>JADKDD010000001.1 GCA_016718525.1 Rhodocyclaceae bacterium
CACCGCAAACTCGCCGCCATTGAGTGTCAGCGCGCCAGCCATCCGGTTGTTGTTGAAGGCGAGCGTGTTGTCGAGGTGCAGGCGTGCGCCGGACGCCACCGACACCGCCCCGGTCGAGATCGCCCCGGATGCTCCCGCAAGCGCCAGGGTACCGCCGCCGACGGTCGTGGCGCCGGTGAGGGTGTTCGCCCCGTTAAGCGTAAAAGTACCCGCACCCTGTTTGACCAGCCCGCCCGTGCCGCTGATCACGCCATCAAAAGAGGTGTCATTGGCGTCACCGGTGGTGAGCGTTGACGCGCCCAGCGTAACGCTGCCGGCAGCACCTCCGACAAACGGCCAATGGTCTCGCTGGCGACGAGGTTAAGCGTTCCCGCGGTCATTACTACGGCACCCGTATCGGCGATTGCATTGCCACCGGCGAGCGAAAGCGTCCCGGCATTGACGGTCGTGGTTCCCGTATAGCTGTTCGCGCCGGCAGGGGCGGTCGGCCCAATGGTTAATGTCCCGGCCCCGGCTTTGGTCAGGCCAAATGCACCGCTGATTAACGCAGAGATGGTCAGATCATTCGCGGCCGAGCCATCGCTTACGGTAATGGTTGGCGTCGTCGTAAGTGCCAGATTTCCGGCAATGGTCGCTCCGGTTGTGCCGACGCCGTTCACGTTAAGCGCCAGCGGGCCACCCAAAGAGAGGCTCCCCGTACCGGTCGTCACGCTTGCACCCGCCGTGGCACCGCTTTCAAGGGTCAGCGCTGAGACTGCTCCGGTGAATCCGTTCAGGGCAAACACCCCGCCTGAGCGCACGGTCAGCGCCTGAGATGCGAAGGCACTATCCACACCGGCACTTAGGGTTCCGCTGTTGACCGTCAAACCGCCAGTCAGCGCGACGGAGTTGTCTTCCAGCAAAATTCCGGCACCGCTCTTAGTCAATCCGGCGCTTCCTGTGACCGCGAGGTTTGAACCCAGCGTCAGATTACCCGCAGCAAAAATCTTTGCTCCAGTTGCGCCGAAGGCTAGCGTGCCAGTGCCCAGTGTCGGTTGGATGCTGCTGGCGCCGACCGTCAAGATGTTGCCGCTCGCCACCGTCAGCGTATTGGCTCCAGCAGTGGAATCAAAGTCATAGACTGATCCGCCAGAACAACAGCGAGTTGATGGAGACGTTGTCGTTCGCGGTGCGGTTGGCGGTGAGCCTGACGTTGGCGTTGGGAGTCAGCGCTTCGGCATTGGAAGCCGGAGTCTGATACTCCGCCAACACCAAAGGCCTCAAGCCGTTGCCCGGGCCCGGCGAGTCGTAGGTAACGAAGCCGGTGCCGGTGCCGCCGGCGTTGGGATCGCCAATCGCCCCTGAAACGATGCTCACGGTTGCCGTACCAGCACTGCCACCACCGCCCGTCAAGCTTGGTGCTGCCGTGAACACGATGTTTGAACTATTAGCAGTTGGCGAAGCAACCGCATTGGCACCGAGGTTGGTGCCACGGAATAGGCCTGTTGCCCCCGCGCTTTGAGCAAGCGAAGCGAAGGTGACCTGAGTATTTTTGGCGGCATTTGGCGTCAGTGTGACGGTTGAAAAGCCGGAGTTGAGGTTTAGCGCACCCAGCGTTTCCGTGGTGTCGGTAGCGGCATTGCCGAGCACGACGAACTGGCCGCCGTTCAGCGTAAGCGATGCTGTATCGCCCAATCGATTGCTGTTGTTCGCGGCACCGTTGTCGAGCGTGAGCGTCGAACCAGCGGCGACAGAGAATGCGCTGCTACTAATTGCCGAACCATCGACGCCACGGAAAATCAGCGTACCGCCGCCCGCACTGGTTGTCCCTGTGTAGGTGTTTGCAGCGGTCAGAATGAGCGTACCCGCTCCCACCTTGGTCAGTGTGGTGCCTGCCCCGTTGGCGAGTATGCCGCTTAAGGTGAGTGTGCCCGCGCCGCCGATGGTTGGCGTCGCGGTTCCCAGTATGATCGCACCGCTGAGCGAGGCGCCCGCACCCGTTCCGGTCAACGCGCCGACACCGCCAAGACCGATGCCATTGATCGTCAGCGCTTCAGCGCCGATCGCTACGTTATTGATATCTAGCGTCGCGCCCGAAGCCACCGTGGTGCCAGCCAGCGTTGTACCCAGCGCCGTGGCGTTGGTTGCGCTCAAGATTCCCGCACCTGACTGTTGTCAGTCCGCCATAAGTATTTGCACCTCCGAGCGTCAGCGTTCCTGTTCCTGCCTTGGTGACGCTGCCGCTACCGCTGATCACGCCCGTGTAGGTACTGGTGGTGTTGCTCGCATCCCCAATCGTCAGCGTGTTTGCGCCCAAAGCCGTTGCGCCAGCCAGTGTCATTGAGTCACTGACCTTGGCTGCAGCAATGCTGAGCGTGCCGCTGTTGGCGACGCCGGAACTCGCCGCGATGGTGCCTGTCGCGTTTAGCGCTAGCGTGCCGGCAGCAATCGTGGTTGCCCCCGTGTAGGTATT
This sequence comes from Rhodocyclaceae bacterium, assembly GCA_016718525.1. Taxonomy (GTDB): domain Bacteria; phylum Pseudomonadota; class Gammaproteobacteria; order Burkholderiales; family Rhodocyclaceae; genus JADKHX01. The sequence goes on from JADKDD010000001.1 coordinate 2,453, forward strand.
CACCCCTCCCAGCGTCAGTGTCCCGGCGCCCGCCTTGGTGAGCCCGCCCGTGCCGCTGATGATGCCCGTGTAGGTGCTGCTGGTATCGCTTCCATCTCCGATAGTCAGTATGTTCCCCGCCAACACGGTTCCGCCAGCACCGGTCATTGAGTCAATGGTCTTGGCCCCGGCAATGCTGAGCGTGCCACCGTTGGCCACGCCGGAACTCGCCGCGATCGTGCCGGTTGCATTGAGCGCCAACGTGCCGGCGCTGATGGTGGTTGCCCCGGTGTAGGTGTTTCCACCGCCCAAGGTTAGCGTGCCGGTGCCCGCCTTGGTGAGGCCGCCACTACCCTGAATTTGTCCAGAAAACGTGCTTGCGGTATTGCTCGCATCGCCGATCGTCAGGGTATTCGCCCCGAGCAGCGTTGTGCCGCCGCCAGACAGCGAGTCGACGATCTTGGCTGCGCCGATGCTGAATGTGGCATTGTTTGCTACGCCGGAACTTGTGGCGATAGTCCCGGTTGCATCCAACGCTAGTGTGCCGGCAGAAATCGTGGTCGCGCCCGTGTAGGTATTGACACCAGAGAGGGTGAGCGTGCCTGCTCCAAGTTTGGTTAGTGATGCTGCGCCAGCGCCGATGACACCAGTGATATTTGTAGTAGCTGCGCCATCGACGGTTAGCGCGAAAGCGCCACCCACCGCGCCGTTGAGTGTGAGTGATCCGGCGTCTGACTGTAGTTTTGTGGTGTTTACCTGTGTGATTGCGCCGCCCCATGCGTTGTTACCGCTCACGTTGCGTATCGCGCCATTGCCGCCGATGCCAGTTCCGCGAATGCTGGTTATTGCTTCGGCACCGACGCTAATTCCACCCCGCACTGAGTGCGGCACCGTTGGCGACCGTTAATCCGTTGGTGGTTGCCCCCAGCGCGTTGCCATGCTGCAAATTGAGTACGCCCGCACTGACCGCAGTCAGTCCCGTGTAGGTGTTTCCCGACAGCGTCCGAGTGAGCGCGCCTGCCTTAGTCACGAGCAGCCGGCGCCGATGACGCCGGATACCAATCCATGGCCGCGCCCCCCAAAGTGGCGGAGCGCCATCGACCGCGTCTAAGAGCGAAATGCGCCGCCGATGGTTGGCAATGCCGCGGTTGCCAGTATGATCGCACCGCTGAGCGAGGCGCCCGCACCCGTTCCGGTCAACGCGCCGACACCGCCAAGACCGATGCCATTGATCGTCAGCGCTTCAGCGCCGATCGCTACGTTATTGATATCTAGCGTCGCGCCCGAAGCCACCGTGGTGCCAGCCAGCGTTGTACCCAGCGCCGTTGCGTTGGTTGCGCTCAAGATTCCCGCACTGACTGTTGTCAGTCCGCTATAAGTATTTGCACCTCCGAGCGTCAGCGTTCCTGTTCCTGCCTTGGTGACGCCGCCGCTACCGCTGATCACGCCCGTGTAGGTACTGGTGGTGTTGCTCGCATCCCCAATCGTCAGCGTGTTTGCGCCCAAAGCCGTTGCGCCAGCCAGTGTCATTGAGTCAATGACCTTGGCTGCAGCAATGCTGAGCGTGCCGCTGTTGGCGACGCCGGAACTCGCCGCGATGGTGCCTGTCGCGTTTAGCGCTAGCGTGCCGGCAGCAATCGTGGTTGCCCCCGTGTAGGTATTCACCCTCCCAGCGTCAGGTGTCCCGGCGCCCGCCTTGGCGAGCCCGCCCGTGCCGCTGATGATGCCCGTGTAGGTGCTGCTGGTATCGCTTCCATCTCCGATAGTCAGTATGTTCCCCGCCAACACGGTTCCGCCAGCACCGGTCATTGAGTCAATGGTCTTGGCCCCGGCAATGCTGAGCGTGCCACTGTTGGCCACGCCGGAACTCGCCGCGATCGTGCCGGTTGCATTGAGCGCCAACGTGCCGGCGCTGATGGTGGTTGCCCCGGTGTAGGTGTTTCCACCGCCCAAGGTTAGCGTGCCGGTGCCCGCCTTGGTGAGGGCCGCCACTACCCTGAATTTGTCCAGAAAACGTGCTTGCGGTATTGCTCGCATCGCCGATCGTCAGGGTATTCGCCCCGAGCAGCGTTGTGCCGCCGCCAGACAGCGAGTCGACGATCTTGGCTGCGCCGATGCTGAATGTGGCATTGTTTGCTACGCCGGAACTTGTGCGATAGTCCCGGTGGCATCCAACACCAGCGTACCGGCAGAAATGGTGGTTGCGCCGGTATAGGTATTGACACCCGAGAGAGTGAGCGTGCCTGCTCCAAGTTTGGTTAGTGATGCTGCGCCAGCGCCGATGACACCAGTGATATTTGTAGTAGCTGCGCCATCGACGGTTAGCGCGAAAGCGCCACCCACCGCGCCGTTGAGGTGAGTGATCCGGCGTCGGACTGTATTTCTGTGGTGTTTACCGTGTGATTGCGCCGCCCCATGCGTTGTTACCGCTCACGTTGCGTATCGCGCCATTGCCGCCGATGCCAGTTCCGCGAATGCTGGTTATTGCTTCGGCACCGACGCTAATTCCACCCTGCAATTCGAGTGCGGCACCGTTGGCGACCGTTAATCCGTTGGTGGTTGCCCCCAGCGCGTTGCCATGCTGCAAATTGAGTACGCCCGCACTGACCGTAGTGAGTCCAGTGTAAGTGTTGTCTCCTGACAGCGTCCAAGTGCCTGCGCCTGCCTTAGTCAATGCGAGCGCTCCGGCGCCGATGACGCCGGATACCAATCCATTGCCTGTGCCCCCCAAAGTGAGGGTGGAAGCGCCATCGACCGCGCCCAAGAGCGAAATGTTGCCGCTGTTGGCAACAATGCTGCTGTTGCCAGTCAATGTGATCGCACCGCTATAGCTCGCAGCAACCACCGAACTATTCGAGAGCGCTCCGCCAGCGAGCACTCCTGTCCCGGTCAGCGAGAGTGCTTCGGCCGTGCCGAGCGTGAAGCCGTTGAGGTCGAGTGTCGCGTTAGCGGCTACCGTCGTACCCGCACCGGTCGTACCAAGAGGCGTGTTGGTAGCGTCACCCGTTGCGCCGAGTTTCAGCGTTCCTAGAGTGATTGTGGTAGCGCCGGTGTAGGTGTTGGCGCCGCTCAGCGTCACAGTACCCGTCGTTGTCTTGCTGAGTGTCGTCCCGGCCAGAATCGCATCGATCGTGCCGCTGGACACAGTGTAGCCGCCCGTGCTGGTCAGGGTGCCGTTGGTGATGGTGCCGCTACCAAGAGTGACCGCGCCGACTGAGTCGGTGAAGCCGCCAAGGTCAAACGTTCCGCCCCTGAGCGTTACTGCGCCGGTGGATATTGCGTCGGCGATTCCCTCGGTGAGCGTGCCCGCATTGATCGTTGTCGTGCCGGTGTAGGTCTTGGCTTGCATGCCTAGTGTGATGGTTCCGGCCCCACTTTTCGTCAAACCAGCGGTTCCTGTCACCGCCGAATCCAAGCTGAACGAGCCAACCGCCTGAACCACTGCCTCAGTCGCTCCGAATGCCAGCACCCGCGTGGCATCAGCGGTACTGGTGATATCGCCTCCGGAAATACGCGCCATGGCACCGGAGGTGATGGTTTGGGTAATTCCCCCGGTATCAAAATCCAGTGTTCCGCCGTCAAGCAGCAGTGAATTGAGACTCAATGCAGCCGCCGCAGTGGTTCCAGTCGTCAGTAGGGTGTTAGTGCCTGCAACTAACGAATCCAAGGTGTATTCAGAACCCACGGCTAGGGGCCTGATACCGGTGGTATTGGCGACGTTGCTCGCCGGATCCACGTTGTATGTCACGAATCCGATGCCCGATCCTGCTGCCGCCGTGTCGCCTAATGCGTAGGCAACAATGGGTTTGTTGAATTGAGTACTGTTCGCACCGACGACTGATGGCGCAGCAGTGAACATCAGGTTGGTTACGCCAGCGCCAGGTGTACCTCCAAGGTTCGTTCCGCGGAAAAGCACGGTTGCGCCCGCTGATCTGCCAATGCTCGCCGAGGTCAATGTGGTGGACCCGCCCGCACCTGAATTGAGGGTGACGGTGGAAGCGCCGGAGGAGAGCGTCAAGGCACCGAAGGTTTCGCTGGCAACGGCTGCAGAGTTGCCATTGAATACGAGTTCGCCGCCGCCCAACGTCAAAGCAAGGGCATCGCCGATACGGCTGCCTACGTTCGTTGCAGCATTGTCTAAGGTGAGTTTGCCGCCCGGATTGACGGTGAATGCCGTGGTGGTTGATGTTCCCCCGCCACCAAGCTTGTATTCCCCAGCATTGATCGTGGTTGCGCCGGTATAGGAGTTGACCCCGGATAGGGTCCAAGTGCCTGTGCCTGCCTTCGTCACCGTGCCGCCAGCAATGCCAACAATGCCGCTCAATGTACTGCCTGTATTAGTGCCGTCCAGCGTCAAACCGAACGCGCCGCCGATAGCACCGGAAAGCGTCATGTTGCCATTGTTGGCGACAACGCTGCTGGCACTGCCTTGCGTGATCGCTCCGCTATAGCTCGCGGCTCCCGCCGCGCTATTGGTCAGAGCTCCTGCCGTGTTGCCAACACCAAGGCCGTTTAGGGTCAGTGCCTCTGCCGTCGCTAGTGTGAATCCATTGAGATCGAGCGTCGCGCCTGAGGTCACCGAAGTGCCCGCACCTATTGTGCCCAGCGGCGTGTTGGCACCAGCGCCGGTCGCACCCAATTTCAGCGTCCCCGCGCTGACCGTCGTCAGACCGGTGTAGGTGCTGGCACCCGAGAGTGTCCAGGTACCTGTACCAGCCTTGGTCATGGTGCCTGTTGTCGTGCCGACGATACTTGAGACAGATCCGTTGCCTGTGCCGCCGAGGGTCAACGCGCGTGTCGCACCGGTGATCGTCCCGACGTTGGTTATATTAATATCACCGGCATTGGTAACAATGCTGCTGTTTCCCGCCAATGTGAGCAAGCCGCTATAGCTTGCCGCAGTTCCAGAACTGTTGGTTAGCGCCCCTGCCGTGCCGCCAACGCCGACCCCGTTCAGCGTCAACGGCTCCGCAGTCGCTAGCGTGAAACCGTTGAGGTCCAGCGTTGCGCCGGAAGTGACGCTGGTGATTCCAGCAACTGTGCCAAGCGCGCCCGTGCTACCCAGTTTCAAGGTTCCGGCGCTGACGGTTGTTGCACCGGTATAAGTGTTTGTCCCGGAAAGCGTCCAGGTTCCTGTCCCGGCTTTGGTCACCGTGAGGGCGCCTGCACCAATCACGCCGGATACCGATCCGTTTCCGATGCCACCGAGCGTCACTCCGAATGCACCGGTAATCGCACTCAGGTTGATGTCGCCGACATTGGCAATAATGCTGCTGGCAGCGCCTTGCGTGATCGTGCCGCTATAGCTTGCGGCCACCGCCGAACTGTTGGTGAGTGCCCCCGCGATGCCGCCAACACCTGTTCCGTTTAACGTTAATGCTTCGGTCGTGCCGAGCGTAAAGCCGTTGAGGTCGAGCGTCGCGCCGGTAGCGACCGTGGTGCCTGCCACTGTGGTGCCCAGAGGCGTATTGGCGCCCGCTCCCGTCGCTCCCAGCTTCAGTGTCCCCGCGCTGATCGTCGTCGCGCCGCTGTAGGTGTTCGCCCCGGAAAGCGTCCAAGTGCCTGTGCCGGCTTTGGTCACCGTGCCGCCCGCCGTGCCAATGATGCTGGCCAGGCTACTATTCGTACTGCTGCCGCCCAGCGTCAGCCCCAAGCCTGCACCGGTGATCGTGCCAGGATTCGACAGCACGATGTCGCCGTTGCTGGCGACGATGCTGCTGGCTGTACCCAGGTTAATCAATCCGCTGTAGGTCGCAGCGCTTGCCGAACTGTTGGTCAGCGCCCCGCCGGCAAGAACGCCTGTCCCGTTTAGCGTCAATGCTTCGGCCGTGCCCAGCGTAAAGCCGTTGAGATCGAGCGTCGCGCCGGTAGCGACCGTGGTGCCTGCCCCCGTGGTACCGAGCGGCGTGTTGACGCCACCGCCCGTCGCGCCCAGTTTCAAACTCCCGGCGCTGACCGTGGTTGTGCCAGTGTAGGTGTTGTCCCCGGCCAAGGTGAGGGTGCCCGTGCCCGACTTGGTCAGCCCTCCCGCTCCAGCGATCAGCGCACCGACGGTCTGGCTGCCAGCTCGGGTTACGTTGATGGTCGCGAGCCCGCCGGCATTGATCGTACCGGCCGCTTGAGTGAATGACGTGGCGTTGACGGTTAACGCACTGGTGGTCAGCGTAATGTTGTCATTGAGGGTGACATTCCCGCTCGCCGCAGTGAGAGTCAGGGCGCCCGCCACGCTACGAGTAATCGGGGCGCCAACATTCTGGACAATATCTCCCGCCGCCACGATCGATAGCGTGTTGCCACTGGCGAGTGCCCCCGCGCCAGTGATCGTGATATGGCCGGCCTCGCCCGCGTCAAAGCCGGTGGTTGTCTGGATGGTGACCGCTCCGCCCCCAAGGGCGGCATTGATGTTGGTCCAGCCCAAGGTCGATCCGGAGGCTGTCGCAGGTTCAAACGGGGTACCGCCCGTTACGTTCGTCGACGAGGAACCGGCGACGATAGTCAGGTTGGTGGGGTCAAGCAGTAGCATGCCCGCTTGGCCGTTCTCCGCACGTCGATCAACATCCGCCTCAAAAACGAGATTGCGCTTGCCGGAAACCTCGGCCAGACCGCCGTCACCCGCTTGCGATCCGCCACGCACAGAAATCGAGCCATAGGCCCGCGTTGTGTCGTCGGCCCAAAGGATCGCTTTGCCTCCTGTGCCAGTCGAGACGGCGTCAGCAATGACCTTTGAATTGGGTGCCATGTAGGTGAAGGCGGCATTGTGTTCAGAGCCTTTACCCTGGTAGTTGCCGCCTACCAGAACTTCACCGCCACCTGCATCGCCCGAAGCATCGACGAATGAACCGGTCATCAGGCCGACTTTGTCGCCAAGCACTTTCACCGTGCCGCCGGTCTCGCCTGCTTTGCGCCCGGAAACGTCGAGCGTGCCTGAGACCAAGGTGATGCCGTTTGACGGCGTGTTACCAGCACCAACTGGCAAGACGGCCGTGTCCCCAATACTGCTGGGGATTGCATCACCAGCACCAACTGGCGAAATAGCGCTGCCACCTTCAAGGCGGATCACGCCGTTCTTGATACCGACAGATCGCGCCTGAATAATCCCGCTGTTATTGACCACAGTCGACGCGAGCTCATTCGCAGTTTTCGCGGCCAGTATCACCATACCGCCGTCGGCGACGATGGCGTGACGGTTTTCTACCGAAGCATTCAGGGAAGCTTTATCAACGCTCAGATTGACCAGTTGGTCGCCGGCAAAGTCAAGCGTAACCCGGTCGCCGGCGGCCATGGCCACTGTGCCAAGTTGTGCGGTGATGACACCTTCGTTGCGGACTTCGGGGGCGAGGAGGGCGATATAGCCACCCTGGCGGGCGTTCATTTCGCCTTGGTTGATAACCGCGCCGGTGCTCCCCCGATTCTCAAAACGGTAGTTGCCGTTGGCAAAATCGGAGTCAGACAAATACAGCGATGAAGCAACCAAACCACCGACATTGACCTGCGCATTCCTGCCGAAAAATACGCCGTCAGGATTGAGCAAAAATACTTGCCCGTTGGAAGTCAGTCTGCCTTGAATGCCCGATGCGCCGGCACCGGCTGTAACGCGATTGAGGGCGACGGAGGATGTGCTCGGTTGTAAAAAATTGACCGACGCTTCTGCGCCAATATTGAACGTATTCCAGTTGGTCACCAGTTTCGCGGTACTCTGGGTGACGTCCAGTCGCGCACCAGTCTGATTGAAGCTCGCCGCACCGAGGGTAACGCTGGCCCCGGTTGGCAATGTTTTTGGCTCCAAGGCATAAGCCGGGAGCGCACCGACCAGCACCATCAGCATAACTGTCAGGCGGGCAAGGGTGCGGCGCGGCCGCATGATGTAACGCATCTTCATACCGCCAGAGAGGCGGATGGTGAATTCTGTCGGCGTGGCGTCGTTTTTCTTCATGACTTAGAACTGCTTCACAGCCTGAATCCAACCACGGGCATTGGACTGCCGGCCATCAGAGTCGTTACCCGTGGCCGAACGGCCGGGGTTATCACCGATCGGGAAGGCCAGGGTCGCCCGCACGAAAAAGTTGCCGGCCTGAATCCACCGCATGCCGAATCCCGCGCCAGCCAACGAGTAGTGGTTGTCAGCAAAAGGGCGGCCAAGATTGGCGCCTGCCCAAGGGTCTTTGTGCAACGTGACCTCGCCGTAGTCAATAAATCCGGAAACTTCCAAAGTTGGTAGCCATTGGTAGGCGAGTTCGAGCGATGCCAGATACCCTTCGTCACCAGCGGCCTCGCCACTGGGATAGGCGCGAACGCCTTGACTTCCGCCCAGCACAAACTTTTCTGCGCTGGCCAGATTTTTCGAGGCAAGCTGACCCGACAAGCTGCCGCGTAGGGAAAAGTCACCAGTAAGTTGCTGTTGGCGACTGATCGCGAACGTGGCTTTCTCGTAGTTCCCGTCGGCTCGGGCGGTGGCGGCGTCAAGCGCCTTATCGGCGATGACAGCATCAAGATTTAGATTGCCTGCGGTCACCGACAGGTTAAAGTTGTTAAAGCCACCACCGCCAAGTGAATCCTGGCTATTGCCACTGAAGCTAAGGATGGTGCCATTCAACTTACTGTCACTTGTGGCGACGTTTGCTGCCGAGTTGTAGAAAGTCTGATGAGAATAACTGAGTGCGCCGAACAGGTTGAAACTGCGCGAACGCACAATCGGATAGCTCGCGCGTCCGACGGTCTGATGTGCATGCCCACTGACGTCCAGTGCCGAAAACTCGCAACACAATGAATAATGCGTCTCCGCATATTCGGCGCCCACCTTCCAGCCTGAGTAACCGATAGGTATCTGGTAACTGATTCGTCCGTAATGTGAATCTTGGGTCGCTGCCGCTCGCAAGGCAAGTTGGTCACCAAACCCCGACGGGTCGTTCAGGCTAACCGTGGCGCCGATGCCTTCCTGGCCGGAATACCGGTTGCCGAAGTTGTCCGCTTCGACGGTTCCGGAAATCAATGGCCCTTCGCTAACGTCCAGCGTGAGCGTCGAAGTCCCGACCTCGGTGCCTGGCGATAGTGTGGCGCGCGCTTCAACGCCAGGTAAATCGTAAGCGAGCAGGAGTCCACGTTCAATTGAAGGTAGGCTGATTACGCCGTCTGCCGGCAAAGCGGCACGCATGGTGCGCTTGACGATTTCTCTGTCAAGCCGAAGCTCGCCAACGGGTTTCACAACGATGTCGGCGACTCTGCCCTCGAGAATGGTAATCGCAACGATGCCTTCTTGAACGTCTTGCGCCGGCAGATAGGCGCGCGCAACAAAGTAGTCGCGTTGGCGATAGTAGTCAGTCAGGCGCTCGAGCGCTTGTTGCAGATCAGACAGCGAAAGCTCTTTGGCAGTCAGGTCTTTCAAAAGGGCCTGCAGCTGGTCATCCGAAAACACGGTAGCACCGCTAATTTTGAAGCCTTTGACGTAAAAACGGGCGCCGCCTGTTAGTGGCGGAGTGGTTGCTTGCTGGTCTTTAATGGCTGGTACCACAGGTGCTTTTTGTAACTCGAGTGTTTTGCCCGCGCGCTCAAAATCACGCGAAATACTGCCTGCATTGGGCACCACTTGCGCTAGCGCGCTTGAGCCAAAACCAGCGATCAACAAAAGGGTCAATGACCATTGCAGCGTCGAGTTGTGAAAGTAATTCATCAAATGGAAAGCAGATTTTCGGACAATAGTTGTTTTATAGCATTTCCTGTGCCAACTCATACCCCACGGCAGTTGCAAAAAAACCTTTAGTTACATGACGTTCAAGCATTTTCAAGCTAATTCGCTATAAAACAAAGCGCAGTCTTGTCAATGTTGTAAGGGTGGAGCGATGGTTGGAAGGTCACCTGGGCGATTTTCCCCAGCTGGCTTGGCAAATACCCAGCATGTTGTCGACAAACCAAAGGGGCGGCAAACGACCCAAAACGCTGACTCCTTGCGTCGAAGTCAGTTCGCTTTTTACGTTTTAAAGCGGGATTGCACGACCTGCGATTTCTCCATTTTCAACAATCGTCAGGAATTCGTCACCCAACCGTCGGCTTTCAGACACCGCGTAGCGCCAGTCACGAATTCTTTCATTCTGTTGTTTTGGCCCATAGCGCTTAAAGTCACTGCGATCAGGGAGTTTGCCATTGGGCAGGGTGGCGACGAATTCAAGGCTGGGGGAGATCAGGACCAGATTGTCCAGTGCGGGCCCTTCCGCGCGGCGGGATTTGTGAAATTTGTCCAACCAACCGGGAACGATGTGATCGGTGAAGTGGGGATACAAAACCAGGCCCTCGGCTCGCTCGTATGACAGGTGCAGGTGATAGTCGATGATTCCGCCATCCCAGTAATAACCTGGCGGCGCACCGGAAATGTCCGTTACGGCATTGAGCACCAATGGGATGGCGCCGGAGGCAAGCAACGCGGCGTGCAGATTTTTGGCCGACAGGGGCACCTCGCCGGTGTGAAAGTCGTCGAGCGGCAACAAGTCTGTTTTTTGGCGCGGGTCGTAAAACCACACTCGATCAAGCCAGTGCCGCAGGTGCCGGCGCGAGACTGCGTTGAACGCTGCAGCAGCAGCGAAACCTGCAGGCGTTCGGCGCGGCCCGTCTTGGGCAAGGAGTTTCTTGCCGCGCACGGTAAGTATGTTGAGATGGTTATGACTGTTGCCGAGGATTTCCACTTCGCGGTTATCAACAATTTGCGCAACTAGTTGTTGGCAGACAGCTGAAATTTCATCTGCCTTTGGCTTGTCCGAATAGCGTTGTTCGCAATACGCACCAGCCAGTCGGGTGAATGCCGCGACCGGGTCAGCTTGGGTTGCGGCTGCCATCCGCCAAGCGCCGACGGACGCACCAATCAATTGGCGCTGGCGCGGCTGTTGCGGTAGCCATTCCCCAAAAAGTGCGCAGTCCAGCCCGTTTAAGGCAAGCCCCTTTGGCCCGCCGGCTGCTGCGGGGATAATTTCGACATCGCCAGGGCGCAGGCCTTCACGCTTGAGGGTCGCCAGCGCGCGTGGACCGCAGCGAATGGAGAGGGTTTGCATGGCAGAGAGGATATCAGCGGTGGTTCCGGCCTGCGGTGATTGCCAACAAACACGCAAACAATCTATCCGATGCCCGCGCCACATGACTGTGGCTGCGAGCCATCGAGCTTACTGCCAGCCAGCGCGATCGAACACCTTTTGTGCCATGACCGAGTTCTTTGCCAGCGTTGCCACGGATACCGAATCGGCCTTGAACTTGCCCATCGCCTCGAGGGCGGTATTTTTGATGGCGATTCCGGTCACCACCGGCCACTCGTTGTTGCCATCCGCAAAGTAGCGTTGGGCGTCGTCACTGGCCAGGTATTCGAGGAACATCACGGCTGCCGGTTTATTTGGCGCGGTGACCAACATGCCGGCACCCGAGATGTTGATGTGGGTTCCGTAGCTCACCTGGTTTGGCCAAATAATGTTGACTCGTTCCATCAATTTTTTGTCTTCAGGTTTGTCGGAACGCAGCAAACGGGCAACGTAGTAACTATTGGAAATCGTTACCCCGCATTCTCCGGCAGCGACAGCCTTGATCTGGTCGGTGTCTCCACCTTTAGGCTGGCGGGCGAAGTTTGCGACGACACCACGCGCCCAGGCTTCGCTTTTGGCTTCTCCAATGTGGTCGATAAGCGCCGCCATCAGGGAGATGTTGTAGGGGTGCGAGCCGGAACGGACACACACTTTGCCTTTGAGTTTGGGGTCAGCGAGGTCTTCGTAGGTCTGTACTTCGCCGGGATTCAGATCTTTGCTGGCGATAATCAGTCGGGCGCGGGTTGAAAAGGCAAACCAGTTTGCGCTGCGCAAGTTGGCCGGGACACGCGCTTCAAGCGTTTTTGACCGCACCGGAGCAAACAGGCCAAGTGAATCCGCTTTTGCCAGACGCGCCGCGTCAACGGTAATCAGAATATCGGCCGGGCTGTTGGCGCCCTCGTTGCGGATACGCTCCAACAGTTCGTCCTCTTTTCCTTCAATTCGATTGATCTTGATGCCGGTCTTTTGCGTGAAGTTGTTGTACAAAGCTTCGTCTGTCTGGTAATGACGTGCTGAGTAGAGATTCAGAACCTTCTCCTGGGCGTTGGCCATGGTGCCAAGCAGGGAGAGGCTGGCTGCGATAGCCAGAGAGGCAATTGAGTTGGTTTTCATCAATATTCCTTTGCAAAAACTATGAAGATCGTATTTGTTTGCGGCACGGTCAAATTGTAGTGAGAACGATTCGCATTTGCAAGAATAATTAAAACATTCGATCTGGTGCGGTTTGGAGTCGGGGAGTTTGAGGTTTTTTGACGGCGAGCCTCCGGCTCGATTGGCTCAGGCAAGGAAACGCCGAGCGCGCAGAGTGCTGAGCATCTAAAAGCACCGCTATGCTGCTGGTTTTGCGCCTACAACCAACCACTATCGATGGCGTGGCGGCTAAGTGCCTGAATCAGCTTACTCGGAGACCCGACGAGCGCCGTTGTAGCGCTTTTTCCAGTAGCTGTCGCGCATATCTTCGACGCGAACCTCAGCGCCGCTGCGCGGCGCATGCACAAACTGGTTATTGCCAAGATAAATACCGACATGCGAAAACGCACGTCGCATGGTATTGAAAAACACCAGGTCGCCAGGTTTGAGCTCGTCACGCTGAACCTGTTCGCCGGATTTGCTTTGTTCGCGGGCACTACGCGGCAGAATCAGCCCCAAGCCTTGCTGAAAAACATGAGTGACGAAGCCAGAGCAGTCAAATCCCGTCTCCGGTTTGGTGCCACCCCTTCGATATGGGATGCCTAAGAGGTCGACAGCTTGATCCAAGGTGTCCTGAATTGATGTGGTCGCGCGCTTAACAAAGCTCCTGTTTTCGACGACTGGCGGTGCGTCGGTTGCTTCCTCGGCATAGGCGACAGACGTCAAAACGCCGCTGCACGCGGCGCCAATGACGAGTAAATATTTGAATATAAGCAAGGAGTTAAAACGCATCGAGAAGAGTCTAACCGGTGCCGGCGCTTCTGTAAACCCGGTTCTCAAGGCTCCCGGTTCTCATGGTGAAATCGAAACCCACGAGCGTTGGGTCAGCTCGCTTCCTATAATCAGGCCCACCAGTTGGTGCTGGTGAGACGCCGTCGATGCCGCAGTGACCTCCCACCGCACAACTTAAACCAGGAAAAGGATCTGCCATGAGTTTTCGCGCGCTTTTGATTTCACAGCTGGACGGCAAAGTGACCAGCAGCCTAACTGACTTGAACGACAACCAACTTGATCCGGGCGAAGTGACGATCGCCGTGAGTCACTCATCGATTAACTACAAAGATGCACTAGCGGCAACGGGTGCGGGACGAATCATCCGGCGCTTTCCCTGTGTTGGTGGAATCGACATGAGCGGTCGCGTAATAAGTAGTAGCGATTCGCGATTTGCGCCCGGTGATGAAGTGCTGGCAACCAGCTACGATATCGGCGTCTCTCACCATGGCGGCTATTCCGAGCGTGCGCGCGTGCCGGCCGACTGGGTGGTCAAATTACCGCCCGGGTTGTCGTGTGCTGAAGCGATGGCGCTCGGCACCGCCGGGTTCACTGCTGCACTGGCGGTGGTGCGGATGGAGCACAACGGCCTCACCCCAGCCAGCGGCAAAGTGATCGTTTCGGGTGCTACCGGTGGTGTTGGCAGCATTGCCGTGTCGATTCTCGCCGGGCTTGGTTATCAGGTGGTGGCGCTCACCGGCAAGGAGGCCGAAACGGACTTTCTCAAATCGATTGGAGCCAATGAGGTATTGCTGCGCCAGTCGCTTGATCTCACCAAAATTAAACCGCTGGGCAGCGAAACCTGGGCAGGTGCAGTGGACAATTTGGGGGGAGATATTCTGGCCTGGTTAGCGAGCACCATGAAAGTCGGCGGGACGCTGGCCAGCATAGGTCTTGCTGCGAGTCACTCGCTCAACACGACGGTAATGCCTTTCATTTTGCGTGGCGTCAGCCTGCTTGGTATCGATTCGGTGAATTGCCCGATGGCGCAGCGCAGTGAAGTCTGGCGACGCTTGGGCACCGATATGAAACCAAAGGGCCTGCCGGCGATGACCCGGCACATCGTTTTTGATGAATTGCCAAGCGCGTTTGCGGCCTACGTCGATGGCAATGCGCGCGGACGAGTGGTGGTGGATATTGCCCAATAGAGGCACTTTATCGGTTGGTGCTGGTCTGGAGTCCGGGTTTAGTAGAGCCCGGTCGCTCCACTGGCGCGAAGCAGTGCTTCGCGAAATTCTAGGTCAGGCGTTGTCAGCCGCCGTTGCGCTTGATCGATTCAGCTTGTTGTCAGCTAGTGCAGGCAAAGTCAGAAAAACAACTGAGGATTAACGCCATGACAGAAAAATATGCGAACTTTTATCAACGGTCGATAAATAATCCGGACGCTTTTTGGTGCGAGGAAGCCAAGCTGATTGACTGGAAAGTGCAACCGACGACGATTTGTGATTACTCGCGACCGCCATTTGCAAAATGGTTTAGTGGCGGCGTGACGAATTTGTGCCACAACGCGGTCGACCGTCACGCCGCGACGCGGCCCAATGATCGAGCCTTAATCTACATTTCGACCGAAACCAATGTCGAGAAAGTCTATTCGTTCGCTGAGTTGAAATCAGAAGTAATGCGAATGGCGCAAGTGATGAAATCGCTTGGTGTCAAACGTGGCGACCGTGTGCTGATTTACATGCCGATGATTGCCGAAGCAACATTTGCGATTCTGGCTTGTGCGCGAATCGGCGCGATTCACTCGGTGGTTTTTGGTGGCTTCGCATCCGCCTCATTAGCCACTCGAATTGATGACGCCAAACCCAACCTGATTGTTTCGTCGGATGCTGGCATGCGGGCAGGGAACGCGATACCGTACAAAGCCTTGCTCGACGAAGCTTGCAAACTGGCCGAGTTTCCTCCGCCCAAGGTATTAATGGTCGACCGGGGTATTGCAAAAGGCTGGCCGCGGGTGGCCGGGCGCGATGAAGATTACGCCAGCTTGCGTGAGCAGCATCTCGATGCGGATGTGCCCTGCGAATGGATGGAATCTTCTGAACCGTCGTACATTCTTTACACCTCGGGCACGACGGGCAAGCCCAAGGGCGTGCAACGCGACACCGGCGGCTACGCGGTGGCGCTGGCGGCATCGATGAAGCATATCTTCACCGGTTTTGCGGGTGAAACGATGTTTTCAACCTCGGACATCGGTTGGGTGGTTGGACATAGTTACATCATCTATGGACCGCTGATCGCCGGCATGGCGACAATCATGTACGAAGGCTTGCCAATCCGACCCGATGCAGGGGTTTGGTGGCAGATCGTTGAAAAATACAAGGTCAGTGTTATGTTTTCGTCACCGACAGCGATTCGGGTGCTCAAGAAACATGATCAGGCGTTCCTGACGAAATACGACTTGTCTTCGCTAAAGCATTTGTTCTTGGCAGGAGAGCCGTTGGATCAGCCGACCCACGAATGGATTATGGATGCGCTGAAGTTGCCGGTCATCGATAACTACTGGCAAACTGAAACCGGTTGGCCAATGCTGTCGACCGTGCCGGGTGTCGAGAAAACCAAAATCAAATTTGGCACGCCTTCGTTCCCGGTATTCGGTTTCAATCTAAAGATTTTTCGTGAAGATGGCAGCGAATGCGAGCCCAACGAAAAGGGCATCGTTGGCGTAATTCCACCCCTGCCTCCAGGTTGCCTGACGACGGTGTGGGGCGACGATGAGCGCTTCGTGAAAACCTATTTCAGCCTCTTCCGCGAGCCTTTGGTCTACTCCTCTTTCGATTGGGGCATCCGCGACGACGAGGGATACCACTACATTCTTGGACGCACTGACGACGTGATCAATGTTGCCGGACACCGTCTCGGCACCCGTGAAATCGAAGAAGCGATCCAAGGTCATAGTGCGATAGCTGAAGTTGCGGTGGTCGGAATTGCTGATCCATTGAAGGGTCAGGAACCGGTCGCGTTTGCTGTCGTTAAAGATCCTGGTCGGGTGGCAACTGATGAGTTGCGGCTGGCTTTGGAAATTGAAGTCAAGAAGACCGTCGACACGTTGCTTGGTGCGATCGCCCGGCCCAAACGTGTATTTTTTGTTCCCGGCTTACCAAAAACCCGATCCGGAAAAATGTTGCGACGCTCGATTCAGGCGCTTGCCGAAGGGCGCGATGCGGGTGATTTGACGACTTTGGATGACCCGGCTATGCTAGAGCAAATAAAGATCGCACTTGGGAGGTAAGTTTGCCCCTAACCACCGTGGGATTGGTAAACCGCAAGACGGGACTGCCTGTTGGGAGTTCCCTGTGGTTGTGATCAATGGACAACGCACAACAGCGATCGTCATCCGCCACAGCGGTGACAAGGTAACTTTGGTCCCGATGAAAGGCGGTCGACTGACCGCCAAGACCATCGGCTTTACCCAATTTCGTCAAGAATGGCAGGAGGCGGGCTACGCACTCTCTGCCGCACTGACGACGTTTCTGGCACATGTGATGAAGTGGGGTGCCTCACTGGAGGTCAGTCGCGGCTTGGAAAAGCTCGCTGCACGCGATCGATTTGTGGTTGCTAGTCTCTTTTAGACGATGCCCGACTCCTACTTCCGTTAGTATTGACTGTGTTCGACGGTCATTGAAGCCGTTTAGTGCATTCATGCAGCGGCTAGCCAAGGGGGATTATTGCGATGGATCAGAGCGGATCAAAAAAAGCAAAACCAACACTGCGCAAGCCTGCGCGCCGCACCACCACGGCCAAGAAGCCGAGCGCGCGTCCAGGTCGGGCCACGCTAGACCAAACTGCCCCCGCATCATTGATGGCAAATAACCCGGCCGCCGGTTTAGGCGCCAAATTGCTGCAACGGGCATCACAAATGAAGTCGGTGGCTGATCAGGTCATGGGTTGGGCCGGAACGGCGGCCGAGATGGCGGTTGGCGCGGCCAAGCCCCTGATCAACGACCCGGCCTCGCGCAAGGCGGTTGAGGCAGCGGGCAGTTTCTTGAAGGACGCGCGCGAAACAGCCGGCTTGAGTGCAGATGAACTTGCGCAGGCGGTGAAACTCGATGATTTCAAAATACTGGAACTAGCCGAAAGCGGAAAAATTGCGCTGCCGTTTGAAGTTATTTTGCGCATCGCATCCTTGCTTTCACGCAATGATCCCTTGCCATTTGCAATGAATCTGACGCGTGGTTTTGCCCCGGGTGTTTGGGCAGCGTTTGAACAACTCGGAATAGGTCGGCTTGTAGTGCACGCCGGGCGTGAGCATGAGTTCATCAATATTTACCGCTCGCGCGATGCCGTCCGTAATCTCACTGACGGCGAGTTTGCACAATTGCTCAGCTTTGTCTCATCGGCAGTTGACGTGACCGTCGGATTGGTTGAAGAAATCAGAGGCGCAAACGAAGAGAAGTAAGCGAATGTCGCGCCAAAACAAAAAACCGCCATAAGGCGGTTTTTTTCCAACAATCAAGTGCAACATTAAGAGTGTTGGTAGTGGAGGCAGTCTGGCTCGAACCTGTCTCAGTTAGCAATTCCCTGTAACAGGGAAAAATACAGGGAATTCTGCCGCGAATGGACGGTATCCGCCCCTCCACAACTGTTGAAATGGCCGCTGTAACTGGGGATTGAGCCAACCGGCTCAAGACATGGCCTGAAAATAGCAAGGATTTGGTGACGCACTAACAGGGTACATAGCAGGCAGTACCAGGAAGATTTGGCCCGCTTTAGCTCCTAGCGCCGGCAGCACAACGCCGTTTCGCATAGACGTGAAAAACTAGCCGCGAATCGAAAAGTTTTGTCGAGGTGTGAGCAAACACAACAGCGATGGGGTGACCGTAACTCGAAGCATTTGGTTTTCTCCGGGAGTTGACGCGACCGCCTGTGACGCCAAGAAATTAACGACCCAACGAGAATGGCCAACAGCAAAACCGAAAATGCAATAAAAAAAATGAGCATCAAAACACTCCCTGGTCGATTGTGAATCGGTCATAAGGTCCATCGTCCGAGTCGCCTGTCCGGACCGATTGATAGTGTAAGCACGTACCGTGACACGCCCCTCCCTGTTATGGGGGGGCAAATCTCCCATCCAAGACACTAATCTCCACTCGTCGGCCTAGGCCACAACGAGAAGGGGATTGCTGCTATGTATTACCAAACGCCGTATCACCATGCGCTCCATTGTCAGACCGTGCTCAGTGCGGGTCGATGCCCCAACGCTCAGTTCGACCAGGCGCTGGTGCAGCTATCAAGCCGGTCAAACATGACGATGGTTGGCGCTAGCGATGCAGGAGTGACGTGCGGTAATGGATTGCTTCGATTGGTTGCGTCCCTGTTTTCGCATGCGTGACACTGCACCGTGAGCTGCTATCTCAAAGAATGGTTTCATCAACTATCCATTTGCTTCGAAGTGATGGACGAAATGATCGTGGCAGTTCATATGCTGACCAACGGACGATCATGAATCTACGCTCGTGGTTGCCGTTTGGTCGCGTTCCTGAAATCGGGGCAGCTGAACTCCATATACGCCTGCAAGGCGACAACGCCCCGCAAGTTATCGACGTGCGTACTTTCCTTGAGTGGCGTACCAGTCGTATCAGTGGTGCCCACTGTGCGCCAATAATGCATCTGAAAACGAGCGTGGCATCAAAAAAACTCGACCGCAGTCGCCCTGTTGTCGCCATTTGCCTTTCCGCTCATCGCAGTATTCCGGCCGTTCGTTATCTGCGGTCACAGGGATACGACGCTTATCAGCTACGGCAAGGCATGCGCGCCTGGTGGAAGGCTGGCCTTCCGGTTGCCAGTGGCACAGAAAATATCAAACAATCACCTAAGAAATAGGAGAAACAAATGGAAACGACCAAGCACGACCTTAAAACGATTGCGAAGGCAGTTGCCTCACTAGGGACTTCTCTACTGAGGGTCAACCGAGGGGTAGTCACCAAAGGTCATCGCAAGGCGCCGGCCAAACTGCTGGAACTTTACGAAGCCGAATACTGCCCATTCTGTCGGCATGTCCGCGAAGCATTGACAGAGTTGGATATCGATGCGCGCATCTACCCGGTTCCAAAGGGCGGCAAGCGCTACAAGGCTAGGCTGACCAAACTTGGAGGCAGCCCCAAGGTTCCTTTCCTCCATGATCCGAATACGGGCACCAAACTCTATGAATCCGAGGCCATTGTCGAGTACCTCTACAAAGAATATGGCATTGAAGGTATTCCCGTCCCTGAACGCAAAATTGCAACCTCAACGCTGGCGACCGCCACGCGCGGGAAGTCTGGAATGTTTGCTGTGCCAAGCAAAGCAGCGACCAAGCCTCTTGAACTATGGTCGTTCGAAGGCAGTCCTTACTCACGACTGGTCAGAGAGGTGTTGTGCGAACTGGAGACATCCTACGTTTTGCACAATGTAGGCAAGAGCCCAGGATCGTATGCCGATCTCTTTCCACCCATCATTCGCCATAACCACATGAAGAGCTACTTGCCGGCAACCGAAAATCGCAAAAAGCTGATCGCCCGTGGCGGCAAGATGATGGTGCCATTCATAGTCGATCCGAACACCAAAACTGAGATGTACCAGACCAAAGATATTCAGGAATATTTGAGAAAAACCTACGGCGCCTAAGCGGTAACCATTACGGTAAAGGGAATTCAATGAGCAATACCTTAAAGGCATCAATCTCACTACTACCTTCGCTAATCCGCCTGGGCCGGGGCGCGGTCGCCAAGGGGCACCGCAAGACACCAGCGCAGGCCCTGGAACTATATGAAGGTGAATATTGCCCTTACTGCCGCTACGTACGGGAGGCGCTGACCGAGTTGGATCTCGATGCAAAGATCTATCCGGTACCCAAGAAAGGTTCCCGTTTCAGCACTGTGCTGATGGAACTGGGAGGCAAGAAGACCATTCCTTTTCTTCACGATCCAAATACTGGCACCAAGCTTTATGAGTCACAGGCCATCGTTGACTACCTATACAAGGAATATGCCAATGATGGGATGGTCGCACCCCATCGAATGTTGCAGCTATCGTTATATGCCACGCTACTTCGCGGCACGGCGGGTATGTTCGCCAAACCAAGCAAGGCACCTGCCCAACCACTGGAGCTCTATTCTTTTGAGGCCAGCCCCTACGCGCGCTTGGTGCGCGAAACCCTGTGTGAATTGGAATTGCCGTATCTGCTGCACAACGTTGGCAAGGGGCCGGGACGACTGGCGGAATGGGCGCCGCCGGGAACACGAAAAGACTACGACCCGCCCACGGAGAACCGGCGCAAGCTAAAGCAACGAGGTGGCAAGATGATGGTGCCCTACCTTGTTGATCCGAATACCGGGGTTGCGATGTATCAGTCAGCGGATATTCAGCGATATTTGGTCGCGACGTACAGTGCCTGATCGATTCGGTTGAACCATGGAGTTATCATTATTGCTTGGCGCGCTGGTGGGGACAATATTGGGCCTGACAGGTGCCGGAGGCGGGATACTCGCCGTTCCGGCATTGGTAGCCGGTATGGGTTGGTCCATGCAGCAGTCAGCACCCGTAGCCCTGGTTGCAGTCGCCGGAAGCGCAGCCCTCGGTGCCCTTGAAGGGCTGCGCAAAGGGCTGGTACGTTACAAGGCGGCGATTGTAATGGTGCTGGCTGGCTTGCCGCTGACTTCGTTAGGTGTTTCCGTTGCCCACGCTTTATCACAGCGTTGGCTGCAGGGATTGTTTGCCGGGGTCATGCTGATCGCCGCGGGGCGCTTGCTGCGCCAATCCAGAGGAAGTACGCTCCAATGTGAAGGTCAAGCGCTCGCACAATTGAATCCGGCAACCGGCCGTTTTGAGTGGAATTGGCACCTTGTTTTTTTGTTTGGCATGATAGGTGCGCTGACCGGATTCATGACAGGACTGCTTGGCGTTGACGGAGGTTTCGTCATCGTGCCGGTGTTGCGACGCTTTACCAACCTCACCATGCATGGCATCGTTGCCACCTCACTCATGGTCATTGCGCTGGTGAGCAGCGGGGGCATCGTTTCAGCCGTGGCTCATGGTGCGCAGCTGCCGCTCGAGATCACCACTTTCTTTGCACTGGCCACCACACTCGGCATGATCGCTGGACGGGTGCTGTCGGCGCATTTTTCTCAGGTGTTGGTCCAGCGCACTTTCGCCGTCGTGCTGCTTTTTGTCGCCGCACGCCTGTTGCTCGCAGCCGTTACCGGCGTCTAGAACGCTACCAATTACCTATCCATACGCGGAGAATTTCTACATGACCACTCAATCAAACATGCAGATCGAAGCATTCTTTGATTCGGGCACTTCGACGATCAGTTACCTTGTGCTCGACAGCCTTAGCATGGAATGCGCGATCATCGACAGTGTGCTCGACTACGACCACAAATCCGGGCGAACCCGCACCGACTCGGCTGATCGCCTGATCAAGCGTGTTGGTCAACTGAACGCACGGTTGCAATGGGTACTGGAAACCCATGTGCATGCCGATCACATTTCTGCCGCACCCTATTTAAAGGAAGCTTTGGGCGGGCAAGTGGCAATCGGATCGCACATAAATCTAGTGCAGCAAGTTTTTGGCAATTTGTTTAACGCCGGATCTGACTTTGTCCGGGATGGCAGTCAGTTTGACCGCTTATTGGTTGATGGCGAAACATTCAACATTGGAACATTGGCCGTAAGCGCCTGGCACACACCCGGCCATACCCCGGCATGTATGACCTACGTCATCGGTGACTCAACAGAGTCTGCCGCGTTTGTCGGCGACACCTTATTCATGCCCGATTTCGGTACCGCGCGCTGTGACTTTCCGGGGGGCGATGCCCGCATTTTGTATCGTTCAATTAAACGAATTCTTGGACTACCCCCAACGACGAAGCTTTACACCTGTCACGACTACCAACCCGGTGGGCGGGCACTCCGCTATGACTGTACTGTGGCAGAAACAATGGCGCAGAATATTCATGTTGGCATCGGCATTACCGAAGACGAGTTTGTGGCGATGCGTCAGGCGCGCGATGCAACACTCGAAATGCCCGTCTTGATATTGCCCTCAGTACAAATCAATATGCGCGGCGGTTGCTTTCCCGCGCCAGAAAGCAACGGCACCCGCTACATCAAAATTCCCTTGAATGCTATCTAGTGGGCGTTCATCACGAACCTTGTACTGAGCAAGGCTCCGGAAAGCGCAGCGTCGTCTGACAACGGACTCTCCGCAGTAAGCAGAACCATTGACGGCGTATTAAGTATTTGTCACCGGCTCGCGCATGGTCACAAACTCCTCAGCGGCGGTCGGATGTATGCCGATCGTGCTATCGAAGATTGCCTTGGTGGCGCCGGCTTTCATCGCCACGGCGAATCCCTGAACGGTTTCACCAGCGTCCGCCCCCACCATGTGCAGACCGACTACCCGGTCGGTGGCGTTGTCAACAATAATCTTCATCAAGGTGCGTTCGTCGCTGCCGCTCAAGGTATGTTTCAGCGCCTTGAACTCCGAGCGGTAAATACTGACTGCACCAAACTCCTTGCGCGCCTCTGCCTCCGAAAATCCGACCGTTCCAATACTGGGGTGCGTAAACACCGCCGTCGGAATGAACTCATAACTCATTTTCTTAGGAGTTTTTCCGGCCGTCGGGCCGAATAGCTGATCAACCACGACCATCGCTTCACCCAAGGCAACCGGTGTCAGTTGTACTCGCGAGGTGACATCGCCCACCGCGTAAATCGACGGTACATTGGTGCGATAAGCCTCGTCAACCACCACTGCGCCATCGCTGCCCTGCGTAATGCCCACTTGATCCAAACCGAGATTAGCGACATTGGGCACCCGTCCGGTGGCATACAACACGGCATCGACAGTGACGCTTTCGCCACCCTGCAACTGAACCGCCAAGCCGTTGGCTGTCTTCGTGATCGAGGCAACCTCGGTATTCAACCGTAAATCGACTCCCTTTTTGATCACCTCTGCGGCGACAAAATTGCGGACATCATCATCAAAGCCTCGCAACACTTGGACACCACGGTAGAGCTGCGTTATCTTGGTGCCAAGTCCGTTAAAGATCGAGGCAAACTCGCAGGCGATATAGCCGCCGCCGACCACCAACAGTCGCCCCGGAAACGGATCGATATCGAATATTTCATTCGAGGTCAATACCAGTTCATGGCCGGGAAATTTGGGGACGTGTGGCCAGCCACCCGTGGCGATCAAGATATTTTTCGCGCGGAACAGTTTGGTGACCGACTGACCATCCTGGCTTGCTGCGACTTCAACCATATGCGCGTCCACCAATCGGGCGTGCGCGTTGATGATTTCGACACCAGCGCCCAACAGCATCTTTTGATAAACCCCATTCAGGCGGCTGATTTCCGTGCGCCGGTTTTCCTTAAGCTTGCTCCAATCCAGTGTTGGCGCTGCGGCATTCCAGCCAAAACCATGCGATTCCTCGAAACTTTCGGCGTAGTGGGCGGCATAGCTATAAAGCTTTTTGGGGATGCAACCCACATTCACGCAGGTCCCGCCTAATCCGCTGGTTCCTCCCGCTTCGGCCATCGTGACCCGCGCCCCTCGCTGGGCCGCCATGCGTGCGGCGCGAACGCCGCCGCTGCCGCCCCCAATTACAAACAAGTCGGTATCAAACGTTTGCATGATGATTTCCTTGATTCACTAGGTGGCCGGCTGACAATTTATGCCCATACTACTCATTTCGCCGGCGGCGATTTCTTTACTTTGATTTCGCTGACCTTGGTCAGGTCGATGACCTTTCGCACCATGTCCATCAGCGGCTGCTTTGACGTGCGTGCCAAGAAGAAGACCACGATCGGTGCGGTGATCAGAAACGCACCACTCATTACCAACTCGTCAATCACGTGACTCTCGGCTATGGGACCGCCGCGTAATCTTGACAGCAGGGCGTCCCAGGTATTAGCGCTGCGATTGGCAATGTCCATGATTCTGGCGACGATATCGATTTCCTTTATTTCCTGAGCTGAATAGTTCGCCTTCATTTCGCCCACCAGTACCTCATCAATAGGCCTGAAACTTGCTGCTACCAAGGCTCTAACGTAGGAAATTGCCAACCATTTTTTCCGGTTAAATCCGGTGGGATCGAGTTGTTCAATGTGCGCCAACTCGTCATCCGAAACACCCACCATTTGCGCCCACTCATGATGCGCCCACGTGCAGTAGCGGCACTGATTCAGCTCAGATACCGCCAGCATCAACTCCTCGCGAAAGCCAGGGTCGATCTCGTGCTTTAACCAGACCCGATAAATGATTCCTGCGTTGGGCGTTAGCGATAGCACGTCGCCGATCAATTGTCGCGTGGTAATCGTTCGCTTGCGAAATCCGCCAAAAGCCGAAGTGGGATTTTTCTTGCCGGATTGAAGCTTGCCGCGCGCGCGACCAGCTTTGGCTAAAACGCGTTTAACGAGGGTCATTAATCGGACTTTCCAGAAAGAGTGCTACTTTGAATCAAAAAGGTGCGGAGGGAAACTCAAGCTGTGTCGTCGGTCAAGTGGCGTCAAGCTTGCCAGTTGGTACTGATGATGGAATGGCTCGCTCACCGGCCATGGCATCCCCCGTTCACCGGGGACACACTGTCAAAACCAGGTCAGATTGCCGCACGAACTGATGGCCTTTTTTCTGTTGGCCTTTTGCCAGTTGTCCGTTTGACGGAGACTGGCGTTTTAACGGGTAACGGAGCAGCTACCGGCAAATGGCAGGCATCACGAACCACACGGCGCAATACTTTACCCACCGGGCTCAGCGGAATCGAACTGGCGACCTTGATCGTGCGTGGCACATTGTGACGCGGAATTTTTCCGACCAAAAAAGTTCGCAAATCTTTTACATTAAGCGTTAGACCTTCACGCAACACAATCTCGGCATGCACTGCTTCTCCAACGCTGGCATCGTCAATGCCGACCACCGCGGCCATTTGAACCGCGGGGTGTGCACAAAGTGCTGATTCAACTGCCGACGGGTAGATGTTCTTGCCTTTATGAATGATGGTGTCCTTGACGCGATCGAGGACATAGAGAAAGCCATTGGCATCGATGCGTCCGAAGTCTCCGGACTTCCAGTAACCTTCGCAAAATTCAGCCGCCGTTTTATCCGGTTGGTGCAAATAGCCCATACAGATTGCCCGTGAACGCATCCAGATTTCTCCGTCCTTGCCGGTGGTGAGAGGAGTTCCGTTTTTGTCAGCGATGATGACCTCCACGCCGGGGACTACGCGGCCCGCCGAAGCGAAGTGTGCTTCGCTGCCATCGGCCAGCGGCTTGTGGTCAGCCTTGCTCATGCAGGTGACGGCAGCCGGATGTTCGGAGCTGCCGTATAGCTGCACAAAAATATCACCGAAGCGCTTGCGCAGCATTTTGAGTCGCGCGGGCATCATGGGCGAGGCGCCGTAGTAGATGAACTTCAGTGACGAGAGGTCAAATTGCTTCGCCTCGGGAGCATCAAGCAGGCGATACAGCATCGATGGCACCATCAGGGTGCCGGTAATTTTTTCCTGCTCGACAATGCGACACCAGCTGAGCATGCTCCGGTCGTTCATGGTGATCGTGCAACCGCCACGGAACAGCACGGGCAAATGAAGTATGCCGCTGGCGTGACTGATCATGCCGAAGTGCAGGAAGCGCAATCCGTGCGAAGGAAGCGAATCGGGCGAAGCAAAGTGCAAGTCTTTGTTGGCAAGATAGTTGTCAATCGAGTACATCACGGCCTTGGGTGACCCGGTCGTGCCACCGGTAAAGCGTATCGCCAGACAATCGGTGCGATCATCGTTGACGACATTGGGATTTTTGTCACTGACCCCCTTGAGCAGGTCCCAGAAGTACAGCACGTCGGGGAACTGCCTGGATGGCTTGTCCATACTGACGATGGTGAGTTTGTGTTTCTTCAGCAACGCGTAATGGGTAGGCAGTAGCTCGGCTTCAATCAATACGACTTTAGGTTTGACCAGCGTGATCTGCGCGGCCTGGATTTCGAGGCTGTCAGTGGTGTTGGTGAGGCAAACGCAAACGTCACCCTTGAACGCGGTGAACCAACTGAGCAGTGAGGAGTTGTCGTTGTGCAAGACGTTCATCCACGTATCCCCGCGCTTCAGACCGAGCCGCGACCGCATCATGTTCACGACCCGGTTGGTCAGACGATGAAACTCGCGAAAACTATAACGGCGGTTGCGCTCAATGTTGACGGTGCATTCCGCGTCACCAAAGGTGTTGGCCAGACCTTCGCTAACTAAGGAAAAATCGATTTTCATTTAGTGGTTCCTCCAATGACTAAGACTGTTCATCCGTGACGCTTTTTTTACATCAGCGTCAGCGCCAAATTGATTTTGTAGCTTTCATTTTTGGCTATTTCACAAGTAGCAGCCCCCCCACCGGCGGGGGGGGATTGGCGGTAGACGGGTTCATACTCCAAGTGTTGATTTGAACGAAACAACAACCTCAGTTACTGGAGCACAACATGGATACGATTAATAACCGCGCGCAACAAGCCGGCACGGTGATGAAACTGATAGGTTGGGGTCTGCTGGCCTTGCCAGCGATGCTGCTCATCTATCCTCCCGGGTTTCTCTGGGGAGCCGTCTCGCCAGAAATGTGCTTTGTTGAAATCGGTCCGTCACATCCACCCTCGCCATATGACGCGCTGCATCCTTACATTTTCATGCTGATTGCTTTGTATGTGGCGCTGGGGATACTTTTCATTCGCGGTGCGAAGGACCCGAAAGCCAATGCCGCGCTGTTTGATTTCGGCATCCTGAGCAGCGTGTTGCATGCGGGTGTGATGATTCCGCAGTCGTTCTACTACCCGAACGAGCATGCTCACATGTGGGCCGATGTTCCTTTGCTGTTGGCCGTGACGGTCGTGTTGTGGATCTGGCATCCGACGCGCCGCAGAAAGGACTAAACATGACGCAACCAGCGCAGCACACCGAAGTCGATGTCATAGTCATCGGTAGCGGCTTTGGCGGCAGTGTGGCCGCCAATCGCCTGGCGCTGGCAGGCCGACGCGTGCTGGTTCTGGAACGTGGTCCCTGGCGCGACTCGCTGCCGGTACGCTCAATGGGAATCGCGCGCCGGTCGCCCTTCCCATATGGCGTCAAGGCCCTGACGCATTTGCTGCGATCCCTTCACCATGGCGGGTTTGACCTGAATCTGAATCGCGCAGGTTTGTACGAGTTGTTTTCGTTCGCCGGTCTTTATGCCATGGCGGCATCCGGCGTTGGTGGCGGTAGCCTGGCGTATGGCGGACTGCTTGAAGCGCCGCACAATGCGGATATTTGGAACCAGCGCCATCCCGAACTCGATCCGCAGAGCATCGAGCGCTACTACGACAAAATCATCGCTGATATGGGCGGCGTGCGACTGACCCAGGCACACGCTTTGCCGCAATCCGTTTGGACACACATGCCCGCCGGGGCAGGCCACCAATGCCTGCCGGCGGAACCACAGCCGCACATGGGAATGTTGCTGCCATCGACTAGCGCCGAGGCAGGGAAAATAGTCACCAATGCTGCCGGCATTCAGCGGCAAATTTGCGCCTTTGATGGCGACAGCTTTCTCGGATCGCGCGGCGGTGCCAAAGCGTCCGTGGATTTCATCTACCTCGCACCGGTATTGGGCAAGGGCGCGACGGTCAAGGACATGTGCGAAGTAACACGCATTCAAACCGCCCGCCCGGTCGATGGCGGCGGCTACGTGGTGCACTATCGCGATTTGACCAACAAGCAAAATACCGTAGTCCGCGCGGCACAGGTAGTGCTGGCAGCCGGAACCATGAATACCTTGAAATTGCTGTATGCCAGCAGCACGCAGTCCGACGGGCTATCAGCGATGCCGTCGCTGGGAAAGACCTTCGGCGCCAATGGCGATCTGATGGCGATCTGGCAGCGCCCGACCTCACCGCACTCCAGCTTTGTCTCCATACCCTCGCAAGGCGAATTTACCGTTGCCGGACACGACGCGGCAAGCTATGGCATGGGCGGCTTCCCTGGCATAGACACACTGCCACTACCCGGGTTCGTCAAGCGCAAAGTGGCCAAGATGTTTTTCATGTACGGGATGGGCCAGGACAGCGGCAAGGCCTTCGTCGACAACGAACGTGGCTACCTTGGTGTCCACTACGATCACGATCAGGAACCCATCTATAAGGAAACCAATGCCGCGATGCGTCTTCTGGCTGCCGAGCGTGGCGGCACGATGTGGGTTATGCCGAAACCGTTTACCGTACATCAATGGGGCGGCAGCGTAGTCGGCGCGGATGCACTGCATGGTGTGATCGATCATCGCGGCCAGGTCTATGCCAACCCCGGCCTGTTCGTTGCCGATGGTGCGGCATTGCCTGCGGCGCCGGGTGGTCCGCCCTCGGTCGCCATCGCCGCGTGGGCGCACCACGTGGCGGATGGGATAGGTTCAAGTTCGTAACAGGCTGCGTACCTCCCCGGCAAGGGTGGTGTATGCAGCGCCGATCACCGCGATTATCGTAATCAATGCTGGTTGGTCACTTCACGGCGTCCCATCAGCACCAACTGAGTAAATCTGCCCGCAGTGGCGGTTGGGGATCGTCGCTGGCGGAATCTCAACTCAACGCGAAGGTCAATCTTGTTGCATTACCCAAATAATTTATGGAGACCGACAATGGGCATCATGGAAAAAATCAATCATCCCGCAGCCTGGACCGCAGAGTCACTTTTTAAAAATACGCGGGAGTGGGTCTATCAATTGACCGATGAAGACATCACTGAGTTGAATCAGGCGCTGGCGTATGTCGAGGCAAATGGTCTCGTTGTACCGAAATTAGGCAAGGAAGATTTTCCGATTCCTGTGCTTATGGAGAAGCTGAAACGCTACAAGCAAGAACTGGATCTCGGCATGGGTCTATTCCAACTTAAAGGATTCCCGGTCGAACGCTACTCCAAGGATCAAGCCAGTGCGATCTTCTGGGGACTAGGCATGCACTTCGGCAAACCGTGGGCGCAAAACAATCGCGGGCACTTGCTCGGCGACGTCATCAACGAAGGTAAGACAATCGACGATCCATCCGCGCGCGGCTATCAGACCACCATCACGCTCAACATGCATACCGATGGTGCCGATCTAGTTGGCCTGCTGTTTTTGAAGCAAGCGCCAGTGGGTGGCGAGAGCACCGTTGTCAGCGCACTATCGGTCTACAACTTGTTGGCTGAAACCAACCCGGCCGTACTACAGCACCTGCTCGATACCGAATTTTGTATCGACTGGCGCAATGAAGAACGTCCCGGCGACCTGCCCTTTCACCGGGGCAAAATTTTCTCAAGGAATGGCGATGACGTCACTTGCTTTGCGCTGACGGTCTACATTCAAAGTGCGCAGCGGCACGCCGAAGCACGCCGACTTACTGAGCAGGATCTCGCCGCAATTGCAGCCTTCGAGCAAGCCTGCGAGCACCCTTCGCTGCTGGTGAGCTTCAAACAGCAGGCGGGCGATATCTTCTACCTCAACAACCATTTCCACGCTCACGGCCGCAGCAGCTTTACCGATGCGGAGGACCCGAAAGAACGGCGCCACCTGCGGCGGCTTTGGCTGGAGTCCGATGCTTGGGCCGGCAGACGGCCTCCGGTGATGCAAAATATTCTTGATACCTCACGGCACTGGGAAAAATCGGACACCACGGTGCAGATGTGGGACAAGAGTTGAAACCAACGCTAATCTACACATCGGGTTGGCGTTGCCAAATCCACTGGCGCGCATCACCTGCGGAGCCTTACATTTATATGGAGCAGGCCGCCAAGGAGCACATGGCGATAAGAATGTCCATTTGCACCTTTCACTTAGGTCACATAAATTCGCCAAGCCCTCACAGCGCCATTGCGGATGAGTGCGGTAGCCTTGGTTCTAACAAGACCCTAGCGTGACCGACAACATTTATCCGTTGAACTAATCCGCATGAAAAACCGGCGGCCGCTTTTCCAGTTTGCTGTTCACCGCTTCTTTGAAGTCCTGGCTATCGATCAGCGGCAGGCCATGACTTAGTTCGACAGCATATTGCGCAGGCAAGGCGGCATTTTCGTTTTCATTCATCGCGGCTTTGAAACCACGCAAACACAGTGGTGGCATGGCGGCCAACTTTTGCGCGACGGCAAGTGCCGTAGCCCAAAGTTCGGCTTGTGGCACCACCTTGAGCACCGCGCCATGCTGCTTCATTTCCTCTGCCGTCAACACATCGCCTGAAAATGCGAGGTAGCGATGTAAATGCTGTGGAACCATACGCGCGATAAAGCAGGCTGCACCAACAATGCTGACGCGGATTTCAGGCAATCCAAAGCGCGCACTGTCGGCCGCCACGATCACATCGCAGCAGGAAGCAATTGCTGCCGGCACCTAGTGCGTTCCCATTGACGGCAGCAACGACTGGCACCCGGCAGTTGAGTACCGCCGCAACCGCATTGCTCACGTCCTGCCCATACGCCTGCGCTTGCTCGTTATTAGTCAGGCCCAGGAACTCGTTGACATCGTTGCCGGTTGAAAAGTGCTTTCCCTCGGCTTTGAACAGCACCACCCAAATATCATCACGCGTGTTGATGGCTTCGAACAGCTCTTTAAACTCAAGATAGGTCCGCCGATCCAAGGCGTTGGCCGGTGGCTTGTTGAGCGTGACGGTGCCGATATGCGCGTCGACGCTGAGGTGCAGTGTGCTCATAAGCGGGCAATCCTTGTTTGACAAAGCAACCGTAATCTACCATCGAAGATCCGCGCTTATCAGAAAACACCTGTGCGCACTAGATCACCGACTTTTAGTATTTCCATAGGTTTCGCGCAGGTAACGCTGTATCTCGGCCGACTCGAAAAGTGCTGACCCTGTGTTCGGATCGATCAAGTAAGGAACCTGAACGCGTTGGCCACGCGCGAGTAATTTTTGTCGATTCTGCGTCAGCGGTGTTGGATCCTTGAGCTTCAAAAAACTGCGTGCCGCAGGCGTGACCCATGCAACAGGGATGGCCGAACCTTTGCCGACGTTGTGCAGGACATAAGGAATTTCCAGCTCGCACAGGGTCTCGCGGACCAAGCGACAATAAGGGCTTGATTCAAATGAATAGAGCTCCAGTCGCTTGACTGCCGCCAGACTTGGTTTGACGAACATACCATGGGTGCCGCGCATGGCCGTGGCCATGACCGAGGTACGCAGGACGCGCGCCGGCACCTTTGCGCCCTTCGGGCCATAGGTGGCGTAGAGGTATTTAACGATGGCTTCCGAGTCGTACATCTGCTCACCGGTGTTCGGATCACGCAAGAAGGGCACGGTGCCCTTGCCACCCAGTTTTTCCACCTTGCTGCGAAAACGTGTGCCCTTCTTCGGCACCGGATAAATCACGGCATCGAGGTCCAACTCGGTCAGCGCCTCGCGCACATAACGGCAGTACGGGCAGTATTCGGCCTCGTAAAGTTCGAGCAGTTTTTTCGGCTTCTTGCCGCCGTGTTTGACGACCGAACCGCGCGCTGCGCGGACTATCGACGGCGGTAATGCTTTCAATGCCTTAACCAAATTTCCCATATCTTTCCTTTCAATCAACCGAATTGGGGTAACGGGTTGCTGCAACACAAGCAGCCCGAAATGCGGCCGTTCGGCGTCGCACCCTTGCAAAGGGTGATCATGCGACTGTTGCAGAGCCGAGCATGCCGTCGAGTTGGCCGTTATCGTCAAGCGCGTACAAATCGTCACAGCCGCCAATATGTGCGCCGTCGATAAAAATCTGCGGCACGGTATAACGACCGCTGCGAGCAATCATTTCCTCGCGGCGGTGTGGCTCCAGATCGACGCGGATTTTTTCGATGATTGCAAAACCTTTGCCTTTGAGCAAAGCCTCTGCGCGGATGCAATAAGGACATGTCGCTTTCACGTACATGGATACCTTTGGTGATTCTTCCGGTGAATTCATGCCTCGCTGCTCCAAGTGTTGTGTGCATCATGCCGCACTCATTCTTGGTGAATCTGCCGCCGACGGGACTACCCGAGTCGGGGGGGCGACTTATGTCAGCGTATCAAGGATGCCCATCATGCGGGCCCGGTCGAGCAGGTGTTTGCGGGTTCCAGCATTGAGTTTGCCAAACAGATTCTTCAAATGCCATTTGATGGTTTCGTCGCTCACGCCCATGGCCAAGGCAATTTGTTTGTTGGTCATATTGCCAGCCAGCAATTGGAGTACCTCACGCTCTTTAGGCGACAATAAGGAACTCGTGGCGACCCGGAAGACCTTGGGCGCTGACGCTTTGGCGGCAGGGTTTTCAGTCAATAGTGTCGTTTCATCGCGCTCGCGCATTGCGGGCTTTGGCACCGCAGCTTTTTCCACTAGCCTCGCCCAGTCGGACAAATCAGGGTGCGTGTCCTCGGCGATGCGCGCAAAGCCCCACAGTTTGGCCATTGCCAAGCCTTCTCGCAACAACGCCGTGCCGTCTTCGCCGCAACGTTTCCTGGCCAGTGCCCGCAGCAAAAAAATCTGCACGGCTTCGCGCCCCTTGCGTTTGCTTTCCACAATCGGATAAAGCGGCTCGAGCAACTCAAGCGCGCGTGCCCAATCGTACCGGGCGATGGCAGCGTAGGCATGAGCAAGGCCAAGTTGCAAATCGACCAGCGGTTCCAGATCGCCCCATGACCGAACCTCAAGTGCCGCGACAATGGCATCGAGTTTGCGTTCGACGACGGCGCAGATGTCGCCACGTCCGCGCACTGCATGTAAGCGAATGCGTTCGCCCAAGCTGACGATGCATAGCCGTGGCAGCTTGCGTGCCTCGCCCAGCGACAAAAGGTAGTCCAGCAGATCAAATGCGCGTTGCTCTTCGTGCTGAATCACCGCCAGCCGCACCGACGCAATGAAACCCATGGCAATGGCTTCCGGTGGTGTTCGCCGCTCAAGGATATCAAGACGATCTGCCAGCAGCGCGGCTGTGTCTTCGATTTGATTGCAGTCCAGCATTGCCGTGGCAAGCGCTGCAGCCAGGGTCACTGCAATCGGGCTGCGCCGTCCAGATTCTGCCTCGGCCTTGGTAACGGCGACGCGGAGTTGTTCAACCGCGATCTGGACCTGACCTTCCCATAGGTAACTGTAACCGATGATCCAATCGCGCCAACCTAATGGGTAGCGGCCCGCCGCGTTCTGATCACCTGAAAACTGGGTAAATGCGAAGCGTGCCTGATCCGGTGAGCCTCGATACAGGGTCAACAGCGCGGCATGATTTACCGCAATGAGCGCCGGTGCTTCAGATTGAGTTTGCGACTCAAACACGCCTTGCCATGACGACACCATGCGCGTTTCGAGATCAATATCATCAGCAAAAACCGCGGCTGTTGCGCAAATTTCCGCGCTCTCTAGACGATCTCGGGCGGCGATCGTCTCATCGTCAATCAAGCTGCCGACCAACTTCACTGCCTCTGCGTGACGCTCACTCTGCGCCAATAACCAACCAAGCGTAATCCTCACCCGTGGTCGTCGTTCAATCTCGGACATCGGCATGCGCTCGATCCACTCACTGACCCGCGACACCTGCCCGGTTAGCAATAGATCGTAGAGCGAGCGCTCGATCAGGTCGTAGGCGATGTCTTCACGCCCGGCGTCAAACAAGTGACGTGCGGCCTGTTCCTGACAACCATGTTGGGCCAGCCAGAGGCCGGCACGGCCGTGATACTCAATCTGTTCAGCTTTGTCGAGATGTGCGAAGCGCTCTTGCAAGAACTCTCGGGCTAGTGGATGAATCCGCACCCAGTCAGTGTTCACGCCTTGCGTAAAGATCGGCGTCAGATCGCGCAGCGCGGACAAGGTTTCGTCGATGTTGTCTTGTTGCAGGATGGCCGCGCACAAGCCGGGAGACAAGGTTTCAACGAAGGAGAAATACACTAGCGTTTGCGCCAATTGCGGCGGCAATTGCTTGACCAGACATTCGACAAAGTAGCGCCCGATGTCGCTACCCTGTACTGAGAACGCGGCAATCGCGCCTCGAATATCCGCGCTGCGCTCGATGGTCGATACTGCCAACTGCACACCCAGCGGCCAGCCCTCAGTGAGATCGTGCAGACGGATACAGGAATCCGGGTCGATCTTTTGGCCGAAGCGCGCTTTCAGCAGCGCCACGGTTTCGCTCTGATCGAAGCGCAGATCTTTGGCAGACAGTGCCGCAAAGCTGCCCCGGGATGGCAATTCGGCTAGGGGTAAATCGATTGATTTTCGCGAAGCCAGAACGATGCGCAGATTGGACGGCGCATTGAGCAAAAGATAAGGCAATGAAGTATTCAACGTCGCTTCAGGTAGCGCATGAATATCGTCGAGGATCAGCAGCGTTTCCAGTGCCGACTCGGCGAGCTCCGCCAGCCAACTGGTGAGCCCCTCCAAAGCATCCTGATCCGACTCGGCCGCGCGCAGACTGACGACTCCAAATGCGGGTCGTCCGCTACTCGATCGCATGGCAGCGACAAGTGCGCGCACCAAGCGATTATTGTTGTCGCGCTGATCCAGCGTTACCCATACGACGACAGCGCCAGTTTGCAACGCTTCCTTGCGCCACTGGGCCAGCAGTGCTGTCTTGCCCGATCCGGTCGGTGCGTGTAACAGGATCACTGCTTTGTCGGAAAATTCCGCACGCGCGCTGCTAAGGCGACCGCGTTCCAACACCGTTTTGGGTATCCGGGGTGGCGTAACTTTGAGTACCAGTTGCGGATCGTTGGCGATTTGCGCCATCCTTGGGCGTGTCCTCTTATTGGTTCCTGATTCGCAAGAACCGTCAGCCCAGGTACGACTTCTCATGAAACTCCGAAACATAAACCTCGTCATGCCGGCGAAGGCCGGCATCCAGCGGTATAAGCGGAGATTTCTGGATTCCGGCATACACCGGAATGACGAAGCTGACGTTCATTGCTAATCAGGTATTGGTTTGGAAGCTGGAAGGATTTGTTGTTGTGTTGCTTCGTGACGAATATACCAAACGCGTCTGATGTCGTTGCGTTTAAGCTTATGCGTATCGTCAGGCCACCGAGCCAATCAGATGGGATTTCGCAGTCCGGCGTCAGCTTCCGGTCACCCAGGTGAGCGATTGCAGTTCCCCCCCGTCGTTGGGGGTGATTCGCAGGCGCGCGTTGAATAAGCTGAGTGCCCTGGACTACTCAACCAACCACTCACAAAGAAAGGCTCATCATGGATCGCTTGACTGAATTGCAAACGCTGGCCGGCAACCGCGCCAAGGAACTCAAGGTCTCTTACGCCGGGTGCTTGACGCCCAAGGAAGCACACGAGTTGCTGACGCTGATGCCAGCGGCAAAATTGATTGACGTACGCACCAAGGCAGAATGCGATTGGGTCGGGCGGGTGCCAGGCGCTGTCGAAGTTGAATTGATGGGCTACCCGGGCAACGCACTCAATGCGATGTTTGCACATCAGGTGGAGGCCGTCGCCGGCAAGAGCGCAACCTTGCTGTTCATGTGCCGCTCGGGTGGACGGTCCAATATGGCAGCAACCAGCCTCACGGCAGCTGGGTTCAGCCAGTGCTATAACGTGCTCGAAGGTTTTGAAGGTGACAAGGATGCCGCCAGTCAGCGCAATACCAAGGGCGGCTGGCGTGCCGCCGCTCTGCCTTGGGTTCAGTCGTGAAAAATCGCGGTAACGGCGTATCGTCAGCACCAACTGGCGATCTGGTGTTGGCTTCATGCCAATAATCATCTTGGCGTACAAGCGAACCGATTTGGAGTATCGCCATGGATGAGGTTTTAGCCAAGACCTTGAGTGTCACTCTCGCCGTATTTGTATTCGTCTCTATGTTCAATCTGGGACTGGACCTGACGATCCGGCAGATTGTCGATCCCTTGCGCGACCGAGCCATGCTGACCCGATCCTTGGTCGCCAATATTCTCATCGTCCCCTTGCTCGCGCTTGCCTTGACTTTGCTTTTTTCGATGAATGAATCCACCCAAATAGGATTGCTGCTCTATGCCGGTTGCATCGGTAGCGAAGCCGCACCCAAGTTTGTCCAGGTTGCCAAAGGTAATGCGGCATTTGGCGTAGCCTTCCTTGGGATCTTTTTGCCGATCACCGTCATCAGCGTTCCCTTTGCACTCGGCCTGGGGTTCCCCGATGTGCACATCGCGCAAGGAGCACTCGTGCTCAAACTGATGGCCATCGTGGTGCTGCCGATGGCTGTCGGGTTGTTGATCAAGGCCAAACGCGATTCGATGGCAATGCGCATGAGTCCGGTGGTGCATCGAATCTCATCGGCGCTTCTGTTACTGGTGTTCTCGCTGGTTATCTATAACAACTTTGAGAAATTTATGCTCCTGCAGGCCAGTTCCGTTTTCGCCGGTCTGTTGTTTTTTGCCTTGGCGTTCATTACGGGTTACCTTTTTGGTGGTCAAGAAAGTGCCAATCGCCGGGCGCTCGCCATCATGACCGTGACTCGTGGCGGCAGCATTTCCATGATGATCGCAGGGCAGGCATTTCCCCATGATCCGCAAATACTGGTGGTTGCCACGGTGATGACGGCCTTGTCGGTAGTTATCGTTGTGCCCGGTAGTTATTTGCTACGACGGGTTCCCCTCTGACCCCCCCGATTTGGGTGTGACCTGACTGGCGTTTTCCGACCCAAATTGATGTAGAGATAATAGCTCCTCACCTGAGGAGTGAGCATGAAGAAGACCCGCTACAGTGAAGAGCAGATTGTGCGCATATTGCGTCAAGCGGATCGTGACACGATTACCGACGTGGCCAAACGAAATGGTGTCAGCGAAGCGTCAATTTATGCGTGGCGCAAGCGATTTAGCGGTATGGTCACGAGCGATGTGAAACGCCTTAAGTCGCGCGAAAGCGAGAATTCGCGATTGAAGAAACTAGTCGCTGAACGTGATCTCGAAATCGAAATCATGAAGGAGATTGCCGCAAAAAAGTGGTGAGCGCACAGGTTCGCCGCGAACAAACCCGTTTTGCAATGGACAAGGGTTTGAGCCAGCGACGGGCGTGTGCGCTGATGCAAGTCGGACGAACCTGCTTGCGGTACCAGGCGAAGATGCCGCTCAAAAATACACCGGTGATTGAAGCGATGAGAACACTCTCAGGTCAGTACCCACGGTTTGGATCACGCCGGATTCGCGTCATGCTGGCGCGTCAGGGGATCGTTATGGGCAAGGAGCGTTGCTCAACGCTATGGGCAAGGCGGGTCTGCAAGTACCGGCCAAGCGGCGGCGCAGACGCATTGCGGGGAGTCGGCCACGGCCATTGGCACCGGCTGGTCGAAACTCGGTCTGGTGCTACGACTTTGTGTTTGATGCCTGTGCCAATGGTCAGCAACTCAAGTGTCTGACGATCATCGATGAATACACGCGGGAATGTCTGGCCATTGATGTGGCCGGATCGATTCGATCAAGTCGGGTAATCGATGTGTTGAGCAGGCTTATCAGCCAGCATGGTGCGCCGCGTTACATCCGATCCGACAATGGCCCGGAATTCGTCAGCGCGGCGCTGCTGACATGGGCGGTGAGTCAGCAGATCGAGACGGCCTTCATCGATCCTGGCAAACCGTGGCAAAACGGTACCAATGAAAGCTTCAACGGCAAGTTTCGGGATGAGTGTCTAGCGATGGAGTGGTTCAGGAATCGTATCGAAGCCAAGATCGTGATTGAGGACTGGCGTATTCACTACAATCACGTCACACCGCATTCAAGTTTGCAGTACATCACGCCGGCGGAATTCCGCCGGCGTGATGAAATAATTTCAACCACTGGGGCTACGATCCTCTAGATCGGAATGGTTCGATAAAACCGGTCAGGTCAGACGAACGCACTTAATTTGTAGTCAGCGCGGAAAACTTGTCAAACTAACGGCCTTTGGATTCGGGTACTTTTCTAGTGACTTCAGATAGGCGCCAATCAGTTTCATGTAGGGTCCAATCACCCAGCCATTTACGGCGGCAGTGTTGACCTCTTCGCGCGGGTCTTGCTCGATATTGAATATCCCCGGATAGCCGTTCGACTCCGCACGGTAGCCGGCAGCACCATTCATCGACGGGTTACCCGCCGAACCGACGAACTGCTTGGGATAGAGACGAAACTGCTTCCAGCGCACCGCAACGATTTCATCGCCGATAAAGGTAATCAAGCTATCGCGGTTGGATTTGGTTTGTTTGCCGGTAAGGAGTGCACTTTGATCCACGCCATCAATCGGCCTGTCCGTCGGAACGTCCGCGCCGATGAGCTTGGCTAGTGTCGGAAAAATATCGTGAATGGACACCATCTCGTTACTAGCACGTGGGGCGATCTTGCCCGGCCACTTAATCACCCCCGGAACGCGCAGCGACCCTTCCAACCCATCACCCAATTCGCCGCGAAACGGGCCGTTTGAACCGCCTCGATAATCGGCGGGGCCTTCGGTGGGCGTTGCCCCATTGTCCGAAAGCCAGATGACTATGGTGTCGTCCTCGACGCCTGCGCGCTTGATCGCATCCAGCACCTGACCGGTGCGATGATCGAGTTCCATGACTGCGTCGCCATAGGGGCCGATGCGCGACTTGCCGACAAATTCCGGCGCGACGAGCGATGGGTAATGAGTATTGGTCCAGCCGACGAAAAGGAAGAATGGCTTCTTCGCTTTGGCCTGTTGTTCGATATAGGCAGCCGAAGCTTGTGCGATGTCGCCTTCAACCTGATGGCGGTATCCAGTCGTGTAGGAGCGTATCTTTTTAAGTGTTCCGTCTGCATCCGATTCCCATATCCCGGGCTCTGTCTGTGCGATAAATGCTTCGGGCAGACCAGTGCGCTGCATGCCTTCGCGATACAACGTGCCATCAGTGGTTTCGATGATGCCAACACGATATTGATCATAGCCTTGGCGGGTTGGCCAGCTTTGCTCGCTGGCACCAAGATGCCACTTGCCGACGTAGCCTGTTGCATAACCCCGGCTCTTGAACAATTCGGCCAGCGTGAATTCGCTCGCCAGAAGGGTATTCGGCGTGCCGCCGATGATGATGCTGCCAAGTCCTGCGCGTTGCGAGTAACGCCCGGTTTGCAGTGCCGCGCGTGATGGCGTGCAGCCCGGTTCGACGAGGAATTGCGTCAGGCGCAACCCTTCGCTGGCAAGTTGGTCGATACGCGGCGTCGGCATACCGCGTACCTCGCCGGCACCGTACGCACCGATGTCGCCGTAACCGACGTTGTCGGCCAGCATGATGACGACATTGGGTTTGTCTTGCGCCAGGGCGCTCGCGCCGCCTGTCACCGCAACGAGCAGGGCGGTGAGGTGGCTGAACTTCATTTTGTTTTCTCCATTGTGGCTTTCAGTGCGCAAATCGCCGTCTCACCAGCGCCGCCTTGCGCACGGCAATGATATCTGGCCTCACTTCGCCTGATACGGATCGGGCGTGCCCGGACGGATAGGCGGTTCCTTCATGATCGACTTCATGTGCTCGCCCAACAACTCAAACGCCGGAAAGCGCACCCAGAGACTTTCCAGCGTGCGCGGGTCGGCCGGGTGTTCCTCTTTCGGGTCGGTCAGCAGGTTGTAGAACAGCGGCACGCCATAGCTGCGTATCGGTTCGCCATAACCGGTCCCGACTTCCTTGCTCATGATTTTCCAGTTGTGCCACTTGACGCCGAAGAGGTCGTTGCCGACATAGACGACGAAGCCTTCGCGCTTGGATTTGTCCGTTTTGCCGAGCATGAAGTCGCTCAGATCCATGCCGTCGATGATGCGGTCCTGCGGCACGTCGGCGCCAACGATATGGGCCAGCGTGGGGAACACATCCATCTGGTGCACGATCTCGTTGCTTACCCCGCCCGCCGGCACCTTGCCCGGCCAGCGCACAATGAAGGGCACGCGCAGCGAACCTTCCAGTCCGGTGAAGTAGGTGCCGCGCCAGGGGCCGCTGGAGCCGATATTGGGCAGGAACATTTCCGGGCCGTTATCCGAGGTGAAGATGAAGATGGTGTTGTCGCGGATGCCCAGCTGGTCGACGGCGTCGAGCAGACGGCCGACATAGGCATCGGCCTGCACCAGCGAGTCGGCATAGTCACCGTTGCCGGTCTTGCCCTTGAACTCCGGGCTGGGCAGCGTCGGGTAGTGCGTCTGCGTCATTGGCATATAGAGGAAGAAGGGCTTGCCGGCCTTGCTCTGGCGGCGCATGAAATCGATGCCGCGGCGGGTCGATTCGCCATCGATCAGCCTGCGCTGTTCGAGGTCGTACACCTTGACCTCCTGCGGCACGGCACCCCGTTTCCCTTCGTAGATATATTCGGGGCGAGAAAACGGATGAATGGACTTGCCATCCACGCCGGGCTGACCGGCCCAGAAGCTTTCATCAGTGGAATTGGGGATGCCATACCACTCGTCAAAACCCTGGTCGGTGGGGAAGCGCCCTGCGGTTTGGCCCAGATGCCATTTGCCGTAGGCGGCGGTGGCGTAACCCTTGGCCGACAGCGACTCAGCGATGGTGACTTCCCACTGCGTCAGCCCGTACAGCGGCGTGCTCAGTGGCACGGAACCATTGCCGGTACGCACTGCATAACGCCCGGTCAGCAACGCAGCGCGACTGGGCGTGCATTGCGCTTCGACGTTGTAATTGGTCAGGCGCAGGCCTTCCGCGGCGAGCTGGTCGATGCGTGGCGACGGTGCGCCACGGACGATGCCGCCGCCATACACGCCGGGCTCGCCGTAGCCATAGTTGTCCATCAGGATCAAGACGATGTTGGGCTGGGCATTCGTGGCCCCGAAGGCCGCGAACGAAAGCAGACCGGCACAGCCGCCGAGGATCAATTGACGAACGAAACTCATTGCGCGGCTCCTTCCTTGCGTTGACGCAATAAATGAACGCCGGTGAGTATCGCCCACAGCGGCAGCAACACTAGAAATACTG
Organism: Rhodocyclaceae bacterium; assembly: GCA_016718525.1. Classification (GTDB taxonomy): domain Bacteria; phylum Pseudomonadota; class Gammaproteobacteria; order Burkholderiales; family Rhodocyclaceae; genus JADKHX01. The sequence continues at coordinate 43,279 of JADKDD010000001.1, forward strand.
CTTGAATCAACTCGACCAGCGGCAATATGCCCAGCACCCCGGCGACAAAGACGCTGGCGTAAAGCACGCCGACGACCATCAGCAGGCGTCCATAAGGCAGGCCCGAGGCGTTCATGGCGCGACCCATGACGATGCCCCAGAAGCCCATCACCGGCCCTTCCATTAGCCAAAAGCCATGCTGCGCACCATACGACACCGCCAGCCAGGCGCCTTCGCTCGCCGCCTTGGCCACTGCATCGCCGGCCGCATGCATCGCCGCCAGGGGTTGTATGGTGGAGAAGAGCAAGGACGCGCCGACAATGCCCAGCAGCACATAGGTGACGATGCACAGCGCCGCCATGTCAATCAGCGGACCGTGGTCGTCACGCAGACGCGACCAGAGATAGCCGCCCACAATCAGAAACGGCAGATAGAACCCCAAGGTGTCGAGCACCATTGCCCAGTGCAACAGGCTGTGGCTGCTGGCCGGCTGCGCCAGGAAAACCTCCGGCTTGAACACCATACCCAGGTCGCCACCGGTCGCGCCTACAAACAGACCGATGTTGATCCAGCCCAGCAGCGCGCCGACGATGGCGACCCAGCCGACCATGCGCGCCACATCGAATGATTTGCTTGTGTTCATCGTCATCAGCCCTTGTTGAACCAGTCGAGTATCGCGGCATTCACCTGCTTGGCACGGTCCATCATGATCCAGTGCGAGGCATCGGCGATGCGTTGATAGCGCCAAGGTGCCGACATCAGTTTCGCGCTGTCCTTGACTTGCGCTTCCCACAAATAGGCATCGCCAGTGCTCCACAGACCCAGCGTCGGCACCTTGCCCATGCGTGGCGCAGCCGTGTTGCTCGCCGCCGCCAGATAGAAGTCGGCCATGGGGTTGGCCTTGTCCCAGTTAAGCATGCCGTTCATGGCTTTCAGGTCTTTCATACGTGCCCAGACTTCGTCAACTTCCGGATGCGTCGGGATAATGAACCGTTTAAAGAAAGCGCCGTCGTTCGCGGCGTAGGCCGCCGCTGCCGATGCTTGTGTATTCAGGTACATGTACCAGCTATCTTTGACTTCGGCGACGGTATTCAGATTCATCATCACGTCAGGATGGCCGACCGACAGCGCGACGTGGCGACGGAAGCGCTCGGGGAAATTCAGCGCCAATTCCCAGCTCACCAAGGCGCCCCAGTCGTGACCAACCAGATCCACCTGCTTCAGGCCGAGGGTGTCGAGCATGGCGACCATATCGCCGATGAGCATTTCGGCCTTGTAGCGCTGCACGTCCTCTGGCTTGTCGGTTTCGCCATAGCCGAGCATGTCGGGGGCGATCACCCGGTAGCCGGCCTGCACCAGCGCTGGCACCTGCAAGTGCCAGACAGCGGAGGTGTCGGGCATGCCGTGCAGCAACAGCGCCACCTTGTCGCCGGTGCCCTGCTCGCCAACGTGGTAGTTGATGCCATTGAGCATCATCTTCTTGCCCGGTATGCTCGGGCGCGCACTCATCTGGCCAGATTTTTTCTTCATTGCCGGTGCCGCAGCCGCCTGTATCGGCAGGGCTCCCATGGCACCGGATACGGCCAGCAGACCGCCAGCTTTGAGGAAATCGCGGCGTTGATTGTTTTCGTTCATGGTCTTCTCCTTAGTGACTGGCCAGATAGTGGGCCATGTTATTGATATCGTCGTCCGACAGCGTCGCGGCCACAGCCGCCATGATGCCATTGGTATCCTTGCGTGCACCACTCTTGAAATTGTTCAACTGTTTGACCAGATAGTCATGGCCTTGCCCTGCCAGACGCGGGAACTCTGCTTGCCCGACTAATCCTGCACCGTGACAGGCGGCGCAGTTCGCCGTCGTGACCAGCGCTTCGCCTTTTTTCGCGCGCTCAGGGTCCGGGGTGAACGTGGCATTGGGTTCGGCCTTCTGCGCCGCAAAGTACGTCGCCAACTGATTGATTTCGTCTGCCGAAAAACTTGTTGCCAGCGGCGTCATGGTCGGATTGGCGCGCTGGCCGCTGGCAAAGTCGTTGAGCTGCTTGGCCACATAGGCCGCGGGCTGACCCGCGAGGCGCGGATATATCTGCGTCAAAGGGTTGCCGTTGGAGCCGTGGCAGGGCATGCAAACCTCGTTCAGTTGCGGCCAGGGGCCGCTATTGGCTTCGCTTTCCTTGGCGGCGGTTTCCACGGCCTGACTGAAGCGGTAATAGCCCAGCAGCTCCGGCCCATAGATCACGCCGCCGAGGACGGCCAGCACCAGCAGCCCAACGATCACCACCGTGCCGGCACCGCCGGCTTGGGAATGTTTTCTGTTCATTCTTTTCTCTCCCTGTCAGACGCGGCGCAAGGCCTGGAGCGCTTGCAGCGCGGCCCGATGTCCGGAGCGCACGGCTCCATCCATGTAGCCGGCCCAGATGTCGGCGGTTTCGGTGCCGGACCAGATCAGATTACCCAAGGGTGGATGAAGGGCCTCTCCGTAACGGGTCCAGAATCCCGGCGGGATGGCCGAAACGCAACTGATGATCCATGGGTCTTGGCCCCAGTCGTGATCGTGAAACTGCAAGGGACGCAGTGCTTCCTCACCCAGACCCTGAGCCAGAATGGCCGACAACATGGGCTCGGCCTGTTTCGGATCGGATGGCAGCATGGACTGGGTAACGAAACAGTTGATGACGCCAATGGAGCCATCCGGTGGCGAATTGTCATAGGCCCAGAGCAGCGGCCCGTTGGCCTGGATGATGTGACCGTTCAGTCCCTTTTCACGCCAGAAGGGTTTGGCATACACATGCGCTGTCTTGCGTCCCGGCGAGTGCGCCGGCCAGCGCCGCTGCAGCTCGCGGCGCATTTCCGGCAGCGGTGGATCGAACTGGATCTGGTGGCACAGCGAAGGCGTCAGCGCCATGACCACATGGCGTGCGCGCACCACCCCCGTATCGGTATGCAGACTGACGACATCCTGATTCCAGCCGCTGATCTTGCGCACCGGCGACGACAGGCGCACTTTTTCGCCCAGCGCTTCAGCCATTTTGATGCTGAGTATCTGCGAGCCGCCGAAGAAGCGCGTTTCCTGCGCGCTGTCCTTGATCGAGTCGAGTTGGTCGTAACGGCTGTTGGCCGAATTGATCATCGAGAGAAAATGCAGCAGCCCCATCTTGGTCGGCATGGTGCCGCCCGAGAGCATGGACGCGATATTCCAGCCAATGCGGTCTTCCGGCTTGAGATTCTGTTTGATTAGCCAGTCGCCCAGCGACATCTTGTCCAGCTCCGCCGCATTCGCCGCTTTCCATGGTGCGCCCGACGGTACCGTTCGCGCCAGCTCGTCGAGCTTGGTGGCAATTTTTTCGTCCGAGCCGAAGGTGCCGTGCAGATCCATCGCCACCCGGCCGTCGCCGGCGAGAAAGACGGTCTTCCCTTCGTAGTAGGTGGTGAAAGTGCCGATGTTCAGTTCGCGCGCCAGGTCGGCGACCGCGGTCTGCCCGGGGCCTATCCACTGACCACCGGCCTCGGAGATATAGCCATTGCCCAGCTCGTGATTGAGGGTGCGACCGCCGACACGATCTTGGGCTTCCAGCACGAGGAAGGATTCATTGCCGGCAAGGCGAAGATCGCGCGCCGTCGTGAGGCCAGCGAGACCGCCACCAATGATGACGACGTCAAGCATGTCGCCGAACTCCGGTCGTCTTGCGTTGGGTAGTGCTACTGCCGCCCCCGGTATGGCAGCGACTGCTGCCGCACTGGCTAGTGAGCCGAGAAAACGCCGCCGATTTAATTGCTCGCTCATCACGCTACTCCTCCGTTGTATTTTTTGCGTTTGATTGCATGCAATTAAACAAATTTGACGCATTGTCAAAATTATTTGACACTATGTCAAGTAATATTTAAACTAGGTTCTTTCGGTTCGGATAGAAGCGTCGCTGAGGGATAATGTCCAGATGGAAACTATTACCAAAATCAAGTCGCCTACTAAACGTGCTCCACAGCAGCAGCGAGCACTGGACCGTATAGAAGGCATACTTGTCGCCACCGAGGCAGTCATCACGGAAAGTGGATATGACGGCCTCACCATGGTCAGCATTGCGGAACGTGCGGGTATCACGCATACGTCGATCTATCATTACTTTTCATCAATCGAGGCGATTTTGTCGGCCTTAATTGCGCGACATTTTGACGAGTTCGACAGAAATGTCGCCACCTTTGTAGCAACTGCCGACACGCCGGCGGCGTTGGTCGACGCCGCAATGAAAAGTCTGGAGCTCGGTTTTGAGATTTACCGAGGCAGTCCGGTGGCACGTGGCCTGACCCTTGCGACCCGCTACCTTCCAGTACTACGCGCGATTGATGACGAAGACACAATTCGCAACGCAAAGCTAATCGCGGACCGATTTGTAGCCTTGGAACCAAGTCTCGACCGCAACGCGATCTACATTACTACGGTGCTGATAGGTTCACTTGCGGTACGCGCCTACGAGACAGCCTTGTCCCTTTCAAGACCCATGCAAAGACCAGCGATTGACGGGTTCCTCATCATGGCACGACATCGATTGACTGAAGTAACCTCGCTTTAGCTGACAGCGTGCTACCAGCACCAACTGGCGAATGAAACGGAGTGCACGAATTGAACAGACCTCCAATAGGTCAATTCACAGTATCGAGTATCCCCATAATGCGAGCGTGATCGAACAAATGCTTGCGGGTCCCGGCGTTGAGTTTGCCGAGTCAGTTGTCATTGTCGTGCCCGCTAGCTACTTGCTACGGCGCATTCCCATTTAATAAGACCTCCTGCTAATCGCTCATGCCTTTGCGCTGACGCCGACCGACGCGCGATAGCCCGCTGGAGTCACCGCGTGGGCGGTACGAAAACACGCGGTCAGATGACTTTGACTGCTGAAACCGCACTCCTGCGCAATGCGCGAGATCGGCATTGATGATACGGTGAGCAACTTGCGCGCCTGCTCCAAGCGCGCGCCCACGATGTATCGATGCGGTGGCACACCCATCGCCTCTTCGAAAATCCGCCGGAAGTGAGCAAGGCTGACGTCGGCCCGCCGGGCGAGCACTTCAGCGGACAAATCCTCAGTCAGATGCTCATGAATGTGGTTGAGCACCTTTTGCAGTCGAGAAAAATGGACGTGCCGTGCGTTGATTCCACGTGTCCCCGAAGTCGTTAGCACCCGGAAAACTTGCTCGAGCATAACGCCTGCCAGACGCTCCATAAATCCCTCGTCGGCCTGACGCCCTTTTTGTAACTCGTTGACCAACTGCAACGCCGATGCGCCGACCAGTTGGTCGCTGAACGGTAGCGGTTGCTTATGTGCCGCAGCAAGCACACTGAGACTTTGCATCGCACTATTGGCGCGCTCAAGAAAATAGAAAACCGCATAGTCGACCGTGCCCGCGTAATGCCAATGCGTCGGCACGCCGGCGGGCACCAGGAGCGACTGAGTTGGCAGATTCATGCTGCGCAAATGGTCGGCCTCACCCTCGCCAACACGCGCGCCGCCGAATTGCGTAACCAGGCCCGTTGCGGCCAGCCCGGAAACCGTGCACTCTATCGTCTGGTACATATACCGCTCGACATACAGGGGCGTCGAGCCACGGATGTGCCCTTCGACAATGGGACTGCGTCCCAATTCCTTGCGGACATTTATCCAGATCGGCAACGGCATCAATTACTCCTTACACAATGAGTGTTTTTTGACAAAGATACACGTCTTTATTGAAAGCCGCCATGCTTGAAATGTCGCAAAATTTGTCACATATCAAAAACAATATGAATGGAGATAACGTATGAAACTGAGCAAAGAAATTCAGCTGCCCCATGTGGCAATGACTGGCTTCGAAACGCCGATGAGCGAAGAAGAACAGGCCATCCAAATCAGCGTGCACCGTTTCGCCAAAGACGTGCTGCGCCCGTTGGGGCGTGAATTGGATAAGATGACCGCCGAGCAGGTTATCGCGCCGGGCTCGCCCTACTACGGTATGTTTGCCGAGGCCGCAAAACTTGGTCTTGACCCGGATCTGCTCGCGCAACTCCCGCCCGAGATGGCAATCCGTGTCGAATCAATGATCGGCGAAGAAATGGGCTGGGGCGATAGCGGCCTGGCTGTTTCGCTCACGGTGACCCAGTTTCCACTGGAAATGGCCAAGACCATTGGCAATCAAGAACTGATTGATTTGAGCACCGGAAAAATCGGTTGCTGGATGATCACTCATCCGGACAAAGGGACTGACGTCGGCGCCTTCGACATGAAACGCGAATGGGCTCCCGGCGCACAAGGCAACAAAGGCACCATGCGCGCCACCGTGGGTAAAGACGAAATTACTATCAACGGCCAATGCTCGGCATGGGTTTCCAATGGTGCAGTTGCGCAGGTGGCATTGGCCTATTTGACCGCGGACTATGGCGACGGTTATTACGATGCCGATGGCCGCCCCAATGGGGTTGCAGTTATTGTTCCGCTCGACTTGCCCGGCGTATCCAAAGGCAAGCCACTGGATAAAATCGGCCAGCGTGCCTTACCGCAAGGCGAGGTCTATTTTGACAACGTCAAAATACCAAAGCGATTCGCAGTGGCGTTGAAAGACGAGTACTACGGCAACGTTGCGTCCGCCTGGTCTTTCGCCGGCACGCACATGTCACAAATATTCACTGGTGTTGCGCGTTCGGCATTTGAAATGGCGCTGGCCTATTGCCACGAGCGCAAACAAGGTGGTCAATTGCTTATGGATCACCAACTGACCCGTTATCGGATTGGCGACATGATGCGGCGAGTGGAGTTGTGCCGTGGCGTCGCACGCCGCTCATTAGCCTATGCACGAATGACTCCGCAAGGACATCCGTGGGCAACCGCTTCGGCCAAAGTCACGATCACCGAAGAAGCCGAAAAGGTGGTGATGGAGGTCTTTCGCCTGTTCGGCGGCAATGGCACCACACTCGAATATCCGATTGAAAAACTGGTTCGCGATGTGCGCTCGGCGCTGATCGAAGATGGCGAAAACATGATGCTGACGACGCGACTGGGCTTCCTTTGCCAACAGATGTATGAGGATGGCTGGACGCAAAACTGATTCAACACCAACCAACAAAACCCTAAGGAGAACAGAATGGCCAAGTATTCCGTAGTTGTTTATGGCGCCAGTGGTTACACCGGCATGCTCACGATTGACTGGTTGATCGACCAAAATATTCCATTCACCGCCATCGCACGTAGCGCCAAGCGCACCCAGGAAATGATGGCGCAACGCGTTGTGCGTCTTGAATCCGCCACCTACGAAATTCTCGAGGTCGAACATACCGTAGACGCGCTGACCAAGGCATTCAAAGGTGCCAAAGTCGTCTGCAATACCGTTGGCCCGTTCTCGCAATATGGCGCCGTGGCTGTCGAGGCTGCGCTCAATGCCGGATGTCATCATCTGGACACCACCGGCGAGCAAGCCTACATCCTTGACATGCGCGAGCGCTTTGGCGAACTCTATCGCCAAGCCGGCCTGTTGCTTGCCCCGGCGACCTCGTATATGTACACGTTTGCCGAGATCGCTGCCGAGCTAGCGCTCGAAACTCCTGGAATCGATTGCATTGAAACCGGCAGCATTTGTCGCGGCACGCGCGGCGGCGTTGCAGGTGTCACGGTCGGTTCGACCGCATCGATTTTTGGCATGGCGCGCATGAAGCAATACTACTTGTGGGAGAAGAATCTGGTCGAGCATGCGGTCACCTCGTCGTTTGATCTGGTCGACCCCAGCTTCATGCAACCGATTTTCGCGCTACCCTGGAGCGGCACTTCGCTACCCATTTTTTATCAGAACGATTCGCGTGTACATAGTTGCATCTCCGCAGTCGGTTTCTACGACAACAATGTGATGCGTCTGGCGCACGGCTTTTTCCAGAAATGGGATGCCGAGTTCAAAGACCTGCCGACCGAACATCAGGATGCCATCATCAAAGGCGCCGTCGATTCGACGACACCCAGCATGCCGGCGCGCGAACGTACCACGACAGTGCGCACCGTCGACTTCGCCATCGGGCGTGGCCAACTCGCTACCGTACGCGCCACGGTGCACGGGCTGACGGCCTACATCTCGACCGGCGCGCTGCAGACTGCCGCCGTGATCAAGCTACTCGACGGCGATACCAAAAAGGTCGGTTTTGCCTCAGCCTGTAAAGCATTCGATCATCGCTATCTGCTCGGTTTCCTTGAGCAGCGCGGTCTGGCGCGTGCCAGCGTGCAGACGCTGTAACGCGGGCAGCTAGTATGGCTACCATTGACTTCTTCGACCGCGGCTGGCGCATCAACCCGACGGGTGCTGCCTACATTCAGGACGATCGCGAGTTCAGCTTCAACGAGGTCGGTGAGCTGTCCTGCCGCATTGCCAACGCACTTTTGGCGCTTGGTTTCCCCAAGGAAACCAAGGGCGCCATCTGGGCCACCAATGACGTCACGGCGTGGACCTGTACGCTGGGCTTGTGGCGCGCCAACATGTGCTGGATTCCGGTCGGCGCGCGCAATGCCGCCGAGGAAAATCACTACATCCTCGACGCCTTCGATTGTGAAGTCCTGTTCTTCCAGAAATACTTCGCTGCGGCGATTGCGGAAATGCAACCACGTCTGCCAAAGATTAAACACTGGGTCTGTGTCGATGGCGACGCGCCGGAAATTGTCGGATCGGTAGCACTACAAACCTGGATCAAGGAGCAGCCGACAACGCGTCCGACCGTCGCCGTCGACATGGACGACATGGTTATGCTCTCCTCCACCGGCGGCACGACGGGCATGCCCAAGGGCGTGATGAACACGCATCGCAGCCTGCAGACGTTTTGTGCGCACTACACCATTTCCTGCCACTACCTTGCCGAAGAAAATATCGTCAATCTGGCAGCGGCGCCGATGACTCACACCGCTGGAATATTGTCCCTGCCGGCCACCGCGCGCGGCGGCACTGTCGTGGTGGTAACCAAGCCCGAACCCGCGCTGTTGTTGGCCGCGATCCCGAAATATAAGGTCACGGAATTCTTCCTGCCGCCGACGGTCATCTATCGACTACTCGATATTCCCGACCTCAAACAAAAGGTCGATTTTTCCTCACTCAAATACTTCATGTACGGCGCGGCGCCAATGTCGATAGAAAAGCTCAAGCAGTCCATCGAAGTCATCGGCCCCTGCATGATGGGCGGCTATGGCCAGACTGAGGCGCCAGCCGCAATTTCTTACCTGCCGCCCGATGAGCATTTCTCGAATGGCAAGATCGCCACCGACGAGCGATTGTCGTCGGTGGGTCGGCCAAATCCACTGATCGGCGTGGAGATCATGAACGAGGCAAACGAAATCATGGCACAGGGTGAGACTGGAGAAATCTGCGTGCGCGGCGATTTGGTAATGAAAGGCTATTACAAGGCGCCGGACAAGACCGCCGAAACTATCATCAACGGTTGGCTGCACACCGGTGATGTCGGACACATCGACCACGAAGGCTATTTGCATATCACCGACCGCAAGAAGGACATGATCATCTCCGGCGGTTTCAACGTCTATCCGAGCGAAGTGGAGCAAGTGTTGTGGTCGCATCCAGCGGTGCAGGACTGTGCGGTGATCGGCGTCCCTGACGAGAAATGGGGCGAGGCAGTGAAAGCCGTGGTTGAACTCAACAAGGGTCAAACCGTGACGGCAGACGCGTTGATCGCCTTGTGCAAGGAAAAGCTCGGTTCGGTCAAAGCACCAAAGTCGGTCGACTTCGTCGACGCCTTGCCACGCAGCCCGGTTGGCAAGGTACTGAAAAAGGACTTGCGCAGTCAGTACTGGGACGGCGCACGGCGAAAAATATAGCGATTGCAGTCCGCCTTCTGGAGTAGTGCACCAGACACACGGCGTCTGACGGGTAAAGCGTAGCAAGTGCGCTCGCCTGCCGCCAAACTATGGAGTAACAGAACATGAAAAGCCTGGAAAGTAGATTCCCCAAAAAACGCGTCCTGATCACTGGCGCCACCAGCGGCTTTGGCGAGGCACTGGCATTTGCCCTGGCAGAGCGCGGCTGGAAGGTAGCCGTCACCGGACGCAAGCTCGATGCCGTCAAACACACGGCCAATGAGGTGACCCGGCGCGGGGGCAAGGGCCTGGGCCTGCAACTGGAAGTGCGCGAAAAAGCGCAATGGGAGGTGGTGCGCCAAAAGCTGCACAAGGCCTGGGGCGGCATCGACATCCTGGTCAATAACGCCGGCGTCGCCGATGTCAATAGGATGGTCGACCTGTCGGATAACGACTGGGAGAGCCTGCTGTCGACCAATCTCGATGGCGTCATCAATGGCTGCCGTACCTACGCACCGGACATGGTGAAGCAAAAGTCCGGCTACATCCTCAACATCGCCTCGGCCGCCGGTCTGCTGTCTATGCCGGAAATGGCCAATTACAGCGTCAGCAAGGCGGGCGTTATTGCACTCTCCGAGACCTTGTATACCGAATTGTCCACCGCCAATATCGGCGTAACCGTACTCTGCCCATCCGGCTTCAAATCCAGCCTGCTAGACAAGGCGGCGCAGAACCGGGGCAATACCGCAGAACTCAGTGTCGGCGCACGGATCGTGCAAAAGGACATGGACAAAGGCAAGCACACCTCGGAGACGGTGGCGGCCTTCGCCATCAAGGAAATAGAGAAGGGCAATCTCTATTCGATCCCACAGGCCGAGTACAAGCTGATCTGGGCCGCGAAACGCCTGGCGCCCAATACTTTCTACAAGGCGGTGGGTTGGCTATATCGCAACCGTCTCGGTCCGTTCGCAAACTGATCGGTGACTTCAAACCATGAGTCGGCGCTGACAGGACGGCGCCAATGAACGCGAGCAGCACTCAACAGGAGAAATGAGCATGAGCAACATCTATATTGCCGGCATTGCAATGACCGTTTTCGGTCGCCATATCGAACGTCCGCTTGACGATCTCGCCCGCGAGGCACTGAACGGTGCATTGAAAGACGCCGGCTGTACAACAGGCGACTTGGGCGCCGCGTTTTACGCAGGCATGACCAACGGTCCGCTGCAAGGCCAGATTTCAATTCCCGGCCAAGTGGTGTTCAGCAAGATCGGCATCGAAGGTATCCCCATTTACAACGTTGAAAACGCCTGCGCTTCGGGTAGTTCGGCCTTCAATCTCGCGGTGCAAAGTCTCAAGGCCGGCGCCACCGATGTTGCGCTGGCACTCGGCGCAGAAAAGATGAACATCGCAGACAAAATGAAAGCCTTCTCGATTTTTGAAGGTGGCTGGGATGTCTCGCGTGCTGAAGAAAACTACCAGACACTAGTGAAAATGGGCGAAGGTGTCGTTCCCCCACCGGGCACCGAGTCAGACAAACCCTACAGTAAATTCATGCAGATCTATGCCGCGCTGTGCCGCTTCCATATGAAGACCTACGGCACAACCCAGCGCCAGATTGCTGCGGTCTCGGCAAAGAATCACACGCACTCGGTGCACAACCCCTACTCTCAATTTCGCAAGCCATTTACGATTGAGGAAATTCTTGCTGCGCCGCCCATCACCTATCCAATCACGCTGCCGATGTGCGCGCCGCTGTCCGACGGTGCTGCCGCCGCCATCCTGTGCACAGAAGAAGGTCTCAAGCGCATCGGTGCCGACAAGAGTCGCTGCATCAAAGTCGCGGCCAGCGTCATTCGCAGCTTTACCCACCGCCGCCTCGACGAGCCGCAAAAAAACATTGGCCGTCTGGCCGCGCTGCAAGCCTACGAGCAGGCCGGTCTCGGCCCGGAAGATATGCATGTCGCCGAGGTACATGATGCTTCAGCGATGGGCGAAATTCTGCAGGTCGAAAATCTCGGTTTTGTCCCCTTAGGGCAGGGCGGTCCTGCCGCTGAACGCGGCGAGTTCACGCTGGGCGGACGTCTGCCGGTCAATCCCTCCGGCGGCCTTGAATCGAAGGGCCATCCGCTGGGTGCAACCGGCATCGGTCAGTTGTATGAACTGGTGACACAGTTGCGTGGTGAAGCCGGCGACCGACAGGTCCAAGGTGCGCGAAATGCCATACAAGAAAATGGCGGCGGATTGCAGGGTATTGAAGAAGCTGCAGTCGCAATTCACATTCTTAGCAAGTGAGCGAATTCACCATGCTATCCATGGCGATTTTTGCTTTGGAATCCTAAATCATCACGAAGGAACAATAATGTTCAAAGACAAAGTCGTGGTAATAACAGGAGCAGGATCCGGTATCGGCCGCGCACTCGCCATTCAGTTTGCGGAAGCCGGATCGCGCCTCGCGCTGTCCGACATTAATGATGCCGGCGTGGCCGAAACTATCGCCATGCTGCCGGCTGGTGGTGAAACACGCGGCTATAAGCTCGACGCCTCGTCTTGGGAGGCATTCCTGGCGCATGCAGAGGATGTAAAGCGCGACTTCGGCACCGCGCACGTCATCATCAACAATGCTGGCGCAACTGTGATTGGTACTGTAGCGCACACGTCAATTGAAGAATTCCGTTGGCAACTCGATTTGAATATGTACGGCGTGCTCTACGGTACCAAGGCATTTCTGCCGATGATGCTGGATCAGCGCGAGGGCTGGATTGTGAATATTTCCAGCGTCTTCGGTTTGCTCGCCTTCCCGACGCAAAGCGCCTACAACATGTCGAAATTTGCGGTACGAGGTCTGACTGAATGTCTCTGGCAGGAGTTGGAAGGTTCTGGGGTGCAAGCGGTGTGCGTGCATCCCGGTGGCATCAAGACCAATATCGAGCGCGCAGGTCGCCGCGTCAAAGCCGCCGGCAGCGAAGAATCGACCTTCGCTGAAATGGCCGACAAGATGCTACTCACACCACCAGAGGAATGCGCTGCCGACATTATTTCCGGCATGCGCGCCGGAAAAAAACGCATCATCACTGGCAACAAATCAACGACAATGTTTTGGCTGTCGCGGCTATTTCCCAACGCCTACCCGGCCATCCTTCGCCGCCTTGCCTGAAAGCCACTTTTATGAACATTGCTCCTCGTCCTTTCTTCACTTCCGCTGCGTTGTTCAATTTCGCCATTGCTTTACCGCTCATGTCTGCCACGCCATGGATGGGCGAAGTCCTGAACTTGCAACTCAATCCCAGCGGACAGATGTTCCTGCGCCTGATCGCCGCAGTCGCCATTGCATTTGGCTGGGCCTATTGGATGATTGGCGTCGACCCGGTTCGCTATCGTCCCTACTTAGTTCTCGGCGGCGTATTAAAAGTAGTACTCGGCTGCTTCTTCTACGGCGCCTGGTTGACTGGCATCATCGGCTGGCAACTGCCGGTGTTGGTAACGGGGGATTTCGTCTATGCCGGGCTATTTCTCCAATACTATCGGCAAAGCGCGGGGTCGTTGTCCGCAAACGCCGTGGCGCACGATGATCGTCGGTAAAGTTCGCGAAATCGGCTCAGCAACACGTATATGGGTTGCGGCTTCGACAAGTCCTGCAGTTCCCTTCCCTAATCCAGTAGGAGCAATTTGTGGAAACCGCTAACGAAATATTGACGCTATGGGGTACGCCGCATTCGCTTTACACGGGTAAGGTACGGTCATACCTCATTAAAAAAGGTTTGCCTTTCCGCGAACTGTTACCGGCTCACCCTGAGTTTCAGCAGCGGGTTCTGCCCAGCGTTGGGCATATGGTGGTACCTGTGCTGGAACTCGCGAACTGGGAGTTGATTCAAGACAGCACGGAAATTATCGAGATACTCGAAACCAGATTTCCCGGCAACCCCATGGTGCCCGCGACGCCGGTGCAAGCTTGCGTAGCGCATCTGCTTGCTGCCTTCGGTTCCGAAGGCATGCTCGCGCCGGCGATGCACTATCGTTGGAGCTATCGTGCCGAGCAAGAGAATTTTTTGCGTGCCGAATTTGGCCGTGCCGCACACAGCGGGCCGAATCGTGAGGAGCGACTTGCTGCGGGTGCCAGGCTGATGGACTACTTCAACGGCTTTCTTCCGGTACTCGGAGTGATCCCGGAAACGATTCCAGCCATCGAGGCTGCGCACGAGGAACTACTCGACGCACTCGATATCCACTTCCAGCATTATCCTTATCTATTGGGTGGCCGCCCCTGCATTGCCGATTTCGGTTTTATGGCTCCGCTGTTTGCTCATCTGGCTCGCGATCCAATACCCGCATCGCTGATGAAGCGCTTGGCGCCCAATGTTTATCGCTGGACCGAGCGTATGAATCTGACGGCCATCTCAGACGTCGAGTTTCCCGGCCTGCCGGAAACCTATCTGCCCGATGATGCAATTCCGCCAACGCTGGAGCCAATCGTGCGTTTGCTGTTCGATGATTGGGGGCCACATTTGCTGGCCGAGGCAAGCTATGTCAATGAATGGCTCCGTAACAACCCTGCCTTAGCCGCTGGAACTTTGCTCTGTCATGATGGCGAACGCAAGGTGCATCCCATCCTTGGTTTCATCAGCTATCCGTGGCGAGGTGTGACGATGCAACGTGCAAGCATGCCGCACGGCTTATGGCGGTTTGCCGAGGTGACCAAACGCGCAAGCGCTCTCACCGGCGACGCCCAATCGCGCTTCGCCGCGCTGGTTGATCGCACAGGGGGTGGTGAAACGATGGCAATTGAACTAGTGCGCTCGCTCAAACGCGAAGCTAACGTGCTTGTGCTGGCATGAGCCACATAGAGATATGACTCCTAGTTCTTTCGTTCGCCAGTTGGTGCTGATAGGACACCGTCAGTTACTTAATGGTGACTGCAGACTCCGTCTTTGCCGCGCAATTGCCGGAGTGCCATCGGTAAAGCGCGGGGTCGTCGCCCGCAGCCGCAGCTACGCACGATGATCGTCGGTAAAGTCCGCGAAATCTGGCGCTACCCGGTGAAGTCCATGGCCGGTGAAAGGCTCGAAAATTGTCGCGTGGAACCTATGGGTGTCGGAATTCCCGGTGATCGCGGATGGGCCTTGCGTGATGAAGTGGCGGGCGAGATTCGTGGTGCAAAGAATCTGCCTGCGCTGTTGAATTACGCCGCTTGTTATCGCGAGCCGCCGCTCGCCGGAGTGATTCCGCACGTCGACATCACCCTGCCGGATCACTCTCGGATTGGCAGCGATGATCCAACAGTAAGTGCCCGCCTGTCAGCTCACCTGGGACGCGCTGTCTCCCTTTGGCCGCTCCAGCCTGCCAGCAACAAGGCACATTACCGCCGTGGCGAAGCTGTGATGGCAATCCAGCTGGCGCGCCGCATGAGGCGGGAAGATTACGCACTGACGCTGGCCTGAGCCAAGGTCACCCCACCATGAATTCATCAACCCCTGCCGCAAGGCAACACCCCCAAGGAGATGCGTAATGAACGTCACAAAGACAATGCTGCAAATGGGGGTAGCGGCCATGGTCGCTACCACGACACTGGGTGCCTTTGCCCAGTCGGCCCAGTCCGCCCCCCCACCCGAACCGAAGCTGCTGTCAGACGGCGCCGGTGCCAAATACAAGCGCTTCGACAACACGCACCAGACACGCTACATCGAGCTGTTCCTCGCCGGCCGCGAAGCCAAGACAGGAAATATCGTTGCCGCTTGTTACAACACCATGCTAACGGACAAGGGCATTCCAGCCTCGCGTGACACCGCCCCGCAGGCGCTGGTCGAGAAGCTTGACCTGAAGCAGATCAAGCAGGAGCAAGGCCTGCTCGGCGTCAATCTGAACGGGCCGAAGCTCTGGCAGCCCGACTGGCTTGAGGTCGATCAAGGCGCGGAGCGCACGTTCGCTGGCATGCCCATGACCTGGGTAGCGCAACTAAACGTGCCCGCCAAAGGCGGAATCGGCATGGACCAGCCCTACACGCCGATGACCATCGCGCGCAAGAGCGGGGTGGGCTGGAACAAGGGCACCACCGTGATGTTGCTGGACGATGCCGAGGGCAATACCTGGGTCATGAAGGGCTACCAGGTGGGGCTTAAGCCGACCCACACCTACGAGGAATTCAAGACCGCCGGGCAAAGCATGTTCAAGAAACTGCCCGCAGGTTGGAATTTCCGCGTCAAGACCCTGGACAAAGACCTGATCGAGAAGCCTGAAGGCGGCGTCGCCACCATCATGCCGGACGAGTTTTTCAACGTCTATGACAAGACCGGTCCGGGCATGAGCAACTACAAGCCGTAATCAAGCCATTTGCCGCTTGTCGCCCTGTGTGTAACGAAACAACAGGAGGAGTCTGACGATCGCGGCACATGACGGCGTGTCGCCAGCACCAACTGCCGCAACCGACTGTCGCTTTTAGAAAGTTTTTCGCTGCTGTTTTTGGCAAGAAAAAAGCCACCCGAAGGCGGCTTGATTTTGCTTCTAACTACCAGATTCTATTCAGAATTCTGGTAGGCGCGATTGGACTCGAACCAACGACCCCCACCATGTCAAGGTGGTGCTCTAACCAGCTGAGCTACGCGCCTACAAAAGAGGGGCGGATTCTACATGAAACTGCTTATCCACGTCGCATCGCATCGAAGAATTCGCCGTTATTTTTGGTGGCTTTGACTTTATCCAGCAAGAACTCCATGGCTTCCATGTCGTCCATGTTGTAAAGCAGCTTGCGCAAAATCCACATTTTTTGCAGAACATCGGGCTTGAGCAGCAGTTCTTCACGCCGGGTGCCCGAGCGATTCACATTGATCGCGGGATAAACACGTTTTTCCGCCATCTTGCGATCAAGGTGGATCTCCATGTTGCCGGTACCCTTGAACTCCTCGTAGATCACGTCGTCCATGCGCGAACCGGTTTCAATCAGCGCGGTTGCGATGATGGTTAACGAGCCGCCTTCTTCGACGTTACGCGCCGCACCAAAAAACCGTTTGGGCTTTTGCAAAGCATTGGCGTCCACACCGCCGGTCAGTACCTTTCCTGATGCGGGCTGGACCGTGTTATAGGCGCGCGCCAGACGGGTGATCGAATCCAGCAGGATGACCACATCTTGTTTGTGCTCAACCAGTCGCTTGGCCTTTTCAATTACCATTTCTGCGACCTGCACATGGCGCGTGGCCGGCTCGTCAAACGTTGACGCGACAACCTCGCCCTTGACAGTCCGCAACATCTCGGTGACCTCTTCCGGGCGCTCATCGATCAACAGGACAATCAGAATCACGTCTGGGTGATTTGCAGCGATGGCGTGGGCGATGTGCTGCATCATCACTGTCTTGCCGCTCTTCGGGCTGGCAACCAGCAATCCACGTTGGCCCTTGCCTATCGGGGCGATCATGTCAATCACCCGGCTGGTGGTGTTCTCCTCGGCGCGGATTTCACGCTCCAACAGCATGTGTTTTTCAGGGTGCAGCGGCGTGAGATTCTCAAACAGAATCTTGTGCTTGCTGGCTTCCGGCGGCTGCCGGTTGACCCGGTCCACTTTGACCAGTGCAAAGTAACGCTCACCTTCCTTGGGTGTGCGAATCTCACCTTCGATGGTGTCGCCGGTATGCAGATTGAAGCGGCGAATCTGGCTGGGACTGATATAGACATCGTCAGTGTTGGCAAGGTACGACGTTTCGGGCGAGCGAAGGAAGCCATACCCGTCAGGCAACACTTCAAGCACACCGTCGCCGAAAATGGTCTCACCCTTTTTGGCTTGGTTCTTTAACAACGCAAAGATGAGTTCCTGTTTGCGTAAGCGGTTCGCACCGTCAATTTGGTTGGCAGCCGCCATCTCAAGCAACTGGCTGACATGATGGGCTTTGAGCTCTGATAAATGCATGGGGATGTACGCGTTCTGCGAACCGGTGATTCGCGAGATGGAGGAAAATGCTTTTTGGGGAGGTGATTCAGGAAGCGCGCCACAGCGCACTGACTAACTGCTGAAACCGTCTCGGAGCACCCGCCCCGAGACATCATTGTATCGGCTTAGATATTGCTGTCAATAAAGGAAGTGAGTTGAGATTTTGAAACTGCGCCAACTTTCTGTGCTTCGAGGTTACCGCCTTTAAACAGCAGCAACGTGGGGATCCCCCGGATTCCGTATTCTCCTGGTGTTTTCGGGTTGTCGTCGATGTTGATTTTTACAACTTTCAGTTTTTCACCATAGGCGATAGCAACATCTTCCAGAATTGGGGCGATCATCTTGCAAGGGCCGCACCATTCAGCCCAGAAATCCACCAGTGCGGGTATGGCGGAGTCCAAGACCTCGGTTTTGAAACTATCATCGGTGACGTGCAAAATGTGTTCGCTCATGAATTCCTCATTGAAGGGTGGGTTGCCAACGAAAATTCTACGGCATATGGATGGCGGTTTAAATATGGCGTAATTTGGTGGTTTGTGTCGCAGGCCACCTCAGTTGTGGAACAATGCTAGCAAAATTCGTCGTACTGTGAAACTGGAGGCTGACTGAAACCCTCCAACGGATCTGATAACAAAAGGAAATTTAAAAATGACCTATGTAGTTACTGAGTCATGCATTAAGTGCAAATACACCGACTGCGTTGATGTATGTCCCGTTGATTGTTTTCATGAAGGGCCGAATTTCCTCGTCATCGACCCTGACGAGTGTATTGACTGCACGCTGTGCGTTGCTGAATGTCCTGCCGAGGCAATTTTTGCTGAGGATGACGTGCCGTCGAACCAGCAACAGTTTACTGCGTTGAACGCCGAATTATCGAAGATCTGGCCGGTAATAGTTGAGCGGAAAGACCCCCCGCCGGACGCTGACGACTGGCTCAAGGTGCCCGGCAAACTCAGCGAACTCAAACGATAGATCAGTTCCGGGTTGGCCAGTTGGTGCTGACGGGACGCCGTTGAATTCAGCGTGAGGCGGTCGGAGTACGACGAAAGTTGCGAGCAGGTCTAGGAAGAACAGGAGGCGACCGATGCAAGTCAAGGAAATACTTGAAATAAAGGGTGCGGTGCTCTTTACTATTGCCCCGGACAAGTACCTTGCCGAAGCCGTGGAAGTCATGACGGGCCAAGACGTGGGTTCGTTGATCTGTTTTTCCGGCGGAGAAATGATCGGCGTTCTGACATTTCGCGAAGTGCTGTTGGCCATCCAGAAATACGGTGACAAATGGCAAGAAGTACGAATTGACACAGTCATTGTGCGCGACCCTTGCGTTGCTCAGCCGGAAATGGAAATGGACACTTTGCGGCGGTTGATGGTTGAAAATCACCAGCGCTATTGGCCGGTGATGGATGGAAAAGTCTTGCTCGGTGTGCTTTCTTTTCATGACGTCGCAAAAGCCGTGCTCGAAGAGCAGAGTTTCGAAAACAAGATGCTCAAGGCTTACATTCGGGACTGGCCTGATGAAGGCGGCGCGATAGATGTTCCGCATAAGCGACGAAGCACTGACCAACCCTAGTTTTCTCAGCGTCTGGTGCCGCTTGTCTGAATAGATGAGTGCGCTGTCCGCAGTTTTTTTCGCCAATATTTACGGTTTTCCTCTATGTCCGGCAACACGTTTGGCAAACTTTTTCGCGTAACGTCTTTTGGCGAGTCTCATGGCCCTGCAATTGGGTGCGTTGTCGATGGCTGTCCCCCCGGGATGGATCTATGCGAAGCCGATATCCAGGTTGAGCTTGACCGGCGTAAGCCCGGCACCTCGCGACATGTGACACAACGGCGTGAATCCGACACAGTTGAAATACTCTCTGGTGTGTTTGAAGGAAAGACGACCGGCACCCCGATTGCGCTTTTGATCCGCAATGAAGATCAGCGCAGCAAGGATTATGGAAACATCATCAATACCTTCCGTCCGGGACATGCAGACTATGTATATTTGCAAAAATACGGGCTACGCGATCATCGCGGGGGCGGGCGTTCCTCGGCACGGGAAACGGCAGTTCGAGTTGCCGCGGGTGCAGTGGCAAGAAAGTGGTTGAGGGAACGCTACAACATTTCCGTTCGCGGCTGGATGAGCCAAATCGGCCAGCTCGAAATACCTTACGTTGATGAAGCCGAGATCGACAACAACGCTTTTTTTGCGCCCAACGCAGGCATGGTTCCGGAACTTGAGTCTTTTATGGACAGCCTGCGGAAGTCGGGCGATTCTGTCGGCGCAAGGCTCACTGTCAGAGCGTCGGGGGTGCCGGTAGGTTGGGGTGAGCCGGTGTACGATCGTTTGGATGCCGAAATCGCGTATGCGATGATGAGCATCAATGCCGTCAAGGGTGTTGAGATCGGTGCCGGCTTCCGGTCAGTCGAACAAAAGGGTAGCGAGCACGGGGACGAGATGACTCCGGCGGGCTTCGTGGGGAATAACGCGGGTGGCGTGCTGGGCGGGATATCGACCGGGCAAGATGTGTTGGTGCAAATTGCCGTCAAGCCCACATCCAGTATTCGGTTGCCGCGCCGTTCAGTCGATATGCAGGGAAATCCAACGGTCGTCGAAACGTTCGGCCGCCATGACCCCTGTGTAGGCATCCGGGCGACGCCTATTGGCGAGGCAATGTTGGCTTTGGTCCTGATCGACGCCGCGCTGCGACATCGAGCGCAGTGTGCTGACGTCGCCAGCCCTATGCCAGTAATACCGGGGCGAGTAGCCGACTGAGTCTTTTTTCGCGATGATCGTCCTGGGTCATCACTTCACCCTCGCGCATGAATCAACTCACCTCAGGCAGTAGTGCAGCGCACTTGCGACTTGCGGCCTGGTACTTTATGTACTTCGCCTTTGTCGGCGCCTATATGCCGTATTTTTCGCTTTACCTCGAAGCGCAATCGCTGACGCCGAGCCGAATTGCGTTGCTGATGACCTTAGGCCAATTGATGCGCCTATTGACGCCGGTTTTTTGGGGCTGGATATCTGATTACAGTGGCCGGCGGACGCCGATTATCAGAACCTCAGCGTTGTTGTCGATGCTGATATTCACGGTATATTTTTTTACTGTCGATTTCATTTCACTGGTCCTTGTCACAGCGCTGCTACATTTCTTTTGGTGTGCTGCTCTGCCCTTGGTAGAGGCGCTGACTTTTGCTCATCTTCGAGACACGAATAACAGCTATGGTCGGGTAAGAGTCTGGGGCTCCATTGGTTTTGTTGTTGCTGTCTTTGGCGTAGGGGTATGGCTCAATCATCAGCCGATTGCTTCATTATTGGCGATTACGTGGCTGATCCTCGGACTAATGCTGCTTGCGGCGTGGCGCTTGAAGGAGGTGGCGACACCGCACTTTGTGCAGAGTGGCAAACCATCACCGAGCTTGCGTCAGTCGCGCGTAATCGTGTTGATGGTTGTCGGATTTCTGATGTCGGCTGCGCACGGCGCTTTTTATGTTTTCTATTCGATTCACCTCGCCGCCAATGGATATGACAGCACGGCAACAGGTTTCCTCTGGTCACTTGGTGTGATCGCCGAAGTCTTGGTATTCATCTACATGCCGCACATTGTCGATCATCAAAAACTCAAGCGCGTGTTGATGCTGTGCCTGGCGCTAGCGGTGTTACGGTTTTTGATTATTGGATGGTGCATTGAGATGGTTGCGCTGGTCGTCGTCGCGCAGATTTTGCATGGAGCGACTTTCGGGGCGCATCATGTTGCGAGTGTGGCCTCATTAAATCAGTGGTTTCTCCCAGGCCAGCAAGGGCGGATTCAGGCGCTTTATGGGAGCTTGTCTTTTGGCGGCGGTGGTTTGTTAGGCGGGTTAATCGCCGGGCAGACCTGGGCCAGCCTCGGGCCGGAGATAAGTTTTACGATTTCGGCCGGATTCGCGTTGCTCGGTTTGGCCGCGACACATTTTGCGTTTTCTGCGACAACGGCACAGTCAATATAGGCAGACCGGGCTCGACGAGCAGGATTCTCCTGGCCTATGCGATAAAATTTGAGGTTCCACGAGAGACTTTGATTGGTGCACTTGCGAGTTGCGAACTGAGAATATGACAGCGGCTAAAACTTTATATGAAAAGCTTTGGGATGCGCACGTTGTGCATGCGGAAGCTGACGGGACGGCTTTAATCTACATTGACCGCCATTTGGTTCATGAGGTAACCAGCCCACAGGCGTTCGAGGGTCTCAAATTGGCTGGCCGCAAACCGTGGCGACCATCATCGATAGTTGCTACAGCAGATCACAACACTCCGACGCAACATTGGGAGGCCGGTATTACCGATGCAGTGTCGCGCCAGCAGGTTGAGACGCTGGATGCGAATATTCGCGAGGTTGGTGCATTGGCGTATTTTCCGTTCAAGGATAAGCACCAAGGGATCGTACACGTTATCGGACCCGAGCATGGGGCAACATTGCCGGGCATGACAGTGGTTTGTGGCGACTCACATACATCAACGCACGGGGCCTTTGCATGCCTGGCACATGGTATCGGCACATCGGAAGTGGAGCATGTATTGGCAACGCAGTGCCTGGTCCAGGCAAAGTCAAAAACGATGCTGGTGCGGGTCGATGGCAAGGTCGGCAATGGCGTAACGGCAAAGGACATTGTTCTCGCATTGATAGGTCGCATCGGCACCGCCGGCGGCAGTGGGTATGCGATTGAGTTTGGCGGTAGCGCTATCCGGGCGCTGACCATGGAAGGCCGCATGACGGTTTGCAATATGGCGATTGAAGCTGGTGCCCGCGTCGGGTTCGTGGCCGTCGATCAGACCACAATCGACTATCTTCAAGGGCGTAGTTTTGCACCGAAAGGTGATCAGTGGGAAAGCGCAGTCAGCTATTGGCGGACGCTGGTTTCCGATCGCGACGCGAAGTTTGACCAAATTGTAGTGCTCGACGCGGCTGCCATTGAACCTCAAGTGACATGGGGTACATCACCGGAGATGGTCTGCGGGATTCATGGGTCTGTTCCCGCGCCGGAAGATTTTGCTGATCCGGTGAAGCGTGAAGGAGTGGCACGTGCTTTGCAATACATGGGACTCAGCCCAAGAACCGCGATTTCACAAATCAAGATCGATAAGGTGTTTATTGGTTCGTGCACCAACTCAAGGATCGAAGATTTGCGCGCTGCGGCACAGGTTGTCAAAGGAAGGTCAATTGCCTCAAGCGTGAAACTGGCGCTCGTGGTACCGGGTTCAGGATTGGTCAAACGTCAGGCTGAAGCTGAAGGCTTGGACCGCATTTTTATCGCCGCGGGGTTTGATTGGCGCCAACCCGGTTGCTCAATGTGCCTGGCAATGAATGATGACCGTTTGGAACCAGGTGAGCGATGTGCATCAACCTCGAATCGAAATTTTGAAGGCCGCCAGGGGGCAGGTGGCAGAACGCACCTGGTCAGCCCTGCGATGGCCGCCGCTGCCGCTATTGCCGGCAGGTTTGTCGATGTGCGCGAAATCAATTGATGATAGTGAAGCAACGAAGGTGATCAAATAGTGGAAAAATTTGAAAAACATGAAGGCTTGGTAGCGCCATTGGATCGCTCTAACGTCGATACCGATGCGATCATCCCCAAGCAGTTCTTGAAGTCTATCAAGCGTTCCGGCTTTGGCCCGAATGCCTTTGATGAATGGCGGTACCTTGATCACGGCGAGCCTGGTATGGACAATTCAGTGCGGCCGCGCAATCCTGATTTCGTGCTGAATCAGGAGCGCTATCAAGGCGCATCGATACTTTTGGTGAGAGTTAATTTTGGTTGCGGTTCCTCACGCGAACATGCGCCGTGGGCCCTTCAGGATTGTGGGTTCCGTGCTCTGATCGGGGAATCCTTCGCCGATATTTTTTTCAACAACTGTTACAAGAACGGTGTACTTCCGATTGTCTTGCCAAAAGCTGAAATAGATGCCTTGTTCGGGCTAACAGAGTATTCACCAGGTTTTCGCCTCACAATTGACTTACCGGCACAGCTGGTTGTGCGACCAGACGGACATAAGATTCCGTTTCAGATCGATCCGTTTCGCAAGGAGTCTTTGGTCAATGGTTGGGACGAAATCGGACTGACCCTGCGCCACGCCGAGAAGATCAGAGAATTCGAAGAGCGCCGGAAGCGTGAACATGCGTGGTTGTTTGCCTGATATTGAGTGATGGAAAAAGAAATGAATATTTGCGTGATGGCTGGTGATGGAATCGGCCCGGAAATTGTTGAACAAGCGGTGCGGGTTTTGCGAGCGCCTGCACTTGGTCTGACCTTGAGCTTCACTGAGGCGTTGGTTGGCGGTGCTGCTTACCGGGCGCATGGCCACCCACTGCCGGAGTCAACATTGTCTGCCGCGCAAGCATCAGACGCGATCCTCTTTGGTGCAGTCGGTGATTTTTCGCTGGATACGCTACCACGCGAACTGAGGCCAGAACAAGCTATCTTGGGATTGCGCAAGGCGCTGAACTTGTTTGCGAATTTCCGGCCGGCGATGGTCTATCCAGAGCTTGTTGACGCATCGAGCCTGAAGCCGGAGATTGTTGCCGGTCTGGATATTTTGATTATCCGTGAGCTGACCGGAGACATCTATTTCGGCCAGCCGCGCGGAATTCGGGTGCGAGATGATGGGGTTCGCGAAGGTTTCGACACCATGCGTTATTCCGAGCCGGAAATCGAGCGTGTCGCACATGTTGCGTTCAAAGCCGCCAAGCGGCGCAACAATCGACTCTGCTCGGTCGACAAGGCAAATGTCCTGGATACGATGCAGTTGTGGCGCGAGGTCGTTATCAGTGTCAGCAAGCAATACCCGGAAGTGGCGTTGTCTCATCAGTACGTCGACAACGCGGCAATGCAATTGCTCAAGAATCCAAAACAGTTTGACGTCATTGTCACCGGCAACATGTTTGGCGACATTTTGTCCGATGAAGCATCAATGCTTACAGGTTCAATCGGCATGCTCCCGTCAGCTTCGCTGAACGAACATGGTTTCGGTCTGTATGAGCCTATCCACGGTTCGGCACCTGATATCGCGGGCAAGAATATTGCTAACCCCTTGGCAACGATATTGTCTGCAGCGATGATGCTACGCTACACTTTTGCCAATGCGGCAGCGGCGGATCGCATCGAAGCCGCGGTACAAATGGTGCTCCGGCAAGGGGTACGCACGGGTGACATCGCAGGTCCCGGGGTAACGGCAGTGGGTACACGGCAAATGGGCGATGCGGTGCTTGCTGCACTGTAGGTCAAGATGATTTCAAGATGATTTTTTGCTGAAAGGTTAGTGATGAAGCGCGTTGGATTTGTCGGTTGGCGTGGGATGGTGGGTTCGGTGCTGATGCAGCGCATGCGCGAGGAAAACGATTTTCCGCTGATCGATCCGGTCTTCTTCACGACTTCGAATGTGGGGGCAACGACCCCGGACATTACTGGGACCGGGCAAGGCGCAGGGATTCCACTTGGGGATGGCCGCAGCATTGCGAACCTTAAGGCAATGGACATCATCATCACTTGTCAGGGCGGTGATTACACCAGTGAGATTTTCCCTCAGTTGCGCGCAGCAGGCTGGAACGGACACTGGATTGATGCCGCCTCTACGTTACGCATGAATTCTGACGCCGTCATCATTCTTGATCCAGTCAATCTTTCGGTTATTGAAGAGCATCTGGCTCAAGGCGGGCGCAACTGGATTGGCGGGAACTGCACGGTAAGCCTGATGCTGATGGGTTTGGGTGGACTGTTTGAGGCCGGTCTGGTCGAGTGGATGAGTTCAATGACCTATCAGGCAGCCTCCGGTGCCGGTGCGCAAACCATGCGCGAACTATTGGTCCAAATGGGTGAAGCACACCGGGTAGCGGCAAATTTACTTGACGACCCAGCCTCGGCGATCCTTGATATTGACCGCGAAGTTGCCGGGATTTTGCGAGACGACGCGTTCCCGACGACAAACTCGGGTGTTCCGCTGGCGGGTTCGCTGATTCCATGGATCGACAAAGATCTTGGCAATGGGCAAAGCCGTGAGGAGTGGAAAGGGCACGCTGAAACGAACAAAATACTTGGTTTGGAAGACACGCCGGTCCCGGTTGATGGTCTATGTGTCCGCGTCGGAGCAATGCGTTGTCACTCGCAGGCGGTGACCATAAAATTGAGGAAAGATGTGCCTCTGGCCGATGTCAACGCGTTGATCGCCGGGCATAACCAATGGGTTCGAGTGATTCCGAACGAGCGGGAGGTCACAATGAAGGAGCTTACCCCAACGGCGGTGACCGGTACGTTGGCTGTTCCTGTCGGTCGTTTGCGTAAACTCTCAATGGGACCCGAGTATTTGGCGGCATTTACAGTAGGCGATCAGTTGCTGTGGGGGGCGGCAGAACCATTGCGCAGGATGTTGCGAATACTGTTGCGTGAACGCTGAATGGCTGCCCGAGGCAATCGTGAGATGAAGGTTGAGCTTGCGCGCTTAAGCTCATGATGTTATTTTGATTACTCGTAGTTAAGCCCTGCGGGGAGACGCTGTGGTTAATTCACCTAAAAATTGTCGGAAGAAATCGCTAATCTTAGCGACCGCCCTGGTTATGTTGCCGCTATGGGGGAACGCCGCCGGTCTGGGAAGAATTACAGTCCAGTCTGGGTTGGGACAACCCTTGCGGGCAGAACTTGAAGTAACAGCTGCGCGAGATGAGATTCCCTCGCTGGTCGCCAAGGTTGCGACAGTCGATGCTTTCAGGATTGCCGGAATTGAGTATCAATCCGCGCTTTCCTCAGTGCAGTTCTCCAAAGAAGTCAAAGAGCGTAACGGCCGCCGTTATATCGAAGTTGTTTCGGATAAACCGATCAATGAACCTTTTGTTGACATCCTCATCGAGCTGAGTTGGTCATCCGGTCGGTTAGTGCGTGAGTACACGTTCTTACTTGATCCGCCCGAAATGCAAAAGCCGCCAGCTGCGCCGGTTGTGAATCCGGAGGTGAAAACAGCCGAACGGGCTCCGGTAATGATCCCTGCGATGGTTGCAGGTCGCAGCGTGGCCGACGCACCCGCACTGACGTCTAATTATCCAGTCAGCCCGCCGGCAAGGGCACCGCAGGTACAAACTGCGCCTAATGGCGCTGCTGCCGCAAATGCAAGTAAGCACACGGTGGTTCCTGGAGATACTTTGGGGCGCATTGCGGCACAGTCAAAGCCAGAAGGCATCAGCTTGGACCAAATGTTAGTGGCGCTATTCCGAAGTAATCGGGATGCGTTTTCTGGCGAAAACATGAACCGCCTCAAAGCCGGGAAGATTTTGAATATTCCTAGTGCGGAAGAAGCCTCACGGGTCGAAAGAACCGAGGCAAAACGTGAGGTTGTGGCACAGGCAGCAGACTTCAATGCTTACCGCGGCAAACTGGCTGCTTTAGCTCAATCAGCTCCGGCGACTCAGACCAACTCAAGTCAGGCATCGTCGGGCAAGATTGCGCCGAAAGTTACTGATAATGTGGCAAAACCGGTCACAGGCGACAAGCTGGAAGTCTCCAAGACAGAAGGTGGGAAGGCGGCGAATGCCAAGGGACAGCCTTTGCAGGGTCGACTTTCATCACTTGAAGAAGATTTGGTGGCTCGCGACCGGGCGTTGCGCGAGGCCAACAGCCGGATTGGCGATCTTGAAAAGAACTTGAACGATCTGAAGAAGTTGGCAGAACTCAAGAGCCAAAGCGGTGCGGCAATGCAGAAGCAGGCCGATAACTCAAAACCGGGTACTCCCGCGCCGGCTGTCGAACCGGCAAATTCGAAACCTGCAGCGCCAACTGGCGGCGTGTCGCCGGCACCAACTGCTGCAGCAACCAGTGAGACCGAGAAAGCCGCGCCAAAATTGGCTGAAACTTCGGCGACTTCAGAAGCAGCAAAAGCACCAAGCAAACCAAAGCTTGTGGTGACGTCACCTCCGGAACCCGAACCAGATTTGCTATCAGATACAGACTTGTTGGCGAAGATTGGTGCCGGTCTTGCGCTACTGCTAGCAATAGGTGGAATTTTCGTCGCCCGCCGTAAGCGAAAGGCAATAGTGCGTGAAGAACCTATTACGCAATCAAGCTTGTCTGCCAATTCGGTGTTTAGCGTAAGCTCGTCGATTGCCGACTCGAACGTCAGCAAGGAGGCTCCGACTGATTACAGCGTGTCCGAACCGGCGACAGCAAGCGTCGACGAACCTCTTGATCCAATCGTAGAAGCCGATACATTCTTGGCGTTTGGGCGCGACGCCCAAGCGGAAGAGCGCCTGCTCGAGGGCTTGGCAGCGGATCCCGGGCGTCACGCGATTCATGTCAAACTATTGGAAATTTATGCTGGTCGCCGCAGCACATTGCAGTTCAACACTTTGGCGCAGGATTTGCGTGACCAAACTGGCGGCAGTGGCCCGGATTGGGAGCGCGCACTGGCGATGGGGCAGAACCTTGACCCGAACAATGCGCTTTATCAGACCGTAAGTGACACGCCTGCGCCTGAAGCGAATCCGGAAGCGACCATGATTTTTTCAGCTCCGGTTAATGCACCTTCAGCCGAGATGGCGGCGGTGGATGCGCCTGCGGCGTCCGGTCTTGATTTTGATCTCGGTCTGGATGATGAAGAGGCGGCACCTGCTGCCGAAACTGCCAAAGCGGAAACCGTCAACATCGACTTCGATCTGGATTTGGGCGGCGATGCGCCCGCGCAACCAGAACCCGCCAGCGGCGGTCTGGACATTGATTTCGAGCTGGATGCGCCGAGTGTGTCGAATACCGAACCGAGCGTTGCAGCTCCTATGGTGGCCGATCCAAGCGATATCAGTTTTGACCTCGAAATGCCCAAGGCTGCTGCTCCTGCCGCGGCCGACATGGATCTTGATTTGTCTCTTCCAGAGGCCGAAGCGGCGACCACTGCTTCCCTGGATGCTGCTGGCGTTGACTTTGAATTCGATCTGGGAACAGTCAAGCTTGACGCGCCGGTGTTGTCTGCGATGAATCCGTCGGCGCCTTTGGACTTGGATGGCATTAGCCTGGAACTCGATGCGCCGCCAACAGAGCCGCTGACGATGTCAACTGCTGACACTGCTGGCGATAATCCTGAGGCAGCAACCAAACTCGAATTGGCGGTTGCGTATGAGGAAATGGGTGACCGTGACGGCGCCCGTGAGTTGCTGGCCGAGGTGCTCAAAGAAGGTAGCGCCTCCCAGCAAGCGGCAGCCAAAGCCCGGCTCGATCAACTTTCCTAGCAGTTGCTGGAAACCTCACGTGCCTGGTGTAGCGGCATGTTGATCGCAATATGCCGACCAAATTGCCGCCAGCTCCAATGTTGAATCCGGCCACATGTCTTGCCTTGTGGATGGTGTTGGTCGTTCTTGCACTAAACGTTGCTTCACCTCTAAACGCCGGCGTCATGGCCATTGTTGCCGTTACGGCATGGATGGTTTCACCCATGCAGTTTCGCCGACTACTCAGGCGTAGTCGGTGGTTGTTGCTCGCGGTTACCCTGGTCTTTCTGCTGCTGACACCTGATTCCCGGACCCTTACCGTATTCGGCGTATCGATTCCCGGCGGTGTGGGGCTCCAACTGGCATGCGATCAGCTTGGTCGCCTGGTATTCGTGATGGCGATGCTGGCCCTGCTGCTAAAGCACATGGGTTTAAGTGAGTTGGTTGCCGCACTACGGCAGGTGTCGCGCGGGATCGGAATTCCTGCTGCAGCTGCCGACCGGGCTGCGCTTCGCCTTACCTTGACGCTACAACGATTGGAGCAAGAGCGGCCACATGATGACTTTGCGGATTGGCGAAGACAGTTTGTTGTCGATGCACCTACGGCAGGGGCGCCATGTGAAATTTCGTTTCCCGTGTATCAATTCGGCATGATTGATCGACTGATCTTGTTCGTCGCTTTTGGCGGAACCATCGCATTACTGATCAACTCGCTGATTCAGTCAATAGTTGTAAATGCGTCATGAGATTCGCGATTGGCATTGAATACGATGGCAGCAGATTCTGTGGCTGGCAATCGCAAGCCAACGGTTGTGGCTTGCAGGATGCTGTTGAGAAGGCGCTGTCAGCCATAGCGGCTACCGAGATTCAAGTGGTATGCGCCGGGCGAACCGACGCGGGAGTCCATGCAACAGCACAAGTTGCGCATTTTGATACAAACGCGAATCGACCTATTGAGGCATGGGTGCGTGGTGTTAACGCGAGCTTGCCGCGCGACATCGCGGTGCTTTGGGCAAAGCAAGTGGGTGACGACTTTCACGCCCGCTTCTCCGCCCGCGCTCGTCGCTATAGATATGTGTTGTTAAATCGCGCTCAGCGTCCGGGCATTATGGATAGACGTGTTGGTTGGTATCACCATTCCCTCGACGACAGGCGGATGCGGGAGTCTGCACGCTACCTGATTGGCGAGCATGATTTTTCTGCATTTCGCGCTGCTGAATGTCAAGCCAAAACGCCGGTGCGGAACGTGCGCCGGATTGATATTACGCGCGCTGGCGACCTGCTCTATTTTGATTTTGAAGCCAATGCATTCTTGCACCACATGATCCGAAACATTTTGGGCGCATTGGTGATGGTTGGAAGTTTGCGTCGGCCAGCGGAATGGGTGAACGAGTTGTTGGTGCATCGAGACCGAACCCTGAGTGCGGCAACCTTTTCCGCTGACGGGTTGTATTTTTCGGGCGTCGACTATGATTCGGTCTGGAATCTGCCAGTTGGTGCTGGTGAGACGCCGTTGGTGATTTTGTAACAGGTCACGCTTGTCTGATTGCCCCGCCATATATGAGAACTCGAGTCAAAATCTGCGGAATCACGCGCATTGAAGATCTGACGGCCGCAGTCGATGCAGGTGCGGACGCAATTGGGCTGGTCTTCTACCCCGGCAGCGCGCGCGCTGTAACGATTCAGACGGCCAACCAACTTCTTGCTGTCGTGCCGCCGTTCGTCAGCACGGTAGGCCTGTTTGTCAATGCTGATGCGGTTTTGGTGCGCGAGACGCTGGAAACGCTTAACCTGGATATTCTGCAGTTTCACGGAGACGAAGATGCTGCCTACTGCATGCAGTTTCGAAGACCGTGGATCAAAGCTCTGCGCGTTTCAGCCGGAGTCAACTTGTTAGAATATGCCGAGCATTACAAGAGTGCATCTGGTCTTTTGCTGGATGCTGACGTTGTCGGTTTTGGTGGTGGTGGCAGGACCTTTGACTGGTCGCTTATTCCCGCTGAATTGGCGTGCCACTTTATACTTTCCGGGGGATTGTCAGCAGAAAACGTGGGCGATGCTGTGCGAAGGATCCGGCCTTGGGGAGTCGACGTCAGTAGTGGTGTAGAAGCACTCGATGGAAAAAGCAAAGGTATAAAAGACGCGAACCGAATCAGACAGTTCGTTGCTGAGGTAACGCTTGCAGACTCGGATCTCAATATGAAAGCAGACCACAATGCAAATGCAGGATATGTCCTATAAATTGCCCGATGCAAACGGGCATTTTGGGCCTTACGGCGGGATTTTCGTTGCCGAGACACTCATGCCCGCACTCGCTCAGCTGCGGGAGGCTTATGCCGAAGCGCAAGCCGATCCTGCGTTTCTAGCGGAATTTACCTCTGAGTTAAAGCATTACGTTGGACGGCCATCGCCGATCTATCACGCTAAGCGGTGGTCTTCGCTGCTTGGCGGTGCGCAAATATATTTGAAACGCGAAGACCTCAATCACACTGGCGCACACAAGATAAACAACTGCATCGGTCAGGCGCTGCTCGCGCGACGGATGGGGAAGAAGCGCGTTATCGCTGAAACCGGTGCTGGTCAACACGGCGTTGCCACGGCGACCATTGCGGCACGCTACGGTATGGAGTGCGTTGTCTACATGGGGTCGGAAGACATACGACGTCAAGCTGCCAACGTTTATCGCATGAAGCTACTGGGTGCGAAGGTCGTTCCTGTCGAGTCAGGTTCGAAAACCCTTAAAGATGCATTGAACGAAGCAATGCGTGATTGGGTAACCAACGTGGCGGATACGTATTACATCATCGGTACCGTCGCGGGCCCTCACCCGTATCCAATGATGGTGCGCGATTTCCAGTCGGTTATCGGCGAGGAATGTATCGAACAAATGCCGGAAATGATTCACCGTCAACCGGATGCGGTGATCGCGTGCGTCGGCGGCGGTTCAAATGCCATTGGTATTTTCTATCCTTACATTCAGTTCAGCGAGGTCAAGTTGATTGGTGTAGAAGCTGCAGGTCTTGGCGTTGAAACCGGCAAGCATTCCGCTTCGCTGACAGCTGGCAGTCCCGGCGTGCTGCATGGAAATCGCACCTATTTGCTGCAAGATGAAAACGGGCAAATTATTGAAACGCACTCGATATCTGCCGGCCTTGATTATCCAGGTGTCGGACCCGAACACGCATGGTTAAAGGACATTGGTCGAGCCGAATATGTGACGATCACCGACGACGAGGCCTTGAAAGCGTTCCACGATCTTTGTCACCTGGAGGGAATTATTCCGGCACTTGAATCCAGTCACGCCCTTGCCTATGCCGCGAAACTGGCACCGACGCTGCCAGTTGGGCAGGTGCTCTTGGTAAATCTTTCAGGGCGTGGCGACAAGGATATGCATACCGTTGCTGAAAAATCGGGAATAGTGTTTTGAGTCAGTCTACAAAATGAGCCGAATTAAAGCCACATTTGCCTCACTTGAGTTGGCTGGTCGCCGGGCATTGATTCCGTTTATCACTGCCGGAGATCCAAATCCTGATCAGACATTGCCCTTGATGCGCGCACTGGTTGCAGGCGGTGCCGACATTATCGAACTCGGGGTGCCGTTTTCTGATCCGATGGCAGACGGTCCGACCATTCAACGCGCGTCTGAGCGCGCTTTGTTGCATGGTGTGAGCCTGCGCAATGTCCTCGCTATGGTTGCCGCGTTTCGTCAAGAGAACGCCAAGACTCCTGTAGTCCTGATGGGGTATGCGAATCCGGTTGAAGCTTACGGCCTTGACGGATTTGCCCGAGATGCCGAGACAGCCGGCGTCGACGGCGTTTTGATCGTTGATTATCCGCCTGAGGAATGTGCAGAGTATGCCCATACCTTGAAGGACGCCGGACTCGATCCAATTTTCTTGCTTGCCCCCACGTCGTCCGCAAGGCGTTTCGAACAGGTGGCGAGTTTGGGAAGTGGATATATTTATTACGTTTCACTGACCGGCGTAACCGGTGCCGGCCATCTCGATTTGGAGGATGTCGCCAGCAGGATCCCGCAGATTCGCGCAAAGGTGGGTATGCCGGTTGGTGTTGGTTTCGGAATTCGCGACGCGGCCAGCGCTGTTCGTATCGCCAGCGTTGCTGACGCTGTGGTTATTGGCAGCCGGATCATTGAGGAAATCGAAAGCTCTCCAGAGGGTGAGGCACCGGCACGAGTTCAAACCTTTTTGAGCTCGATTCGCGCTGCGATGGACGCGACCACTGTGGTTAACGCACCGCAATGAGTTGGTTGCAAAAACTCCTCCCGCCCAAGATCAAACGCGCCGAGGGTTTGCGCAAGGCAATTCCTGAGGGTCTATGGTCTAAGTGTCCAGCTTGTGAAGCCGTTCTCTACAGCTCCGACCTGGAAGGCAACCAGAGCGTTTGCCCGAAATGCAACCACCACCACCGGTTGCGCGCGCGCGTTCGTCTTGACCAGTTGCTCGATGCCGAGGGTAGATTTGAAATCGGAAGCGAAGTCGTTCCTTTAGATCCGCTGAAATTCAAAGACAGTAAGCGATATTCCGACCGTCTTCATGCCGCGACTGACGAGACCGGTGAAACAGACGCAATGGTGGTTATGCAAGGCGCGATCAAATCGCAGGCGGTGGTAATTGCTTGTTTCGAATTCGAGTTCCTGGGCGGATCGATGGGGTCGGTAGTCGGCGAACGCTTTGTCCGCGGCGTCCGCGCAGCGATTGATCAAAAAGTGCCATTCATCTGCATCACCGCGTCGGGCGGGGCGCGCATGCAGGAGGGACTGTTTTCCCTGATGCAGATGGCCAAGACCACTGCTGCCGTTTCACAGCTGGCACGCCATAAGCTCCCGTTTATTAGCGTTCTTACCGACCCGACGATGGGTGGAGTTTCGGCGTCATTTGCCTTTGTCGGCGATATCGTTATTGCTGAGCCGGGTGCATTGATTGGTTTCGCCGGCCCACGCGTGATTGAACAGACGGTACGGGAAACGTTGCCTGAAGGTTTTCAGCGAGCAGAATTTTTGATGACTAAGGGTGCCGTCGACATGATTGTTGATCGGCGCCAGTTGCGTGACCAACTTGCCAATTTGATGACTCTATTGTTACGCCTGCCGGCGCCGAGCTGAGCCTGATAAAAAATCGCCGCAACATGACGATAGTTGCCGCTCGCCACATGGACTGTCCGACATTCAGCGCATGCCTACACAAGACGAAGTAGTGCAACTTCCGCGGACACTGGACGATTGGCTAACGCTGCTGGAGTCGCGTCATCCGCTCGGAGCCGACGGGATTGAGCTCGGTCTTCAGCGCGTCGCGGCGATCAAGTTGAAACTGGATCAACGCGAGACCTGTCCGGTCATTCTGGTGGCCGGCACCAATGGCAAGGGATCGTGTTGCGCGATGCTGGAAAGTATTTTGATCAATGCGGGTTATCGCGTCGGTCTCTATAGCTCGCCACATCTTGTCAGCTACAACGAACGGATTCGCGTAAATGCTTCTGCCGTAGCTGATGATGACCTCTGTGCGGCGTTCGCAAAGGTTGAGACGGCGCGAGGCGAGGTTTTTTTGAGTTATTTTGAGGCGGGAACCCTTGCGGCCTGGGAGGTTTTCGCTACACAGGCGCTTGATGTCATTGTGCTGGAAGTCGGCCTCGGTGGCCGGCTGGATGCGACAAACATTTACCAGGCAGCGTGCACCTTGGTTACCACTATCGATCTTGATCATCAGGCTCTGCTGGGCAAGGATCGCGAGGCAATCGGTTTTGAGAAAGCCGGGATATTCCGCGCCGGCGTGCCGGCAGTTTGCGGCGACGCCAAACCTCCTCAATCGTTGCTTGAGCGGGCGGCGGTCGTTGGTGCCCCGCTGCGACTGATGGGACGTGACTTTGGTTACATGCCACAAGAGCAGCAATGGCAATATTGGTGCTTTAGTGATGGTCGAGTAAATCGCGAGGTGGTGCGACGATCCGGTATGGCATATCCCGGCTTGCGTGGTTCCAATCAACTGGCAAACGCAGCTTCGGTTTTAGCTGTCCTTGATGCACTGTCAGACATCTTGCCGGTGGCGATGAAAGATGTCCGGCAAGGACTAATGGAAATATCACTTCCAGGTAGATTTCAAGTTCTGCCGGGGCGACCAGTGATGGTCCTTGACGTTGCACATAACCAGCAAGCTGCACGTGTATTGTCGGACAACCTTGGAGGTATGGGATTTCATCCGTGTACATGGGCGGTCTTCGGCATCATGGCGGACAAGGACATTGACGAGGTGATCGATTCACTAAAAGACCGCATTACCTATTGGCTGCCATGCGATTTGCCCGGACGGCGTGCGATTGACGCGAAGGCGTTGGCGGCGATTCTAGAGCGTCACCAACTGACCGTCGCTGGACCATGCACAGATGTGCTTGCCAGCCTGAAGTATGCCCGCGATAACGCAAACCTCGATGATAGAATTCTGGTCTTCGGATCCTTCCTTACCGTTGCAGCTGCTTTGAAGTTTACAGGGCGGGCGGAATGAAAAATAATGGCAGGCAATGATGTGACGAAAGGTAGTGTGGATCAAACATCGAGTGAAGCTTCTGGTGACCTAACCAGCGTTAGCGATTCCGAAGCTGTTGCCTTACAGCTAAAGAAGCAGGCACGGCGTCGGCTGATCGGCGCAATTGCATTGGCCGTGTTTGGCGTAATTACGTTGCCAATGGTGATGGATAACCACCCGCGGCCGGTTGCGCCGGAGATCCAAGTGCAAATCCCGAGCCAAGATGGCCCGGGATTTGCAGCAAAACCAAATCCCAGCGTGGCGTCCAAACTTCCGCCAGCAACACCTTCCGGCACCAGCAAATCTGAACCGGCCACCGGTAACAACGGTGTCGCCAAGGAAACAGGAAGTGCTGAACCTGACGCCAAGAGCCCTCCGGAGAAAGATCCAGAGTCCAAAAAAGTAACAGCGGCACCCCCGATTGCGACCATTCAAAAGCCGGCAAATGCCGATAGCCCTGGCACGGAAAAGGCACCGACTCCAAAACCTAAACCGCCCGCTGCGAAATCGGCAGAGGCTCCAAAAAAGACTGCCGAACCAGTGATCATCGAGCCCCCACCTGCAGACGAACCTCGCGCCTTGGCTGCGCTCACTGGTACGGAGAGTTTGAGCGCGCCATGGGTAGTTCAACTTGGAGCCTACAAGGAACCGGGTAACGTCAAGGTGTTGATGGCAAAGGTTAAGGAAATGAAGATTCCCGTGACGTCAGAAAAGTATGAGTCGGCACAAGGGCCAAGAGTGCGGGTTAAGGCGGGACCTTTTGCGACGCGTGCCGAGGCCGAAAAGGCACAATCCCGGATTCGCACGATTGGAGTTAGCGGAGTTCTATCGCAATAGTGGGTGAACATGACGCTGTTTGACTATGCGGTTCTGGCAATTATTGGTGTTTCGATACTTGTGGGAGTGTGGCGCGGCGTAGTGAGTGAGTTGTTGGCATTGGCTGCGTGGGTCGTGGCATTTGTTGCGGCCCAAGAGTTTGCATCAGCCGCTGTGCCCTGGTTGGCGAAATGGATTAGCGACCCCGGTCTTCGTATTGCGGCCGCGTATGTTGGGATTTTCATTGCTGTACTGTTGAGTTTTGCGCTGCTTCGTATACTGGTGTCACTGGTGCTTTCTGCCGTTGGATTGGCACTCGCTGATCGACTGTTGGGCGCCTGTTTTGGTGCAATTCGGGGCGGAGTGATCGTGGTTTTATTGGTTATGCTAGCGGGTGTTACACCATTACCGGAAAAAGCATTTTGGCGTGATGCGACGTTTGCGCCGCCGCTGGAAACGATCGTTATTGCCGGTAAGCGGTGGATGCCGACGGAGTTGGCAACAAGAGTCAAGTTTCACCGGTAACAGAAGCATTGGGTTGTCGAACGAATGTCGTCAGAAATTGATAAGGAATAACCATGTGTGGAATCCTAGGTGTGGTTGCAACCTCGCCTGTCAATCAGTTGTTGTATGACGGCTTGCAAGTACTGCAGCACCGCGGGCAAGACGCTGCGGGAATTGCAACGAGCGAAGGCGGAAGATTTCATATGCACAAAGGCTCCGGCCTCGTGCGCGACGTGTTCCGTACGCGAAATATGCGCAGCCTGGTCGGGCAATGGGGCATCGGTCATTGTCGCTACCCGACCGCCGGATCAGCTTACAACCCCGCTGAAGCGCAGCCGTTCTATGTCAATTCGCCGTTTGGCCTGATGCTCGCACACAACGGCAATTTGACGAACTCCGAACAGCTAAAACAAGACATGTTCCTGCAGGACTTGCGGCACATGAATACGAACTCGGATTCCGAGATATTGCTCAATGTTTTGGCGCATGAGTTACAAGCAGCATCAACACAATACCAGGTTGATGCCGAGACCATCTTCAAGGCGGTAGCCGGCGTATATCGCCGTGTGCGCGGAGCGTATGCGGTGGTCGTGATGATTGCCGGCTATGGTTTGTTGGCGTTTCGCGACCCGTACGGCATCCGACCCATGGTGATTGGCCGTAACGAAACACCTGATGGACCTGAGTACTTGGTTGCCTCGGAAAGCGTAGCGATTGATACGCTCGGCTTCAAACTGTTGCGCGATGTCGCGCCGGGTGAAGCTGTGTTGATTGATTTGCGTGGGAATTTCCTGAGTCGTCAGTGTGCAGAACGGACGGTACATGCGCCCTGCATGTTTGAATTTGTCTATTTGGCACGTCCGGATTCGTTGATGGACGGCATATCGGTCTATGAAACCCGGGCGAAAATGGGCGAGTTTCTGGCTGACAAGATTCGACTTACGTTGCCACATCTGGAAATTGATGCAGTTATGCCGATTCCCGATTCAAGCCGACCATCGGCAATGGAACTGGCGCGGCGATTGGATTTGCCTTACCGCGAGGGATTTGTAAAAAATCGCTATATTGGCCGAACTTTTATTATGCCCGGACACTCGACGCGGCGGAAATCTGTTCGCCAGAAACTCAATGCGATCGCTCAGGAGTTCCGCGGCAAGAAAGTTTTGTTGGTCGACGATTCCATTGTTCGTGGTACCACCAGCCGTGAAATCATCAACATGGCCCGGGATGCCGGCGCAACAAAGGTATATTTTGCCTCGGCGTCGCCACCCGTGCGTTTTGCCAATGTCTATGGCATCGATATGCCGTCGCGCAGTGAGTTAATTGCAGCATT
This sequence comes from Rhodocyclaceae bacterium, assembly GCA_016718525.1. GTDB lineage: Bacteria > Pseudomonadota > Gammaproteobacteria > Burkholderiales > Rhodocyclaceae > JADKHX01. The sequence continues at coordinate 81,366 of JADKDD010000001.1, forward strand.
TCGCAGCGATGAAGAAATCTGTCGCGAAATCGGTGCCGATGCATTGATCTATCAAGATCTTGATTCACTACGCGCGGCAGTACGCGCGGTCAATCCTGCGATCACGCAATTTGAAACATCATGTTTTGACGGGCACTACGTGACTGGCGACATCAGCAAAGCTTATTTGAAGATCATGGAAGATCGCCGTGATGCGCCTGGTGTCGATCAAGACGGTGATGACGGAGATGCCATTGATGGCAATGGCGGTCAGCTTGACCTTAATCTCGTTTCATCCGTTTAGCTGACCTGCAGAAAATTATGGATGAATTTGATCGAGAGCATTGGGCGCCCGAAACGCTGGCAGTGAGACTTGGGCAGGAGCGTAGCCAATACGGTGAACACTCTGAAGCCATGTTCCTGACGTCGAGCTTTGTCTTCAAAGATGCTGCCCAAGCGGCTGCAAGATTTTCAGGCGCTGAACCCGGGAACGTCTACGCCAGATTCACCAACCCGACGGTGACCAGTTTGCAGCAGCGATTGGCAGCACTCGAGGGTGCCGAAGATTGCATCGCGACGGCTAGCGGGATGGCCGCGATCATGGCCACTGTTATGGCCCTGATGAATGCAGGCCAGCACATCGTTGCTTCACGTAGTATCTTCGGTGCCACGCAGCAGATGTTTACGAATCTCTTGCCGCGTTTTGGCATTGAAACTACGTTTGTCGATGGATCCAACCTTTCCGGTTTTGCTTCAGCGCTGCGACCCAACACACGCATTGTGTTCGTTGAATCGCCGTCCAATCCGTTGACTGAGTTGGTCGATATTGCTGCGCTTGCGGAAATCACCCGGGCTCAAGGCGTCTTACTGGTTGTTGATAATTGTTTTTGCACTCCTGCGTTGCAATTGCCACTGACTTTGGGCGCGGACTTGGTGATTCATTCTGCAACGAAATATCTGGACGGGCAGGGCCGAGTGTTGGGAGGCGCTGTTTGCGGTCCCAAGGTGCTCACCGATGAGATTTTCAAATTTCTCCGCACGGCGGGCCCCACACTGTCGCCGTTCAATGCCTGGATCATCCTAAAGGGACTGGAAACACTGTATATCCGTATGCAGGCACAGTCAGCCAATGCTTTGCTGCTGGCTCAGTGGCTTGAAAGGCAACCCTCAGTGATCAGGGTGTATTACCCGGGTTTGCCAACGCATCCGCAATTTGATTTGGCTAAACGGCAACAAACCAGCGGTGGAGCGATCGTATCTTTTGAGGTTCGAGGCGGGCGTGACGCCGCTTGGCGAGTCGTCGATCATTGCAAGTTACTTTCGATCACGGCGAACCTGGGAGACACAAAAACGACCATCACTCACCCGGCTTCGACTACGCATGGTCGAATCACTGCTGAAGCACGCGCGCAATCCGGAATCACGGAAGGATTGCTGCGCATTGCGGTGGGCCTCGAAGCACAAGTTGATTTGCAGCGCGATCTGTTACGCGGATTAACTTCTTAGCCGGATTCTTGCAAAATCACGTGGGCTTCCTGACGCGCATTTGATTATTGCGACCAGTCCAATCGGCGGATTTTCTGACCATGAGTTTCCAAAGCGTCGCCGCGGTCATGCTCCCAGTCCGAGAGCACCCAACGCTCGCAAGGTGGGTCAGTATCAAGCAATTCGCAACCTGGGCGATGGGTATGCCCGTGTATCAGAATTCGACAGTGGTATTCGGCGCACAATCGCCTCACCGCACCAGCGTTCACATCCATAATTTCGGCCGATTTTTGCCGGACTGCCTCGGTGCTACGTTGCCGGAGCAGGTTGACCTCGTTTTGTCTGTCTGGCAGTGATTGGGTAAGGAATCCCTGCTGCCATTCAGGTTTGCGGACCTGCCGCCGAAAATCCTGATACGCGCGGTCATCAGTGCACAGCGTATCGCCATGCAGCAGCAAAATGGGCGCGCTAGCGGCGGTGCCGGCATCTGGCGGCGTGCCATCAGCACCAACTGACAGCGGATGCAGTCCAAGCACGGCTACTTCAGGTAACAAATGTGCACCGGTTGCTGCCGCAAACGCTGCTCCGATTAGAAAGTCACGATTCCCATGCAGGAAGAACAACTTAACGCCAGCATCTGAAACCTTGCGCAGCTTGGAGGCGACCAAGGCATTGAAAGTATCATCGAGATTGTCGTCGCCGATCCAATACTCAAACAGGTCGCCAAGAATGAACAGCGCCGCAATCCGTTTTTCAATGCAATCGACGAGAAAACGCGAGAACCGCTCCGTGATGTCGGGTCGTTCAGGCCGCAGGTGTACATCGGAAACGAAACGGGTGGCACCGGCGGTGATAACCATGTCACCCTTCCCTGGAATTAGACTTTCACCGCACTCTCAATAATGACGTCGGTCTTGGGTACGTTTTGGTGATAGCCACTGCTCGCGGTTTTCACGGCAGTAATTTTGTCGACTACGTCCGTCCCATCAACGACACGACCAAAAACGCAGTATCCCCAGCCGTCCTGGCCCGGGTGATTAAGGAAGTCATTGTCGCCAACATTAATGAAAAATTGCGCCGTCGCTGAATGGGGGTCGGAAGTACGCGCCATCGCTACGGTGTAGCGGTCATTCTTGAGCCCATTTGCCGCTTCATTGATGACTGGTTCACCTACAGATTTTTGCTTCATTCCCGGAGAAAATCCACCGCCTTGAACCATGAAGCCGTCAATAACGCGATGGAAAATTGTTCCGTTGTAGTGCCCTGATTCGACGTAGTCAATAAAGTTTGCGACAGTTTTCGGGGCTTTCTCGGCGTTCAATTCCAGCGTGAATGAACCGAGGTTGGTGGTGAATTTGATCATGGTTATCCTAAGGGTTTATTTTTTGTCAGTCAGTAACTTTGCGGAGAGAATTATCGCCGGAGTAATGGGGACATTTTGATGCATTCCTGAATTCGCAGTTTGCATTTTGGCGATCTTTTCAACCACATCCATACCCTCAACGACCTTGCCAAAGACGGCATAACCCCAACCGTCGCGACCGGGATAATCAAGAAATTCATTGTGTTTGAGGTTGATAAAAAACTGCGACGATGCCGAGTGAGGGTCGCTCGTACGCGCCATCGCCAATGTACCAGGCTCGTTTTTTAGACCATTTGCTGCCTCATTGGTAATCGTGCCGCGAGTTTCCTTCTGCACCATCTTTTCCGTAAAGCCACCGCCTTGAATCATGAAGCCATCAATGACACGATGAAAAATAGTGTCCTTGTAGTATCCATCTTTGACATATTGCAGAAAATTCGCGACTGACTTTGGCGCTTGCTGCGGGTACAGCTCAATGACCATCGTTCCCTGGCTGGTCTTGAGTTCAACTCGTGGATTGACCGCAGCGTTCGCGGCAACAACCGCAGTAGACGCAAGCAGTATGCATAGAAATCGACTGAACATTCGATTAAACATGATGGTTCCTTGAAAGATTAAGTGGTACTACAACGGCATACCGTGAAGCCAAAACAACTACGCGCTAAACAGCATCCTCGTTAACAATTTTCCATCGGCCCGATTCCTTGATCCAGTATTGACGTTTTTTCATCTGTCCGGACAAGTTGCTTGAGCGATAGTCTTGATCAAATGTGACCACGACGTAATCTTCGACACCTGGATTGCGAAACATACTAATGTTCTTCACGTTGACCTTGATCCAGTTTTTTGCGGCATTGACGCTGTGTTTTCGTGCGAGCCATGCCTCTCGGTCCTGGCCGTCAGCAGAAAACTGCTGCGCATAGTTTTCCGCGTATTTGGCTTCGTCACGGCTTTCCCATGCCGAGCGCCAGGATTCGATAACCGCGAGCAAAGCGTCCCGCTCAGCCTGCCAATCGTCTTGTGAAAGCCATTCAATGCTGTTGCTGATAATGACTGGAGTTAGGCCGAGCTGAAATGTCTTTGCCAGAGAATCAAGATCTTCATTGGAAAGCACAACGCAACCATCCGAGGCTTTTGGTGGTCGCGAATAGGTGTCTGATGGCGTGCCATGTAACCAAATACCGTGTCCGTCACGGCCCTGACGCTTATCCCATGCGTTTGGGTAATCCAGCGGGTATGCGCCGGTGCCATAGAGATCGGCGAGTCCGCGCCGAGGAAGACTGGACGTCACATGGTACACGCCGATAGGTGTCTTCTTGTCACCTTCACGAACCTTGTCTGCGCCAAGCTTTCCTTGTGTCACGTAATAATCGGCCACAAATTTTGGTCGCCCCCCGTCGTTTTGATAAAGGTACAGACGCGACTTCTGTGTATCGACTACAACCGCATAGCGCTGTTCCGCGTGCATCTGCATCAAATAGCGTGGCACATAATCGACAGGCGGTTTGGTTCGATACGCCTTGAGCCGCGCCATCGCTTCGTCACGCAGATCAGCGACTTTTTCACTGGCCAAGTCGCTTCCCACATCGCCGAACGTTTCAAGCGGACGACTACGCGCAAGCAGCAAATCGCCGCGAATCAAATGCCCAAGCCGGAAATTCGGGTAGTTGCTCAATAGCGCGTCAGTTTGTCGCATCGCCAAGTCGAGTCGATTTGATTCAATCTTGTCAAAGATGCTCGCCAACTGATTTTCCAGTCCGCCATCGGCTATCGGTGCATCTGCAATGCCGGTCAGCCGTTGCTGATTTAGTGGTCTGGATTCAACTGAATTCGGCCACAGCATTTTCAACACGACCAGAACGAAGAGCGTTAGCGCCGAGGCCCCCACGCCGACCAGCACCTTGGTTGGAAGGGTCCAACTGCGGAAGGTGTTCACTTTGAACCTACCAGCTCATTGATGATCAGCCACTTGCCATTCCGCTTCACCAAAGACACTGTCTTGGTACTGTTGACCTTCAGCGACGCTGATCGATAGTTCTGGCGGAATGTTGCTGTCGCGGTGTCATCGGTCACCTTAACGTTCAGCTTTTCAATTTCAACTTGAATGCTGCCTGGCTTTGTGATTCGCTGGCGGCGTTCTGTCTCCCACGCCGCACGTGACAAGCCTCCAGGAGTTTTGAAGTCAGCCGCGTAGTGGCTGAGATAGGCATTGACATCCTTGTTTGACCAGGCGGTTGCCCAACCGTCAAGCGCCTTGCCTATTTCTGCATTGTTTGTGGTTTGCGCATTTGCCTTTTCGGGGGCCGCAGCCTTGGGAACTTCTACTGGTTTCGCTACAGGACTAGTCGCAACGACAGGCGGGTTTACAACGGGAGTCGGCGGCGCAACCGTTGGCTTTTGCGCTTCGCTTGGTTTGGCCGGTGTTTGCGTCGTGGTTCGAACGTTTGTCGTCATTAAGTCACGAATCAATGCCAGTTTTGACTGGGCAGAAGCATTTGATGAATCTAGCTGCAATGCTTTATCGTAAGCCTGGCTCGCCAAACGCGCATAAATGTCGCCCAGGTTCTCATGCGCAGTGGCGTACGATGGGTGGGTCCGAATCGCCATCTCCAATGCACCTTTGGCTTTTTCGTATTGCTTCTGTTGCGCATAAATGACTGCGAGGTTGTTGTATGGCTCAGGCAGTTCCGGATAGTCTTCTGTGAGTCGCTGAAACACCACAATCGCATCATTCGGACGATTCATCTCGGTCAGTGCAATGCCGCGCAAAAAACGAGCTTGAGCATCTTTGGGTTTCGCAACCAGGAATTTGTCGAGCTGATCCAGCGCTTGCGCGTACTGGCCCTGTTTGATTAACTTGCTCGCTTCTTGCAACGTATCCGCATACGCATGCCCGGCAACAAGGCAAACCAGTATCGTCAATGTCCGCAATGCTTGTCGCGGGATCCCGCAGGAAAATAAACTCATTTGTATGTTTGCCAGTTGTGCTCGATACAACGACCGTGCTGATGTAACCGGAATCGCCGTGTGAATCAGGATAAAATCCAAGGCTAATTCTACCAAAGCGCGCCCAGCTTATCGTGCCACGGCCCGTCTATGAAACATCGAGAACACTTGCAATAGAGCGCTACATTGAGCAATTCAGCGGTTGAATTGCTTGCGCCAACGATCATGTTAAAAATCTACAACACGCTGTCCAGGGAAAAGCAGGATTTCATCCCCCTAGAAACCGGCCGGGTCGGTTTGTACGTTTGCGGTCTCACGGTTCAAGATGTGCCGCATCTGGGGCACGCCCGAACCTTTGTTGCATTTGATGTCATCGCGAATTGGTTGCGGACAGCCGGTTATGCAGTGAGCTACGTGCGCAATATCACGGACATCGATGACAAGATCATCCGCCGAGCCGGTGAGGCTGGTGAACCTATAAATGCGCTGACGTCTCGCACGATCGAATCTATGACAGCGGACTTTGCCGCACTCGGCATGACTGCGCCCGACCATGAACCGCGCGCAACGCAATACATTCCTCAGATGTTGCGGATGATTGGATTGCTGGAAGGCAAGGGACTGGCATATCAGGCTGGTGCCGGCGACGTGAATTTTGCTGTTCGGCGATTCGACGGCTACGGGAAACTGTCCGGTAAGTCATTGGATGATTTACGCGCAGGAGAACGCGTTGCGGTAGACACAACAAAGCGCGATCCGCTTGACTTCGTGTTGTGGAAATCAGCCAAAGCCAGCGAACCCGCGGAGTCCAAGTGGGACTCTCCTTGGGGCTCAGGCCGCCCTGGTTGGCATATCGAATGCTCGGCGATGTGCGAGGCGGTGTTGGGTAAAACGGTAGATATTCATGGTGGCGGCCCGGACTTGAAATTTCCGCATCATGAGAACGAGATTGCGCAGAGCGAAGGTGCGCATGGCGTGAAGTTTGCCAATTACTGGATGCACACAGGCGCACTTAATGTCGATGAAGAAAAGATGAGCAAGTCGCTCGGAAATTTCTTCACAGTTCGCGAAGCTTTGGCACGATACGATGCAGAGGTGATTCGCTACTTTGTGGTGCGATCGCACTACCGAAGCAGCGTCAATTTTTCCGAAGATCAACTGATCGAATCGCATAGTGCCTTACGCCGCCTATATACCGCGCTACGTCAGAGCGACGACCAGTCGCCAGTTGGTGCTGGTAACACGCCGTCAGGGAATTTGAACTGGGATGATGAATACGGCCAACGCTTCAAGATGGCAATGAATGACGACTTCAATACCCCGGAGGCGCTGGCTGTGCTGTTCGATCTGGCCACGGAAATTAATCGCGGTAATCACTCCTTAATTCCTCAGCTTCGCGGGCTGGGCGGAATCTTGGGGCTACTGCAACACGAACCATCGAAATTTCTACAGTCCGCAGCAGTATCAAAACCTGCCGGGCAACTCAGTAACGCCGAGATCGATGAACGGATCCTGGCGCGGACAAATGCCAAGCAATCACGCAATTTTGCGGAATCCGATCGCATCCGCGATGAGCTTAAGACGCTGGGAATCGTTTTGGAAGACAGTCCGCAAGGAACGACCTGGCGTCGGTCGTGAGTTCCATCGACTGTGATGTCAGTCTTTGCGTTTTCAGGGTGTAACATGCAAAGACTGAGGTGTCGGCACTGTCACAGTAATGCAAACCCTGCCTCGGTATCACCTACAACCGTAATCGCCGAAATTTTCGTTTTGCGAAGCCAGAAAATCGGCTGGTGCCCAGGAAGGGACTCGAACCCCCACGAAGTTACTCGCTAGTACCTGAAACTAGTGCGTCTACCAATTCCGCCACCTGGGCAGGCGCAAAACAAGGCGCGGATTCTAATGGAAAACCCCAAATTGTCAAACAAATCAGCCAAACCAAAGAGCAAACCGGAAAATTCAATTCGTCGCAAGAGTGATCCGCACGTGGAACGAGAACGCGAGAAGTATGAAACACCGTTGCCGAGTCGCGAGTACATTTTGGAGATCATGGCTGCCCAGGGTGTGCCAATGGAGTTCGCTCACATCTGTGAACTACTAGACATCAAGCCTGACGAGCAAGAATCCTTTCAACGTCGCCTTGGCGCAATGGCCCGCGACGGCCAGATCATGCAAAACCGTCGTGATGACTGGTTGGTTCCCAACAAAGCGGATTTGATTCGCGGCCGTATTGAAGGCCACCCGGATGGTTATGGTTTCCTGGTTCCGGATGAGGGCGGCGGCGATCTGTTTCTCTCAGCCAAGGAGATGGCCAAAGTGCTTCATGGCGATCGCGCTATTGCACGGGTTATCGGGGTAGATCGTAAAGGACGTCCAGAGGGTAAGCTGGTCGAAGTAATCGAAAGGGCAAACACGCGTCTGGTGGGCCGTGTTTTTGAAGAGCACGGCGTTTGGTTCGTGGTCGCCGAAAACAAGCGAATCAGTCAGGACATCATGTTGGCCCCTTACGAAAAAAGGAACGCCAAAATGCCACGACCGGTGTCTGGGCAAGTGGTCATGGTCGAATTGCTGGAGCAACCGAGCAGGCAATCTCAGCCTATCGGAAAGGTTATTGAAGTCCTGGGTAACTACGCCGATCCCGGCATGGAAATCGAGATTGCTCTACGCAAGCACGAGTTGCCGCACGAGTTTTCAAAAGAAGCTCTGGCGGAAACGAAGAAGCTGCCTGATGCGGTGAGAAAGTCAGATTGGAAAGGGCGCGAAGACATCACCGATCTTCCGTTGGTAACCATTGACGGAGAAACCGCACGTGATTTTGATGATGCCGTGTTCTGCGAGAAGATTGGTACCGGATTTCGTTTGATAGTCGCCATTGCGGATGTGTCGCATTATGTCAGCGCGGGTGGTGCACTTGATGCGGACGCCTACGATCGTGGCACATCGGTCTATTTTCCGCGCCGGGTAATCCCGATGTTGCCAGAGAAAATTTCCAATGGTTTGTGCTCGCTAAATCCGGACGTTGAGCGTCTATGCGTGGTCTGCGACATGGCGATTTCTGCAGCAGGAGTCATAACTCAATATCGATTTTATTCCGCGGTAATGTTCTCTCATGCCCGTTTGACTTATACCGATGTCGCGGCTGCGTTGTATGAGCGGGATGCCCCGACACGCAAGAAACTGGCGGCACTGCTCCCACACCTTGAATCTCTTGATGCCTTGTTTAGAGTCTTGCTTGCAGCCCGTGAAAAGCGCGGCGCGATAGATTTCGAAACGCTCGAAACGCGTATGAGTTTTGACGATCACGGCAAAATCTCAAGTATCGATCCGTACCACCGCAATGACGCACATCGCCTTATTGAAGAGTGCATGTTGGCCGCCAATGTCAGCGCCTCCGAATTTTTGCATGCGCGCAAACACCCGGTGCTTTATCGCGTTCACGAAGGTCCAACCACAGAACGTTTGGTGAGGCTACGAGATTTTCTTGGCACTTTTGGGTTGCAATTAGGCGGTGGTGACGCACCGAGCGCAAAGGATTACGCTGCGCTATTGTCGCGTATCGGCGACCGGCCTGATAAGCAGTTGTTGCAGACAGTGATGTTGCGTTCCTTGCGTCAGGCTGTCTATAGTCCGGACAATGTGGGGCATTTCGGCTTGTCGTACGAGAGTTACACGCACTTCACCTCACCGATTCGACGTTATCCCGATCTGTTAGTGCATCGCGCGATCAAAGCGACGCTTTCCGGATCCCGCTATGAGCCCGGTTCATGGGACGAGATAGGGATTCATTGTTCAAAGACGGAGCGACGTGCGGACGAGGCCACTCGCGATGTGGAAGCATGGCTGAAGTGTTTTTACATGCGCGATCGGATTGGCGAGGAGTTCACAGGCAGTATTTCTGCGGTAGTACCTTTTGGAGTGTTTGTTGCACTCGACGATGTTTTCGTTGAAGGACTAATTCATGTTTCAGAATTGGGTCACGATTACTTCCATTTTGATGAAAAGGCACATGCGATGGTCGGCGAGCGTAGCGGCCGGCGATTCCGCTTGTCGGACCGAGTTGCGGTGCAACTCGTCCGCGCTGATCTGGAAACCAACAAGATTGACTTTCGACTGATTGATGCAGGGGGATCCAGTCGCTCACCGATATCGCATGGACAACGTCCCGTAGCACCGCGTAGTGAAAAGTCCGGATCGAAAACAAAGGCGAAAAAGGCTAAAGGCGGCCGCCGCTGAATCACGTAAAATCGAACGAGGGTGGTAGCACGATGTTTCGGACAAGTGGAGAAACCTGAAAGTGAGAGCGCGCAATGTTTGATGGCCTTTTAGAGATGTCATGGTGGCGTTTTCTCATCGTTGCCTTGGTGCTGACTCATATCACGATTGCGTCTGTCACGATCTTCTTGCATCGTCACCAGGCGCACCGCGCGCTTGATCTTGGGCCGCTACCGAGCCATTTCTTTCGATTTTGGTTGTGGTTGACCACGGGTATGGTGACCAAGGAGTGGGCTGCGATTCACCGCAAACATCATGCCAAATGCGAAACAGTTGATGATCCACATAGTCCGCAGATTCTTGGCATTAATCGTGTGTTGTGGGGCGGCGTGTTTTTATACGTTAAGGAGGCTCACAACGCGGAAACGCTGGCCAGATACGGGCACGGTACCCCTGATGACTGGATGGAGCGCCACGTTTATTCTGCAAATCCCAAATCCGGAATACTTATCTGTTTGGCGTTAAACATGTTGCTGTTCGGTATCGTCCCAGGAGCGGTACTGTGGATAATTCAGGTGGTTTGGATTCCATTTTGGGCAGCTGGAGTGATCAACGGGGTTGGCCACTTCTGGGGATATCGGAACTATGCCAGCGCCGATGCGGCGAGAAACATATTGCCGATTGGGATATTCATTGGTGGAGAAGAGTTACACAACAACCATCACACTTATGCCACGTCTGCAAAACTATCGAGCAAGTGGTATGAGTTTGACATTGGATGGATGTATATACGCGTTTTGGAGATGCTGGGACAGGCAAAGGTAAAAAAACGCGCACCCACGGCCAAGTTAGGGGGAGTGCGCCCGTCAATTGATTTGACCACGCTCCAAGCCGTGATCACTCATCGCTATGATGTGCTGGCGCGCTATGTTTCGTCAGCCCGGCAGGTTGCCTCGGAGGAGTTTTTGCGATTGAAAATGTCTGCGCGTGAAGGAAAGCGCTTTCGACGTTTGCTTGGGCAGGATGCTTCGATGTTGGATCCCGCCGCACGCGAGCAGTTGAGTCCATTGCTTGCGCGAAGCGAAAGGCTCGACAAGATTGTTGCCATGCGGTGCGAGTTGGAGGCGCTCTGGGAGCGATCCAGTGCCACCCATGAACAGCTAGTGAAGCAGCTACAGGACTGGATTGCCCGTGCTGAGGCGAGCGGAATACGACAGTTGGAAGAGTTTTCGTTTAATTTGCGTCGGTACGCAGTGTAATTCCGCAAGAAAAAATTATCGTTGGTAAAAAACAATCGTTGGTGGAAATGAAAAAACCCGCCGAACTTCCGGCGGGTTTCTTGTTCTTGTCGATGCAAAGAACTACTTCAGCTTGACTTCCTTGTAGGCGACATGTTTGCGCGCCTTAGGGTCGTATTTCATAAACTCAAGCTTACCCGGTGTGGTCTTCTTGTTCTTTGAGGTCGTGTAGAAGTGCCCGGTACCCGCAGTGGATTCCAGTTTGATCTTTTCGCGTCCGCCTTTGGCCATGATTTTCTCCTAATTGCTTGGAACTAGCGGAATCAGACGCGTTCGCCGCGCTCGCGCAGCTCTGTCAGAACGACATCAATACCTTTTTTGTCAATAGTGCGCAGGCCTGCATTTGAAACGCGCAGACTTACCCACCGGTTCTCATTTTCAACCCAAAATCTGCGGTTATGCAGGTTAGGGAGGAAGCGACGCTTGGTCTTGTTGTTAGCGTGCGAAACGTGATTTCCGACCATCGGGGATTTCCCCGTAACTTGGCAAACGCGGGACATGCTCGCTCCTAATATTGCCTAAAAGTAAAGTCGACCATTTTAGCGTGAAAAATTCGATTGTTCAAGACTGTTTCGGCAAATGTGCTGAAATCGACCAAAAATCTCAACCAATGGCTTGCCTTAAACCAATCCCCGCTCTGCTAGTGATAGCGGCTTTTCAGTTGCGGTCACGATGAAATGGTCCAATAAACGTACGTCCACCAAGGCAAGCGCCTGTTTCAGCGTTTGGGTTAAGGAAATATCGGCAGTTGATGCTTCAGCCCGACCGGAAGGGTGGTTGTGCGCAAGAATAACCGCCGCGGCATTGTGTTCCAGTGCGTGCTTAACCACCTCGCGCGGGTAAACGCTGGTCTGCGTCAAGGTGCCATTAAACAACTCTTGCGCCTCAATCAACTTGTTTCCCGCATCCAGCCATAGCGCCACAAAAACTTCATGCTTCAATGGCGCCAACTGCAAGCGAAGCCAATCCGCAACAGCCTGAGGCGACGACAATACATCACGTGTAGAGAGCTGACCAATGAGAGTCCGTCGAGCTATTTCAAGGACAGCGACCAGCTGTACGGCTTTGGCCGGCCCAATTCCGGGTAGGCGGGCGAGTTCCTTTGGCTGGGCGGCAGTCAATCGGCCAAGATCCCCGCCGAAATGTGCCAAAAGTTCACGTGCAAGATCGACCGCGCTTTTGCCGGGGCGCCCAACCCGCAGGAAGATGGCCAGCAGTTCTGCGTCTGAAAGCGCCGCCGCACCATCCTTCATCAATCGTTCGCGCGGTCGCTCCGCGGCGGGCCAGTGATTAATGGCCATGGTCTAGAATGTTTGCATCACGCATTGTTGGGATTCTAAAGCCATGGGCAGTCTGTTAGAGCGACGGGTTGTACTGGGTGTTACAGGAGGTGTGGCCGCTTACAAAGCGGCCGAGTTGGCGCGGCTTTTGGTTAAGGAGGGCGCGCAAGTTGATGTCGTATTGACCAGTTCAGGCGCCCAGTTTGTCGGTGCCGCGACATTTCAGGCGCTAACCGGACGCCCGGTTTGGTTAGCGCTCTGGGATGACCGGATGGACAACGCAATGGCGCATATCGATTTAAGTCGTGGCGCAGACCTCATCTTGGTTGCACCAGCCACCGCCGACTTTCTAGGGAAGCTGGCACACGGGCTTGCTGACGATTTGTTGTCGACGCTCTGTCTGGCACGCGATTGCCCCTTGTTAGTCGCGCCAGCCATGAATCGGCAGATGTGGCATAACCCAGCCACACAGCGCAACGTACAGCAACTTACTGCCGATGGCATACTTGTTCTTGGCCCAGCTACCGGCGAGCAGGCTTGCGGTGAAACCGGAGCGGGCAGGATGCTCGAAGCCGCTGATCTGCTCGACGACCTTATTACATTTCTGCAGCCCAAAATCCTGCCGCGAAAACGAGTGCTCATTACTGCAGGCCCGACCTTTGAAGCGCTCGATCCAGTTCGCGGTTTGACCAACTCAAGCTCCGGGAAAATGGGGTTTGCGTTGGCGCGCGCATGTGCGGAAGCGGGCGCCGAGGTGACACTTGTTGCGGGCCCCGTTGCATTAAATACGCCACGCGGCACGAAGCGGATTGATGTAACCAGCGCTGTCCAAATGAGAGATGCCGTAAGTAATGTCGTCGCAAATTTTGACGTGTTTATTGCTGTTGCCGCCGTGGCTGACTACCGCCCGGTTGATAGCTCAACCCAGAAAATCAAGAAGTCGTCTGCAATGACTGTTTCGCTGAAGGCCAATCCGGACATTCTGGCTGAGGTCGCAGCACGACCGAACCCGCCATTTTGTGTAGGGTTCGCCGCCGAAAGCGAGAATTTGCAAGCCTATGCCGAGGGTAAACGGATCGCAAAGAAGCTACCACTGGTGGTTGGAAATTTGGTTCAAGACGGACTTGGCGGGGAAGTCAATGCGGTCACCTTGTTTGATGCAAACGGTGCGCACCCGGTACCGCGAGGCAGCAAACTGACTGTGGCGCGAGCCATTGTCAACCACATGAGTGTACTGATGGGGCAATGTGAAAAAAATGAAAAGCGTTGATGTCAAGGTAATCGATCCACGCTTGCAGCAAGCGGACGCCGGATTGATGCCCCAGTATGCAACTTCTGGCTCGGCTGGCCTCGACCTGCGTGCCTGCATCGATACTTCCTTGACCTTGCATCCAGGGGCGACTGCATTGATTCCGACGGGTATTGCGATACATTTGGGCGACCCGAGCCTTGCTGCAATGATTCTGCCCCGGTCAGGTCTTGGCCATAAGCACGGAATTGTTCTGGGCAATCTGGTTGGACTGATTGATTCCGATTACCAAGGACAAATATTTGTATCCACTTGGAATCGTGGTAGTCACGTCTTCGTTATCGATCCGATGGAGCGGATCGCTCAATTGGTCATCGTGCCGGTAGTGCAGGTCGCGTTTAATATTGTGGACGAATTCAGCGAAAGCGAGCGCGGCGCAGGTGGTTTTGGAAGTACCGGAAAAGCCTAGCTAGATGAGACGCCGTTGCAACAACGGCGTCTGGCCAGCACCAACTGGCGACCTTATTTCTGCTATTCCATTGCCTCGTACAGCGGCAGCGTCAAGAACTCGGGATAGTTTTCCGAAAGTGACATATCCTCGAAAATCACAGCCGCTTGATCGTATGTCGCGCCGTTCTCCCTCTGTGCAGTGACAAACGTTTTGACCTTCGCCAACTCTTCAGCAATCAGATTGCGCACCATATCGGCGGTGACCTTACGGCCATCGTCAAGGATGCCTTTGGGTGAGACCACCCATTGCCAGACTTGCGAGCGACTGATCTCGGCAGTTGCCGCGTCTTCCATCAGATTATGAATCGGCACACAGCCGTTGCCGGCAAGCCAGGAGCCGAGGTAGTGAATGCCAACATTGATGTTGTTGCGCACGCCGGCTTCGGTGATGGGAGTTTCGGGTTGGAAGTTGAGCCAATCTTTCGGGCCGAAGTTTTCATCGCGCTGCTTTTCCCATTGATTGGGACGATCCCCCAGGACTTTTTGGAACTCTTCAGCAGCAATTGGCACCAGCCCTGGATGCGCAACCCAACCGCCGTCGAAACCGTCGTTGGCATCGCGCGTCTTGTCGTGGCGAATTCCCGCCAGTGCCTTCTCATTGGCGACTGGATCATTCTTGATCGGAATAAGTGCGCTCATTCCGCCCATGGCCGGAGCGCCTCGCTTGTGACAGGCCTTCACTAGCGCTAGCGCGTACGAGCGCATAAACGGCACTTCCATGGTAATGGCACTGCGCTGAGCCAAACAAAAGTCCTTGTTACGCTTGAATTTCTTGATGCACGAAAAGATGTAGTCCCAGCGCCCGGCGTTGAGTCCCGCGCTGTGCTCACGCAATTCGTAGAGAATTTCTTCAAGCTCGAAGGTCGCCAAAATCGTCTCGATCAGCACAGTTGCTTTGATCGTGCCTTGAGGAATGCCGATTTCATTCTGCGCCATCACAAAAATATCGTTCCACAAGCGCGCTTCAAGATGCGATTCCATTTTCGGCAAATAGAAAAAAGGACCCGCGCCGCGAGCGATCTGCTCCCTGGCATTGTGGAAAAAGACCAACGCGAAATCGAACACACCGCCAGAAACGCGCTGGCCATCGACCAATACATGTTTTTCGTCCAAGTGCCAGCCGCGGGGGCGGATCTGCAAGGTGGCAATTTTGTCGTTCAGCTTGTACTCTTTACCGGCGGCATTTTTAAAACTCAATTCGCGACGAATTGCCTTGAACAAATTAATTTGACCTTGAATCTGATTGTCCCAGCGTGGGCTGTTGGAGTCCTCAAAGTCACTCATGTAGCTGTCTGCGCCGGAATTGAACGCGTTGATGACCATCTTGGCTTCAACCGGCCCGGTGATCTCTGTGCGGCGTCGCTCGAGCGCTTTAGGGAGTGGGGCAATTTTCCAGTTGCCGTCACGAATATGCTTGGTTTCAGGCAGGAAATCCGGAGTCTCACCGGCATCGATGCGTGCCTGGCGAGCAACGCGAGCCTTGAGTAGCTCTCGGCGTCGAGGCTCAAAGGCACGGTGAAGTTTGGCGACCAGCGCCAGCGCTTCCGGAGTGAGAATGGTGGCGAATTCGGGTGAGATTGGGGCATTGATTTGAACGCCGGCGGGCATGTTGCTCATGGTTTGTCTCTCGTAAAGTAAAGGTTACAAATTCGATTCGACTAGTGTATTGCGTATCAATTGCGGTGATAAGCTATCAACGGCGACATTCAGAAGCGACTAAAAGTATCGAATCATGGATCAATTCAAGCAGATCGAGGCATTCACCAACGCCGCATTGCGGGGTTCGCTCGCCGAAGCGGCACGCTTGAGTCAGGTCACGCCGGCGGTAATTGGTCGCCGCATCGATGCACTTGAGCAGCGACTTGGCGTCAAGTTGCTGCTACGTAGCACCAGAAAGCTTTCACTGACGCAGGAGGGGCAAGCATTTTTGGAAGATTGTCAGCGGGTGCTGGCCGATTTGGGTAATGCCGAGGCGTCCGTGTCGTTGGGCAGTATCCGTGCCCGCGGGCATCTCAAGGTGTCAGCACCAGCCGGATTTGGTCGGCGGCACGTAGCACCACTTGTGGCTGATTATCTGACAGCACACCCTGAGGTCCGCGTGAGTCTGGACTTGACCGATCGTATGGTTGACATGATGAATGAAGGCGTTGATTGTGCGGTACGAATCGGTGAAATGATTGACTCCAACTTAATCAGCACCCGCCTTGCTGAAATGCGCCGCGTGATTGTCGCTGCGCCCAGCTACTTGGTTGAACACGGCGTGCCATCAGCACCAACTGAGCTTTCCCAGCACAATTGTCTGGTTCTTGGCCAACAGCGTGGCTGGTCACTGCTTGTTGGTAGCAACGTGCAGGTGATAAAGGTTACCGGGACACTTGAATGCAACGATGGGGCAGTGCTACATGAGTGGGCACTTGCAGGCAAAGGCCTCGCGTGGCGCTCGCTATGGGAGGTGGGCGATGACATTGCCACAGGACGACTGCAAACTGTGTTGGATGACTTTGCCTCGCCACCGGTCGGCGTATACGCCGTATTTCCCGACCGCCGCCATCTACCATTACGGGTGAGGCTATTCATCGACTTGCTTAAGGACTGTTACGGCCGGCAGGACTACTGGCTCAAGCAAGTGGATACCACCTAAGATGTTGCTTTTTTTTGCGACATCTGCCGAAAAAAAGAAAAAACGCCGCGACTCGTACTGAGCGCGGCGTTCTAGATGCTAAGCGAACTTTAGTGGAACTGTTCTTCTTCGGTCGATCCGGTGAGTGCCGTCACCGATGATGCGCCGCCCTGAATCACGGTCGTCACCTCATCGAAGTAGCCTGTGCCAACTTCCTGTTGGTGGCTGACAAAAGTGTAGCCGCGATCACGTGCAGCGAACTCAGGCTCTTGTACTTTCTCAACATAGGCTGACATACCGCGCGCAACGTAATCTTGTGCGAGGTCATACATGTGATACCACATGTTGTGAATGCCGGCGAGGGTGATGAATTGATACTTGTAGCCCATCGCACCGAGTTCGCGCTGGAATTTGGCGATAGTGGCATCGTCGAGGTTCTTCTTCCAGTTGAATGATGGTGAGCAGTTGTACGCCAATAATTTGCCGGGGAATTTTGACCGAATTGCTTCGGCGAATTTCCGTGCGAACTCCAGATCCGGTGTACCGGTTTCACACCACACCATGTCAGCGTAGGGTGCGTAAGCGAGACCACGACTGATGGCCTGATCGAGACCCTTGTAGGTTTTATAGAAACCTTCGGCAGTGCGCTCGCCAGTAATGAATGGCTTGTCGTTTTCATCCACGTCTGACGTCACTAGGTCGGCAGCTTCCGCATCGGTACGAGCAAGGATGATAGTGGGAACGCCCATTACGTCGGCGGCCATACGTGCTGCGATCAACTTTTGCACAGCTTCCTGCGTCGGCACCAAGACTTTGCCACCCATGTGACCACATTTTTTTACTGACGCCAGTTGATCCTCGAAATGAACGCCGGCGGCTCCAGAGCGAATCATGGCTTTCATTAGCTCGAATGCGTTCAACACGCCGCCGAACCCTGCTTCGGCATCAGCAACGATGGGTGCGAAATAATCGATGTAGCCCTTGTCGCCGGCATCGATACCTTTCGAATGCTGAATCTCGTCGGCACGACGGAAAGAGTTGTTAATCCGTTCGACAACCTTTGGCACAGAGTCCACCGGGTACAGTGATTGATCGGGATACATTGCGGCATAGCCGTTGTTATCGGCAGCGACTTGCCAGCCAGAGAGATAAATTGCCTTGATGCCGGCCTTAACCTGTTGCATCGCTTGTCCACCGGTCAATGCGCCGAGGCAATTGACATATGGCGTGGTGTTGACAAGATCCCACAATTTTTCCGCGCCACGACGGGCAAGTGTGTTTTCAATTGGAAATGAGCCGCGAAGACGAACAACATCTTCGGCGGTATAGCCACGTTTAATTCCTTTCCAACGAGGATTTTCGGCCCAGTCTTTGGCAAGGGCAGCGGCTTGTGCTTTACGGTCGGTCATGGAAATTCCTTTGTGTAGTGAGTGGGCGGTTGAGGAGAACCACAGCGCAAATTTTATGGCGAAAGATATTATATGTCAACAGTCTTATATAAGACATATTACTTTCAGTTGTCTTATCTATCCTGTTGATTTATTGGGATTCACGAAAATTTCAGTGAATATTTAGGTCCCGTGTATGGGCGATTTGCTAACAATAACGCCGTCTTCGTCGGCATAAATCCATTCCCCAGGGACAAAATCGACATTTCCGAAGGTGACGGTGATATCGGCTTCCCCCAGGTTTCTTTTCAGTGTCTTCATCGGATGCGTGTCGATAGCAAAGACGCCGATGTCCATCAGGCCAATTGCGCGTGAATCTCGAATGCAGCCATTGACAATGATTCCAGCCCAGCCGTTTTTTAGCCCCAGACTAGCCAGTTGATCGCCGACAAGTGCGCGCCGGACGCTGCCGCCACCATCAATTACCAGCACACGCCCATTGCCTTGTGATTCAAGTGCTTTGCGGACAAACGAGTTGTCGTCATCGACCCGCAAGGTAGCGATCTGCCCGTGAAATGCAGGTTTGCCGCCGAAACTGGTAAACATTGGCTCGACAACTCGGATCGAGTCTTCGTTCGCATCGCAAAGGTCGGTGGTCAGATATGTCATGTTGCCCTCCTGAAATAAAAAACGCGCCGCAAAAACGGCGCGTTGAAAGTTGGTGCTCTGAAATTTCAATTACTAACGCGCTACCTCGGTTGGTGAAGGCATATCAGTTTGCGCCGATGGAAAGGTGAGGCGAACTTTTTCATTTTCATCCAGGTCGATAGTCACTCTTCCGCCATGAACCAGTTGTCCGAACAGCAGTTCATCGGCCAGCGCAGCACGTATGGTGTCTTGAATCAGGCGTGCCATCGGACGCGCGCCCATCAGGGGATCAAAGCCCTTCTCGCCCAGCCATGCGCGCAGAGCATCAGTAAAGATTGCTTCCACCTTCTTGTCATGGAGTTGCCCTTCAAGTTGCATAAGGAACTTGTCGACCACCCTCAGGATGATGCTGGCATCCAGCGCCTTGAAGGAAATGATTGCGTCCAGGCGATTTCTGAACTCCGGCGTAAACATCCGTTTGATATCAGCCATCTCATCATTCTGGCCTTTGTTCGAAGTGAAACCCATGCTGGATTTCTGCAAAGCTTCAGCACCCGCATTGGTGGTCATGACGATAATCACGTTGCGGAAATCTGCCTTGCGCCCGTTGTTGTCGGTCAGGGTGCCGTGGTCCATCACTTGCAGCAGTATGTTAAATACATCAGGATGGGCCTTCTCGATTTCATCGAGCAGCAAAACACAGTGCGGCTTTTTGGTGATCGCCTCAGTGAGTAAGCCACCCTGATCGAACCCAACATAGCCAGGGGGCGCTCCAATCAAACGGCTAACGGCATGGCGCTCCATGTACTCGGACATGTCAAAGCGAACCAATTCGATCCCCATCGAGTAGGCCAACTGGCGGGCAACTTCTGTCTTGCCGACCCCGGTAGGGCCGGAAAACAGGAAGTTACCGATCGGCTTCTGCGGTTGTCCAAGCCCCGAACGCGACATCTTGATCGCCTTGCTCAAGGCCTCAATCGCCGCATCTTGCCCGAACACAAGGTTTTTAAGGTCTCGATCCAGATTCTTCAGTGCGGAGCGATCATCGGCGGAGACGTGTTGTGGCGGTATTCGCGCAATCTTGGCAATGACTTCTTCAATTTCCTGTTTCCCAATAGTCTTCTTTTGCTTTGACTTGGGCAGGATTCTTTGTGCGGCCCCGGCTTCATCGATTACGTCAATCGCCTTGTCAGGTAAATGGCGGTCATTGATATATTTTGCCGAAAGCTCGGCTGCTACAGTGATCGCCGCGGTCGAATACTTCACTCCATGGTGTTCCTCGAAGCGGCTCTTGAGACCACGCAGGATCGACACCGTTTCTTCGACACTAGGTTCGTTGATATCAACTTTCTGGAATCGACGCGATAGGGCGTGATCCTTCTCAAACACTCCTCGATATTCCGTGTAAGTCGTGGCACCAATACACTTGAGGTCGCCAGATGCCAACGCAGGTTTCAGCAGATTTGAGGCGTCAAGGGTGCCACCCGATGCAGCGCCCGCGCCGATAAGCGTGTGTATCTCGTCAATAAACAATATTGCATTGGGATCGCCAAGGAGTTGCTTGAGAACACCCTTGAGTCGTTGCTCGAAATCGCCGCGATACTTGGTGCCAGCCAGCAATGAACCCATATCCAATGAGTAGACAGTGGCTTGCGCAAGGATCTCGGGTACGCGTCCTTCTACAATACGGTGCGCCAGACCCTCAGCAATGGCGGTCTTGCCCACCCCTGCTTCACCAACCAACAACGGATTATTTTTCCTACGTCGGCACAGCGTTTGGATCACCCGTTCAAGTTCCTTTTCACGTCCGATCAACGGGTCAATTTTCCCGGTTAATGCATGTTGATTGAGGTTGAGCGTGAATGATTCCAAAGCACTATTTTTCTCTTGCGCCTCGGCCTCGGTTTCAGTCGCATCTTCCTTTCCGGTGGCATGCGGAGTCTTGGTGATGCCATGTGATATGAAGTTCACCACATCAAGACGGGATACATTTTGGCGCTGTAGAAAAAACACCGCATGAGAGTCCTTTTCGCCAAAAATCGCGACCAGCACATTTGCCCCTGTCACCTCCTTCTTGCCGGATGACTGGACATGAAGGATGGCGCGTTGAATTACGCGCTGAAATCCCAAGGTCGGCTGAGTATCAATCTCATCTTGACCCCCGATGGTAGGTGTGTGTTCACTGATAAAGGTGATCAGCTCTTTGCGCAAAGCCTCTGAGTCTGCCGCACATGCGCGCAGAACCTCGGCAGCACTCGGATTGTCAAGCAGCGCAAGTAGCAAGTGCTCTACAGTGATGAATTCATGGCGTTTCTGCCTCGCTTCGACAAAAGCCATGTGCAGGCTGACCTCTAGTTCCTGGGCAATCATCAGTTCTCCTCCATTACGCAGGCCAGCGGATGCTGGTGCCGGCGGGAAAATGCTTCTACCTGTTCAACCTTTGTGGCAGCCACATCGCGGGGATATAGTCCGCAAACCCCTTTTCCATCTCTGTGCACGTTCAACATCACCATGGTCGCTTGCTCTCGCGAGAGTCCAAAAAACTTCTCCAGTACGACAACGACAAAGTCCATTGGAGTGAAATCATCGTTTAACAGCAACACCTTAAACATAGGTGGTGGCTTGACTCGACTCTTCTCCGGAAGCAGGACAGCACCGCCATCACGTTCGATTTGCTTGCGCGTGACCATGAATTGATTGTAATGCGATATGGAGGCGATAGTGGAGGTATACAAGTGCCGAATAGCGACAACAACGCGCCTCTTATTGATTCGGACGGTCACGCCACGTCGTTTGTAAAAAAAGCGAAAAAACAAGAAAAAAGTTGACGACCACCAAAAATTAGCGTAAAAGGCGAGGCGTGTTTGGCTCAAGATCTGTCCCAGTGTTCCTAACGAATCGTTTTTTTTCGCCGAGGTTTCCGGTCTCCCCGCTGTCCTTCAGTTTTCTGAATCGCCGCTCGGTTTCCTTCACTGCTTCGAAATTGTTAGACAAACATCACCCCGGTGATCATGTTTGCACACGCCGTGTGCGCTGATTTCCGGTTTATTCGTTTTTGATTAAGGAAGAGTTTTCATGGCAACAGGTACAGTTAAGTGGTTCAACGACGCTAAGGGTTTCGGCTTCATCACTCCAGATGATGGTAGCGAGGATCTTTTCGCGCATTTTTCCGCAATTAATATGGCGGGATTCAAATCTCTGAAAGAAGGCGACAAAGTAACTTTTGACGTCGTTCAGGGTCCGAAAGGAAAGCAAGCGTCGAACATTCAGAAACCCTGATTGCCGCTCTTCGCTGATGATTAGGTGCTGATTGAAGTAGGATCGCACCAAAGAATTAAAAACCGCTCAAGTTAACTTGAGCGGTTTTTTTTCGAGTTCCGGACAATCGGCCGACCATAATGTTTTGTACGCTAACTTGTTCAGAATCATAGGCAGTGCTGGGAAACGATGCTTCAAAACTTTGATACTGGCGATTTTCGCTAATGGCGCGCTTAATTTTGCTCAACAAGCCTTACAACGTATTGGCTCAATTCAGTGCGGAAGCAGGTCGTGCCACTCTGAAGGATTACGTACCTGTGCCGGATGTCTACCCCGCCGGACGGTTGGATGCCGACTCAGAAGGACTTGTCCTCCTGACGGACGATGGGGTGTTGCAGGCCAGAATCAGCCACCCGAAGCACAAGTTGCCAAAACGCTACTGGGTTCAAGTGGAGGGAAGTCCGCAGGCGTCAGCCTTGGATAGCTTGTCCCGTGGTTTGGATCTCGGTGACTTCGTAACAGCACCATGTCAATGCAGAATTATTCAAGAGCCAATCGATCTCTGGGCGCGTAGTCCACCTATCCGCGTTCGCTTGGCAATTCCGACAACTTGGCTCGAGATAACCTTGAATGAAGGAAAAAATCGACAAATTCGACGAATGTCAGCGAAAATCGGTCACCCGTGTTTGCGGCTGATTCGTTATTCGATCGGAAATTGGCGACTCGATGGTTTGTTGCCTGGACAGTGGCGGAATGAGGAGATACATGCATATCCAAAATAGTTTGGTCTTGATGTTACTCGCCGTAAGCCATGTTGCGGTTGCTCAATATGCAATGCCACAGGTCGAACTGACGGTCGGTATGCATCGAATCGAAGCCGAGGTTGCAGCAACCCAGGAACAGCGCGCTGTCGGATTGATGAGGCGTACCGAAATGGCGCCACAACACGGTATGCTCTTCGTTTTTACGCAAGACGCACTGCATTGCATGTGGATGCGCAATACCCTTTTGCCCCTGTCTGTCGCATTTCTTGATCGAAACGGCAAAATCATCAATATCGAAGATATGCAACCACAAACGGAAAATAACCATTGCGCCGCAGGCAATGCGCGCTATGCGCTGGAAATGAATCTGGGATGGTTTAAACGGCGAGGATTTAGTGTTGGCACGTCAATCGCTGGAATTGAAAAGGCACCGTTTCCGCGGTAATCCCGAATTGCGGACTTGTGACAGCGTGCGGCCAGCACCAACTGACAAATTTGCCAATGGTCGGGTGCAAAAAACAGCAATATCCTTGCTACAGCCTGCTTTGTTTAACTTACGCAGGATTTCGGGCAGATACGATCCACGTTGATCCCTTCATGATCACACGACCATCAAGGTTTGCGGAAGCTTCGAACGCAGACTTTACCGCGTCAACAACGACCGGCAGATGCTGATCGCCTAGCTCTCGTAACAGGCGGGCTACAGGGCCAATTCGCGTCGAACTCTCAGCGGCCGCATGTACCGATTTGCCAAGAACAACCTCTGCATCAAAGCGTTCTATTGCTACGTGTTCAAATCCCGCGTCGACAAGAATTTGATGCAGCCGCACTTCATCAGCAAAAGCAAACGGTCCGGGTGCAAATGGATCCGCCGGCTCCGGAGTGATGTTGAGCACCTTGCGTGCGGCAACTAGCGGCGCCATCGCCCACGGATTGTCGCGAGGTGTTCGCCAACAGGCAAAGACAATCCTTCCGCCGGAAACAAGTGCCTTTCGCATGTGACGCAACGCTGAAGCCGGCTGGTTGAAAAACATCACGCCGAACCGAGAGTACAGCAGGTCGATACCCGCAGGTAACTCCGCCGTTGAAGCGTCAGCATGGCTAAAGTCAAGATTTGGCAGCTGCGCTGTCGCAGCGCGAACTCTTGCCACCTCCAGCATTGGAAGTGAAACGTCGATGCCGAGCACGGAACCCAACTGACCGACTTCGAGTGCCAAGGCTATCGAGGTATCTCCGCAGCCACAACCGATGTCAATAACGCCTTGCCCCGGCTTTGCTGCGGCAACAACCAATGCGGCATCGCCAAAGGGCTTTATCATTGCGTCAAGATCCAGCTGCAATGCCGCCCACTGCCGACCAACCGCACCATTCCAGTCGGATATTTGATCGAGGTTATCCTTGTTCATCGCTTGCTCTGCACCAGGTTCGTTGATCGATGCGCCTATGAGCAGTAAGTACGAGGGCGCAGACTAGTCACTCTTGCTCCTGAATACTCCAGCTTGCACTGCTTCCCAAATCCCATGGGGTCAAACTCAGTCAAAAAATCTTGTCTTGTACATTGGGCCAGGCAGTTCGCTGGTCATAAAAACCGGTCGAGCAGGCGGCGGCTGGTTTTGTCGAGCGTCATCAAATCCGCAATCAAAAACTGAATCGAGTGACTATCAGCGATCAACAACGAACTTTTGCCCAGATGACGAATATCTTCCTCACCACGCAGGACAAAGGTGGTTTCACCGCGATCTGTGTCCACCCACCAGGTACTCGGTGTTGCAAAGCTTGATACGCGCTTCAAACGGGTGATGGTAGGCATGAACTCCCTGCCAGCAAGTTCCTGCTCCACCAACAGTTTCATTTCGGTAGGCAGGTCTGTGAGATCCGGAATCCACGCCAGTTCTTCGCCATTAATCGCGACTAGCGAAATACCTTCCGAAGGTGCTGCAACTGGAAATGAGCGGATTGGTGATACGCTTTCGTGCGACCTTCCGGCAGAGTCGGTCAGTACGAGTCGTCCGAACGGGTTTCGCGCCAATTTGAATGTCGGCTCAAACATGCGATTTGACTCCTGCGGCGGTATTCAACAATGGATCAGGAAACTGATCAACGTCGACGTTCCTGGCTTGCGCCTCATACAAGCGATAGTAGGCGCCCTCGCGTGCCATAAGCTCGTCATGACTGCCAACCTCAACGATCTCTCCGCGGTCCATGACGACCAAGCGGTCAGCTTTGTGCAAAGTTGACAGTCGATGTGCGATGGCAATTGTTGTTCGACCGGCAACAAGGTTATCGAGCGCTTTTTGGATTTCCTTTTCGGTTTCGCTATCAACCGACGATGTGGCTTCGTCGAGGATCAAAATTCTCGGATCGATCAGCAGTGCACGGGCAATCGAAATTCTTTGACGTTCCCCGCCAGAAAGACCTTGACCACGCTCTCCGACCAGTGAGTCATAACCCATTGGTAAACGCAGGATGAACTCGTGGGCGTGTGCCGCGCGCGCCGCAGCGATGATCTCTGCTCGTGTTGCCGCCGGCTTCCCGTAAGCAATATTCTCGGCAATGGAACCAAAAAACAGAAAGGGCTCCTGCAAAACCAGCCCAATATGACGCCTGTAGTCGGCGACCGGAAATGAGCGAACATCAACGCTGTCGACGTGGATTGAGCCATCGGTGACATCATAAAAACGGCAGATGAGATTCACCAGGGTGCTTTTCCCGGAACCGCTGTGTCCGACCAGGCCGATCATTTCTCCCGGCTTGATAGCAAGCGAGAGATTGCGGATAACTGAGCGGTTACCATAGCGAAAACCGATATCGCGCAATTCAATCTCACCTCGGACATGTTCAACGTGAACCGGGTTTGTCGGTTCAGGCACATTCGATACGTGGTCAAGTATGTCAAAGATGCGCTTGGCTCCGGCAGCGGCCTTTTGCGTCACCGATACGATCCGACTCATTGAATCCAGTCGTGAGTAAAAACGTCCGATATAAGCAAGAAATGCTGTCAACACTCCGACCGTGATCTCATGTTGAGATACCTGCCAGATACCAAAAGTCCAAACGACCAACAGTCCGATTTCGGTCAGTAAGGATACGGTGGGCGAAAATAGTGACCAAGTCTTGTTGAGTTTGTCATTCACCAAGAGATTGTGTTGATTGGCTTCGTGAAACCGCTGCGCTTCACGTTTCTCCTGAGCAAAGGCCTTGACTACCCGGATGCCGGGGATGGTGTCGGCCAGGATATTGGTTACTTCACCCCACACCCGGTCAATCTTCTCAAAGCCAGTGCGCAACTTGTCGCGTACCAAATGAATCATCCAAGCGATAAACGGTAGTGGTATCAGTGTTACCAGTGCCAACCACGGGTTTATGGAAAACAGGATGAGCGCAGTCATCAAGATCATCAGTACATCTGACACAAAGTCGAGTGCATGCAACGACAAAAATACGCTGATGCGATCTGTTTCTGATCCAATTCTGGCCATCAAGTCGCCGGTGCGCTTGCCGCCAAAATATTCAAGTGACAACTGCAGCAGGTGTTCGAAGGTCGTCGTCCGGAGGTCAGCGCTGATGCGTTCAGATACGATCGCCAAAACATAAGTTTTTGCCCATCCCAATCCCCAAGATACCAATGCCGCAGCCAACAAACCGAACATATAGCCGGCGACTTTCATGGGGTCGATGTGCGCACCATTTTGAAAAGGGATCAGGACATCGTCCATCAACGGCATCGCCAGATAAGGCGGTATTAAGGTTGCCGCGGTTGAACCCAGCATCAGCATGAAACCGGCTAACAACTGAACGCGATACGGCTTTGCAAAGCGCCACAGCCGAAACAATGTCCATGTTGATGGCGGTTTGTAAATTTCCTTGGTACAAATGGCACACTCATCGCTACCAGGTTCAAGGGGTGTTTTGCATTTCGGACAAATGTCGTCGGCATCGCGTACTGGTGGATTTCCACTAACGCGTGATACAAGCTGTATATCGAATTCGTTTATCAGCCTGAGCGCATCCAGGTTGTGGGCCAAGGTATATCGCCAAAAGCCCAAGCGCTTAGTCTCATCAACCAGCTCTAGTGTGCCGACGCCGGCATGGTCGAAATGTTTGAGTTCCAGTCCAGTACTTAGGTACCATTCTTGCCAAACAGATTCGCCAGGGCCTCTGGCAATTATGCGGTCACTCGTCAGGACAACCAGCCCGTGACCAAAGTGCAGTGTGGCGTCAAGATCGACTTCGACCCAATCCAAAATAGGGATGCCCGCAGGCAGTCGTGGCTCGATCTCGAGTCGCCAAACTTCAGGTAGCGTCTTGGCGGCAGCGTCGGCTTCTTGATAGTCGTCGGCTTGCACGATGTTGCTCATGGAGAAAGGGTCCAGGTCATGTAGGGAATTTCACAATACACTTCGTCGCGCGGACGCACAGTTAACCATAAGCCACATGCCCGATGAAAGCACATCAATTTTTCAGGTAATCTGAGCGTTCGGACGGGCACGTTTGTGTGCCTGCATGTCAATGATTTCTTAGTGTTCAATTTTGCCGCCTGTTAGGCCTACCAGCATCATGATAACCAACGATATCAAGTTACTGCGCGTTACGCACCTGCGTGGCCCCAATATTTGGACCTATCGTCCCGCTCTGGAGGCATGGGTGGATATTGGCGCATTGGAAGACTCGCCTTCAAATACCATTCCAGGGTTTTATGATCGTCTCCTCACTGCCCTGCCAGGGCTGGCTGAGCATCGATGTGGTGTTTACGAACGAGGCGGGTTTATGCAGCGTGTGCAGGAAGGTACCTGGCCAGCACACATTCTCGAGCACATCGTGATTGAACTTCAAAATTTGGCCGGGATGCAAACTGGCTTCGGTCAAACACGCGGCACTCCTGTGCGTGGGCTCTACAAGATGGCTGTCCGGGCGCGCGACGAGCGAGTGGGGCGCGCAGCAATCGCCTATGGACGAGATCTATTGATGTCTGTTATCAATGATCAGGCGTTTGATGTCAAAGCGGTGATTGCAGAACTAACCGACCTGGTCGAGACGCATTGTCTTGGTCCGAGTACAGCGTGTATTGTCAATGCCGCAACAGCAAGGCGGATTCCGTCAATGCGCCTCAACGAAGGTAATCTCGTCCAGTTGGGCCATGGTAAACGTCAGCGACGAATCTGGACCGCCGAGACAGACGAAACCAGTGCGATTGCTGAAAGCATTTCCAGCGACAAAGATTTGACGAAAATGTTGCTGAGCGCTTGTGGAGTGCCGGTGCCGGAAGGAATCGTCGTGTCTAGCCCGGAAGAAGCCTGGGATGCTGCTCAGGATATCGGTTTGCCTGTCGTGGTTAAACCAACTGATGGAAATCACGGGCGTGGAATTTCGATTGAACTGACAACGCAAGCAGAGGTCGAAGCTGCATTCCCTTTCGCTTTGCGGCATGGCAGCGGCGTTATCGTCGAGCGCTTTATTCCGGGCAACGAGCATCGACTGTTGGTGGTTGCGGGGAAGGTGGTTGCTGCGTCGCGCGGCGAAAGTGCTTGGGTAACAGGTAACGGTGTCGATACGGTATACGACTTGGTTGAAGATCAGATCAACTCTGATCCGCGTCGCGGAACCACCGAGGAGTTTCCTCTCAACGAAGTTGGTATCGTCAATAGCCCGTCAATCCGGCAAGATCTAACTCGGCAGGGGCTGGAACCGGACTCGATTCCGGAAAATGGCCGTCGGGTTCTGATTCAACGCAATGGCAACGTCGCATTTGAATGCACCGACGTCCTGCATCCTGAGGTCGCTTCGACGGCTGGCTTAGCAGCGAGAGTAGTGGGCCTTGACATTGCCGGAATTGATGTTGTTGCACAGGACATTTCCCGACCGCTTGCCGAACAGGGAGGTGCGATCGTCGAAGTGAATGCCGGACCAGGTTTGCTGATGCACTTGAAACCGGCAAGCGGGACCGCACAACCGGTCGGTGATGCGATCGTTCGACACTTATTCTCTGACGGCGAAAGCGGACGGATTCAGATCGTAGGAATCAGCGGTCGCGAAGGAGCGACAGAAACTGCGCTGTTGGCGCATTGGTTGATCGGGTTCTCCGGCCTGAATACCGGACTTGCATGTGACAAAGGACTGTATCTGGGCAATCGCCGGGTAGATTCCCGGAGTTCCAAAAGTTTTGATGCAGGACAGCGACTACTGATCAATCGGTCGCTCGACGCAGCGGTTTTTGAAACGGATGCGCGAGGCATATTGAGCGAAGGTCTTCCCTACGACCGGTGCACGATCGGTGTCGTCATGGATGTCGGTGGAGCTGACGAGCTCGGCGAGTTCTATATGCATACCGACGATGATGTGTACCGGGTGCTACGGACGCAAGTCGATGTGGTGCTCGATGATGGAACCGCCGTTTTGAATGCCGCAGACCCACAGGTTGTTGAGATGGCGGCACTGTGTGATGGCAATGTAATTTTCTTTGGTGCGCTTTCCGATATCGCGCTCGCCGACCATTTGAAAGGTGGAGGTCGTGCAGTCTATTTGGATGGTAGCCAAGTCGTGATGTCGACTGGAGACAGTACGACACAACACATATCGATCGGTGAGTCCATGTCGCGCGGTAATTGGCAGGCGAACCAAGTACTAGCGGCGGTAGCCATAGCCTGGGCATTGGATATAAGCGCCGAATTGATTAGTGCGGGCTTGGAAAATGTTGCTGTCGATCTCTCAAGCCGGCAGATACTTGAAACTCAACAGTTAGAGGACAACTGACCAATGGATGTGTCGCGCGTTCGCTTTTTACGTGGCCCAAATTTATGGAGTCGTCACGCTTCAATTGAGGCTGTTATCGGGTGTTCTGGAAATGAACTCTCGATTGACCTCATTCCTGGCTTTGAAAGCCGGATACGCGCGCGATTTCCAGAGTTGGGTCAGCTCCAGCCAAAGGGTCATCTGGATCCGATGTCGTTGGCGCACGTTTTGGAAGCGGCAACACTGGGATTGCAAATTCAAGCGGGTTGCCCGGTAACGTTTAGCCGGACTCAGGCAACAGTGGACAGCGGGACCTTTCAGGTGGTGATTGAATACACCGAGGAGTCTGTTGGTCGGATGGCGTTTGAGATGGCACAAACGCTGGTGAAATCGGCCTTGGAAGACACGTCGTTCGACTTGACGACGGTTGTTGGAAAACTCAGGGAACAGGATGAGGATGTGCGATTGGGTCCTTCGACCGGAGCAATCGTTCAAGCTGCCGTATCTCGGGGCATTCCTTATCGCCGGCTGACGGAAGGTAGTCTGGTTCAGTTTGGTTGGGGGTCAAAGCAACGACGTATTCAGGCCGCAGAAGTTGATTCGACCAGCGCAATCGCCGAGTCAATTGCACAAGACAAACAACTCACCAAAAGATTACTCAAAGCGGCCGGAGCCTCTGTTCCCACGGGCCGTCCGGTCAAGGATGTTGACGATGCCTGGGCGGCAGCTTTGGAAATCGGCTTGCCCGTTGTGGTGAAGCCGCAAGATGGTAATCAGGGCAAAGGCGTGACTGTCAATATAGTCACCAGGGATCACCTCGAAATTGCTTTCAATGCCGCCAAGGAGTTTCGCGACAACATCATGGTTGAAAGTTACATGCCCGGCCATGATTTTCGTATGCTGGTGGTTGGCGACAAACTCATTGCCGCCGCAAGGCGTGATTCGCCTTTCGTAGTCGGCGATGGCGAACACACGATTATTGAACTGGTTAATCAGATAAATACTGATCCGCGTAGAGGTGACGGTCATGCTACGCCGTTGACGCGCATTCGTATTGACGAGATTGCCATCGCGCGCCTCGCCATACAAGGATTTACGCCGAGTTCAATTCCGCCCAAGGGACAAAGGGTGGTACTGCGCAACAACGCCAATCTCTCGACTGGTGGCACAGCTACTGATGTCACCGACGACGTTCACCCGGACGTCGCCGCAAGCGCTATTGCTGCGGCACAAATGATCGGGCTTGATATTTGTGGGGTTGATATCGTGTGCGATACGGTATTGAAGCCCCTTGAAGAACAAGGAGGTGGCATCGTCGAAGTGAATGCAGCGCCGGGACTGCGGATGCATACAGCACCTTCTTATGGCAAAGGCCGCGCCGTTGGCGAAGCGGTGATTGCTCAGTTGTATCCGGATGGATGTGACGGACGAATCCCGGTGGTTGCTGTTACCGGCACCAATGGCAAGACGACAACGGTCCGACTAATTTCACATTTGATTGCGGCGAGTGGATTGCGTGTTGGTATGACAAATACCGATGGAGTTTACATCCAAGGCAAGCGTATAGATACGGGTGATTGCTCGGGACCAAAAAGTGCGCGCAATGTGCTGATGCATCCGGATGTTGATGCGGCTGTATTTGAAACGGCGCGCGGGGGCATGCTACGTGAAGGACTTGCGTTTGATCGCTGCCAGGTGGCGGTCGTCACCAACATCGGGTTGGGCGATCACCTCGGATTGAACTACATCACCAGCGTCGCCGATTTGGCTGTACTCAAACGCGTCATCGTGCAAAACGTCGCACCGAAGACGGCAGGGGGAATGGCAGTACTGAATGCCGCGGATCCTCTGGTGTTGCGAATGGTCGGCGAGTGCCGGGGCGACATCACACTCTTCGCAGCTGACCAACAGTTGCCGGCTATAACCGCACATCGCGCCCGCGGAAATCGTGTCGTCTACATGTCTGGTGATGCCATTATTGCTGCGCAGGGAAAGGAAACTTATTCGATTCTGCTGACGGATATTCCGATTACTCGAGGCGGCACGATCAGCTTTCAGGTCGAAAATGCGATGGCCTCAATTGGCGCAGCATGGGCGCTGAACTTGAGTTGGGATGTGATTCGAACCGGCTTGCGTAGCTTTAACAATGATCCCGATAGTGCGCCAGGTCGGTTTAATGTGTTTGATTATCGCGGTGCGACTCTGATTGCAGACTATGGTCACAATCCTGATGCCATCGCTGCGTTGACCAAAGCCGTTCAGGCGATGCCGGCCAAACGCCGAATGGTTGTCATCAGCGCTGCAGGTGACCGGCGCGACGAAGACATTCGTCAGCAAACAGAGATTCTCGGAACGGCTTTTGATGATGTGTTGTTATATCAGGATGCTTGCCAGCGCGGCCGCGCGGATGGTGAAGTGCTAGGTCTTTTGCGGCAGGGATTGGTTGGCGCAACACGTACTTCGCACGTCGAGGAAATTCATGGTGAGTTTGTTGCCATTGACACAGCTTTGGCGCGATTGCAGGCAGGGGATTTGTGTTTAATTTTGGTTGATCAGGTCGAAGAGGCGCTGGCCTATATCGCCGGGAAAGTTGCCGCTACATAATTGGTTCACTAAATGAAAATCGGCCGCGTGACATTGTCGCGCGGCCGAACTGTTGCTTAGTCCAGGGGACTTGCTAGCCGAAGTTCTTTGCCGCGAAATCCCAATTGGCCAAGTGATTTAAAAAAGCCTCGACAAATTTTGGACGTGCGTTTCGGTAGTCAACGTAGTAAGCGTGCTCCCATACATCTATCGTCAAGAGTGCTTTGTTTTCGGTCGTCAACGGTGTCCCGGCGGCCGTTGTATTGACGATGTCGACACTGCCGTCAGGCTTTTTCACCAGCCATGTCCAGCCGGAGCCAAAATTCCCCACCGCCGATGTTTGGAAAGCCTTCTTAAAGTCGTCAAAACTTCCCCACTTGGCATTGATTGCAGAAGAGAGAGGACCCGACGGCGTGTCACCAGCACCAACGCGCATGGAATTCCAGAAGAAGCTATGGTTCCAAACTTGCGCCGCGTTATTGAAAATACCGCCTGCAGGGGCCTTCTTAATGATGGATTCAAGATCAAGGTTTTCGTAGTCAGTGCCCTTGATCAGGTTATTGAGATTGGTGACATACGCTTGGTGATGTTTGCCGTAGTGGTACTCAAAGGTTTCCTTAGACATATGCGGTTGCAGCGCATCCATCGCGTAAGGCAGTGGGGGGAGCGTGTGTTCCATGTGTTTCTCCTGAAAGTTGTGGTTGGCGATGCCGCAGTGAAGCAGTCTAGTTTAGTCGGGAACCCGCAGTCCTTCAACTGCGCCTGTGCCTTGCTAGTTAAGGTCGTCCGGCGAGGTCGAATTTGACGACTGTATCTGCTCAATCCGCGCGTCGGCTGTCCCTATTCCAAATCGCATGCTGATTTGGTCACCAATCTCCAACTGAGCGCACGCGGTAACCAGTTCTCCCGTTTTTCTGCTGTGGACGATTGAATAACCACGTTGCAAGATCGCATCCGGATTCAAGTGAGTTAGTGCTGTTGCAAGTCTGGTCAAATTTGCCTGGTAGTCACGAAGTTGTCGGCTTGACGATGAAATCATGCGTTGCCGCAGCAAAGCCAGAGTGTTTTGTACGCGCTGCAGGCGAGCGGATGGGTGTAGCAAGCGCCGCACAGCGTTATCGATTCGCTGTGATTGCAGGTCCAAATTTCGCCTCATCGCCCGCTGCAGCGTTGTGGTCAGCCCTTCAAGGTGGCGCGCCGCGGAAAACCAGGCTTCGCTGACCAGCTCGGCCGCGGCAGTTGGTGTGGCAGCCCGCATATCGGCAACAAAATCGGCGATCGTGAAATCTGTTTCGTGACCGACACCGACGACAGTTGGAATTGAGCATGCAGCAATCGCCCGCGCGACCGTCTCGTCATTGAATGCCCATAAGTCTTCGATGCTGCCACCTCCACGAACAATCAACAACACGTCACAGCGGGCGTGATTCACCGCACCAGTGATCGCGGCAACGATTTGGGCTGGAGCCACCTCCCCTTGCACTGCGGTCGGATAGATAACGACTGGCACATGTGCTGCGCGGCGGGCCAGTGCTGTCAGTACGTCATGCAACGCAGCGGCTTGTAAGGATGTGACGATACCAATTGAACGTGGATATCGCGGCAACGGTTGTTTGATTGCGGCGGCGAATAAGCCTTCAGTTTCGAGTAGTTGTTTTAGTCGGCTGAACGCCTCGTACAGTTTTCCCAGACCCGCCCGACGCAAAGATTCAATGTTTAGTTGATATTCGCCGCGAGGTTCGTAGAGGGAGACAAGCGCGCGCGCTTCAACTTGCTGTCCGTTCGCTAACGCCCAGGGAACAAGGCCGGCCCTTGCGCGGAACATCACACATCGGGCCTGAGCGGCTTCGTCCTTTAAATTGAAATAGAGGTGACCTGATGCAGCCCGAGTCAGATTCGACACTTCACCCGCGACCCAAAGCAAGGGGAGCGCGCGTTCGAGCGCATTCCGTGCCAAGCGGTTCAACTCGGAAATCGAGACGATTTGGGTGGGTGAGCTCATAAGAACGCTTGCAATACAAGGGATCACAGCGACGGAAAGTGTGACGGTGAGTCTATCTCATCCACAATGGCACTTGACTGCGTCCTTAGCCGCTGAAGTGCTAGAAGACACAAGGGCGTAAAAATTTAACTCTTTGATTAGTAACGATAAAAAGTTGAATCCTTTTTGCTCAAGATAGTAAAAGTCCTTTGTTCTAGCGGGTTTACCTGATCTTGTCGGGCTTCCTCCACAAGCTTATACACAGATTCTGTGGATAAGCTTGTTTTTCAGCCAGCGACTATATTTTCTTGATTTGATACACGCAGCGTCGGGCGCCCGACAGCAAGTGTTCCACTCTACTGACTATGCAGTCTGATCCCAATGTGGTTTGAAATAGTGCAAGTTCTGATCGGCAGAATCCTTGACATTCTGTGGCCGCCGCGCAAATCGGGCAATGGTCTTCGATCAGGAGATAACTGCCGTCATCCTGAGTCGTGACGCTGGTCATATATCCTTCTACATCACGGGCATCGGCGAGCTTTTCAATTCGGTCAATCAATGCTTGTGCCGATCCTATTGTCGACAAATAATGTGCCTCGCTTTGTGCTTCACGTGCTTGTATCAATTTGTCCAGTCCGGATTGTCCAAATAGCTTGCGGATGTCAGCAATCATTTGCACCGTGAGTTCCGAATGTCGGTCAGGAAAACGCGCATGGCCCGCTTCGGTCAATCGCCAATAGCGTGAGGGGCGGCCGACTTTTTCACTGCGGTCTTCACAGCCGACTAAGCCGAGTTTTCGCCAGGTCTCGAGCTGACGGCGGGTTCCCATCGACGTTAGCTGGAGTCGGTCCGCAAGCTGTCCGGCAGTTTGCGGGCCGCACGTTTTCAGCAGAAACAAAATCCGTTCCGCTGTAATCATCCGGTCGTCTCGCTCAGTGCAGGTGGTGCCGAGTCCAATTTCAATCGGTTCCAATGGCTAATCCGCCAGGCCGCCGAGGCGGTAAGCCCTGCGCCCAAGAGCAGGATTAGTCGAGTATCAATGAGGGTCAGTACTGCACCAGCGAGTGCCATCATAATATTTGCAAGGCAGAAGATCGTTGACAATAACCCCATCACCGCCCCTTGCCCGAGGTTGCCAAATCTTTCGGCGCACCAGGCCGGCAT
The DNA here is from genome assembly GCA_016718525.1 of Rhodocyclaceae bacterium. Taxonomy (GTDB): domain Bacteria; phylum Pseudomonadota; class Gammaproteobacteria; order Burkholderiales; family Rhodocyclaceae; genus JADKHX01. The sequence goes on from JADKDD010000001.1 coordinate 116,823, forward strand.
CACCGCGTTGTAAACCGCATTCGGGATACCAAAGACGACGATCGCAATCAGCCCGATTCGCGCATCCCCTAGGCCAACCACCGCAACGCATCCGGCCACTATTGCGGCAAAGAGGCTTGCGGTACGCAGCGGTTCTGTCTGGTAGATGCGGCCGGCAAAAATCGAGGCGAGTGTCATGGTTCCGCAAAGTGCCGCAGTGGTCCATGCAATGCCTTGAGCATCGTAGCCGGCTGTCTCAACCAACCACAGCGGATAGAACTCGTAAAAGGCGGTTACACCGCAGGTATATGCCAACTGAATGTAAAACAAGCGAAGCAATTCACGGTGTGAAAGAAGTTGCAACGCGTTTTTATGGCGGACGATGTGCCACCATGATGATGCAGTTGCCAGCAGATTTTTTTTAGCGCGCTGACGAGGTACCGCCAGTGCGGTGACGCTTGCGGTAATCAACAAAGCGCCTGCTGCGATCCAAAAAGGTACCGTCAGACCCCAACCAACCGTTAGCGCCGCAAGCAGTGGTCCGGCTAACCACCCCAAATAAAGCGCGCTGTTCAACCATGCGAGGGCGCGAACACGAAGGTTCCCCGATAGGTTCTCGGCGAGCATTGCCCGGGCCACGCTGTCATTGCCCTCCATCAAGCCGGTAGCAAAACGCGCCGCCATAAATAGTGGGTAAGACTCAATCACCAGGGCTAGTGCCGTGATGGCGTGACCGAATGCCGCTGCCAATGAGGTGCTGAGCAGTATCGGGCGGCGTCCATAGCGATCCGACAAGGGTCCGAGCATGGTCGCGCCGATTAACAAGCCTAGCGGGTTGATGGCCAAAGCAAAACCTAACAACAACTTCGGTGGCAGACCCAAAAAATGATTAAGTTCATTGGCCGCATCGGCAGCGAACAGCGGCGCCAGAATGGGATATGGCAATGCCGCACCCACGGTTGAAAAAAAGGCAACCAGGCACGCTGCGATGATGAGCGGAGTGGATTTCATCCCTTTCAGTATCACACGCGCCAGTGCATAAGTAAACTATTATGTTTACTTATGTGGCGACCATGTGATCCGCATCTGGTGCAGCGATTCTTTTGATCCGCGTTGCTTGGGCGACCTGCCTCGACTGGTGGTTTCGCTAAAAAGTGGTGACTGTCGCATACTAATGACCAGCTGAGCAGACAAAGACCTTGTTTCCGGTGCCTGTTTAACATTGCTGATTCAGCGCGACACCGCTAAAGTGCATCAATTGAGTTTTCGCATGGAGTCAATCTCGTGTTTTCTATCATTCAGGCTGCGGGCTGGCCAATCTGGTTTTTGTTGGTCGCCTCGGTCGTTGCGGTAGCGCTGATCATTGAGCGTGCCAGCGCTTTGCGGATTACGCGTGTGGTTCCCGCAGGATTGGTTGTTAGCGTGATCAACGAATACCAGCAAAGCGGAGTAACGCCTGCAATGCTCACCAGGCTTGAACAACATTCGCCGTTGGGGAAAGTATTGGCGGCAGGGATGCGCAACGTAAAGAGTTCGCGCGAATTGATGAAGGAATCCATAGAAGAGGCTGGCCGCGGAGTTGCACATGATCTGGAGCGATTCCTGACAACGCTGGGTACGATTGCATCGGTTTCACCGCTGATGGGGCTGTTTGGAACGATTGTCGGGATGATCGAAATTTTCGGTGCAGCTACTGGAACCGGCAACCCTCAGGCACTTGCGCATGGAATTTCGGTGGCCTTGTACAACACCGGGTTTGGTTTGATTATTGCGATCCCCAGCATGATTGCTTACCGGCATTTCCGTGCCACAGTGGATGGGATGCTGGTTGAAATGGAGCGCCAGGCAATCCGCTTGGTCGATACCGTCCATGGAGACCGCGCCTAAAGGCGCGTCATCGTCATATGAATTTTCAACGCGGGCGGACCCGGGAGGAATTGGAAATCAATCTGATTCCAATGATCGACGTACTGCTAGTCATTCTGATCTTTCTGTTGGTGACAACGACCTACTCGAAATTCGCAGGTCTTGAAATCAACCTCCCGACAGCGGATACCAGCCAGACTGCAACGCAGCCGAATGAAATCAATGTGGTGGTGACGGCCTCTGGAGATGTTCTGGTGAACCGAGTGGCTGTTTCGGGGCGCGAAATTTCAACCATCGCAGCAGCATTGTCTCGCCACACAGGCAGCAACGGTGCCAAAGAACCTGTTGTAATCATCAATGCCGATGCGAAAACGCCGCATCAGGGTGTCATCGATGTCATGCAGGCAGCACAGCTGGCCGGTTTGTCCCATATTTCTTTTGCCACCCAAAATCCGACGCGTTGAATCGCTTGTACTCGCAGCGTGGTCCAAACGGGGCGCGCTGGCAATTTTGCTGCTGCCCTTGGCGGCAGTATTTTTTTGCCTGACTGCAGTCCGACGTAAAGCGTATTCGTCCGGTTTGCTTCGAGTTGCCAGTTTGCCGGTGCCAGTGGTTGTGGTGGGCAATATTAATTCCGGCGGTACTGGCAAAACGCCGCTGGTGATCAATCTGGTTGATCATCTAAAGCGGCACGGTCACAAACCAGGCGTTATATCGCGCGGATATGGTGGACGTGGGCAGGGCGGGGTAGTGTTGGACGGCGCTGATCCAACGATGTTTGGGGATGAGCCTCTGCTAATTCGGGCCCGCACCTCCTGTCCGGTCGTGGTAAATCGAAACCGCGTGGAAGCGGCAAAACTGTTGTTGCAGCATGCACCGGAAACTACGGTGATCATTAGTGATGACGGGATGCAACACTATGCACTGCCGCGACAGATTGAGATCGCCGTGGTCAACGCTCACGGATTCATGAATGGTTGGTTACTCCCGGCTGGACCAATGCGCGAATCAATGAGTCGGCTGCGTAACGTTGATGCGGTTGTTGGCAACGGCATCAACGCATCGGAGCTTGGCAGTTCAGCAGTGCCATTTTTTCAAATGAATATCCGTGCCGGTAATTTTTTTGCATTGCACGATAGGCAACGGCGTGTTACCAGCACCAACTGGCATGGAAAAAAGGTACACGCGGTCGCTGGAATCGGCCACCCCGAGCGCTTCTTTCAACACCTTAAGGCGCTCGATATTGTGTCGACAGACCATGCCTTTCCGGATCATCACGATTACCGTGCCGAGGAACTTGATTTCTATGGTGATGCAATCCTGACCACCGAAAAGGATGCCGTAAAATTGGCTCGTCTGAGTCTTGGATTGCCGGTCTGGGTCTTACCGATTGATGCGGTACTCGAGCCGAATCTCGCGGACTTTATCGTAAAGAAGCTAGTGGAGAAAAATCGTGGATTCCCGACTACTTGAAATCTTGGTGTGCCCGATCTGTAAAGCCTCATTGGACTACCGAAAAAGTTCATCTGAACTGGTGTGTACCGGCTGTCGCCTTGCATTTGCAATCAAGGACGACATCCCTGTGATGCTTGAAGATCAGGCCCGCGTATTGGGAGCCGACGAAGCCTGATGTCGTTTCGAATCGTCATTCCCGCCCGTTACGCATCTTCCCGTCTACCGGCCAAGCCGCTGGCCGATATCTGTGGCAAACCAATGGTGGTTCGTGTGGTCGATGCAGTAAGCGATTGCGGAGCGCTCGAGACCTGGGTGGCTACCGATGACCTTCGCGTCGTGGATGCAGTCGAACATCATGGCTACCAGGCCATGATGACCAGTACAAGCCATGTTAGCGGCACGGATAGACTAGCTGAAGTGGCAGCGACATTGAACTGGGCAGATGACGCGATTGTGGTCAATGTGCAAGGTGACGAGCCGCTCATTGACAAGCGACTGGTAACCGCAGTGGCGAGTGCGCTGGAACACCATCCTGCAGCTGCGATAGCCACAGCAGCACATACACTGATAGATGCAACTGAGTTCTTTAATCCCAATGTCGTCAAGGTCGTTACGAATGCCAATGGGCAGGCAATGTACTTCTCACGCGCGCCGATTCCGTGGGCGCGGGATGCTTTCGCAAACAGTCAGAAAAATTTCCCTGCGGAATTTATGCCGCAGCGGCATATTGGAATCTATGCCTATCGCGTCCGGTTCTTGAAGCATTACCAGAGTCTGGCACCATCGCCATCAGAGCAGTGGGAGTCGCTTGAACAATTGCGCGCCTTGTGGCACGGGTACCCGATTCAGGTAGTCAGTTGCGACCATGCGCCGGCTGCCGGCGTCGATACTGCGGAAGACTTGGCCCGGGTACGGGAACACTTTCTGGCAGAAAATCATTAAAAACGCCAAGAATTCAAGCCCCCGGCTTGAATGAGTTGATTTGGCGATTCTCCGCACTGCACTGGTGCTTAACGCTAAAATTGCCAACGGTAATTCGATTTGCGGTAAGTCACTGTTCTGATTCGAGACGCGGATTTATCCGTCAACCCTCACTTCCTCACATTGGGAGCTTCCATGCGACTGATTCTTCTTGGCCCGCCGGGCGCCGGCAAAGGCACACAAGCAGGTTTTATCACTGAAAAATTCAAGATTCCGCAAATTTCTACTGGCGACATGCTTCGCGCAGCAGTCAAGGCTGGAACCGCGCTTGGTGTTGCCGCCAAGAAAATCATGGATGCGGGTGGTTTGGTCTCTGACGAGATCATCATTGGCCTGGTCAAGGAGCGTATGGCTGCAGCAGATTGCGCCAACGGCTATTTGCTTGACGGTTTTCCACGAACGATTCCACAGGCCGAGGCGCTCAAGACTGCCGGTGTTGGTATCGACTACGTGCTCGAAATCGCCGTTGCAGACAGCGAAATCGTTACCCGCATGAGCGGCCGTCGGGTACACCTGGGTTCCGGTCGAACCTACCATATTCAATTCAATCCACCCAAGGTTGCCGGCAAAGATGACCTGACTGGTGAGGATCTGATTCAACGTGAAGACGACAAGGTAGAGACAGTAACCAAGCGTCTCGATATCTACCACTCACAAACCTCCCCCTTGATCGCTTTCTATCAAGCGTGGGCCAAAACCGGCGAAGCCGCAGCGCCAAAGTACCGGCGCGTCGAGGGCGTCGGTTCGGTGGACGAGATTCGCGCAAAGGTATTTGGCGAACTGGTGTGACCGGAACCTGAATCCGGATCGCCAGGAAGCGCGTTGCCAAAACGATGTCAAGCAACCGGATACGGCGTATAGCAATTTCTACCGGTGGTGGTGATGCGCCGGGACTCAACGCGGTAATTCGATCAGTGGTTTTGTCAGCCCTCGGGCTAGGCTGGGAATGTTTTGGGATTCGAGATGGATTCAACGGGATATTCTTCCCGCAACGCTATCCTCAAGGTGGGCTGATCCGCCTAGAAAGAGAAAACGTCCGCGGCATTGGCAATGTTGGCGGCACTATTCTGGGGACGACGAACTCCGGCAATCCGTTGAGGTTTCCGGCAACCATGCCGGATGGCAGCGTGGTTGAGCAGGATCGTCGCGCCGATATCCTCAATTTTTTTTCTCATCATCAACTCGATGCGCTGATCACCATCGGTGGCGATGGCACATTGACCATTGGCAATGCTTTGCACGAGAGCGGACTTGTCGTGATCGGCGTACCGAAAACCATCGACAACGACCTGGACAAAACCAACACGACTTTTGGTTTCGACACGGCGGTCAGTTTCGCAACTGAATGTATCGACCGACTGCACAGCACAGCCCAGAGCCATCATCGCGTGATAGTCGTTGAGGTGATGGGCCGCTATGCAGGGTGGATCGCCTTGCATTCCGGCATTGCTGCCGATGCACACTGCATTTTGATTCCGGAAATTCAGGTCGATCTGGAGCGCGTAGTAGAAAAAATCAATGAACGGGAGGCTTATGGGCGCCTGTATTCCATTGTCGTGGTGGCTGAAGGCACCGCCATCAATGGCAAAGGGCGCTCGTTGGCTGCCGAAGCCGAAGCTGGTGGGGTTGAGCGGCTTGGCGGTATCGGCGCGCGGGTTGCTCAAATGTTGCATGACCGAACCGGCAAGGACACCCGAACAGTCGTGTTGGGCCATCTGCTTCGCGGCGGCACGCCAACCGCATTTGATCGCCTGGCAGCCACCCGATTCGGCACTGCCGCCGTGCGCGCACTAGCTGCGGGGAAATCCGGCGTGATGGTCGCGCTGGCTTTTCCCAACGTTAACTATGTGCCGCTTGATCAAGTCGCGGGAAGGATGAAATTGGTGCCGCTCGATGGCGATACGCTGCAAGCCGGCCGTGATATGGGCATTTGCTTTGGCGATTAGTTGACTCGTCAGTAGGTGCTGGTGAAACAAATGCTACAAAAACCACTGCGCTACAAGGCGGTCGCGCAAAAGACGGCCCTGCATGCCTTGGACTCCGCTTCGCGGGGTGGCAGCTCCGCGCCGTAGCGGATGACGGGACGGCGTAGAGTTGCTGCAAAAAATTAGCTGCGAGGCGCCAGGATCTTGGCGACCTTGTTCAGCCGCAGGCGGTAGGCGTCCGGAAAATTAGATCCCAGTAGCGGGCGCAAATACATACGGAAGGCATCCGTCACATCAGTCCCGCTGGCGGAAATGAATTCGTCTTCCATCACCCTTGTCTTTCCAGCAACCGCTTCAAGCGGAGCCAGTTGATAGTCAACCGAATAAAAGCCGGTACGCTTGATGGTGACCGAACCGTCCTTGTCGCCCCACATCGCAAACTGGACCGCCTTCTCGCCAACCTCGCGGGCTTCCCGTTGATCGACATCGGAGACGCAACCGATGAAGGATCGCTGCAAATAACCCAGCGTATCGCCACGGACGCGCTTGATCCCGAGTTTGGATTTGATTTCATTGCAGAGCAAATCAGCCAAAGCGCCGGTCCCTGACAACTGCACGTTGCCGTGTGCATCGCGCTCTACTTCCGAGGCAAGTTGGGTGATGATCGACGTGCCGCTTTCATCGTGAATTCCTTCCGAGACGGCGATGATGCAGCGACCGTGTTTGTCATAGGTTTGCTTCACATCGCCGAGAAAACGTTCGATGTTGAAGGTGCGTTCGGGGATGTAAATCAAATGCGGACCGTCATCGGGGAATTTCTTGCCCAACGCCGAGGCGGCGGTCAAAAAGCCGGCGTGGCGGCCCATGACAACAGCAAGATAGACGCCCTTCAGCGCATTATTGTCAAGGTTTGCGCCCATAAAGGCCTGCGCCACAAAGCGCGCAGCAGAGGGAAACCCAGGTGTGTGATCATTGCCGACCAAATCATTGTCGATGGTTTTTGGTATATGTATGCAGCGCAGTGGATAACCCGCGGCACGGGCCTCCTCGCTGACAATTCGAACGGTGTCGGAAGAGTCATTGCCACCAATATAAAAAAAGTAGCTGATGCCGTGTGCCTTGAGTACCTTAAATATTTCATGGCAGTACTTCGCATCAGGTTTGTCGCGTGTCGAACCCAGCGCCGACGAGGGGGTGTTCGCCACCATTTCAATGTTATGGCTGGTTTCCTGAGTCAGGTCGAGGAAATCTTCGTTCACGATTCCAGAGACGCCGTGATAGGCACCATAAACAAGCTCGACATTGCGAAACTTGCGCGCCTCCAGCACGACCCCGGCCATCGACTGGTTAATAACAGCGGTTGGACCGCCTCCTTGAGCGACGAGTACTTTGCCTTGCAGCATGGCGAGAATTCCTTCCAGAACGTCGATAAAAATGTAAATGATAGTGGCGATTTGCCAATCACTGACGGTGTTTCCTGCCGCTGACTAAAACATCCCTTCTTGCGTATAATTGCGGGTTAGCTTGGGGGCCGCAGGTAACAGCACGGGTCCAACAACAAAAATGTTTATTCTAGGAGATATGGTATGTCATCAGGACTGATGTTTGCACTGATTTGCGCCATTGCGGCTATCGCCTACGGCGGAATTTCCAGCCGCTGGATATTGGCGCAGTCGGCAGGTAATGCGCGGATGCAAGAAATTGCCGCCGCAATCCAGGAAGGCGCGCAAGCGTATCTAAACCGTCAGTACACGACCATTGGTATGGTCGGTGCAGTGCTTGCGATTATCATCTTCATCGCACTCGGAACAGCAACGGCGGTCGGGTTCGTGATCGGCGCTGTTTTGTCGGGCGCCGCAGGCTACATCGGCATGAATGTTTCTGTTCGCGCCAACGTGCGCACGGCGCAAGCCGCGACGGTGGGTCTGAACGATGCACTCAACGTTGCGTTCCGAGGCGGCGCGATTACCGGAATGCTGGTGGTTGGAATGGGCCTTTTGGGCGTGGCAGGCTATTACGCGGTTTTGAAGTCGATGGGAGGCGCAACCGCCAGTCTCGAAAGCCTGGTTCATCCGTTGGTGGGATTGGGATTTGGTTCCTCACTGATTTCGATTTTTGCGCGGCTTGGCGGCGGTATCTTCACCAAGGGTGCTGACGTTGGCGCCGACCTGGTCGGTAAAGTCGAAGCCGGTATTCCGGAAGACGACCCGCGCAATCCTGCAGTGATTGCCGACAACGTCGGTGACAACGTTGGTGACTGTGCCGGTATGGCGGCTGACTTGTTCGAGACTTACGCGGTGACGATTGTTGCCACCATGTTGTTGGGTGCGCTGTTGTTTAAGGCATCCGCAGTTAACGCTGTCGCTGCTGTTGAATATCCGCTCGTTCTGGGTGGATTCTCGATCATCGCCTCAATCATCGGCGCTATGTTTGTCAAAACCCAACCCGGCGCCAAGATCATGAATGCGCTGTACAAGGGCTTGGCGGTTGCCGGTGTCATGGCGCTGGTGGCATTCTTCTTCATCACCAAATGGACGCTGGACGACAATCTGCTCAATGATGTCATGGGCATTCACGGCGGCGCACATATGCGCTTGTATGGTGCAGCGGTGATTGGTCTGGTACTGACCGGCTTGATGGTCTACATCACCGAGTACTACACCGGCACCGACTTTGCTCCGGTTCGTCACGTTGCGGAAGCCTCGACCACTGGTCATGGTACCAACATCATCGCCGGTCTCGGTGTGTCGATGAAGTCGACCGCATGGCCGGTATTGTCGGTTTGTGCCGCAATTTGGGCGTCTTACGCTCTGGGTGGTCTGTACGGTATTGCGATTGCCGCAGTATCAATGCTGTCGATGGCCGGCATCATCGTCGCGCTCGATGCCTACGGCCCGATTACTGACAACGCCGGCGGGATTGCTGAAATGGCCGAAATGCCCCCGTCGGTGCGCGCCATTACCGACCCGCTCGACGCTGTTGGCAATACCACCAAGGCAGTGACCAAAGGCTACGCCATCGGTTCAGCCGGCCTGGCCGCGCTGGTGTTGTTTGCCGACTTCACACACGGCCTGGAAGCAGCCAAGCCCGGCATCAAGTTCATTTTCGATTTGTCCGATCCGGCCGTGATTATTGGCCTCTTTGTAGGTGGTCTGATTCCTTATCTGTTTGGCGCAATGGCGATGGAAGCCGTTGGTCGCTCGGCTGGCGCAGTAGTTGTTGAAGTGCGTCGTCAGTTCCGCGACATCAAAGGCATCATGGAAGGTACGGCCAAGCCTGAATACGGCACCTGTGTCGACATGCTGACCAAAGCCGCGATCAAGGAAATGATGATTCCTTCTCTGTTACCAGTCCTGGTTCCGGTCGTCGTCGCCTTCGGCATGAATGCAGTGATGCCTGAAGTCAATGGTGTTGGCGCCGGCGTGCGTGCCCTGGGCGGCACCCTGATGGGCACCATCATCACCGGTTTGTTCGTTGCCATCTCGATGACCACCGGCGGCGGCGCATGGGACAACGCCAAGAAGTACATCGAAGACGGCAACTTTGGCGGCAAAGGTTCAGAAGCCCACAAGGCGGCTGTGACTGGCGACACCGTTGGTGATCCGTACAAAGATACGGCCGGCCCGGCAGTGAATCCTTTGATCAAGATCATCAACATTGTGGCGCTACTGATCGTTCCGCTGGTTGCCTGATTTTGTTTCAACGGTCCCGAACAACGGGCAGCGCAGGGATTTCCCGCGCTGCCCGTTTTTTATTGGTGACACGTCGTGCCTGCCTAGTCGGTTTGGTCATTGCACCAACCTCGCTGTGGGCATTATCCGACCAGCCTGAAGCCGCCAGCACGACGGCAGTTCGTCCGACTGTCCATAGCCAGCGATACATGGCAGTGACTGCCAATCGTTATGCCTCCGAGGCCGCCGTGACGATGATGAAGCAGGGCGGCAACGCGGTGGATGCGGCACTCGCTGCGCAATGGATGCTGACGCTGGTAGAACCCCAATCCTCGGGTATTGGTGGCGGCGCGTTCCTGTTGCATTGGCAGGCAGAGACAAAAAAAATCCGCTCGTGGGACGGACGCGAGACAGCACGGCGCGTCACCGGCACCAACTCGCCAGACCTTGCAACGCAGGGATTCTTTCGGCGCGCCGACGGCAGTCCGGCAGGCTATGCAGAGATGATTGCGACCGGTCGAGCAGTTGGCGCCCCGGGCGTTGTGCCGATGCTCAAGCTGGCGCATCAAGCACAGGGGCGCTTGCCGTGGGCAACGACATTCGAACCGGCAATTGCCTTGGCCGAGTCGGGATTTTTAGTGTCGATGCGGTTGAACAAATTGCTTACCAACGATTCGTTCTTGCGCAAAGATCCCGCTTCGTTCGCGCTTTATTACAACGCCGATGGCAGCGCCAAGCAAGCGGGTGAGCGCCTGAAAAATCCGGCACTGGCAAAGACCTTGCGGGCAATCGCTGAATCGGGTCCGCGGGCGATGCAGGAAGGAGAGATCGCGCAAGCTATCGTCTCGGCGATGATCGCCCGCGGTGCTCCGGCCAATGACATCTTGAGCCTAAGTGATATCGCTGACTACCGCGCCAAAGAGCGCGATCCGGTTTGCGGCCTCTATCGCACGTGGAAGATCTGCAGCATGGGCCCGCCGTCTTCGGGCGGCATCACCGTGCTCCAAATTCTGGGGCAGTTGGAGCGGTCGGGCGCAGCAATGAGTGATCCGATGTCGCCAACTGCCACACATGCCTTTGTTGAAAGTTCGCGGCTCGCGTTTGCGGATCGCGGGCGCTACCTGGCTGATCCGGATTTTGTTGTCGTTCCACAAACTCAATTGCTTGACGGCACTTACCTCACCGGGCGGGCCAGCCTGATCAATCCGGAGCGGACCTTGGGCAACCCGCCGCCGGGCGACTTGCCGCAAAAGCTGACGCTGGCTGACGACGATGCGCTGGAAATTCCGGCGACTACGCACCTGTCGATAATCGATGCGGATGGCAATGCGGTGGCGATGACCAGTTCAGTTGAAAGTGCTTTCGGTAGCCGCATCGGCGTTGGTGGTTTCCTCCTGAACAATCAGTTGACCGATTTTTCGTGGACTGCCGAAAAGGATGGAAAACCCGTCGCCAACCGGATGGAGCCGGGCAAGCGCCCCTTGTCGTCAATGGCCCCAACCTTCGTCTTTGACGACGATAATCGCTTGTATGCCGTGGTTGGTTCGGCCGGCGGACCACGCATCATCAATTACGTTGCACGGGCACTTTCGGCTTTGCTTGATGGCAAGTATGAACCCACGGCGGCGGTCACGCTGCCTCACCTCGGGCCACGCCCGAACGCCACCGACGTCGAGCGCGGGACTGCCGCAGAATCGTTAATCGTCGAGTTCGAGAAACGTGGGCACGTGATCATGAAGTCTGAAATGACCAGTGGCACGCACCTGATCGTGCGTGAAGTGGTGGGTGGGCAAGCGGGCTGGGCGGGTGCGGTTGATCCGCGCCGCGAAGGCTTCGCCGCCGGTGATTGATTTGAATTTTGGAATAACGGAAATGCAGACCTACGCAGAATTGTTGAGCAGCTTAAAAACCGGGGATAACACTGCGACCTTGGAACTCACGCCGGACTGGTTGCAAGGCCGCACTGCCTATGGCGGATGGCAGGCAGCATTGGCAGTTTTGGCGATGCGGCAAATACTTGGCCCGGACGTTCCGTTGCGGTCATTGCAAGTCAACTTCGTTGGACCGCTGGGTGTCGGCACGATCACAGCTCGCGCCGAGTTGTTGCGACGTGGGAAATCAGCTTCACAGCTGGAAGCACGCATCGTGGTTGACGGTCAGACGGTTTTTACCGCAGTCGGCATATTTGGCGCGCCACGCCCATCGCAGCTTGGGTTGGCGCCGAGCGCCCCAAAAGCCAATCGGGAAGTCGGCAGTCTGGAACCACGACCATTCGTTGATGGGCTCATGCCCAGCTTCGTCAGGCATTTCGATACCCGCTGGGCGCTAGGCGGTTATCCGTTTTCAGGCGCCGAGCACTCCGCTGCACAAATATTCGCCCGTCTTCGCCATGAGAGCATTGCATCCGAAGCGCATTTGGTGATGATGTGTGATGTCATTCCGCCATCGGCCATTGCCATGTTCAAAACGCCGGCAATGATCAGCAGCATGAACTGGACACTGGAGATGGTTACACCGCTCAGCGCGGAATCTGCAAACGGTTGGCTGCGATTCGATGCGGAAATGACCGCTGCTGGTGATGGGTACGCGTGGGAGAACACCTCGATCTGGGGTAGCAGCGGCGAGTTGATCGCGCTGAGTCGTCAGTGCGTCGCCGTGTTCGGTTGAGAATCCAAACAAAAAAATCTTTGCGGTATTGTCGAACTGGCCGGTCGTGTTTCGACCTATTTTGACTTGGCTTCACCCGTCGCCGAACCTGTTTTGGGCAATGCTCTGACAATGTCATTTTCTCCCGCGTCGCCCTTGACGGCGTAGCGCGTGTCACCGAGCTGAAAAAACTGCGTACACACTGTCGGTAACGAAAAGCGTCGCCCCATCCCTTCAATAACGATGGCGCTGGTCGCGCAGACCACGGCGTCATTGTCGACTTTCCAGTGTCCTTTGATCGGTAAGACATCGCCTTTGTCCGTCCGGGCGCTCCCTTCGATGGTTCCGGCACTGGTGAAACGAAGTTCATGGGTACCCTTACCGTCCGGATTGTCGCCCTGCACAACGGCGCCGGACGTGATTCGCACCACCTCGTCGCGGCTTAAACGGCGGGCACCTGCAGCCTTTAGCTGACTGAGTGTCATGGTTTTGATGACAACGCGCTCCTGAGTGGTCTTGTCATCAGCGCGACACACCAGCGGCTTCAACTCGGCGAGCTCAACAGGATTCAAATTGGTATTTCTGGAGAGCAAATCACATGCGCTGCGGCCCGCAGAGTCAACCGGTGAGCGAGGCGGATTTCTCTTCATGATCATCCGTATGGTTTCACTCGTCGACGTCGACGCAGCGATCATCAGTACCGTTTGCCCGCTGAACAAATAATTCTCTACGTCGGGCCAACCGGCGCCAGTGCTATCCCAGAAAATGGTTGCCGCAGCAACGTCGGCACCGGAATTGAGCAAATGTTCGACACTCGCTTGATTCCCCGCCGAGATGGCTGCCATCAGCGCGGTGTAATTCGCCAGGTTGCCTTCGCTGGGATCAGCCCCGGCGACCAATAGCCGCAACACCAATTCCGGTTGCCCGACGGCCGCCATCAGGGCTGTCTCGCCAGATGCCCCGCGTTTGGTCCGGCCGCGTTTGCGCGCAGCTTCGCCATACTCGTAGTTGATGAAATCCGTAATCACCGGCGGCGGAGCCTGATTGATCAGCGCACTGTGCAGCCCGGAAAATTGCCGCCCCTGCTCCAGGGCGCCGGGCAACGGGGCAGGTGAGTAGCGCGGGACATAGGTAGTTTGCGCCGTTGGCAGAGCCGTATGAATTTTGTGATCATGTGCCAGATTCTCGGCGGCATAGGCAATGGTCTCCATCATCACCAGGTCGGCCGCAGCAACCGCTTCACCCGCCGTCAGCCCGTGCGTTCCTTGATACATGGTGACCAGTTCCGCATGGGCCGGCGCAATCAGCGGCATCAATTCACGGTAGCGTTGCTTGGCTGCCGCGTTGCGCTCTGACCAAGAAAATATTGCCTCCATCATTTCATCATGTTGTCGTCGCAGGGCCAGATTGCGATTGGGCAGATTGGCGTCGTCGATCGCAATCAACGGCAAGGTGAGTTGCGTCCACAACGCCTCGTCACGCAGGAGCGCACGGTCTTGCCGCTCGTTCGGCGAAAGATTTGCGCGTAACGCCGCCGGCCCACCAGTCATTGCATCAAGCGTCTGAATCAGTTGCTTTAGCGCAGGCAGGCGTTCAACGACTCCAGCAACCGGCTGGGCGAGAAAAAGTTTGTACAGGCAGCGTGGTGTTGGGGTGTCATTGACAATTTCATAGAGCCCGGCGAACGCAGCTTCGCCTTTCGATGCCGGCGAGTAGTAAGCCCAGGGTTCGCTGACCAAGGCAAAATCACGGCCATGCAGGCGGAACACGTCAATCGCCGCGTAATCTGCGGTTTGGGAGGAGAGGCTGTTAAACCGTCCGCCCGCATTCTTTTGTTCCTGTATCCATCGCGACAGGGATTTGTCGTCCATTACCCGGCGGCCATTAATGCTGAGCGACTTCGCACGTAACTGGTAACTGGCATATAGCCCGGGATCAAGCAATTCAACTGCAATAGTGCGGCCTCCAACGACGCCGCTACCAGGAACGACGTTTGTGCCATGGGTGCCGACCAGTTCGTTGACGCCTGCCAATCGAAGTGGATTGGCCTCGCCTTGGCCAAGCAATAACTCGTCAAATTTTCGCGCCATGTCCGCGCACAAAAGCGGCTCGCGATCGTCCACCAGGCGGAAATTTACGTAGGCCGAAACCGGATGAGCGGTGCTTGCCGTGCGGCTTGGAGGAGCAGGCCACGTCAACAGTGCTTGCGTATGATTTTGGAACGACTTTCGCAAACAACTTACCGCCTCAGGATCCGGTTTCGTTGCAGTCAGCCGCGCAGGGGATAGTTTGCAATTGCCGGCACGGGTTTGCAGCCAGTGTTGGTGAAAGCCAAGCAATAGTGAGCGGCCGGCAATCGGTTCGGCACGTAGCGCGCGCCGGAAGGCGCTATTCATCTCCTGATCAAGCACCGCCAGTTCCGGATCGGCACAAATCACATCCTGCAATGATGTCGCCCGCTCAGCGCAATCGAAGCTCGCTTTGACCTTCCCGTCGATCACGCTACGCGGCAGAGCGCTCGGCGCCATTGCCAATGGCGGACCGATTTCCTGGGGAGAATTGCGACCACGGTTTGAGGTCGTGCAACCACCCATCGTGAAGATGGCAAGCGCGACCAGCAGCCCAGATGCGTAGGGTGACAGGTTTGGATTCATCGCCGACTATTTTGCACGGAAATTTGCGCTGCCATAGATGACATAGGTTGCGGCGCCAGCGTTCGGCGGTGGCGGGAATGGGCCGGCTTTTTGCAGCGCTGCTTCTGCGGCCGCGTCGAGCAGTTTGTCGCCACATGACTCAATCTGAAAACTCAGCATCTTGCCTTCGCGATCAACGGTAATTTCATAGGGAATCGTGCATTGGCGCTGCAGGTAAGCCGCGTCGGGTTTGTCACCGGCCTGAGCCTTGAAAACCGCGCCATCGGGGCGAACCAGATTGGCGACCACTCTGGCTTTGACTTTGTCGGCATAGTCCGATGGCACCCGGCGCGGCAGTGTTATTGCCCCCGGCGAAGCTATCCCGCTACCCCACGAACCGTCAGCACCCATCGCGTGCTTTGGCGGGCCGGCATCACTCTCTGTCTTCGTTTCGGCTTCGCGCTTGTCAGGCGCAGCCTTCGCTGCCGGTCGCGGGTTTGGCTCCGGCTTCTCCGGCGTTGCTTCCGGAGGAGGTGGCGGCGGTGGTGGCAGCTGCACCATTAAAACGGCCGCCACGTCGAACAAATCACGATGCAATTCGCGGTACGCCTGCGGCCGCAAACTCAGCAACCACAACAGCAGCAGGACGTGAGCCAAAATCACCACGGACATTGCAATCGACCGCGTTCCGAATCTCGTCATGTCAATGAATGCGTGTCCGGATTCAAATCCTTAACGGCGTCCTGTCAGCACCAACTGGCGAGTGTCAGGGCTTTACAAACTTGAGCGTGAAGCGATCGCTCTCGCCAATCGCTGCATACTTTTCGCGGTCCTTGTCTTTCAATGCGTAAACGGGCGGCAGTGTCCACACACCTTCAGGATAATCGGCAGTATCTTTCGGATTGGCATTGATCTCCGACTTGGCCGCCAACTTGAATCCGGCGGCTTGCGCCAACCTGATGGCATACGCCTCATGCACGTAGCCGCTGCTGGCCTTCTCGTCTTGCTTGACGGCTGCAGGTAAGCGGTGATCAACGATGCCGAAGACGCCGCCCGGCTTCAACGAGTTAAATACTTTTTGGAATGCAGCAATGACGGCGGCGTCGCCGAAGCCTGCCCAGTTATGCAGATTGCGAAAAGTCAGCACCATATCAACTTGATTGACCTGAACGAAATCCAGCTTGCCCGGCATCTGAAATACGGTGAATTTGACCTTGTCGTAAACCGCCGGTTTTTCGCCAAGTCTCTTTTGCAACGCGGCGGTGCCTTTTGACGTTGCCGGGTCGGCGGCAGCGACGATCAACTGTCCCTTGTCGCGCAGATAGGGCGCAAGGATTTCCGTGTACCAGCCGCCACCAGGCGAAAGTTCAATGACCGTCATGGTTGGCGTGATGCCGAAAAACTTCAACGTCTCGTAAGGGTGCCGCGCACTATCGCGGGCGACGTTCTCGGGCGAGCGGTTGGCACCTCCAATGGCCGCGCGCAAAGCGTCATCAGCTACCGCTACGCTCATAACTGTCATCAGGGCAAATGATGCAAGCCATTTCTTCATCGTGATTCCTTTGCAAGGGTGAGTTTAGTGAGGCGCAAATATACCCGAACCACTGTTCGCCGGAACTGCCGCCGGATGAACATCAATACGGGTTGCCGAGGCATAATCAAGCCGTGCCGGAAAATACCAAACGTACTCACTTGAGGAGAAAGCAATGACCGAATTGTGGCGTAAATCAGCGACCGAACTGGCGGGCATGATCGCCAGCAAAGCCATCAGCTCGACCGAAGTCGTCGACGCCCACCTCGCACGTATTGCCGCAGTCAATCCATCGGTGAATGCAGTGGTCAGGGTGCTGGCCGAAGATGCCCGCAAGGCTTCTGCGCTGGCCGATGCGATGGTGGCGCGTGGTGATCCGCTGGGGCCGCTCCATGGCGTGCCATTCACCGTCAAAGAGAATATTGATATGGCCGGCCTGCCGACAACCTGGGGGGTGAAGGCACTGGCACAAGCCATTGCGCCGGTTGACGCACCGGTGGTGGAGCGGATGCGCGCGGCCGGCGGAATCCCGATCGCGCGCACCAACTTGCCCGACATGGGCTTGCGGGTGCACACCGACAGCAGCCTGCACGGGCTCACGCGCAATCCGTGGAACCCGGGCCGCACCGCAGGCGGCTCCAGTGGCGGCGAGGCCGTGGCGTTGGCGACTGGCATGAGCCCGATCGGCTTGGGTAATGACATCGGTGGTTCGCTGCGTAATCCCGCCAATGCCTGCGGTATCGCTTCGATCAAACCTTCGGCCGGTCGTATTGCCGATGCGAGTGTGGTGCCGAGTCAAGACCGTCTGTTGGCCGTGCAAATGATGCAAACGCAAGGGCCCATGGCGCGCTGCGTTCGAGATGTGCGGCTCGGTCTGGAAATATTGATCGGCGCACATCCGCGTGATCCCATGTCGTTTGACATGCCACTGGTCGGTCGGAAACTGGGGCGCCCCGTTCGCGTGGCGGTCGTCGCTGCGCCGCCGGGCGGTAGCTGCGATCCATGCATCAGTGCGGTTGTGCGGCAAGCCGCCGACGCGTTGTCCAATGCCGGCTACGATGTGGTCGAGGTTTGCCCTCCACGTTACGAAGAAGCCGTTGCCGTATGGGGGCAATTCTTGATGGGCGACTTTGGCGCCATCCTGCCTCAATTGATGCCATTTATGGGCGCGGATGCGACAGCTCTCTTGAATGCGTTCAGTGCTGTCACACCGCCGTTCGCCAATGCCGCTGCCATGTCGCACCTCTTGGTCGCGCGCGACGGCATCGCGCGTGAATGGTCGCAGTTTCTCGCCGTGCATCCGCTGATTCTGTCGCCGACATGGACCCAACTCCCCTTCGCGCACGGCTTTGACATTGCGACGCCCGAGGGTACCGCGGAGACCATGGCAATGATCCGGCCGGTGGTCCCGACAAACCTGCTCGGTCTGCCCAGTGCCTGTGTCCCCGCCGGTCGCGACAACGCGACCGGACTACCCATTGGCGTCCTCATAGGCGGGCAACGTAACCGCGAAGACCTGTGCCTGGATGCCGCAGAAGCGATCGAGGCCCGGCTGGGATTGGTTACGCCGATTGATCCCGTGACTTAAATTTTTTTACCAGCCTACCTACATCGGTGCAAAATCGAACTTGGTGCACCAGCTATCTTTTCGTCAATCCAAGGAGAAAACAATGCGCTCACTTACACAAGGCCTGATCGGCATTGCAATGATCGTCGTCAGCGGATTTGCGTTGGCTCATAACTGCCCCAATGAAATGAAAGCCATCGACGCCAAAATGGCGACGAAACCAGCTCTCAGCGCCGCAGACGCGACCAAAGTCACCCAGCTTCGCGCTGATGGCGAAGCGCAGCACAAGGCGGGCAAGCATGATGAGTCAATGAAGTCGTTGGGCGAAGCGAAAAAAATTCTGGGGATTTGAATCTCATCATTTCCGCTCGCTTTACAGCGTGCGCGGGAAGTGAAGCGGGCTTAGCCCCTCGGTTTCAAGACAAATCATTAAACGAAGGCGTGGTGAAACTATGACAAATTTCTTGAATTCAGCAGTGACGGCGCTGGTTGTCCAGCCTTGCCACGCGAGAGTAGTTGCCTCGCTGGCAGTTGCCATGACCGGCTTGTTCGGTGCTCCTGTCGCGCAGGCCGCCAACGCCTTGTCGACCTGCTTCTGGGCCGGACCGATCTCGACCACTCAATCCACCGCACTGGGTGAAGACGGTTCGCGTTTTCTGTTTCCGGAAGAAAGGGCGACCTACTGGCTGGCACGCTACAACACCTTGCCAGCCGGCTCGCGGCTGATGCTGACGCGCGAGTTTGCCTACGCCCGGCATGAATCGATCAACGCCTACAAGACCACTATTGCCATGGGCGTGCCGCGCAAAGGCATGCCTATGGATGCGCTCGCCGATGTTGAAATCACTCCGCTCGATGGTTCGATCAATCCCTACGTCCCGGGCAATCCGCGTTATGACGCCAAACGGATGTACACGGTCACCGTGCTGCCCGTTGATCCGCCCGCCGACAAGACAGCGCGCAAAGGTAACACGCTCTATGCCGGTCCTGGCAGCGATGGACCCAGCGAAATATTGCTGCGCGTTTATGCACCCGATGTTGAAACAGATTTGCTGGGTGGAACGGCATTGCCGGAACCAAAACTGCATCTTGCCGACGGCAAGGTACTCAGCGGAGCAGCCCTTTGCAAAGCCATCAGCGCGGCAGACCAATCCATGCCCAAGCCCTTGATGACACAGGCGGAGTGGTTATCCCCTATGGCACTTGGCAGCGAAACCAACACCGCCAAGTGCCCCAATACACGAGGCATCCCGCCAACGCCAACATGGCGGCGATTCTTCAACACGGCAAACTCGTTGAGCGGCACTCAGAATTGCGGTTTGGATCCAGCTCCCGATGTGGCACCGCCCGTTCAGGGGGGCTTCTACAGCACGATCCACAATAATTACATTTCCACCGGCATTCATCGCTCGTTTGGCAAAGTAGTGGTCATTACCGGCAAGTCTCCAAGCTTCCGCAAGACTTCCGCGCAGCTAAAGACCGTCAGCAAGGAGCCGACTCAAGTGCGCTATTGGTCGATGTGCACAGGGGAAGGCAACTCCACCACCGCAACGCCAAAGCATGGGTGTGTGGCGGACTACCAGATTCCATTAGACCGCGAAGGTCGATACACGATCGTCGTCAGTCGCGCCGCTGACCGGCCAGTCAATGCGGTGAACAAGTGCGGCGTAGTCTGGCTCAACTGGGGCGACAAGGGCGATGGCACCCTTGATGCCTCCGGCGCACTGCTCAATCCTGATTACGGCGTGCTGATCATGCGCCAGATGCTGGCCGATGATGGCTACGCCCATGCAATCAAGAAGATCGGCAAGAACGCCGATGTCGTCACCGTGATGGGCGATTACTACCCGAAGACCGAGTACCTCGCGACCAAGGCCGAATTTGAATCGCGAGGCTGCGCGCCATTGGGCAAATGAGGGGTCACGGCCAGCCCCGAAAAACCTGATCAACATTGGAGTTGATCAGGTGACCGGAATCAGCCAACGGCGTCTGGTCAGCACCAACTGACAACCGTTCAATGCTGACTCGATCAAATCCTCTGTGATGAACGTCGACTGCCGAAAGTGCGGAACCTCTTAGCAATTCAGCACGAGCGCCGGCTTTGCAGCGGAAGCGGGTCTTGAATAATCGAAAACTTACTTCCGCTCTCGACCAATTGCGGACGACTGTCCTATTCCCGATACCAATACTAGCAATGGTGTCCCCGTATGTCCTATAGCTAAATCGCGCAAAATTGCCATGGTCTTGGAATCTTGTAGCACCTGTCCTGTTGGAAAAGCATAAGGGCCGAGTTTTTTATAGACTCAGCCCTCCGTTGTTTGTGGTGTGTACAGATTATGAACTCGAGATATGGGTTGATGCATTACCTGTTCGGTTATCGGAATTAGTGCCGAAGCGACTGAAAATTTCGATTCTTCGTCAGACCGTCTAGTCGCCTAAAAAGGGTAACTTTTTCTTTTCAGTCCAATTCGAAGGTTCCGAACTTGATTGGTCAGTCAAGTACGTAGTGCGATTAGCCAATCGATTAGCTGAAAATTGAAGTTCCTTGCTCAAAACGTCAGCCAAAATTTGTTTCGAAAACATATCGGCTAGCGTACTTGCTTGCTCCTCTGTGTATATTTCTTTCGATCCCGGGAATTTATTCAAAATGTGAATTGCCTTGACGTATGCCTCAGTTAACGAATTATCACTAGGCTTCGCAGCAACGATGTAAAGCTTAAACTCTTCCGTCGAATCCGAAACGCTTGTAAGTTGACCAAGATACTTATGAGCTTTTTCGCGTATTGAATCTGGAGCACTAAGGTCGAAGGAAATTGGTTCTACACAATGCCAGACACCATTTTTCCAAGCGAGTGGAAATTCAACCTCATCATCTTTCCCAGTGATTTTTTTTGGTTCGAAAAACTTCAGCAAGTTCCTTGCCTCCAAGTCTCTCTTGAAACTTCGCCAAACGTCGTCGTCTGACTTTCCGTGGCTCTGCGACTTATGGTCAAAACGGGAGATATATCTGGCAAAGATTTTTTCGAAGGCCGTATTTAAGTCTTCTGAGACACCATTGGAAATGTCAGACCAGACGAGTGAGCTATCGTCCTTTGGTAAGACTTCAGCTACGATTTCTCTCAGAGACTCAGGTCGATTCCAGAGACCAATGCTCGGATTGGACTCTTTCTCGATTACTTGGAACCGATCTTTAACAAGCCTTATCAACGATTTAAATTGGCTGGGCTTGAAGTTTGGGAACAACGAAGATATTCGACCAGTAGTTGTTTTGTTTCTGAACTTGAGGAACGTTTCACTCGGAGAGTACATTACGAGTGCTACATTAACAAACTCGCCCGTAGATATGTCGTGGACATATCGAAGGATCGAATAGGAGTATGAGGAGCGGTTGCTCATTTCAATTTCTCCAAACCACGTTCAATTATGAGACCTATATTTGTTTGCGTTTGTTCCAAGTAACCGACTATACCCTCTAAAAACTCGTTGTTAATAGCCCATTCGACTGGTAAAGCATTGCAATATTGCTTGAATCTTACGACAGGAATAGCTTCCCATGCCGCTTTGAATCGATTCAACTGCACTGGTTTTTCCTCGAAGAACATTGGCGCAAAGATATGATTGTCTGCCACACTAATTCTGTCGAATCCATTTTGATGCCACGGTTCTTTCCAGAAAAGCTCTTGTGCTTGGCTGAACGATAGCTCGTGATCGAAAATCGCTATTTCATTGCCACTTGTTAGGCAATTTGGGTTCGCGGGACGCCTGTCAGCGTTGACGATAATTGCATCAAACAGAAAAACCTCTGCAGCAACCTGAGTAAGTTCTGCGGGAACACGTCCGTTTTTTGCCCAGACACCAAAGCCGTTCGGGACAAGCCTTGAGCCAAAAGCAACTCGACTGCTGGATTGAATATGCGTTTTAAGTGCTGCGTCAGAGATCGAGCTGATGAAGTCATCATCTATGTCAACTAGAAACGGCTCAGGAACTGGGAGAGTCAAATCCGCTGCTAGCATGGCCGCAATAGCCTCAATTGCTAAATTCTTCTCTCGCTCCATACATCCAGCTGAAAACTTAACTACCAATTGAACATCTTCGGCTGTTGGAGTTGCGCCTTCGCAAGTAATGAGACAGGGCTTTGTGCGTCCATTGCCCATTTTACGTTCAAGTCGCGAAGCAAATATTCTATTTAGCATCTTGCCGAATTTACGCCGCAGTACGTAGGAGTTGTTGGTGCTACATGTGCTTGAACAAAGCAAGCCCTTGATTATATACGGTTCGTGGCCCAGTTGATGATTCAGAATTCTTGAGCGCCACTTAACTTATGGCCTCCCGTTCAAGTAACACGGGAATACTTTGTTATCGGCACGCCTACACGGCGCCTATGCTGTTGACAAGTAATCACGGTGGCCGTTATTGGTCACGAAGCAGACAGTGACCACCAAGAACTGAACTTCCGTAATCAGTCTTAAGCGCGCACTCAGCTTTCTCGCGCGCTAAAAAGCATATTGAAAACCTTCAACTAAACCCGAACGTATTTCCACCTTGCACACTGACCGGAAATTGCTGCAAACTGGATCCTCGCGACTTAAGTACCAAATGTGCTCCCGCACTCAGCATTGGGCGTTGCGATCCGGACTAATCGCAGTTCTATTGCCTGAAGGAATCTTGCATGTACGACTATGTCATCGTTGGCGCCGGTTCCGCCGGTTGTGTGCTGGCCAACCGTTTGACCGAGGATCCGAACACGACGGTACTTTTGCTTGAGGCCGGAATGTCGGATTGGCATCCCTTCATTCACATGCCGGCAGGTGTCGCGGAACTGCTCAAGGGCAAATTGTTCAACTGGTATTTCGACACAGCCGCAGAAAAGCAACTCAACAACCGTCGCTTGTATTGGCCACGTGGCAAGGGTCTCGGCGGATCGAGTTCGATGAATGGGATGGTTTATATCCGAGGCCACCGGTTCGACTATGACCACTGGGCAAACGACCTCGGTCTTGAAGGCTGGTCCTACGACGAGGTGTTGCCGTACTTTAAAAAAAGTGAGGATTTTTTTGGTGGCGCCAATGAATTTCATGGCAGCGGCGGCCCGCTTGGCATTACGCAGGATGCGTCGAACCATTTATTGTTTGGAGTGTTCAAGGAGGCGGCAAAACAGGCCGGCGTGCCGGAAACGCCGGATTTCAATGGAGCACAACAGGAGGGTTATGGATCCTACCAGCTCACGATCAAGCATGGCGAGCGGCAGAGCACTGCAGTCGCATTTCTGAACCCGGCAAAAAGGCGCCCGAACCTGACGATCATCACCCGCGCTCGGGTCAAGGCAATCAACATCGAGGGCGGACGTGCTACGGGTGTCACCTACCAGCGCGGTCGCAGTTCCAAATCTGTCAGGGTGACGCGCGAAGTATTGATATGCGCTGGTGCGGTGCAATCACCGCACTTGCTGATGCTGTCCGGTATCGGCGATGGCGAGGCGCTGACCAGGTTCGGCATTCCGGTCAATCTACACAAGCCGGCGGTTGGTCAAAATCTGCAGGATCATCTGGATGTGATGGTTCAGCAACACTGCTCGCAACCGGTTACCTTGTATGAGCAGACCAGGTTTCACAACCGCATCCTGACACTGATCGAGTATTACCGTACCAAGCGGGGTACCGGCGCTTCCAACGGGCTGGAAGCTGGCGCCTTTGTAAAAACCGATCCCGCGCTGGCGGTGCCCGATGTGCAAATGCACTTCATTCCGGCCTTCATGCTGGATCACGCACGCGAGACCGGCCCGGGGCACGGCTATATGCTGCATGCCTGCCAACTGCGTCCGCACAGCAAAGGATTTATCGGCCTGGCCTCGGCCGACCCGCTGGCCGCACCGTTGATTCAGCCGAACTATTTGTCCGATTCGCACGATCTTGCGGTGCTGATCAAGGCCGTGAAGATGGCACGCAAGATATTTGCCCAGGCGGCCTTTGATCCCTATCGCGGCAAGGAAGAGGTGCCCGGCGATGCGTTGCAAACCGATGAGCAGTTGGCGCAATCCATTCGCCAAAACGCGGAAACGATCTATCACCCGGTGGGCACGTGCCGTATGGGTGTCGATGCCGATGCGGTAGTCGACGGCGAATGCCGGGTGAAAGGTATGGCAGGCCTGCGTGTGATCGATGCTTCGGTCATGCCGACGCTGATCGGCGGCAACACCAATGCGCCGACCATCATGATCGCCGAGAAAATGGCCGATCACTTGCGCGGACTAAGTCGATCGTCGCCGACCGGCTGATTCAATCGCAATTCTTGAAGTTGCTTGCCTGACAATCCCGCGCCATTTTTTCCGCTTCGGCAAGTTGGGGCGTCGTCAATCGCTTGGCGATGCCATCTCGGCCTTGCGCAGCTGCCGGATAACCGCTTACGGCAGCAAAACCGAACCACATATGTGCCTTTTGCAGGTTCTGCGCGACGCCCTTTCCGTCGGCGTACATCACGGCAAGGTTGTTTTGCGCAAAGGCCTGCCCCTGCGCTGCTGCCAGCCGTGACCATTTCAATGCCTCCGCATAGTCCTGTGGCACACCCCTGCCGACAAAGTACATCATGCCAAGGCTATATTGTGCAAAGGCATCCTCCTGCGCTGCTGCCAGCCGGTACCACCTCAGAGCTTCGGCGTAGTCTTGTGGCACGCCTCTGCCGTTGTGGTATTTCAGACCTAGACCCGATTGCGCCTTGGCGTCACCCTGCGCCGCGGCGAGGCGAAACCACTTCACCGCCTCGACATCATCTTGCGCGGTACCCTGCCCGTTGTCGTACATCAAGCCAAGCTGCGATTGCGCGGCGACAATGCCCTTGGCCGCTGCCGAGCGGTACCACTTGAGGGATTCGGCATAGTCCTGTGCGACTCCCTTGCCGAGGTGATACATCTGGCCAAGCTTGTATTGCGCCACTGCGTCTCCCTGCGCAGCGGCCAAACGGTACCACTTCATCGCTTCGGCGTAGTTCTGTGCGACACCTTGCCCGTTGTCGTACATTGAGCCAAGGTCGGATTGTGCCGCTATATTTCCCTGTTCAGCGGCGAGACGGAACCACTTGATCGCCTCGGCATAGTCCTGTGCCACGCCTTGCCCGTTCTCATACATGAACCCCAGACCGTATTGCGCTTCCGGATTCCCTTGCGCCGCAGCCAGCCGGAACCATTTGACTGCCTCGGCGTAGTTCTGCTCGACACCCTCGCCACGCCGGTAACGTCTACCCAGCGCGAACTGCGCAGCGGCATTGCCTTGCGCCGCAGCCAGCCGGAACCACTTCACCGCTTCAACAAAGTCCTTGGCGACACCTTGTCCATTGCTGTACATCGTACCCAGGTTGTAGCGCGCAGCGGCATTTCCCTGTGCCGCTGCCAACTGAAATAACTTCACTGCCTCGGCATAGTCCTGTTCGACACCCTGACCATTGCTGTACATCGTTGCAAGGTTGAATTGAGCCACCGCACTCCCCTGCGCAGCTGCCGCCTTGTAACCCTTTGCCGCGGTGACATAGTCCTGGTTGCGATAGGCGGTGTTTGCTTCATCAAGCGCTGTTTGGCCCCACGCTGAAGCTGACGCCAGCCACAGGCAGACAAGCAGAATTTTCTTCACATCAAAATCCCTGAAATTGGATGACGCAAATCATAGCGCACGGCGTTTCCGACGGTCGAATGACCGAGTCACGACAGCGTTCCATCAGCACCAACTGGCGACGATCAATTGCCTGGTGCCTGGCTGTCAATCTGGTGGTGGCGAAGCGAGCCCCACAGCGCCAGGTCGTAGGCGATCTTTAATCCGCCAGCCACGACCAGCGGTGCCGCCAGAAAACCGGCGGCAAACATCGCCGTACCCAATGTCGGTCCCAACGCCGCGGCAAGGCTGCGCGGCGTCGCGGTGAAGCTGGCCGCGGCGTTGCGCTCTGCAGGGGTGACCACCGACATCACATAGGCACTGCGCGTTGGCACATCCATTTGTGACAGGAGCGCACGCAAGAGCAGAAATGCGAACGCGGCGGTCAGGTTGGGTGACAGCGCCGCCAGAATCAGAAAAATATTGGCCGGAATGTGTGTGAACACCATGGTGTTGAGCAAGCCAATCTTTTCTGCCACTTTCGGTGCCGCCAACTGGGAAAAGGCGCCGAGCAGGCCCGACCAGAAGAAGAACGACCCGGCCACGGAAAGCGAAAGATCGTACTTGCCGAACAGCCACAGTGCCAACAGCGAATTGACCACCAGTCCGCCGGCGAAGGCATCGACACAAAACAGTGCCGCGATACGGACGACGACTGTGCGCGACTCACGCAGCGGGGCTGGGCGGACGACTTCCGCTTCAGCCTGGGGCACAGGCAATTTTCGGTACATGACATACACGACGAATCCAGTCATTGCGTAAAACACAAACATGCAACGCAATGCATCCAGGTGTCGAATGCCGGTTGTTTCGAGAAGTTCAGGCACGCCAACTGCCAGCGCGCCCAATGCCGCACACAGCGAACCGGTCAAGCTGTATCGCGCAAAAGCCGTCGTGCGTGTGGCGTCGGTCGTCGCCCCGGCAATCCGTGCGTGTTCGAGCGGCAGGAATACGCTGACGTCGCCGGCGCTTGGATTGAGGGTGCCAACAAAGGCGATCAGCAACAGCGGCCAAAAACTATCCACACTGATGAATGCAAGACCGGTCGCGGTCATCAGTATTGCGGCCGACAGTAACAAACGCCGCGAGTTGAAGTGATGCCCCCAAGCACCGACCGCGAGCGTCAGTGCAGCGGAACCCAAAAGCGTGGAAGTACTGATGAGCCCGACATCAAGCACATTGTAGCCAAGCGCCAAAAGATAAACCGGCAGCAGGATGGCGACATAACCGTCGACGAACGCACGCAAGCCGCGGCCGATCAAGAGCAGGCGAAGTTCGGGTGAAGATTGTGACTGATTCACTACGCTCGCGTCATCAACACTTTGCTATGCGGGTTATCGGTTCACGGATAGGGCATCTTGACAATACGGTTGCCGGTGAACGAACCAAGATACAAGGAACCATTCAACTCGCGCGCCACCGTTGCCGCGCCCATCGGCGCGCCGGAATGAGTGAGCAATATTTCGCTTTTTAGCGTTTCCGGGTTGATCCGCAACAGGGTGTATTCGAGTGCACAGGTGCGTCCCGGCTGCTTCATGCAATCGATCTGTTCGGTGGTTGATCCTGTATGCGAGAGCGCGAGCAAGTTGCCTTTTGTGTCCCAGGCGAGGTTGTCGCCCTTGGTCATCGGCACGCTGCCGAGCCGCTTGCCGCTGGTCCGGTCCAGCTTCAGCATCTCGCCACCGAAGTACACGTTGGCGAAAACCGTCTTGTTATCAGGGCTGATTTCTACGCCGTTGACGAAGCGCGCGTGACTCCCCTCGAGTACCCTGAATCCGCCAGACCTTTGCCACTCCATGACATAGCCAGTGTTGATGCCAAACATCGCCTTGAGCGCACCGGTGTTGAGACCAAAAACGCTCGGTGCGTGTTTGTCGAACATGTTGCTGGCGATCAAGCCGCCGTTTTTCAGCACTGCGACATCGTTGATGAACATGCCGGTTTCGGCCGGCACGCAACCGCGCCATGCCAACTGCGGCGGGTTGGTGTCGGTCAGCAGCTCAAACAGTTCGATACTTTCTCGTCCGCCATGATTGACGACAGCAAGTTGCCAACGTTTGTCATCGCGTTGTTTCAAAGAGGTACCGTGTGGCGCAATCGTCGCGCGTGGATTGCCGGGGCAATTCGGTGCCCCCCAGACGTCACCACTCGGCGCATCGGCGGGCGGTTGAGCTGACGTTACTTTGCCGGTCAGCGTGTCGAAAAACACGAGCGAACCCGGCGCGCTTTGCTCCATATTCATACCCATTTGACTGATCAGCAGTGTTTTGCCGTCGGGCAAGGCTTCAATGTCTTCGGGATTCGAAAACAGACAAATCGGTTCCATCTTGCCAACAGGTTCGCAGCTTTCGACGAATATTGCCTTGCGGTCACAGGCGACAAGCAATGTCGAGACGAGAATAATCGGTAACAATCGAGTTCGAGATGTCATGACGGGCATTGAAGTGAGTGATGGTTAACTATATCGCCAAAGTAACCGGCAACACGCCATCACATAAGTTTTGAATGGTCGATCGGGATAGGGCTATAACGCCTTTGCCGGGTGACCGCGGTATCAGTCGGACTCAAGTTGACGCAACAATGTAGTCGGCATTCCAAGTGTACAAAGTCCATGTATCCTGCTCACCAATCGCGGGTCGCGGACGTCAAGTCGCGGCGCCCGGAAAATCGAATAGGAATAGAGGAGATAGCTTGATGAACATCATTAGTCGTATCAGAGTCACCATCTTCGGGTTAGTCGGACCGCTGCTGAATTTCCCCAAGCCGTTTTCCTTCGTCGGGCCGGACGCCTCGTTGTCCCTGGCACGCGAGATTGTCGGTCTGGGCGTCAAGCGCGTGATGGTAATTACCGATGGTCCGGTGTTCAAACTCGGCATCGTCAATCCGGTCATTGCGGAGCTGCAAAAAGGCGGTATCACCGTCGAGGTGTATAGCGAAATTGAACCCGATCCCGGCTATGAGTTGGTGCTCAAGGGTGTCGAGCAACTGAACAAGTTCAAAGCCGATGCGGTGCTGGCGGTTGGTGGCGGCTCATCGATTGATGGCGCCAAATCCATCCTGTTGTGCCAGGCGAATAACTGTCATCCGTCCAAACTCGCCGGGGTGTGGTTGTACTCGGCACCGCGCAAACGCGGCTTGCCTTTCTTTGCCATTCCAACGACGGCCGGAACCGGCTCTGAAGTGACGATTGCCGCTGTGGTATCGGACAAGCAGTTGCAAATCAAACACGCCATCATTGACCCCAAGGTCGTACCGTCAATGGTTGCGCTTGATCCCAAACTGATGACCGGACTACCTCCGTTCATTACTGCACCGACCGGCATGGACGCACTGACTCATGCTGTCGAAGCCTACATCTCGACCATCGCTACGGATGAAACCGACGCGCTGGCACGCATGGCCACTGCCAGCATCCTGCGCAACTTGCCCATCGCTTACGCCGAGGGCAGCAACCTTGAGGCGCGCGAGCGTATGGCTGTGGCCTCATGCATGGCGGGTCTGGCGTTCACCCGCGCTGGTGTTGGTTATGTTCATGCCATCGCACACCAACTTGGTGGCCTGTATCACGTTCCGCATGGCCTCGCCAACGCGATTGTCATGCCGCAGATTCTGGATCTCTCCAAGTCGCACTGCGCCCATCGCCTCGCGGATTTGGCGCGTGTTTCAGGGATCGGCAATGCAGGTGCGAGCGAAACCGAACTCGCCGATGCTTTCATCGCGCAGATTCGCAAAATGAATGCCGACATGCAAATCCCGCAAGTCGTGAAAGAGCTTCAGCGAAACGATTTTGATAAGATCATTGATCGCGCATTTGCCGAGGCGCATGGGACGTATGGCGTGCCGCGCTATATGACGCGAGCGGATGCGACGGCCTTGTTGGAACGCTTGATGCCCAAATAGAATTTCAAGGCGTCAGTTGGTGCTGGCCAGACGCCGTTGTCGTGAGCTGTCTTTCAAGCGTCCCGATCAAACAAGTCCGGCGACAATTGATCCACGCGCGTGACACCGGTCAAGGCCATGGCCACTTCCATTTCCCGCTTGAACACCGCCAGCAGGTTGCTCACGCCGGCTTGACCGTGCGCTGCGTTGGCCCACACCCACGGCCTGCCGATCATCACGGCGCGGGCGCCAAGAGAAACGGCTTTGACGACATCCAACCCACTGCGTACGCCGCCGTCCATCAGCACTTCGATTTTGTCGCCTACGGCGGCCACCACCGAGGGTAGTTTCGAGATGCCGGAGGCAACGGTATCGAGTTGGCGTCCGCCATGATTCGAGACGATCACGCCATCGGCTCCGGCGGCAGCGGCGGCGATTGCGTCTTCCGCGTCGAGGATGCCTTTGATCAACAATTTGCCCGGCCAGATGCCGCGCAGCCATTCAATATCCTTCCATGTCACCGAGCAATCAAACTGGGCGTTGAGCCATTTTTTGTAGGCTTCCATGTCGGTCGGATTGGCGACCATATCCTCGAGGTTGCCAAACGAATGCGGTTTGCCGAAAACGCCCACATCGGCAACCCAAACCGGGTGGGTCAGGATTTGCCATGCCGAGGCGGCGCGAGCGCGCAGACTGTGGCCACCCATGCCATTGCGGGCGTCGCGATGGCGCATCCCGGCGATTGGCAGATCAACCGTAAATACCACCGTGGTGCATCCCGCGGCTTGGGCGCGCGTGAGCATATTGCGGACGATTTCACGGTCGCGAATCATATAAAGCTGAAACCAAAACGGACGGTTTGACGCGGCCTTGACTTCTTCCAACGGGCAGATGCCAACCGTCGATAGCGTAAACGGTACGCCTGCCGCATTGGCCGCGCGTACGCCCTGTACTTCGCCACGCCGTGCCATCAACCCGGCCATCCCGACCGGGGCAAGGATCACCGGCATGCTGGCCTTTTCACCGAGGATCACTGTCTCTGTGCTGATGTTGGAGACGTCGCGCATCACGCGCTGACGTAGATGTAACTTTTGGAAGTCGTCGATGTTCGCAGCCATCGTCAATTCATCGTTGGCACCGCCATCGATGTAGTCAAACAGGAAGCGCGGCAAACGCTTCTCTGCCAGCCGGCGATAGTCGATTGGTGTGACCGGTGCAACGTTGAGCGTTCCCATAAATGCCGCCTCAGCTATTCGAGTGTCAACTAAAAAATCTTGCCCGGATTGAGTATTCCCTTCGGGTCAAGCGCCGCCTTGATTTTGCGCATTATGGCAATTTCCGTTTCACTGCGACTAACCGAGAGGTAAGGTTTTTTCTCCAGCCCGATGCCGTGCTCCGCAGATACCGAGCCACGGAATGCTGCCAGCGGTTGATACACCAGCGCCTCAATTTTGGGTCGCATTGCGAAATAGTCTTGTGGCTTGACCTGCACAATGACGTGAAGGTTGCCGTCGCCGAGATGACCAAATATCCACAGCTTGTGCTCACCAATGGCTGCGGGCAAGGCGTCACGCAAGTTTTCCGTGTAGCGCTCCATTTCATCGATCGGCAAGGAGATGTCAAATATCACCGGCAGGCCGCCATGCATCACTTGCTCGACATCGTCGCGTAATGACCAGAAGGCATGGCAGTCGGCATCCGATTGCGAAATCGCGGCATCGACAATCAAGGCTTGTTCCATGGCCGTTTCGAGCGCGGCGTTGAATCGCACTGTGTCCGATTCGCGCTCCGCACCCAGACTTTCGATCAGCACGTAGTAGGGATAGTCTTGCGAGATCGGCGGCCTCCCCTTGGCCGGGGCAGTGGTTACCAGGCGATAGAAAGACTGCCACATCGCCTCAAACGCCGACAACGTGCCGCCGAGTGAGCGGTCCATATGCTTGAGCAATTTGCCCATCGCCGCAAAATCCGGCACGGCGACAAAAGCCACGTTATGACTCATCGGTTTTTCACGCAGACGCAGCACCAGTCGGGTGATGATGCCCAGCGTGCCCTCGGAACCAATGAACAACTGTTTTAGGTCGTAGCCGGCATTGTTCTTGAACAGATGATTGAGCGATGAAAGAATGGTGCCGTCGGCCAGCACTACTTCCACGCCGAGTACCATATCGCGCGTCATGCCGTAACGGATCACCCGGTTGCCGCCGGCGTTGGTTGCGGCGTTGCCACCGATAGTCGCCGAGCCGCGGGCGCCGAGATCGAGCGGAAAAATCAGGCCATGCACGTCTGCCGCCTCCTGCAAGACTTGTAACACCACACCAGCCTGGACTGTTGCGGTGCGCTGGCGAGGGTTGATCTCCTCGATCTCGCGCATGTGTTCGAGCGACAAAATGACTTGGTCTGCTGCCGCATCACTGCCGTGCACCAGCCCGGTCAAACCGCCTTGTGTCACGACCGAGACGTTCTGCGCATGACACCAGCGCATCACTTGCGAAACTTCTTCCGTCGTTTTCGGGCGCACCAGCGCAGCGGCCTTCAGGCTGTCCGGCCGCCACACGCCGGCGGAGCGTTTAGCAACTTCGGTTGCATCAAGTACGTTGCCATCTCCGACGATGGCGCGTAGAGCTTCAAGCATGGTGATTCCTCCTAACACATGACTTCAATGAGTCGTGGACCTCTGCTCTTCATTGCTGAGTCGTACTGCGCAACAAATTCTTCGCAGGTCGTCGCACGGCTGGCCTCCATGCCGAAGCCGTTGGCGATCTGTACCCAATTCATCTCGGGATTGTGCAAATCGAGCATCGACAATGCCTTCGGTCCCGCACCAATCGCGCCGACTCTTTGCAACTCGATGTTGAGAATCGCATAGGAACGATTGGCATAAATTACGACGGTGATGTCGAGGTTCTCGCGCACCATCGTCCATAGTGCCTGTACCGTATAAGCCGCGCCGCCGTCGCCATGCGGGCACACCACTTTTCGGTCCGGTGCCGCGATTGCAGCACCAATTGCCAGCGGCAGCCCAAGCCCGATCGAGCCACCGGTCAACGCCAAGTGCGTGTGCGGACGCGCGCGACCAAGGTTCATCAGTAGAGGAAGACCCGAGGTTGCCGATTCATCGGCGAAGATCACATTGTCCGGCGTCAGGTTGGCGATGATTTGGGCAGCGCTGATGGCATTCAGCGCCCCGTTCGGCAAAGCAGGTAGTTCAAGCGGCACCCGAATTGGCGACTTCGCCGGCGCACCAAGTGCATCAGCCAAATTCTTTAGTGCTTCGACGCCGTTTTCGTGGGGCAGCGAAAGGTAGGTGTACTCGCACCCTTCCGGTGCGCACCAGCTCGGTTTGCCCGGATACGCGAAAAATGAAACGAGTGGTTTGGCGCCGACGAGAATGATGCGATCAATCCCGGCAAGATAGGCCACGATCTGTTCCGCAAAGTACGGAATTCGTTCGACCGGCACGCGCCCGGCCCCAAGTTCGGTGACCGAGGCAAAGGTATCGCAAAACAAACGTACGCCGGTTTTGGCCTGCACCCGGCCGGCGGCTTCGAGCCCTTCTCCACGCAACGCTTTACCCGCCAACAGCATGACCGTTTTCTTTCCTGCAGCCGCGTCATCAACCAGCAGTCTGGCGATTTGTTCAATGGTCTCGGCACTGACTACCGACGGGCCAATATCAGCCAAGGCATGCGATGCACGACTGGCCTCATTCCATGCCGTATCAGCCGGCAGGATCAGCGTTGCCACACCACCCGGCGCAGACCGCGCCGCCTGCACGGCACGCGCCGCATCTCCTGCGACCGTTTTGGCATTCTTCGATTCGCAGATCCACGACGACACCGGGCGCGCAAATCCTGCCACATCGGATGCCAAAGGCGCATCGTATTGCTGGTGATAGGTGGCGTGATCGCCGACGATATTCACGATCGGCGTATTGCCGCGCCGCGCGTTGTGCAAGTTCGCGAGTCCATTGGCAAGGCCCGGGCCGCAATGCAACAAGGTGGCTGCAGGTTTTCCGGCAATGCGTCCGTAGCCATCGGCCGCGCCGGTCACCACGCCTTCAAACAGGCACAGTACAGGATGCATCGCGGTCACCGAATCCATCGCAGCAACGAAGTGCATCTCCGACGTGCCGGGATTGGCAAAGCAAGTATCGACGTCGCAATTGATCAGCGTTTGTACGAGAGATTGTGCACCGTTCATTATTGTTACTCCTGATGATTATGTTTTGTTGTTGATTCCAGCACGACGGCTTCAATGATACGGGTGTGGCCGATACTAAACATATCGCAAGGAAGCTTTCTTGATCTGGCTTAAGCCAAAGCAAGTTTTTCTTGCCAGAAATCTGGCTGGAATGAATGATCCGCTTCTTACGGCGTATGGCCAGCACCAACTCGCGATCATTAACGGAACGTGATGGGATCCATCGGTGACGAAAGGCAGTCGTTAAGTCACTGCGGTCGCATAGGTTTCTTCACTCGACGTCGGCAGTGCAGCGAAAGCAGCCCTTCAGGTCTCTCTCGCAACTCGGTAGTTTGAGGCATACAATCCCGACAAGCCAACGCACCAGTTTCGGTTCCGTCCAACAGCGCTTATCCGCCAATATGACATCACTCGCTGACCTGCCATTTCCGCGTCGACGGATATGCGCTATTCGTTAGGCCGCACAACTCACTTAAGCAGCACACGCTCGCAAGCACAACTTCAACGAGCGAATGGACAAGCCACTGACTGACGAGGACCGCACGACTGCGATTGGACTCGCACGGTATGCCTATGAGTACATCGAAGCGGCGATGCTGGTTGAGGGCAACGATCAGACTCCCACAGACATTTCCCCGATCCCGGCGTACTTCCTGGCGCTGCACGGCATCGAACTGACGCTGAAGTCCTATCTGCGCTTCAGGGGCGTGACCGTAAAGGAGCTTCGCGGCCCGAAGTACGGGCACGATCTGCATGCCTGCCATAGGAAGGCCAAGGAACTCGGCCTGCTCTCTGTATTCAATGAGCAGCCCACCGACGCCGACGCGATGCGAATGCTCGTCGGGCTGAACGAACATCAAGGACTTCGGTACATCAAAACTGGCAGGAAGCATTTCCCGCTCTGGTCATTGGTCGAGCCCCTAGCGGTTCGGCTGCATCAGGCTGTCGCCCCCGAGGTCGGGTATAGGTCCTTCAACATCACATACAACCCCTTGACCACCGGTGCGGACTAACCCTCGCTCAAGCGGAGCGCCAACGGCGCCTGCGTAGCTTGAACGTTAGAGGTACCAACGAAGCATGATAATAACTATCAATGAAAATATCAGAGTATGGAAAGAATTCAATCCAATTGAATTGTCATTCGCCGACGACCCATTTGATCCTTTTGATTCGAAACGCAATTTGGCTAGGCTCGGATTTATAAAAGAGCGTATCGCAATCAAGGATCGCTGGTTCGACGTAATAACCCCAAGCGAACTTGTTCGCTCGCGTAGTAAAAAGGACGGTTATTACAGAGTCGTTTATATCCAAATAAACATGGAAAACGGCGAATACTACATCGGTAAAGCCAATCGGCCTAAATGGTCTGAACTGAAGCGATATTACGGGTCGGGCTTGAAATTCGCCAGCAAATTTAAGAAATACAAAGACAAATTTCGGCGTTTCTATATTGCTAAATGTGAAACAGCGGATGAGACAGAACAGCTAGAAGCTTCTATTGTCGATAAAGACCTTCTGTCAGATGAAAAGTGCCTAAATCTTGTCGCCGGCGGAGGTGGTACAACTAAACGTTCATCTATCGCTGAATCAAGCGAAAAGAAACGTCGACATATGAAAAATCACCCTGAGCAATTTCAACCAATGCTTGAAGCATCTAGAAAGGCATTCCAATCAGGCGATTCACCAGCGCTACTTGCGCGCAGTCAAAGAATAAAAGAAGTTATGAGCGTAGAAAAATACCGCGAAATGTCTCGTATAAGAATGAAAGAATGGAAAGAAGCAAATCCTGAAGAATACGAAAGGGCCAAAAGCAAAATCGTTGAGAGTATCAAAACTCCTGAAGCCCAAGAAAAGCGAAAAGCGAGTCTTAGTAAATGGAAAAAGGAAAACCCTGAAAAACATCAGGCTTGGGAGGCAAAACGCATAGAGGCGTGTGCAGGTGAAAAGGCAAACGAAAAGCGCAAAGCTTCTCTGAAAGAATGGCGCGAAGAAAATCCTGAGCAAGCAAAAGCAAATACGCGAAAACGAGCTAATGCCGCGGCTGTAAAACTATGTAAGGAAGTTTGTATGCTTGATTTGCAATCTGGACAAGTATTGAAAACGTTTCCAAGCCAACACGCGGCGGCAAAGTGGTTAGTAGAAAATGGTAAGGCAAAAAATATGAACTGCGTTTCGTCAATTAGCTCAGTTTGTTTAAGAAAACCATGCACGACGGGTTATGGGTACCGAAAAAAAGCTTACGGATATGACTGGCGTTTTGCATCGGAAATTGGCTCCAAAGATAATGTCTCAAACATTGATTGCACTCTTGCCGATTGCTAACGCGTCGACTGGGATTGAAGGTGGAACGACTACTTTCGAGAAATCCGAACGACTGCTTCCAGTCTTGACCTGCCCGATAGATTTCCGGGGCAGTCTCTTGCCAACACCAACTGGCGATTGGTCATCACCATTGATTCCGATGAGTTGCAATGAACGGAAACTGTAATCATGCACCTAAAGGTGCAAACGCTTGATCGACCGTCTTAACTTGTCCGACTTACACAGTCGACGTTGTAGGTAAGCTCAAAAGTGATAAGCAACGCCAGCGGTCACAATCAGCGGATCAAGCGACGCTTCTCCCCATGCGGCGGCCGACCCCAGTGCGGTGACCGTACCTGTTCCCGTGGTCTTCAAAAAGACCTTGCGCGCGTCCAAAAAGACTGACCAGTGACGATCGACTACCCAGTCCGTACCCAACTGCAAGGCTGATCCCCACGCATTCTTTGCATGAATATTGACAATGTCGGCATCCTTCGTGTCGATAACGATGGTGTAGCTAATGCCCGCTCCGATGTAGGGTTTCAAACCATTGAAATCGCCCAGGGAATAAGTGGCCGACAAAATAATCGGTGCAATCGTGAGCTTGCCGATAACGCCGCTTAACGGTGGCGAGTATTGCTTCAATGACCCGCCGGCAAGCACGGTAACCGTTGGCGGAGGTCCAATGGCCAGGCGTGCTGTCCATCGATCAGTGAGCTCGTAGCCGATTTCACCAAGCGGGAGCGACTTGCTCGGAACGTCCAACACAGCGCCTGGTACTTGGGTTCCGGCAAGCTTGAGGGTAGCCGACGTATCGAATGAAGCGTTGGCATAGCCAACGCGGACCAACCACGGCGATAAATCCTCATCCGCCTGAGCAGCCGAAAACGGGACTCCAATAAATGTGATTGCCGATAGTAAGAGAAATTTTGTTCTCATGATTTCCCGCAGGTGTTTATCCGGTCCAAGTGATGACGAGTCCGATTCTCGGCTTAAGCGGCAAGTCCAAGTTTTGTAAAATGACGCTGTTTCTTTCACAATCCGTGGATCCATGGCTCCGACCGCATGGCAATTGGTAAGCAAGTCGCTTGGAGTCGCGCCTGTATTCAGTGGTGCTGCCAACGGTCGTCCGGCATTTCATGTGGAAAGGTACTTCTTTCAAGCAAAGCGGCAACAGATTCCTGCGCTGCCGACGTTGACCCTGGCGGTACATGTTGGCGGGGCAAGAGTTTCTGGTGGCAACACCAGCGGCACGGTATCGAGTTTCATTCCCGGCTTTTCGGTGCTGCTGCCGCCCGGTTGCTCGTCAGAATGGTTTTTTGACGGCCCGGTCGATGCTGTAATGCTCTATTTCACCGACGTCAGTTCCGCTGAAACCAAAAAACTCCTGAAGCGGATGAATGACGGAACGATCATCTATCCTTTCATCGACGGCCTGGTCAGTGCTGCTGCAATTAATTTGGCGGGTGAGTTGGGACGGGGACAAAGAGTAAATGCGGTGTTTGTACGCAAGCTCGGGTCCATCATTGCGGACCAAATTGAACGTGTTTTAGACGGGCATTCAGGCAAACAGATTTCACCCGATCGATTGCAGTTGGGCCGCCTTAGTACTGTCCTGGACTGGATTAGCAAGAACCTTAAACAACCGATAACTAGTTCCTTGTTGGCGAGCAAAGTGGGTTTGAGTGAATCTCATTTTCGACAATTATTTGGTAAGGCCTTGGGAATGTCTCCCAATCGTTATGTTCAACAACAGCGAATTGAACGCGCGCATCGACTGCTCGCTGACACCAATTTACCCATTGCCTATGTCGCATCGGAGAGTGGATTCGTGAGCCAAAGTTATCTGACCACATGCTTTAGAGCAAGCTATGGCATTACACCAGCGATGCTGCGCCGGGCGATGAGGTAATTTGATTCCACGTTGGACTGCTTACCCAGGGCAGGACCTCACTTTGCTTGACGGCGTCTGGCCGATGAGCGGGCCATTCCATCGTCAGCACCAACTGGCAAGTCTTCAGCGCTGCCGTAAGGGGTCCAACAATGACGACAGTCCGTTGTGATCCAGTTCATGCATCAATGCCAACAGCTGCCCGATTTCGCCGGCTGGAAAACCTTCGCGCGCAAACCAGTTGAGGTAATTGCCGGGTAGATCGGCAATCAGGCGGCCCTTATGTTTTCCATAGGGCATGACGCGAGTGACGAGTAGCTGTAGATGTTCGGTGTCCATGCAACGATTGGCGGCGAAGGCTTAAACCGGCAGGCGCGAGTGATTCCGTTCGCGGCGTGGGCTATGCCCGTACCAGCGACTGAACGCCCGGGTCAGCGCGCTGGTCTCCGAGAAACCCAGTATCTCTGCAATATCGGCAACCGCCAGTTCCGACTGGCGCAAGTACTTGAGTGCCAGATCGGCACGAACAGCATCCAGCATACGGCTGAAGCTGGTGCTTTGATGGGTGAGGTGTCGCTGCAGGCTTCGGCTGGAGACATGCAGCACCTTGGCGACGACAGCAATATCGCAAGCGGTGACCGGCAGCAAGGAACGGATGACGGTTTCGGTTTGGGTACACAGCAATTCTGGCAGTTGTTTGCGCTGCGCAAGGAAACTTGATGCAAGCGCGTGATGTGTTTGCGCATCCCCCGAGCCCAGGGTCGTTGTGAGGACTTTGCCGTCGATAAAAAGAGCGGTGCGATCAGCATTAAAAAATACGTTTGCACCGAACACCTTTCGGTGCAAACGCAAATCAGATGGCGGGCTGTGCCGGAAGCTGACCCGTTCCGGCATCCAGCGCGGGCAGGCTCTTCTTATTTCCAGGGCGAGGATGGCAAGTCCTAGTTCCATGGTCTGCCGGTCATTGCCGCCAGTGTCCGCAGCCAAACTGTAGTTCCAGATCTGACAAGATTTAGTGCGTTCGACGGCAATTAATACGCCGGTGGTGTGCAACATGAAATAGCGCGACAGGTCGTCGAGCATCTCTCCCACGGTGGTAGCGCTTTGCATGAGTGTCCATAGTGGACCAAGCAAAGACATGTTTTGTCGCTGCGCCAATTGAAGGCCAAAGGTTTCACATTGGCAACGCACCGCTGCTGTTTCCAGAAAGGTCACCACCGAACTGGTCGGTACCGGGAAGTCCGAGTCATCAAACGCAGCTTCGTCAATTCGCGCGGCACTCGCCAATGCACTCAGATCGCCGCCGAGTTCACCCACCAGCGCCCGTGCGCCGATCAGTGCGCCGCTGCGGACCCAGGAACTCACCGCTTCGCCAATATTGGTGTTCGCGTCATCAGCTCACTGTGCCCAAATTGGCGTGCAAAGTCAATTAAGCGCGTGTTGAATTCTCTAAAGTACAAGCTCGAACAAATAATTCAGGAGAAGCAAAATGACGCCTTCGATTCGTCCTACTCAGGCAACCATTTTCACCGCACTATTGCTGGTTTGCAGTTTGATCATGGCGTACGCCGGCACTATGGCTGTTGGCTATTACGTGCCCGCGGCGTGTCTTTTGCTGCAAGCTGTTCTGCTCTGGCAGGGACGGGCTTTCAAACTGTTTGAGTGGATCATGTTGCTCAACCAGCTCAGCGGCTTGGTTCTAATTCTGATTCTTTGGTTGGGTGACGGACTGGGCGATCTCAAACTTGATATTGCTGCGGCGATGCTGCTGTTGAACTTGTTGTGTGGCGGACCACTGATGTCCTTGATGTCG
Organism: Rhodocyclaceae bacterium; assembly: GCA_016718525.1. Taxonomy (GTDB): domain Bacteria; phylum Pseudomonadota; class Gammaproteobacteria; order Burkholderiales; family Rhodocyclaceae; genus JADKHX01. Next base: position 156,801 of record JADKDD010000001.1, read on the forward strand.
ATTGGCATTCTTGGCTCATTGCGCTTTAACTCGCCGCTCCCCGGCTGGTTCCGTGCGCGTGCTGCCTAAGGAGATCGATGCCATGACAAATACACTGAAAAACACTTTGGGAAACACTGCCATGAAAAAGACTAATTCTCGCTATGCGTCACTACGCATGGGGGTTGCAATCGCTGGAATTTTTGGATTAGCGACTGGGAGCCACGCTGCTTCCTTTACCGGTACCGTGAGTCTGCCGGACGGCAAACCAGCTTATGGCGCGATGGTCACTGTCTTTGACGCTGCCAAGGAAAAACGTGAAACGGTCTATACCGACATTGCCGGCAAGTACACCATCCGTACCGCTTATGCGGGTGCGCTCGACGTTCGTGTTCGCCTCGCCAATTACGAGGATAACCGGGTAACCAAAACCGTCAAGGCGGACGAACTCACGCAACTGGATTTGTCGTTGAAGACTTTCGCTGATGCTGACGCTGCATCCAATGCGCTATCGGCTTCTGCACACAATGCCAAATTGCCGTGGAAAGATGTCGCCAGAGATCGGCCCGGGTTTATCAGCCAGTGCAATTACTGTCACCAGATGGGCAATTCGACCACGCGCATTCCCAAGAGCCATGAAGAGTGGATGGGGACCATCACCAAGATGGAAGGGATTCTGGCGATCCCGACCGCAGCGCAGAAAACGATTTTCGCTGATGTGCTCAGCCGAGGTTTTGACGGCAAGCCGGTGCAGGCGTTGCATAACTATGGTGCCAGCCCGGAACTGAGCAAAGCCAAGGTTGAGGAATGGCTGCTAGGCGACGCTTTCTCGTTCATCCACGATGCGGATGTGATGAAGGATCAAAAGGTTTATGGAACTGACGAAGGTCACGACATTCTGTGGGTGCTGGACCGCAAGACCGGCGTCATCGAACAAAACCATCTGCCGGATATCGATCTGCCGCGCGGTGGCAAGTTTTCCGGCATGGCATTGCCGATCGGTGTGTTCTCGGGCAAGCATGGTCCGCACAGCATGGGTGAGACCAGTGATGGACGCGTCTGGTTCACCAATTCCTTGTCGAGCACCATCATGTCGTTTGATCCGGTGAAGAAAACCTTTAAGACCTATCCTGTGGGTCACGATGCCTTGTACCCGCATACCTTGCGGGTCGACAAGAACGACATGGTCTGGTTCACCATCGTCGCCTCGAACCAGATGGGACGATTTGATCCTAAGACCGAAACCATGACGGTGATCAACCTGCCGCACAACGGTTTCTGGCGCTGGGTCACTGACAAGTTGTTCCCGACGCTGTTACGCATGTCGTCGTGGGTGCCGGACAAGGCTTTGATGCTCAATCTTTCGCATCATCGTTTCTTCGGCGAAAAGATCATGGCTTTCCCCTACGGCATCGACTTCAATCCGGTGGATGGCAGCGTGTGGTACGCCAAGCTCTACGCCAGCAAGATCGGTCGGATCGATCCCAAGACTCTGGAAATCACCGAGTATGACACCCCGCTCAAGGGACCCCGACGCCCGCGCTTTGATGCCAAGGGTGTGTTCTGGATTCCTGCTTTTGATGAAAGCGCCTTGATGAGCTTCGACACCGCGACCAAGAAATTTGAAACCTTCAAAATTCCAGGTGTCGCCGAAGGTGAATACGAAACACCATATGCGCTGAATGTGGAGCGTAAGTCAGGAGAAGTCTGGTTGGCAGCAAACAATTCGGATCGCATCCTGCGCTTTACGCCCGCCACCAAAACTTTCCAAAGTTATGCCAGCCCGACACGAGTCACCGTGCTCCGCGACTTCGCCTTCACCGAAGACGGCCGTGTGTGTTCCAGCTCATCAAACCTTCCGTCCTACGCAATTGAAGACCAGCGTCCGTCGATCATTTGCATCGACCCGATTGGCGCGGATAAGGACAGGGCGGCACTGGCGGCAACCAGCACGCGTAAGCCATAAGCACGTCACAGACCAAGCAAGGGAACCGCAATGGCGATCAACGATTTGAAAGGTAAGCAGGTTTTGATTACCGGCGCGGGTTCCGGCATCGGGCGGGCGGCGGCGCTGGCTTTTGCCAGGCGCGGAGCGCACATCATTGCCTCGGACATTCAATTGGGTACGTTGGAGTCGGTCAAGCGGGATGTCGAAACACTGGGTGTTTCCTGCATGATTCATGCCGTTGATGTATCAAACGAGACGGCGATGAAGGAGTTTGCATCCTTGGTTCACGGCAAGGTCGGCGCCGTCGATGTACTGGTCAACAATGCCGGGATTGCCTATTTTGGTTTGTTTCTGGGAAGTGATTTGGAACACTGGCCGCGCGTGATGAACGTGAATGTCATGGGCGTGGTGCACGGTTGTCGCTATTTCATTCCGCAGATGATTGCCGCCGGTGGTTCGCGTCAGGTGCTTAACGTCGCTTCATCGGCCGGGAATTTCCCGGCGCCGTCAATGGCCGCCTATGCTGCATCCAAGCACGCGGTGGCCGGCTTCAGTGAAGTGCTGAAGATGGAGCTTGCGGAAACACAAATCGGTGTCACCACGGTTTGCCCCGGAGTGATCAATACCGCCATCGTTACCACGGGTGCAGGTGTTGCGCCTTCGGTCCCGGCCGCTCAGATCGCCAAACTGCAAGCGTATTACCTTGCCAAAGGTTGTACCCCGGATGTCGTTGCCGAAGATATGGTTCGTGCCGTTGAGAAAGGTCAGGATATTTGTCTGACCGGACCCGGCGCGGCCCTGGTGTATCACCTCAAGCGCCTGTCGATCAAGCTGGTGCGAATGGCAACGGTGTTCAGCGCAAAACGAATGGGCTATTTGTAGCACCTCCGGCAAGGAGAATTTGAAGCCTTACCTTATCTCTGTAAGCAGCAAGTCTCTGCTCGATCTTTTGCTATTGACCTGCCGACTGAGTTTTCACGATCCAACATCGAGGAATTTTCATCATGCAACAACTCTCCGGAACTGACCATGTATCGCTGTTTTCCGAGCGCCGCGCCATGTACAACCATGTTGCCGCCTTGTCTATTTACGATGTCAGCACAGCGCCCGGCGGCAAGGTCCGTTTTAAGGACATCTTGCAGCATTTTGAGCAGCGTCTGTATCTGCATCCGGTCTTCCGGCAAAAGTTGGTCTCCGTACCTTTCGGTTTGGATCGGCCGTATTGGGTAGCCAGCGGCGATATCGATCTTGATTTTCACGTTCGACATATTGCCTTGCCGGCACCGGGTGATTGGCGGCAACTAATGATTCAGGTGGCACGTTTGCATTCGCGTCCGCTGGATCGTTCGAAGCCGCTCTGGGAAGTCTATGTAATCGAGGGATTGGACAACATTCCTAACCTTCCCCCCGGTGCTTTTGCTGTATTGTTGAAAATTCACCATGCCGTGGTCGATGGGATGGCTGCCATTCACCTGTTCGAACAACTGCATGCAGACTCTCCGGAAATCAAGGGAGCAAAGCCGGTGCAGTCCGTTGTTGTGGACCGGGATCCGCTGGCGGTTGAGATTGCTGCGCAGGCACTTATGCATGCGGTTCAGCGGGTCGGCAAGGTGTCACGCCTGACCACGACGATCGCCCGGCGCGTGCTGAATGCGCGCCTTGAAGCGATCGGCCGCGCTGCGCCCGATTCCGCGGATGCTCTCGCCAAACTTGGCAAAGTGCCGAAAACCCGCTTTAGTGAGCGAGTATCAGGCAATCGTGTAGTCGACGGTTTCGGCATGCCGATCTCGCGCATCAAGCGCATCCGCGACAAGGTGCCGGGGATCACCTTAAACGACGTGTTCATTGCCGTTGCTGGTGGCGGCGTGCGCAACTACCTGCTGGCCAAGCACGAGTTACCTGAGGAAACCCTGCGTGCATTGATGCCAATTTCGCTACGGACGGATGCCTCGGCCGGGGGCAACGATGTTGCTGGCGTGCCAGTGCCGGTTCGATCCGATATTGCCGATCCGATTGAGCGACTCAGGGCGGCGCACGAGGGTGCAAGGGCCAGCAAGGCCAACGCTGAAACCTTGGGCTTGGATCTCCTGAAAAATCTGCTTGATATATTGCCGCCCCCGGTAGTCAATTTCGCCCTCGAAAAATTCATGTTGCCGTCGATCAACATGACTGTTTCAAACGTACGCGGGCCGGACAAGCCGATTTATCTGGCTGGAGCCAAAGCCATGTGCCTGTACCCGGTGAGTATTCCCGGCGATGGCGGCGGACTCAACATCACCGGCGTCAGCTACAACCGCGTGATGTGGGTATCGGCGGTCTCGTGCCGCAACATGATGCCTGATCCAGGATTTTTCCTTGAATGTTTGCGTGGCGCCTGGCTGGAATTGCTTGCGGCTGCGGATGCGCTTGATCCGCCGGTCGTAGTTGCAGGATCGCAAAAACCTCCCGCAAAAACGCCAACCCGAAAGTCTGTGAAGCGTACAGTCAAGCCCGCGGCGCGCGCCAAATCGGCTGCTAAATCTGGCGGCAGGCGGACAAGCGCTTAAAAGCGTTAAGCACGAGGTTTTGCTTGATACCGAATGCCGATGCCAGTTGGTGCCGGCGATACGGTGTCGGTAGACGCGACGGCTGGCCCCGCCGGGGATTGCTCTGCTAAAAGCGTAGCGACAATCCAATCAGCGCCTGCCCTTGCGTGAAGGTGTCACCTTGTAGCGCAATGGTGCATCCGCCTGAGCAAAAAATGGCGCTGTTGCTATTGAATAAGGTGGCGTATCCACGGAGTTCGCCGCGAATCGAAAGCGTTGGATTGACCTCATGCTCATATCCGAACGCCAGACTGACAGACGGACGCACTTCTGACGACAGACCGGCATTTCGGGGCGAAAAGAATGTGGCCCCGATGCCGCCGGCATAGTAGGCACCTTGACCGGCTGTGCCACCGATGTACCGCACGCCACCCAGTTGCAGATAGGTAATGTCAAGCGAGAACGAATTGGCGCCGTTCGGCAAAAGTACACCTGTCGGTAAATCCAAATTTGCCCGTTGGTAGCTGGCAAAAATCTGGCCGTTGCCGGACTTGTCGTATCGCCAATCGATGCTGACTGCACCAACTGCATTTGAATCGACATTGGCATTGGCATTGGGATTGATGATGATGGTGCCGTTACCCGCCTGCTCGAACGATCCCCCGCCGCCATAGCCGCCATAAATTGTCAATGCGCTTTGGGGTGGCGATGGCGCCTGGTTTTGGGCGAGCGCAGGAGAGGCGCTAAACGCCGCAATCCCTGACATCAGGGCAATTGATTTGAGAGTTTTTTTCATCGATGAATGTTAACACAATGCACGAGTCCAACAGCCCAAGCGCCTTGCTTGGCTCCTTAGCATTCCCAGCCGCATAGGAATAATTGACTCTGGAGCCGGGGGTCAGTGATACTCCGATAACTGAAGCGAACTAGAGCGGCGTTCCGCGTAACGAGGGGCCATGGTTGCACATGAACAGCAGAAAATCCGATATCTTTCAACGATCAAGTTTTCCTGCCAATCGGATCAGAGAGGCATACGCATTGCATCAGCGGGGTCTTCTACATGACGCGCGACGGATCTATGAGCAAATTCTGAATATAGACGCAAATCATTTTGATGCCCAGTATTTACTTGGTGTCGTTGCCATGCAACTGAATGAACATGAGTTGGCAATCAAACTCATCACCAGAGCAATTGAGATCAACCCGCATAGCGATGTTTGCTTTTACAACCTAGGAGTCGCACTCCAAGCACTGGGACGGTTTGACGAAGCAGTCGCCAGTTATGATCAAGCGATCAGGATAGAACCTGCTCACGCGGATGCTTATTCGAATCGGGGCAATGCCTTGCAGGCGCTGAAGCACTTTGAAGCTGCTGTCCTCAGTTATGACAGGGCAATTCGCATCAATCCGGGCAATGCGGACTACTCTTTCAATCAGGGAGTTGCGTACCAGGAGCTCGATCAAATGGATGCCGCCATCACCTGTTTCGACCGCGCGATCGCGCTCCAGCCAGGATATGCCGCAGCACACTACAACCGAGGCAATGCGCTGCGGGTTCTCAAGCGACCAGAAGCGGCAATTGTCAGTTACGACAATGCACTCAAGGCACGGCCCGACTATGCGGAAGCTTTTGCCAATCGCGGCATTGTGCTCGAACAGCTTCAGCAAATGGATGCCGCAATTGCCAGTTATGACGCAGCAATACGACTCGACCCTCTCTGGCCAGATACTTACCGAAGCCGTGGCAACGCATTGCGCTCGGTCGGACGACTGGATGCGGCGCTAGCCAGTTATGAAAGAGCGGTCAAACTGAAACCTGATTTCGCGGAATGTCACTACAACTGCGGTATCGTGCTTCATGAGCTCGGGAAATTTGAGGCGGCAATTGCAAGCTACGATACCGCGATTGTGCTCAACCCAGATTATGCGCAGGCGCACTGTAATCGCGGACTGGTGCTGCATGACCTGAAACGACTCGCCGCTGCGGTGCTCAGCTTCGACGCTGCAATTGCTATCAAGCCGGATTACGCCGAGGCTCAATGGAACAAAAGTTTGTCGCTGCTGCTCGCTGGCGATTTTGAAAATGGCTGGCCATTGTATGAGTGGCGCTGGAAGAATGAGTCTTTGGGGTCAAAGCGACCAGACTTCCAGCAAGCGCTTTGGACAGGCGCGGAGTCCTTGCAAGGCAAAACCATCTTCGTGTACAGCGAACAAGGTTTGGGAGATACGATTCAGTTCGCCCGCTACCTCAATATCCTTGCGAGACAAGCAGGACGGATTATTGTCAAAGTTCCTGTATCGCTAGCGGGACTATTGCGCAATATTGAAGGTGTGGATTTTTGGACAGGCCGGGGAGATGGGTTGCCGAACTTCGATTTTCACTGCCCTTTGCTTTCATTGCCACTGGTCTACAAAACTAACCTCAATACTATCCCAAACACTGGTGCCTACCTGCGAGCCGATCCACTCCTGGTTGAGAAATGGAGCGCAAGGTTGGGAAAAGAGGTTGCGCCACGAATTGGCATCGTTTTGAGTGGAAGCCGACTGCATGCCAATGACCGCAATCGTAGTGTTTCATTGGAGTCACTTTTAAGTGTACTGCCGGACAAGTTTGAGTACTTTAGTTTGCAGAGGGAGTTACGCGACGGCGACCAAATGGTCATCGATGCCCACCCGAAGTTTCGGCATTTCGGCGATGAATTAATGGACTTTGAAGATACTGCGGCCCTTTGCGAACTGATGGACCTGAACATATCTGTCGATACCAGCGTTGCACATCTGAGCGGTGCGATAGGTAAACCGACCTGGGTGATACTACCGTTTGTACCCGATTGGAGATGGATGCTTGATCGAGATGATAGCCCTTGGTATTCATCACTAAAGCTCTATCGTCAAGGAGCAGACAGACAGTGGTCAGGTGTTATTGACAGGTTACGTGCCGAATTGCTGACGCTGAGAAGAAAGTAGAACTGCTGAAAATCTGATGAAGCAATTGTTTAACAAGTAAGGATCATGTGCGATGAAGAAGCTGCTACTTATTTTTTTGCTCTGTCTTACTCACTCGGCCTGGGCTGAATGGGTCCTTGTCTATGAAAACGAGGAGGCGCGGTTTTATGTCGACCCTAGCTCGATTCGCAAGGAACCTGGTGTCCTCAAGGCTGTTGATGTCAAGGATATGAAAAAATCCGAACCTGATGGCACCAAGTCCCGTCTTGCACTGCGTGAATACGAATGCGAGGCCGCGCGTTCCAGAATTCTCTCCCTGAGTTCATATGCTGATCATATGGCCAGTGGGAAAATGCTTACCAACACGGGGGAGCCGAGTATTTGGTTGGATATCAAACCAGGTACGGCGTATTACGCAGTAATGCTGAAGGCTTGCTCAAAGTAGCCCCGAAGTTGGCGAAACAGTTATTTAGCCGTTGATCTGGAAGTTGCACCATCCAGCTTGACTTCGTTTCGGTCTGCGGTGTCCAAACGACCAACTGTCATTGCAAATATGCAGTTCGTCTCTCCGCACTATTCTCGTAAGACGCTGCTGCTTAGCCTGCGAAATTCAACACACAATCGTTCGCAAACCTCTTCCACCGAGACTCGCCATGTTCAGACTGTTCACCTGCTTACTCTTCTCAATCGTTACTTTCGCGACGTCGGCCCAAACGCCGCAGGCCAGTGCGACCAATGAGCGCGCGTTGATATCAGCGGTTGCTAATCTACCGTCAAATGCGCCAGCGAGTGCAGAACCATTAGTTTTCGACATTGAAGCGGCAACCAGGAAATACCTTGATCGCTTGCAAGGAGAGGCGCGAATCAGGTCAGATGCTTATGCTGAAGGTGGTTACTGGTTGTCGTTGTGGAATTTCTTGCTTGGTTTGGCCATCGCCTGGCTGTTACTGGCGAAGCGCATTTCCGCTCGCATTCGCGATTTTGCGATTGACCGGGCAGCTGGAAAGAACAGACAGGTACTCATTTACGTCCTGATTTACTTCCTGTTGACCAGCGCGCTGTCCTTTCCACTGGCGATCTATGCCGAGTTCTATCGAGAGCATCAATACGGATTGTCGACTATGACGCTCCCGGCATGGCTCGGTGAACAATTGATTGTGCTGGCTGTCAACGGTTTGCTGGCCGGCATCGCATTCACCGGCCTGTACGCGATTTTCCGGCGTGTTCCGAAGACTTGGTGGGCCTGGGGGACTTTAGGTGGAACTGTGTTTATTGTTGTACTGATTTTGATCAACCCGGTTTTCATCACACCACTGTTCAATACCTACAAACCGGTTCCTGAGGGTCCGGTGCGTGAGGTAGTGCTGTCATTGGCTCGAGCCAATGGAATACCTGCAACAGATGTCGTCTATTTCGACGCGTCCAAGCAAACCACGCGTGTCAGCGCAAACGTCAGCGGTCTTTTTGGCACCACGAGAATTGCGCTGAACGACAACCTCTTGAATCGCACCAGCCTGCCAGAGATTAAGGCGGTCATGGCCCATGAAATGGGTCACTATGTGTTAAATCACTCACTTAAGCACGCGCTGTCATTCAGTCTTATGTTGCTGGGTGGATTCCTCTTTTTGCGTTGGAGCTGGAATTGGTCGAGTCAGCGCTTTGGCACTCGCTTCGGCGTCAACGGAATTGCCGATCCGGCCGGATTGCCACTCCTTGTAGCATTGTTCTCGATTTACTTTTTTATCACCTTGCCTGTCTTCAACACAATCATCCGCACTGCGGAGACCGAGGCGGATATTTTTGGTCTGAATGCTTCACGTGAGCCAGACGGATTTGCGGAGGCAATCTTTAAACTATCGGAGTACCGCAAACTTGAGCCCGGGAAGATTGAAGAAATACTGTTCTTTGATCATCCGGCGGGGCGAACGCGAATCGCCAATGCGATGCGCTGGAAAGCTGAGAACCTGAGATAGTTGTTCAACCTTTATGGACGGGACGTTGACCTGTCCCGGGATGCAATCAATAGGCCTGAAAGAGGATGGCCTTGCTTGAATGGTCCGTTTGATTGCTGATGCGATTCGGCATGTTCGTTTCAAAGAACCGAAAGTCTCCCGGAACCGAATCCCAACGTGACAGTGCTGTCAGGTCTCCCAGCATGATTGACGAGGTTTCCAGCGCCACCAATAAAAGTGCGCTCCCCGCCACAGGCAAGTCCAGTGATTGTCCTGCGCCAAGTTCAACCCGATAGGCGCGCCCGCGCCGGTTTTCTCCAATCACGGTAACTGCCTTACCCTCTAACATTGGCAACGCAGCTTTGCGTTCAACATTTGGAACGGCTTCTTGGAAATCCAGGCCGACATTGATGAAGGGTTTGGTTCCGCCCACTGAAATACGGTGAACGTAGCCGTTTGGCATATCGGCATATGGAAAGAATGCCACCGTCCCGGCCGGGACAGCCTGCTCGCTGGATTCGTTGCCGAGTTTTTGATTGATTGCCACGGTTTCGCCAGCGATCACGGCGAGCAGATCATGGCGATGTTCGTGATACAAAGTCCAATCACCAGGCGCAAAATGGTTGGTATAGATGATGAAACGCGGTGAACGGTAGCGAACGATGTGCCCGGGTTCTTCTGTGACGATGACTACTTTGCTTTGCGCCGCCGACGCCGGCGCTGGTTGTATCGAATCTGGTGCGGCCATGACTGAATGTGTCAGCGCCATAGCAAGGAGGGTCCCGGTCAAGATCCCTTTCACATTAATTTTCATTGATATCGCTTTCAAAGGTAGTTCATGCAAATTTGGTGGAACTATGGTCAAACAGCTCGCCTCAACTTTCAACTCAACGTGATAGTGCCTGCTTGTCATAAATCACAGCGTCCTTCGTCAGGTCGGTGATAATCAAGACTACCTATGCTACCTTCAATCAGCTGGCGAGAAAGTACGTTTAGTCAGGGGCCAAAAATGAATACTGAACTTACTGTCGTTGATCAAACGCTTCACTGACATGAAGAGAACTCACGTACCGGTGCATCAAATCGAGATGCGAATTGCTGAGCTGTCGCAGCTTTTCAATTCGATGGATCCGACACCCTTTCATCATCGCGATCTCGATCCCAATGCGGAGAAATTTCTTGAAAGCTGGGCACTGGAGTTTCCGCAGGGTAGCCATTTCCGCGTTGTTGTTCATATCGAAAAGATGCCCCAGGAAGAATCCGCCGGACTGGTTTCCGAAGCGATCCACAATCACTTTACCTACAAAGCGATGCTGGCGAAACGTAGCTTGCGCACTTTGCTGCTGGAGGGGCGCACCAGCCTGTTGGTCGGGCTTGGTTTTCTCGCAATGTGCTTGCTCGGCGCTGAATTGTTGTCGGGGTTCACGAGCAATGCCTTCCTGAAACTCGTGAAAGAAAGTCTGGTCATTGGCGGTTGGGTTGCCATGTGGCGGCCGATGCAAATTTTTCTCTATGAGTGGTGGCCCATCGTTCGCCGATCCCGGATTTATCTCAACCTCAGCCGAGCGGTGGTACATATCACTCCGGTAAAGAAATAAGCAAAACAAGGGGACTGTTGGTCGACCATTGCATGTCGGTCGCCAACACTCCGGCTGCCCTCGATTGTCAGGGGCACCGGATCCGCCCGCGCTGCTGACGCACGCTCCACTGTGCATGAGCATCTGAATTTGAATCTGATGCTGATTTACGCTTGCGGCCTTCCGACGAGAACAGCAAGTGTTTCGGCAATTAACGCCGGTTTGGATACACCTTCGATTTCCACCGAATGGTTCACTTTCAGCAGTTTCCGCCCGCCGGCCTGCTCGGTCACTTCGGCAAGCGTTGCGCGGGTTCGAACCCGTGCTCCGGATTTGACGGGAGTGATAAAACGAACCTTGTCGAGGCCGTAGTTAAACGCGGCGACGATATCCTCTTTGGGCACGATGCCAATTTCATAACTCATATCGGCCAGAAGCGACAAGGTCAAATACCCATGCGCAATCGTCGTTCCAAATGGACTCTCTTTTTTTGCCCGCTCGACATCGATATGAATCCACTGTTTGTCGTTGGTACATTCGGCAAAGGCATTGATGCGTTGTTGGTCGACAGTAACCCAGCTGGACATGCCTATTTCCTTGCCGATCCAGCCAGCGAGGGTAGCGAAAGTTGGTACGGGATTAGTCATTGAGTTTTCCTTCTGAAGTGAATGGGAATCAATCTATGGCTGAATACCGGACGCAACACTTGCCAACTCGAGTCAAGCTTGCGACCGCGTCACGGCGATCATTAGTTGGCGACTTCAGCCACTATCGACTTTGGCCACGACTTTTCCAGCGCCGCGACAATGTGCCGGGCGATGCTGCAACTGTCGCCGTTGGCATGGTCATGCGCCAACAGCACCGGATCAAAGTTGCGGTGGTTGTTTTGATTGCCGGCCAGTTTGCGCTTCGATTGAATCGGAAACAACCGTCCTTCAAATACCGTGCCCCATATGGCGACATCTTTGAGATTAGTCGGTTTGACTTTGTACGGGTCTTGTTCCAGCACCGTGAAGTTGGCGATTTTGCCTGGGGCAATGCTGCCCAGATCGTTCTCGCGCTGCCACGAGTAAGCCGCTTCGATGGTGATCGCGCGCAGCGCATCATGAACGCCGATGCGTTGTTCTGCTCCGACCACATTGCCTTCGTTGGTCTGTCGGTTGACCGCCGACCAGGCGAGGAATAGCGGGTCGGTCGGCGCGATGGGAAGGTCGGAGTGGAACGAGAGCGGGATGCCGTGTTTGATCACTGAGGCATTTCTCACCATGAGGTTGGCTCGCTGTGGCCCCAAGCCGAACTTGGCGTATTTGTTGGCAAAGCCTATCGGGTAGTAAGGGTTGGCGCTCACGATGGCACCGAGACGCGCAATCCGCTCCACTTGCTCTTCAGTGGAATTCGGAAAATGCACGATCACTGTGCGGTGGTTGCTACGCGGGTTTTCACGCATGCGCCGTTCAAGCATGTCGAGCACCTTGTCCATCCCCAGATCGCCGGTGACATGGATGTGCAATTGATATCCGGCATCCCAGTACAGTTTGCCGCGCTCTTCCAGCATTTCCGGCGTCATCATCCATTCCCCGTGATGACCATCCAGATATCCGTCTTTCATCTGCATCATTTGCGAAACGATGGCGCCATCGGCAAGCAATTTAATCTGCTTGGGGAACATTGACACTTTGCCGCCATCATTCCAATTGCCCATTGCGACTTTCTTTTCCGCTTCGGCCAGTGATTCCGCCAAGCTCAAGCCCGCATTGACTTGCGATCTGGCATCCGGGAAGAATGTGCTGTAGAAAGGCACGTCGGGTCCACCTAGAACTTTTTGATAAAGCTCCCACAGTCCCGGTACCAGCAACACTCCAGGTTCGTTCAGCGCGGTGACCCCTTTCTGGTGGTAATACGCCACTAACTGTTTTAGCCCGGCGACCATGCGCTGCGGTGATGCCATAGGTTTCATCAAGGCCGGAAACAGTAACTCGCTGGCGCCGTTTTCCCACCAATGACCATGTTCCCAGTTGTACTGCTGACTTGCCAGTCCGTGGCCGTCCATCGCAGCACGGTCAAGCTTGAGCGCCTCGATTGCCGCAGTGTTGAGAAAAAATTCGTGACAGGAGCGATGCCAGACGATGATCGGCCGCGTGGTGCTGATTTTGTCCAGGGCGGCACGTGTTAGCTCACCATGCCAAAGCTGATGATAGCCCCACGAATACAACCATTCCTTTGAGTCGCCGAGTGCGGCATTTGCGGCGCTCAAACGTTGCTGATATTCCTTCGGCGTATTTGCCGCTTTGAATGTCTTGCCGGGCAATTCCCAATCCTCATTGGCGATCACCTCGGTAATCAGGGTCAGCGCACCCAACAGCGGATGCATATGCTGTTCGATGAATCCGGGCATCACGATCTTTTCTTTGAACGTCTCGTCGACTTTGTATGGCCTATCACCCAGTGCAGCTTTGACACTTGACAGAGATCCCACGGAGACAACGCGCTTGCCGTTGACCGCGACGGCATGCGCTTCAGGGTTGTTGCGTTCCATGGTGACAATTTTCCTGGCGATGAAAACGGTGGTCACGTTTTCGGCCTCGGCGGCGAGTGAAGGAAGTGCCGAAATTGTCGTACCGAAAATGGCGGCCAGAATGCGCGCTATCAAAGGGATATTTCGATTGACCATTCTGTAATCCTTTGCGGGCTCTATTGACGGTGTACTATCACCCGCTACGGTGCACAGATGTCACCGCGCGAAGCGGAATCCAAGACATGCAGTGCTTGTTCTTTGCGCGACCGTCTTGCCGCTGATAGTTTTTGCTACTTCATTTCTCTCACCAACACCAAAGGTCAGTATAACTATTTGAGAGCAAATGCAGCCGTTCGAATAAACCGCTGTTGTGTTGGTGTCAGTTCGGCAGCTAATTGAAAGCGCGCAGCTTCGTCACAAAACACCAAGCCACAACGGAATCGTCAGCATTGCCAACAGGGTGCAGGCCGATATTTGCCATGCCACTGCCGCGCCATCGCCGCCCATACGCTGAGCGAGAATGAATGCCGAACTGGCAGTGGGCAGGGCGGCAAAGATCAACACGATATCCGCATGCAGTGGCGGCAAGCCGAATTCCCTGGCCAGACCCCATGCTACGAGTGGCATCGCCACGAGCTTGACTGCGAGCAGGTAAATGCTGGCAGCGGTTTTGCCACGCAAAGCGCGCTCATGGCCGACACCGTCAATCGCGGTTTGGCTAAAGCGCAGGCCGGCACCAACCGCCAGCAGACCCAACGCAACCGCACCATCACTGAGGCGACTCAATAACTTTAGGGCTGGCTCGGGCAATTCCACACCTGCCAGATTGGCGGCCAGTCCTGCCATGGTGCCAATAATCAGGGGATTTCGGGCTAATTCGCGCCAGACATTTTGCGCACCGTGATTGGCAAGCACCCACACCGCCGTCATGTTGGCGGGCGGCACCATGACACCGACGACGATGGCCATTGTCGCGACGCCCTCGGCACTGTGAAGGCTTCCGGCAATAGCCAGACCGATATAGGAATTGAAGCGAAAAGCGCACTGGTGCAACGAAGAAAATCGGCGCGGCGTAATTTCGAACAGGCGCAGGCCGTATCCCAACACAATCCCTGCCAACAAGGCTCCAGCGGCGGTGGCAATCAGCGGGCCGGCAGCCATCCAGTTGATATGTGTGCGCACCAAGCCGTTGAAAAGCAGCGCCGGAAACAGCACGAAGTAAACCAGCTTTTCCACGCCACCCCAAAAATGGTCGCCCAAATGCAGGCTTGGGCGTAACGCCGCGCCCAGCAGAATCAGTGCAAAATCAGGAATGAGGGCGAGCGCAGCATTCATGAAAGGACGGCCTGCCAACGGTCACTTGCTTCTCTCAATTTTTCAACCTGCGATAAAGGGATCGATAAGCGCACTTTGCGCCAGCTACGATTTAAATCCCGATACTAGTCATTGACGTTTTGGGATGTTTACGCAACCAAGACTAACAGTAAATGCTGCGACATATCGGTCAGATTGATAAACCGTGGTCCCTCTATCGTTAGGGTGTCGGCCTGAGCACTAACAAAAAAAGCCCGGAACGAAGGAGTCGGCTCCGGGTCGGTGGAGGGGCGTTCCGCTGAGGAGTGTAGTGCGGGCGCCAAATTCAATGATCGGGCTCCGTGCAGGCAGTTTCAGTTCGATAGCGTACAGAGTTGGCCCATGCGAGAGGCAATCCGCCGCCGCAGGCATCGAATAACAGTTCGCAGGCCAAACTGTGATCATGGCACCTGCGCAACAATCGTGCCCAGGGTCCTGTACTCAGAGGCCGACTTTACGTGCGATGAAATAGCTTGCCGTTGATACCGAAGCCGCAAGCACTGCGCCCCAGACCAAATCGACCACCGTCACCATCAGCG
Organism: Rhodocyclaceae bacterium; assembly: GCA_016718525.1. GTDB lineage: Bacteria > Pseudomonadota > Gammaproteobacteria > Burkholderiales > Rhodocyclaceae > JADKHX01. The sequence continues at coordinate 172,135 of JADKDD010000001.1, forward strand.
GCCAATCCTTGAGCGTTGCAAGGTTGGTCAGGTCATAAGTGGCGTAAGTGATGAGTCCGAAGAGGGCGCCGAACAAAAGCGCGTGGGTCCAGGAGTTCTTTTCAAGTGCCGGGGCAATCACAAAAAGCACCAGGCCAACCACAAACAATAGATAGAAAACAATCGCGGCTGCCCAGTTGATATCACTTTTCATCAGGAAACCAATTTGATCGCGATAGAAATTCTTCGCCACCAGCCCCAGCCAGAGCATATCTATGGCAAAGAAAACCGGAAGTGCGATGGCATAAAGCTTGAGGAACATAAACGACGCTGACAGCTTCAGGCGTTGAGATAGGTAATGGTTATTTGCAATCCTGTCGCATAGGTGCCCCACAGCAGGTAAGGGATGTTGGCGTAGACCACCCATCGCAAGTCAGGCGATGCTTGCCAAACCGCCACAAGCGCCCAAACCAGAGTGCCGACCACCAGCAAAATATCCGCAGTTGCCAGCAGGTTGTTTTTGAGTCCGAATTGTATCGGCGTAAAAGCCAGATTGAACATGAGATTAAGCGCAAACGGTAGCGCGACCATCCACGGAAGTTTGCCGGTAAAGGCCTTGTAAAACACAGTGCCATAGCTCACCGCAATGATGGCGTACAGCACCGTCCACACCGGCCCGAAAAGCCAGCTTGGTGGTGCCCAGGTCGGTTTGATCAGCTGCGAATACCAGGTCGTTGTGTCCATCGGATTCAAGTTGTTTTCGTTCAGAAGAGAAGGTTGCAAATTCCGGATGCACAGAGACTAGTTGAAATCGCATCAGTGCGATCCCGTGCCGCCTGCATAACGCAGATCACAAATGGATTTTGGCGTGCTGAGCGTCGTCGGTTTGCGGTGTTTCACCGGTGATGTATGCCTTTGCCGCATCGTAAACATATTTGAGTCCCTGCATGCCGGCGTTGTCCCAATATTCGCCCTCGTGCGCGGTAAATTTCAGCAAGGCGATGTTGGGGTCGGATTTGCCGCCCGGAAACCATACCTTCCAGATTTCTTTCCATAATGTCTCAATCAACTGCCGGTCGCGCGATACCATCACCTCGCCGCGCACCGTGACAAATTTTCTGGCGCTTTGAAACGTGAGCAAAGCCAATGGATTGACGCGTATTTCGTCGACCTTGAGCGAGTTGATATCGGTCACGAGGTAGGCGACGATGCCATCTTCCAGGCTCGCAATCGCCATCGGCCGTGCGTGAAGGTGCGTGGCCGTATGCGTCACCAACATCCCCACCTCAAAATCGTTGACTACATCATGCAAATGACTCCTCGCGTCGTTCGTGTCCATTGCTGGTAGCTCCTTAATCAACAAGAAAATCGGGAAATGTTTGAACCAGAGAACACCTTATTGATACGCCAGCACAGCATCCGTGCGCTGCCCAACACATCGTTGATCAAAGCTCGGAAACAGGACGCATTGGAAGATGTTGAAGCGCGAATCGTTACACTCGCCTGGATGAAATGCCTCTCGTCACTAAAAACGCGTCGAGCAGTGACCGTGGAAAGTTGATGTTCGGGGGAGATTACTTGACGGCGTGTAACCAGCACCAACTGGGGAGTTCAAAGTCAGGCGCTCTCAAAAGTGTGGAACGTGGGATCCGACGCGACGTCGGTTTTCAATGCTGACTCATGATGGACAGCAGCGTATGCATTGATGCGATCAGCGCTATCGCTTTGGTTTGCAGCAAATCAACCTCGAACGCCAACCACGAAACTACACACCGTTGCGCAACTGCCACCGATGTTGAGCGTGGCAAACGTCCGAGCACCATCAACTTGATAGGCGCCCGCTTGGTTGGTGACCTGGCGCGTGGCGTCGAGCAACATCCGCGCGCCGGTGGCACCGACCGGGTGACCAAGGCCGATCAGTCCGCCGCTGGGGTTGATTGGTAGCTTGCTGCCGAATTCGATCAGGCCACTCTCGACCGCCTGCCAACTTTGCCCCGGTGGCGTGATGCCGAAGTGGTCGATGGCCATGTATTCGGTGGTGGTGAAACAATCATGGGTCTCGATGCCGTCAAGCTGCATCACGTCGTCGAGTCCGGCCCGAGCAAAGGCGTCGGTGATGGTTTGGCGCACATGCGGGAAGACGTAGTCGTTCCCAGCGCTGTGCGCCAGTTTGTCGCGTAAGCGCAGCGGTGCGTTGCGATGACCCCAGCCGAGAATGCGTGGCAACTGCTCCAGCCGGAGTCCACGGCGGGCGGCATAGTTGGCGGCAAATCGCGGCCCGGCCAGGATGACTGCCGCTGCACCATCGGTGATCTGGCCGCAATCCTGGCGGCGCGTGCCGGGTTCAATCAGCGGATTGAGTACATCGTCATCACTGAATGCGGCGGGCTCGAAATTCCATTTACGGGTTTGCGCGTTGGGGTTGCGTTTGGCATTGCCGAAATTGATTTCGGCGATCCGGTTCAGATACTTGCGCTTCAAGCCATAGCGCCGCTCGTATTCCTGCGCCATCAGGCCGAATGCCGCCGGCCACATGAAGCGACAATCGATGTCTTCATGGCCCTGCCAGGCGGCCGCATTTTGGTTCACCGAGCTTTGGTCGCCGGAAAGATTTTTGAGCTCTTCGACGCCGAGCACCAGCGCGCAATCGTAGCGTCCGGCTTCGATTTCTGCCATCGCGGCCAATGCGGCTAATGATGACGAGGCACAGGCACCCTCGTGGCGCATGGCCGGCACGCCCCAGAGTTCCGGCACCATTTGCGCTACCATCGAGCCCAGGTGCGCCTGACCGCGCTGAAGCTCGGCGAAGGCATTGCCAACGTGGATAGTCTCTATGGCCTCCGGATCAAGCTGTGCATCACTCAGTGCGCCGAGTGTGGCCGCGCGCACCATGTCGGAAATGTCTTCGCCGTTGCGCGACCAGACCTTGGCAAAGTCGCTTTGGTAACCGCCGAGTACGTAAGTAGCAGTGCTCACGTACTGGCGTTCCACCGGGCAACACGTTGCGCACTGACCCAACAACCGTGGAAGCCGGTCGGGATGTTGCGCGGAATTGAGATTTGTGCGACTGGTCCGGTGGACAAGTCACGCGCATCAAAAATGTCCAAAGTCTCGCGCTTGGTCGCGGCATTGAACTGAAATGCAATGACGTAACCGTGGTCCTCGGACTGCGCGTTATCAGCGGCGGCGAACCACGGTTCGGAATACCAGCTGTGGTCAACATCATCGGTCCATGCCGAGAGCGATCTGCCGGTTTCCAGGTCATATTTACGGATGCCGTTCCATTGCAATGCCGAAGTCGCGTGTTGATCGGAAAGATAGCCGTATCGGGTGCGGCGGCCCATCAGCGCGGCATTGCAACTGGGAAATTCGACGTTGTGCTCAGCGTCCAGACACTGTTCTTTTACGGCACCGGTTTTCAGATTCATGGTCCAGCGCCACAGCCGCGCGGTCATCACCAATTCGGCAATGTTCTTCGCAGTGCGCTGTGCATCGATCGATCCATCGGCGTGTTGCGCCGGCATGTAACGGCAGCCGACCATGACGATATTGTCGCCGTCTTCCCAGGCGTTGATCGTGTGATACAAAAAGCAGGGCGTGAAGTCGAACCAGCGGATTTCGTCACTACGTCCGAACCGTGGAATGACACCAAGGCGGGTGGGTAACTCCGGATGAAAATCGATTTTGTGACGGCCGAGCTTCATCGCCTCGTGGTCATGAAACAACGGCAAGTCGTGCAGGATGGAATAGTGTTCGGTCACCGCCATATCGTGCGGCAAGCGCGGGCCGGGCAGGGTGATCGGGACATGATGTTTCAACTCACCATCGGCACCGACTACCCCATAGTGCATGTAGGGCGCTTGATTGCCGTAATCAAAAAACATCATTTCGCCGGTGATTTCATCGACCTTGGCGTGTGCCGAAATCTTGCCGCCCGTGCTGGCAATCGCGCTTTGTTTGCCGAGTGTTTCCAGGTTTATCGGATCGATCACATAAGCATCACCAGCCATGTACCACAGCGCTAAAACTTTACCGGCATGGCCGACCAGATCGGTGTTGGCGGCATCGCGCATCGGTTTGTCGGTACGCCCCATCATGGTGTCGCGGATACCCCAGTGCGTGGCTACACCGGCGGCATCTTCCTCCTGCCACGCGTCAGTACGAACCCAGCGATTGCGCACCGTCAAGCGCCCATTGCGAAACTCGGCGGCGTGCACCATGCCGTCGCCATCGAAAGGGTGGTAACGGCCATTCGGAACAAACCGCGGGTTGGGTCCTGCACGCAAGTAAACGCCATTCAGATCGGCCGGAATGCTGCCTTTGAGCAGCGGCAGATCGGTGTATTCAGATTCGTCGGCGAGTGGCGCGAAAGGACCGCTCAGCATCGGCCCTTGGGCTTCACCAAAAGGTGCGAAATTTTCAATGGCAGTTGGTGCATTCATGGCAGGCTCCTGCTAGCTTGTGCTTATCCGAATCAGGTTGAGATAGAAGGAAATTATTTCGCCGTAGTTGGCAACACTTATCCTCTCATCGGTGGCGTGCGGGCGCTTGAGATCGTCGGGCCCAAAACGTGCCGGGCAAAAGTAAAACGTCGCACCGCTGACGCGTGTGTAGTGTTTGCTATCGGTGCCCGCCATCACCAAACCGGGAGTGATCAATGCGCTCGGCTCGACGCCGCGAATCGCTTCGCTGATCAAGGCGAAACCCGGGTTGGATTTGTCGGCGGTTGGCGTGGCTTCTGCCGGCGGATGCGAGCCACCTTCAGTAACCGTCACGTCCGGATTGGCAATGACCCGCCCGACGTGTGCCTTGACCGCGGCAATCGAATCGCCGGGCGCCAAACGGAAATTGACGATGGCAGTTGCTTCCGATGGCAGCACATTCTCCTTTACCCCACCTTTGATGATTGTCGGTGCGGTGGTGGTGCGGATGAGTGCGTTAGTACTTGGTGCTCCAGATAGTTGCTTGATGATTACCTGACCAAACAGCCAGGTGTTGGCCATTACCATGCGCGTGGCAAACGGCAGTGCCGGTGCGGCGCTGCGCATCGCATCACCACCCGGCCCGGCGAGTGATGCCGGCATCTGGTTGGCTTCGAGCTGTGCGATGGCGTGGCCAAGCTTGCCGACCGCCGTGTGGGGTGGTGGCATCGACGAATGTCCACCTGGTGCAACCGCCTTGAGTTGCAAGGTCATGAAGCCCTTCTCCGACAGGCCGATTTGCGCGATTGGGCGGCTGGCGCCCGGTACCACGCCTTCCAGAATGGCCTGGCCTTCGTCGAGTGAAAATAACGCCCGCACTTTGCGTTCGCTGAGTAGGTCAGCGATGGCATGCGCACCCAAGGGGCCGCCAATTTCTTCATCGTGACCAAAGGCCAGCAAAACCGTACGCTTCGGCTTGTAGCCTTCAGCAATCAGTCGCTCGACACCTTCCAATGTGGCCATCACTTGTTGTTTGTTATCGAGTGTACCGCGACCCCAGATAAATCCATCGGCGATCTGGCCGGAAAACGGTGGGTGAGTCCATTTCTGTTCGGTACCCGGTTCGATTGGCACGACATCCTGGTGCCCGCTGAGCAGGATCGGCGGCAGTGATTTGTCACTACCCTCCCACGTATACAACAAGCTCGACTCGGCGACAATTTCACGCTTCAAATGCTTGTGCACCAGCGGAAAACTTTCCTCGATCAGCTTATGCAGGTCCGGAAAGCGATTGCCGCCGGGTGGATTGGCAAAGCCGTATGAGATCGTCGGTATTTGAATCGCGGCCGAGAGTCGTTTTGCCGCCGCATCGAGATCCTTGATCGGCGGAAACTTCGCGCCATCGGCTGCGGGCAAGTCCGGCAGGCGTAGCGTGTTGGCAACCAGAATTGCCAGCACCACTAACAGGACGCCGCCAAGGAACTTCATTGCTTTGCCTAACCAAGCCATCTCAAATCCTTTCAAATTTCCTTCGTGATATTGACTCCAAAGGGTGGCTTAGTGTACTTGCTGGCGGGCAAAAGTGACACCCGACTGATCCGGCCTGTGCGTCGAGTTCCTCTTTCAGGGGTGAACGATTTTCGCCCAGTTGCGCCTGGTCATACCTGAAGGCCCGCATTCAGCTGACGGCTGCGAGTTGAGTGCTTTTTTTTGCCCGCAGGCGCAGCTTGGTTTGCATGGTCGCGATTTGGTTGACTGGTCCATCCGGTGCAGGAGATGAATTGGCAAACGGTTCATAGCCTGGCCTCCACAGTTCATTTCCTGGTCGGCCGTGCTAGCCTGCGGCGGACAACGAGCACCCGTCAGTTGGTGCTGATGAAACACAAGTAAACCAGAAACCACCAGCGACAAGGCGGTCGCGCAAAAGACGCGCTCTGCGCCGTCGCGTGTGGTGACACGGCGTCCAAACGATGCAATACGGCGATCACCCGCATATCACATGAATGCAAAAGTCGTAAGCCGATTGTCCAGCCAAATGGCCAGCCGCAATGCCATTCAATTGACCAATGCCGCCGCCCGACGCAAATATTCTTCTGCTTTGGCTGGATCATTGGCTTTCTTGGCGCGCCACGCAAGCGTCACTTCGGTCATCCCGCGCAGTCGTTCGTCAGCAACGATAAGGTGCGGGCTTGCTTTGATCAACTCAGCCAGTTTCCCTTGCACATCGGCAAGCGCCTGGTCATTGCCATTTCTGGCATGGATCAATCCGAGTTCCACCAGCACGGCGGCATAGTCCGAGCCTCCCCATTTCTGGGCTGCAGCCGTCAGCGCAGCGATGGCGGTCTGCGCATTGGGGCTCTGGTAGACGTTGCCTCCATCCATAATTGACCGCAGCGTGGCTCCTTCCTGTTGCAAGGAGGTCGATTTGCGTGCTTTGGCAAAGGCCAATTCGAGACTCTTTTGCGCACCTGCCCCATTACCAAGCCAGCGATTGACTTCGTGATCAAAGCCATACAGAACGGCTCCCGCAGGATCGGATACCGACTTGGCCATCGCTGATAACTCCTGCGCTAAAGGTAATGCCTGTTGCATCATCCCCCGGTCGATGCGCGCCCGAGATGCGTTCAACAATCCTCTCCCCCGCGCAACCACGACTGCATGGCCAACAGCGGACGTGGTCGGCTTACCCTTCAGTGTCTTGTACGAGTCGTTTGCTATTTTGAAAAGGGCATCGACCGTTTGCGGACTGAGGTCCGGCCGCCGAAGCAATATCGCACCGATAGACGCGCCGGCGATACTGCGCTCACCTGCATCAGGAATCTCGCCAACGGATTTGAGCAACGCATCAGCCTGCTCCTGCGGCTTGTCCGTCCGCCCGTGAACCAGCGCCCAGGCCTCGACTTCGAGCTGCATGAATCGAATCTGCAGCGCTAGCTTGACGTCCGTTGACGCCTGGCTCCCGGCAACGGCACGACTGACTAATTCGCGCGCGCGGTCGATCTGCCCGATTTCGGCGAGCAACATCACCAGTTCATAGGCGACTTCGCGCTTCACGCCATCGTTGGTAATCGGGTTCGCCGGTGGTTCAACCTTTCCTCCATCTGATGCCGCAGTTGGCGCCCCCAGCGAGTCTTTCGGATCAACAGAAGGTGCCGCTCCTCCGCCACTGCCGCCCCCGCCACCGGTGAGCGCTTTGCCAAATCCAGCGGCGGCAGCCATGTCAGCTTTCATCTTGATGGTTTGCGCTTCAAGCTTGGCGACGTCATCATCTTCGTTTGCTGCACGGGCAGCCGCGGCTTGCTGGGCTGACAGTGTGGCAGTGACCGTCTTGGTTGCGTCAGTTTCGCCCGCCTGATACCCCGTCGTGCGCCCGCCAAAAAATGCGCCGGCGACCGCCACCACGCCTAGTGAAGGCAAAGCCCATCGTGGCAGTTTGGCAAAAAAACCCTTCTTTTCGCGGGTGATGCCGAATTCCTTTTCGAGCTCCGCGAGGATTTCGTCGCGCATCCGCTTTTCCATTTCGGCTCTGAGTTTTTTCTCGGCCTCGCTTTTCTCGCCGGCAAGCATGGCTTCCAAGCGCGCTCTTTCGCGCTTCATGATCCGTTTGCGTTCGAGGAAGTCTGCACTCAGCTTGTTGAGGAATACGCCGCAACTCGGGCACTGCTGATCCGCCGACGGAACAATTTTCGTTTCGCAGGCGGGGCACTCGATTCTGTCGTCAGTCTTGACTTCAGCCTTGCGCAACCCGAGGCAATGCGCGATTTCGACTCTGAATCCGACCTTTTCAAATTTCTGCCCGGTTTCATCTGCCGTAGCGCGATCAACGGCCGATTTGACTTTCAATATGCGGTGCTGTGATAGCGACGCCATCAACCGGTCCACCGCGTCAACAGGGACTCCCAAGCCTTCCACCGCGCGTTGATGCAATATTGCCTTATCAATCGACATCGGCAACGAGATAATGACGTCAAAGCGGAAATCGTCTTCCCCTTCCGCTCCGGTTGAAACTGATGGACTTTTTTGATTTTCGCTGGCTGACATTACGAGCCCTTATCGGTAGGTTTTAGTAGGTTTGATTTTGTTTGGAACGGCAAAATTAAAACTCGTCCTGAGCGCTGGAAACGGCCTGTGTCCAATAAGCACCGCCAAGCGCATGCAGGTCCATTTCGCGGATGATCAATGCCAGCGTTCTTGCGATGTTGCGGACGATGTGATAGCCCATCGTGGGGTTTTCATCGCAGCGTTTCATCAACTCCTCGGGATTGATTGCCAATAACACGGTATCGTCGCTCACGCTACGCACCGAGGCTTCACGAACTGCTTTATCCACGAAGGCGATCTCGCCAAACGATTGGCCGGACATCAAGGTGGCCAGTACCAGTTGCTCATCTTCTGCACCCGATGTTGCGGTGCTATCGCTGGTCTGTGCGCCACCATGAAAAACTTCCACGATGCCATGAGCAACAATGTATACCTCGCGTCCACTCGATCCTTCAGCAAAGATCAGTTCGTTAAGTCCGGCCTTGCGCTCGACAGAGATGCTCGCGATCAGTTCGGCTTGCTCCTGGGTTAGATCAAAAAACAGATCTGATTTTCTGATTGCTTCTGCAATGTTCATTCTTGTCCCCTTCTTGCATCCGCGGTTGGGATGAAAATATTCACAATTTTTGCAGGAGTATGGCGGAAGGCAGGTATCAGCGTCAATTGAACTTCTAGGTCATTGATGTAAGAGACCAAAGCTATTCCAGCGTTGTCACAAAGCCATGAGAAAACATTGCTGAGATGCCTCCTGTATGGTCAGTTGGTGCTGGTGGTACGGTGCGAAGTATCGGTCGCGGCTGAATCACGATGCCGAGCCTGCCTTTGTGCCAATTGACGCAGCTTGGCTTTCGGCAAGTTGCGTTCAATTCCGCCCCGCAAGCATTTCGGGTTGCCGCGCGCGCCACTGACTTGATAATCTGCCGATAACGAAATACGGATGTCAGCGGGAGCGAGGCCAATTTGCGTACAGGCATAGTCAAAGATTGCGTCCGTCAATTGTTCGGGTGTCAGTCCGGTAGTGGACCGGGTTGAACGCCACAGCCATTCGGATAGACGCTGGAACCCCGCAAAGGCAGATGATCCGGACAGCAATATCGGCAGGGTGGTTTTGAAGCGTCCGGAGTTTGCAATCAAATCCCAATAGCGTGCCAAGCGCACGAAGGCTTGCATGTCGTCGGTGTCGATGGTGCTGTTTGAGAGGATGGTGTAAGGCGGGGCTCCGCCGTAGTTCATCTGGAACGCGGTGGTGTGGCGCACGATAGGGGTGCCGCGCAGGCGTTTCAACACGCCAAGCTGAATTTCGTGCGGCGCAAGCTTGTACAGCCGGTCAAACCCGTGCGCAAAACCTGCCAATGTTTCGCCGGGCAAGCCGAAGATCAAATCCGTATGCAGATGCGCGTGACTGTGCTCGACCAGCCAGCGAACGTTGGCTTCGGTCCGGGCATTGTCCTGGCGGCGTGAAATGGTCTTCTGGACTTGCTCATCAAAACTTTGAATGCCGATTTCAAACTGCAGCACGCCTTCCGGAAATCGCGCAATCTGATCCTTGAGCCGATCCGGCAATTGATCGGGAATGACTTCGAAATGCAGGAACAATCCCGGACTCAGGCGCTCAAGAAAGAACTCCAGAATTCGTGCCGAGGCTTCAATTTTCAGATTGAACGTGCGGTCTACAAATTTGAAATTGCGTGCCCCGCGTTTATACAAACCATCGAGTTCGGCCAGAAATCCATCCAGATCAAACGCCCATGCAGTCTTGTCCAGCGAACTTAAGCAAAACTCGCATTTGAACGGGCAGCCACGTGAGGCTTCGACATACAGCAGTCGATGGGCCAAGTCGTCGCTGCTGTATTCAGCATAGGGCATCACAATCTCGGCAAGCGCAGGTTGTTCCCCTACGTGTACTTTCATCAGCGGCTTGGGGCCGTGGATCAAGCTGCGGCACAGTTTGGCAAAGCTGACGTCACCCCAGCCGGTGACTAAATGGTCAGCAAGCCTGAAAATTTCCTGCGTTTCATATTCGTAGCTCACCTCCGGCCCGCCGATCACTATCAGTAGCTGCGGGCGCGCTTGTTTCAGGCGCCGGATCACTTCAGTGGTCGCGGTCACGTTCCAGATGTAAACGCCGAACCCGACGATCTGAACCTGGTCACTGGTCCCCAGCTCACTCAGCAGCGAATCGACGACATCTTGAGTTGGCCGGGCAAGCGTAAATTCGCGCAAAACAGCCCGGGCACGCAAGTCATCCCCGCCATGCCGTGCCAAATTCGCCAGCAGGTAACGCAAACCCAGCGAAGCGTGAATGTATTTGGCATTCAGCGTGGTCAGAATGATTTGCGGCGGCAGAACACCCACGCTAGGTAATCTTGGAAAAATCCGGCCGACGCTTTTCAAGAAAGGCCGAGAAGGCTTCCTTCGCCTCCGGCGAACCGAGTTGTTGGCCGAAGATCAAGCTTTCCCGTGCCATGATTTCGCGCACCAACGGACGCTGGTTGCGCACCATCAGGTCTTTGGTAATCCGGATTGATGCCGCAGGTTGCATGGCCAGTTTCTCGCAGCGCGAGAGCGCGTGTTCGACCACCTGACCGTCAGGAATGACCGCATTGACCAAGCCTGAATAGAGTGCGAACTCAGCATTAAATTGCTCGCCCAGCATCAACATTTCAGCTGCGCGGACGTGACCGATGCGTTGCGCCAGCAACAGGCTGGAACCTGCCTCCGGGGTCAGGCCGAGATTGGCAAACGGCAGGCAGAAACGTGCGCCGCTGCCGGCATAGACCAGGTCGCAATGCAGCAACATGGTGGTACCAACGCCAACCGCAATACCTTCAACGGCGGCGACAAAAGGCTTTTGCAAGTTGGCGAAGCCATTGATGAAACGAAACACCGGAGAATTCTTATCGGCCGGCGGGTTTCTGAGGAAGTCACTGAGATCATTGCCGGCAGTAAAGTTACCTTGGCTGCCGTAAATCAAAATCACCCGCACGGCGGGGTTGGCTTCCGCTTCGACCAGGCCATCAGCCATTGCCGAATACATTTCCGCGGTGAGTGCGTTCTTCTTGTCCGGGCGATTCATTTCTATTTGGTAAACGCCGTTGGCGACAGTGGTGCGAACTAGATCAGTCATATACTTCCTCCATTTCTAGGTGCTGGGCGGCAGTTGGTGCTGGTGTGCTCTGCATGGTGGGATGTCCGCTTCGCGGAGCGCCTACGCCGTCGTTTAGTCGGCAAATACGGGGGTACGCTTTTCCATCGTTGCACGCATGGCTTCGGTGATGTCATTTGACTGCAACATCGCCGCGTTCCAGGTCGCGATGTAGTTCAAGCCATCGGCCACACTGTGATCGCGGGCATAGGTGATCATTTCCTTGCAGCCACGTATCGAGAGAGGCGACTTCGCGGCAATGGTCTTCGCAATCTCGTTGACGCCGTGACGCAATGCCTCGTTGCTGTCGAAGCACCGATTGACCAATTGGATAACTTGCGCTTCTGCGCCATCGACACGACGACCGGTATAGACCAGTTCGCGGGTCATGCCATCGCCAACCACATGCGGCAGGCGTTGCAAGGTGCCGACGTCGGCAGCCATCCCAACGTCAATCTCCTTGACGCAGAAATAGGCATCAGCGGAGCAATAGCGCATGTCACAAGCGGTGATCAAATCTATCCCGCCACCAATACAGGCACCATGAACTTCGGCGATTACCGGTTTTCGGCAACGTTCAATCGAGGTCAGCGTGTCCTGCAGGTCAAGGATGAAGCGGCGCAATTTTTCGCGAGCACGGCCGATACAATCATCGTGCAGGTTCGCATTCAGGTTCATCAACATGCTCAGGTCGATACCGGCGGTGAAATGTTTGCCGTTGCCACCAATTACTACCACTCGGACTTCCTTCGTCTCGTCAGCCCAGCGCATCGCTTCGCGCAGTTCGTGCCACATCGCCTCGACCATCGCGTTGGCCTTATCAGGTCTATTGAGCATGACCCGGGCGACGCCGTCCGAGATTTCGACTTGCAGTGTTTTGAGATTCATTGGTGTTTCCTTATCAGTTGATTTCACGCCGGCCGTCGGCGAAACATGCCGTTACCTTCCATCAGGATAACTTCTTCGCCAGCCTGATTGAACATTTGCCAGCGGGTTTTCACCAGACCAACGGCAGGACGGCTTTCCATTACTCTGGTTTCCAGCACTGTCATGCGCACACGGAGGCGGTCATTTGGCCGCACCGGTTTTAACCAGCGAATGCTGTCCATCCCGGGCGATCCAAGGCTGTGTGCTTTAAGCAAATAGTGATCACACATGATCCGCATCGCCATCGCGCAGGTGTGCCAACCGCTGGCGCACAAGCCCTTGAACAGGCTGCTTTTAGCCGCTTCGGCGTCAACGTGGAAAGGTTGCGGGTCGAACTCGGTGGCAAACCGGACGATATCGGCTTCGGTCACCAACATGTTGCCGAATTCCTGAACATCGCCAACGGTGAAGTCTTCCCAGTACGAGAGTGCATTGTTTTCGCTCATTAAAATTCCTAAAGGATAAAGGTTGGGCTGACTCCAAGGCGGATGCCACCTTGAAGTGCCTGATGCAAGACTGCTATAATTTTGCCGTCCACATCGAGTTTTTCCTAGAAAAGCTTTTTGTCGGCGATGTTGCAAACACGGCGGTGGCCGTAGCTCAGTTGGTAGAGTCCGGGATTGTGATTCCCGTTGTCGTGGGTTCGAGCCCCATCGGTCACCCCAAAAAACACCGAACACCTGATGATTTTCGTCAGGTGTTTTTGCGTTTACGCTCGCACTTCGATGTCCCGGAAGCCGCGGAAGCCGTCCTCGTTCGCCAAATTCGGCAATCGCTTGCGAGTGTGTCACAGATAGTCCTTCCAGACTATCATCGCCATTGGTCGAATAACAGTATTGGGATCAGGCGCCGAGTGACGGCGCGTTTCATTACATAGGGAACTCAATGAGTAAGCTGAAAACGCGCTTGGACGGCCTTTCACCCGACACGCTAAAAAGTATTCGTCGTGGCGTTGAGAAGGAAAGCCTGCGGGCACAGACGACCGGGCACCTGGCATTAACGCCGCACCCGCGTCCTTTAGGATCGGCGCTGACTCATCCGCATGTCACCACTGACTTCAGCGAGGCGCAGCTGGAGTTGATTACCGGTGTCCACGGCAGCATCGATGCCTGTGTCAAGGAACTGACGGAGATCCATCAATTCGTATGTCGTTCGATTGATAAGGAGGTTCTTTGGGTCAGCAGCATGCCGTGCATGTTGCCAACCGACGAAACCATTCCTATCGGTATGTACGGACGCTCCAATGTCGGTCGGGCCAAGAGCGTCTACCGTATGGGCTTGGGCCATCGTTACGGCCGGCGGATGCAGATGATTTCGGGTATTCATTACAATTGGTCGCTGCCCGGATTGAGTACCTCGGATTACTTTGGATTGATTCGCAACTTTCGCCGGCACTCATTTCTGTTGCTGTATTTGTTTGGCGCATCACCAGCAGTGTGTTCGAGTTTCGTTGAAGGTCGCTCGCATGAGCTCCAGCCTTTGAATCAGCATGGCCTGCATATGCCGTATGGAACTTCATTGCGGATGGGACGCCTCGGCTACCAAAGCGATGCCCAAGGCTCACTCGCTGTCAGCTACAACAGCCTGGAAAGTTATGCCGCGTCCCTGCAAGAGGCTTTGACCCGGCCATACCCACCCTATGTCGCCATTGGTATCCGCAATCTTGGTGGCGATTACAACCAGCTTGCCACCAGCCTGTTGCAGATCGAAAACGAGTTCTACGGCACCATTCGACCGAAGCGCATTATCAATTCCGGCGAAAGACCGCTGCATGCACTGCGCGAACGTGGGGTGGAATATGTCGAAGTCCGCTGCATGGATCTCAACCCGTTCCTGCCGGTGGGTATTGATGCCTCGACAATGCGCTTTATCGACATGCTGTTGCTGCACTGCTTGCTGAAAGACAGTCCGCCGGATACGTTGCTGGAAATTGCAGCGTTAAGCCGGAATCAGCACCTCGTTGCAGCACACGGCCGCAATCCGAGCCTGGTCCTTGATCGTGGCGGCAAAGATGTGTCGCTGACGGCTTGGGCTTCGGAAGTATTGGATGAGATTACCGAGATCGCTGCTGCACTTGACCGGGCGCACGGCGGCAACGCCTATGCCGAGACCCTCACGGCTGCAAACGCCGCCGTGAATGATGCGAACCAAGTGCCGTCAGCACGTGTCCTCTCATCGATGATCAATCAGTACGATGGTTCACATGTTCGGTTCACGATGACGGAGGCGTTGAAGACCAAAAGCGAATTGCTCAACCTTCCGTTTACGGAACAACAAGAATCAATGTTCTGCGAAATGTCAAAGCAGTCGGTTGAGCGACAGGCCGCAATAGAAATCGCAGACACCGTGCCTTTTGAAACCTATCGCGAAAACTACCTCGCTGCGTCGTCGTTGGGCGAATAGTTGAGAAGTTCACATGCATGACGCGCGGGCGATGGCGGCGTCGGCATTGTCCAAACGCCAAATAATCAGGCAGTACAGCTGTTTGGACGACCTTTACATTCCTTAACAGATATACCCAAGTCCGCGAAATAGAATCGAAGTATGAAATTGACCCGAAAACGAGGCGCGGTAGTCTTGGGGATAGTGGCTCTGTTGGGAGTCGCCGGCTACCTGTATCGAACAAAGCTGAATAGTGGTGGAGCCACGACATTTAAATCGGCAAAGCTTGAGCGCGGCCCGTTAAGTGCTGTGGTGTCGGCAACTGGAACCTTGAATCCAGTGGTGTCGGTACAGGTTGGATCGCAGGTGTCCGGTCAGATCAAGGAGATTTTCGTCGATTTCAATTCCCCAGTTAAAGCGGGTCAGTTGATTGCACGCATCGATCCGGAAACTTTGCAGCAAAAGGTGCGGCAGGCCGAGGCGGACGTCGAAGCAACACAATCTGCCGTTGCGGTGCAACGGGCGGAGGTGAGTCGCTCCCGGGCGATCCTGTCTGACGCATTGCGTGATTACGAGCGCAAGAAAATGCTGGTGGACAAGGGATTTATATCCTCTGCAGAGCGCGATAAGGCGCAGACGACTTACGATGCCGCACTGGCAGGTTTGCGAGTGACCGAAGCCCAGACTCAAAATGGCGAGGCGATCGTCCGCCAACGCCAGGCGCAGGTTGCGCAAGCGAGGATCGATTTGGAGCGTACGAGCATCCGTGCGCCGGTGGACGGGGTTGTGGTCAAGCGTAGCGTCGAACCAGGCCAGACGGTGGCCGCCAGTTTGCAGGCGCCAGAGCTGTTTGTCATCGCCAAGAACTTGTCCGACATGCAGGTTGAGGCATCAATTGATGAGGCGGATGTCGGACGCGTTAAGTTGGGTCAAAAGGCACGATTCACGGTCGACGCCTTTCCCGGGCAGAATTTTGAAGGTGAGGTTCGTCAGGTTCGTAAAGCTGCCACGGTCGTCTCAAATGTGGTCACCTACACGGTGGTGATATCCGCCGAGAACCCGCAACTGGCTTTGCTGCCAGGTATGACAGCGAATGTTCAGATTGCCACCGCACACAAAGATAACGTACTTAAAGTACCAAACGCGGCCCTACGCTTCCGGCCGACTAACGCCGTGTCACCAGCACCAAGTGGCAACAGAAAATCAAGCCCGGACCGCGGCCGCGTTTGGGTTGTTGGCAGTGATGGCAGCCCCCTGTCGGTCGAGGTCGGATTGGGATTGGGCGACGGCAAGATGACAGAAATCACTACTGGAGATTTGACCGAGGGTAGCGAGGTAATCCTCGGACAGGCCGCCGCGAAAGCTGCAGCAACCCCCGCCGGCCCCCGGATGTTTTAGCCGCCCAGGGTTATTTACGATGGCTGATGTATTGATTCGCGTATGCGGCCTGACCAAGGACTACGTCATGGGCGACACCACAGTACAAGCGCTGCGTGGGGTTGACCTTGAAATAAATCAGGGCGAGTTTGTTGCGGTGATGGGTCCTTCCGGCTCGGGTAAATCCACCTTCATGAATTTGCTTGGTTGCCTTGATCGTCCGAGTAGCGGGAGTTACTTTCTGCAAACGCAGGAAGTTTCGCACCTTTCTAGCGATGAATTGGCCGGCGTGCGCAATCAAAAGCTCGGGTTTGTCTTTCAACATTTCAATCTTTTGCCGCGCACCTCTGCTACCGAAAACGTGGCCTTGCCTTTGCTTTATGCAAATCTCTCCAGCGCGGAGCGCACAGAGCATGCCCTGCGGCGTTTGGCACAAGTCGGTTTGGCGGATCGTGCCGATCACCATCCTGCGCAATTGTCCGGGGGACAGCAACAGCGTGTCGCGATTGCCCGCGCTTTGGTCAACGATCCAATGCTCGTTCTGGCCGATGAACCTACCGGCGCGCTAGATACACGCACCAGCATCGAGATCATGGCGCTGCTGCAAGCGCTCAATCGCCAGGGCATCACCATCGTGCTGGTGACCCACGAAAACGACGTAGCGAATTTCGCATCACGCATTATCAGTTTTCGCGACGGTCAAATCACCAGTGATCGACCGAATCAGGCAAACGACGCGGCGGCACAACTGCAATGAGTTTTCTTGCTACCTTGCGAATCGCCATGAATGCGTTGCGCATTAACAAACTGCGCTCTGCACTGACCATGCTCGGAATCATTATCGGTGTCGCTGCGGTTATTGTCATGATCGCCGTTGGTCGCGGCGCGCAGGCGCGTGTGGAGGATCAAATTCGAAGTCTCGGCTCGAATATCATCATGGTGCAGTCAGGTTCATTCACCGGCGGCGGTGCGCGCGGCGGCAGTGGTTCACAGTCCACCATTTCGGAAGACGATGCAGCGGCCCTGGGCAGAGAAATCGACGGCATTCAGGCTGCAGCGCCAACCTTGCGTGGAACTGGTCAAGTGGTGGCCGGAAATGCCAACTGGTCAACGACGTTTTACGGCGTCACTCCCGACTATTTGGAGGTGCGCGACTGGTCGATCGTCGATGGTCGCGGATTCGAGCCGTTCGAAATGGCCGGTGCCGCCAAAGTCGCCTTGATTGGAAAGACGGTGGCAGCCAATCTTTTTGGCGACGTCAACCCGATCGATCAGGTAATTCGGGTGCGTAAAGTTCCATTGACCATCATTGGCGTGCTCGATCGCAAAGGTCAAAACATGATGGGGCAGGATCAGGACGATATTGTGTTAATGCCGATCACCACCGCCCGCAAGCGTGTGATCGGCTCAACACAGGCCAAATCGCGCAATGTCAACGCGATCATGGTCAAGACGCGGGATGGCGCGGATATGGACGTCGCCGAAGCCGGCATGCGCGAATTACTGCGACAAAGGCACCGTTTGCAGGTCGGGCAGGACGACGATTTTTTCGTCCGCAACCTGTCGGAAATTCTGCAGGCACAGGAAGCTGCATCAAGAGTGATGGCAATTCTTCTCGCAGCGGTGGCCTCGGTTTCACTACTGGTGGGTGGCATCGGGATCATGAACATTATGCTGGTCTCCGTCACCGAGCGTACCCGTGAAATCGGCTTGCGCATGGCTGTCGGTGCCAAAGGTGGGGATATTCTGAATCAGTTCCTCATCGAAGCAGTGACGCTTTCATTGATTGGTGGCCTGATTGGCATTCTGCTGGGGATTAGCGGTGATTTCTTGGTCAGCAACTTCGCCGGCTGGCGCACCGAGTTATCGATCGATGCGATTTTTCTTGCCGCCGGCTTTGCTGCTGTCATTGGAATATTTTTCGGCTACTACCCGGCTAAGAAAGCCTCACGGCTGTCGCCGATCGAAGCCCTGCGGTACGAGTAGGGTGCTGCGTTCAGATCAACGCCTTGACCATAGAAGCCAGACCAAAGACACCGATGCCCCAAATGGCACTCCGCACATAGGTGATGCCCGCCAGATAGACCGGCAAGTACGCAACACGCGCCCAGAAAAATACCGTTGCGCCGAAGGTTGCTTGTTCTCCCACGCCGGCAGCCTGGGCGGTGAGTGCCAGTGCGACAAACAGCATGAAGTTCTCTTTGGTGTTGTCTGCCGCCCGTTCTGCACGGCCGCCTAACGGGGTAGCTTCGGGCAAGTTCTCGCGGTTACTAAAGCCGACTTTCATACCTTCTGGTGTCCACTCGCGGTTGCGCAAAAGCGCACCGAGCATGATTGATACAAAGGTCAGCAGCGTCATATGCACGACTATCGTAAGCAGTGGGGTCATCATCTTCTCTCCGGGATGGTTACAAAAGGGCGGGTGTGGTTTTGTCCAACGAATTGCAATGTGATGGCTGGACTATGAACTTGAGTGGGCAAGATATCAAGGTAATGTCGATATGCCCAGAATCGGATTGTTGTTCATAGTGCATTGTGGATGCGAGTTCACCAGATTTGTTGTCCAGCGTTCGATGTCTCACGAATTCACGACGGGATCTCGCATGGTGACAAACTCTTCTGCAGCGGTCGGATGAATGCCGATGGTGTTGTCGAAAATGGCTTTCGTCGCACCGGCCTTCATGGCGACGGCGAAACCTTGAACCGTCTCGCCCGCGTCGGCGCCAACCATGTGCAGTCCGACTACCCGGTCGGTCGCGCTATCGACAATCAGCTTCATCAAGGTTCGCTCGGCGCTTCCACTTAAGGTATGTTTTAGTGCCTTGAACTCCGAGCGGTAGACGCTGATTGCAGCGAACTCCTTGCGCGCCTCGGCTTCCGAAAATCCAATGGTACCGATACTCGGATGCGTGAACACGGCCGTCGGAATGAATTCATAACTCAATTGCTTTGGTGCCTTGCCCGCTGCCGGACCATACAGATGGTCAACCACGACCATGGCTTCTGCCAGCGCAACGGGAGTCAGTTGAACTCGCGAGGTGACATCCCCAACTGCGTATATGGATGGAACATTGCTACGATAGACCTCATCGACCACCACAGCACCATCGCCGGTCTGAATGACTCCGGCCTGTTCCAATCCCAAATTGGCGATATTAGGCAGCCGGCCGGTTGCATACAACACTGCATCGACGCACAACTCGTTTCCGTTTTGCAGTTGCACCAGCAAGCCCTCAGGTGTTTGCCGAATCGACGCAACGTCGGCCTTCAAGCGCAGATCAATGCCTTTCTTGATCACCTCGGCAGCAAGAAAGTGACGAACATCGTCGTCAAATCCGCGCAGCACCTGTTCACCACGGTAAAGCTGCGTGACTTTGGCACCCAGACCGTTAAAGATCGAAGCGAACTCGCAGGCGATGTAGCCTCCCCCAACGACCATCAGGCGAGCAGGAAAGGGGTCGATATCAAATATCTCGTTGGAGGTCAGCACCAACTCTTTGCCCGGGAAATCCGGGACATGTGGCCGGCCACCGGTAGCGATAAGGATATCTTTCGCGCGAAGGCGCTTTGTTTCGAAATGACCTTCTGCGGTACTCGTCATTTCAACGGTATTCGCGTCCACCAATCGTGCGTGCGCGTTGATGATCTGGACACCGGCTCCCAAAAGCAATTTTTGATAGACGCCGTTAAGTCGGCTAACCTCTTTGCGCCGGTTGTCTTTGAGTTTGCCCCAGTCCAGCTTTGGAGACGTTGCACTCCAACCGAAGCCGTGCGATTCCTCAAAGCTCTCGGCGTAATGCGCGGCATAGCTGTATAGCTTTTTGGGTATACAACCGACATTGACGCAAGTTCCGCCCAATCCGCCAGTGCCTCCGGCTTCGGCCATCATGACCCTTGCTCCGCGCTGAGCCGCCATGCGTGCCGCGCGAACGCCGCCGCTACCGCCACCAATTACAAACAGGTCTGTATCGAACGATTGCATGCTGACTTCCTCGGTTGATTAAATATTGGCCAGCGTTGGTTTGCTTCCGGAACCGAAACTACGCCAGACTCAATAAACGGCTTGGTATCCAAAGCTGCTTTCTCTTACCTTGAACCAAATGCAAGCATAGTCTGGATTGAAACTCGAAACTGCCAGTGCCGACAAATGAAGTGTGATGTCACTCACGGACCAATGTTTTAGTCAAAAATCACACTCGCATTCTGGCAAATCTTCGTCTAGCATTGTGCATTACAACAAGCTGCGGACGAGTTGGTTGGTATCGGCTTAAGGCAAAAAGAGCAGGACGAGGGAGACACGATGAAGCGATTGAGCGGCGCTGATTCATTTATGCTGGGCATGGAAACATCGAAAGCCTACATGCACACCTTTAAGGTGGCGATCATTGATCCATCCACCGATCCGGACGGTTGGTCATTTGAGCGGTTTTACGAGGAATCGGCAAAACGGATACACCACGTGCCGATGCTGCGCTGGAAGTACCTTGATTCACCGCTCGGGCTGAATCATCCGTATTGGGTAGAAGACCCTGACTTTGATCTGCATTATCACATTCGCCGTGTGGCTTGCCCGCCACCAGGCGATCACAGTGCCTTGTGCGAATTCATGTCGGCAGTGTATTCATATCAGCTCGACCGCGACCGGCCATTGTGGATGGAATGGATCGTCGAAGGACTGGCTGATGGCAAAGTCGCGATCGTCATGCTGGTGCACCATGCTTATGTGGATGGGGTTGGTGCGGCCTGGCTGATGCAGCAGTTCTATCAGACGCAAGCCGGTGTCAAGGCAGATAGTCCTCCGGCCTACCATCCGCCGCCGCTGCCATCGTGGCTGACCCGGCTTGGGTGGGCGCTGCGTGACTGGCCTGAGGTGATGATCGGAAATCTACCCAAGGTGGTTCTTGGTCTGTGGCGTAAATCCCAGCTGGAGCGAAAGCGAAAGGCGTTGGGGCTGCCGGCTCATCCATCCGCCGCACAAATGCATAAGACGCCGATCAACGTGGTCTTGAGTGCCGGCCGCACTTTCGTCTGCGACAGCATCCCGTTGGAACGTTTTACGAGCGTCAGCAAGGGACTTGGCGTTACCATCAATGACGTTTTTGCATGCTGTGTCGCCGGGGCGATGCGGCGCCTTCTAACCGATCTCAACTATGATCCCAATACACATCCGCTGATCGGGGGCACGCCGTTTGCCGGCCAACGGCCACCAGGCATGGAGGGATTGGGCAACTTCGCGACGCTGGACTATTGCTGGGTGCGCAGCGATATTGCCGACCCGCGTCAACGGCTACAGGCAAGCCACGAGGCCAATGCGGAGATGAAGCAGCACTTGAAGGAGATCAAGGAAGCCGGCGCGGATTTGAATGCCGTGATGCAGATTCTCCCGCCGTGGGGGATTACTTTCATCCGCAGGTTGATCCACGGCAAGGGCGGTAGTGTTAGTTTCTTCGGTAATCTTGCGCTGTCGAATGTGCCCGGACCAAAAGAGGCGTTGTATCTCGATCACTGGAAGATCGCGAACTGGTTTTCAACCGGCCAGATTATCGACGGTACCGCAATCAACATCACCATGTGGAGCTATTGCGGGCGCGCAAATGTGTGCATGCTGATTGATCGCGAGGTACTCAAGGATGGGTGGGGGTTGTTCAGGTACTTTGTCGATGAGCTCGATGCACTGGGGGCGCTGACGAATCAAAAGGAGAACGTTGCATGAGCACCATCAGTCCGCTGGATATGGCGTTTCTGCTGCTCGAGAACGCGACTCGCCGCATGCACATGACGGCGTTCATGATTTTTGCGAAACCCAAAGGGCAGGAAAAGTCCTTCGGTCCGCGCCTGGTCGAGGCTTACCGGGCGAGCGAGGCAGTCCGTCCGTTTAACTTCAAGCTCAAATGGCTGGGCAAAGGAATCGCCACTTGGGAAACGGTCAAGCCGGACATGGGCTATCACGTCCGCCACCTCGCCATTCCTAGCCCGGGTTCGATGCAGCAATTCTATGAAACAGTCTCTTTCCTCAACACCAGTCTGCTCGACCGCGGCCATCCGCTCTGGGAATGTTATGTCATCGATGGTATCGAACATGATCGCATCGCGGTAATGATCAAAGTGCATCATGCCTTGATCGACGGCGAAGGCGGCCTGCGAGTGATGCGCAATTGCCTGAGTGATTCACCGCGCAGCAAGCGTCTGGCGGCACCGTGGATGGCCTTCGGGCCGGCGGAGAAGACGCGGCGACCCCGGCCCAATGTTTCGCAAATGCAAAAACTGCAGGCGCAGCTCAAGCGCCTGACCAGGCTACCGGGCGATCTCATCGGTATCGGCAATGACGTAATAGAGCTCGGTGCGCAGTCCTTGAACCTGAAACCACGGATGACTTCTCTGCCATTCACTGCCAAGCCAACGCTGTTCAACAATACGCCAAAGTCAGCTGCGCGTGCCTATGCCAACATGGAGCTGCCACTTGATGAGGTAAGAGCCCTGGCCAAGACCACCGGCACTTCAGTGAATGATGTCGTGATGACGCTGATAGACCATGCCTTGCACCAGTATCTGCGTGAACAAAAGGCACCAGCCAGTCAACCCCTGGTGGCTTTTATGCCGATGTCAATGCGCGATGAAACGACTGGCGAGGGCGGCAATCAGGTCACTGTCGAACTGATTGCAATGGGTGCGCCAGCGGCGAACATTCGCGAGCGACTGCAACAAATCAATGCTGCTACACAGAGCGCCAAGGCGAAAGGGCGGGGCATGCAAAAGTTGCGCGCCAGGCTTATGCGCTGGTATTAACTGGAAGCCTGACCATGGCTGATAGTTTGCCATTGATGGACAAGATACCGAGTGCCAATCTGGTGATATCGAATATGAAGGGACCGAGCGAGCAACTTTATCTCGGTGGCGCGCCGATGGTGGCTTTTCACGGTTTGCCTATCCTGCCGCCCGGTGCGGGGCTCAATGTCACTTTTGCCAGCGTCAATAAGGACATCTGCCTTGCCATTGGTGCGGCACCGGAGGCAGTGCGCGAACCGTATCGGATCGCCGAGTTGATCGAACAGGGTTTCCGCAGCTTGCGAGTTGGTGCTGGTGGTACGCCGTTCAATAAGACACAACGCGTCCGCAAGACAACGAGATCAACACCTGCCACGAGACAATCAACCATTCGGAGAAAGCCATGAAAAGTATCGGTAGCATGCTCAAACAGCGCGCATTCATTTCACCGCAGCTGGAAGC
The DNA here is from genome assembly GCA_016718525.1 of Rhodocyclaceae bacterium. Taxonomy (GTDB): domain Bacteria; phylum Pseudomonadota; class Gammaproteobacteria; order Burkholderiales; family Rhodocyclaceae; genus JADKHX01. The sequence goes on from JADKDD010000001.1 coordinate 195,634, forward strand.
CTATGTAGAACCTCCAACCAAGGTGCGGATGGACTACACGCAGGTCAACGCATTGGCCAATCAATGCGCCAGCGTGCTGACTTCGCTGGGTGTCGGCAAGGGCGACAGGGTCGCACTGTTGATGCCCAACTGTGTTGAATTCTGTTGCCTGTTTTACGGCGCCGCCAAGATCGGCGCAGTGGCTGTCCCGCTGAATACCCGGCTGACTGCGCCGGAACTGGAATTCATCCTTTCCGACAGTGGTAGCAAAGTGCTGGTGTTTGGTGAGGTATTTGCGAAAGTCGTCGAGGCAATCAAATCGGCCACAAATCACCCGGCCACGGTGCAGCAATGGGTGCCGGCCAGTGGCAGCCTGGACTCGCTTGCCGAGCGATTGAAATCGGCGAATGCCAACGAGCCGGATGTCGAGTGCGGCGGGTCTGACAATCTGTTCATCATGTACACCTCCGGCACCACGGGTAATCCGAAGGGTGTGGTCCATACCCACGACTCGGTGCACTCCGCAGCCAGTTCATGGGCGCTCACCGTCGACGTCCGTTACAAGGACCGCGTATTGTTACCCCTGCCGATGTTCCACGTTGCCGCACTAACGACGGTTATCTTTTGCGCCATGCGCGGCATCAGTCTGATTTCGATGCCACAGTTTGATCCGATGACGGTCTGGTCATTGATTGTCGAGGAGCGGGTGTCGATTGGCGGTGCAGTGCCGGCAATCCTGAATTTCATGAGGCAGGTGCCGCAGTTCGCTGAACTCAACGCACCTGACTTTCGCTATTTCATTACCGGCGGTGCACCAATGCCCGAGGCATTGATCAAGATCTATGCGGCGAAAAATATGCAGGTGGTGCAGGGCTATGCACTGACTGAATCCTGTGGCGGTGGCACTTTGCTGCTCAATGAAGATGCCTTGCGCAAAGTCGGATCGGCCGGACGCGCATCGATGTTTGCCGATATCCGCGTGCGCAGCATCGACGGCGTGATCAGCGAACGTGGCGAGGGCGAAGTGGTGATCAAGTCGGACTTCCTGCTCAAGGAATACTGGAACCGGCCTGAAGCCACCCGGGACGCTTTTCAGGACGGCTGGTTTTGCACCGGCGATGTTGGTTTGATCGACGACGATGGCTATCTCTATATCAAGGACCGCATCAAGGACATGGTCATTTCCGGTGGCGAGAATATCTATCCGGCGGAAATTGAAAGTGTGATCGTCGGCATTCCCGGCGTCAGTGAAGTGGCGGTGATCGGCATGCCCGACGAGAAATGGGGTGAGATTGTCTGCGCCATTGTTGTCGCTGATCAAAGCAAGATCGACGATCTGCAGATCATTGAGTATTGCGGGGCACGACTGGCGCGGTACAAATTGCCCAAGAAGATCATCTTTGCCGAGACCATTCCGCGCAATCCATCTGGAAAAGTGCTGAAACGCGTCCTCCGCGAACAATACGTATAGGGGCGTTGCCATGATGCAGAGCTGGCAGACGGACCTGCTCAACTTGCAGTTGAGCGTGGGTGTCAAACCCTTGTTCAGGTTCGTCGGTTCGATTTCCAAAATCCGCCGTTTGGTGCAAGTCTCCGATCAGACCTTGGGACGCGTCAGTGTGCCGCGCGGTACCCGACGCGAGCGAGTGAAGATACCGGGAGCAGCTTTTGATGCCGAGTGGGTGAGTCATGACGCCAGCCCCAAGCGGAGAATTATTATGTATTTGCCGGGCGGCGCCTTTGTGCTGCGCATGCCGCACATGCATACCGGGATGGTGAGCCGGCTGTGCCGCCGGGCAGATGCACAGGCCCTGATGGTGTATTACCGACTGGCACCGGAGCATCCATTCCCGGCCTGTCTGGACGATGCCGTGCTTGCCTACCGCTGGCTGCTTGGGCAGGGCTATTCGCCTGAACAGGTTGTGATTGCCGGCGACTCGGCGGGCGGCGGGTTGACCTTGTCGACCTTATTGGCAATTCGTGATCAAGGATTGCCGGCGCCGGCCGGCGGATACATGCTCTCGCCCTTGCTCGACGCCAGCGACAGTTCGGCATCGCGCTGGAAGAACGCGGCGAGCGACAAAGCCTTGCCGGCTGCGCATCAGCGTGCCATTAACCCGCGCCCATTGGTGATGGGCGATCTGGCCATCAATGACCCAAAGTTATCGCCATTGTTCGGCGACTACCATGGACTGCCACCACTGTACGTGCAGGTCAGTGATTCCGAGATGCTGCTGGATGACAGTCTGCGGATGGCGCGTCGTGCGCACACCTACCAGATCGAGGTCAAGGTAGACATCTGGCGCAAAGTGCCGCATGTCTGGCAGGCTTTCGCCTTTCTGCCGGAAAGTCGCGATGCCCTCAGTCGGGCCGCCAGCTTTTTGCGCGAACGAGTCGCCTGATCAACCGGGATCGTCTGCTTCACTTTCCCTCGATACAGCAGAGAGTTCCAAATGGCCATTTACCAGGTTGATAGCGAAGACGCCAACTTTTTCTTTCTCGAGAAGACCGAAAGCCCCACGCACATCAGCCTCGTCTATCTATACGATCAGTCGGCATTGGGCAAGGAGCCAGTGCGTTTTACGCAGATCTGCCAGCATATGGCCAACCGGATCAACTCGGCGCCGGTGTTCCGTCAGAAAATTCGACCCGCACCGCGCAATATTGACTTCCCCTACTGGGAAGATGACCACCAATTCGATCTGGATTTTCATGTTCGGCATTTGGCGCTACCCAAACCGGGCGACTGGCGTCAGTTCTGCATCCAGATAGCGCGTCTGCATTCGCGGCCGCTCGACCTCAATCGACCGCTCTGGGAACTCTATGTCATAGAGGGTTTGGACAAGGTTGATGGCTGTCCTCCCGGGTCGTTTGCGCTTTACTTCAAAGTGCATCACGGCGCCATGGATGAGTTTACGGCGCTCGAGTTGATGCAATCACTCAACGTGCACCAACCGGACCGTCGACAGCACGAGCACCCCAAGCAACATATCGCCCATTTGCGTGCCACTGCGCCGAGCGCGAACGAGATGGTGGTGCGCGGGGTGGTCAACAATACCTTGCGCAGCGCTCGTTTGGCAATGCAACTTGCCGCCAACTGGAGCACGCTTGGTCGCATGGCAACCGGGCTCACGCTGCGTCTGGCACGGCGCGCCGTAGATGGTGAAGCCGTGCTCGATAGCGCACCCACACGATTTGCCCGGCCGCTCGGGTCGGCACGTGTATTCGAGGGCGGCTTTTATTCACGGCGCCTGATTGATGACATGGCAGCAAGGGTGCCCGGCGCAACGCCGAGTCATGTACTGCTGGCGATTTGCGGTGAAGCAATGCGTGCCTATCTTGAGCGGCAGGGCGAAACGGCTGAAGTACCGCTGCAGGCGCTATTGATGGTCAACGTGCGAAATGCAGGTGCGCATGCATTGATCGGCAACCGGATTGCGGTCAGTCAGATCGGCTTGCACACCGGTATCGCCTATCCGCTTGATCGCCTGCATGCCATCTGCTCCACCCACCCGGAACTGCACAGTGTTGAGAAAAACGAGCTCACCAGCTTCCGTTTGCGCTCGCTTTATCAAAATTTACCGGCCCCGCTGATGGCTTGGCTGGGACGTAACGCCAACCGCAGGAATAGTGTCCACCGAGGCATTCTGTCTGCTGGCAACTGTGGTGTAGCCGAGATGAATGGAGGAGACAAGCCGCTTTATATGATGGGTGCTCGTCTGATTGGGTTTACCGGCATTCCACCCTTGTTCAGCGGATGCGGACTGATGTTTACTGCAAGCACTTACGGCGACCGGATCGGATTGACCTTTGTTTCCGATCGCGACATGCTTCCCGACCCACGACAATTGCGCGTTTGTCTTGATGAGGCAGTTGAACAAATCGCCACCCATCTGGCGCAAGCTCAAACCAAATCCGGTCGGCACAGCGCCACGACACAGCGCCGAACGGCAGATGCGGCGGCGTAGCTTTTTGGGGCCATTTGAAGATGGGTCAGAAGGTCAAATTGCAGAAAGTGTGACTGGCTTCATTGGACTGGAAGCTGTCCTTGGGATTTCTCGAAAGCAGTCGTTTGACGTTCAAGCCAAACCAACACCTTCTAATTAGGTTTCGGCCTGAGCGACGGCTCAGTCGCCGCTGTCGCGCTATCCATAAACCTTTCAAACTCCTGGCTCTCAAAGAATTGCTGAAGGAAGTTCAATCCCCGCACGCGAGACTTCAGGATGTTGTCGATCTCTATGCGAATTGTGCAAATTCTTTCATACTGATCGTCAAGTTTCTCGGACAATCTCATACAGCTATCATGCGACTCAAGATCGCAGTCGAGTAAACCAGAGTGAACAAGTAGATTGCGCTCGTTGACCAAAGTCTTCCATCGAGATATGAGGGCAGTTAGGGGTTCAGGATTATCAGGATGTGCTTCAATAGTCGACGAGAAGCTGAACACTGGTTCCTCTAATTTTTCAGGGTCCTTGACTGCCGCAGCAGGTCTGAGAACATGCATCTCAAACAAGGTCATTAGCATGCCAAGTCCCGCCTTTTCAGCTTGTTTCTTCTGTTCTTCAATTTGTTTCGAGATCTCCACCTCTGTCCCCGAACCACTTAGCGTAGGAAGAACCGACCTGAGCGTCGACTCCAGTTGCTGAAAGCCAAAGACGTTACGTCCAACGCGCCATAAAACCTGATGCTTGATTTCCGCGACTGGTAGGCTTTGATTCATGGCTCTAACGAATAGCGTTTATCCGCCGACGCGGAAATGTTTGATCAGTGGGTGTGTCATATCAGCGAACAAGCCTTGTTGGACTGAACCGACGCTAGTGCGTTGGCTATTGGGGATTGTATGCTTGACATTACCGAGTTGTGCGAGAAACTCGACGGCCTGCTTCCGCTGCAAAGCTGAACTGCAACACGCTTAATTACCGATGATCACTAGGGCTGCCGGTTACAGACTGTTTGCGGAAGCTCAGTTATTGATGCTGAAGTGCCGTTTCATACTAATGTGGTCAGAGCCTCGGGAAAACACGTCCAGAATTTCCTCAAGGGTCTATTCAGGCAATCCGTCTGGACTTTCCCACATCGAGCCGAAAGTTCGGTCGTAGTAAGTTTCCCAAACCACATCTTCGGGAACGATACATACTTCTTGGCTGCAGATTTCACTCTTAAGAGATACACGTAGAAATCCCTGAATGATCGTACCGCAGAACTTCAATCCAGCTTCTGCCATGACTCGGCGCATTGTCACCCCAGTTACACCAACCAAGGCCTCCAACTCGCCGAAACACTTCTCGTCAATACGGTTGTCTTTGCCAAACTCCACTAGCGCCCAATCTTTTACATCGTTCAGAGCACTCTTTCGGCAAACCTTTGCTCGATTTTTTATCTTTATGTCTTGCGGGGTGAACTCGACTAGCGTTTCACCGTCCGAGCGCATATAGCCGGTTGCACCGAATGTATTCCCGATCTCGTCGAACCAGTCCTCGGAACTGCGTGGCGCAACCACATTCCAAGACGGGCAAAGGTGCTGAACCAGCGCGTCAACAGACGTCGTTTTTAGTCCAGGTCCATGGTCAGTTTTTTGCATTTTCCATCCTCATTCCTACGTTGATCCGATAGTCCATTGGCCTCCGCTCTCTTCGTCCACACCACATCTTTTCCCTGTTTAGTTGTCTATTTCTCTGGAATATATTGGTCAATGAGCTTCGCTCTCGGGGGCAGTCCCCACGTCCGCAATACGTCCGACATTAATTTTGGTGGTGGTTCGCGCCGCTCCAGTTCGTAAAGTTCCTCCGCAATTTCTGTGGCGTAGTCAGCTAACGACCATACCTTCAGATGCTCGACTGGATACTCAAACTCAAAGCAGGGGTAGTGGCGCCTCGACTCCGCAATGCCGTCGTTTTGCGTATCAGCACGAGATCCAGCAAGGTTTAAACAGGTGCTTCCGAACATTTTCTCCGAATCGGAATCGGGCAGGCCAACTAGTTCTCCCGCCCATCGCAACCAATACTGGATGGCCCAATGTTGGAGAAAAGGCGTGTAGACCCTTGCCGCCACATTCACCTGGGGCGCAGTCAAATGGATTCGCATCGCATCAATAAATGGCCAGAGCGCGCGATCACCCATGCAGATGACGGCGCCAAATACTGCACCGGGATTTTCGATGGCACCCGACTCAAAGAAGTACTCAAGTGTGCCCAACGCGAGTGGCAGACCGTCGTCTCCGGCTGGGGAGCAACTAAGGAAATTGATCGTGGCAGTGGAAGCAACACCCATATCCGGTTCTCGAATCAGAATGGGGTAAAACGCCTTGGCTGAAAGGTGCAGCCTTTCGACACGTTCATTCAACTGCATGGTGAGGTGCCCACGGTGTTCCACATCGGTTCGCCCAACGGCATAGGTGTAGAGCCGGGCGAGCATGGGCACATCGCCCTCATTGATCTCTGCGCCATACAGGGTCATTGCATCACGCAGAAACTCTAGAAGGTTGTCATCGCTAAGACGTACCCAGGCAGCCTCGTCCGCGAGTAGCGCACGCAATTCATTCGCGTCGGAAAACTTTAGCGGTGCGGATGTCGGGATTGGTTCATTTGCTGCACCGGCGGCGCTGGTCGAAAGAGGCTCTGGCGTCCACAATGACGGGGCGACCTGATCAATATAGATGGCCTTAAACTGTTCGAGAGTCATCGCCTCCGACTTTATGCGACCAGTGATTCCCGTCTGCTCAATGGAACCGTTCCAGGCATAAAAGAACGCCGGTAGCTCGGCCCAAAAGTGTTCTTTGGTAAGGACGATCTCGGCAAGTCGACGCGCCGCAACTTCCGCCGACACGCCCTCGCGGGGAATCTCAACTGACATTTCCGCCGTGACTCGATCCCAGGGGTTGTTGGGAAATCGATGAACTTTCGAGTAAGCCGACACGACATTATCGAAACCGATGAGCAATCGTTTGGCGATGTCGACTCGCGAGTCCTCACTAATGTGCTGACTTAGCTGGACCAATGTTGGACACGAGCCAAACCGAAGACCGAACAAAGGGATGAGATCAATGGCAGGGTTCCATGTATTGCCACAGACAAACCGCCCCACCTGCTCAACGCTCTGACTAAACGGGTTAAGCATGACGTTAACGATTGGGAGCACTGCTCCGATTTCATGGTTACCAACCGCTGCGACGAAACTAAGGGTCGGTCCACTTGGGTTCACGATGCCGTATGCGAAGAAGACATTCAGCGGAGCCGCCACCAAATCGTCGATGGTGTTTGTGATGGTTTCCGGAAGGAGGTCGATACGGCAGGATGATGTCATGGGCTACTCTGCTAACTAGTGATGTCTGATCACCCCTAAAAAACAATCTTCGGGGCAGCGTTTGTCGAAATTCGCAACTTACCATGACTAACGCAATCAAAGATTGTGTGTTGTCGCCGACGCCGAATTGACCCAGGCGCTGATTTGGACTGCCCCATCATCGACCCGAGAAATCGTTTCACGAACAAGGCAGTATTCGCGGTGTTTGTGGGTCAGCAAATTCCGGCAGACTGGGTCAATTTGACGTCAGCGGCAACAATCATTCGACGCGACTGAATAGCGACAGCTAGTCAGTAAGCTTCCATAGATACTCAATTCGCGCCCAAGACTGCTTTCCTACACCGTTTTCCGTACCAGCCGTAAATTTGCACAAACTCAAACCCTGCTTTGCAGCTTCGTCGAGCCGGCGGAACCCTGATGATCGTTCAATTTTGCTATCAATCACAGTTCCATCTGGACTGATTAGGAATTGCAACACTACTAGGCCAGTCTCGTGAGCGCGAATAGACGCTGGCGGATATTCAGGCTTTCTGCATCTCGAAGCGTCAATTACTGCGGCGGTGCGTTGCGCACTGCCTGTGTTTTGAATCGGCGCCATGTTGCGGCAAACGTCACTCCTACAGGCGTGGTTTCCTTGGCAATCTACGTCTCGCTTGCAACTTTCGCCCAGTGAACGAGAGAATTTCGGAAAATCTGCATGCTTTCCTGCTTCTCCTGCCTTAGCTTCTGCAGCTTCACGGATCGCCAACTGTCTAGCAAGTTCGTCAGCGCGGCGTGTCTCCTTCTCAGTCGACTTTTGCGCCCTCTCCTTAGATTCTCTTCGCTGCTTTGCCGCAATTTCACTTTGCTTATTTTGCTCCTCTTCATCAGCTTTTCGCTTTAGCTCAACTGCTTGCTGTGCCGCGGCCTTTGCTACTGACGCATCAGCAGCAGCTTTCTGCATCCATCCTCGATAGCCAACGCCACTAACGGCTGCAACTATCAGCGCTCCCACGATAACGTAGGCAACATTTTTTTTTGACGAAACAGACGTTGGTGCTAGAGCGGGAGGTCTAGCTGTTGGCGTTGCTTTTCGCGCAACTATGGGAACTGCTTTTGGCGGTGCGACGTGTGCAGGTGACATATCTTGTTTCGCGCCACACTAACGGCAGAACTTCGCTGTCGCAGGCAGATCAAACCCACGAGTGGCACCAGTCAGAACAACGATTCGCGGCGCGCTCATTTGACTCCCCCGGATATGTCAGTGCGAAATTCGAGCGCACTAAGAAAGCGGTCTCGTGCTTTTTCGATAACCACCTGATGAAGTTCGGGGACGAGTATTTTGCAATCGGAATAGAACGCGTCAAATGCCTCGAGGACGTTCGCCCGATTAAATACCCTATCCGTCGTCGCGTCAGGATGGCACTCAGCGCCACTGAGTGGCTTAAGCACCGCGTACTTCGGAACAAGACGCTGACCGCCCTTCCCGGTGGCAAACAGGGAACCTGTCTTCACATACTCTTCGCCTTCGTATTCGAAGCGGGCACCCATGGGCAGTTGATGAATTTTCATGGCAGTTCACTCATTTAAAAGTTGGCGGCTCCCAGCCAAGCAACTCAGCAAGTCGGCAAATAATCCACTCGGCTTCCTTGTCATTAAAGTCAGATTCGTGATCGAGCAAGTCTTTGCGGCAACGGGAAAGGATTTCAGGTGCAGAAAAATTCTCTTTGAATGCAAGAGTCTGCGCGTGCTCGGTTAAAACACAGGCCATGTCTTCACATTGCTCGTAGCGACCGAGGACCATTTCCTGTGGCGCGGTCGGTCGGCTCTGCCCCTGTGTGATGTACATGGCCATGAATGACTGCGGGGGTTCGATCTGGTTATCAATGGTCATGAAGAATCGGCGCAACGCTTGTGGGTCAGATGTTGGATGGTAGCGTGAAAGCTGTGCTCAACACGCAAAGATTTCCAAAGGGCAGGTTGCCTCTTCAGCGATTCACTGCAACAAGACGAACCATCGATCCGCCACTGGTGCCGCCCACCCCGCAATTCGTGCAGCCCGTCGCATTTCAGTAGCAAGTGAATCAGCCTGCCAATAATCTGCACCCATCGCAACACACAACGGAGCAGACGTCATGAAAACACTATACAAAAACAGCCGCCTGATTGCCGCAGCTATTGTCGGTACGCTCGTGTTCTCTGCAGGCGCTGCGTTTGCGTTGTCGCACGATGTGAGCCAAGCCCCTATATCAGCTCAAATCGAAACAGTCGGCCGATTTGTGGTCACACCTAAAAGCATGAAGTTCGTTGCCCCCGTCGAAGTCATCGGACGGTTCGTCGTGACACAGCACACAGCGACGTTTGTGCCGCCTGCCGTCTAAGGTTAATTACTGCGGCTCATGCCAAAGCTTTTCATCCGTCGCGTCATCGTTCCCCACGAGAAATCCTAAAAGATTCAGAACGGGCAAGGGCTATCGAACCGCACCGCCGCATGCGTTCCTGGATGCAAGAACGCGATACTTGTCGCGTGCAAATGCAACCGAGGATGATGCAACGAACTTTCGGGTGGCGCATAAAGCGCATCGCCGAGTATGGCGTGTCCAATTGACATCAGGTGCACCCGCAGTTGGTGTGACCTTCCAGTAACGGGTTCGAGTTCAACACGCGAAGTTGCGGTGATGCCTTCGCCGTTACGGTGGGTGACTCGATAGCGAGTAAGGGCACTGCGACCGTTCATGTGATCCACGATTTGGCGTGGGCGACGCTCCCAGTCACCAATCAGCGGCAATGAGATATCTCCGCAGTCGTCCATCATGTGGCCATGTACGACAGCACAGTAACGCTTATTGATGCTTCGTTTCTCAAAAGCGATACTTAACGCCCTGTGCATCTCGGCGCCACGAGCAAAAATGATGAGTCCGGACGTCGCCATATCAAGGCGGTGCACGCTGAGTGCGTCAGAGTAGACAGTCTGTACTCTGGTTATCAGGGAATCCTGACCACCCTCCCCGCGACCCGGCACAGAAAGTAGTCCGGCCGGCTTATCGACGACGATCACGTAATCGTCGCAATAGTGAATGCTGTGAGTAAGAAGTGGTGATGGGTCAAATGGCATGGAACTGCTGTATCTGCGAGCTTATTGGCATGAACAAGTGCGGGTTGGTTGTCGAGGTCCATTCACTACTCCCGACATTGCGGTCACATGTGCCGCGACAGGTAACATGACAGCGTCCTTTCGTCGGGGTTGCGGGGAGTTGTAGAGGCAGCCTAGTTGCAGACAGCAACAGTTGGCTCTAAAAAGTCGAAGTATGCCTTGTCCCAATGCGAACATTCAATCCGAGCGTCAGCTTCCGGCAAAGTTGAATAGGCGCTACAGACTGAAAGCGGAAGTTCAGTTATCGATGCTGAACGACTGCTTCAACCCATAGCTGTCATGGAGAGGACTTGCCAATAGCATTGTCACCGTGTAGGCTTCCCGCCGACTATCCATCCCCCCGTGTTACTTAGACGGGGATCACAACCGCGTTCACTAAGTTTTTTGATGACTCTTGTTGGCGATTTGTGAACCTGCTATGGAAGTTGAGTTGCGATGACACAGACACAAAGACAGTTCAAATTAACTTGGCTAACCGCTATTTTCATAGTCCCATTCAGTACAAGCTCGTTCGCCAGTTGTTACTCTATATACGATGCAAACGGCACATTGACTTTTGAAAACTCAAAATCACCTGTCCCGCTCAATACGGAATCACTCTCAGAAGCTGTTCAACGCAAATTTCCAGGAAGCTCGATGAGCATTGAAAATCGGACTTGTGCATACTTTGATCTAAAGGAATCACAAGCCGCTACTGCAAAGGCAAAAATAGAAAGAGAGATCAACGGTCGCAAATCTGCTGCCACAAACCAGAGTGATCAACGGGCGCGTGAGTACTTTGTAATTCGGTCTGACGAAAAGAACTCTTATGAGTCGGCTAAATCACAGCCTAGCGAATTAGTGATATCGCCGCCCCAAAGCGGAATGAAGCAAGAGGCACGAAGAGACCTCCAAGATAGGCAGTTGCAAGAGCAAAAAATGCAATTGGACGCAACGAAAAAACAACTAGATTTGCAAAGGCAACAGCAACAAGAAACGCAGCGGCAATTGACGAATCTGCATGCTCAGCATGAGCGAGAAAAAAGTGAGCGAGAGCAGATGCAACTCCGATCACAAATACCGGCAAATCAACAGTCTTATGGGCAGATTGTCCCAATAGGTCCTCAACCTTATATCCCCATTCAACAATCTCAAATAGTCCAGCCGCAAGTGACGATGTCGCAAGTGAACAATATGCAAACGCAGATACAAGTCGATACTCAGCGACAGAACGCGGAGCTTCAACAAGCTAAAGCTCGATCAGATGAAATTATTCGAACTGGTGGTCAATTAAAACAAGAAAATCGAGAGAGGGCTCGTCAGCAGTGTTTGGCTGGATTACCGAGTCCAGCCGTCGCCAATTACAAGATCAAGCAAGCCGGTGGAAGCGGCGCTGGCATGGCGACGCTCCTTGCCAATCAACGACAGCAATGCTACGCAAATTAGCAATTAAAACCATCTCGATCCAGTGCCCAGTTTCATCATCTTGGGCGCGCCAAACGGCACAAGAACATTCTTCCGTAACTAGCTGAGAGCGGAAGTAGGTTTTCCATTCATCAAGGACCGCTTCCGCTGCAATGTTGAATTAGAGCTTGCTCCAGTGCTGACATTCAATCTGAGCGTCGGCTTCCGGCAAAGGTTAATAGGCGCTTCAGACTGCAAGCCGAAGTAGCGTCTAGCGAATTGGTCGCTCTAGACCGGTCATCCAGATTCACAATTGCACGACAGCAAGGCGGCGGTGATTTCGTCAAGCTAAAAACCCGCGATCGGCCACAACCGGCCGATCGCGATAGCCATCCACTTTCAATGTTCGAGGTGCACTCTGACCTGGTCGAACGGCTGTTATTCGGCGAACAACTTCATGTCGGATCTGCCTCAACCCGGCCAGGAACGGTCGCTGAAAATTTCGCTTGAAAGCGGACATAGTGGCGCTGGATGTGTGATGCAGTGGCTTATGCATACGCTGAAACTAAGCGCAAAGCGAACCAGTATCCGCCCAATTTCATTGAACATCCCTAACATCAAAATGTGAAGAGCTCCGTGCCGTTCGATCGATTGTTCTTGGTTGCGCAGTCGGCTCATTGATGCATGTCAATATGCAATCCAACAATGACAGTTGTAATGACCACATTAATGTTTGCCCCGGGCAATGGAGCCTTGGTCAACTCTGATTCGCGGGTTTGGTCCTGATCCCGAGCGGGTTGCCAAGACTGTAGACTTCGAATAACGCTTGCCTGCCTTGATTGCCATTACATGCACAATATCACCTCGTACCCGGAAAACAAGTTCTGCTCGACGAAAGTTGAATATGCCAAAACCTGATAAGCCAAAGGGCGCGGGTCGAGCGCCGCGAAACGAATCCTCCTACCTGTCCGCCGACGAACGTCGAGCCAGGGGAAAATCTCTGCGTGACGCTGCGCCCCGCGCTTCGCATGAGGGATGGAAGCCGCCGAAGGGCCGCCGGGATCCGGTCGAAATCGTCAGCGAATCTAATGCGGGTCGTTTGGCGGACCTGGTTCCGATTCGCTTCGGGCGGATGTCCACGTCGCCCTTCGCGTTCTATCGCGGATCGGCGGCGCTGATGGCAGCCGATCTTGCCACGACTGCGACCAGCGGAATCCGGGTGCAGGCGTGCGGCGATGCCCACCTGATGAACTTCGGCGGATTCGCAACGCCCGAGCGCAACATCGTCTTCGACGTCAACGATCTCGACGAGACGCTGCCGGCTCCGTTCGAGTGGGATCTCAAGCGTCTTGCCGCGAGCGTCGTGATCGCGGCTCAACATCTGCGACTGCCAGACAGCGACGCAGCAAAGGTAGCCACGGATCTTGTTCGGGAGTACCGCGAACGGATGGCCGATTACGCGTCGATGCGCGCGCTAGACGTCTGGTACGACAGGATCGATTTGGCACGCTACGTGGATCGAGCGACCGATCCGTCGGTCAAGAAGGAGGTTCGCAAGCGCGCCGCCAAACTAACCGAGGAAGCACAACGCAAAACGGCCCCCGAGTTTCTGTATCCTAAACTCGTTTCGCACGAGGGGTCGCGGCCCAGAATCAAGGATGAGCCGCCCCTGATCTTCCATCCGACGGCGGAACAGGCCCCTGGGCTTGTGACAGGCGCTGCGGACGTGATCGCCGCCTACCGCGAGAGCCTTCCCGAACACACCCGACCCCTGTTTGACCGTTACCACTTCTTCGATTACGCGGTCAAGGTCGTCGGGGTGGGAAGTGTCGGTACGGTGTGTGGCGTCTGCCTGTTTATGGCGGCGGACGATGATCCACTGTTCCTGCAGGTGAAGGAGGCGCGCGCGTCAGTGCTCGAGCCCTACGCGGGCAGGAGCCTGCATGCCAATCACGGCCAGCGCGTCGTAGTCGGCCAGCGCATCATGCAGGCAGCGAGCGATGTCTTTCTGGGATGGACACGTACGAAGACCGGCCGCGACTTCTATGTTCGCCAGCTTCGCGACATGAAGATGTCCGTGGTCATCGAGGGCTCCGATACGGAATTGCTGCGGCACTATGCGCGAATGTGCGCCCATGCGCTCGCCCGCGCGCATGCGCGTTCCGGCGACGCCGCGTTAATGTCCGGCTACATGGGTTCCGGACAGACATTCGATGACGCGATCGGCGAGTTCGCCGTCGAGTATGCCGACCAGAATCGGAGGGATTACCGGGCTTTCGTCAATGCGATCCGGGAGGGACGGATCGCGGCGACCGCCGAAAATCCATAAGTTTGCGCTAACGCCACGGTGCGTCATCTAGCCATGGGAAAACTCTCCGCTATTTGATCCACAGTGCCGCGTGCATTGTCCCGTGTGGCGACGACTCCGGCGATCGGACTAGGCTTGCTTTTTACTTCGGCATGAGCCGACGCGGTGGCAAGCATTGCCAATGCGTCGATGCTCGTGGTTAGTGTTTTACGCACGGCACGACACATGATTATCTTATTGTTTTCCTTTGATTGTGATTGGCTGTAGTTGGGGAGACGCAATGGCTTGTAGTTGGACATACCCGACCCGGTCTTGTGTACGCCACGACCGCATTCCCAGCGACGCGACCATTTCATTAATTTTGCGTTCGACCACTGCACAAATATCACCACACCCCCTTACCGCATTCAGTCGGATACGTTTGCTCAAGCTTAGAAAACGATCACTAAAGCTGATGATGCGCAAGCGTGTAAGCTTTAGCCGTAAAGACTTTCAGTATCGCGTTGATCAAATAAACGGGACCTGCTTCATTGCGCTAACGAGAGTCTGTGCGCCCACAACGGGCTATGGCCTCTCCGAGCGAACCTCGATCTCCGGACCGGCGCATTCAGTGCAAGCGGTCACTACGGGAAGCGCGATCATCGACAACGCCGCTCAGGATTATTTTTTGGAATTTCTGGAATTTTGCGCGCCAACAATGTTTTCATGAATCGTTAAGTTGGCCAGTGATAGCTTATGTCGTATGCCTTCCGTTACACAATAAAAAATGGAGAACCATTGGCTCAAAAAAAATGGGGTGATACCGATCAGACGGTGCCACCCCAATCAAACGGTAAGGCAGGGAAACCGTTTAAGTCAACGTCGCCCTACCGATTAGTTGCCGATGCGGCGCAGCGCATCCGGTTGGAAGTCCTTGGCGCGAGCCTTCAATCCAAACTTGATGGTGCCATCAGACTCATTGTCCAATCCTGAAATCAGATAGCCCCCGTTGGTCAGGTCATGCCAGATGTTGGCACGCGTCCAAGGAACACCCGCATCGTAATATTGAACGAACGGATGCACGCCTACGCGCCACAGGTCGCCGCGCGTGTCATAGGCATCTTCCCACAGGACGTTCCAGCTATCTTCATCAAGCAGGAAAACCCGCTTGCCGTAGCTGTGCTTTGAATTGGCCTTCAGTGTCGCTTCGACAACCCAGACGCGATGCAACTCATAGCGAATCAGATCAGCGTTAGGGTGCGACTTCTTCACGATATCCGCATACTTGAGTTTCTTCTCGCCCAGCTTGTAAGCGTTGTAGGGCACGTACATTTCCTTTTTGCCCACCAGTTTCCAGTCAAAGCGATCCGGTGCCCCGTTATATGCATCGTACTGATCAGTGAAGCGCAAACCTTCGGTTCCGTCATTGACCGCATCGTATGCAAGATCAGGTGCACGACGTACACGCCGTTGTCCGGCGTTGTAAATCCATGCCGAACGGGAGTCTGCGACTTGATCAACCGGTTCATGAACCAGGAACACCGTGCCAACGAGGTTGGCAGGTGCAACGAAGTAGTTCGTGTAATAGAAAGAGAGATTTGGCTGCGGGATGTCAAGGTTCTGATTGAAGACGCGATGCTCCTTCGTTGTGATCTTGAAAGTGTCGCCATTCGCGCGCACCGGAAAATTGCTCTGCTCACGCTCTAGGCCGCCTCCCAGGTAGCGGAGATTGTGATTCCATATTGCCTCAAGTCCGCTTGTTGGAATTGGAAACGGTGTCGTCGACAGAACACGGTTGGTAATACCAAATCCGTTGAGGTTGATCTTTGTCGCTTCCGTCTTGACCACACCAGCAACAGCGGCAGGCACGGCGGCTGTTCGGTATGTCGAATACACCGGGATTTTGAACGTGTTGAATTTTTTCAACAGGGCCACGGCACCCGGTGGCAGTTTGTCCTTGTACTGGTCGACATTGGCTGCGGTAATCTCGAACTTGGGTTTCTCGCCAGCAAACGGATCGCAATATTCCACGCCGGGCCTGAAGCACGCAGGCGGTTTGGTCAAACCACCCGTGTAGGCAGGAATCGAACCGTCCTGATTACCGGCCATTTCGCCACCTAGGGGCGTCAGGTCCTTGCCCAGACGTGTAGCGTCGGCATCGGACGCTTTGGCGAGCGCAGCCCCGGCGTCGAGCGTGAGAGTGGCCATCACGGCCACGAATAGCAGTTTCTTGTTGAATGTCATGTTATAAATTCTCCTTGTGCTGTTTAGAACGTGTAGCTGTAGGCGACGGAATAGTTGTCGCGGTCGCGGGTCGGGTCGTAATTTGCGCTGTTGCTATACGTGGTGTAGTTGAAGTCAAGGTTGTGCGCCTTGTTCTTGTTCATGCGGAGCGTGAATGAAAACGTCTTTTTGCCTTCATTCATCTGGTTGTCCACCGACACACCCTCCACATCGTGGGCAAAGAACACAATGGGCGATATCGTGATGCCAGCACCGAAGACATTGGGATAATCAAGCTGAGCGCGCAGGCGGTAGGCCCAGGCGAAGTCGGTCATATAACCATCGTTCTTACAGCCGGCTTGGTTGAACTGTGGTCCAAAAGCGGTCTCAGCGCACTGAACGCCAGCAGCGCTAGCACCGGTAAGGGTTCCAAATGTTGTGTACTGTTGGTTGTACGAAACCGGGGATATCCCAAACTCCGGGGCACGGCCGAAGCGCAGATTGCCTGACGTTTTATAGTCAGGCAGATCGTTCCACTGAAGAGCGACCTCACCCAACACCGTACCGTTTGTGGCCCCCAGCATTGCGGGCAGAACACCGACTCCGTTCAACTGCAACTGCCATTTGTCAAAGCGCTCATACCCTTGCATATAGCCACCCAATCCTGCCGCCGCAGCGAGCGCACCCGCCGGACCGAAAACCTGACCGGCTCTGCCGTAGGAGCCAGTAGCAGTTGTCAGATCCGCCGTATTGATTTGTACCGGCACATCGTGATGCATACTCAGCTCGGCCGCCCAAGAGATGCTTGCCAGCGTGGTTGCAGCACTCAATCCGTAGACCTTGATATTGTCGGGATACTCAAGAAAACCTGCCGTGGTACCCAGGGTTGCCGGAGTTGGGCCAAACGCCGTTGCATTCCGATAACTCAAAACAGGCGTTCGCGAATTGATCTGCATGGCATATACGCCAAACTCGGTGTCGATCGCGGCAATGGGAAAGCGAAACGCCAAACCGAACTGTCCGTCATCGCTGCCCTCGCGGCCATTGACAAACTTGGCAAAGCTGTTGCTGGTATAAGCCGTTGCGTTGCTGTTCTGTGCTCCGATCGCCGCAATCATGTTGCATGCGCCGGCATGAGCGGAAATGTAAACGTCTCCCGCCCAATAGGTACCGCACCCGTCAATCGACGATGGCTCCCACTTGGCCTGATAGAAGGCTTCCAGCGAAGTACCTGCCGGCAAGCCGATGCTGCCGCTTATCGCCCATATAGGAAGCAAGGCTTCCTTGATTTCAGTGCCAGCGCGACGCAGGGCAGATACATCCACTGGGGAAATCTGATTGACGCCTTGAAAGAAAAGGCTTTCGCCCCAGTTCAGCGCTTGGCGTCCGACACGCACCTGTGCCGGGTTGTCCCCGATGTCGAACGAGGTGTAGGCGTAGGTGTCAAGCAACTCCAAGCCATCGAAGCGATTGAGGGCCGGGGCACCATCGTCCGACAAAGGTTTGCCAGTCGTGAAGCGGTTGGCCTGATTGCCCCATGGTGCATTCTCATTGTTCAACCCATTGTCATACCAGCCTTTGACACGCACCAACGCGCCCGTACCATCCTTTGAGATCGACAAGTCGCTTATGACCTTGTACATCTCGCTGTAGCGATCGTTTTTGCCATAGTTCATGTTGCCGGTGGAACCTTTCGATTCTCCGGTGTAGCCTGCCATTGCGGCTTCGTATATTGTCTTGACGGTACCGGGAGCGAAAGGTCCATTGAACCAAAGCCCACCCGCCCCGCCGAAAGGGTTGGCCGGAAAAGGATTGTTAGTGTTGTCGGTATAGCGGGTTTGCCACCCGGCACCGACCGCATTCATACCATTGACGAGTTGCTTGTCACGCGACTCGGCACGCCAACTCGACGCATACGACAAGGTCGTGTTGATTGATCCACTCCAGCCGCTATCGGTCTTGAACTCAATAGCCAGCGCACTGCCCGTCAAACTCGTGGCGATAGCGGCGGCAATGATTTTCCTTCTTGCCTGCGGAATGCGCAGGACGCACTTACGATTCATCAACTTTCCTCTCTGGATGTTTTAAAAATAAAAACGACTGCACGTTGGGCGACTGGCTGCCGCTTTTCTTCGTGTGGAGCGCAGACTAATGATTCGCTGTGCGTGCAACTATCGGAATTCCGCAAACTTCGCGACGAGAAGAAACTGTTTTCGGCTGATCCGGTGGTGCTGACACTGGCGTAGTGAACGCAACGATGCCTACAACAAAATATGTATTGAATGGGTGCGCCCTTGAGGTCTGCAATACTTCTTGCCGACGGTCCACAGACCTGTAATAGGTATGTCGAATTTCAGTTAAGCGATACCGTCACGCCTATTGTCATTCAGGGAGTGCCTGCTCCCGGCACCGACACCTCGACTACGCGTAAGGTCGCGCTGGGAGACTGTGCGATCTCTGCCGGATTGTGCGAATCCGAGGCGCTAATGAACAGGTGACGACCTTCCGGCCCGCCAAGCATTACGGCATAGGCGTGGGTATCCAACTCGATACGGTCGGTAATTTCGCCGCCCTCGCGTACGCGCATTACCGCGGGTTTGCCGTCCGGATTAGCCAGCCAGACGGCGCCTTCGCTGTCGAGGCAAATACCATCGGGATGCACATCGGCGGGCAGTTGCGCATAGACACGGCGATTAGCCAGAGCGCCATCGGTGAGGATGTCAAAGGCGCTCAGGCGGCTGCCCATGCACTCGGCCACGATCAAGGTTTTGTTATCGGGCGTGATGACCATTCCGTTCGGAAAGTGCAAGTCCTTGGCCACGATCCTTGTGCTGCCATCGGGCTCGACACAGGCGATCACGCAGGTGTCGACCGGCTTGTTGGCGGGGTCCCAGAAGTTGTAACCAATGTCACCAACATACAGGCGGCCGTGCGCATCCACGATGCCATCGCTCAGACAGAAAACGGTCAGGCCGCTGAGGTCGGCCAGCTCGGTCAGCGCAGTGCCATCCCAGCGATAAACATGTCGTTGCAACGCATCACCAACGATCAGGCTGCCATCCGGGCAGGCACCGAAGCCATTGGGTTTGAATGGTAGTACGACGACTGTTTTCAGATCGCCGTCGAGATCCGCCGTCTTGATACGCTCGTCATGGATGTCGAGAAACCAGAGTTTGCCATCGTGCCAGCGCGGGCTTTCGGTAAAGCGTAGACCGCGACCTTTTTCAATCAAAACCTTGTTAGTGTTGATCATCATGACTTCTCCTCAAGGTGTTTAGTAAGGTCACCGTATTAACTGCAAGAAATATTGAACAGCTCAGACAACGGGCGTGGCGTGCGCCTGTGCTCATTCTTGCGGGAGACGGACGGTGGCCAAATCGGTTCCGACAACAATGTGACCGGTGAACCCGCCTTCCTGGGCGGACTTGATGTAGTCGGTTTCGGTTAGCGGGCCGCCGGGTATCTTCCATGGCCCTTGCGTTGCGGCTCCAAGCGACGGCCCGAGATGGGTGAGCATGAGGTGTTTGGTGCCGGTGCGCTGCGCCATGGCACCGAGGTCGGTCGCATTGCTCTGGCGGTAATAGATCACCGGCGGCATTCCGGCGCCTTTTTCCGGGGCAAGGATGGGATGAACCGCTGAATGCACGATGATGTCAGCGCCCTTGGCCAGCTTTTCCACCTCGTCCGACGTCGACGTTTTGCGTGGAGGCAACATCACATCGTTACTGGCATCGCCACCGATCACCACGCTGCCGAGCGGAGTGTCGACGCGGTAGGAGGCGTGGCCCGGAATGTGGTTTGAGCGGATGGCGCTGACTTTCACCTCGCCCGAAGTCCATACGACTTGGGCATCATTGTTGGGCTTGAACTCGATGACATTGATCAGGGCCACGGGCCCATCCGTATTGAGGCGTGGTGCCTCGCTAATACGCTGGGCGGTTTCACCTGCGAGTTGATAAGCATCATCACTGTGGGCAACAAATTTGCTGCAGCTGACGGTGAAATTTCCGGTGAACGATTTCACTTCGCTGCTGCAGACCACGTCAAGTTTCCGGGTTGCAGGGGCACCGAACAGCCAGCGCATCTGGGCGATATCGGAGAATCCTTCAACATGATCTGAATGCATGTGCGTAAAAAAGACCGCGTTGAGCTGGGACGCCTGGAGTCCGAGTTGTGCGAGTCGCATCAGGGTTCCGCGGCCTGCATCGAACTGCATCACCACGGCGCTGCAGTTGTTGGCGTTGTCGCCGTAACGCACCAACGTTCCAGGACCGGCGAGGTCGTTGAAAGGTGGTGGCCCTCCTGTGCCGGTTAGCGTGACGCTCATACAAGGCGCGGCTTGTGCGCTTGGCACGCCGGCAACAAGCAACACTGCCAAAAGGCCGGTGACTATTGCAAGCATTGATCTACTCACTGCTACGCTCCTCGAACTTTGTCTGAATGGTTTTGTTTGCTCGACGAGTTTGCGCTGATTCATGTATTGGCCCGATTAACGAACGCCACGACGACCTCAGTGATGGCACGCGTGCTGTGACCTTTGCCGGTGAGGTCGTTGCAGAACAGCAGGTCACCCGGGTTAAAACGGCGCGCCTCGCCATCACTTACGACGATCTCAGCCGTACCTGACAAAACGATACTCACATAAGGGTGGGGCGCTGTATGGGAAGGTACGTCGGTGCCCGCAGGTACGGAGAAAACAAACATTTTCGAGGCCGCGCCGAAATCGGACATGCGACCGACGGGATTGGGAGGGGGGCCAAATGCTGTTTCAGTATCTGGTACATCCTGCACCCCGAAGTGTGTTTCACCCAGCTTGTCTGTATGAATCATTGGAAATTTCATGTCTGGCTCCCCTTGTTAAAGTTTTTTACTGTCACGGTCGAACGACTTTTTGAGCACATCTCCGACATCCACTGTTGTATTGGCAAGCGGCGGAACTGCACTCTCTGATGTTCGAAGTTTCGATCAACCAAATCCATCCGGCTATCGGAAATCCGCAAAACTCGGAATGTCGATATTTCGCGGGTTTGCGGAATTCCGATAGTTTCAATTGGCTCGGCACATGAAAATCCTCCTCATACCGCAGCTGAAGTTCGGCGTCAGTGCGGCGACGAAAAGCCGATTTCACATTAGTACAAGGAGAACTCATGGAAAAGACCGTCGTTATTACCGGGGCATCGACTGGCATAGGCTACGCCGCCGCCAAGGAACTCATCGCAAGGGGCTACCACGTCTTTGGCAGCGTCCGCAAAACATCTGACGGTGAGCGCGTCCAAAGCGAGCTAGGAAACTCATTCACACCACTACTGTTTGATGTCACCAACCACGCGGCGCTGCCCGAAGCCGTCGAGCAAGTGCGCGCTGCCGTCGGTGACAACGGCATTGCCGGCCTGATCAACAATGCCGGCATCGCGCATACCGGGCCGTTGATGCATCTGCCCTTAAATGAATTCCGTCAGGTCTTTGAGATCAACGTGGTTGGAGTATTAGCGGTGACACAGGCCTTTCTGCCTTTGCTGGGAGGGCGGCGCAATTGCCCGCACGCGCCGGGGCGCGTCATCAACATGAGCTCGATCAGTGGCGGCACCACATTCCCGATGGTCGCCACCTATGCGGTCTCCAAACATGCGCTCGAGGCCCTCACCGATGGCATGCGTCGTGAGCTGAGCCTTTATGGCATCGAGGTCAGCGCCATCGAGCCGGGTACGATCAAAACGCCGATCTGGGAAAAGCGGCCCGAGTCCGCGCTCGACCAGCGCTACGACGATACTGATTTTGCGCAGGCCATGAAAAACATGACCGGGGTTGCTGACCGCGAACTGGCAAAAGCCAAGCCCATGAGCGTTGTCATCGATGCGATCGTTGACGCCCTCGAAGCATCCCGCCCCAAGACCCGCTACCCGTTGGTGGGATTGTGGCATCTGCGCAAGGTGCTGCCGGACCGCCTGCTCGACCGCTTGATGCTCAAGGAAATTGGCGGTCTGGATCGACTGCGTTGAATGCGCTGCGACTCATCTGCTCGGCGAGTTGGTGCTGACGAGACGGTGTTCGCAGCGGGTCTTCCCCAAACACGTGAGGTGATTTCGAGATGATGTATTGCTATCTGAAAACTCGACAGGTTGGCGCAGTGCAGTGGCTGGAACTGCACAATCCACCGGTCAATTTTCTCAACACCGACATCCTGATCGAGCTTCACCACGCCATCCGCGCGGCCGAGCAGGATGACAACGTGCGCGTGTTGGTGCTCACCGGTGGGTTGGATGATCGCTATGTTTTTCATTTTTCGGTAGACGAACTCAAGCAGGCAGGACACGACGTGCGTAAGCTGGGACTCGGTCACCTGTTCAAGACGCCAGTGATAGCCACGTTAATGCGTTGGCATACGGCGCTCGGTTTTCGCCTGATGAGACGTTTCAGACTTTACGAGCAGATCTACCTTGCCCTGATGCGCCGACTGCGCCCATATGCGCCGACGATCTTCACCATGGCACAGATGGCCGCTACCTATTTCGCCATAGAGAATTGCCAGAAGATCACCATTGCTGCCATCAATGGCACCTGTAATGGTGGCGGCACGGAGATGAGCGCCTGCTTTGACTTTCGCTTCATGGTTGGTGATGCGGGCTTTACCATCGGCCAGCCCGAAGTGTTGATTGGCATACTCGCCGGCGGTGGCGGCACCCAGCGAGTGACACGCCTGATTGGCAAAGCCAAAGCGATGGAGCTCATGCTGGCCTGCGATCAGATCAGCCCACAGGAAGCCAAGCGCATCAACCTGATTACCGATCATTTCCCCAAGCTAGAGTTGGCTGCGAAAGTACAGGCCTATGCCGAGCGACTGGCCCTGCGCAGCATGACCGCTTGCAGCGAAACGCGTTACGCGATCCATCACGGCTACGAAATGGAACTGACGTGCGGCCTCGCGCTGGAAATGGCCGGCATTGTTCGCTGTTTCGACGATCCCGGCACTCAGGCCGCGCTCGCCGATTACGCCAACTACCTGCAGGCCGAGGTGATGGACAAGCCGGATGCCCCCGCCAGCATGGCCGAAATATCGCCTGCCATGGAGAGCGAGCGCTTCACTCGGCACTTTGGCGCGCCCGTTTTGTACAAACTCGAAAACTGATTTTCGCTTTGCGGATTTCCGATAGTCCGTTCTTTTGTTCCACAGCAAAATGTATGCAAAGCAACGCGAACAGACGACATAACTCCCCGGACAAAGGACAATTCAAATGAAGATGAACGCATACGTAGCCGGTGTTGGCATGGTGAAATTTGGCAAACACCTAGACCGAACGCTCAAAGGACTCGCCGCCGAGGCGATACAACTGGCGCTGACGGATGCAGGACTGGACAAGTCAGCGATCCAGGCCGCTTGGATGGGTAACGCCGCCGCCGGTGTTGTCACCGGTCAGGAAATGATTCGCGGCGAAGTCGCCCTGCGCAGCATGGGCATCGGCAAGATCCCCGTAGTTAATGTCGAGAATGCATGCGCATCGTCGTCCACTGCATTCCAGCAAGCCTGCGCTATGGTCACGGCGGGTATGTACGACATCGTGCTGGCCTGCGGCAGCGAAAAACTCTTTCATGAAGACAAGGTGCGCAGTTTGGGCGCGTTCAGCAGCGCTGTTGATGTCGAAGACCCCGATGGTGCAGTTAATGTCGTCAAGCGTATTGCCGCCGAAATCGGCGAACCGTTTGATGCGTCGACAGCCGGAGTCGGCCGTTCTATCTTTATGGATATTTACTCCGTGATGGCAAAAAAGCACATGAAGAAATATGGCAGCACCAAGAACCATTTCGCGATGGTCGCCGCTAAAAATTCCTTCCACGGCAGCATGAATGCCCGCGCCCAGTTCCAGGAAGTGCTGACGGTCGAACAGGTGCTCGCTGCCCGCGCAATCATCGAGCCGCTAACCCTGCCAATGTGCTCGCCGATTGGCGATGGCGCCGCAGCAGTCATTATCGTCAGCGAACGCAAAGCGCGCGAACTGGGCCTGCAACATAAGATCAAGGTAGCTGCCTCGGCATTGGTGTCGGGATGGGACTTCACCGACCCAAGCGAGTCAGTCGGTGCGCTGGCCGCCCAGCAGGTCTATGCCGCAACTGGCATTGGCCCACAGGACTTGTCGTGCGTTGAGCTTCACGATGCCTCGGCACCGTCGGAAATTGCTGCTTACGAATACCTCGGTCTGTGTGGGCCTGGCGAAGGGGCAAAACTCATTGAGACGCGGGCGACCTATCTGGGCGGACGCATTCCGGTCAACGTCTCTGGCGGCTTGTTGCGCAAGGGGCACCCGGTCGGCGCCACTGGCTGCGCCCAGATTGTCGAACTCACCGAGCAGTTGCGCGGGCAATCCGGCAAACGCCAGATCGAGGGGGCTCGCATCGCTTTGGCGCACAACGGTGGCGGCGCCATCGGCACCGATGCAGCGGCCACTGTCGTAACGCTCCTGACCAAGGAACACTGAAATGACAACTTACGATCCCTTGACTTTGGCTGGAGTGGTTCAACAACAAGCGACCACCCATCCTGAGTTTGTGGTGGTCACTGTCGAAGGTGCCGGCGTGCGCGCGGACGAAACTCGGACCTATGCCCAACTCTGGGAGAACAGCCAGCACCTGGCCGCTGGCTTGCAGCGCCTCGGCCTGAAGTCCGGTGACATGGTCGGCACGCTGCTGGCCAACCATGTCGAATTCATTGATCTGATGGTGGCTGGCTCGCTACTTGGTGTGGCGCTGGTGCCGATAGACCCGCGTACCAAAGGCGATAAGCTGATTTACATGCTCGGATCGGTCGGCTGCAAAGCCGTCATCGCCGGCGACTACGCATTGACGGAAATTGCAGCGGTGCGGTCCCATATCGATAGCGTGAAGTGGGTGATTGGTTTGCCCACTGATGAGGGTAAAGCCACAGTCGGGCAGTTGCGTACCGGCAACATCATCCCCTATGCCGAGATCGCCAGTGCCGATACCACTCAGGCACATTTCCCCGGCAGCAGACCCGATGACGCCATGGAGCTGATCTACACCTCCGGAACGACCGGCGATCCCAAGGGAATTGTCATGACCTCGCGTCGCTATGTCGAGACTGCCAAAATTCTGCCCGTGTTGTTCGGCTTTAAATCTGATGACCGACTCTACTCCGGCTTGTCATTGACCCACGCCAATGCCCAACTCATCACCTTGGGGACCGCGCTGGTCAATGCGCTGCCCTGCGTGCTGTCGCGGCGTTTTTCGAAGTCACGCCTGTGGGACATCACGCGCCAGTACGGCTGCACCAACTTCACCCTGCTGGGTGGCATGACCACTGCCATCTATGCCGAGCCACCCAAGACCAATGATGGCGACAATCCTGTGCGCAGCATCATCTCGGCGGGTATGCCAGCGACGATCTGGGAGGAATTCGCGCGGCGCTTCGACGTCAAGCTCTACGAGTTCTATGGTGCGGCCGAGGGCGGGCTTACCGGAAATCCGCCAGGTAGCGGGCCGATCGGCAGCATTGGCAAACCGGTGACCAACCTCGATCACCGTATTGTCGATGACCATGGCCAGGACGTTGTTGCCGACACCCATGGTGAGCGCATCGGCGAACTGTTATTCCGAGCCAAGGATGGCACGCCCTTTAAGGTTGAGTATTACGGTAACCCGGAAGCCAGCGCCAAAAAGTGTGCTGATGGTTGGTTGCATATGGGCGACGTGGTGCGTGAAGACAAAGACGGCTGGCTATATTTCATGTTCCGCAAGGGTAGCGGCATCCGGCGCAACGGCGATTTCATTAACGCCGCCTTCATCGAGAAGGTAATTGCCGAGATGCCTGACGTCGATGACGTCTATGTCTATGGCATTCCCTCTGCCAATGGTGTGCCGGGCGAGAAGGATGTGGTCGCGGCTGTGGTACCAAAAGACGCCGACCATGGCCGGTTTGACGTGCAGGCCCTGTACAAGACCTGTCGCACAAAGTTGGAGGCCAACTTCGTGCCCAGCTATATCCAGGTGTTGCATCAGATTCCGAAAACCGCCTCGGAAAAGCCTCAGGATCGGTTTCTTGTCGAGGCACTGGAGAACAGTCCCGGTACCGTCCACAAAGAAGCGCGTTGACCCGACACAAAACGATTTTTGGTTTTGCGGAATTTCGATAGCCCGGCACCTCGCCGGGCGCGAAACTGATCGCGGAGCTTCAATAATTCACTACAAGACCGGAGACTAACCATGACTCGCCTGATAGACCTGACCCAGACCCTCGACCCCGATAATCGCGCCAAGCTGCCGCCACAGCTGATGAGCGCAGCGCCGGTGATGTCCCCCGCCATTGAGTACTATCACCCGGCGGAAAAGGGCGCCGACGAGTTTTGTCGTTACCTCGGCTGCCATCATGACGATCTACCGGATGGCGAAGGCTGGGGCGCCGAGTTGCTGACCGACATGTCGTCGCATTGCGGCACCCACGTCGATGCGCCGCTGCACAGCGGCTCGAAGATCGCGGGCATGCCTGCCCGTACCATCACCGATATCCCACTGGAAGAGCTCTATCGTCCTGGCATGGTGCTGGATGTGCGTCCCTGGGCCAAACTGGGGGAGGAAATCACCATCGCAATGCTGGATGCCGCCATGGCGGCCACCGGCAGCACCATCCAGCCAGGGATGGCAGTGCTGATCCGCACCGGTCAGGAGCAGTTCAAACTAACCGATCTGCAGTTTTACATGCAACCGGGCATGAGTCGCGCCAGCACGTTGCACCTGACCCGCCAGGGCGCCACCATCCTGGGTACCGACGCGGTGGGCTGGGATCTGCCCTTTGGCTTGATGGCTATGAAATTCCAGACGAGCAAGGACAAGAGCGTGCTGTGGGATGGCCACAAGGCCATCGTCGAGCGCGAAGCCTTCATCGTGCAGCAGATGTGCAATCTCGGCGCCTTGCCGCTATCCGGCTTCATGGTCGGCTTCTTCCCGATCAAGCTGGCCCGTTGTAGTGCCGCCCCCGCACGCGTGGTTGCATTTGTAGATTAATTCACGCCAGAGAGGAATCGAACGATGAAACTGATCCGCTTTGCGGTGGGCGATTCAGCCCCCAGTTTTGGCGTCGTTGTCGGCGAACACGCGGTGGCCTTTGCCAGTCTGGGCGAACACAGTGGTCGCTCGCATGCTCAATTGAATGACAGCAAGGCCTATCTGGCGGCGCTACCTGCCAGCGAAAGAATCGCGCGCGAGATGCTGGCGTGGGGTGAGGCGAATCTTGCGAAATTACCGGAAAGTGCAAAGCCTTTGCTCGAAGCGGTGCGATTGCATGCGCCGATCGAGGTCGCCGCACTGTTCGACTTCGGGTTGACTCCGCGCCATCTAGCCAATTCGGCCAATACGCTGTCGCGCTATGAAAAGGACAACCCCCAAACGCAAAGCTTGATCGAGGCATTACGTCAAATGCTGACCAAGCCTCGAGCGCCTGCCACCCCCGGCCAACCCGAGCGTCTGTCGTATTACAAGTGCAATCTCAATTCAGTCGTTGGCGATAACGAAACGATCCCTTGGCCCCAGTACACCGCTTACCTCGATATCGAGCCCGAGCTGGCGGTGGTCTACGGCAATGCAAAACAGCCGGTGGCCGGATTTTGCATCTTCAACGATGTTTCGGCGCGCGATGTGCAGGCAGCTGAAATCATCGGCGGGTTTTGTCTGACCAAGGATATGGCCGTTGGCAATCAACTCGGCCCCTGGTTGGTCACGCTCGATGAAATTGGCGACCCCTATGCGCTGAACGTGACAGTGACGATTGATGGCAAAGAACGATTTCATGGCTCCACTTCCGAAATCAGCCACCAAGTCGAGGCGGTATTTGCATGGTTGGGGATGGTTTGCCCAGTGACACCGGGAACCGTGATTGGCCTGGGCACGACGCCGGACTGTACCGGCTTGGATCACGCTGATTTTCTCGACCCCGGTGCAATCATCGCTATCAGTATCGAGCGACTTGGCAGCCTTCGCTGCCGATTTGCGGAACCAGCGGGAAAATTGCTACCCAGTCGGTGGCCAGTGCGTCCATCGATGGAGAAGTATTTCACCTAAGCGACATATGCTTGGATTCCAACAACTATTGACACACGTCAAACGCAAACAGATGCAATGCCCGTAGCATCAGCCGAGCATTGAGAAATCAATGACCGGGCGCAAAAAATAGGAGAAACACAATGAATATTTTCGGCTATTTGTTGATGTGGTTCGGTGCAGTAGCAGGGCACAAGAAAAAAGCACAAGTGTTGTTGACCGGTATCGTCGCGGTGGTGCTAGGTACGCCTGTTCTTGCACAGACACCGGCGAAGCGGCCGAACATTGTGATGATTCTTGGCGACGACTTAGGGTTCGCCGACATGGGTTCGTTCGGAAGTGAGATCAAGACGCCCAACCTCGACTCACTGGCTAAGGACGGCGTGCGTTTTACGAACTTCTACACGCGAGCAAGTTGCTCGCCGACACGATCTGTAGTGCTGAGCGGTGTCGATACGCACAAGAACGGCTTGGGCAACATGAGTGAATGGACCTCGCCGAACCAAAAGGGCGTCGTTGGCTACGAAGGATTCCTCAGCAAGCAGATGGTGACGCTGCCGCAGTTGCTGAAGGGTGCCGGCTATCACACCTATATGGTTGGCAAGTGGCATTTGGGTAAGCAGCCCGACCTGATCCCGGCTGCGCGTGGATTCGAACGTGACTTTTCGCTGCTCGACGGGTTGAGCAGTTACTGGGATATGTCGAACCTGGCGGCAATGGCTCCAAAGACGGTGTTCACCGAGGACGGAAAGTATTTGACCAAGCTGCCCGACGACTATTACGCGACCAAGACCTACACGGACAAGCTGATTGGATTCATCGACGCCAATCATCACGACGGCAAGCCCTTCTTCGCCTATGTGGCTCATCAGGCCCCGCACGATCCCTACCACCTGCCGAAGGAATGGCGCAGTCGCCACGTCGGAGAGTACGACAAGGGTTGGGATGCTGTGCGTCAACAGCGACTGAAACGACAGATCGAACTCGGCATCATGCCCGCCGGCACCGAACTCGCCGATCGCATGTGGTTCATTCCCGATCCCATCGTGCTTGCCGCGCAGGCCCGGGCCATCACCGGCAAGAAGATGGAGATGTATGCTGGCATGGTGGAGAACCTCGACTTCCATGTCGGCCGGCTCATCGACCACCTAAAGCAAATCGGTGAGTACGAGAACACGATCTTCATCGTGTTCGGCGACAATGGTGCAGAGGGCGCCGATCTGTTCAAGATGGTCGCCGGCACCCCGGGCACGCTCAATTTCCTAAGCGCAGCGATTAACTGGTCGCAGACTCATCCCGGCGCATGGGGTGATCCGGGTTCATACGTTGCCTATGGTCCGATGTGGGCGCAGGTGTCGATGACGCCATTCAGCCAGTACAAGGGCTGGCTCGCGGAAGGCGGCATCCACAATGCGCTTATCGTCAGCGGGCCGGCCGTCAAACGCGCCAGGGGAAGCATCAACGGCGGCCTTATGGACGTGATTGACTTCATGCCGACGTTGCTCGAAATCGCTGGCGCCAGCTATCCGAAGACCTACGAAGGGCGCGCGCTGCCATCGCTGGCTGGCAAGTCGTGGGTCAAGGTGCTGGCGGGCCAGGCCGAGTCGCCACGAACGGAACAGGATTACCTCGGCTGGGAACTCTTCGGTAACCGCGCGGTGCGGCAGGGTGAATGGAAGCTACGCTGGCAGTACGAGTCGTTCGGCAAGGGCAAGTGGGAGCTCTTCAACCTCGGCAAGGATCCCGGCGAAAGAAAAGATCTTGCCGCGGAGCGCCCCGACAAGGTGAAGACGCTGCTTGCACTCTGGGACGATTATGTCTTGACTAACAACGTCATCCTGCCGGATCGCTCGCCATACGAGGTGCTTAAGGATACGCAGCCGCCCCGAGTTCCGGTCGACGCGGGCTACCCGCAGATGATCTACGACCGGCAGTTCGTGCCACCCAAGGAAATGATGTCCGATCCCAAGCCGTGAGCGTTGCCGATCCCAAGCTTAGTCACTCACTACGAAAATCACTTAAAACGATGGAGGTCCTATGAAGCCGATCACTTGGTTTAACCTGTTTGTGGCAACGATTCTCACTGCCGCGGTGCTCTGCCCACCGGAGGCCCAGGCTCAGCTTCCAGGGCGCTTCTATTGGAGAACCCTGACGGATTCGGATGCGGTGCCGCTCATTTTCAACTCGATCAGCGGCAACACAAACCCGTTCAGTCCAGATCACATGATCGTGTCAACAGCGAACATCGACGCCAATGTGGCGATTGCCAGTTATGCGCACACTTTTAGCCTGTTCGACCGATCGGCCGCGGCTTTGGTCCTCGTGCCCATGGGGAACGTGTCAGGCGATGTTACTGTGGCGGGAAAATCGCTCCATCAGGCTACCAACGGTTATGGCGACCCGATGGTCGAGTTCAACATGAATATTATTGGTCCGAGCGCGCAAGATAACCTCGCCAAGGCTATGCGTTATGAACCGGGATTTTCAGTAGATGTACTCGTCGATCTGGCTTTACCGATCGGCCAGTACAATAGCAACCAGGCTCTGAACCTCGGTCAGAACCGCTGGTACGGGCGTCTGGGCGCGCCCATCAATGTGCAGATCGGCCCATGGGTGCCTGGTCGCCGCACGACTCTGGAATTCTTGCCTGCCGTTTGGATATTCGGAAAAAACAACGACTTGGTCGGGCAGACCTTGAAGACCGACCCTATGTTTCAGCTGGATGCGCACTTGACGCGCGACTTCACTGAACACTTCTGGGGGTCAATTGACGGCCAATACTACAGCCACGGCAAAAATACCATCAACGGCGTAAGCGCCGATGGGCCGAGTATCAAAGCCTACGGGTTCACGCTCGGCTACCAGATCAACGAGAACATAAACCTCACCGCTGGTTACAAGTCGACGCTCAATAACGACAACAGTCCCGGAAACCTTCGCATGGATAGTTTCATGTTCACACTCGTGTTCGGCTGGAATAAGCTTGTTGAAGGCGCCCGGCGATTGAGCGGCGCGAACTAGAACGATCGTCCTCGCACTAGCGTTGTTGCGCAAGCTCGACGCATCCGGGCGATCACACGACCGTCAGCGACAACGGCCGCAACAAGCTAGGGGCGTCAATTTTTCTGCACACTTGACTATCGCTGACACCTACTCGTCCCGGGTACGAATCGAGTGACAGACGTGAAACAATCTGCCTTAAGTGCGGTGGTCGATCTACAACGCTGCTGTACCCGCAGGCCGGTTATTATTGCTTGCGGTGCATGGCAAAATCATGGCGTAGTTCATCGTACCGGGGAGCGGCACAAAGTTTCTGACGGTAACTCGCCAAAGCATTGTTTGTAGGCCTTGGAAAAATCTCCAAGGTGCCAGAAACCCCAGTTGAGGGCCTCAATTGTGACGGTCGTCGTGTCGGGCGTAGCAGCGAGCAGAGTCGCGTGCACCCGATGCAGCCGCAAACGACTCAGGTAAGCGACCGGGCTCAATCCCATGACCGCCCGGAAGGCGTATTCCAATGCTCGCTCGCTCACCCCTGCTGCGCTGCACAGATCAGTAACATAGAGTCGATCGCCGACGTGCGCCAAGGCAAACTGCTCGGCTGCTTGAACAATAGTGCTTTGCATTTGGCTTGTGCGCTCGCTACGATCAGGCTCAAGAGCTTGGGCTCCCGCCAGAGTCGTCAACAGCGTTTCGATTAAATCACCACGCGCTGATGTGCGCTGCTCCTTGTACAAATTGAAGATCTCCGGCTGACGTACTGCGGTTTCGATCAGTCCTTGCCCCCAAGTAAATAATTTCCTGGATCGTTCGGCACCGACACATATTGCCTCGCTGCGGTGAGGCACGCGAAACTCGTTTTCCCGGCTGCGCGCGAGCAAGTGCGTATGCAATTCTTCAGTGTCTAATAAAAAGCCAATACTTTCGTAACCGGAATCGGTGACAAAACCGATTTCGGCGCCCGGCGGCACAATAAACAGGGTGTCCGGCCGAATAGGTAAACCGTCAACGGTGCCTGCCGTGGTGGGGCTAAATATGACGTAGCCAAGCAGATGGCTATCCAAGATCGGGCGAGTCCGTACTCTTTGATTGGTCGAGTGATACAACACCGTGGCACCATCAAGGCGGACGATGACCTGGTGCCCTTTGAGCGGTTCCCGTTGCAACTGGACCACGTCCTGGTGCAGGAGTTCGACACCGGCATTGGCGATAGCCGGATCATCAATTTCGATGATCTCTACGGCGGAAGTGTCGATTTTTGCGTTGGGCATATCAGCGGCTGGCTGAACTTTTCGTAGATTATCAGCTAGCAGTTTTATTATGCATGCCTACATTGACTGAAACAAGCCGTAACCGATTGCACTATTACTGGTTAATAAACAGTCGGGGACTGTAGCACGACAACTGTCCGGCTGTCATAGTTGTCTGAACGAGAGAGGCGATGAGCTGAACGGTCGTGCAACAGGACATACGGAATATGAGATTCGAGGAGGAGTATTCAAATTGGATTATTGGTAAGCGGGCATTGGTGACCGTCGCGTTTAGCTGCACCGCCGAAATTCGTCGTGCTCCTTTGCTGAAATTCAGTTTGTTGGTCAGCTTCCGGCAAAGTTGAATAGGCGCTTCAGACTGGGAGCGGGTCTACGGTTTTCCGAACTGGGTGCCCGAGACCGGTCATTGGGAACCTGATTGCGCTCCACAACAAGCAACCAAGCATATTATTGATTGATGTCCCATGAATCAGTTGCGGCTCACCTTAAAGATTTGCAAGAGACATTGGTTAAAGGGGCTTCGACAGCCAATCAGGGAAATGGCTGGTGATGATTCACGCCGATTCGATTTGGATTTGTCGGAACCAATCAAAGCCGTGAAGCTTCCAATCTTCGCCACCGTGAGCCACATTTGGATATGACGCCTGTTACACTAACAGGTATGCAGGCTACGTAAATTAATCAACCATAACTTAAATAAGAAATGAAATGGCTGGAGTTGAGGGTCAAGGAGAGATTTCTACAGGCCAAAGTGATCAAAGGAAAATCTCCTGTCAGGCGGAAGTTTTTTGTCCCTCGTGTGCCTCGCAGCAATGACTAGGCTTCGGTAGGAAGACATTGTGGACACGCCGTTCATTTACGTGGCTGATTGCGAATTTGGTCGTGGAGTATTCGCTGCACGCCCTTTCGCTGCAGGCGAACCTGTCTTGCGCTTTACTGGCCGACGAATTGGTCTTGCAGAAACTCTTGCAAAAGGAGAAGCTGAATTTAATGTACTCCAAATTGGCGACACCGAATATCTGGATATAGTGCCACCGGGGGTTTTTACCAATCATTCATGCGAACCCAATGTCGGTCTCCAAGATGACATAACGCTAATCGCGTTGCGCCACCTCAGTATCCACGAAGAAATCCGGTGGGACTATTCCACTTCGATGTGGGAAATGCATGAGGACATACATACGATGTCATGCCGCTGTGGTAGCGCCATCTGTCGTGGTGTGGTTGATCAGTTTCCAACTCTGCCGGTTGAAGTGCAGACGCGGTATTTGGAGAAGGGCATAGTAATGAGTTTCATCTCGGAACGGATAACAAGGAATTGAAAGCGACCCAAAGGTTAGCAAATCACTGTTTACAAAACAGTGTTATCGAAGCGGTCAGGGCAATGATGAATCGCGCGTGGGCAAACGTTCAACGAAAACAATTATGAAAAAAGTTGAGTTTCACTGCACACGGAAATCTTGTGATCCTTGGTTGTGGAGTAATTGGACAGGGTATCTTGCCGCTGATATTTCGGCATATCGATATCAGACCAGATCAGATGACAATAATTACGTCGGATCAGCGCGGGATCGACGTTGCTAAATATTATGAAGTTCGTTTCGTCATCAATCCAATTACAACATCGAATTATCAAGTAATTCTCAATGAGGCGTTAAGCACAGGGGATTTTCTTGTCAATCTCACTTGCGATTTTGAAACCAACTTACTTGTTGACTACTGTGCAGAACATGGAGTTTTGTTCTTAGATAGTGGCATCGATTCGTGGTTCGGTGAGAGTACGGACGTATCGCTAACGGTCTCGCGTCGATCATCGTACTCGTTGCGTGAACAAGCAATGAAATTGAAGGCAAAGTGGGGGCGAGGAACCACTTCAGTGTTGGCACATGGCGCTAATCCGGGAATCGTTTCGCATCTCGTTAAACGCGCCCTGCTCAATATGGCGCGCGACGAAGGGCGACCGATAGAGGTGCCGGTAACCCGTCTCGCTTGGGCACAACTGTCCCAGTCGCTTGGAATCAGAGTCATTCATGTGGCTGAACGCGATACGCAAATTCCGACGATGCGAAAAGTGGCTGGTGAATTTGTGAACACGTGGTCTATCGATGGCTTGGTCGGAGAAGGATTGCAACCCGCTGAACTTGGTTGGGGTAGCCATGAAAAACAGTTTCCCGATGACGGTGAGCGGCATGATTTTGGCTGCCAAGCGGCGATATTCTTAAATCGCCCCGGGGCGTCAGTCCGCATGCGAACTTGGCTACCGTTGGCTGGACCACAAATCGGCTTTCTGATCACTCACAACGAATCAATCTCTTTGGCCAGTTATCTCACCGTAGGTACGGGCGCAAACCCAGAATACCGACCTACAGTTCACTATGTCTATCACCCTTGCGACGATGCACTGCTATCCATGCACGAACTTCAGGAACGCAACTGGGTGCTACAAGAAACGCAGCGTGCGATCACCGATGAAATCATTTCTGGCATTGATGAATTGGGTGTGCTTTTGATCGGTGGCAGGAAAGGCGTTTATTGGTTCGGCTCGCGTCTTGAAATTCACGAGGCGCGCAAACTCGCGCCGTTTAATTCTGCCACCTCGCTGCAGGTTGTGTCCGGTGTCGTTGCAGGGATGATTTGGTCAATTCGACATCCGAATAGTGGCATTGTCGAAGCAGAGGAAATGGATTTCGAAGAAGTGCTTGCCATTGCAGAACCATATTGGGGAAAGCTGGTGGGCCAATACAGCCAGTGGAATCCGGTCACTGGTCGCAACACTTTGTTCCCTGAGGACGTTGATGCCGACGACCATTGGCAGTTCAAGAATTTTCGCGTTTTGTAGTTGCGCGAGGCACATTGAGCGTGAGTAGTTGGTGGAACTTGTGGTTGCCGATTGCTTTTGTCGCGCCGGTGATTTGGGCTGTTGAATGTTTGGTTGACCTGTACTTTGTTCATGACATCTACCGCGACGAGTGGGATGCAACAGTAATTTCAGGCGTCTTCATGCTCATACCGTGGCTAATCCCAGTGTTTGGAATTTTGCCATTCAACCCACTACCAACTCATGTGATGTATTTGGCATTTCTCGGTGGCGCTCTATTTCTCGGTTCCTATTTGTTCTATTTTCGTTCTCTGTTTCGCTTTGCCGATTCGCCGTTGATTCTCATGCTGTGGGAAACCCAAATCTTGGCAGTGCCATTTCTCACTTGGCTTTGGTTTGATGAGCAATTGCTACCAATGCATTATGTTGGCATAGGCTTGGCCTTTGTAGGCTCACTTTTGTTCGGTGCAAGAGAAGGCTTGCTGCGAGATGGATTGCTCCGCGTAGCAGGGACAATGGTTTGGGCAGTACTCCTATTCGCGGCTTCTATGGTCTTGCAGAAGGAGGCTTATCGCAATGCCGATGGGCGGTTCTTTGACGTGTACCTAATGTTTTCGCTAGGGGGCGCAGTGCTCTCCGTAATTATTGTGTTGGTTCGCCCGAAAACTACGATGGAAAGAGTTCGTCGCTTAGGTCAGTTCAATTCGACAATTCTCACATTACTGGTGCTTAGCGAGATTGTGTCCTGCGGTGTCATCGTGTTCTCGCAACGAGCGATTGCCCTGGCTCCGTCGGCATCGTTCGTCTCGGCAATTGAAAGTAGCGTCCCCGCTTTCATCATGCTATTCAGTCTATTGTTAGCGCACGCGTTGAGGCGTACGCGGCACGAGAAAATCACCGCCTTGTTTCGCCAGCAGATGATCGGCTGGCAAGAAAAGCTGCTCGCGATGTTATTGATGTCGGTTGGGATTTATTGCATTGCTGGTTGAGGACCCGCAGTGGAAGTAAGCTTCCCAACGATGGCAGTTAGCCAAATGCCGGAACATTCAAAGGACCAACGACCAGATCGGCCACTATCGCAGTTGGATTGCCTGAAAGCGGGCATTGGTCACCGCCCGCTTCCGCTGCAAAGCTGCTGTTTGCTAAAAGAGCCAGTGCATCGCAGATAATCGAATTTGGGCCTAAATTTTTGGCCAAGTTGACGCTTGGTGTATCGCCATGGCCGGAACTGCCGATTGGTGGTGTCTCTTGAAATCCATCGTTTATTGTTTGTTGCAAGGTGGCATTGACGCGAACCAATCGGCGCCTCAAATCCTGAAACTGAGCCGATAACGCAAATGACACCGTCTCGCCAGCACCAACTGAGCCGATCGCGTGGCGCGAGATGCAGGTCACTACAATAGGTTCAC
This sequence comes from Rhodocyclaceae bacterium, assembly GCA_016718525.1. Lineage (GTDB taxonomy): Bacteria > Pseudomonadota > Gammaproteobacteria > Burkholderiales > Rhodocyclaceae > JADKHX01. The sequence continues at coordinate 232,478 of JADKDD010000001.1, forward strand.
CACGCTGGTGTGCAAAGCCAAGGGACAGCCATGACCGACTCCATTACGCCATTTAAGATCGCCATCGGCGACGCCCAACTCGATGACCTGAAGCGCCGCTTGCGTGCGACGCGGTGGCCCGATAAGGAAACGCCCGGAGACTGGTCACAGGGCATTCCGCTTCAGTACATGCAGGAGGTTGTTGCATATTGGGCCGAAACCTATGACTGGAGAGCGCGCGAGGCCAGCTTGAATCGATTCGAGCAGTTTCGAACCACCATTGATGGACTGGGCATTCACTTCATTCATCATCGCTCGCCGCATCCGGGGGCATTGCCGTTATTGATGACGCACGGATGGCCGGGGTCGATCGTCGAGTTTCAGAAAGTGATTGGTGCTTTGGCCGACCCGACCACTTATGGTGGCAGTGCCAGTGACGCTTTTCATGTGGTGTGCCCGTCGCTGCCCGGATTTGCCTTTTCGGACAAACCGGCTGCGCCGGGTTGGAACGTCGAACGTATCGGACGTGCATGGGGCGTATTGATGCAGCGCTTGGGATATATAAAATATGTCGCGCAAGGCGGAGACTGGGGCGCGATTATCACCACCGCAATCGGCCTCAACGACACGGCCAACTGCCTCGGCATCCATTTGAATATGCCTATCGTGATGCCCGATCCGCAGACGATGGGTGATTTGACCGATCAAGAAAAGTCGGCGCTGGCGGGTCTGCAACACTACACGGATGTGGACTCGGCTTACGCCAAACAACAGGCGACCCGACCACAGACCCTGGGTTTTGGTTTGGCCGATTCTCCGAGCGGACAAGCGGCGTGGATACTCGAAAAATTCTGGGCGTGGACAGATTGCAACAGCCACCCGGAAAACGTCCTCTCGCGCGATGAAATGCTCGATAACGTGATGCTCTATTGGTTGACCAATAGCGGAGCTTCGTCGGCGAGGATTTACTGGGAAAGTATGCATGCCGTCAATCGTGATCCGGTGATGATTCCGACCGGGATCAGTATGTTTCCGAAAGAGATATTTCGCTGCTCCAAGCGTTGGGCGGAAAAACGGTTTCAAAACCTGGTCTATTGGAACGAGCTTGGCAAGGGCGGTCATTTCGCCGCGCTGGAGCAACCCGCGTTGTTCATTGACGAAGTTCGCAACTGCTTCCGTCTTATGCGTTGATCAATGCGTGCTCGTCAGGTGATGCGCACGCAAGGTGCGCGCGCACCAATGGGATAATTCGGCGATGGTCTCTGTCAATCATTCCTTGAACCAGGCAAGTGACGCCGCAGCAGTGCGTGCCCTGCTGGTCGCTGGCTTGTCTGATGAAAGCGCGCGCTGGTTGGATGGTGTAATGGCATACGCCATGGCGCTTTATGGCGGTGCAGTTCTGGGTACCGGCGAGCGCACCAGTGACCACGCTATCGGCATGTGTTTGATGGTTGCCGGACTAGGTCTGGATGCCGACGCGCGTGCCGCCGCATTGTTGTTTTCTATCGCCGATCATCATGTCACTGCAGAGCTCGGTGTCGCCAGGGTTGAGCGCGAATTTGGTGTGCCGGTCGCACATCTTGTCGATTCGCTGGCCCGGCTCAAAACGCTGCGCCCGCTGACGCGTGCGGCGAGCGCCGGGCAAGATGCCAATTTGCAAGCTGAAGTGTTGCGCAAGATGTTGTTGGCCATGTCGGTGGATATTCGAGTGGTGTTGCTGCGCCTCGCCAGTCGCGTGCAGACTTTGCGCTACCTCGTTGATCGACCGGGCGCTGAGCGTGACGAGATGGCGAAAGAGAGCCTGGCAATCTATTCTCCGCTGGCCAACCGGTTGGGTGTCTGGCAATTGAAATGGGAGATAGAGGATCTGTCCTTCCGGTTTCTGGAGCCGCAGGCGTATAAGAAAATCGCCGCCTTGCTCGACCAAAAGCGCGTCGAGCGCGAAGCCTTTATTCGCGACTCAGTGGCGCAGCTGGCCAGTGAATTGACAACGCAGGGCATCTCAGCCGAGGTCGTTGGCCGCCCCAAACACATTTACAGCATCTGGAACAAGATGCGCAGCAAGGGTCTGGATTTCTCACAACTCTACGACATCCGGGCGCTGCGTGTGTTGGTCGCCGATGTTGACACGTGCTATGCGGTACTGAGTGTGGTACATCACCTGTGGAATCCGATTGCGGGTGAGTTCGACGATTACATTTCGCAGCCAAAAGGGAATTTTTATCAGTCATTGCACACTGCGGTGACAACCACCGACGGCCGCTCGCTGGAAGTGCAGATACGTACCCGGGAAATGCATCAGCATGCCGAGATGGGAGTTGCTGCCCATTGGCGCTACAAGGAATTTGGCAGCACCACCAGTCGCGGGGGGCAACGCGACAACTACGGCGACAAGATCGCATGGCTGCGGCAGTTGTTGTCCTGGCGCGACGAAATCACCGACTCGGCAGACTGGGCGCGGGAGTTCAAGCGCGCGGCACTGGACGATACGATTTATGTGCTGACACCTCAGGGTCGCGTCATTGATATGGTGCGCGGCGCAACGCCAGTGGATGTGGCTTACCGTCTGCACACTGATCTTGGCCACCGCTGCCGTGGTGCACGTGTCGATGGCGCGTTGGTACCTCTGAATACCGTCCTGTCAAACGGCCAACAAGTCGAAATTATTGCGGCGAAATCGGGCGGTCCATCGCGCGACTGGCTGAGTGCAGATTCCGCCTATCTGGCCAGCCCGCGGGCACGGCAAAAAGTGCGCCAGTGGTTTGCCGCGGCGGAAGCTGCTGAACAACTGACGCAAGGCCGGGCGATAGTCATGCGTGAAGTACAGCGCGAAAGCCAGAATCACCCGCCGGTTGGATTGGATGAACTGGCGGCGCGCCTGGGCGTGAAGAGTGCGGAAGCCATGTTTCTTGGTGCGGCACGAGGTGAAATCGGCCCGCGGGCATTGCAAGTCGCTTTGCGCGGCGCGGTGGCAGATACCGTCGAAGCCGAACAAATTCTGACCCGCAAAAGTCGTGCACGTGAAGGCGACATCCTGATTGTTGGCGTCGACAAGTTGCTGACGCAAATGGGTCGCTGCTGCAAGCCGATGCCGCCAGATGCCATTGCCGGATTTGTCACGCGTGGTCGCGGCGTTTCCATTCACCGCATAGGTTGTCGTGACTTTCGCATCATTGCCGAGCGACACCCGGAGCGCGTAATAGAGGCGGGGTGGGGCGGTGACCTTTATAAAGATCGTGCGCCTGATGGCGGGGTCTATCCGGTTGACTTGATCATTGGCGCAAATGACCGCCAGGGACTATTGCGCGACATGTCCGAAGTATTGATTCGCGAGCGCATCAACGTGACCGCGACGCGGACGCAATCCAGAGGCGGTATGGCGCGGATGCACCTTACTATTGAGGTTCCAGGTCGAGCCGCCTTGCAGCGAGCGATCAAAATGCTTGGTGAGGTTGCCGGAGTAATTGAGGTCAGGCGAGCTTAGCGCGATGCCTTCCTGGCCTCACGAACCCAGGCCAACTGCGCCAGCGTCTCCTTAATGAGCGCAGAAAATACGCCAAGCGTCATGTCAACCGGCAGTCCGGCACCGATGCGACGAAATTGCTGATAGAACCAGTAGGTCGCACCAAAGGCGTTGAGCATTTTGAATACGCCATAGCGCGAATGCGGGCCAAACACACCGGGACCCAGATTGAGAATTTTTTCGTACTGCCCAAGCACCGGGCGCGTACCGGCAAGCAATTCGGCGATACCGTGCTGGTCGACGCAGAGTGGCCGTCCGATACCGATCATTGATATTCCATCGTCGGTGATCGCGCGTTGCATCGCGGCGGCGGAACGGAATCCGCCTGTGACCATCAGCGGGACAGTGACTACTTCACGCAGTTCGGCCGCGAAGTCGGCGAAGTAAGCTTCTCGCGCAATGGTAGAGGGGCGCAGGTCGCCATAATCTGGTGCTTCCATCCCGACGACATCCATCATCCGCGCTTGTTCATAATTGCCACCGGAGATTTCAATCAGGTCAACCCGGTGTGACTCAAGCCAATTGACGACCTGCTTGCACTCGGCAAATGAAAATCCACCCTGTTGGAAATCGGCCGAATTCAATTTGACCGTTACGGTGAAATCGGCACCGGTTTTCTCGCGAACCGCATCAACCGTGGCCAATAACATGCGGGCGCGGTTTTCAAGACTGCCGCCCCACTGATCAGTACGACTATTGGCGCGCGGATTGAGAAACGAAGACAGCAGATAGCCGTGGGCAGCGTGAATCTGAACACCGTCAAAGCCTGCGTTTTTTGCGGCATTTGCGGCAATCGCGAAGCGTTGAACCAGCTCAAGAATCTCCGCTTCGGTGAGCGCAACCGGGACTCCGAAATTCTTGCCCGGCAAGCCAAGCTTGATTGCCGACGGCGCCTTGGGATGGGGATTGACCATGGTTTGGGTCTGCCTGCCGGCGTGGCTGATCTGCATCCAAACCTTCGCGCCACCGGATTTAGCGGATTTCGCCCAAGCCACCAACGCGGCCTGCATTTGAGCATCGGGTTCACGATCAATGACGACGTTGCCAGGTCGCTCCAGATGCAGGCGATCAATCTGAACATTTCCGGTCAGCAACACACCGCAGCCGCTTTCTGCCCAGTGGGAATAAAGTCGATTCAGGGCAGGGCTCGGATAGGCATTAAGATCGGCGAGCCCCTCAGTCATCGCTGCTTTGGCGATCCGATTTGGAATCTGTTGACCGTTGGGTAAGGTTAAAGCGGTGTTCAGTATTTGGATGGGCATGGCGACGACACACGGGAAGTTTGATCGGGAAGCGGGAGTGTAGCGTCTTTAGCACCGCTTAATGACGCCGTGCTGCCAGCACCAACTGACGAGTACGTGATACCCGCTGAAATTCCCTGAGCGTTAGTCCGGTGCGCGCATGTCTTTGAGCAGCATGTCCTGCGCGCATACTTTGCGATTGCCATTTTTGAGATGGTATTGCCCGTTATGGTCCATTTCCCAAGCCTGTGTGTTATCCGCGAGGTAGGCACGCAAGCCTTCTTTGAGCACGCGTCGCTTGGCACGAGGATCGAGGATAGGGAAGGCAATTTCAATGCGGCGGAAAAAATTTCGCTCCATCCAGTCGGCGCTGGACAAATAAATATTTTCTTCACCGTCAGCAAGAAAATAAAAAATTCGATGGTGTTCCAGAAAACGGCCTACGATTGATCGGACTTTGATGTTTTCCGAGACTCCTGCAACGCCCGGACGCAAAGCGCAGACGCCACGGACAATGAGGTCGATTTTTACGCCGGCACAGCTTGCTTCATATAGCGCGGAAATAATCTCCGGTTCCAGCAGGGAATTCATCTTTGCAATGATGCGCCCCTTGCGCCCCGCTTGTGCAGCAGCAGTTTCCAATCTAATAGCGTGGACAACGCGGCGATGCAGGGCAAACGGAGCCTGCCAGATATGTTTTAACTCACCGGCTTTACCAAGCCCGGTCAGTTGCTTGAAAACTTCAGCGACATCAGCGCCGATCTCGGGGCGACAGGTGAGCAAACCAAAGTCAGTGTAAAAACGCGTGGTGCGTGGATGATAGTTACCGGTCCCCAGATGGACATAGTGACGGAATACGCCATCTTCCCGACGCAAGACCATTAACATCTTGGCATGGGTTTTGTATCCGACGACGCCATAAACCACATGAGCGCCGACCTCTTCGAGTTTGGCGGCAATCGACAAATTGGCCTCTTCGTCAAATCGCGCCATCAACTCAATAATGACGGTGACCTCTTTACCTTTTTGCGCTGCTCGCAACAACTGTTCCATCAGCACCGACTTGGTTCCTGTGCGATAGACCGTCATGCGAATGGCCACGACGCTGGGGTCATCGGCCGCCTGGGTCAGCAACTGGATCACCGGGTCGAAGGATTGGAACGGGTGGTGCAACAAAATGTCCTGTTTGCGGATAGCCGCAAAAATATCGAATCGCTTGGTTAGCGCTGTGGGCAAGCCAGGTTCATACGATGAGTACTTCAGATCCGGACGATCCACGCTATCGGGAACCGAGTTCAGGCGCACAAGATTGACGATCCCGGGCGCTCGGTAAAGATCGTCGCGCGCCAATTCAAACTGAGTCATCAAAAAGTCGGTCATCACCTGCGAGCAGTTGTCGGCGACCTCCAGCCGCACAGCGTCGCCGAAATGGCGTTGAGGAAGCTCGCCTTGCAATGCGGTGCGCAAATTCTTGACCTCTTCATCATCGACGAAAAGATCAGAGTTTCGTGTGACACGAAATTGGTAACAGCCGAGCACGGACATGCCGGTGAACAGTTCATCGACATGCTGATGCAAAATGGACGATAAAAATACGTGTCCATAATCTACTCCTGTCAGCTCGGAGGGGAGCAAAATGACACGAGGCAAGGCACGTGGCGCCTGTACGATGGCAGCGCCGGAGTTACGACCAAAAGCGTCTGTGCCTTCGAGTTCGACGGCAAAATTCAAGCTCTTGTTAAGAACGCGCGGAAATGGATGCGAAGGGTCGAGGCCGATTGGCGTAAGTACCGGCATCACTTCGCGAAAAAAATAGTCCCGTATCCAGGCCGCCTGTTCAGGGGTCCAGGTGCTTCGCCGCAAAAAGCTGATTCCCTCGTGGGCAAGGGCGGGAAGAATGACATCATTGAGCAAACGGTATTGCTCGGCGATCAGCACATGCGCATCTTTAACAACGCGCCGAAACACCTCGCGTGGTGTAAAGCCGTCCGGACCTACCGCACGTACAGCAAGCTTGATTTGCTCCTTCAGCCCGGCGACCCTGATCTCGAAAAACTCGTCAAGATTGGAGGAGACGATACACAGGAAACGCAACCGCTCAAGCAATGGAACGGTTTCGTCCGCCGCCTGAGCCAAAACCCGGCGATTGAACGCGAGCAGTGAAAGTTCTCGATTGAGGAAGTGCTCAGCGCCGTAACGGGGGCTTTGGTCGGGAGTCTTCATGAACTAAATTCTATAGTGGGCTCGCGGGCAGCGGTCGATGATGTGGCAATTATCTGACAGGTTGATTGCAAGCACATTACAGGCAGAGACTCTGGCTAGAAACTTCTCACGAACCGAGGCTGTCTCTGATTACAATCGTCACATGACCAGTAAAAAGATCGCCGCTGTTGACCTGGGTTCGAATAGTTTCCGTCTTCAGGTAGGGCGGGTGGAAGGCAATCAAATTTACCCCATGGATGGGTTGAAGGAAGCGGTCCGCCTCGCTGCCGGATTGACTGATCAGAAACGTCTTGATGACGCTGCGCAAAGTCGGGGGATTGATGCGCTGTCACGCTTTGGTGAACGTCTGAGAGGTTTTGCTCCGTCAACTGTACGTGCCGTTGCCACCAACACCTTGCGCGTTGCAAAAAATGCCCCCGAGTTCCTGGAGCGCGCCGAACGTGCTTTGGGTTTTCCCATAGAAGTCATTGCCGGGCGTGAAGAGGCGCGACTCATTTATCTGGGCGTTGCCCATACACTGCCCAACCCCGCGCGACAACAACTCGTGGTTGATATAGGCGGCGGTTCCACCGAATTCATCATCGGTCGCGACATGAAGCCGCTCCTGCTCGAGTCGCTTTACATGGGCTGCGTCAGCTACACCTTGCGCTTTTTTGGTGATGGTCATGTTGACCGAAAGGCGTTCAAAAATGCCGAACTTGCGGCACGGGTCGAGTTGCAATCGATGGTGCACCCGTACCTTGCGCTGGGTTGGGACGAAGCCGTGGGTTCTTCGGGTACTGCTAAAGCGCTGGTTGATTTGCTTGAGCTGAACGGATTTTCCAAGCGTGGAATCACCCGCGAGGGTTTGGAAAAACTTCGTGACTGTTTGTGCGAAAGCGGAAATTTATCAAAGGTCCATTTAGAAGGATTGCGCGCGGACCGTATCCCCGTGCTGCCTGGTGGACTCGCGATCATGCTTGCCGTTTTCAAAGAACTCGACCTGAAGCAAATGGAGTTCTCTGAAGGGGCACTACGGCTCGGTGTTTTGTACGACCTGCTAGGGCGCTATCACCATGAGGATCTGCGCACGGCAACGGTCACTCATTTTATGCACCGATATCAAGTCGGTGCCGCACAGGCTGAACGCGTCGAGCGAACGGCGCTCCAGTTGTTAAGGCATTTGGTGCCCGAGACTGCGGACGAAGATCATCCTGACCGGCAATTTTTGACTTGGGCCGCCAAGCTGCATGAGATCGGCGTCTCCATAGCGCATTCGAGTTATCACAAGCATAGCGCGTACATTATTTCCAACGCAGATATGCCGGGGTTTTCAAAACGGGATCAAGCGCGACTCGCGCGGATCGTGCTTGCCCATCGAGGCAAACTGGAACGCGCGCAGCCATTGAAGGATGAGGCGCCGGAATGGACGCTTATTTTTTGTCTGCGGATAGCGGTCCTGTTACATCGCTCGCATGATGCAACCAAGCCACCGATGGCAACGGCCACGTTTCATGGAACCGGGTTTGTTTTGGAGCTCGATCCTGAACGCCTAAGCGCCGCACCATTGACGGCGGCGGCGCTGGCTGATGAGGCGGCCCAGTGGTCGGGCGTGGGTGGGCAGCTAAAGATTATGGTCGGAGGCCACAAGCTCGGGCACGAGTAAAGCCTGAAGCCGTCGGTTAGTGCTCATTTCCCGTTGATTTGACCAGATCCAAGGCCAATGCCTCGGCCACTTTGATACCGTCAATCGCCGCTGAAAAAATTCCACCAGCGTAACCAGCACCTTCGCCCGCAGGATAAAGACCGCGGGTGTTGATGCTCTGAAAATCATCACCGCGCGTCACCCGAACGGGCGACGATGTTCGGGTTTCAACGCCGGTCAGCAATGCGTCATTCATGTCAAAGCCGCGAATCTGTTTGCCAAATGCAGGCAAGGCCTCGCGCAATGCAATGACGGCGAACTCCGGCAGGCATCCGGTCAAGTCAGTCAGTTTGATCCCCGGCGTGTAAGACGGCAGCGCGGAACCAAGCGCGGAGGAGGCGCGCCCGGCTATGAAGTCACCCACCAACTGCGCCGGTGCGCAATAATTGCTGCCACCGGCGACAAAAGCCAGGCTTTCCCAATGCCGCTGAAACTCGATTCCGGCGAGGGCGTTGCCGGGGTAATCGGCTGGCGTAATACCTACCACGAGGGCACTGTTGGCGTTGCGCTCATTGCGCGAATACTGACTCATCCCATTGGTGACAACGCGACCGGGTTCGGACGCGGCGGCAACCACCGTTCCGCCGGGGCACATGCAAAAACTGTAAGCCGAACGCCCATTGCCGCAATGGTGCACCAGACTGTAGTCCGCAGCACCAAGCAGCGGGTGGCCGGCATTTTTTCCAAACCGCGCAAGATCAATTACCGATTGAGGGTGCTCAATCCGCACACCAATCGAAAACGGCTTGGCCTCGACATGAATGCCCTGATTGAAAAGCATCTCGAAGGTGTCGCGAGAACTATGACCAACCGCAAGCACGACATGGTCACAGTCTAGTTGCTGCCCGTCCGCCATGTGCAATCCGCGCACCTGCCCACCTTCAACCGCAATGCGATCGACCTTGTTGCCGAATCGAATTTCGCCGCCGAGTGCCTGAATCTGCGCGCGCATGTTTTCGACCATCGTTACCAGACGGAAGGTGCCGATGTGGGGCTTTGCGACGTACATGATTTCTTCCGGCGCACCAGCTTTGACAAACTCGGTCAGTACCTTGCGGCCGCGGTAGTCAGGATCCTTAATCTGGCTATAGAGCTTGCCGTCGGAAAATGTACCGGCACCGCCTTCACCAAATTGAACATTCGATTCGGGATTGAGCTTACCGCCGCGCCATAGCGCCCAGGTGTCCTTGGTTCGCTCGCGCACTGCCTTACCGCGCTCAAGAATGATCGGGCGGAAACCCATTTGCGCAAGGATCAAGCCGGCAAAGAGGCCGCAAGGGCCCGTACCAATCACCACCGGACGCTTGGCGTTTTGGTTGCCGCGTCCATCTGCCACGAACTTGTAGCTCATGTCCGGTGTGCTGCGGATTTGCCGGTCGCCTTGTAAGCGTTGAAACACCTGCTGTTCATCACGCAACACCACATCGACACTGTAAATCAGGACGATTGCCGATGATTTGCGGGCATCGTGACTACGTTTGAAAATATTGAAGCTCAGCAATTCCTCGGGCGCAATGCCAAGTTTTTTGACGATAGCGATGCGCAGTGCATCTTCGTTGTGATCAAGCGGCAGTTTCAGGTCATTGATCCGCATGCCGGTATTTGGCTAAAAGGATGAGTGGTTGAGAAAAAACAAAGGGCAGCCTCGGCTGCCCCTGCTGGACCAAGTTGATCTCAGTTTACTTCACGCGATTCTTGTATTCGGCAGTACGGGTGTCGATTTCGATCTTGTCACCGATATCCACAAACATCGGCACAGGCAATTCAAACCCGGTGCTGATTCTGGCAGGCTTCATGACTTTGCCTGAGGTGTCGCCCTTGACTGCCGGTTCGGTGTAAATCACTTCACGCACCACGCTGTTGGGCATTTCGACTGAAATCGCTTTACCTTCATAGAACACGACGTCAAGCGCCATCCCGTCTTCGAGATAGTTGAGCGCATCACCGAGGTTGTCGCCTTCAACTTCATACTGGTGATATTCCTCGTCCATGAAGACATACAAAGGGTCGGCAAAATATGAGTAGGTGCATTCCTTGCGGTCAGGTACGACCTGGTCAAACTTGTCGTCAGCTTTGTAAATGCCTTCCGAGGCAGCGCCGGTGAGCAGGTTCTTGAATTTGAATTTGACAACAGCCGAGTTGCGACCGGATTTGTTGTATTCGGCTTTAAGCACGACCAATGGATCGTTGCCAACCATGATGACGTTTCCGGCGCGAAGTTCCTGAGCGATTTTCATAATGAGTTCTCTGAAGCGGTACGGGATTTGGAAAGCCCGCTATTTTAGCCGAGTTTCAGCCGCCACAGACAAAAATCACGCAAATTAGTCGCCAAATCAGGATGTTGGCGCAACTTGCCGGCCCATTGCTCAGCAGTGGCTTGAAGCTGCGGTAACTGAGTGCTGAAAGCTTGCCAATTTAGTGCGCCGTGGTTATTCCACGCTTGCCAAAAGTCAGCCAACGGCGTGTTACCACACGCAACGGCGCAGAGCGCGTCTTTTGCGCGACCGCCTTGTTGCATGGTAGTTTCTGATTTTGCATTTGTTTCATCAGCACCAACTGGCAGATAGTGAGTCATGAAACTATCGAGCTTGATCAGATGTGCGTCCTCCGCTTGGGGATAAATTTGCCATACCATCGGTTTGGCAGCCCATTGCGCGCGGACGAACGAGTCTTCGCCACGGACAAAATTCAAGTCACACAGCCAGAGCAGTTCGTCATATTCCAACTGGGACAGAAACGGGATCGACACTACGCGCAGATTGCCGGTCATTCGCGGAGGTTCGCTACTTCCAGGAACAATCGCCAATACCGGCACTGAAGATGCCGCCCAGGCGGTATACAGTTGTGCCAATGGCGCAGAGGGATAAGAAAATAGCGAGACCGACAGTTCGTCCGGTTTAGCGTGCGGCAAGTCAAGTCGAGCACGAAACTTTGTTGCACTAAATTGGTTTCTGCGGTCATCGTAATCCTGCTCACGAATCAGTCCGCCGCAGCCTGGTCCGAATCCCGGAAAAAAGAAATGTTTGTTCAATCCTAACCGGGGATGGATTGAGGCCAGTCCGTGTGATGTTGATGTCCATGCTTCAGCCGACAAATACTCAAGATTCAACCAAACGGGTGGCAGCGCTCGCTTGGTCATTGCGACCTGATAGGCGTCGGGGATTTCGCACGCAAAAGCTTCGACCACTACGTCGGCTCCCGAGTAAGCAGTCTTGTGAAAGTGCCGGACTTCAACCGTCGTCCGGTTGCAGTCCGGCGCCAGCCACGTTAGCGCCGTCGCATCGTCAATTAACAACCTTACATTCCAGCCAAATTCTGTCGCCAACTGCCGTGCCAATCGCCAACAAACGCCTGCATCACCGAAGTTGTCGATGACAGCGCAGAAAATGTCGCAACGGATGGGCAAGGAACTCATGGAGTCGGTATGCTATTACGAATGAAGAATTCCACTGCTCCGACTCAAATTGACTGTGGTGAAACGAGAGTTTCGCCAAGTGCTCTTTTGCGCCCCCGTCGAAACTCGCCTGTAATGGACCGAACCGCTGCGACTGCAGCAACGAGCACTTTTGACGCCAAACATTTCTTGCTGACGCTGACTGAGGATCCAGGGGTTTACCGGATGCTGGCGGCCGATGGTGGCGTGTTGTACGTTGGCAAGGCCAAGAATCTTAAAAAACGAGTAGCTTCGTACTTTCAAAAGACTGTCAGCAGTCCGCGTATCGGATTGATGCTGCAACAGGTCGCCAGCATGGAAGTCACCGCGACCCGCTCGGAAGCAGAAGCCTTGATCCTTGAGAACACCTTGATCAAGAAACTGGCACCGAAGTACAACATTCTGTTTCGCGACGACAAGTCCTACCCCTACATTGCGCTCTCAGGGGGTGACTTTCCGCGTTTGTTCTATCACCGAGGCACGCTGGAAAAAAAATCCCAGTACTTCGGACCGTTTCCAAGCGGCTTGGCAGCACGCGAGAGTATCGATCTGATTCAACGCACATTCCTCTTACGCACCTGTGAGGAGGCAGTTTTTGCCAATCGCTCAAGACCGTGCTTGATGCATCAGATCAAGCGATGCAAGGCTCCCCTGCGTGGGTTTGGTTTCAAAGACAGAATACGCTGCCGATGTGCGGTTGGCTGAACTGCTGTTGAAAGGAAGACCGACAGAAGTCGTCGAGCGTTTGACCAGTCAAATGGAAATTGCAGCTGAGGCGCTTCAATTTGAGTCGGCAGCGGTATTGCGCGACCAGCTGCATTCGTTGCAAACCGTACTGCATCGTCAGTACGTTAGTTCAACCCGGGATCATGACGTTGATATCGTCGCTGCGGTGGTTGATCGAGGTGAGCTTTGTGTGAATCTGGCGATGGTACGCGGGGGCCTCCATCTGGGCGATCGCGCCCACTTCCCGCAAATTACCGGCGCTACGGAGCTGCTCGCCGATGAGGGTCTGGTTGCGTTTATTACCCAGTATTACTCCCATCAAGCGGCGCCGGCCAGAATCATTGTTGAGCCGTGGCCACTCAAGGAACCAGTTGATCAACCGAAGATCGGCGCGGCAAAAAACGAAATGGAACGGGCGTGGGTTCAGATGGCGCAGAACAACGCCAGATTGGCGTTGACGGCACGCCGTCAGTCCAAACTGCGAACCGGTGATCGACTCGACGCACTGAAGGTGGCGTTGGAGATGGTTGAGTTGCCGCGCAGGATCGAGTGTTTCGATATCAGTCACACCATGGGTGAAGGAACGGTGGCCTCGTGCGTCGTTTGCGTCGACGGTGCGATGAAAAAGAGTGATTACCGGCGTTTCAATATTCAAGGTATTACGCCCGGCGACGACTACGCCGCAATGCGTCAGACGCTGACCCGGCGTTATGAGCGAGTGGCAACCGGCGAAATTGCAGCGCCTGATTTAATTTTGATTGATGGCGGCAAAGGTCAACACGGTGTCGCCCGTGAAGTTTTCGATGAGCTCGGACTCGGGCACCTGTTCAGTATCGGTGTAGCCAAGGGTGAAGGGCGGCGTCCAGGCTATGAAACCTTGTTTGTGCATGGACCGGGTGGAAGGCGGGATCAGCCGCTACAATTGGCCATGGACCATCCGGGATTCCACCTGATACAGGAAATACGCGATGAAGCACATCGTTTCGCCATCGTCGGGCATCGCGCTCGTCGCGCCAAACCGCGTGGCCGCTCAACGCTTGAAAATGTGCCGGGGATCGGCCCGGAACGACGCCGGCGCTTGCTGGCCCACTTCGGCGGACTTGACGGCGTGAAAGCGGCAACGGTGGAAGACTTATGCCGGGTTGACGGCATCTCTGTTGGTTTAGCAACCGAGATTCACAAGCAACTTCACTCGGTGGAAAGATGATACCCGTCAATATTCCGACGTTACTGACGTGGGCGCGTATCGTACTCATCCCAGTCGTCGTTGGTGTCTATTACTTGCCAATCCCGATGGCTGAGATGAATTTTATTGCCACGACGGCATTTGTAATCGCCGCCGTCACGGATTGGTTTGATGGCTGGTTGGCGCGAAAACTTGGTCAAACATCGGCCTTCGGTGCTTTTCTCGATCCGGTTGCAGACAAACTCATGGTCGCTGCAGCACTGGTCATGTTGGTCAAGCTTGGCCGTGTGGATGCGATCCTGGCCTTCATCATTGTCGGTCGCGAGATCGCCATTTCAGCCTTGCGCGAATGGATGGCCAACATCGGTGCCCGAAAAGGCATTGCCGTATCCCTTATCGGCAAACTGAAAACGACGGCGCAGATGGTTTCCATCCCTCTTTTGCTCTATCACGACCCGCTCGGTCCCGCAGGATGGCAAGTCGATACACAACTGCTCGGCACGTGGATGCTTTGGATTGCCGTGGTGCTGACGTTGTGGTCAATGATTTATTACCTGCGCAAGGCAATGCCTGAAATTGCCGAGCATAGTCGTTGACAGGGCATGGCGCGCCGTTATAATCCGCCCCTGTTCTGCGGGAGTAGCTCAGTTGGTAGAGCGCAACCTTGCCAAGGTTGAGGTCGAGAGTTCGAGACTCTTCTCCCGCTCCAGTCTTCAAGGGAAAGCATTGCGCTTTCCCTTTTTCGATTCAGCCCTGGAATTTCCGGGCTGGATTGAAAGTTGCAGGAAACGGCGCGGTAGCAAAGCGGTTATGCACCGGATTGCAAATCCGAGTAGGTCGGTTCGACTCCGGCCCGCGCCTCCACAATTCACTGGCTGATTTTGTGACCTGCGTCACTCCAGGCTATGGCATCGGCGCTAAATGCGACAATGAGCGCCTTGATCTATCTGAGCAACAGTCCGAACGAGAACCCTACAATGCATATTCAGCCTGAGCCACCGATTTTGCGACTAACATGGACGGCTTGCGTCATGGTTGCGTCATTCTCTTGACCGGGGTGTGTGACAAGTTGCCATAGCGAACGCTTTTTTAACAGGAGATCCAAAATGATCAAACACGTGAAATCAATAGTCGTTCTTGCATTGCTGGCATTGGCCGCCACGTCGGTTTGGGCTGACGAATATGCGGATACTGTGAACCTATTCAAGAACGCAGGCGAGAGCGGTACCTTTTTTGCAAAGAGCCGTGGTTATGCAGTTTTTCCGACAATCGGCAAAGCCGGGGTAGGTGTTGGCGGTGCCTATGGCAAGGGGCGTGTATATGACCAAGGGAAATACATTGGCGATACGTCGGTAGCACAAGTGAGTTTTGGCCTCCAACTTGGCGGGCAAGCCTACAGCGAAATCATTTTCTTTGAAGACGAGCGGGCGCTGAAAGAATTCACCAGCGGCAACTTCGAATTCGGTGCTGAAGCCTCGGCGGTTGCCATCACTGCCGCCGCCGGTGCCAAGGCAAATACCACAGGATCATCTGCCGGTGCTAGCGGCGGAAAGAAGGACGCCAAGACTGTCGGCGCTTACTACAAGGGATTGGCTACTTTTACTGTTGCCAAAGGCGGCCTGATGTACGAAGCATCGGTGGGCGGACAGAAATTCACTTACACACCGCGCAAGTAGTAGACACATGACCGCATTTCGTCTGCAAGTTTGCTGACTCGCGCTTCACAGTAAGTTCTCGAACCGATGGATCACCATATCCCCGCCATCCTCGTCGTCGTCGCGGCAGCTGCGCTGGCGCCGATGATCGGGGAAGCAACGCGGCGATTTGGCGTATCGGTTGTAGTCCTGGAAATTCTGCTCGGCGTAGCCATTGGACCACAAGGATTCGAGTTGGCGGTGCCGTCGGCCGGAGGGTTGCCGACTTTGGCGATGTTCGGCATGGGTATGCTGTTCTTTATTGCTGGCATGGAGATCGACCTCGGTGCGATTCGATCGGAATTGAAACAAGCGCTGCTTGCGTGGGTGGCAGCGTTTGCCATAGCAGTCGGTGTGGCATTTGCACTTCGATCCGCGGGGCTGGTAGAAGGTTGGCTGGTGGTTGCAATTGCGCTTCCAACAACCGCGCTTGGTGTGCTGGTTCCGATTCTCAAGGACGCAGGAGTTCTGGCAACGCCCTTCGGGCGCAGCGTGATGGCTGCCGGTGTCATTGGTGAGTTGGGACCGATTATTGCCATGTCGCTAGCACTCTCGACAAAGAATGCGGCGGATGTTCAAGCCGTTTTCACCATTGTTTTTATTTTCATTGTGGCGGCGGTTTATTGGGCATCCAGCCATGTGTTGGCGCCTAGCGTAATGGCTTTTCTGCGCGGCACGATGTTGCGCTCCGGACAGCTGCCGGTGCGCCTTGCGATGCTCCTGCTGGTTCTCTTGGGTGTGCTTGCAGAGGAACTTGGGATTGACCTGGCGCTAGGTGCTCTTGCCGCCGGGATGATCGTCGGGTTGGCGTTGCGCGATACGACCGACCACACCATGCATCACAAACTCGAAGCAGTCGCTTTCGGATTTTTTGTCCCAATATTCTTTATTGTCAGTGGAATGAAGTTGGATGTTGCTGCCATTTTTGGTTCCACTCAAGGTCTTGTCTTGTTTGGAGTGGCATTCGTTGCGCTGGTCGCAGTGCGCATACCTGGAATGCTCTTGTATCGCCGCGAGATAGGTTCGCATGCAGCTGTCGCACATGGGTTGTATTCGGCGACGACCCTATCCCTGATCGTTGCAATAACCGGGATCGCCGTTTCCGGAGGGCTGATGAAAGCGGCAGAAGCCGCTCCGCTGGTTGGTGCCGGGATGCTCACTGTGCTGCTGTTTCCGGCCATCGCGCTACCATTGGCGGGACTCAAGCGCGGGCAGAATCCAGATGCCGTCCACGATGACCGGGACGGACTTTGAGTACAACCAGTTTGAAGTGCTGTGGACCAAGATTAAATCCGCGGGCAAGCTGCCGGTGGGCAAGACCAGGATCGAGGTCGTGCCCACGTTGGCCACCAAGGTAGGTGGGGCAATGGACATCACACTGAAAGTCAATGACAAGGTCGTTGCGCAAGGACGAGTGCCGACGGCCATTTCCTTGCATTTCACCACCAATGAATCATTTGATATTGGCAGTGACACTAGCTCACCAGTGTCACTCGATTATTACGATTAAGCGCCCTTCGCTTTTAACGGCAAGATCGGCAAAACTCAGGTCAAATATTTTAAGAAGTAGGTTCGGCAGTCTGGCGACTTCTTTCCGGCCATTCAAGTTCGACGGCGAATTTTAAGCGCCAACATTGAAATGGCTAGATTAGACGGGCAATCGCGCGCGATACGACGGGAATGATCTGCAACCAGATTTGATCAGTTCTTGATCGCGTCCTTGGCTTTTTCGACAGGCGTGTCATTCTTGTTTTTCTTCTTCTCTAGCGGTCCCTTGTCGTCAATACCAGCGGCTTTCTTGCCGGAATCCTTGGCCGCTTCACCGGCATTGCAGCGACCACCAACTCCCACAGTAGATTTTGCTGCCGCACTCTTGGCGGCCTTCTCGGGAGTGCAGTCAGGATCCGCGACTCCGGCGAGCGCTGTCGATGACATGATGGCCAAACTCACAGCCGATATGCAAATGACTTTTGCCGGATTCATTGCTTGTCTCCTCAGTTAACTGTTGAAAGGTTGATTTGTAATGGTGGTAACCATGATACGGCGTCAGCGTTAAGTCACAAACAGTGAACACAGGAAACGCAAATCACCTGACAAGGTGTATGTGCATTCCCATTACGAATGCCCCGTGCATCGTGTGTCAACTCGTTACTCAGATGCGTCGGTCAAGTCGAACTTCGCAAGCGCTCGGGTCCGGCCAGGCGCAATGCTGAAATCACTGCATTTAGTCGAACGCTTTGGTCTGCGGTGATGTTCGCCCAGCCAAAAGCGTCATTGCACAATTTCGCAAGATCTGGCGGCGTCGGGGCAACGGATTTTCGGCCTTCCAAGGCATTTTTCATGGCCAAAAGTTTTAACGTCCTTCTTGCTCCCTCCGCCGAGGCAGGCGATGCAATCCCTAGAGCCAACTCGAGCTTCAGCAAAAGATCATCGAAAGATTCAGCGTTCGCCTTCCGCCCACTGGACGCCACCTGAGTTCCGTCTTTGTGTTGTCCAATGCTGCTATCAAACCGGGACTGCAAAACCTGATCCCAGGGTGAAACCGAAGCCGATAACGTGGTCCACCGCGCCGCAATTTCGGCGATCGCTGATTCTGTCGCGTTGATGCCCGTTTCGAGTTCCGCACAAATCGCCAACTTGGTAACCAGCGCATCACAAACTGATTGCCACTTTCTTTGAGCACTGCCGGCTAGTAGTTGACGCACGGCGTCTTGCGCTTCTCGATACTTCGCTTCCAGTCTTGCACTCTTGTCCTTGGCAACGTCGCCGCTTTTTCGCCATTCCGCCGTCACTTCCGCGACGATGCGCTTGATATCTGTGACGGGGGTGTCCGGTCCCAAGGCATGCAGTTGCGCGATCAAGGCTTCTCTGGCTTTCTGACCAGCACTCAATTGAGCGTTGCGATCCTTAACCGCCAACTCCTTTTGTTTAAAAACGGTGTCAATCGCAGTTTTGAAATCCTGCCACAAAGCTCTTTCGATTGAGTGCGGGAGCGGCATTGATTTCGAATGCACTTGCCATTGTTGTTGTAGCGCGCGAATTTTGCTTCCGATATCACGCTCACCGGGACTCGCCCCCAGGGCATTGGCACGCGCGACCAGAATTTCACGTTCGGCTTGTGCGGCCTGCCGAATTTCATGAAGCGGCGCTTCAATTCGCTGCACGCTTTCTTGCATTCGTTTGGTCAGCGCTGCCAAGCGTTTGTGCGGGACGGTATGTTCGAGAGGACCCAGTTTGCGCCAGTCTGTTTGAAAGCGGCTGAGCGCGAGTGCAACACTTTTCCAGTCCGGTGGCGCACCTGAAATGTCATTGACAACCGACAATAACTCCAGCTCTGCAAGCAGACCTTGCCGCGCCGTGAGATTTGTTTGTCTCGCCTCGGTCAATCTTGCCTTGTGCGCAGCGACGGGCAGTTCAGCAGCTTTCAGCGCCGCATCAAATCGTTGCCACAATGGCTTACCTGTTGCGCCACCGAGTCGATCCAATTCCTTCCATCTGGCACGTAACTGAACGATGTACTTCTCAAGTTGGGCAACCGGTGTTTTCGCTTTCTTGGTTTCCTCCGTCGCCGTCACCGATCGAGCAAGCGTCTCTGCTTCCTCTACCAAGTCTTGCCTAACTTGCCCGCCGCCCCAACGTTGCCACTCCTTGAGTCGGATGATCTCGGCATGTACTGCGGCAATTTTTGCCTGGAGTTCGGCGTCGGCATCGCCCCTGTCAAGTGCTGATTGCAACTCAGGCAATTGTTTCACCGCCTCCGTTACATGACCTTCTGCAAGGGCCGTTTCGGCGCTATCTATCAGTTGGGTATAGGTTTCAAGCCTAGCCTTCTGGGCAATTTGATTCTTTTCCTGACTACGTTGCCGACTGGAGGCCTTTTTTTCCTGCCGGACCCTGTCAAGCTCGCGCAAGTGGCCGTCGAATCGAAAATTCAATGCATTTGCAATCGCTGAATCTTGAATCGGCGGTTGTGAATTCCAACGAGCCAGAAGGGAATCAACATCAACGGCTCTTGCGTTCTTCCCGGTTGATGGGTGCAGCTGATTTGAATCTCCGAGTTCCGCCAGCAAGTTCAGTCGCGCTTCAACTGCCGCCGCATCGTTTAAGGAATTGGATAATTCGTTGGTGAGCATGACAGTGAAGTTCGAATCGGCACTACCCTCAGGTACCAGGATCGAAACTTCGTCGAGTCCACCACGTGCGACTGCGCTCGCCGCACTCATCACACCAAGGAGTTCGTCCAGTTTGCGAACAGGGTCGGCCGCTTGGGCAATGGATTCGTTGAGCTGCGCCAACGCTACTCGCGCTTGAATCACCCACTTGCTGATGGCCCGGTGACGTTCGCCAGAATCCCTTACCTGTTTTACCAGCCGTGTCTGCACGGCATCAAACCTGGCTAACTGACTGGCGTCCAAAAGGCTTGCATCGAGCGCACGCCAAGCCTGATCCAGTTCGACCAGACGATTTGCGGGAATCATTGACTCAGCGCTGACCGTCATTGCCTCATCGATAAGCTCATCAGCGCGTGCTCGCGCCTTCCGCTGCGCGACACACTTTTCATAGCACTGCTTGGCAACGGAGTGCACTCGTCTATCGTGAGTGCGGAACTCACGCTCCGCAAGGCGCAATGCGTCTTCACCAACGAGTGCCTGTACTGCGACGATCTTCAAATCGATCGATGGCATTTCACTAATGAGTGCCAAAACGCCCGCATCGTCACCGATTGCTTGCTGCAGCCGCAATCCCCATTCGGACTCCGACGACGCGGCAACCTTGGGTGAGCCTGGATCAGTAGTAGTTTGCTGGTCTCGTTTTGAGAAAGTGCTGAACATGATTGGTAATTGCCTTGCGTGACGTTTCCGGAGTCGCGACTTAGAAGCGAGTGGTCAGATACAGGCCATCCGTCACGTAGGTAGTAGTTTACTCGGGGTAAGAACACCTTGGGGAGGGAATGTTGTGTTTTCTATGCCCCTCCCGGCTGATGAATTCGAGTCCAAGTTGGCAGGTACGTCCGTTGGGTTCAGTTAATCTCGCCATAAGTGAAAGGTTTTCAGGCTCCGGCAAAATACAGATAGGAACACTAAGAGCAACACTAAGACTACAAAAGCAGGGACTTGTTATCCTTAGCCGGATTGACTTCCGATATTGCTTCCAGGATGTACAATCAACTTCGCTGCTTGGTCCAAAGAGGCACTTGACCTTGCATATTGGAGTTTCTTTGCCGGCGTGTCGCGCCAAATTTTGTTTTCCTTTTACGCGAGGTGTATATGAGAAAATTAATTGCTGCCGGTGCTTTGCTGGCTATGGTCATGACTGGTGCTCAGGCAAAGGAATGGACTTCCATTCGCCTGGCAAGCGAGGGCGCTTACCCTCCATTCAATGGCCTTGCTGCCGATGGATCGCTCAACGGGTTCGATATCGATATTGGCAACGCCATATGTGCCGAGATGAAAGCCAAGTGCGTCTGGGTTAAGCAAGATTGGGATGGAATGATTCCAGCACTGTTGGCCCGTAAATTTGATGCAATCGTCGCGTCAATGTCGATTACTGATGAACGCAAGGCTAAAGTGGATTTCACCGACAAGTACTATGCCTCTCCCCTGGCCCTATTTGCCAAGGCCGGTGCGACGATCAAACCTGATGCTGCAGCATTGAAAGGCAAGAAAGTCGGCGTCCAGCGCGGGGTGGTAGCGGATAATTTTGCCACCAAGTATTGGGAAAAGCAGGGAGTCAAGATTGTCCGTTACGCCAAACAGGACGAGGCCTATTCGGATTTGAAGTCCGGACGTCTGGATGCGGTGTTTGCTGACTATCTCGAGGCCCAAGGCGGCTTCATCGACACCCCGGCAGGCAAGGGGTACGCGATGGCCGGTGAGCGAATGTTCGGTAAGACCGCCGAGGAAAAGGCCGTCATTGGTGAAGGCATCGGGATTGCAATCCGGAAGCAGGATGCTGACCTCAAGGCGCAAATGAACAAGGCGCTTGCAGCCCTGCGCTCAAGCGGAAAGTACGATGTCATTCGCAAGAAGTACTTTCCGACTTTGGATATCTACGGCGAATAATTATTGCGCTACTAGTCTTTTTACCTTGACTCTGCCGCCGTCCTGGCACCACGCAAACGGCGGCAGTTCCATTTCTCATGAACGAACTGGTTGAATATTTTCCGGCGATTTTGCAGGGTTCGCTGGTGACGGTAAAGGTAGCACTATTGTCTGTGCTGCTGGCAATACTGCTCGGCTTGGCCGGGGCGGCATCGCGTCTGTCGGCGTCGCGCTGGCTGAGATTTCCTGCGGTGGCATACACCACGCTGATTCGCGGAATGCCGGATTTGGTGCTGATGCTTTTGGTTTTTTACGGCGGACAGGTGGTCGTAAATAACATCGCAGATCGATACGCGGTCGAGCCATTCGACCTCGATCCATTTGTCGCCGGTGTGAGCACCATCGGATTCATTTTTGGTGCCTATTTCACGGAAACCTTTCGCGGCGCTTTTATGGCGGTTCCCGCCGGTCAAATGGAGGCGGGCAGAGCATATGGGATGAATCGCTGGCAGGTGTTCCATCGAATTTTGTTTCCGCAGATGTTGCGCCACGCGCTCCCCGGAATCGGCAACAACTGGCAAGTGCTGCTGAAGAGTACTGCAATTGTTTCCATGATCGGCCTCACCGATATGACCCTGCTTGCCGACCAGGCTGGTCGTACCACGCATCAGCCCTTCATCTTTTATTCCGTGGTGGCTGGCATTTACCTGCTGTTCACAGCCGCTTCAGGGTGGGGTA
The DNA here is from genome assembly GCA_016718525.1 of Rhodocyclaceae bacterium. Taxonomy (GTDB): domain Bacteria; phylum Pseudomonadota; class Gammaproteobacteria; order Burkholderiales; family Rhodocyclaceae; genus JADKHX01. The sequence continues at coordinate 254,946 of JADKDD010000001.1, forward strand.
TCAATAGACTCGAGCGTCGCTATTCCGTCGGCGTTCGGCATGCGAGGCTGTGACGATGTTTGACTTCGCAATCATAATTGAGAGCCTCCCGGAGTTTGCTCGCGGGACTTTGCTCAGTCTTGAGCTGATGGCTTTGTCCCTGCTCGCCGGGTTTGTTGTTGCCTTGCCACTGGCGGTAGCGCGCAGCTCTTCGATCTTGTGGCTAAGCCGTTCGGTAGGTATGTACACCTATTTATTTCGCGGCACCCCGATGTTGATTCAGCTACTTTTGATTTACTACGGTTTGTCACAGTTTCAATGGATGCAGGACGGATGGGAGTCAGGTAACCCGGTACTTTTGCTGTTCCGCGAGCCGTTTTTTTGCGCATGGCTTGCGTTTGCATTGAACACAACGGCTTATACGACAGAGATTTTTGCCGGCGTCTTCAAGAACACGCCGGTTGGGGAAATTGAGGCCGGTCGCGCGATGGGTATGACACACTTCACGCTGTTGCGACGCATAGTGATTCCTGCCGGCTTAGGTCGGGCGATTCCAACCTACAGCAACGAAGTTATTCTGATGTTGCAGGGATCGGCGATCGCCAGCGCGGTTACGCTGGTTGATCTTACCGGAGCCGCACGCTACGTCTATTCACGTCATTTCGCGCCGTTCGAAGCCTTTATTACGGCTGGGATTATTTACATGCTGCTGACGTTTTGTCTGGTCGGCATTTTCCGCATGGCGGAAAATCACTGGCTGGGACACTTGCGACCGCGTACCTCACCGGACAAACAGAGATAGATCGGAAAGTTCATGATTCAGCTTGAAGTTCAGGACTTGCATAAGTGTTACGGCAAGCACGAAGTACTCAAGGGGGTGTCTTTACGTGCCGAATCAGGCGATGTGATCAGCCTCATCGGCTCTTCAGGCTCTGGAAAGAGCACCTTTCTGCGTTGCATTAATTTTCTTGAACACCCTAATGCCGGCCGGATCTTCGTCCAGGGTGAAGAACTGCGCTTGCGCCCGGATGGGCATGGCGCGTTATTACCCGAGCCAAAACAGCTGCAGCACGTGCGCACCAGTCTGGCGATGGTTTTTCAGCATTTCAATCTTTGGGCGCACATGACGGTGCTGCAAAACGTTATCGAAGCGCCAATGAGCGTACTCAAACTGTCGCGTGCGGAAGCCATGGAGCGCGCACAAAAGCATCTGGACCGGGTCGGTATTTGGGCCCAGAAAGATAGCTATCCAGCACATCTTTCTGGTGGCCAGCAACAGCGCGTAGCGATTGCACGGGCACTGGCGATGGAACCGGCGGTGCTATTGTTCGATGAGCCAACTTCGGCGCTCGATCCGGAGTTAGTCGGCGAAGTCCTCAAGGTGATGCGACAACTCGCCGACGAGGGTCGGACCATGGTAGTAGTGACCCACGAGATGGGCTTTGCACGCGAAGTAGCCAACCACGTGATTTTTTTGCACAAGGGTTTGATTGAAGAGCAGGGCATACCGCGCGATGTATTGCTCAAGCCGACATCAGAGCGCCTCCAGCAATTCTTATCCGGCCAGCTCAAGTAGATTTTTGCTCACCGGTAGAATTCGGCAACCGGACATCTTGATCTGATTGACCACCCGCTGGAGCGGATCAGTTGGTGCTGATGACACGCCGTTCAATGCCATGACTCGACTAAAAGCCGACTTGCTGATTGTTTTGGTCACCCTGATTTGGGGAACGACGTTTGTTGCCCAGAATTTGGCGATGCAATCATTGGGTCCCTCAATGTTCACGGGTATTCGATTTCTCATTGGTGCCACCGTTGTGGCACCATTTGCCTGGTTCGAGTGGCAGCGCTTGAAATATTCCGGTGTGCACCTGGACAGGACCGACCTGGTTGTCGGAATTGGACTGGGCAGCTTGTTGTTTTTGGGCGCCGTCTGTCAGCAGACCGGGATTGTCACTACAACGGTAAGTAATGCAGGATTTTTGACCGGACTCTATGTTTTGCTAGTGCCTGCGTTGGCTTATTTGATCCATGGCGTCCGACCGCATATTTCATTGTTGCCCGCCATCGCTTTGTCCATCGCCGGAACCTGGCTGCTGAGTGGCGGCGCATTGTCGTCCCTTTCCATTGGCGACCTGTGGGTGATCGCCGGTACACTATTTTGGGCAGCGCATATTCTTTACGTTGGTCGCGCGGCAGATCGCAAGGCAGCGCCGTTGTGCGTCGCTGTGCTGCAGTTTGTGGTTTGCGGGCTACTTGGCTGTGCATTTGGTCTTGCCACAGAACCATTTTCGATCGACAACATCAGTGAGGTGGGTGGCGCAGTGGCATATGCGGGAGTCCTGTCCGTGGGAATCGCATTTACCTTGCAGGTCGTTGCACAGCGCCACACACCGCCTGCAGATGCGGCGATTTTGATGAGTGCAGAGATGCTGGTCGCCGCCATCGCCGGTGCAATTTATTTGGGCGAACGCCTGACGTCAATCCAATGGACCGGGGGTATTCTGATATTGGTTTCGATCATGATTTCGCAGCTCGCACCGATGATCTATGTGGCGAATGAGCGGCGTTTGGCAGCAAAAAATCCGACCTGACCGCCAAGTTCCGGTTGAGTTACTGCCTATACCTGATCAGCGCCTTTACTAAAAGGTCACACAAGAAGCGCAGCTCGGAAAACTACTGCTTCTGTTGATCACAAAGCATGACTTTTTACAAACTACCGTCTAGCTCAATGGATTTGGTGTGATGAGAACTTACCTTTGTGTGTTGATACTGGCGTTTTCGCTGTCTGCGCCGTTGGCTGATGCGGCGTCAAGACCCAATATCGTCATTCTGCTTGCCGACGACTGGGGACTGACAGATGTCGGTGCATTCGGTAGTGAGATTGCCACCCCCAATCTGGATGCACTGGCCAGGCAAGGCGCACGTTTTTCCAATTTTCACGTACTGGCAACATGCTCGCCGACGCGCTCGGTCTTGATGACTGGTGTCGATAATCATCGCAATGGTGTCGGCAACATGCCGGAATCAATGCCGGCTGAGCATGAAGGCAAGCCCGGTTATGAAGGTGTGTTGAGTGACAACGTGGTAACCATTGCAACCATGTTGAAGGACAACGGATATCACACCTATATAGCAGGCAAGTGGCACCTTGGAACAGCTCCCAGCCAGTTACCTGGAAATCGTGGATTTGAGCGCTCATTTATCCAGGCCGACAGCGGATCAGACAATTGGGAACATCGCCCTTATATGATGCTGTATGACAAGGCGCGCTGGTTCGAGCAGGACAAAACCGTAACGACCTTGCCTGCAGACTTTTACTCATCGAAATTTATTGTCGATAGGACTGCAGAATTCATCGGGTCCAATCTCGCAGATGGCAAACCTTTCTTTGCCTATCTTGGTTTTCAAGCCAACCATATCCCGCTTCAGGCGCCAGCTGAATTCGTCGCTAAATACAAAGGAAAGTACGATGCCGGATGGGATGCATTGCGCGAGTCCAGACGCCAGCGCGCGATCGACCTCGGCATTATTCCAAAGGGGGCTGGCATGGCGCGCATGGCAAGCACCAAGGATTGGAATGCCCTAAGCCCTGACGAAAAGCGCAAGCAATCTCACCACATGGAGGTCTACGCCGCTATGGCGGAGGCGATGGATTTTAATATCGGTCGTTTGGTCGACTATCTCAAGCAAAACGGACAATTCGACAACACCGTTTTTGTGTTCATGTCGGACAACGGATCCGATCCGGCGGATCCGTTCAATATACCGATCAGCAATATCTGGGTGAAAGCCAACTACACAACGGATGTCTATCCGCTCGGAGGCAAAGGCACTTTCTCGGCGAACGGGGCCAGCTGGGCGAGCGCCACGGTGTCGCCACTGAGTGGATACAAGTATTTTGGCAGTGAGGGAGGATTGCGTGTGCCACTCATCGTTTCGGGTTTGTCGGGTCAAGTAGGGGGGCAAGTCTCAAACAGTCTCACTCGCGTTAATGATCTTGTTCCAACCCTGCTGGAAGCGGCCGGAATCCCCGCCCACAACGGTACCTACCGCGAACGTAAAGTCGAGCCAATGGATGGGCGGAGTTTGGTTCCAATCCTGCAAGGCAAATCGGCCAGAGTCTATGGTCCCGAAGAAGCCGTCGGCTATGAGTTGTCTGGCTGCCAAGTGGTGTTCAAGGGGCCATTCAAGTTGGTCAGGAATATCCCGCCGCTAGGTGATCGAAAGTGGCGCCTGTACGACCTGGAGAAAGACCCCGGAGAATCCTTTGATCTTGCCGACAAGCTTCCCGACGTCGTTCAAGCGCAAAAAAGGACTATGAGAACTATGCCAACGCCAACCGGGTACTGCCGATCCCCGACGATTTCGATCTGCAGTCAGCAGCGCTGCGCTATGCGATGCATCACTACCTCCTGCCGAAACTCAAGAGCGCACTTCCGGCGATAGTCATGGTGCTAATGCTGATTGTCGGGGTTTTCGCTTTCCGACGTCGCCGCAAACAGTAAATCGATGTTGGGTGCAGGCAAAAAAGGTTTACAGCCGTATAAAAGAGAAAGGGCCGAGTTTCACAAGAAATCGGCCCTTCGGTATAACTGGTGCGCCCGGAGAGATTCGAACTCCCTACCCCTTGGTTCGTAGCCAAGTACTCTATCCAGATGAGCTACGGGCGCGTTTGAGGGGGCGAATTATAGGGGAAGGCCGGTGGCCGCGCAATTAGATCGATTGCAATTCTTTTGGCAGAGCGAAGTTAATGTTCTCTTCGACGCCGGTCAGTTGCGTTACATCGCTGGCGCCAAGTTCCTGCAGGCGTTCGACTACGCCGTTGACCAGAATTTCCGGTGCGGAGGCTCCTGCGCTGATTCCAATGCGAGGCGAACCTTTTAACCATGCGGGATCGATCTGATCGGCACCGTCTACCAGGTAGGCTTCGGCGCCATCTTTTGCCGCCACCTCGCGCAGGCGATTCGAGTTTGAACTATTTTTCGATCCTACAACAATCATTACGTCGACCTTCCCTGCCATGGCTTTCACGGCATCCTGACGGTTCTGTGTGGCGTAGCAAATGTCATCCTTTTTCGGTCCGACGATTTTTGGGAAACGCACTTTGAGTGCGCTGATGATGGTTGCTGCATCGTCTACTGAAAGCGTTGTTTGGGTGACGTAGGCCAACGGCGTGCTGTCAGCACCAACTGACAGACGTTCTACATCTACTACATCTTCGACCAGGTACATCTTGCCATCGGTTTGACCCATCGTACCTTCAACTTCGGGATGCCCCTTATGGCCGATCATGACGATCTCGTATCCTTGCTTGTGCAGGCGGGATACTTCCAAATGCACTTTGGTCACCAACGGGCAGGTGGCATCGAAAATATTCAGTCCGCGCCGCGCCGCTTCGATGCGGACTGATTGAGGCACGCCATGCGCACTGAAAATCAGTGTTGCGCCATCGGGAACATCGTCAAGCTCTTCGATAAAGATGGCACCTTTGGCCTTGAGATCATCAACCACGTAACGATTGTGTACCACTTCATGGCGGACATAGATCGGTGCTCCAAACTTTTCAAGTGCACGCTCGACGATGGTAATGGCGCGTTCGACGCCGGCACAAAACCCGCGCGGATTGGCAAGCAAAATTTGCATCACAGGATTCCTTTGATATCCACTTCGAAGCGCAGCACTTTGCCCGCCAGCGGATGGTTGAAGTCTACCAGTACGCCATTCTCGTTGCGCTCACGTACGATTCCGCTGAATTGTTGTCCGGCTGCATTCCTGAACTCGATTGTGCTCAAAACCTCGGTATTTACGCCTTCAGGCACGTCACTAAAAGGAAGTCGCTGTATCAGTTGCTGGTTGGGTACACCGAATGCCTGGTCAGGCGGCAGTTCGAATATGCGATGTTCGCCTGTGGAAACGCCAAGCAGGCAGCTCTCGAACGGCGGAGCCAGCTCTCCGGTGCCCATTTGCAGGGTCGCCGGCCCGCTTCCGAAAGTGCTGATGAACTCGACTCCATCCGAGTTCGTGACGCGATAGTGAAGCGTAATCAGACTGTCGGCGAGGATAACCTGCGTCGTCATTTTGGTACCACCTTGGTGTGGCGGAACTCCGCGATCAACATCAAGAAAACACCAATCGTGATCGCCGAGTCGGCAACGTTGAAGGCCGGGAAATGATATCCGGCGCAGTGAAAGTCCAGAAAGTCGACAACCGCATCGAAGCGCAATCGATCGATCAGATTGCCAATGGCGCCACCGAGGATTGTGGCAAGTGCTGCCGGCAGCAAGCGTTCAGTGGCATGTTGGCGGAGCATAACCAGTAACCAGATGCTCACCGCTACTGCGAGCACGATGAAGAACCATTTCTGCCACCCGCCCGCACCGGCGAGAAAGCTGAATGCGGCGCCGCTATTCATCACCAGAACGAGATTGAAGAAGGGAGTAATCGCCTCACTCTGGAAAAGCGCATAACGGTCGAGTATCCAGTGCTTTGTGATCTGATCAACCACCACAATTCCTCCGGCAAGCATGAGCCAACGCAACATCAATGCTGACCCTGGCGGTACGCTTGCAGATTCACGCTACTCGACGCGGTTCGCCGCTACCAAAAAGGTTGGCTGTACAGCGGCCACACAACTCAGGATGTTCAGTCGAATGACCAACGTCGGAACGCCAGTGCCAGCATCGCGCACATTTGGTGTGGGTTGTCGGTTCAGCAACAATCGATGTCTCGTTGTCATCGGTGTTCATGATAAGCGTGACTTTCGAGCACACCAGCACAAAGCGCAGATCATTACCGAGCGAGGCCAGCGCCTCGTAGCGCTCACTATTGGCCTTGATGACAACCTCGGCTTGCAATGAGGAACCGATTTTTCCTGCTTCGCGCAAACCTTCCAGCACTTTTGTCGTCTCGCCTTTAAAGTCACGGATGATCTGCCAGCGCGCGACCAACGCTGCTTCATTGTCAGCTGCGGGTAAAACGTGCGGCGACGACAACATGACGCTGCGACCATCCCCCGCAATTGCCCAGATCTCTTCCGCCGTAAAGGCTAGTACCGGCGCCATCAAGCGGGTCAGCGTTTGTACGATATGCCACAAGGCGCTTTGCGCAGCACGGCGAGGGACTGATTTTTCACCCGTCGTGTATAGGCGATCTTTGAGGATATCGAGATAGAAAGAACCCAAATCCTCACTGCAAAAATTCTGCAAGGCCTGAATGATCTTGTGAAATTCAAAACTGGCATAGTCGGCATCGCATTGCACTTGCAAGCGGCGCGTCAGCGCAAGTGCGTAGCGGTCAATTTCCAGCCAATCACTTGGTGGCAACAGATCGTTCTCGGCATTGAAATCGGCAGTATTGGCCAGCAGAAAGCGCAGCGTATTGCGCAAACGGCGATAGACCTCTACGACCCGAGCAAGAATCTCTTTGGAGATTGAAAATTCGCTGGAGTAATCGGAGGCAGCGAGCCAAAGGCGCAGGATTTCGACGCCCAAAGTGTCGCCGACTTCCTGTGGCTCGATGCCGTTGCCGAGTGACTTGCTCATCTTGCGACCTTGGGCATCAACCGTAAAGCCGTGGGTCAGTAATGCCTTGTAAGGCGGCACACCGTCTATCGCACAGCCGGTGAGCAATGAAGAATGAAACCAGCCCCGATGCTGGTCGGAGCCTTCAAGGTAGAGGTCAGCGTGACGCCCGGTTGTCGCATGCGTATCCGGATGTGACCCCTTCAAGACGTGCCAGTGGGTTGTGCCGGAATCAAACCAAACGTCAAGCGTGTCATTGATCTTCTCGTAATCTGCAGCATCCGCGCCGAGGAATTCGCTCGCATCGGCAGCGAACCAGGCTTCGATGCCTGATTGTTCGACGCGTTGTGCCACGAGTTCCATCAACTCGACTGTGCGCGGATGTAATTCGCCGGTGACTTTGTGCAAGAAAAAAGGAATTGGTACACCCCAGTTACGCTGGCGCGAGATACACCAGTCGGGGCGATTGGCAATCATCGCGCGCAAGCGGGCTTGCCCCCATCCGGGATAGAAGGCAGTGGTGTCGATGCCAGCCAGGGCCAGTTCGCGCAGCGTTGCACCGTTCACTGATTGATATTGCGAAAGCTGATCAACAGCCCCCGCCCGGGTGGGGGACGGGGGGTGGGGGAGTGACTTACTTGCCTCCGATGTGGTTATGTTGCCGACGATGTCCATTCCGACAAACCATTGTGGTGTGGCGCGATAAATGATCGGTGTGCGATGTCGCCAACAGTGCATGTAACTGTGGGTGATTTTCTCGTGAGCAAACAAGGCACCGACTTCAGCAAGTTTTTCCACGATGGCCGGATTGGCCTTCCAGATATGCATGCCGCCAAAAAATGGCAGATCGGCGGCATACACACCGTTGGATTGCACGGGGCTCAGAATGTCATCGACCGTAAAGCCGTTCTTGGTACACGAGACAAAGTCATCAACGCCATAGGCGGGGGCCGAATGCACGATCCCGGTACCCGCATCCAGCGCAACATACTCAGCGCAAAATACCGGTGAGCGTCGGTCGTAAAGCGGGTGGCTAAATGCAATGTGCTCCAGCGCGGCACCTTTGCATGTCGCAATGACGCGACCTTCCAAGCCAAAGCGCGTCAGGCAACTGGTCACCAGATCGTTGGCCAGTACCAACAATCCGCGCGACGTTTCCACCAGCGCGTAGTCAAATTCCGGATGCACATTGATGGCTTGATTGGCTGGTATCGTCCATGGCGTCGTGGTCCAGATCACCGCGCTCGCTTTTGCCGGCAATGCATTTAAACCAAAGGCTGCAGCAAGCTTTTCCGGCTCGGCACAAACCAAACCGACATCGATGGCAGGGCTCTGTTTGTCAGCGTATTCGACCTCTGCCTCGGCCAGCGACGAGCCACAGTCGAAACACCAATTTACGGGTTTCAGTCCTTTGAATATCCATCCATTCTTGACCATCTGCGCCAAGGCACGAATCTCACCGGCTTCATTGGCAAAATCCATGGTGAGGTAGGGCTTGTCCCAATCGCCAAGGACACCCAGGCGAACGAAGCCCTTTTTTTGTACCTCAACTTGCTCTGCTGCGTATGCGCGGCACATAGCCCGAATTTTGTCGGCCGATAAGCCCTTTCCGTGCTGCACCTCAATCTTGTGCTCAATCGGCAAGCCATGGCAATCCCACCCCGGCACATAGGGCGCGTCGAATCCGGCGAGTGTCTTGGAGCGGACCACGATATCTTTGAGAATCTTGTTGACCGCATGGCCCAAGTGAATATTCGCGTTTGCGTATGGCGGACCGTCGTGCAACACATAACGCGGTCGGCCTTTGCTGGCTTCGCGAATCTGCTGATAGAGCTGTTTTTCCTGCCACTGAGCAACCCAGCCCGGCTCGCGTTTGGCCAAATCGCCACGCATTGGAAACGGGGTGTCCGGCATGTTGAGTGTCTTACGGTAGTCGATCTTGTTCTCAGCCATAAAAATATCCGTTAATGAGCAGCGGCAACAGGGGACGCAAAATAGGCGCGGACGTCCGCCACATCGCGGGCGATTTGCTCCTTGAGGAGATCCAGGGACGCGTATTTTTGTTCGTCGCGAAGTTTGCGTAAAAAGTTGACAGTGACATGACTGCCATAAATGTTCCGGTCGAAATCGAGCAGATGCACTTCCAAGACCGGCTTCAGACCGTCGGCCACTGTCGGGCGAACACCGAGACTCGCAGCACCCTGCACGTCACCCGCTGCGAGACCGGAAACGGTTACCGCAAAAACGCCGGACAAAGGCAGCGTTGTATGTTTGAGAGCCAAATTTGCAGTCGGAAACCCTAAGGTCCGACCGAGCTTCTTGCCGTGCATGACGCGACCTGCGATGCAATAGGGGCGGCCCAGCAAGCTTGCGGCCCGATTGAGGTCGCCTCCAGCCAGCGCGTTGCGCACAGCAGAGCTGGATGCACGTTCGTCACCAACGGCATGTGTGCTCATGGCCTCGACGGTGAAGCGATGATCAATGCCTGCCTGACGTAGCATGGCAAAATCGCCAGCGCGGCCCTTGCCGAAGCGAAAATCATCACCAATCAAGAGGTGGCGCACTGACAATCCACGAACCAGAATCTGTTCGATAAAGGCTTGAGCGGTGAGGCTGGCAAATGCCTGATTGAATCGGCAAACATAGACCCTGTCGACCTTACATTCCGCGAGCAGAGTAAGTTTTTCACGCAGGCTGGACAGTCTTGCGGGTGCCTCGTCAGGATTGAAAAATTCGCGCGGATTTGGTTCAAAACTCAAGACCGTAGCTGGCAGGGCGACTTCGCGGGCTTTTTCAGTCAATCGACGCAACAAAGCGCGGTGACCTTGATGGACACCGTCAAAATTGCCGATAGTGAGTACCGATGACATCTGGCTTAGTGCCGGGACGCCGCGAAAGAACTGCATGAGGGACTGCCAAAGCGCTTCGGGAAGGCTGAATTGTATCAGTCCCGCCTGGCAAAGCCGCCTACCAGCGGTTGTTAGCCAATGATTTGAGGGTTATCTGTTCAGGTCAGGCGTGGCTTGGTCAGCGACGGATTTTTGGCAAAATAGCGGCGTATGCCTTTCATGATGGCATCCGCTAATTGATCTTGATAGGCGTCATCATTGAGCCGCTTCTCTTCTTCAGGATTTGAGATAAAAGCGGTTTCGACCAGGATGGATGGAATATCAGGGGCCTTCAATACGGCAAATCCTGCTTGTTCAACCTGCGCCTTGTGCAAGGTATTGATGCGTCCGAGCTCACCCAACACAGCAGCACCGAGTTTCAGGCTGTCGTTGATGGTCGCGGTTTGCGATAAATCAAGCAAAGTGCGCGCGAGGTAACGATCCTTGACCGAGAGATTGACGCCCCCAATCAAGTCAGCCGCATTTTCTTTAGTTGCCAGCCAACGTGCAGCTGATGATGACGCACCATTCTCGGAAAGAACAAACACTGATGACCCGCGCGCAGTGGGCTTGATAAATGCATCAGCATGAACGGACACAAAAAGATCAGCTTGCACACCGCGCGCCTTTCTCACTCGCTCATGCAACGGAATGAAAAAATCTTCATCGCGAGTCAGTACCGCACGCATGTTCGGCTGTTCGTCGATTTTCGCCTTCAAGCGCCGTGCCACTTCCAGTGTGACGTTTTTCTCGTAACTACCGCCACGACCAACGGCGCCCGGATCTTCACCGCCATGACCGGGGTCGAGCACAATGGTCATGAGGCGCATTATTTCAGGTCTTTGTTTGTTCTCGTTGGTTACTTGTGCTGGTCGCTCATCATTCTTTTTTGTTGCCTTGTCCGAGTCACCGAGCAGGGCCATGAGCGGGTCAATTGGTTCCAGCGGGCATAGATCAAGCACCAGGCGATGTCCGTATTCACCAACCGGCATCAGTGCGAACACCTGTGGTTTGACCTCGGCCTTAAGTTCGATCACCAGGCGTACGACCCCGGGCTTGTTGCGTCCGGCGCGAATCAATTTGATATATGGATCGGCCTCGATAATTTTTGACGGCAAACTCTGCATGACAGAATTGAATTCAATGCCCTCAATGTCCACTACCAAACGCAACGGATCTTTCACCAACATCTGGGTGAACTTCAGTGGTCGGTCGTGTTCGAGCGTGATGCGCGTGTAATCAGGTGCAGGCCAGACGCGGACTGCCAGAATGCTGCCGTTAGACGGCGTGTCACCAGCACCAACCGGCGAAACCCAGAGTGTCAGGCTGGCGGCGGCAAACTTGAGTGCGGTACGCCGGTCAGCGGAAAAATCGCCTTCACGCATTTTTCGCCACGAGTGGAGTTGGCGATGAGTCGTGCCATTCGCTTGTTCTCGTTACCGTCGACAGACAACAAGATACGAAGGTCCGCGGCGGCAAGGTATGGCGCAGCTTTGTCCGGCCATTCGACCAAACAGATTCCATCACCATCGAAGTATTCATCCAGTCCCGCATCGAAGTATTCTTCCGGTTCGATGAATCTATAAAAATCAAAGTGATAGAAGTTTAATCCAGAAACTGGGTGAACTTCAACCAGGGTATAGGTCGGGCTTTTCACGGAACCGGTTTCGCCGGCGCTTTGCAATATCGCTCGCACCAGCGTCGTCTTGCCGGAACCGAGGTCACCTTCAAGCCAAATCACCGTTCCCGGGGTTAATTGCGAGCTCAGCAGGCGACCCAGATGCCGGGTTTCCGCCTCTGACTCCAGCATCAACGTACGTTGATGCTCAGGCTCGGTAATATGATCGTCATGCATACGAATGAACTTATTGCGCTAAAGGAAAAAATTCGTGGATGGGGGCGCGAGCTTGGCTTTGATGCAATTGGTTTCGCCGGGGTTGAACTTCCCTCCGCGGAAGTGAATCTAGCTGCCTGGTTGGCCGCAGGTTGTCATGGCACGATGAATTATATGGCCGCGCATGGCAGCAAACGGACCCGTCCTGCCGAGTTGGTGCCAGGGACGCAATGCGTGATAACTGCACGGATGAACTATGCCACTGCCAATTTAGAGAGTGCCAAAATCGACCAAGAGAACAGGGCGCAAATATCTCGATACGCACTCGGGCGTGATTACCACACACTGCTACGTGGCCGTCTGCAGAAACTCGCGAGCCGGCTTGAGGAGGAGGTGCCAACGGTCGGTTATCGCGTTTACACAGACTCGGCACCCGTCATGGAAGTCGACATCGCGGTGCAAAGCGGTCTGGGCTGGCGCGGCAAGCACACGCTGTTGCTTGATCGCAGCGCCGGGTCGTGGTTCTTCCTCGGCGAAATATTCTGTTCGCTGGCGTTGCCGCCTGACCAGCCGGTTACCGATCATTGCGGTACCTGCACTGCGTGTTTGACAGCGTGTCCGACCAACGCGTTTGATGCGCCGTACCGCCTCGATGCGCGTCGTTGTATTTCCTATCTGACGATCGAGTTGAAAGACTCTATTCCAATCGAGTTCCGGCCTAGACTTGGCAATCGCATCTATGGTTGCGACGACTGCCAAACAGCGTGTCCCTGGAACCGATTTGCGCCACCTACAGGCGAAGCAGACTTTGCACCCAGGCAGGGTTTGGAATCCGCATCGCTCACCGATTTATTTGCCTGGAGCGAGGCTGAGTTCAATTCGCGCCTCGCAGGTTCTGCAATTCGCCGCATCGGCTACCTGCGGTGGTTACGCAACATCGCTGTCGCTTTGGGCAATGAAGCCGACGGCGCGGGCACCAACACAAAAGTTATCGCAGCCTTAACTGCCCGCGCAGATCACCCGTCCGAACTGGTCAGGGAGCACGTTGCCTGGGCATTGGAGCGTCATGGAATTGAGGTGTCGGCACTGACAAATGGACGCGATGGATCACTACACCACTCACTCCACGAACCCGGATAAAGACGCGAACCGGCTAAGCCGGCAATTTCCATAGCAAACAAATTGTGGCAGGCCGTGACGCCCGATCCGCATTGATGTACTACATGTTGTGCATCAATATTTTCCATCAATGCGGAAAACTCCGCGCGCAAATGTTCTGGCGACTTGAAGCATCCGCTCGTGGGGTCAAGATTGTTCTGAAAAAAGCGGTTCTTTGCGCCGGGAATATGTCCAGCTACGGGATCAATTGTTTCATTGCGCCCTGCAAATCGATCAGCGTTGCGGGCGTCGACCAACATGAAGTTAGCAAGCCTTAGGTTGGCAAGTACATCATTTGCATCGACCACCGGATTATTAGCTGGTGCGCGAACGTGTAGATCGCCCGACTGGAACACCGGAATTTTTGCCTCGAGCGGGTAACCAGCCGCGGTCCATGCGCCCAAGCCTCCGTCAAGCAGACCAACATTTTCATGACCTATCCAACGCAGCATCCACCACAGGCGAGAAGCATAGACACCTCCCTGGCTGTCATAGGCCACGACGGTGGTATTGGTGCTGACGCCAAGTTCTGCCATTCGTGCCGCAAACACTTCGGCGTCGGGCAACGGATGACGACCATTGAACCCGGTCATCGCAGCCGACAAATCGTGATCCAAATGGAGATGAACAGCACCCGGCAGATGGCCAAGCAAATAGGCAGCACGTCCTGCGGGAGGATTCATCAGATCATGACGGCAGTCGAATATCCGCCAATCAGGATTCGCCGCTACTTGCGCGGCACTCAACAACAGGTCAGACATTCAACTGCCGTTCACCCACAGCCGTGCTTCGACATCATCATCAAAAACACGTAGGTCGGCATTCACAAACAACCTTTGCAACCACGCGCTCCACGCGACCCATTGGCTATTGGTAACGACTGCAATGCGTTCGAAATCGGCAGCGTGCTGACGCGAAAACCGGACTTCTTCCCATGCCATATCGACCGTGAAATCGAGCATTTCGCGTAAGTCCATCAGCAGTCTGACGGGACCGGCGAACTGAATCTTAAAGAGAACCAATTCCTCGAACTCCTTGAAATCAGCCAGAGTAAATTCGCCCAATGCGGCAATGGTAACGAGTTGTCCTCGATGGTCTATGGCAATCATGGCACCTCCTGTAGCGTCAGCATAACCTAACGGCTCACTGGTGCGCGGTAATTTAAATCCGGCAGAAAAAAACAACGAGCCCGCGGCGATATCAAGCGGGCTCGGATTGAAGGCGTTAAATCAAAAGACGCCTGAATTATTTCTTTGCCGGTTTCTTCTTGCCGGATACAGCCAGTTTGAATCCACTACCTGCAGAAAATCTTGGCACCGTCGTGGCAGCAATCTTCAATGCCTCGCCGGTTTTCGGATTCTTGCCAGAACGCGCTGCGCGCTTGGCGGCCTTAAAGGTGCCAAAGCCAACCAGAGTGACCGGGTCACCTTTGGACACTGCTTTGACGATTGCCGCGGTCACACCATCGACCGCCTTTGCTGCTTGTGCTTTCGAAATGTCAGCTGCTTTGGCGATCGCTTCAATCAATTCAGCTTTGTTCATCAGTTGTTTCCTCCATGGTAGCGGACGGCCCGCGCGGTTTTAATTCTAAACCCCATTGACTAGGGGCTTGCAAGGACTTTTTACACGTCAACCTGATTGACCGGATTGGCAGTTTGTATTACGCCGCCACCCAGACAGACTCGTGATTCATACACCACGACGGATTGTCCTGGCGTGACCGCCCATTGCGGCGCCGCAAACACAACCTCACAGAAATCCTCGTCGATTCGTTCAATTTGACATGCCGCGTCAGTTTGGCGGTAGCGTGTCTTGGCGGCATAAACCCAGTTACGACGAGGTGGGCGCGGCGATACCCAGGATAAATTAACCGCCTGTAGTGAGGTTGCAAGCAGCGCCGCATGGTCGTGGCCCTGGACAACTTCGAGGCGGTTGTTGCGCATATCTTTGGCCGCCACATACCACGGCTCTTCTGGCGCTCCCTTGACTCCGCCGATTCCCAAGCCTTCGCGCTGACCAAGCGTGTAATAAGCCAATCCCTGATGTTGACCAATGACTTTATCAGTACCGAGCAGCGTGATTTCGCCCGGTTGCCGAGGTAAATAGCGCGCCAGAAATTCGCGAAATGGTCGTTCGCCGATGAAGCAAATCCCGGTCGAATCTTTGCGCGCGTGGTTCGGCAAGCCTGCATCCAAGGCTAATTGGCGGACTTCCCTTTTGTACAAATGGCCGATCGGAAATAGCGTCTTCGCCAACTGCGACTGGTTGAGGCGATGCAAAAAATAGCTTTGATCTTTATTGCCGTCTTCGCCCCGCAACAGCTGCCATTCGCTTCCATGACTACCGGCGAACTCACGCACCTGAGCATAGTGGCCAGTAGCGATTTTTTCAGCACCCATGGTCAATGCATGATCAAGAAATGCTTTGAACTTGATTTCCGAGTTGCACAAAATGTCTGGATTAGGCGTGCGCCCGGCCTGATACTCGAGGAGGAAATCGGCGAATACCCGTTCCCGATATTCAGCCGAAAAATTGACTGCCTCAAAATCAATGCCCAGTACATCTGCTACCGCGGCGGCATCGACCAAGTCCTGACGCGACGAACAATATTCCTCATCGTCGTCATCTTCCCAGTTCTTCATGAACACGCCAATGACATGGTAGCCGGCGCGCTTCAGCAGCAGAGCCGCAACAGCGGAATCGACGCCACCCGAAAGTCCAACGATAACTTTGGAATCCGCCATTATCGGTAGTGCCGGATCAGGTCAAGCGGGAATCGTCGTTTGGCCAGAAAATCGTTGATGCATTGCAAAACCAGCGGGCTGCGATGAATAGCCTGTGCGGCAATGATTTCGCCTAAATCAAGCCATAAAGCCCGGTGAATCCCTGTATCCAATTGGCGCTGCACGTCATGTTCACCCAGGGTGCCGGCAAAGGCAAAACGCAGGTATGTCAAGTCGCTGGCAGGACGTTGCCACTGGTAAATGCCGATCAGCTCCGTCGGGGTGAACTGCCAGGCAGTTTCTTCCAGCGTTTCCCTCGCGCACGCCGCAACCAGGGACTCTCCCTGGTCGAGATGCCCAGCCGGTTGATTCAGGCGTACGCCATCGTCCGTTTCCTCTTCAACCAACAAAAATGCGCCGTCTCGTTCGATGACGGCGGCGACCGTAGTATTCGGTTTCCAGATGCGTTCCATTTCGCCATTTTAGCCGCCGTCAGAATGGCTCGCATGCGCGCCGTTCCGCTAGAATCACTAACTTCACAGAACTGCAGGAGAACTCCGATGTCTATGGCCGACCGCGATGGTTTCATCTGGTATGACGGTAAGTTAATACCCTGGCGCGATGCAACGACGCACGTGCTCACCCATTCCCTGCATTACGGCTTGTCGGTATTCGAGGGTGTTCGCGCGTATGACACGGTGGCGGGAACTGCAATTTTCAGACTGAAAGAGCATACCGACCGGCTTTTCAATTCGGCGCACATCTACATGATGAAGATGCCGTTCGACAAAGCTACGATAATGGACGCGCAGCGCGAAGTTGTGCGCGCCAACAACCTCAAATCCGCCTACCTGCGACCGATTGCGTTCTATGGGTCTGAAAAAATGGGGGTGTCGCCGCGCGGAGCGCAGGTACATGTGGCGATCGCCGCATGGGAGTGGGGCGCATATCTCGGCGAAGAAGGTTTGGAAAAGGGGATCCGGGTCAAAACGGCAAGTTTTGCTCGACATCACGTCAATGTGACAATGCCGCGCGCCAAAGTAGCCAGCACTTATGCCAACTCGATTCTCGCCAATCTTGAAGCTACTACCGACGGTTATGACGAGGCACTGCTACTCGACACTGATGGATTCGTTGCTGAAGGCGCGGGTGAAAATCTTTTTGTGGTTCGCGATGGCGTCATTTTTGAGCCGGAAATCGCGTCCGCACTTGCGGGTATCACTCGCGCGACTGTGCATGCATTGGCAAAGGATTTAGGGCTTGAAGTGCGAACCCGGCGGATGACGCGGGATGATATCTACATCGCCGACGAAGCTTTTTTTACTGGAACTGCTGCCGAAGTGACACCAATTCGTGAACTCGACAATCGCACGATCGGTGCGGGGCATCGTGGGCCGATAACCGCAAAAATACAGAGTTTGTTTTTTGAAGTCGTCGGCGGCAAGGTTCCCGCGCATGCCGACTGGCTTACTGTTGTTTGAGGTGACCAATGAATGCCAATGCTGCCAACACCACAAAAGTAATCAACGAAACAACGAATGAAGTCGCGGTGACCAGCGCCGACCTGCCGCTGGCCTGTCCGCGTCCTGGCGCGCCATTGTGGGCGCGACATCCACGTGTGTTTATCGACGTGCTGAGAAGCGAGTCGGGCGAGGCAGCGTGCCCCTACTGCGGAACACGCTATCGCTTTACCGGTGAACGCCCCACCGGACATCACTGATACTGTTGATGTACACATGAAAGTCCTTGTCGTCGCCCCTTCATGGATCGGCGACACGATCATGATGCAGTCTTTGCTATCGTTGCTAAAGCTGGGTGACAGGAGTGTACATATCACTGTATTGGCGCCTGATTGGTCTGCACCTTTGCTCCACCGGATGAGCGAAGTCGATGCGGTGGTGAGCAACCCGTTTCCACACGGCACATTGGATTTACGTGCAAGACGTGCGCTTGGACGGCGTCTCGCCAGCGCCAACTACCAGCGCGCCTATGTATTGCCAAACTCCTGGAAGTCCGCATTGGTACCCTATTTTGCGGGGATCCCGGAGCGGATTGGGTATCAGGGTGAAGCACGTTTTTTGCTGCTTAACAAACGACATCAACTTGACGAAAAAGTTTTCCCGCGACTGGTAGATCGCTATGCGGCGCTGGCCGGCTTTGCTGTGGATGAACCAACGCCACTGCCCGCTTTACGGTCTTCTGAACAACAGCAGGCAGGTGTCCGCGAGGTGTTAGGTTTGCCGCCAGTGTCCCGGTCGCGGCGATCGCTGATTTTTTGCCCCGGTGCCGAGTTTGGTCCGGCCAAGCGTTGGCCGGCACGCCATTTTGCGGAGCTCGCCAGGCAACTGTGCTCCGGAAATGACGACGAAATTCTGATCCTTGGTTCTGCCAAGGATGCTGCAGTTGCCGATGAAATTGTCAACCTGACCGGGTCCATCGTACACAGTCTTTGTGGTCGTACCTCTTTGGAGCAGGCCATTGACCTCATTGCCGGCAGCCAACTTGTGGTGAGCAATGATTCCGGGTTGATGCATGTTGCAGCGGCCCTGAATCGCCCGCTATTGGCACTCTATGGTTCGTCGAGCCCGGCATACACACCACCATTGTCACCGCGTGCAAAAGTGCTCAGCCGTCATCTTTCGTGTAGCCCCTGTTTCAAGCGCGAATGTCCATTAGGACATTTTGACTGCTTAAATGGCTTGTTGCCGAAGGAGGTTGAACTGGCGGCGCAAACCATGATTGGCATCCCGAAATCTCTTCATTAGGTGAGCGATGGGTGATAAGAAAATATTTGCGACACCGCAGGATGTTGAAAACGCGTTCTACGAAGCGTTGGAGTGCGGCGACCTCGATTTGATGATGTCAATCTGGGCGGACGATGAAGAGATTGTTTGTGTTCATCCAGGCGGCTCAAGATTGCTCGGTTATGCATCTATTCGTGAAGCCTGGAAACAAATATTTGATCACGGCAACCGGCTCGAGGTCGCGATTTCCCAACTAAAAACGGTGTCGACGCCATTTGCGGTGATGCACAGCGTGCTTGAGCAAATTCGTATCCGCAATAAGTCAGACGTGATGGCACCTGTTGCCGCTACCAATCTCTATGTGCGTGGTTCGATGGGGTGGCGCATGGTGAGTCATCATGCGTCACCGGTGCCGCCGTTGCCAACAGAAACGCCTGACGATACACCCAAAGTTTTGCACTAAGTGCGGGCGGCAGTGCAAGCGATTATTGAGTCACCGGATGCCGAATATCGGGCGCCATTTTGGCTGCCCGGAGGCAATTTGCAGACGCTTTGGCCGCTGGCAATCAGGGGCGCGTTACCTGCATATCGACGCGAGCGATGGAGAACTCCTGACGATGACTTCATCGATCTCGATTGGGTAGATCCGGAAAGCCCGGCGTCGCAAGTGCCTACCGTGGTTCTATTCCACGGACTTGAAGGTAGCTCGGCAAGCCACTACGCGCGCGCGCTCATGCATGCCGTTGCAGCGCGTCAGTGGCGTGGTGTGGTTGTTCATTTCCGCGGTTGTTCAGGTGAACCAAATCAACTCATACGCAGTTATCACTCGGGCGACTCGGCGGAACTTGACTGGATACTTCGCCGACTAAAGAACTTCCATGGTGGGTCACTATTTGCCACCGGAGTTTCACTCGGAGGCAATGCGTTGCTTAAGTGGCTCGGCGAGCAGAAAGCGTCCGCTTGCGACGTTGTGACGGCTGCTGCCGCTGTATCAGCGCCTTTGGATCTGGCGCTGGCGAGCCGCACGCTGGAGGCAGGGTTCAACCGCATTTACACCACCAATTTTCTTAAAACGCTGGTTCCTCGAGCACTGGTCAAACATCGCCGATTTCCTGGCGTGATTGATGAGGTCCGGCTAACCAGAGCACACACGCTCGCTGATTTTGATAGTGCGGTGATCGCGCCAGTACATGGCTTTGTCGACGCCAACGACTACTACGTGAAGTGTAGTTCCAAGCAATTTCTTCGATTCGTGCGAGTGCCAACACTCGTTTTGAATGCGAGGAACGATCCGTTTCTGCCCGAACAAGCGCTGCCGGCTGCCAGCGAGGTTTCCAAAGATGTTGAACTTCATTTTCCTGCCGACGGAGGGCACGTTGGCTTCGTCAGTTCGGCATTGCCCGGAAATCTCGATTGGTTGCCGCAACGTCTATTGCGGCACTTTGATGCGTGTTTGCCATGATTCTTGGACACGTCTGCACCAGTTTCACCCGTGTCATAATCTTCGGCTTGATTTTGTTACTGGATTTTTCATATGGACACTTCCGTTGACGGTCGACGCCGCGTTACCCGCAGAGGCGGTCCGACCTCGGAGCGCCGCCGGCTTGCCCGTTTGGCCGTCCCGGCTGCACAGATATTCAAGGCCTATGACATTCGCGGTGTCGTGGGCGAGACACTGACGGCCGATACTGTACGCATGATCGGTCAGGCGCTGGGGAGCGAAGCCTTAGCGCGCGGCGTTAAGGCCATTGCGGTCGGCCGCGATGGCCGCCTTTCAGGCCCGGAACTTACCAGTGCGCTTACTCACGGAATCACCAGTTCCGGTGTCGACGTCATTGACATTGGTCGCGTGCCGACACCGCTGACTTATTTCGCTGCACATCAACTCGGTACCGATAGCTGTGTTTCGGTAACAGGAAGTCATAATCCGCCGAACTACAACGGATTGAAAATGGTGCTTGCAGGTCAGACACTTTACGGAGAGATGATTCAGGATTTGCGTCGCCGTATCGCCAGCGTCAATTTGTGTGAAGGCAATGGTCATCTGCGCCACGCCAACGTGATCGAAGCCTATTTGCAGCGCATAACCTCGGACGTCAAAGTGGCACGGCCGATGAAATTGGTGATCGACTGCGGCAATGGCGTTGCCGGTGGAATCGCCCCGGCACTATTCCGGCGCATGGGCTGCGAGGTGATCGAACTTTTTTGCGAGGTGGATGGACGGTTTCCGAATCACCATCCTGACCCTTCGAAGCCGGAGAACTTGCGTGACCTCCAGCGCGTTTTGCGGGAGTCCGATGCGGAGTTGGGATTGGCGTTTGATGGCGATGGTGATCGGCTGGGTGTGGTGACCAAGGACGGCGAGATTATTTTTTCGGACCGCTTGTTGATGTTGTTTGCGGCAGACGTGCTGAGCCGGAACCCTGGCGCCGAGATCATTTACGACGTGAAGTGTTCGCGCTGGGTCGCCGAGTCAATCCGCTTTCAAGGTGGTCGGCCGTTGATGTGGAACACTGGCCATGCGTTGATCAAAACCAAACTCAAAGAAACTGGCGCGCCACTCGCAGGAGAAATGAGCGGACACATTTTCTTCCGCGATCGGTGGTTTGGTTTTGACGATGCGCTGTATGCCGGCGCACGCTTGCTGGAAATTGTCTCGCGCTGGAAAGATCCAAGTTGGCCGCTAAAGAACTTGCCCAATGCCTTATCAACGCCAGAACTCAATATTGCAATGGGTGAAGGCGAACCGCATGCGCTGGTCGCCAAACTGTTGAGCGATGGCAAATTTCCGACCGCGACCAATTTGGTAACGATTGATGGCGTGCGAGCTGAGTACAAAGACGGCTTTGGTCTGGTTCGTGCGTCAAATACAACGCCTGTGGTGGTCCTCAGATTCGAGGCTGATTCGGCGGCAGCAATGCAACGGATACAGACGGAATTTCGCGCCGCGCTGACAAGTACCTGGCCAGGCCTGAAAATCGACTTTTGAGTATTGCGGAGTTGCTGGTCAGCGCAACGGGAGGTCGGTGCGTCATCACGACGCCAAGGTAACGCTTGCTGCGTCTCATCCGTGATTTATAGCGAACGTCGCAGGTTTTCCGCGTGCATCGAACCGATTTGATTGAATATTGTGGGCTTGATTGAACGTTCATAAATTGGTTGATTGGGTGATGATTCGCTACTCATGCGGTCACTTTGACGAACCACAAATGCACTGTCGATCTGTAGTCGTCATCGCCACGCTAACTGTTTCCTTCTCTGGCTGTACCGTAATTGCTGTCGCCGATGCGGTGGTATCCACGACTGTGTCGGCAGCTGGAACTGTTATCAGTACCACGGCATCGGCAGTCAGTTCAGGTGTAAAGGCGGTAACCGGGAACAGCGATGGGGCGGCAAAAAAGTGATGATCGCCACGTTGGAAAGATACTGATTTTTTAGATTGGAGCGAAATGATGGGTACAGACACTCGATATTGCTATCACTGCCGGGTTCATCATCCAAGTAATGAAACGCGCCAAATCACAACCAAAACCGGGACCCGGTGGCGTTGTGTGCGGAGTATTGAGGCAACTCGAATCAGTGAAGCCGAACGTACCGCCTTTGGCCGGAGCGTTTCGGCTATGAATACCGCCGAAGCGCAGAGTCGTGCACAGCGGGTAAGTGAACACCACCTGGAGCAGTGGAACCGCCGCTGATCCAGTGACCTGCGGTTGAGTCGTCAATACAACTTGACGACGCAACTTTCGGCCGGGAGTTGAGGGCCCGTTTTCCTTGCACGCCGATGCAAATCAGCCGCGCATCTGATACGTCAGCGTGGCTTAGACGCTTTCAGTCTGCTTGACGGATTGAGCCGAAGTCAGGATAGTAAGCAAGCCTTGTGCGTGTTCTGCCGCATCGCGACCAAGCCCGGTCAAGTATCCGCCGTCGGCCTGGGTCAGCAATCCTTTTGCGTGCAGGCGCAGGGTGGCGGCGATCACTGATGCATCCGCCGTTTTATGCACTTTGATACCTTGTTGGCTGGTCGCCAGGTCAAAGCGCATCAAGGTGTTCAGTTCTTCAATCAGCTCAGCGTTGTAGGGCATGTTTTCTCCTCATTCCGGCCATTACACTTGGGGAATCACTGTCGAGTTCGCGCTCTGTTATTTGGATTTTGGTGCTCCGGAATCTTTACCAGCCTTTTCGGCCGGCGCACCGTCCGAAGGCTGGTCGCCAAGAATAGACTTGGCCGGACAAATCGAAAACACCGGGCATTTTTTACACCCCACCGCAATCGCAATCGGACAAACTGTCATGGCGTACTCCGTAAAGAGGATTGAAGACTTGAATCCTACCTGTTTTTCTTAGAGGCGCCCGGAAATCCACTCCGGCACGCTGGCAAGCGCCTTGCCCAGATGTTCGGGTTGATTGCCACCGGCCATTGCCATGTCAGGACGACCGCCACCTTTGCCACCGACCTGTAGCGCCACGTGATTCACCAGATCACCAGCCTTGAGTTTTCCGATCAAGTCATTGGTTACTCCAGCAATCAGTGATACCTTTCCGTCGCTGTGGCTAGCCAGCACGATTGCCGCCGACTTCAGTTTGTCCTTCAGTTGATCCAGAGTCTGCCGCAGAGCGGCCGCATCTGCACCTTCTTGTACCGCAGCAAGGACGTTGACACCTTTGATATCGACGACCTGTTCCGCCAGGTCACTTCCCTGCGTTGCGGCCAGTTTGGATTTGAAGCGTATCAGTTCCTTTTCCAGTGCTTTTACTTGATCGAGAACCTGGCCGACGCGGTTTGCAACCTCTCCCGGTTGCGATTTGAGTTGATTGGCAACCGCGTCAATGACCGCTTGTTGCTGCTGAACAACCTCGACCGCGACATCTCCGCACACTGCTTCAATGCGCCGAACACCGGCGGCGACACCGGATTCGCTGATCACTTTGAAGAAGCCGATATCTCCAGTGCGATCGACGTGCGTGCCGCCGCAAAGTTCACGACTACTACCAATGTCGAGTACGCGAACCTCGTCGCCATACTTTTCGCCGAACAACATCATGGCACCGGTCTTTTGCGCCTCTTCGATCGCCATGACCCGTGCACTAGTTGCAGCGTTGAGAATAATCTCGTCGTTCACCAGTCGCTCAATTTGGAGAATTTGCTGGTTGGTCACCGGATGCGTGTGGGCAAAGTCAAAGCGGGTCTTGCTTTCATCGACTTGCGAGCCTTTTTGCTGGACGTGATCGCCGAGTACTTCACGCAGGGCCTTGTGCATCAAGTGCGTCGCGGAATGATGACGCATGGTGCGTGTGCGCGAAATGCTATCGACCAACGCCGTGCCGCCAGCACCAACTCGCAAATTTCCTGTGCTGACAGTGCCATGATGACCAAACACCGCAGCCTGAATTTTTTGCGTGTCTTCGACGGCGAAGATTCCGCCGGAAAGGCGAAGCTGACCGCGATCGCCGACCTGACCTCCGGATTCGGCATAGAAAGGTGTTGTATCGAGAACCACGACACCGACCTCACCTTCGCTAAGCTCGGCGACTGCCACCCCATCTTTGTACAGGGCCAACACATTGCATTTACTTTGTAATGACGAATAGCCGTCAAACTGAGTCGCCGCACCGGCGTAGTCCAGATTCGCCGCCATTTTGAATTTTCCCGCTGCGCGAGCCTGATTCTTTTGATGTGCCATCGCCACATCAAACGCGGCACTATCAACCGTAAAGTTGCGCTCGCGACATATGTCAGCCGTCAGGTCCAACGGAAAACCATAGGTATCGTGCAATTTGAAAGCAGTTTCGCCCTTGAATACGGTTACGCCGGCTTGACTCATCGCCGCGAGTTCATCCTCAAGGATCGACATGCCGTGCTCGATAGTGGCGAAAAATCGATCTTCTTCCTGGTGCAGAATTTCTGTGACACGAGCTTGTGTCGTTACCAGCTCCGGATAGGCCGCACCCATTTCCTTGACCAGGTCCGGCACCATGCGATGAAAGAATGCGCTACGCGCACCCAGTTTGTAGCCATGACGAATGGCGCGGCGGATGATCCTGCGGAGCACGAAGCCGCGACCTTCGTTGCCGGGGATAACGCCATCGGCCAGCAAAAAGGTGCAGGCGCGAATATGGTCCGCCAGCACTCGCAGCGACGGACTATTGATGTCGGAAGCTGACGTCTCACGCGCAGCCGCGGCGATCAGCGTTTGGAACAGGTCGATTTCGTAGTTGGCATGAACATGCTGGAGGACAGCCGATATGCGTTCCAATCCCATGCCGGTATCGACAGACGGCTTCGGTAGCGGATGCATGACACCAGCCTCATCGCGATTGAACTGCATGAACACGTTGTTCCAGATTTCGATGTAGCGGTCGCCGTCCTCATCCGGCGAGCCAGGCGGGCCGCCCGGAATGCCCTCGCCATGATCATAAAAAATTTCACTACAGGGACCGCATGGACCGGTATCACCCATCATCCAGAAATTGTCAGACGCGTAGCGCCCGCCTTTGTTGTCACCGATGCGAATCACTCGTTGCGCCGGCACGCCGATTTCCTTGGTCCATATGTCGTAGGCTTCATCATCCTCGGCATATACCGTTACCCACAATCGTTCTTTAGGCAACTTGAATACACCGGTGAGCAACTCCCAGGCAAAGTGCAAGGCATCGTGTTTGAAATAATCGCCAAAGCTGAAGTTTCCCAACATCTCAAAAAACGTATGGTGTCTGGCCGTATAGCCCACATTTTCCAGGTCGTTGTGCTTGCCGCCGGCACGCACGCATTTTTGAGAAGTAACCGCGCGGTTATAACCACGCTTGTCGAAGCCCAGGAACACATCCTTGAACTGGTTCATCCCCGCGTTGGTAAACAACAAAGTCGGGTCGTCGTGGGGGACCAGCGAACTGGAAGCAACCACTTGGTGGCCCTTTGACGCGAAAAAATCCAGAAAGGCCTGGCGGATTTGTGCACTTTTCATGATGAGCAAGGTTGGAAAACAATTAGCCGATTTTACGCGATCAGCCCCAACCGGAGACAGTGGCGATCGACCAAAGTGCTGGCCGGTGGGCCCTTGATCGCGACCGGTCGGCCAGTGTCAGGTATGACAAATCTACGCTACAGATTTATTGCTTTGTAGACCGCAAAAACCCTGTGTAGGAACCCCAAAAAGCGTCGTGAGACCTGATTCACATCGCCTCAGGAGACCAGAGATCCGGTCTGTCGGTAAAGACTGCTGCGCAACCCAATCCGAAAAGGCGCGTCGCCTCAATCACTGTATTAACCGTGTAGCACGCCCAAACAATTCCCAAGGTGTTGAGTTCGTCTGCCTCGCGCGCAGAGACATGTTTCGCGGCCAGGTGCAATGCATTGGCTCCCGTCCGTGCAAAAATCGACGGCCAATCAGTTGGCAACGACTCGAACAGTGCCGCGTAGCGAAATTTTGGTCGCTTGGCCTGGGTTTCCTGCAGTGCGGCCAGCAAAGCCATGTGCGAGAACGATGAGATGACACCGTGACCGTTCCAATGTTGAGTTAGCCAGCGACCGACAACTGACCCGGTGAGCGTTTCGAATCCGGTTGCTGGTTTGATCTCGATATTCGTCCAAAGTCCCAGTCGATCCGTGTGTCGCATCGCCTCTTTCAGGGTTGGCACCGGCGCGCGCCCGAAGGCCGCATGATATTTGCTGTTGACCTCAAACTGTCGGATCTGTTCAGCGCTCAAACTGGCCACTTGGCCTCTGCCCGTGGTGGTTCGATCAACTGCTTCATCATGAATTAGTAACGGAATTTCGTCGGCCGACAACATTACGTCGAATTCCACTCCGCGACACCCCAATCGTGCCGCCAGGTCAAGTCCGGCAAGCGAGTTTTCCGGCGCCAATGCGCCACCGCAACGATGCGCAATGATCCGTGGATAGTTCACGATACCTACTTCCCCGGGACGGCTCCTGCCGGCTTTGCGTTTGCCGCCGGAACCGTGTTGGCACGCGCGGAGGTGACGTCCAGTGCTTGCTTGGCCGGGTATTTTTCGTTCCAGACCGACAACACCTCTTCGTTGAAAATTGCCCTCAGCAAATCACGCGTGCTGCCATTTCGCAGGTGCTCGCCAGCTTTCCGAGGCATCGACAATCGTTTGACCAGTCCTTCCTTTTGCGAATTGGGAATGTTCGTCGCCTCCTGAAGTGCCTTTACAGCGGCTGAGCTCATGGGCAAAAACGTTGTTCCCTTGACCCATGTGCGTTGTGTCTCAGGTAGCATCAGGTAACGCACAAAACGGGCGATCAACTGGTATTCAGGCTTCTTGTGGCCGGCCAGAATCCAAAGTGAGCTGCCATCCGGGAGAAGATCACTCGGTCGCGCTTCACTCATGTCATCGTAATACGGCAAAGGCGCGACCGACGCGTCAATACCGTGCCTGACAATTTCAGCGAACAATGAAGATTCACCTGTCAACATCGCGCATTCACCACTCAAAAAGCGCGCATCTGCCTCGCGACCGGGCCCGGAATAAATGAAATACTTGCTGCGCTGCCAAGTGGCGAGCAGCGCGAGATGTTTAACGTTGACCAGCCCGTTAACACGAATTACTTCCGGACTGCGTTTGTTCGCCTGGACTGGCAGTATTGCTTGTCCGTGCTGAGCAGCAAGGTTTTCGACATGAATCCAACTGAAGTTGGAACTCGTCAGTGGGCACGCGCTACCGCTGGTGCGAAGGTCACCGGCAAGTTCCTGCAGATCTACCCAGCTGCGAGGTTCCACTGGATCGGTTTTTCCCGCCTTCGCCAATAAAGTTCGGTTCAAAAACAGTACCGGAAAATTCAGCCCGAGCGGAAGCGCTTGAAGCTGTCCGTTGGAGTCGTCGACGGTATCAGCAATCTGCGGGAAAAACTCCTTTGCACTGAGTTGCTGTGCATGCTCCTTCATCATCTGTTGCAAGGGTATGAAGCGCGGCAGGGTACCAAAAAACTTCATGCTGTCACCCGCATCGAGCAATCCCATATGCACCTTGGTGTGTACGTCATCTTCGCCTGAAGCTGCCTGCAGGATCACCTTTCCCTTGCCCTTTTGGGCTTCGTTGAACTGAAGCACAACGTTTTCGAGGGTCTCCAGCTGGCCACCGCTGAGCGCATGGCGTAAAACGACCTCTTGTGATGTTGCGGCAGTAGAAACCAAAACACCGAGTACCAGCAAAAATCTGTTCATAACGGAGAGAAGATAAAGTAGTCGCCTCAAGTTTAACCACCATTGCAACAATTTGGCATGTCCCGTAAGCTTGCGTTGTCGGTCGAGGGTGCCAGGCATAGGGTCCAAATGAAATGAACCGAATACAAACGTTGGTCTTGGTGGTTGGAATGGTCAATCTGACCTTGCTTTTGCTTTTCCCTCCCTACGACTATGTGGCGCTTGGGCACAATGGTGTCGCGACGTTTGGTGGTTTTCGTTTTGCGCTTGGAAATCACAGCAATCTGATATTGAATCAAAATTTCCTCATTCTTGAAGTGATCGTTGTCTTGATCAATTTATCGATTGCCTTGCTGGTGACGCGCGCGCTTTCCGGCCAAACTGCAAAAATCGCCGGGAACCGGAATCAGCTTTATCTGTTGGCCGGCATCTCCGTCAACCTTGTCATCATGTTGCTGTTTCCTCCATTCGAAAACTCGATGGCCATAACAAAAGCCGTTATTCCAACGCTTGAGGGCTTCTTTTTTGTTTTTGGTGACAATTCTCAACGCCAGTTGGTGGCACCGATCCTATACTTGGAAATCACCCTGATTTTGGTTAATGGCGGCATATTCTGGCTGATGCTCAAAGGTCGCAGGGACAAAGCTCTTACATCATCAGAGTTGCGCAAACTCGCAACTACCGTTCGGTCTGTGCGCAAGCCTTAAGCCTTGGCTATAATGCGCGCCCTGCCAAAGAAACAATGCTGTTGTAGCTCAGTTGGTAGAGCAACTGATTCGTAATCAGTAGGTCACCAGTTCGATTCCGGTCAACAGCACCAGTAATACCAAGGGCTAGCGGGTTTTTAAACCTTCTAGCCCTTTCTCTTTGGAACACTGGCGGCTGAGCGTGGACTCTTGATGAATCTTCAAGCGAAACGCGACTTCGCGGATTGCGGAAGCGAATCCAGCAAGTGCATCAAAACCAGGGTAACCCCGCTTGATCCGCAAAAATTTTCTGTCATTGGACTGCAACTGTCGAACACAACCGCGTCAGGCGTGAGTGTTTGATTTGAGTCAACACGTGCCTCGGTCGGTAAGCATAAGCTAGTCGCAACCATCGAGCATAAAAAGAAAAATATCATGCGCGCACCAACCCAACACAGCATCACGTACATGGCCGGCGCACGACCACATGGGGGTTGCCTCACCTGCAAAATGCATTTTCGCTGCCTGCCGCGCGGACTCAACGAGCGAGATACCGTGCGCGTCGAGGGCCTTCTGCAGACCCGGCGCCAACTGAAGTGCGGTGAATATCTTTATCAGGCGGGCGACCGTTGCGATACCATCTATGCCGTAAAGACCGGATGCCTCAAAACTCACGTTTGCGACGAACACGGATATGAGCAGGTTACCGGCTTTCAGATGGCGGGCGATTTGCTTGGTATGGACGGGATCGGCCTACGCGCTCACGATTTCAATTTGGTCGCGCTCGAGGATAGCGAAGTTTGTGCGCTACCAACCGCAAGGCTCGACGAGCTGCCGCCCGAACTGGAGACCATCCGGCGTTACCTCCACGAGGTCATGAGCGGATACATTGTGCGCGATCATAACGCCATGATCATGCTCAGCAAGATGCGGGCGGAGGAGCGCCTGGCGGCCTTCCTACTTGATTTGTCGCGACGTTTTGCCGCTCTGGGATATTCGTCCAGCGAATTCAATCTGCGCATGTCGCGTGAAGACATCGGTTCGTATCTCGGCATCAAGATCGAAACCGTAAGCCGGATGTTTTCGCAGTTTCAGGAGCGCAAGTTGATCGACGTTAAAAACAGGCATGTTTGCATCCTCGACTCGGTACGCCTCCAACGCATTATTGGACGTAGCCTCCCGAGCAAGCAGCGGCGCGTCGGCTAAGGGTCAGGACGGATTTCAGCGGTTGCAGGTAATTTACGCGTCGTTAGAACTTCGCCGGAACGAGTTTGCTCGGATACTTTGGATCGACGTAGTCGCCAGGTTTTTGTCGCTTCGGCAGTTTGACTTTTTCACGCGGCAAAGCCTTGTAAGGAATGCTGCTCAGCAGATGTGAGATGATGTTTAGCCTGGCTCGTTTCTTATCATTCGAGTCCGCCACGAACCACGGCGCCCATGATGAGTCGGTTGCGGCAAACATGTCGTCGCGGGCGCGGGAATAGTCATACCAGCGGCTAAACGATTTGAGATCCATTGGCGAAAGCTTCCATGTCTTGCGACCGTCCTCGATACGGGCTACCAGCCGCCGGGTCTGCTCCTCCTCACTGACTTCCAGCCAATATTTCAGCAAAATGATTCCCGAGGTTGTCATCAATCGTTCAAAGGCAGGCACAAACTGCAAAAACTGCTTGACGGCGGCATCACTGGTAAAGCCCATCACGCGCTCGACACCTGCGCGGTTGTACCAACTGCGGTCCCAGATCACGACTTCACCAGCGGCGGGGAAGTGCGGAAGATAACGCTGCACGTACATTTGCGTCTTCTCCCGCTCGGTCGGCGAGGGTAGGGCCACCACACGGAATACCCGCGGACTGACACGCTCGGTCAGCGCCTTGATCGTTCCACCCTTGCCGGCACCATCACGGCCCTCGAAAACGATACAAACCTTCAGGCCTTTGGCAACGACCCATTCCTGCAATTTGACTAACTCAATGTGCAAGCGGGCCAATTCCTTGTCGTAATCCTTAGCCTTGATTTTGCTTTTACCGGCGGACTTCTCGTTCAACGGTTCGCTTTCAGAGTGTTTGGTTTTTTTACCTGGTTTGGTCATTTCAAAATCCTCAATAAAATCTTGGCATCCAAACGAACGTTATGTTGACCGGTTCTTCTCATTGGCCAGCGCTTTGTCCATGATCACCTTGTAAAGATGCAGCACTTGAGCAACCGTATCCTTCAGTTCCGGATTGCGCTCGATCACAGCACGATTTCCCTGTGCGTCTTCGAGTGCCTGTTTCAGAAAACGGATGTCAAGATCGGTCAACAGTTCGCCGCGATCAAGCTGAGCGTTGATTTGCTCCAGTCTCGGGAGTCTTTGCTTCACCAAGCGTTCGCCAACTACGGCGATGATGCCGGCATCTTGTGATGGATCGCTCATATTGATTTCCTTGTGATGGGAGAAATGGTTGTAGAGTTAATTTCTGACGCGCTTTAGCTGAACATTACTACAAACCGGGGGGTGATTCCATTTGAGCGTGCGGCAGGCGTATTTTGAGCGCGGGTATCGATTGTGAGTAGGCGCTGACCGGACGGTGTCAATGTCACTCGTCACACTCAGTGCATCGACACCGGCGCTTTGAAACCTGATATCCAAAATCGTTTGAGTCGCTTCCTATTCCTTGTGGGGTCTGATAGTCGTCGAGAGATTTATAATCTTCAACCGCAGGACAATTTTTGACTTTATTAAGTAATGAGGACACCATGACCAAGCATGATTTTTCGCGATTTTTGTTGGTTGCAACAGCGTTTGTTCTAGCTGCCTGCGCACCGCAACCCCCGCAGCCCAACGTCGTTGAGATACGCCGCGGGGTCATCGAACAGATCACTCAGACGCAAATTGCGACCAACCAACATGCCGGTGTTGGTGCGGTGGTGGGTGGCTTGATCGGACTTGGCGTTGGTAGCCTGATCGGTGGTGGTACGGGTCGCGATGTGGCTATGGTCGCCGGCACCATTGGCGGTGCGGTTGTTGGCAATGACGTACAAAAGAAGCATGACCAACCGATCCCGGCGCTTCAGATTATTGTACGGACTTCATCCGGCGTGCTTGTCGCAGTCACGCAACCA
This sequence comes from Rhodocyclaceae bacterium, assembly GCA_016718525.1. Taxonomy (GTDB): domain Bacteria; phylum Pseudomonadota; class Gammaproteobacteria; order Burkholderiales; family Rhodocyclaceae; genus JADKHX01. Next base: position 286,750 of record JADKDD010000001.1, read on the forward strand.
CTTGGCCCAACCTTGTTTGTCGGACAAAAGGTCTACGTGCAAGGTAACGGTGAGGATGCGCGGGTCACGCCGCAGTAACGGTATAGATTCCGGAGCGCACGATGTCTTGACGTCGTGCGCCGTTGTTGTTCGGCCGACGGGAATTGCAGTTCTATTCATTAGCTAATCAGCAGTAACTTTCAGTACATAGCCGACGCGCGGGAAATGCACGTGAAGCGTGCCGGCACGCTCGTCATGACGACGCACAATGGTCTCATTTGCGGTGACAGAGAGGAGTTCACCTTCGGTTGTTTCGGCACCGAAACTTTCCGCTGCGATACTGACGGTGCTGCCAACAGGGATGCCGAGTGCATCCTGAAAAGCATTTGTCGAAACGGTCAGCGGTGTAGAACGGGCCGCCAGTGCAATGGCACCAGTTGCGTTGAATTTTTCCGGGTTGTCGTAACCGATCGCGGCCAACCTGTCCATCCAGGCCAAGACTCGCGGCGCTGCCAGAAGTATGTCCGCCATCACGGGTGTGCAGGTACGCGTAAACCACAACGGGTGATAGGCAGCAAAGTCGGCAACTGTCGGTTCTGAACTGAGCAAATATGTAGTTTGTTCCAGCATCGCCTCCAAGCGCGACAGGTAAACTGTGTATGCCGCTGTGGCATCGGTGGGGCTAAGGCGGACCATCCCGCCGCGCATTTTGCCGCGATCTTCACCGAAGGCTTTGAGCGCTTCGGGTGGCGCGCCGGCGAACAACTGAGCAGCGCCCTTGGCACTTAGGTTATGTCCCATCGCTGCCCAAAACAAGGTAGTGTCGGCCCATTGCGCAACGATGCGGGCGGTTCCTTCGATCGCCGCTGGATAAAGGCTCGGTCGAGATTGAATTCTTTCCAGTTGGTCGCAGATCAAGGCGCTGTCGCAGTAAATATCCGCACCGATCTGCATGAACGGTGTTTTGCGGTACCCGCCGGTCAATGCCACCACATCAGGTTTGGGCATGATCGACGGAATGATCACCGACTTCCATGCGAGTTTCTTGTAAGCCAATATCAGGCGAATTTTTTCGGAAAACGGCGAGGTCGGGTAGTGATGCAAGATGATGTCAGTCATATATGTTCCTGGTGTTTAGCGCACTGAGCGTAGGCTTCAATGATTGTATAGGGGATACCTGATCGCGCTTGCGTTAACGGAAATACTGCAATAATCCGGCTCGCGCTGAATCCCAACGGACCACTCAATATTCATGCAGGTTTTTCTCGACAGTCTCTACTTTGTTGTCTTCAATATCGGAACGGCCTTGTTTGCGCCGATCAAGCGCGACTCCTTTTTGTTCTGGCCGTTCCTGCTGACGACGCTGGTTTTTGCAATGTTGGCTTGGTGGTATTGGCATCGCGGTAGTGCCGGTGGCAATCGCTGGACCGAATTTCGACAGCGTTTTCTGAGTCGACAACTTTGGTTGCATCGTTCCGCTCGAGCTGACTACAGTTTGTATTTCGTCAACGCATTGCTGTGGCCGCTATTGTTTACGTCACTAATGTTCAATCAATTTGATGTTGCTCATGCGCTTGATCAGATAGGCGGATTATCTTCGGCTGGAACGCCGCCCGCCGAAACCGTCAGTTTCATTTGGCGTGCCATATACACCTTGATGTTTTTTGTGGCTTACGACTTCGGCCGCTTTGCGGCGCATTGCCTGCTGCATGAAGTGCCGGTTTTGTGGGAATTCCACAAAGTCCATCATTCGGCAGAAGTGCTGACTCCGATGACCGCGTTTCGCGCTCATCCGGTGGATTTATTAGTCATGGCCTGGGGTGGAATTTTTTTCTCCGGGCTGGTGACCTGGGTTTTCAATCATGTGAGCAGTTCACCAATCGACTTGTTTACTTTTCTGGGACTAAACGTTTTGCTTTGGCTGAGTAACACGGTTGGCAACTTGCGTCATACGCGCGTATGGATAACTTATGGTCCGCGGCTTGGAAAATGGCTGATCAGCCCGGCGCACCATCAACTTCATCATAGTTGCGAGCCGCATCACATGGGCTGTAACCGTGGATTTGATATCGCACTGTGGGATCGCCTTTACGGCACGCTGGTAGTGCCGACTGGTGCAGAGCCACAATTCGCCATTGGGCTGGACGATGGCAGTAGTGCCGAATGGCAGACGGTCGGGCAAATGCTTTGGAAACCGTTTGTTGGTGTGGCGGCTCGTTTGCGTGGACGGTTGTTAGGGTCGGCCAAGCGCTAGGGCTGGGCTAGCGTTAGCGCCCGGATCTGGGTTAAAGCAGCGGCAACTCTTTGTGCCAGTGCCTTTTGTCCCAATTCAGCTGTCGCATTGCGAGGATCTTCCTCGGCACCGTTGGTCGCATTGGCATTCGCGAACTGATCGCGGCGCACCCAACGCCCGTCGTGGTCGATGGCCATCAGCGTGGCTGTATCCAGTGTGCCCGCATGAGCTTGCAAGTCGAGCGGCACGATCCGACCTGGGGCGGTCAGAGAAAATCCCGGCGGGTCAAAAACCGCAGTGATATGCAAAACCCGTATTCCGCGTGGCGCCAATTGCGCGTCCATTGCGCGGGCGAGTTCGCCCAGCGCCGCTTGACCGTCCCCGTGATCTCCCATCAACAATATGCGGCGAAAACCGGCGGCGATTGCACTCAATGCGACATCACCAGCCACCGCTGCGTATACTGCTTCCGATACATTGACGGTACCGGGAAACCGCATATGTCCGCTGCGAGTGATCGGGTCGCCAGTCGGCGCATAAGGAAAGATCGGATAAATCAACGCGTCGCCCAACTTGAGGGCAATCTGCTCAGCCAGGTATCGAGCAATGAAATTATGTTTGCCCAACGCCATCTGCGGCCCATTTTGCTCGGTGCTTCCAGCAAAGATGATGGCTGTAGTCTTTCCATCAGCTAGCTCAGCGCGGACTTCTTGCCAGGTCAATTCTTCAATGAATAGCGATCGGGCATAGATCGCCGGGGACGTAGTCAGGAAGCAAAACGCGACGACCCAATGCAGGGCTGCGCGATACTCGGATTTCATACAGATGCTCGAACTTTGTTTCGAGGCATGAATCGGGTTGCTCGCATAGGTGACGTTTGAACTGTTGCTTGATAAGGTGTGAATGTCGGACGATAGCCTGATTCGACAGCAATCGCAAACATCGTTTTGACTTCCATCACGGTGTCCGCGGTTAGAATGAATTCTTTGCCGGCAATGATGCTGGCGGTCGATTTCGCATAGGAGCAATGTCATGAAAATAGCAAACAAGGTGTTCATTATTACAGGTGGTGCATCAGGGCTCGGCGCTGCATCGGCAAAGCGGATTGTTGCCGCCGGCGGCAAGGTAGTGATGGCCGACCTGAACAAGGAAGCAGGTGAGGCATTGGCTAAGGAATTGGGTGCAAACGCTGCCTTTTCCATGACCAATGTGGCAGACGAAGCCAGCGCCCAAGCCTGCATTGACTTTGCAGTGAGTCACTTTGGCGGTTTGCATGGATTGATCAACTGTGCCGGGGTCGGCCCCGCAGAAAAGGTGCTGGGCAAAAATGGGGTGCATGCGTTGGCCTCGTTTACCCGCACCATCAATATCAATGTCATTGGCACCTTCAATATGTTGCGTCTGGCGACCGTGGTGATGAGCGCGAGTGAGGCCAGCGCGGGAGGCGAGCGCGGAGTGATCATCAATACTGCGTCGGTGGCAGCGTTCGACGGGCAAATCGGGCAAGCCGGTTATTCGGCGTCCAAGGGCGCGGTGGTTGCCATGACTTTGCCGATCGCCCGAGAATTGGCACGCTATGGCATCCGGGTAATGACGATTGCCCCGGGAATCTTCGAAACTCCGATGCTGCTGGGATTGCCTCAGGAGGCGCAGGATTCGTTGGGTAAGATGGTTCCATTCCCGCCACGCCTTGGTCGTCCGGATGAGTTCGCCGCCTTGGCGCAACACATCATTGAAAATGAGATGCTCAATGGGGAAGTGATTCGCCTTGACGGCGCAATCCGGATGGCGCCGAAGTAAGCGAAGCTTGCGTGTTGCCAGTTGGTGCTGGCAACACGCTGTTAATAATATGGCCGGGAATTGTTATCACTGTGGCTTGCCGATCGGGACCGCAGTAAATTTTGATGTGCTGATCGGCGGGCAGGCGCAGCCAATGTGTTGCGCCGGGTGTCAGGCGGTGGCGCAGGCCATTGTCGACAGCGGTTTGAGTCAGTACTATCAGCATAGAGATGCGATGCCGGACAGTCCGCGTGAAGCGGTGCCCGTTATGCTGCAGGAATTGGGCTTGTTCGATCATCCCGATGTACAAAGAAACTTTGTACATGCGGTGGCAGAGGATGAAAATCTGCGTGAAGCGAACTTGCTGCTCGAAGGCATTACCTGTGCCGCCTGTGTTTGGCTGAATGAAGCGCAGATTCGCAAACAGGCTGGTGTAACGGCTGTTGGCATTAACTACTCGACCCGGCGGGCACGCGTGCAGTGGGATCAACGGCAGATCAAACTTTCCGAAATCCTGGCTGCCGTTGCGGCGATCGGCTATCGCGCGCACCCCTATGATGTCGCTCGCGCCGAGGCGCTCGCGGTGGCGGAGCGCAAGACGGCATTGTGGCGCTTGTTCGTGGCTGGTTTTGGCATGATGCAGGTGATGATGTATGCGGTCCCCGTTTATATGGCTGATGTCGGTTCCGGCGGTGACATGTCAGCTGGAATCGAACAACTGATGCGTTGGGCGAGCTTGATTCTGACTCTGCCAGTGATGTTTTATTCGGCCGCACCTTTTTTCGTCAACGCGCAACGTGATCTGGCACAGCGGCGCGTGGGCATGGATGTACCGGTGGCATTGGGTATCGGTGCCGCATTCCTTGCCAGTGTCTGGGCAACACTCACAAGCGGTGGTGCCGTGTACTTTGATTCGGTCACCATGTTTGTCTTTTTCTTGTTGTCCGGACGTTATCTGGAAATGCTGGCGCGGCAAAAGGCGGCGCGCAGTGTGGAGGCGATTGCCCGCGCAATCCCGGCGTTCGCGGAGCGCTGGCGCAGCTGGCCTGCCGGTATGGCCGAGCGGGTGCCGGTGGCTGATTTGTGTGTCGATGATGTGGTGCGTATCGCGCCAGGAGACACGATCCCTGCTGATGGGGTCGTCATTGACGGTTCCAGCAGTACGGACGAATCGCTATTGACCGGCGAGAGTGTGCCGCTGCACAAATCTCGCGCAGACAGTCTGGTCGGCGGCAGCGTGAATATCGATAGCCCGTTGATCATGCGTGTTGAACGAGTCGGCGAAGGTACCCGCCTGGCGGCGATCACCCGATTGATGGAGCGGGCGGCGAGTGAAAAGCCGGCGGTTGTGCTGATGGCCGACCGGATTGCAGGACGTTTCGTGCTTGCGCTGCTCATCCTGGCGCTGGTCAGTGGTGTGTTCTGGTGGTGGCTGGAACCGGCGCGCGCCTTGTGGATTTTTGTCGCCGTCCTGGTGGTGAGTTGCCCGTGCGCACTGTCACTGGCGACACCTACAGCGTTGACGGTGGCGACCGGCGCGTTGGCACGGCATGGCGTCCTGGTGACGCGCGGACATGCCATTGAAACGCTTGCCCGGGCAACCCACTTTGTTTTCGATAAAACAGGCACACTGACTGAAGGGCGCATGCGCGTGACTGAAATCATAGCGGTGAACGGCAACGAAACGTTCGCGAGAAGTATCGCGGCGGCACTTGAGCGTGGATCGAAGCATCCGATCGCGCGCGCGCTTCAAGGCGGCGATGACCCAAGTATTGCGGTGGACGAGTCAGTCAACACGACCGGCGAAGGTGTGGCTGGTGTCATAGACGGTGAGACCTGGCGTCTGGGTCGCCCGGAGTACGTTGCCGGTCTGCATGGATTGGCATTGCCGGAACAGATCGTCACGCGAGTTGGTGCCGGCGACACGCCGTTGGCACTGGGAAACCATCGTGGATGGCAAGCATTTTTCTTTCTCACGGATAGCATGCGTGGTGATGCGCTGCAAATGGTTAGCTCACTCAAAGCATTGGGGTTCGCGGTATCGATTCTTAGCGGTGATTCCGCCGCGGCCGTTGCCCGGGCGGGGCAGATGCTTGGCGTTGATGATGCTCGCGGCAATTTGTTGCCGCAACACAAGTTGGCTGCGGTAAGGGCTTTACAGTCTGAGGGTGCAGTAGTTGCGATGATCGGCGATGGTGTGAACGATGCACCGGTGCTTGCCCAGGCGCAGGTGTCAATTGCCATGGGCGGTGGCGCTGATCTGGCGCGCTCCAGCGGTGACATTGTGTTGCTTGGCCAGCGCTTGATGGCGATTACTGACGGTGTCTTTTTAGCGCGGCGCACCACCCGGATCGTTCGGCAGAATCTGGGCTGGTCTTTTGCCTACAATTTCCTTGCGATCCCGCTGGCTGTGCTTGGTTGGGTCACACCATGGATGGCAGGCATCGGGATGTCAGCAAGCTCTTTGCTGGTGGTGCTCAACGCATTGCGTTTGCAGGGGGTTAAGCGCTAATGGATATCTTGTATCTGCTGATACCGATGTCGCTGGCGCTGGTTTTTGTGATCGCCGTTATATTCTGGTGGTCGCTGCGTAGCGGTCAGTACGAGGATCTGGATGGACCTGGACATCGGGTGCTGATGGATGATGACAGTCCGCCGGACGAAAGTGACTCTGTGCGCTCGGATGGAAAGTGAGCAGACCCTGCTGCTAATTCAGAGCTTTCATTGGTGCCTGAGCTTTTGCTGTAGCTAAAACCTTTTGCGTGTGACGAAACATTCCCGGGCGCAGTGACGCCCGGGAATGCTTATCTATCATCAGAAGCGATAGCCGTAGCCAACACCAAACAGCAGTGGGTCAACTTTGACAGTGCTGAGTTTGCCGAATTGCGTATTTCTCAGATCAGTCTGAATGTAGACTTTCTTGAGGTCAAAATTTAGGAAGGATTTGGCACCGATTTTTACGTCAAAACCGACTTGAAGTGCGCCACCCCAGCTGTTTTTGTCGAGGTAGTTCGTGCCGGTATTACCGCCACCCAAGGTTTGCGTGACGGCATTTAATGGACCTAGGTTGACATCTGAAAGGCGGGTGTAGTTAACGCCGGCGCCGACGTAGGGACGGAATTGGCCGTCGGGCAGGAAGTGGTATTGCAAGGTCAAAGTGGGCGGCAACTGCTTGAATGATCCGGCCTTGAATGCGCCGACCGCACTGGCAGTAATCTCGACATCGTGTTTCTGTGGGTAGGTCAAAATTAATTCTGCAGCCAAGTTCTTGCTAAAGAAGTAGGTGAAATCCACCTCGGGAATAGTTTTGTTGCTGATATCGATTCCATCCTGAGGGATTGCAGCAGCGGCGATCGGGTCAGAGTCATTGTTCGTATCGATGCGCACAACGCGACCGCGCACCATCCAGTTGCCTTCGGTTTCTTGCGCCATTGCAGCGGCTGATCCAGCTACGACTCCTGCAACGAGAGCCAATTTGACGAACTTCATACAACTTCCTTTCGATTTATTGATTAATGGACGTGACGCAGAATATCCATTCAAGAAATGACAGTCTTGATCTATGTCAAGCGACACGGAGATAGCTGATTTGCGCAAAGACCCGGGCATTTTTGTACTAGGTGGAATGGAAATTCATCGACAATGGCCTGATGGCTACTCGCTTCAAGGGCTTTTGTCACATCCAGTTGACCTAGATCAAGTGGCCTGTATCATCGCTTGATTAACATCCGGCCAACGTTTTTCGGGAGGTAAGACCATGCAATCGCAGGCGACGTATAACTACAAAGTCATACGCCAGTTCACCGTGATGACCGTTGTCTGGGGCATCGTCGGGATGTTGGTTGGCGTCATCATCGCCGCTCAACTGGTCTGGCCTGAACTTAATCTTGGTGAGTACTTGAGTTACGGCCGCTTGCGCCCGCTACACACCAACGCAGTGATTTTTGCTTTCGGTGGTTGTTCGCTGTTTGCGACCTCCTACTACTGCGTGCAGCGGACTTGCCACACCCCGCTATTTGCGCCGGGCCTTGCCGCATTTACTTTTTGGGGCTGGCAGGTGGTCATTTTGTTGGCTGCGATCACGCTGCCAATGGGGATGACACAGGGCAAGGAGTATGCCGAACTTGAATGGCCGATTGATCTGCTGATTACCGTGGTGTGGGTCTCCTACGCGGTGGTTTTCTTTGGCACGATCGTCAAGCGCAAAACGCCGCATATTTATGTGGCCAACTGGTTTTTCGGTGGGTTTATCCTGACGGTTGCGGTCTTGCACCTGGTTAACAGCGCAGCGGTCCCGGTACTGTCGTCACCAATCTGGAAGTCATACTCAGCCTACGCGGGTGTGCAGGATGCCATGGTGCAGTGGTGGTACGGTCACAATGCGGTGGGTTTCTTCCTGACCGCCGGTTTCCTCGGAATGATGTACTACTTTGTGCCGAAGCAGGCAGAACGGCCGGTGTATTCCTATCGGCTTTCGGTGGTGCACTTTTGGGCGCTGATCTTCACCTACATGTGGGCCGGCCCGCATCATTTGCACTACACGGCCCTGCCGGACTGGACACAGTCACTGGGGATGGTGTTCTCCTTGATCCTGCTGGCACCGAGCTGGGGTGGCATGATCAATGGCGTGATGACACTCTCCGGCGCATGGCACAAGCTGCGCGATGACCCGGTGCTGAAGTTCATGATCACCTCCTTGTCGTTCTACGGCATGTCGACCTTTGAAGGTCCGATGATGTCGATCAAGACGGTAAACGCGCTATCACACTACACCGACTGGACCGTGGGCCACGTACATTCAGGTGCCCTGGGTTGGGTGGCAATGATTGCGATCGGTTGCACGTATTACATGTTGCCTCGCCTTTACGGTAAAGCCGAAATGTTCTCGGTTCGATTGATCAACATCCATTTCTGGATGGCGACCTTGGGTGTGGTGCTGTATATCGCCTCGATGTGGATTGCCGGGGTGATGCAGGGCCTGATGTGGCGCGCGACCAATCCGGACGGCACCTTGACCTATGCGTTCGTTGATTCGGTGAAAGCGACTTATCCGTACTACACGGTGCGCTTGCTCGGAGGCTTCCTGTTTCTCTCTGGAATGTTCCTGATGGCCTACAACAGCTTTAAAACGATCGTTGGTGGCCGCGCTTACGATGCTCCGGTGTTGGCTCCGTCGGGAGCCGGCTTGTCGCCACTTGCGGCAGCCCACTGATCGCAATTTTGCCAGGAGTTATTCATCATGTTGAAGCATGAAACAATCGAAAAAAATGTCGGCTGGCTGATCGTGCTGACCATTGTGGCGATCAGCTTCGGTGGTCTGGTTGAGATTGTGCCGCTGTTTTTCCAAAAATCGACGACTGTGGAGAGTGAGTTGGTGGCCAAGGGCCTGGTCAAACCCTACGACCCTGTGCGCCTGTCAGGGCGGGATGTCTATATCCGTGAGGGTTGCTATAACTGTCATTCACAAATGATTCGCCCATTCCGCGCCGAAACTGAGCGTTATGGCCACTACTCAGTTGCCGGTGAATTTGTGTACGACCATCCTTTTCAGTGGGGCTCAAAGCGAACCGGTCCAGATTTGGCCCGAGTCGGCGGTCGTTACTCTGATTTGTGGCATCGCACTCACTTGATCAATCCTCGTGATGTGGTTCCGGAATCCAACATGCCAGCCTATGCGTTCCTCGATCGGCCGATCAAGGATGCGAGCGCCATCGAGGACAAAATGCGGGCCCTTCGCGCAGTTGGCGTGCCTTATACCGACGAGGAGATTGCCGGTGCCAAAAAGGCGCTTGAAGGCGTAACCGAAATCGACGCGTTGATCGCCTACCTGCAGGGCATGGGCACCGCGCTCAAACAGACGCGCTGAGGGAGAGATCAAATGGATATCAATGATCTGCGGGCAGGATTCACTGTGCTGACCTTTGTTCTGTTTGTTGGAATCGTTTGGTGGGCATATTCCGACCGACGCAAGGCCGTTTACGACGAAGCGGCGCGGATTCCACTGGATGACGACTTACCGCTACCCATGACACAGGTGCCCGGAACTGGAAAAGGAAATTTTCATGAGTGATTTTGTCAATAGTTTCTGGAGTATTTACGTCACGGTGATCAGTCTGGTCAGCATTCTGGCCTGCGGGTTGTTGCTGTGGCAACAAAGTTCACATAAGCATTCGCCAGGTAAGACTACCGGACACGTGTGGGACGAGAACCTGGAAGAATTCAGCAACCCCTTGCCAAATTGGTGGCGGTGGCTGTTTTACCTGACGGTCATTTATGCGCTGATTTATCTGGCCATGTTCCCCGGGCTCGGTTCGTTCAAGGGTGCTTTTGGCTGGAGTTCTGTTGGTCAATACGATGCTGAACAAAAATTGGCCGAGACTAACTACGGACCGATTTTTGAAAAATATCGCAGCCAGGACATCAAGACCGTTGCTGCCAGCAGTGAAGGGCGCGAGATGGGACAGCGCCTTTATATGACTTACTGCTCGCAGTGTCACGGCTCTGATGCGCGAGGCGCCAAGGGCTTCCCCAATCTCACTGACAAGGATTGGCTGTGGGGTGGCACCAGTGAAAAGATCAAAGAAACCCTGACCAACGGTCGGGATGCCATGATGCCGGCCAAAGGGCTGAAACCGGACCTCACGCCTGAGCAAATCGTTGACCTTGCCACCTATGTGCGCTCCTTGTCCGGGTTAAGCAAAGACGATGGTCGTGCCGCTAAAGGCAAAGAACTGTTTGCCGTTGCATGCGCCGCCTGTCATGGTCCGGAAGCCAAAGGTGTGACCGGCGTTGCACCGAATCTCACCGACAGCCATTGGCTCTATGGCAGTTCAGAGCCGGATATTGTCGAGACAATTACCAGGGGTCGGGTAAATCGTATGCCGGCATTCGGTGAGTTTCTTGGTGAGGCCAAGGTTCACCTGCTGACAGCCTATGTGGTGAGTTTGGGCGGTAGCGAGCCTGATCCGGCGGCGGCACCAACCGCCAACGGCGCGCCGCCAGCACCAACTGAGGCAGCAGGGAAGTAGTCGGCGTTTCGGTACGAGCGCGACCCTGCACGTACGACTGTACAATTTCCGCGAGTAACATCTGATTCACGCACCTTACGGCTGATAAACCAGTCGTAAGGTGCGCCAGATTTCCCGCGACACCCATTTTTCGAGACCATAGATTGCCCACACCATGAGCGAGGCCACTCCGGCGAAACGCGTCATCCCCATTGTTGAGGTGGTGGAAGACAGCCTTTATGAGGTCCGCAAGAAAATCTATCCGCGCGCGGTTACGGGAGTGTTTGCCCGTTGGCGGTGGATCATGGTCTGGTTCACTCAGATTCTCTACTACGGGTTGTGTTGGATGCCGTGGAACGGTCGGCAAGCCGTGCTGTTTCACCTGGTTGAACGCAAGTTCTATATTTTCGGGATGGTGCTTTGGCCGCAAGACGTTTTCTTTCTGACGGTCTTGCTCATCATTTCGGCATTTTCCCTGTTTCTTTTTACCGCTGTTGCCGGGCGCTTGTGGTGCGGTTACACCTGCCCGCAAACTGTTTATACAGAAATATTCCTTTGGGTCGAAAAAGTATTCCAGGGCGACCGCGCCACCCGGATGAAGCGTGACGAAGCGCGTTGGGCACCTGAAAATCTGGCGCGGCGCGGCGGAAAATATTTAACTTGGGCGCTGATTTCATTGTGGACCGGTTTTACTTTCGTTGGCTATTTCACGCCAATGTCCGAACTGTGGCGCAGCGTGATCGCGGTTACGCTCGGTCCCTGGGAAGTTTTTTGGATTTTGTTTTACGGCACGTTTACGTATATGGGCGCGGGAGTCATGCGTGAGCAAGTCTGTAAATACATGTGTCCCTATGCACGGTTTCAGAGTGTGATGTTTGACCCTGATACCTTGATAATTACCTACGATGCAGAACGTGGCGAAGCGCGCGGAGCGCGAAAAAAGAGAGTCGATCCGCGAAGTATTGAAAAGGGTGATTGCGTTGACTGCAGCATTTGCGTTCAGGTTTGCCCGACCGGTATTGATATCCGAAATGGCTTGCAATACGAATGCATCGGCTGTGGAGCCTGCATCGATGCCTGTGATCAGGTGATGGAAAAAATGAATTACCCGAAGGGTCTGATTCGGTATTCAACGGAAAATGCTTTGGCCAAACATTGGACAGGAAAAGACATTCTTGCCCACATTGTGCGCCCAAGAATAATTGTCTATACGGGCATCCTGTCGGCCGTGGGCCTGGCATTGATCTGGGGTCTGGCAACTAAACCCGAATTGCGCGTCGACATCACGCGTGACCGCGCAGTCCTTGCGCGCGAGGTTGAGGGTGGCTGGATTGAGAATGTCTACCGGCTACACGTAATGAATGTTTCCGAAACCAACCGGCGCTACGCCATTAGCGTTGAAGGGCCGCCCGACATTGATCTGCTGGGCGAGCGGATCATTGAAGTTCCGGCGACCTCTGCGCAGTCGACCACCTTGAGGGTTCGCATGCCGGCAGATGGAAAGAAGGGTTCCAGCGTGATTTACTTCGATGTCAAATCCATCGCCGATGAACGAATCAAGGTTCATGAGAAAGCGAGCTTCATCAAGCCATGAGCACCCCATCGCTACGCGCAACTGACAGTGGTCCGTGGTACCGTCAACGGTGGCCGTGGTTGATCATTAGCGGACCGTTTATCGTGGTCGTGGCGGGACTCTACACCGCATGGCTGGCAGTGACCACCAACGACGGTTTGGTCACGGAGGACTATTACAAGAAGGGGATGTCGATCAACCAGACCGTCGCCCAAAGTGCCTCGGCTGAACGCCTGGGGCTGCGGGCGGATTTGAGCGTCAGCGCCGAGCGCATGACGATCATGCTCAGCGCCGATGACGCAAGCTTCAGGCCGCCACCGAGCATCAAAGTCGTTGTGTCGCATCCCACTCGCGCCGGACTGGATCAATCGCGGACTATGGCTTTGATCGAAGGTGCCTACACTGCCTCGTTTCAACTACCTGCTGCTGGACATTGGGTGGTGTTGATCGGAGATGAAGCTCAAACGTGGCGCTTGATGGGCAATGTGATATTGCCAAGTAGCGGGAAAATTGAGATTGGCGCCGGACACGACGCCGCGCGGCGAAACAAGGAGTAAAAAAATGGGCAGTCTGTACACCGTGCTGTGGCCATCTTTTCTGGTTGCCGGAATTGCTGAAGGCATCTTTTTTACCGTGATCAACCCGCAAGAACTTTATCTGTTCGGGCAAGCCGTTGAGTTCTCGCACACGGCGACTTACTCGTTCGGCTTCTTCGCGTTCTGGAGTGTTTGCGCAGCTTCCAGTTGGCTGACCAGCTACCTGTCACGAAGTGCTGCGGAAGTGAATCAGAAATGAGCGGTTGGAAATGGCGTGTAGTGTCGGCTTAGTACAGCCGACCCGCTACACAGGCGCAAAGCAATGCTTTGCGAAACCCCTGTTCCGCCGCCGTCTAAAGCTAAAAGCATTTGACAGGATTGACAGGATTGACAGGATTGACAGGATAATCAGGATGAAGTCAAAACTGCTTTTTGTCTTTGCTTTTCATCCTGTTCATCCTGTTAAAAAAAGATTTTGACTTTCGCATAGCCAATCAAATTACTCCGGCCATAGGACCCGCTCAGCTTTGATTTCGTCAAGGAACCATTCGTGAAAGCCGCGCGCAAGTAGCCATTCGATGCGATCACCTCGCCAGAAAATCTTGTTTCGCTCAAAATCGGATGTAGTGCCGATTGTTTTCATGAAATCTGCAGTACGGCGGAGGTCGTTGGCGAACACGCTGTCACGCCGCATGGCCGCAAACCATGCGCTAAGCCGGGGATAGTCATTGCTTTCAAGGGTAAACCCGAGAGGTCGCAAGGCGGCGAGATGGGGCCACAGTGCAAATTCGGCGATGGTCATGTGACCAAACGGTAGCGGTGATGGATAGTTGGCAAGTACCGCCTCAATACGCGCGAACAATCCATTTAAATCCTGTTGACCAGCTTCCTTTAGCCCGGGAAGCGGTGGATCCGGTCGCTCCGCCCAAGTCCAAATCGAGCAGTTGAGCAAGATTGCGTCGATCCGCGTGTCGGCGAGTCGCTCGAGTGCGCGCGCCGCTACTCGCGCCTTGAGGTCACCAGGATAAATCGGGCGCTGTGGATATTTTTGATCGAGGTAAGCCAGAATATCGCTCGAGTTGACCACGCAGATATCGTCGTCGACCAATACAGGAACCTCAGCACGCGGATTGACTTGCAGCAGGCGTTCTCGATTGCCGTGACTTAAGGCATCAACAGTCTCGTGGCTCAGACACTTGTATTCGAGCGCCATGGCAACTTTGCGCGCGAAGGGAGAGAAGCCGTTGGAGAATAATGTCAGCATGTTTAAGTCCGTCCTTGCGCGAATACAGGAGGACCAACTTTAGCGGAGAATCGCCGCACGTCACTTTTGGTGCGGTCACGTCTTCAAATTGTCGACGGGTCAAAACTAGGCAAACTGGACAAGTCAGTCTACCGGCCGGACCGTCATTGCGACAACGCTATGAACGATAAACCAGCACTGGAATCTTGGTGTGTGTCAGCACCTTTTGTGTTTCCGAGCCAAGCAACAGTGCCGACAGGCCACGCCGGCCATGGGATGCCATAAAGATCAGATCACAGCCGCTGTCTTCAGCGCAATCAATAATCGCCTGATAAGGCAACTCGCTGGTCGCTGATTTCGTTTCACAACTTACACCTGCCGCCTCCGACATGGCTTTACAAGCGGACAGGATGTCCGTTGCACGCTGGTCGGCTTGTTGCGAAAAGGCTTCCGGCGTATTGGGATCAACCAACACCCCCTCGCCGTAAAACACGACGGTGTAATCGGGTTTGGCATAAAAAAATGTAATCCGCGCGCCTGCTTCACTGGCGAAGGCAATCGCGCGATTCACCGTAAGCGTCGAAAATTCGCTGCCGTCGGTTGGAACAAGCAAATGCTTAAACATGATTTTCCCTTTCTATCAAGGATGAACAAGGATGCGCACCTAAACAGGGGTGCACTAATCACCTAGTTGCAGTGTACGCCGCGACTACCTCAATCGGGTTGACTCAAGTCAAAGGCTATCCGATGACCTAGCAGGTCTGCGTGTGCGCCAGCATTTTCTTAAGACCGTCGAGCGAGGTAATCCGGATATATTTTTGCTGGACCTGGATAAGTTCGCTATCTTGCAACTGGGACAAGGCACGGCTGACTGTCTCGAGTTTGAGTCCCAGGTAAGAGCCAATTTCGTCGCGAGTGGCTCTCAGGTGAAATTCCGTGGGTGAGTAGCCGCGAGCGGCATATCGTTGCGACAAATTAAGCAAAAAGGCCACCAGGCGTTCTTCAGCGCGCAAGGTCCCCAAGAGCATCATGATGCCGTGATCGCGCACGATCTCGCGGCTCATCACACGATGAAAGTGCCGCTGCAAGGTAGGGATGGTCGCCGACAAGTGTTCCAGCTCCGCAAACGGTATGACACAGACCTCACTATCTTCCAAGGCAACCGCATTGCACGCATGCGCATCCCCACTGATGCCATCCATACCAAGAATTTCCCCGTGCATTTGAAAACCAGTGACATGATCACGACCATCCTCGGTGACCACGTCAGTCTTGAAAAAACCTGTTTTGATTGCATAAATCGCGCTGAAGGGATCCCCATTGCGATACAAATGCTCACCGCGCTTAAGTTTTTGGCGGACACCGACCATATCATCAAGTTGCTGCAATTCCGCATCAGATAATCCCTGCGGCAGACATAGTTCGCGGGCATTGCACTGCGCGCAGGCATCCTTCAAACTGTGCAACTTAATTGCGGGTATCACCTGTAGGGCAACGGCTTTCATCGACAGTTTTCCAATTAGATTAAAGTTCGGTTGACCTGAATCAATGCGATTTTTGACATCACGTGCATCCTGCTCATCGAAACTATGGACACCCAAGAACTCATTTTTGATACATCGCTCATAAAACAGTACGACGTGAGCGGACCGCGCTACACCTCGTACCCTACAGCCGACCGTTTTGTTGAAGCTTTTGGTGCAGAGGACTACAGCACTTGGCTCGGCCGCCGGACCGTTGACGGTGGCGGGCTAGGGCTAAGTCGTCCGCTTTCATTGTACGTGCATCTGCCATTTTGCCGCAGTATCTGCTATTACTGCGCATGCAACAAAATAATTACCAAAGATCATGGCCGGTCGGCCAAGTACATCAAATACTTGGGTAAAGAGTTTGCGCTCGCGGCGGGTTTGGTCGATGGCAGCCGTGACGTTGTGCAACTGCATTTTGGCGGCGGTACGCCAACCTTTCTGTCGGACGACGAGATGCGCCAGCTGATGGAGCAGATTCGCCGTCACTTCAATCTTCTGCCGGACGGAGAATTCTCAATTGAAGTCGATCCTCGCGGCCTTGGCCGTGAAACCATCAAGTTGCTCTCTGAGGTGGGTTTCAATCGGATGAGTATTGGCGTGCAGGATTTTGATCCGCGTGTACAGATCGCCGTGAATCGCATCCAGTCGCTTGAGGAGACCCGCGCTGTGATCGAAGCGGCGCGCGAATTCGGGTTCAAAGGGATTTCGCTGGATTTGATCTACGGTTTGCCGCACCAGAATGTGATGAGTTTCAACCGGACGCTGGATGATGTCATCGCCCTTTCACCGGATCGATTGTCGATTTATAACTACGCTCACCTTCCCACCGTTGCCAAGCCGCAACGGCGAATTAGCGAAGCTCACCTTCCCTTACCGGAGGCGCGATTGCAAATTCTGCAGTTGGCGATTCGGCGCATGCGCGAGGCGGGATATGTGTTCATTGGCATGGATCATTTTGCCAAGCCCGATGACGAATTGACGGTCGCGCAAAAGCAAGGTCGCTTGCACCGGAATTTCCAGGGCTACTCAACCCATGCGGATGCTGACCTTCTGTCATTCGGCGTTTCGGCAATCAGCAAAGTCGGTCCGAGTTATTGCCAGAACGTGCGTACCCTCGACGATTACTATGACCGCCTGGATCGTGATGAGTTGCCGGTCATGCGCGGCGTTGTGTTGAGCGCCGACGATCTGCTTCGACGCAGCATCATTGGCGCATTGATGTGTCACTTTGCGCTCTCCATTGATTCGATTGAAATCGCACATCTCGTTGATTTCAAAACGTACTTTGCGGCGGAATTGGAAGCATTGCGGGAAATGGAAACGAGTGGTCTGCTCAAAATTGACGCGCACTGGATCACGGTGTTGCCGCGCGGACGCCTTTTGGTCAGGGCGATTGCCATGGTCTTCGACCGGTATCTGCGAGTGGAACAGGCACACGCACGTTACTCAAAGGTCATTTAGTTTCATTCTGGAAGAAGTTTCCCAGGTCATTCTCCAATGCGCTTAAACCTGGCGCTGGCGTGAGAAAATCTGCTGCTCCGATTCTCTGCGGCAACGCAATCCCATCAGATGCCTGACACCGGTTTTCTCGCTGTGTTTCTCATTGGTTTGCTCGGTGGTGTGCATTGCGCAGGTATGTGCGGCGGCATTGTGTCTGCATTGAGTTTCCAGGACCAATCGATAAAGACTGTGGCTTTTCCTGTATCACCGGTTACCGCGCCAAAGTTGTGGCATCTGCACTTGGCCTACAACTTTGGCCGGATTTTCAGTTACACCGTGGCCGGCGCCATCATGGGCGGTCTGGGTAGCATGGGATTGCTGTTGAACGGGGTATTGCCGGTACAGATGGGTCTATATCTTGCTGCCAATCTGATGATGATTGCGCTGGGGATTTACCTGATCGGCGTAACTCAGTCACTGGCCTTTACTGAGCGCGCTGGACAATGGCTGTGGCGACGGGTTCAGCCATTGACGCGACAATTTTTACCTGCCCGTACAGTAAGTCAGGCGCTTCCCTTGGGCATGTTGTGGGGCTGGTTGCCATGCGGCTTGGTGTATAGCGTGCTGGCGATGACACTGCTCACGGGTAGTGCCGCGCGCGGCGCCGCGACCATGTTGGCATTCGGTTTGGGCACCTTACCCAATTTGATGGCGGCGGGGCTATTGGTGGCGAAGTTCCGCAAGATCGTGCAAGACCGGGTGTTGCGTTTGTCGGCAGGCTTGTTGGTGTTGTCGTTTGGACTTTGGGGCTTAATTAATGCCAGCGATTTGGGTGGTCGTTTGTGGGCAGGGGTCGTCTGTCATTTGTGATTGAGCCAGGCGAGCAAACGCGCATTGAACAACCCCGTTTGTTCAACCATCACCCAATGCCCTGTGGCAAATCCGTGCGCCTCGCATCCTGGTTGTTTGGCCAGGTGCGCTAACCATTCGGGCGAGTGAAACATAAACGGTTTGCGTTCGGCGTAGATGTAGAGCAGGGGACAAGCAAAGACGACCTGGGCAGCCTGTTTCAGGCCCCCTTTCAAGCCAAACCAACGCATCGCGTATGGAAAATTCATCTGCCAACAGATGCCGGCCGGATCCGCACGGCAGCGCATTGCTTGCGCCATTTTTCGCACCATCCAATTGCCAACTCGTTCCATGCCGGCAATGCCCAACTTCCAGGAAATGGCCAACCAGAATTGGTAGCCAAATATTTTCAGCTTCGCCGCAAACGAAAGCGAGCGAGAACACGCCTCCGAGTTGTAGTCACCAATATCCACAGCAGCAATCCGTTGCACGCGTTCAGGGTGACGGGCTGCAAATTCATAACCAAAAATACAACCCCAGTCGTGCAGCACCAAGGTGAGTTTTTCACCCGGACTAACGGCATCGGCAATCTGCCGGATCATTTCGGTCAGTTCGGTCAAACTATTGGCCTGTGGTGGCTTGTAGATATCGAAACCGGGCAATGTGAAGCGTACGCAGCGGTACTGCGAGCTTAGTGCAGCGACAGTGTTGTCCCACAATCGATAACTGTCCGGCCAACCGTGAATCATTAACAGCGTTTCACTGCCGGCACCGTCAATGAAAACGTCAACGCCCGCAACGCGAAGCCTGGTTTGATTCATTTCGCCACGCTAACTGCATTTGCAACCTGCCACTGGCCGCCATGAAATACTACCTCGTCATCCAAGGTGACAGATTCGGTTACTGCAAACACGTCGACGTGGTGCCGCGCCTCTGCGCGGCGGATATTCGGTTTACTGTAGACGCCGTGTTTGGCGCCAAGCGACAAGTGGATGCCACACATCCGCTCAAAGGTGCCGATATCGCTTACCGTCCGTTCCGGCGAAAAGGCACGATTCATCCCGAAACCCAACTCGCGTAACCAGACTTCGCCCTCGGCAGCGCGAATGTTGGCCAACACCACGTCGAACTCCGGTGTTGAATCGATGGCATCAATCACCCGACCTTT
This sequence comes from Rhodocyclaceae bacterium, assembly GCA_016718525.1. Classification (GTDB taxonomy): domain Bacteria; phylum Pseudomonadota; class Gammaproteobacteria; order Burkholderiales; family Rhodocyclaceae; genus JADKHX01. The sequence continues at coordinate 306,086 of JADKDD010000001.1, forward strand.
TTCGACAACCAACGTGATTGGTTGGGCTGGTTGGTTTACCGAGTAAGTGGTGTCACCGAAAACGAAAATCCGCACCCGGCCGTTCACTGCTTCCAGATCCTGTGCTTCGGTAAAGACTTCACCGATCGGGAACTGCCCGCCGACATTCGGCATTCCTGAATAATCGCCGACGTTGAGCTTGGCTGACTCGAACGGGGAGTCAAAGCGCAAAGTCTCGCCACCGCTATGTACCGCGCCGTATTTGGCAAGGTCAATTCGCGATTTCAGTGCGCGACCAATGCCCCGGTAATACACCGGGTCGTAGGCAAGCGAATCAATGTAATAGGCTGTTTGTTGTCCACACATCCGGCTTAAATGCGGATGCTCAATCACTTTCAAACCCCGCTTGAACAACTCGACGCGTATACGGAAGGCTTCGAGGCGAAAGCTGGTTGACTGGATCAGGATCACCAAATCACGTGCGGTTAGTTGCGCAAAAGCATCCAGTACAACTTGGGGCGTGACCGCATCGAAATCGATGAACTGCGCATCCGGCAGACAGCGCCGGTATGCCTGCGATAGCGTGACTGCGAGTGCGCAACCGGAATCGGCGACGATGATCGCCCGGCGTTCGTCGGTGTGTTTGATTGCCAGCGTCAGGATGTCGCCCACGTGGCGCGTCGCAGTGTCGACCTCGGTTGCATGAGGAGAGGAGTTGTTCATACGTGATAGCGGTTGCGCGGAGAGGCGAATGATAGGCGGTAGTTGGCGTGACGAATAGCAATTTGCCAGTTGGTGCTGGTCACACGCCGTTGCCAACCTCTTCGTCGGCCACAGTTTTTCCGGTTATGCTGAGCGGCCATATTCATTTCGCCACAAAAATGCCCGCCCTCAACGCTAAAGACATTCCCTCATCACTGGCGTCCGCAATTGGCCTTTTTCGCCATCCACGTCGCGGGCTGACTGATCCCGCACAGTTGCCACGCATTGAGCGCTCATTGGCGAGTGCAAAAATCGACATGGCATGGCTGGCGGGTTATCGTAAATGCGTCGGGCTGCCAACTGGCGAGCGCGCATTGCCACCGCTGGTCCTGCAGATCGTCGCAGCTCCATTGCATCTGGCAATTCTTGCTGATGGCCGTTTCCCGTTTCGCGCCTTGGGTTTAGTGCATATGACCCAACACGTCACTCAAAGTCAGTCAATTTCGGCAAATGCCAGCATAGATTTGGTGGCCTATACCACCGACGCACAATGGGAAAAGCGCGGCATGAGTTTTGGCTTGGTCACCGAAGCGCGGATCGACGGCAAACTTGCCTGGCGGGGTATAACAAGGGCATTGGCAGTGGGTAAATCGCCACTAACGGCGGGGCAGGGAAAGCCGCGCCTGCGCGTAATTGATCCACCCAAAAATCCTCGCATCGAACAACAAATTGAGGTTGCGGAAAATTGCGGCAGGCGTTACGCCAGAATTGCCGGAGACCGCAACCCTATCCACCAGCATGCCTTGCTGGCCAGGTTCTTCGGCTTGAAGCGCGCCATCGTGCATGGCACCTGGACCCTGGCTCGAGCCTTGGCGCTGGCCGAATTGCCTGATAGCGACTCATTCAAGTTCAATGCGGTATTCCTGCGGCCAGTCGAATTGCCATCGCAGATTTGGGTGAGAGCCTACATAGAAACAGGTGGTTTGCCAGCGCAGGTATTAGTGCAAAACCACGCAGGTACGACAAATCATTTGATCGTCGAGTTTGAGGAGTGAATTCAATGAGCAGCGACGAAGCGAGACCACTCAATGAAATTTGCCCGGGCATTTACCGGCACTACAAGGGCAATCTGTATGAGGTGATCGGCAGCGTCCGGCATAGCGAAACGCTTGAGGAGCTTACGCTCTATCGCGCGCTTTACGGCGAGCATGGTCTATGGGTCAGGCCAAGTGCAATGTTCAATGAAGTCGTGTGGATCGACGGAAAAGCATTGCCGCGCTTCGCGTTGTGTAACCGGAATGGACTCCCTCTCGACCACTCAGAAGTGTCGGCAAATAAGAACCAGCCTATTTCGCAGAATCGGTAATCACGCCTTCCAGATCATCATTGATCCATGCATCGAGCAGGGTATATGACACAGCCAATACTACCGGGCCGACAAAAATCCCGATTAAGCCGAAGCCGAGCAAGCCGCCGATGACACCGATCAGGATCAACAAAAGCGGCAAATCAGCGCCCTTTTTGATCAGAAATGGGCGCAGGAAGTTGTCCATGGTCGCCACAAAGAGGCTCCACACCAGAAGGAAAGTGCCCCATCCGCTATCGCCTGTCCAAAACAGCCAGCCGACGGCGGGAAACAGGATCAGACTGGGGCCCAACTGAGCGATGCAGAACATCAACATGACTGCCGACAGTAGAGCGGCAAAAGGTATTCCGGCAATGGCGAGGCCGATTCCGCCAAATGCGGTTTGCACAATAGCCGTAATCCCAACCCCAAGCGCGACGCCACGGATCGCTTGGCCGGCCAGAATGATCGCGTTCCTTCCGCGCAGGCCGGCGAGACGCTGACCAAACTTCAGCGCGGCGGCAGCCCATGCTTCGCCGTCGGCATAGAGCACCGCTGAGAAAGCCACGACGAGCAAAAACTGTACGATCGCGAAACCGACACTGCCGGCCTGTGCAAGCGCCCAGCGTCCTGCCTCTGCGGCATAGGGTTGCGCTTTGGCGACCAAACCTTGCGGCCCGGAGTCGCTCATTTGTACCCAGAACGATGATATTTTTTCGCCGATCAACGGGATTCCAGCTACCCAGTCCGGTTGGTCCGGTATTCCCGCGGCGACGATTTTTTTGGCGATGTCCGTGATTTCTGTAGCGTGGTTAGCGATGGTAGCAATCGCAAGAATCAGCGGAATGACCAGCAAGAGCAGCAAGGCCAGACTCATCCCGGCCACGGCCAGGCCACGGCGTCCGTTAAGACGCTGCTCGAGCGACTGTAACAACGGCCATGTCGCAACAACGACCATTACTGCCCACACGGCCATAGCCAGAAAGGGACGCAAAACCCACAGCGAAAGGCCAATGAGCAAAATAATGAACAATACCGCGAGTGTCGTGCGCGACAGGTCTTTTGGGTGGTCAGCCACGTTATCCCTTTCCCGAGAATGACTCAGCGCGCATCTTAGCGCAAGGTCGCTGAAGGGACCCTGTGAAGTTTTGTGCTGCCAAGATGACTTGTTGTTGTCAGTTGGGCTGGTGCCGATCCGGCGATTGCGCCGATGCACTGGAGTCGCCATAATTTGCCGGTCCAGCGAACCCAGGATCCGCCATGAATTGGATTACCCCTTTTTTTACTCAGCACGCCGAAATCGGCGTGTTTCTTGCAATCGGCGCGGGCTATTGGATTGGCCAGTTCAAATACAAAGGCGTTGGTTTTGGTCCGGTCACCGGATCACTGATCGCCGGCTTGGTGATTGGATATTTCTTCCACGTGCCGGTTGCCGATACTGCCAAGCAGTTGCTGTTCTTGATGTTCATGTTTGGTATCGGTTACTCAGCCGGACCCGGTTTCATTCGCGGCATTCAGGAAGGTGGCTGGCGTTGGATTGTGATGGGCATTGTGATTCCGGTAACTGGTGTGCTGACGACGGTTGCGGTTGCCAAATTACTTGGTATCGACATGGGCTATGCCGCTGGAATGATGTCCGGCGGGCTGACTGAATCTCCGGTAATCGGCACAGCCAGTGAGGCCATCCGCGCGCTCCCGATCTCCGATGACGAAAAGCACCGGCTGATCTCACAGATTCCAATTGCCGATGCGCTGACCTACATTTTTGGCACATTCGGGATTATCTTTTTTTGCACGTATATCGGGCCATGGATCATGCGCATCGACCTAAAAGCCGAAGCACTGAAACTTGAAGCAGAAATGGGAATGGAACGTAAGCAAGAGGGTGTCGAATCGGCTTGGCGGATGTTCGAGTTGCGAGCGTATCGGGTGGATGCCGGACACGCGATGGTCGGGTTGTCCGTAGCTCAGGCTGAAACAGCATTGGCACCACAGCGATTGTTTGTTGAGCGCGTGCGACGCGGCAAGGCGATCATCGAAGCAACGCCCGAAACTGTATTGCAGGCAGACGATATTCTGGCTGTCATCGGCCTGAACGAAGCACTCCTGAAAATCCTCGCCACACACGTGGAGGAGGTTTACGACCGCGAGCTGCTGGATATTTCCCTGGCAACCCAAGACATTGAAGTAACCAGTGACGCCGTCTCGGGACAAACGGTTGCCGAGTTGCGTGATCAAGCGGCTGCTGTCCGTGGTGTTTTTCTTAAAAACATCAAACGCGGATCCGAGCAGCTTCCGGTGACTCCCGGCACGGTGATCCGGCGCGGTGATCTATTAACCGTTCACGGACTGGAACCCGCTGTCAATCGGGTGGCGGCCATCGCGGGAAATATCGCCAGACCGAAACAGAATACCGATTTTGTGGTTTTTGGTTTAGCGATTTTTGCCGGTGCCTTGGTGGGACTTGCCTTGACGTTTCCCATCGGCGGCTTGCATATTGCATTGGGCAGTAGTGTCGCTGTGTTGCTGATTGGCTTGGCGATTGGTTGGCGTAATTCGATACAACCCAAGTTTGCATTCATCCCTGCAGGTGCGCTGGAATTCATGACCTCAATTGGCTTGGCTGCATTTGTCGCAATGATCGGTTTGAAAGCTGGCCCGGTGTTTATCGATGCGATCAAGGAAATCGGCATCAAGGTCTTTCTTGGCGGCGTGATTGTCACGCTGACGCCACAGCTGGTCGGCCTGTTTGTAGGCCGATACATACTCAAGCTCAACCCGGTGTTGCTGCTTGGTGCGCTGGCCGGGGCACAGACGATGACCGCCGCGCTGGCATCGGTTCAAGAACGTTCTGGAAGCCCTGTAGCGGTAATTGGTTACTCGAGCACGGTGGCGTTTGGACACGTATTGATTTCAATAGGAGGTACGGCTTTAATCTGGATGTTGCATTGAAGGCATAACGCGCAAACGACTGATTCATGTGCATGTTGGCTATCTATAATCAGGCACTTTATAGGCCTCTACTTAGGGTGTCGCAATGCACAATTTGTATAACGTGATTAGCGCATTGAATCTTTCACGTTGCCTCGCCAACGCCCGCGTCCTTGCGTTGCTGATGCTGTTGAGTCCGTTCGCGGGAGTTTCTCCGGTATCCGCGGCGAATGCTCCGCCACCAAAGGAGGCAACTCTCGAATACAACTTCCGTCCGATTTTTACCTTCCGTGCTGGATTGTTTGGCACGGATCCGGAAGCTAGGGCTGCGCGCGCCTATGAGCGAATCAAGGCACTAACTCCCACCCAAATGCTGCAACCGATTTCACGTAAAGTCGCTACGCTTGATGGCGTTACCGGAATCATGATTCGTGTCGGCGATGTTCAATTGTTTACTGTGCTGCAGGATGATCTTGACGCTGAGCAAGGCCTTACCCTGGAACAGGCCGCCAAAGAGACTGAAGGGCGACTGGCTGAGGCGCTACAGGCCGGGCGCGACCAATGGGTGCTTGGTTCCATCCTGAAAGAATTGGCGTGGGCGGCACTCGCCACCGCGCTCGCATTTTCTTTGTTGTGGTTGATCAGTCGAGCCACAAATTATCTCGTCGGCCTTGTTCAGGCCGCAATCGACCGCGAGGACGCTGCACCGACGCTGCGTTGGACACGGCATATATGGCTGTTGGTGCAGCGCCTATTTCGCTTGGTGCTGGGATTTTTGTGGCTAAGCGTTGGTTACATTTGGTTGGTCTTCGTGTTGTCTGCGTTTCAAACCACCGAACCACTGGGGGCAAAACTTGGCGGATTCCTCCTCGGATTGGTCAGCTCGCTTGGTCAGGGTTTGGTTAATGCCGTGCCGGGAGTTCTGACCGTCATGCTGATTATGTTCTTGACTCATGCCCTCAACGAAGTCATTACCAATTTCTTCAAGAGTGTCGAAGAAGGGCGCACCCACGTTCCCGGGTTCCCGCGCGAGACCATCAGCGCCACGCGCCGCATCGTCAGTATTCTGGTCTGGTGCTTCGGAATTGCGGTGGCGTATCCGTACATCCCGCTGTCGGACGGCGATTCGTTCAAGGGCCTGTCGGTCATGCTTGGCTTCATGTTGACGCTGGGCTCGGCGGGAATCGTCACTCAGCTTATGGGTGGTCTGGTGATTGTTTATTCGCGGGCACTAGCCATCGGCGATTTTGTCGACGTTCCGGCACGGTGGGTGTCGTCAGTGAGGTGGGAATGTTGTCGACCAAAATCATCGATATGCGCAATGAGGAGGTCACCATTCCCAATGCCGTTTTGATCGGTAATCCGATTCGCAATTACTCGCGCTTGTCCGGCCAACGCGGTACCTTGGTATCGACCAAAGTGACTATTGGTTACGACACGCCGTGGCGTCAGGTCTATGCCATGCTGATCGCTGCCGCACAGGCAACTAACGGGCTGCGCGGCACGCCGACTCCGTTCGTTTATCAGCGCGGACTGCAGGATTTTTATGTCGAGTATGAATTGTTCGCATACATGGACAAGCCGCTGAATCGCGTCCCGGTGCTCTCTGAATTGCATGGCAACATTCAAGACCAGTTCAATTTGAACGGTGTGCAGATCATGTCGCCGCACTTTGCCTTCCAACCCCGCAACAACATAGTGGTTCCGCGCGATCAATGGCATGCGGCGCCGGCGGTGCCGCCGGAAGATAAACCTCGCTAGCCGGAGCGACCAAATCGGTCGCGCCATCGCTGCTTATGAGTTGGTGCTGATACCACGGCGTTAAATGGGGAATCCATATCGACGCCGAACAATGCTGATGCCTTTTTCGTGCCGCAGCACCTTGTTATCCGGTACAAAGCAGAATTTGTGGCATCCAGCCTCTAGAATCCGGCGTCCCTTAATTTTGGTCAGACTGCCTCAATGAGTTCCAACCTCCGCCTTGTCTTCTATTACGGCCTGACAATATTTCTGAGTGCATTCCTGCTGTTCCAGGTGCAGCCAATTATCGCTAAGATGATTTTGCCCTGGTTTGGCGGCTCGGCATCCGTGTGGACCGCTTGCATGCTGTTTTTTCAGATGCTGTTGCTGCTCGGTTATCTCTACTCCCATTGGGTGGTCCGATTTCTTTCTCCCCGGCAGCAAAGCTATTTGCATATGGCGCTGCTGGCAGCGAGTTTGCTACTGTTGCCGTTAAGTCCAAGTCCCGATTGGCGCCCAACTGGCGGTGAAGACCCGACCTTGCGAATTCTCGGTTTGTTGACGGTGACGATTGGTCTGCCATACGTTGTTCTGTCCACCACCGGACCGTTGATCCAGGCCTGGTTTGCCCGCGAGCGGCCGGGTGTCCTGCCGTATCGATTGTTTGCCCTTTCCAATTTCGGTTCGCTCCTCGCACTGCTGGCATATCCAATTGCGGTAGAACCGGTACTGTCGACCCGTTGGCAGTCCAATGTTTGGTCAGGCCTGTTCATTGTATTTGCCGCGCTCTGTTCGTTACTGGCCTGGCGGGGCCGTAACGGTGTCGCCATCAAGTTGAGCGAGACAGAGTCCACCTCGACAACGCACCGCGGACCATCGTTCTCGATGCGGCTGGCGTGGATTGCGTTGGCCGCCTGCCCATCGATATTGATGATCGCCGACACCAGTTTTCTGACCGAAAACATCGCGCCGATTCCCTTGTTATGGGTGATCCCTTTGGCGCTCTATCTGCTTTCGTTTATCTTTTGTTTTGAACGCACCGGTTGGTACCGGCGAGATGCCTATCTGCCCCTGTTGGCATTGGGCTTGGGCGCAATGGCCTATTTGCCGACGCTTGGGATTTCGGAACTGCCCGTCTATCTGGCGATGGGTATCAATCTCGCGTCGTTCTTCGTGGCCTGCATGGTCTGCCATGGTGAATTAGCCCGGCTAAAGCCGCATCCATCTCAACTCACCACTTATTTTCTGATGCTCGCCACCGGTGGCGCGATTGGCGGCTTGTTCGTCGGGGTGGTAGCTCCATACTGCTTTAACAGCAACTTCGAGTTGTCGATTGGATTAGTGCTGACCGCCTTGGTGGTTACTTTGGTGGTGTTGCGCGGGCATCAATTCACCAATCCGACCCGCCGTGGCCTGGCCTGGGTGACGGCATTGACAATGACCGCCGGCATTGCCTACGTCCGGATTGATGATCACCTCTATGAGCTTGCCGATGCCAAAGTCACCTCGCGCAATTTCTACGGCACACTGCGAGTGTTTAATGGCGGCGAGGGTGTAGATGCGCGGCGCACCCTGATGCACGGTCAGATTGTGCATGGCCGTCAGTTCGCAACTCCATCGCGCGAAGATTTGCCGACCGCCTATTACAGTGAAGAGTCCGGTGTCGGTCGCGCCATCGCAGCCAAAATGGCGGCGACTCAAGGGCCGCTGCGTGTTGGCGTGGTCGGCGTGGGCGTAGGCACCTTGCTGACCTATGGCCGCCAAGGTGACGTGTATCGTTTATACGATATTGATCCACTGGTCATCCAGCTTGCGCGCACCGAATTCTCATTTTTTTCGCGCACCAAAGCCAAGACCGAGGTCGTGATTGCCGATGCACGCCTGGCGCTGGAACGAGAGGACGCGCAGCAGTTTGACGTCCTGGTGATTGACGCATTTTCCGGCGATGCGGTGCCGATTCATTTGCTGACCAAAGAGGCATTCGCCACCTACTTCAAGCATCTCAAGCTTGACGGAGTGCTCGCGGTGCATGTCACCAATCGTTTTCTTAACCTCATGCCGGTGGTGAAAACGGCGGCTGATAGCTTTGGCAAACAGGCTCGTTTGATTAGTTTTGAAGGCGACAGCGATCGTTTGATTTTCCGCTCGAACTGGGTGGTGATCAGCGCCACGAACGACTTTTTTGGTCAGCCGTGGTTCAAAGACGTCGCGACACCGATTGAGGTTCGCCCCGGATTCAAGATTTGGGACGACAATTACAGTAGCGTGTTGGCCGTGTTGAAATAATTTGGGAGCGATGGTGACCGGTTCAGTTGTGCAAGGCAACGCCACTGATTTATTGACGGTTGAACTGTCAGTGGGGGGAATGACCTGCGCAAATTGTGCGGCACGGATTGAAAGACAGCTCAATGCAATTCCCGGTGTGGAAGCAGCGGTGAATTTTGCTGCTGAGCGCGCCCATGTGCGTTATCACGGTGAGGGCACGCAGGCGGTTGGCGTTGATGATCTGGTTGCCACGGTGGTCAAAGCCGGCTACCGCGCACATCTATCGACGACCGCTACGCGTGATGCAGAGAACCAGCGCAAGTTGGCGGCGAACGAAGAAGAGTTGCGCCGGTTCAAGATTTCAGCCTTGCTGACGCTTCCCTTGGTAGGGCAAATGCTGTTTATGTTTGGCGAAAATTCACATGCGGATTTGTTGCCGCGCTGGCTGCAAATGGCACTCGCCACGCCGGTGCAATTTTGGGTTGGTTGGCGTTTCTATGTTGGTGGAGTAAACGCCCTGCGCGGCGGCTCCGGCAACATGGATGTATTGGTGGCGTTGGGCACCAGTATGGCCTGGCTTCTATCGGCGGTGGTTACGGTGTGGGGCTTGCAGCACCAGCACGTTTACTTTGAAGCCTCAGCCACCGTAATCACATTGGTGCTTTTGGGAAAGATATTGGAGACCCGCGCCAAGGCGAAAACCACCGAAGCGATCGAAACACTGATCGGTCTCCAGCCACAAACCGCGCGCATTGAAAGGAATGGGGAGCTAAGTGATGTGCCGGTGGCAAGTTTGATCCCCGGTGATGTGTTCGTGGTTCGTGGCGGCGAAGCCGTGCCAGTGGACGGTGTGGTCTTGGCCGGCAGTTCAGCATTGGTCGAAGCGATGCTGACCGGCGAGAGTTTGCCGGTCAGCAAATCCACCGGAGACAAAGTATTTGCTGCAACGATTAACGGGGATGGTCTGTTGCGCTGCCGGGCGACAGGTGTAGGGGCCCATACCTTGTTGGCCGGAATCATCCGTCTGGTGGAATCTGCCCAAGGCTCGCGTGCGCCGGTGCAACGACTGACCGACCGCGTTGCGGCGATTTTCGTTCCGGTCGTGGTCGCGGTTTCAATGCTGACGCTCACCATCGGTTGGTGGCTTTCTGGTGACTTCGCTACTGCTTTGGTGAATGCCGTTGCGGTTCTGGTGATCGCCTGCCCCTGCGCACTTGGACTGGCGACGCCGACGGCGATTATGGTTGGCAGCGGGCAGGGCGCACGCAAGGGTATCTTGATCCGCAATGCGGTGGCGCTTGAGAGGGCGCAGAAAATCACGATCTTGGCGGTCGACAAAACCGGCACACTGACCGAGGGTCGGCCAGTCGTGACCGACGTGATCGCCCTCAATGTGGCTAATGCGTCAGTTGGTGCTGCCAAGACGCCGTTGGAACCGCCAATAAGTCAACAAAGACGCTTGATTCAACTTGCGGCCAGTCTCGAACAAGGCTCAACCCATCCACTTGCAGCAGCGGTGGTCGCAAGAGCACGGCAAGAGAATATCGTGTTGACGCAGGCAAACAAAACAACCAATCACCCGGGTTGCGGCATCGAAGGTGAACTGGATGGCCAACGAGTCCGCGTTGGGTCGTTGGCGTGGCTGATTGAGACCGGCGTTGATATGCCGTCGAGTGATCAGCTGCCGGCTTTAACGGGTAGTGTCGTGGCTGTCTCACGAGGCACTCAATTGCTCGGCTTGATCGGCGTTGCTGATCCGGTTCGCGCCAGTTCGCGCGCGGCTGTTGCACGACTACAGGCGATGGGGATTGAACTGGTCATGCTGACCGGCGACAACCCAGCAACGGCTGCTGCGGTTGCAGAATCGGTAGGTATCAAACGAATTGAGGCGGGCGTTTTGCCAGGCGACAAAGCTGCGGCTGTATTGCGTTTGAAAGCCTCCGGTGCCGTGGTCGGCATGGTTGGCGACGGCATCAATGACGCGCCGGCACTAGCCGCGGCAGACGTCAGCTTTGCCATGGGGGCTGGGTCCGATGTGGCCCTGCAGGCGGCCGATGTAACGCTAATGCGCAACGACCTGAATGCGGTGGCCGATTCGATCGCATTGTCAGAGGCGACGCTGGCAAAAATTCGCCAGAATCTTTTCTTTGCCTTTGTGTTTAACGTTGCCGGAATTCCAGCGGCCGCATTTGGCCTGCTCAACCCGGTAGTTGCCGGTGCTGCAATGGCACTCAGCTCGGTTACCGTGGTGAGTAACTCCCTGCTGCTAAAGCGCTTCAGGTTTGGCGACAAATAATAATTCAGGATCCTTGGCCAGGATCTTTACAGGAGAACCGGATGAACTCAAATCAAGTCAGTCTCGCCGCGCTGTTTACTGAAGCGCGCACACAAAACGGCTGGCAGAAAAAGCCAGTCAGCGATTCACAACTACGCCAGATTTACGAATTGATGAAGTGGGGTCCGACCTCGGCGAATTGTTCGCCCGCGCGCTTGATTTTTGTGCGTGGAAATGAATCTAAGGAAAAGTTGTTGAACTGCATGATCCCGGGCAATCTTGAAAAGACCCGCGAAGCACCGGTGGTGGCAATCATCGGAATGGACATGGCGTTTTACGAGAAGCTGCCGTCTTTGTTCCCCCATACGGATGCACGCTCATGGTTCGTCGGCAACCAGGATCTGATCGAAGCGACGGCATTCAGAAACTCATCACTGCAAGGTGCGTATTTGATGCTTGCGGCCCGTGCGTTAGGTCTGGATTGTGGTCCGATGTCCGGATTTGATCCGCAAAAACTGAATGATTCCTTCTTCGCCGGCACGACAACCAAGGTAAATTTTGTTTGCGGACTAGGCTACGGCGACCCAAGCAAGGTTTTCCCGCGTTCACCACGGCTGGCGTTTGACGACGCATGCAGCATCCTTTGATCGTCCTGGCCGCGTAATCAAATCTCGATGTTCTGCCTGCCGGGCGTGGGCAGCTCGAGCCATGGTGCAACCAGTTGGTGCTGGCCATACGGTGTTGCTCGACGACTGACTGATTGAAATGATTTCAGCAGGACGCGCGTTCCTGGCAACGTAAAATTGCGCTTTTCCTTACATCCTATAGCGAGGCACTCAATGGCAACGAAGCGTTCTATCAAGGCGCGCGACTCGCGCCGGTTTGATCTGTTGGTATTTGGTGCCACCGGCTTTACCGGCGGACTGACCGCCGAGTATTTGGCCCGCCATGGCGGCAAGGACTTGCGCTGGGCACTGGCGGGTCGCAGTCTTGACAAGCTTGCGGCAGTGCGCGAACGTTTGACCATGATTAATCCCGCCTGCAAGTCGCTGGAGCTTTTGCAGGCCGACGTTGCCGATGAGGCGTCAATTGCCCGGGTAGCCGAATCCGCGTTCGTTGTTGTGACTACGGTAGGACCCTACCTGAATTACGGGGAGCCCCTGGTGGCGGCTTGTGCCAAGTCAGGCACTGACTATGTCGATCTTACCGGCGAGCCGGAATTTGTCGACCGGATGTGGTTGAAGTATCACGCTGCGGCGCAAGCCAGTGGCGCGCGGATTGTGAATTGCTGTGGATTTGACAGCATTCCGCACGATCTTGGCGCGTGGTTCACGGTGAAGCATCTGCCGAAGGATGTTCCGCTGACGGTCGAAGGCTTCGTTCGCGCCGGCGGCAAGATGTCGGGTGGGACCTTGCATTCTGCGGTGACCGCCTTCTCGCGCATGCGCGAAGGGGTCAAAATCGCCAAGCAGCGACGCCAGCTTGATCATCCGCCCGCCGGCCGCAAAATTTCGTCAACCGGTGAAAAGATTCACTATGACCAGTACTTTAAGTCATGGGCAGTGCCAATGCCGACGATAGACCCGCAAATGGTTCGCCGCTCGGCCGCCGCCAATGACCGGTATGGACCTGATTTTCGTTACGGCCATTATGTGTTGGTGAAGCACCTGCCATACGTCGCCGGTCTGGTTGCCGGCGTTGGCGGGATGTTCATTGGTGCCCAATTCAAACTGACGAGGAATCGATTGTTGGCAATGATTTCCCCCGGTGACGGGCCGGATGAAGCGCAACGTGAAAAGGGCTGGTTTAAGGTCCGGTTCATTGGCGAGGGTGGTGGCAAACGCGTGGTGACCGAGGTCGCTGGCGGTGACCCCGGCTATGGCGATACCGCCAAAATGCTCGCTGAGTCGGCACTTTGCTTGGCGTTTGACTCGCTGCCTGAACAAGCCGGTGTGATTACCCCGGCACAGGCAATGGGTGACGCTTTGATAACGCGACTGCAAGCACATGGAATTACATTTTCCATTCTGCCTGAATGAACATCGTTCAAGCCGTCAGTGTTGGTGACGCAACATCCTTGAATCACAGGGTGGAGCGAAAGCAATTGTGATCGCTGTTTGATCAAGATCATGTTTAGCCGGATTTGACACGCTAAAGTAAGTGACCCAGACCAGTCAAGACAATGGAGCGTTGATGAATCATGTAACCGTGATGCACAGCATGTCCGAGGTAGTTGATGCGATTATCATGCGCACCGGCAGTGCGATAGTGTTGGCAATTCCCATGGGAATTGGCAAGCCAAATCATTTGGTCAATGCGCTCTACCGTCGGGTCAAGGGAGATCCGTCGCTCACGCTCAAAATCCTCACCGCCCTCTCGCTGGAACGACCGGTCGGGCATAGTGATCTGGAGCAGCGTTTCCTTGAGCCATTTGCAGCACGGGTGTTCGGTGATTACCCGGATCTGGATTACGTCAAGGATTCCCGCGCGGGCAGCTTGCCTTCGAACATAAACGTCTTTGAATTCTTTTTTAAGACCGGCGATTATTTGGGTAATTCGCGAGCGCAACAGAACTTCATTTACTCGAACTATTCGCATGCGGCACGCGACATGATTTTGCAGGGTGCTAATGTACTGATGCAAGCAATCGCGGTCGACGAATCCGGATCCTCACCACGCTATTCACTGTCGTCCAATCCCGATGTTTCGCTGGATTTACTGGCAATGAGCACCTTACCGACGCTGAAGATCGGCGCGGTAAATCGCAAAATGCCTTTTATGCCGAATGATGCCGAGGTCAGTGCGAACAGTTTCGATATCCTGTTTGACAGCACTGAATCGACTCATGACCTGTTCGCGCCGCCGAACATGAAAGTGGACGCCCAGGACTATGCAATTTCACTGTGGGCGAGCACCCTGGTGCCTGACGGTGGTTCGCTGCAGATTGGGATTGGCTCACTCGGCGACGGCATTTCGCAAGCGCTGATTGTTCGCGACAAACATAACGCTGAGTACCGCCAACTGCTGGCTGACATGCAGGCTGCCAATGGTGCCGCTTTGCCGGCCGGCAGTGACTTGGGTAAATTCGACCTCGGTCTCTATGGTTGTTCCGAGATGTTTGTGAACGGATTCTTGTGGCTGATCCGTGCCGGAATCATTCGCCGTCAGGTTTTTGATGACCTTTTGCTTCAGCGCCTCGTAAGCGAGGGCAAGCTCGGGCAGCAGATCACCAAACAGTCGATCCTTGAATTGTTGAATGTCGGTCGGATCCACGCCACACTTACCGAAGCCGACATGACATTTTTGAAGCACTTCGGGTTTTTCACTGATGATGTGCAGTGGGTAGATGGCCGACTCATTGTGTCCGGTGAATCTATACCAGGCAACCTGAGCGACGACACCGCATTCCGGAAAATCTGCGCAAGCTGCCTTGGTACCGAGTTGCGTGGCGGCTACATCATGCACGGAGGTTTCTTTCTCGGCCCGCGGGACTTTTACCAAGCATTGCGTGATATGCCGCAGGAGCAGCTCCAGCGCATCAACATGACGCGAATCCGCTTTATCAATGAGCTGTTAGGTCATGAAGAATTGGCCGCACTGCATCGCCGTGATGCACGATTTATCAACACCACGATGATGGTCACCTTGCTCGGCGCAGCTGCCTCGGACGGTCTTGACTCGGGACAGATGGTCAGCGGTGTTGGCGGGCAGTACAACTTTGTCGCGATGGGTCATGCACTACCGGATGCCCGTTCAATTCTGCTGTTACGTTCATGGCGCACAAAAAATGACAAGGTTACGTCGAACATCGTTTGGAACTACGGCCACATTACTATTCCGCGCCATTTGCGCGATATCGTCGTCACCGAATATGGCATCGCCGACTTGCGCGGCCAGGCTGATAACGAAGTCATCAAACGTCTGCTGGCAATTACCGATTCACGATTCCAGGACGAATTGTTGGCGACTGCCAAGGCCAATGGCAAATTGGAGACGGAATATCAAATTCCCCAGTCATGCAGGCGCAACCTCCCAGAGATACTGGAGCGGTGCTTGGGTGGTGCAGCGACTCGAACTTTGCTCCCTGACTTCCCCTTCGGTACGGATTTCACTGAAGACGAACTGGTAATCGTCCGGTCATTGGCTCGACTTAAACGATCTGTAGAGCATCCTGCGGACCTTGTTGCGACATTGGTGAAGTCGGCTATCGGCCAGTTGCTGGACAGCGAGACGGTTCCTGAACGATACCTTGAGCGTATGGGTATGACCGAAGCCCACACGCTGAAAGACAAGCTGATGCGGACCCTGTTTGTCGGCAACTTGTAGGCAGTGTTGGCGCACTGAAAATAGCCAAAACGGCAGAAATCACTGGTCAGGACAAACGCAGATCTTTCAGCACGGCGGTGATTGAGTCGAGTTCGACGCATGGGATGGCCTGATAAGATGCCTGCGACGCAATAAATCTGGACGGGAATGTTAATGTCGAGTGAACACTTTGATGTTTTGGTGGTGGGCGCGGGATTGTCCGGCATTGGTGCCGGTTATCACCTGCAGGCAAATTGCCCTGACAAGCGTTACGCCATTCTCGAAAGCTCCGACGCCATTGGCGGCACGTGGGATTTGTTTCGTTATCCGGGCATTCGCTCTGATTCGGACATGTTTACCCTGGGTTACGCTTTTCGACCATGGGAAGAGGCAAAGGTGATTGCCGACGGCCCATCGATACTCAAATATGTGCGTGATACCGCGGCAGAAGCGGGGATTGACAAGAAAATTCGTTTTGGCCATCAGGTGGTCAAAGCTTCCTGGTCGTCAGTTGACGCAAGGTGGACGGTTGAGTCACAGCGTAAAAATCCGGGCACAGGTGAGATGGAGAGTGTCTACCTGACCTGCAATTTTCTCTTCATGTGCAGTGGCTACTTCGATCATGATAAAGGTTACACGCCTGAATTCCCCGGATTGGAGCGCTTTGGCGGACGTTTGGTGCATCCGCAAAAGTGGACCGATGACATTGATTACGCTGGAAAACGTGTGGTGATTATCGGTAGCGGTGCAACTGCTGTGACCTTGCTTCCCGAACTGGCAAAAAAGGCGGCGCACGTGACTATGCTGCAGCGATCGCCGACCTATATGGTGTCGCGGCCGTCCGTTGACCCCAAGGCCAATTTTCTACGCCGCGTGTTGCCTTCAAAGTTGGCCTACGCAATCAATCGTTGGTGGCGCGTGCTGTTTACGATGTACATCTTTAGCGTTTGTCGGCGCAAACCAGAGGTCGCCAAGAAAGCCCTGTTTGCCGAGTTACAAAAGGAGATGGGCCCGGACTACGATCTTACGAAACATTTCACGCCGCGTTATAACCCGTGGGAGCAGCGCTTGTGCCTGGTGCCGGATGCCGATCTTTTCAATGCACTCAAGTCTGGTCAGGCGTCGATTGTGACAGACACCATAGCAACGTTCACTGAAACCGGGATCAGTTTGAGTTCGGGCGCCGATTTGCCAGCCGACCTTGTCGTTTCAGCGACGGGCCTGAATCTGGTCGTGCTTGGTGGCATTCAAGTCGTCGTCGACGGCAAACTCATGGACATGTCGAAAACCACTGGCTACAAAGGCATGATGTATAGCGATGTACCGAATCTCGCGTCGGCTTTTGGATATACCAACGCTTCATGGACCCTGAAGGTCGATCTGATTTGCGATTACGTTTGCCGCCTGCTGAAACACATGGATAGCACCGGCACCCGCCAGTGCACACCACGACTCAATGACCCGAGCGTGCTGCCGGAACCTTGGGTCGATTTCTCGTCGGGGTATTTTCAGCGTGCGCTCGACAGGTTTCCAAAACAGGGATCAAAACGGCCATGGAAGCTCTATCAGAACTATCCTTTGGATATTTTGTCGTTAAAGTTTGGTTCGGTTGAAGATGATGCGATGGAGTTTGCGAAGTAGCAGCCTTGAGCATCACGTCAAAACCGCCATATAAGAGAGGGATTTCATGCGTCAATTGAATGGTCACGATGCCAGTTTTCTGTATTCCGACACAACGCACGCCAATTCGAATGTCACGCTGATACAGATTTACGATCAGTCGACGGCGCCCGGCGGGATTGTGCGTTTTAAGAGCATCATGGCCCATATCGAAAGCCGACTCGATCGCTCACCGATCTTTCGCAGCAAGTTGCTGCATGCGCCGCTGGAACTGGATTATCCTTATTGGGTCGAAGACGAGAACTTCGATCTTGAGTATCACGTCCGCCACGTGGCACTTCCAAAGCCGGGCGATTGGCGCCAGTTTTGTATCCAGGCTTCCCGCATTCACGCTCGTCCGCTGGATTTGAATCGCCCGTTATGGGAGATTTATGTGATGGAGGGGCTGGATAGTTTTATCGATCTACCAGTAGGCAGTTTTGCCCTCTTGATCAAGATTCATCATGCAGCGATAGATGTCGAGCATGGCAGCGAAATTTCCATGTTGCTGCACGATCTCTCGCCAATCCCACCGAAGGTTCAACCGCCGAAGCCTTGGTTCCCTGAAACGCCGCCTGGCAGGCTTGCATTATTGTTGCAAGGCATCTCCAAGACTGTGCGCTACCCGTTTCATCTGGGTCTGCCCCTTAATCGAAGCCTGAGCCGCCTCGGCCCCATCGCCGTTAATTTTTTCAAGGACATGGTGTTGAAGCCCGAGTTCATGACGCCGACCCGCTTCAACTCGGTCGTCTCTCCTTATCGTGTGTTCGATACGCGACGCTTTTTGGTCAGTGAGTTCAAGGACATTAGTCGCCTGGTGCCGCGCGCAACGATCAATGACGCAGTAATCGCTGTCTGTTCCGGCGCTTTGCGCCGCTATCTGGAGCTGCATGAGGAACTGCCTTCAAGCAGCCTCACCGCTGCTGCACCGGTGTATGTCCGCGATGCTGACAAGGCAAGGGTCGGACGCCCGGATGTTTCCTGGTTGCGGGTTGGTCTGGGCACCGATATCGCCGATCCGGTACTGCGCTTAAAACACATTCACCAACGCACTTCTTCGTCAGAGGTTATCGCCCGTGCCGTTGAAGCGAAGGAACTGACGGATGTCGCACAACATGCGCCGGCTGCAACGTTGGCGCTAGCCAGCAAAATGCTCGCTCGCGCAGCGACGAGTGGCGGCGGCCGTATGCCGTTGGCAAATTGCACCATAACCAATGTGCCTGGCTCAGCACGACCGGTATATCTGAATGGCGCACGGATGACCTATTTTTCGGCGATTATGCCGATCTACGATGGCATGGGTCTGGTGATGGCTGTCACCAGTTACGATGGTCGTATCGTTATTTCGCCGACATCCTGTCGTTACTTGATGCCTGACCCGGAGGTTTTCAGTCAATGCATACGCGACAGTTTTCAGGAGTATCTGGCCTTGGCAAATATGCCCTCTGTCCAAAGCAGAAGACCGCCGCGTGCAGCCAAAATGACGAAGCTGTGCCTGCGCCTAAACTGGCAGTAGCTCGTGTGTCAGCGTCCGGTAAACGCAAGCCGAAACGCCTGACGGCTCGAATGGCCGCCAGTGCCCTTCGGCTTGTGCAAGGCGGTCGGCCACAATCCACATCACCATCGGATTGAAGCCCATTCCGAGGTGGCTAGCAGGGACCCGGATATTCTCATGGAGTGTCGGGTCACCATCGATGGTCGCCTCTTGGGGTGGTACCACGCCGTCACCAATGCCATAAAGACAAGACAGCGGCGTCGATAGCGTCGCGCCGCGGGTTAACAGTTTTCCTTCGGGACGGTTTTGGTGCACCATCGTTCCCATGGGATGGGCGACCAAACGGTACATGGCTTTGAGAAAACGCGGAACGTTCCGTTCGCCGGACGAATCAGTACTCACCGGGCTTCCAAGCGTAATCACGCTACGAACGCACTCCGGTGCTTGATGTGCGCCGTATAAAGAGAAAACGCCACCCAGACTCCAACCGACAAGGCTGACTTTCTTGCCGGTTTTGTGATGCATGTAGCGGATTTTCTGCTCCAGTGCTTTGGCGTGTTTGGGCTGGAAGCCAATATTCCGGCCAAAGCCCCAGGTAGAGACATCGTAGCCACGGTTGCGCAGAAAAATCTCCAGCGCGATCATGGAAACATCACCCGCCATGAAGCCAGGCAGCAACAACACCGGATGTCCGTCGCCGCGAGGTGCCCTTAACAGCCACGGCAGAGCCCATGGCAAGGATGCGGCCTCCAAAAATGCACGAAACTCGATGGCGGTATGGGCGCCATGCGGCCGGCCCGTGTGAGTATGTCTGGTCGTCATAAATGCATTCCCCGATGTGAGGTAGTCGAACTGTTATCTTGAATCACCGATGGGCTATTGTAAGCCCTGAGTTGGAGCGCAAAGCCGGCGCAAATCCGATGGCAAAGCCATCATCGGTTACTTGGTGCTGGCGGGAGACTGGCCCGCCAATCGGCCACACGCCGTTAATGAGACAGATGCGAACAGTCACGGTGAACAAAATTGTTCTTTTGGGTGTTCAATTTTTCGATTGAATTAACGATAGTTGAAATGGATTCTGTTATTTTGCGAGTCAACGCCTGCAACGCCTTGGAGGTGGCCACAGCAACGTTTCCACAATTTTTCAAATGACTGAAAAAGTGACCGAAAAAATGGCTACGGCACCTGTCGACAGTACTGAACTCCAGGTACTCGATCCAATCGATCGCAACTCGGAAATTCTGTTCAGTTTATTCATGGTGCTGACCTTCACCGGCACGCTAAGCGTTGCGTCGGCCGGTCACGACGAAGTCCGCCAGATGCTGATTGCTGCGATCGGTTGCAATATCGCATGGGGGTTTGTCGATGCGGTGATGTACATATTGCGCAACATCATTGCTCGCGGTCGGCGGTCCAGAATGATACGTGCGGTGCGTGGTGAGGTTCGCCCGGGAAAAGCACACCAATTGATAGCGGATGAAATCGGAGCGTTGTCACAAGGGCTTGGTCCAGCAGATTTTGAACGGCTCCGACAGTGGGTTGTCGCGCAGCCCGTAACCGAAAACGAAAATGCGCGTGTTGGTCGGATCACCCGACTCGACCTGCGCGGTGCGTTGGCCGTCTTTCTGTTGGTCTTCGCCTCGACATTTCCGGTGGTACTGCCATTCATCTTCATTGACGATGCGGCAACCGCGAAGCGCCTGTCCGCCTTGATCGCAATCAGCATGATGTTTGTCTGTGGCTATGAGTGGGGCCGATACGCCGGCCTGAAACCCTGGCGCGCGGGTCTGGTTATGGTGTTGCTGGGCCTCGTTACCGAACTCATCATCATCGCATTGGGAGGATGATCGTCGGCGATTGCACGGTTGTGCCGCATAGTCACCAGCGAAAATCGAGCAATCGTTGATGCGTATCAAGTCAACGCCGATACGATGTGTAAACATAGGCGCTGGATGCTGGGTAGCGTCCAATTCGCTAGGATTTCCAGCCTTGTTGTAGCGCTACCCGCTCGGCGGTTGCTCCCTGTTTCGTATGCCAGATTTAAACTACGAATGATCAGCCAGAAATGAAAAGCCAACCTATCGAGACCACTGCACAGTTACCGAGTACCAGCTCGCTCCACCTGGATGTGGTCGCGGGCCTGACCGCTGCGGCGGTTGTCTTACCTAAAGCCATGGCCTACGCCACCGTCGCAGGTTTGCCTGTCGCTATTGGGTTGTATACCGCCTTCATTCCCATGTTGGTCTATGCCTTACTCGGATCGTCACGCGTCCTAAGTGTGAGCTCCACTGCCACGCTGGCGATTCTGGCGGGCACACAGCTCGGTCTGGTGGTGCCGGATGGCGATCCGGCAAAGTTGGTGACCGCCACCGCGACACTCGCAATGTTGGTCGGTGTGATGCTGCTGGTAGCCAGAGTGCTCGGTCTGGGGTTTGTCGCCAACTTCATTTCGACGCCGGTTCTGACCGGGTTCAAAGCAGGAATTGGATTTGTGATCGTGCTTGATCAGGTGCCCAAACTTCTTGGCATTCATATTACCAAACAGGGATTTTTCCGTGATGTGGTCAGCATTGCGCACCACATCACCGATACCTCGTTGATGACGTTTGCCGTGGCTTTGGCAACCTTCGCGGTGCTGATCAGTATGGAGCGAAAGTGGGCGCATTCACCGGCGCCGCTGGTTGCAGTGGGCGGCGCGATTGCGGCGTCCTGGTACTTCGGCCTGCAGGCGGCAGGTGTCGCCACTGTCGGGTTGATTCCGCAAGGACTCCCTTTGCTCACACTCCCGGATCCTACATTGATAGCAGAACTAGCTCCCGGCGCATTAGGTATTGCGCTAATGAGTTTTACCGAAACCATCGCCGCGGGTAGAGCTTTTGCCGGGCCAACTGATCCGCCGATAAATGCGAACCGCGAGCTGGTCGCGACCGGAGCGGCGAACATTGCCGGTGCATTACTCGGTGCGATGCCGGCTGGCGGAGGCACCTCGCAGACTGCGGTGGTCCGTACAGTCGGCGGGCAGTCGCAGACGGCCTCGCTGGTTACTGCTGGCGCTGCACTGGCGACGATGCTGTTGCTGGCCCCGCTCCTTGGCCTGATGCCGCACGCGACGCTTGCTGCTGTGGTCATCGTTTATTCAGTCGGGCTGATCAAACCGGCAGAGTTCGACGCAATCCGCAATGTGCGCAAGATGGAGTTTCATTGGGCGTTGGTCGCTTGTATCGGCGTGCTGGTGTTTGGAACGCTCAAGGGTATCGTCGTCGCCATCATCGTTTCGATGATAGGACTGGCGAGTCAGTCCGCCAACCCCCGTGTATCGGCCATTGGTCGCAAGCGAGGAACCGATGTGCTGCGACCGCTGTCGCCAGAACATCCTGACGATGAGACGTTTGACGGTCTGCTGATCGTCCGGCCGGAAGGACGTCTTTTTTTCGTCAATGCGCAACATGTCGGGGAGCAAATTAAGGCGTTGATCGCCCAATATCAGCCTTCGGTTGTAACACTTGACCTTAGTCGCGTGCCGGATATTGAATATTCAGCGCTTCAGGCATTGATTGAAGGCGAAAAGCGTATTACTGAAGGCGGAGTAATCGTTTGGTTGGTGGGATTGAATCCGGGCGTGCTTGAGAGGTGGTCAGGCATGCCGGGTTGGATCGGCAACTGGGGAGATCGCCTATTGTTCAACGCACGCGTTGCGATCGAACGATTCCAGTCGATGCAAGCAGCAGAACTTACCGAGCATCCCAAGGTTGCTGGTTGAGTGGCGGGGTGGCCGAAAAGGCGTAGTTGCAGTATGAAACACAAAGCCCGCAGGCATGCATGCTTTGAATTCGTCGATGCTTCTACTTAGTACCGTTATTCACGACACGCAACACCCGATCCCCGGACGTACGTGATCAGAAATTTTGCGCCAGGTATTCAGTCTATTTGGCGCTGGCGACTTTCCAAACAATATTCCCGACATCGTCCGCCACCAGTAGCGCACCAGTTTTGTCCAATGCCACTCCTGCAGGACGTCCCTGAGCCTGCCCTTTGGAATCAAGGAATCCGGTTAACACATCAACCGGCATTCCGCTCGGCATGCCATTCGCAAACGGTACAAAGATGACTTTATAGCCACTCGCCGGACGCCGGTTCCACGAACCGTGTTGGCCAATGAATACGCCATTGCGAAAAGCATCGGGGAGTCCCGTGCCGCGTGAAAATGCCAAGCCCAGGGATGCAGTGTGGGTACCCAGCGCATAGTCCGGGGCAAGTGCCTTGGCAACCAGTTCGGGTTTTTGTGGTGAGCCCCGGCTATCAACATGCTGCCCGTAATAACTGTAGGGCCAGCCGTAAAAACCGTCTTTGACCGACGTCATATAGTCCGGAACCAGATCGCTGCCGAGTTCATCGCGCTCATTAACGGCGGTCCACAAGGTGCCGGTCTGCGGTTGCCAATCCAAACCTACCGGGTTGCGCAAACCGGAGGCGAAAACCCTAGTTTGTCGAGTGGCGGGATTGACTTCAAGAATCGCTGCACGATTCGTTTCGGCGTCCATGCCATGTTCGGCTACATTGCTGTTTGAGCCAACGGCGACATATAGGCGTAATGTATCGCCGGTGCCTTGATTGGCGACGACATTCTTGGTCCAATGATGATTGATGGTGCCACCCGGCAAGTCCACCAACTTTTCTCCTTTGTCAGTGATCGCCGTTTGCCCATCGACATACTTGAATCGCACCAGAGCGTCGGTATTGGCGACATAAAAATCGTTGCCGACCAATGCCATGCCAATCGGCGAGTGGAGATCCTTTAAAAAGACCGTCCGCGTTTCAGCAACGCCATCGCCATCGACATCACGTAGTAGCGTAATCCGGTCGGCACTTGGTACGCCCGCGCCAGCACGATTCATGATGAATTTAGCCACCATGCCCACCACGCCGGAATATTCATCCGGGCGCTCAGGTCCATTGGACTCGGCGACCAGCACATCGCCGTTGGGGAGTACGTATAACCAACGCGGATGATCGAGACCCGAAGCAAACGCCTTTACCGAGAGCCCAGCCGCCGCAACAGGCAAAGCGCCTGCCGGCCAGCCAGCTGCCTTTGCGACGTTAACTGTCGGTAATGGTCCTACCGTCGGTTCGGGTATGGTTGGTGCGGGGCCGAAACTTGCTAGCGGCGGCAGCTTCGATGCTTCATTACATCCGGTCAGCAGCAACGAAAGTCCAAGCAGCATAGCGAGGCGCGGAAAAAACAAACTCATAATCGACTCCCGGCAAATTGGCGCATCCAACCTATGGTGAAGTTACGCTCGAAAAAGGCTTTATTTCCGCCACAAGGCGAGGCTGGGTGTTTCTCAACGCAATTTCGTCGCTGAGTATATTGGCCGCTTCAATCAGCAGGAAATCATCTGCATCTTTGTCAGCCTTTTCTTCGGCAATCTGGGTTTCAAGACTGCGTTCGTCTGCCTGCAAACCGTCATCCCGCGTTGGTGATTTCCGGCCCTTGACCTTCGCCCCGCCGGCGGACCCTGCTTTGACGCTCTTGTTTCCCGATTTGTCGGAGTTTCTTGCCGCTTCGCGTGCGGCCTCGCGACTCTCCTGCATCTTCTGTTCATTGCGACGTTCGATTTGATTCAAGGATATCTTGTTCTTTTCACGCAGGCTTTGAAATTCCGCAAGATCCTCATTCAGGTATTGAAACTCCCGATCATCCTTAATTCGATTCGCGTGCCGTTTCTGTAGCGCAGGAAGTACCGCAGTGAGATCACTGCTTTGCGCATAGTTTGCCGGTGTAACTTCGACCCAGGGTAACGCGTTGGTGTAGCTCGTCTCGCCAAAGTTCTCCGGATCGGCTACGCTTGGAAAAACGATATCCGGAACTACGCCGCGCAGTTGTGTAGTGCCGCCATTGATGCGGAAAAACTGCGCGACCGTCAGTTTCAATTCACCATATTTCGGCTTCCCGTTCTTTGCGATCCGATCAAGATCAATCACACCCTGGACCGTACCTTTGCCAAAACTCTGGGTCCCAATGACCAACCCGCGACCGTAGTCTTGAATGGCCGCAGCAAATATCTCTGATGCCGAAGCGGAACCATGATTGATCAATACACCCAGCGGTCCGTTCCAGATCGGCTTGCTGTTTGTGCTTGTCCCAACCATCAGATCACCCTTGGCATCGCGCTGCTGAACGACCGGCCCCTTGCCGACGAATAGTCCGGTAAGTTCGATCGCTTCGGAGAGTGAACCACCTCCGTTGTTGCGCAAATCGAGGAGCACGCTGTCGACATTTTCCTTCTTTAATTCTGCAAGCAATCGAGCCACATCGCGGGTAGCACTCTTGAAGTCTGTATCACCTCGTCGTCTGGCTTCAAAATCCTCGTAAAACCCGGGAAGCGAAATGACCCCGATCTTGCGCGTAACGCTTCCATCCCTGACTGAAATAATTTTTTGTTTGGCTGCCTGATCTTCAAGCGAGATCTTCTTTCGTATCAGCGTGACCAATTTACTGGCTGCTTCGGCACCGGTGCTCGCAGGCAGAATTTCGAGACGGACAACGGTATCCGCGGGGCCACGGATCAGTGCAACTGCATCGTCTTGTCGCCAGCCCCGGATATCAACCATCGGGCCGGTTTCACCCTGAGCAACGCCGACAATACGGTCACCGATTTTGAGTTTGCCTGAGAGGCTTGCCGGACCGCCGGGTACCAAATCCCGTACCGTTGTGTAATCGTCACGTTCAGTCAGCGTGGCGCCGATCCCGGTCAGCGACAACTTCATGGAAATATCGATTCCTCTGCTCTGCGCGGTCCCAGATAGTTCGTATGCGGCTCGATTGCAGTGGTGTAGGCATTCATGAAAATCTGAAACGCATCTTCACTCTTGAGGCGGGATATTCGTTTGAGCGTGGTCTGGTAACGCTTGTCCAGTGTCGCGGCAATGCCGGCGTCATCTTTCCCGGCTAATTTCAGGCGCAACCAGTCATTCTTTACCCGCTTGCGCCAGAGGTCTCGCACTTCGGCTTCGGATTTTGGCCAATTCGCCTTGCTGCGCGAATACTGAAGAGACTCCTCCTGGCTAAAGTCGAAACTGTCTTTCAGTAACGCCCGGGCATAGGAAAATCGTTCCGTTGCTCGCGCTGAGTATCGGTTGTAAATGCTGAACGGAACGGTGAGGTTTTCGGTCAATACGGCATCATCAAGCTGCGCGCGATTGAGCGACATTTGATCGACATCGGTTTGAACAAAGAACATCTTTTCCGGATCGAGTGCCTTCAGATACTGGTCGAAAATTTTCACTGACATTTCATCATCGAGCGGCAATGGTTTGTAGTGATAACGGGACAACACCGCAGCGGCCAGTCTTGCAGCCTGTGGTTGTTGAGGCAGTGGTTTCAGTTCAGCGGGCCGGGCTGTCGAAGCGTCGAGCGCCAGAACAGTGGTGGACAAGCTCGCAAATGCCAGAAGGGTGGCGAATATTGTGGAAAGTATCCGGTGTTTCATGGGGGCCTCATTATGTTCAGCTATTGCCGCAAATTCGTTATTCATACGACAACCAGGAGGATTTTAGTTCCTTCAATAAAACACGGTCTCCGACTGTAAGCCGATGTAATCAGCCGAATAACCACATACCGTATGCGTATTGACACCGGCCAGGCGCCGTTAAACGGTATACCTTAAGTTTCAGATGCCGAGAATCCAGCATCTTCGATTGCGCGCAGAAGATCTTCGACCGAAATCAACCGTCCGAACTCAATCGTCGCCACACCACGTTCCAATGAAATATCGACTTGCCCGATGTGAGGTAAATCCTGAATGGCGTTGGCAACGGCACGGAGATCGTCTTCGCTTTTCATTCCGCCAATGGCAAGGACAGTGGTTTCCATTTGATGAGCCTCACGAACTACAGGAAAGTGCCGAGCAACCCGCCTTGTGGCGCGCCCATTCCGGGCGGCGCTCTGCCAGCTGGTCATGCTCCGGTTGATCGGCGTACGGACTCTGCAACACTGTTACCAAACGATTGATGACTGACGAATCACCATCGACCAAAGCGTCAATGGCCAGTTGAGCGAGATAATTTCGCGCTACATACTTTGGATTGACGCGATTCATTTGATCGCGACGCGAGTCCGCACCAGTGCCATCGCGTTGCACCCGCGAAATGTAGCGCCGCAACCAGGGGCCGAGGTGTCTTCCGGCTTCCTCACCTTCGACGTAAAACGCCCGGCGCAGCGGTGCGAGCAAGGTTTGCTCGCTTGTTGCGGCGGAGTCGGTAGGCAGTTCAGCCAGACCACGAAAAACAGGGTCATGTCGGTCTCCTGCTGATGCAGTGCGGAGACCAGATCCTCTACCAAGCTATCGTCGGTTTCATCAAAGTTCAATAGCCCGAGCTTGTTGCCCATCATCCGGCGCGAGTGTTCAGCATAGACTGTTGCAAAAGTGCGGATGCCGGTTTCCAGATCCGCCCGATCAGGAATCAGTGGCGACAGCGCGCCGGCCAGGGCGCAATAGGTTCCACTGCGCAATTTCTGGTTGACGCCCGAAGCAGTAGCGGCGGCCCTCCGCATCAGTGGTGTTAGGCGTCCACCCCAGGTCGTAGCCCTCAAGCCATCCGTATGGGCCGTAGTCAATGGTCAGTCCAAGAATCGACATATTGTCGGTATTCATCACACCATGGACAAAACCGACGCGCATCCATTCAGCTACCATGACTGCAGTACGACGACAGATTTCCTCGAACCAGCACGCATAGACCTCGGGCGACGGTGTGCCGAGTTGCGGAAAGTGCGTGTTAATGACGTAGTCTGCGAGTTGTTTCAATTCGGCTAACCCGTCGCTCCAGGTCAAAATTTCAAAATTGCCAAAGCGCACAAATGACGGCGCCACTCGGCAGACAATCGCACCCGGCTCTGCCCGCATTGCCGTCATAAAACATGTCGCGCACGACAGCATCGCCAGTCGCTACCAAACTGAGCGCACGCGTCGTCGGGATGCCCAAGTGGTGCATGGCTTCGCTGCACAGAAATTCGCGCACGGATGAACGCAGCACAGCGCGACCGTCAGCTGTACGTGAATACGGAGTGCGTCCTGCGCCCTTGAGTTGCAGTTCACGACGACCACCATCCGGACAATTCAGTTCAACCAAGGTCATCGCCCGGCCATCACCCAGTTGTGCCGCCCATTTGCCGAATTGATGTCCGCCGTAACGTGCGGCATAAGGCTGCATGCCAGGCAAAATCAAATTCCCACCGAGGACGTCTGCCGCGCCGCCTGTTGGAGCTGGAGGGCGACTGATACCGAGTTGCTCGCCAACTGAATCCGTCCAGGCCAACAACCGGGGTGCAGTCACTGCACTCGGTTTCACATAGCTGAAACAAGCGTTGCGTACTTGGCGGGGAATGTCCAAGCGTAATGGATCGGCCGGTAGTTGTTCGACGAAGGTGTTCTCGAAGTAAGCGCCGAGACGCGTGTCACACAAATCGAGCATCGGCGGATGGCGGGCCGGAGGCGCTGTTATCGGGTTGTTCATTTCGACCCAGTTCGCATTTGGTCTGGAGGCAAGCAAAATTTATTGCGGACGACCAGTTGGTGCTGATGGCACGCCGTGCTTGATACCATCAGGCGGCAATTCGCGCAGCGCAAACAATTCGTTGCCCAATAAAGCACCTAAAACCAATGCGCCACCGATCAAGGGTATTCGCCGTTGGCGTCTCTCCTGCGCCAAGCCACGCCCACGTGAGCACCAAAAACCACCTCAGCAAGCCAAGCAGCGAGATTTCCGCCGCCGCGAGCACGCGGTGAGACGAACCATCAGCAGGCAGGGCACGGCGAGTTGTGTTGCGCCAAGCAGAGCCAGCAATCGAAGGTCATGGGCTGAGGTGTGAAGCGGCCATGCCAACGGCAGGCACAACACCGAAGAAATGATGGCGCCGATCAAGACGGCAAGCAGCATGTCGTGCGCCGGCGCCACGGTGCTCTCTGCGGGCTGTGCCGAACCGCGGTGTCCAACGTGTTGCAGCATCGTGAAATTGATCGCGGCGGCGAGCGGTACCGCCAATGCCACCAGGCTGCCCGCAACGGAAACGCCATTGCCGATTTGCGTACCATACATCCAGACAATGCTGAGCCGGCGACCAGGATTGCAATCCGCGTGCGTGACGGCAACCTGTGGTGCAGGAAAAATCATGCCATCACGGCAGTGCGCAGGGGGCCGATGGCCATGGTCACCAGGACGTTGGCCACGGTGGTCATCGTAATCGCGACCATGAATGCGGTAAACATCACCGCCCAACAAACCCCCTGACATCAGACCACCACAGGTGACCTCACTAAGGTGCGCCATAGTGATGGCCGCGCAAAATGGCGAGCATGACAATAAGCGTCAAGCGCGTTAAAAAGCTCCGCCAAAACGTGACTTCAAAACTTGCGGCCGCGTCCAGGTGTCGCGTGACTACACCTGCGGTGCTCCACAGCAAAGTGACGACGATCATTAGGATGACAGCACGTAGGTGAGACATTGGATGTGGAGAATCGGCAGACTGGGTTGCGCAGTCTATCGGGCAAATTGTGATTGGTGAATATTCTTCGCGGCCTGGAAGGTTGAATGTGATGGGAAATATCACAATGATGAGAACGGATCGCGGACTACTGCAGTTGCATCCCCAAAATTTCAACGACCAACATTGACGGTGATTTGTGCTTCGACAGCAAACATGAAATATTTCTAAGCACGTGCTGTTGATTTATCACCAAAATCGTTCAGCGGAGCGCCCATGAGTGCACTCATGCGGGGCGCTAGTCTTTCAGCATCAAACGAAGCAACTGGGCGATTTCGTCTCGTACTTGAAGCCGGCTTGGGCGTATTACTGTGTTCAGACACTCATACTCCCATCGGTGCACGGTGCCCAGCAGCAACGAGGCATTGACCTCGACATTTTGCATACCGAACTGAATCATGTAGTTGGCGACAATCGCGACGAGTTGTGCCCGGTACTCCTTGACGCGCTGACGCAGTTCCACCGGTTGCTGGTAGGCGAACATATAGGTGACTTCGATTGCGTTGCCGAAGGCTTTTTCCGGAGACTCCCTGGTAATGAACTCGCTGATACGCTCGGCGAGCATGTCCGCGATCTGATTACGCCACTCGGGATTGTGTTCGCGCAGCCTAGGCAAAGTCAGCAGGTAATCACCGATTTCGCTTAACCAACTCTGTGTTCCCTGTAGCGTCCGTTCGGCAAAATGGTCAAAGGCTTGCAACAGGATATCGTCCCGACTGGAAAAGAAATAGGTCGTTAGCGAAAGTGTGACCCCGGCCTGTTCGGCAATCACCCGATGGCTTGCACCAGCGAGACCGTTGCAGGCAATGCAGACGAGCGCTGCGTCCAGAATCGCAATGCGCGGAGTCCTCGCCGTTGCCGCGTTTGCGAGGGCGACCGCGGACAGCAGGTAGCAACTTTGATGGAATCGTCTTAGACATCTTGTCAATAATTGTACACCTGTGCAATAATTTGCGTGTTATCCCCGCGATTGGACAACCATCTGCATCAATCAGCATGTCGGTTCGCCTTCGTAAACCCACCACCAAGGCCACCACCATCCGTCAAATGCGCATATTGTTGCAGCTGTCCTTCCTTTGTTTTGGCTTGGCAAATACCGCAATCGCTGCTGACGCAGCCAAGCTGTACGCTCCATGTCAGGCATGTCATGGCGCCAAGGGCGAAAAGGAAACCGCAAGCTCGGTGCACCAAACATTGCTGGCATGGATGCCTGGTACCTGGAACGCCAATTAGACAACTTCGCCAACGGGCGCCGCGGTACATCACCATCCGATACACACGGCGCGCAGATGAAAGCGGCCGTTGCTACTTTGCCCGGAGCGGCGGAGCGGCAAGCGGTCGCCACTTACATTGCGGCGATGCCGCGAGTTGGTGCTGGTGATACGGCGTCGGGCAAGGCAGATCTGAACAACGGCAAGACGCAGTACAACAGTTTATTATACCTCCTGTCATCAGGCCAATGGCGCCGGCAACAAGTCTCTCGGTGCGCCGAGACTGACGGGTATCGATCGGGCATACCTGGCGCGACAGTTGTCTAATTTTCGCAGCGGTGCACGAGGTGCTCACCCCGACGACAAGACCGGAAAACAGATGGCTGCGATAAGCAAACTGCTGACTGACTCTGCCGCTGAACGCGACACGCTGGCCTACATTGGCACCTTCAAGCCCTAACCGTCGAACAGTAACTCCGGTGCGCGCTTTAACGACATTCGCTATCGTAACAGGCCTGTTTGTGCTTGTTAGCAGGAAACAGCATTGCGGCAAATTCGCCTTTGCCAAAACGTATTGAGCTAACCAGTCACTGCCCGGCTGGTTTTGATTTGCTTGGTGGCACCTGCCGCTTGCGCAGTGCGTATGTGGGTTATACGTCATTGCAGAATTCCGGTGTCGGCGGACTGAAAACCGGCTTGCCAAAATGGCGTGAAGGCTTTACGCCGAAAGAGATTGATCTCGGGCGTTACCTGTTTTTCGATCCACTCTTGTCCAAGGACAGCACACTGGCCTGCAGTACCTGCCACGACCCCGACAAGGGATTTGCGGATGGTTTGGCACGCAGTCGCGGGATTGGTGGTGCCGAGGTGGCGCGCAATGCGCCGACCTTATGGAACGTCGCATTTTTTGCAAAAGCTTTTCTGGGATGGCCGTGCCAACTCGTTGGAGCAGCAGATGCAGGGACCGCTCTACGATGCTCGTGAAATGGGCAATACACCGGCGCAATTGCTCAAAAGCCTGAAGGGTAATGCGACATACAAGCGTCTGTTTGCCGATGCATTCCCACAATCGCGAGGTGATATTACTTTAGACCAGGTATACCGCGCGCTGGCCGGTTTCGAGTCCTCGCTGGTGTCGCTCAACAGCCGCTACGACCTGTATGCGCACGGTATGCACGATGCGCTGTCCGCCAAGGAAATCGAAGGCATGAATGTCTTCCGTTCGTTTGTCGCCCGCTGCGCCGAGTGCCACACCCCGCCGTTGTTTACGAATCAGCAGATTGCGGTGCTTGGCACGCCAGAGCCGAAAGGTCATGCCTTCGACGCAGGGGCGGAAAGAATCAGTCGTGAGCCGACGCAGCGCGGAGGTTTCAAGGTGCCGACTGTGCGCAACATTGCACTCACAGCTCCTTATAACCATTCCGGGCGCTTTGCCGACCTAAAAGAAACTGTGCGTTTCTACACGCTTGGTCGCGGCCATGCGGTGCCAAAAGGCGAAAACCTGACCCTGCATTGGCACATATGGAACCCAAGCTTACCGAAACTGAACTCGACCGTTTGGTTGATTTCTTGCAAGCACTGACCGATGAGTCATTCAAACCTGAACGCCCGACGGTGGTTCCGTCGGGCTTGAACTCGGGCGCTGTACGTCAGTAATTTTTACCTGTCTGAGGAGAGAGAAACACATGAAAAAAATAATCCTTTGTGTCGTCGTGATTGCCGCGGCGGTTGGTGTCGGATATCAAACGGCACGCCAAGCGGCTGACAGCGCACCGTCTGCCGGTGTCGCGATCAGTGCCGAAAGTACCCTGGCGGCTGCCCGAGGTGCCAGCGGCGTGGTCGGCGCCAGCCTGACGACTTCGACCATGTCCGGCACGATCATCACCGTCAGGACGGCCAGTCGATTCAAACGGCTGTGAGTCAGGCCAAGCCCGGCGACACGATCCAGGTCATGCCTGGTACTTACAAGGAAACCGTATTCATCGACAAGGACAACATTGCCATCATCGGCGTAATCAAGGATGGCGAGTGGCCGGTGATGGATGGCGAGCGCAAGATGAACGATGCGATCCTCTACTCGGGCAACGGCTTTCGCATCGAGAACATGAAGATCATTCACTACAAGGGCAATGCGATCATGGGGCAGGCCGGCAACAACTTCGTGATCCGCCAACTGGATCAAGGACACCGGCGTGTATGGCATCTTCCCGCAATTGGGGGATGAACGGCCTGATCGAATACAACGTGGTGTCGGGCATCGAAGATGCTGCTATCTACGTTGGCATGTCGGACAATATTCATGTCGCGCACAATGAGGTGTTTGCCTCGGTGGCCGGCATTGAGATCGAGAACAGCCGCCATGCTGTGGTCGAGAACAACATGGTCTATGACAATGCCGGCGGCATTCTGACTTTCATAACCCCCGGTTTGCCGATCAAGACCACGTTTGACGTGATCATTCGCAACAACTTCATCGTCGGCAACAACCACAAGAACTTTGGCGCGCCGGGGTCTATCGTCTCCGGTGTGCCCAGCGGTACCGGCATCATCGTCATGGCCGCCGACGATGTGCAGATCGAGAACAACATCATCCGCGACAACAAGAATGCGGGCATCATCGTGGTCGACCACGGATCCTTCGGCAACATTCCGAAAGACCCTGAATCAGACCCGAACCCTGATCGCGTCTCGATTTACCGCAACCTGTTCAGCAATAACGGTTACGAACCCATTGACGACATCAAGGCGCTGATGGCGCTCAACCTGACCCGCAAAGGGCCGGACGTGGTAACCGTGGGGCCTGGCAACGGCAGTTGCGCGGTTAACAAGTCGAGTTTCAAGTCACTAGGCCTTGGCAGTTGGCCTGAATGCAAGAAGACGACCAGCACCGACGTTGCGAGCTACCTGTTGGACAAACCTGCCGAGCCTCGCAAGATCGCTGCTGCCGATGCGGGTGAACATCTATACCGGGCGGTTTGCGCTGGCTGTCACGCCTATAGCGCCCGCATGATCGGTCCACCGACGCAAATCATTCAGGCCATGTACGCTGACAACCCGCAAGGAATCGCCGACTACATTGCCAAGCCGGTAAAGAAACGCGAGGACTTCCCACCCATGCCGGGCCAGAGTCATCTGAGTCCAGAACATCGGATGGCAGCAGCGAAATACATGTTGTCTGTGAAGAACTGATTGCACAACAACCAATAACTAATAACCAAGAAAGGAATGTCAATGATCATCCGTAAAAACATCAAACGTGCCGATCACCATGCAGGTGGTGACGATGAAGGATGTCGATGCCATTGGTGCCAGCAACCTGACCGACATGAATGGCTACATCCCCGGCCTGGTGGTGGGCGGTGGTGATGAAACCCAGCCCAGCTTTGGCTTGCGCGGCATCAACCCGAGTGATTTTGGTGTTGCCACTGATGCACCAGTCGGTGTCTATGTCGACGGTGCCTATGCCGCCAAAAGTGGTGGTGCACTGATGAACTTCCTTGACGTGCAGCGCATCGAGGTTCTCAAGGGGCCGCAGGGCACCCTTTTCGGCCGCAACAGTGCCGCCGGCGCTTTGTCCATCGTCACCAACGAACCGGAAGCGGAATTTGACGCGACCGGCGCGGTGCGTCTCGGATCATGGAATTCGACCCGGATCAACGGCATGGTGAATGCACCCGTAAATGACAAACTTTCAGTTCGTTTCGCGGTGATTGCCGACAAGTCCGATAACTGGAAGGAAAATGTGTACGTTGGCAACAGCAAAGACGGCGGGTCCGATTCAGTCAGCGGGCGGTTTTCGGCCAAATGGTCACCTGACGCTCAGACCAAGTTGGTCGGTTCCTATGAGCATTCCTATGTTGACCAGAAAGCTCGCCCCGCCTACGGCGTGGCACCCTTCAATGACGTGAACCCATTTACCGGTGCCGCGATTCCGTCAGTGCCGGCGGCATTCAGCACGTTCTTCGATCCGCGCGATGCCAATCTGATGAACGATGCGCCGAGCAAGGAGAAGCTCAATTTCAATTCGGCAAACATCCGCTTCGAAACGCCGCTCGCCGGCATGACCTTCAACTCACTGTCTTCATGGCGTGAGTTCAAAACCAAGAACTTGGGGGACTACGATGGCACCTCACAGATGTCTGCCTACCTTTCAACGCTGAACAAGGAAAACACAACTATCTGGCAACAGGAATTCAAGCTGTCGTCCAAGAACGAGAAATATGACTGGGTGTCCGGTTTGAGTTTTTACCGGTCCGATGCGAAGCAAACCAGTGGGGCGACGCTGAGTACCGATTCCTTGGATACGCTGGACTACCGGATCAATGCGTTGGCGCCGATACATGGCGGCGCTGCGTCCGGCTTCTTCTTTACTGGCGGCGTGCTGGATATGTTTGCCTGTGGCGCGGCGGGTGTCTGTGGCAACCCCTCAACGCTGTGGTCCGAGCAAATGGACAATAAAGTCACCTCCAAATCGATGGCGGTCTATGGCGACGTGATCTGGCATCTGACGTCGACTACCAACCTGACCACCGGGGCACGCTGGACTAGGGACAAGAAGAGTGTCAGTTGGTATGTTCCACCCGCCACAACCAGTGACGCCAATCTGACGGCTGACGCGATGACAGGGCTGCTGGGCGGTGCTGCGCCGACCAACCTGATCTTCAGCGATGCCGCAATTGCCGCTTCCACCAAGGTCAAGGCCAATGACTCGTGGTCAAACTTGAGTCCGCGGTTGGTGGTCGACCACAAGTACGATGCCGATACCATGGTGTTCGCCTCTTACTCTCAGGGTTACCAGTCCGGCGGCTATTCTGTAGTGCAACCGCTCGCCGAATTCGCCCCGGAGAAGATGAAGAACGGCGAAGTTGGCATCAAAATGAACTTCCCCACTCAGAAAGCCGTCATGAATGCCTCACTGTTCAAGTACAAGTTCTCCGACTTGCAGTCGATCGAACTAGTGAACAACGTCGGCAATATTCCTGTTTATGACGTGACAAGCGGCGACCAGAAGGCTTGGGGTTTGGACATCGACGGTGGTATTCGCGTCAATTCGAATTTGCGTCTGTTCACTGCCGCCGAGTACATCGTTCAGAAATGGGAAAACAAGATCGACAAATACGGTGTCGATGTCTCCGGACAACTGACCGGCTTGCCGAAGTTGACCTCGATGGCTGGGATGGTGGTGAATTGGTCAGGTTTAGGAGGCTTTATGGAGTGGAACTTCCAGGGCACCTACACCAGCAAGAACTCGAACTGCCCGAACATTCCACAGCCTGATGAATACACCTGCGAACAGGGTGCATTCAAAACTGGTCAGGCACAGAGCAAATTCGACACGCGTGTCAGCTGGATGAACTCGGACCGTCGTTATGGCGTTTCCGTGGTTGTAAATAATATTTTCGACAAGCAATACGTCAGCGTTCCTGGTGGTACCGCCAGCACTATCGGTGCCTTCTACTCCGACATCTCCCATCCGCGTTTCGTCGGTGTCGAGGTCAAGGCCGCACTTTAAAACATTTGAGTTCAAGGGAAGCATTGCTGCGCCAGCGCGCTTCCCTGACAACCAGTGACCAAGGCAGCTCGATTTTGATCAGAACAGCTGTTGCGCTCCAGGCTCATTGCGAACGCAACAAGACACCAAGGCAAAAAAGTCACACTGGAAATTCGATTTTGACGGTGAACTGTCGCGGTCCGTTGTTGGCGACAATCGCCGTGCCACCATGATGCTGCGCAATTTTTCTTACCAAGGATAGACCCAGCCCGGTACCACCGGCTGCCGACCCTGGCAAGCGAACGAAGGGTTCAAAAATCGTATTCACCGCAGCAGCCGGGATGCCTGAGCCGTGATCGGTGACCTGCAGCACAACGCGTTTGCCGTTTTTTATCACGCTAACATCAAGGGGCAGTGCGCCGTGACGCAATCCGTTTTCCACCAAATTTCGCACCATCCGACGCAACAATGTTGGGTCCCCGTGAACGATTACTGCCTCTCCGCTGACGTCAATTCCGCTATTGGCGAATCGCGCGCACTCTTCGGCTGCGAGTGCCAAAAGGTCAACTTCCTCGTGGGCTGTTGTGTGCGCAGATGCGTCAATTCGACTACTGAGCAAAATGTCTTCAATCATCGCGTCAAGCTCTTGAATGTCTTGCTCCAGCGCGCGTTGTCTTGCTGGTTCAATTTGATTTTTTTGCAGTTCGATTGCCATTCGGATCCGGGTGAGCGGGGTGCGCAATTCATGGGAGGCATTGGCCAACAACAAGCGGTGGGCGTTAACCAGCTCCTCAATCCGCGTTGCGGCGCCGTTGAAGCTGGCCGCCAGCGCTGCTACTTCATCATGTCCCTGGACATCGACGCGGGCGGTCAGGTCACCGCGGCCTAAAGACTCCACCCCCGCTTGCAAGTGTTCCAGTCGGCGTGTTATCCGTCGTGCTATCGGGTGGGCCGCGACGCCAACCACAATGAGTAAGAGCAACATTGCCCCGACAAAGGCAATACCTTCAACCGGCAGCGGGTGATCGGGCGGGCCCTGTGGGTGTGCGCGCAGCCAGCGCCCATCCGGGAGTTGCATGTTCCACACCAATGATGGGCGGAATTGGGCGAAGGCACCGTGAGCGCTTCGCGCAAGGTCAGGTGGTGGCAACGGCTTGCCAACACTGGCCAACAATTTAAGGTCGGAAGAATAAAGGCTTAGATCAACCTGCATGCCGCGGGTGATTTCGGCCAACGCCAATTGTTGCCACGCCTCACTGGCGTCCGCGGGTGGCAAAACGTTTTGCGCGGCCTGCATCAACATCTCGGTGCTGTGTCGACGATGACTTGACTCACCGACGCTACGCCAGGCAAATCCAACCGCCAGAGCAAAAGTCAGCAAACTGCCAAGCACCGCGAGATAGATGCGGAAATACAATCGTCTTAACATGTCTGAAACACCAAATCAGTCTTGCTGGCGAGCGAAGACATATCCGGCGCCGCGTACGGTAATGATTCGGCGCGGTGTCTTCGGATCATCTTCAATCGCCGACCGAATTCGTGAAATATGCACATCAATGGAGCGGTCGAATGCCTCCAAAGTTTCCCCGGTTGCTGACTCCAGCAAACGTTCCCGCGAAAGTACGCGGCCGGCATTCTCGGCAAGAATGAGCAAAAGTGTGGAACTGATGACTGGTGAGATCGCAGGTCTTTTGGTCAAGTCTGATCGATAACGCACCACGATCGATCTCCAACCTGCCAAACCGCAATATGTCGGTTGCACTTTCTCTGTTATTGCCTCGCGAACCAAGGTCACTGCGTCTGCTACCTTCAGTGCCCCTGCGACGCAAGATTGCGCGCAGGCGGGCAAGCAATTCTCGCGGTTCGAAAGGCTTTGGCAGGTAATCGTCGGCGCCCATTTCAAGGCCGACCACACGGTCGGTCGCATCGCCCCGTGCGGTCAGCATCACGATAGGGATTCCCGATTGCGCGCGTAGCTTTCGGCAGACCTCCAGGCCATCCATATCCGGCAGCATTAAATCCAGGATCAGGGCGTCAAATGCGGTCGATGTTGCCAGGTCCATTCCAGTAGTACCGCTGGCAGCTGTGGTTACGAGATAGCCGGATTCACCAAGATATTCGCAAACCAAAGCTGCCAGGCGCGGGTCGTCTTCAATTAACAGAATGCGATTTTGCATTGTGCAAGACTAAACCATCACTGCCCGCCCATACCACCATGATGACCAAAACGTCCGCCCATAGGCCCACCCATGGGCCCGCCCATTTTCTTAAACTGCTCGGCGAATTTTTGCCGTTGCGCCGGCGTTAGCACTTCTGCGCTGTCGGCCATTGCCTGCATCAGGCGCTTGGAATTACTGTCCATCATCGAAATCTGTTCGACTCGCAACTGCTCGAGCGCTTGCCGATCGATTTGCGGAGCCGCCATCAAGGCGATTCCACGTTGGCGGGCAGCCTGCAGTTTCTCGCGAACCGGTGCAAGGTCTTTGGCAACTGCCTTGGCGATGGCTATCAGTTTTTGGGTTTGTTCGGGCGTCGCATCGACTTCGACGGCCATGTGTTTGACCATTCGCGTGATGCGCTCGTCCATCTTCACACCACGTTCTTCTGGTTTCATCATCGGATGTTCTTGTGCGACCGCCTTGCTGATGAATCCACCAGTGACGCCCGCAGCAACTGCCAGTAAAACGATAAACACAGCCTTGCCAAAGCGATGGCCGCCGCGATGGTGCTGCCGTTGGTGCTTGCAGTGGCTGGATGCTGTGGAACTTACGGCTTCCTGATTGAAACTGGTTTCCATAATGACGCTCCTTTGAATGCAGACCGATGTGTCTGATGGCCCCACTCTAAGCATCGGGTGTTGCCTGAATTTGTCAGGCAGGTAAAGTTACGTGAAGTTGCCAGCCCCTTAGTCGCCTCAGCTAGTGAACAAGTGGACTGACCGGCGAGCGCTCCGTCCATCGGCGGCGACGCGCGTTAACTCCTAAGGGGCCATGCCGCTTTCACCGTTACCCTTTGCCGTCATGTCTTTAATATCGGCATCCAGTTTCAAGGTGATCTTTTTCTTGTTGCTGGACTCGAAAATTAGTGTCAATGGCACGCGGGCACCGGCTTTCAACTGTGTTTTTAGGCCCATTAGCATCAGGTGATATCCCCCCGGCTTGAGTTCGACCGGAACTCGTTTCGGCAGTGCAAGTCCGTCGGGTAGCGCCCGCATTTGCATCACGTTGTTCTCCATCGACATCTGATGAATCTCCACCGTTCCCGCCTGCGGCGAACTGGCAGAAACCAGCTTCAAATCAGAGACCGAGGTCAGCGTCATGAAGGCGCCCGTGACCTGCTGCGCCGGAACCGTCGCGCGAACCCAAACATTGCTCGCAGCAACTGGTGGTACAGTTATTTCTGCTGCGAATAGACTTTGAGATGCTGCTGTTTGGAGCGCAATGATGGTAAAAATAGTTCGGAATTGATTGTTCATGACAGTTCCATGCGAGAAAAATTAGAAGGTCTATTGCACCATTACGTGCGGTCTTGCGGAGTACTCCGATTGTAATTGCAATCTGCTTTACTGCGCTTGATTGCATCACCGCTGCTGCCCGGCGCCATAAAATCTTGTTGCCAGCAATCTCGAAGGAAAAGGGGGAACATTATGCAAAGTGAAATTTTGCAGCCGGTCGTTGCATTGTTGATTTGGTCGTTGGTGATTTGGTCTTGGATGTATGCGACACGGATTCCCGCTGTGGTGGCGATGAAGATGGTGCTCGACCCAAACGTACCTAAGGGTGAGCAAATGGCGAC
This sequence comes from Rhodocyclaceae bacterium, assembly GCA_016718525.1. GTDB lineage: Bacteria > Pseudomonadota > Gammaproteobacteria > Burkholderiales > Rhodocyclaceae > JADKHX01. The sequence goes on from JADKDD010000001.1 coordinate 345,822, forward strand.
CTTGCCACCAAATGTGCGTTGGAAAGCCGACAACTACAACCACCTGATGGAAGCGCCGACCATGTTTTACGCTGTCGCACTGACGCTAGCTGTTGCGGGAGCCGGACATGGTGTAGCGGTTGCGATGGCTTGGGTTTACGTCGGGTTGCGGATCATACATAGTCTGGTGCAGGTGACCAGCAATCACATTCCGACACGATTTGCCGTATTCGTCCTGTCGACCCTGGCACAGGCAGTGCTGGTGGCCTTGGCGGTGCGAGCAGTTTTCTAGGCGAGCAGGGCTTGTGCCGACCACAGCACGGCCATGCCGACAATAAAAGGCAACCATGGATTGCGCCAGCGAGTTGCGACGACGAACACCGCAATAGTGGCAAATAGTTTGGGGTTGACCGGTTCCAGCCCGCCACCAACCAAAACGATATCAGGAACAATCAACGCCGCAAGTGCGGCGGCCGGTGCGTAACGCAATGCTCGTTGCAAGCCTGCAGGTAGCTTTACCCGTCCACCGGCGACGATAAAGCTGGCGCGCGGGAAGTGGGTGGCGAGCGCTACGAGGACGAACGCCAGCCATAGCCAGACGCCCGAATGCATCAGTTGATCGTTCATTCAATACGCTCTTTTGGTAAAGTCGACTGTGTCCAGCGTTCGGCGGCAAATCCCGCACCAATACCTGCAAAAATTGCAGCGATCAGGCCGAGTCGCAGCGGCAGACTGGCGAGTGCGACAGCAATGGTGCCGGCGGTAATGGCCGCCGCAAGCATCGGCCTCGAGACTACAAAAGGCACCAATAAGACCATCAGGGCAATACTGGCCATGAATTCCAGCGACCAGGTGGTTGGCAGCGCTGTTGCGCCCAGCACACCGACCAAGGCCAATACTTGCCACAGGACCCAACTCCACAGCGACGGCGCGAGGTAGTAACCAAGGCGCCAGTCCTTGTCGTTTGAGGTCAACATGCGCGGCGAACAGGCGGCGAAGACACCGTCGGTCAGCAAATAACCGCTAAAGATCCGTTGCCACCAAGGCACTCCTTCGAAGGCTGGCGCTATGGCGGCCGAGAAAATCACAAATCGCAGATTTAATGCCAATGCGGTGACCAGAATCAACCACATCGGTGCGCCGACCACTATCAACGGCAAGGTGCCAAGCTGTGCTGTGCCGGCGAACACAATGACGTTCATTCCCATCGCCTCCAACACGGAAAACCCCGCGCTGCGCATCGCCACACCGGTAACAAGTGCCCATGGGATCAGGCCGATCGATAGCGGCAGGAAGCGAACGAAACCTTCTTTTGCACCTTGGTGAAACGAGTCGTTCGACATGGTTTGTCACTGACCAAATTCCGCCAGATCATCCGGCGAGTTGATGTTGCGAAACGCAGTTGCTTGATCGTCAAAGTTGACCCGGCAGGCATTCACACTATCTTGCCATGCTCCCATTTTGCGACCTCCCGCGGCAAGGTATGCAGAAAGACTGCTGAGTGCACTACGGTGAACCAGGCAAAATGCGGGCTCAGCTTTGGATTCAACGCTCGCCACGGCAACCCGCACCGACCCTGCGTTGAGTGCGTCGATCAATCGCGATGCAAGGTCGTGCGGTAGAGACGGTGAATCACAAGGAACGGTCAGCACCAAATCACTTGTCACAGCGCTCAAAGCGGCATGCAGGCCGGCCAGGGGTCCAGCGTAACCGGTTATCAGATCGGCAATGACAGGATGACCGAATGCTGCGTAGCGCTCAGCGTTTCGGTTGGCATTAATCAGCACTTGCGACACTTGCGGTTGCAAGCGCTCGAGCACATGCGTAAGCAATGGTTTGCCCTGAAGAAGCTGCAGCCCCTTTTCCACCCCACCCATTCGTTGTCCGCGACCTCCGGCCAAAATTACGCCGGTGATTTGGGTCACGGAGTAGTCAGCCATTGTGATGTGGATCGGCTTTCACCCGTAGTTCATGGTTGAGCCACAACAGGACTGCCATGACCACCATTGACCCAGCCTGATGGGTCGCTCCCAGTCCGACCGGGACGGCATGCAGTACCGTGAAAATCCCAAGCGTAATCTGACATGTCACGACCAGCAGCATCGCATTGGACGCCAGCCTTGCAGCCGAGGACACCTCGGCAGCAACCTCCTGGGCGCGAAGGCGTAGCCAAAACCACGGCACCAGCAATGCCAGCAACCAGGCGCCCAAGCGGTGATCGAACTGCACGGTTGCCATGTTGTTGAAGAAATTCAAATACCAGGGGTCGATATCAAAAATCTCCGGCGGGATGAAGGAACCATTCATCAAAGGGAATGTGTTGTATGCCTTTCCGGCGCGAATGCCGGCAACAAATCCCCCAGTCACAATCATGTAGGCCAAAAGGCAAACCAGGCCAAATCCGAATTTTTGCAGTGCCCGCACCGGGGCGCTAAAGCCTGCTGTGGCGCGCGCTTTCAGCAAATCAAGCGCCACCCACATTTGCGCGATGAAAATAAGGAACGCCAGCGACAAATGCGCGGTCAATCGATACTGACTTACTCGTGGATCATCGACCAGGCCGCTTTTCACCATGTACCAGCCCATGGCGCCTTGCAATCCACCGAGTAAAAAGATTCCTGAAAGTTTGAGTGCTAGCGGGCGGTCTAGAGCTCCGCGCCAAAGAAAATAAACGAACGGGAAGAAGAATGCTGCACCTATCAGGCGTCCCAAAATTCGATGCCAATACTCCCAATAGAAAATCACTTTGAATTCATCGAGTGACATCTGATGATTGACCTGTTTGTATTCAGGGGTCAATTTGTATTTATCAAACGTGGCTTCCCATTCGACTTGGTTCAGCGGCGGAATGGTGCCGACAATTGGCTGCCATTCCACGATTGACAATCCAGAGTGGGTTAAGCGCGTAACGCCACCGACAATAAGCGTCGCAAAAACCATAGATCCGCAAATAAAAAGCCAGATCGCCACTTGGCGGCGGTAGGTCTGAAGCATGGTTCTAAACTCTTTGAAAAGTAAACATTAGGCAATAATTTCCGTGCAAATTTAGTGCGGTAGCTCTAGAAAAATCGATGATAGATCGCCGCTAGCCAAATGCCGCCACAGAGCAACAGAACCAGTAGCACTGCAGCGCTACTGACGTCTTTGGCCAGTTTGGACAATTCGTGCCATTCCGGGCTGATTCGGTCAATCGTGATTTCGACTGCGGTATTGAGGAGTTCGACCACCAACACAATGACAACGGTTACGATCAGCAATGAAATTTCGACCCAATTGCTGCCGACCCAAAAAGCCGCCGGCAGCATGACAAGCGCTGCCAGTACCTCTTGCTGGAAGGCTGTCTCTAACCAAGCGGTGCGAAGTCCGGAGGCTGAATACGTCGCCGCATGCCATAGGCGGACGAGACCGGTCCGGGCTTTCTGTTGATTTGCAGCGCCGTCGGGTCGCGCGTAGCTAGGTGTGTCTGAGGGTTTAGAGGGCATGCAAACAGTCTCCAGAGATTTCTGAACCGGATCAACAACAATGGCATTACGCGGGATGCGTATGATAAGCCGCGCTACGCTATAAAACCGACAATCTTCAGCTACTATCCCTCATGTGTATTCATTGCGTGCATGGGGGAGAAAGTTGATGGGGCAGGAAATTGAAATCAAGTTGGAATTGGCGCAGTCGGACCGGCGGCGTTTCATGCGCCACCCCTTGTTGCAGACAGCCATCAAACGGACCGATCAGATTCTCGACAATGCGTATTTCGATACGCCGCAATTGGAGTTGCGAAAACACGGAATTGCATTGCGCATCCGTCGCCAAGGCAGAAGGCGCCTGCAGACGGTCAAACTTGCCGGCAAAGCGGTCAACGGATTGAGTTCCCGGCCAGAGTGGGAGGTACCTTACGTCGGCCGTTTTGATTTTTCGTGTATCGAAGTCGCTGAAGTAAAGGCATGGCTGGAGCGACCTGAAATTTTCAACGAAATCGAGCCGCTTTTTCGAACGAAGTTTCGTCGCATCACATGGCATTTGCCGCTCGCAGCAGGTGGAGAGGTATTGGTCGCTTTGGATCGGGGCGAAGTGTCGGTTGCCGACCGTTCAGTCGCAATTTCCGAGGTCGAACTTGAGTTGTACAACAGCAATGACCTTCAAGCGCTTAACGCGGTGAGTGATACCCTTCGTCAGCGAATACCCCTTGTCCCCTCAAATGTTTCAAAATCAGAACGCGCCTATCAGTTGATGAAAACTGTCACGTTGGCGTCACGTTGATAGGTTAAAGTTCGCGCCTTTTGGTGAATTGGAGAATGCAATGGAGTTGATTTTGTGGCGGCATGCGGAAGCCGAAGAAGGTTCGCCGACCATTTCTGATGCCAAGCGCAGGTTGACGCCGCGTGGAGAAAAACAGGCGCGCCATATGGCGCAATGGCTGCGTAGCCACCTGCCGAGTGCTGCCAAGCGTACCCGTGTCCTGGTCAGTCCGTCGACCCGTACCCAACAAACCGCGCACGCACTGCAGTTACCGTTCGAAATTGAACGCCGGGTTGGTATCGACAGCACGGCGCCAGATATTCTTGCGGCGTGCGGCTGGCCGGATGAAGAGCGTCGGGTAATTGTGATTGGTCATCAACCGACCTTGGGTCAGGTCGCCGCGCTCGTGATGACTGGCGTTGAGGCTCCGTGGGCAGTCAAGAAGGCTGGTGTCTGGTGGTTTTCGCATCGCGGAGATGACAAGGAAACTCCGGTCAGTCTAAGCGCGGTGGTTAATCCGGATTTCTTGTAGCGATATCAACCGCAGACCAATTTTGTTGGCCTGCTGGCGCTCGACCAATCATTAGCGTGCCAATAGCCATTGAATAAATAGCTTCACGACGAACCCAAGCATGCCGAAACCAAGCGCCAGAAACAACACGAAAGTGCCGAATTTTCCGGCCTTGCTCTCCCACGCCAGTTGGCCGATGATGAAGACCATGAACAGCATGAATGCACCAATGCCGAACGTCAGACCGAAGGCGGAAATTTGCGCTTCGGTGTAGCCGAAAATCACTTGGCTTCTCCCGGACCGATTCGGGGTGGCAGATCGGTCGTATCGACCAAATCGCGGTATGCATGCCAGCTCGCATGACCCAGCAAGGGGATGATCAGGATCAGTCCCGACAGGGCGGTCGCAAACCCGATCAAGGTTAGACCCAACAACAGGCCAGCCCAAATTGCTGCCGGCAACGGATTCAGCAGCACCACGCGCCAGCTAGTCAGAATCGCATCCATCATGCTTACGTGCCGGTCGAGCAACAACGGCATGGAAACCACGCTCGAGGCGAACATCGGGGCGGCCAGAACGCCACCAAGGATCATCCAAAACTCAAATACGTAGCTATCCGGAGCCATCACGATGTGACGAAGGAAATCTGCCGGATTATTGATCGGCGCGGGGGCAAACAAAGTGATGAACGCGGCGGAGGTGAGTACCCAACCGGTTCCTGCCAATGCGAGTAGCAAACCAAAGCGAACCAGACACCAATAACTCGCCGGATCTGCGCGGCGATTTTCTCCCCAATGTGTCCAGGTGCGAATCAGCAAGGACAGATTTGGCGGTTCACCGCGTTCGATGGCGCGGCTCAATGCATATAGACCGGTGGCGATAACCGGCGCAACGACCAGAAAGCCTGAAAATGCACCTGCCAACATCCAGAAACTGTCGGGTGCCACTCTGAGTAGCAGCGCACCGAACGCGGCGACGAGCACACCGTGGGCAATGCTAAGCGTGCCGCAGTGCCAGAGGTCACGCCAACCCCGAGCTAACCAGGTCAGTGCTTGTGTTGCACTGACTTGCTTGATGTTTTGGCGCGACGGTCGGTTGTTGGCGTCATTGATCATTCATTTCTCGTTTCGTCATTTTCCCTCGTTCTCACAATTTCACTCGTCCGTGCAGAATTTCATCGTGTATTGCCTGAGTGAGTGGCTCGTAACCTTTTTTCCTGTCCAGCAACACGAAGAGCGGATCACCGACTACCTGCGGATCAAATCCTTGCTGCTTCAGGTCAACCTTGCGAATTTTGAACGTTGCTGTGGTCTCATGCGCTGAAATCAGGCGAACAAAAATCGGTACTGCATAGACTGGAAGCGCTTGGACCAAACTTCGACCGGCGGCACCTGGGTTGAATTTTGCGCCAGCCGCCATCACGATTGCGGCCATGCCCGCCCGGCCGTCGGCGTGCGGCACTGCAACTCCATACACACTGCCTTGCTCGACGCCGGGAATTGTCGCCAGCGCGCTCTCGACCTCGGTGGTGGCCACATTCTCGCCTTTCCAACGAAACGTGTCGCCGACACGGTCAACGAATGCAATGTGTCGGAATCCCTGTTCGCGCACCAAATCTCCACTATTGATCCAGGTGTCCCCGCGCTTAAACACGTTGCGCAATAATTTGGCTTCGTTGGCACGCGTGTCTGTGTAGCCGTCAAACGGACTGTTCTCGGTGACCTCCGTAATCAGAAGTCCGGCTTCACCGCGTGGAACGCGCTTCATGAATCCGTTCGCGTTGCGTTCGGCTTGTTCGGTTTGCGTATCAAAGCCAACAATGGCGTAGGCTTGTGCCGAGAACCCGGCAGTGCGCGACAGCCCGAGCGCATTGATGAAAACCAAATTGCCTTCGCTGGAACCATAGAACTCGCAAATATGGGGAACATCAAAGCGCTGTTGGAATTCCTCCCAGATTTCCGAACGCAAACCGTTGCCAATCATCACCCGGACGCGATGCTGTGTGTCGGTGATACTGGGTGGTCTCGCCAGCAAATAGCGACACAACTCTCCAATGTAGACAAACGCAGTCGCACGCGTTTCCCGAATCTCGTCCCAAAATCGGGAGGCGCTGAATTTACGTGCCATTGCCAAGGTCGAACCGGTGGTCAGCACCGCGCTCCAGCAAAGGGTTAGCGCACTATTGTGGTAGAACGGCAGAGGACAATAAAAGACGTCTTCGGCACGCAGGCGCATAGCCATCTGACCGATGCCATAACCACTTTTCAACCAACGCAGATGAGTCATGACTGCGGCCTTCGGCATACCAGTGGTGCCCGAAGTAAAAATCAGATAACAGGGATCGCTAGCCTTTATCTTGCGCGTCTCGGCAATGCTTATCGGCGTGTCACCAGCACCAACTGAGGCTACGGCATACGGCAGGCTTTCCATGCCATTTGGAGCGACGCCTTCACCGACCCAGAACCACAACGAGCCGCGATGTTTCTTTGGTATCGCGGTTTGAAGGGTTTCAGTGCATTCATTGCCGACAATCAGGACGGCCGGCTTGATCACCTCCATGCTGTGGCGCAAGACTTCCCCGCGTTGATTGGGGTTTAGCATCCCGGCAATTGCACCAAGCTTTACAGTGGCGGCCACGCAGGCAAGCAACTCAGGACAGTTTTCAAACAGCACGCCGACCGTATCGCCGTGCTTCACTCCGCGTGACTTGAGAACAAGTGCAATCCGATTTACCCATAAGTTGAAATCACGATAATTCCAACGCATATGTTCGAATATCAAACAGTCTTTTTCGGGGTTCTTCAACGCTTGCAATTCCAACAATTGGCCGATGGACTGCAAGCTGTCTGGCTTGAGAAGTGCCACATTGACTGCGGCACGCAGGGCGTCAGGCGCTGTCGGCATAAGGCGCAACGCCGCCCGGCTAACGGCCAATAAACTGACTCTGTCACTTCGTTGTTTGCCGCTCGTCTTCAATTTTTACAACCCATGGAAACAGTGATATTGCCGCCGGGCCGGATTAATGCCTCGCCGTGGCTCGCATCACTTCGGCAATAGTTTGATCCTTGTTCCGCCACAATTCCTTTACCCAAACCGAAAAGGCATCGCGCACTTGCGGATCGTTGGCGTAGTCGCCGCTCAGCAGATGAGCCGGAACCGGAAGCGTCTGTACCCGAACGACTACGCGCTTCAAGTCCCCACACAAAAACTGCCAGAAATTTGGCGCCCCATCCGGGTAAACGATCGTTACATCGAGTATCGAGTGAAATTTATCACCCATTGCATTGAGTGCCAGAGCGATGCCGCCGGCCTTTGGCTTGAGTAAATACTGATAGGGCGACTGCTGACGCTCGTGTTTAACTGCGGTGAAGCGCGTTCCTTCAAGGAAATTCATGACGCTGGTCGGAATCAACGCAAATTTCTCACAGGCTTTGCGCGTGGTTTCCTGATCCTTGCCGCGCATTTCAGGATGCTTTTTAAGATAAGCCTCGCTATGGCGGCGCATGAACGGGAAGTCAAGCGCCCACCACGCCAGACCCATCAACGGTACCCAAATTAGTTCTTGTTTCAAAAAGAACTTCAACAGCGGAATTCGATGTGTCAGCAAATGTTGCAGGACAAAAATGTCTGCCCAGGTTTGGTGGTTGCTGTTCACCAGATACCAACTATTGGCAGCCAAACCATCAATTCCGGTGGTATCCCAATGGGTGTTTTGCGTGAGTCGCATCCAGGCGCTGTTGCACGAAATCCACGCTTCAGCAATGAAAAGCAGCACGGGATCAATCATCAAGCGAAAGCCTCGGATCGGCACAATGAGTTTCACTACTGCAAATCCCATCAGGATCGGCACCCAAAAAAACGAGTTGATCGCCAATAATGTGGAAGCGATGATCCCTATGAATGGTCTCGGCAGGAAACTCAGCATCAAAACCCTCTTGTTTTGTCAATAACTTAGCGACAGGCTGCAGCAGTTTTGCGCAGCTTTTCGATCGTCGCAGCAGCGTCTTCCGGTTTCGCGAGAACCAGTTTTGCCTCATAGCCACTGCCGAAACTGCCGCCACCGTAATAAATTCTCAGATCAAGATCCTTGGCTTCGACATATTGAACAATACCGAGATTTATCCAGCGCCTGCGGCCGAATTCATCCAGCGGGAGTTCGTAGAGGCAAAACGCAGTTGAGCCGTTACCCGTTCCGGCGATTGTGCGCTCGTCGGTTGGAGCGGCAGCTGCCGATGTGAGCAGGAAGCTGCCGGTCACGACTAGCGCGCTGAATAGACCGCCGTGTCTAACGGTAATTTGGCGCATGAGGTTCGACAAGCAAATCACAGACTGCGTGGTAAGCAATTCGCTATTCTTTGACCGACTCGAGACCGAGTGTGATCGTCACTTCGTCACTCACTGCCGGGGCATATTTCCCCATATTAAAGTCAGATCTTTTGATTTTGGTTGTCGCATTAGCCCCGCATGCATCTTTCTTATTGAAAGGGTGTGGCATGCAGACAAAGCTGGTGACTGTCAACGAAACCGGCTTGCTGACGCCTTTCAGTGTCAAGATTCCATCTACACCGACCAGCTTTTCGCCCTCAAATTTGAAGTTCGATGATTTGAATGTGATGGTCGGATACGTTGCGGTATCGAAAAAGTCAGCACCTTGTATGTGACCGTTAAAAACGGCATAACCGGTATCGACCGACTTTGCATCAATCGTTACATCAACGGAACCGGTTTTTGCTGCGCGGTCCAAAACAATTTTTCCAGACGTTGTGTTGAATCGATGTTGCTGATTTGAAAACCCCATGTGGGTATATTCAAAGCGCGGATAGGTGTGCGAATTGTCGATGACATAAGTTTCAGCCGCCGCGTATGCGTTTGCGCCAAGTGCACCGATAAAGCTCGTCAATCCAACTATGAATATTTTTTTCATCGTGAAACTCCTGTGATGTGGTGGAAATTGTCTTACGGATTTACAGCAACGGCAGTAATACGAAATTTGACCGGGATTTCGTTCGCGACAGCGCTAACGTCGGCCCAAATACCTTCGCCGATGGCGTACTCGAGTCGTTTGATAACAAACATTCCCTCAAATACGGCGACCGGTTTTCCGGCGATGGATTCCTGTCTAAAGGTAAACGGTGCCATGACATCTGTTGTCTTTCCCTTGATTGTCAGTTTGCCGATTGCTTCAAAGCGGTTTCCGCCCAAAGTCTTGACTCCTGTGGAACCAAATTTTGCCACCGGAAACAGTTTGCTGTTGAACCACAACTTGCCGGCTGCTTCTTCATCTGCCTCACTCGATCCGGCGTCAATGCTGTTTAGGTCGATGTCGATCTGTGTGCTGGCAGATGCGGCTTTCGCAGGATCGAAGGCGATTTTCGCAGTGAGTTTGCGAAATTTGCCCTCCATCGCAATTCCCGACTGCTTGTAAGTGAAGCTGACCGAACTCTTATCGTTCAGGACTTGATTGAATTCAAGCGCTTGTGTTGTGAAGGAAATGATCGACAGGCTACCTAGCGCAACGAGGGACATGGCGTTCATGTTAACTGGCCTTTGGAGCATGTACATTTTTCGTGTGACCAAGCCACATCCGGTGCAAGGTGCCATCCTTGTCGATCAGATGATGTTTCACCGCTGCACCTAGGTGCAAAATCACCAATAACGCAAGCCCGGTGCTGAGCGCTTCATGGGCTTCCTTCAGTAAGTTGCCGAATTCCTTATCCTTGCCGACCAAGTCAGGCAACGGCATGATGCCCAGATAGACGACTGGAAAACCCTTTGCCGAACTCATCAACCAACCTGACAAGGGTACCAATGCGATCAAAAGGTACAACAGTGTGTGCGTAATTCCAGCCAACTTCAATTGCCACTGAGGTGCCGGCAGGAGCGCGGGTGACGGCCTGGCAAGCCGAACCAGAAGACGAGGCAGGAACAAGAGCAAGACCGTCACGCCTAACCACTTGTGGTAGGAATACAGCTCCAGCTTTTGCGGAGACAAGGGAAGGCCGTGCATGTATTTTCCCAAGGGAAACGCAACAAAAATAAGGGCAGCAGTCACCCAATGTATGACGATCGCTGGAGTCGAATAGCGTGAAGGCGAAGGCATATTTACTTGCAAACTTAACAATTTGGACAGCGTACTTTACTCGTGTATCGTTTGAATGGCTTCAGAGTCGGTGTGCCAACAAGTGTTGCTTTAGAATCGCGATCACGATCACCGTCAAGGGTGCTGTCAATTCGAATTGTGACGCAACTTCAACATTGGAGACCAGCAAATGAATATTCCATCGATGAAAGATAAGGTTAGCGTGGAGGAGTGGAATTTACGCGTAGAGCTTGCGGCGTGTTATCGCTTGGTTGCCATGTATGGCTGGACCGACTTGGTGTTCACGCATATCAGCGCTCGCATCCCTGGCCCGGAGCATCATTTTCTGATCAATCCATATGGATTGATGTTTGATGAAATCACCGCCTCGTCGTTGATCAAGGTTGACGCCGAGTGCAATGTTATGCACGAGACCCAGTTTCCGGTCAATCCTGCCGGATTCACCATCCACAGTGCAATTCACGACATCCGTCATGACGTGCAATGCGTGTTGCACACTCACACTCGTGCTGGCGTAGCAGTGAGCACGCAAAAATGCGGGGTGTTACCGATTTCCCAGCAGTCGACCTTTATCCTGGCATCACTGGCATATCATGATTATGAAGGTATTGCCGTGCGCGCAGATGAACGGCCGCGCTTGCAAAAAGATTTGGGCGGAAATACGTTTCTTATGTTGCGCAATCATGGTTTGCTCACTGTTGGCAGCACAGTGGCCGAAGCGTTCCTGGCAATGTATTTTTTTGAGACTACCTGCCAAATTCAAATTACGGCACAAGCGGCTGGCGATTTGATCGAGGTGAATCCGGCGATTATCTCTGGCGTCCGCGAAGCGATGCACAAGACATCTGACGGTGTTGGTGCGCAGATTGCCTGGCCCGCCTTAATTCGTAAGCTCGATCGCGTTGATCAGACTTACAAGACTTAGTCCAATATCTGTTGCACGACCAGTTGGTGCTGATGAAACAAAAACGAAATCAGAAACTGCCAGCGACAATGCGGTCGCGCAAAAGACGCGTTCTGCGCTGTCGCGTGTGGTAAGACGCCGTTCGGTCCGGCGAAGCGGCGGGTGATGACAAGCGTACGTGATCCCATTGCCGCCGTTTTATGCACGAATCCGCGAGATGACTACAAACCTGATCATTCGGGCTGTTACACAACAGTGATTGCCGACCATGCTTCCGCTAGGGAATTTGCGGAGCGTGTGCATTGAATAAACAGACAGCACGCGGTACTTTGCTGTATTGCCGGCCGGGGTTTGAGCGTGAGTGCGCTCAAGAGATCACTGATGCTGCCGCTACGGTTGGCGTTTACGGGTTCGTTAAGGCGCGGGAAAACTCGGGCTTTGCGGTTTTTATTCCGTATGAAACCGTCGCTACCGGTCTGCGCCGTGATTTGCGTTTTGTGGATTTTGTTTTTGCAAGGCAAATCGTCCACGACGCTGTTTTGGTTGAGGCTATGCCGACCGGTGACCGTATTACGCCGTTGCTTCAGTGTATTCGCGAGAATTTTGATCGACGATTTAGTGAGGTATTGCTGGAAACTGCCGATACCAATGAGGCCAAAGAGCTTTCTTCGTTCCTGAAAAAATTCAGTCCGGCTTTCAATAGCGCAGCTGCCAATGCCGGCTTGCTTGCCGGTCACTCAACCGCTCCGCGACTCCATGTGTTCTTCCTGAGTTCGGCTGCAGCCTGGGTTGGCGCCAGCGATCCGGATAACGATTCACCCTGGCACATGGGGATACCGCGATTGAAGTTGCCTCGTGGCGCACCATCCCGTTCCACACAAAAGCTGGCTGAGGCCTTTTCAGTTTTTCTAACTGAGCACGAGCGCGCCGACTGGTTGAGAGAAGGTCGCACCGCGGTTGACCTGGGCGCCGCTCCAGGCGGGTGGACGTGGCAGTTGGTTCATCATGGATTACACGTCACGGCGATTGACAATGGTGCGCTTGATCCCGCTCTGTTGGCCAATTTCCAAGTGGAGCACCTCCAGGTTGACGGGTTTCATTGGCATCCAAAGCAAGCTGTTGATTGGGTGGTGTGCGACATGATCGAAAAACCGGCGCGGATCGCCAATTTGATGGCTGACTGGTTGGCAAATGGCTACGCTCAAAGAGCCATTTTCAACCTCAAATTGCCAATGAAAAAACGCCGCGAGGAAGTGATTGCCTGCAAGGCATTAGTTGAGGCGCGGCTTACAGACACCAACTTCCTGTGGCGCGCCAGACAGCTTTATCACGACCGCGAAGAAGTTACCGTATCAGTAGCTCGCCATCAGCGCTGAGCTCCTCCAGGCCGATAATCGCTTCGTCGCCGAGCGACAGCAATTCCCGCAGACCTGCCGGCGTGCCCGGCAACTGAGCAATGTGACGCGCAGTCATGCCATCCAGTCGAGCCAGCGTAATGTCAGCCCCAACCGCCAGCAGAATTTCAACGGTGGCTGCCTGCCCATTAAGGACCGCTGAAATCAAAGGCGTGTTACCGTCATCGTCCTGCACGTCAATCAGCGCGCCGGCACCAAGCAATATCGCGACTATGCCAGCGTGCCCCCCTTCCGCGGCCGCATGCAAGGGTCGCTGATGTTTGGGTCCAAAAACTTCCAGATTTGATCCCGCCTCGCACATCACTTTAGCGGCGGCAACGCAGCCGCGCTGAGCCGCGACAAAGAGCGGGGGGCCCTCGCGCGACAAGGTTGCTTCAGTCAATGCAACCGTAACCCAATCAGTGGCGGAAAATTCCACGGAGTTCCTTTTAGGAGTTAGTCCAAATGTCTAATTTTCACTTCAAACAAATGACTTAATCATAATTTACATGTGCAAAAATCCGCTAAACATCGTGTCGAATGTTAGTGCTAGCACTCGCATCATTGTAGTTCGATGAATGCGAATTCACATCGGCTGATTCAATTTATATGAACGTTCATTCCATGGAAAAAAATTGCGCGCCGCTTCGCATAGGATTCATCGGGGCGGGTCGTTTGGCCTGCACATTGGCGCGGGCATGGGCGAACGCAGGTGAAATCGTCGTCGGAGCGAGCAGTCGCCGAGCGGAATCGGTTGCGGCACTCGTCGCCCGATGTCCCGATGCCCGGCCATTCAATACTGCAGCTGAACTCGTTGACCAATGTGACCTGGTCTTCGTTACTGTCACCGATACGGCAATCGAAGAAGTTTCCAACGCGATTGCATGGCACGAGGGGCAGTTTGTGGTGCACTGTAGCGCAGCTTGCGAGATCGATTTGTTGCATCACGCCAAGCAGTGCGGCGCGGAAATTGGCGGCTTTCATCCGCTGCAGATTTTTTCGGACCCGGAAGTCGCCTTCCTGCACCTCGCAGGAAGCAGCGTAGCAATTGAAGCATTGGGATTATTGCAGTTACAGTTATTCAGGCTCGCAAGCGCGATCGGCATGACGCCGCTCACATTGCGGGCAGGAGCGCGTTTGAGCTATCACCTTGCCGGAAATTTTGCCGCCAGTGGCCTGTTGGCGTTATTGCTTGAAGCGGAGGAACTGTGGGAAGACTGCGGGTTTGAACGACGCACGGCATTGCTGGCGCTTCTGCCATTAAGTTTTGGCACATTAAACTCGGCGGCACAATTGGGATTGGCCAAGGCGGTTTCCGGACCGGTGTCACGTGGTGACAGTGAAATGCTGAAGCGACACCTGGCGCTCGCCGCCTCGCGCGAAACCGGTGATCAGCTCTATCGGGAGTTGCTGGTCCGTCTGATTCAGTTGGCGAACAGTTCGCTCCGCCTGACGCCTGATCAAGTGACCGAACTTCGCGCAGCCCTCAATGGCGCTGCGCGACGCATAATTCCCTAGTCCTTAGCCTGCCGCCAATGCGGCGTTAAAGGTCAGGCTTGGGCGCATGACCGCCTCGGTTTTTACCGGGTCGGGGAGATAGTAACCGCCGATGTCCACGGGTTTTCCCTGCACCGATTTGAACTCTTCAATAATTTTTTGCTCATTTTCGGTCAAGCGCTTTGCCAGCGGCGCGAAGTGCGCCTGCAATTCCATGTCATCTGACTGTTCTGCCAGCGCCTGCGCCCAGTACATGGCAAGGTAGTAGTGACTGCCACGGTTATCCAACTCGCCAGTGCGGGTCGACGGTCCCTTTCGATTGTCGAGTAGCTTGCCTGTCGCATCGTCAAGTGTTTTCGCAAGAATTTTGGCTTTCGCATTGCCGGTTTTGGTCCCAACATCCTCCAGTGAGACGGCCAATGCCAAAAACTCACCGAGCGAATCCCAACGCAGGTGGTTTTCTTCCACAAGTTGCTTGACGTGTTTGGGGGCAGAACCGCCCGCACCGGTTTCATACATTCCGCCACCTGCCATTAGTGGAACGATGGAGAGCATCTTTGCACTGGTTCCGAGTTCCATGATCGGGAAAAGGTCGGTCAGATAGTCACGCAGAATGTTGCCTGTGACGGAAATGGTGTCAAGCCCACGAATGACGCGTTCGAGCGTGTAGCGCATGGCGCGCACTTGCGACATGATTTGTATGTCCAAGCCGGTTGTGTCATGGTCTTTTAGGTAGAGGTGCACCTTCTTGATTAATTCAGCTTCATGCGGACGATAGGGATCAAGCCAGAAGATTGCCGGCATGCCGGATTGGCGCGCGCGGGTCACGGCGAGTTTGACCCAATCGCGAATCGGCGCGTCTTTAACCTGGCACATACGGAAGATGTCGCCTTGCTCGACGTTTTGGGTCAACAACACTTCGCCGGTGGCCAGGTCAGTGATGTTGGCCACGCCATCTTCAGATATCTCGAAGGTCTTGTCATGCGAACCATATTCTTCGGCCTGCTGCGCCATCAAACCGACATTGGGGACGGTGCCCATCGTCTTCGGGTCAAAGTTTCCGTGCCATTTACAGAAATTGATCATTTCCTGGTAGATACGGGCAAATGTACTCTCCGGCATCACTGCCTTGCAATCCTTGGGTCGACCATCAGCGCCCCACATCTTGCCGCCAATGCGGATCATGGCGGGCATTGATGCATCGACAATCACGTCGCTGGGCGAATGGAAATTGGTAATCCCTTTGGACGAGTCCACCATTGCCAGCTCGGGACGATGTTCATGGCAGCGGTGCAGATCGTTGATGATTTCTTCGCGTTTGGAAGTCGGCAACGTGGCGATCTTGTCATAAAGGTTGACCATGCCGTTGTTGACGTTCACGCCCAGTTGGTCAAACAATTGGCCATGTTTTTCAAACGCGTCCTTGTAGAAGATTCTGACGCAGTGCCCAAACACAATCGGATGCGAAACCTTCATCATCGTCGCCTTAACGTGCAACGAGAACATCACACCTGTCTTGTAGGCATCTTCGATTTCCTTTTCGTAGAACTCGCACAAGGCTTTCTTGCTCATGAACATGCTGTCGATGACTTCACCGGCGAGCAATGAAACTTTTGGTTTAAGGATGATGGTTTTGCCGCTCTTGGTAACGAGTTCCATCTTGACGTCACGCGCTTTTTCCAAAGTCATCGACTTTTCACCGTGGTAGAAGTCACCGTGGTGCATGTGCGAAACGTGTGTACGGGAGGCCTGGCTCCATTCACCCATCGAGTGCGGGTTCTTGCGGGCATAGTTTTTCACAGCCTTCGGTGCGCGGCGATCGGAATTACCTTCGCGCAACACCGGATTGACTGAACTGCCGATACATTTGGCGAAGCGGGCCTTGATTGACTTTTCTTCGTCGGTTTTCGGATCCTCCGGATAGTCCGGGATCTTATAGCCGCGCGCGTGAAGTTCCTTCACTGCAGCGATGAGTTGCGGCACTGAAGCGCTGATATTGGGGAGCTTGATAATATTTGTGTCAGGGAGTTTGGCGAGGCGCCCTAATTCCGCCAGATTGTCGGGAACTTTTTGTTCATCGGTCAGACAGTCCGAAAATTCGGCCAAAATTCGAGCCGAAACTGCGATGTCACTACCAACAACGTCGATACCAGCGGGAGCAACAAATGCTTTGACGATCGGTAGTAGCGAATAAGTGGCAAGCAGCGGCGCCTCGTCGGTTAGCGTGTAAATGATTTTGGTTTTGGTTGCGGTCATTGTCATCCCCATTAAATTTTGGTTGCTGTTGTTGATGCACGTGCTGGTGGAACTCGGTTCGCCGGAACTGCGCGACCTCGTTAACCGACCTCATCGGGCAACGCGAACGTTGCAGGACTTTGGAGCAA
This sequence comes from Rhodocyclaceae bacterium, assembly GCA_016718525.1. Classification (GTDB taxonomy): domain Bacteria; phylum Pseudomonadota; class Gammaproteobacteria; order Burkholderiales; family Rhodocyclaceae; genus JADKHX01. The sequence continues at coordinate 362,827 of JADKDD010000001.1, forward strand.
CCAATTGTATAGAACAAAGCTTACGGGTCACTTGCGAGAGTCGATCGGTAAACGCCCTTGCGCTCAAGATCTATGCCTTGGGCGATCTATTGCGTCCCGCCGGCACCAACTGACGGGACGCAACTGCTGCAAAACTTGCGCAAATTTGCTGTGCGGTCGGGCGGGTCTTTGGCTAAACTTGCATCATCCAGCCAGTCAGGAGGGACAACACCATGAATCGGCACCTTTCAAAGATAGTTGTGTTTGGCATAACAACGCTGGTCAACGGCGCAGCGTTCGCTGCGTCGCCATCCATGCCGATTGATAGCGCCGGCGAGTTGATGGTTACCAGTACGGATTTCGTCGGTAAAGACATTGGAAAGCGCAACTGCATCCGGCAGACCGGATCGCACATCGTGTTCAAGGATGGTCGCGCCTGCAATGGTCAAATTGGCAGCGCCTATACCCGAGACGATATAGATCGGACCGGTGCCATCACCACAGCCGGCGCGCTGCAAAGTTTGGATACTGCGGTTCAGCTTCGACGCTGAAATCCGTGCCCGGTTACATTCTGTAGTTACCTGCTAACCAAACCACCTGGAGAGAATACTGATGCGCCATTCCGTTATCCTTGTAACCGTCCTGGCAGCTGCCCTACATCCGGTCTATGCCCAGTCTCCGGCGCCAATCGAACGAATCAAGATTACCGACAATGATTTGACCTGTCAGCAGATTTTTGACGAACGGAACAGCATGGATTTGGCCGTGGCCGAAGCAAAAAATGCCCAGGCTTCCGGCCAGACAACGGCCGCCGCCGGCCAAGCGGCCGGGGTTGCGGCAGAGGTCGCCAACCGGACCGGGATGTTTGGTTCCCTTGGCAGCATCACCGGCCAGTTACTGGGAAACGTTGCAAGTAAAAGCGCAGCAAGTGCAACAACCCAAATGGGGCAGCAAGATGCGGCCCAGGCAGCGGAACGCGAACGGCAAGCACTGGCGCGTAAAGACCAATTGACGCAGCTATTTTTGGCCAAGGGATGTTCTGCAAGTGACCCCTCAGCTGCACCGAAGAATCCAAATGCTGCCGTGCCGCTGCCGGCTGCTGCGCTCTCGACCAAGGTGGCCTCTGCTGAACCAAGCGCGGCGACGCTCTCAGGCGCACGCGCAACGCCGTTGGCGATGAAGCTTGAGGTCATCAATCCGGAAGACTTGTTGGATTCGGGAAAAGTGTTGGTTGTACCTACCGCGTACGTCACCCTGCTGACGGATGGAAGGGTCTCCGCGGTCAAACAAACCAGTGCATTTCAAAGTGGTGATGCGACGGCTCGCGCCAGTGCCAATTATCGAGTCAGCGGAATTGATAAAGCCTACGCACAGTTACTGGCAAAAGCTGCATATGACGACTTAATTGTGCAACTGCGTCAAGCCGGGTATACCGTGCTCACATACGCTGATGTCAAAGATCGCGATTTCGTTCGCGCTGCCGGCCGCGAGTCTTCGGCCAGTCTGCCGACCAAGTCCGAAGGAGGAAACAACTTTGTCACCGCCGCGCCAAGCGACGAACAGAATTTCGTCAGCGGTACCTTTGGCGGCATCTTTTCTGAATTTACATCAGGGGGTAAATCAAAATTTACGGATGCCACTTTGGTGATCCCGCAGTACACTTTTACGGCACCTCAATCATGGGCGGAGTCCAGTAGGGGGTACAAGTCTGTATCGGCCGAGGCCCATGTTGCTCCCGGGATGAATATGTTGAGCGGGCGGGTATATTGGATAGGACAGCCCAGATCGCGCATGATGACAGGCATTCCAGGTGTAGGGACAAAGCAGCAAGTGATCAACGTCACCGAAAAGGCTGGCGATTTGGAAAAAACGGCGGATACTACCCCGACTACAGCCAACGCTCTGAGCGGGCTCTTCAATTCACTAAATGGCGCCGGTAATATTCAGCGAACGTCGAGTGAGTATCTATTCACGATAGATCGCGACGCCTACGCTGGCGGCATCATGAACGGTGTGCACAACTTTAACGTTGAAGTGGCTCGTGCGGCAGCGAGTGCAAAGCTGTAAGGTATCGACAACCGTCGTCATCACGATACAAATGGCGACCGTTTCTACGTCCTATACGCATCATTTGATCCGGATAGATTTTGTAGAAATTCTTAGCTTTTGAATTGAGTAGGCTCTCGTTTCGGGTTACACGATAAACCTGTGTGCTCGCCGCTAACCAGGTGGCGGAGGGGGTGTCCGCTGTACCGCTAGGTTTACCAAGGATTTATGGTCGGTGCTTTAAAATACCCATCAATTAACCCATCAATTCCAAGGGTGCTTGCGACTAAATGCCAGTCTTCGCCGTAGCTGTAATAACAGCGAAATACGCCGGTTCTGATCGTACCGTATTGCCCCGTATTTATCGGCACTTTTCGGCACTGTGTCGGTAACGTTGCACTTCGCGCGCGCGTACTGCTCCCGAAAAGCCAAGTAGTCCTGTTGCACCGAAACAGACCCCCCAAGACACTTGCCTAACTCGTTGATTCAAAAGGCTTCGTATTAGACTGTAAGTGCATGTATATAAAGACCTTTCGATAGCATACTTGTCGTTCCAGACACCATCAAAACGGCGGGTTTAATTCATTGATTTCATTAACTAAAATACCCGCTTGATTCAATGATAACTACTTGATTAGTAAGGCTTAATAACAACCAGCTCCCTGGGTAAACCCTTACCATAACCTTACCATTCTTGACTGTACCCTTGCCTAAACCTTGCCATTCCCACCGTGAGTGTTTTGTGAGCAGTCTCGGCACTGGTGGCAATGCGGCGGTTGCAGCCCTTGATGACTGGAAATCCTACTTCGGCTAGCGCTGCACAGCCAAAATTCAGGTAGTAAAAGTTGGGGCTGATTTAATTGCAACAGGTGCTAAAGCAAGTCTAGGCGAGGCTCTGACCGTGGCAGTAAACGTGGTAGCAGGCTTATCAGATATTTAGTTAAGCTAGTCGTACCAGTAGTTTCAAGGCGTAATGTGAAAGACGCCCTCCTGCCAAATAATAATGTGTACCGCGTAAGTATCTATTAACAATACTCGCAAGAAATGCTCAGCAGAGCAAGTCTTTAGATCTCTTGTGTGCCCAAAGTGTGCCCAAAATAATCAGAAATGATCACAGGCAATCAAGAATACGTGCGCCCAATTTGCGCCGTTCCCAAAAAAAATTGCACGCTGAATGTGATTATCATGACACTAACGTGCCCCTTTCCGAAATAAACTGAGAACGAATTTGTGACCTGCTTAATCTTCTAGCGAAACATTCAGATGAAAAAAATTTTAAACTTCGTTTTTGATGGCACGGACATCGAGTTCCATCACTGTATGGGACACGCTTTCAATGTGGAAATGTGGTCCGAAACGAATGTATTTGGGGGCGGCGGCGATTTCACTGAGGCGCATGCCAAAAGCGGCGGTGCATCGAGTTCTACACAACACAGTGGGAGTGGCAAATGAAAACGAGTCACGATTTCGTGCTTCCCAATGGGAGTAAATATTGGCTTCGATGCAAAGATGGGATCGTTATCAGTCGAGACACATGGTCTGAAACGCATGTCCGAGGCGGCAATGGCAAGGTAGGCTCGGAGGCAATAGAGCGAAACGAGTTCTGGGTGAAAGGTGCTGATGGTGTCGAAGACGTCTATCGATTGAACGTGCCCGTCACGCCGGGTCAGAGAGTTTCTATTTTTTGGGGGGCACTCGAGGGAAAGGAGGAGGGGGTCTTTAGCGCAGTGTTCAACCACAATCAAGAGAAACTTCACTTTCTTATTCTGACTAATCACGGCTCATTAAATAGCGTTGGATATTACGATGGCGGCCCTTGGCTAGGGATCCTAGCATTCATCGGTGGCGTACTCGCGACAATCCCAGTAGGCGCGATAGGTTATGAAATTAAGCGTGTTGCCGGTGCGTGGCTGGCTATCGCTTGCCTCTGGGTACCATTGATTTGGTGGTATGTTTCTTCTAATAATGATCAGGCAAAGCACGATAAACAAAATTCGATGCTCGAAGCATTGAAAACCAAAATAAATCAAGTCGTGAGTGAGCTAAAGGAACGCAATCTTGTGGTTGCGAGTTCAGGCGACAAAGAATTTCCGACTTCAGAGGTAGCTGACAAATACTGCAGTGCATGTGGTGCGAAAGCTGCTGAGCATGCTAAGTTCTGTGGCGGTTGCGGGCAGCCCTTACTAGGAACATAGCGGCTTGTATAAATTTTCGTAATTCAACTGTGGAAGTTTGGCTAGTTGGTTACCTGTCTGGAGTAGCCTTGGAATTAAACAAGGACATTCTTAAGGGAACTGACAACGCGTCGATCTTTTTGTGGGTCGACAACTTCTGCCAATCGAATCCGTTGGAAGGCATAGACGACGCAGGCTATCAACTGTTTGTTGAATTAATGTAATAGGAGAAGCTGTAATTTTTCGCCGCTTGGTTTCGGACGTTCGATGCTATTTGCGCCAAGCATTAGGAAGAACTACACGGGGTTCAATCACCAAGAAAGTATGAGCTGGAGGAAGTTTGAGTCGGGTACTAGATAAAGACGAGGGGGAGTAATGAGCGACGAGGCCTCAGCGAATATGCAGACATCGCAGCAAGAATCACAGCAGGATAAAAAGTCATCAGAACTCGGCAATGAGGAAGCGCGAGTGAGATTTGACAACTGGGCTGCAAAGATGAAATTGGAACATAAAAAAAAGAACAGGCAACACTACAGGAGGCGCTCCTGCATCACGAAGCAGTGCGTCGCTCATGTAAATAGAGAAGCCTCTTTTTGTTTACGCCGACCTGCGATCGTCCAAAGTCAAAACCGACTAACCCCGTTAGGAATCAGTCGGCGGTATCTCCGATGGTTATTGACCCGTTATTAAAACCAAATCACTCAGGCGGATCAGGTATCACCGGCAAGTCGGGTAACGCTTCCGCCGCTAATGCATCCGGCTTCAACTTCATCAATTCCGCGTGAGTGACTAACGGACAGATATAGCACTCCACCGGCTTACGGTCAGCGTAGTGAATCAGCCAGCCGTGTGAAGTCTTTGCCAGCGTATCGCCAGCACCAACTCGCAGCGCCGCAATGATTGCCGCCTTGTGCTCACGAATGACCGGCATCCATCGGGCAATCTTTGGCGGATCGCCGCCCGCCTTGATTGCTCCGCTTGCCGACACAGACAAAGAAATGCCGTCCGCTGTAGCGCTTTGGATGATCGCCGCCGGGGTCATATCACAACCTCGACATAGCCTGTTTTCTCCCGAAGGTGCTCAAATTCTCCGAAGGTGCTCAGCTTATTTTGTTGAGCATCTTCGACTTTTGTTGAGCATCTTCGGGGAAGTGACCATTTCCAACCACCATTCATCCCGTCCTTGTGTGCATCAATTCCTAGTGCTTTTTGCGCTCTCCTGATTGTTGCCCAAGAGTAACCAGCGCCATCTGCATCAGCCTTGATAGTCTTGACCGGGAGCGGCCCATCCGCAAGCAAGCCAGTGAGAAAGTTCTTGCCATCGGCCAGCGTTCCGCCTTCTCCATCGTCAGAAGTTGAATCAGCCGTTGCGAGCAATTCACGTGCTCCACCTTCCAGCGCGTTACCCCAAAGCACGTAGGAACTGAATACGCCGGGGTAGACCTTCAACTCTGATTGCTGCAAGTCGTATTCAAAGCCGCCATCATCCGGCCCAATGTTGGACTTGGCTCGCAGAAATATCCGCACCGTGCGCCCATCGTCGCCATCCTCTTGCTGCTTGGCGGCGACCAACACCACCCGCGCAAGCGCACCGAAGGCGAGACTGCCGGTTAGCCGTTCAACAGGATCGCGCCCGCCGGTACCCTTAGAAAAGTGCGTGATACCCAAAAGAGCGCAGCGCATCGCCTCGGCTAAATCTACCAACGGTTGAAGGCAACGGCGAACCTCGCCATTCTTGTGTGTATCGCCGCTAACCGCTGAAACAATCGGGTCGACAATCAGCAATCGAACATCGCCAATTTGTTCCAGCTTGCGCTGCAATGGCTCCATGTCCTTCGCCGGGTCAAATGATCGCCGCCCGCTGCCGTCAAAGTGATCTGCAATGAAATAGATACGCGTCATTTCAGCACCAGACAACCTAAGACGCGGAACCAAGGTATCAGCCGGGCTATCTTCGCCGCTCCAGATCACCACGTTACCCACTGGCGAACGAGTGCCATCAGGCCAGCGCCCGCCCATCGTGACCGTTGCGGCAAGTGCCATGCTGATTGTTGTCTTGCCCGTACCGGGTGCGCCGGCTAACACGTGCATCTTCCCCGCAGCAAGCCAGCCATGCCACAGCCAATCAACAGCTTCCGGCGTTATGTCGCTGCCACGAACAAGCTCAACGGTGCGAGCATATCCGCCCATTGGCGGGCTTTTAGGCTCCGGCAGGCATTCGGGTACTGTTGGCGCTTGCCCGTTCTCTATCGCCCGTTTAACGGCCTCCAATCCGCATAGCGAAGCCATATCGTTAAAGTCCGTTGCCTTGTCCGGTCTATCGCTACCAAAGACAGGAACCGCCAGCAATCCGCCAACGGCTAACGCCGCCGCTGTTGCTTTGGTTAGGCCAGGATTGTTAGCAGACTTCCAATCATCATCTGCACAGATCGTAATCGGCAAGTCGGTAAATTTCGCCCGCATTGCTTTTGCCACCGGCTCAAGGTTTCCCGCATCAAACGCCACCGCTACCGGCAAGCCCGTAGCTTCGTGAATGCTAGCGCCGGTAGCGAATCCTTCAACGACACAAAGCGCCGCCGCGTTTGTTGGATTGCCGAGACTGCAATAACAACCCTTCACCCGCCCGCCGCTTAGGAACTTCTTGCCACCGTCGGCATTGATGAATTGCAGCGATTGAATCTCGCCATCAGATTGCATTGGGATAACAAGCGCGTCCTTGTAGATTTTCGCCCCGTTTGGCTTGATGCTCTTGCGAGTCAGATAGGCGTGATTCTCTGACTTAGGCGCTGCCCTTTTCCAGATCGCCCGCGCCAGTTCCGCCGCCTTGGATTGCTCCGCTTTGCGTTGCTCATCGGCAGCGATACGGGCGACTTCCGCCGCTTGATGGCGTGTGGCTTTCTGTTCCGGCGTTAGCGTTGAACTGCTAACGGCAAAGAATGCCCGCGTTTCGTCAGACTTCCAGTTGCAGGCAATGCCGCCTTCACCATCAAGCCATAACTTAACGCGCCCGTCGCCTTTGCCGTGCGGATCGCCTTCAACGTCTAACTTGTGCCAGTCGCCCGCCGCAGGAAGTGCGTCAGGCGGACTTAGACCTAGATCACGACACGCCGTTACCATCGCGTTGTATAGATCATTCATCGCATAGCCCTCCACGACGAATCACCAGCAAAGTAGTGAAAAATAGTGCTTTGCTTTGGCGAAAATTTGCGCTACAGTTCGTTCTCGTGTTGTTTTGTTTGCCGCTTAAGCCCTGTCCCCACAGGGCTTTTGCTTTTGTGGGGATCATTGATTGCCCCCTTCCGTTGAACGTGCCAGCATCCACTCATTCACGTCCTCCCATCGCCACGCCGTTATTCGTTCAGACAGTTTTACGGGCTTTGGGAATGTTCCGCTTTTCACATACCGCCAGAAAGTTGCTGGTGAAATGGGAATGAGCTTCGGGATAAGTTGAGACTGTCTAGCGAAACCAGTTTTCGGCGTTTCGGGTGGTTTGATTGTTGAAACAAAAGCGACGGATGATGCTTGAGAGCTTTTAAGTTTTTTCACAATTACATCCTTTCGTAAGTTACCAGCGAATTGTCTTAGACCTACTATTAGTAGTGTTCCAGTGAAGAAAAGTAGCTACTAATAGTGTGTTCATCCGAATTGCATAGATCAACACAACTAGATTTTAGGCCGTGCAATTGCCAGTACTTATGGATAAGTTGTGGATAACTGTTGTATAAGCCGTGGATAGCGAGAGTATTTTTTTATGATGCAAAAATCTCACTCTTAACCGCAATTTCGTCGCTATAGATGCGTAAAACGCAGTGTTAAGAAACAACACCGCTAATGCGCCGAATTGACTAATTGTGATCTTTTTGACGATCACGAATAAAAGGCGCAGTTTTTCCGCGCCAGTCCGCAGAGATAACGGGAAGTTGGGGATCAGCCTAAGCGCGGCGAAATCGTTATGCTTTATGCGTTCCGGTTACTTTGCGCGATAAGGGAATCACGTTCGCCGCCGTTTTTAGTTTGCGACTGAAAACACCCCAATCCCGCATCATCAAACGGCGTTTCTCAAATAGATCGCCACGCCGATAAGCTGCTTCTACCTTGTCGCCAATCGTGTGTGCCAGTGCCATCTCTGCCACTTCACGCGGATAGTTGGTGCTCTCACTTGCCCAATCTCTGAACGTGGAACGGAATCCATGAGGAACCACATCACGACCATTTTTCGGATCAATCCATCGCCGCAGTTTGGTATCGTCGCGGACAGCATTCATGCGCTTAATCACCGCCGTTAATGTCATGTCTGACAACATCTCGCCGGAGTTGTTGGGGAATATCAATTCGCTTGTATCAGGCATGGACTTAAGCAATGCGACAGCTTCCTTATTGAGCGCGACGCGATGCTCTTTTTTTGTCTTCATGCGCTCGGCAGGGATAGTCCAAGTCGCTTCTTTTAGGTCAACCTCCGACCACACCGCCCCGCGTACATCGCCGGAGCGCGCCGCCGTGAGAATCACAAACTCCAGCGCCCGTGCGCCCATGCCTTCCTGTTGGCGTAGCTGCTCCATGAATGCGCCTAACTGGTCAAACGGTAGCGCCGGATGATGGTCAATTTTTTGTACTTCTTCTGGTGACGCTAGTAGTACGTCTAAATGCCCCCTCCATCGCGCCGGATTTTCGCCGCTGCGAAAGCCGCTAACCTTTGCCCAATCCAATACTTTTTCTATCCGTCCGCGTACTCTGGTTGCCGTTTCCATCTTGGTTAGCCATATTGGCTCAAGCACTCGCACAATATGCGACTGGTCAAGCTCACTCACAAAAATGCCGCCGATCATCGGTTCCACATACTTGGCTAGCGTGTTGCGCCATTGGTCGCCGTGCTTGGAGTTTGTCCACTCCACTTCTTTGCTGGCGATATAGGCCTTCGCCGCGTCGGTGAATGTAATTGACGATGCCCTAGTAGCTTGCATAGCGCTCTTGAGCGCTTTCCTATCGTTAATAGGGTCTATTCCTTGATCGATCTTGGCACGCGCTGCACGCGCTGCCTCCTTTGCGCCCGCTAGGGTGACGCTAGGAAAGCCACCTAAGCCCATATCTCGACGCTTGCCACCGACCATTACGCGAAGAATCCAAGAGCGTGTGCCGGAGGGTGCTACCAGTAACGCTAATCCTGCGACACCTCCAACGGCGTACAGGCCGGGTTCAATCAGTCGATTGACTTCCAGCGCTCCAAGTTCTTTCGCTTTGCGTGCCATTTTCAAGCCCCCTCATGTACCCCATCAATAAAAATGAGAATACACGCGATGGGTTGATATTGCAAGAGACAAGAGATTTAGCTGTAAGCCCTGTGGATATTGGGCTTGTGCGCCTGTTTTGGTATCGTGTGATACGGCGTGATATGGGGTTGGTGGCGGAGGGGGTGGGATTCGAACCCACGGTAGGCTTGCACCTACGCCTGATTTCGAGTCAGGTACATTCGACCACTCTGCCACCCCTCCGCGGCGCGAATTATAGCGGGGCATCAGCTTGAGGACACGATAAGATGCACTGTGTTGGCAACTACACCAACTCGGCATTTACGTACTCGCGACGACCGTTGAATTGCCTATGAATATATTGTTGCGCCTTATTGCGGTTGGCTTGATCTGTCTGGCGCTGACGGCATGCCAACGGCTGGAAGCGCCTCGTCTGGAAGGGGCCCTGGTAGTTGCGCTGGTCGCGGAGCCTAGTTTCCGGCACGCCGATGGTACCCAAGCGCTTGGCTTTACCGAGGACTTTTTTCGCCTGTTTGGCGAAAACCTTGGGTTGCCGGTACGTTTTCATTACGCAGCAGACGCGGTTGAATTGGCTGAACTTGTACTCCAAAATCGGGTACACGTAGCGGCCTATCTCGATCCTTCGATAGCGATAGAGCAATTGAGTTACTCGAGGCCGATCGACAAACGATCCCTCTGGGTGGTACAGCATTCGGATTTGGAAGGTCCGCAATCGCTTGCGGAATTGGACGAACGCGAGATTTACGCGCCTGTCAATTCGACGGCCGCTCATGCGCTGGTTTCGGTCAGCGCAACCGTAAAAACAAAAATTGTCGAGGTTCGCGAGCACAGCGAGATGGAACTCCTTCGTTGGTTGAACGAGGATCGAATTTCGCTGGTTGCTGTGGATGAGCTCAACTTGGGTTTGGCGGCAAATCTGTATCCCGAGTTGCAGGCCGTCTTGCGTCTGCCTGGTACCCGAAAGTTTTCCTGGGCATTCGCGCCGCCTTTTGCCGGGGAGTTGCTGGTCACAGCAGACCGGTTTATCGAAGAGTCAGAAAAAAATGGCGTCCTGCCACGCCTTCGCGATCGTCATTTTGGATACGTGCGCAGAATTGACGCTGACGGATTACAAGCGTTTATCGAAGACTCAAAGATGGTCTTGCCGCGCTATCGGCGCAGTTTTCAGCTGGCTCAAGAGATCACCGGATTCGATTGGCGGTTATTGGCAGCGCTCGCCTACCAGGAGTCCAAGTGGAATCCAGAGGCAACCTCAATTACAAATGTACGCGGGATGATGATGTTGACCGAAGATACGGCCGATGCCTTAGGCGTGGCGAATCGTCTCGACGCAAATGAAAGTATCCGCGGTGGTGCCCGCTATCTTGGCCAACTCATGGATCAGCTTCCGTCAAACGTTGCTGACCCTGATCGGCTTTGGCTGGCATTGGCGGCCTATAACCTCGGCATGGGACACCTGAACGCAGGGCGAACGATTGCACTAAAGCTGAACAAAAACCCTGATTCGTGGTTCGATATGAAATCAGTGTTGCCGCTCATGTCGCAGCCGGCATACTACGAGCGTCTGAAGAGTGGCCGCGCGCGCGGAGGTGAGGCGGTCATTCTGGTCGAAAATGTCCGTAGCTACTACAGTCTTTTGGCGCATTTGGAGCCCGCACATGTACCGCTGCTCAGCATCGGCGGGACTAAACCGGGTGTTCACGCAAGGCTTCCGCAGATGGCTCAGCCGGTTTTGTCGAGCAGTTCGGCGCCACCAAAATAAGGTCGCAATACCGTCGGGATGGAAATGCTGCCATCGGCATTCTGGTAGTTTTCAAGAATCGCAACCAAGGTGCGGCCGACTGCCAAGCCGGAACCATTCAAGGTGTGCAACAGTTCGGGTTTATTTTTCTCATTACGGTAACGAGCCTGCATGCGCCGAGCTTGAAACGTCTCGTAATTGGAGCACGACGATATTTCGCGATAGGTGTTTTGCGCCGGTAGCCAGACTTCCAGATCATAGGTCTTGGCTGCACCGAATCCCATGTCGCCAGTACAAAGCAACATCTTGCGGTAGGGCAATTCCAGCATTTGCAACACCGCCTCGGCATGGCCGGTCAATTGCTCCAACGCCTCCCAGGATTTTTCCGGGTGCACGATTTGCACCAACTCAACCTTGTCGAATTGATGCTGGCGAATCATCCCGCGCGTATCGCGACCGTAACTGCCGGCCTCGGAGCGGAAGCAGGGGGTATGGCAAACAAATTTCAGTGGCAAAACCTCAGGGGCAAGAATCTCGCCGCGAACGATATTGGTGACAGGCACTTCGGCAGTGGGAATCAAATACAACAGACTGCCATCGCTGCGCACGACGCGAAACAAGTCTTCTTCAAACTTCGGCAGTTGGCCGGTGCCAAACATGCTGTCTGGATTGACCAGGTAAGGTACGCCGACTTCGCAGTAGCCATGCCGCTTCGAATGGAGATCAAGCATGAACTGCGCGAGCACGCGATGCAAACGGGCAACATTCCCTGACATCAACGCAAATCGGCTGGCGGAAATCTTTACCGCTGTCTCGAAATCCAGTCCACCCAAATTGCTGCCAAGATCGACGTGATCTTTGACGTCAAAATCAAATTCGCGCGGCGTGCCCCAGCGCATCACTTCGACATTACCGGTTTCGTCTTTTCCCGATGGCACACTTTCGTGCGGCAGGTTTGGAATTACTGCAACAAAAGCGTCAAATCGTGGCATCAATTCCGCCAAGTCAGCTTCCGATGCAGCTAACTCCCCTCCAAGACCGGCAACTTCGGCCAGTACTGCCGAGGCATCCTCACCTTTTCCTTTCAAAATGCCGACTTGCTTCGACAAACTATTGCGCCGTGCTTGAAGGTCCTGCGTTCGCGTTTGAATCAGTTTGCGTTCTGCTTCCAGCGCTTCAAATGCTGCCGTGTCCAGCGTGACTCCGCGTGTTGCAAGACGTTCGGCGACGAAGGGGAGTTGGTTACGCAGTAGTTGTATGTCAAGCATATTGAAACCTATTTTTTAGTGGTTGCTTTGGCATCGAGTTGCCTCAAATGCGCCAGTTTGTCGGCAATTTTCTGTTCCAGACCTCTGGTTGTCGGCTGGTACCAATTCGGCTCCGCCATGCCATCCGGCAGGTAGCGTTCACCTGCCGCGTAGCCGTCGGATTCATCATGGGCGTAGCGGTAATCAGCGCCGTAGCCAAGATCCTTCATCAATTTTGTTGGCGCATTGCGCAATTGCTCCGGGACCGCTTGAGAACTGTCCTTCGCGACAAATGCGCGGGCCGAATTATAGGCGACGTATGCCGCATTCGACTTTGGTGCTACGGCCAGGTAGAGCACGGCGTTGGCCAGCGCGAGCTCGCCTTCCGGACTGCCGAGGCGTTCATAAGTGGCAGCAGCATTCAGTGCCACTTCCCATCCGCGCGGATCGGCAAGACCGACATCTTCAATCGCCATGCGCACGATACGCCGGGCCAGATACAGCGGGTCGGCCCCTCCATCGAGCATTCTCACCAGCCAGTACAAGGCAGCATCAGGATGCGACCCACGAACCGATTTGTGCAAGGCAGAGATTTGATCGTAAAACGCGTCGCCGCCTTTGTCGAAGCGACGCAAATCGGCGGCCAGTGTCGTATTTAGCCAGTTGGTGCTGATGACACGCCGTTGATTGACGATGGCAAGTGCGTCACCGCTTGCTTGGGCGGCGGTTTGGACTGTCTCAATGACATTGAGCAATCGGCGGGCATCGCCATCGGCATAACCCAGCAGTCTTGCTTTGGCGTCCGGCTCAAAATCGATGTCCGGCAAAGCGACGCGGCTGGCGCGGACAAATAACTCGCCGAGCTCATTCGTATCAAGGCTTTTGAGTACATAGACTGCCGCCCTGGAGAGCAGGGCCGAATTGACTTCGAACGAGGGGTTTTCAGTCGTTGCGCCGATAAACGTGATCGTGCCGCTTTCGACATACGGCAGAAAGGCATCTTGCTGAGCTTTGTTGAAACGATGCACTTCATCGACAAACAAAATGGTACGGCGCTCCTGCTGTGCCATAGCTTGCGCATGTTGCATAGCTTCGCGGATATCTTTTACTCCCGAAAACACGGCCGAAAGCGCTACGAATTCAGCATCAAAGCTGTCGGCCATAAGTCGCGCCAGGGTTGTCTTGCCTACACCGGGTGGCCCCCACAAGATCATCGAGTGGGGAGTTCCTGATTCAAAGGCCAAGCGTAATGGTTTTCCAGGTCCGATCAGGTGACGCTGCCCGATGACTTCGTAAAGCGCACGCGGCCGCATGCGCTCTGCTAACGGAGCGTGGGTCGCGGGAGGGGGGAACAGGTCACTCATGTTGCACAGAATATCAGCCCCGGACTAAGGCGTCGAAAAACTCAAGGGCTATAATTAAGTTTCATTTCAAGGAGTCTATTGTGGGTCTCGATCGCGTTCCCTCTGGCAAGGCACTACCGGACGACTTCAATGTCGTCATTGAAATTCCGATGCATTCAGATCCGATCAAGTATGAGGTGGACAAAGAGTCCGGTGCCATATTCGTTGATCGCTTTATGTCTACCGCGATGCATTACCCGTGTAACTACGGCTACATTCCCCACACCATCGCAGGCGATGGAGATCCGGTTGATGTGTTGGTGATCTCGCAATTTGCCTTGCCACCGGGTGTGGTTGTTCGTTGCCGACCGGTCGGCGTTCTCAAAATGACCGACGAGGCAGGTGACGATGCCAAATTATTGGCGGTGCCGGTTGATAAATTGACATCGATGTTCTCGAATATCCAGAAGCCAAGCGATTTGCCCCAGATTGTGCTGGATCAAATTTCACACTTCTTTGCGCATTACAAGGATCTTGAACCCGGCAAGTTCGTCAAAGTGAATGGTTGGTTTGAAATCGAAGATGCGCGCACTGAAGTGTTGGAAGGTGTGGCTCGTTACGTCGATGCGAAAGACAAGCCAGCCTATTGATCTGTTGCCGGCACCTAGACCGGCCTAATTTTGGCCGAGTCCTACTCACTTATTGATTGTTCCATGTCACTGCGCATTGCCATCGCACAGATTAATTGCACGGTTGGTGATCTGGCCGGCAATGCGAAGCGCATTCTGGCCGCTGCCGAGCAAGCGGTGGCGCTGGGTGCAGACGTATTGATTACGCCTGAATTGGCGCTTTGCGGTTACCCACCGGAGGATCTGCTGCTACGCCCGGATTTTTACCGTGCGAGTGCCTGTGAACTTGCAGCGCTTGCTGCCCGCCTGCCAATACCCGCAATCGTCGGGCATCCACTTGAAGAAAGTGGTCGTCGCTATAACGCCGCCTCGCTGCTGGCAAACGGTGAGATCAAGGCGACTTACCGCAAGACGCGCTTGCCCAACTATGAAGTGTTCGACGAGCAGCGGTATTTTGATTGCGGCCAAGCCAGCACCGTGGTGGTAATCAAGGGGGTACACGTTGGTATAGCGATTTGCGAAGACGTCTGGCACCCTGGCGTGGCTGAAGCGTCCCGGGCGGCAGGGGCGGAATTGTTACTCAGCCTAAACGCTTCGCCATTGCATCTAAACAAACAGGGTGTCCGTCACCAGGTTGTTCGCGAGCGTGCAATGGCAACCAGAATGCCGATCGTGTTTGCCAATCTGATCGGCGGACAGGATGAACTGATTTTCGATGGCGCATCGTTCGCAATGGATGGTGACGGAACGCTTACGCATCAACTCGAGGCGTTTGCTGAAGCGCTGGTGGTGGTCGAATTTGCCAACGGGCGTTTGGTGCCAGGCGTGATTGCCGCCGCGCTTTCTGACGAAGCGGAGGTGTATGCTGCCTTGCAACTCGGCGTGCGCGATTACGTCGGCAAGAACGGCTTTCCCGGCGTCATCATCGGCTTGTCCGGCGGTATGGATTCGGCGCTGACCTTGGCGATTGCGGTCGATGCGCTCGGTGCCGACAAAGTGCGCTGCGTGATGATGCCATCGCCCTATACGGCGCAAATGAGTCTTGATGATTCGCGCGACATGGTGCAACGCCTTGGCGTGCAATATGATGAAATTGCCATCGGCCCGTTGATGGAACTGTACGGCGTGTCACTGGCACCAACGCTCGCTGCGCTAGGACCGAAACCAGCGTGGGATACGACAGACGAGAATCTGCAGGCGCGGATTCGAGGAATGCTGTTGATGGCGCTCTCGAATCGCACCGGGCGAATCGTGCTGACTACCGGGAACAAAAGCGAAATGGCCGTTGGCTATGCAACGCTGTATGGCGACATGGCGGGTGGCTTTGCGGTGATCAAGGACGTTTTCAAAACCTTTGTTTACCGACTCGCACACTATCGAAATTCTGTTGCTGAGGTGATTCCGCTCAACATCATCACGCGTCCGCCCTCGGCGGAGTTGAAGCCCGGTCAAACCGATCAGGACAGTTTACCCGCCTACGACGTGCTGGATGCGATCATCGAAGCCTACATGGAACTGGATGAGTCACCACGGCAGATCATTGCGCGAGGATTCGCGGCGGGCGATGTCGCCAAGGTAGTCGGAATGCTGAAGAAGAATGAATACAAACGTCGTCAGTCCCCGGTTGGCATTCGCGTAAGCAAACGTGGATTTGGCAAGGACTGGCGCTATCCGATAACATCGGGTTACCTGGACGAATATTGAAACCACTGGTCGTCGTTCCTTGGCATACACGGAATGACGAACCAACACACCGGAGACATCATTATGAAAAAAATCGAAGCCATCATTAAACCGTTCAAGATGGACGAAGTTCGGGAGGCGCTTTCCGAGGTTGGTGTGACTGGACTCACTGTATCGGAGGTCAAAGGCTTCGGCCGGCAAAAAGGTCATACTGAGCTTTATCGTGGCGCCGAATACGTGGTCGATTTCCTGCCCAAAATAAAAATCGAAGTCGTGGTTGCCGATAGCGCCGTCGATAGTGCAATCGAAGCCATCGTCAAGGCTGCCCGCACCGGAAAAATCGGCGACGGGAAAATATTCGTCAGCTCGGTTGAGCAGGTGGTGCGGATTCGCACCGGTGAAACTGACGAAGCCGCGGTTTAAGTTTTCGGCTGCAAAGCACATTTTCCGCGTTCTGCGGGTTTCAGCTATCGGGCGCCACCAGCACTTTGCCATCGCGGCCCCCGGTATGCGCAGCAATTACTGCCTCTTTGATTCTGCTTACCGGATAAGTAGCGTGTATCGGTGCGTTGAGCTTGCCGCTGGTTATGTGCTGAGCCAGTTCACCGTACAAGGCCATCTGGGCGGCCTTTGGCGCAACGCGGAACCATCTTGCCAGCCAAAAACCCTTCAGACTGACATCACGGAAAATCAAGTTTCGTGGTGATACCGCACACGGCTCGCCGCTCATCGCGCCATAGTTCACTACTGCGCCGCCTTCACTGAGGCATGACGCCACGCGCTCGGTGCCCATGCCGCCCACCGCATCAACCGCCAATCTGATTGCTGCGCCACTGGTGGCTTCCTTGACGCGCGCGGCCAAATCGTCACCATCGACCAGCACCACATCACCACCCTGGGCCAACACGCCGGCTACGGCGGACTCACGTCGCACCACGTTTACGGTCCTGATCCCTTTCAATTTCGCCAACTGCACCAGATAGCCACCGACGCCCGAGTTGGCCGTATTCTGGATCACCCAGTCGCCAGCTTGTAGGGTTGCGAAATCGCTCAGCAACAAAGCTGCGGTTGGCGGATTAACCGAGATCATCGACAGCTGTTTGGGATCGGCTTCGTTTGGCAGGGGCATCAGGTGCGCAGCGTTGGCCACGACATGTGTCGCCCAGGTGCCGCAACCAACCGGCAGCAAAACTGTTTGGCCGATTGCCGGGCCCTTTGTTTCCGGGCCGAGCGCAGCGATGCGACCGACACCTTCGCCGCCGCCAACCGCTGGTAGCGGCGGCAACATGCCGTACTCGCCGGTCAATGTGAGAATGTCTGACGGATTAATCGGAGCCGCCAATACTTCAATCAATGCCTGACCCGGTTTCAGTTCCGGTTCGGAAAATTCGACCGCATGAATCACATCCTGCGGTACGCGGCCGCGTTGTTCGTATTGCGCTTTGAGCATAGTCATTGGTCGTGTCCTGATTGAGTTATGGTTTTGATATCTTACAACCGAGAATCCGCCGAGTATGGATTCTGTGTGTTGCGGTGGTCCTGCTAGTGCCATTTCAGTCGCTCAAGTCTCCCGCCAGGCCGCGAATGTAGGTGGAAAAATCCGGATCTTCGCCGCGCAAGAGTTCCGGCAAACAATGGCGAAAATCATCGCGCTGGCACCATTCGCGCATGTAGTCCTCCCAAGAATGCCAGCGCCGCCGCTGTTTCCCACTCATCACCGGTTCGTAGGTCAATAAATAAGCACGTTCAAACAGCGAAATCAGCATGTCGAAGATCACTTGCATACGTTCGCGTTGCTCATCGCTCAGGTCTGGAGTCGGCAACTGACTGCGCAAGCGCAGGTCAGAGTGGGCGAGTACGACTTCAAGGAAGTCGATGTAGGCATCGGAAAGTTGTTGCCATGTGGCTTCCTCTTCATTTTCGTGCTCTTGCCGACGCTCGTAAATAAACACGCCGATGGCCAGCGGCAAGCCGATCACGGTGACGATGTATGAGAGCAACTCCCAAGTTTCGATGTTCATTGGATTAGCTCACCACAGGGCCGCGCAAAGCATTGTCGAGTGCATCCACCGCTGCCGCCCAGTCGGCGTCGTTGCGCACCGCTTCGCAAAGGAATTTGGCTTGTGAATGAGTAAAGAAATGTGCGTCGGTTAGTCGGACATCTGTCGGTAGCGGAGAATGCCTTGCGATGAATTGAGCAATTTCGATCGGGTCTGAAGGCAAGCCCAATTGTTGAAATAATTCCTTTAACTGGTGGTGAAAGGTTTCCATGCCGTACCTCGAGGAAGTTCAACGTCTGGATCAATTGCGCAACTACAAAGCAATCAACACCATAGATGTAATGGAATCGATCGCCAAGCGAAGTTTCCATTTGCTACCGGGAACATGATGCACCATCGTTACCGTGCGGTAGGTGCGCCGAGCAACACAATTAAAGCGCCGGCACCGCCGTCAGCGGCTCTGGCCTGACAAAAGGCCAAAACGTCACGGTTTTGCGACAACCATCCCGGCACAAACATCTTGAGCACTGGCTCCCGTCCTGGTGAACCCAATCCCTTGCCATGCACAATGCGCAAACAGCGTTGGCCGTTACGCCTGCACGCCGCCAGAAACTCACGAACGGCTTGCCGCGCTTCGTTGCGACTCAGACCATGCAGATCAAGCTTTGCTTCAACGACCCAGCGGCCACGCCGCAAATCGCGCAGTACGGAGCGTTGTACGCCGGTTCGCAACCATGCGGCTTGATCACCACCTTCCAGTTGCATATCGACCAAATCGCCGCCATGCAGGGCATCGATCAGCACCGCAGATTTTTCAAGTTGTGTCTGTTTTGGCCATGCTGGAGCAGGTTCCAATTCATGATGCACACGGTCGGTATGGATCGGAACGGCGTCTGCGACTTCGGCACGGAACTCCGCACTTGGTAGTGCGGTGCTACGCCGGCTTGATTTGTCTGGAGGTCGCATGGCGGCGTATCACCGGCACCAACTGGCGTTCGCGTTGTTACGCGCCTCTAAAGGATGCCCGTTCCTTACCCGGCCAAGCCCAAACTGTCGAGGTAGCGCTCGGCATCCAACGCCGCCATACAACCGGTACCGGCGCTGGTGACGGCCTGGCGATAGATGTGGTCTTGCACATCACCGGCGGCAAAAACCCCGGGGATCGACGTTGCGGTGGCATCACCCTTGTTGCCGCTTTTGGTGATGATATAGCCACCTTCCATGGTCAGTTGCCCGGCGAAAATATCAGTGTTTGGTTTGTGCCCGATGGCAATGAATACGCCGCGCAAGGCGATGTCTTCGGTCACGCCGGTTTGCGTGTGCTTGACCCGCATTCCGGTAACTCCTGTCTTGTCGCCAAGCACCTCGTCGAGGGTGGTATTCCACTTGATGTCGACCTTGCCGGCCTTTTGACGCTCGAATAATTTGTCCTGCAGAATTTTCTCGCCGCGAAACTTGTCGCGCCGATGCACGATGGTGACTTTGCTGGCAATGTTGGACAAATACAGTGCTTCTTCCACTGCAGTATTGCCGCCGCCGATTACCGCCACTTCCTGGTTTTTGTAAAAGAAGCCATCGCAGGTGGCGCAGGCGGACACCCCTTTACCCGCGAACGCTTCTTCCGACGGTATCCCAAGATATTGCGCGGATGCACCGGTAGCGATGATCAGCGCATCGCAGGTGTATTCGCCATTGTCGCCAACCAGGCGAATGGGCTTTTCGGTCAAGGCGGCGGTATGAATATGGTCAAAGATCATTTCAGTCTCAAATCGCGCCGCATGTTTTTCAAAACGCGCCATTAAATCAGGACCTTGCACACCGTCAGCGTCTGCCGGCCAGTTGTCCACATCCGTCGTTGTCATCAATTGCCCGCCTTGGGCAATACCCGTAATAAGCACCGGTTTGAGGTTGGCACGTGCCGCGTAAACCGCTGCGCTATATCCGGCAGGGCCCGAACCAAGGATTAGCAGACGAATATGGCGTGGTGCTGGAGGAGCATTGGCAGGCATGAGGAAGGTCCAAAAAATTGGTTGGTTTGTTTGGAAATTATACGGTGGGGACGAATTCGCCGAAAAAAAGACCGGATAAAGCCAAGGAAGTTAAGGTTGTTCGGGACCAAGTCTGGTCTAGTAAGCGGGATAATCGCCGAACACCCGTATTTCGACTGGTGATTGAGTTGGTGCAAAAGCGATGAATTCCACTGTTTTTACCCGCACACCTGCGACGCCCGCAAAAGCGTTACCCGAGAAGATCGCACTTTTGATGCATGAAGCTCGGTGGTTGCTGGTTGGCGCATTTGGCGTCTATTTAAGTCTTGTTTTGTGGGGATTCAATCGGTCGGACCCGGGTTGGTCGCACGCATCCGCAGTGCAAACCATTACCAACCCGGGAGGGCGCGCCGGGGCATGGTTAGCTGACATTCTGTTGTATTTTTTTGGTTTGTCCGCATGGGGCATTGTCGCGCTGGTCGTGTTCCTGATTGTTTGGGGATATCACCGGGTGACGCGAATATTTGGAGGTGACCAGCGACCATTGTTCATCGCCATTCTTGGCTTCCTCGTCTGTTTCGTTGCCGCATGTGGCCTGGAAGCCATGCGCTTCTGGAGCATAAAGGTGGCGCTACCCCTGCAGCCTGGCGGGTTGGTCGGCGCGGAAGTCGGGAGTTTTGTTGTGCAAACACTCGGCTTTACGGGAGGCACGCTAATTTTGATGGGTGTTTTTATGGCCGGCCTGAGTTTATTCACCGGGATCTCGTGGATGCGTTTTAGTGAAAGGGTCGGTGCGCTACTGGAAGCGGGATGGGTCGGAGTGGGCGTACTCTGGGAGCGTTGGCAGGATCGACGGATAGGGAAGCAAGTGGCCGGGGCACGTGAGGCCGAAGTCGAAATTGAATGGCGAAAAAACGAGGAGAGTCCTCAGCCTGTGCGAATCGAGCCGGTAGAAATCGTGGTGCCGGCAGCGCCGAAGGCCATTGCTCGCGCAGAAAAGGAACGCCAACAACCGCTGTTTTTTGATGCGCCGGGTGGCGCACTGCCTCCACTGCATTTGCTGGCCGTCCCTACGCACAACCCGGCCGACCTGCCAACGGTCGATACTCTTGAATTTACCTCGCGATTGATCGAGCGCAAGCTTGCCGACTTCAATGTTGTGGTCAAGGTGCTATCGGCTTATCCGGGGCCAGTTGTGACGCGCTACGAAATCGAGCCGGCGACCGGGGTCAAGGGTAGCCAGATCGTTGGTTTGGCCAAGGATTTGTCACGGGCGCTTTCCCTAGTGTCAATCCGCGTGGTCGAGACCGTGCCGGGCAAATCATGCATGGCATTGGAGTTGCCGAATCCGAAGCGGCAAATCGTGCGATTGTCAGAGATCATCGGCTCCAACGCTTACCACAGCATGCATTCACCACTGTCCGTTGCGCTGGGTAAAGACATCGGCGGTCAACCGGTCGTCGTTGATCTCGCCAAGATGCCACATCTGCTCGTCGCCGGGACAACCGGATCCGGCAAGTCGGTGGGGGTGAACGCAATGATTCTGTCGTTGGTCTACAAGTCCGAGCCACGCGATGTGCGGATGATCATGGTCGATCCAAAAATGTTGGAGTTGTCGATTTACGAGGGCATCCCACATTTGTTGGCACCAGTGGTCACCGACATGACCAAGGCCGCCAATGCACTCAACTGGTGTGTCGGCGAGATGGAGCGCCGCTATAAGTTGATGTCGCTGTTGGGCGTACGCAATCTGGGCGGCTACAACAGCAAGATAAACGATGCAGCAAAGGCCGGCGAATCGATTCCCGATCCGACTGCGCTGACCGTTGGCGAAGCGCCGGGTGTTCATACTGATGTAGCGGCGCCGCCATTGACTACCATGCCGCACATTGTCGTCGTCATCGATGAGCTGGCTGATTTGATGATGGTCGTCGGCAAAAAAGTCGAAGAACTCATTGCGCGGCTGGCGCAAAAGGCACGCGCCGCCGGTATTCATTTAATTCTGGCCACGCAGCGCCCCAGTGTCGATGTCATCACGGGCCTGATCAAGGCAAATATTCCTACGCGCATTGCATTTCAAGTTTCCAGCAAAATTGACTCACGTACCATCCTCGATCAAATGGGTGCAGAGGCCTTGCTAGGGCAGGGTGACATGCTCTATCTGGCACCCGGAACCGGCTTGCCGGTCCGTGTGCATGGTGCATTTGTTGCTGACGAAGAAGTCCATGCCGTTGTCGACCATTTGAAGAAAATCGGCCCACCGGAATACATTGACGGCATCCTTTCCTCGTCAAGCGAAGATCTGGAGGATGGGGTTGGCGGATTGTCCGGTGGAGTATCGGATGCCGAGAGCGACGCGATGTACGATCAGGCGGTTGAGATTGTCTTGAAAAACCGCCGCCCGTCGATTTCGCTGGTGCAAAGGCATTTGCGTATCGGCTACAACCGTGCCGCACGGATGATTGAAGCGATGGAGAAAGCCGGTCTGGTGTCAGCGGCGAATGCGACCGGTGGCAGGGAATTGTTGGGACCAAATCGCAACGAGTAATCCATCGTTCGGCGCGTCGGCGCAAGAGTCTAAGCGGGTTCCCGGCGCCAGTTGATGTTAGTGATGGAATGGCCCGTTCATCGGCCATACGCTGTTACCCCGACCTCGGCGATAATCGTGCAATGCGCACACTATTTTTAGCCCTGCTTTCACTCCCATTTATCGCCAACGCCAGCGGTATTGATCAACTACAGCGCTTCCTTAAGTCGACCAACAGCGCCAACGGAGCGTTTGAGCAAACGGTGCTTAGCGCTTCCGGCAAGAAGCCCAAAAAGTCGTCCGGTGCATTTGCGATGCAGCGTCCGGGAAAATTTCGTTGGACCTACGAAAAGCCCTACCGGCAGTTGCTGGTCAGCGACGGCGTAAAGATGTGGAGTTTTGATCCGGAGCTCAATCAAGTTACCGTAAGCAAACTCGGTAACGCCTTTGGCGGTAGCCCGGCAGCCTTGTTGGCCGGGCGCGATCTGGAGCAGAACTTTTTACTGACCGAGGGCCCGGCCGGCGAAGGCTTTGAGGTGGTGGAAGCAAAGCCCAAGAGCGCCGATGCGAGCTTCGAACGAATGAGTTTGGGATTTGCCGACGGCGTGCCAGTCAAGATGGAAGTGCATGACAAATTCGGGCAAGTCACGCAGATCACCTTTACCCGCTTTGAACTCAATCGCAGTCTGGCGTCAAGCACATTTCATTTTGTACCGCCTGCTGGTGCCGATGTGGTTGGAGATTAGTCCTCGCGCAACCAGCGTTTGAGTTGCTGACATGCGGCTTGGCTACTCAAGAGCTCCATGTGATTGGTGCCGTAGGCGATCCATTTGCGCGCCGCCGGGATATCGAGTTGGCGCTCCGGACTGGGATGTTGACCTAGCGCGCTATCAACCTGAACCAGGCCATCGCCACCGCTTTGGATGTCGCCTTCAATGCTGTCTTGGCTAAGCCTTGCTGCAATCGCATAGCAGTTCACTGCCGCTGGTAACGGCAGAATATCGTGAGGTACGGTTCTATGGGCAAAACGATCCGCCCCGTTCCAGTCTTCATCTTTTACCGAGCCGAAGCGCAGATCGGTGATGCCGGCGCTACGAATTCGTCCGAGTCTTGAAAACGCTGCTGTGTAGGGGCTGAAGCCGAGCACCCGATCAATTCGATTGCCACCCCGTTCGACCGGCGAGCCATGATGAGGCGTGCCGAGGAAGAATATTTTGCTTAACCGTTCTGGCCATCGATATCCGGCTTGATTGCCATAGTAGTAAGCGCTGCGTGACACCAGTCCACCCATGCTGTGGCCGAGCAACACTATTTGTTCGACTGGAACAGGCCATACTTTGATCAAAGATTCGAGCAAATCAGCAAAGAGTCGGCCGTTGGTGGAAATGTGCTGGCCCGAGTTGTAGCGCAAATACAGCGGAGTAAAACCCTCGCTTGCCAGTGCTTTGCCATGGTCATGTCCTTCGCGACGCCATTGCCGGTCGTTCATGCATAGGCCGTGCAGCATAATCAGCAGATTCCCGCTCACCTCTGGCAAGGCTGCACTGAGTGACTTGGTACTCATTTCCAGGGATTGGCTGTTGTGGCGCAATTCCATGTTGATTGCCAGTGGATTTTTGCTCGCCACCAAGTGATCGCCAAGCACGCCATTGAGCGCGGAAATAATCGCCTCGCGCTGCCCCGAGGTATTGGTGCGCGGTAACAACGGCGTTAGCGCGGCCAGCGCAATGTCCAATCCGGTGCCAACCATTCGTGTTGTACCACGGACGCTCCGATAGACCAGCCCTGAGACGCCACGGGCCGGTTTCATACTCGGCTTCCCCAACGGGCCACCAGCTCGAGTAATGTTGGAATGCATGTTCTCCACAATACCGGTAACACCGATAGTTGCATCGATGACCAGTTTGCTATACCCACGGATGTCGGCGCCTAACGCTGAGGCTGGTTTTGCTTTGCTTGTTGGCCGTTCGATCATTTTTTCCATTGCATCTACCTCGTGATGAAGCTTGATTACCGGAGCAGAACTAAACTCAGCGCAATTGCTGCAGGCATCGCCTGAATATAAAGAATCTTCTTGCCGACCGTTAAGCAGCCGAAAACGCCGGCGACGATTACGCAGACGAGAAAGAAGATGGTGACTTGGGTTCCTTGGGCGCCCATCAGTAATCCCCACACCAGTCCTGCAACCAAAAATCCGTTGTAAAGACCTTGATTCGCCGCCAAGGTTTTAGATTCCCTGGCAAATTCGGGCGTCAAACCGAAAGCTTTGATTCCCGCAGCCTTATCCCACAGAAACATTTCCAGAATCATGAAATACAAATGCAACAGCGCGACCGCCGCAACGAAGATATTTGCCAGCATGGTGGATGCTCCCGATCAAAACCTTATGAAACCGACGATATTGATGATGGCCAAAATTGTAATAACCAGAAAGCAGGTCGCGGTGCCAAAGAAGCGGCCACGCGAAGCACCACCTTGGGAGGTGATATAGCCGTAAGCATGGGCATAACGACTGGCCACAAACGCGGCGCCAAGGAGGTGCAGCCAAAACGATGTAGTACCGCCTTGCTCGGCCAAGAGTAACAAAATCAGGGCAATGGGAATGTATTCGGTGGCGTTGCCGTGGGCGCGAATCGCTACCTGCATTGCGCCAAAATCTGCGTGGCCTTCGGACACGCGTCGCTTGCGAAACCCAGTTACGTTGAAGGCGAGATAAATGATCAGCAGGCCGCAAAGTCCTGCATATAGCGCGGTGATGTGGAATGTCATTGCTTCCTCGCCTAGATTTGTAATGGTTATAGATACGCAATGTCTATGTTTTAACCAGAGTGATAGTAGCCCACAACACATCCTTTGGTTTGGTATTGCGGTCTACTTTCAAGTCTGCCGCTGTATAGGTCGCTACGGCTTGCCATGTGACCTGGTGGATCGATGTTCAGTAAGATTCGTCTGAAAGCTTGATCACTGGCTAATCGAGCGACAATCGGTGGCAAGCAGTGTTTGAATAAATATCGCCGCCTCACCTTAAAATAGGAAGATTGCCGAAATCAAGCTGCGGCATATCACGCCACGGCGCAATACCCCGTGTGTTCGCTACTACTTATGGATCCTCATCATTATGGAAATTAAACCAGTTATCCTTAATCCACGCAGCAAGAACATCACCGAAGGCAAGAGTCGCGCACCAAATCGGTCCATGTATTACGGCATGGGCTATGTCGAGGGTGATTTCAAGAAGCCAATGGTTGGCGTTGCCAACGGACACAGCACTATTACTCCGTGCAATAGCGGTTTGCAAAAGCTCGCGGATGCCGCCATTGCCGGAATTGAAGAAGCTGGCGGTAATGCACAGGTGTTTGGCACCCCAACCATTTCTGATGGCATGGCGATGGGCACGGAGGGCATGAAGTACAGTTTGGTTAGTCGAGAAGTCATAAGTGATTGCATTGAAACCTGTGTTCAGGGCCAGTGGATGGATGGCGTGGTGGTGATAGGTGGGTGTGACAAGAATATGCCTGGAGGACTGATGGGCATGCTGCGTGCCAATGTTCCTGCGATCTACGTCTATGGCGGGACCATTCTGCCCGGGCGCTGGAAAGACCAGGACCTTAATATCGTCAGCGTGTTCGAAGCGGTAGGTCAAAACGCTGCCGGCAAGCTGAGCGACAGCGACCTGAAAGAAATTGAACAGAGCGCCATTCCCGGGACCGGTTCGTGTGGTGGCATGTACACAGCCAATACCATGTCGTCAGCCTTTGAGGCATTGGGCATCTCATTGCCCTACTCATCGACGATGGCTAATCCCCATGATGAAAAAATGAATTCCGCGAAAGAGTCGGCGAGAGTTCTTATCGAGGCTATCAAAAAAGATCTGAAACCAAGAGATATCGTCACTCGCAAGTCAATCGAAAATGCTGTTGCGGTAATCATGGCCACGGGCGGTTCGACCAATGCTGTGCTGCACTTTCTCGCCATCGCGCACGCCGGCGGAGTGGAGTGGACGATTGACGACTTTGAACGCATACGGGTCAAAACTCCGGTCTTATGTGACCTCAAGCCTTCCGGCAAATATCTTGCAGTTGACCTGCATCGCGCGGGCGGCATTCCACAGGTGATGAAAACGCTTTTGACCGCTGGGTTATTGCACGGTGACTGTATGACCATCACTGGCGAAACGCTGGAAGAAGTACTCAAAGATGTGCCTGCCGTGCCACGTGCTGATCAGGACGTGATTCGTCCGATCGATAATCCGATCTACGCGCAAGGTCATTTGGCCATTCTGAAAGGCAACCTGAGCCCCGAAGGCGCAGTTGCCAAAATTTCCGGCCTGAAGAATCCCGTGATGACCGGTCCGGCGCGAGTGTTTGAGGACGAACAGTCCGCCTTGCAAGCCATTTTGGCAGGCAAGATTGTTGCCGGCGATGTGATGGTTTTACGCTACCTGGGTCCGAAGGGTGGACCGGGCATGCCTGAAATGCTGGCGCCAACCGGTGCATTGATTGGTGCTGGTCTCGGCGAGAGTGTGGGTCTTATTACGGATGGTCGCTTCTCGGGTGGGACATGGGGCATGGTGGTCGGGCACGTCGCTCCTGAAGCAGCGGCTGGCGGGACGATAGCATTCGTGCAAGAGGGTGACTCAATTACGATTGATTCGCACCAAATGATCCTGGAACTGAATGTCGACGCGGCTGAAATCGATCGACGCCGCGCACAGTGGATTGCTCCGAAGCCACGATACGTGCGTGGTGTCCAGGCCAAGTTTGCGTTTAATGCCTCAAGCGCCAGCAAGGGCGCTGTGCTGGACGACTATTGACCCGGTTGCGGTTTCTGTTTCAGCAATGAAAATGCCCTGCGGCTCAGGTCGCAGGGCATTTTTGCGATGGGCGCTTGAGCCGGGCAGCTGGACGCACCGAATAGCGCAGTAGCTTACGACGTTTGTTGTATGCCGGATACCACCCATCCTCCGCTGCCGTAGCGTGGTTTCGTCAGGTGCCATATCTCGTCGAAGGCGTCCTCAGTGGGTTCAGCGTCGTAGCGAATCATCCCGGTAAAGCGCACGCTGACGACCTGACGATCAGCTTCCTGTTCGACGTCGATCACCTCGGCATTGACGCTAACCACGTCGGTTTTCTGCAGAGATTGGCCGCGCTCAGCGATTTCCATCTTCAGTTCGGCGAACATCTCTGGAGTGGTGAATTCGCGGATGTCGTCCAGATTCCCCACGTCATTGGACGCCTGAAGGCGAATAAAGTTCACCTTGGCGTTCCGCTCAAAGCCCACCGTATCAAAGTCAGCCGGAACGAAGCGTTCGCGTGACTGGGAGCCGCCAATGCTTGATCCTGTCGCCGAGCCAGTTGGAGATGGCATCGCTACTTTATGCGCCGGGGTGCTGTGTTCGGTGTCGCGTGGCCCTAGGCGAGCATATTGCATTCCGGCTGGTGCGGCGCCGACCGGCGGTTGCGCGCCAGCGCGTTTGCGCAAGAAGAATCCAATCGCCAACATGACTGCGAAAACCAGTAGGCCCATCATGACCATCGACGCCAATTCACCACCGAACCCAAGGTGAGATGCCAATGCAGCGATCCCGAGACCCGCTGCCAACCCGGCAATTGGTCCCATCCACGAGCGCGAGGGTGCGGCGGCTGCGCCTGTCGCCCCGGCCGCCGGTGCTGCCGCAGACGCCTGAGCGGGTGCTGATGGTGCTTTGTCCTGAGTCGCCTGACGCTGCATCCCTAAAGATTTGCCTGAGCCCATGCGCTTTGCGGCTTCAGCATCTGCGGCCACCATTGAAAGACCAATGGCCATTGCAACGGCAACGAGCGAAATTACTTTTTTCATCAAAATCTCCTATCAACATTAACTAACAGAGAGAACAATAAATCAGTGAAACGTATATAAAAAGCAGCATTTACGAGCATTACGCTTCGTAAAATAGTGTTGTATTCGTCGAGTCGAGTTCAACCGCTGGAGGACGTGCTCCTTAGCCCAGACTCGATATGCTCAGGCTTACTGGCAAAGAGTCTTAACGTCGGTTTCGGCGCTTAACCCAGATTCGTATGCGCCAAGCCAGCTTGACAGTCAAATAACCGGTTGCGGCTCCACCAGTGGCAAAGACACCCATACCCAGTACCGTCGGCCAGCCTAGTTTTGCCAATAAACCCCAAAGATCTTCGCTCGGTGGCGCAACAGGTAATGACGGATCTCCTAACAGCGTCACACCCACTTGATAGGCGAGCCACAGCCAAAAGCCGACCGTTAGCGGATTCGTCAGCATGGTCATCGCGGCTGCAACTGGGATATTGGCGCGCCACCAGGTGCAGTGAGCTGCGGCAGCCAGAATTTGTCCAGCCGGTATCACGAACGCCCAAAACGTGCCGACTGCCACTCCGCGAGCGACGGATTCATGTTGTAGACGCCAGAGTTTTGGTTCGAGCAAACGTTCGGCGACCGGCTTGAGCCACGGGTGCGCCATAAGAACTTCCCGGGTTGGCAACGACCCGATAAACCGCTCACTCCAGTTGGATGATCCCGGCATCAATTGGGTACTGCTTTTTGCGTTGCAAAAATGACCGCATGCAGCAAAGCACCAATTGCCAAAAGCGTGAGGAATCCCATCCCCCAAACCGCCCAGGCCAGAGGTGTAAGCCAACCTGCCAGAGACGGCAACATGGACAGACCTGTCTCGACGTATGGCCAAGCGATTGCAGCAGCTGTTTTGGATACCGCGAGTAGTTCTGGGGGTATCCATAGCGCGACGGAAGTAGGTAGTGTGACGCCTTCAATAGTAGACGCCTGCCCTGCAAGCGCACCCACACTGCTCATCGACCAAACCGCAAGGGCATGTAGTACCCATGCGCTTATCGACCATGCGACTGCAAGGCCTAAAACTAAAAACCATGTAATTGCGGGAAGCATCAGAAGTCCGATATTTCGTTATTTGGGGACCCGATGATGCGACCAACAGGCGATTTAATGAAGCAGGAAACTTGGTGAAAATAATCCCGTATTTACGAAGTTAAATGACGTTTCAGTCAGTATTTTATTGTTCATTATTGACTACAATTCGTCAAGATTTTTAAAAGGCAACGCGGATAAAAAGCGACCAAGCTACGTCATTCGACGTAGATCGACTCAAGTATCTAAGGATGAAATGGAAACAATTGCTCCTCTCTGGCTTTGGCTTACCTTCGGCGGGATCGTTCTCGCCTCTCTGTTCATTGACTTCGTCGTACTGAAGAAACAGGGGGCGCACGAGATTGGAGTCAAAGAGGCACTGAACTGGTCTTTGGTCTGGATTGCTCTCAGTTTTCTATTTAATGGTCTGTTCTGGTGGGCGGTTAAAGACACGACAGGCTCGTCAGAGATTGCCAATACCAAATCGCTCGAATTCCTAACCGGCTATTTGATCGAAAAGTCTCTTGCTGTCGACAATATCTTTGTCTTCCTGCTGATCTTCACCTACTTCGCAGTGCCGACCCAGTTTCAGAAACGGGTGCTGATGATCGGCATCATCGGCGCAATCGTCTTGCGCACCATCATGATCTTGGTCGGCGGATGGTTGTTGGCGCATTTTCATTGGGTGCTCTATGTTTTCGGCGCGTTCCTCATCCTCACAGGCCTCAAAATGTGGTGGGCAGCGGGCAAAGAGCCTGACCTCGAAGATAATCCCGCGCTGAAATTGCTGCGCAGATTGCTTCCTGTCAGCAAGAACTACGACGGCGAGAACTTCTGGACCGTTGAAAACGGCAAAAAGATTGCGACGCCGCTATTCATGGTGATTTGTCTGATTGCGCTCACTGACGTGATCTTTGCGGTCGACTCGATCCCGGCCATATTCGCAATTACCAGTGATCCCTTTATTGTTCTGACCAGCAATGTGTTCGCCATCCTGGGATTGCGAGCAATGTATTTCCTGCTCGCTGCCGTGGCCGACAAATTCCACTTGCTGAACTACGGCTTGGCTGTAATTCTGGTCTTCATCGGCACCAAGATGTGCTTGGTCGATTTCTACAAGATCCCGGTGCTCGTCTCTTTGGGCGTCGTCGCAGGAATCTTGGTAGTGACCATGCTACTGAGCGTGCGTTCGGCCAAGGCGCCGGCAAAAATCTAATGGACTGCCTGCAACAGGAGTTGCACGAGAGGGTGTTGTACCTTTCTTTCCGTGCCGATGGCAAAGAAGTGCTCTGTGACGCCCTGACATAGGCCAACACGCTGGACGTCGTAATGTGCCAGCAGTTGGTCGTGCACCGACACTGCAGCCGGGAACACACCCATGCCGCTGGCACCAAAGGTTTTGAGCAATGCGCTGTCTTCAAATTCACCCACAACGCGAGGCCGGATACCGGCCTGCTCAAACCAGGTATCGATACGGGCGCGCACGGCCGTATGCGCCGTCGGCAACAATACGGGGACCTCGGCAAGGCTGTCGGGGAACTTCCGTTTCGCGGCCTTCATCAATGACGCAGTTGCATACCAGGCGACGTCCGAGGAGCCCATCGAGTGACTGTAAAGCTTGATATTGGGGTTGGTTGGTGCAGGACGATCAGACAACACGATGTCCAGTCGATGCAATGCCAAATCTCCCAACAAGTCATCAAACTCGCCGTCGTGGCACAAAAGCCGCAGGTTTGGCTCCGCAATCACCGGTTGTAACAAACGCCGGACAACAAGCTTCGGTAGACCGTCGGACATGCCAACCGCCAAGCGCACTATCGGGGAACTTCCGGCATCACGCACCTGTGCCGGAAGGTTTTCGCCAAGCTGAAAGATCAAGTCCGCCTGCTGCATGGCTACCAGGCCAGCCTCTGTCAAGGCCAGTCCGCGTCCGGCCGGCTTGAGCAAAGCATGTCCCAATGAGCGCTCCAATTCACGCACTTGAGCGCTGACCGTCTGGACCGCCATGTCCAGTTTTGCCGCAGCACGCGATATTCCACCTTCTTTTGCGACCACCCAAAAGTAGTAGAGATGACGATAGTTGAATTGAGCGCTCATAAAGATTCTTGGGTTAGTGTCGATGAGAAATTATCTGCTGTTTTTGGACGTTATATAAGCATTTCCGGTCCACCCTTGGCGGGACTGCATTCGTTCTGGCGCGCCTACCAGTCATCATTAACGGCGTTTCACCAGCACCAACTGACGGACTTGTCTCGTCGTTCCATGACAAAGCCCCATAGACGGGCACTGTTAAAATGCGCCGATGAAACCCAGTGAATCCGAATTTGTGACCTTGCGCGGTCAGCGCCATCATTTGCGCTGTTGGGGTGCCATTGACGCACCCTTGCTGGTACTTGTGCATGGTTGGGGAGATGTCGCTGCGACATGGCAATTTGTGGTCGACGAATTTGCGCGCGAGTGGCGTGTTGTAGCACCTGATCTACGTGGGTTCGGGCAAACGGATGGTAACGACGACACCTATTGGTTCGCTGAGTATGTCGCGGACTTAGATGCGCTACTGGAGCACTTGTCACCGGCGGCGCCGGTGAAATTGGTCGGACATAGTTTGGGCGGCAACTTGGTCAGCTTGTACGCGGGTGTTCGTCCCGAGCGCGTCACCCGGTTAGTTAACCTTGAGGGAACCGGATTGCTGCCGCATCCGCCTGAAATGGCCCCGGCGCGCATGGCCAAGTGGTTGAGCGTTTTGCGAGAGAAAGATCAGGGCAAACTGCCATGGTTTCGGACCTATGCAACACACGCTGAATTCGCCGCCAGATTGAAGAAAGATAATCCACGCTTGACTGACGAGCGTGCCGAGTTTATGGCCCTGAACTTGGGTGAGGTGCAGGCGGATGGGACCATTACCTTGGCAGCGGATGTGCATCATCGGTGGGACAGCCCGAATCTGTATCGTGTCGAAGAATATATGGCGACATGGAAAAACATCACGGCGCCGACCTTGATGATCACCGGTGCACATTCGTTTATGTTCACGCGTTTTTTTGGTAAGGATGCACCGGAATACCGGCGGCGTATTGAGTGTTTTCGAGACATCAAGGAAGTGACGCTGGAAGATAGCGGGCACAACATGCACCACGACGAGCCGACAGCGGTGGCGCGGTTGATTGAGGAGTTCATGTTGTCATGAGAGCGCTCAACGCTGACTTGCATTGTCATTCGACAGTTTCCGACGGATTGCTGGCTCCGGCCGATGTGGTGCGCCGTGCGCATGCAAATGGCGTTGAATTGCTGGCGCTCACCGACCATGATGAAACGGGTGGATTGGCCGAAGCGCGGACGATGGCGCTGGAACTGGGCGTACCGTTTTTGAACGGGGTGGAAATTTCGATTTCATGGGGCGACGACCAGACCGTACATATCATCGGGCTCGGCATTGAC
Source organism: Rhodocyclaceae bacterium (assembly GCA_016718525.1). Taxonomy (GTDB): domain Bacteria; phylum Pseudomonadota; class Gammaproteobacteria; order Burkholderiales; family Rhodocyclaceae; genus JADKHX01. Next base: position 395,783 of record JADKDD010000001.1, read on the forward strand.
CCTGACAATGAAGTGTTGCTGGATGGTCTGCGCAACGTGCGCAGCGGTCGCGATTCACGCGCGCAAAGGATGGCTGACGAGTTGGACAAGGTCGGTATCCATGGTGCCTATGAGGGCGCGCGGAAATACGTCGGCAATCCGGCATTGGTCAGTCGATCGCATTTTGCTCGCTACATTGTTGAAAGCGGGTATGCGGCGGACGTGAAGTCAGTTTTTGACCATTGGTTGGCCAAGGGCAAACCCGGATATGTTGAACATACGTGGGCCTCGCTTAGCGATGCTGTCCGGTGGATCGTTGGGGCCGGCGGTGTAGCGGTCATCGCGCATCCCGGTCGCTATCGCCTTACTTCCGGACAGCGACGCAAATTGTTCACCGAGTTCAAGGCTTTGGGGGGACGGGGCATTGAAGTCTTGTCCGGTTCGCATCATGACGATGAAGTACGTGAATACGCCAGGATCGCCAACGAGTATGGATTCTTGGCCTCGCGCGCATCGGACTTTCACGGTGTGGGCGAAAGTCGGGTCGATATCGGCAAGCTGCCCGATTTGCCCGAACAACTGACCCCAGTGTGGACTGTACTAGAAGACGTCACCTGCATCAGACTGGTTAGCTGAGTGGCACAACTATTCCAGGTACATCCTGAACATCCACAACCCAGACTGGTAAAAAAAGCCGCTGAAATTGCAAAAAGCGGGGGATTATTGGCGATGCCGACCGATGCCGCCTATTCGCTTGCGGGAGTAGCCGGTTACGCTCCGTTGCTGGAACGGATTCGACGGATTCGAGATGTTGATGAGCGCCACCACTTCACGTTGATGTGCCGTGATCTTTCCGAAATTGCAACCTATGCGCGCGTCGACAACAGCCAGTACCGTCTGCTTAAGGCAATTACTCCCGGCGCCTACACTTTGATACTTCAAGGCAGTAAAGAGTTGCCACGCCGGGTATTGCACCCTAAGCGAAAGACGATCGGCTTGCGGGTTCCCAGTCATCCATTTGTACTTGCATTGCTGGAAGAGTTGAACGAGCCACTTTTGACTTCAACACTAATCTTGCCGGGAGACGAGTTTCCGCTAAATGATGCGGAGTTAATACGGCAACGATTGGAAAAGCAGCTTGATCTGGTGATTGATGCCGGTCCGTGCGGAACTGAGATGACAACGGTGGTAAATCTGGCCGAAGGCGAGCCGATCTTGTTAAGGGCAGGAAAGGGCGAACTGGCGCCCCTGGGCCTGAGTTCTACATGACGCGCATGGGCCAGTCATGGAGACCGGAACAGCTTGCGATGCATTTATGTGGTGCTTCGAACAATGCGCTAATTTGATCAGAATCTATCAACAAATGCCTTTGCATCGTTTTTTCCGACTGATTAATTAAGCTCATCGCTACGCGAGCGCCGGTTTAACTTGCTCTGATAGAATTGTCCCCCTCCATGAGTGCAATTCAAACGTTGGCGATATCCGCCTTGCCGGTTATTTTCGCCATCACCCTGCATGAAGCGGCGCATGGTTATGTTGCACGGCATTTTGGTGACCCAACTGCCTGGCAGCTGGGGCGTATCAGCCTGAACCCATTGCGACATATTGATCCGGTCGGTACTGTTTTGGTGCCGGCAATGATTCTGCTGGTCTCATCTGGCGGTTTTTTGTTTGGATGGGCCAAACCGGTACCCGTAAATTTCGCTCGTCTCCGTCGCCCGAAGCAGGACATGCTTTGGGTAGCAGCCGCGGGGCCGGGAGCAAACCTCATCATGGCGATAGGCTGGGGATTGCTGCTAAAACTCGTTATCGGTTACCCCGAATTTGTCTACGCAGAAGCGCTAGCCGCGATGGCAAAAGTTGGAATACAGATCAACGGGGTATTGATGTTGCTTAATCTGTTACCGCTGCCACCGTTGGACGGCGGCCGCATTGCGGTGAGTTTGCTACCGCCGTCGCTGGCTTGGCGGTTTGCTCAAATCGAACGTTTCGGACTTCCGATATTACTGGTATTGTTATTTACCAAAGTGCTTGACGGCATCTTGCGACCATTGTTAAACCTGTTTTACTCCTTTATTTCTGTACTCTTCGGTTTCTGACATGTACGCTGAAAAAGTTCTTTCTGGAATGCGTCCTACAGGACGTTTGCATCTTGGCCACTACCATGGCGTTCTCGTCAACTGGATCAAGTTGCAGCATGAGTTTCCGTGCCTGTTCTTTGTTGCTGATTGGCATGCATTGACCACATCCTATGACGAGCCGGGAACCATTGCGGAGAGCACGCGGGAGATGGTGATCGATTGGCTGGCTGCGGGTGTCGACCCCGCCCAGGCGACAATTTTCATTCAATCAAAGGTTCCAGAGCATGCGGAGCTACATTTGCTGTTGTCGATGATGACTCCCTTGGGTTGGCTGGAGCGCGTACCAACCTACAAAGATCAGCAGGAAAAGCTTGAACACAAAGATTTGTCGACCTACGGGTTTCTCGGCTACCCACTTTTGCAGGCCGCTGACATCCTGATTTATCGTGCCGACAAAGTACCGGTGGGAGAGGATCAGGTCCCGCATATTGAATTTACCCGTGAAGTCGCGCGCCGTTTTAACCACCTGTATGGACGTGAGCCGGGGTTTGAAGAAAAGGCTCGCCTTGCGGTGAAAAAGCTTGGTAGCAAACGTGCCAAGCTGTATGACGAGCTGAGAAACCGCTTTCAGGAAAAGGGCGAGGAGGATGCCATTGAGCAGGCACACCACTTGTTGGATGAAGCGCAAAGCCTGTCACATGGCGATCGCGAGCGCTTGTTTGGGTACCTCGAAGGCGGCGGAAAGATGATTCTTGTTGAGCCGGATGCCTTGCTGACCAAGGCCTCTCGCATGCCCGGGCTCGATGGGCAGAAGATGTCAAAGTCCTATGCAAATACGATTATGTTGCGTGAAGATGCGGAGACGGTCACCAAGAAAATCCGTACTATGCAGACCGATCCGCAACGTGTTCGCCGCACTGATCCGGGTGACCCGGAAAAGTGTCCGGTATGGCAATTTCACCAGATTTACTCCAGTGATGAAGTTAAGACCTGGGTGCAAAGCGGCTGCCGCAGTGCGGGTATTGGTTGCATCGAATGCAAACAGCCAGTGATCGAAGCTGTATTGCTTGAGCAGGCACCAATGATTGAGCGCGCCCGGCTATACACCGAGGATCCGCAATTAGTGCGAAACATAATCGCCGATGGTTGCGAACGCGCACGAAAGCTTGCCCAAGAGACCATGCGCGATGTCCGTGAAGCGATCGGGTTGGATCATTCATGACCATCACGGACGGCGTGCTATCAGCACCAACTGGCGAGATTCCGGGAGTGAACGCAATCCTCTTGCACGCGCCGGGTCCGCGCGTTTATGGGGAGCTACTGGCCGAAATGCCCCGGGATTTATATATTCCGCCGGATGCGCTTGAAATTATTCTCGATTCGTTCGAAGGTCCGCTGGACCTGCTGCTGTATCTGATTCGCAAAGCGAACATCAGCATTATGGACATTCCGATGGCCGCGCTTACCGCCCAGTATTTGGTGTACGTCGAAGCCATGCGGGAAACCAACCTGGAATTGGCGGCAGAATATTTGCTGATGGCGGCGATGCTGATTGAGATCAAATCACGCATGTTGCTGCCGCGCCCACCAAAGGCCGAAGGAGTCGAACCAGAAGATCCTCGCGCTGAATTGGTTCGCCGCCTGATTGAATACGAGCGCATGAAGGCAGCAGCGGCTCGCCTTGATGAGATGCCACAGGCTGGACGCGACTTTCAATGGATTACCGTTTGGATCGCGGATCAAGTGGTGGAGCGACAACCGGAGGTAAATATTCATGATTTGCAAGTGGCGTGGTTGTCCTTGATGAAGCAGGCCAAGGTTCGTCAGCATCACAAGATAAATCGTGAGGAACTATCCGTGCGTGAGCACATGACGCTGATTTTGCGCAAACTGCAAGGTCGTGGTTATGTCTTGTTTGAAAACGTGTTTGATGTGTCGCTGGGCGCATCCGGACTGGTAATCGGCTTTTTGGCCGTGTTGGAGCTCGCCCGCGAAGCAATGGTTGAGCTGACTCAAACTGAGGCCCTGGCGCCTATTTATGTAAAGATTCCCGATGCTGCAACTGACTAAACCAGACGATTACAAACGTGTATTGGAAGCCGCATTGCTGGTAGCAAGCGAGCCTCTGCCGTTGGCCGAACTAAAGAAATTATTTGATGACGCGTTCGACGACGAAACCTGGCGCACCTTACTCGACGATTTGCGCCGTGACTGGCACGGTCGAGGAATTGAATTGGTGCAATTATCCAGTGGTTGGCGTTTTCAAACGCGGCCGGAGTTCACTGCGCACCTCGATCGCTTGAAGAACGAAAAGGCCCCCAAGTATTCGCGTGCAGTACTCGAGACTTTAGCCATCATTGCGTATCGGCAACCGGTAACGCGCGGCGATATCGAAGATACTCGGGGCGTTGCTGTGTCGCCGAATATCTTGAAAGTACTTGAGGCGCGTGGGTGGATTGACGCCGTTGGACATCGCGACGCGCCCGGACGGCCGGCTTTATATGCGACTACGCGAAAGTTTCTGGATGACCTGGGTTTGCGTAGTCTCGCGGAGTTGCCACCGCTTACCGAAATTGAAAGGGTAATGGATCTTGAGCAAACCAAAATTCCCGAAATCGACGCGTTCGTCGAAGACACCGACGCCGTCCCGCCCGCCAATGCAGCGGGCAGCCAAGAGCACACGGTCGGTGGCGACACCGACAGTGGAACCGACGCCAACATCGACACGCAGTCCCCGGCGTTCGAACTCACCGCAAGCGCGCAAGGCGACGCCGTTCCGGTCATCCCGAACTAAAAACCAAACAGATGAGGCGACTCCGGTCCGGCCTGTTGCCGACGCGGCACGCAGCACGCAGGTACGTAATGGCCCGAGCGGTCGAGGGCGCGCGGCCACACCTGTCTTTGCGGACCCACCGAAATTGCACAAGGCCTTGGCCGATGCCGGTCACGGTTCTCGCCGTGAACTCGAGGAATGGATTGTTGCAGGTCGAGTAAGTGTCAACGGCACCCCGGCACATGTCGGCCAGCGGGTGGGACCAGAGGACAAAATCCGGCTGAACGGCAAATTGGTTCAATTGAAATTTTCAACGCGTTTGCCGCGCGTTCTGATGTATCACAAGCCGGAAGGTGAAATCGTTTCCAAAGACGATCCGGAGGGACGTCCAAGCGTCTTTGCCAAGCTGCCTCGCCTGAAAAGTGGTCGTTGGATATCGATCGGGCGCCTCGACTTCAACTCATGTGGCTTATTGTTGTTCACCAACGATGGCGGCCTCGCCAATCGGATGATGCATCCTAGATATGGTATTGACCGTGAATATGCGGTTCGCGTCCTGGGCGAAGCAACGCCAAAAATGCTGGAGGCCTTGCGCGGGACGATCATGTTGGAAGATGGCCCGGCTCATTTCACTCATTTCCTCGAATCCGGTGGCGAAGGCGCCAATCATTGGTATCGTGTCACCATTGGTGAGGGGCGCAACCGGGAAGTCCGGCGTATGTTCGAAGCTGTCGGCTTGACTGTCAGTCGCCTGATGCGCGTCCGTTATGGTCCCGTACTCCTGTCGCCACGGCTTAAGCGCGGGCAGGTTCGCGACCTGGAAACGATTGAGGTGGAATCACTCTTGAAAATTCTACCTCCGGAAAGCCGACGACTCCCTGGGGCGAGAGAGGATGATGCGTTTCCAGAACTGGCTGATGATATTGACACGGTTGATGAAACGGACTATTCCGCAGAAGGGGATTCGCGCTAACAGAATGCCCCAACGGTAACGGCCGTACCACAATGGCGCTGCGTATGCATGGCGTTTCAACGGCTGCTCTGATATAATCGCCACGTTTTGGTTGGCACCGTTCTCGAGAAAAACGAGAGAAGGAATGGGCTTTTGGCCCATTTTTTATTTGTATTTGATTTTGTGTAAGCTGATGCAACTATCTGAAATTATTGAGAAAACTGTTGTTGGATTGGGTTTCGAACTGGTCGATTTCGAGACCAGCCCGCGCGCGCGTCTGTTGCGAATTTTTATTGATTGTCCGGAAGAAAGCGAACTTCGGGTAACCATTGACGATTGTGCTGTCGTAAGTAGTCAGTTGAGCAGGGTTTTTGCTGTAGAGAACATTGATTATGACCGCCTCGAGGTTTCGTCGCCGGGGCTGGATCGGCCGTTGATCAAGGCAGCCGACTATCGCCGCTTCGCAGGATCGGAAGTACAGATCAAGTTAAGAATCGCTTTAGGTAATCAACGAAATTTTAGTGGTACTTTGGAAGGCATGTCTGAGATTGACGGTGCTTGCATCGTGCGCGTGCGAAGTTCGGAAATGTTGCATGAATTTGCCTTGGAAAATATTGATCGGGCGCGTCTAGTGCCCAAGTTTTAAGTGTCGAAACATCAGTGCGAAAGTTCTAAAACCGGTTTTGCGGGAGAAAAGACATGAGTCGTGAATTGCTACTATTGGTTGATGCCCTTGCAAGGGAAAAAACTGTTCAGAAGGATATTGTTTTTATTGCCTTGGAAATGGCACTTGCATCGGCGACCAAGAAACGGGTGCACGAGGAAGCGGATGTTCGCGTTGAAATCGATCGCGAGACCGGAGAATACGAATCTTTCCGTCGTTGGTTGGTGGTGCCCGATGGCATGGTTGAGTTCCCGGAACAGCAAACCGGGCTGACGGCAGCGCGAAAACAAATCGAAGATATCGAGCTTGACGATTACATTGAAGAGGGGCTGGAGCCCGTCGATTTTGGTCGTATCGGCGCGCAAGCTGCAAAGCAAGTCATCATGCAGCGTATCCGTGACGCAGAGCGAGAGCAGCTGCTGAATGACTTTCTTGAACGCAAAGAACACCTGATTTCCGGAACTGTCAAGCGGATGGAGCGCGGTAACGCCATTATTGAGGCGGGGCGGATAGAGGCATTGTTGCCTCGCGATCAAATGATCCCTAAAGAGAACCTGCGGCCGGGCGACCGAGTCCGTGCCTGGCTACAGAAAGTCGATCGCCAGGCGCGTGGTCCGCAGCTGATTCTGTCGCGCACGGCACCAGGTTTCATCATGAAACTGTTCGAACTTGAGGTTCCTGAAATTGAAGACGGGCTGCTGGAAATTAAGGCGGCGGCTCGCGATCCGGGAATGCGCGCCAAAATTGCAGTGAAATCGAACGATCCCCGGGTTGATCCGATTGGAACTTGCGTCGGTATGCGTGGGTCCCGTGTCACCGCAGTGACGAATGAGCTCTCCGGTGAGCGTGTGGACATTATTCATTGGGCCGCTGATCCGGCGCAGTTCGTGATTGGCGCCTTGGCTCCTGCCGAAGTTCAGAGCATCGTGGTTGACGAGGAACGGCATGCAATGGACGTCGTCGTTGATGAAGCCAATTTGGCGATCGCTATTGGCCGTGGTGGTCAAAATGTTCGGCTGGCTTCGGAGCTTACTGGTTGGATAATTAATTTGATGACCGTTGAGCAGTCGCAGGTCAAGGCTGAATCAGAGCACGCGACGATTCGGCGCCTGTTTGTTGAGCGTCTGGACGTCGACGAGGAAGTCGCCAATATCTTGATCGAGGAGGGGTTTTCCTCGCTCGAGGAAATTGCCTACGTCCCGTTGAGCGAGATGCTCGAAATTGCCGCCTTTGACGAAGCAACCGTCAATGAGTTGCGAGATCGCGCACGTAACGTCATTTTGACGGCGGCAATTTCGGACGAAGAACAGTTGGAGAAAGTTGCTGATGACCTGCTTGCAGTTGATGGTATGGACAAGGCGTTGGCGGCCAATTTGGCCACCCATGGAATAACTGACCGCGATGGCTTGGCGGACCTCGCGGTGGATGAGCTTGTGGAGATGACTGGAATTGACAATGTACGTGCAACCGCGATTATTACTGCCGCGCGCGCGCATTGGTTTGCAGTAGAAGAATAAAGGTGGCCGTATGGATCAAATGACCGTTTCACAATTTGCGACCGAGCTGAAAATGCCGGCAACTGCGCTTTTGGAGCAACTTGCCAAGGCCGGTGTTGCAAAGGAGGCAACGGGTGATGTTGTCTCTGAGCAAGACAAGTCGAAGTTGCTGGATTACCTGCGCAAATCGCATGGTGAAACCACGCCCAAGGCAAAGATTACGCTGACGCGCAAGCAAACCAGCGAAATCCGTTCTGCAGATGCAACAGGTAAAGCACGGACCATTCAGGTTGAGGTTCGGAAGAAACGCGTCTTCGTCAAACGTGATCCGCTGGAGTTGGCGGCAGAAGCTGCGGCCGAAGCGGCTATCAAAGCAGTGCCCACTGAACCGGCAGTTACTATTCCAGAGAGTCCGATTTCACCGGTTGTTGAGGTGAAAAAGGAAAGCGATGAAATTGTCGTTGAGCAAGCCGTCCCTGAAGTTGTGGCCGAGTCGAGCGCGCCTGCCATCGTCGCTGAAGCAGACGTTGCAGATTCCGGTACCACCACTGAAAACGGCGCCGCCACTGCTGACAGTGTTTCCAAACAAAAGCCATCTGGGCGCGTTCGCTCAGTTATTACGCCTGATCAATTGGCGATTCGGGAAGCCGAAGCGAAACGGTCTTCAAAGCTCGCGGCAATGCAGGCTGCCGAGCTCAAGGAAAAACAGGATCGGGAAGCGCGGATTCGCCAGGACGCTGAAGCCAAGGCTGCTGAGCAATTGGCTGCCGCTGCCGCTGCAAAAAAAGCCAAGGAACCCGCTGGCGTCACTGGCACGATACACAAGCCAGCTGGTAAAGCCGACGAGGTAAAGGCGAAGACGGCAAAAAAAGATGCATGGAAAGAAGACGCCGCAAAGAAACGAGCGATCAAAACCCGTGGCGATACAGGCCCCGCTGGATGGCGTGGTGCAAAAGGTGGTGGTCGTCATGGATCACGTCACGGTGCGAATAGTGAGCCAGCTGCTCCGGCTCAACCAGTTGAATTTATCGCCCGCGAAATCCATGTTCCGGAGACTATTTCCGTAGCCGATCTCGCGCACAAGATGGCAGTGAAAGCGACTGAAGTCATCAAATTGATGATGAAGATGGGTTCGATGGTGACGATTAACCAGGTTATAGACCAGGAAACCGCGATGATTCTCGTCGAGGAAATGGGCCACAAGGCGCTGGCGGCCAAACTCGATGATCCAGATGCATTCCTCGAAGATGATGCTGGTGCGCGGGAAGTCGAGTTATTGCCTCGTGCCCCCGTGGTGACGGTGATGGGCCACGTTGATCATGGCAAGACCTCGTTGCTCGATAGTATCCGCAAGGCACGGGTGGCGCATGGTGAGGCAGGCGGCATTACGCAGCACATTGGCGCGTATCACGTTGAAACGCAGCGCGGCATGATCACATTTTTGGATACGCCGGGACATGAGGCTTTTACGGCGATGCGCGCACGCGGTGCGAAGGCAACCGACATCGTCATTTTGGTTGTCGCAGCTGATGATGGAGTGATGCCGCAAACCAGAGAGGCAATTCATCACGCCAAGGCTGCCGGCGTGCCGCTGGTGGTTGCGGTGAACAAAATCGACAAACCGGACGCCAATGCCGAACGCGTCAAGCAAGAGTTGGTCGCCGAAGGCGTCGTTCCTGAAGAATACGGTGGCGACTCACCTTTTGTCCAAGTATCCGCCAAGACTGGTGCGGGCATCGATGACTTACTGGAGCAGGTTTTACTGCAGGCGGAAGTTTTGGAATTGAAAGCGCCGCGTGATTCTGCTGCAAAAGGATTGGTCATTGAAGCGCGTCTTGATAAAGGGCGTGGTCCCGTGGCGACGATTCTGGTGCAGTCTGGCACACTCAAGCGAGGTGACTCACTGTTGGTTGGTGCGGTGTTTGGACGCGTTCGCGCAATGCTGGATGAAAACGGCAAGTCAGTCGAATCGGCGGGTCCGTCCATTCCGGTTGAAATCCAAGGCCTGACTGATGTTCCGGCGGCCGGAGACGAAGCAATGGTGTTGGGCGATGAACGCCGGGTTCGGGAAATTGCATTATTCCGCCAGGGCAAGTTCCGCGACGTAAAACTGGCCAAGCAACAGGCTGCAAAATTGGAAGGCATGTTCGACCAGATGACGGAAGGCGAAGTGCAAACTCTGCCGCTGGTGATCAAGTCCGACGTGCAAGGTTCGCAAGAAGCGTTGATGCATTCGCTGTTGCGACTTTCAACACCGGAGATCAAGATCGTCATTGTGCATTCTGCGGTCGGCGCAATTAGTGAGTCGGATGTCAATCTGGCTGCGGCTTCCAAGGCAGTCATCATTGGTTTCAATTCCCGCGCAGATGCCGGGGCGCGAAAGGTGGCTGAAACCTTTGGCGTCGATATTCGCTACTACAACATCATTTATGACGCGGTTGATGAAGTCCGTGCGGCCATGACAGGAATGCTGGCGCCAGAGCGCCGAGAGGCAATCATTGGAATGGTTGAAGTCAGGCAAGTCTTCCGCATATCCAAGATTGGTGCTGTAGCTGGCTGCATGGTGTTGTCTGGTATTGTTAAGCGCAATGCATCGGTACGGGTGCTGCGCGACAACATTGCGATTCACACTGGTGAGCTTGAGTCATTGAAGCGCTTCAAGGATGACGTTCGGGAAGTCAAGGAAGGTTTCGAGTGCGGTTTGAACTTGAAAGGTTTCAATGACATCAACGAAGGCGATCAACTTGAGGTCTTCGAGATTCAGGAAATCAGCCGCACGCTTTAGTCCGCCAAGCGATGGCTACACGCCAAGGATTTGCTAGGTCTGATCGCATATCAGAGCAAATTCGCCGTGAGTTGGCGGAACTGCTTCGCTTTGGTCTCAAAGATCCACGCTTAAGCTCGCACCTGAGTTTGGTGACGATTACCGATGTCGAAACGACTCGTGATTATTCTCATGCGAAGATATTTTTCACGTCATTGTCACCGGCTGCTGCAACCGGCGAGATTACTGCCGGACTAAAGCGTTCGGCCGGATTTCTACGACGCGAGTTGGGTAAGCGTATCCGGCTGCACAAGATTCCTGAGTTGCATTTCGTGTTCGACGCATCGGTCGAGAACGGCAGCCGCTTATCCCGTTTGATTGATCAGGCGGTAGAGTCCGATGTTCAGCGGGGCAGCGAGTCGCTGGACGAGTGAGCGCGGTGGGCAGTGAAAACGGCGCAAAGAGAGTGCGTCGCAAGCTTGACGGCGTATTGTTGCTCGACAAACCCTTAGGGATGAGTTCGAACCAAGCACTGCAAGCCGCACGCCGACTTCTCAATGCTCAAAAGGGCGGACATACTGGAACACTCGACCCGCTGGCGACCGGGTTGTTGCCATTGTGTTTTGGCGAAGCAACCAAGTTTGCCGGCGAACTGCTGGATGCGGACAAAACGTATTCAGCGACTTTAAGACTTGGCGTTACGACCGACACGGGGGACGCCGAGGGCCGGGAATTGGTGCACCGTGAGGTTTTTTCTTCCCGGGCTGAGGTGCTTGAGGTACTCATGCAATTTCTTGGTGAAATCGAGCAAATACCTCCTATGTACTCGGCGCTTAAGCGGGACGGAAAACCGCTCTATGAGTATGCGCGGGCGGGCCTGGAAGTCGAACGGCAGCCGCGTCGAATCACAATTCATCAACTGGTGATGACAGACTGGAGCAAGGACCAAGTCAGTGTTGAGGTCACCTGTAGCAAGGGCACCTATATCCGTACTTTGGCCGAGGACATTGGCGAACGTCTTGGATGCGGCGCGCATCTGATCGCGTTGCGACGAATCGCTACAGGCGGCATGTCTGTTTCAGCCGCAATTTCGCTGGGATCACTGGAGCAAATGAGCGAAGCGCAGCGGGATTCAGCGTTGCTGCCGTCTGACGCTTTGATTGTCCATTTGCCCGCGGTTCAACTCGACGATGGAAAGCGCGATCGGCTCATGCATGGGCAGCCCATCGAATATCCAGGAGCGCCCGTTGGCGGCGTGTTAGCAGCACCAACTGACGGTTTTACGCAGAATGCTGAAAATCGAATTCGGCTGTATGACCGGAATGGTCAGTTCCTTGGTCTGGGAATGCTCACCAATGATGGCTGGTGTCAGCCGTTGCGTCTTGTGGCAACCAATTGACACACATGACAAACCTCTTGATACATTGGGTTGAGGGCGGCTATAATCTCGCGTTCGCTAAAAGACAAACATAATAGGACTCGCAAGGACCCCAACATGGCAATTTCTACCGCCGATAAAGCAAAACTAGTATCAGATTACCAGCGTGCGCAGGGAGACACCGGATCTCCGGAAGTTCAGATTGCGCTGCTCACCGCACGGATCAATGACCTAACCAGCCATTTCAAGGCACATTCCAAGGATCACCATTCCCGCCGTGGTTTGTTGATGATGGTTAGTCAGCGACGCAAGTTGCTTGATTACTTCAAGCGCAAGAATGCAGATGGCTATCGTTCGTTGATTGAGCGTCTTGGCCTGCGTAAGTAAGGATTCGAATCGACATTTGTGCGCTGTCAAGCGACACACCAAAATGCCCCGATCAATTGAATCAAGATAGATCTTCAAGCCGGTATGGCCATCATGGCTGTGTCGGCTTTAATTTTTTGTGAAAAGGAAACTCTGTGTTTAATCCAACCAAGAAAAGTTTTGCGTACGGTGAGCATACCGTCACCATCGAGACCGGCGAGATTGCTCGCCAGGCTGGCGGCGCAGTTGTCGTCAATATGGGCGACACTGTCGTGCTGGCTACTGTCGTCGCGGCGCGTTCTGCCAAGGCAGGGCAGGATTTTTTCCCACTGACTGTTGATTATCAGGAAAAATCCTACGCCGCCGGCCGTATCCCCGGCGGGTTCTTCAAACGGGAAGGCCGTCCGTCGGAGAAGGAAATTCTGACCTGCCGACTAATTGACAGACCGATCCGCCCTCTCTTTCCAGAGGGTTTCTACAACGAAGTACAAGTCATTTGTACCGTCATGTCGTGCAATCCGGAAATCGATCCTGACATTCCTGCGCTGATTGGTACTTCTGCCGCACTGGCAATCTCGGGATTGCCGTTTAACGGTCCGGTTGGCGCCGCCCGCGTTGGCTACATTGATGGCAAGTATGTCCTTTGTCCAACCAAGACACAGCTCGAATCGACTCAGCTGGATTTGGTCGTTGCTGGTACCGAAACAGCCGTCTTGATGGTGGAATCTGAAGCCAAGCAGTTGTCGGAGGAAATCATGCTCGGCGCCGTGATGTTCGGGCATGAGCAAATGCAGGCAGCGATTAAGGCGATCAACGAAATGGTTGAAGTTGCCGGTAAACCCGAGTGGGATTGGCAAGCGCCGGCAAAGGACGAAGCGCTGATCGCTCGCGTGAATGAGCTTGCGGAAGCTGAATTGCGCGCCGCCTATAAGATCACCAGCAAACAGGCGCGCACCCAGGCAACGCGCGAGATTTTCAAGAACACAATCGCCACCTTGACCGAAGGTGTGGAAAACGCGCCTGACTCAAACACCATCGGCAACACGCTATTTGACCTTGAAGCGAAAATCGTTCGCAGCCAAATCCTCAATGGCGAGCCGCGCATCGACGGTCGCGATACCCGTACTGTGCGCCCTATCGTGGTCCGCAGCGGCGTATTGCCGCGAACCCATGGCTCGGCATTGTTCACGCGCGGCGAGACTCAGGCTTTGGTCGTTGCAACGCTCGGCACCGGGCGCGATGAGCAGATTATTGACGCTTTGCAAGGTGAGTACCGCGACCGTTTTATGCTCCACTACAACATGCCTCCGTATGCCACTGGTGAAACCGGTCGCGTAGGTACGCCAAAGCGCCGCGAAATCGGCCATGGTCGCCTTGCGAAACGTGCGTTGGTCGCCGTATTGCCGTCAGCTGAAGATTTCGGTTATTCAATGCGCGTGGTTTCGGAAATTACGGAATCCAATGGCTCGTCATCAATGGCCTCGGTGTGTGGTGGCTCTTTGGCGTTGATGGATGCTGGCGTGCCATTGAAAGCCCACGTCGCAGGTATCGCGATGGGGCTGATCAAAGAAGGCAACCGGTTTGCTGTGCTGACCGACATCCTCGGTGACGAGGACCACCTTGGCGATATGGACTTCAAAGTAGCCGGTACTGAAGGCGGTATCACTGCATTGCAGATGGACATCAAGATTCAGGGCATCACCAAAGAAATCATGCAGGTCGCATTGGCTCAAGCCAAAGACGCACGCCTGCACATTCTTGGCATCATGAACGGTTCCATGGCCGGGGCGCGCGAAGAAGTTTCAACTTATGCGCCGCGCATGATTCACATCAAGATCAATCCGGAAAAAATTCGTGACGTGATCGGCAAGGGTGGGGCGGTGATTCGTGCCTTGACTGAAGAAACTGGATGCGTCATCGATATCGAAGATGATGGATCGATTACTATTTCATCAGTCAATGCCGATGCAGCACAAGTGGCGAAGAAGCGCATTGAAGACATCACTGCAGAAGTTGAAGTTGGTCGCGTCTATGAAGGAACGGTATTGCGTTTGCTGGATTTCGGCGCGATTGTAAGTTTGTTGCCAGGCAAGGACGGATTGTTGCACATCTCTCAAATCGCCAATGAACGCGTCAATGCCGTGTCCGACCATTTGAAGGAAGGTCAGATCGTCAAGGTCAAAGTCATAGAGACCGACGACAAAGGTCGCGTGCGCCTGTCGATGAAAGCTGTGACAGCTGATGCTGCACCAGCTGCGCCGGTGCCAGCGTCAGAATGAACCTGATTAACTGATTCCGATCAGGAAAGAAAAAAGGACGCACCAGCGTCCTTTTTTCTTGCCTCGCTTGCAAGCGGGCGGAAACTTGTATCACTTTCCTATCTGTTTCTCGCGATGTTCTTCCAGGGTTTTGCAGTCAATGCACATCGTAGCAGTCGGCCGTGCTTCCATACGCTTAAGGCCGATTTCGACGCCACAAGAATCACAGAAGCCATAGTCACCGCTGTCGATTCTGGCGATGGACTCATCGACTTTTTTAATCAGCTTGCGTTCACGGTCGCGATTCCGCAGTTCTAGTGCGATATCGGATTCCTGGCTGGCGCGATCATTAGGATCTGCAAATACCGTCGCCTCATCCTGCATCGTGTGCACGGTACGATCAATGTCCCCCATCATCTCGCGCTTGAGCTGCTCAAGAACAGCACGAAAGTGCTCATATTGTTTTTTGTTCATGTATTGCTCGCCTTTTTTCGCGACGTAAGGCGGGAGCTGTTTTTTATGCAGCAAGTCATCAGCCATTTCAGTAAGTCCGTATTGTGCGAAGGGGGACTTTATAGCGGAAACGAAGCCCCACTGCAAGTTGAGTTTTACTATTGGCAATTAGTATTTGTATTGCGAGTGAATCGACTAATTCCGATTGACCCGGCGACATGGAATTGATTAGAATACGCCTGCGCTCGGGGTGTGGCGCAGCCCGGTAGCGCGCTTGCTTTGGGAGCAAGATGTCGAGAGTTCGAATCCCTCCACCCCGACCACTTTTTTACCGCCAGCCATTCCCAACGGCCGGCAAATTCATGAGCAGAGTGCCAACGCTATTTCGGTACTTTGTCGCTGCTGATGCACTTTGGGCAAATCGGGCTGATTGCTATGCAACAACATATCGATGTTCTTATGCAAGCCCCAAACGGCCGCCCGTAGCTCATCTGGATAGAGCACCGGCCTTCTAAGCCGGGGGTAACAAGTTCGAGTCTTGTCGGGCGGACCAGAAAATTCTGAATCTTTGAATTTTGGCCACGAATTGCGGAACGCCAGGTGAAAAAATCACCCGGCCCACGCTATCAGAGATATTTTCCCAGTTCGTATTTCGCTATTTGATTCCGGTGTACTTCATCCGGACCATCAGCAAGGCGCAGGGTACGTGCGCCGGCGTAGGCGGCCGCGAGCGGGAAGTCATCTGAAATGCCACCGCCACCATGCACTTGAATCGCCCAATCAATGACCTGACAGGCCATGTTCGGCGCAATAACTTTGATCATGGCGATTTGTTGCTGGGCAATCTTGTTGCCGACAGTGTCCATCATCCACGCGGCGTTCAATGTCAAAAGTCTCGCTTGATCGATCATGATGCGTGCCTCCGCGATACGCTCGCGCGTGACACCCTGGTCTGAAACCGGGCGGTGGAAGGCCACACGCTTTAGCGCCCTTTGACACATCAGTTCGAGAGCCCGTTCGGCAAGACCTATCAGGCGCATGCAATGGTGGATTCGTCCTGGTCCGAGACGGCCTTGGGCGATTTCGAACCCGCGTCCCTCTCCGAGCAGGATGTTGGATACCGGAACACGCACATTGTCAAAATCAACTTCGCCATGGCCGTGGGGAGCATGGTCATATCCAAACACAGATAGCGGACGCACCATGGTCACCCCGGGCGTGTCCATGGGCACCAACACCATCGACTGCTGACTATGCAAACTGGCGTTGTTCGGGTCAGTCTTACCCATAAAGATGAGAATCTTGCAGCGTGGATCAGGAGCACCGGAAGTCCACCATTTGCGTCCGTTGATTACATACTCGTCACCCTGACGAACGATGCTCGCCGAAATATTGGTCGCATCACTGGAGGCAACAGCAGGTTCAGTCATCGCAAATGCGGAGCGGATTTCTCCGGCAAGCAATGGCTTGAGCCAGCGCTCCTGCTGAGCGGGTGAGCCGTAGCGGGCCAGCACTTCCATATTGCCGGTATCGGGAGCTGAGCAATTGAAAGCTTCAGGTGCGATCTCAGAACGTCCCATGATCTCGCACAACGGCGCATATTCCAGATTGGTCAGTCCGGCACCTAGCGAAGATTCCGGCAGAAACAAGTTCCACAAACCGGCGGCACGTGCCTTTTCTTTGAGTTCCTCCATGATTTTAGTGGGAACCCAGGGATTGCCTGCGCGACGATTGGTTTCAACTTCGTCATGGAATGTTGCTTCGTTGGGATATACGTGTGCATCCATAAACGCGGTCACGCGCTGTTGTAAATCCTTGACCTTGGCGGTATGTGCGAATTCCATTGTTGTTCCTTCGGTTAGGTGGAGCGGATAATTTTTTCTACTTCTTGCCAAGCGTATTCAGCCAGAGGCTTGGCCTTCTGGCCGGCGGCGAGCGCATCCGCACTGGATGCATTTCCTTGCAACGCGCGCGCCATGATGCCTTGCATGATGGAGGCCAGGCGGAACATGTTGAATGCCATGTAATAGTTCCATTCAGCCGTCGGGATGGGAGCGCGTCCGGTACGGCGACAATAAGTTGCGCCGTATTCGGCTTCCGATGGAATGCCCAGTGCGGCGAGGTCATGCCCGTCCAGACCACGGAATTGCCCCGGCGATAAATGCCATGTCATGCAGTGATACGAAAAATCCACGAGCGGGTGGCCGAGGGTCGATAGCTCCCAGTCGAGGACCGCCAAAACGCGTGGCTCAGTCGGATGGAAAACCATATTATCGAGGCGGTAATCACCATGCACGATGCTGGTCTCGTCGCCAGCCGGGATGTTTTTCGGTAACCACTCAATCAGATGCTCAAACGCGTCAATCTTTTCCGTTTCGGCAGCACGATACTGTTTGCTCCAACGCGCGATTTGCCGTTCCAGGTACTGGTTGGTCCGCCCGTAGTCGCCTAGACCGATACCCTGATAGTCAACGCAGTGCAGGGCAGCGATCACGCGGTTCATTTCATCAAAGATCGCGCTGCGCTCGGTTGGTTCATAACCGGGTAATGACGGATCCCAGAGGATGCGGCCATCGATGCAATCCATCACATAAAACATGGTGCCGATGACGCTGTCGTCCTCGCACAGGGCATAAGCTCGCGCGACCGGTACGTTAGTATTTGCCAGAGCCGAAATTACGCGGAATTCGCGATCGACAGCATGTGCACTTGGCAGCAAATTTCCGGGAGGCTTGCGCCGCAAGACGTATTTCGCGCCATCGGTGCGCAGAAGGTATGTCGGGTTCGACTGTCCGCCGCTGAACTGCTCGACGCTTAGTGGCCCACAAAAGCCCTCAACATTGGCGTCCATCCATCGGGCAAGTGCCGCCACGTCGAAGGCATGAGCACTAGCCACCGGGCGGGTATCTTGTGTTGACATTGTCATTGGCAATCAATCGAGTCTGGTTGTGTCAGTTAAGCCGGGCCCCCGCCAGTTGGTGCTGGCGGGACGCCGTCCAAATTGTCGGTGGCCTGTATCTCAACAGACAGACGCACCGCCGTCGACGGTAATGTACTGCCCGGTGATGTGGCGCGATGCTTCCGATGCCAGAAACACTGCTGCACCCATGAGATCTTCGTCACCGCCCAGACGATGCAACGGCGTGCGGGCGATCACCGCCGCACCGATCCGCTCGATCAACACGTTGGCCATTTTGGTCGGGAAGAACCCCGGGCAAATGGCGTTCACATTGATGTTGTGCTGACCCCATTCCGACGCCAGCGCTCGCGTAAAGTTGATGTCGGCACCTTTTGATGTGTTGTAGGCAATGGTTGCCATTCCGGGCGGATTTCCGGCCAGTCCGGCAACTGAAGCGATGTTGATGATCTTGCCGGATTTTTGGGGGATCATTGCCCGTTTGCCAACTTCGCGACTGAGGAAAAACATTGCGTTGATGTTGAGATCCATCACCTTGTTCCAAGCCTCGTCAGGATAGTCCTCGGCTGGCGCACCCCACGACGCACCTGCATTGTTCACAAGGATATCGATCTTGCCAAAATGCTCCAACACGGTACTGACCAGGCCCGGAATTTGATCGAACTTTGATAGATCGTTGGTCACGGTCAGACAATCGATGCCGAGCTTTTCAAGATGCCCTTTTGCCTCGGCAAGTTCGTTGGCTTTGCGGGCGGTAATCGCAACTTTCGCACCCATCTCCCCCATGGCCTCTGCCATCTGCAGGCCAAGCCCCCGTGAGCCTCCGGTGATCAGGGCGATTTTTCCATCAAGCCGGAACAGTTTCTGAACACTCATCTCAACACACCTCGAACAAGCCGGCTGCGCCTTGACCGCCACCGATGCACATCGTGACTACGACATATTTCACGCCGCGCCGTTTGCCTTCAATCAGCGCGTGACCGACCAGACGCGCACCGGATACGCCGTACGGATGGCCCACAGCAATCGCGCCACCATTGACATTCAGGCGATCCATCGGAATCCCGAGCGTATCGGCGCAATACAAGACCTGCACCGCAAAGGCCTCGTTGAGTTCCCATAAGCCGATGTCGTCGACTTTCAAACCGGCCTTTTTCAGTAATTTTGGAATCGCGAATACGGGGCCGATGCCCATTTCATCGGGTTCGCAGCCGACCACGGCGAAACCGCGGAACACGCCCAAAGGTGCCAGCCCTTTCTTGGATGCTGTCGCCGCGTTCATCACCACCACCGCAGACGCGCCGTCAGAAAATTGACTGGCGTTGCCGGCGGTGACCACGCCGCCGGGCATCGCCGACCGAATCTTGGCGACAGCTTCAAGCGTGGTGTCTGGGCGAATTCCTTCGTCACTCGAAATGGTCACTTGCTTGGTCATTAACTGTCCGGTGGCTTTGTCGATCACTCCAGCAGTCACAGTCATCGGCACGATTTCGTCGTTGAACTTACCTGCGACCGCAGCGGCAGCGGCGCGAAGCTGACTGTTGGTGCCGTACTCGTCCATTCTGTCTTTCGCCACGTTGTAGCGCTTAGCGACATTTTCAGCGGTTTGCAGCATGCTCATATAGATTGCAGGCTTGATCTTCATGATCTCCACATCGGCGATCATCTTCTGATTGAGTTCGCCTTGCACACAGGAAATGCTCTCCACACCGCCGGCAACGTAAATGTCACCTTCACCAGCGATAACTTGCGTCGACGCGGTAGCGATCGCCTGCAGGCCGGATGAGCAGAACCGGCTGATGGTCATACCAGCCACGGTGACCGGCATGCCCGCCAAAATGGCAATTTGCCGGCCGATGTTGTTGCCGGTGGCGCCTTCGGGCAGTGCACAACCCATGATCACGTCTTCCACTTCACCGGCGTCGATCTTTGCGCGTTCTACTGCATGTTTGACCGCATGGGCACCCATCGCTGCGCCATGGGTCATGTTAAAGGCGCCTTTCCAGGATTTCGCCAGCCCGGTCCGGGCGGTTGATACGATAACGGCATCAGTCATTTTCGATTCTCCAGAAATTCGTTAAGGTCGCGATTAAGTGAGAGACTTGCCGCTAGCGACAAGCTTGGCGATGAGCGGTGCAGGTTCCCAGAAAGAATCACCTGAACTTGCCTTGAAGTCTTCCATTCGTCGTGCGACGGAATACAGCCCGACTTCGTCAGCGTAGAGCATCGGGCCACCGCGATGGGCTGGGAAACCATAGCCGTACAGATAGACGATATCGATATCCGAGGTTCGTGCGGCGATGCCTTCCTCAACGATGCGCGCGCCCTCATTGACCAAGGCAAAAATGCAGCGCTCGATGATCTCCTGGTCCGTGACCTTGCGCGGTGTGATACCAAGTTCTTTGCGATACTCATCGATCATCTTGTCGACTTCCGGATCGGGCAGGGCGTTTCGATTACCCGGCTCATAGCGGTACCAGCCTTTGCCGGTTTTCTGACCAAAGCGTCCGGCTTCGCATAGCCTATCTGCCAGTTTTGAGTAGGGAATTTTCGGCGTATCGAGCGCACGCCGCTTGCGAATTGCCCAACCAATATCATTGCCGGCCATATCGCCCATGCGGAACGGCCCCATCGCCATACCGAATTTCTCCAATGCTTTGTCAACCTGGGCCGGGCTCGCACCTTCGTCAACCAGGAAGCCGGCAACGCGGCCATAGTGTTCAATCATGCGATTGCCAATGAAGCCATCACATACGCCGGAGACTACGGCGATTTTCTTGATCTTCTTGGCCACCTGCATGACCGTCGCCATCACATCCTTGCCCGTCTTTTCACCGCGCACCACTTCAAGGAGTTTCATGACATTGGCCGGGCTGAAGAAGTGCAGGCCAACCACGTCTTGCGGCCGTTTGGTAAAACTGGCTATCTTGTTGAGATCCAGCGTCGAGGTGTTGGATGCGAGGATCGCGCCGGGTTTGGCGATTTCGTCAAGTTTTTTGAATACCTGTTCCTTGACGCCCATGTCTTCAAACACCGCTTCGATGATCAGGTCGCAATCTTTGAAGTCGTCATAGGTCATGGTGCCCGAAAGCAGACACATGCGCTGGTCGAATTTCTCTTGCGTCAGCTTGCCTTTTTTCATCGTGCTTTCATAGTTCTTGCGAATCGTGCCGATGCCCTTCTCCAGCGCTTCCTGTTTCATTTCGAGAATCGTCACCGGAATGCCGGCGTTGAGGAAGTTCATTGATATTCCGCCGCCCATCAGGCCGGCGCCGATGACACCAACCTTGCTGATTTTCCGTGTTGGCGTGTCTTCGGGTACATCGGGAATTTTCGAGGTCGCGCGCTCAGCCTGGAACAAGTGTCGAAGGGCGCGAGACTCCGGTGTCATCATCAGTTCGGCAAACAGTTTCTGCTCAATCTTGATGCCTTCGTCGAACGTCTTGGAGGTGATAGCTGCGCCAACGGCTTCAACACATTTGAGCGGAGCAGGGAAAGGTCCCGCAATCCCTTTCACCATGTTGCTCGCAAACATCAAAAATGCCTCGTGATTCGGGTAATCCACTTTCATGTCGCGAATGCGGCGCAGCGGGCGCTTTTCGGCGAGCACTTTAGCGGCAAAGGCCAGTGCTCCGGCCAGCAGGTCGCCATCGATCAGTTCATCAAACAGTGGTGTTGGCTTGAACATGGCGGCCGGCACCGGATCGCCCTTGACGATCAAGTTGAGCGCAAACTCGACGCCGATAATGCGCGGCATCCTTTGAGTACCACCAGCGCCCGGCAATAACCCCAGCTTAACTTCCGGCAGTGCGATTTGCGCAGTCGGCAAGGCGACGCGAAAATGAGTTGACAGGGCCAGTTCAAGTCCACCGCCCATACATGCGCCACCAATTGCCGCGATCACCGGTTTGGTGCAGTTCTCAACGATCTCAGTGACCGTTGGCAAATTGGGTTGTGCATAGGCCTTGGGTGAGCCGAATTCGCGAATGTCCGCGCCGCCCGAGAAAGCGCGATCGGATCCAATGAGAATGATGGCTGCAACTGCAGGGTCGGCGACTGCCTGCGACAATCCGGCAACGATGCCTTGACGTAGCTCCAGGCTCAGGCCGTTGACCGGCGGATTCATCATGGTGATGACGGCGACGTTGCCGCTGACTGTGTAGTTCGTACTGCTCATGGAAACTCCTCGTAATAATGACAACTATGGTGTGACCGGAAAGAAAAACCGGTCCGAGATCTTCAAAGCGGAAATACAAAACACGGTGGCTAAATTGCCGGACAGCGAACAGTGCTTTTCGCCGCAGGGAGACATCTGCAAGTCGCCCTTGCCATCGTCCTATTATGAGCGATGCGCCGCCTCGTGGGCAAGTGTAATTGGTACAGTCGCTTTATCTGGAAATGGTCGAGTGAGTGCCCCGTTCTTACCGATCCAACACACCTGGTCTCAGGCTGACATATTGCCCCGGACCAACATGATTAACATCAAAAATTCATAAGGTTAGGCGACGCGAGCCAGACCACGGCTTGCTCAATTCCCATAGTTCATCGAAACGTTGGGACCATGGGAAAACTTCGGCTGGATCGTTCGCCATCAAAGCACCACGCGGGTGATCGATATGAAAGCGCCTGACGCAGTGTTGCCCGTCGGCGATGACGTGGCAGTCGGCAAGATGCAGCATGTTGTCAGGCGCCTGCCGTATGGCAAAAAAATGTGAGTAGTGTTCAAGCTGGTCCATCAGTCGCGGCAAACGGCGGCCAATATCGCCGGTGCCTTCCCGCTCACGCACAATGATGCGCAGTTGTGGCGAAACATTGGCGGTCAGGAAGTTTGCCAGAAGGGCGGCTCGTTCAGGTGTCGCCAACTGCATTCTCGCCAGGTCGTAATCAAATATTTGCAGCGACGAGTGCGCTTGAGCAAGAACGAAATCTATCGCGGCGCGGTACTCCGCTTCACTGTCGAAGCGCTCGTAGGACGGCTCCATGTTTCACCTCCCGACAACGAAGTTTGCAAAGCCGCAACAATACCAATCGTAAAGTAGCGTTGCAAGAGGGTCCTCGACACTGATGGTTTTTGACAGGCTACGGTGATCGGCGAGTTCGCGAATTGCTGCCCGGGCAACCGGTGGTACGTCCTGCTTTTCTCCATTCAGGTAAAAATGGTTGGCGGTAAACAGCAGTTGTGAGCGTGGATCCAGCGCCAGGTCATTTTGGCGAAGGCGCTGACGAAATTTGCCACGCGACATTGGTGCTTCTGGCGGATCAAAGACGACTTGTTGCTTTGGTTCCGTGAGCATTTGTCCGAGGAACTCCTCAACCAATGACTTGTCCCATTGAATACCACGCAACATCGTTTCCACCTGGTCGATCATCTCTGCACCAATTTCCGCCGGATGGGCTTGCAGTGCTAAGCCTGGGTCCTGATAACGACCATCCACATGCAAATTGTCCTGCAGATAGCTCAAGAACTGGTCGGCCAACTCCTGCGCCGGCGGCGCACGGAATCCGATAGACCAGGTCATGCAGTCACCCGCGTCGCCCGATTCTGCGATGCCATCGTGAGCCCATTGCGGCGGCAAATAAAGCATATCGCCGGGCTCAAGCAACCACTCGTCTTCAGCTTTGAAGTTCCGCAGAATTTTTAACGGCTGATCAGGTAAAAACTCGTGGTCAGCTTGCTTGCTAATTCGCCATCGGCGGCGCCCGCTGCCTTGCAGTAAAAAAACATCGTAGTTATCAAAATGTGGGCCCACGCCTCCGCCATCGGTGGCGTAACTCACCATTAAGTCGTCGAGTCGTGCATACGGAATGAAATTAAAAGCTCTTAGTAACCGATCACCTTCAGGTACGACCAGATTGACGCCTTGAACCAGCAACGACCAGGGTTGTTTCCAGCGCTTGATCCGGGCCTTGGTGAATGGACCGTGTTCAAGTTGCCAATTCTCGCCACGGCGCGAAACATAGCGGGATTCAAGGTCATCACGGCAGGCCAAGTCAATGAGATCCTGGCGGCTCAAGTCGCCGCCGAACCCTGGAATTGCGCCACGAATCAAAAGTGGCTTCTTTTGCCAATAGTCGCGCAGGAAGCGTTTTGCACCGATGTCACCAAGCAGGTTTGGAAAGCGTTTAGGTGCAGTGGATTTCATCGTCCGATTATAATCGCGGCCCTTTATGCAGGCTTTCGGTGATGACAGCTGTCCGGATTGAATCAATCGACTATGAAGGTCGCGGTGTTGTGCATGTTGATGGCAAAACCATCTTCGTCGAAGGCGCGATGACGGGGGAGTTGGTTGATTACCAAAGCTTCCATCGCAAGCCGAATTACGAAGTGGCCCGGGTGACGCAGATCGTCGAAGCTTCGAGTCAGCGGGTAACGCCAGCGTGCGAATATTTTGGTGTTTGCGGCGGTTGTGCCATGCAGCACATCAACGCGTCCGCGCAGGCTGCGACAAAACAACGCGTTCTGGAAGATGCCCTATGGCACCTTGGTCACTTGCGTCCTGAGGTGGTCTTCCCGGCGATTTCCGGGAGTGCCTGGGGCTATCGATACCGTGCCCGTTTGTCTGCCCGCTACGTTGCCAAGAAAGGTGGCGTGTTGATTGGTTTCCGCGAGCGTCGCAGTAGCTATGTTGCGATGATGGATTCCTGCCAAGTGCTGCCGCCCCGGATGTCAGCCTTGATTCCTGAATTGAAGGTTCTAATGGCGCAGTTGTCGGCACCGGATCGGCTGCCGCAAATCGAGGTTTCGATTGGCGAAGCCGGTCACAACACCTCGGATGGATTGGTCATCGTGCTGGTGTTACGCCACTTGGAACCCTTACCTGATCGGGACAAAGACCGCTTGCGCGAGTTTGCCGTGACGCACGAGGTAATTTGGTACCTGCAAGCCAAAGGACCGGATACGGCTACGCGGTTTTATCCGCCACGAGGGTCAGATTTGCATGCGGACACGAGCCCTGCGCTGAGTTATTTCCTGCCGGATTTTGACGTCGAAATGCAGTTCCAGCCGACGGAGTTCACCCAAGTGAACCCCGGCGTGAACCGGATGCTGGTTCGTCGGGCGATGTCTTTGCTGGATCCTCAGCCTGGCGAGCGAATTGCCGATCTATTCTGCGGCCTCGGGAATTTCAGCTTACCAATCGCGCGCTTGGGCGCACAGGTGATCGGGGTCGAAGGCAGCACCGGACTGGTCCAGCGCGCCGGGCAAAACGCTGCACACAATCAACTGTCGATGCTATGCGAGTTTATGGTGGCAAATTTGTTCGAGGTCACTGAAGAGAGTTTTGCCGAACTAGGTAGTTTCGACAAACTCCTGATTGATCCCCCGCGTGAGGGCGCGGTGGCGATCGCTAAAGCATTGCCAGCGGAGAATGGCCCGCAGCGAATTGTTTATGTTTCATGCAACCCGGCAACGCTCGCTCGCGATGCGGCAATATTGGTTCATGAAAAAGGCTATCGCTTGCGCGGGGCAGGGATAGCCAGCATGTTTCCACATACGGCGCACGTGGAGTCCATTGCCTGCTTTGAAAGATAAAAAAGGTGCCACAGCGATAAGCCGAGGCACCTTTTGGTAGGGCGGCACAGACAACGGCGTCTTATCAACACCAACTGGCGAAATGACTCAAAGGTCAGTCGCGGTCGCCGGTAAATGCCATGATCAACTGCAGCAAACTAACGAAGATATTGTAAATGTCCAAGTACACCGCCAAAGTCGCCGAGATGTAATTGTCTTCCCCGCCATGCACAATGCGGTTAATGTCATACAGCACGTAGCCCGAAAAAATCGCTACAGCGATTGCCGAAATTGCCAGTGACATCGCAGGGATCTGGAAATAGAGGTTGGCCAATATCGCGACGATCAAAAGGATCATGCCGCCAAACAGGAACTTTCCGATGTTAGAAAAGTCACGTTTGGTGGTCGCCGCAACGCTCGCCAAGGTGACGAATATTGCGCCAGTGCCCGTCGCCGCCATCGCGATCATGGTACCGCCGTTGTTGAAGCCGAGTGCTACCTGCAAAATGCGTGAAAGCATCAAGCCCATAAAGAAAGTGAAGCCGAGCAACAGCACAACGCCCATGCCGCTGTTTTTTGTCCGCTCGATGCCCCACATAAAACCAATCGCGACACCCATAAACAACAGGAAGCCGAGGAACGGGCTACCTGCCATGAATGAAAAGTTGAGCTGGATCCCGAGCAATGCACCGAGCACAGTCGGGGCCATTGAAAGCGCAAGCAGTGCATAGGTATTGCGCAGGACTCGCTGTTGGCGTTCGCCAACATCACCTGCAATGGTCTGTGGAAGCGTATGTGAAGTTTGCATAATTTCTCTCCTGATGACACTGGTTAGTCGCCGTTACGATCACCGCACAAAACGCCTAGCGATCGGCGACACAGTACTCGTAGCTACTTTGCGACTCTTAGTCTATCCCAAAGCCTCGCTTGCCTTGGGCGTATATGGGTGTGAATCGTATCATTTCAAGGTTCGGGCGACCAAACACGAACCAAGATTGTCCAACTCAGGATTCGAGTGCCCGCAACTCTGCGTTGGAATATCTTAAACGGCCGGCGAGTACGCTGGCGAGGCCTTCCATCAGTCGCAAACCAAGTTTCTTGTGCTGTTCGGCAAGCGAATCGAAGGCTTTGCGTGACAGAACATATAGATCAGTATCGGAAAAAGCCACCGCATCAGCCGAACGTACCTCACCATCAAGGAAGCCCATTTCGCCAAAAAATGCGCCACGCCCGAATGTGCCTATGTGATGAAATCGCTTGTCAGCCAGGGGGAGCAGGATGCGCACCGCACCGCGGCGAATCAGATACAGTTCGTCGCCACGATCACCTCGTGCAAAGATTTTCTGTCCCGAAACGAATGTGCGCTTCTCCATGCAAACTTCCAATGCGGCCAAAGTTGCTTCTTTCCGACCGCTGAATAAATCGAGTTCGTTCAACTCAAGCAAGCTTTCGTCCTCATGGTCAAACGCGGTATCCTCAATGATCCGATCCTCGACCCACTCCAGTGCATCATCGAGCGCATCAAACACCTTTACCGGATTGTTGCGCCGGATGAGACCGACGCGATCAAAGTATTCCTGCACATCTCGGCCAGAAGGAAGGTTTTGCGGAATTTGGCTGAAAATCAGGGTTCCATTTTTGTCAGCAAGGACGTCTTTGAGTTGTTCAAGCAGGTGAGCGGCGGTGACGTCCACAGTCTGGATCCGGCGCATATCAAGAATGACAAAATCCCGTTTTTTTAGTTCCGGTTCGATGTTGAGATACAGTTGGTTGGCGGTCCCGAAAAAAAGACTTCCCTGTAGTTCAAAAACGACGGCGCGGTCGCCATGGGCCGTCAAAATACCCATTTCCTCCCGGGTGCGGACACGCTTTGACGACAATTCATTGCCAAGCAGTTTCCGGTGAACGACGGAGCCACCAATTTGTTCGCGCAGGAAAAGCCCGATCGCCAGCAATATTCCCGTTCCGGATGCTGCAATCAGGCTAACTGTTAACGCCGTGATTACCACTGCTGCGATCACCGCAAAATCAAGAATTGTCTGGCGGGATTTCAAGAACTGCAGGCTATTCAGATCAATCATCCGGCTGCCGATGACGAGCAATATTCCGGCAAGTGCTGCTACTGGAATCCACGAGATGTATTCTGCCAACAGCAGAAAGGCGGTTAAGACCAGCACGCCCTCAACAGTTCCCGAAAACCGGCTGTTACCTCCAGCGGAAATATTGACCAGCGTCGCGCTCATGGTTCCCGCGCCGGAGACTCCCCCAGCAAACCCTGCGGCGAGATTGCCCAAGCCCTGACCAATAAGTTCGCGATCTGAATCATGCCGGGAGCGCGTCAGCGCATCCAATACAAGACAGGTCTTCAGTGTGTCGATCGATAGCAATACCGCAAGTGTCAATGCAGGCACAGCGACATATTTAAATTGATGCCAGCTCAGGTCAGCCACTGCATTCCATCGCATATTAAGGCTGCCAAGGAAGTCACCGGAGCCACCGTTGCCAATAACGCCGATAACAAAGGGATTGCCTTTTAGCGCGAGTAAAGTGGAATCCGTCAGCGCCAGTCCATGATAAGTCGCGATTCCTGCGGCAAGGCCTAGAATGGCACCAGGGACCGATTTCGTGATCTTGGGAGTGATGAGCATGACCGCAATAGTGACGATCCCAACGGTGATTCCCTGCCACCGCCATAGATCGTAGCTACCCAGTGCCGACCAAACGGAAAGACCGCCCGTGACACCCAGAAATTTTGGAAGCTGACTGCCAATGACGATTAGTCCTACTCCTGACAAGTAGCCACTGACGACCGGATAGGGCATGTATTTGATCAAGCGCCCTAGTCGCAAAAGTCCAAATAGGATTTGCATCGATCCCGCCAGCAGGCCGAGCAAGGACAGCATCAGCAGCGTGGTGGTGACGGAAATGCCATCGTGAATAGCACTAATGGCGAAGGCTGAAAGCACCGCAGCCGCCGGGGCACATGGCGCGGTGATCAGACGCCGGGTTCCACCAAAGGCAGGGGCAATCAATCCCAGCGCGGCCGCACCGATAATTCCAGCTAAGGCGCCGAATCCAGCTTGATTCGGCCCAACCGCTGAGAAAATCGCCACCCCATAGGCAACGGATGCCGGCAATGCAACCAGCATCGCCGCAAAACCGCCCCATAAATCACTCATTAGGTGATCAAGTTTAAATAGCTTCATCCGTGCTCCTCTGGCTTAGTCTGCCAGAAACTTCCATAAATTAAACAGAGATTCAATTCAGATTCGATGAAAACAAGTCTTCCCGTGCCTCCACGCATATAATGCCGCGCTCGGAGGTGTGGCAGAGCGGTTGAATGCACCAGTCTTGAAAACTGGCAACGTCGCAAGGCGTTCGTGAGTTCGAATCTCACCGCCTCCGCCAAGCAACATCGCGTTCGTCTATTTCATCGTCCATTCATTGCCGCATTTACGACATCGGGCGAGTAACCACACGCCACCCCCATGATTTTCCAGCGCCGGGTCACCTCCGTCCGGTAGCGGTGCCGGGCCCGAAGACTTGATCGAAAATCTTGCATAGGTTTCACATCCCGTACAGGTCGCCTGTTCGCCGAGGCGTTCGGCAACCTCCAAAAGCAAGTGGTAGCGCTTCCAACTAAACACGGTGATGGCAAGACCACTCAACAGCAGGATAACGCCCAACACACGTGATCTTGAGCCTGCTCCGGCAACTTCCAATCCACTGACGAGCAAAATGACGCCAAGAAACCAAGTGACCAGCCACGCATGGCATTCAATCAACTGTCGCTCGTACCAGCGTCGAAACCCGTCAGTCCGAATGCGATCGAGTGCGGCCACTGCAAACTCCAACAATCAGGTTGTGTCAGCTTAGGCCTGGTTTGCTGACAAGGCAATTCTATTTGCGGTGGTGGCGAGTGCCATTACTACATCGACCAAACAAACAACGGCGTGTGGTCAGCACCAACTCGTGAAAACGCCCTGTTGATTTCCCGCAAACTACTTTCGACCGGCCAGAAACGCAGCCATCCCGGCATCACGGTCGGCGGACACCTTGATGGCATGTGGCCGCCGTCCAACCAGTGTCAGGTATTCTGCCGCCGCAGGAATGGTTTCACCGAGCATGTCGCGGCCGAAAATGCGTTTAGTCGTCTGCGTGACGAGAGGCAGGTGGACAAAAGCCGCGCAATCCGCATGGGTGAACTGATTGCCGGCGATAAAAGGTGAAAATTGAACCAATTGAGCGAGGCTGTTGATGCCACGTTTCAGCAGCAATTCGACTTCTTCCTTGGTTGCATCGGCGACTTTGCCGCCGAAGAAGGCTTCGGCATAAAGGCGCCGTGCCGGCAACTCCAAATGTAGTTCGAGATGTGCAATTAACTCGCGGCACTGAGCGCGGTTGAATGGATCTTTAGGGTACAAAGCAGGCGCAGGGAAACAGTCTTCAATATACTCAGTCAATACATGGGACTCGGTCAAGTTGCCGTGATCCGTTCGCAAGAAGGGTACTTTCCCCATCGACGAGTTCTTCAACATTGCTTCCGTTTGCGCCGGGTAGTGCGCTTCTTCAGCAAACTCGATACCCTTTTCCAATAACGCTAACTTGACTTTGTTGTAGTAGTTGCTTACTGAAAACCCGCAAAGTGTCAGCATGTAAATCTCCTCTAACCGTTAAACGGAATTCGTTGAACCAAGCCTTGATTGTAGACTGAGCGTATCCATGAAACCGACGACCAAGCCGCTGACGCAGAAAATTCATCGTTTGACCCAACATGACCATCGTCGCGATAGCGTTGGCATGACCTATGTTTATCCGGTGATCTCGCGCCGCGCGGGTGGGGTTTCAATTGGCATCAACCTTAATCCGAACAATGCATGTAACTGGCAATGTGTCTATTGCCAGGTGCCAAACCTGACACGCGGGGGACCACCGCCGATAGACATGGCTAAGCTGGAGCGGGAACTGACCTTGTTTCTTGACGACGCGGTTCACGGCAACTTCATGCAGACACGTGTTGACCCCGATATGCGTCGTCTGGTTGATGTGGCGTTTTCAGGAAACGGCGAACCTACCAGCGCAGCGGAGTTTCCGGATGCGGTGAGTTTGGCTATTACCGTGCTTGAGCGCTTTGGTCTGCGCGGGAAAACGCTATTGCGTTTGATCACTAACGGCAGCTTGCTTGATCGGCCCAAGGTGCAGTCCGGCATCGCGCAGCTTGGTGATGCGCCGGGGGAGGTTTGGTTCAAGATTGATGCCGTTAACAGCAGAGATTTAGCGCAGATCAACGGCACGAGGACTTCGCCGGACCGTCTGGCACGTCGGCTGCAGCGTTGTTTCGAATTTGCCCCGACATGGGTCCAGACCTGCGTATTTCTGCGTGACGGCAAACTCGCTATTGCTGACAGTTGGGAAGACTACCTCGGTTTGTTGGCAAGCGCAGCACCGAGCCTGCGCGGCGTACATTTGTATAGCTTGGCGCGCCAATCAATGCAGGACGAAGCGAGCCGCTTGGGGCAGTTGGATTTCGCCCAGATGGAAAAGCTGGCAACACAAATCAGAAAACTCGGACTGACCGTGACAGTCAATCCGTGACGCGGTCAGTCAGGCCTTCTTGGTCGCCTTCGCCAGCTTTTTCAGATCTTTAAGCAAGGCGGGGTTATTTGCCTTTAGGTACTCTATTACCTCGAAATCTTCCCTGCGCACCTTGGCGATGTCCAATTGCTCGACGTGAACCAAGCGGAGCAGGTGTTGCACCGATCGTGGCATATTGCGGCCACTTTCGTAGCGCGATCCACCGCTTTGGGTGACGCCCAACTTCGACCAAAACGTCTGCTGGTTAACGCCCAGTTTGCGACGAATCGCTCGTGCGTCGATTTTGTCAGATGCTTTCATGATGGTCCCTCCCATAACTTACAGGTTGATGGCGTGGCACTCTTTCATGATCTGGTCGAGTAAACGGCGTGTATGCAAAGAACTGCGTTGCGCCATTCCAAGCCATACAGCCAAAAGTATAGGCAGCTTGAAATCAACATACAAGTCGCCTTTATAAGCCGCCACGGATGCCGCACCGGCACCAATTCATGCGCAAAGCTGCGACGATTCCGGCACGTGCTGAGTTAAAATTCGGCCAGTCAATTCACTCCTATAAGCAGAATTTCATGTCATTGATTGTTCAGAAGTACGGCGGCACCTCCATGGGGACGCCGGAGCGTATTCGGAATGTCGCACGGCGCGTGCTGCGGTGGAAGGCCAAGGGTCACCAAATCGTTGTCGTCGTCTCGGCGATGTCGGGCGAAACCAACCGCCTGATTGCGTTAGCCAAGGACGTCTCGCCGGTACCTGATTCGCGAGAGCTGGATGTAATGGTGTCCACTGGCGAACAAGTGGCGATTGCGCTGTTGGCTATGGCGCTGAAAGACCTTGGTGCCAAAGCGCGCAGCTATACCGGAACGCAGGTTCGTGTACTCACCGATAGTACGCACACCAAGGCGCGAATCCTTGAGATCGACGACACCAATATCCGTCGCGATCTCGATCAGGATACAGTCGTCATTGTTGCCGGATTCCAGGGTGTCGACGCCGAGGGCAACATCACCACGCTTGGTCGCGGCGGTTCCGATACCTCGGGCGTGGCCCTGGCAGCAGCCTTGTCGGCGGACGAATGTCAAATTTATACCGACGTTGATGGCGTCTACACCACGGATCCGCGTATCGTGCCGGAGGCGCGCAAGCTGGATCAGATCACCTTTGAGGAAATGCTGGAAATGGCGAGCCTTGGCTCCAAGGTTCTGCAAATCCGTTCAGTTGAATTTGCCGGGAAATACAAAGTCAAATTACGCGTGCTGTCCAGCTTCGAGGAAGAGGGCAAGGAAACGCTGGGTACACTAATTACGTTTGAGGAAGACACCACCATGGAGCAACCGATTATTTCCGGCATCGCCTTTACCCGCGACGAGGCCAAGCTGACGATGCTGGGCGTTCCCGACAAACCTGGTATCGCGTACCAAATTCTTGGTCCGGTGTCAGAGGCCAATATTGATGTCGACATGATTATTCAAAAC
Source organism: Rhodocyclaceae bacterium (assembly GCA_016718525.1). Classification (GTDB taxonomy): domain Bacteria; phylum Pseudomonadota; class Gammaproteobacteria; order Burkholderiales; family Rhodocyclaceae; genus JADKHX01. The sequence goes on from JADKDD010000001.1 coordinate 428,438, forward strand.
GTTGGCCATGATGGCTTGGCGGACTTTTCTTTTACCGTCAGCCGTGGTGATTTTGCGCGTGCGTTCGAATTGCTCGATAAGCAAATCAAGCCGCACGTTGGCGCCCGTTCGGTCGAGGGCGACGACAGAATTTGCAAGGTCTCTGCAGTTGGCGTCGGAATGCGCTCGCATCCGGGTGTGGCCAGCAAGATGTTCCGTGCCTTGGCGGAGGAGGGGATCAATCTGCAGATGATCTCGACCTCCGAAATCAAGATTTCGGTTGTGCTCGATGAAAAATACGTCGAGCTTGCTGTTCGTGTCTTGCACAAGGCATTTGAACTTGATCAGTTGCCTGCGTAAGGCAAGAAAAAAGCCCCGTAAATTTTGGGGCTATTCGATGTAAAACTGGTGGGCGGTACTGGGATCGAACCAGTGGCTTCCACCGTGTGAAGGTGGCACTCTACCGCTGAGTTAACCGCCCGCGAAAGAGCGGCGGATTTAATCACAAGCGGCCCGTGAGGTCAATGCTACCAGGCGCACACTGAGTGAGTAAATGTGATGACGGTACGTACCCGATTTGCCCCAAGCCCGACAGGATTTTTGCATATAGGCGGCGCCCGCACGGCATTGTTTTCGTGGGCCTATGCCCGTCGCCATGGCGGCACTTTTTTGCTGCGGATTGAAGATACCGACGTCGCGCGCTCGACACCGGAGGCGGTGCAGGCAATTCTCGACGGTATGCAATGGCTCGGCCTTGCCCATGACGAAGGTCCGTTTTACCAAATGCAGCGGATGGCGCGTTATGGCGAGGTTATCCAGCAAATGCTGACATCGGGCAGCGCGTATCACTGCTACATGTCCAAAGACGATCTGGACACGTTGCGTGCCGAGCAGGAAGCACGCAAACAAAAGCCTCGCTATGACGGACGTTGGCGTCCCGAGCCGGGCAAGACTTTGCCTCCCGCGCCGGCGGGCGTTATTCCGGTGGTCCGTTTTCGCAATCCGACGGATGGTGTGGTGAGCTGGGACGATCAGGTCAAAGGCAAAATCGAGTTTGCCAATGCGGAACTCGACGATTTCATCATTGCGCGTGGCGATGGCACGCCGACCTACAATTTTTGCGTGGTGGTAGACGACTGGGACATGGCAATCACCCATGTGATCCGCGGCGATGATCACGTGAATAACACACCACGGCAAATCAATTTGCTGCGCGCACTTGGCGCACCGGTACCTGCGTATGCACATCTATCGATGATTCTTGGTGATGACGGACAAAAACTCTCCAAGCGTCATGGCGCAGTGTCGGTCATGCAGTATGACGATGATGGGTACCTGCCCGAAGCGGTGTTGAACTATTTGGCACGTCTAGGTTGGTCGCACGGCAACGAGGAGGTTTTTACGATGGAGCAGTTCGTGGCGTGGTTCGACCTCGACCACGTTACCGCGTCAGCTGCGCAATTCAACACGGAAAAGCTGAACTGGTTGAACGCGCATTACCTCAAATTGGCAGACGACCAACGGCTCGCAGTTGAAATTCACCGGCGCCTGAAAGCCAGTGGTGTGGACACGGGCGTCAGCAATATCGATGCTGCGGGAATCGCCGCCATCAACAAGGACCGTGTCGGCAATCTCAATGAACTCAGTGACATCGCCCACTTGTTTTATGTTGCGCCAGGTATCTCGAATGAGTTGGCATCGATGCACTTGACGGAGGTTGCGGTAGCCGCACTGAGGGATTTGCGAACCCGGCTGCAAGATGCTGTTTGGACTGCTCCGGAGTTGTCGGCCACGGTCAAACAAACTTTGACAGCAACTGGTCTAAAGATGCCGCAAGTCGCCATCCCGCTGCGGGTGGCGCTGTTTGGCCAGACCCAATCCGCGGCGATCGATAAAGTCCTCGCGGTACTCGGTCGCGAAGAAACGCTCAAGCGGCTTGATCGGGTGCTGTAGGTAACGGATTCCGGACGAAACGGTAGCGCTTCTCCAACTCGGTCGAGGCAATTGCCGTAAGTGGTAGCTGCGAATCTCCCCAGCGCAGTCCTAGCGAACTGTTGCTGCCGCCCATACCATTGAGCAGTTCGACTTCGCTGGCACGGTGACCACTGTTGTCGCATACATCATCCAGGAGTTTCGACAGGTCGCGGTCGGCAACGACGCCAATGCCATGCTCGCTTTCCAGCAACAGGTTCCCTTGTTCATCCAGCATCGCGTCCTTTATGGAAACCAACGACAGTCCGGTGTGGGTTTCCAGTTGTCCGCCAGCCCCGATCCGCACTACCCATGGCGTGTAATCCAAGGCTACGAATACCTGTTGCGGACCGTTTTGCACATACCAGCAACCATGTGCATCGGCGGCGTAGTTTCGTCCCAAAAACGCCACCAACCCGGCATGACGGACGATTTCATTCTTGAGTCGCCACTGGCCGCGACGATCAAGCCGCAGCCAGCCAAATACGGACGGTACATCGGGCCATTTGGCCATTGCCCGCGCGACGGAGTCGTCCATCCGATTTTGCTACCGCAAGGTTTCAGGTGGCGACAGGCACACGATAATCGGCAGTGATTTTTCCGACGGTGGCGATCTCGGCATCGTGCGGCGGATCGCGAAAATCCTCGGCCAGCGCTTCAGTCTCCCATTGGCGCATGGCCGGATGTTGCAGCATGTGGGAGAGATAAGCGGCAGCAGCACCAGTTGGCGCGACGCCATAGGTGCGGAATCGATAGACCACCGGTGCAAAGAATGCGTCGACCGCAGTGAATTTCGCACCCGCCAGAAACGGCCCGCCAAATCGGCCGAGACCTTCGGTCCACAGTGCTTCGACCCGCGCGATGTCGGCAAGCAATTCGGGCGAGCGTGCGGTGACTTCAACACGGACGCCAACGTTCATGCCGTGCTGTCCGCGCAAGGCACCAAAGCCGGAATGCATTTCCGCTGCCGCGCAGCGCGCCCAGGCGCGAGCATTCGCGTCGGCCGGCCAAACGCCGGTATGTCGCTCGGCAAGGTACTCGGTGATGGCAAGCGAATCCCACACGGTCGTCTCGCCGTCAACCAGGCAGGGGACTTTTCCGGCGGGCGAGAACTTGCGAAATTCGATGGCGACCTTGTCGTCAAAGTGATGCAGGTTTTCAGTGAACTCGATGCCGAGCGTCCGCATCAATACCCAGGGACGCAGTGACCACGAGGAATAATTTTTGTTGGCGATATGCAAGGTGTACATGAGCGCTCCTGTCTGCTGCAAATTGGCCTAGTGGGAGATTGACTCGTCGAGCGTGATGTCGACCATCAAGTCGTTCGAGATGCGCTCCAGTTCTCTTGTCAGCGCTGACGCATCGAGGGCGGCTGCCGCCGTCAATTCCGCAACAGCATGAAACAAGGTATCCGCCGACATTGGCGCACTCGACGTATGCGTATCCAGACTTTCCACATTGACTGCGTGGCGGGCCAGCACCTGCGACACTTCCTTGACGATGCCAATGCGGTCGTTGCCAACCAGTGCCAGCTTTAGACGGCGTGTCGCCAGCACCAACTGGCTGGATTCAGAAACCTCGACGGTAATTTTGAGTTGGTTGATTTTCAACAACGCTTGCTGCAATTTCGCAGCGTGCGCGTGCGCAACGCCAATCTTGACAATTCCGGCGAACTTCCCCGCCAGTTGTGCCATCGAAGATTCCAGCCAGTTGCCGTGATGCTCCGCAACGACTGCTGCGAGTTCGCCGACTAACCCTGGTCGGTCGTCACCGATTACCGTCAGCACGAGGAAGGCAGGAGCAGCGTTACTAGCGGGACTCATGCGTATTCCTCCATCGGCACGCAGGCGCAGAACAAATTGCGGTCCCCATGCACGTCGTCAATGCGATTCACAAAGGGCCAGAATTTGTTTTCGGCAACCCAGGGCAAGGGGAACGCGGCTTCCTTGCGGGTGTAGCTGCGCTGCCAGTCGTCCAGCATGTCGGCTTCAGTATGCGGAGCATTTTTGACCGGGCTGTCGGCAAGTGAGTAACGCCCGGTTTCGATGCTGCGAATCTCTTCACGGATGGCGATCATGGCCTCGCAGAAACGATCCAGCTCGGCCTTGTCTTCCGATTCCGTCGGCTCAACCATCAACGTGCCACCAACCGGGAAGCTGACGGTGGGTGCATGGAAGCCGTAGTCCATCAGTCGCTTGGCGATATCGGTTTCGGCGACACCGGTGGCCGCTTTGATGGCACGGATATCGAGAATGCATTCGTGTGCAACACGATCCTTGGCACCGTCAATGCCGGTATTGCCTTTGTAGAGTACCGGGTAGTGCGGCTCCAAACGCGTGGCGATGTAGTTGGCGTTCAGGATGGCAATTTCGGTCGCGCGGGTGAGACCACTTCCGCCCATCATGGTGATGTACATCCATGAAATCGGCAGAATCGAGGCCGAGCCCCACGGTGCTGCAGAGACGGCTCCCTGGCCTTGGTGTGGTCCGGCGATGCTTTGTACCGCGTGGTTCGCCATATGCGGCGCAAGATGGCTTTTGAGACCAATCGGGCCCATGCCCGGTCCGCCGCCGCCGTGGGGGATGGTGAAGGTCTTGTGCAGGTTGATGTGCGAGACATCCGCACCGATATCGGCCGGGCGACACAGGCCGACCTGTGCATTCAAGTTGGCGCCGTCCATGTAAACCTGACCGTCATTTTGATGAATGATCTCGCAGATTTCTTTCACTGCAACTTCAAACACACCGTGAGTGGATGGATAGGTGAGCATCAGGCAGGATAAATTTGCCGCATGCTGTTCAGCCTTGACGCGCAAATCCGCCACGTCGACATTGCCGCTGTCATCGCACTTCACCGGTACCACGGTCAACCCGCACATCTGTGCCGTCGCGGGATTGGTGCCATGTGCTGAAGCCGGGATCAGGCACAGGTTGCGGTGCGCCTGGCCATGGGCGGCTTGATAGCGACGAATCGCAACCAGTCCGGCGTACTCGCCTTGCGCGCCGGAATTGGGTTGCATACAAATTGCGTCAAAGCCGGTGACGGCCTTGAGTTGTTCTTCCAGGCCAAGGATGAGTTCGCGATAACCTTGCGCCTGATCCATCGGCGCGAAGGGGTGCATTTGCGCAAACTCCGGCCACGACACCGGCATCATTTCGGCGGCGGCGTTGAGTTTCATGGTGCATGAACCCAACGGAATCATCGCGTGGTCGAGCGCCAAATCGCGATTCTGCAGGCGCTTCAGGTAGCGCAGCATGCCGTGTTCGGTGTGGTGCGTGTTGAACACCGGGTGAGTCAGGATGGGCGAAGTGCGATGCAGCACATCAGGAATTGCATTGGGTCGTTTTGCGTCGAGCGCCGCAACGTCTACATGCTTGCCGAATAATTTGAGCAGGGCAGCGACATCGGCCGCAGTCGTTGTTTCGTCAAGACTCACTCCAACCGTATTTGCGCTTACGTGGTGGAGGTTGTAGCCGGCAGCCATGGCGCTGTTCATGACTGACGGCGTAATGCCAGCACCAACTGGCACATGAATTGTGTCAAAGAAAGCGCCGTCAATCCCCAATCCTTCCGCCAAAATTGCCGTCAGGCGATGAATACGTTGGGCTATTGAGCGAAGGCCGACAGGGCCGTGCCAGGCAGCATACATGCCGGCCATGTTGGCAAGCAGGACTTGCGAGGTACAAATGTTCGAATTGGCCTTTTCGCGGCGAATATGCTGCTCGCGGGTCTGCAATGCCATGCGATAGGCGGTCTTGCCGCGACTGTCTTTGGAGACGCCAATAATGCGGCCTGGCATTGAACGCACGTAGGCTTCGCGCGTGGCGAAAAACGCCGCGTGCGGGCCGCCAAACCCAAGTGGTACGCCAAAGCGTTGCGAAGAACCGAGCACGATGTCGGCGCCCATCTCACCGGGCGACTTAAGCAGCACCAGGGCCATCAGATCGGAGGCAACGGCGACCACCGCACCGGCGGCTTTGGCGGCGGCAATCGGTGCGCCGATGTCTGCGATATGGCCGCGCGAATTCGGATAGGAAAACAGCGCACCGAACAACGGATAGTTCGCCGCATCTTCAGGGCGGCCAATCACCAGCTCAAAATCAAAGTAGGTGGCGCGGGTCCTGATCACGTCAAGCGTTTGCGGGAACGTCGCTTCGTCGACAAAGAACACATTGCCCGGCGCTTTGGAGATCCGCCGCGCCATGGTCATCGCCTCGGCTGCTGCCGTTGCTTCGTCGAGCAGCGACGCATTGGCAATCTCCATGCCGGTAAGGTCGATCACCATTTGCTGATAGTTGATCAGCGCCTCCAGCCGGCCCTGGGCAATTTCAGCCTGATAGGGGGTGTAGGCGGTGTACCAGCCGGGATTCTCGAACAGATTGCGCAGCAGCACGGGTGGCGTATGGGTGCCGTAATAACCTTGCCCGATCAGGGATTTCTTGATCTGATTTTTGGCCGCGATGGCCTTGATCTTCGCCAAAGCAGCATGCTCTGTCATCGGCGCCGGTAGATCCAACGGCGACGCCGAACGGATGGCGGCGGGAACAGTTTGGGCGATCAATTCGTCCAACGAGTCGACGCCAACGGTCTTGAGCATTTCCGGCAGGGACTGCTCATCGGGGCCGATATGGCGCCCGACAAATTCGTCGCGCTGTTCGAGTTCAGCCAGGGTTGCAAAACTTGGAGTACTAGTCATAGCGATTTTTCAGAATGTGGCGGTGTAGGCGGCGGCGTCGAGCAGGGAGTCCAGCTCGGCAATATTCGAGGGCTTGACCTTGAATAACCAGGCGGCATATGCGTCAGCGTTGACGCAATCAGGTGCGTCGACGGCGGCATCGTTAACGGCGATGACTTCGCCCGAAACCGGCGAATAAATATCCGATGCCGCTTTGACCGACTCGATCACCGCCACGGTTTCGCCGGCTTTGACGACCCGGCCGACAGCAGGCAGTTCGAGGAACACGATGTCACCTAGCGCTTCCTGGGCGTGGTCACTGACGCCAACGGTCAGTGTGCCGTCGGCTTCTGTTTTAACCCATTCGTGGGAGGCGGCGTATTTCAGATTGGTTGGGGCGGTCATGGTGATCTCCTGAAAAGTAGGGCGGGGAATGGGGGACTACAGGACGGGCTTGCCGTGCCGGACAAAACTTGGTTTGACGACTCGCGCTTTGAGTTGCTTGTCGCGGATTTCAACGTCGACTTCGCTCCCGATCGCGACGCCGGCGGGCAAGCGGGCGAGGGCGATGGACTGATTCAGCGACGGCGAAAACGTGCCGCTGGTGATTTCGCCAGTGCCCAATGCGGTGGTGACTTTTTGATGTGCGCGGAGCACCCCGCGATCAATCAGAACTAAACCGGAGAACTGAGTGGCCTGGCGGCGTGTCACCAGCGCCAACTGGCCAATAAAGGTGCGCGCCGGATCCTTGAGATCAACCGTCCATTTCAGCCCGGCGTCATAAGGCGAGAGCGTTTCATCCATATCCTGGCCATACAAATTCATCCCGGCTTCGAGGCGCAGTGTGTCGCGCGCGCCAAGTCCGCAGGGTTTGACGCCCGCCTCGATCAGGGTTTGCCAGGTCGTTGCCGCTTGAGATGCCGGTAAGGTGATTTCGAATCCGTCCTCACCGGTGTAGCCGGTGCGGGCGACCAGCCAATTCGGACGGTCGGGCAGGGTGGCGCCTTGAAACACGGCAAGTGATTCAGTCTGGGCTCGCGTGCCCGGGAACGCGGTCCAGAAACGTTCGCGTGCGTTCGGGCCTTGCACTGCAATCATCGCCAAATCACGGCGGACACTGAGGGTGCAGTCGTAGCCGGGCAAATGTGCCCGCATCCAGGCAATGTCTTTTTCTGCGGTGCCGGCATTGACCACGATGCGGAAATGCTGAGCCGAGAAGTAATAGACGATTAAATCGTCGATCACACCGGCTTCATCGTTCAGCATGCACGAATAAAGGGCCTTGCCGGGGATAGTCAGTTTGGCCACGTCGTTCGCCAGCAAGTGGCGCAGCCAGCGCGTGGCGTCCGCTCCGGTCAGGTCGAGCGCGCACATGTGCGAGACATCGAACATGCCGGCATCTTTTCGCACGGCGTGATGCTCGTCGATCTGCGAGCCGTAATTGATAGGCATTTCCCAGCCGGCAAAATCGACGATCTTGCCATGTGCGGCAAGGTGGCTCTCATACAAGGGGGTGCGTTGCGGTGCGGCAGGGGAACTCGAGTGAGTCATGGACGACCTCGGAAAGAATGGGGAACGAAAGCACAGCGAATGCAACTGAGCGTCCCCATCTGTCCTTGGCACCTGAGAGATTTACTCCGTCGGTGGATGCATACCAATCAGGTTCGCACTTGCGCAAACCCCAACCAGTTCATCGCTCTCCAGATCTTTGTTGCGTCGTCGGTCCTTCTGCCTGAGCGGTTCCTGGGGGTTGCGCCTTCGGCGGTGACGGTAGGAAGAATGTCACTCTCTCCCGACGACCAGACGCAATTATCGGGCTTGAATTGATTACTGGCAAGTTCGACGCGACGACGGCCGGAAGTTGCCGTGCTGACCAGTGCTAACGCATCATCCCTTCGCGGATCAGGCCGACAGCAATGCCTTCAATGGTCAGCGATTCCTGGCGGGTATTGACCAGAATTGGCTTGAAATCCTTGTTTTCTGCAATCAACTCAACCATCGTTCCGCGCCGCTTGAAACGTTTGACGGTGACTTCATCACCGATGCGGGCGACCACGATCTGGCCGTTGGTAGCCTCCGACGTGCGATGGACGGCGAGCACATCGCCATCGAGGATGCCGGCGTCGATCATCGACAGACCGCGCACCCGGAGCAGAAAATCGGCGCGTGGCGAGAAAAGCGATGGGTCGACGCGCATGGTGTCGAGCCGGTTCTCTATCGCCAGAATCGGGCTACCCGCGGCGACCGTGCCGATCAACGGCAGGCCCAACTGCTCAACCAGCCGAATACCCCGCGCCGAACCGGATTCCAAGGTAATCACGCCCTTTCTGGCGAGGGCGCGCAAGTGATCTTCGGCAGCGTTTGCCGAGGCGAAACCAAAGGCACTGGCAATTTCGGCGCGCGTTGGTGGTACGCTGAAGACCTCGACACTGTTGCGGATAAAGGCAAGAATTTCACTTTGCCGTGGCGTGAGGTTGGTAGCTGGCGATGATCTCATGGGCAACTCCTTTAACTGTTGTTATATACAGTATACTAAAGTTGCGTCGGATGCCAGTTTTTTCGATATTTCTCCTGCGCTATGGTCCGGCGCTAAGATGCACTGCAATCTTCTGGCGCCTCGCTGGTAACCCACCAATAGCGAAATTACATGGATAGCGAAAGCGATCAAGTGAAAGAAATTTCTGCAAAGACCTTGCAGCATTACGAGGAAAGCGCGGAGAGTTTTCGCGAAGGCACATGGCACCATGACGTGAGCCAGAATATTGATGCGCTGTTGCGCCATATCGCCGTGCCGGCGCCGGCACGCATTCTGGATTTTGGTTGTGGCCCCGGGCGCGATTTGTGTGCGCTGATCGCACGCGGACATCTGCCGACCGGCCTTGACGGCTCAAGGCACTTTGTTGATATGGCAGCCGCGGCCAGCGGATGCCAAGTGTGGCAGCAGGACTTTCTTGATTTGAGTTTGCCTGACGCGTGCTTCGATGGTGTATTTGCCAATGCGTCGTTGTTCCATGTTCCCGCCAAGGAACTGCCGCGTGTGTTGCGGCAACTGTTCGCAGCGCTCAGGCCCGCTGGCGTGTTGTTCAGCTCCAATCCGCGCGGCGACAATCAGGAAAGCTGGCACAACGGGCGCTATGGGGTATTTCACGACGTCGATACCTGGCGCAGCTTCGTTACTGATGCGGGATTCATCGAGCTAGAGCACTATTACCGTCCGGCCGGGTTGCCGAGAGAACAGCAACCCTGGTTGGCCAGCGTGTGGCGCAAGAGCGAAAGGACAGGATGAATTACGATGTTGCCTCATCTTGAAAGCGAAGACCCTGGAAATATGAACAATAGAAAATCCCTGCTGCACAGGTGCTTTGGCTTACTGCTGCTAGTTATTGCGACTGGCGTCCATGCCGGCCAGGATGATGGGCCGTATGCGCGCTACACCGTGCAGGGTTTGGAGGTGAAGTGGTTATGCGATGGGAAGGTAGTTCGAAAGGATTTCGCGCAGCCGACGAATGTCAGGCTGGAACCTGAGTGCGCAACCTCGCGTCCGATCACCGTACGTGAATTGGACAATGTATTTCCAGCAGCGGTCAAATTTCAAGCTACGAAATTGGCGGCGATCAGCGATATCCACGGCCAGTTCGGCAACATGAAAAGGCTTTTGCAAGCGCACGGCATCATCGATCAGGAGCTCAACTGGTCGTTCGGCGACGGACACCTGGTGGTGACCGGCGATGTGCTGGATCGCGGTGAGCAGGTGACGGAAGCGTTGTGGCTGCTCTATGAACTTGATGTTCAGGCCAAAGCCGCTGGTGGCGCCTTGCATCTGCTCTTGGGCAATCACGAAGCGATGGTGATGGCCAACGATCTGCGTTACGTCAATCCCAAGTACCTTGCTGTCGCGCGCGAACTCGGGTTGGGTTACTCGGATCTTTTTGATAGCACCAGCGTCCTTGGCCGATGGTTGCGGACCAAGCCGGTCATTGTTCAGGTGAACGATAGTTTGTTCATGCATGCCGGATTGCATCCGGATTACATGAATCTGAAACTGTCATTCAAGGAAGTTAATGAACACTTCCGCCGCTCGCTTGGTTTGAGTAAAGCCGACATCAAGCAGGATGACATTTTGACGTTTCTCTACGGCAAACTTGGCCCGATCTGGTATCGCGGCTACTTCATGGCACCACTATTGGAGCCGGCGGAACTCGACCAGTTGTTGCAGCAAATGCACGTCGCGCGCATTGTCGTTGGTCATACCACAATGTCCGGCGTGCTTTCGCACTATCGAGGCAAGGTCATCTCCATTGATGCCGATCTGCGCGGCGGCGAGATTGGTGAAGTTCTGTTGATTCAGGACGGGAAGCTATCACGCGGGACACTAAGCGGAGAACGATTGCCGGTTCCTGAGTTCAGCGGAAATGCTTCGGCGTTCAAGTAGTTTCAGGTGGCACTGATGCCATGCGGGACCATGAGTCTCCTCAAAATTTACCGACAAAGGCGAGCTTTCTGAATATCATCTTTTGGGTGACGGCGTGCTACCAGCACCTACTAACGAGACTGGCCTTTCGAGAATTCGGCCCAACGCTGCCCAGATTTTTTCTTGTATTCGTGCGTTATTGTGTCGGAGGAACCGACTCCCCGTTGGCTAATGATACGATCTGCGAAGCATTCAATTTTTGCAGTGACGTACCTCATCTAGACACTTAACCAATTAAGTTCCGATATCCAAAAAAATGACTTCAAAAATTTCCGAGACGCGGTTTTCGATATGTCGATTTGACGAGTCAACCTACCAAGTTGTTGATGGCTTTGCACGTTCGGAGTTTTGTGTATGTAGTGATTTTGAGGACTCACCGTCCGCCAAAGTGAGAGCGCAAGCCATTGCAGATTCCTTGAACGCAACTTGGAATCTGGATCGCGCTATGCTGTTTCGCGGAGTTACCTTCAAAGTCAAGCCTGACTAGAAATAGCCGTTGGAGCATGGAATGAGAAGTCGTGAAAGTGCCTGAATTTTCGAGACTTGAGTCGGTATATTCACTGGGGAAAGTAACCTCGCCCATGTTGCGATGTGTTTGCTCTCAACCGCGCACTGTGCCAAGTCTGGCGAAGTAGATAAGAGAATTACGGAGTGTGAATATGAATTGGCATAACGCCGTTGAGGCCGCGCTTAACCGATTCTCAAAGCGGAATTCGACAATAAAAATTGAACGTGAGAAATTTTTGCATGAAGAACTGTCGAACATTGTGTCCGCTACAGAAAGTCGCGGACAAACTCCATCGCAAACCGCGAGTCGCGTTTTGCAAGAGCTACGTGACGAAGGGTTCCTATTTTTTTCATCCAGAGGCTTCTATACCCTGAATCAAGTCTCGATCGATGTTGTAGCGGAAGACCTTCCAGATGATGTTTTGGAGAACGCTGTGGACGGTGGTCGGCTTGCCTTTTCTGACGTTCAGACATCGAGTGACGTTGCATCTGGGAGAGTCAGGCGCGGAATGGGTGCATTAAGGAGCCGGACGCTCTTGAACTATCGTGGGTGTTGCGCCGTCTGCGATATTAAAGATAGCGGACTTTTGGTAACAAGTCATATTGCCCGCTGGGCTGACCGTCCCGAGGCGCGCGGCTTATTGTCAAATACCATCTGTTTTTGTACGTTTCACGACAAATTGTTTGAGAACGGTTACTTCGCTATGAGTCATGACTTTGACCTTGTTTGGCGCGCTCCACAATTGAGTCGCGCAATTGATATTTGGCAGCGAAAATGCACAGGCACATTTCGAGCACCGACCACTGTTCAGCCAGATCTGACATTTATCAATGAACATAGACAGCGCGTTGCACTTTGAGTTGGATTGGAGGTTTTGATGACTAATGCAGAGCTAAACAAATGGGCTAGCGCGATCGCTAATCGAATCGCCGACGAATGGTCTGGGGCGCAGGATTTTCCCGACGACGCAAGAAAATTACGCTCATTTCTAGAGAAATCGCTTCGCCACGACAGAGACGCCGTCAAATTGTTTATCGGGACAGGCATATCGAGAGCGATTATTTTGAAGCGCATTTATAAGGACAGTTTGATCGCTGTTTGGACAGTGGTATCCGTTGACCATTCGGTTGGCCTTTCAGCACATAGATGAAAGCCGAATCTTGGCATTTGGTGCGGGCGTTACGCCGTCGCAGTCATAAGCGAACATAACTTTGTCGTCAAAAACAAAAAAACCGCTAGTGCAAAATACACCAACGGTTTTCTGATTTTCTTGGTCGGGACGGAGTGATTCGAACACTCGACCCCTTGCACCCCATGCAAGTGCGCTACCAGGCTGCGCCACGCCCCGACGAGTGGAAATTATATCAGCTAGCCTGCTGACTAGATGGGTGCGTGAAGGAATGCGATGATGCTATCGAGCGCTTCGCGCAAGGTTTTGTCATCGTTTGCCGCTGGCGATTCGTGCTCGGTCTCAGGATGTCCTGGCCCGTCTTCCAAACGGTTTCTTGCGCCGCTGATGGTGAAGCCATCCTGATAAAGTAACTCGCGGATGCGGCGAACCAAAAGGACTTCGTGATGTTGATAGTAGCGTCGGTTGCCGCGACGTTTGACGGGTTTGAGTTGGGTGAATTCTTGTTCCCAGTAGCGCAACACGTGTGGCTTGACTCCGCACAAATCGCTGACTTCGCCGATAGTGAAGTAGCGTTTGGCGGGAATGGGCGGCAAGTCTGATCTAGAACTGCTGGACGCTACCACGAGGTGTGGTCTCCACCGCGGTCTTCAACTTTTGGCTGGAATGGAATGTCACGACGCGACGGGCGGTGATGGGAATTTCTTCACCGGTTTTCGGGTTGCGTCCTGGACGCTGCGGTTTGTCACGCAATTGAAAATTGCCAAAGCCGGATAGCTTGACGCCGTCACCGCCTTCGAGTGACAAGCGTACTTCATCAAAAAACGCCTCGACCATGTCCTTCGCTTCGCGCTTGTTGAGTCCAACTTTCTCGAAAAGAAGGTCAGCAAGCTCGGCTTTGGTGAGAGTCATTCAGTGGTTCTCCGGGGTCATGCTCTGAGGCGTGCGCCAAAGTCGCGGGCTGCCACTGACAACAAATTAGCGACTGCTGCATCGACTTCCGCATCCTCGAGAGTGCGTTGAGTATCTTGCATAACTATACGAAACGCAAGGCTTTTTTGTCCCGAATCAAGGCCTTTGCCTTGATACAGATCAAACAGATAAATGTCTCCGACCATTGCCGGGGCGGCAGCCTTCAGGGCATCCAAAAGGGGTTGGACTTCTTGCGTCTGAGCCACCGCCAATGCCAAGTCGCGTGTAACCGCCGGTTGCCGGGAAAGCTCACGGTAACTTGGAAAATTGTTAACCAGAAGTACATTCAGTTCTACTTCAAAAATAACAGGTGCCGTCGAGAGTTCGTATTTTTGCACCCAGCGAGGATGCAGTTCGCCAATGATGCCGGCAACCTTGCCATCGACGATCAGGTTCGCGCAGCGTCCTGGATGTAATGCGGGGTGGATGGCTTTTTCGAAGCGCGTGTGATGCAGTTGGTCTGAGCCAAGGATCGCTTCAACGTCAGCCTTGATGTCAAAAAAATCGACTGCACGCTTGGGCAACCCCCATTGCTCTTCATTACTCGGCCCATGGGCCAGCATGCCAAGGCGCAGCGGCTGCTCAAACCCGGCAACGGTACTTGGCGCCTTGGTACGCAGGAAACAGCGGCCGATTTCGAACAGCCGGACCCGTTCGGCCTGACGCTTTCGGTTGCCCACCAGCGCGCCGATCAGGCCGCCGATCAATGTCGAGCGCATGGTGCTCATCTGCGAGGCAATTGGATTGGCCAGCGAAATCGGTGAACCGTGGGCGCTGAAATCCCTTTCCCATTCACTATCGACAAAGCTATAGGTGACCACTTCGTGATAATCGCGCTCGGCAACAATCCGGCGAAGTTGCATGGCCGTCCGGTTCGCTTCGCTGGACGGCATCATCGCGACGCGTGCCACGGGCGGAGATGTTGGAATGTTCTCGTAACCGTAGATCCGCGCCAGTTCTTCAATCAAATCTTCTTCAATTGTTAGGTCGAAGCGGAACGAGGGTGGTGTAACAAAGCAGTTGTCGGCGTCACGGCTGACAGCAAGACCCAGGCCGCGCAGGATGCTATCGATACGGTCCGTCCCTAGCGCAACGCCGATCACTTTGTCGGCTCGCGAAGTACGAAGCTTTACCGCGTGGCGTTGGGGCAAATGTGTACTGGAAAGGGCTTCAACGACCGGGCCGGGCTTTCCGCCGCAGATTTGCAGAATCAAGGCCGTTGCTCGTTCGATGGCGATTGCAGGTAGCTCGAAATCGACACCACGTTCGTACCGGTGCGATGCGTCGGTCGAAAAGCCCAGGGCGCGAGCCTTGCCCGCAATTGCAGCCGGAGCGAAGAAGGCACTCTCCAGGAACAAGTCTGTGGTGCTTGCAGCGATGCCTGAATGCTCTCCACCCATTATTCCAGCGATGGCTAAGGGTTTTTGGTCATCAGCGATGAGCGCCGTGTCAGCCGTTGGCGTGATGGTCTGTCCGTTGAGAAGGACAATGGCTTCACCGCTCGTGGGATAGCGAACGCGAATGGTCCCAGCGAGTTGGGCGTTATCGAAGGCGTGCAGCGGCTGACCGAGTTCGAGCATGACGTAGTTGGTGATATCGACCAGCGCCGAAATTGAGCGTACGCCGGATCGCTCAATGCGTAGTTTCATCCACAAAGGCGTTGGCGCAGCGGAATCGACTCCAAGCACCACCCGACCACAATAACGCGGGCAGGCGTCCGGTGCCTCCAACACGATGGCGCGGCGCTCGTCATGCGTTGCTGCGATGGCAGACGTTGCGACGGGTGTGAGCGGCGTGCCGGTCAGTGCAGAGACTTCGCGGGCAATGCCCAGCAGCGACAGGCAATCGGCGCGATTGGGAGTGAGTTTCAGCGTAATCAGCGTGTCGTCAAGATCCAGTTGGCGGCGAATGTCGGTGCCGACAACGGCGTCGTCAGGCAGCTTTAATAAACCGCCATGATCGTCACCCAAGCCCAGCTCCCGCGCCGAGCAAAGCATGCCAAAACTCTCGATACCGCGTACTTTGGCTTGTTTGATTTCCATGCCGGGAAGTTTTGCTCCGACTCGAGCGCACGGAACCATCATTCCAGCGACGACATTGGGCGCACCGCAGACAATTTGCAAAGATTCAGGATGCCCGATATCGACGCGACACAACTTGAGCTTGTCTGCGTCCGGATGCTTTTCAGCAGACAGTACCTTCGCGACGACGACGTCGCTGAATGGCGGCGCCGCTTTGGCAACCTCTTCGACCTCCAGGCCAGCCATGGTCAACAGGTGGCACAGCGCTTCCGTCGTCATCGGCGGATTGCACAGACTACGCAGCCAGGATTCTGAAAATTGCATTTGAGGTTGATCCGCGAGAAATTAGTGGAACTGCTTCAGAAAGCGCAAATCGCTTTCGAAGAACAGCCGCAAATCATTGACGCCGTAGCGCAGCATGGTGAGCCGGTCCGGGCCCATGCCAAAGGCAAAACCGGTGTATTTTTCCGGATCGAATCCACCGCAGCGCAATACATTGGGATGCATCATCCCGCAACCGGCGATTTCAAGCCAACGACCTTCCAATGCTCCGCTCATGAACGCAACGTCGATCTCGGCAGATGGCTCGGTGAACGGAAAGAACGACGGCCGGAAACGTACTTTCAAATCGTCGCTTTCAAAGAAGTTGTGCAAGAAATCGGTGACCACGCCCTTCAAATCAGCGAAGCTTACGTGCTCACCAACCCACAGGCCCTCGGCCTGATGAAACATGGGTGAGTGGGTGGCATCTGAGTCGACGCGATAGACGCGCCCGGGGCACAGGATGCGTAGTTCGGGCAGGGCAGGCAGATGTTTGTAGCGCTCGACATGGGCCAACATGGCGCGGATTTGCACCGGACTGGTATGCGTTCGTAAGAGCACGTCCTGTTGTATTTTGCCGTCCGTGTCATGCAGATAGAAGGTATCGTGCATCGAGCGCGCAGGGTGATTGTCGGGCGTATTGAGCGCAGTGAAGTTGTGCCAATCGGTTTCGATCTCAGGACCGTCGGCGACCTCGAAGCCGATCGAGCGAAACAAGGCTTCAATTCGCTCCAGACTCATCGACACCGGATGCAGGCCGCCACGCATTCGCCCGCGTCCGGGCAAGGTCACATCCAGTGCCTCGGCGGTCAATTGTGCTTCGAGTTGCGCGTCACGCAGAGCTTCACGGCGTGTCACCAGCGCCAACTCGACAGTTTCCTTGGCGCGATTGATCTGGGCACCAACAGTTTTGCGCTCGTCCGGCTGAAGTCTGCCCAAGCCTTTAAGCAACGCCGTCAAGGAGCCGTCTTTACCAAGGTATTTGGCTTTCGCGTCCTCCAGTTCCGCGGGCAGGGTGGCGGCCGAAAAATCGGCAATGGCCTTGCTAACGAGTTCGGCGAGTTGTTCTTGGTTATCCATTGGTACGAATTTTTTGTCGAATTTCGCAATTAAAAAAAGGAGGCCCCTCCAACTTGGGCCTCCCTTTTGCCGGTAATGCTGGCGGTTCGGTGAATCAGGCCGGAAGCTGTGCCTTGGCTTGGCTCGCCAAAGCGGCAAACGCCGGTTTGTCAAACACTGCCAGATCAGCCAGTACCTTGCGATCAACTTCAATCGAAGCCTTCTTCAGGCCATTCATCAGGGTGCTGTACTTCATACCCAATTCACGTGCGGCCGCATTGATACGGGCGATCCACAATACGCGGAACTGACGTTTGCGCTGACGGCGGTCACGGTAGGCGTATTGCCCGGCCTTCATCACCGCTTCTTTGGCGATCCGATAGACCGTACTGCGACGGCCGCGATAGCCTTTGGCCTGATCGAGAACTTTCTTGTGGCGCGCGCGCGCCGTTACACCACGTTTTACTCTTGGCATTTTCGGTCTCCTTAAGCGTTGGGTAGCATGGCGCGAACCGACTTGATGTCGGACGCATGCACGGTCAAGGTGCCACGAAGCTGACGCTTGTTCTTGGTGGTTTTCTTGGTGAGGATATGGCGCTTAAACGCTTGTGCGCGTTTGATGCTGCCGGATGCGCGCACGATAAATCGCTTGGCGGCACCGCTCTTGGTTTTCATCTTCGGCATCGAAGATCTCCCTATTACATGAAGCCAGGTGTTTCCCGCCTTGGGAATGCTTGGTGACCCGCCCCACTTCTTCTCATTGATCGCCAAGCTGCTGGCGCTCAATTGAAACTTTTTTAAGTACTCGTTGCTGCCTTCTTCTTTGACGCCGCCAGCACCATGATCAGCTGACGTCCTTCCATTTTCGGCCATTGTTCAACCATGGCTTGCTGCTCTAAATCGGCCTTGATGCGTTCCAGCATCCGCATGCCGATCTCTTGGTGGGCCATTTCGCGGCCCCGGTAACGTAGCGTAATTTTCGCTTTGTCGCCTTCGCTGAGAAACTTTATTACATTGCGTAGCTTGATCTGATAATCGTTTTCATCCGTTCCGGGACGAAACTTCACTTCTTTCACCACCACCTGCTTCTGCTTCAGCTTTGCCTCGTGAGCGCGCTTGGCTTCCTGATACTTGAACTTGCCCACATCCATGATCTTGCAGACTGGTGGCTGCGCCATTGGCGCTATTTCCACTAAATCCACTCCAGCCTCATCGGCTAGATCCAGCGCCTGACGAATCGGGACGATTCCTAACTGTTCTCCATCAACCCCCACCAAACGAACTTCCGGGGCTGTAATTTCGTCATTCAGACGCTGCGACTTTTCTTGAGCGATGGTTCAATTCTCCATAAACACTAAAAAATGAGACACCTACTGCCAACGCTTAAACCCGATTCACGAGATCAAGCATGAGGCGTTCTACCAAGGCTTCCCGGGACATTTGCCCGAGATCTGTGTTGCCTCGGGCACGTACGGCGACCAACTCAGCAGCTTTTTCTTTGTCGCCTACAACAACGAGATACGGCCGCTTTTGCAAGCTATGTTCGCGTATTTTATAGTTAATTTTCTCACCACGCAAATCGCAATCAACCCTCAGGCCTTGCAAACGCAGCATTTTTGCCACACTTTCGGCATAGTCTCCCTGGGCTTCCGAGATGTTCATCACAACGACTTGCACTGGAGCCAACCATAACGGGAATGCGCCGGCGTAGTTTTCCACCAGCATTCCGATAAAGCGTTCCAGCGAACCAAGGATTGCTCGATGCAGCATGACGGGCGTGTGGCGACTGTTATCTTCGCCGACATACTCCGCACCCAAACGCGCCGGCATCGAGAAATCGACCTGCATCGTCCCACACTGCCACGAGCGGCCAATGGCGTCCTTGATGTGGTACTCAATCTTCGGACCATAAAACGCGCCTTCGCCCGGAAGTTCTTCCCAGGTTACGCCGCTGGCTTTGAGTGCGGCGCGGAGCGCGTTCTCGGACTTATCCCAGACTTCATCTGAACCGACGCGGCTTTCAGGCCGTAGCGCTAATTTGACCGCAACTTCGGTGAATCCGAAATCGGCGTAAACCTTGCTGACCAGCGCGTTGAACGCAGTGCACTCGGCTTGAATCTGATCTTCCGTACAAAATATATGCCCATCATCCTGCGTGAAGCCGCGAACCCGCATGACGCCATGCAACGCGCCGGACGGCTCATTGCGATGGCAGGAACCGAATTCGCCGTAACGCAAGGGCAACTCGCGGTAGGAGCGAACACCCGTATTGAATATTTGTACGTGACCGGGACAGTTCATTGGCTTGATGGCGTAGTCGTGTTTTTCCGACTCGGTCGTAAACATGCTGTCTTTGTAGTGTTCCCAGTGGCCGGAGCGTTCCCACAAACTGCGATCCAGTATCTGCGGACAGCGTACTTCCTGATAGCCGTTGTCGCGGTAAACACGACGCATATACTGTTCGATTTCCTGCCAAATAATCCAGCCGTTCGGGTGCCAGAATACCAACCCGGGTGCTTCTTCCTGCAGGTGGTACAGATCGAGTAGTCGCCCAAGCTTGCGGTGATCGCGTTTCTCGGCTTCTTCAAGCATATGCAGATGAGCTTCGAGCTCCTCTTTTTTAGCCCATGCGGTGCCATAGATGCGTTGCAACTGCTCGTTGCTCTGGTCGCCGCGCCAATAAGCGCCAGCGACTTTCATCAGCTTGAAAGCTTTTAACTTGCCTGTCGAGGGAACGTGCGGGCCGCGACAAAGGTCGACAAAATCACCTTCGCGATAAAGCCCGATCTCCTGATCTGCCGGAATCGAAGCAATAATTTCCGCTTTGTAAATCTCGCCAATTGACTTGAAAAACTCAACCGCATCGTCGCGTCGCCAAACCTCACGGGTTACCGGGAAATCCTTCTTTGCCAGTTCGCCCATGCGTTTCTCGATAGCGACCAAATCCTCGGGCGTAAATGTACGCTTATAGGCAAAATCGTAATAAAAGCCGTTTTCGATGACTGGTCCAATCGTGACTTGCGCCTCGGGAAATAGTTCCTTTACCGCGTAAGCGAGAAGGTGGGCGGTCGAGTGGCGGATAATGTCGAGTCCATCCGCGTCCTTGTCAGTCACAATGGCGAGATTGGCGTCTTGATCAATCCGGTATGACGTATCTACCAGACGGCCATTAACGCGCCCGGCCAATGCGGCTTTGGCTAACCCGGCACCGATCGATGTCGCGATTTCGGCAACCGTCACGGCCTCCGCGTAGTCGCGCTGTGAACCATCGGGCAAAGTAATTTTTGGCATGGTGTCTAATCCGGAATCAGTGTCAAAACGCCAGAGGCCTAACCTCGCGGCTGCCTTTGGCAAAGAAGCAAAACAGCCTTCGATTTTAACGCATCAGCGCGCTGATACCGTCTGCCGGTGATAGCATCGGCGCGATTGGAAGGGCATAGCAATGAACAAGGCATTTGTAAAAGAGACGAACGAAGATGACGATGAGGAAATCCCGGGGATGCCAATCATTCCTGGCGGTAGCCCAAACTACATGACCGTGGCCGGTCACGCAGCGATCCGAGCGGAATTTGAGCAGTTGGTCAAGGTTGATCGTCCGGAGATCGTCAAAATTGTCTCCTGGGCTGCCGGGAATGGCGACCGGTCTGAGAATGGTGATTACATCTACGGCAAAAAGCGCATGCGTGAGCTGGATAAACGCATCCGGTTTTTGTCAAAACGACTCGATAACGCGGTTGTGGTCGATCCGAAGGCGCAGGAAAATACCGAGCAGGTATTTTTTGGCGCGACAGTAACCATTAGTGGACCTGAAGACGAAGTGGCTTGTTACCAGATTGTCGGCATTGATGAAGCAAATGCTGCAGATGGAAAGATCAGTTGGATCTCGCCTTTAGCGCGCGCACTACTGAAGGCTCGGGTTGATGACGTCGTGAATTTTCAAAGTCCGTCAGGTTGGCGAGAAGTAGAGGTGCTGGCTATTTCTTACGACTAGGTTTTGCATCAGGTGCTAACCAGTGGCCGGACTTACCACCTGACTTTTCCAGCAAGCAGATGTTTTCAATTACCATGCCACGATCTACTGCTTTAAGCATGTCATAGATTGTCAGTAGTCCAACCGATGTACCGGCTAAGGCTTCCATCTCAACCCCGGTCGGGCCATTGGTTTCAGTGACTATTTCGATCGTCACTGAGCTCGTTTTTTTGTCAAGTACAAACTCGACCGCAGCGTGGGTCAGCGCCAGTGGATGGCACAAGGGGATCAAATCCGAAGTGCGCTTCGTTGCCATAATCGCGGCGAGTCGCGCAACCCCCAGCACGTCGCCCTTCTTGGAATTGCCAGCGGCCAACAAAGTAAATGCGGCAGTCGACATCCGGATACGACCTGTCGCCCGCGCGACCCGGTGAGTTTCCGGCTTTGTTGCGACATCGACCATATGTGCCTGGCCGGAGATATCAAAATGACTGAGTTCAGCTGTGCGTTTGGGCATGGATTCAGGATTGGTATGTGAAAGTAATTTTCCAGTGAAATATGTTGACACAAATGCGACCTGTTGAATCGCTATCATAGCCGCATGCAAGCTCGATCATTTTTCCGTTGCGTCATCACCGTCATCCTGATGGCGACAATGGCATCCTATTTTGCCGGCACAAGTTACGCAGATGGTCTGCCGGATTTGGGAGATACCGCGCAAGCCGATTTGTCGCCGCACACGGAGCGCAAAATCGGTGAGGCGGTCATGGTCGAGATTCGCCTGTTTGACCCGAGTTACCTCGATGATCCCGAAGTGGCAAGTTACCTCAACCGTCTGGGAGGTCGGCTTGCGGCCAACGCCGATAACAGCCGGCAAGCGTTTGAGTTTTTTGCTTTGAGGGATTCAACACTGAACGCGTTTGCCATGCCCGGAGGATTTATTGGCGTGCACACCGGACTGATACTAGCTGC
This sequence comes from Rhodocyclaceae bacterium, assembly GCA_016718525.1. Lineage (GTDB taxonomy): Bacteria > Pseudomonadota > Gammaproteobacteria > Burkholderiales > Rhodocyclaceae > JADKHX01. The sequence goes on from JADKDD010000001.1 coordinate 450,486, forward strand.
GCAGACCGAGTCCGAACTGGCTGCCGTCCTTTCACATGAGATTTCACATGTGACGCAACACCATATTGCGCGATCAATTGCCAACCAAAGCCAGGGAGCGATCATTAATATGGTCGCTATGGCGCTTGCGATCCTCGCCTCGCGGAGTAATCCGGATGCCGCCATTGGCGCTGTTGTAGCGGGTCAAGCCGCCGGCATTCAAAGCCAATTGAGCTATTCCCGCGATTTCGAGCGTGAAGCCGATCGTGTCGGGCTTGATCTGCTGGATCGATCCAATATGGATGTACGCGGCATGGGCAATTTTTTTGAGCGTTTGCAAAAATCGGGCCGCGTGTACGACAACAATGCGCCCAGTTACCTGCGCACACATCCGCTGACAACGGAGCGAATTGCCGATATGGGCAACCGAATCGTAGGGCGACCACAGCGGACCGTCGAAGACTCGTTGGACTTCTTGCTGGTTCGTGCAAAGCTTCGTTCGGAAGGCGGAACACCCGCTGAAGCGATACTCGACTTTAAGCAATTGCTAACGACCAACTTGCAGGGCAATGCACTGGCAGCTACGCATTATGGGTTGGCCCGTGCTCAATTGCGTGCCCGGGCATATCGCGAAGCAATGGAGGAAGTTGCCTGGATCCGGCGTGCGGAACAGCATCGGTTTACTTCGCCGATGATCGACACACTTTCTGCTGAAATCATGAGCGCGTCAGGAGATATTCGCGGAGCGTCAAAACTGCTTGCAGACACTCATATTCGGTTTCCGTTGGAGCGCGCAGTGACGTATCGTTTGATAGATTCCATGCTTGAGTTAAGGGAGAACGAGGCTGCGCTGCGTGTTATCAGTGACAACCTATTAAGTTTTCCGGGCGATGCTGAGTTGTACGAACGACAAGCAAAGACCTATGCGCGGCTTGGCAGGCGCGTGCAGGAGCATCGTGCGCAGGCAGAGGCTTATTACCTGTTGCATCAATTGCCGCTGGCTATTGAGCAATTGACCTTGGCGCAGACTTTGACCAAAAAAGACGGTGATGGTGATTATTACGAAAACTCTCAGGTCGACGCGCGAATACGTCAACTGAAGATTCAGGCTTGCGAGGAGGCAAAGTTGTTAGGCAACGGGAATGCAGCCTATCGCCAACGTCATCCGATACCAGCGTTTTGCCGTTATTTCGACCGAGAAAATGACACCAATCAGTAACCGAGTCCCGACATCGTCACCACCATTAATGACGATCCTCGAGCAGCCGTTCTATCAACCAACCGGTGACGAAATTGATGTTTTTGCGGCGTCAGCAAAATGCCGATTACCGGTCTTGCTCAAAGGCCCGACCGGCTGCGGCAAGACACGGTTTGTTGAACATATGGCCTGGCGATTGAATCGACCGCTGATTACGATTTCCTGCCACGACGATTTGACCACTGCCGACCTGGTTGGTCGGTTTCTTATCATCGGTGCCGATACCGTCTGGGTTGATGGTCCACTGACCGCCGCCGTGCGTTCGGGCGCCATCTGTTATCTGGACGAAATTGTTGAAGCGCGGAAAGATACCACCGTGGTCATTCATCCACTGACGGACTCGAGGCGCATGTTGCCAATTGAAAAGCGTGGCGAACTGGTCAAGGCGGCTGACGAGTTCATGCTGGTGGTCTCTTACAACCCGGGTTACCAGAGTGTAATGAAAGAGTTGAAGCAAAGCACACGGCAACGATTTGTGGCGCTTGAGTTTTCCTATCCGGAACCACAAGTGGAGGCGCAGATTGTGGGTATCGAGGGCGGTGTTGATGCGGAGACGGCACGTCGCCTTGTCAAACTCGGGGAGCTCACGCGCAACTTGAAGGGCCAGGGTCTGGACGAGGGCGCCAGTACCCGACTTTTGATTCATGCCGCCCAGATTATCGCGACCGGTATTCCGCCAATCATCGCCTGTACTTCTGCAGTGGCGCGCTCGTTAACTGATGAGGCGGAAATGACGCAAACACTTGACGATCTGGTGCTCGCTGTCTTTTAGTTGAATCAGGTTGGCAGCGATTTTCACCTGCGAATGGTCCCGCCGCTGAGTTGCATCACCGCCGGTTGTGATTCCCGGTGATCACTGCCAGGTAGACCTCACGCAGAAATAGGCTCAGTGCGCCAATCATTGCCAGCATCGACGCAATAAATAAACCCGCAATCTCACGCGAAATTTCCACTCCCAGCAGCGCGCCGAGAAACGACCCGGCGACTACCATGCAAACCAACAATGCCGCTAGCACAGCCCCAAACATTGCGAAATAGATCAACCGACTGCGCCGCCGCAAGTGCTCCATTTCCTCGGCGCAACCTCCATTGACAATTCCATTAGAAGACAATTCCATTAGAAGCATCAATACGGTCCTGAACTACACGCCGGCGATCAACGATGCGACCCAGGCGGGTGTTCATTGCGTTAATCATGGTCGCCACGGCGGTCAGCAGAAAAACCGGCGCGATGGCAAGTTGGATGACGTGGCTTATATCAGCGAGTTGAGTTTGCATCGACGGAGTTCAAATAGAATGATTTGAGATTCACTCTAGCATTATCGCTCGTGGTTACCGGTGCCGGGATGGGCCGATCATTGGCTCACGGTATCGGAAACATATAACATCAAGTTAGGAACGCATCAATGACAGATACCCTTTCAAGCGGACCGCGCCGGCGTTTTTGGGGTTGGGGCCACGCGGCCGACGAATTGTCTGTCTCGGAGCAGCAAAGCGTCAAGGCGACGCTCGCCGGACTTGGGGCAAGCGCGGCCGGTGTTTCAGCACCGCAAGAAGCGGATGTGTCATTGCGTCCCTCACGTGGCGCACCGCCCGCAACCTTACAAGCAATCTTATCCGGCTCGCACTACGATCGACTGACCCACAGCTATGGCAAGTCCTTCGCCGATCTGCTGCGTATGTGGCAACGCAAGGTACCGAATCCGCCGGACTGGGTCGCATTTCCAAAAGACGAGCAGGGCGTGGTGGACGTCCTTGATTGGGCATCACGGGCGAACATCGCCGTTATCCCGTTTGGTGGCGGCACCAGTGTTTGCGGTGGAGTTGAACCGGCAGTCGGTGAGAGTTATGCCGCCACAGTATCTTTGGACTTGCAACACCTCAATCGCGTGCTGGAAATCGACCCGATCAGTCGCGCCGCGCGAATACAAGCAGGAGCCTTTGGCCCCGATCTGGAAGCGCAGTTGAAGCCCCATGGCTTGACCATGCGGCATTACCCGCAGAGTTTTCAATTCTCAACCTTGGGCGGCTGGATAGCGACCCGCGCCGGCGGACACTACGCAACCTTGGCCACGCACATTGACGACATGGTGCAATCGACTCGAACGGTGACGCCAGCCGGCATCCTGCAAACCCGTCGCCTGCCGGCCAGTGGCGCCGGACCGGCACCGGATCGGCTGATAATCGGTTCCGAGGGAACCTGCGGCGTGATCACAGAAGCGTGGATGCGATTGCAAACGCGCCCACGTTTTCGCGCCGCTGCCAGCATCACTTTTTCAAGCATGGTGAAGGCCGTCGCGTGTGTGCGGGCGCTGGCTCAGTCGGGCCTGCATCCGACCAATTGCCGCTTACTCGATGCTGATGAAGTAGCCAATTTCCGGATTGGGGATTGCCGAAGTCCAACCTTGATGCTGGGCTTTGAGTCTGCCGATCATGTTGTCCGCCATTCAATGCTGCGGGCACTCGAAATCGTCGCCGAACACGGCGGAGTTTACGATGAGACGGCGGGAGGGGGTGACGATGGGTCGGCAACCGGTGCGCGCAGCGGTGCAGCCGGCGAGTGGCGCGACACCTTCATTCGCATGCCCTATCTGCGCGATCCGATGCTTGGGCGAGGTGCGATTCTTGATACTTTTGAAACGGCAGTCACGTGGGACAAGTTCGACGCCTTTTATGCTGGCGTCAAGGACGGCATACATAGTGCAATCAGGCGAGCAACCGGCAGTCCCGGCATGGTGTCTTGTCGCTTTACCCATGTTTATGCTGACGGCGCTGCACCCTACTTCACCTTTGCCGCATTGGGCAGCGCAAAGGCTGATCTGGATCAGTCGTTGCACGCGTGGTGCGAGATCAAGCGCGCGGCCAACGAATTGGTGATCAGTCTCGGTGGCACCTCGACCCATCACCACGCTGTTGGGCGGGATCATCGTAGCGGCTATGAGCGTGAATCGGCACCGCTATTCCTTTCGGCGCTGGCGGCGTCGAAATCGGTACTCGATCCGCAGGGAGTCATGAATCCCGGTGTGTTGATAGATCCAATTGGTCGCAAGGTTGGTCTTTCCGGGGTGTTGGTGTCCTAGGAATTTCGGCGCCTGTGGCTCGGGATGATCAAGAGTTTACGTTTGAAGACTAAAAGTATTTCTTAACCAAGACAATCCAGGCAAATATGACGCAAAGCTCCGAAACATTGATAGAAATCGAAGACCTGCATTTTTCATTTGGTGATAAAAAGATCTTCAATGGCATTAATTTGCGTGTTCCGCGTGGCAAGGTGGTTGCAATCCTTGGCGTTGGCGGCTCGGGCAAGAGCACCCTGCTTCGATTGATTGGCGGACAGTTGCGGCCGCAACGAGGCAGCGTGAAAGTTTCAGGCAAGATCATTCACGAACTGGATAGTGAAGGCCTCTATGCCATGCGGCGGGACCTCGGGCTGATGTTTCAGGCAGGCGGACTGTTCAGCGACATTTCCGTATTCGAGAATATTGCATTTCCGATGCGCGAGCTGACTGATATGCCGGAAGAGGTGATTCGCGATCTGGTGACAATGAAGCTGCAGGCAGTCGGCCTGCGCGGTGCTTCCCACCTGATGCCGAACGAGCTTTCGGGCGGAATGGCGCGAAGAGTTGCGCTGGCGAGGGCGATTGCCCTCGACCCGTTGCTGACAATGTATGACGAACCTTTCGCCGGACTGGATCCGATTTCTCTGAATATTATTGCGCTGCTGATCCGGCGCCTGAATGATGCGCTTGCCGCGACATCTATTGTGGTTACTTATGACGTGTCGGAATCTCTGAAGGTGGTGGATTATGCCTACCTCATACATAAAGGCCTCGTCGCTGCCGAAGGCGCGCCGGCCGACTTGATCGTTTCCAAAGATCCGTTTGTGCAACAGTTTCTGCATGCACAACCGACGGGACCGGTCGAGTTTCATATGGAAAGCCCGCCTTATGGTGAGGACATGGGAATTGGTACCTGAATGCATATCGGCAGTCATGCTTTCAGCAAATTCACTCGCCCGACGGCGTCCTGCCAGCACCAACTGACAAATCAACCAAGTCCCTGATGGCTAGTCGTCGCCTTTTTGCCGAGGAGTTGGTAGTAAGGCTTGACGCCATCCTGTTCGCCTCGCCCTCGCATCGGGCGTTAAACCGTGCAGCAGTGCTGCTTGAGCCGCTTTCTCGCGGGCAGCAGGATTTGGTTCTGCAATGGGCGCGGGTGGCGGCAATCACCGATGCGGAATTGGCGCATCAGGTATGCGCGGCAGCGGCGCGCGTTTTTGAGCTGACCGACGAAGCAGGATTTGTCGCATGGCTCAAACGTGGCTTGGCGGATTTCGATGCGCACGGCCCGGCTGTGGCGCGGCAGCGCCTGGATGATGTTGAAGGTTTTGTTGCCGAATATTCTGGTTGCGCTGGAGTGGTCTTTGTGGACGTGGAGCCGCAAATTGCGCGCTTCTTGTTCGCGCTGGGTGGCCATGAATTGCAGATCAAAGCCAGCCACGTCGCGTGGACCGACACTGAATCGGTCTATCTGCCTGCACGTATTGAGACCATGATGGGGCCTGGCGCCAATTGGCAGCTCTACAAGGCAATTGCGGTGTTGTTGTGGGCGCAAATACGCTATGGAACCTTTACCCTAGACATCGAAGCGCAGGTGAGTTTGTGGGATGATCCAGCGCAGGGTTTGCATTGGCTTGCAGCACTGGAAGCCGTACGCCACGAGAATTTGCTGGCCCATGAATTGCCCGGCCTCGCCGCTGAAATCGCTGCAATCAGAGGCCCGTGGCCGGATGACCTCAAGCAAGCGGCGAGTCTGCTGGATACCAATTCAACGGTCGCTGACAGTCTGCGTATTCTCGACGGATTGCGACTAAGCAGCCGGCCTCCGCCCAAACTACCGCACCTCGGCGTGCTCGATCCGGCAGCAGTAATAAAAGTTCGTCTGGAAAAAATTCAGCAACCGATGCGCGTTGAACGCGTGGCGTCAAATACCCTGCGGGGCTTGGGCGGCGTGGGGCAGGGCGATGACAGCTTCGCACCACTCGCCACGGATTTGGCGGCTGACGATGGCAATGTCGCCGGTGGCGTAAGTGACGACCATGAATCCACGCCAAAAGCTGCAGATGCGCCGCAGAGCGAACTGCGGTCAGGGAACGCGCAATCTGCGGGAGAGGGCGTTTGGCAGCCTGTTTCTGCCGATGCCGGTACGGAACCGACGGTTGCTGCGCAGTTGGCGAAGCCTGACCATCTTTACGACGAATGGGACTACCACCGGCAAGCCTATCGGAGACAGTGGTGCCGTTTGTATGCGCATGATGGGGAACCCGGTGAGGCCAATTACGTCCGCGAAATACGTCGTCGCCACGCCCCGCAGATCCGTCGGATTCGTCGACGGTTTGAGGCGCTACGCGGCGAGGATGAAATTTTGCGGCATCAGCCTGATGGCGATGAAGTTGATCTGGACAGTTTTGTTGATGCACTTGCAGATCTGCGGTTGGGGGCTGAATTGACTCCGCGCCTGTTCTGCCGCCGCCAACGCACCGAGCGATCACTGGCGGTGATGTTCATGGTTGATATGAGCGGTTCGACCAAAGGCTGGGTGAATGACGCCGAGCGCGAGGCCTTGGTCATGCTGTGCGAAGCCTTTGAGGCCCTGGACGATCGCTACGCGATCTACGGTTTCTCGGGTTGGACACGGACACAATGCGACATTTATCGCATCAAAACGTTCGATGATTCCTATGACGATAGCGTCCGCGCGCGCATCAGCGGGATTGAAGCGAAGGACTACACACGCATGGGTGTCGCGATCCGGCACCTGTCAAAACTGCTCAATGCGGAGAATGCGCGGCACAAATTGTTGGTGATTTTGTCTGATGGTCGCCCCGACGATTTTGGTGATGAGTATCGAGGTCATTACGGTATCGAAGACACCCGCCGCGCGCTTCAAGAAGCTCGCTACGCTGGTATCCGACCCTATTGCGTCACCATTGACCGGCATGGCGCTGATTACCTCAAGCGACTTTACGGCGAGGCCAGCTATTCCGTATTAGCCGATGTGACCAAATTGCCGCTAAGGCTTGCTGAGGTCTATCGCAGGCTGACTAGCTGACAGGGATGCGTCTGCAGATTGCGTGGTCTTCTGCCCGATTTCAGTATCCGCTTCAAAGAGTTCCTCAAGCTCGCGTCCAGCGGCTTGCGCGGTCTGGATCAGCAGTGCTTCATCCCGATTCACCGCATATTGGGTTTCGATCAAGCGATTGTCGTATTCAGCAAAGGTGCTGGTGGTGCGCTTAGCGAGCGTTGCATCCAGCCCCAGTTCCTGCAGGACGGCACCGCCCAAATCAACGCTCGAAGCAAATGTTTCGCGCGTTATATGCGTCACCCCAAGATCGCGCAAGCGGAAATAGTGAAAGCGATTGCGTGCCCGGGCGTAAATTTTCAGGTGCGGAAAGTGTTTGCGAACCATCGCAGCAGTCTTGAGTGAGCCTTCTATATCATCAATCGCCAGGACAAAGACTTCGGCATGTTCCGCACCCGCCGCACGCAGCAGATCCAATCGCGAGGCATCGCCGAAATGCACGCGATTACCAAAACGACGAACGAAATCGACCTGTTCGAAACTGGATTCAAGGACGGTTGACGGTATTTTTCGCATCCGCAGTAACCTCGCAATGATTTGCCCGAAACGACCGAAGCCGGCGATGATCACGCGATGATCCGTTGGCTTGATTTCATCAAACGGCCGGCTTGCCGTCTGGTCCAGAGCCGGCGCAATCCAACGTTCGTGGGTGCCAAGAAACAGCGGGGTCAATGCCATTGACAAGGTGACTACCATCGCCAATAAGTCCGCCGTTTCGCGATCCATCAGCTGCTGACCAGCAGCCAAAGTCAGCAGGACGAAGGCAAATTCACCGCCTTGAGAAAGATACAGTCCGAAACGCCTGGCTGCGGCGTATTCCATGCCGGAGAAGCGGCCAAGCGCAAATAAAACAGTCGCCTTGATCATAATCAGCCCAACCGCAAGACCGATCACCAGCACCGGCTGTGTGCCGACCAGCCCGAGATTGGCCGACATTCCCACCGCGACAAAAAACAATCCGAGCAAAACACCCTTGAATGGCTCAATGTTGGCCTCCAGTTCGTGGCGGTATTCAGAGTCTGCGAGCAGCACACCTGCCAGGAATGCACCAAGCGACATGCTCAGTCCTGCGCTCTCCATACCCCACGACATCGCTACCACGATGAGCAGGGTGGCCATCACCAACAATTCGTGGCTATCGGTCATCGCCACGCGGCGCAACAGAAAGCGCAGGACAGGGCGCCCGCATAGGACCACCGCAATCACTGCGGTGACCGACAGCCAAGCCGGCGGTCGTTGACTCGCCTCAGCCAAGGGCGACAGCAGAGGAAAGATTGCCAACAAGGGAATCACCGCCAAGTCCTGAAACAGCAGTACGGCGAATCCGTCGCGGCCATAGCGTGAGGTGAGCTGCTTCTTTTCTGCCAACATTTGCAACACGAATGCCGTCGATGACATCGACAGCGCCAGCCCGGTAATCAGGGCGGGCAAGGGTGCAAGGCCGAAGGCCCAAGCGAACAGTGAGATGACGATTGTGGTTACCGCCACCTGCGCGCCGCCCAGCCCGAACACCACCCGCCGCAAGACCCAAAGCCGCGCCGGTTGTAGCTCCAACCCGATAATGAAGAGTAGGAGTACCACGCCAAATTCGGTAGCGTGCATGATGGTTACCGGGTCTTCGAGCAACGACAATCCCCACGGACCAATCACCACACCGGCGACCAGGTACCCCATAACTGATGCCAACCCAAACCATTTGAGCAGCGGTACGGCGATTACCGCGGCGGAAAGTAGGACGACGACTTGGGTGATGGGTGTCATGGCACTCGCCTGGCAGGCTGGGGTGTTGATGATGGCACAGCTAGCTGCCGTAAGTTGCACGACGGACACAAATCATGGCGGGGAGTGCTCGACGGCAATGGATGCCCGAGCGCCCCAGCCGACGATTCAGGAAGTCAGATTCAACGTGTCACTTGGCGAGGACTTTGACGTCTGGCCATCCCATTAAGCGGAACACATAGTAGCTGACCGCAGCTTCTGCCAAGTCTTCGGCATATAGGATCAACTCGGCATATCGCGGCACACCGGCTTTGCTGATGAGTTTCCAAAGTTCCTTGGCTGTTTTGGGCGTGCCGTCGGCATTGAGCAATTCCGGGTAGGGCAGATGAGTCGTTCTGCCGTCAAACCTGCGCGTTGACGGTGCTTTGCCTGACGAAACGAATATTCTCGGCTGTGCTCCAGCGGCGCCCTTGGTATTGCCGATCAAGACGTCAGCACGCGGCTTCGCCACGTAGGTTGCGATTGGCACCGCGATATCTCTCGGCGTCTTCATCATTCCAACCAGCGTTGGGGCGGTGGCCAGCTTATGCCCGCGCGAGCCCCATTCGTCAATCGCACCCATGAGTACCGAGACGCGCTTATGTCCGAGCTGCTCAAAGGCTAGAAACGCCAGCGCTGCGCTTGTAGTAAGTCCGGCGTCACTCACGATCACGACCTCATGGTCCGAGTTAACGCCAGCGGAACCAAGCAGTCCCGCTAGATCCAGAGGGCGATTGAGGTGGTGGCGAAAGATGTCCGCCGGAACATTTAGCGAAAACGGCACGTGTCCCAGCGCGTATTTCTCGGCCGAGCGCACATCGACGATGTTGAGCTTGGCGACGCCAAAGGCACGTAACATCGGCGCGTTCCATCCATCTAACCAATCGCTATCGCGCTGAAGTTGCGGGGCGCTGTAGGTCCAGAATGGAAGGCCGCGCTCGTCACGCAGCCATTCGCGGTGTGACTCCCAGTACAACTTCACTTTGGGGTAGTCGGCGATGAACTGCAAGGCAAACCAAGGCACACTCGCCGCTCCGCCACCGCCACAGTGGCTATGAACCGTCTGGCCGGGCTGGATACCAAGATAGGTTGCCATATTGCGAATTTCTTCAGGTGACTTAAATGTCTTGTCGGCATTAAAGAACTCGGTGCTGGGCATCAGGATGGCATTCGGTACGTGACCAGCGCGGGTAAAGAACTTCTCCTCGCCGTAGTAATACTCGACGCCCAAGGCATCGACCAGGGCATTGCCGACGTTGTCCCCCGAGGCGACCATAAACTCAGGGAGTCGTACCCGGACCTCTTCGCGCACTTTGTTGATCAGAAATGTGCCGCGGATCGGGGCCGGTGAGGTCTCCTTGGAAATCGCTCCACCTAATGACTGCCACTTCGACCAGCCTCCGTCAAGAATGAAAATATCCTCGGCAGGAATCCCGTAGTAGTACAAATCATGAAACAGTCGTGTAGCGTTCCAATCTCCACCCTTGTCGTAGACTACGATCTTGCGCCCTGGGCTGATGCCCCATGACTGAAAGCGCCCTTCCATTACAGCGCGAGATGGCTCCTGCCCGCCGTAGTTGTCGGCGCTGACCGCACCCGGAATGTGGCCGGCCTTGTACAAGTGTGCGAACGAAGCGTCGAGTAACACAATATCGGCCAGATTTTCTTGCAACCAGGAAGCGCTAACAAGGTGCCCGTAGCGCCCTTCTTCCGCCGACGCCGGAACAATGGAAAGAACAAACAGCAGGCAGGCTGTGAACAATGAAAAGAGCCAACGAGATGAGAATGACCACATGGTGTGTTCCTTCCGGAGAGAGGGGAGACTGCCACTTTATTTGGGCAAACTCCTTGCTCAAGTCCAAACCGACAAACTGTAGTTCCGGACAACCCAAGTGCACACGGCGGTGACAAGCGGTCATGGTATTGGGTTGGGTTTAAGACCCATCGCAACCAGATCCTGGTTGGGACTACAGTATTGCTAGACAACTGTCGGCCGCTCACAGCGTGTCATCAGCACCAACTGGCGAACCTGGATGTTCTTTGTCGAGCGACATGGATAAGAAATGGCGGTTGCCCCCGGTGAATCCCCCTTGAAATGCCATAACTCATCCCCAAATTCGGGCGAGTTGTAACTTTTCTGCGACCTTACCTCTAATTAAGGACTTCCATGACTACTGATACTGCCACCCAGAACTCCACTCGCGAGACCATGGGTTTTCAAACTGAGGTCAAACAGCTGCTGCAGTTGATGATCCACTCGCTTTACTCCAACCGCGAGATTTTCTTGCGAGAACTGATTTCAAATGCCTCGGATGCTTGCGACAAATTGCGTTTTGAGGCACTGCACAATAGTGCGCTGTTCGAGAACGACTCAGACTTCAAAATCCGGGTTTCGTTCGACAAAGATGCGCGAACGCTCACTATTTCGGACAACGGTATAGGGATGAGCCGCGATGAAGTGATCAGTAATCTGGGCACAATTGCCAAATCAGGCACACGCGAGTTTTTCTCACAGTTGTCTGGCGACCAGAAGAAAGACGCGAGTTTGATCGGACAGTTCGGTGTCGGTTTCTATTCATCCTTCATCGTTGCCGAACGCGTCGTGGTGGTGACTCGGCGCGCAGGTTTGGAGCAAGACCAGGGGGTGCGCTGGGAATCGGAAGGCGCTGGTGAATTCAACATAGAGATGACTACCAAAGCGACGCGCGGTACGGATATCACCCTGCACTTGCGTGCTGAAGGTCAGGACGACTTGCTTTCAAGTTATAAATTACGATCAATCATTCGCAGGTATTCCGATCACATCGTGCAGCCGATTGTGATGAAAAAGGAGGAATGGGATGCTGAGGCAAAGGCGCAGGTTGTGCGGGACGAAGACGAGACGGTCAATCAAGCCTCGGCGCTATGGGCACGCAACAAGAGCGATATAACGCCGGAGCAATACGCCGAGTTTTACAAACATGTCGGTCATGATTTTGAGGATCCGCTGACCTGGACGCATGCTCGGGTAGAAGGCAAAACCGAATATACGCAACTGCTTTACATCCCCTCGCGGGCGCCGTTCGATATGTGGGATCGTAATGCGCGGCATGGTGTGAAACTCTATGTACGCCGTGTTTTCATCATGGACGATGCCGAACAGTTGATGCCAACCTACCTGCGCTTCGTGCGTGGCGTGGTGGACTCAAACGATCTGCCACTCAATGTCTCGCGTGAAATTTTGCAAGAATCTAAAGATATTGAATCGATTCGTAATGGTTGCTCGAAGAAAGTACTTGGCATGCTGTCCGACCTTGCTGAAAGCGATGAAGCCGAGAGCAAGGAAAAGTACGCCAAGTTCTGGGGCGAATTCGGCCGTGTGTTGAAAGAAGGTGTCGGTGAGGACTATGCCAACAAGGAGAAGATTGCCAGCTTGTTGCGCTTTGCTTCCACTCTGGCTGATACGACCGATGAGACAGTGTCGCTGGCGGCTTACATTTCGCGCATGAAGCCCGAGCAGGAGAAGATCTATTTCGTCACCGCAGAGAGCTTTAACGCGGCGAAAAACAGCCCGCATCTTGAGGTGTTCCGCAAAAAAGGCATTGAAGTTCTGTTGCTTTCCGACCGGGTAGACGAATGGGTGGTCTCGAATCTGTCCGAGTTCGATGGAAAGCCTCTGGTGTCAGTTGCAAAGGGCGGGCTGGATTTAGGCAAACTTGAGGATGAAGCCGAGAAAAAAGAGCAGGAGAAGGATGCTGGCGACTTTAAAGATCTGACTGAGAAAATTGCCAAATCCCTGGGCGAGCGGGTGAAAGAAGTTCGCGTCACCCATCGCTTGACTGATTCACCAGCGTGTTTGGTGGCCGATGAGCATGATGTGTCGGGTAATCTCGCACGCATCTTGAAGGCAGCCGGACAGAATGCCCCAACATCGAAACCGATCCTGGAAATCAATCCTCGTCACCCTGTCGTCTTGCGACTGAAGTACGAGGATCAGCGTTTCGACGACTGGGCGGCAGTCTTGTTTGACCAGGCTCTACTGGCCGAAGGTGGTCATCTCGACGACCCGGCGACCTTTGTAAAGCGGATGAATCAACTAATGCTGGATATGAGCGGCACTGGAAAGTAGCACCGTATTCAAGATCGTAGGTCAGTGAAGGGCGCCGTATGGCGCCCTTCACTTTTTTGTCCAAATCCTTATGTTTCTATCGTTTCAGTGCGCGCCAAAACGCGCTGATCGTCACGCGTTGATGGGTTCGCGTACTTGTCGCTAGGTCTTCGCCTGTGTAGTGGTGCTGGCTTTCGGTTTCGGTGGTGATTTTGGCTTTTTCTTGTTCTTCGGCTTTTTCGGCGCTTCTACACCATTCTCCCGAAGGCAGTCGCTCAGGGCTTTTCCAGATTTGGTCTTACAGGATTCCTTTGCTGCCTGCTCGATGTCGCAACGTGTGGGGTTGGGCGCAGCCTTGCAGTCGGGTGGCGGAAGTCGCGTAAGCAGGCAATCGCGCTTGCTGGTGCCACGGAGGTCGGCGCAGGCAGCGATCGCATCCGCTCGCGCCAGGCAGCGGACAGGATCGCGCGCCTGCGCGCAATCGTTGGTCGATGAATCGATTTGTGCACGCACCGAAGTCGCTATCCAAAGGAGGCAAATTATCGACAGGCGGGCCAAACCGGTGAAAAACATGACATTTTTCATCGTCGTGTGCAGATTGAGAGCTTAGTCATCGGCGGCATCATAAGCGCTCCTGAGTTATAGTCGGCAAATTGCAATTTCGGGATTGTGACGTCACCATCATTATGAATGCACCCACCGCTGCTGTGATTCCCGATCACCGTCTGACTTTGCCGGAAGTCGTCGACGCACTTGTTGCCGATGGCCTGATTGATGTGGCTGTTGCAGATGTTTTTAAGAAGGAGCGACGCTATTTTCGGGGCGATCAGCATCCCTTGATGGCTATCGCCGAGCAACACTGGAAGTCACTAAAGCCGCCACATCGCATGCTCGATCTTGACGGACTGACCCAATGGTTGGCGAGTTGGTGTGGACTCCCGTATTTCCATATTGATCCATTGAAGGTCAATTTTGCCGTCATTACCGAAGTGATGAGTGCCGTGTATGCGACGCGCTTTCGAATTCTGCCGGTCGAAGTTACAGCCAACGAAGTCGTGATTGCAACGTCTGAACCCTGGCAGCGCGGATGGGAAGCTGAAATGGCTCCTATCGTTAAAAAGCCGATACGTCGCGTCATTTCGAGTCCGGAAGATATAGCCCGTTACCAGGTTGAGTTCTACAACCTGGCCAAGTCAGTCAAAGGCGCAATGCTCAAGGGCGACATATCCGGCGGTGCCTCCAACTTCGAACAGTTGGTTGAGCTGGGCAAGTCAAATAAAAACTTTGATGCAAATGATCAACATATCGTTCGAATTGTCGACTGGCTATGGCAGTACGCTTTTGATCAGAGGGCATCAGATATTCACGTCGAGCCACGTCGAACGATAGGTTTAGTCCGGTTCCGTATCGATGGAGTGCTCCATCAGGTGTATCAAATTCCGATGGCCGTTCTGACCGCGATGACCAGCCGGATAAAAATTCTGGGTCGCATGGATGTCGTCGAAAAGCGACGCCCGCAGGATGGTCGAATAAAGACTCGTATGCCTGATGGAACCGAGGTAGAACTGAGGCTGGCCACCTTGCCTACAGCGTTTGGTGAAAAATTGGTAATGCGAATTTTTGATCCCGATGTGCTGGTACGTGATTTTTCTGAGCTGGGTTTCGATAAAGACGAAGAAGCCAGTTGGAAAAAGATGTCGGCACGGCCGAATGGAATAATCCTGGTTACGGGGCCGACCGGGAGCGGTAAAACCGTGACGCTTTACTCGACACTCAAGACACTGGCGACGCCTGAAGTGAATGTCTGCACACTTGAAGACCCGATAGAAATGGTTGAGGCGGCCTTCAACCAAGTGCAGGTGCAGCCCGACATCGGTGTCAACTTTGCGGCAGGGATACGCTCATTGATGCGACAGGACCCGGACATCATCATGGTTGGCGAGATCCGCGATCTGGAAACCGCCGATATGGCGATTCAGGCGGCGCTGACCGGTCACTTGGTGTTATCGACATTACATACCAACGATGCACCTTCGGCGATTACGCGACTGGTTGATTTAGGTGTCGCTCCTTACTTGCTTTCTGCTACCGTGATTGGAGTGATGGCACAACGCTTGTTGCGCACACTTTGTCCGCACTGCAAACAACCTGGCGGGATGCGTGAGGAAGACGAGATTGCGTGGAACGCTTTGGTTGCGCCGTGGAAGGCGTCAAAACCACAACAGATTTATCGACCGGCCGGATGCCTGGAGTGCCGAATGACCGGGTTCATGGGTCGTATCGGCATCTATGAAATTATGCCGATGGAAATGGAAATCAAACGTCTGGTATCGAATCGGGCTGATCTTGCCAAGCTGCGCGAGCAGGCAATACGGGACGGAATGAAACCTCTAAGGATTGCTGGTGCACGCAAGGTGGCCGCCGGCCTGACGACTATCGAAGAAGTGCTTAAGGTTGCACCTCCAGCCGAAATCGATTGAGCCAGCGAGAGTTGTTTTGTTGGCATTGGTTTAGGTAAGACGCTCTAGAAGGTTAGGTTGTCTGCTCTAGTTCATTCCTTGATACTGCGCGCCATACACCGGAAAGGCAGTGTGTTCGGCCGGTGGAATTTTTGACTTACTCACCGCCGCATCACAATACTGGAGAAAAATTATGGCAACTGCACCGAAGAAGAACGCTAAGCCCGCCGCCGCGAAACCGGCTGTTAAGCCTGCTGCAAAACCAGCTGCAAAACCTGCTGCGAAAGTTGCAGCCGTCAAGGCAAAAGTGACCAAGACTGTTGCTGGAGTCAAGGCTAAGGCTAAAACGGTCAAGGCTGGTAAAGCATCAACCGCTACGCTAAAGAAGGTGACCGCAGTTAGCCGCAAGAATGCCAGCGCTGCTGTCAATATGACTCGTGACGCGTCGTTCAAACTAATCGACTCACAACGCGCTGTTTGGCTCGCTGGTCTGGGTGCATTGGCCAAGGCTAGTGCTGCTGCAGGCACGCAAGGCGAGAAAGCCTTTGAAATGTTGGTTAAGGCTGGTGAAACCATGGAATCGCAGGGGCGCGTAGTGATCGACAAGCGTGCCGAGCGACTGAAGAAAGGTATCGATACTGCCGCCGACATGATGGACAAAAATATCGACCAGTTTGGCAAGACTTTTGACAAGCAAGTTGAGTTGGCCCTTGATCGTCTCGGGTTCCCGAAAGCCGATTCGTTCAAGAACGTGCTGGATCGGTTGACTGAACTCTCCAAGAGTCTGGAAGCGAAGATCCGTACCGGTTTGGGTCGCTAATTAACCGGAACTTGTACTGCGCGTGCGCAGTGCTTGAATGAAAAAAGCCGCTGCGGGTGATCGCAACGGCTTTTTTTCTTGTCATATTTTCAATATGTGCGCCAGTATTCGGATGGGAACGGCGGTTGCCGACCGACCAGGCTTTCGAGCAAAGCCAGTTCAATATCTGAGTGATTGGAAACCGGTGCGGCAACCATACATGTAGCCATTGTCGGGTCATCGTGAATATAGAGTGGATGATCGTGATGCTTGGTGCTGTAAGTCTCCTTCTGTTGCGGCATCGCTGTTGGAGTCAGTTCTACCGTTCCATAGCAAAGGCAGAAATAAGTCCGTGACGATTTTGTAGGTTTTAACGGCGTATCACCAGCACCAACTGGCCTAGATCGCGGCAACGCCGGTTCGTCTTCGATATAGCATCCGGTACCGCGAATACCAATTGTCGCCGTAGATGTCTGTATGGTGCGTTGCCCCTTGCCAAACACCGAGAGGATCTTTCCTGTCAGAACGCGCATGACGTCGGCGGCTGCACCACTGGCAAAATTTACGGTGGTATTGTCGCGCTGGAAGAAAGCATCTTTGCCAATTACGTATATTGCTTGAGACTTCGCCCCTGTTTCGATCGTGTCGCCATTTTTCAGCAGCATGCCTTCTTTCGCTGCCACGCCATTGACCCGAACATCACCGGTGATTTTGTGCATTCCGGACGCCAGCGGATCTTTGCCGTTCGCCAGGGCATTCTGGATGAGCAACGAAATTCCTCCTGCTCCGATCACGCTGGTCGCGGCAAGTCGTTGCATGAACTGACGGCGAGCTTTTTTACTTGTGGACATGGCCGTTCTCCAAATTGAACTACTTGTTTAGTTCGCGCATTCCACGAGCTAATCCGTCTATCGTCAGCGGAAACATCCGTTCGGAAAAAATCGTTCTAATGATCTGAATCGAGTGACGATACTCCCAAAGTCGCTCCGGCTCCGGATTCAGCCAAATTGCACGTGGCCAGGTGTCGAGCACGCGCTGCAGCCAAGTTGCTCCAGCTTCCTCATTGCTGTATTCAACCGAACCGCCAGGCTGCATGATTTCATACGGACTCATGGTGGCATCGCCGACCACCACTACTTTGTAGTCTTCGCCATATTTATGCAATACGTCCCATAACGGGAAGCGTTCGCCATGGCGCCGACGGTTGTCTTTCCAGACGTAGTCGTAAATGCAGTTATGGAAGTAAAAATACTCCATATGTTTGAACTCACTTTTGGCTGCGGAAAACAATTCTTCGCAAACCTTGATGTGATCGTCCATCGAGCCGCCAATATCAAAGAACAGCAGCACCTTGATTTTGTTGTGGCGTTCAGGGCGCATCTTGATGTCCAGCCACCCGGCATTTCGCGCAGTGCCTGCAATGGTGCCGTCCAGGTCAAGTTCGTCTTGTGCGCCTTCGCGGGCGAAACGCCGCAAACGGCGCAGCGCCACCTTGATGTTACGAGTGCCGAGTTCAATTTTGTCGTCGAGATTGCGGTACTCGCGGTTTTCCCAGACTTTGATGCCCGTCCGGTTGCCACCCGATTCGCCGCCTATGCGGATACCTTCAGGATGAAATCCACCATTGCCAAAGGGCGAGCTACCGCCGGTTCCAATCCACTTATTGCCGCCTTGATGCCGACCCTTTTGTTCCTCCAGCCGTTTGCGGAATTCCTCCATCAACTTGTCCCAGCCGAGCTTTTCCAACTTGGCCTTTTCCTCGGCGCTCAAGTGCTTCTTCATCATTGCCTTGAGCCATTCTTCAGGGATGTCGGCTTCCAACCCCGGAATACTTTCAACGCCTTTGAAATACTCGGCGAAAGCTTGATCAAACTTGTCGTAGTTGGTTTCGTCCTTGACCAGGCAGGTACGCGACAGAAAATAGAAGTCGTCCAGCGAATGACCTGCCAGTCTGGCTTGCAAACCCTCCAGCAGCGTCAAGTATTCCCGCGTCGAGACGGGAACCTTTTTGGCCTTGAGGTGGAGGAAGAAATCGATCAGCATTGAAAAGTTCTAGCGATTGTGCTTGGCCATATAGACCAACCGTTCAAACAGATGCACATCCTGTTCGTTCTTGAGTAATGCGCCATGCAACGGCGGAATCGCGGTTTTGTGATCCTTCGAATGCAAGGCTTCCGGTGGAATGTCTTCAGCCAAAAGCAATTTCAGCCAGTCAAGCAATTCCGAGGTTGAGGGTTTTTTCTTCAGTCCCGGAATTTCGCGCAGGCCGAAGAAGACCTCAAGCGCTTCTTTGAGTAACGCCTGCTTTAAGCCGGGGAAATGCACATCGACGATCTTGGTCATCGTTTCGCGATCCGGAAATTTGATGTAATGAAAAAAGCAGCGGCGGAGGAAGGCGTCGGGCAGTTCCTTCTCGTTATTCGAGGTAATGAACACCAGTGGTCGTTGTTTCGCTCGAATCGTTTCACGTGTCTCGTACACATGAAATTCCATGCGATCGAGTTCACGCAAGAGATCGTTCGGGAACTCAATGTCGGCCTTGTCGACTTCGTCAATCAATATTACACACGGCGTGTCCATTTCAAAAGCTTGCCAAAGCACGCCTTTAACGATGTAGTTGGAAATATTATTGACCTTCTCATTGCCAAGTTGAGAGTCGCGCAACCGCGACACCGCGTCGTATTCGTACAAACCTTGTTGTGCTTTCGTCGTTGATTTGACATGCCATTGCAGCAATGGCATGTTCAGTGCCGAGGCAACTTCCTCCGCCAGCATGGTCTTGCCGGTGCCGGGCTCACCTTTAATCAGTAATGGGCGTTGCAGTGTTATCGCTGCATTCACTGCCAGCATCAGGTCGGGTGTCGCAACGTAATTTTCGGATCCTGTAAAGCGCATGTTCATTGTTTCTCCTAAGGTATTGCAGGTGATTATCGCAAACTCGGCATCACCAGTTTGTAGACTTTCGTCGTTGAGCGAATGCCCCACGGCGCATTGGATTTAGAGGCCTCTGATAGCGTCGACCATTGACGGCGTGTCATCAGCACCAACTGACAGCTTGCGACTCAGTGGCTTGCGCGACGTTGGATGCATTCGAGATAGGCTTCGCCATCCGGCGGTTTGCCTTCACGCTGTGCCCGCCACATAGTCTCCCCCAGGCAGTCCAAAATTACATGTAGTGCCAGGTGACGGTCGCCTGTGTGCTGTTCCAGTTGACTGAATGCCTTGCGAATGCCCGGAGGTTGATCGATGGAGAGTTGTTCTTCGATGGCCAGGTGCAGGGACATATGCAGGAAAGGGTTGGTCTCTCCTTGTTCCGGGGTCCACTCGCGCGTTGCCGCATCTGGCGCCTCCAGTAACGCGTGGTACTCACGATGCCATTCGACAACGTCCGCAGCCAACGTTTCCAGCGCGGTCGCAGGGGTTTTGCTGCGACGCTTATGCCACGAATCGATGAGAAATTGGCGCGCCTGATCGCGACTCGGCTTATAGAGCATTTTTTCCCTTGAAATTGCATAGGTCGTTCACCGGGCAACGAGGACACTCGGGCCTGCGTGCCTTGCAGGTGTAGCGGCCGAGCAGGATCAGCCAATGGTGAGCATGTTGGCGAAATTCAGGTGGAACGGACTTCAGCAGCTTTTGCTCAACCACGTTCACGGTTCTGCCGAGACCAAGTCCGGTGCGATTGGCGACTCTAAAAATATGCGTATCGACGGCCATTGTTGGTTCGCCAAAAACCACGTTGAGGACCACATTGGCGGTCTTGCGTCCGACACCCGGCAGCGCCTCGAGTGCATCGCGGTCATGCGGCACCTCACCACCATGACGTTCGATAATCAGTTTCGACAGCGCGGCAACGTTTTTTGCCTTGGTTCGATAGAGGCCGATGGTCTGGATGTATTCCGAAATGCCTTCCTCACCCAGTTCGACCAATGCGGCGGGTGTCGGATGAGCGCGAAATAGCGGGCGGGTTGCGCGATTGACACCTCTGTCGGTCGCTTGGGCAGAAAGGACCACGGCGACCAGCAGCTGAAATGGGGATTGATATTCAAGCTCAGTTTTCGGCGCAGGATCAATCGCTGCGAGTCGGGCGAAGAATTTCCGACGATCGGCAAGATTCATCCGCGCTCCGATGCAGTATTCGCACGCGGCATTCGCTGTTCAAGGAGCCATTGGCGTTGACGCTCATTGGCCCGAGCGTCGAGCCAGTTGCGGCCCGCGATCATGAATCCCAGGACCAGGAATGCACCCGGCGGCAAGATGGCAATCAGAAATCCGGGATAGCTTTCCGGAAGTACCTGAATCGCGTGGGCGCGTGGGAAGATCATCTCGATGCCGGAAAAGAGTGTGCCTTGTCCGACAAACTCGCGAATCAGCCCAAGCAACCCGATTACCCAGACGAAACCAACGCCCATCATCGCGCCGTCCAGTGTCGACGCGGCCAAACCGTTCTTGGCGGCAAATGCTTCTACCCTTGCCAGAACAATGCAGTTGGTCACAATCAGCGGAATAAAAATACCGAGCACCAAATACAAGTCATGCAGAAAAGCATTAAAGGCAAGATCGACCACGGTGACGAGCGAGGCGATTACGAGTACAAAAGCCGGAATTCGGATTTCGTAGGGAATGAATGTTCGCAGGCCGGATATCACCAGATTCGCCAGCAGCATGACGAGGATCGTGGCCAGACCCAAACTCACAGCGTTGACGAAAGTCGCGCTGATTGCCAATAGCGGACACAATCCCAGCAGTTGTGCGAGGATGCTGTTTTGCTTCCATGTGCCGTTCAGTATGATTTCTTTGTACGCGTTCATTTCACCGGCTCCAGACGACTCCCAACTGGCAATGAGAAGAGTGTTTCACGGTTTTGATTCACCCACAATAGCGCCCTTGCACTCGCATTGGTCACTGCCCTGGCACTGATCGTTGCTCCGGCCATCTGGTCGAATCGCCCACCGTCCTTTTTGACGCGCCATTGTTTGAACGGCACCTCATCGAACCCGACTTGGTTGAATTGGTTTATCCAGGGACGCTGCTTGTTGCGATCCTTCTTTGGATCTATGTAATCGCCAAGCCCAGGCGTTTCCTTGTGACGAATTACGCGCTGAGCCAATATCCGACCTTCGGCGCTGATTGCCAGCAAAAGGCCGATTTGCCCCGAGTAGCCGTCTAGTGCGGTGGCCTCAACAACAATTGCAACGGGTTTGTCTTTCTGGCGCGCCCGATAAACGACACTTACACTGGCGTTGTTCAGCGCAGCATCAGCGGGCACCAGAACCTGGTCACGAAGTACATCATTATCATAATTGGCGGCAGGCAGAATTTCATTGATCACGCGCAAACGCTCAGCTTGCGCGCTGGCCTCAAGCATCGGTGCTGTGATGCGGTAGGTACCTGCCATTAGCGCGGTGAACACCAGCATGAAGATCAACAGGATGGCCGCCGTCCGCAGTGCAACGCGAAGCGCTCCCGGTTCCTGGTAGGAGGAATTGCTCTCAGTCATGCCTTGAGCCCTGATCGTCTTTGAGTCCAAAAACCTTCGGCTGGGTGTACATGTCGATCAACGGTGCTGCTACGTTCATCAGCAATACTGCGAAGGCAATCCCGTCAGGGTAGCCGCCGAAATGTCGGATGATCCAGGTGATCAGCGCCACGCCGGTGGCGAAGATCAATTTGCCGCGAGGCGTGGTGCAGCCCGAGACCGGGTCGGTGACGATAAAAAAGGCGGCGAGCATGGCACCGCCACTGATGAGTTCAAACAGTGGTCCGTTGAACGCCGATGGATCAATTGCACTCGAAACGCCGGCAAGCGCGATCAGCGTAACGAGAAACGCCGTCGGCATATGCCAACTGATGATGCGTTGCTGGAGTAACCAGAGTCCACCGGCAAGATATCCGGCCGCAATCCATTTCCATGCTGCGTGCAGGTCAGGGCGACTTTGCAAGAAAGTCTCAACACTCAGTTTTGTTTCGACGCCATGCATTGCGGTGCGCAATGTGTCGAGCGGAGTGGCCATCGTGACCGTATCGACGGAATGTGACCCGAAAATAAGAGCGCCAGCCTGCCCGATATCCATCGCCGCCCCGGCACCCGGCCAGCGCGACATCATCAAAGGATAGGCGACGATCATCAAGGCGAAGCCAACCATTGCGGGGTTGAACGGATTTTGTCCCAGTCCGCCATAGAGATGTTTGGCGACAAGGATTGCAGCCAGCGTCGCAACGACGACCAGCCACCATGGACCGGTGGATGGGAAACTCAATGCAATCAACCACGCCGTAACCAGCGCAGAGCCGTCACCTACCGAGCGCCAGATTGGTCTGTCGCGCAGTTTGAGCATCAACGCCTCCGCGAGCAGAGCGGTGAGCGAGGCGAGCCCAAGCTGGATCAATACACCCGGCCCGAAAAACCAGGCATAAGCAGCGATGCCGGGAGTTAGCGCCGCCAGCACACGCAGCATGACTGACTGTACGCTGGATGCTTTTGTCACATAAGGTGAGTTGTGAGCCATAGGTCGTGATCGATTACCCGGTTAGGAATCTGGCGGCAATTGTGGTTTGGCTTGTTCGCGGATCTCGGCACGACGGGACTCAATCTGCGCGATCTCGGCCAGTTGCTCTGCACTCACGTGCCCAGTGTTTTTCGGCGCGATTTCGCCACCTTGCTGTCGTGCTCTCTCCAATGCCGCCGCGATCAATGCTTTTGTTGCATCGTCACCGCCAGAATCACCGCCTGCGGAGGCAGCCGCTAAATCTGCTGCCGATTGAGCTTTGGCTTCTGCAGCAGCGGCAGCGCGAGCGGCAAGTCGTGCTACTTTTTCATGCTCTTCGCGCTCATCGCGGAATTGGCGGAACTCGAAACGCTCGCGCGCTTCGTCGGCCAGAGCCTTCTCCTTTTCACGAGCCCATATTTCGCTTTTGGCAAAGCGATAGTAATCAACCAGTGGAATATTGGACGGACACACGTAGGAGCAGCACCCGCACTCAATGCAGTCAAACAGATGATATTCCTGCGCCTTCCCAAACAACTTGGCGCGGGCAAACCAGTACAACTCGAGTGGCTGCAAATCGGCCGGACAGGCGATCGCGCACTCGCCGCAACGGATGCAAGGCATTTCCGGTGGAGCCGGTGGAAAGATTTTTTGCGAACCCAACAAGATACAGTTGGTGGCCTTAACCACCGGTACGTCCTGACTGGCAAGCTCAACTCCCATCATCGGGCCACCCATGATGACGCGATCAGTGTCTGCCAACGGGTCGCACAGTGCAACAATGTCTTTCATCAAGGTACCAATCAGAACCTCGAAATTGCGTGCATTGGAAACATTGCCTGCCACGGTCACAATACGGGATATCAGCGGGCGACCCAGCGCGATCGCCTGATAAATCGCCAATGCCGTGGCCACATTGAAGCATTGAACGCCGTATTCGACAGAACGTCTCCCATGTGGGACCTCAATCCCGGTGATGACCCGAATTAACTGCTTGGCACCGCCGGCCGGGTAGCGTGTCGGTACAGTTGTCACTGCAAAATCTTCTTTACTCTCACTGACTGCAGTCTGCATCGCAGCGATAGCTTGGGGCTTGTTGTCCTCGATCCCGATACAGACGGCTTTTGCGTTGAGTACTCGGCGCATCAGTGCTACACCGCGAACAATTTCCGTGGCGCGCTCGCGCATCAACATGTCGTCACAAGTGATGTACGGCTCGCACTCCGCACCGTTGATGATGAGTGTGTCGATCCCGATTTGGTGGCCGGCGTTCAGCTTTAGATGGCTGGGGAAGACGGCGCCGCCGAGCCCAACAACACCAGAGTCGCGCAGGTAGTCGCGAATTTCTTGCGCCGTCGCTTGTTCATAGTCAAACGCACTGCAAGCAATCCAATCATTGTGTCCGTCAGCCTGAAGCACTACGCACAAAGATGACAGACCGGAAGGATGTGGCAACTGGCGCATCTCAATAGCGACAACAGTGCCCGACGTGGATGCATGAACCGCTGCGGAAACATCACCGTCGGCTTCACCAATTCGCTGACCACACAACACACGCTCGCCAACCGAGACAATCGGACGCGGCGTGCCGCCGATGCTTTGATGCAAGGGAATGACCAGTTCAGTTGGTGCTGGTGGGACGCCGATAGGTACGCGAGTGGATTGGTCCTTGTGGTACTCAGGGGTCACTCCACCATTGAAGCGAAACAATTGTTGTTGTGGCTGTCGGATCATGACTGCACCTGAGCCGGATGAAGCGGGAACACGGGATATTTCCACTTCCACGTGTCTACAGTTTCATGTAGTACTTCCATGGTGATGCAATCGACCGGGCAGGGAGGCAGGCAAAGTTCGCAGCCGGTACATTGATCAGCAATAATCGTATGCATCTGTTTGGCCGCACCGACGATCGCGTCGACCGGACAGGCTTGAATGCAAAGCGTGCATCCGATACAGGTTTGTTCATCTATGACGGCGACAGCCTTGGGCTTTTCTACCCCGTGCTCCGCAGACAACGGTTTGAATTCGCGGCCGAGGAGGTCCGCCAGCTTGCGAATACCTTCCTCACCACCGGGCGGGCACTGATTGATCTCTGCCTCCCCGCGTGCGATTGCGGTCGCGTAGGGCTTACAGCCTGGGTAGCTGCATTGGCCACACTGCGTCTGCGGCAGGATCGCATCAATTTTTTCGACCAGCGGATCACCTTCGACACGAAACTTAACCGCGGCATAACCCAGTGCAGCCCCGAGCACGACGGCACCAAGTGACATCACGAGAATTGCTTCGAGCATGGCTATTTGTACTTATCGAGGCCGGTAAAGCCCATGAACGCCAGACTAATGAGGCCAGCGGTGACCATGGCGATCGCCGTGCCGCGAAAATGAACCGGCACATCGGCACCCTCAAGGCGTTCGCGCATCGCGGCGAAGAGAATCAATGCCAGTGAAAAGCCGACGGCACTGCCAAAGCCAAACAACAGCGACTCGACAAAGTTGTATTTGAGCGTGACGTTAAGCAACGGGACACCCAGCACCGCACAGTTGGTCGTAATCAGCGGCAAATAAATGCCGAGTACCTGATGCAGCAGAGGGCTAACCTTTTGGATCACCAGTTCCGTAAGTTGGACGATAGCAGCGATGGTCACTATGAACGACAAGGTACGCAAGTACTCCAGACCATTGGGCTGCAACAGCCATCGATCAATCACAAAGCTACTGCCACAGGCCATGGTCAGGACAAATGTAGTTGCGGCACCCATGCCCAGTGCCGTTTCGAGTTTCT
This sequence comes from Rhodocyclaceae bacterium, assembly GCA_016718525.1. Taxonomy (GTDB): domain Bacteria; phylum Pseudomonadota; class Gammaproteobacteria; order Burkholderiales; family Rhodocyclaceae; genus JADKHX01. The sequence goes on from JADKDD010000001.1 coordinate 476,236, forward strand.
TGGAGACACCCATAAACGGGCACAGTCCCAGAATCCGCACGAACACCACGTTGTTTACCAGCACCGCACCTAGAACAACAAAGAAATATCCAGTCATGATCGGGGGATTTTAGTTTTACGTGCTTGTGTGGGCGTGAATCATGCAGTAACTACTGTTATGCGCTGCAAGGCGAACGAACTGCACATCCGAAACTTCAGGTGATTTTGTTGATCTTGCGCACGCAGTCGCGCACGATAGCCGGACCACTATAGATTAAGCCGCTGTAGATCTGCACTAGCGATGCGCCGGCCTTGATCTTTTCGGCCGCATCGTCGCCAGTCAAAATTCCGCCGACCGCAATGATCGGAACTTCACCCGCCAGTTTGGCAGTCAAGGCCGTGACAACCTGAGTTGATTTTTTCTTAAGTGGCGCGCCAGATAGTCCGCCAGCCTCTCCTGCAAATGGTGATGATTCAACACCTTCGCGACCCAAAGTGGTGTTTGTGGCGATAACGCCATCCATTTGATGACGCTTCAACGCATCACATATCTGCGAAATTTGCTGTGCGTCGAGATCCGGCGCAATTTTTAGCGTTAAAGGGACATATTTGCCGTGCGTCTGCGCAAGCTTGCTTTGTCGCGTTTTCAGTGCGCTCAATAAACGATTGAGCTCGTCTTCGCCCTGCAGTTGGCGCAAATTTTTGGTATTGGGTGAAGAAATATTGACTGTGATATAGGACGCTCTGGAGTAAACCTTGTCCAAGCAGGTAAGGTAGTCATCGTTTGCATTTTCAATCGGGGTGGTGGCGTTCTTGCCAATATTGATGCCAAGGATGCCTTTGTAGCGCCTCTTCGCAAGATTTATCAAGAATTGATCGACGCCGACATTGTTGAATCCCATGCGATTGATGATCGCCTGTTGCTTCGTCAAACGAAACATCCGTGGTTTGGGGTTGCCTGATTGGGCGCGAGGAGTGACGGTTCCAGCCTCGATAAATCCAAAACCCATGGCGGCGAAACCATCGACGGCCATGGCGTTCTTGTCCAGGCCTGCGGCGAGGCCAACGCGATTCGGGAACTCCAATCCCATTACTGTGACAGGCTTGGCAGTAAATTGCCTTCCGAGGCTGATTGACGGCAGGCTGCTTGCACAACTCAGGCCTCGTATTGTGAGTTCGTGAATATGCTCGGGATCAAGCGCAAAAAGCAGCGGGCGGGCAAGGGTGTAGAGGCTCATGGAGCTGGATTCTACGTGGCGCAAAAGAAATTCGACACTAGGGGTTTACTTCCAATATTCCTCTCCATATAATCTCACCTCTCTGCTTGATGCGGAGAAGCGGCACGGTGAGGTTGTGGAGTTTGGCGACTGAGTGTGGCGAGTGAATCTTTAACAAAATGACAACCGATAGGTGTAGGTGTTTGCGGAGCTGGGCGGTTATAGGTTGTGGCGCTGAAATCGAAAGTGTCGCGGCGTGCTGAGTTGAAAGATTTGGCTAAATCTTGAGTGGTTGCTGAGAGGTAACTGCAAGAGGTCTGTAACGGCTTTAAGTTATATAGAAGCAAACACTTGCACGAAAAGTAAGAAAGGTCGAAAGTAAAATTTTGGCCTCTGATATTTCGTTTGAGTGAGTTTAAACAAGATTGAACTGAAGAGTTTGATCCTGGCTCAGATTGAACGCTGGCGGAATGCTTTACACATGCAAGTCGAGCGGCAGCGCGGGGCAACCTGGCGGCGAGCGGCGAACGGGTGAGTAATGTATCGGAACGTACCCAGTCGTGGGGGATAACACAGCGAAAGCTGTGCTAATACCGCATACGTCCTGAGGGAGAAAGCGGGGGACTCGTAAGGGCCTCGCGCGATTGGAGCGGCCGATATCGGATTAGCTAGTTGGTGAGGTAAAGGCTCACCAAGGCGACGATCCGTAGCTGGTCTGAGAGGACGACCAGCCACACTGGAACTGAGACACGGTCCAGACTCCTACGGGAGGCAGCAGTGGGGAATTTTGGACAATGGGGGAAACCCTGATCCAGCCATTCCGCGTGAGTGAAGAAGGCCTTCGGGTTGTAAAGCTCTTTCAGCAGGAACGAAACGGTAAGCTTTAATAAAGTTTGCTAATGACGGTACCTGAAGAAGAAGCACCGGCTAACTACGTGCCAGCAGCCGCGGTAATACGTAGGGTGCGAGCGTTAATCGGAATTACTGGGCGTAAAGCGTGCGCAGGCGGTTTTGTAAGACAGATGTGAAATCCCCGGGCTTAACCTGGGAACTGCGTTTGTGACTGCAAGACTAGAGTGTGGCAGAGGGGGGTAGAATTCCACGTGTAGCAGTGAAATGCGTAGAGATGTGGAGGAATACCGATGGCGAAGGCAGCCCCCTGGGTCAACACTGACGCTCATGCACGAAAGCGTGGGGAGCAAACAGGATTAGATACCCTGGTAGTCCACGCCCTAAACGATGCGAACTAGGTGTTGGGGAAGGAGACTTTCTTAGTACCGCAGCTAACGCGTGAAGTTCGCCGCCTGGGGAGTACGGTCGCAAGATTAAAACTCAAAGGAATTGACGGGGACCCGCACAAGCGGTGGATGATGTGGATTAATTCGATGCAACGCGAAAAACCTTACCTACCCTTGACATGTCAGGAATCCTGTAGAGATATGGGAGTGCTCGAAAGAGAACCTGAACACAGGTGCTGCATGGCTGTCGTCAGCTCGTGTCGTGAGATGTTGGGTTAAGTCCCGCAACGAGCGCAACCCTTGTCATTAATTGCCATCATTTAGTTGGGCACTTTAATGAGACTGCCGGTGACAAACCGGAGGAAGGTGGGGATGACGTCAAGTCCTCATGGCCCTTATGGGTAGGGCTTCACACGTCATACAATGGTCGGTACAGAGGGTTGCCAACCCGCGAGGGGAGCCAATCCCACAAAGCCGATCGTAGTCCGGATCGCAGTCTGCAACTCGACTGCGTGAAGTCGGAATCGCTAGTAATCGTGGATCAGCATGTCACGGTGAATACGTTCCCGGGTCTTGTATACACCGCCCGTCACACCATGGGAGTGGATTGCACCAGAAGTAGGTAGCTTAACCGCAAGGGGGGCGCTTACCACGGTGTGATTCATGACTGGGGTGAAGTCGTAACAAGGTAGCCGTATCGGAAGGTGCGGCTGGATCACCCTCCTTTCTAGAGAAAGCATCCGTCAAGCACCTACAACCTATCGGTTGTTACAAGCCAGAGTAGCAGAGTACGGGTCTGTAGCTCAGCTGGTTAGAGCACCGTCTTGATAAGGCGGGGGTCGATGGTTCGAACCCATCCAGACCCACCATCGACCGGTGATAACCGACGCATGACGGCGTTGTCACCTTGCTTGCCTACCCAAAAGTAGGCGGCGCGAAGTTCCGCCTTGTCCTGCATCGGTTCTCACCGGTCGATGTTGATCGCTGAGTAGGCCGGAGCGCTTTTTGCAAGTAGTACAAGGCGCGAGGGAGTGCCGCATAGTTTGCTATGCAAGCGACCGAGCAACGCAGTAATACGTAGCAAAAAGGGGGATTAGCTCAGCTGGGAGAGCACCTGCTTTGCAAGCAGGGGGTCGTCGGTTCGATCCCGTCATCCTCCACCAGTACCTTGTGTTGTGCTTCAGCGGTTATTCAAGTGTGCTCGATGAGTCGATTTGAATAACGGTTGGAAGACCGAACTGGCTTATATGACGGGCGTCTCGCAAGAGGTTGCCTGGACATGCTCTTTAACAATTTGGAAGAAGTAAAGAATGGGCGTCCCGGAAGGGATGCGCATTGGGTTGTGATTGTATCTTCCCATGCCTTGTCCTTTGAACCGGCGCAAGGCGTGGAAAAAATGAAAGTTTGGTTGTTTGGCTTGTTGGACTTCAGGGAACTGGAGCTCAATGTTATAGGGTCAAGTGACTAAGTGCATGTGGTGGATGCCTTGGCGATTACAGGCGATGAAGGACGTTGTAGCCTGCGAAAAGCTGCGGGGAGCTGGCAAACAAGCTTTGATCCGCAGATATCCGAATGGGGAAACCCACTCCGCAAGGAGTAACCCTGGCTGAATACATAGGTCAGTGGTGGCGAACCCGGCGAACTGAAACATCTAAGTAGCCGGAGGAAAAGAAATCAACCGAGATTCCCTAAGTAGTGGCGAGCGAACGGGGAGCAGCCTGCACAATTTAACTACTGCGTTAGCAAAACGGCTTGGAAAAGCTGGCCATAGAGGGTGATAGCCCCGTATGCGAAAACCTGGTAGCGGAACTAAGTGTGCGACAAGTAGGGCGGGACACGAGAAATCCTGTCTGAAGATGGGGGGACCATCCTCCAAGGCTAAATACTCGTAATCGACCGATAGTGAACCAGTACCGTGAGGGAAAGGCGAAAAGAACCCCGGGAGGGGAGTGAAATAGATCCTGAAACCGCATGCATACAAACAGTGGGAGCCTCGCAAGGGTGACTGCGTACCTTTTGTATAATGGGTCAGCGACTTACGTTCAGTAGCAAGCTTAACCGAATAGGGGAGGCGTAGCGAAAGCGAGTCTGATAAGGGCGACATAGTTGCTGGGCGTAGACCCGAAACCAGATGATCTATCCATGGCCAGGATGAAGGTGCCGTAACAGGTACTGGAGGTCCGAACCCACTAATGTTGAAAAATTAGGGGATGAGCTGTGGATAGGGGTGAAAGGCTAAACAAATCTGGAAATAGCTGGTTCTCCCCGAAAGCTATTTAGGTAGCGCCTCATGTATCACCGTCGGGGGTAGAGCACTGTAATGGTTGGAGGGGTCATTGCGATCTACTTCGCCATAGCAAACTCCGAATACTGACGAGTGCGAGCATGGGAGACAGACTGTGGGTGCTAACGTCCATGGTCAAGAGGGAAACAACCCAGACCGCCAGCTAAGGTCCCAAAGTCATAGTTAAGTGGAAAACGAAGTGGGAAGGCATAGACAGTCAGGATGTTGGCTTAGAAGCAGCCATCATTTAAAGAAAGCGTAATAGCTCACTGATCGAGTCGTCCTGCGCGGAAGATGTAACGGGGCTCAAACTATGCACCGAAGCTGCGGATATCCGTAAGGATATGGTAGGGGAGCGTTCTGTAAGTCTGCGAAGGTGTCTTGTAAAGGATGCTGGAGATATCAGAAGTGCGAATGCTGACATGAGTAGCGATAAAGGGTGTGAAAAGCACCCTCGCCGAAAGCCCAAGGTTTCCTGCGCAACGTTCATCGGCGCAGGGTGAGTCGGCTCCTAAGGCGAGGCCGAAAGGCGTAGTCGATGGGAAACAGGTCAATATTCCTGTACCGATCACAGATGCGATGGGGGGACGGAGAAGGTTAGCTCAGCCGGGTGTTGGACGTCCTGGTTTAAGCGTGTAGGCGTGCTGCATAGGAAAATCCGTGCGGCTTAGCTGAGGCGTGATGACGAGTGCTCTTTGAGCATGAAGTGAGTGATACCCTGCTTCCAGGAAAAGCCTCTAAGCTTCAGTCTGTGATTGACCGTACCGCAAACCAACACAGGTGGGCAGGATGAAAATTCTAAGGCGCTTGAGAGAACTCAGGAGAAGGAACTCGGCAAATTGATACCGTAACTTCGGGAGAAGGTATGCCTCGGTAGCGTGAAGCCCCTGCGGGTGGAGCGTGATGAGGTCGCAGAGAATCGGTGGCTGCAACTGTTTAATAAAAACACAGCACTCTGCAAAGGCGAAAGCCGACGTATAGGTGTGACGCCTGCCCGGTGCTGGAAGGTTAAGTGATGGGGTGCAAGCTCTTGATCGAAGCCCCAGTAAACGGCGGCCGTAACTATAACGGTCCTAAGGTAGCGAAATTCCTTGTCGGGTAAGTTCCGACCTGCACGAATGGCGTAATGATGGCCACACTGTCTCCTCCTGAGACTCAGCGAAGTTGAAATGTTTGTGAAGATGCAATCTACCCGCGGCTAGACGGAAAGACCCCATGAACCTTTACTGTAGCTTTGCATTGGACTTTGACGGGACTTGTGTAGGATAGGTGGGAGGCTGTGAGACCTGGTCGCTAGATCAGGAGGAGCCAACCTTGAAATACCACCCTGGTGTCGTTGAGGTTCTAACCTTGGTCCGTGAATCCGGATCGGGGACCGTGCATGGCAGGCAGTTTGACTGGGGCGGTCTCCTCCCAAAGGGTAACGGAGGAGTACGAAGGTCTTCTAGGCACGGTCGGACATCGTGCTAATAGTGCAATGGCAAAAGAAGGCTTGACTGCGAGACCCACAAGTCGAGCAGGTGCGAAAGCAGGTCATAGTGATCCGGTGGTTCTGTATGGAAGGGCCATCGCTCAACGGATAAAAGGTACTCTGGGGATAACAGGCTGATTCCGCCCAAGAGTTCATATCGACGGCGGAGTTTGGCACCTCGATGTCGGCTCATCACATCCTGGGGCTGTAGCCGGTCCCAAGGGTATGGCTGTTCGCCATTTAAAGTGGTACGTGAGCTGGGTTTAAAACGTCGTGAGACAGTTTGGTCCCTATCTGCCGTGGGCGTTGGATATTTGAGGGGACCTGCTCCTAGTACGAGAGGACCGGAGTGGACGAACCTCTGGTGTACCGGTTATGACGCCAGTCGTATCGCCGGGTAGCTAAGTTCGGAAGAGATAAACGGGGGTTTAACCCCCCTAAAGGGTCGTCCAAGACCAGGACGTTGATAGGTTGGGTGTGGAAGCGCAGCAATGCGTTAAGCTAACCAATACTAATTGCCCGTGAGGCTTGACCCTATAACATTGAGTTATAGACCAACAACCAAACTCACATTTACAGTCACAACCAAATACTTCTTCCAAATCGCGTGTTCTGACTACCGCCTAACCGCACAAACCAGAACACAACCCTTTACGTCTGGTGTCCATAGCGAGGTGGAACCACCCCTTCCCATCCCGAACAGGACCGTGAAACGCCTCCGCGCCAATGATATTGCACTTCACCGTGCGAGAAAGTAGGTCAACGCCAGACTCCCCTTACCAATCAAAAGCCCCTTCCAATATCCATTGGCCGGGGCTTTTGCAATTTCGCGTCCGTTTCTTGAGTTGACTGCCGGTGTTTTGATTTGAGTTCTTTGTGAGGGGTTGTAGAATCATCCAAATGAAACAGACCTTCCTGGATTTTGAACAACCGATTGCAGATCTCGAAGCCAAGATAGAGCAACTGAGATTCGTTCAAGACGATACCGCAGTTGATATTTCGGAAGAAATTCAACGACTTACTGTAAAAAGCCAAGGCCTGACCAAAGAGATTTACGCCAAACTGTCATCCTGGCAATGTGCGCAGGTCGCACGACATCCGCAGCGCCCCTATACACTCGATTACGCGGATTTGGTTTTCACTGATTTCCAGGAACTCCATGGCGACAGGACATTTTCCGACGATCACGCAATAGTCGGTGGTTTAGCCCGCATCGCAGGTCAGTCCTGTATGGTGATTGGTCATCAAAAGGGCCGTGATACCAAGGAGAAGATTTACCGCAACTTTGGCATGCCTCGTCCCGAAGGGTACCGTAAAGCATTGCGGTTAATGAAGTTGGCCGAGAAGTTTGAACTGCCGATATTTACGTTCGTCGATACACCGGGCGCCTATCCAGGGATCGATGCGGAAGAGCGGGGTCAGTCGGAGGCTATCGGGCGTAATTTGCTTGAAATGACCGAGTTACGCGTACCGATAGTCGCTACCATCGTTGGCGAAGGCGGCTCTGGGGGCGCACTGGCTATCGCGGTCGCAGACTCGGTGGCAATGTTGCAATATTCAACCTACTCCGTGATATCGCCCGAAGGTTGCGCCTCAATACTTTGGAAAAGCGCAGACCGTGCAGGCGATGCGGCGGAGACAATGGGGATAACTGCCGCACGACTAAAGACTTTAGGGTTGGTTGATCGGGTAATTGCCGAGCCGCTCGGTGGTGCGCATCGTGACTATCAGGCTGTCGCTGCGAGTGTAAAACGAGCATTGCACGACACCTACAAGCAATTGCGAGAAATGTCACCCAATGAGCTCATTGAGCGGCGCGTTGAGCGGCTGATGAGTTATGGAAAATTCAAGGAAGTTCAAGTCGATTGATACCTTAACCAGAGAAATTGAAGATCTCTTGTTGCGACACGTAATACCAGGACAGCGGGTTGCCATCGCGTATTCGGGTGGTCTCGATTCCACCGTCTTGCTGCATTGCGTGAAAGCCATCTGTGCAAACCACGATGTGAGCCTCTCGAGCATTCATGTCAATCACGACATCAGCCCGAACGCTGACGCGTGGACCGCGCATTGTGAACAACAGGCCCGCTTGCTGGCGATTGAACACATGACGGTCAAAGTCAAGGTTGCGCGCGATAGCCAGGAAGGATTGGAAGCCTCGGCCAGGGAGCTTAGGTATGCGACGTTCGCCCGCTTGCCGGTAGATTGGGTACTGCTTGCGCACCATCTCGATGATCAGGCTGAGACCTTGATGCACAACTTGCTCAGGGGCTCCGGGGTGCTCGGGATGGCGGGGATACCATCGGTACGGTCCAAATACCTTCGCCCGCTACTCAAAATTTCGCGTGCGCGGTTACTCGACTATGCCAAACAACACTCGCTTACATGGTGCGAAGATGAAAGCAATCAAGATCAGCGTCATGCACGAAATTACATTCGCCACACCGTCTTGCCACTGATTGCGCAACGCTACCCCGCAGTGGCAGCTCAACTCGGAGCGGCTTCGGAACATTTTGCAGATGCCCAGCGATTGCTTGAGGACCTTGCGCGAGTTGACGCTGGCCAGACGCCGTTGAGCTTTCCTTTCCCGGTTTCAGCAATCGCTACGCTTACACCCATTCGCGCTGGAAACCTATTGCGGCACTTGATTGTGTCTAACTCCATGCAACCGCCAAATCAAGCGCGCCTGGTCGAGTTCGTACGACAACTTCGTGAGGCTGGTCCCGACCGTCACCCGCAGCTCGACTTCGGCACCCATAGCCTGCGCGTCAAAAATCGGCAGATTCTGTTGTCTGATTCCGCGCCTCACTAAAATCGCCGGTTGTGACAAGCTAAAGTCGCAACCCATCACACCAGAATTGGTAGGTGGACCTCGCTGCGATTTGTTGCCTTGCGCTCCACTGACATGGTGTTCACTGAAATATTCGACCGAGGACGAAATAAATGCTGTTGTTGCCTTGATCTGAGTGCCCATAACCAAAGTATACGGGGCCCAGAGGGGTGTCCGCTCCGGTAAACACACTTGCGGATTTCTGTGTGGCTTCTGAGTTTCCCGGAACCAGCGAGTTGGCCACTTTGCCGGCCTCAAGCGAAAAGCCACCGTAAACTCCGTCAAGTATTCCGCCTTTCAAGATACGGCGGTAATACATAAATCGACCGTACTGGAAGTTCCCACCGGTGAATTGTCCAGCACTGTATCCGGATAAATTGAGAAAACCACCCAACTGGAATTGCGCGTAGGTCGGTAATGGTTTTGAACCGACCTTATCACCGGCTCTCCAATATAAGTTGAACGTATGCTCACCGAACGACTGTGCGACTGTTACTTCACCATCCACTTTGGTGAACTCGGTGTCGGCACCCAGTTCGGACTTTGAATCGTATGCGTTCGCTCTGACTCGCCAGCCCTCGCGAGGAAAGTCCACGCTATCGAGTTGATCGAGAATAATGCGAGCGGTAAACGCTCCAGTGTCGACGCGGGATTGCCCAAGTCCCAAGGCAGGTGATCCAATTTCCAGATTCGGTTTTACGATGCCACCGACCAGACCGATTCGCAACTCACCAAAGCGCTCGTAGTTCATACCAGCTTCCAAAAGACCTAAATAGGAACTCTTGTCAAAAACAGCAATACGATTGTTCCCTTGGTAAAGATTGAATTTTTGATTCTCAAGATTTACCGAAGGGACTATAAAAAAGCGACTGTTGGCGACCAAAGGTTGGTAGAACTCGCTGTGCAACTGTTTGGTGTTGCCGATTTGAACATCGGTCTTCCATTCACCGCCAAGCGAGTTAAGCCAAGTCTTTTTGTAGCTGACCAGCAAGTTATAGGTCGAGTCGCCACTGAGATCGCTGTACAAACCAAGGCCAAAACGCAAGTAGTCCGGGCCCCAGGATTTTTCGAGCGCCTCTACCGCGAGCACACGTTGGCCGGAATCGTTCAAAAACTTGTAGTTCACGTGCTCGAAATCACCGGTACCGTAAATATTGCGCATGTCCGTGTCAAGTTGCTGCTGAATGACCGGGTCGCCAACTTTGGTCTCCATTACGGCGAGCAATGATTTCGGATTGACGTGTTCAAGTTTTTCAAACCGGATCTCGTGGAGCGGGCGATTGTCCGCAACCAAAACCAGCTGTTGAGCTTTACGCAATGCTGCATATTGGGCTGGCGGAATCGAGAGTCGCGCCAGTTGCTCTGACATTGTGCGTGCTGCAGCTTCTCCGAGCGGCACAATGTCGGGTAGGTGATCAAAGTCGCCAGTCGAGAAATCACCGAGCTGTGGTGAGATTAGGATGTCGGTAGATTTAAGCGAGGCAATTGAGGCCTGAACGTTTTGTTCCGTCAGGATGCTGAGCATCTGGCTGCTTACTCCCAGAATTCCATTTAATTGCTCGCGCTTCAATAGTGGTGTTCCCACATTGACGGCGATGACAATGTCGGCGCCCATGGCGCGGGCTGCTTCTACCGGCAGGTTCTGCGTCAGCATGCCATCGACCAGCATCATGCCATTGACATCTGCCGGCGCCACCGCACCCGGCACGGACATACTGGCCCGCATGACATTGGCGATTTCTCCTTCGTTGAAAACTACTGCCTTTCCAGTAACTAGATTCGTAGCTACCGCTCGATACGGAATCGGTAGCTTGTCGAAATACTGGTAGCCCTTTGCTTTGGAAAGGTGGCGCAAAACGACCTCAAGCTGTACACCGGAGACCAGACCTAAACCAAACGAGAACTTGTCTTCACCTGCACCAAACTCAGGACCAAAGTATGGTTTGTAATCATCCTGTTTATTTCTAAAGGTAAGGTCGCGGCGAGGCGGTTTCTCCTTAAACAGGAGTTCACTGGTAATGTCCGCCATGATTTGATCCATTTCTGCGACTGAGGTGCCAGTTGCGTAGGACCCGCCCACCAGCGAACCCATACTGGTTCCGGTAATGCAGTGAATCGGTACACGCAATTCTTCTAACACCTTGATCACACCGACGTGTGCCGCACCGCGCGCGCCGCCGCCGGAAAGTACGAGACAGATTTTTGGATAAGGACCGCCGGCTGACAACTTTGGCAATTCCGCCGCTGCGACCGGCAAGGCGAGCGCGCACGCTAGCGTGGCGCAGACAATATCCCGTGATATCGAGCGGGTCATTTTTGTTCTCCAGGTTTCGATACATCAACGTTTTGATTATCGGCTAACGGTCCTTGCGCTCTTATAAGTTGCGAAAAATTCGGCGCGCCATTTGCCGCATGCGCGCGTGCATTGGCATGGACGCGCCGCTCAAGTTCCGCGAATGGAATGCTGGTATCAATACGCTTTTCTTCGTAGAGATAGCTGGGAACGTAGCCGCTGGCGAGTATTTTCCAGCTGAACGGAAGGCGGCTTTCGTTGCCTTGAGTGTTGTACCAAATGTCCGTCGTGCAATTCGAGGTAAGCGTGTTGTAGAACTGAGGATGGGTTTTCAGATCGTTTAATTTGGTGATGTACTTCATAAATACGTTGCGAACACTTTCGGCTTGACCTTGCATTCTGTAGATATACACATCCTCCGTCGGGTCGTGACGGTAATTGGTGCGCAGTCTTATCACGTCGCGCTCATCGGCAACCACATAATAGAGTTCGTATTGCTTAAAGAACCCGGCAATGGTCGAGTAGCTTTCGCTTTTTTCCTTACGCGTCTCAATGGATATCGGCAGATGTGTTCCATCTGAAAACGAAAAGCTCAGGAATGTATGCGCGATCGCAGGGCCCATCCAATAAACAGCGATTAGGTCCACACCTTCCAACTTGCGCAGATCAAAAGTTTTATCGTAGTAAGCAGGCGTGTAGTCGAACTCAGATCGATAATTGAAATTGCGAATGTTGTGAACCGTAACCATATCGCCGTCGATCGTCGCGTAGGCGAGCAATGCCACATCGGTTTGCCACTCGCGCTGGTTAGACGGCTCTATACCTCGCCACCAAATCACTACTGCTGTGAATAGCGCAAAATAGGCTGCAAGTGTACGCCACCGCCAACGGCCATATCCCAAGGCAAACAAGGCAGCAACTGCGACCACCGCAAAGATGCCGACCAGACTGTACTTTAGAAATGTGTCTTGCGGTCCCGAGTAATAAAGTGCCAGAGCACCCCAACCACTGGTGAATAATGTCAGCAAGCCGAGCAGAACAAACCCGCCACCGGCAATGATTCGAGATGCCAAATTTTTTTTCAAACGAACGCCTCCAAAAAGTGCTCTGGACGAACAACACCATTATCGTATCCGATTAAACAGGTTTCATGCAGGCTCGCAACGATAACTGTCAAAACCAGGGTTGCACAATAGCGTCTGATACAATCATTTGTCGCAAAAATGATGACTTCGATCGCGCAAGTGATTGGCCCAATGCCCACCATGGAGTACGAATGACGAACTTTTTACCATTTCCACAAACCGGCAATAGTTGCCGGCGCAGTCGCTTGAGCATCACGGCTGCCGTCGTCGCAGCTTTTTACGTCACGACAGTCTATGCGCAGGCACCCGTCGCACCAAGTAGTGCCTCAGCACCACAAGCCGCCGAGGGTCTGGAAAATCTGGTGGGCAGAATTGCACTGTACCCTGATGACTTGATTGCCGTTATCCTGCCGGCGTCGACCAACCCATTACAAATCGTGCAGGCCGATCGCTTTCTCGACAAGCGCAAAGCTGACCCAAAACTCAAGTTGGACGAGAAATGGGACGATGCTGTGAAAACCTTGCTCAACTATCCCGAGATCGTCAAATCCATGAGTGGCGACCTTGACTGGACGGCAGCGCTGGGTGAGGCAGTGGTCGAAGATCAAGGTGAAGTGCTGGCGGCAATTCAGGCTTTCCGTCGCAAAACCCAGGCAGCGGGCAACCTTAAGTCTGACGCCAAGCAAGTTGTGGTGGTCGAAAAAGAAGTAATCAAGATCGTTCCGGCCGATCCACAGGTCATCTATGTACCGCAGTACAACCCGACGACTGTAGTGGTGTATGGCGGCTACTCATCATTTGGTTATTACCCGGCACCGTATCCGGTTTATTACTACCCGTACCCGCCGGGCGCGGCATTTGCTACCGGTTTGATCTGGGGTGCGGCGATTGGAGCGGCATGGAATGGCAATCACTACGGATGGAACAATGGCTACGGCGGCAACAATAACATCAACATCAATAACAACATCAACATTAACCGAGGCAACATCAATACTGGCAACATCAACGTTGGTAACAACCGACCGACTACCTTGCCCAGCAATTCCGGTAACCAGTGGAAACCGAACAAGCAGCCTGGTCAAGTCAGCAATAGCATTGGCAAGACAACACCAACGCGCGGAGCAGGATATGGCAATGCGGGCTCCGCAGGCGGAGCGCGTCCCTCACAAGGTAACCTTGGTGCAGGTACTGCGAATACTGCCGCCTCACGAAATATGGCTGGTGGCGGGGGCGGCGCAGGCGCAGGCGCAGGAAATTCCGCGGCGTCGCGCAACCTTTCCGGAATGGGGAGTACCGGTAACGCCAACAGATCAGTGGCCGGTTCTGGTGGTGCCGGCAGTGCATTCGGCGGTTATGGTTCCGGACGTCAGACGCAGATGAACAGTTCTCGTGGTGCGGCAAGCCGCAGTTCGATGCCAAGCGGAAATCGTTCAATGGGCGGTGGTGGAGGCCGTTCCGGCGGTGGCCGTCGCTAGGAACTGATCATGACTACTATTCAAGCATTAAACAAAGAGACGACTCCCATGAATGCATTTGGAATGACAGCAGCAAAATCAGGATTACGGCAATTGTTGTTGAAATGGTTGCTGCCTTTGGCGATTGCCTTGCCATTGACGTCAATGGCCGCAGAACAACAAACCTTCGCCACTCCCGAAGCTGCCGTGGTGGCGTTGACTTCGGCCCTGGAAGCGAACGACAGCTCAGCACTAATCGTCATTTTTGGTGACACACACAAAAACCTGGTGGTGACCGGCGACACCGCCGCCGATACGGCTGCCCGGGCCGAAGCCGTAAAGCATATCAAGGTCTTTAATGTGCTTGAAGAGCGGGGTGCAGATCGCAGGGTATTGCTATTTGGTGCTGAAGCCTGGCCGTTTCCCATTCCATTGGTACGCAAAACCGGAGTGTGGCATTTCTCGACCGAAGAGGGGGTTGAAGAACTTATCAATCGTCGCGTTGGCCTGAATGAGCGCAACGCAATATTCGTCTTGCAGTCATACATTGCTGCGCAAACACAGTACGCTTCGCGTGATCGTAACGACGACGGCGTGCGCGAGTTTGCGCGCAAGATAGCCAGTTCGCCCGGCAAACATGACGGTTTGTATTGGCCGGCCGATGAATCCAAAGGTGAGGAGTTAAGTCCGGTCGGTCCCCTGATGGCGGCTGAGTCAGCAACGTATCTGGCGGCCCGCGAAAAGGGTGATCCGTACCGGGGGTATTTTTTCCGCATCTTGACCAGTCAAGGGAAAAACGCCCCCGGTGGTGCATACAACTACATTATCAATGGTCGGATGATTGCCGGGTTTGGCATGGTGGCTTATCCAGAAGCCTATGGCGACAGCGGCGTGATGACTTTCATTGTCAGCCATAACGGCAAGGTCTACCAAAAGGATCTAGGTCCAAACACGGCCGCACTGGCCAAGAAAATCAACACATTTGATCCCGGTACTGGTTGGGTAGTTACGGAGCCGTGAGTCTTTGGCGTGAGCGGTAGCGCTTGTTCGTGACTTGCAATGCTGGCTGGTCAGTTGGTGCTGGCGACACGCCGTTAAGTGTTGTTTGATGCGGCTCGTAAGCAAAGGATACGAGCTATTACTCGCAAACAAAAGCACGAGCAAAAAAAGAAGGCGCGGACAAATCCGCGCCTTCTTTTTAACTAATTGAGCGCCCTAGAAGCGGAATGAAGCGCCGAGGTACGGTCCGTTGAGTGATTGGTTTTGCTGAACGGTCGCGTTTTTGTAGTCAAAATCGTAATATCGCCAACCCATATTGATCGTTGTGTCTTTGGAATAGGCGTAGCGAGCACCAACGTCCGCCGATACTGAGGAGCTTCCCCCAGCATCAACGTAACCCGTCATGGTCCAGCGCTCATTAATCGGTCGGCGCACTCGGACGCCGGCGAACGCGTCGTTCCAGTCCACATTTCCTTTGCGACTCGCTGCTCCGGTCAGACCCAGCGAGACCAGGTCAAAGGTACCGCCCACTGTGATTTTGTTGTAACGATTTCCACCTACCAAATCTACTGTCGTGCCTTCGTCCATGACACGATACGCAATGGCAGTTTGAATGATCGACTGCTTGATGGATATATCCGCGGACGCCGTTAGCGGGTTGCCAGCGGGTCCAAGGCGGGTTGTGTCTGCGCCATCGGACATTTTGATATAAAACCCGTCGAACAGAAAGCTCCAACGGCCCTTTCGCGCTTCGGCCTGACCCATGGCCGCCATTTTCAAATCTTTGAGTACGTCTGAAAAGCTCCAGTTGACGTGAGTTGTTGGTAGGTTGCCGATCGTCGAATCGAACTTGGTGCCTGCCATCCAAAGGTAGGGGGAGGCTTCGAACATCCAATTGTCGGTGGTTGCAGGCGCGGTCTGGGCAACCGCGGTTCCAACCGTACCAATTGCCAAAGCGCCTCCTATCAGGATGTGTCGTAATGCCGGGGTTTTACTGGTCTGGTGAATACTTCCGCCGGTTGCGAACCGGTTTGCCGTACTTCTTGGTTTTCTGATCATGTTTATTCAACTCCTAAATGGACGTCGGTGAAATTCAAATAGCTGCAAATACTTGCACGGAAACGCTGCACATTTTACCTCGGAGATAACGCGAAACCAATCTGTAAGGTAACCAATGAACAGAGGTTTTCTGGTGCATTTGGCAGCCAGAAACGATTGTGACAACAAACTGGCAACCCAGACCTCAACTGAAAATCCGCGCACCGAAAAAACAAACCACTCATGTGGACGATAATTATTCATTCCGCAGGCGCCAGGAGTCAACGCCATCAAGTGGGATTCCGTTACTCAGCCGGTCAGTTATACTAAATCGTCATTGAGTCTTTGGTTGGACGCTTGGCCCAAGCAAACTGTGCAATTCGCTTTTGAGAAGGTTTTCGGCCAATGCTCAACGGGTATCAAATTCCAGGCAGATGCTTGAGTTGGTTTGGGGCAGCAAAATATCTGTTGGATCTTGCAGTAAATATCTCACAAACTTTTTTGAAGAAATTTTCTTGAGGAACAATTTATGAACACGAAATTTCAAGTCGCCAGAGGCTTTTTCGTCTTCTTGCTGGCGGTGTTTGGTCTGCTTGGTTCGCAATTAGCCGTCGCAGCTGACGACGCGGCACTCGAAAAAGCGGCACGAACCGCGCTCAAATCGCTTTATGACGGTTCAGCTGGGGCAAAAGCGCTTGGAGAGAAGGCGAAGGGCATCCTGGTCTTCCCGGACGTGCTGAAAGCCGGATTTGTGGTTGGTGCGCAGGGTGGCGACGGGGTGTTATTCGTCGGCGGCGGTCGCGCGGGTTTTTACAACACGGCGGCGGTTTCAGTCGGACTGCAAGCTGGCGCACAGTCGTTCGGCTATGTGTTGTTCTTTATGAGTGATAAAGAACTCAAGAACTTCCTTACCAGCAAGAATTTCCAGATTGGTATTGGGCCGAGCATCGTTTTCATTGACGAGGGCTTTGGGAAAGACACAAATTCGTTGACGGTCAAATCCGATGTGTATGGGGTCATTTTTGACCAAAAAGGCCTAATGGCGGGCATCGGCTTGAAAGGATCAAAGATCACCAAGCTTGATCGATGATTGCCGTTCCAGTGGGTTGCCAAGTCTGCGCTGTTACAGGAAAGTGAGTTGACTTGGCGGCTCGGTGTGGATGCTTGTTTGGTCGCAAGGCAGCCGACTATTCTCGCAAGATGAAAGAAAAATCTTGATCCGCATCTCGGTGATTAAGGAGATGCCTGCATTTTGTGCCCGTGCAATGCTCGGAATTGCTTAGCAGTAACCTGAAGTGTCACGAGAATGCCTGCTAAGACGTCGGCAAAAAGAACTGGATCCGATCTTAAAGGCTCAGGCACCCATCGTGGGGTGGGTGTTAGTCGTCCAATCAATCTATGCAATCCGAGCTCACTCTCATGATCAACTGCATAACTTGTGGTGATATGGTTTCCTTTTCTGGTTTCGGTGGCGTTTCGTTATGATCGCAATAGTTTTTAGAATATGGCTGGTTTGTGTTCTCGGTAGCTCTGTCGCGTTTGGGTCAGATAACTTGAAGGCGTTTCCTCCCGCTGACCCCGGGATGATTCGTCATGTCATCGATCTGCCGACAAAGCAAGACGAATCAAACTTTAAGGTCGAGCTCGTCATCGGCAAGACGGTAAAGATTGATGCCCACAATCAGTATTTCTTTGCCGGAAAATTAGAGACCGAGAGCATTCCCGGCTGGGGATACGATCGCTACATTGTTCGCTCGCTCGGTTCGATGGCCGGGACCCTGATGGCGAATGCACCCGGTACGCCGTCAGTCGATCGCTTCATTGCGATGGGCGGCGAACCTAAACTTTTGCGCTACAACAGTCGGCTACCGTTAGTCGTCTATGTTCCGGTTGGAGTCGAAGTCCGCTATCGCATTTGGCAAGCCGGAACCGACCTCATCAATGCACCTTAAGCGCTCGGTCATCGCTGCATGCGTGACTGCGGCGCTGCTGTTTGCGGTTGGCGTGCTGGTTGTCAATCGACTCGATGTACGCTCGCTGGCGGCAGATCTCGCTGCATCAGTCAAGGCCAATACCGGACGCGAGCTTGATTACGGCACTGTTGGACTCAGTCTGTTGCCAAGGCCCGCCGTGGAAATTTCCGAGTTACGCCTGGCGAACGTGACCGGTGCTGCTCAGCCGTGGATGCTGCAAATAGGGCGGATAAGCGCCGACTTTGATCTCGCCGCTTTGCTTACCGGCCACATCAAGATTGTGAGCATTACCGTCAGTGATTCAACCGTGTTGCTTGAAACTGACCCGGACGGGATTGGCAATTGGGTAATGAGCAAACAAGAAACGACTCCAGGGTGGTTGTCCAAACTGGAGATTGACGAATTTCAGGTGGACAAGCTTACGCTGACGTTCCGTGATGGTGTAACCAATACAGCGAAAAGCGTTCAAATCGACCAGGCACATATTGAAGCAACTTCGGCCCGGCAGCCGCTGCAACTCGAGATCCAAACCAAGATCAACGACAAGCCGTTCAAGGTCAGCGGCACTATCGGTTCATTGTCTACGCTGATGGCCAATGCAGCGACTTATCCGGTGAATCTTGACGCGCAGATTGGCGCGACCGGGTTGAGCGCACATGGAACGATTGATCGGCCGCAGCAAATGGAGACTCTGCACTTGACCCTGATTGCAGAGACAACAGAAACTGCCGATCTCGCCGCACTATTTGGCGTTGCGGTCACTCCGATGGGGCCGCTTCGAGCGTCCGCGCAGCTCGAAGGGTCGCTCGCGGCACCCAAACTTGCGGCAATCGACCTTGCAGTCGGTGGTGGCGACACACCGTTGATAAAAGTGAGTGGCGACATTGCTGATATTCGGGCGATGAGCGGTTTTGATGTCAAAGTCGACGCGGCGGCAAACAAATCGTGGCACAACGGGGGAAATAGATCGGCTTCACCTCCATTAACGATGCCACCATTTCACCTGAGTGCGTCGCTGCGAGACATTCCACAGGGCTATCGGGTAGACGATCTCGCGCTAACAGTCGCCGGCAGCGATGTGGTCGCATCCTTGCAAATTTTGCGCACCGGATCGCGGTTTCGAGTGACCGGCAAAGCGAGTGCACCGTTGATTGATCTGGCGCGCATGAGTCCGCCAACTGGCAGCTCAGTGCGCCCGGCAGGCACAGGTGAATTATCAAAGGCGACGAACCTCTGGCAACTTGCGGATGCCGACCTTCAACTGAGTTTTGGTCGCCTTGTATTGAACGACGGGCGCGAGTTGCAGGCAGGTAGCGGGCGGTTTGAATTGGAAAGCGGGCGTTTGAAATCGACCGCTTTGGAAGTTACATTTGGTGGTGCAAAGGTAAAGCTCGCGGGAAGTGTTGTTGAGCCGCACGCGCTCGCGGGACTCGACCTGAAGGTGGCCGTGCAAGGGCAGGAATTGGCCGAGTTGAGTAAGTTCTTCGGCAGGTCGATAGCGCCGGTTGGTCCCTACCAAGCGCAGGCAAGAATTGGTGGCTCGTTCAGCGCACTAAACATTTCCGGCCTAGATGCGAGCGCTGGTCGGGCGGCCCAGAATGTACGCGTCAGAGGGCAAATTGATGATGCAAACAATCGCCGTGGCGTGCAGTTGGCGCTCAATGCAAAGCTCACCGATACTGTCGCCGCAGGGCGTCTGTTTGGCATTGATTTGCCGCGCCTGCCGGCCGCTAAAGTGTCCACAAAATTCAGTGTTCTGGATCGCAATTATGTCTTCGATGATGTGCAGCTTGTATTAGGCCGAACCTCAGTGAGTGGGCGCATCTCGCTATTGCCTGGCGAGCCGCGCCCGCGTGTAAATGCAAGTCTTTCCGGTGCACTAGTGGATCTGTCTGAACTACCGTTCTCGACGGACGCACGCGGTGGTTCCAGTCCGTTGCCTGCTGCAGATATCGATGCGGACCTCAAATTCGACCGGGTGGTGCTCGGGAAGGGACAAGTGCTTAACGCGGTAAACGGCAATCTGCGGCTCATGGCCGGGGCTATCGAGCTTAAGCAATTTGGCGCCGCCGTTGTCGGCGCGAGCATCACATTGGATGGCACAATCAAAGATCCTGTGGCGCTGGCGGGGATTGACCTGAAATTTGGTGCCAGTTTGACGCGCGGAAATGGACTTGCCGCCTTGACTGGAATGCCAATGGATGGCCTTCCCCCATTTACTGCAAACGGCAAGTTGACAGACGTGCCTGACGGGTATGCGTTTACCAACTTCACGGTCGCCTCAAAGGCGGCCACCGTTACCGGCAGTGGCACGCTGATAAGTGGGCCTAAACGATACAAGATTTCGATTAATGCAAACTCGCCAATGCTGGACGTTGCCACATTGATGGGACCTGCTACGAAAAGTGCGCGAGTAATTCCGGATATGCCATTGCCGATTGATGCGTTGCAGGTGATTGATGCAGACATTGACCTGCATTTTGGCTCGGTGAAATTTGATGATGCACCGCCAATGGGCGCTTTGCTGGTCAGTGCAGTAATTGCTGACGGGCAGTTTGCGGCGAAGCCGGTGCAACTGGTCGTCGATCCCGGCAAAACGCTGAACATCGGGATCACCGCCGACGCAACGAAAGCCAGTTGGACGATGCGAGCAGATGGAACCGGTATCGACCTTGGAAAATTGCTTACGCATTTGGGCCATCCGGGAGTGATCAGCGGCGGGTCCTCCGACCTCAAAGTGCAACTTGATGGCCGCGGGAAGTCGTTAGCGGCTCTACTGGGTTCGCTCAATGGCGATGCGCGCATCAGTGTTGGTCCGCATCGTATTTTTAACTTTGCGGTCAATCCGCAGGCGTCGCTTGTGTTGCGGGCGATCAGTCCAACGAATGCGGCGCCTGACACGGATGTCAAATGTCTCGCTGCCCATGTGCCGATTCGCAACGGCGTGGTTAACTCGGTGCGTAACGTCGCTATTGAAACGGCCAAATATAACGCTGTGTTGGCCGGTCAGGTTAATCTGGCCTCAGAGTCCATTGATGCTTCGGTGGTTCCTGTAGTGACCAGTGGATTCGGTATCGGTGATGTGACCACGGTCATCAAATTGCGCGGCAATGTGTTCAAACCGGAAGTGGAAATAAGCACGGTTGATGTTGCAGTCAAGTCGATTGCCTCTATCGGTGCAGCGGTTTTCACGCTTGGTGGATCACTGGTCGCTGATGCACTCTTCAATAAGGTCAGGTCAGATTCGACACCGTGCGCGACTGCACTGGCACCGTAATTTTCCCGGGACAAGTGTCAGTGAAACACTCCAGTTGGTGCCGGTGGGACGCCGTCAATGATGTCGTTCTTGCATTACAGGCACCTTTCCGTGCGACGGCAGTTTGATGTGCTTGCAAGGACAAGTTCACTTGATGATCGCACCGCGACAGCCGCTTCACATCAAAAACTCCTGATTAGCCTGGAGGAATTAGGAATGTCGGCTGCAACCAGAAAGTGCAAACAACCGATCAACCTCAATGGTTTTGAGGCGGTACCAAGTAATTAATGATGCCAAATGTTGCTTTGGTTCGAGATTTGGCATAATTGCTCACCCATTTGTATAAACCGAAAAAAGGAGATTTACCATGGCGAACAAGTTTATATTTGCCCTGCCTTTCGCGGCAGCGGCAATTGTTTCGGGATGCGCTTCGGTGCCGCTAACAACGTCCGCTGAACCAACGGCCGTCAGTACTGCACTTACCCGTGCGCGATTTGAAATGAATTGTCCCGAGGCATCGGCGACAGTGCTGTCTGCGCGGGACGTGCAGCCTTTGGTATTTGGCGGCCCTGAACGTGCCCAGTTCACTGTTGGTGTGCGGGGTTGTGGCAAACAGCAAACCATGATCGTCCTTTGCTCTGATAACGCCAACGGTTGTTTCGCGGCAGACGGTCAGAACTAACTTTTTTCTGAATTGCCACAGCGGTGCCGCGAGGTCTAACGCGTCACCGCTCTCGATCCGACCGATTTAGATTCAGCTTTGACGTGAGAACCTGCACGTTGAGATCGCTTTGCCTTTTTAACCCTTAAGTCAGTTCAGAACAGAAAGTGCGCGCAACCATGAAGTGCCTATCACCAATTGTCAGATCTCTCCTTGCCTCGGTATTCTTTGTCGGGATGTTGAACTCTGCATCTGCTCAATCTCCTGCTGATCCGTGGCCACGACAGGTCCAGCTTGACGGTGCCACGGCAACCATTTATCAACCTGAAGTTGACGCATGGGATGGCAATCAGATTCAAGTACGTGGCGCAGTGTCGATCAAGGCAACAGGGTCGGAAGTGGTGAGTTTCGGTTCGGTCTCGGCCACGGCGCGCACCGAAGTGGACCGATCTGCGCGGACAGTGACTATCCAGGATGTAGCGATCACCAAGAGCAATTTTCCGACATTGGGGACGCAGGGAACTGCCTATGCCCAAGATCTGCAAATGAAGCTCGGCCAAAAGCCTCAGGTACTTTCACTTGATCGCATACAGGCGTCGCTCAAAGCGACCGGCGTAAAGGCGCCGTCGTTCCAAGTGAAAAATGATCCGCCGAAAATCATCATCAGCATTTCACCAGCAATTCTGGTGCCGATCGACGGACCTGCAGTAATCAAACCTGTCCCCGATGACAGCCGGTTCAGCCGGGTGATCAATACCCGCGCCTTGATCTTGCAGGGGGGATTAGGCGGAAATTTTTTCCTTCATGTCTATGACGGATGGTTGAGTGCAAGTACGCTCGACGGTCCGTGGACCAAGGCCGGCTGGGTGCCGATTGGAATGGATGATGTAGCCCAAAAGATCGCGGCGAGCGGTGTCGTCGATATGCTTACTGGTGGGCCAACAGCCAATCCGAAACCTACATTGGACAAAAGTGTGCCTACGATTTATGTCAGTCATGTGCCGACTGAGCTGATCGTTTTCCAGGGACAACCGAGCTATGTCTCGGCGGGTGGAACCTTGTTTTGGGCGGTCAACACCGGGGCCGATGTGTTCGTCGAATCAGTGACCAATGATTATTACGTTTTGCTCTCCGGACGCTGGTTTACCGCGACCAGTACCAATGGTCCATGGACCTTTGTCCCGAGCAATGCGCTACCACCGGATTTTTCGAGAATCCCGCTGGACTCACCAGCGGCAGTGGTACTGGCTTCAGTTGCCGGAACACCACAAGCTCAGGAAGCAGTCATTGCAAATTCGATTCCCCAGACGGCGACCATTCCGTTGACCAACGGGCCGAATTTTTCTCCCAGCTTTGACGGCCCGCCACAATTTCAGACGATTGAAGGAACTCCACTCAGCCGCACAACCAATTCGTCGGTACCGATCATTCAGGTCGATGCCAACAACTTCTTTGCAGTCAACTCCGGGGTTTGGTTCGTTGCTACTGCTGTAGGCGGTCCGTATCGTATTGCAACGGCGGTTCCTGCAGTGATTTATACAATTCCGCCAAGCTCGTCGGTCCACTATGTGACCTATGTCCGTGTCTATGGATCAACACCGCAGGTTGCCTATGTTGGCTACACCCCCGGTTATATGGGCACGGTGGTGGGTCCTTACGGCACAGTTGTTTATGGCACGGGTTACTATTACACACCATGGGTCGGTTCCGTGTGGTACGCGCCGCCTTATACCTATAGCATCGCCGCAGTTCCGGTATACAGTATGGCGCTTGGGTTTAGCTACGGTTATGCCACCGGTCTGGCCACTGCCGCGTGGGTAACGCCTTATTACGGAGCGGCTTACCATCCTTACGCTTGCTGTGGCAGTGTCAGCACGAGTGTCTATGGTCAGTATGGTCATACCGCGTACTCTGGAACTGCGACGGCCTATGCCAGTTCCACAGGCGCTGTCGGTGTAGCCGGCAGCGGTAGCTATTACAACAAGGCTACCGGTACTTCCGGCGATTACGCGTCGAACCGCAGTTATAACCCCTATACCGGTGTCGCCAAAGAGTCAGGTGCGGTTACAGGGACCACCGCTGCCGGCGGATCTGGAAGCGCTGCTGCTGGACGCTCCTATGATGCCTATACCGGACAGCATGCAGCCGGCTCGAGTTTCTCGGGAACCAGCGCCGATGGCAGCAGCATCGAGCATAGCGGCGCGACGACTTGGGGTCCACAGGGTTACTCACATACCGGTTCAACATCAACCTATAACGCCAGCACTGGTGAATCGAAAAGCTGGGGTGGTGGTGATGCGCCAAGCGGATCTCGCTCGAGTGGATTCTCGGAAGGATAGGAAATCCAATGGGCTTTCGGGGAGTATGGCTGACGCCGGGTGCAGCCGTCAATCGCCGATTGCGGTCCGGCATGTGTCGCGATTGACGGAAAGGCGCCCCAAATGGGACCGCAAGCACTGCCTGATGCATGGAGAGTGGCCGCCGGCGGCCATCTCCATGCATCAGGCACGAGCTGTCCCCCCGCACCTACCAGGCGATGCGCTGATCGAACTCGATCTCCGGTGCGGGCTGGGCTGACGAATCCCACTGAAGATCGTTGCCAGCCTGTTCCGCCGCTGCTGCCGCCTCCCACAGCGGTGGCCCGCGCGCCGGGGCGATGCGCGGTGGCTGGGTGGATTCGCCGATGTGGTCGAGGACCTTGCCCACGGCAGTGAGATCATTGACGAAGGCGATGATGCGCATGGATGCGTGGCAGATCGGGCATTGCAGCGGAAATGCCTCATAGATGCGCGCCAGCAGCATGGCCCAGAGATAGCGCGACACGGCACGATGGTGGGGCTCTTCGCGGGTTGCCGCAGAAGTCGGCGCTGGCGGAACGGCGGCAGGGGCGAGCGCCGTCACCACAGCGCGTAGCGATGCATTGGGCGCGAGCACGCCGTAATAGCGATGACGATGGACCCTTGGTGGCGGCACCAGCGCGGCGATCTTCGTGATCAGTTCGAGTGGCGTCAGCACCAGCGCCGCCGGGCGTGTGCGGGGCGCTGTTCCACGAACCGGCTTGGGATTGCGGTAGACCAGATGCTCGGCATCGCGTTGGTGCAGATGCTCCAGCGCGAAAGGCGGACGAGCACAGTAGCGCAGCAGACGTTCGAGCCCCGTCCGATCGGCACCCTCGATGCGCACCGAGCCATCCACCGAAAAGCCACCGTCGTGCGCCCAGGCGCGCATCTCGGCGGCGTCATCTTGTCGATCAGGCCGCGCCTGACGAATGTGGAGAGGACACGGGTTCGCACGCGAGCCTGCACGTCGGCGAACGCCGCCGCGTCGAGTTCGAGGGCGGCATGAAAGCGGACGCTCGACGCCTCGTCCGGGGCATTGTTTGTATCGGGAGCCGACTCGAAGACGCCATCGATGACGCAGCAATGGAAATGGACGTGCTCGTTCAGGCTGGAGCCGAACCGGTGGATAAAGGCGACCGCACCGATCCGGGCATCGGCGGGGCTGCTGGGGCTATGTTCGTGCAGGCAGCGTTCCACCACGGACAGGAAAATGCGCAGCACCGCGCCTTGCAGGGCCGCGTCCGCTTGCAGGAAGTAGCGCAGCCGTTTGGGCACCGCCAGCACCCATTGCCGCACCGGTAGTGGCGGAAAGACATGATCGACCAGATGCGCGGCAGTTTCGGCCATGCGCCGCGTATTGCACGAGGGACACGCCACGACATTTGCAGGAGTAGGCGATCAGAAAATCGTGCTGGCACTCGTCGCAGTAGGCGCGGGCGAAGCCGTGGGCGAGGATGCCGCATTCGAGATAGCGGCGGAAGGTTCGCTCGACATGGGCCGGCGGTGCTTCACCGTCCTCGCCGCTGGCGAGCTCCAGCCAGGTTTCGAGGTGGGTCTGGACGATGCGATACCACAGCGTCCGCTCGGGACGGCGGCGCTGGTAGCGCTTGGGTGTGGGCGCGGCGCATTGAGCGGCGGCTGCCATCGAGGTGGTCCATCCTGGTCGGGTGACCGGGACAGGATACTGTATATATCATCAGCACTCGGACGCAGGAGCACAGCCGCAGCGGTTGGTTCAGCAAGGACATCCGCTTCGGCGAGAACCTGCCCAAGACGCGCTCCGGCAAGATCATGCGCCGCCTGCTGCGTTCGCTGGCCAAGGGCGAAGAGATCACTCAGGACGTGTCGACGCTGGAGAATCCCGGAATTCTGGATCAGCTGAAGCAGAACGCCTGACGCCTGTCCGCAGCCGAAACAGCGCCCCTCGCAAGACGGGCGCTTTTTTTCGTCCGCGCGGCACGCAATCTACCCCTTGCGCCCTGGCCTTCGGTACCATGCAAAGCAATAAGAATATCCGGTGGAGGTGACTACATGATTCGCTCGCGACTCGTTGCGCAACGCCTGGCGTTCCTGTTCCTGCTCGGCTGCTTCTTTTTCAACTATCCCTTGCTGTCGGTGTTCAACCGTGGCGGCGATTTCTTCGGCCTGCCGCCCTTGTATGCATGGCTCATGGGATCCTGGCTGGCGCTGATCGTCCAGATGGCCTGGGTCGTCGAAAGAAAAGGCGACTGAGGTGTTGCAGGGCTGGGTCATCGTTCTCGCCTCGCTGGCCTACCTCGGCATTCTCTTCGCGATCGCCTGGTATGCCGACCATCGCGCCGACAGCGGACGTTCGCTGATCTCCAATCCGGTGGTGTATGCGCTGTCGCTGGGCGTCTACTGCACGACCTGGACCTTTTACGGCAGCGTCGGCCGCGCGGCGGCGAGTGGCATCGGCTTCCTGCCGATCTATCTCGGTCCGACCCTGCTCTTCGCCCTCGCCGGGTTCATCCTGCACAAGATGATCCGGGTGGCCAAGGCCAATCGCATCACCTCGATCGCCGACTTCGTCGCCTCGCGCTATGGCAAGAGCCAGTTGCTCGGCGGCCTGGTGACGGTGATCGCCGTGGTCGGCGTGATTCCCTATATCGCCCTGCAGCTCAAGGCGGTATCCAACAGTTTTGCGATTCTGGCTAGCTACCCGGAGATCATCAGCGATACAGTCGCTCGAGCCGATGGAGCCGGTCGAGGCCGTCGCAAGCGGCGCGCTCGACCCCGCGTATCGCCGCCAACCAATCGTCCACGCCGGGCCTACGCTTGAGCCGGAACGCCTTGGCGCCACCCGCGAGGCAAGGCATGGGGATAGCGGACAGGCCGCGGTCGCGCAGCGCGAACGGTAGGCCAAGCCAGGCCATGATGGTCTGGTCGATCCGGGCAAGCTGGCGCACGCCGTCGAGCGCGCGGACAAGGGGAGGGTGGTCTTTGGCCTCGCTCGGCTCCCCAATCGCCGTAGGAAGCCGGTCGCGCCAGGTGAGGGCGTCCGTGTCGAGCAGCGCGGCGCGCCATTCCTCGAAGCGGTCGAACAGGTCGAGATGGCTCGGAAGGGCAGGGCGATCGGCGATTTGCAGCCCGCAGCCCCAGGAAAATACATCGATTTCCTCGACCTCGGCCGATTGCAGTTGCAGCGCCGTCGTATAGCCGCTCCATGCGGCGCGCATCGCCCAGGGTTTGGCGACCGGACTGACGATCATCCGGGCATCGAGACGGGCGATCGCGGCGGTGCAGGACGCGATCGCCGCGACCATTTTTGGGGGATAGTCGGGGCCGTAACCGGTAGGGGAGGGGGCGGTGCTCACACGCAATTGTGAACTGAAACGCTATCTCAGTAAAGTCTGCTTGCACAGCTAGTGTTGATAAGGGATGCTTATCACAACTCTATACATTGAAGGATACGTCGGTTATCGCGGTTCGCCATGAGCGAACCGACCCTCCGCCGCGCCATTTCCGATGATGTTCCAGAGATTCGGGCGCTGACGCATGCCGCCTATGCGAAGTGGGTCGGCGTCACGCCGCGCCCGCCGCGCCCTGTCACCGCCGACTATGATCGCGCCTTTCGCGACCACCGCTTCGATCTCCTCGTCGAGGGCGGCAAGCTCGTCGCGCTCATCGAAACCGTGCCGGAGGACGCCGAGCTTTTGATCGTCAATGTCGCGGTCGACCCCGACCGGCAGCGCGCGGGGCTGGGGATCCGTCTGCTGCGTCATGCCGAGGATGTCGCGCGCGCCGCGGGTCTTCAGGGAACGCGGCTCTATACCAACAAGCTGATGGTGGCGAATATCGCGCTCTACGAGCGCCTCGGCTACACGCAGGAGCGAGAAGTGGATCATGGCGGAGGGACAGTCGCGGTCCACATGGTCCTCCGCTTCACGCCATGACCCGTGAGGCCGCCACCGGGGGTCATGCACTGGCCCGTCTCTCGGCCGATCCCGCCGATCTGGTCGGCGATGTGCGTGCTCTCGTTGGCGCCGCGACCCCGATCGACGAAGCCCTCCTCGATGCGGCGCTGCGGGGCTGGTCGGCCAATACCCGCCGCGCGTTCCGCTCGGACCTGACTTTGTGGGGGCAGTGGTGCCGCAAGCGGCGCGTGGCGGCGGCCGCGGCGACGCCTGCATTGGTCGCCGCCTGGGTGCGGACGCTGGCCGGCACCGATCCGTCGGACGAGACACCGCGCGCTATGGCGACGATCGAGCGCTATCTTGTCCATGTCGGGTGGGCCTATCGCATGGCGGGGCTTGCCGACCCGACCGCTGCGCCGCTGGTCAAGCTCGAGAAGAAGGCGGCGCGCAAAAGCCTCGGCGTGCGCCAGCGCCAGGCGCGCGCGATCAGGTTCAAGGGCGACATCGCCGATTTTGATAGCCCGGCCTCGGGCGTGTGTCTCGCGCATCTGCTCAAGGCCTGTCGCCGCGATGAGCTTGGCCTGCGCGACGCGGCGCTGCTGCGGGTTGCCTATGACGCCGGCTGCCGGCGGTCGGAACTGGTGGCGATTCTTGTGCAGCATATCGAGAAGGATGCGCAAGGCGCGGGGACGCTGTTCCTACCGTCGTCCAAGACCGATCAGGCAGGGGAGGGGGCCTGGGCCTATCTGTCGCCGATGACGATGGCGGCGATCGCGCGCTGGCGTGACAAGGCCGATATCCGGAAAGGCCCCCTGTTCCGGCGGGTCGAGACCCATTTTGACGGGTCGGTCGCCGCGATCGGACGCGCCCGACTCCATCCCAACAGCATCACGCTGATCTACAAGCGGCTCATTCGCGCCGCCCACGCGCAGAAGCTGCTGGGTGAGATGAGCGACATCGAACTCGAGCGGTGGGTGCAGGCGGTGTCGTCGCACTCGATCCGGGTCGGGGTGGCGCAGGACAATTTTGCCGCGGGGGAGGGGCTGCCAGCGATCATGCAGGCTTATCGCTGGCGCGATCCGCGTACCGTCATGCGCTACGGCGCGAAGCTCGCGACCAAGAGCGGGGCGAGTGCGCGGATGGCGGCGCGCATGGAGATTTCATCCCCAGAGGTGTGAATCGGCACCCAAAGCGGGATCCCGGCCGATTTGAGCTATCACACTGAAATTGGGTCTGACCGACAGCTGGCACGGTACTGGGATCGGCGTCCAGCGGGACCCTCAGGTGAGCAAAAAAAGGACACATTCCCAGAAATCTGTTTGAAGGGGTCCTAGGGATTTTGCCTCCAAATATTGCAAAAACCGCCGGAGGCCCCGCCATCCGTGGGCTGCAGGGGGCTATTAGTTTCTAATGCGCTGAGAAATTCGGTATCTTCTTCGACCTTTAGGTCAAAGAATGAGCAGAAACAAGCGGCTATCAATCCTCACTGCTGCCGAGGTCGAGGATCTATATGGCGTCCCATCCTTCAATGAGTCATACCAGCGATTCTACTTTATGGTAAGATTGTTCACGTCGGGGGCTTAGTTTTTGTTGGTGTGAGAGCTTACATTTTCTAAGATCCTCGACTCCTTTTCCAGCCGGTCAGATTTTTTCTACACCCTTAAATGCGAAGAGCCTGTATGAGACCTGATGCAAGCCTGATTGATGCGATAGCAGTTACCGAGCCAAGGAAGGCATCGCTGTACTTCGACATCAAGAGAAACACCCTGGACGACGGGCCGGGCATTCGCAGTGTGGTGTTCTTCAAGGGCTGCCCGCTGTCTTGTACCTGGTGCCAGAATCCGGAAAGCATCAACACCGGTTACGAACTCTCCTATGATGCAGAGAAGTGCATCAGCTGTCACGACTGTGCTGACGCCTGCCCCGAGCAGGCGATCGACCTGAGTTCGCCCGACAAGATCATCCGCGACAAATGCACCCAGTGCTTCAAGTGCGTTGATGTCTGCCCGTCAGGTGCACTGGAGCGCTGTGGCAATGACATCGACATGGATCAGCTGGTGGAGAAGGTGCTTGAGGACGAGGCCTTCTTCGAGGCCTCCGGCGGCGGTGTCACTGTCTCCGGCGGCGAGGCACTGATGCAGATGGATTCGGTCGGCGAACTGTTTTCGCGGCTGAAGCAGCGGAATGTCCACACGCTGATCCAGACAGCGGGCCTATTCAATTACAAGGTATTTGAAAATCTGGTATTGCCCTACACCGACACCATCTACTTTGATCTCAAGTTGATGGACAGCGATGCGCACAAGCAGTACTGCGGCGTTCCCAACCATTCTATTCATGAGAACTTCAGGAAGGTCCAGGCCCTGGCACGGGATTCGGTGATCGAGGTTCTGCCGCGGGTCCCGTTGGTGCCCTTTATCACCGACACAGATGAAAACCTCAGTGCCATTGCTGACTTTATGCTCGAGAACGGCGTAAAGAACATGCAGATCTTGCCGTATAACCCGATTTGGCTCGACAAGCTGCCACGCTTCGGCAGTGTCCAGCGTCTGGACTTCGGTGAAGGGACAGGCAAGTTCATGCCGGACGCGGAGCTTGACCGCTGTACGGAGATTTTGAGTCCAGAGGTATTCACGTCCATTGTCACAGGTGATGTATCAGCTCAGACAGCCGGCGCCTTCCTGATTTCGCTTTACCTATAACCCATAATCAATCTGTCCATCACATGAGGAAAATAAAATGACGTATGCACAACCCGGCCAGGAAGGATCTGTAGTTTCCTTCAAATCGCGCTATGACAATTTCATCGGCGGCGAGTGGGTAGCGCCCGCTGACGGCCGCTACTTCGAAAATGTGACTCCGGTAACCGGCCAGGTGTACTGTGAGGTGGCCCGTTCCTCGGCGGCGGATATTGAGAAGGCCACATTTGGGCCACATAACAGCCTGCAGCATGGCTAAGGCCTGGACAATGAAACAATGTGTGAGGACATCAGAATGAATGCCCCTATCAATAAAGATCTTATTGCCGCGAACTCTGACCGCTGTGCCCAGCCGCCGAGTGAACGAGTTGAAGCCCCAAAAAGGCAGTCCAGAGCGAAACCAATGGCGCCTGTATTGAGCGCGCCTTGCTCTGGACGGAGTACGACAAGGACAAGCGCAATAGGGGCAAGACCCCTGCTGTTCGTATCGCAGAGGCCACCCGCCATGTACTGAATCACAAAAGTGTCAAAATTTACCCCCGTGAACTGATTGTCGGAAATTTCACCTCCAAGCGCGTGGCAGGGTTCTGCTACCCCGAGCTCGCCGGTATTCAGGTAATGGTCGAGGCGTTCGGTTTACCCAAGCGCAGAGTTAATCCGCTCGAGATCAGCCTCTGGGATCGGTTCAAACTGGCCTCCAAGGTACCTTATTGGCTCAATAAGAACGCAGCTTACCGCGCATTTGACAACATGAAAGATCGCTTCCGCTTCGCTGCAGAGCAGGGTGAAGCGCTCCAATACCAGGTCTATGAAGCTGGTGGCATTGCTCACCTCGCTCCCGACTACGAAAAGCTGATCAAGGTTGGTGCGCAAGGTATTATCGATGAAGTGGCATCCATGGAAGCTCAAACCAGCGATCCTGAAAAGCTGGATTTCTACCGGTCAGTCAAGATCGCCATGAGTGGACTGGCGGAATTCGGCGACCGCTATGCGGCAGAGGCCAAGGCAATGGCGGTGCAGGAGAGCGATCCGGTACGAAAGCAAGAGCTTCTGGACATTGCAGCGGTGTGCTCTCGTGTACCACGGCAGGGAGCAACGAACTTCCACGAGGCAGTGCAGTCCATGACACTTGCCCATATTGCCATCTTTCAGGAAACGTTTGGCGAAACGACCTGCCCGGGCCGTATTGACCAGTTCCTGAGACCCTATTATGAAAAGGACCTTGCAGAAGCGCGTATCGATCGTGCGCAGGCCAAGGAAATCCTGGGGGCGTTCTGTGTCAAGTTGTGCGAAACCATCCCTATGCATTCAGACGTCGCTACCAGCACGCTCGGTGGGCTGACCAGCTGGGAGGTAGTTACCATCGGTGGCCAGGACTCCGAGGGCAACGATGCGACCAATGAGCTGAGCTACGTTCTGCTAGAGCTCGCCGATGAGTTGCGCATGCGTCAGCCCAACTTCCATGTGCGTATTCACGAGAACACACCCAAGGCATTCTACGACGAGGTGATTCGCATCAACTTTGGTGCTGGGTCCGCTCCGCGATGTACAATGACGAGACCATCATCGAGTCTATGATGAACGTGGGATATTCACTGGAGGACGCTCGAAACTATGTGGCCATTGGCTGTGTTGAGCCCACGGCGCCGGGCAAGTCACTGGCTTCTACCGACGCCGGGATGTACAACATGCCTCTGGCGGTGGAAATGGCCCTTAACGAAGGCAAACAGTTCCACAGCTCGAAGCAAATAGGAGCGAAGACTCCTCCGGTTAGTGAAATGCGCTCGATGGACGACTTTGTTGCCGCCTACGATACCCAGGTGAAGCATCAGCTGGGCAAGCTACGCCGTGACCTGGAAGCGATCGAACGTTTCCACGCCGAGCATCATCCCACCCCACTGACTAGCAGCATGGTCGAGGGCTGTGTGGAGCAGGGTGTTTGTTCGACCAGTGGAGGCGCGATATACAATTTCTCCGGTATCCAGGGCTGTGGTATGGCGGTCGTGGCCGATTCCCTGGGGGCCATTGAGAGTGCTGTGTTCGAGGACAAGTGGCTCACCCTTGAGGAGCTGGTCGCTCACCTGAAAGACAATCTCTCGGATGAGGTTGTGCGGACCAGGCTGAAAGGCATCGATAAATTTGGCAACGATATTCCCAAGGCGGATGCCTGGATGAAGTGGGTCGGGGATCACTACTCCGATTCCATTCACGCCCTGGGCAAGAATACCCGCGGTGGCCAGTACCTGGCGGGCGTGTATTCCAACACCTCACACACCCACTTTGGTGGCCTGGTTGGTGCCTTGCCTAATGGCCGTCGGGCGGGTGAAACGTATGCCTCAGGCTTTGCGCCGGAGAACGGCGCGGACAAGCGAGGTACCACTGCGTTGTTGAATTCCATGAACCGCATCGACTACAAGAAGTTCGCCAATGGTATTAATTTCAATATCAAGCTGGATGCCTCCAGTTACGACTGTGAAGAGGGACGAGATGCGCTAGCCAGCTTGTATAAGGTGTACTTCAAGCGGCACGGTATGCAGGTGCAGGCCAATATGCTGGATCCGAAGATTCTGATTGAGGCGCGGGACAACCCGGAGCTGCACCCTAACCTGCTGATCCGGGTATCGGGCTACTCGGCGTACTTCAACGATCTGTCGCCGGAAATGCAGGATGAAGTTATCGGGCGCAGCTCAAACAAAGGTTAACTCTTGCTGCTAAAGAGGCCTTTAGCGGCGCCTTCGGGCGCCGCTTTTTGCGTAGTAAACAAGTGTTCGTGATGTTGATTCTGACTTTACTTTCGACGACTGGAAGCGCAGTATTTCTCAATAAAGTTGTTAGATGCGTGAGCGACAATTAGCGTGAGTACATTAGTATTTTCTACATAAACCCCATGGCCAACTTACACGTGGCATAATTGGTTTTGATAGCGGCCTGAATAAAAATGAAAAAGTTAATAGGTGGCCAGGACTCCCTATTTCCCTGGGTGCTACATCCAGTTCATCTTTATGAGTATGGGCTTGAACTTGGGCTATCTGCAGAAGAACTGCTACACGGCGCCGGTCTCAGTTCACAAGATATCGATGATGTCGATCTGCACATTACATGGCAACAGTATCGACTAATCGCCGATGTCGTAGCAGGGATCGCAAGCGATTGGGGAAGGATAGGAAATCCAATGGGCTTTCGGGGAGTATGGCTGACGCCGGGTGCAGCCGTCAATCGCCGATTGCGGTCCGGCATGTGTCGCGATTGACGGAAAGGCGCCCCAAATGGGACCGCAAGCACTGCCTGATGCATGGAGAGTGGCCGCCGGCGGCCACTCTCCATGCATCAGGCACGAGCTGTCCCCCCGCACCTACCAGGCGATGCGCTGATCGAACTCGATCTCCGGTGCGGGCTGGGCTGACGAATCCCACTGAAGATCGTTGCCAGCCTGTTCCGCCGCTGCTGCCGCCTCCCACAGCGGTGGCCCGCGCGCCGGGGCGATGCGCGGTGGCTGGGTGGATTCGCCGATGTGGTCGAGGACCTTGCCCACGGCAGTGAGATCATTGACGAAGGCGATGATGCGCATGGATGCGTGGCAGATCGGGCATTGCAGCGGAAATGCCTCATAGATGCGCGCCAGCAGCATGGCCCAGAGATAGCGCGACACGGCACGATGGTGGGGCTCTTCGCGGGTTGCCGCAGAAGTCGGCGCTGGCGGAACGGCGGCAGGGGCGAGCGCCGTCACCACAGCGCGTAGCGATGCATTGGGCGCGAGCACGCCGTAATAGCGATGACGATGGACCCTTGGTGGCGGCACCAGCGCGGCGATCTTCGTGATCAGTTCGAGTGGCGTCAGCACCAGCGCCGCCGGGCGTGTGCGGGGCGCTGTTCCACGAACCGGCTTGGGATTGCGGTAGACCAGATGCTCGGCATCGCGTTGGTGCAGATGCTCCAGCGCGAAAGGCGGACGAGCACAGTAGCGCAGCAGACGTTCGAGCCCCGTCCGATCGGCACCCTCGATGCGCACCGAGCCATCCACCGAAAAGCCACCGTCGTGCGCCCAGGCGCGCATCTCGGCGGCGTCATCCTTGTCGATCAGGCCGCGCCTGACGAATGTGGAGAGGACACGGGTTCGCACGCGAGCCTGCACGTCGGCGAACGCCGCCGCGTCGAGTTCGAGGGCGGCATGAAAGCGGACGCTCGACGCCTCGTCCGGGGCATTGTTTGTATCGGGAGCCGACTCGAAGACGCCATCGATGACGCAGCAATGGAAATGGACGTGCTCGTTCAGGCTGGAGCCGAACCGGTGGATAAAGGCGACCGCACCGATCCGGGCATCGGCGGGGCTGCTGGGGCTATGTTCGTGCAGGCAGCGTTCCACCACGGACAGGAAAATGCGCAGCACCGCGCCTTGCAGGGCCGCGTCCGCTTGCAGGAAGTAGCGCAGCCGTTTGGGCACCGCCAGCACCCATTGCCGCACCGGTAGTGGCGGAAAGACATGATCGACCAGATGCGCGGCAGTTTCGGCCATGCGCCGCGTATTGCACGAGGGACACACGCCACGACATTTGCAGGAGTAGGCGATCAGAAAATCGTGCTGGCACTCGTCGCAGTAGGCGCGGGCGAAGCCGTGGGCGAGGATGCCGCATTCGAGATAGCGGCGGAAGGTTCGCTCGACATGGGCCGGCGGTGCTTCACCGTCCTCGCCGCTGGCGAGCTCCAGCCAGGTTTCGAGGTGGGTCTGGACGATGCGATACCACAGCGTCCGCTCGGGACGGCGGCGCTGGTAGCGCTTGGGTGTGGGCGCGGCGCATTGAGCGGCGGCTGCCATCGAGGTGGTCCATCCTGGTCGGGTGACCGGGACAGGATACTGTATATATCATCAGCACTCGGACGCAGGAGCACAGCCGCAGCGGTTGGTTCAGCAAGGACATCCGCTTCGGCGAGAACCTGCCCAAGACGCGTTCCGGAAAGATCATGCGGCGCCTGCTGCGCAGCCTGGCGAAGAACGAAGAGATCACCCAGGACGTATCCACGCTGGAGAATCCCGGAATTCTGGACCAGCTGAAGCAGAACGCCTGACGCCTGTCAGCGTCCTGAAAAGCGCCCCTCGCAAGACGGGCGCTTTTTTTTCGCCGAGCGACGCGCAATCGACCCCTTGCGCCCTGGCCTTCGGTACCATGCAAAACAAGAAGAAAACCCGAGGGAGGTGATCACATGATTCGCTCGCGACTCGTTGCGCAACGCCTGGCGTTCCTGTTCCTGCTCGGCTGCTTCTTTTTCAACTATCCCTTGCTGTCGGTGTTCAACCGTGGCGGCGATTTCTTCGGCCTGCCGCCCTTGTATGCATGGCTCATGGGATCCTGGCTGGCGCTGATCGTCCAGATGGCCTGGGTCGTCGAAAGAAAAGGCGACTGAGGTGTTGCAGGGCTGGGTCATCGTTCTCGCCTCGCTGGCCTACCTCGGCATTCTCTTCGCGATCGCCTGGTATGCCGACCATCGCGCCGACAGCGGACGTTCGCTGATCTCCAATCCGGTGGTGTATGCGCTGTCGCTGGGCGTCTACTGCACGACCTGGACCTTTTACGGCAGCGTCGGCCGCGCGGCGGCGAGTGGCATCGGCTTCCTGCCGATCTATCTCGGTCCGACCCTGCTCTTCGCCCTCGCCGGGTTCATCCTGCACAAGATGATCCGGGTGGCCAAGGCCAATCGCATCACCTCGATCGCCGACTTCGTCGCCTCGCGCTATGGCAAGAGCCAGTTGCTCGGCGGCCTGGTGACGGTGATCGCCGTGGTCGGCGTGATTCCCTATATCGCCCTGCAGCTCAAGGCGGTATCCAACAGTTTTGCGATTCTGGCTAGCTACCCGGAGATCATCATGCCGGCCAAGGCTGGCGCGGTGCCCCTGCTCCAGGACAGCGCGCTTTACGTGGCGATGATCCTGGCCGCCTTCACCATTCTCTTCGGCACGCGCCATCTCGACGCCACCGAGCGTCACGAAGGCATGGTGGCGGCGATTGCCGTCGAATCCGTGGTCAAGCTGGCGGCCTTCCTGGCCGTCGGCATCTTCGTCGTCTGGGGCATCCACGAGGGCATCGGGAGGAAAAGCGCTAACGTCGGCGAAGCAACTGCTGGGGCGTCAGCCCATGCAACGCCTTGAATGAGCGGCTGAAATGAGAAAGATTGCGAAATCCGAAAGCAAACGCTGCGTCAGTCACACGCTCGAACCGGCGCTGCTCTATGGCGGCACGACTGGCATTCAGACGCTCTTGCATCAACCAGCGCATCGGCGTCGTGCCCTCTTCGGCAAACAGACGAAGCAAGGTCCGGTCGGATAAACCGACCGCAGTCGCAATCGAATCTATGTCCAGTTCGGGGTCATCCAGATTTGCACGTAAATAAGCCTGAACTTGTTGCAGCTTTTGCCTTAATGGCCGTTCGTGCGCACTTTCGCCTCTGAGTGCCAGATCAAAAATGCCGGTCCACATATCCAAAGCCATGCATGCCAACCTGGCCGTCGAAGCGTCGGCAGGCATAGGCTCGTCGTTTTTAAGGCCGTCCAGCAGCGACACGAACAACCTGGACAAAGGCATGCCAGCGGTAATTTTCCTGGCCACCACGGCGTCAATCCACGGCAGCCTGCTTGTCAACAACGACCTCTCGGCAATTATCAACGACGTCGCGGAAACCCCGCAGAACTCCAGCCGAAATGGCTTGGTTTGATCCATCAACATAATCTCGCCCGGCCCCAGCGTGACGGCTCGACCTTGCTGCTCGAACATGGTTGCCCCTTCGCGGCCGATCCATAGAAAAAATTCTTCGTGGCCATCCTTGCGAATGTGTGCAGGCTCTCGTTGAAGACTCAACTTTTTGCCGCCGCCGATACGGGAGCTGATGTCGCTAAAGACCAGAGAGTCGAAAGGCTGGGCGTCAACCGTCGCGGTAAAGCAGTCGTCAGGAATCGCACGGCACTCGGTATGCGAGAAATTGCGGCATGTAACTTCATGCCAATGATCGAAGCGATCTTCAGGACCTACATAAGAAAAGGGAATCATGATGTCCCTCCTGGCCGTTCCAGGAAAACAAATGGCGTCTACGGGCAAGCAATGTGCCGCCGCTCGCGCCACAATGAACAACAACACCAAACCTTAAAAGGAGACTAGCATGCCCTATCGCTGCGACGCAATCGACCCAAAAACCACCGCTGTCATCGTCGTTGACATGCAAAACGACTTTGTCGCGCCCGGCGCTCCACTACTTTCACAAATGGCGCAAGACCTGGTGCCGCGCCTTGCCGAAACCCTGGATACCTGCCGCGAGCGCGGCATGCGTGTGGTCTTTACCTCGCACGCCCATAGAAGCGACGGTTCAGACATGGGCCTGTACGATGATTTGTATCCCCCCATCGCCGAACGAAAAGCCCTGATCGACGGCACACAGGGCGTAGCCATTTACCCTCCTTTGGCCCCTAAAGACGGCGAACATGTCATCAAGAAACCGCGCTATAGCGCATTCTTCGGTACGACGCTAGACATAATGCTGCGCGAATGGGGTATCAAAACCGTCATTGTTGCCGGCACCACAACCGAAAACTGCTGCCACGCAACGGCACGCGATGCGATGTTCCACAACTATCGTGTGGTGTTTCTTTCCGATGGCACAGGCACCTTCGATTACCCCGACATGGGGTTCGGCGCCATGCCCGCCCAAGAAGTGCATCAGGCCACTTTGCGCATCCTGGCGTTCTCAACCGCGCATGTCATGAGTTGCGATGAAATGCTCGAACGCTCCAATACCGCAGTCCCTGCTTAAAGCCACGCTCTACTGTGCACAGCCCTGCCGGTTAAGGGCGGTGCACAGGCAGCGCATGTCGAGCCCAACAGAGGAGCATCAGGAAAATTCCATAATGACGTCGCCGCTTGCGAGCTTGTCGCCTGGCTTGACTTCAATTCGGGTTATAAGGATAGGAAATCCAATGTGCTTTCGCGAAGTATGGCTGACGCCGAGTGCAGCCGTCAATCGCCGAGTTTGGGCCGGCATGGCGCATCGTCCGGGGCGACGGGCCCCGCCGAATAGCATCGCAAGTACTGCCTGATGACTGGAGAGTGGCCGCCGGCGGCCACTCTCCATGCATCAGGCACGAGCTGTCCCCCCGCACCTACCAGGCGATGCGCTGATCGAACTCGATCTCCGGTGCGGGCTGGGCTGACGAATCCCACTGAGGATCGTTGCGCGCTTCCGCCGCCGCTGCTGCTTCCCACAGCGGAGGCCCGCGCGCCGGGGCGATGCGTGGTGGCTGGGTGGATTCGCCGATGTGGTCGAGGATCTTCTTCACGGTGCCGGCATCGTTGATGAAGGCGATGATCCGCATCTGACTGTGGCAGATCGGGCAACTCAGCGGCAGGGCTTCATAGATGCGCGCCAGCAGCATCGCCCACAGATACCGGGCCACGGTGCGATGGCGGGACTCTTCGCGGGTCGCCGCAGAAGTCGGCGCTGGTGAGACGGCGGCAGGAGCGAGCGCCGTCACCACAGCGCGTAGCGGTGAATTGGGCGCGAGCACGCCGTAATAGCGATGACGATGCGCCCTTGGTGGCGGCACCAGCGCGGCGATCTTCGTGATCAGTTCGAGTGGTGTCAGCACCAGCGCCGCCGGGCGAGTGCCGGGCGCTGTTCCACGCACCGGCTTGGGATTGCGGTAGACCAGATGCTCGGCATCGCGCTGGTGCAGATGCTCCAGCGCGAAAGGCGGACGGGCACAGTAGCGCAGCAGACGTTCGAGTCCGACCCGATCGGCACCCTCGATGCGCACCGAGCCATCCACCGAGAAGCCGCCGTCGTGCGCCCAGGCGCGCATCTCGGCGGCGTCATCCTTGTCGATCAGGTCGCGCCTGACGAAGGTGGAGAGGACGCGGGTCCGCACGCGTGCCTGCACGTCGGCGAACGCCGCCGCGTCAAGTTCGAGGGCGGCATGGAAGCTGACGCTCGGTGCCTCTTTCGGGGCATTGTCTGTATCGGCGGTTGACTCGAAGACGCCGTCGATGACGCAGCAGTGGAAGTGAACGTGCTCGTTCAGGCTGGAGCCGAACCGGTGGATGAAGGCGACCGCCCCGATCCGGGCATCGGCGGGGCTGCTGGGGCTATGCTCGCGCAGGCAGCGTTCCACCACGGACAGAAAAATGCGCAGCACCGTGCCTTGCAGGGCCGCGTCCGCTTGCAGGAAGTAACGCAGCCGCTTGGGCACGGCGAGCACCCATTGCCGCACCGGTAGCGGCGGGAAAACGTGATCGACCAGGTGCGCCGCTGTTTCGGCCATGCGCCGCGTGTTGCACGAGGGGCACACACCGCGACACTTGCAGGAGTACGCGATCAGGAAATCGTGCTGGCACTCGTCGCAGTAGGCGCGGGCGAAGCCGTGAGCAAGGATGCCGCATTCGAGATAGCGGCGGAAGGTTCGCTCGACATGGGCCGGCGGTGCTTCACCGTCCTCGCCGCTGGCGAGTTCCAGCCAGGTTTCGAGGTGGGTCTGGACGATGCGATACCACAGCGTCCGCTCAGGACGGCGGCGCTGGTAGCGCTTGGGTGTGGGCGCGGCGCATTGAGCGGCGGCTGCCATTGAGGTGGCCCATCCTGGTCGGGTGACCGGGACAGGATACTGTATATATCATCAGCACTCGGACGCAGGAGCACAGCCGCATCGGTTGGTTCAGCATGGCGCGCTGGTGACGCTGTACAGCCGAAGTTCAGGTGGGCGAAGTTGGTGGCTCCGATCAGTGGCTGCGTTTGAATGGCCGGTCTGGAGAACGGCCCAGGTTGAACGGCCGGTTTGGAGAAAAATTCCCAGTGACCGCTGATGGCCGGCTGCACTCAGTGACCACGGGCCGGTTCGGAGGATCCAAACTACTGCACCAGGTCACCAATATCCACTCCTTCGACACCCTCCACCATCGCCAACAACACCCCGCGAGAGCCTCGGCACCATCCTGCAGTAAACCGACATCTCATCATTTTCGGAGGTATCCCCTTTCTCGCTGCAACTTCGCAACAAGAGTTTCTAGCTCAGCTACTCGTTTCACTTCTCGAACGCGAGAAACGATCTCATCCAGGACGGCAGAGCGCTTGTGGTCTGGGATGCCGTGTAGAAGCTCTTCGATTGCCATTAGTCCGTGAACGAGATCTGCGACACCTTCCGTATTGGCCGCGCTCCCCAATCTCTTGGCCAGTGCGCGCATGTCACCTTCACCGGTAAGCAACCAGTGAAGATCAACCCCCGTGCTAGCAATAGCCAGTAAAGATTCGCTGCTCGGCACGCTATTGCGGTTCTCGTATTTCCGAATGGCGCTCAAATGAACCCCGGTCGCTTCAGCGAACTCCTTCTGGGTCAATTCGAGCGCTGTTTTCCGCCAGAGTCGAAGCCGTTCTGCGATGTCGTTCTCAGGTGTCGAATCCAAAAGCATCCTCATTCAGGTCGGGTTTCGTGCCCGCGATTTGAGCGGGACGTAACAACAAATAGGCCATGGTGCTTCTCTTTGGTACGTAGGTAACCGATTAGCCATCGGCCTTCGGCAAGTCGGCGGCGCGAACAGCACGCAGCACTTCCCGGAAGACGTCATCGAATGGTGGCAGATGGTTCATCTGGTGCGCGAGACGGGCGGTCCAGAGCCGCCGTAGACGATCTTCCTTGGTGGCGATTGCCTGCTCCATGCCTGCAATGATGCGTTGCCGCAATGCCAACTTGGCATCGAGTTCGGCACGTACCTCCGCAACACGCATGTTGGTGGAGCCGAACAGATACCAGAGGTCATACAAGTCACGTGGCTCGTTGCGCGCTCGATCGCTCAAGGCCAGCAGCTTTTCAACCGCGATCTCCTCGATAGCGTAGACCTTCACGGTCGGCCCTTCGGGCAAGTCATCAAAGCTGTCGTAGGTGCGCTGAATCGGGCGATCTTGCAGAGGGAAGCACAGGACTTCGTTGATCGTGATGTCAACCTTCACATCGTTCGCGGCAGGCAGTGGCCCCTGATAGCGCAGGTAGAAGGTATGGCTGTTCTGGTGGCCGTGGCGGTCTTCGCGGTCAAAAGCGATCCGCAGGCCCGAGTCGGCTGCGACGGTAGCGAAGATTTCGCTCAGCCCCGCCAGGATCTTTTCGAGGGTGATCGGACGGGTCAAGGTGAAATCCAGGTCTTCCGAAAACCGATAGTCCTCGAACCAGCAGCGTCGCAGGGCCGTGCCACCTTTGAAGGCCAGCACCTCGCGTAACGGATGTCCAGCCAAACCGGTCAGGAACCAGGCCAACACGTAATCGCGTTCGATGACTGCCTCGGGGATGCGCCGCCCGCCAGCGGTCATCAGCGTGTTCGAGATCATGGAAATATTGCGTTGGGGAATCATCAGCCAAGCCTCACGGCATCGAGTTCTTCGGGAGTCACGTTGAGCTGGAGCCGCCAACGTGAGAGGAATGCCCCCTCGGCAGGGAGCAGTGGATCAAGGCGTTGGTAAGTTGCCGTCAGCATGCTGCGCAGCGGTTCCAGCATCGAAGCATCTGCCAGCCCATAGTGTTCCAGCAGGTAGCCGAGGCGGCGCACGACGGCGCCGACGCCGAGGCGTCGTGCGTAGTCCACCAGCCGTTCGACTTTCAATGTGTCCCGCTTCATCCACAAGCCCTTGGCGACTTCCGTGATACCACCGGCAAATGCCGGGTGCCGGAGACCATCGATGATGGTGCGTTCCATGTCGCTGATCATCACGAAGCGCTCCTTGTCAATCCAGTGCTTCATGGCGCCGAATTCTTGCTCTGCCTTAATGTGTACAAACCGAAAGTCATAGCCGCCCACCGTCTGCGGACGTACGCGCCGCGTGCATGACACATACACGGTGAAGTTCGGCTGCGTTACCATGCGGTGCAGTTCAAGTGCTGTGCCGTGCGACAGGAAGTAGGGCGCCGCACCCGCGAGCTCTCGGGCGATCAGGTACGGGCTGTCGATATGCTCGGTGGCCCAGCCGAGTTCGAAGGGCACGAGGTTGTACAGGCCAGGCTTCAGTCGCGTCACCAAGCCTCGCTGCTGGGCCTTGTGCACGAGATTGCGGGCCGCTGCGGCCGACAGGCCGGTGATCGATCTCACATCCGCCAAGGTGAACGTAGACCGGCGCAGCTCATTCAGCTCAGTGAAAAGCTGCGCTGCCCGTGGGCCTAGTGTCTTCGTTTGCAAATGATATTTCGCGCTCAATTAGCGTCCCTAAAAGAAACGTACTGCGCAGTAAATATAACACTAACGATACTTAGCGGCAAGTTTGTCTCTCATTGGGAGACAAATTAATCGTGAAATATAACTTTACCATTTCCGATCTGGCGGGCTGCGACATAGTGCGGCGGTGTGCCGTCGAGCAGATCACGCCAAGCAGGGGACGCTGGTCAGTTTTAAGCGCGCGCCGACAATCCAGGATTGGGCGACATCAGTAGCTCGAAAGTCGGCGCTGGTGAGGCGGCGGCGACTTGGCAACCGATCCATGTATTGATAGTCAAATTGATAGTCGCGAATGCTATAAAAACAAAAAAGCCCACATAATCATGGGCTTAGATGTTGTAACTGGCGGAGACGCAGGGATTCGAACCCTGGATCCAGGTTTTGACAGAATGCTCCCTTAGCAGGGGAGTGCCTTCGACCACTCGGCCACGTCTCCGATGCTGGCAACCGTGTTTTGCTGTCAGCTCAGGGCGCGAATTATATCGGAATTGAAGGCGGCGGAATGGCCCGCAATACGTCAGTTGGTGCTGAAGTGGAGTGCCGACTTTGCAAAGTCGGCCCGTTACGCAGGCGCAAAGCAGTGCTTTGCGAAGTCCCTGCTTCACCGCCGTTGATCGGGTTATCGCAAACTGATTTGCCGCCAGTTGTTTCTAATGGCAACGCTGGTCAAGGTTGCGTCAGCATCGACGGCAACCGGGTTGGTGACTTTCTCGAGCAAGGGCAGGTCATTGAGTGAATCGCTATAAAACCAGCTGCGATCAAAGTCGCTCCACCACAAGCCCATGGCTTCCATCCACGCTTCAACACGCGTGATTTTGCCTTCCCGGAATGATGGTACACCCTCGGAGCTTCCGGTGAATCGTCCGTCGTTTTGGGCAGGAATGGTGCCAATCAGATGCGGTATTCCAAATTCGCGGGCGATGGGCCCGGTGACGAAACTGTTGGTGGCGGTGACGATACACAGGAGATCACCGGCCGTCGCGTGTTGCGCAACAAGATGACGTGCCGCCGACGTGATGATCGGCAGGATGCGTGTGCGCATGAACTCGTGGTGCCACGCGTTGAGTTGAGCGCGCGAGTGCAAGGCCAAGGGCGCCAGTTGGAAATCGAGAAAAGCGTAGATGTCCAGCGTCCCGGCTTTGTAATCGGCGAAGAAGGCATCATTCTTTGTGCGATGAATTTTTTCATCAACAACGCCTTTACTGATCAGGAACTGAGCCCACTCATAGTCTGAGTCGCCGGCCAGCAAAGTATTGTCGAGGTCAAACAGGGCTAGATTCATCTGGTTTCAGGTCGAGAGTGGATTGCATTAGTTCGCGCAGTAAAGGCAG
This sequence comes from Rhodocyclaceae bacterium, assembly GCA_016718525.1. Classification (GTDB taxonomy): domain Bacteria; phylum Pseudomonadota; class Gammaproteobacteria; order Burkholderiales; family Rhodocyclaceae; genus JADKHX01. The sequence goes on from JADKDD010000001.1 coordinate 520,488, forward strand.
CGTTAGCGGCCGTTTCTGCTCCAGGGAAATCCGGTCAAGACCATTGAGCATGGCCATTAACGACGGCAGGTCGCGACGGCCATGACGCAACAAGTAGTGCACGATGCCGTCGTCCAGCCGCATACCGCGTAGCAGGGCATGCTGGCGCAATGCTGCGCTCTTTTCGTGATCGGATAATGTTTGCACCTCATAAATCAAGCATTGCCCGACACGTGTCCTGAGATCTTCGCGTAAGGCGAGTTCCAGCGGTGGCAACCGACCAGCCAGCAATACGGCAATGCCGATCAAACGTGCGGCATTAAAAACGCGAAACAGCGCAATTTGCGCGTCGGGCCCTAAATCTTCGACGTTATCAATGATGATCAGCCCGCCCGCAACAGCGGGAATATCACCGCCGACGTTGGCGCCGTCCAGCATCAATACCGGCCGCGTATCGGCAATTTCGAGTGCGGCGGCGGCAAGCAAATGAGATTTTCCGCATCCTTCGCCGCCCCATAAATACAAGGCATCAAAGCTGCGACCCGCTTTGAGTTCCAGCAGCCTGCCGAGCAATTCTTCATTGCGACCAACAATGAAATTTTCGAATGTCGGCGCTTGCTCCAGCTTCAGGTCGAGCAATAACTGTTGTTGAGCGCTCATCGGCATTGGCATTGCCGGCTAAGAGAATCGAGTAGGGGCATTTCCGGTAAAATCCGTGTCAATTTTTATCGCTTGATTTCCCGCCAAATTGAAAGATTTCTGGTGGTCGGGCGCGAATTACTTCTGCCACTTTAGCCGCGCCTCGCGGGGAACTCAACTCAAAGAGCCACAAAATGACTTCTAGCACATCCCTTACCTATCGCGACGCCGGTGTGGACATTGACGCGGGCGATGCACTGGTTGAGCGAATCAAGCCGGCTGCGCGCCGCACAATGCGTCCGGAAGTGCTGGCTGGAATCGGTGGATTTGGCGCCTTGTTTGAAATCTCGAAAAAATATCGGGAGCCGGTGTTGGTGGCCGGGACCGATGGCGTAGGAACCAAGTTGAAGTTAGCGTTCGAATGGAACCGGCACGATACGGTGGGCCAGGATCTGGTGGCGATGAGCGTAAATGACATTCTGGTTCAGGGCGCCGAGCCGTTGTTTTTTCTCGACTATTTCGCCTGCGGACGCCTCGATGTTGATACCGCGGCGACTGTTGTCGAGGGTATTGCCAAGGGCTGCGAACTGGCTGGTTGTGCGCTCATTGGCGGCGAGACCGCAGAGATGCCAAGTATGTATCCGGATGGCGAGTACGATTTGGCGGGTTTCGCGGTTGGTGCAGTGGAGAAATCAACCATCATTGACGGCAAGACGATTCAACCGGGTGACGCGATACTTGGTCTGGCATCGTCGGGTGCCCACTCGAATGGCTATTCGCTGATCCGGAAAATAATTGAACGAGCCGGCGCACGTGCGCCGCAAACGATCGGTGGAGTGCCGTTGCGCGATGCGGTGATGGCACCGACCCGTATCTATGTCAAATCTCTGCTTGCCTTGATTCAATCCCTGCCCGTAAAGGGCATGGCCCATATCACGGGTGGTGGTTTGACCGAAAATATTCCTCGCGTATTGCCGACATCTGTCACCGCAATTGTGGAACGCAAGACCTGGGAGCTTCCGCCACTGTTTCAGTGGCTGCAACAGGAAGGCCAAGTCGCCGATGCTGAAATGCACCGTGTTTTCAACTGCGGCATCGGCATGGTGGTGATCGTTGCCGTTGAGGATGCGCAGCGTGCGAAAGAGATTCTGCAGTCGACTGGCGAAACGGTCTATCTAATTGGCAAAATTGCAGAGCGCATTGAGGGCCAAGCTCAGACTTTGGTCGTTTAACTCACCGGAACTATTGGTCGAGCTTACTTTCAGGTTTGCTCGTTGTCCGCCAAAAATTGGCGGACGCGCATTATCGCCGTCGCGTTTAGATGACTGTCAAATGGGTCCAGGTACTCCAGATTCGGTAGCGACTTCAACCAGGTAAGCTGGCGCTTGGCGAATTGACGGGTAGCAAAAATACCGCGATCACGTAGCTCAACTTTCGGTGTGTTTCCTTCGAGCACATCCCACACCTGGCGATAACCAACACAGCGCATCGATGGCAGGTCCGCATGGAGTGTGTACTTTTGACGCAGACCGATCACTTCATCCATTAACCCGCTGGCCAGCATCACATCGAAGCGTGTCGCAATTCGCTGATGAAGGCCGGCGCGATCAGTAGGCATGAGTGCCAGACCGAGGCAACGATACGGCAATGGAGCGGAGGTTTGCTGTTCAAAGAGATCCGAGACTGACTTGCCGCTGATTTTGATAATTTCAAGCGCACGCTGAATGCGTTGCGTATCCGTCGGCTTCAGACGCGCGGCAGTAATCGGGTCAAGCAGTGCCAGATCTGCATGCAATGCCGGCCAACCGCGCTGGCTTGCGTCGAACTCAATGGTGGCACGAACGTCCGCGTCGGCCGAGGGAAGCGCCGCCAATCCTTCGCGCAGTGCCTTGATATAGAGCATGGTGCCACCGACCAGTAGTGGTATGCGGCCGGCACTCGAAATATCCTGCATCGCAGCCAAGGCATCACTACAAAAGCGCGCAGCGGAATATCGTTCAATCGGGCTGATAAGATTGATCAGCCGGTGCGGGAACTCCGCTAAGGTAGCTTCGTCCGGCTTGGCGGTGCCGATATTCATATCGCGAAAAACCTGTGCCGAATCGACGCTGACGATTTCGCAGGGAAACTCGCGACAGAGCTGCATTGCCAACGCGGTCTTGCCGCTGGCAGTTGGCCCGATGACAAAAATCGCCGGCGGATGCTGGGACGAACTTTGTTTTTCGATATTGGTTGGTGTGGTCATCGGCCACGCATGAACATGCGGTCAAGATCACCCATTGAAAACTGTATCCAGGTTGGCCGGCCGTGGTTGCACTGATCTGCGCGTTCGGTGACTTCCATATCGCGCAAGAGAGCGTTCATCTCGGTGATGGTCAAGCTGCGATTGGCGCGCACCGCGCCGTGGCAAGCCATGGTGCCCAGGAGCTCGTTGCGTTGAGTTTCAACTACGCGACTGGCTGGGTGATTGGCCAAATCCTTGAGCAAACTCCTGACCAATTCAACAATATCGCCACCTGCAAGCAGGGCAGGTACGCTGCGCACTCCCAACTGACGAGGTCCGGCAGCGGAAATTTCAAAACCCAGTTGAGTAAAACTCTCTTGATGGTCCTCGACCGTGGCAAGTTCGGTGCTATTGGCAGATAGCAGTATCGGTACGAGCAGGCGTTGAATTGCCGGCGGTCCGGCATCGATGGTGGTTTTCAGTCGCTCATAGAGGATGCGTTCATGCGCTGCATGCATATCGACGATGATCAAACCTTGCGCATTTTGTGCGAGGACATAGACACCGCCGACTTGACCCAATGCGTAGCCTAGACCGTTGGCCTGATGTGTTGTGGTTGCAGTCCCGCCAGTTGGTGCTGGTGGGACGCCGTCATTGACGCTTGCAAATGCGGCGCGGGCAAAATCCAGATAGGGACGTGTCGCCGCCTCACTGACTGCAAACGCGTTTTGCTGCCTGACCGGCCATGCCGTGTCGCGCATTTGTGTTGGCGGTGCAGTGTCGGATAACGGGAGATCAATCAGCGGAACCAAGGGTGCGGCCAGTGTCCGTTGCAGCGCATGAAAGACAAACTGGTGAATGCCACGTGAATCGCGAAACCGGACTTCGGTTTTGGCCGGGTGGACGTTGACGTCGACCCCGGCCGGATCAAGATCAAGAAACAGCGCGTAAGCCGGTTGTCGCGCACCATGCAGAATATCGGCCCAGGCTTGACGCGCGGCGTGTGAAAGCAGTTTGTCGCGAACAAATCGGCCGTTAACAAAGAAAAACTGTTCGTCTCTTCCGGCGCGAGAATATGCCGGCAGCGCGGCCAGGCCACGTAAGCGGAGTGGTCCGGCAGTAACGTCAAGCGGGCGCGCGTGCGGGAAAAATTCCTCGCCAAGAATATCTCGTGCGCGTCGGGAAAACTGCAGTGAGGGCTCGGCGTTGGTGGAGTTCGCCGCCAGATGACGCTTGACGTTGCCGTTATGACACAAGGTAAAGCTGACATCGGGACGTGATAGCGCCATGCGGCAAAACACATCGTCGCAATGCGCCAGTTCGGTTGCTTCGGACTTCAAAAATTTTCTTCGCGCTGGCGTATTCCAGTAAAGGTCGGCAACCTCTATCGTCGTACCAACAGATTGCGCTGCCGGTTCAATTGCACCGCGGTCGCCGCCTTCACTGAAAATACGCCATGCGTGACTATCACTCGACTGGCGGCTGGTAATTGTCACTCGCGCAACAGCCGCGATCGACGCCAAAGCTTCGCCGCGAAATCCGAAACTTGCGACACATTCCAAATCATCAAGGCTGGTGATCTTGCTGGTAGCGTGCCGCGCCAGTGCCAGCGCCAGCTCATCTTTCGGGATGCCATTGCCATTATCGACGACGCGAATCAGCCTGACTCCACCTTCGCTTAGTTGCACATCGATGTCAGTCGCGCCTGCATCCAGGCTGTTTTCCATCAGTTCCTTAAGCACCGACGCCGGTCGTTCAACCACTTCTCCGGCGGCAATTTGACTGATCAACAAGTCTGGCAGCGGACGAATCGGGTGCATTTGAAAATAGCCTTACTTAGCCTGCCTTTAAGGCGGTGCGGAATTATAGCTTCCGGTAAAATCGACTTCACTCAATGCTTGCCGGGCTGTCTAATGGAATTCCTGTTTCAGTTCTTTGATTTTGTGGTGCATTTGGACGGCCATCTGGTATCGCTATTCGCTGAATATGGGGTTTGGCTTTACGCGATTCTGTTCATCATCGTTTTCTGCGAAACAGGATTGGTGGTCACCCCGTTCTTGCCTGGCGACTCAATGCTCTTTCTGGCTGGAGCATTGGCCGCCAGCGAAGGTGCGTTTGATATCACCATTTTGATTCCAGTATTGCTGGCGGCGGCAATTCTGGGCGACAACACCAATTACTGGGTCGGTCGCTGGGTTGGTGCGCGCCTGCTCCGGTGGGGCGACACATCGCGATTTTTCAATCGTAAGGCGTTTGACATGACACACGCCTTTTACGAAAAGCACGGCGGAAAAACAATGTTGATTGCACGTTTCTTTCCATTCATACGCACCTTTGCGCCGTTCGTGGCCGGTATCGCCGTGATGCATTACGGGCGCTACTTTTTGTACGATCTGGCCGGCGCCGTGTTATGGGTATTTTCAATGTGTTTGATGGGCTACTGGTTCGGCAACATTCCATGGGTAAAGGCAAACCTGTTACTTATTGTTGTACTGATGATTGCGATTCCAGGCTTGTTCGTGGTGTTCGGCTGGCTCCGTCATCGATTTGCCATGCAGGCAAGTTGATTGTTTAAGCCGGGGATGATCCCGCTGGGCCGCTGCGCATTTGTTTTGTTGTCTTTGCTGTTGGCGAGTTGCGCCAGAAACGTAGTGATTGACAAGTCATCAGGGCAGGAAGTGGTCAAAACATCGAGTAGCTTTGATCCCAAGCAGCTTGCCAAGTCGGATATTGATCGCGTCGCGGATACGTTCCGACGCGAACTGTTCGGCAATATCAGGGTATTGGCCGAGAAGTTATACCGGCGAAATCCTCGAGAATGGAAAAAGGGTGGCTACCAAAGCCTTGAAGTCGCATTGGACAAATTGCTTGATCCGCGAACCGGGTGGCGGTCGGCCAGTTTGCGTGGAAAGCGCGGTACCGATGCAATTCTGTTGTCACTTCAAGTGGACTTTACCGGCGATCGCGTTGCCGCATTTATTAACGGCCTGGGTGGCATGTTGAATGCCGCATTTGATAACAAGACGGAGTTTTTTATGTTTGACAGCCTTGACGCGCAGTTGTTCTATAACAGCGCGCGCAATGTGGAAATTGCCGCCTGGAAACTATCCAACGCCCGCGATGCGGCAGGAAATCTGTTGCTGCTCAGCAACGAAATTAACCAACCGCCGCTTGCTTCAAACCTGAGCATGGAGCGCGAGTTTGGCAAGATGGTCGGACATCTCGATCTAATCACAATACTGCTTGCCGATCGCAGCAATCGCAATATTTCGCGCGTTGTTCAGAGCATTACGACTGCAGTCTTCCTGCCGGTGCCAGGCTCATGAGCAACGAGCCAATTTCATACTCCCGACGCTTTGTGATCCTGGTGTCCGGACGTGGCAGCAACATGATGGCGATACTGAAGCAATCGTCACCCGGTCAATGTGCTGCGGTCATTAGCAACAGGCCGGATGCCGGTGCGCTGGAGGTTGCGCGTTCACTGGGTATTGTCACCGTCGTGATTGATCATACCGAATTTGGCTCACGCGAATTGTTTGACCACGCTCTAGCCGAGGCAATCGATCGCTTCTCCCCGGATTTACTCGTCCTGGCCGGCTTTATGCGAATTCTTGGGACGTCTTTCGTCGATCACTTTGCCGGCCGAACCATCAACATTCACCCGTCACTGTTGCCGGCATTTCCAGGTGTCCGCACGCACGCGCGAGCCCTCGAAGCGGGCGTCAGCTACCACGGTTGCACGGTGCATATTGTGACCAGTGAGCTGGATGGTGGTCCTATCCTCGCCCAGGCTTCGGTGCCAGTATTTGCTGATGATGATGAGGCCACGCTGTCAAAACGTGTTCTCGAGCAAGAGCACCTGCTTTATCCCCGGGTGGTTCAAGACTGGCTCGCAGGAAAGTATGATGCCTTGCGAAAGTCCCTGTTAGTTAAGCAGACATGAAGTTGCATCATCTAGTTGCTTGGGTTGCCGTGGCGCTACTGTTCCCGAATTTGTCGGCAGCAGAAGCTGGCGAGGGCGCCAGAAGTTCTCATCCATGGCCACGCGAAGGACATTTGAACTACTCCGTGATGCGCGGCGATGGCGGATTCGTGGTCGGGCGCGCCACTGTCGAGTGGCATATTGAAGGCAAGACCTACGCACTGAAGAGCACTGTTGAGACAGCAGGACTCGTTGCACTTTTCAAGTCATTCAAGGCGATTCAGGAAAGTCATGGCGAGGTGACGCCAAGCGGATTGCGACCATCCGTATTCGTTCAGGAACGTGGCAAAGGAACCGAAAAAGCGCAGTTCGACTGGCTTCGCGGAACCGTCAGGAATGGCGAAACTGAAGATCCGCTAGTCGCTGGAACACAGGATGTCTTGTCGGTCTACTACCAGTTGGCGCTGATGTCGCCGACGCGTGGTTTTGTAGAAATTCCGATTGCGACCGGCCGTAAGCTGGCACTGTACCGCTTCGAAGTGATTGCAATGGAATTACTGACGACCGATGATGGTCCGCAGAAGACGGTGCACCTGCGTGCCAAAACCGGAAATGACACAATGGACCTTTGGCTTGCTCCGCAATTCAGCCCGCTGCCATTGCGGATAACCATCCTCGACAAGAAGGGTGATCTTTACGATCAGCGTGCAACACTCCTCTCGCGCTGACAATCTCGAACGGCTATCCGTTGTACAACCACCCGATGAATAAAACTCTGTCCAATGATGTTTCACTCGCCTTGCTCAACTCTGCTGTTGCGGCATTAACCTCGGCGCTTGAATTTTCTCAACCTGCGGATGTCGCTTTATCCAATTTTTTCCGCGCACACAAAAGCGGGGCACGGGATCGCGCATTCATTGCGGAAGCGGTTTATGCGGTCATCCGCCGCAAACGTTCGCTTGAGCGTCTGGTCAGTGCCACTGGCACGAGCACCACACCACGATTTTTAATGCTCGCGGCCTTGACGCAGGTGTTGGGTTTTGGTGTCAGGCAACTCGATTCGGCATTGCGACCAGCCGAACGCCAATGGTTGGCAGACCTCAAGTCCGTAGTGTCGCCCGAGTATTCGCTGGCAGAACAACTCGATTTTCCCGACTGGCTTAGTGAAAGAATGAGTTCGCGGATGCCCGTGGCCGAATTGCTGTCATTGGCGACTGCGCTCAATACCTCCGCACCGTTGGATTTGCGGGTAAATATTTTGAAGGTCAACGCGAAAGCTGCACTGGCACAGCTTGTCGGCGAAAAACTGCCAGCTACGGCCTGTCCGTATTCCCCTTTTGGAATTCGCCTGGCGGGAAAACCTGCATTGCAGAAGCATGCGCTTTTTTTGAACGGCAGTATTGAAGTGCAGGACGAAGGTTCTCAGTTGCTGTGTCACTTGATGCAACCGCGGCGTGGCGAAATGGTGGTCGACTTTTGCGCTGGTGCCGGCGGCAAGACGCTCGCTTTGGGCGCGATGATGCGCTCAAGCGGCCGTTTATATGCTTTCGATACCGCTGAGCACCGCCTGGCGAAACTCAAGCCGAGAGCAGCTCGGGCCGGCCTATCGAACGTGCATCCCGCATGTATCGTCAACGAGAGCGATTTGCGGATCAAACGTCTCTCTGGAAAAATTGATCGGGTTCTGGTCGACGCGCCATGCTCGGGGCTCGGTACCTTACGTCGCAACCCCGATTTGAAGTGGCGTCAGACGCCGGCCAGCGTTGCCGAGCTTTGCGTAAAACAGCGTGACATTCTTCGGGCTGCGGCGCACATGCTTAAAGTTGGCGGGCGTCTGGTTTATGCAACTTGCAGCATATTGGACGAAGAGAACTCAGCGATTGTCAATGCGTTCCTGCTCGAGCACCCGAACTTTGTTCGCCTTTCTTCACGGAAAATATTGAAAGCACAGGGGATCGAAATCGACTGTGGCGATGACCTGAGGTTGTTGCCGCATGTTCATGGCACGGATGGGTTTTACGCTGCCGTGCTGCAACGTCAAAGTTAGGCCAATGAGATCGCTTGTCGTTTTGCTGTTGCTGGCCTGGAGTATTGCCGGTGCAAACATTGTCGTAGCGGAGCCACTTCCAGCACAAGGCAGCATAGAAGTCTTATTCACACCATGGGACGATGCGGAAGGTGCGGTGATTCGAGCAGTCACTGGTGCGCAACGTTCGATTCATGTTCAGACCTACCTGATTACCAGCTATCCAATCGCTGCTGCGCTTCGTTCGGCACATGCTCGAGGGGTCGCCGTTCAAGTATTGGCCGATCGCGAAATGGCGATCAAGGGCACCAATTCGCAGTTAGGTGCGTTGGCAAGTGTCGGGATTCCAGTCTGGCTCGAAACCCGATATGCCGCGGCACATAACAAGGTAATCATCATTGATGCGCCAATAGAGGGAAGTGCAGCAGGAGGATTGGTGCCGGTGGTCATTACCGGTAGCTACAATTACACTTGGTCGGCGCAGGCGCGTAATGCCGAGAATTTGCTTCTCGTGAGAGGCAATCTCGCTTTGACCAAAAAGTATCTGGACAACTGGCAGCGTCACCGCCTTGAGGCGCAGACGTGGGTAGACGAGGGATTGAAATGAAAGGTGTTTGGCAAGGAGTTGTCTCAGATTTGACTGATCAGAATGTGTTGTTGCAAGCGGGCGTTTTGGTCATGGTATTGGCGACAGCCTGGGGTATTCAGCGCCTCGCGCGCGGCAATGCCCTGCCGCAGGGTCGGGTTTGGGATATCGGCCGCGGTGGCGTGAAACGCGTAGTTTTTCCGCTCGTCAGTGCGCTGCTGTTTTTTGCTGCGGCGCCGCTGCTGCGACCTGTAATGTCAGTCAACCTTCTAGCACTCGCTGCGCCGATATTTCTCTCGTTGGCTGGAATCCGCATGGTTTTTTACGTCCTCCGGCACAGCTTTTCGAATTCAGTGGCACTCAGTAATTTTGAGCGCGGATTTTCTCTATTGGTTTGGGGTGTCGTCGCACTATATATCGCGGGAGTTCTGCCCGAAGTTATTGATATTCTCGAATCGACTGGATTCCATATTGGCAAACAAAGCGTCAACCTATGGCAAATTTTGCAAGGCATTGCGGCCGTCATGGTCACGGTGTTTGGTGCGCTTTGGTTGAGTGGCGTAGTAGATGCCCGCTTGCAGGGGGCGGAGAATCTGGATCGTAGTTTGCGTGAGGTTTTTGCCAGATTGGCAAAGGCATTTTTTGTGCTGATTGCCGTGTTGATCAGTTTGCCCATGGTCGGCATAGATTTGACGACGTTGTCGGTATTCGGCGGCGCGCTTGGTGTTGGTCTGGGACTTGGCCTGCAAAAGATCGCGAGTAACTACGTTTCGGGTTTCATTATTTTGCTGGAGCGCTCGATCAGAATCGGCAACATGATCGCCGTAGGAAATGATCGCGGAGAGGTGACCCGTATCACCACGCGATTTACCGTGCTGAAGGATTTTTCGGGAATTGAGACCTTGGTTCCGAACGAAGTGTTGGTCGGATCTGTCGTACAGAACGAGTCCTATACCGACCGGCGGGTGCGGCGGGTGGTAACGCTACAAGTAGGGTACGACAGTGACCTCGATGCTGCAATGAGCATTATGGTTGCCGCCGCCCAGGCTCAGCCGCGGGTGTTGAAGGACCCGCCGGTGACAGCGCAGTTACTGGAATTTGCTGATTCAGGGATGAAGCTCGAAGTCGGGTTTTGGATCGCGGATCCGGAAGATGGAAGCGGCGCAATTCGCTCGGCAATCAATCTCGCCATTTGGCGGGATTTCAAGAAAGCAGGGATACAAATTCCTTATCCGCAAAGAGAAGTCCGAATATTGGGGGCAAATGATGTCTGACCATCGCTCTGAATCGCGCGCTGACACGCGTCTCATTCACGGATTTCACGCGGTTACTGCCAAGTTGCGGCAGGCAGCGGAGGATGTCCGTGAGTTGTTTATCGCTGAGGGCCGCCAGGACGGGAGAATGCGAGACCTACTGAAGCTGGCAGCCAGCGTCGGTGTCCGCGTTGTCCTCTCGGATACCGCGCGTCTCGATGGACTGACCGGCGGCCACGGGCATCAAGGGGTAGTGGCACGGGTGTCAGCACAAATGCGCCACGTGACACTGGATGACGTACTTGATGGTCTGACCGAGCCAGCATTGCTACTTGTGCTTGACGGCATAACCGACCCGCACAACTTAGGTGCTTGCCTGCGTGTCGCTGATGCTGCGGGCGCACATGCGGTGGTCGCGCCGAAGGACAAGGCTGTCGGCCTCAACGCAACGGCAATAAAGGTAGCCAGTGGCGCTGCAGATACGGTGCCGTATGTGGTGGTTACCAATCTGGCGCGGAGTCTGCGTGAAATGCAGGAGCATGGCATCTGGGTGATGGGTGCGGCAGGAGAGGCTCCCCACGATATTTACAGTATCGATCAAACCGTTGCCTGTGCCTGGGTTTTGGGTGCCGAAGGTGCAGGGATGCGGCGACTGACGGGCGAGACCTGTGACCAACTGGCACGCATTCCTATGCATGGCAGCGTCGAGAGTCTCAATGTGTCGGTGTCGGCGGGTATCTGTTTGTTCGAGACGCGCCGCCAGCGTGGGTTGAAGCGCTAGCCCGTATCAGCCACGCGCTTCAAAGCTCGCGACGGCATCACGCAAGTTAGCCGGCAAAGGTCGCGATTTCCGCTCGTCCGGACAGGCAAAGACATACACGACTTCCCCGGTAATCAGGCAAGTTTCGCCACGGAATATCGCCATGTCAAACGCCATGCTTGAGTTACCAACCCGCGCGGCGCGCACGCAAATTTCCAGCTGATCATCGTAACGTGCCGCCGCATGGTAATTGACCAGGCTTTTGACCACGTACAAATCACCGCCGCTTCCGGCAATGTTCTCGGGGTAGGGCAACCCTATCGCACGCCAATATTCGGTGATGCCGATGTCGAAATAGGCAAGGTAGTGGGCGTTAAAGACAATGTTTTGTGCGTCGACTTCAGCCCAGCGCACCCTGAGTTCGTGGCGTAGACGGAAACTGTGTTTGTCCAACGACGAATCCATCCCCTACCAGAGCTTCCACCATGGATCCGGTCCGCCAAGCCCACGCTCATAGTATTCGCTGTTGGGGAAATTCTTTCGCATCACGCGCTCGGCATCGTCGCGCAGGTCATTCATCGCCATGAGGTCATAAGACTTGACCATCAAAAAAAGCGCCTCTTCGTTGGCTGGCGCATCCGGGTACGTTTTGATGGCGGACTGTGCGCGGTTCAGTGCAGCAATATAGGCGCCGCGCTTCAGGTAATAGCGCGCAACGTGCACTTCGTATGACGCCAGTGCATTGACCAGATAGTTCATCCGGGCGATCGAGTCCGGCGCGTATTTGCTTTCCGGAAATTTTCTTACCAACTCCTTGAACGCGTCAAACGACTCGCGTGAGCCCTTCGGGTCACGTTCAGTCATATCCTGATTGCTGATATAGCCCATGATGCCAATATCTTCATTGAAGTTGGCGAGACCCTTCAGGTAATAGGCGTAATCCACATTCGGATGGTTGGGGTGCAGGCGGATAAAGCGGTCGCATGCTGAAATGGCCGATGCCGTTTCTTGTTGCCGGAAGTAGGCATAAGCGACCTCCAGTTGCGCCTGTTGTGCATAGCGGCCGTAGGGGTAGCGTGCCTCAAGTTTTTCAAAAAGTTTGATGGCCTGTTCCCATGCGCCCTCTGACATATACGATTTGGCCTCTGAGTAAATCTTGCTGGCCGGCCAACTGGCTGTTTCGTCAGCCTTGTTGGAATTTCCTCCGCAGCCGGCAAGGAGAAAAACGACACCCAAAAGCATCACCTGAAAAACTCTAAGAATTGCCGCTAGACTGCCTGAACTATGCATGGTCAAAACCTTTATGTGCGACGCGAAACTCGCGCTAAAACCCGCTTTCGATTATAGCTCACAGCCTGTGCCGACAATCCTGCCACCAGCCGAAAACACTGCGCTTTTGCAAGGTGTAATTCCTGTTGAATATGCGGGATTGCGTCTCGATGTTGCGTTGGCGCGCCTGTTTCCCGAGCATTCACGCGCGCGCATTCAGGCCTGGCTTCGAGATGGTTTGATACAAATTGACGGCGGCGTCGGGCGAGTGCCGCCGTTCTCCGCCAAGCACTCAGGCACTATCGGTGAGTTCGAATTGCAAGCGACGCCGGCACCAACCTACAAGGTTCATGGCGGTGAGACGGTACATATTCGACCACCACAACTTACCGACCAGCGAGATCAGGCGGAAAATATTGCGTTGGCGGTTGTGTATGAAGACGATGAACTGATCGTTGTGGATAAACCGGCAGGTTTGGTGGTTCATCCGGGCAACGGAAATGCCGATGGTACGTTGATGAACGCATTGCTTCACCACGCACCTTCGCTTGCTCAAGTGCCGCGTGCGGGTATCGTGCATCGGCTCGACAAGGACACCAGCGGATTGTTGGTCATTGCCAAAACCCTCACCGCGCAAACTGATTTGGTGCGACAACTGCAAGCACGAACGGTTAAGCGTTATTACCTTGCTTTGGTTCATGGACATGTCAATCGCGATGGACTGGTTGATGCGGAATTGGGGCGGCATCCTGTGCACCGGACGAAAATGGCGGTGGTTAGAGGTGGCGGGCGTGAAGCTCGGACGCATTATTTTGTCCGCGAACGGTTCGCGAAAGCGAGTTTGCTGGAGTGCCATTTGGATACCGGTCGCACACATCAGATACGGGTTCATATGGCATCTATCGGACACCCATTGGTAGGCGACCCGGTCTATGGCAAGAGCAAGAGTAGCGATGCCCGTCTCGATGCATTTCGTCGGCAAGCTTTGCACGCCTGGCAGTTGTCGCTCATTCACCCGAAAGATGGCGCAGTCATGGCGTGGGAGGCGCCCGTACCGCAAGACTTTGACGACTTGCTGACGCAGATTCGGGATGTCTGAATTTCTTGTACCTGACTGGCCTGCGCCCCGCGGCGTGCGAGCATTGGTGACCACCCGCGCAGGTGGCGTTAGTGCTGGGCCGTGGTCGAGCTTCAACCTGGGAGATCACGTTGGCGACGATTACGCGGCAGTGCTGGAGAACCGGCGGCGCTTGCGGACCGAGCTGCCGGACCACCCGAAATGGCTGAATCAAGTGCACGGCATTGCCTGTGTTGACGCTACCGAATTGACGATGCCGGTTGAAGCAGATGCGAGTTTCACTCGCAAAACCAATGTCGTTTGTGCGGTCCTGACGGCTGACTGTCTGCCGGTATTGCTATGCGACGAGTCGGCAACGGTGGTGGCGATTGCACATGCAGGGTGGCGTGGGCTGGCTGCTGGTGTGCTCGAATCTACCATCAAGTCGATGCAGATCGATCCCCAGCGCTTGCTGGCCTGGCTTGGACCGGCAATTGGACCAGATGCTTTTGAGGTTGGCGGGGAGGTTCGCAACGTTTTTGTCGAACACGATGCTCAGGCAGAACAGGCGTTTGTCAGCCGCGCAAATGGCAAATGGACGGCTGACCTTTACGAATTAGCGCGTTTGCGTTTGTCAGCCTTGGGAATACGGCGTGTCACCAGCACCAACTGGTGCACCGCGACAAACGCCCAACAGCTTTACTCCTATCGCCGAGACGGTATTACCGGGCGGATGGCGAGCTGCATCTGGTTGGCTTGAGTTCAGGGCTGATCCTCATCCTCACTTTTGGTTGTTGTTTCAAGCTTTGCACGTTCTGCCATTCGCTGTTGATAGCGACGCCTTGGTGTCCCAAAAATCCATAAAAACAGGGCCAACGGCGCAATTCCGTAAAATGCCAGGGTCATCAGGCCGGCAATCAGGCTGGTCTCGGTGGCGGCCATCAGAATGGTGATGTAAAGCCATGCTATGGCGACGATGTACATGTCTGGATTCTAACCATAGCGCCCGCGAATCCCACCTACAACGCTTGACAGCGATTTTGGTGCAGTGCAAAATTGTTCCGCAAAGGCAATTGAATCAAGGATTACCAAGCGAAACTTTTCGCGTGGTCGGTGTCAGGACAGGGTAAGTTGGTTGGGACAACATGGTTGTCACCCGAGGCCGACCTGAGCCATAAGCGCCGACGATGCGAAGTTGTGGTTGGGTAGTTACGGGAAAAGTGTAACTTCTGCTGTCACACCAATCACAAAGGAGACTTCAAATGCAACATGGACATAAAGCACAACGCGTAGCACTGGTTACCGGCGGCATGGGCGGGCTGGGCGAAGCCGTCTGTATGAAGTTGGCCGCCCTGGGTTACATCGTGGTGACAACTTATAGTCCGACCAACACCAATTCAAAGGAATGGCTGGCGGGGATGAAGGTCCATGGCTTTGACTTTTCTGCCTATCCTTGCGATGTGTCCGACTACGACTCCTGTGCTGCCTGCGTCAAACAAATAGGCGATGAACT
Source organism: Rhodocyclaceae bacterium (assembly GCA_016718525.1). GTDB lineage: Bacteria > Pseudomonadota > Gammaproteobacteria > Burkholderiales > Rhodocyclaceae > JADKHX01. The sequence goes on from JADKDD010000001.1 coordinate 535,716, forward strand.
CGGCCCGGTTGAAGTGTTGGTCAATAACGCGGGTATTACGCGCGATACAACATTTAAAAAGATGACCAAGTCGGATTGGGATGCAGTGATGCATACCAATCTGGACTCGTGTTTCAACATGACCAAACAGGTAATGGATGGCATGATGGAGCGCGGTTGGGGCAGGGTAATCAATATCTCCTCGGTGAATGGACAAAAGGGCGCATTCGGCCAAACCAACTACGCTGCGGCCAAAGCCGGTCTGCATGGATTCACCAAATCGCTGGCGCTGGAAGTCGCGAAAAAAGGGGTCACTGTTAACACCATTTCACCTGGCTACATCGGTACAAAAATGGTGACGGCGATCGCACCAGAGGTGCTGGCCAGCAAAATTCTGCCGCAGATCCCAATGTCGCGATTAGGCAAGCCGGATGAAGTTGCCGGTTTGGTTGCCTATCTGTCTTCCGAAGAAGCCGCGTTTGTGACCGGCGCGAATATTTCGATTAACGGTGGTCAACACATGTTTTAGGCTAGCGGTGCAGCACCAGTTGGTGCTGGTCAGACGGCGCCGATGAGCCGGAGGCACTCCGACGCGGTAGAACGCCGTCATCGCCAAAGATGGTCGGGAAATGTTTTTGTTTAACCAGGGAAGTAAAAATGAGCAAGCGAGTGGCGTTGGTAACCGGTGGTATGGGAGGCTTGGGTACGGCAATTTGCAAGGCATTGGCAAAAGACGGGTTCACCGTCGTAGCAAACTGTTTGCCCGATTTCCCGCCCAAGGACGAATGGCTGGCGACGACGCGTGCCGAAGGATTTGAATTTCACGCAGCCGAAGGAGATGTCACTGACTACGCTGCCTGTGCGGCAATGGTCAAACGCGTTGAATCCGAAATCGGACCGATAAGTGTCCTGGTCAACAATGCCGGTATCACTCGTGACGGTACCTTCCGGAAAATGGAAAAGACCCAATGGGATGCCGTGCTGTCGACCAATCTAGACTCAGTCTTTAATGTTACGCAGCAAGTTCTGCCGGGCATGACAGAGCGCGGATGGGGCCGGGTGATCAATATTTCTTCAGTGAATGGTGTTAAAGGTCAGTTTGGACAAACCAATTACGCTGCGGCGAAAGCCGGTATTCTCGGCTTCACCAAGTCATTGGCGGCGGAAGTGGCGAGCAAAGGTGTGACGGTTAACGCCATTGCGCCGGGCTACATTGGCACCGACATGGTGATGGCGATCAAACCGGAGGTACGCGCCGGGATTGTCGCTACGATTCCGGTGGGGCGCCTAGGCAAGCCTGAGGAGATTGGCGGGCTGTGTTCATATCTGGCGTCGGATTTGGCCGCCTACATGACGGGCGCGACGCTAAACATTAACGGCGGTCTGCATTTTTCCTGAGTTCGCCGTACTGCTCGCCAAGCGCTTCCCTGCAATACAATGGCGCACCGGATTTTCTAGCAGGGAGCGCGCATGACCGACAAACTGAGATTGATCAAAAAGTACCCCAATCGGCGTTTGTACGACACCAGGACCAGCGCATATATCACCTTGGTTGATGTCAAGGATTTGGTTTTGGCGCATGAGGAATTTCAGGTACTGGACGCCAAGACCGGCGAGGATCTCACGCGCAGCATCCTGTTGCAGATCATTCTGGAAGAAGAAACCGGCGGGGCGCCGATGTTTACTGCCGATATCCTGACGCAAATGATTCGCTTCTATGGCAACGCCATGCAAGGCATGATGGGTCAGTACATTGAAGGCAACATCAAAACGTTTGCCGAAATGCAGCGTCGATTGAAAGAGCAAGCCATCGGTGCCTTTGGTGATCGACCCGGTTTGAGCAGCCAGGAAATGTGGACGCAATTTCTGAAAGCGCAGGGACCTGGAATGCAAGGCATGATGGGCGCGTATGTCGAACAGACTCAGCGTGTTGCCCAGCAGATGCAAGAGGTACTGGTTGAAAATACCCGAAAGTTTTTTCCCGGCTTGTATCCGGAATCCGACACCAATCACAACAAGAAGTCCGGAAGCGAGAAGCAGTGAACCAACAATATTCCTTGCAACATCTGCGTTGATATGGCCAAGCAAAAGCTGAGCGCAACACGCACGGTTGGTTTTGTTTCGCTCGGCTGCCCCAAGGCAGCGTCTGACGCCGAGCAAATCTTGACCCGCCTGCGCGGTGAAGGCTATGAGATTACTGGCGGCTACGACGGAGCCGATCTGGTCGTCGTCAACACCTGCGGCTTCATTGACGCTGCGGTGGAAGAGTCGCTTGACGCCATTGGCGAAGCACTGGCTGAAAACGGCCGAGTTATCGTTACCGGATGCCTTGGCGCCAAGAAAGATTCAGCTGGCAATGACATCGTCAAGACTACGCACCCTAAAGTCCTGGCGGTTACCGGACCGCACGCGACCAATGAAGTGATGGATGCGGTTCACGCCTATCTGCCGCCGCCCGCGCACGATCCTTTTATCGACCTGGTGCCGCCGCAAGGAATTCGGCTCACGCCGGATCATTATGCGTACTTGAAAATTTCTGAAGGATGCAACCATCGTTGCAGCTTCTGCATCATTCCATCCATGCGCGGCGATCTGGTGTCGCGACCGATTGGAGACGTATTAAAAGAAGCTGAAATTCTGGCTGCCGCCGGCGTTAAGGAGTTACTGGTGATTTCACAGGACACCAGCGCATATGGTGTCGACATCAAATATCGCACCGGGTTTTATGGTGGCAAACCGGTCAAGACCAAACTTTTTGATCTGTGTCGCGAACTCGGTCAGATGGACATGTGGGTTCGACTGCACTATGTTTATCCTTATCCGAATGTCGATGATCTGATGCCGCTGATGGCCGAAGGCAAGATACTGCCTTACCTTGACGTGCCGTTTCAGCATGCCAGTCATCGGATCCTGAAATTGATGAAGCGTCCGGCTTCGAGTGAAAAGGTCCTGGAGCGCATCGCCGAGTGGCGCAAGATTGTCCCCGAGATCACGATTCGCAGCACTTTCATTACCGGCTTCCCTGGCGAAACCGAAGCCGAGTTCAATGAACTTCTGGATTTTCTTGACGAAGCCAAACTCGACCGCGTCGGTGCCTTTGCCTATTCGCCAGTCGCCGGTGCAGCTGCAAATGAGCTGCCTAACCCTGTCCCGGATGCACTGCGCGAAGAACGAAAAATGCGCTTGATGCGCCATCAGGAAGATATTTCCACCCAGTTGCTGGAAGCCAAAATCGGCCGCCGGATGACGGTGCTGGTCGATGAGATTGACGACGACGGCGCAATCGCCCGATCAAAAGCCGATGCGCCGGATATCGACGGCCTGGTCTACATCACTGATGGCCACGCGCTTGAAGTCGGCGACTTCGCCGAGGTCAGCATTGTCGATTGTGATGTCCACGATCTTTACGCGACCCTTGCACAGGCGTGATCTGAGACCAGGGTTGAACATGCGGTGTGTCTTCGTTGCCGCGAGTATGTGAAATGGTCGATCTAGTTGCCAGTTTGCAAATGATCGTTGGCGCGACCAACGTAATTAATGCGCCCGATGATATCGCCCCCTATGCCACTGACTGGCGCGGGCGTTATTCCGGCGCCCCGTTATGCGTGGTCCGGCCAAATTCCACGGAAGAAGTTTCTGCAGCGCTGACTGCGTGCGTTGCCGCCGGCGTTGCGGTGGTACCGCAAGGTGGTAATACCGGTTTGTGCGGTGGCGCCACACCGATCGGTGGCGAAGTGGTGTTGAGTTTGACCCGAATGAATCGTGTGCTCTCGATCGATCCGGAGAACAATTCGATTGCCGTCGAAGCTGGTTGCACCTTGCAAGCGGTGCAGGAAGCCGCCGCTCAACACGGACGTCTATTCCCTTTGTCGTTGGCCGCCGAGGGTAGTGCGACCATCGGTGGCAATTTGTCTACCAATGCCGGCGGTGTGCAGGTCTTGCGCTACGGCAACATGCGCGACCTGACTTTGGGAATCGAGGTTGTGCTTGCCGATGGCCGCGTCTGGAGCGACATGCGCGCCTTGCGCAAAGACAACACGGGCTACGCGCTCAAGCATTTGTTCATCGGCGCGGAAGGTACTCTCGGGGTCATCACTGCCGCGACGTTGAAGCTGTTTCCGCAGCCAAGTGGCCGCCATGTGGCTTGGGTGGCAATTGCCAGTCCCGCTGCGGCCATTACATTGTTGGCGCGACTGCGCGGAGCGCTTGGTGACGTTGTCACCGGATTTGAACTAGTCAGCGAAGCCGCGCTTAAGTTGGTGCTTCAGCACATTCCCGGCACCCGGGCGCCGCTTGCCGGCGATTATGAATGGCATGCCTTGATCGAGGTATCTGAATACCAGTTAGTTCTTGCCGAGGCATTGCAGCGGTCGTTGGCCGACGCCTTGGCGGTGGGCGAAGTGCTCGATGCAACCGTGGCTCATTCCGATGCGCAAGCCACTATGCTGTGGCATGTTCGAGAGAGCATTTCAGAGGCGCAACGCATAGAAGGCGTGTCGATCAAACATGATGTTTCAGTTGCTGTTTCACAAATCCCGCGCTTTATTCTCGATGCCGAACTTGCGCTTCATGCGCAGTTTCCTGATCTGCGAATTGTTTGTTTCGGCCATATCGGCGATGGCAATCTGCATTACAACCTGTCAAAAGCCGATAGCGGCTCGAATGAATTGTTCATCGGCCAATCTTCAACCGCAACCCGTATCGTTCATGATTTGATCGATTCGCTGGGAGGGTCGATTTCTGCGGAACACGGGATCGGTCAATTGAAGCGTGATGAACTGAAAAAATATAAGAGCAGCCTTGACCTGGAACTGATGCAAACTATCAAACAAAGCCTTGATCCACGCGGTTTGATGAATCCCGGCAAAGTCTTGTGAAAAATCTTTTTGAACGCCTTTACAGCGTGAAGCTCGCTCCGTATAATGCGGCCTCTCTTGTGGGGGTATAGCTCAGCTGGGAGAGCGCTTGCATGGCATGCAAGAGGTCATCGGTTCGATCCCGTTTACCTCCACCAAAATTCTGCAAGCTTTGTTTTTAGTTGTACTGCAACACGCAGGACCGTATTGACCCTATCGTCTAGAGGCCTAGGACAATACCCTTTCACGGTATGAACCCGGGTTCGAATCCCGGTGGGGTCGCCAGAACATTGGCGTTCGCAAAGTGAAAAAGCAGCGCCAGACGAAACCCCTGACAGCGATTAGCGTCAGGGGTTTTTTCTTTGGGAATCTGCGCGATCCAGTTGTTAACGTTGATATCGCGTTAGTGGCCGAATTGGAAGTTGTGCGATTCCATCGACAGTCCTCTGGCGCGATTCAGGTCAATAACCCTTTATTCCGCATATCCCAAGGCGCTTACAATGACTGGCACCGAATTTCCGGGTCGGGCGAAGCATTGATGCATTCTTAGATGCTGCCAAAGACAGGAAAATTGTCTTCGTATCAGGCTGTCAGGAAAGTATCCAGGATCAGGTTGAGCTACATTGCCTATATCTTGTCAAAGGTTTTGCGGTAGACATGACGACATGCCTGGCCGTTCGCGGCGCGATCAGGCCTTCAATGGAAAAGGAGAACGCATGCGATCGATACTTTTTGTGTTCGCTAAAACGCTTGTGTTGTGCGGTGTTTGCTCGCATCTGGCCTCGGCGCAAGTAAACGCCGCCGTTGCGCCGTCCGCGTGGGAGCCCTTGTATTGGGATCAGTTGATGATCGCTGTAAAGGATGCGCAACAACGCGGTGCGAAAATAGAGGCTGAAGGTCTATGCGCACAGGCGATTCCGTATGTCGAGGTTCAGGCTGTCAAGGCACTGCGTGATCATGCAGAACTCCTTGAGGCTCAGAAATCCGCAAGCGCCTCAGATGTACGTGCCAAAGCGGAAAGACTAGCGCAGGTAAAGGCGGAGCAAGCGCGAGCCAACGGACCTGGCAGTATGTACCTCGGTTTCTCACCATGGGAAGAACTCTTTGTCTACGTTGGTGCTTTACAGCTGTTGCAGCGCGATTCAGAAGCACAAGCGGTACGCGTGCTCGCAATAGCCTACAGGCGCAGCCAGGAGGCCTACGTACGTCGCAGCATACTGATGCGCGAGCACAAAGATCCGCGTGGCGAATGTTAAGCCGGGCACTGTCGAGATGAGACTCAACTGCCTAGCCGTTCAAACCAGTCTTTGGCGGGCTGCATCACGCTGGTGCCGGCAATTCCGTGTGAAAATCACCCCTTGATGGGTCCGGTATCAGATTTACATAGCAGTTCGGCAGCGACCAATACGAGGCAGGGCGAGATCAAAGCATCACGTTATTGGAGTCGGTAGTGGCGATTATTGATGTTTGGGCCCAACACCCAACCCAACGATTTCTGGCAGAACCATTTTTTGATTCTTTGAAGAAATGGACTGGTCAGGATCTGCAGGATGTTCCGCTCGAACTCACCGCATCCGAGATGCAAGCGGCGGGCGTGGGGAGGGCGCTTATCTCCGCATGGTATGGCCCTGGCGGGGCGCTGATCAGCAACGAGGAAGTTCTGGGATACGTAAAGAAATTTCCTGATCTGTTCGTTGGTATTGCCTCCGCCGATTTGCGAAATCCTGTTGCAGCGGTAAGGACATTACGTCACTTTGTCACCGAGCACGGATTCAAGGGGCTGCGCATTGTTCAATGGTTGTGGGAGTTACCCTGTACTCATCCCTTGTATTACCCGTTGTATGCAGCCTGTGTTGAGTTGGAAGTTCCCGTTTGCCTGCAGGTCGGCCTGACCGGGCCATTGCGTAGTTCAGAAACCGGGCGTCCGCTGCATATTGAGCGAGTCGCACTGGACTTTCCTGAACTGAAAATCGTGTGTGGACATATTGGGTATCCATGGCATACCGAAATGATCGCGTTCGCAACCAAGTTCCCGAACATTTATATCGATACATCGGCATACAAGCCAAAGCGCTATCCAGCGGAACTCGTGGCTTATATGAAGGCGCATGGCAAGCACAAGGTGATGTTTGGCTCCAACTACCCTATGCTCACTCCAAAAGCCTGTCTGGATGAGCTGAGTGTGCTGGGTCTTGATGTTGAAACCACCGAGTTGTTCACCTGCAAGAACGCAAAATCGGTTTTTGCGCTTTAAGTGATGACACCTTGCAACAGGTGCCAAGGCCTCAAAGTGATGGGGCGGAGCCGTTACGGTATGTCGCATGAAAAAAACAATGATCACCGTATCCGTTAGCGTTGATGTTCCGACCCTTGCTACGGGAGTGCCGTATTACACCAGCGCATTCACTAGCGCTGGACCTTTAAGCAAACCATGTACAGTTCTTCGAACATCCGCGCCATGGTTCGGTGCCAATGCGATGAAAGTAGTCCGCCTGTGAAATTGACGCCGCGAGTTCGTCGCGTGCTGCAAGCGATTCTGTACGAGGTCTTTGCGATCGCTTTCGTTGGTCCTGTGCTGAGCTTCGCTTTCGACCAACCGGTTACTTCAACACTTGGTTTGGCTTTTGTCCTGTCGAGCATCGCCCTCGGCTGGAACTATGTATTCAACGCAATTTTCGAGCATTGGGAGGCACGTCAATCCGTGCGGGGGCGCTCGCTTGGCAGGCGTTTGGCGCATGGCATCGGCTTCGAAGGCGGCCTTGTGATCATCCTGATACCGGTGATGGCGTTTTGGCTGGACATCACGCCGCTGAATGCATTTCTTGCAAATCTCGGGCTGCTGATTTTTTTCTTCATCTATGCGATCGTATTTACCTGGGCATTCGACCGTGTCTTTGGACTGCCGGAATCTGCCGCTGTACGCAATGAAACTTAACCTGAGAGATATCGGAACCCGGATTTTCAGGGTTCAATTGCACCAGGGATGGTCGCCGCTTGCGCAAGTATGCTGACTACTTGGTGCACACCGCCTTCAGTCCGTTTTGCCCCATGGTCTCGGGAGCGATATCCCGCCATTCGGTGGTCTTGTAAAAGGTATACAGCTTCTTGCCTGTCGCTTTTGGACCTGAATAACCAGAAGCCGAGAGCATTCTGACCCGCTCACCATTGCAATCGTACTCCCACAGGATACGTGAGGACAATGTGCCATCGTTGCTGGCTTTCATTTCGTCATGAAGTTGCCAGACGGTGCGCAGGTTGCCGTCTTTGCGCAGCGTGGTCAGATCAATGTATACCGTCGCGTCGTCGTTATCACTGAGCTTGATCCAATCAGCAAAGGCTAAGTTGGATGCAATCAACAGGTAGACCAGCAGAATTTTTTTCATCGTGAGCAGAATGGCGGGGTACGCCGGAAGAAATCGCGAAACAACGGACTAACTAGTTGGCGCACACCATCTTGAGAATATCGTCGGCAACCGTATTTGGCCGGATATCGCTCCAGGGTGAAGGTTCGGTAATGGTAGACAGGGTTTTTCCGCCTGCCATCAATTCGGAATGTGATGTAGCTGAAAGAAATCGCTTGCGCCGGGCGTTGCAGTCATACTCTTCACGGTAGCGCCGGGAAAGCTCACCGTCGCTATCACGGACTTTCAGATCCTGAATTCCCCACACCTTGCGGAAGTCTCCATCCTTGCGGACGGTAGTCGGGTCGATAAACAGACTGTTATCGCCAAAAGTGCCGACATTCACCCATTCGGCTGCGACAGGTCCGGTGGCCAACAATGTGCAAATAAACAGAAAATTCTTCAAGGCATTAACTCTATCAATGGCAACGCCAAATCATAGCGCACGCCGATTACTGGAATACACTCGAGGCAGGAACAACGTCAATCGCGTTCAATTTTATTTTGAATCCGGTTTGTCCATCGTGAATCGCCTTCCACTGTTGGCGACGTGGGCCAGGAGCCTTCGCCGCCTTGTATCTGGGTAATCAATGGTTAAAGAATTTGCCTTCATCAACTTGTTTCGCGCAATCGCAGCGTTCTGGGTGCTTGCCGCGCATTGCATGATCTGGGGCGGATGGTATGGCGTACCCCTGCCATCGGCAAAGATCGCGGTAGATTTGTTCATGATGATTTCAGGCTATCTGATGGCGGCTAATGCAATCGCCAGAAGCCACTTTGAGCCGCTGACCACTTCAAGAAATTGGCTGCGCTTTTGGCTGCGACGATTCTTCAGGTTGGCACCTGCGTACTACCTGTCGCTGGCATTTGTCGTTGCTTCCAGCAGCTATTTTCTGGATGGTTATCAGGCGTTGCAGTTGCTCAATCCAGAGCAGTGGCCCGCAGGTGGTCCGTACGATCCGGCACAGATTGAATACAGCCTGGATAACATTTTGCTGCACCTCAGTTTTTTGTTTGGCTTGCATCCAAAGTATTCGTTCTCCACGTTCTTGCCTGACTGGAGTCTGAGTCTCGAAATGCAGTTCTATTTCGTATTCCCGGCCTTGTTTCTCTTGATGAGCCGGGCGGGGTCAATCAAAGTTGCGCTGCTGGTCGGGATACCGGTTTTTATCATCGGGTACCAGATAAACCGGTTTCTGCATTATCCCGAACCATCGATGTTGCTGTTGAAGCTGAACTACTTTATCGCCGGCATTCTGCTATTCCAATTTTTGCAAACAGGCTTGAGCAGGCGACGACGCTGTGCGCTTGCAGTGAGTGCAGTTGTACTGGTATCACTTGAGTTCAAGTACCGCAGCGAGCTTATTGTGTTGCCGGTGTTGCTGCTTTCAATGATGAGTCTTGGCTGGCTGGAAGCGGTGAATCGGACACCTCAAACGATATCGAGGTTTGTCAATAGTCGATTTGTCCGCTTCGCCTCCGACTCGTCCTATTGCGTTTATCTCTTTCACGGGCTGTTCATTTCTGCCTGCGGGTTGATCATCGCCGATGATCCGGAACTGCTTGCGCTGACACCGCCCCATCGTGTTGGCGTCATGCTGGTGTTTGTCAGCGCCGCAGCCTATCTAACCGCGTTTGTGGTGTATCGGCTGGTGGAACTGCCCGGGATTCAATTCGGCAAGCGACTGGTAGATAAAGTTGCACCACGAGCACAAGCACGGGGCAGCGCAGATGCTGGAGACGTGACATAGCGATATGACCTGCGCGGCGTTGGCAATTTGACGCCGTCCTGTCACGCGCAACGGCGCAGAGTGCGTCTTTTGCGCGACCGCCTTGTTGAATGGTTGTTTCTGTTTTTGCATTTGCTTCATCAGCACCAAACGGCTGATTAGCTGGTCACCGGCGGTCGGGTCGCCACCCAGAGGCCACCCAAACACAGTGCAATGCCAACGCCAGTGATGGGCACCGGACGCCAACCTTCGAGCGCACCGGAAATGACCAGCGCAATGACCGGAACGACCATACCGATGAAAGCTGCGCGCCCCGATCCTTGGCGCTGCGCGAGCTTGAAATACAACAAAAATGCGGCAACGGAGCCGAAAGCACTCAAGTAGATCATCCCCAGCCAGTAGCTCAGGCGCGGATCGATATGAAATTTCGCGCCGCTGGCGATGGCGACCAGCAGCACTACCAAAGCGCCATAAGCCATTGACCATGCCAGCAGTGGCACCAGCGCCATCCCGTGGCGCGAGATGCGCAAGGTCAGAATGTTGCCGAGCGACGCGAATAGCACGGCCATCAGGCCGAGGCCGATGCCAAGCCACAAATTCGGGTTCGCCGTGGCAGCGGTGATGTCCGGCGAAAATATCAATGCGATCCCGCTGACACCAAGGCAGGCGCCGATCACCACACGCCGCGAAATCGGCTGACCAAGAAACAATGCGCCACCAATAGCGTTGGTAAATATCATCAACGAGAACAATACGGCGAGCAATCCGGAGGCCATGTAACGCTCCGCTTCGTAGGTGCCGGCATAGTTCAATCCATATTGCAGCGCACCGGTCAGCACCAGCCATGGATGAACATTGCCGCTCACGCGCAGGGACTCGCCTCGCCACACCGCCAGAGCGAAAAGAATCGCACTGGCCAGTCCGAAGCGCATTGCCACCGAATACATGGCTGGCACGTCGCCGATCTCGTAAAGGATGACATGCCAGGTGGTGGCCCAAATCAACGTCGGCGCCCAGAACAGGAAACGATCAGACAAGCGCGTTCCCGTCCCGTCGCTTGCAACGGTGCATGACGACGTTCAAAGGTAGCTTCAGAGATGTTCCGCCGCAGCGCGCCGGACGGTTGCCAACAGCGTGCCGGCAATCACGAACATACTGCCAAAGATGCGATTGAGCATACTGATGTGAGCCGGTGATTTGAGTGCCTTGAGCACCCGCGATGCCAATGCGGTATAGCCGCCCATCACCACCAGGTCGGTGAATCCGATGGTGGCACCGATGATGACATATTGCGGCCAGAGCGCTTGCGTGGGGTCAATGAAATGCGGCACCACGGCAAGCAGAAAAATGGTGCCCTTGGGGTTCACCGCATTGATCACCCATGCACGAAAAATCATGCGACCGGCACTGATCCTTGTGCTGCCCGGCGTTGACGCGTCAGCCGTTTCAGCGGTGGCTTCCAGCGGCAAGGCCGGTGCGCGGAACTGCGAGATGCCGAGCCAGATCAGGTACGCAGCACCGAGCCACTTGATGATGCCAAAGGCCACCGAGGATGTTGCAACAATGGTCCCAAGACCGATGCCGACAATTGCCACTTGCGTCCAGATGCCAAGCACCAACCCGATCGTGGTGATGTAGCCGCGCAAGAACCCGTGATTCAGACCGGCGCTCATTGCGGCAACTGCACCTGCGCCGGGTGAAATACTGATCGCCCAGGAGGCGGCAAAGAACGCTAACCAGACTGACATTTCCATCATTGAAAATCCTGAGTGGGGTAGTAAATCAGGCGAAACGGCCGTCGGTCTTGAACTGATCTGTTGCCGCGACCAATGACTTTGAAATGCCCGGCTCAAATGCAGAGTGTCCGGCATCGGGAATCATGTGGAAGGCGGCTTCCGGCCAGGCCTGATGCAAACGATACGCCGACAGCGGCGGGCAGACCACGTCGTAACGGCCTTGCACTATCACCGCAGGTAAATGCCGGATCTTGTCGACATTGCGAATCAGCTGATCGTCGGTGAGGAACGAGTCGTGCAGAAAGTAGTGGGCCTCCAGCCGTCCGATTCCCAGCCCGACTTCGACCGAGCCAAAATGATCGGTGACGTCAGCTTGCGGCAGGAGGTGCAGGCAACTGCCTTCATAACGGCCCCAATTGCGAGCGGCGGCAGTGAAGACTTCAGGGTCATCGCAAAACAAAAGTTTGGCGTAGGCCTGTAACACGTTGCTGCGCTCTGCCTCAGGCAGCGGTGCGATCAGACGTGCATGCTCCTCCGGGTAAAACCATTTCACCCCATTGAGAAACCAGTCAATCTCCGCCGGTGTGCACAGGAAAATTCCGCGCAATACGAAGCCGGTGCAGCGCTCGGGGTGCGCCTGGCCATAGGCAAGCGACAATGTGGAACCCCACGAGCCGCCAAACACCAGCCATTTATCAATGCCGAGCATTTCGCGGATCTGCTCAATATCCTGAATCAACAGTTGCGTGGTGTTGTTGCGGTACTCGCCCAGCGGTGTTGACTTGCCCGCACCGCGCTGGTCGAACAGCACGATACGGTAAAACGCTGGATCAAAAAACTGACGATGCGTGGGAGACAAACCGCCGCCCGGACCACCGTGCAAAAAAATCACCGGCACACCATCCGGGTTGCCGCATTCTTCCCAGTACAGCGTATGAATCTCATCCACGGCCAGACGGCCGCTGCGGTTGGGTTCCAGTGGCGGATAGAGCGCAGGTGGGTTCATTGCAATGCGGCCCCCTGCTGGCTGGCCGGATAGTGCTTGCCGATCCAGCGTTCAAAATTCAGGCACATCGCTTCGTCCGATTCGGTATTGTCGGCCAGCACCTCTGCGCCATGAACAATCCGGATCGTCGCATCCAGATCGCGCTGCGCGTTTTGCGGGTATTCCCGCGTTGCGGCCATCGCGATTTTGGCTTTGGCTTCCGCCCAGGCTTCCTCAACGGTTTGATTGCAGCTATCGGCCAGATATTTTGCGTTGAACGGTTCGCCGGTCAGACTCATCAAGGTGTCGTTGTGGCTGAGGCTGTTGCCCGGTGCCCAGTAATGCTTGGCCAGCGCCGGGCCAATGGCCGGATTGTCAGTCAAATAACCATACTCGCGTTCGAAGAATGCGCGGGTCTGATACACCGCCATGTTGGCCAGCAAGTAGCCGTGGTAAGCGGCGGCGGATTCCTGATTCAGCAGATGCGGAATCGCCAGCAGCGGCCGCGGGCCAACCGGAATACCGAGAATACGTTGCTCGCATTCGCGGGCCAGTGCAAGCACGGCTTCGTCATTCAGATCATCGTCGCTCATCTGGTACAGCGCGCGTTCGAAATACGGCACCACCAGGATTCCGCGCTCGGCATAGGCAGCAAAGGGTTGTGTGGTTTCGATGCGCTGCCGGATCAATGCATCGGGAACCGGCTCACCGGCCGCATTGCGTGCGTAACGTTTGAGCCAGTCGGCATCGTCGAGCAGGCTGTCGCAGAACATGGATTGGGTTTCGGCATAGGCCATCGATGTCGGTGCAAATTCCTGCGAGAAACAAGGCGAGTTCTGCGTGACATTGGCGAAATGCGCCGCATGGCCGCCTTCGTGAAACAGCGTGTTGATTGCCCGTGCACCACTGCCCACCTGGTCAGGCTGGGCTTCTGCCGTGAAGTTGATTTGCCCGGCGACCCAATGCTGGTTGCCATCGAAAAAACTGGGAATCGGGCCGTGACAAAAACCGTTTTGATATTTGCCTTTGCGCTCCAGCAGATCAAGCTGCAGCGTCGCACCGCGATACGAAATCCCCAGACGGCGGAAGCTTTCAACCCAGCGCTGCAAACCTTTGGCGAACGACAAATACGGGTCGAACTGGCGGGTGATGTCACCGCTGATATTGAAGCGAAGGTTCCACGGCTTGGTTGCACCGGCGCCATGGGTTTTTGTCAGCTCCTGCATCGCCCGCTCATTGGCGGCACGGGTTCGCGCTTCAAAGTCGTCGAGTACCGCGAACAATTCTTTGGACGACATCTGCTCGTTCTTGCGCACCTTGTATTCGAAATAATCGGCGAAGCCCTGAGCGCGGGCAAAGGCATTGCGTTTGCGCACGATGTCGAGAAAGCCGTTCGACAGCACCCATCGCTCCAGGCTCATCAAGGCGTCGTGGGAACTCTTGCGCGCTGCCTCATCCGGATTGGTACCCAGATTGGTGCTCAGCATGGAGAGCGTGGCTTCTTCGCGCTTCCCGGCTTCGTTGATGTGATGCAGCGCCAGATCCTTGCGCTTGGCGAAGAGATCGGATTCCATATCGATCAGTTCGCTCATCAAGGCACGCGCTTCATCGCTATCAACGATGTTGCATTCAAACAGTGCCAGCCAGCCTTTCAGACCGTGCTGCAGACTTCTCTTGTCGGCAGAATCAGGCATTTTTTCAAGTGTTGCCAGGGCCTCGCGGACGCTGGCCAGCCTGGCCGGATCGGAGATAAATGCCTTATAGGCTTGCTCCGCTTTGGCGAATCCGGCGTGATCGTCGGAGAAAGCCATGTAGGTGCTCCAGAACAAGTCTTCCTTGGTTTTGTGGACGGCGAGGTATTCCTGGTTAAGCGTTTCAAACAGCTGGCGGGGTGTAGTCATGGCGGATTCCAAACCTGATCGGCGCAAGAGAAGGGCGGGATTTTCGCACAGCTGAATTGAGGGCGGCCAAATGTCACGTGGACAACTTGCAGGGCAATCTCGCAAATGCTGAAGGGGTTTTCTCCTCACCCTTCACGGGGGAAGGTCGTATACGACGTTTGCGATTGGGGGGCGGGTGGGGGATGGGGAGAAATGCCAGTTGGTGCTGGTAACACGCCGTTGATTTCAGGTTAGACATTTTCCACGCTGCCCGATAGACTAAATGAAATGGCTCACCCTACGATCAACCAATTGCGGAACCTGATCCGAACCCTTAACTATGTCGTTTCCACCCACGCCGCAGAGGAGCTCGAAGATGACGACCTCACAATCCTTGATCTCGAAAGCATTATCCTCACGGGGCAAATCGCGGAGCGCCAGCGGGACGCCCAAACCCGTGAAGTCAAATACGTCATTTCCGGTAGTACGCTCGACGGAATCGAGGCGCAAGCGGTCGTTAAAATCGGCCTCACTGGAAAGCTCATCGTTATCACAAGCTATGCCCTCTAAACATCTTTGCGCCTATTGCGGTAGCCCATCCGTGCAGGTGAAGCACGTTACCCGTAGTTTCGGTAAATCATCAGCATTGCTTGTCATTGAGGCAATTCCCATGTGGTCTTGCTCGAATTGCGGAGAGTCATATTTTTCGGCACAAACTCTGCATGAGATTGAGCGCATCAAAGCGCTGCGCAAGTCTGTCGCAGTCAGCCGACAAGTTCCCGTTGCTGCTTTTCAAACAGCGAATGCGTGATCTTGCCTTTGTTGGGAGCGTCGCGCCGACACCAAGCGAGAGTGTGATGATGAAAGACCTGACCCTGAGATTCTAGAGGGCGACTGGAGCCGTTTAAATTATTCTCGTGGATATCAGGATGGTCGAATGGCAGGGGCAGCGGACGGTAATACACATAAGGAGTGGAAGATGCCAGATGCAAGAGAGCTTGTTACCCTGAGCGAATTGAGTGATCGACTTACTACTGAACTCCAAAAAGCCGAAGACGCCGCCGGTTCAAAAATAACCGTGCAGTACATGTTGCGGGAGCCTGACGCAACAGGCTGCAATTGGTCTGATAGCGTTGTTTTGCAGGTTGGACCAAATGCATCAAAGGAAAGTCTCGCACCTTATGTGGCACAGTTAGTGCAGCACGCCAGACAGAGGTTCAATGTCAATGGCTAAAACCGTGGCCGCAGCTCCTAACCGGCGTTCAAGCGGAGCTGCGCGAATAACCGCGCGGCCCCCTTACTTCTGCGTAAGCTACTGCTTTCGAGAAATCCAAAGGACAGCTTCTAGTCTTTGGCTGCCTACTGCAACTCCGCATTAATATCTACGCAATCAAAACCAGCCATGTTTGACTTCTTTAAGCATTTGCAATATAGGCAGAAGGTGCACGTATCTTTGTGCGCGTTGCTTATGTTCTATCCCAAACCGTTTAAGGAGCTTAAACAGGATTACCCCGGCATTAAAGACGTTATACGTGGCTATTTCAAAGATGGAACAGGGCCGGAAACGGCGGCGGTCTCTATCGCGGGTTTCATCCTGACTGATATCCTAGGAAAACTGGACGTCGACAGTCGAGAGAGAGTTCGAGATCAGCTGTCGGGACTAGATATTCCGCAGTTCAGGGCTGCGGTAGTAAATTCGCATGAGTCTCTGAACGAGTTGATGACTGGCACAAGAATGGTAGGACTAGCCTTCGCCTTGGCAGATAGTTTTCGGCAGAGTAAAGCGATTGATCAATTTGAATTTGACCACTTTGTATCCGAAATCCTTGGCACGCTGCAGGGGAAGTCTAAAGAGCAGCGAACTTCAGAAAGGACAGTCGGTATTCTGCATGAAGCCTTTGGGATATCGGTCATTTTAGACGGGGATGATGACGCAAGCGAAGTGCTGCCGTTGCAATTGAGTGCAATTGGCCGCCCGGATTTCAGCGGTATAAGAGTAAATGTGCGCCTCGAAGACACGCCAACAGGCATAGCAATGTTGCGAGTCGAAGATGGCCAACCAATAACAGACAGGCGAAACTTAAAGCAGGAAGATTTGGCGAGAGTTCCGAGAGATGCCGAAAAGTGCGAGTTTGTAAATCTGAACAGTCGCACTGGCGACAACTATTCCTGCATCATTGCGGGGGATGATAGCGAAGTGTTCGGCGATGGTCGCGCGTTTTGGTGGGCGCTTGCAGAGGTGAAAGTTGTTCTCGCTGATTCGAAAGTAAATGGTCAGCGGATGACGGCCAATGCCCTTGCGCGGATGCATTTTGAGGCTCGCACAATGTGGGACATCGCAGTCGAGCAATCTGGATCAATCGGTAACATGCGCGACGCTCTGGTATTGATGCGCAACGCGCATGTTGAAGTCATCAACAAACTTTCAAACGATGCCAACACCGAAGCCGCGAAGCTAGGGTTTGAAATTGTTCAGGCCATGATTCTGGCAACAGAGTCAGAGGATGAGAAGCTAGAGGAATTCGCTTTTCATAGATTCAGACGATTCTTGTGGAAGATTGGAGAGGAACCAACGGAGTTTCACGTTTACTGCCACGACTAAATTCGCGCGGACTGCGGCCTGTTGCTCAACGGTCGCTGAAAGTAAGTTGCGTTGGTAGGCATTGAGCATGAGGTGCAAGCTCCCGCCGATGTGCATGACTGAAAGTTTCGTGTGCTCTCCAATCACGCATTTTTGTCGCCACAAATATTCGCGCAGCAATTCTCACTAGGTCCAGACCTCACTTAACCGACGCCTACTCAAACATTGGCCGCCAAATTTGCAATTGGTGCTACCGAGCCAAACTCTTTAGCCAACTGGCGCCTAGCTTCAGGCTCAAACAAATGAAACGGAGGCCCCATGTGCTTGCGGGGGAAGTGCTTCAATGTCTTGGAATGTGCACGACTGATCTTCTTTATCGTGTCGTTGTTCATCATGAGCCTAGCAAACCTCTGGATATCGTTAAGCATGTCTAGAATTTCACCATCACTGAATTGATCTCTCGGACTAATGTATAGTCCTCCTGTGTCTTCGTACCAATGCCATTTGCTGTTCACTGGCGTAAATCCCAAAACGTCAGCAACACACTTCCCCCACCAGCTATCCCAACAAAAGCAGAGGCCAATCACCATGCCGTCCTTGCCATGACCATCGCACGAGAAGCTTGTGGTTACATGAATTAAAGGAAAAGTCTTTACCAAAAGTGCAATGCCAATGTCCAGTGCGTTGCTGACGTACCGACGATATGGATATTCGAGACTGCTCGCCGGGCAGGCAGCCATTTTCATTCCCCACTTCAATGTCATTTCGCGGTATTCCATCCACCCAAAGCCTTGATCCGCTCCAGTCCATCCTTTCCTTCCATCAAAATGGTTCTCGGGCAGCGCAATAATTGCGATTGCTGTTTTTATGTCAGCGTTGTTGCTATCCGGCTTGAACTTTATGCATGCCGCACGATCTCGATGATCCACAATCTCTTGAACATCGAGCCCGTCAACCAGCTTCAAGACGGCTATGTCGTATATGTGCGATCCTGTACCTAGCCAGATGCGGTCCTCCTCTTGCAATGCGAGGAATCCTCGGCGCAAAAGCGCTTCGAGCAGAAGTTCGTTGCCGCTTAGACCCGACTGAAGCAGCCATTCCCTAGTGATGCTAAAGGTTCTCTTATCGGCGGGCATCTTGTCGTACATCACGAGTCACCAAAAGCATTCATTGATTGATTACCGGTTCTAGATTTGGCAATACTTCGCTTGTTACAAGGAGGTTGCAGGACATCCCAATCCGCAAAGGGATGCGCCCTTTGCATGGACGGATCGAATGCTGGTAACTGGCACAGGCGCAGTCGCCTCCAGAGGGCAGAATCTGTTGGATTGACTTCATCTGCTCACACTAATGAATTAACTGGGCGTATGTCGTTGCCGTAATCCTTCGTTACAAAGTCCTTGCCTTTTGCCCCAAATACATTTTGGGCAAGTCTATGATGAGCGTCTAGTGCCCTTAAGGTAGCGTGATTAGCGTGAACGCTTTATTTGTAACCCAATGTCGATCACCCACACCACTTCAAGGGGAAAGCTAAATGAAATCTTTCGCAAAAATTACAGAGTTTGGATTGGCACTGTCGCTCTCATTGCTAGCGCCGACTATCACCTTTGCCGCCAGCGATAGTTCCACACGCAAAGAGTTTGAAGGTGTCTGGGCTTACAGAAGCTCATTGCTTTACCTTACGCCGGGTCTAGTCTCCGACAAAGTGAATTGGCGTTGGATGAAGCTACCTGAGCCAATCGAACGTGCCTTACCTAAAGCAATGCGCGATGCAGCTGGTAATTATTGCGTTGAGCAACATGACCTCGACGCTGATGGTAAGCAGGAATATCTGGTTTTTGATCGTTTGGACAACGCTAATGGCTCGATGACTAATTACGGTTCGGGGTATGAAATTCTTCAAGATCAAAAGGGGAAGTGGAAACTAATCGGTTGGATTTATGGGGGGTTCAACATTACCCTGCACTCTCGTGAAAAAGGTGACTATTCAGAGATTGAAACATGGTGGCACGATGCGCCGTCCATCAAACATTCGTTTTGGAAGTACAAAAAGCAACGCTATGAGATGACGTCCTCAATTGAATGGCCAAAGGAGTTCAGATCAAACGCGAAAGAATTCATACCGTTCGATGAAAGTCAGAAAGTGGGTTGTCGATAGGGATTAGCGCCAGCTACCACGACACCGTGGTCCCGATTCTTCCTTAAGGCAGATCGCACATTCAATTCGCGCTGGGGCGCCAAAACAATTGGAATAATAGGGGACCAAGGTTTCACCTCATCTTTTCGCCAGTTGGTGCTGGTGATACGCCGTTGGTCCAGCGACTGGAAACACTCAACGCCTCGAGCCGCCCGGTTGGGCGCATTCAAGTCATATTCATCCTGCCTCGTTGCTGGCGTGTTTGTATCGCTTAATGTTGCAGCGTATTCCTTTCCTACCGTATGACATTGGCAGAAGTCAAGTCGGGCAGCCGAACCGTCTCCAGCATAGCCAGAGGCGGTT
This sequence comes from Rhodocyclaceae bacterium, assembly GCA_016718525.1. Taxonomy (GTDB): domain Bacteria; phylum Pseudomonadota; class Gammaproteobacteria; order Burkholderiales; family Rhodocyclaceae; genus JADKHX01. The sequence goes on from JADKDD010000001.1 coordinate 555,364, forward strand.
TTGTTCACCTTACTGCTTGGATCTCCAGTCACGATCAACGCGCTCCCACGCCGCACGCGCTGCCGGCCTCACGTCTTGCCAAGCGGGGTCGAGTTCGGTTTTGGCACTGTTGTAGTCTGACTGCAACATGGGTTCCGCCTGATCGAAGCTGCGCCCGTCGTGACGTACACGGCCTTCCCAGCCGGTGCGAAAGCCCGGAGCGTAGTATTCGTAAGGCCTTCCTTGCACATAGTACGGTTCCCGAACGTATGTCTCTCTCCAGTATGTTTCTTCAGCAGTGGGATTGACGGCTTCGGCCGCGCTCTTGCCCGCCAATCCGCCTGCCACCGCTCCTACGACAGCGCCGATTACGGCGCCTAGCGGTCCGCCGACCGCCGTCCCGACAGCAGCTCCGGCAACGCCGCCGGATGCCGCACCAGCGCCGGTGCCCAGTGGGTGAGAGCCCGGTGCGCCGCTGATAGGGTCGCGGTTCAGATCCTCCTCGTTGTTTACAACTTTCCTCGTAATTACTTCCGTCATTTCCGTTCTCCTTGGTTGATTGCAGGCATCTAATGCTGGCTGCTGCAGGTGTGTTGTTAGAACATTAAGTTCCAAATTGCATCCGCCCGGCAAATACGGAGAGCCGCAGATCAGCTGCACCTTCTCACCGGGCGAAGCCGCCATTTGCATGGCGACATAAGCACCTTGACTTGCGTAGGGCATTCGATCTGTGCGCTGGAGCCCTTTATGCATCAATCGGCATATCGGGGCCACTGCGCGCCAATTGCTCCACCGCCGTTCGCGCCTAGCAAACCGTTGTTCGTCGCAATTCATTCGAATTCTGCTGCGATGCCGCGCAATCTCGCCAACTAAACTATCGCCAGAATGGAGTGTAATGATGAAGCTTAGCCGCCGATCCTTTCTTAAAGCTGCAGCAGCCATGGGTGCGTCGCTCGCATGGGTCGGACCGGCGCGCGCTTCGCGCGTCAAATGGTTTGAGCGACGTGATCTCTATCCCCAGGGGGTCGCTTCGGGCGATCCCGATGCACACAGCGTCATCTTGTGGACGAGGCGGCCGTTTGATCAGGGCAGTCGCCAGTTGCTGACGGTTGAAGTTGCCGAAGATGAGGCGTTCCACCAGGTGATCGCGCACGCGCAGGCACCGGTCTCAAGCGCGGCGGACTGGACCACGCGCGTGTTGATTGGCGGACTTAAGCCGGCGCAGACTTACTGGTACCGGTTCACCGATGCTGACGGTAACGGCAGCCGGATCGGTCGTACGATTACCGCGCCATTGCCAAACGATCCGCGCGCGGTGAACTTTGCCTTCGTGAGCTGTCAGGACATCAATGAAGGCAAGCTCAACGCTTCTCGCCGGATGATTTTTGAGGATGAACGCGCTCCTGCTGCCGAGCAGCTTGGTTTCGTTCTGCACCTGGGTGATTTCATCTACGAGGTGGTGCAGTATCCCGACGAGGTGAAGACGCGCTACGACCGTACGATCTTCGAGATTGCGCGCATTTCGGACGGCCACAAGGTCGGAAACTTCCACATACCGCTGACGATCGACGGCTACCGCGCGATCTACAAGGCCTATCTCACCGATCCTGATCTTCAGGATGCGCGGGCCCGCTGGCCGTTTGTTGCGATCTGGGACAACCACGAATTCTCGTGGCAAGGATGGCAAAGCATCCTCAAGGCGGGTTCGTTCGAGCGGCCGGGCCAGAGCATCAAGGTCGCGGCGAATCAGGCCTGGTTTGAATACCTTCCCGCACGTGTCGCCTCGCCCGGTGGCTTGCTTGAGCGCTTTGACCCACCGGCTGTAAAGGACATTCCCGTCACTGAGTTTGATAGCAATGGGCTGGGAGTGGAACCGAACAACCTGACGGCGATCAATAGTCTCAAGGTCTACCGGGCGTTGCGCTACGGTCGGAATCTGGATCTGATCATCACTGATCAGCGCAGCTATCGGAGCGCCGACCCCTTCAGCGATCCGTCGCTCGACAAACTGGGCGAAGAGTTCCCGGGAATGTTTCCCGAGCCTGAGATGCAGGCGCTCGACGGCGGGCGCAGCTTCAACGGCGGCCATCCTCCTGCGTATATTCGCTTCAACGACGCGCAGGTGCCGAATCCGCAACGGAACGCGCCGCCGCAAACGATACTCGGGGCGGAGCAGAAGGCATGGTTCAAAGACAAGCTCAAGCACTCAACTGCGGTGTGGAAGATCTGGGGCAATTCGCAGGGCGCGCTGGACTATCGTGCCGACCCGCAGAACCTGCCTGCAGGTCTGACCAAGGAGTCCTGGCCTGCCAACACCTACGCCGCCGCCAGCGGCGGTGATTACGGCACCGCCTGGACCGAGCGCGCGGAAATTTACCATCTGGTACGTGACGCGAAGATTACCGGCTTCGGCATTGTCTCCGGCGACCGCCACAGCTTTTGGGCAGGCTATGCGACTGCCGAACTTCCACCCGGAAAATTCGAACCGGTCGGGCTGAGTTTCGTTGGTGGTTCTCTCGTCAGTCCGGGTGCGATGGAGTCGTATGAGCACAGAATGAAAAAGGACAATCCGCTGCGACCGCTGTTTCTTGCCAACAAGGATGCGGGGGCGAAGCCGGAGTGGACTTTCAATATGTTGCTGAAACATGGCGTACGCTCGTGCTTCGAATATGCCAGGAGCTTCGATCTTCAGCGCGCACGAGCGCTGTCCAATCCGGATCTGGCGCCGCATCTGGAATTCGTGGATATGGGAGGACACGGTTATGCCAAGGTCTGTTTGTCGGCCAATGAAATGCGCACCGAGTTTGTCTGCATTCCACGCCCGATTACGCGTAGCGAAAGCGCGGACGGCGGACCGATCCGCTATCGGGTCGTTCACACGGCCCCACTGTGGACGAGTGGAGCGCGCCCGCAGTTGAAGGCAACGGTGCTCGAAGGAGATGTCGGACTGGCGATTTAAGGAAACCGCAGCGCTCGCTTCCATTGAGGCGAGAATCCTTACCTGAACCAGATTTTCTAGTTGCTACGCTTCGAGCCGTTTGGGTTCAGTCGTCAAACCCGCAGGGCAGTCATCAGGAAAATTAGTAGGAAAATTAGGGACAGACCACGGTTTAACGAAGCTGATCGCGTTTGAATGTCTGGTTCCGTAGCCTCGAGGAGCTTATACGTGAGAGATGACGGCGTATGGCCGGTGAACGGGCCAGTCCCTCACCAGCACCAACTGGCGCGGCTTGCGAGCAATCTGAGTTCCGTTCCCAATTATTCCAGCCTTCAGCGCTTCCAGACTGGAGCCATCATTGGACCATTGAGTTGAGCCAGCTTTACCATCACTGCACTGGCGAATATCACTAGGACCAGGTCTACGGCCGAGCCTTCAAGGCCGAATGCGCCGCCGGTCAGCCAATCAGGACCGGTGAGTTGGGTTGTGAACAGACCGCTCTTCGCCTCGTGGCCAGACACCGCCAACGAGAAAATGCTCCCCTGGGCAAAGTTCCAACCAGCATGCAGGGCTGCACACAACCATAGGCGCCCAGTCAGCAGGTAAGCCGCGGCGAAGAACACGCCAACCACCGCGATGTTGGCGATAGCCAAGACTGAGATATTGTCGTTGACCAGATGCAATGCGCCAAACACCATACCTGAAGCCAGCAGTGCCAACCAACTGCCCAGCGACTCTTGTACAACTCTGAAGAAAATGCCTCGCAACAGCATTTCTTCAATCAAACCAACCGTTACTTGCATGAGTAGCGGCAGGACGATGATGGTGTTGGGTGCGACAGCAATGGAACTTATTCCACCTAGCGCGGCTATTGACGCCACAGTAAGGCAGACCATCAAGGCGCCGAGTACAAAGCCTACGCTGTACTCTTTCAAAGCTCCGTTGAGCGCCAGTTCGGTAACCGCACGTTTCTCGATTTTCGTCACATAAAACGCGTACGAGAGGCAGCCCACAAAAGCGCCAGACAGTTGGCCTATGCGGGAATGCAGTTTCACTTCCAGAAAATTGGTGGAGAAACCTTGGATTAGTAGAAATGGCACCATAAAAAAGGCAACACCGAGGACGATGCGGGTCAGCGGGAAGCGCAGGATGCGCTGTCCCAGCGTTGCAGTGAGGTTGCCGTTCGCGGAGATAGATACTTGAGCGTCCATGGAAGGTTAGTTTCTGTAAGGGAATCAGAGAATGGGAGTCGCGATTTTTTGCGATGGACGGGACTGTAGTGACGAGACGGCGAACAGGCGAGTACCAAGCGACGAACTGTCGAAATGGCGGAGCGGGCTGTAACGCGGCAAAGGGCCTTTGCACCGCCCTCACAATCTGGACTGCGGTGGCATTCGTGTTCTGCAAAGTGGGTCTCTCGTACGAAGAGCAAACCAACACAAACTAAGTAATGCCGATAGCGACGCACTGAAAGGCAATCGACCGCAAGACATTGATTCGCTTAGTGCCGACTATTTGCGCTAAATTCGGGCTATGCGGTCCCGATCCTTGCGACCTTTCTCCGAACAATTAGGGACAGATCACGATTTCGCCGAACCGGTGAAGACTGAGGTTCTGGTCACCCAGCGCTCACGGGCTTAAGCTCCACTGATGACGGCGTATCGTCAGCACCAACTGGTGCAATCTGCCGGGACCCGCGTTCCGCCCGCGATTGTTCCCGTGCTCCAAGGCGCTGACCGGCGACTTAGTTGGCCCCCGGTGCCTCCATGAAGGTTGCCCCGATGTGTCCTACCTTCACGTAAATGAGTGCGCCCTCGCCGCCGGTGAAGGGCGTGTGCTGGCTCCAGCGCGGGCTGCGCAACCAAGTGCCGGCGGGGTATTCGCCTTGCTCGTCGCGGAACAGGCCCTGCAGCACGAGGATTTCCTCGCCGCCGGGGTGGCTGTGGGTGTTGAAGCGTGTCTGCGGCGCCCAGCGGACCAGCGCGGTGCTGACGCCGTCGAATTCGTGTAGCGGCATCACCGACAGTCCGGGCACCAGGCCGGGGCGCCATGGGGTGCTGGTAGTGTCGATGTGCACCGGTTCGTTGTCGCCCACGGCAAACTGCCAGAGCTTGACGAACAGAGTGCAGCCGTCGCGTGAGAACGGCGCGTGTGCGGTGCCCGGCGGGTTACGCACGTAGCTGCCGGCAGGGTAGTCGCCGCGCTCGTCGCTGAAGGTGCCGTCCAGCACCAGGAACTCTTCGCCGCCGCCGTGCACGTGGCGCGCAAAGCGCGAGCCGGGCGCATAGCGCACCACGCTGGTCGCGCGTGCCACCTCGCCACCGATGCGGTCCAGCCGGTAGCGGTGGACGCCCGGTTCTGGGGATGGCAGCCAACTCTCGATGGTGGGCGGCGGCAAAACCACGCGCTGCGAGAAGTCGGCATTCAATCGGTTCGAGTCCATTGGGTTTGTCCGGTTGCGCGAGGCGTCAGAGCTTGAGTCACAGTGCCTTAAAAGCCCTGCATCACGAAATCGATTGCCGCGACGATTTCGCCGCGTTGGGGATCCAGGTTGGTGACGGGTGCAGTCAGGATTGCGCTTGGTACGGCAGCGATGAATTGGGTCGCCATCAACATTTCTTTGCCGCCGATAGAGAACACCGGGTTTAACGCGCGTGCAGGGAGTGGTGCATTGCTTCGCGGTAGCAAGGGCACGACGACCCGGGTCTTCAAGTGATCAAGCAGCTGAGACTGCACGACGAGCAAGAATCCGGCACCATCGGGGTTGGTATGAACATCGAAACGTGCCATCAGAAACTCCGGTACTTTGCCAAGGGCAATCCGTGTTTCTCGAAATACGTATTTGAGCTGTCGAGTGCGGCGCGGTTTTCGGCCAACCATAGTTCCGCACGTCTATCGGCAATCGCACGTGCTAAGCCAGCCTCAGCTGCGCGAGATATATTGACCTCCAACGCTCTTGCTTCGGCTAGGAGCTGTTGGTTGATCGAAACATTGGTTGGCTTCTTTTGGGGTTTGGCTTGCTCAGCATGCGTAGTCATTTCTTGGCTCCATAGTTTTGCGCATGAATCATGCGCAAATAATAGCGTGTTATGGCAATTGGTGGCGGATTCGAAATCGATCAATTCACCAGTTGGTGCTGGCAGGACGCCGTGGTTCGCGATTGACCCCGCTCTGGATATACTCCCGCCACCTTTTCCTGCTTGCCGGCCCAATGTCCAACATCTGGCTTCCCCTGATCGATGAGTGTGATTGCATTTGATCGCCGATTGCTGATCCTGAGCGGCAAAGGCGGCGTCGGCAAGTCTACGGTTGCCGTTGCGCTAGGCTTGCGCGCGGCGGAGCAGGGCCTGGAAACCCTGATTTGCGAGATGGGCGAGAACGAAAAGATTGCGCCGCTTTTCGGCCAGGCGGCCTCCAGTTTCCGGGAAACGCCGTTGGGTGTGCCGCGCCTTTCATCCATTTATCTCGATCCGCAGGAAGCCTTCAACGACTATGTCCGTGCCAGTCTTAAGCTGGCAGCGTTGGCACGTCCGCTGATTGAATCACGCTTGATCAAGGCTTTCGTCCAGGCTGCGCCCGGGCTGAAGGAAATCATGACGCTGACCAAGCTGATGGAGTTTGAGCGGCTCAAGGATCGCAAGGGCAAACCCAAATACGATTTGATTATTCTTGACGCACCAGCCACCGGTCACGGCATGTCCCTGTTCCGTTCGCCAATGCTGGCGATGCGCGCAACCAAAGTCGGGCCGATTTATCAGAAAGCCAAGTTGATTTCCGATCTGCTCTCGGACGCCACTCGAACCCGCATGCATATCGTGACGCTGGCAGAGGAAATGCCGGTGTCTGAAACGGTGGACATGATCGCCGCAATGCGCAGCGACCTGCATATTCCGCTGGGAGAAATCATCGTTAACGCAGTGGTTCCGCCGGCGTTTTCACCGGCATCGGCTGATTTGCTGCAGATATTGCAGCAGCCGGCCGCACGCAAGGCGACAGGCGCATGCTGGGGCGCTGCCGGTGCCGATGCAGTGTTGGCCGTGGCAGAGCACATGGACGGACGCAGCCGGCTCAATGCGCATTACCTGGCGCGCCTGCAAAAGGAAACCAACCTGGATTCCGTCGTACTTCCCTTCGTTTTTGATGCACCGTGGACAGTTGCCAGCGTGCATCAATTGGTGGCGCGCCTGCGATGAGTGCGCCAGATACCATCGCCGACACAGATCAAATTGCCAGTGCGATCGCTGAGCGACGCCTGATTGTCGTCTGCGGCAGCGGTGGCGTCGGCAAAACCACGACGAGCGCGGCGCTGGCTTGTGCCGCTGCGCAACTCGGGCGAAAAGTGCTGGTGCTGACCATTGATCCGGCGCGGCGCCTGGCCAGTTCCCTGGGGCTGGAGGAGCTCGACAACGAACCGCGCAGAGTATCGCCAGCGCTGTTTCGCGAACAGGGTCTAAGTCTGAAAGGCAAAGGCGAGCTTTGGGCCATGATGCTGGACACCAAACGCACCTTTGACGACGTGATCAGACGTTACGCGCCGCGACCGGAACTGGCCGAGCAGATTCTGGGTAATCTGATTTATCAGCAGATTTCCGATGCACTGGCAGGGACGCAGGAATACATGGCGATGGAGCAGCTGTACGAGCTGACACGCGACGACAAGTACGATTTGATTGTGGTTGATACGCCGCCGACGCAGCATGCACTGGATTTTCTTGATTCTCCGGACCGCATGATGAACGTGCTCGATTCGGGCGTGGTCAAGCTGGTGTGGGGTAATGCGCGGAAGGCGGGCAAGTCGTATATGGACTGGCTGCGACGCAGCACGAAATTGATCTCGAGTTTGTTTGAGCGCATCACCGGCGGCGAACTGTTCGGTGATATGGCGGAGTTCTTTCAATCCTTCGACGAACTGTACGACGGCATTCGCGGGCGTTCGAAAGAGGTCAAGTTGCTCTTGCAGAGCGATCAGACCTTGTTCTTTCTGGTGACCAGTCCGGTTCCTTCGGCGATGCAGGAAGCGCAATATTTTCTGGGCAAGATTTCGAGTTATGGCGTCTCATTGGGCGGCATCATCGTCAATCGGGTGCACCGCCTGGCTGACGGGTTGGTGCCGGCGTCAGATGCACTGCCGGAGGCCAGGTCGATCGTCAAGTGCCTGGCTTCAAGTCACGCCAAACTCGCCGATGAGAGGCAGCTCAAAGTGGTCGTCGACGAGCTCATTGTCGCCTGGCAGCACTACGCCAAACTGGCACAACAGGATCAGCATCAGATCGGGCAGTTGAGTGCCGGGCGAAAGACGCAGATTACCCAAGTACCTTATTTCGATGCCGACATCCATGATCTTCAGGGATTGGCGCAGTTGAGCGACTATTTGCTGACGCGTTAGCTCACCACTGGAAAAGTTTGTCCAAAAGGTGCATGCTGACGGCCATGGCGAATTGACGATTAGGAGGTTTGTAATGAACAAGACGATTGTTGCCGGTGGTCTAGGTTTGTTTTTATCGACTACGGTGCTAGCCAATACCTCGACTCGGGAACTCCCACCCGAGCAGTTTCGCGGCACGATGATGGTCATGACCCGTGGAACCGTGGTCACTGTCGACAAGACCACCAAGAAACTCAGCATTTCCCATCAGGGCAATCAGGATCTGGAGATTCCCGCCGCGACCACCAAATTTGGCGTTGCATCGGCGGACATGCTGACCGTTTACGATGCGGGTGCGACGGTGTTTTTCGTCGCTGATCGTGTCGGCAATGAGCCGGTGGTCGTGCGTCTCGAACCACGGCGACCGAGTACATTCAAGTATTAGTAGACCGGCGCAGGTCCTCGCAACAGTTGTGCCGTTGCGTGGGTGAATTTGCAGTTCAAATCCAACGTTGCTGGGTATAGCTTCCGTTGCTGAGCCGGTCGAGTGCGCTTTGCACGATCTGGCGGCCCCATTTGAACTCTTTGTAAAGCACAATAAAGCGCCAGATATCACGGACGACCAAGCGGCGTTCGCGCCAGCTTAGGCCCATCAACGCTGTCCGAAAATCTGCTTCGTGTGGCATGCCAAAAGCGACCTTTAGAGGATTCCACTGGTCGGTGGTGCGACGAACTTCAGAGGCGATCATTTTGCGATAAACCTCCTGTACCGGGCGGTTGCGCAGGCGTGCCTCAACAATGGCTTCGCCGGAGATCGCGCCGGAATGCAGGGCGCAACTCATGCCTTCTGCGATGATATTAAGGAAACCGGCGGCTTGTCCGGTGATCAGCACATTGCCTTTGCCAAAGACGTAGCGATTGATCAGCGACGGACCAAAGTTCTCAGCGCAGCCTTCATGACTCGTATGCGGATCAAGACGTACACCGTGTTTTTCTTCGAGATAGCGCACGACGTTTTTGTGCTTCGCATCGAAGTTATCGCCGCTCTTGAAACCGACGCCGACGATTTGCTGACCATCGCGCGCGTGACTCCAGGTGTAATGACCCAGGTCGGGGTTGAACCAGAAATGGAAGTATTCGCGATCCAGCGGGCAATCGATAATTCCGTGAAATTTCTGGCCAACAAAAAACCACGGAATCTGTTCCGGATACTCCGGGTAGATTGACCGTATCACGGGTGAGCTGGGGCCATCGGCACCGATCACATGACGGGCGCGATACTGGAGATCCTCACCTTGTTTGCGCGCGTTGACGACGATGTGATCGCTGTGCTCGACCAGGCCGACAAATGAGGTTTGATCGTGCACCTCGGCGCCGCTGCGCTGAATCGCCCAGTAGTCCGAATATTTGCGATGCAGATGTGGCGTGGTGCCGCCGAAAAAGTCCAGACTCATTGACACCATGGACGGAAAGTGGAAAGTCACACCGCGGCACCAGGTCGGATCGTGCAACACTTCACGCGGCAGCGGGCCGAAATTTTCCAGCAGGAAGCGGTGCCCGCGCGGCGACAGTATTCCGCTGCAGATTTTGTGGCGCGGCAGCTCCTTGCGCTCCAGGATGACGGTTTCCAAACCGGCATCGGTAAGACGTTTGGCAGCGGCGGCAGCAGCGAGGCTGGCACCGACGATAACGACATCGACGTTACGCATGAGACTCCAATTTCTTGTAGAAGATGGTGGTGGCACACAAACCGCCGGCGGGGAACAGCGCGTAGTCGGGAATGATCCCGCTTTGGATCCACCCCAGTCTCGCGTACAGCCGTTCCGCGTCACCCGCAGTAATCGTATCGAGCACCAGCAATGTTTTGCCTTCGCGCCGGGCAACGACCTCGATGGACCGCATCAGTGCTTCTGCAATGCCGCGCCGCCGCGCCTTGCGATGCACCAGCATCTTGGCGATATCGGCGCGATGAGGCTGGTTTTCAGGCTGACTCAGAACGATGTGTACCGTGCCGACAATTTGATTGGTTTCGTCGCGGGCGACCAGCAATATGCGGGCACCCGCGATAACTCCGGCTTCGATATTGCGCCAAAATGTGTCGGCCTTTTCGCGGGTCATCGGCTGCATGAAGCTGACTGAAGCGCCACCTTCGACGCAGTCGATCAGCACATCGGAGAGCTGATTCAGATCGTCGCTATGGTTCAGATCGGCGAGCTCGTGGATTTTCAACTGGCTGTCACTGGTCACAACAAAGCCCCCACATGAATCACAGGCACATCCGCAACACGCTGAAATGCCGGGATGTCGGCCAGATCCTCAACCACAATACGCGTTGGCGCTCGCCCTTGCAGAATCCAGCGCACCTGTTCTTCGACAAATTCGCGACCATGAGCTCGGGCACTTGCTGTCGTCGGGACTGCCATCCGTTGCAGATCAAGGTTCATCGAACATCCCGAGGCTAGACGAAGACTGTCGTAGTGACTGATCAGGCGCTCATGGTCGCGGTGAAAAGCGACCGATTCAATGACATACAGGTCGCCGTCGCTTAATTTGCTCCGAACCTGTGGCAAGGCGCTGAGCGCTTCGCCGAGGCTGGCAATTGTGACGCCGTGCAGCCAATTTTTCAGCGCATAAAACAGGCGACCATCGGCAACAATGACCCGAAGCGTTGTCCTGAGTGGCGCAAGAAAATGTTCGAGCCGCTCTGCGGGAATTGGCAGTCCGTCACTCAGTGCGATTGAAATATCAGTGCCGGAATCGCTGGATACGCTGACTGCAACATCACCACCGAGTTGCTCAATGATGGATCGCAACAGGCCAGGGTTGTCGGACATGGACTGTTCGGCAATCAGCATGGTTGGCGGGCTGATGTTGCCAGTTGGTGCTGGCAGGACGCCGTCAAATGGCGGAGTTGCTTCCCGTTGCAGCGCTAATTCGCCGCGCAGACCAGTCACCATTCCGACCAGGTCAATGCTTTCCGGGCAGGCTGGTTCGCATGCACCACAAAGCGTACAGCTGTCCAGTGACTCGGCCAGATCGATTGCAGTCGCACCGTGCTGCATGGCTTTTGCGCGGCCGTGCGGCGTCAGCCGGATGTCATGGGTGTTGCGCCATACGGGGCATGACAGGAGGCACAGACTGCAGCCGCTGCAGGCCGTATAGGTTCGTGAACGCAGTGGCATCATCAGAAAACCACATCCCGGTTCAGGATCATGTTGGGATCGGCTTTGCGCTTCATCGCCAGATGGCGATCGACCACTTCATCGCCGAACACGCGACGGATGTAGCCTTTCATCATCCCGCCAAAACGGTAATAGCTGGCACCGATGCCGACGCCGATATCGTAAATTTCATTCTTGAATGACTGCAAGGTGTCGCGGCTGTAGCAATCTTCAGCGTTCAAATCACCCATCATCGGTTCAAACTCACAGCCGTAAGCGCGGGTGACGGCATCCGGTGGAATACAGGACATTTCGTAATGCGCAGTGTGTTCCGGCCGCAGTTTGATGCCGACGCAATACAAGGTGTAGTAACGAAAGTATTTCTTGCAGACCGCGTTACCTTTGAGGGTCGCATCAATGAATTTTTCGGATGAAGTCGCCAGATCCGGGATCACCATTTGGCGCGATCCCCAGTGCTTCCATACCGCACGGGAAAAAACTACCGTGCGGTCGGTCATCTTGCCGCTGCGGGTATGTTCAGGACGGCGGAACTCGGGGAACAAGGTGTTTTTGCGCTCGCGCAGATACAGTGCTTCGCGCATACGCCAGGGCCGCAGCGCGTAGTAAAGGCCCATCCGCAGCGAGATACCCAACTCGCCATGCCCGCGCAGACGATGCAGCCAATCCACCTTGAATGCTGCCTCACGCTCGTCGGAATCAAATGCCACGAGCAGGTTCACCACCTTGTCCATCATGGTCAAAATGCCCGAATAATCCGACGCATCATTGGCGTCGAGCATTTGCAAATCTTCAATCGCCGTGGCAAGCGATGTGTAATAAAAATAGTGCATCGCAATGGGCTGATAGGGTCGTACCTTGAGTGTTGCTTCGGTGATGACTCCGAACTGCCCATAGCCCAAAATCATGCGCTCAAACAAGGCGGTGTTTTGCGTGTCCGAGCACTCGACGATTTCCCCGGTCGGGGTGACGACTTGCAGCGCTATCGCCTGGTCCGCACTACAACCGAGGCGTGCCGAATTGACATCAATTCCGCCTACGCCGATGGTGCCGCCAACGGATGACGTCATGTTCAGCGGCGCGGATAAGTAATCGAGGTTTTCCCGGCGCAGCACCTCAGCCAGGCTATGCCAAAAAATGCCGGCTTGCGTACGAACGGTCAGGTTCGCTGCGTCAATGGAAAGCACACGGCTCATACCGGTCATGTCGAGCAGGACGCCGCCAAACGCTACCGATTCGCCTTCGGTGGTCAAGCCGCCGCCGCGCACGGTAACCGGCACTCGATAACGCTGGGCGGTGCTCATCAGGGTCGAAATCTGTGCTGCGTCTTTTGCGATAACGACACCGTGCGGCAGACCGTAGGCAGTCCCGCCGGCATCTGTCGCAAAGGTCCCGGTGACGAATTTTTGTTCGATAAGTTCAACGCCGGCGGCAGTCAGGGCCGTTGCGAAATCGGCCCAAACCGGCTCATTCCAGCGTTTCGGGTTGGTCTGCTGCCGCTTGATGCCGAGCAATGCGTCCGGAGCCACCGGGTCGGCGGGCAAATTGCCGATGTCAATAACAGGAATATCCAATTTCAGCGTCCAACAGGTTAGGGCGGCACTATTGCCGAAGGCGCAGAGTATCGAGGTTTTTCGTCAAGCAACGGGCAATGTACAGTGCTCAGTCTTCAACACGCAGGTGGAAGGGTGTGTTGCATCAAGCATTCACATATCCCATGAGGCGACCACGAATAATTTCGTCTGCTTCAGCCATGATGCGATCTATGAGTTCCTTGACCGTCGGGATGTCATGAATCAAGCCGGCGACCATGCCACACGACCATGCGCCGGCATCCATCGCGCCGTCCTGCATCACCTTCGGATACACACCGGCAACTTCCGCCATGATGTCGGAGAACTGAAGTGCGGCACCGAGCGTACGCTCCTTTTCCAACAGGCGCTCAACCGCATCGTTCTTCAAAACGCGTTCGGTATTGCGCAAGGGGCGCATGACGAGCCGGGTATCCAGTTCGCTGGCGGCCAGAATTGCCTGTTTGACGTTGTCATGCACCGGTGCTTCTTTGGTAGCGATAAAGCGGGTACCCATGTTGATGCCGTCGGCACCCAACGCCAGCGCAGCAACCAATGAGCGGCCGTCCGCCATGCCGCCGGAGGCAACAAAGGGAATCTTCAATTCTTCAGCCGCCCGCGGCAGCAAAATAAAGTTCGGCACATCGTCTTCACCGGGATGTCCGCCACACTCAAAACCATCGACGCTGACCGCGTCACAGCCGATCGCCTCTGCCTTGAGAGAGTGACGTACTGAAGTGCACTTATGGATCACTTTCACGCCCGCTTCATGCAGGCCGGGAAGCCATTTGACCGGATTGTTTCCCGCAGTTTCAACGATGCGAACGCCTCCATCAATGATTGCCTTGATATAGCCCGGATAGTCTGGCTGACTGACGATGGGCAGAAAAGTCAAATTGACGCCAATCGGCTTGTCGGTCATTTCGCGGCAACGTCGGATTTCGTTGGCCAGATCAGCCGGCGTCTTTTGGGTCAGCGCCGTGATGATCCCCAGTCCGCCGGCATTGGAGACTGCTGCAGCGATTTCGGCCAGACCGACGAAATGCATTCCGCCCTGGATAATCGGGTGTTCGATACCGAAAAGCTCGGTGATTTTGGTTTTCATGATGGTTTGGCCTCAAGGAAATAAACGCAGCTTGCTGGGTCGCGGTCAAAAGCGAAGTAAATGGGTCGTTTGAAAATCGAGCCCTACCGCAACGGCGCTATTTTAACCATCGCAAGGGGCCATCCCAGCGGCGACATGTGATTGCGACGGAGAGGTCAAATATCCAGTGCTTGATTGACTTTCGGTTTCGAGCCGAAGGTCATTTTCTTATCGGCACGGGTGAAGCCTTGGGAACTGTTTGCGTGCTTATGGCATCCATCTGCGCATGGATAGACGACTGCAATTCAATCAGACTGGCCTGGCTGACACGAATAAATCCGCGGCGCGGGCGATCAAGGTCGATAATGATAAATACCAGTACGACGATCAACAGCACCATGACGTGGGTGACCAGTGACGGTCGATGACCGGCAACCCCGGTCGAGAAGCCGACGATCGCCCCCGACATGAGCAAGGTCCCATGCAACAGCAACAGGACTAACTCAGGTACGTGATTGTCAAGGGCAGCATTACGCGTGCGAAAGTGTTCGATGAGTCCGTTGACCGACTCGGCAAACATGGTCGGAGGGTACATATTGGGGTCCACTTCAATGCCTTGCCGTGCGTAGTCCCAGAGTTTTGCTTGAAGTTCTGCCGTCCTGGCTAGTTGATTTTTGCGTTCTTCGTGGTTGGTCATTGCCAGATGGCTGGTAATCACACGCAGGTCAATGTACTCACGCATTGTGTCTCGTGCCGCTTTTTGTAAAGCCGCGGGCAACAACTGTATGCGCATATATGCCGTGCTGATGGCATTGGCTTCTTCGATGACAGCATCGGTGCGGGTGTCATAGCGCTGCAACGACAAAGAGAAGGTGAAGCCGATCAAGAGGGCCAGGATGCCCAGAATCGAACCTTGGATGGCGTTTATGTGTTCCTTGGAAACCTCGCTGGTAACTTCCTTACGGCGCAGGCCAATGCGATAACCCAATTCCATCGCAAGCAGCATCGAAACCAGCAGTCCCAGTGCAATAAACAGGCTAGGTATCTCGTATAAATATTCGTTCATCAAAAATTTTCCCAAATAGACGAACAGGTTTGCAGCGTTTCGCCAACGGTACAGGATAAGTTGCGGTCAGTAGACATTGCCTTGATGCAGAAAACTATCCAGAGAAACAAAATACGATGATCGCTGCAGCCAGGAGCCGGGCTCTGCCTGAAACTCTTGCGGCGATTTTGCCCAGAAAATAGTGGATTCACAAGAAATGCGCAATTGGACGCGTGCCATCACGGCGCCTGTCCGGCACCAACCGGCGAGAACGAGCTGCGGTTTTAACCGCCTGCCCGGGATATCGTAAACTCTCCCTATGAAGGCACGAATTGATTTCCCAGAGGGCGATGGGACCAGATTGGCGCTGCGCTTTGCGCAGCCCGTTTGCTTGCTCAGCGCACGCAGACTTGCCGACGTCGAGAATGTCATGACTGAAGCCGAGCGTCTGGCGAAGACCGGATGTTGGGTACTTGGCTTCGTTTCCTACGAGGCGGCGCCGGCTTTCGACAGCGCATTTGGCGTCGCAACCACTCCCAGCTTTTTGCCCTTGGCCTTTTTCGCGGCTTACGACCGACCAGTGGAGTCGCCCACGGAAATGTTTCCCCAGGGCGGGTTAGGGCGAACATGGCAGGGATCGCCTTGGCAGATGGACGTGAACTATGCGCAGGTTGAGTCTGGAATAAGCACGATTCGTGGTGCTATTGCCGAAGGCAAGTATTACCAGATCAACTACACCGACCGGCTGAGGTCATCCGGCACGTGCGATGGTGCTACTTTTTTCGAGAGTTTGCGGCTCACCCAGCCGGGCGGTTATTGCGTGCATTTTGAGCACGCGGATTGGCAAATTCTGTCTGTGTCACCTGAACTTTTTTTTGATTGGAACGCTAATCAAACGCCCGCTTCATTGACTACCAAACCGATGAAAGGTACGGCGCCCCGTCATGCTTCTGCTGACTTCGATGAGGCGGCAGCTCTGGCGTTGCGCGAGTCAACCAAGGATCGCGCAGAAAATCTGATGATCGTCGACTTGTTGCGCAATGATATGGCTCGCGTTGCGGCGACCGGAACCGTGTCGGTACCAGAGTTGTTTGCAATTGAGGGATTACCTACTGCCTGGCAGATGACGTCGACCGTGCAATGTGTCACCCGCCCGGAAATCTCTCTGTTCGACGTCTTTCGGGCGCTGTTTCCCTGCGGTTCCGTCACTGGAGCGCCCAAGGTTGCCGCCATGACTGCAATCGCCGCGCTGGAAACCTCACCGCGCGGCGCTTACTGCGGGGCGATCGGCCTGATTCGGCCCGGTGGACATGCGACCTTCAATGTCGGCATTCGCACGGTGACCCTGGACACAGCGATGAGGAAGGCTGAGTGCGGATTGGGAAGTGGAATCACTTGGGAATCGTCGGCACGTGACGAGTATGCAGAATGGTTGGTGAAGCGGCGATTCCTGCTCCGTGCGAGTGCCGGATTTGACTTGTATGAGACCCTGCGGCTGGAGGGTGGCGCGTATGTTCTGCTTGAGCGTCACCTGTTCCGGATGCAGCTCAGTGCAGAGTATTTTGGTTTTGTATGGGATCCTGCATGTTCACACCTTGCGCTGGATCAGGTGCGGGCCATTCACTCGAATGGCTCATGGCGAGTTCGATTATTGCTGGATTGCCATGGCAGTTTTCGTACCGAATGTACTGCTTTGGCGTCGCCGGCGACAGGTGATGACTTGTTGGTTGTATTGGCCAAGACTGCGGTGGAGAGCGCTGACGAACGCTTGCAGCACAAGACCACGCAACGCGGGATTTATGACGCCCATCGATTGCCTGCGGGTTGCTACGATACTTTGCTGTGGAACGAGCGCAACGAACTGACCGAATTCACCCGTGGCAATGTCGTGGTGGAGATGGATGGAAGGCTGCTGACGCCTCCATTGCATTGCGGGCTGTTACCGGGAACCCTTCGCGCAGAAATGTTGTCACAGGGCAAACTGGCGGAAGCAATTGTTCGCGTTGAACAGTTGGAAAGTGTCAGCCGGATTTGGTTTATCAATAGCGTGCGGGGTATGCTGTCAGTAAGCCTGACAACTTTTGAAGCAATTGAAGGATGCGAACATGTTGATTAATTGCGTCGCCTATCAAAACGGAAAGAAACTCGGCGACATTACGATTGAATCGATCAGCGACTATTTGACGCGACCGGATAGTTTTGTCTGGGTTGCGCTGCGCGATGCAAGCCACGACGAACTGATCAAGATGCAGGAAGAGTTCGATCTGCATCCGCTGGCTGTGGAGGACGCGCATCACGGCCACCAGCGGCCGAAGATCGACGAGTACGGTGAATCAATTTTCGCCGTGCTGCACATGATTGAAGCGGTTGGAGCGGAACTGGTCGTCGGTGAGGTGGATGTTTTCGTTGGCGCAAATTATGTGCTTTCAGTCCGCAATCGCAGTCAACGCAGCTTTCTGGGTGTTCGGGAGCGTTGTGAACGTGAGCCTAGTTTGCTTGCGCATGGAGCAGGTTTTGTCCTGTACGCATTGATGGACTCGGTCGTTGATGATTACTTTCCGATCATTGACGCCCTGGAAGAGGAACTGGAAGCGATTGAAGAACGGATTTTTGCGCCGGGTTCTGCACGCAGCAATATCGAACAACTCTACGACCTTAAACGCAAGGTGATGACGTTGCGCCATGCTGTGACACCATTGATGGAGGCCAGTGGAAAGCTGCTGGGCGGTCGTGTGCCGGCTGTTTGTGCTGACAGCCAGGACTATTTTCGCGATGTGTATGACCATCTGGTGCGCATTAACGGAAGTATCGAGTCAGTCCGTGAAACGATTTCGACTGCAATACATGTCAATTTGTCGATGGTCACCATCGAAGAAAGTGAAGTCAGCAAAAAATTGGCAGCCTGGGCAGGAATATTCGGTTTGGCGACAGTGTTCGTCGGCATCTGGGGGATGAATTTCCAGCACATGCCGGAGTTGCAGTGGGAGTTTGGTTATCCTTTTGCTTTGGCGACGATGACTGCCGGGTGTTACGGACTGTATTTCAACTTTAAACGCGTTGGCTGGTTGTAAGCTCTTGCGCCTATCGTGCCTGAACTGGACACTGAACATATGGAGGAAATATGAGTAGTCCTTACGCTATCGGATTGGGCAAGAATTCAGCGAACTATGTGCCGCTGTCTCCGTTGTCTTTTATCCAACGTTCTGCCTACATTTACCCTGCAGGATTGGCGGTGGTGCATGGAGC
The DNA here is from genome assembly GCA_016718525.1 of Rhodocyclaceae bacterium. Lineage (GTDB taxonomy): Bacteria > Pseudomonadota > Gammaproteobacteria > Burkholderiales > Rhodocyclaceae > JADKHX01. Next base: position 573,771 of record JADKDD010000001.1, read on the forward strand.
CCGCCGCTTTACCTGGAGTGAGGTTTATGTCCGTAGCCGTGCGCTAGCCTCCGCGCTTCAAGCATCGCGAGTTGGTGCTGGTGACACGGTGTCGGTGATGTTGAACAACACGCCGGAAATGTTCGAGTGTCATTTTGGCGTGCCGATGTGTGGGGCGGTGCTCAACACGCTCAACACCCGGCTGGATGCAGAGACATTGGCGTTTATGCTGAACCATGCAGAATCCAAAGTGCTGATTACCGACCGTGAATATTCTGCGACGGTTGCCAAAGCGCTTGCGCAGCTGGGCCGCAAAATTCTGGTGGTCGATGTTGATGACCCGGAGTACACGGGTCCGGGCGAGTGTTTGGGCGAGGTGGACTACGAGAAATTTATCGGTGGTGGTGATCCGGATTTCGCATGGCAAGGGCCAAACGATGAATGGGATGCGATTTCGCTGAACTACACATCGGGCACCACGGGCAATCCGAAAGGTGTCGTTTACCACCATCGTGGTGCTTACCTGAATGCATTGTCCAACATCGTTTCGTGGGGCATGCCTCCGCAGGCAGTGTATTTGTGGACGCTGCCGATGTTTCATTGCAATGGCTGGTGCTTTCCATGGACGCTGGCGGCAAATTCGGGGACCAATGTGTGTCTGCGGCGCGTCGACGCCAAACTGATTTTTGATGCGATTCGCGAACACAAAGTCTCACACTATTGCGGCGCGCCGATCGTGCACTCGCTGCTCATCAATGCGCCAAGTGAAATGCGTGAAGGGATTACGCACAAGGTGTCGGCACTGGTTGCAGCTGCGCCGCCACCGGCGGCGGTGATCGAAGGCATGGGCAAGATCGGCTTCGATATTACGCATGTGTATGGACTCACCGAGACATATGGGCCGGCAGCCGTGTGTGCCAAGCATGAGCAATGGCTGTCGCTGCCGTTGGATGAGCAGGTGCGGCTAAACGGAAGGCAGGGCGTACCGTATCACTGTGAGGAGGGTGTCACCGTGATGGACCCGGAGACCATGGTACCTGTGCCGTGGGATAACGAAACCATGGGCGAGATCATGTTTCGCGGCAATATTGTGATGAAGGGTTACTTGAAGAATCCGGCGGCAACCGAAGAAGCATTTCGCGGCGGCTGGTATCACACTGGTGACCTGGCAGTGATGCAGCCTGACGGTTACATAAAGATCAAAGATCGCAGCAAGGATGTGATCATCTCCGGTGGGGAAAATATCTCATCCATTGAAGTGGAAGATATTTTGTATCGGCATGCAGCAGTCATCGGCGCGGCTGTGGTCGCCACACCTGACGAAAAATGGGGCGAAGTCCCCTGTGCGTTTGTCGAGTTGCGCGAAGGCGCAAGCGTCACGGCGGAGGAGCTGACGGAATTTTGTCGGGAACGCATGGCACGATTCAAGGTGCCCAAGCGCTTCATATTTGAGCCGCTACCAAAAACTTCGACTGGAAAAGTGCAGAAGTATGTGTTGCGCGAGCGGGCCAAATCAACTTCAGCGATTGAATAAAAACTATGGAAAAAAATGAAGCGGTATTGTTGCGCAGCGATGTCGAAGGAATTGCAACCCTCACCCTGAATCGTCCGACACAGTTCAATTCCTTGTCGGATGAATTGCTCGATGCGTTGCAGATCGAGTTTGATTTGATTGCTACCGATACATCTGTGCGGGTAGTCGTGATTGCCGGTGCAGGCAAAGCATTTTGTGCCGGGCATGACCTTAAGGAAATGCGCGCCAATCCAAGCAAGGCGTATATGCAACGCTTGTTCAGGAAGTGCGGCAAATTGATGACCACGATGACCAGGATTCCGCAGCCGGTTATTGCGCGAGTCCATGGCGTGGCGACGGCTGCGGGCTGCCAGTTGGTGGCGATGTGCGATTTGGCGGTGGCATCGGATTCCTCCCGTTTTGCAGTGTCCGGGATCAACGTCGGACTTTTTTGTTCTACTCCAGCCGTTGCATTGACGCGGGCGATGAGTCGAAAGGCGGCGATGGAAATGCTGCTCACAGGAGAGTTCATCAGCGCCGCAGATGCGGAAAAGCGCGGACTGATCAACCGCTCCGTGCCGGGCGGTGACCTCGATGCCGAAGTTGGGCGTCTTGCTGCTGCGGTCTGCGCCAAGTCGTCGCTCGCCATTGCAATGGGGAAGCAGTTGTTTTATCGCCAAATTGAAATGGGGCTGGAAGGCGCCTACCAACTGGCTTCCGAAACCATGGCCTGTAACATGATGTCCGAGGACGCAGCGAATGGAATCGATGCGTTCGCGAACAAACAAAAGGCAGTATGGCGTGGGCGCTGAGGCAGTGAGATCAAAATAACTCGCACGGACATCGGCGGGAAGCGTGTTTTTTTTACTACTTATGAGGCAACGATTATGACCATCACCATGTATTCAGCATCAATTCCTGTTTTGAAGAACAATTTGCATAGCCTCGCCGGTGTACTGAAAAAGGCGGAGGCTCATGCAACGGGCGCAGGCTATGAATCTGGTGCATTACTGGGTTCGAGATTGTTTCCGGATATGTTTGATTTGACTCGGCAAGTTCAGATTGCGACCGACCAGGCCAAGGGTGGGGCTGCCCGGTTGGCGGGCGTTGACGTACCCAAGTATGAGGACAATGAAACAACCTTCGCCGAGTTGGATGCGCGCATCTCCAAGACCATCCAATTTTTGGAGACCATTCGCCCCGATCAGGTAGACGGTAGCGAGGGTCGAGATATTGTCATTCAGGCCGGACCGATGAAGCTTGAGTTCAAAGGACAAATTTACCTGACCACCTGGGTATTCCCGAACTTCTTTTTCCATGTCACCACGGCATACAACATCCTGCGTCACAATGGCGTGCCGCTTTCGAAGCGTGATTTTCTCGGGATGTGACCGCAACCTGAGTACGGGTTCGTGCGCTACTCCGGTTTCTTCGGCGAGATCCACATGTTGATCTCGGCACGGAAAACCAACTGATTGTTCGTGTCGGTCACCACGACGGTCACTGGTACTGAAGTTGCAGTTCCAAATTCGGGTGGAGTATTGAAGCTGGCTTCGGCGCGCAGGTCGGTTTCAGCTTTTTTTAGGTATTCGACGGTCATTCCCTTGGGAATCCATCGATGAGTGGCGGGCGTGCTCGCCTCGGTCATCGTGCCGCCTGCGAGTTCCGCCATATTGCACATGGCGATGGCATGGACAGTCGCAAGATGATTTTGAACGGCGCGGCGCTTTGAAATGGTAAGCGTGCAATGACCGGGACGCAGCTCTTCAAATTGCGGGCGGATACTGGCGAAATACGGCGCTTTAAAGCACACCAGTTTTGAGAAAAGCCACTTGCCGCCTGGTTTGGTTGCGAGCGTTTGCCAAAATCTCAATGCTGCGTTTGGTGTGCTCATGGGGTTTTTCTTTGTGCAATCCGACACCGCATGGTCAGCATCAACTTGCGTTGTTTCAAGATTCCTTCCTCATCAAGGTGCTCTTGCCAAAAAGTGACTCAATCAAATCCACCGCCAATTCCGCAGTGCGATTTCGTTCATCAAGCGCAGGATTGAGTTCCATGACATCAAGCGATGCAAGCAAACCGGTGTCCGCAATCATCTCCATGCACAACTGGGCTTCGCGGTAACTTGGGCCACCAGGCACCGTCGTACCAACACCCGGAGCAATATCAGGATCGAGAAAGTCGACATCAAAACTGACATGCAAATGGGTTTGCTCGTCGATGCCCAATAGTGCGTTTTCCATCGCTACCCGCATACCCATTTCGTCGATGTAGCGCATATCGAATACTTCCAGGTCCATCTCATGCACGAACTTCTTTTCACCGGCGTCGACGCTACGGATACCGACTTGCCGGATTGACTTCGGATCGATCGCTGGAACATGTCCGCCTATTTCTATGAGTTCACGTGGACCGTGGCCGCACAAACACGCCACCGGCATACCATGAATATTGCCACTTGGCGTCAAAATGCTGGTGTTGAAGTCTGCATGCGCATCAAGCCATAGCACGCGCAGTTTTTTCCCTATCCTCCGGCAGTGGCGGGCAACGGCGCTGATCGAACCAATGCCCAGGCAATGATCGCCACCCAACAGGATTGGCATGTGGTGTTCTTCCAACGCGGCGTAAACAGCTTGGTGCACGGCGAGATTCCACGCAACGACCTCGGGCAAGTGGCGGTATCCATCGCGTGGGGGCAGCCACGGATTTGCAGGCCCCGACAAATTGCCTGTGTCGGTCACTTCCAGGCCATGACTCATCAGGACCGAGACAATATTGGCAACGCGCAGTGCTTCGGGGCCCATACTGGCACCTCGCGTTCCAGCGCCTATGTCAGTCGGTGCGCCGATAAGGCAAACGCTTTTGCTCATGTAGTAATTAATCTCTCAAGTAGATTTTTCCAAGGTAAATGTCGGTCGGCGTTCGCCAACCAGCATTCCCCTGGCATTGTAAAGTTGAGTCGCACGCCAGGGCATCAAAGCTTGCCGTTGCACTTCGTCCAGCCAACCCAATTGGTCCATTGCCTCAACGGTTGCTGAAAACAAGGCAGTGCGATTTCCATCGGTAATCTTGATCGCAAAAGCTTCACGGCGTGATTTACTGGCCATTGCTTGAACGCCGTCAGCGCCAACCTTGGCAATCCAGTCACCACGCCCGGCCTGCATAAACGCCAGATCATTTCGGCCACTGCCCGAAACCAACTCAGGATAGGTTGTCATCGCTTCTGCGAGCAATTGAAAACTCTCACCGAACTCGGTATCGGCGGGCCCGCTCGCCAAACGTGCGTATGCGTAGGCTATTTTCGATAGCGGCATGGCGTAGTTCGGCGCCGAGCAACCATCGATACCGAGTTGAAGCGCGTTCACATCCATGCCGGTGGCACGCGCAACATCTTGTCGAACTGCTTGTTGCAGGGGATGCATCGGGTCGACGTAGTTTGCCGCAGGGTATCCGTGATGGACGCAATATGCGAGAAAGCCGGCATGCTTCCCGCTGCAATTATTGTGACGTTGATCCCAGACCATATCGGGCGGAGGCGACTGATCAAAATAGGAGTAGAGCGCTGGTACGTGACAACCACATGCCAAAGCGGTGTGCGGCAGGTGGATTTTTTCCAGCATGGCATCAACATGCTGCACGTGCGCCGGCTCTCCATTGTGACTAGCGCATAGCATCGCGATTTCGGCGCAGGTGAAATCAAACTCCTTACGCGTTCCACCTTCCAAAATTGGCAAGGCTTGAAATGCCTTTAACGTCGAACGTGAAAAGCTTACGCGATGCGGATCGCCAACTGCCGCAACGACCTGACCTTTGAAATCAACGACGGCGATCGTTCCAAAATGTTCACTCTCAAGGAATCCACCACGGGTCAGTTGGATCAGCGGTGTCGGCGCCATCTCAATGCCTGGAATTAACGACGCGACAAGGCCGCTGCACGAATTGCTCCCACGGCCATTGCGGCAAACATCAAAAGTGACCATTCCGCAATCGACAGCGACATAAATTTCCAGCCGGCTTCGCTACATAGCCCGGTTGCTTCAAAAAGCAGCGGCACGCGCTCTCCAGCCCAGTAGACGAAGCTTTCCCACCAGGGTTGATCGGCCGTGCAACTGACGTTGACTGCAAAACGCTGTAACCAGGTTTGATAGCCCGCCATCCAAATTCCGGCTGCGGCAGTCAAACTCACTCCGACCGAAGTGTAGAAACTCGATCGATACGTTTGAAATATGGCCAAACTCAAGAACACTTCGATTGATATCAAGAGGTAGACCATTCGCTGCAGGATACACAACGGGCAAGCGGCAAGGTTCATCGTCCTTGCCAGGACCAGTCCGCCTGCAACCAAACCGATACCCAGAATACCGATCGCAAGCAACAAGCGTCGCGGTTGTCGGGTCATTGAGCCGCGGAATGCCAAGGTCATTTGGTGTTGGATTCGGCCCGCACCTTGGCAACCACTGTGTCGACGAGTGTCAGCAAAGCTCCATAATTTGGGGCAGCAGAATTATTTACCAGGTAGCGGCCATTGACCGCAAGGGCGGGGACACCTGATATGCCGTACCGGGTGGCTTCCTGGTCGCCAGCCTTGAGGCGGGACTGCACGCCAAATGAGACCATTGCGTCACCAATCTTCTTGCCATCCGCGCCTTTGCTCGTCGCCCAGCTGGCCACCGCTTCGTTACTATCGAAGTTCACCCGGTCCTTGTGCACGGCTGCAAATACAAGACTGTCAAGTTTTTCGACATTTCCGGTCGCTTCGAGTGCGTAGTAAATACTGGCCAGGCGCGCCCATGGTGGCCGATTAAACGATACAGGGACGCGCCGGAACACGACGTCCTTGGGCAGTTTTGCCGCCCAGGCAGTGACCAGCGGATGGAAGTCATTGCAGTGTGAGCAGCCATAGGAAAAAAACTCGACGACTTCAATTTTTCCGCCACCGGCAACAGGTTGGGGCGGTTCAATCAGGGTGTAGTCACGCCCGGCTTGCAGGTCGGCGGCAAGCGCCGATGGTGCGCTCGCAAGAACGGAAAGGGAAAACAGAAGCGCGATGAATGCAAAAGTACGTTTCACTGGAAATCTCCGTCGGAACAGTTAATCGGATAGCGCTATTTTACGGTTGCCGGCATCGTTGCAATGGTTGGATTGGTAAATCCTTGTAAAGTTCAAGATCTGAATGGCAGTTACAAGTTTTTGTGCATCCAGGTCGCCACCCGCGGCACAACCACTTTGGCGTTTTTGAGCCACGAATAGTGGTCGAAAGCGATTCCATCTGAATCGGCTTGGGTCCACAGCCATTTTTCGCGCTTGCAGGCCGCCAGTTTCCCGGCTAAATATTCCGCTGCAGTCGAGGGTGCAAAGCTGTCTGTACTGAAGTTGAGGGTGAGGACCGGAATGCTTAGACTTTTGAGCAACTGCTCGTAGTCGAGCGTACTTCCACTCGGTGCATAACAACCAGTCTCAGCTACATGGTACCAATCGCGCATTACTCCGACCGCTTCGCGACCTCCGAATCCGATTCGGTCTCCCGGGAAGTGGCCGAGCAAAGGAACAATAGTTTTGATCAATAGTCCCATAAAACGAATTTGCCGCTGCGACTTTTGAGGGAAACAAGGCAGAAACACGCTGCCGCTGGCAATTGGCAGCAAGCCTTGTACTTCAGCGTCGGTGGCGGCAATAAGTGCGCTGATTTGTCCGCCAAGACTGTGCCCACCCAACCAAACTGGTTGATCTGGATACCGCAATTTCAAGTTCGCGAGCAGGGCTGGTGCGTCCATTTCAACCAGATGGCGATAACCAAAGTTTATTTTCCTTGACGCCCGCAGGTTGCTACTGGCGATGCCTCGCCAATCTGGCGTGCACACGGTCACGCCGTGTTCAGCCATCGTGCCCGCAAAGCTGCGATAAATCTTGCTCGGCGTACCCAATGCAGGGTAAAAAACCAGCACCGGTCCATTTTCACGGTTTGACGGGTACAGTGTGGCACCGTACTGATGGCCATCGGCCGATGTAATCGACAGGGTCTCTGGAGAAGTCATATCTGCACTCTTGGCGACTCAGTTTATAAAGTCGCGGAAATTGTCAATGCGTTCCATAGAATTAAAACATTGAACCCGTGGATTTAGTGTGTTTTCTCTAAATCAGCTGGCTACACTGCAACGCATTCAAGCACTTAGAGCTTGCGCACATCAAAATCTGAGGAGTCGGTCGTGGCGAAAAAACAGGAATCTAATTTGAGTGGATTGGACAGTCATTTTGCAAACAAAGTGCGCGAGTCTGCCCAGCAGATATGGGATGCCGGCTTGGGCGCGTTTTCAAAAGCGCAAAACGAAGGCAATAAGGTATTCGAGGCATTAGTTTGTGAAGGTGAGGCGCTCCAGGAAAAGACGCGCAAGAAAGTCGCTGGATTGAGAGTATCCGAAATGGCGAGCAGAGCGACGGGAACGTGGGACAAACTGGAGCAGGTATTTGAAACACGCGTCGCGCATGCGCTTGGCAAGTTGGGCGTTCCGACTCGCAAGGAAATAGATGCACTGACCAAACGTCTGGATAAGTTGGCGGATGCGCTTGAGCGAAACACTGCCAAGAAGCCGGCCGCGAAAGCTGCTGTAAAACCAGCAGTTAGGGCGCGGGTTGCAAAGGCCACCAAATAAGCTGCTTGGACAAGCAGTCGACCCAGTCTTGAATTGCGAAAGTTTAAATTTCAAGGAGTTGAAGATGGCAACGAAGAAAATTTCTGAAAAACTCAGTCTCAATCTTGCCGATGCTGTACGTGACTCGGCAGAGGAAATTTGGATGGCCGGACTTGGGGCGTTTTCAAAAGCCCAACGCGAGGGTAACAAGGTGTTCGATCTGCTGGTTTCAGAAGGAAAGCAACTCCAGGGCAAAGTGAAGGGCGTGGCGGACAATGTTTCGGGGAAGGTTGCCGATAAGCTGGCTGAAAATCGCGTCGCCGAACTGGCCGATAAGGCAGTGGCTGGTTGGGATAAATTCGGTCAAGTGCTGGAAGATCGCACGTCTGAGGCTTTAGGTCGATTTGGTGTTGCAACGAAGAAGGACACGGACGCTCTTTCCCGTCGCGTTGCAAAGCTGGCAACGGAACTTGAAAAAATGAGACGTACTCCAAAGAAATCCCCAGTGCGTAAGTCAGTGACCTGACGAAGCCAGCTGCGAACTCAACCGGCAAGTTCGCCATGGAACGATAACGGCAGATGCAGGAGCATTTGCCGTTTGTTTTTGTGGCTCAGCAACAACAGATAAATATCTTCGCATGCCGACTCTGGCGACAAAATGCCAACTCGCGTCTTGAAGAGGGAAGACAGTGGAAGGAAATGATATCCTGATGGCGAGAGCTGGAGACGCCAAAATGGAACGCAAGCCAAAACGCCGGACCCGAGAGCGAATATTAGAAACATCACTTGTCCTATTTAACGAGTTTGGCGAACCTAACGTAACAACCCAGTTGATTTCTGACGAGTTGGGAATCAGTCCCGGAAATCTTTACTACCACTTCCGCAGCAAAGACGAAATCATTGAGACGGTATTCGCCGATTTTGTTCGGGATATCGACACGACCTTAGGCGCGCCGGAACTCAGACTTCCAGATGTCGAGGATTTGTGGTTGTTCCTCCATTTACTGTTTGAGAATATCTGGCGCTATCGTTTCTTGTATCGAGATCTCAACGAGTTGCTTTCGCGCAACCGGATGCTCGAGATGCAGTTCAAACGCATAATGGCGCATAAAGTCAAGACGGCGGCGTTGATTTGCGACGGTTTAGTGGCGGCCGATTTGATGCGCGCGACAAAGGCTGAGATTCAGACGCTTGCCGTCAATATGGTTGTTTTGGCAACCTATTGGCTTTCGTTCGAATTTGTCCGCGATGCGCGACGCCCGATTGACGGTGAAGCCTTGGCTCGCGGTGCTTATCAAGCGATGTCGCTTGTTGCTCCATACATGTCAGGAGACTCACGGGCGTGGTTCGAAGAGCTGTCCAAGGCGTACCTGACTACCTGAAAGCGTCCCGGTAGTTTTAGCACTGCAACTGCGGTCAGTTGCCAGGGCAGATTTACCCGCCGGATTCAGCAGGGCCGAATTTCTCGTCGCAAAATCGGTGAATTTCTCGTTCTATGCGCGCCTTGATCGGCCGCAGGAGAAATCCAATTTTTGCGTTGATATCGAGGACTTTTTTTTCCACGACAATCGTCCCGGTGACACCCATCCGCTTGAAGTTGAGGGTATTACCTGTCCATTCGTAGGTGAAGTCAAACTCTTCGGCAAGCTCTGCAGCGATTTGCTCTGCTGCAGTACGAGCTCTCTTCAGTGTCATGCCATGACTTCGGCGAACGACGATATCGCTCATATTGCCAGACTTCCCGATCTATTTGCTTTGGTGCCTATGGATTGGCAACGCGAGTATTCAGCACTAAACGTGCCTTGCGTTGAGCTTCGGCCTTGTTCATAGCGGTAACTTGCCGGCCATACGCCTCGCGCTCAAGGCGACCCTTTTTGGTGGCCTCGATGCTCCTGATGCATCGCCAGCGCTTACCGGCTTTGGTATCAATGAGACGCATTTCTTCTTTTGGGTGGTGAGTCCGACAGTGGTAGCAAAAGGCAGTTTCAGACATGCATCGGCTCTTTTAAAGGTTTGTCAGAGGGCGCATCATAGCATTTCGAGGTACATAAGTTCAACTGCATGAAACGTATGAATTTATTTGACTTTCGTTGGTTGCTAACTGTGACAAATGGTGATTTTTGAATCAATGCGAGACGCTAAAAGCAGTCGCGAGGCCGCTCGGTGCAGGGCTAAACGCCGACCAAGCAGTTGATTGAATATAGGTAAAAGGAAATATGCTCAGAACCAACCTTGAGCTAAGTCAGCACCTCAAGAGTTGCATGGACCTTCTGGGCTTCCGCAAAACCTTCAACTTGGAGGATAATGGCCTCATGGACGAGAACGAAAAGCCGCAAACACCTGTTGCTGGGCCCACAGCCCAGCAGTCGACAAACTCCGATTCGGTGACACCATCGTTTGACCCGCGCCGCCGACTAAGGGAGTTGCTGTCAGTACCTGAAAGTCAGCGCACTGATCCGCAATGGGACGAAATCATTGAACTGGAAGTTCAGTTAGCTCCCGGCAATCGAATTGGCGGTGAAATGCCGCGTGGGAACGATCGTGGTCAGGGACAGAAAGGTGGCGGGTCTGGCGGTGGTGGTGCCGGGGGAGGCGGGAACTGGAAGCGCGGACCAGGTACACGCAAACACTCAAAGCCGGGGGGACGTAAGCCGGGCCCACCTAACGCAGGTTGATCGCGTTGGGAGTTTGACACTCGCAAGGGGCCTGTTGGCAAAGATATTGACTCAGCGGGCCACCGTTATAATTCGCGCCGGCATCGGGCCTCGTTCTGCCCATTCTGACTGCCGCTCGATAACTTCTCATGGCTGAGTTCATTGCGTTGCGTGGTACTGCCGCCCTGTCGGCATCTCGTCACAATTCACTCCTGTGCGCCCTGCGCGCTGATTCACCGAACCTTTCCTTAAGTGCCGAGTACTGGTATTTCCTTGACGCATCTGCCCCGCTCGACGACGAGATGGGGCGACTCAAGGAGCTGCTAGGAATTCCTGAAACACTTCCTCCTGCACCCACCGGTAATCTTCTGCTGGTGACCCCTCGCTTGGGAACGATTTCCCCATGGTCGTCGAAGGCCACGGATATTGCGCAAAACTGCGGCTTTACCAACATCAGACGCATTGAGCGGGGAATCGCCTTTACGGTGACAGGATTTGAAGGTGATGAGTTGGTGCTGGCGACACGCTGTCACGACCGCATGACAGAGTCTGTCCTCAAGTCCATTGCGAGCGCCGCGGCCCTTTTTCACCACATTGAGCCGCAACCGCTGGAGCATGTTGATGTCCTAGGTGGCGGGCGCAGGGCTTTGGATTCGGCGAATGCAACATTGGGACTGGCGCTTTCTGATGACGAGGTCGAGTACCTGGTCGACAACTTTGCGCGTATCGGCCGCAATCCTACTGATACTGAATTGATGATGTTTGCTCAGGCGAATTCCGAGCACTGTCGACACAAGATATTCAATGCATCTTGGACGGTGGATGGTCAAGATCAGCCGTTGTCATTGTTCGCCATGATTCGCGAGACACATAAAGCCAATCCAAAAGGAACGGTCGTTGCTTACTCGGACAACGCATCAATCCTTGAAGGCGCGGAGATTGGACGCTTTTACCCTGACGAGCGCGGGCGATATGCCTACCACTCGCAGCTCACCCATTTTTTGGTGAAGGTAGAAACGCACAATCACCCGACTGCGATCTCACCGTTCCCTGGCGCGGCAACGGGTTCCGGTGGGGAAATCCGGGACGAAGGTGCAACGGGGCGCGGATCCAAACCCAAAGCGGGACTGTGCGGCTTTAGTGTGTCAGATCTGCGCATTCCGAATTTTGTGCAGCCCTGGGAGTCGAACTACGGCAAACCGGAGAGAATTGCTTCGGCGTTGGAGATCATGATCGAAGGGCCGATTGGTGCGGCGGCTTTTAACAACGAATTCGGGAGGCCGAATTTGGCAGGCTATTTCCGCACCTTTGAACAGAAATTTGCCGGTGAAGTACGTGGTTATCACAAACCGGTCATGCTGGCTGGCGGGATTGGCAATATTGCGGCTAAGGATGCCTTCAAGGTCAAGTTTCCAGCTGGAACGTTGATGATTCAAATTGGTGGTCCGGCAATGCTGATTGGGCTTGGCGGAGGTGCAGCGTCGTCAATGGCAACCGGTAGCAACACAGCAGATCTGGATTTCGCATCAGTACAGCGCGGCAATCCAGAGATTCAACGACGGGCCCAAGAGGTCATTGACCGTTGCTGGCAGATGGGGTCTGCCAATCCGATACTGGCGATTCATGACGTCGGTGCCGGTGGTTTGTCGAACGCACTGCCGGAGTTAGCGGATGGCGCAGGTTGCGGCGCAAGCTTCGACCTTCGTGCAATCCCGTCCGAAGATCTCGGCATGAGTCCGCGCGAGCTTTGGTGTAACGAAGCGCAGGAGCGATACGTCCTTGCGATCAACCCGTCAAAACTTGAATTGTTCGCAGCAATGTGCCTGCGTGAGCGTTGCCCATTTGCGGTGGTTGGTGTTGCCACCGAAGACGGCAAATTGACGTTGAGCGATAGCCATTTTGACAATTTGGCAATCGACATGTCGATGGCGGTGTTGCTGGGAAAGCCACCAAAGGTCCACCGCACAGCGACTCGAGGGCGCCCTAATGGAGACCTCTTTGACCTTGACTCTATACACATATCCGATGCAGTTTATCGGGTGCTCAGGTTCCCGGCAGTTGCGTCAAAGAACTTCCTGATTACCATCGGTGACCGCAGTGTCGGAGGATTGACGGCCCGCGACCAAATGGTCGGCCCATGGCAGGTTCCGGTGGCCGATGTTGCGGTGACCTGTATGGGCTATGACTCGTTTTTAGGTGAAAGCTTTGCGATTGGTGAGCGGGCGCCCTTGGCTTTGCTCGATGCCCCGGCTTCAGGGCGGATGGCGATTGGCGAGGCATTGACTAACCTGGCAGCAGCAGATATTGCTGACATCAGTCAGGTCAAGCTTTCTGCCAATTGGATGGCGGCAACAGGGCACGGTCATGAAGACGCTGCGCTGTTTGATACCGTACATACTGTCGGCATGGATTTTTGCCCCGCGCTTGGTGTGTCAATACCGGTCGGAAAAGACTCTTTGTCGATGCGCACAAACTGGACCGAAGGCACCGAAACCAAACAGGTTACGGCGCCGATGACGCTGATCGTGACGGCGTTTTCCCGAGTTGACGATGTTCGCCGAACGCTAACCCCGGAACTGCGGAGCGATAGCGAGGTTGGCGAAACTGAATTGATCCTTATTGATTTGGGTTTCGGTGCAAACCGCCTTGGTGCGTCGGCGTTTGCGCAAGTTTATGGCGAGCTTGGTGAACACGGGCCTGACATAGACCCCGCTCCATTGAAGGCTTTTTTCAATGTTATCGGACGTTTGAACCGCGACGGCAAGATGTTGGCTTATCACGATAGGTCAGACGGCGGACTTTGGGCCACTGTTTGCGAGATGAGTTTTTGCTCGCATTTGGGTGTCTCCTTGAATCTGGATACGCTTTGCTACGACGTCTTGATGAACGATGTGGACGGATTGGAAAGACGGCCAAATCTGATTGCGGGTCGGCAACACGACCGCCTTCTAGCCGCATTATTCAACGAAGAGCTTGGCGCAGTGATTCAGATACGCCGAAGTGATCGCAACCAAGTGATGGCATCACTCCGCGATGCGGGACTAGGGCGGGCGGCGCATCTCATTGGCGGACTAAATGACAGTGACGAGATACGTGTTTGGCGCAACGCAAAACTCGCTTTTTCTGCGCCACGAAGCACATTGCAAGCGGCTTGGGGTGAACAGAGCTATCAAATTGCCATGCTGCGCGACAATGAAGAGTGCGTGCAGGAAGAATTTGAAGCAATAACGGATGTTTCCCTTCCCGGTTTATCGGCATCGCTGAGTTTCGACCTGCCAACGATACAGGTACCAGTAGTTCTTTCAGGCGCACGACCGCGAATTGCGGTGTTGCGTGAGCAGGGTGTGAACGGCCATGTTGAGATGGCTGCGGCTTTTGAGCGTGCTGGATTTGATGCCGTGGACGTGCATATGTCGGATCTTCAAGTGGGCCGCGCGCAACTCAAGGATTTCCACGGTTTAGTCGCCTGTGGCGGATTCTCTTACGGGGACGTGCTTGGAGCAGGACAAGGCTGGGCAAAATCCATTCTTTTTAACAACGCATTGCGGGATGAATTCTCAGCATTTTTTGCACGCCCCAACAGCTTTGCGCTTGGTGTTTGTAATGGTTGTCAGATGATGGCGAACCTTTCACCGATCATCCCGGGTGCGGGGAACTGGCCGCGTTTCGGGCGCAATCGCTCAGAGCAATTTGAAGCCAGATTGGTCATGGTTGAGTTGCCACCTTCGCCGTCTCTATTCTTTAGCGGCATGTATGGCTCGCGAATTCCAGTGGTTGTTTCGCATGGTGAGGGCAGGGCAGTTTTTGAAAGCGAGGCGAAAGCAAAGGCGGCGCTGACTGCAATGCGCTACATTGACAATCGTGGAAACACTGCAACGACGTATCCATTTAATCCCAATGGCTCTCCAGACGGAATTGGTGGAGTTACTTCGGATGATGGCCGTTTCACGATCTTGATGCCGCATCCGGAACGGGTTTTGCGGTCGGTGCAAATGTCTTGGCATCCCGATCACTGGGGAGACTATTCTCCTTGGGTAAAGATGTTTATTAATGCTCGATCCAGTTTGGGATAACACGGCCAAAAGCTGCAGGAATAAAAAACGCCCCTCGTGAGGGGCGTTTTTTTGTAGGCAAATTTTTGCTACATATACCGAAAGCCAGTTAGTCCACCTTGGCTTTGCTGCGCAGCTCTTCAATGTGTTTCTGAACCATCTGCTGCTGAAGCCGTTGCGTAATTTGCGGTTTAGCCTCGTCAAAACCAGGCAGTTTCAACTCACGGACATCTTCCAACTGAATGACGTGCCAGCCGAAATCTGACTTAATTGGTGGATCAGTCAGTTCGCCCTTCTTTAGTTTTACCATCGCATCAGTGAACGGCTTGACGTATGCACCTTTATTTGCCCAGCCCAGATCGCCACCTTTGTCCTTGGAACCTGGATCTTTGGAGAGTTTGGCCAGTTCATCAAATTTCTCGCCTTTCTTGAGGCGGTCAATTATCGATTTCGCTTCAGCTTCTGTCTCGACCAGAATGTGTCGAACCTTGTATTCCTTGTCGCCGATCTGTGCGCGGACATTTTCGTATTCCTTCTTGACCATTTCTTCCGATACCGGATGGGCACGAACATAGTCATTCAAGTAGGCGCCAATCAATACGCCTTGTCGGGCGAGATCAATCTGACCCTGAACTTCAGGTTTCTTGTCAAAACCCTTCTTTTGTGATTCCTGAGTGAGAATTTCGCGCCGTACAAGCTCTTCCTTCACTGCCTTTCGCAATTCCGCGGAATCAGGCTGTCCCTGTGCGGCTTGGCCGGCAATCAATGCATCGGCACGATTCTTTGGGATGGCTTTCCCGTTAACGGTTGCAACGACGTCAGCCTTTTGAGCAAGTACAGGCTGCATTGCGAGGATTCCAGCGCAAGTAAGCAGCAGTGCATAGGAAGTAGAGCGTTTCATTTTTATTCCTGATAAAGGTGAGAATTGTCTTGAGGGTCTGGAGCTGATGCATCAATGCTGATCGCGTGAATTTCGCGCCTCATCAATGAGCCGAGCGCATCATACACCAAGCGGTGGCGAGATAAAGCAGTGAGTCCTGAAAAGCAGCTTGCAACAATTCGTAACCGAAAGTGCCCGCCGCCACTCTTTGCACCTTCGTGTCCGTGATGTTTGGCGGAGTCATCAATGACTTCAATCTGCTCAGGTCCCAGAACCTGCAGGCGCTGCTCGATTTCCGCAAGAATGTTCACCTTGATGGCAAGACTTTTTTGAACGGAAAAATATCAACCCTGGCATACACGCCAGCACTCACGTAGGGATCCGCATCAGCCCAGGTTCGAGCGGCTTCCACCGAAGGGAAGTCGGCAATAATCAAACTGCCGGAGAAGCTTGGAGCTCCCGACTGATCACTTTCCAACGGGAAGGGTCCAGCGAGTTCAAGCCGCTGCTCTTGCTCAAGTGCCGCAAGGCGTGCAAGGTGAGCCGGTCGCGCCGCGAGCCGACGCTCCAGACTGTTATGCACGTCGTGCCCAAGGATTACGTACAGCATCAGCTCTTTTCCTCTGGGTCTGGCTCAATATATTTCGCCAGAAACATGCCCTGCGCGATGATGAAAGCGATCATCAACCCCATGCCGCCAAACAGTTTGAAGTTGACCCAGTCATCAGTGCTGAAGTTGAAGGCGATATACAAGTTCAAGCAGCCCATCAGCGCGAAAAAAATTACCCACGCATCAGACAGGCGCCGCCAGAGAGCATCAGGCAAGCGCATTTGCTGTTCCAGCATTTTCCGGATCACGTTACGAGAAAAAAATCTGTCTGCACCAAAAATGATGCCGGCAAACAACCAATACAAAATTGTCGGCTTCCACTTGATGAAGCTTTCGTCATGCAACAACAGGGTGGCACTGCCAAAAACGGCGACCAAGGCAAGGCTTACCCACTGCGCAGTATCGACCTTCCGATGACGAAACCACAACCAAGTGACCTGCAAAGTTGTGGCGACAATGAGTACGCCGGTACCAACGTAAATATCGTAGGCCTTAAACGCCACAAAAAACAGAATAACCGGCAACAGGTCAAAGAGAAATTTCATTGTTGAATTTTAGCCGTTCGCAGTTGGGCCATCTACACATCTGTCACCAGGTCGATGGAAGCTGAATTGATGCAGTACCGGTCGCCGGATGGCCCCGGACCATCTGGAAATACATGGCCAAGGTGGGCGCCGCATTTTCTGCAGGTGACCTCGGTACGTCGCATACGGTGACTGGTATCTTCACTCAAATTTATGTTTTCGGCCATTGTTGGTGCAGAAAAGCTTGGCCATCCGCAGCCAGAGTCGAATTTTGACGATGAATCGAAAAGTATTTCATGACAACAAATGCAGTGATAAATGCCTTTGTCGTCGCAGTTCCAATACTTTCCGGTGAAGGCTTGCTCAGTGCCCTTCTCGCGCGTCACATGGTACTGCAGCGGCGTCAAGCGTTTGCGCAATTCACGGTCGTCTATCACAAATGTCTCCAGTCAGTTGTTTCCTTCGCCCTGAATATAATCGCCAAGCAGAAGCGCAAGGTGTTAGTCAACGGTAAAAAATCTCGATAATTATCGCCAGTTGGTGCTCGAGACACGCCGTATCCTGTTCGTCAACTATGTAAGGAATCGTAATGCGCGTTGTCGTCCTTGGGGCTGGGGTAATCGGGGTGACAACGGCATGGGCGCTGTCTTCTGCTGGACATGACGTCGTGGTTATTGAGCGCCACGAAGCGTCAGCACAGGAAACGAGTTTTGCGAATGGCGGACAACTTTCCGTGAGCCATGCCGCGCCGTGGGCGAACTCAGCGGCTCCGCTAACGATTTTGCAGTCGGTAGGACGCGAAGATGCGCCGCTGTTATGGCGAATGCGGGCAGATCTCACGCAATGGCAATGGGGCGCCCGTTTCCTGTTTGAGTGTTTGCCGCAGCGAACACGGAAGAACGTTGGCTCATTGCTGGCGCTTGGGTTGTACAGCCAACGAGCGTTGGCCGAGCTCAATGAACAGAATTGTTTTGACTATCATCAACTGCAGAGAGGAATATTGCATTTCTTTACGGATCGTAGAGAATTCGCCCGGGCGCAATACGGTTTGGAAGTTTCGAACATCCATGGCGCAAATTTAGTAGCGAAGTCCTCCGCAGAGTGTCTTGAGATGGAGCCGGCACTTCGCCAATCAGATGATCCGGTCG
Source organism: Rhodocyclaceae bacterium (assembly GCA_016718525.1). Lineage (GTDB taxonomy): Bacteria > Pseudomonadota > Gammaproteobacteria > Burkholderiales > Rhodocyclaceae > JADKHX01. The sequence continues at coordinate 591,760 of JADKDD010000001.1, forward strand.
TTGGAGGGATATTTGCCCCCGATGATGGCTCAGGTGATGCGCGCCTGTTCAGCGAGAAGCTAACCCAAGTATGTTCGCGACGCGGCGTCACATTCAATTTCGGAATTGCTGTCACCGAACTAGTTTGTCAAAACGAAAAGATTTGCTCCGTGTTACTGGAAAATGGTGAGCAGATTCAGGCAGATGCGTTTGTTGTAGCGCTTGGCTGCCAATCAACGCAGTTACTAAGGACTGTTGGCTTGAGCTTTCCGATATATCCGTTGAAGGGTTACTCGGCGAGTATCGACATTCCGTCAGGAACACTGGCACCATTTGTGAGCCTGACAGACGAGCGGCATAAGTTGGTATTTTCCCGTCTAGGCGACATTTTGCGAGTAGCCGGGACAGCGGAGTTCAACGGCTACGATACTAGGTTGAATGTCGAGCGGTGTGACGCGCTTGTTCGACGGACCCGGCAAATATTTCCGGACTTGAGTGGGCTCGACAATATCCGGTTTTGGACTGGACTTCGTCCAGCCACACCAAGCAATGTGCCATATGTCGGGGCGACCGGAATGTCAAATCTGTGGCTGAATTCCGGGCACGGTACGCTTGGTTGGACCCTTGCTTGTGGCTCGGCAAAACTTTTGGCGCAACTGATTGATGGCAAGCCACCCGGGATTGACCCAACGCCGTACTACCCGCAACGCCGTTACTAATTCAGGTGTATTGTGCCGAGCCAGGTTGGACCTGATTTAGTGCCGCGAAACTGTGCGTATCGTTCATCAAATCAGTGCAAGTGACGCGGCGACACATCGCTTGATTCATCAGGCATTTCGGCGTGAACTGTCTCACCATCAGGGCTAGGGTACAGTGGGGCGCCGCAGTCATCGCAGTATTCAATCGGCAAGCGCTGATCCAAAATCAACACGTCCACGACCCCATTGTTTCTCAGGACTGCTTCAATCTGGTTTGCCGTTTCTGATTCGCCATCTTCGCTCTCGAGCAATGGCCAAACTACGCCGTGAATTACATCTTTGTGGCCGCGCAAGCAAAAACCGATGCGAAATTCTTCAAGCTGTTTGTCGTGATAGGCGCCGATTACCGCACGAAAATCTGTCGCTTGCCGGCTCATCATGGTTTGCAGGTATGAGATTGCCGATACGAGAGAATAGGGTCTTGATGCGCGATCAGCTTCGCGTAATGCCGCGTGATAGGCCATTGGAGGCATCATCTCCATTGCGCATGCTGGAAGCAGCGGACGAAGGACTTCGCTGCCTTGTTCGTTCCATTGTGTGACTGCAGTGATTCTTGCTATCTCATCTTCCTGCCAGCGGAATAACGGTGCTCCACGCCCTCCCGTCAGTGCCGCAACGATGTATCGTGTGTCGGATAGAAAATTAACGGTATCCGGCATTTGCGATACATCGATTTTTAGATCGCGACTGTGTAATGCCGCGCGACCTAATTTTTCAGTCAATGTGGCGGTATCAACATAACTTTGCGGCAGTTGATCCGGGCTGTACAAGAAATCTGCGAGTCCAAGGCGAGCTTCGGAAGCAAGCAAATGCGCTTGGAGGTGGACTCGAATTGAGGATAGCTGGTCAGCATTGATTGGTCCGGATGGAATCTGGAAACGGGACCAAGCCAAGATTGGTATGGCAATCAAGATGATATCGTGACCACCAGGTGAATCGCTATGTCGAGTTTCGGCGCAGGCCTCAACGACATCAACCAAGGCGTCAAAGGCTTGGTCGGTACCTGGATAAAGTTGATCCAGTGCATCAGTAATAGTGCGCTCATCATGTTCCGCCAACAGGCGATTGACATGTTTAGCCAATCGGTTTTCCCAAAACGCGTCTTCCAGACGGGATGTAGAGCTCGCAAGTTCAGTGCTTAGACGCAGCAGAAGCTCTGAATCCGGAGTCTGCTTGATGCGACGGGGAAATCTGGAACGCTTCATGGCATTATTTAGTTGTTACGTGACGGCCGGCCCACCAGCGCTGCAACTTGAGCTCGTTTGATTCTAGCAGTCAGGTCATTAGAGAATACCTAATTTCGGGAGTCGGCAAGCATTAGAAAGACTGTGGGGCGCTTGTCGAGTTGCGGGGTTGGCATTCCACGCCACTCACTGATTCTGTGTGTCATAACGGACTCTGTTGGTGCGGTCAGATCCGACGCCAGGCATAGTCGGGTCTTTGGTTGGCAATGATCCAGCAATGCCTTGAACAGTGCTTGATTTCGGTAAGGCGTTTCAATGAATAGTTGCGTTTGAGACACGCGTGCCGATTCTTTGTCCAGGGCAACAATTTTAATTGCGCGCTCCGGATCACGCGCTGGAAGGTAGCCGTGAAAACTAAAGCGCTGACCTTCAAGTCCGGAGGCCATTAATCCCAACATCAACGATGATGGACCAATTAGGGGGCGAACTCGTATCCCGGTTTCATGGCACCTGCGCACAAGCAAGGCGCCAGGGTCAGCCACTGCCGGACAGCCAGCATCGGACATTAGCGCAACATCATGCCCCGAGAATACTGGAGCAAGCAGGCGGTCGCAGTCGGCGGAGGTTGGTGCAGAAGGTAACTCGCTTAATGACAGGTTACGTATCGGCTGAGGATGGCCGAGCCGGGCAATTTCGGCCCGCGCGCACTTGGCGTTTTCAACGATGAAGTAATTGATTGAGCAGGCAATGTCGCGGACATGCGCTGGTAACCACTCGACCCACGAGGCGGCACTCAAGCTTACCGGCAAAAGTAACAATGTTCCCCGATTCATGGAACGATGACACCTTCGTTACGGAGCATTTGGCATAAGGCGATTAACGGTAACCCGATCAGCGCGTTCGGGTCATCACCGCGTATGTATTCAATCAGCGAAATGCCCAAGCCCTCAGCTTTAGCGCTGCCGGCACAGTTTCGGGCGTCCTCCCGCTCCAGATAGCGGCGAATCTCGTCGTCAGAAACGTTGCGGAAGCCAACTAAAGTTCGAATTTCGGTCCGCTGAACGGTCTGTGTGCTCGTGTTTAGGAGGCAAAGACCGGTGTGGAAGGTGATTTCTTTACCGCGCATAGACCGCAATTGCATTGCGGCAGCGGCATTGGTGCCGGGTTTGCCGAAGACTTTCAATTCGCATTGGGCAACCTGATCGGATCCAATAATCAGGCTGGCGGGGTAACTATCGGCAATAGACGCCGCCTTTTCTGCAGACAGGCGCTCCGCAGTTTCATGCGGTAATTCGCCTGAAATGGGGGTCTCATCACAGTCCGGTGTAGCTGTTTCGAATGGAATTTGCAGCTTGGAGAGCAATTCGCGTCTAAATGGCGATGTCGAAGCTAGTACTAATCTGGGCATGATCGTCCATTGAAACAGTAAGTGAGAAATGATAACATTCGTCCTTTACGAAGTCGGTTAGCGTACGCAGAGTTTGTTTTATGGCTTCGTTGGCAGCGATAAAGATCGACGCGTTTGAGTTTGCCCGAGATGGTCGTGTGCTGGGTGGCACGATTTCGCTGGCCGAGTTTCACCGCTTATCGGATGTGTTGCTGGAGGTTGGCGGGGAGATTCAGGTAAAAGTCGCAGGGCATTGCGACGATGATCGCAAATCATGGTTGCAGTTGGAATGTAGCGGGTCACTCGTATTGAAGTGCCAACGGTGCCTCGAAAGTATGCGGCATACGGTGCGGTTCAACAATCGGTTGCAGTTGAAAGAAGGGGATGCAAATGCTGTTGATTGGTCCGATCACGATATTGATGAGGACGAATTTGACATCATCCCTGCCAGTCAGCCCTGGTTATTGAAGGATTTGGTTGAAGATGAATTGATATTGCAATTACCAGTGTCGCCCATGCATGGATCCTGCGCATTGCCGAACGCTGACACTAGCAATCACAAGCTGTCACCGTTCTCGGTGTTGGCGAAGTTAAAAAAGCACTAAAAAAGGAGTTTCAAATGGCAGTCCAACAAAACAAGAAGTCCCCCTCCAAGCGCGGTATGCACCGTTCACATGATTTTCTGGTCAACCCGCCATTAGCGGTTGAAGCGACCACTGGCGAAGTACATTTGCGCCACCATATCTCGCCTACCGGTGTCTATCGGGGCAAGAAGGTACTTAAAAACAAGGCTGATTAAGCCTCGCTCGCTTACGTTCTGCAAACAGCAGAGCGATTCATGGTTCTTTTAGAAAAAACGGGATGCCGATCACTGTAGCGGTGGATTGCATGGGTGGCGATCACGGACTAAAGGTGACCGTGCCTGCCGTTATTGAGTTTCTACGCCACGATACCGACTGCGCGGCCATACTGGTTGGGCGCGAAGAGGATTTGCATGCGGCGATAGCAAAGGCGAAAGGCGAATTTGGTCCGAGACTCTCGGTTCAGCCTGCAACTGAAATAGTTGAAATGGATGAGGCCGTCGCCACGGCTTTACGAACCAAAAAGAATTCGTCGATGCGCGTTGCGATTGACATGGTGAAGGATGGCCGAGCAGCGGCGGCCGTTTCCGCGGGGAACACGGGAGCGTTAATGGCGATCTCCCGCTTTGTTTTGAAAACTCTGGACGGTATTGATCGACCTGCAATTTGCTCGATACTGCCGTCACAAAGCGGTGGCACCTACGTTTTGGATCTTGGTGCCAATGTCGACTGCTCGCCGGAACATCTATTACAGTTTGCTGTCATGGGTTCATCGCTTGCCTCTGTGCTTGAACATAGCGATACTCCTACTGTTGGGCTGCTGAATATCGGTGAAGAAGAGTCAAAGGGCAATGAGTTGGTTAAACGTGCCGCAGATTTGTTGAAGGTAAGCGGGTTGAATTTCTATGGGAATGTCGAAGGCAATGACATTTTTAAAGGCACCGCAAAAGTTGTTGTATGCGATGGTTTTGTCGGAAATGTGACTCTCAAGGCGACCGAAGGCCTCGCGCAAATGATCGCCACAGCATTGCGGGAATCCTTCAGTCGCAATCTACTCACCAAACTAGCTGCACTTGCGGCCATGCCAATACTCACAGAGTTCAAAGAGCGGTTTGATCATCGGCGTTATAACGGTGCATGCCTACTAGGCTTGCGCGGGATTGTCGTGAAAAGCCATGGGTCCGCTGATGTCTTTTCGTTCCGCTGTGCGCTCGAGCGTGCAGCTGAGGCAGCTCGGCAAGGGTTGATTGACAAGATCGACGCAAACATGAAGGCCATCCCGCTTGCACCGATGATTTGCGACTAGTTTTAGCTCATGACACTTCAGGAATTGGAGGGGGTGATATGAAATTTGCTTTGGTTTTCCCTGGACAAGGATCTCAGTCAGCTGGGATGATGGCGCAGTATGGCGAGACGAACGTGATCCGCCGGACATTTGATGAGGCATCTCATGCCATTGGACGTGATTTATGGACCCTGGCTGCTGATGGGCCGGCCGATGCACTTAGTCAAACGGTCAATACGCAGCCGCTAATGCTAACTGCGTGTGTTGCCGTTTATCGCCTGTGGCGTGAACTGGGTGGCGCTGCACCCGCAATCATGGCTGGTCATAGTCTCGGTGAGTACTCTGCGCTGGTGGCTGCAGGTGTCATGCAATTGGCTGACGCTGTGACGCTAGTGGAGTTGCGCGCAACGGCGATGCAAGAGGCGGTTCCTGCGGGCGAAGGGGCAATGGCTGCTGTACTAGGGTTGGATGCGGAAATGGTCAAGTTGGCATGCGCCGATGTCATGAAACAGAATTCGGGGCAGGTAGTTGAAGCAGTAAATTTTAATGACCCCAAACAAATCGTTATCGCAGGTCACAAGTCGGCCGTCGAGCGCGCGGCTGATATTGCGAAAGAGCGAGGTGCCAAACGAGCGCTGATGCTTCCCGTGTCGGCGCCGTTTCATTCCTCACTTATGCAACCCGCAGCATTGCGATTGCGCGAGCGCTTGATGTCAGTGACTATGAAGTCGCCCGACATTCCGATAATTAACAATGTCGATGTCACTGTGCTCACAGAAGTGGTCGATATTCGCGATGCTTTGGTGCGCCAAGCAGCGGCGCCGGTGCGCTGGGTCGAAATAATGCTTAAGATGCAGTCTTTTGGAGTGACACATATTTTGGAGTGTGGTCCGGGTAAGGTCCTCGCTGGCTTATCGAGGCGTTGTGCCGATAGTCTGACCGGCGTTGCAATGAATGATTTGGACTCACTGAAAGCTGCCGTCGTATTGACGCGAGCTGGTTAGTGCAGAAAGGGCCGCAAATGTCGGAGCATAAGTCACAGCTCAGCGGGAAAGTAGCATTGGTAACTGGAGCGTCACGCGGGATTGGGCGTGCGATTGCACTTCAGCTTGGCGGCATGGGAGCTACCGTTATTGGCACAGCGACAAGCGAACCGGGTGCGCTTGCAATTCAAAGCAATTTTGACGAAGTCGGCATCAGTGGTTGGGGAGCGACCGTCAATGTAACGGATTCCATGGCCTGTGAAAAACTTATCGCGGAAATTGAAGACCGCTATGGATCAGTGTCAATCCTGGTCAATAACGCTGGCATCACCCGCGACAATCTCGCCATGCGGATGAAAGACGAAGAATGGGATGCCGTACTTGAAACCAACCTCAAGGCAGTTTTTAAGCTTTCGAAGGCGGTCATGCGGGGCATGATGAAGGCCCGGGCCGGGCGCATCATCAACATTACCTCAGTAGTTGGAGAGGCAGGAAATCCAGGTCAAGCGAATTATGCTGCTGCAAAGGCTGGAGTAGCAGGGATGAGTCGCGCGCTCGCACAGGAGCTTGGAAGCCGCAATATCACAGTAAATTGCGTTGCACCCGGCTTTATAGATACGGATATGACCAAGGCCTTGCCGGATGTACAAAGAGATGCTTTGTTGGTAAAGATACCATTGGCGAGATTGGGATCTGTGGATGAAGTTGCAGCCACAGTGGCATTCCTGGCATCGTCACACGCCGGATACATCACCGGACAAACGATCAATGTAAACGGTGGAATGTATATGGCGTGATTGCAGGTCGAGCAATATTTCGCAGCGAACTTTTGTTAAAATTGAGGCGTTCTACATTTGTAGAAAATGCAAACTAGCGCAGGGGAACCTGCGATTAATCAGGAAGGAATATTAAGTATGGACAATATCGAACAACGCGTCCGCAAGATCGTCGCAGAACAATTGGGCGTCAACGAGGGTGACATCAAGAGCGAGTCTTCGTTTGTGGATGATTTGGGTGCTGATTCACTCGACACCGTTGAACTGGTAATGGCCCTTGAAGAAGAGTTCGAGTGCGAAATTCCTGATGAAGACGCCGAGAAAATCACGACGGTTCAGCAAGCAATTGACTACGTAACTGCGAATCCCAAGAAGTAATTAAACGCTATACAGAAGGCAGGTGCTCTCATGTCGCGTCGCCGTGTAGTGATAACCGGACTTGGTGCTGTTTCACCAGTTGGTAACACGGTCGATGAAGCCTGGACAAATGTACTGGCCGGACGTAGTGGAATCGGCCCTATTACCCGGTTCGATGCGTCCACATTCACCAGTCAGATTGCCGGTGAGGTGCGCGGATTTGATGTAACTGCCTACCTTACTGCCAAAGAAGCCAGGCGAATGGATTTGTTTATCCATTACGGCATGGCGGCCGGAATTCAGGCCATGCGCGATTCTGGAATCGTTGTTACCGACGAAAACGCTGATCGAATCGGTGTGAATATCGGATCGGGGATGGGTGGGCTGCCCCTGATTGAAGAAACCCATGCGGATTTCGTGGCTGGTGGTGCGCGAAAGATTTCACCGTTTTTCGTTCCGAGCACGATCATTAATATGGTGTCCGGGAATTTGTCGATCATGCTCGGGCTTAAAGGACCCAACTTGGCTGTGGTTTCAGCTTGCTCCAGCGGTCTACACGCCATCGGGCTTGGGGCACGAATGATCGAATATGGCGATGCAGACGCAATGGTGTGTGGTGGCGCAGAGTCAACTGTGACACCGTTGGCTGTTGGGGGCTTTTGTTCTGCCAAAGCCTTATCGACCCGTAACGACGAACCGACCCTTGCATCTCGACCCTGGGACAAAAATCGTGATGGTTTTGTTCTGGGTGAAGGTGCTGGAGTGATGGTTTTGGAAGAGTACGAGCACGCACGCAAACGCGGCGCGAGAATTTATGCCGAGATTGCTGGTTTTGGTATGAGCGGCGATGCGTTCCACATGACAGCGCCAGATACCGACGGACCGCGCCGGTCAATGCAGAATGCCATGCGTGATGCAGGGGTTAATGTAGAAAATGTTGACTACGTCAACGCCCATGGCACGTCGACGCCATTGGGTGACAAGAACGAGACCGAGGCAATCAAACTTGCCTTTGGTATCGATACAGCCAAGAAACTTGTGGTGAATTCGACTAAGTCAATGACTGGCCATCTATTGGGTGGAGCAGGGGGGCTGGAGTCAGTGTTCACTGCTTTGGCCGTGTACCACCAAATCAGCCCACCTACAATCAACCTCGTAGAGCAAGACCCGGAGTGTGACCTTGACTACTGCGCCAATACTGCGCGCGAAATGCGAATTGATGTGGCACTGAAGAACAACTTTGGGTTTGGCGGGACCAACGGTTCTTTGGTTTTTCGGCGCGTTTAACTCCTAATCAGCACGCTCGTGCGGCACTTCCCGTTTCGTGTGAGCGTTCGCACGTCACGAAACCTGATCACCACAATATTGGTAGCGCACACGGTCGCCGCCTTTGTCGCAATTTCACTTGTTGATCAGTCGTGGCTAAAGGTTTTATTGTTGCTTGGTATTGGCGCTTCATCGGCGTATTGCAGACGGCCACAAGATTATGGTGACTACAGTTTCAGGCCGGATGGCAAAGTCGAATACCTTCCATCAGTCGTTGCCGCTTCAGCCGAAATTGGTAGAGCCGGGAGTCCTAACGCCTTAGCTCAGGTCTTCGACGTCGATGCAACCTCGCGGGTGCTTGGGCACATGATGATTGTCCGTTTTCGACACACGCCGGCCTCGAGATCTTTGATTCTGCTGCCGGATTCTTTTGACCATCCAGATGACTACCGCCGAGTAAGACTTTGGCTTAAGTGGCAGGGCAAAGGCAATGCTACAGATGATCGGGATGATTTACCCGTTGGGACTCAAGACAGTATCTAGCGCGTCTGGCTGGGTGGATGGAAAATCTCGACTGTAATGCAAGCCACGGCTTTCACGCCTGTGTTGCGCGCTGCGCACGATCAAATGCGCGGTCAGGACGAGGTTTCGCAACTCAATCAAGTCATTGCTAACCCGAAAATTCGTGTAGTACTCGTCGATTTCCTTTTCTAGAAGATCGATGCGATGCATTGCCCTTTCTAGCCGCTTGTTGGTGCGGACAATTCCAACATAGTCCCACATGCAGCGACGAAGCTCTGCCCAGTTGTGGGAAATTACCACCTCCTCATCCGCATCTGTCACTCGGCTCTCGTCCCAGAGAGGCAGTTGCTGTGAGGAAACCGTCGGGCTGGAAAGGATGGCTTTGGCTGCGGCGGACGAAAACGCAAGGCATTCCAGTAAGGAGTTTGATGCAAGGCGATTGGCGCCGTGAAGGCCGGTGAACGCTGTTTCCCCAATCGCATAAAGACCCGGCAAATCAGTTCTGGCAGACAGATCAGTTACCACTCCTCCGCAGGTGTAATGGGCGGCAGGTACCACTGGTATGGGTTCTTTGGCAATGTTGATGCCGAGTTCCATACATCGGGCGAAAATCGTTGGAAAGTGATCCTGCAAGAATTCTGCAGGTTTATGCGTGATGTCGAGATACACGCAGTCCAAGCCTTGGCGTTTCATTTCAAAATCGATCGCTCTCGCCACAATGTCCCGCGGAGCTAGCTCTGCTCGAGCATCGTGTTGCGGCATGAAACGCGTGCCATCAGGTAAACGAAGCAGCCCGCCTTCGCCCCGTAATGCTTCCGAGATTAAGAAGGATTTGGCATGCGGGTGATACAGACAAGTCGGGTGGAACTGTACGAATTCCATGTTTGCAACGCGGCAGCCGGTGCGCCATGCCATGGCAATTCCATCACCTGTTGCGGTGTCCGGATTTGTCGTGTACAGGTAGACTTTGCCGGCGCCGCCGGTAGCGAGCACCGTCGATGATGCACCGATAGTCTTCACGCGGCCGGCAGCTGTGTCCAGAACATAGGCGCCAAGGCAGCGAGCTGCCGATTGACCAAGTTTTGTAGCGTTGATCAGGTCGACTGCAATGTGATGTTCCAAAACTTGAATATTGGGGTGCTTCATGACCTGCGCGGTCAATGTCCGTTGGACTGCCGCACCAGTCGCATCGGCGGCATGAATCACCCGCCGTTGCCCATGACCACCTTCGCGAGTCAAGTGATACCCCAGCGCGGACTCATCGCGAGTGAAAGCAACGCCGCGGCGAATCAGCCAATCAATAGACTCCCGCCCACTTTCGACGACGTAACGGGTAGCATCCGGGTTGCATAGTCCGGCGCCCGCATTAAGCGTATCGTCAAAATGCGCCTTGGTCGAGTCGGCCGGGTCAAGGACGGCCGCGATACCGCCTTGAGCCCACGAAGACGCAGAGTCCTGTAAAGACTTCTTGGTAACAAGGGCGACTTTCTTGGAGTCCGCCAGTCGTAGCGCTAGCGACTGCCCAGCTAATCCACTGCCCAGGATTAACACGTCGACGTGGGATTGGATTGAATCGTTCACTTGTACAAATATAGCAGGAATGTTTTTTCAGCTGCTCGGGAACTAAATGCTCTGAGCCATGGTCTGTAGTGACAAGGCAGCCATTTTTGACCGGTACGCACGTCGCGTTCGTGCGCTCTGGTGTGGCTAAAGCGGCGATTGGTATACTTTTTCGGCAAGGCGCTGCAGCGCTTATCTGTTACGGGACATTTTGCGAGAAAACATGTGGTTTGTTGGTCAATTCGAGAGAAAGACTGAGATCCGGTGGCGATGAACGACCGCGAAACAGATCGATTATTGGTGGATCGCATTCAGCATGGCGATAAACAGGCTTTCGGGATATTGGTCGTCAAATATCAGCGCAGACTGGCTCGGGTCGTTGCGGCCATCATCCGCGACCCAACCGAAACAGAAGAGGTTGTCCAAGAGGCGTTCATTCGAGCCTACCGAGCTTTATCAGGGTTTCGCAATGACAGTGCGTTCTACACATGGCTATACCGAATCGGGGTCAACACTGCCAAGAATTGGATAGCCAGTAACCACGCCCGTCTTTCGAAAACCATTTCTGTCGATGAAGACGAGGGTGATTATGACGATATTGTTGAGCAATGTTCTGACACAGAGACACCAGAGATGTTACTCATGAGCAAGCAAGTGGTTGAAACAGTTAACGCTGCAGTGGCTGAATTGCCTGAAGAAATGCGCACAGCAGTGACATTGCGCGAGATCGATGGTCTGTCATATGAAGAAATTGCCGGAGTGATGAATAGCCCTGTCGGAACCGTTCGCTCGAGAATTTTTCGTGCGCGTGAAGCGATCGCAGCAAAGCTTCGGTCCTTTGGCTATGCTAACGCGGCGGGCCGAGGGTAAGTGGTGATGGTCAAATTTGGCGATGGTGGTGGTCGATGAAACAACATGTGTCTGCGTTGGTTGACGGGGAGCAGTCGGTCGGTGATTTGGAGTGTGTGTGTTCAGCGCTAAAACGGCCAGATATTCTGAGCGATTTTGCCGATTACACGAGAATTGGCGCGGCACTGCGAGGAGAATCACGGCTAAGTTTTGATGTAAGCGCCAAAGTGATGGCGGCACTTCAACGCGAGCCGACGGTGTTTGCGCCGCAGCCACTGAGTGCAATCACGGGTGAACACACCTGTTCAACAGGCCGATTTTTTTTGCGAGAATTTTCTGCTCTAGCGGCTGCCTCGGCGGGTGTTGTTTTGGTGGCTTGGGTCGTTTTGAGTCAAACACCGGCTGAACCTGAGAAGCAACTTGCTTCAACAGTTATTGCAACACCCGCAGTCGTTCCAGCAGCCGAGGCGCAGAACACGTTGCCACAGGATCGCTTTCAAGAATATGTCTTGGCTCACCAGACACACTCTTCAAACACTGCCTTGATGGGAGGCTCACGAAACGTGCGGGCAGTGTCTTCGACACAAAATGGCCGATGATGAATTTCTGGGTAGTTGGACTCGTCCTGTCAGTCCTGTCGATGGCATCGGTCGCACAGTCGCAACCGAGTTCCGGCACAGCGGTTGATCCGATCGTTTTGCTGCAGAGGGTTGCCGATAGTGCGATATCACTAAACTACAGCGGGGTATTCGTTTATAGAAACGGTGATATCGAAGAGACATCACGAATAACTCGTGCGCGACTGAACGGACGTGACGTTGAGCGTATCGAAGTGATTGAGGGCAGCGCGCGCGAAATCATTCGCAGCGGGACGGAGGTCAAGTGTTTTCTCCCTGCCCAAAACCGTCTGGTTGTTGAGCAACGGTCTACAGCTTCGGGACTTCCTGTGTTAAGTCCAGCGGTACTTGACGATTTGCAGCAACACTATGTGGTTCGAACAGGTGGATTGGGACGCGTTGCCGGAAATATTTGCCAGCGCTTGATACTTGAGCCGCGCGATGCATTGCGCTATGCGCATCACCTGTGGGTCGAACCGACGACCGGTTTGCTGTTGAAGACCGGAACTGTAAATCAGCAAGGGCGGGTCCTAGAATCGTTTACGTTTACCCAGGTCACTTTCGGTTCTCAAGTTTCCCGTCAACAGTTAGTTCCAAGTGCGGAGCTTCAGTCAGGAAATGTTCATCGCATACACAGCAGCGAAGTACGCGCTAGCGATTTGAAGTGGGGGATCGAAAACCTTCCACCGGGTTTTCGAATTCAGAAAATGATGGTGAGGCGCTTGACGCCACCGCCTAGCTCACACGATGTCGTTCATATAGTCATTTCAGACGGCTTGGCTGCTGTATCGGTCTTTATCGAACCGGAGGGAGATAGCAAATCAAACAAAGTAGATCAACAGTCAGGTGCGATGAGTATGTATTCTCGTCAAATTGGTGAGTTTCGTGCCTTGGTTATGGGCGAGGTGCCATTGGTGACTGCAAGGCTAATAGCAGATTCGATCGAACGACGCAGGTAGTGACTTGGGAATGAGGTGCATTCAATGCAACAAGTAATCGTCAGTTGGTGCTGGCGGGACGCCGCTGTAGAGAGGATGCTATGAGCCAGTGCAGCGCACGCGTATTGTCGACAGATGCGGATCACGTCTGGGTGGAAATTTCCCCACGTGAAATCGGTTGCGGAAACTGCGATCAGCCTGGGGGTTGCCAAAGTGGACTTTTTTCACTTGACAGGCGTTCGAGGCGCTATCGTGTGGCCAATACGATCGGTGCGAAGGATGGAGATCAGGTTGACTTGGTCGTACCAGATTATTCTCTGGTCAGAATTTCGATGATGGTTTATGGCTTCCCGACTTTGCTTTTGATCGCTTGTGCTGTAGTCGGACAAGCGTTCGCAGGCAATACTGGTGCTGTCATTGGTGGTGTTTTTGGTCTGGTGCTGAGCGCCATTGTTCTGCGCAAAAACCATCGTTATACGCTTGAAAATGCAGTGGGAGCACCCAACTTGGGCTTGCGAAAACCCGTTTCATCAACGTCTCGATTTGTGGAGCAAAAATGAAAAATCAATACCGCTATCTGTTTGCTTTCTTAGTTACCTGGGCGCTCAGCATGGCTGCTTACGCGCAAGGCCGTGAGTTGCCGGACTTTGCTGACCTGGCGGAAAAACATGGCCCTGCGGTCGTAAACATCAGTATCACTCAGGTCATCAAGAACAATCGCAATGGATTTTCCTTTGGGCAGCCATTCTCGCTCGATGAAAACGACCCCGCTTTTGAATTTTTTCGCCGCTTCATGCCGCCTGGTGGAGGTTCCGGCCAGTCACCGCGGCAGCCGAAGGAGTTTCGCCATAACTCCCTCGGTTCGGGTTTCATCATTTCTGCCGATGGTTACATTCTTACCAATGCTCACGTAATCGATGAGGCTGACGAAGTGGTTGTGAAACTCACCGATAAACGCGAATTGAAAGCCAAAGTAATTGGCGCGGATAAGCGCACCGACGTGGCTTTGCTAAAAGTAGAAGCAACCAACCTTCCGGTTGTAAAGCTAGGCGACTCGTCAAAGGTACGCGTGGGAGAGTGGGTTGTTGCCATAGGGTCTCCATTTGGATTTGAGAATTCGGTTACTGCCGGGATTGTCAGTGCCAAAGGCCGTGAGCTGCCGCAAGAAAACCTTGTGCCATTTATTCAGACCGACGTAGCGATCAATCCAGGGAATTCCGGCGGTCCCCTGTTCAATCTGAAAGGGGAGGTCATCGGCATAAATTCCCAGATCTACTCCCGGTCTGGTGGCTCAATCGGCCTTTCGTTCTCGATCCCGATTGATCTTGCTATGGAAGTTCAGAATCAACTCAAGGCGAATGGAAAGGTCAGTCGAGGCAGGCTTGGTGTAGTGATTCAGGCTGTCACGAAGGAGATGGCTGAGTCGTTTGGACTGACCAAGCCAAGTGGCGCACTGGTGGCCTCGGTAGAAAAGGGTGCGCCGGCGGACAAAGCAGGAGTAGCCGCTGGCGACATTATTTTGAAATTCGATGGTAAGACAATCAGCCAGTCTTCTGATTTACCTCGAATGGTGGGCGCGACTAAACCTGGAAGCAAGGTGACCATGCAAACATGGCGAGCTGGCGTTAATCGTGACGTCCAGGTTACCGTCGGTGAAATTCAGGATGAGGATGGAGAGGCACCCCGTCCCGGGCGCCGCGGTGGCAAAAGCCCTGATGCTCCAGCACCAAATCGACTTGGCCTGGTGTTGAGTGTCCCGAGCGCCGAACAATATCGATCATTGGGGTTAAGCCACGGCCTGCTTGTAGAAGACGTAAGAAACGGTGCTTTACGTACAGATTTGCGGTCGGGTGACATCCTGCTGTCGGTGATTACCAAGAACGGTCCGGTGGAACTTAAATCGGTTACTCAGTTCAACGAAGTCCTAACTCGAATTGATAAAGCTTCACCAGTAACGATGTTGGTGCGTCGCGGTGATGCCCAGACCTTCGTGACGATCAAAGGCGTTAGCGAAAAGAGTGACAAGCCTGAAAAAAACGACAACAAGGACAATTGATCTGAACACTTCCACCCGATTGATTCTGTACAGTCGGAACTACTGTCACCTCTGTGAAGACATGCTCACCGCGCTTGAAACGTTGCGCGGTGAGTATGTCTTTTCCATTGATGTGATCGATGTCGATTTGGACAAAACAGCGGAGTCGAAATATGACGAGCTGATTCCTGTCTTGACCGGTGAAAACGGGCAAGTGATCTGTCATTACTATCTGGATGAAACGAAAGTCCGTGCCTTTTTACAGGGCAGGCAGACCTGATTTGGGCTAAAATAGACGCTTCGCCTTTGCTCTCTTTAAGACGCTGATCCAGCGCCGAATCAGTGACCTAGCAGTCACCACATTGCCATACCGCCATCCCATGGATCACATCCGTAACTTTTCCATCATTGCCCATATTGACCACGGCAAGTCCACATTGGCTGACCGCATCATCCAGCGCTGCGGCGGTTTATCTGACAGAGAGATGGAAGCTCAGGTGCTTGACTCGATGGATTTGGAGCGGGAGCGCGGAATCACCATCAAGGCGCAAACTGCTGCACTCAATTATGTGGCCCGTGATGGCAAAACATATAACCTGAACCTGATTGACACACCGGGACATGTGGACTTTTCCTATGAAGTCTCCCGCTCGCTTTCTGCCTGTGAAGGTGCACTTTTGGTGGTCGACGCATCGCAAGGTGTAGAAGCACAGACGGTCGCCAACTGTTATACCGCGTTGGAACTTGGCGTTGATGTCGTACCGGTGCTCAATAAAATGGATTTGCCGCAAGCCGATCCGGATAACGCCAAACAAGAGATTGAAGATGTGATTGGAATTGATGCGTCCGATGCGATTCCGTGTTCTGCCAAAACCGGAATGGGGATCGACGATATTCTGGAAGCGGTCATCACTCGCATACCTGCACCAAAAGGGCGATTGGATGCGCCACTCAAGGCGTTGATCATTGACTCTTGGTTTGACAACTATGTTGGCGTCGTCATGTTGGTGAGAGTAGTCGACGGCGAACTCCGGGCAAAGGAAAAGCTGGTCTTGATGGCCACTGGCAGCGTCCATTTGTGCGAAGAGGTTGGCGTTTTTACGCCCAAGTCGCTGACACGCGACGTACTTAGGGCTGGCGAGGTGGGCTT
Organism: Rhodocyclaceae bacterium; assembly: GCA_016718525.1. Classification (GTDB taxonomy): domain Bacteria; phylum Pseudomonadota; class Gammaproteobacteria; order Burkholderiales; family Rhodocyclaceae; genus JADKHX01. The sequence goes on from JADKDD010000001.1 coordinate 607,987, forward strand.
CATCATTTCCGGCATAAAAGAACTGAAGGCTGCAAAGGTCGGTGATACCGTAACTTCCTTGGAGCGCCGAGCCACCGAAGCGCTGGCTGGCTTTAAGGAAATTAAGCCACAGGTTTTTGCTGGACTTTATCCCGTGGAATCGAATCAGTACGATACCTTGCGAGATGCGCTTGAGAAGCTACGCCTGAACGATGCGTCGCTTCAGTATGAGCCGGAAGTTTCACAAGCCTTGGGTTTTGGATTCCGCTGTGGATTCCTCGGACTCCTCCACATGGAGATTGTTCAGGAGCGCCTGGAACGAGAGTTTGACCAGGATTTGATTACCACTGCTCCAACAGTCGTATATCAAGTTCGTTTACGAGACGGCAGTGAAATTTTGATCGAAAACCCGGCCAAACTGCCGGAACTCCAAAAAATTGAGGAAATTCGGGAGCCGATCATCACATCGGTCATTTTTGTACCGCAGGATTACTTGGGTGCCGTGATTACCCTGTGTGAGCAAAAACGCGGCAATCAGGTCAATCTGGCTTATCACGGTCGTCAGGTTCAAGTTACCTACGAAATGCCGATGGCCGAAGTTGTCATGGATTTCTTCGACAAACTCAAATCTGTCTCGCGCGGGTATGCGTCATTGGACTACGAATTCAAGGAGTATCGGGCTGCGGACGTAGTCAAGCTGGACATTCTGATCAACTCAGAAAAAGTCGATGCGCTGTCGCTGATTGTTCATCGCGGTAATGCACCGTATCGTGGTCGTGAGCTCGCTGCAAAGATGCGTGAGTTGATACCGCGCCAGATGTATGACGTTGCCATTCAGGCGGCGATTGGGGCGACCATCGTTTCGCGCGAAAACGTTAAGGCCATGCGTAAGGATGTATTGGCAAAGTGCTACGGCGGCGATATTTCACGCAAGAAGAAACTGCTGGAAAAACAAAAAGCCGGAAAAAAGCGCATGAAGCAGGTCGGCCGCATTGAGATTCCGCAAGAAGCCTTTCTGGCTGTCCTTCGGGTAGGGAAATAGATGAATTCTTCAAGTAATGTATTCGATGGCATGGGCTTCAATTTTGCCCTTATTCTTCTCTTACTGAGCCTTACGACTGGCATCGCATGGGCATTAGACGTGTTCTGGGCCGCTAAGAAACGCCCCGTTGGAGCCAAAGACCCATGGTGGGTCGAATATTTTGCAAGTTTTTTTCCGGTATTTCTGGCAGTGTTCTTTCTGCGCTCATTTTTGATTGAGCCTTTCAGAATCCCTTCAGGTTCGATGATCCCAACACTGCTGGTCGGTGACTTTATCGTGGTCAACAAATACACTTACGGAATAAGGTTACCGGTCATCAACAAGAAGATTATCGAGATGAATACGCCACAGCGCGGTGATGTGATGGTGTTTCGATATCCGCCAGATCCATCGCAGGACTACATCAAGCGCGTGATCGGATTGCCGGGAGACAAACTGGTGTATCGCAACAAGAAACTCAGCATTAACGGCCATGAAATCGAGCAAATGAAGTCGGATGACTATCAGGACCCCAATCGCATGATTTTTACGCCACAGTTCAAGGAAGCGCTGGATGGGGTTGAGCACCGGATTTTAATTGAGCCGGATGCGCCTCCGTTTGTGCGCCAGATTGTCAATTTTCCGTATCGCGAAAATTGCACTTACAATGCGGAAGGGGTCGAATGTCAAGTTCCGGCAGGGCATTATTTTATGATGGGCGACAATCGAGATAACTCAATGGACAGCCGTTTTTGGGGGTTTGTTCCTGACGAGAATATCGTTGGCAAAGCGGTTTTCATTTGGTTAAATTTCAGCAACTTAAAAAGATTTGGTCCGTTGCACTGAGCATTGAGGAGCACAAGATGAAACATCAATTGGGCGTAAGCTTGAACGGACTGATGTTGGGCGGTGTTTTTTTGGGCCTGCTCGCAATGGGAGCAATGAAGGTTGCGCCTGAACTGATTGAGTTCGGACAAATCAAAAAAGCAATTATCGCTACTGCCAGTGACCCAGCGCTTAAAGATGCAAGCGTTGCAAAGATTCGTGACGCGTATTCGAAGTTTGCGGAGATCGATAATATTAAAAGGATGCCCGCTGGAGACTTGGAAATTACCAAAGACGGATCAGAAATCGTCATAAGTTTTGCCTATACCAGCAAGATTCATCTTTTTTCAAATGTCAGCCTGGTGTTTGATTTTGAGGCAAGCAGTAATCAGAAATGAAGCTATTGCAGCTAACAGCTGCGCTCGGATGCGAATTTGCAGATATCCGTCTTCTGGAACAGGCGTTGTGCCATCGAAGCTCGGGTGTTCACAACAACGAACGCTTGGAGTTTCTTGGCGACGCTGTATTGAATTGTGTTGTTACACAAGCGCTTTATGAGCGCTTTGGAACCCTTAAAGAAGGCGATTTGTCGAGGTGGCGTGCAAGTATTGTTCGTCAGGAGACGCTTGCCGGGTTGGCGAATTCCATCAGGCTTGGTGACTATCTTCAGCTTGGAGATGGCGAGGTAAAAAGTGGCGGGCGGCAGCGCCCATCCATCCTTGCAGATGCACTGGAAGCGATTTTTGGCGCAATTTTTCTGGACTCTGGGTATGGTTCGGCAAGCTCGGTCATCACCCGAATGATTGGTCCAATTTTGGATTCCATCGTTCCGAACAGCTCGGGAAAGGACGCCAAGACTGTATTGCAAGAGGCGCTACAGGCGCGAGGGATAGCACTTCCTCAATATAAATTAGCTGCCACCCGCGGAGCTGCTCACGAGCAGGAATTTGAGGTCGACTGCATGATTGACGCGCTAAATATTCGAACAAAAGGATTGGGTCGTAGCCGACGAAGTGCTGAGCAAGTCGCCGCGCAATTGGCTGTTGAGAGACTGTGAAAGTGGCGGCAACCATTTTGGAAAATTTTCGGACAGGATTCGTTGCGATTGTCGGCAGACCAAATGTTGGGAAGTCGACGCTGACAAATCGGCTCGTTGGCACCAAAGTCAGCATCACCTCAAAGAAGGCTCAGACTACTCGACATCGAATCCACGGGATTTTGACCACCGATTCGGCGCAACTGATCTTTGTTGATACACCTGGTTTCCAAAAAAAGCATATGAATGCTTTGAATCGAGCTATGAACAGAAATGTATCAAGCGCCCTGCTTGATGTCAGTGCCGTTGTAATGGTTGTGGAGGCGGGAAGGTGGGGGCAGGGGGAGAACGATTTGCTGACCATGCTGCCAGCTGAAATACCGGTGATATTGGCAATCAACAAGACGGATCGTGTCGATGACAAAAGTAAATTATTGCCGTTCATTGCGCAAGCAGCTTCACTGCGCGAGTTTGCCGCGATTTATCCACTGTCTGCAGAAAAGGGTGACGGGTGCAGCGCACTCATTGCTGGATTGACTCCGCTGTTGCCCGAGGCACCAGCCATTTTTGAAGCAGATGAATTCACCGATCGTTCAGAGCGCTTTCTTGCTGCCGAGACGCTCCGCGAAAAATTGTTCCGCAACCTCGGCGAAGAACTCCCGTACGGAATCGCGGTCGAAATAGAGAAGTTTGAAATGGAAGGAGACCTGCGCCGGATCCATGCTGCGATCATTGTTGATAAATCAGCGCATAAGGCAATTGTTATTGGAAAAAGTGGCGAACAGCTCAAGCGCATATCAACCGATGCGCGCAAAGGGATGGAGTCGCTATTTGGAGGGCGCGTTTGGTTGGAAACGTGGGTGAAGGTCAAAAGCGGTTGGGCCGACGACCAGCGCGCGTTGAAAAGTCTCGGCTACGAGTAATAGTTTCGGTCAAAGGCAATGGCGAAGGGGCGTATTGACGGTCAGAAAGCATTTGTGTTGCACGCACACCCATATAGCGAAACAAGCCTGATTGTCGATGTTTTTTCGCGCGAGCAGGGCCGTTTGCCGCTTCTCGCGCGGGGCGCCAGACGACCTAGATCAGTTTTGCGCGGTAACTTGATGGCCTTTGCACCGCTCGAGCTCGGTTGGTTTGGTACCGGTGAGGTGAAAACCTTAGCCAAGGCTGAATGGCTGGGCGGTATTTCTTTGTTGACTGGACGCTGCCTGCTGTTGGGGTATTACTTGAATGAACTTTTGGTCAAACTATTACCCCGCGACGATGCTCACCCACAGTTATTTGACGCATACGAAGACGCCTTGCGCGCACTTTCCAGCGGGGCAGAAGATGCACCGGAATTGCGGCGGTTTGAACAGACGCTGCTCAAAGAACTTGGCTACGGTTTGACCTTGGATGTCGATGCGCGGTCTGGCGCAAGGGTTGTTGATGACAGGGAGTACGTTTTCTGGATCGAGCGCGGTCCTGTTGAGCGCGACGATGGCGACGATACTGCGTCGGTGAGTGGGAAGACCCTTTTGGACATGGTCGCGGATGATTACAGCGATGCGCGTACAAGGTTTGAGAGCAAGGGACTAATGCGACAATTGATTGCGCACCACCTCAGCGGCAGGCCGCTTCATTCGAGGAGGGTCTTTGTGGAGCTTCAGGAATTATGATTGAACTCGGTATCAACATTGATCACGTCGCGACGCTTCGACAAGTCCGAGGCACTATTTATCCAGACCTAATCAAAGCAGCGATGTTGGCAGAGGCTGCCGGCGCGAACCTTATTACCTTGCACCTGCGTGAAGATAGACGTCACATTCAAGATCGCGATGTTGAACTGTTGCGACCACAATTGAAGACGCGTATGAATCTGGAAACGGCAGTGACGGAGGAAATGATTGCGATTGCGTTGCGCGTCCGTCCGAATGATGTTTGCCTGGTTCCTGAAAAACGTGAGGAGCTGACTACCGAAGGAGGTCTGGATGTCGTTAAGGGTTTTGAGAAGATTGGCGATGCTGTTCGCCAGTTGAGTAACGCCGGAATCCGCCCATCTCTTTTCATTGATCCTGACCATGAACAGTTGGATGCTGCGCGGGCCAGCGGTGCGCCGGTGGTTGAACTTCATACTGGCGCGTATGCTGACGCGCAGGACACCACGTCGATTGAATTTGAGTTTCAGCGAATCAAAACGGCGGTGCTTCATGGCAATCGCCTGGGCTTACGGGTCAATGCAGGTCATGGTCTCAATTTCGGCAATGTACAGAGAATTGCCAAGCTATCGGGAGTTGCCGAACTCAATATTGGTCATGCGATCGTCGCTGAAGCAATTTTCATGGGTTGGCAACCGGCCATCCGGGAAATGAAACGATTGATGTCCGAGGCGCGCAGCAATTGATCTTCGGGGTTGGAACTGACATCGTCGAAGTGGCACGAATGGAAAAAATATTCCGGCGGCACGGCACTCGTGCGTTGGAAAAATTTCTTGCTGTGGCGGAACGTGCAGATTGTCAGAAAAACCCAGATCCTGCACGTTTTCTCGCGAAGCGATTTGCAGCCAAGGAGGCGTTTGGCAAAGCACTCGGGACTGGAATTCGTGGGCATTTGACGCTTCCGTCGATTTCAGTCCGCCACGATCCTCTCGGCAAACCCTACCTTCAACTAAGCCCTGTGGTTCAGCACCAACTGGATAGCAGAAATCTGGTCGCACATCTGTCGATTAGTGATGAGCGAGACTTCGCGCTGGCGTTTGTCGTTTTGGAGACTAAATGAAACCGACAGAATTGCCACTGGGGCCATTGATGATAGACATTGCTGGTCTAAGTCTTCAAGAAATAGACATTGAGCGGCTTAGTCACCCCTTGGTTGGTGGAGTTATCCTGTTTTCCCGCAACTACAGAGATCCACAGCAATTACGTTTACTGTGTGATGCAATTCACGCTTTGCGACATCCCAGCCTGCCTATTACGATAGACCACGAAGGTGGTCGCGTACAGCGCTGCCGCGAAGGATTCACCCGACTACCGGCAATGAGCGAGTTTGGTCGGTGGTGGCATAAGGATCCTGACGCGGCTATCAACGCGGCTAAGGCAATTGGCTATTTGTTGGCAGCCGAACTGCGGAACTGTGGCGTTGACTTTTCATTCACTCCCGTATTGGATTTGGACTGGGGTCGCAGCAGCGTTATCGGCGACCGTGCGTTCGATTCAGACCCCCGCATTGTCACCAAACTGGCTGGTAGCCTTATTACTGGTTTGATGATGGCCGGAATGCGTTGCTGCGGTAAACATTTTCCGGGTCACGGTTGGGTTGAAGCGGACTCTCATGTTGCATTGCCTGTCGACGAACGAAGATTTGCTGAACTTGCTAATGACATGTTGCCGTATCGCCATTTGCGCTTGGACGCGGTAATGCCTGCACATGTAATCTACCGGGAAGTGGATTCGCGTCCGGCAGGTTTTTCTCCCGTATGGTTGGGGATTCTGCGGAAGGAATTAGGTTTTGACGGGGTAATCTTTAGCGACGACCTATCTATGGAAGGTGCCAGTGTCGCCGGCGGGATACTCAACAGAGTCGAAACTGCTTGGAACGCAGGTTGTGATGTATTGTTGGTGTGTAATTCACCTGATGACGTGGCGAAATTATTAGCAGATTGGCAACCCACGTTTGACCCGACAAAGTCTGCGCGCGTGGAGCGTCTTAGACCAGATGCGCCTTGGATAATGAATGAGGCCCTCTATGCACAAGGTAGGGCGGCCATTGCATCAATGGCCAGTCACTGATTTTCACCCACCGTTCACGATGTCCAGTCTGTCATTGGACAAACTTATCGCTAGTGCCAATCGGTCAAGCGCTCTAAAACTTAATGCGACCGATTCCTCAGTGACGCAGAAAATGCGGCCCCGACTTCGGGATGCCGCACGCCAAACGCAACTGTGGCTTCAAGGTAACCTAACTTAGATCCGCAGTCGTAGCGAATACCTTGGTACCGGTAAGCCAAGACCTTTTCCTCTGCAAGCATTGCCTGAATACCGTCGGTAAGCTGAATTTCGCCACCCAAACCGCGACCAATTTGTGCCAGATGATGAAATATTCGCGGTGTCAGCACGTAACGGCCAACGACGGCCAGAGTCGAAGGCGCAACCGTTGGGTCCGGCTTTTCAACGATCCCGGAAATGCGTTCAAGATTTGAAGAGTACGAGGTAGTCGCGACGATACCGTAACTGGATGTATCTGTTCGCGGGACGTTTTGCACACCGAGTAAGGAGCACTGCTCCATGGCAAATAAGTCCACCATTTGTTTCATTACCGGAGGGTTGCCATCAATCAAGTCGTCGGCCAAAAGCACGGCAAAGGGTTCATTTCCAATGACTGATTCGGCGCAGAGCACTGCATGGCCTAGTCCCAATGGTTCGGATTGGCGGATATAGATACAGTTGATGTTTTTGGGCAGCAAATTCTGAACCAAGTGCAATAGTTCCGCTTTACCTTTACGCTCGAGCTCACTTTCCAGTTCGAACGCTTTATCGAAATGATCTTCTATCGCCCGTTTAGAGCGACCGGTGACGAAAATCATATCGCGGATTCCTGCCGCAACCGCCTCTTCGACCGCGTATTGGATCAAAGGTTTGTCAACGATCGGCATCATTTCTTTGGGACTGGCTTTAGTCGCGGGAAGGAACCTCGTCCCGAGTCCAGCTACCGGAAATACGGCCTTGGTAATGCGTTTCATGATGATTAAGGTTACCGCAGTTGCGGAATTTGCTTAGCTGTTACGTTGTGCAATAAGTATCCACAAACGCGCAAGTTCAGCCGATCCATCAGTTCCTCGAACCCCTCGTAGAGCCTCTACTGCTTTTGATTTGCGTCCTGCAAGTTGTAAGGCCAAACCATAATGGAGTTTGGCATCATCCGGGCGCTTAAAGCCGCCGATCTTGATCGCCTGTTCCATCATTGGAAGCCCCTTGTCTGCTTGACCTCGGAAAACATAGTTAAGGCCCATGTTAATCAATGATTCACCCGTCGCGGCTGTTGCAGCCTTGGCATCGTCTTGCCCTAAAGACTTTGTGTCTTCTGCAATCGCCTTTGCAGTGGTGTCTTGCAGACGCTTGTGTCGTGCTGCTTCACTGCCCGTTCCAAGCATGCCAGACGCATATCCGGCATCAAGGAATTTTTTTGCCTCGGTCGGGAATCCGGCTTGAATTGCCAGTTGAGCGGCTTCGATGTATTCATCCGCCGCGCGCATCGTGTCGGTAGCGAGCTTTACCCGCAACACATCCAGTTGGAGGCGCGGAGATAATCCTGGCTTACTCGAAACCGAGTAGACGAGGGACAACCAGTAATCCTTTTTGGGGTAGTAAGCAACCAGTTTCTCGAGAGTTGCGATAAACAAATTGCTGTCCTTGGTTCGGTTGGCAATATCTGAAAGCATCTGCAGGTAAATTTCAGCTGGTGGTTTTCCGGCTTGTTCGTTTGCGGCAATTTCAGTTTGCAATTCTCTGCTGGCCTGCGCAAGATCGCCGCCAAGGTACAGTGCTTGAATCTGGATACCACGCACCGACGGGTCAGTACCACCTTCCTTGAAATACCGGTTGGCGGCATCTCCACACTTGGCGTACTGTTTGGCGGCGTAATACTGTCCGCTTAAAACGCCTAAGAGGGGAACTTTGTCCGCGCCGGGGATTGCTCCCGACGCAATCGCCGCCTCAAAGGCCTCTGCAGCAACCATCGGATCTCCTGCCCCAGCCGCAATCTGACCCTTCACGCGCTGCACCATATAGACCTCGTGCGGCGTTTTTCCGGGAAGCATTAACGCCGCCTCCGCCTCGTGAATTTTGGTCATTGCTTCTTTGTATTTTTTTGCCTTTAGCAATTCGACTGCAACCTGCAATGACTTGCCGACTTCGGGTCTGACCGTTCCCGCAGCCGGTTTCGCTTCATCGGCGTGTGCCGGCGACGGAAAGAACGATGGCACTCCAAACGCGACAAAGGTCGCAAGTAGAAAACTGGAAATTGCGGATCTGTAAATTGTTTGACTCATGAATTGTCGCAGTAGTGAGGGTAACAATTAGTCAACAAATTGTTCGTTGCCAATGACTCCGAGTTTCTTGACGCCAAATCGCTGCGCAGTTGCCATAACGTAGGCGACGTGTTCATATTTCACCAATTTGTTGGGGCGCAGGTGAACCTCTGGTTGGTCTACCTGATTTGCAACCTCCAGCAAGCGAGACTCCAAAGTACCCAAACCCGGTTGCACAGCTTCAGGGTTCAATATTCCGCGACTCTGAACGTCGACTCGCCGAGCCAAAACTTCTCCGTTCCACAGGATCGTGCCGTCGAAGTCTACGTCGATACGAATAACGATTGGTGGCGTTGGAGGCGGAGTGGATGCCCCTGCTGGCATATTCAACTTTACGGCATGCGTTTGCACCGGGATAGTAATGATCAGCATGATCAACAACACCAGCATCACGTCAATCAATGGTGTCGTGTTCATTTCCACCATAACGTCCTGATCACCCGATCCGCTTCCGACATTCATACTCATGATATTTTGTCTTTCTTATCGCTGTGCAAATCCGGGATCAACTGCCACGTGCTGGTGGTTCGGTGATGAAGCCCACTTTGACTATTCCGGCTCTTTGGCACCCAAACACGACTCGCCCGACAGCCTCGTATCGTGTATCCCTGTCACCGCGAATGTGAACTTCGGGCTGTGGTTTGATCACTGCCACTTCTTTCAGGCGTTCGACGAGCTCTTTATTGGTTGGAACCAACTGCTGATTCCAGAAAATTTGCCCTTCCTTGTCGACAGAAATCACGACATTCTCAGGCTTCGTTTGAGTAGGAACATTGGTTTCAAGGGGCAATGCCACTTTAACGGTCTGTATTGCAACGGGTACTGTTATAAGAAAGATAATCAGCAGTACCAACATCACATCAACCAGAGGTGTGGTGTTAATTGCCGAAACCACATCATCTTCGGCATCGGCAGAACCTACGTTCATACTCATTGAGTCTTGCTCCGTGCAGGCAAATTATCGGTTGCTAGTGTTTCGCGGGAAGTCCTACTTTCGAGCGCCGGTCTTTCCGCCTGCAAGCAACACCATATGCAGTTCGCTACTAAAATGACGGACTGCGGCCATTGCGGTTTTGTTCCGGCGAACCATCCAGTTGTAACCAAGCACGGCGGGAACCGCGACGGCGAGACCAATAGCCGTCATGATCAGTGACTCACCGACAGGACCGGCCACCTTGTCAATTGATGCCTGACCTGAAATTCCAATCGCGGTCAAGGCATGGTAGATACCCCACACGGTACCGAACAAACCTACAAATGGGGCGGTCGAACCAACAGTACCCAGAAACGCCAAGCCGCCCTGCAGACGATCAGAAATCTCATCAAACGCCCGCTGCAAGGACATCCCAATCCATGTTGACAGGTCAATTGATTGAGTCAATGTTCCTTCATGGTGCGTTGCCGCCTTGATGCCTTCGTCCGCGAGATATCGGAATGCACTGTCTTCTTCAAGCTTTAGCGCTCCAGCCTCAACCGTTGGTGCGGCCCAGAACTCTTTGCGAGCGGCTTTGGCCTCGCGTAACAGACGGGACTGTTCGATCAGCTTAATAATGCCGATATACCAAGACCCAAGCGACATAATGAAAAGTATGCCGAGCGTACCGCGCGACACAAAGTCGCCTGCTGCCCAAAGTGCTTCAAGTCCATAGGGGTTATCAACAGTCGTTGTCGCTGGGGCGCCAGCTGATTGTTCTGCACTCCACGCGTCGATCGGTGCTACGGCAACTGCCAGAGCTACTACTGCCAGCGCGATGACCAATGTATTACGGACATTAAGGGTAATTCGCATCATAAATCCTTCCATTTGCAAAACGACAAAAGCGTTGGTAAAAATTAGGCCAAATTTAGCCAATCGGGCACATCAGTCAATCAGTCATCCAACTTCCACAAGTATTCGATCCGCGCCCAGGATTGGACAGCTTTTCCTTCTTCTGTGCCTGCCTTGAACTTGCACAAACTCAAAGCCTGTCTGGCAGCCTCATCGAGACGGCGGAAGCCTGATGATCGTTCAATCTTGCTTTCAATGACCGAACTATCGGCGCCAATCAAGAATTGCAACACAACCAACCCTGTTTCTTGCGCGCGAACCGATGCCGGTGGGTAAGCGGGTTTGCTGCATTTGCTGGCGTCAACCACTGCAGGGGATCTGGATGGGCCGGTGACAACAGGGCGTGGAATAGGGGCCTCGTTGGCAGGTTTTACCGACGAGACAGCAGAAATACTTGATTGAACCGGCGGTGGCGTATCAATTCGAACTTCGACTGGTGGAATGAACGGTGGCGGTGGCGCAGCCATTCGCGGCGGCGGCGGCGGTGGTGGTTTGTCCGGCGGTGGCGGTTTTACCTCTTCGATGATTTTGGTTTCGAGCGGAGCTTGAACCACTTCAACAATTTTCCGAGCAAGCCCGTTGACGAGCGCGTAAACCAACACAATGTGGAAAACGACTACGGCAGCGAAACTCGCACTGCGACGGCTAGTATCTTGCGGGTCGGCGTAACTCATTTGCGCTATCTAGATTCCTTGATTTGAGATCCGGCACTCGAGGCCGACTTACGGGGCTAAATGCTTGGACTGCAAAATAAACGTGTCAGAAATTACCGGAAACATACTCCAACGATATGAAGGTCGATATTCAATTTCAAAATAAAATGACCTCAACGGTATGCAGTATCGGAACCGACTGAGCAAGGGGGGCACTTTAGCGGGGTCACTGCCAGTGCGCAACCCCTGAACCAAAGATTATTTGAATAAATCCGTTTCAAAAAAAGTGATATTTTGGTACCAAACCGCCCCCCGTCTGGGTAAAAGTTGAGTTTGGCACGATGCTGCGTGCTTCAAGTAATGTTGAGGTTGGCAATGAGGGTGGAGTCGGTTGTTCTTGGCGCGCCAACTTTAAGGTGTTATGAAGTCCGTAAAGGCCACTACTTATTTCAGACCGGCGATTTATTCCATTTTCTTTTTTGGCAGGCTGTTAACTTTTGAATGGACAGACAATGCGCATGAAATCGGTCATTATTGCAGGTGTAGCACTTGTCTTCATTGCTGGAGGGTGGCTACATAAATTCCCGCCTGAATTGATTCGAGTGGGAGCGAGTTACACGGCGAAGATTGTTTGCTCGAATGTCTTTCTTGCCGGGCGTGATCCGCAAAACGTACTGGCGCTTGATGTGCAGTCACCCGGACATCCTTTGCTCAGCTTGATGCGCGTCGATGTGGACCGCGAACGCGGCTCAGTGCAGGCCGCTTTATTGGGTTTCATAGGCGACGGATTAGCGATCAATCGTCCAGGAACCGGTTGCGCAAGTGTGCCGGACGGCAATGTCGCAATGGCAGACAAATATCGATTTACACCGTTGGTCGTTAAATCGTCCGCCGAAAACGAAAAAAAATGGCCGTCTGGCAACCGAGCGGACACGAACTTGCGGATCCAGAAGGTAATTGAGCAGGACGCTTTGGCGGGGTCGGGCGTGCGCGGGATTGTTGTAATCCATGAAGGCAGGTTGGTCGCACAGCGATACGCTGATGGTTTTACTCAGGATACCCCCTTGCTGGGTTGGTCGATGACCAAATCGGTCACAGCGGCATTGGTGGGCATCCAAGTGGCGGATGAGAAGATAAGGCTTGATCAAGACGGCTGGTGGCATGTAACCAATGCGCGCGATGGACGTGCCGCGATCAAAATTTCCGATTTGATGGCAATGAGTAGCGGCCTGCACTTCAACGAAGGATACGGCAATGTTTCCGACGTGACGCGCATGCTCTATCTTGAATCTGACATGGCCGCCTACGCGCGAGCGCAACCGTTGGAGCATCCGGTCGGAACTATCTGGAACTACTCCAGTGGCACCACTGTATTGCTGTCCGCGATCTGGCAAGCCGCGGCCGGCGCGGAGTCATTGCTTGTACCCCGACAGCGCCTGTTCGGCCCTCTAGGTATGAAAAGCGCGGTTCTTGAAGTTGATGCACGCGGCAATTTTGTCGGTTCCAGTTATATGTATGCAACCACTCAAGACTGGGCGCGGTTCGGGCAGTTCTTATTGCAGGACGGACAGTGGGACGGGAAACGAATTTTGCCGGAGGGATTTGTGAAATTGATGTCGACAGTTGCGCCGGCGTCCAAAGGTGCGTACGGGCAAGGACAAGTCTGGCGCTGGGGGCCCGGTGGAGAATCCCCTCAGGAAAAAAAAGGTGACGCGGATTTTGGCTTGCCAGCAGACACTTTCTGGATGTTAGGCCACGATGGCCAGTCGGTCGCCATCGTTCCTTCCAGGAAATTGGTCGTGGTACGGCTTGGCCTGACACCGTCACGACTGCACTACAAGCCGCAGGCGATGCTGGCCGAAGTCATCAAGGCACTTGGTCGGCCCTAGTCAAGAACGTGTGACACCAGTCCGTCAGCCAGCTTTGGCTCAAACCAGGTGGATTTCGGTGGCATCACTTTGTTGCTGTCGGCAACGCTCATAAGCTGAGCCATCCCCGTTGGAAAAAGCGAAAATGCGACAGCCATTTCGCCGGAGTCGACGCGTTTTTCGAGTTCCTCTAATCCGCGTATTCCACCAACAAAATCAATTCGTTTGTCTCGACGCAAATCATGGATCGCCAAGATCGGAGCCAGCAGGTGGTCTGACAGCAGCGAGACATCCAGGCTAGCAACCGGATCATCAGGAATGAGTTCGGATTTAATTGACAGCTTGTACCATTGACCGGGTAGATACATACCGAACTCGCCAACACTATTTGGTGTCACGCGGCCATTGGCGACTTCGACCTTAAAGGCTGCCTGACAGCGTGTCACCAGCACCAACTGATCCATGCCATTTAAGTCTTTGACTACGCGGTTGTAGTCCAGAATCCGCATCTGATGCTGGGGGAAAATTACCGCCAGAAAATAATCGGATGCCATTACATGACCGCTTTGGCGGCGCGCTGCCGACACTCTCGATGCAGCCGCTGAACGGTGGTGACCGTCGGCGATATACAGTGCCGCCATTCCCTCAAAGGCGGAGGTGATTGCTGCACATTTGGCTGAGTCATTGAGTACCCAAATCTGGTGACGAATTCCATCGTCAGCCAATACATCCACTGTTGCCTGACCGGTAGCGATGGCAGCTATCAACGAATCCGCAGATGGCGCGTCGGGATAGGCCAACAATACCGGCCCGGTTTGGGCGTTAAGGGCTTCAATTTGTCGGACTCGATCGTCCTCTTTGTCAGGACGTGTGTATTCATGTTTGCGAATCCGGTTTGTGTCGTAATCGGCCACCGATGCTGTGGCAACAAGCCCCGTCTGAACATGCAGACCCTTCGGCGTGGGCATGCTTAGCCGATATGCGTAATAGCAATCGGTATCGTCTCTGACCAAAACGCCCGCCTCCATCATTCGACTCAAGTTTTCGGCGGCTTTGGCATAAACCGCTGGTGAAAAAGGGTCTGTATCTCCCGGCAGGTCAATCTCGGGTTTGGAAATGTGCAGGAACGACCAAGGCTTGCCATCCGCGCGGGCACGCGCTTCCTCACTGGAAAGCACATCGTAAGGCGGCGCGAGTACTTCATCAGCGCGTCCGGGGGCCGGACGTAATCCGCGAAATGTTTTAATCAATGTCATTTTCGTTCTTTCAGCGCTACGTCATGGTTGACGTTGCGGTAGCGGTGTCCTAAGGGCTTGGTGTGCATCACGAATCATTCTTTCTGTCGTCGCCCAATCGACGCAACCGTCGGTCACTGAGCAGCCATATTTTAGTTGGGATAAATCGCTGGGAATCGGCTGATTACCGGCCTCGATAAAACTCTCAACCATCAAGCCGACGATGGAGCGGTTACCCAAACGAATTTGATTGATGCAGTCTTGCATCACCAATGGCTGTAGTTCGGGCTTTTTGTAGCTATTGGCGTGAGAGCAATCGACCACAATGTTCTGGCTGAGTTTTGCCTTGCTTAATGCAGCCTCCGCCAGTGTCACGCTGACCGTGTCGTAATTCGGTCGATCGCCACCGCCCCGCAACACGAGATGCCCATATTTATTGCCTCGAGTGCGCGTGACGGCGGAGCGCCCCTGGGCATTGATCCCGAGGAAACTGTGAGGCGCTGCAGCCGAAATAATCGCATTGATTGCAGCATCGAGCGACCCGTCGGTGCCGTTCTTGAAACCTACCGGGGTTGACAGGCCGGAGGACATTTCTCGATGAGTTTGCGATTCGGAGGTGCGTGCACCAATCGCCGTCCAGGCGACAAGATCCCCGAGGTATTGCGGAGAGATAGGATCGAGTGCTTCGGTTCCCGCTGGCAGGCCAATTTCATTGACTGCCAGCAGAAACTCGCGCGCCCGTTGCATGCCCTCTTCGATATGGAACGTATCGTCCATATGCGGATCGTTGATGAAACCCTTCCATCCCGTTGAGGTGCGCGGCTTTTCGAAATAGACACGCATTACCAACAACATTGTCTCGCTGACTTCGTCAGCCAGAATCTTGAGTCGGCGCGCGTAATCCAGGCCGGCAACCGGATCGTGAATGGAGCACGGACCGAGAACCACAAAACGGCGCGCATCCTTGCGATCCAGAATCGCTTCCAGTGCTCGACGCCCGGCTACGACCGAATTTGCTGCGGCATTCGACAGTGGCACGCGGGCATGTATCTCCTCCGGCGTAGGCATCGGTGAAAAAGATTCGATATTTAGATTTTCAGTTGATTGCATAGTTCAGGTCTGTAAAAACAGCATCACTTGGTTGCCGTGGGGTTTAATCGTTTGAATAAGTCCTTGATCGCTGATACACGCTCTTTCAGGTCCTTGGTAGACCTTTGCCAATTAAGCTTGTCCTGACCGGCAAATTTCAAGCTGCGATCTGTTTGGATCATGCGAATGATGTTTGTGGAATCGATGGGAGGGTTTTTGATAAATTGCAGGTTAATCGAATTTGGTCCGGCATCGAGTTTGGCGACACCGATACTACGGCACAACAGACGCAAGCGATGCGTCTCCAACAGCGCTTGCGTTTGCCCGGGCATCTCGCCATACCGGTCAACCAGTTCTTCCTGCATTTCGCGCAAATCGTCTTCCGTATCGCAATTGGCGAGGCGTTTGTACAGAGTTAGTCGTTCATGGACATCGGGGCAGTAAACACTGGTCAGCAGTGCAGGGAAGCGCAGGTTGATTTCTGACGTGATCGACAATGGTTGGGTCAGATCAGGAATTCGATCCCCTTTCTTTAATGCGCGGACTGCGGCGCCTAACATGTTGGTGTACATCGCGAAGCCGATCTCGTGAATCTCGCCGCTTTGATTCTCTCCAAGAACCTCGCCCGCACCGCGAATTTCAAGGTCATGCATGGCGAGGAAAAATCCGGAACCGAGCTCTTCCATTGCACAGATTGCATCAAGCCGGCGCTGGGCCTGGACTGTCGGTTTTGCGTCCTGATCGGTAAGCAAATAGGCATAGGCTTGATGATGTGATCGACCAACGCGACCACGCAATTGGTGCAATTGAGCGAGCCCGAACTTATCGGCGCGGTTGATAACAATGGTATTGGCGTGCGGATTGTCGATACCCGTTTCGATGATGGTTGAGCAAAGCAAAAGATTGTGTTTTTGCTGGGTGAATTCGCGCATCACGCGCTCCAATTCGCGCTCAGGTAACTGTCCGTGACCAATTACGATTCGCGCCTCTGGCAGCAGCGCTTCAAGCCGCTCTTTCATGTTCACGATTGTGTCAACTTCATTGTGCAACAGGTAAACCTGGCCCCCGCGTTTGAATTCGCGCAGGCAGGCCTCACGAACCTGGCCGCTTGACCATTTGGCGACGAAGGTCTTAATCGCCAAGCGCTTTTGCGGTGGCGTGGCTATGACCGAGAAGTCGCGCAGACCTTCAAGCGACAGACCCAAGGTTCGGGGGATGGGGGTCGCTGTGAGCGTCAATATGTCCACTGATGCGCGCAAGGTCTTTAGTGCTTCCTTCTGCCGCACACCAAAACGGTGCTCTTCATCAACTATAACCAAGCCCAGTCGATCAAAGCGCACATCCTTTTGCAGGAGGCGATGTGTACCGATCAAGATGTCGATCTTGCCATGTGCCAACAGCTGTATGGCTTCCGCCTGCTCTTTGGCACTCTTGAAGCGAGAAATTTCCGCGACTTTGACAGCAAGATTTGCAAACCGATCTGAGAAATTCTGGTAGTGCTGCTCAGCAAGCAAAGTAGTCGGACAAAGCACAGCAACCTGCTTTCCGTCAGCAACGGCAATGAATGCAGCGCGCATGGCTACCTCTGTTTTGCCAAATCCTACGTCACCGCAGACCAACCGATCCATCGGTTTTCCCGATGTCATGTCTTCAATCACGGACTTGATGGTCGCCAGCTGATCGGGCGTTTCCTCAAAACCAAATCCGTCGGCGAAAGCTTCAAGATCATGTGCGTTTAGCTTGAATGCATGCCCCTCACGCGCGGCTCGCAAGGCGTACAAATTCAGCAACTCTGCGGCTGTGTCATGGATTTGCTCGGCGGCTTTTTTCTTGGCTTTTTCCCATTGACCACTGCCCAATGTGTGCAACTGGATTGAATCGGGATCCGTGCCGCTATATCGTGAAATGACATGAAGCTGCGAAACCGGCACATAAAGTTTGGCCAGTGAGGCGTATTCAAGATGCAGGAATTCGGTCATCCCTTCGCCGAAATCCATATGCAACAGGCCGAGATAACGACCTATGCCATGATTCTCATGGACAACCAAATCACCTATCTTAAGTTCCGAAAGGTCGCGCAACCATCCTTCCAAATTGGCGCGCCGTGCATCGCTTCGTCGCCCGCGTGGCCTTGCAGTTGCAGCGTAAAGCTCGTTCTCGGTGACAATCGCAAACGATCTCTCACCAGGCTGCACGAATCCGCCCGAGAGCGGGCCGGTGCCAAGCATAAACGCGGCTTGGCTCTGAGCAAACTCGGAGAAGCTCGCACATGCAACCGGCTTCAACCCGTGCTCGCCCAGATACTCGGCAAGGGTTTCGCGCCGTCCAGCGGACTCTGCAAGCAGCAAAACACGATACTGTTGTGTATCAAGAAAAATCCGGAAGTCCTCCAGCGGATCATCTGCTTTGCGATTTACCGCCAACTTTGGAAGTTCAGGTGCTCGAGACGGCGTGTCATCAGCACCTACTCGCTGAATGAACATTGGCAACGAATTAGCCGCAACAAAGAATTCTTCATCGCGCAAATACAGCAATTCAGGCGGCATTACCGGGCGTGACCGGTCGCCACCAAGCATTTTGTAGCGCCCTCGCGTGTCTTCCCAAAACTCCGCGATTGCCGCCGGGACATCCCCGTGAAGTACCAACGTGGCGTCTTGCGGCAGATAATCAAAGAGTGTCGCCGTGGAATCAAAGAAAAGTGGCAGGTAGTACTCGATCCCGGCCGGTAAAACACCGTTGGATATATCTTTGTACAGACTGATGCGTGATGCATCGCCTTCAAATTGATCTCGGAAACGCTGGCGAAATTTGGTACGGCCACTTTCTCCGGCAGGGAATTCACGCGCAGGCAGCAAACGAATTTCCGGAACGGGGTAGAGCGTTCGCTGTGAATCAACATCGAAACTGCGGATAGTTTCGATTTCGTCACCAAACAGTTCGATCCGGTAAGGGATCGGCGTTCCCATGGGAAAAAGATCAATCAGACCACCACGCACACTGTACTCGCCGGGAGTTACTACCTGATTGACATGTTGGTATCCGCCTAGTGTCAGCTGCGCTCTAAGCTTTTCGACATTTAGCTGGTCACCACGTTTCATAAAAAACGTGTGACTGGCCAAAAAAGCTGGTGGCGCAAGTCGAGTAATTGCCGTTGATGCGGCTGTGATCAACACTTCACATGCACCTTGAGTCACGGCATGAAGTGTTGCCAGGCGTTCGGATATTAGATCCTGATGTGGAGAAAAGCTGTCATAGGGCAAAGTTTCCCAGTCCGGCAACAGGTTTACCCGTAGGTGAGGGGCGAACCAGGTAATTTCTTCTGCAAGGCGCTGTGCTTCTAGCGGGCTTCCTGTGACAATCGTCAATACATTACCACCGCGAGCAAGGCTAGCGATGGCAAGGGCGTCAGCCGACGCAGAACAGGGCGGAAGGTTAAGTCTATGTCCCGCTTTGAGTCGTGACGACTGTTGGTTCAACGAATGAAGCACGGAATTCAAAAGTAAGGCGGAAGCGGTATCGCCCAATCGGGGCGGAAGCAGGCAATTATACGGTTGAGCAATTCATATAACATCGGCGCTTGAGATCAGTATGCGAGTACATAAATGCTCGCTGGAAAGCAGCCTATCCAGCGATAACCGGGTGGGATTTCTCCAGCGTTAACCGGCATCCGTGAAGTGGAGTCGAGTAGCAGCATTACAGACGCGTTTCTTGAGTCCCAATAGGAGGTTGATTCGACATGGATGAGCGCAGGTATTACGGATTGGATGCTTTGCGCGGCACCATGATGATGCTGGGGATCGCCTTGCATGCCGCAATGTTCTATTTGGTCGATCCTCCAACGCCGGTCCCGACCGACCCCAACACGTCAATCGTTTTTGACCATTTGTTTTACTTCATCCATTCATTCAGGATGCAGGCGTTCTTTTTTCTGGCCGGTTTTTTCACTGCCTTACTCGTCATGAAGCGAGGTTTGCAAGCAACCTATCGAGACCGCTTCAAGCGGATTTTTGTACCAATGATCGTCGCTAGCGTCACTATCCTTCCCGTCACCGGGTTGTTGATGGCAGACTTTTTCGTCAGCGCACGCTTTGGTACGCATCAATTGATTCCCGACGTAGGGCATCTCAAGGTCTTGATTCAAGAGTTAACGGCCAATGGAGTGCAGGTTGGCGAGCCTACTTTAGGACATCTTTGGTTTCTGGAGTACCTTTGTATTTTTTACCTGCTAATCCCCCTTTGCCGAGCAATCGTAAAGTGGAGTTTGCCGGTTGAAGATCGAATTCGGCGATGGCTTGACTCGCCCTATGTGCTAGGCCCAATGAGCCTTTTGACGAGTGCCTTGCTTTGGCCATTTGCTGGCGGTGTATTGGTTCTGGAAAATACACTGCTGGTACCGCATTTGCCTTCATTAGTGTATTTCGGATCGTTTTTCGTACTTGGCTATGTGGCTCACCACTATCGCGACTGTCTCAACATGCTGGCACGGAACGTTTTTGTCTGGGCGACAATTGCTCTGGTTTTGTTTCCTGTCGCACGGGTCGCCAGTCTGCTAGACGCTGGTGGAGACGGCAATATCTATCGACACGTATTCGCCGCCCTTGCCAATGGCACCTGCACGTGGATTTTGATCGCTTTGTTTGTCGGTACTGCATTACGCCTTTTTGACCGCGATTCGCCTTGGGTTCAATATTTGTCACAAGCGGCCTATTGGGTCTTTCTCGTGCACCTTCCATTGGTAGCATTTGCCGGGTGGTGGCTCATCCAGTTCGACATTCCGGCTGTGGTCAAGTTCCTGCTCAATAGCGGCTTTGCGACGTTTGTTGCTTTCTGGACATTTCAACAGTGGGTGCAGCGTTCGTGGATCAGCGCTTTCCTTCACGGCAGGCGACTCGATCTTCAGTGGCCTTGGCAAGTCAAGTCATCGGCCGTTTAAAGTCCTTCTGCGAATGCGTGTGAAATGAATTCAACGTACCTACCGTAGCAAATTGATTGTATAGAATCGAGTCATGAGTTATTACGCGCTGGTTCCCGCTGCAGGCTCCGGTTCGAGGATGAATGATGGTTTGGGGTCATCGGCCCCGAAACAATATTTGCCCTTGGCCGACCGACCAATGGTTTTGCATTCCTTGTTAACCCTGGCACGAGTGCCAGCTGTAGAACGCGTATTTCTAATCCTGGCTCCGGACGATACGAACTGGAAACTCTGTGATGCGTCAGCAGTGGGTCCCAAGTTAACCGTTCTTTATTGTGGTGGTGAGAGCCGGTCACTGACGGTGAGAAATGGCTTGGAGGCGGTGGCGAAAGTGGTAGCCGCCGACGATTGGATTCTCGTGCATGACGCGGCACGCCCCTGCATAACTGTGGCTCAGGTAGAAGCGTTAATTCAGAGTGATGATGGCGACTCGAATTTTGTTGGTGGCTTACTCGCAGTTCCCGTCGCCGATACCTTGAAGCGCGCACGCGTAACAAATGAAGCAAAACCTCTCAGCTGGTGGGTTGGTGATACCATCCCTCGCGATGGTTTGTGGCAGGCGCAAACACCCCAGATGTTTCGCTTAAGTGTCCTGCAAGAAGCGCTAGCGCGGGTACCAAACGTAACCGACGAGGCAAGCGCCATTGAGGCAATTGGTTTGCACCCGAGATTGGTGGAGTCTGATTCAATGAATCTAAAGGTAACCTATCCTTGTGATCGAAAATTGGCAGAGATGATTTTGCGTTCTCGTTTGAGCTCATGAGCACTGCGTTCCGTATCGGACAAGGTTGCGACATCCATGCTTTGGTAGCCGGACGTCGGTTAATTCTTGGCGGCGTGTCGATTCCCTACCACCTTGGCTTACTGGGCCACTCTGACGCTGACGCCTTGTTGCACGCGATAACCGATGCGTTGCTCGGTGCGGCGGGCCTGGGTGATATCGGTGGCATGTTTCCAGATACCGATCCGCGATGGAGCGGAGCCGACAGTCGTGTTTTATTGCGCGCCGCGCTGGCGGCGGTAAAAGACGCAGGTTGGCGACCC
This sequence comes from Rhodocyclaceae bacterium, assembly GCA_016718525.1. Taxonomy (GTDB): domain Bacteria; phylum Pseudomonadota; class Gammaproteobacteria; order Burkholderiales; family Rhodocyclaceae; genus JADKHX01. The sequence goes on from JADKDD010000001.1 coordinate 629,601, forward strand.
GGCAATATCGATGCAACGATTGTTGCCCAAGCCCCGCGACTCGGTCCTCATGTTGGTTTGATGCGCGCCAATATTGCGCTCGACCTGGAACTCGAGATGAATGCGGTCAACGTCAAGGCAAAAACCGGGGAGCACCTGGGATTCATCGGGCGTGGAGAAGGTATTGCCGTCGAAGCCGTGGCAATGCTCGTTGCGGCTGGTTAAATTGATGTAACTTTGCTCCGTTACAATGACTGGAAACTAACAAGGACAAAAGCCTGTGGTCAAGCTATTTAGTGAAACCAACTTATCGCCGCGACTCGAGACCCTGCGCTCGGTGTCATTGTTTGCGGACCTCAAAGCCAAGGAGCTGCGAATCGTCGATGGACTGCTTCACGAGCGCAGCTACGTCGCCGACGAAGTGGTGTTTGATGAGGGTGAGGACGGACAAGCCTTGTATGTTGTGTTTTCCGGAGAGGTCTTGATTGTTCATCCGACCGATGGAGGCGACGGCTTGGTCGCAACCGTAAAGTCAGGCGAGTTTTTCGGCGATATGGCGCTGATCGACAAATGGCCACGAGCCGCGCAAGCGCGAGCCGCCGCGCCCACTGTAGTCGGCGTGCTGTTCCGCAGTGATTTTCAAACGCTGATGGAGACACATGCACGAATTGCATCCAGAATTGCCTTGCAACTCGCCCGCGAAATGGGGCAGCGGTTGCGTCAGCGCGTTGACGCCGCAGCTCACGGGCGCGGAAAACTGTGAGCGCTGACAACGTGGGGCAAACCGAGGCAACGCATCGAACCGGGCCGTTGGTGTGGGCCTCGATTATTGCCGTAACATGTATTTTGTTGTTTCTTTTCCAGAAAATCCTATGGTTGGTCGTGCCGATACTGTTGGCACTTATTTTGTACTACGTCTTGGTGGCACCCTTGCAGTGGCTGATTTACCGTGGTGTGTCCCGGGAAGCCGCAGCCAGTATCGTTACTTTGGGGTTTATGAGTCTGCTCGCGGTTGCGTCTTTGGCGGCAATTCCAAGAGTAATCAGCAATCTGACGGATCTTCAAAATAGCGTGTCGCGTTACGTGGATGGTGGTTCGCTCTTTATGGAGCACAGTTTGCGCGGTCTGGAAGCCAGTTCCTCAATTTTGCGCGAGGCACATCTGGCTGATACGGTCGCCAAACGTCTGGCTGAAAGTTCTGGTTCCCTGGCCGAGCGAATTGAACCGATTGTGGTTGGCTTGATGACCTGGACTCCATCGCTCTTGTTGGCACCTTTTCTGGCTTTCTTTTTCCTTCGTGATGGCCGGCGATTCGCCAAGTTTTTGACTGGTGCTGTACCTAATGCGTATTTCGAGCGAACCTTGTTTTTGTTGCATGGCGTCGACAAGACTTTGCGCGCTTATTTTCAGGGCCTGATACAACTAACCATACTTGATGCCGTTACCTTGGCGGTCGGACTTTGGTTTCTTGGAATTCCCGGCCCCTGGCTACTGGGTACTTTGTGTGCGGTACTCGCTTGGATTCCCTACGTCGGGACGATTGCTGGCGGACTTCTGGTCGTCTTGGTAGTTGCCACAGATTTCCCCGGAAACGCGGCAATGGCTTATTCGGCGGTAGCGCTATTTATATTTGTGCGCCTGCTGGACGATTTTGTCTATATGCCGCTGACCATAGGGAAGAGTCTGCATATGCACCCGTTGGTGACGGTGCTGATGATTTTCATCGGCGGTGCCGTCGCGGGCGTTTCCGGATTAATGCTTGTTTTGCCGTTACTTGGTGTCGTCATGGTGATTGGTGAGACCGTCGGCGAACTGGTCACCGACGAAAGGTTACTTGCGCGTCACCATCATGCGCGGGCGCTGCGCAAACACTTGGCTGCATACGGCCTGAGCCGGGCAGAGTAAGCGGACAGACCGGGTCAGATAACGACAGCTGATGTGGGCAAGGAAATCCGGGCAATCAATCCCCCGCCTGGTCTGGGCAACAAATCCAGATGACCGCCATGTGCGCGGGCAATGCGTTCGACAATTGCCAGCCCAAGACCAGCCCCGGAAACGTTGGTACGTGCCGCGTCCAAACGCGTAAACGGACGCTTCAAACGATCCACTTCAGCAGTCGGAATGCCTGGTCCACGATCGCATATGTCGATAAGTACCTCACGCGGATTCACAGTTAGACGGAGCAGCGGCTTTGCTTCCGTTTTTGTGTCGGATGCGTATCGAATGGCGTTATCGATCAAATTAGTAATCGCTCTGCGGATGGCCTGAGGCTTTCCATGAATCCGCACTGTGCCGGTCGTGTCAGGTTCGAGCAAATATTCGATCGGTAACTGGCGCCGCGCAAACTGTGTCGTGATCTCACTTAGCAGGTCTGTCAAGTCGAGGTTCTGTAACGGTTCGCCGGTATCGGTGCGAGCAAAGTCAAGGAATTGAGTAATTGTCAGGTCCATCTCTTCCACATCAGCAATCATTCCGTCGCGGAGGATCGGATCAGACGTAAATTCAATTTCCATCCTGAGGCGTGTTAGCGGGGTGCGTAGATCGTGCGAAATTCCAGCCAAAATCAAGGCGCGGTCCTGGTCCAGACGTGCCAGGTCCGCACTCATTTGGTTGAAGGCGCGCGCCACAGTCGCAATTTCGTTGGGGCCAGCCTCCATCAGCGGCAACGGCGTCTCGCCAGCACCAACTCGCTGTGCAGCTATTTCAATAGCCTTCAATGGTTGGGTGATTCGGAACACGATCAACCAAGCCCCCCCCAATGCAAGCAAAAGTGCCGCGATTCCCCACCCTATAAAGGTTGGCGGAAGCACGCGTTCGAGGCGTTCGCGAGGTAACGCGACCCAATACTCTTCCTCGTCATCGTCTTCAATATGGAAGCTGACAAAGAGTCCGCGCTCACCGTTGCGTTTCAGTGCCACTCGTGTGTGCGGCCCGAGTTGTTCGCGGGCAAGTGCTTCAATACGCCGACTTAAGCCATCATCCGGAAAGGGTTCAATGACTTCGTCGGCGTCCGATGGATAGATATGTATGCCTTCGCGATCGGAAAGCTCACGCAGCAACACAACACGCGCGTCAGGGCGGGCTGCTAAAAGTGCAGCGCGGGTCAAATTGGCAACGCTGGCGACCAACTGGGCGACTTGGCGGGCACGAGGCTCGCGGTCATACATGCTGTAAATCGAAAACCAGGCAACAACAGACAACAACATGACGAGGGCCACAAGCAGAAACGTTCGCCACAACAGCGACCGTGGCACGAGCGTTAGTTTCCGCTGGAGTGCCGACCGCATTAAGCCGTTTTGACCCCGTCAGGGATAAACACGTAGCCAAAACCCCAAACGGTTTGCAAGTAGCGCGGTTTGGCTGCGTCGTCTTCTACAAGTTTCCGCAGACGCGACACCTGCACATCAATTGCTCTATCGAATACCTCGTATTCGCGTCCCCGTGCCAACTCCATCAGTTTGTCGCGGCTCATCGGTTGGCGGGGATGTTCAAGCAAGGCCTTTAGTAAAGCAAACTCGCCCGTAGTGAGTATTTGCGTATCGTTATCTCGACTAAGTTCACGAGTAGAAAGGTTCACCACCACGCGCCCAAACTTGATTACACCATCTTGTGCCGAGGGCGTGCCCGGATGCGCTGGCGCGACACGACGCCTCAGCACCGCATGAATGCGTGCCACCAATTCGCGGGGATTGAAAGGCTTTGCCAGGTAGTCGTCGGCTCCCATTTCCAACCCGACAATGCGGTCGATTTCATCACCTTTGGCGGTGAGCATAATGATCGGGAGTGTGATCGATTCACCGCGCAACCGGCGACAGATCGTTAGACCGTCTTCGCCCGGCAGCATAAGATCGAGGACCAACAAGTCGTAAAGTTCGCGTGCCAGAGCGCGGTTCATGCCTTCGCTGTCGGGCACAGCCTTTACGGCAAAACCTTGCTCAGCGAGGTATCGTTCAAGAAGCTGGCGCAGGCGCAAGTCATCGTCAACAACGAGAATCTTTGCTTTTGACTCGTTTGGGGAAGTATTGGCAGTGGGGGATTTGGTCTCGGTCATAGAAGCTAATCCTAACGGGCTATTCAATAGTTTACTCGTCGCATTTACAAACGATTACAAAGCCTGCAGCAGGCAATTTTCCTGTATGTCTAAAATACTCGAATTGCCAAATTGAATGGGACGTGACAGGTGCAAATTGACGGTCTAACAGGTCCACAAAGAACGAGGCGCTGGATTGGCAGTATTGCTTCCGCAATCTTGGTGGTCTTTGTTCCTCCGGTCATGGCGCAGTCGTTCAGCGGTTACTCTTCCATCATTATCGGCGCAAGTGCTGATCGTTCAGACCTCCGTGAGTCGATGCGCCGCGAACATCGCGAGCGGGTCGAGCGAGGATTTTCCGGCAATCCTGACAAGCCAGTGTCAGGCAATGGAGGGCGGCCGGATCAGGTGAATGTCGGCGACCCGCGGGAAAATGAAAATGCAGCGCGCCGCGAGCGTTGGCAGCGCATGTCGCCAGAGGAGCGTGAGCAAATGCGGCGCGACATCCATCAGGCAGGACGCACTGTGTACCCGAGGAACCCGGCTGGCGAAAGTCATTGAATGAACCGCTCGCCAAATTCATTGCCGGTTCGTTACATCCGTTTGCTGCGCATGATCTGAGCTTTTTCGCGAACCCAATCGCGCTGTTTCTCGGTGTCGCGCTTATCGTGTTGTTTTTTTCCTTTGGCAAGACCAATGGAGAGTTTCACGCGGTTCTTGCTGAAATGCAGGTCCAGCGGCACCAAGGCAAATCCGGCCCTTTCCACCTTACCGATCAAACGTTTGATTTCGCTTTGGTTGAGCAACAGCTTGCGGGTTCGCACCGGGTCCACAATGATGTGGCTCGACGCAGAGATCAGGGGGGTTATGTGCGCCCCGATCAAAAAGACCTCACCGCCTTTGAGCACAACATACGCCTCGCTTATCTGCGCCCTTCCTGCGCGGATCGACTTGACTTCCCAACCTTCGAGCATCACGCCGGCTACATAGCGATCTTCAATAAAGTAGTCGTGATGGGCTTTTCGATTTTCGGTAATACTCATGGCATTGTGATGGTGCTGGCCGCTGGTGTGAGCCTGGCGATAGAATCGGCGCATTCTAATCGACACCTATCCCGGCTTTGTTTGTGACGATAACTACGACAGATTCAATTCGCGTCGAAGTGGTATATGCGACACCAACGCGGCAGGACGTCGCGAAGTTGGAGCTCGCGTCAGGAAGCACCGTTGCGAGCGCTATCGAAGCTTCCGGCCTGTTGCAAAAGTACCCCGAAATCGATCTCGCCAGGAACAAACTCGGCGTGTATTCAAAGTTAGCCAAGGCGGACACGGTGTTACGTGACAAGGATCGGGTCGAAATTTACCGCCCCTTGATTGCTGATCCAAAAGAAGTCAGGAAAAAACGCGCGGCCGAGGGTAAGGCTATGAAAAAGGGCGGTGGCGAAACTTAAAGCTGGCAGGGAAGGGCCTTGTATTCCTGGCAGCAAAGATTCCAAGCCTGTTGTGCGTTGCGTATAATGCCGTTTTGGAGCTAAGGAAATCATCATGAGACTTATCCAGAAGGCGCTGACGTTTGACGACGTCCTCCTGGTTCCCGCGCATTCGGCAATATTGCCGCGCGATGTCAGCCTGGTAACCCGCCTCACCCGAAAAATAGTTTTGAATCTTCCGCTTGTCTCCGCTGCAATGGATACAGTGACGGAAGCTGGCCTGGCGATAACGCTGGCCCAAGAGGGTGGTATTGGCATTGTGCACAAGAACCTGCCAGCCAAGGCGCAAGCAGCCGAGGTTGCCAAAGTCAAGCGCTTTGAATCAGGTGTGTTGAAGGATCCGATTACCATTCCCCCGACACTTTCTGTGCGTGAAGTGCTTGCATTGACCAAAAGCTACAAGATTTCCGGCTTGCCCGTAGTGGATGGCGGGGTAGTGGTCGGCATCGTCACCAATCGCGATTTGCGCTTCGAGACGAATCTCGATCAGGCAGTGCGAGCGATCATGACACCACGCGAGCGTCTCATAACAGTACCCGAAGGTACTTCGGCGGAAGAGGCCAAGGCCCTGATGCATAAGCACCGGTTGGAGCGTGTGCTGGTGGTTAACAGTAAGTTTGAATTGCGTGGTCTGGTCACGGTCAAAGATATTCTCAAATCCAGTGAACATCCCAATGCCAGCAAGGACGAGCAGGGGCACCTTCGCGTTGGCGCCGCGATCGGAGTTGGTGAAGGTACCGAGGAACGCGCCGAACTGCTTGCAGAGGCTGGCGTTGACGTGATCGTGGTGGATACCGCCCACGGGCATTCTGAAGGGGTCCTAAAGAGGGTGCAGTGGGTCAAGAAGCACTTCCCGCACATCGAGGTGATTGGCGGCAATATCGCCACCGCAGCGGCGGCGAAGGCTTTGGTGGACCACGGCGCGGATGGCGTAAAAGTTGGAATTGGTCCCGGCTCGATTTGCACCACCCGTATCGTCGCTGGTGTTGGTGTGCCGCAGATCACGGCAGTGGATAATGTCGCCAAAGCGTTGGCTGCAAGCGGTGTTCCGCTGATTGCAGATGGCGGCATACGTTATTCCGGAGACATCTCCAAGGCCATTGCCGCTGGCGCCAACGCAGTGATGCTCGGTGGCCTGTTTGCGGGGACCGAAGAAGCGCCCGGCGAGACTGTGTTGTATCAGGGGCGCTCTTACAAGTCGTATCGCGGGATGGGTTCATTGGCGGCGATGAAAGACGGCGCGGCCGATCGCTATTTTCAGGATTCGGATTCGAATGTTGAGAAGTTGGTGCCCGAAGGCATTGAAGGGCGAGTACCGTACAAAGGGCCGGTCAGTGCGGTGATCCATCAATTGATGGGTGGATTGCGCGCGTCGATGGGGTATGTAGGTTGCGCAACGATTGAAGACATGCGGGCTCGTGCCGAGTTCGTTGAAATTTCGTCAGCCGGCATGCGCGAGTCGCATGTTCACGATGTACAGATCACCAAAGAAGCACCGAACTATCATATCGACTGAACCTCGCGATTGAACAGCGGAAAGCGCATTTGTAACTTGGCGGCTCACGACATTTCCTGAGTCGCCTTTTTCATTTCAAGGCAGGAGCACCTGGCATGACACACAAGAAAATTCTCATTCTCGACTTCGGCTCACAGGTCGCGCAGCTGATTGCCCGCCGCGTCCGCGAGCAGCAGGTCTATTGTGAATTGCACTCATTTGATGTGTCTGCGGAGTTCATCAAGGACTTCAATCCGGCCGGCATCATCTTGTCCGGCGGCCACGCTTCGGTGTATGAGGCCGCCGATTGGAAAGCGCCGGAGATTGTGTTTCAGCTTGGCGTACCCGTGCTTGGGGTATGTTATGGCATGCAGACCATGGCGGCGCAGCTTGGCGGCAAAGTCGAGGGCAGCGCTACGCGCGAATTCGGCTATGCGGAAATGCGCGCCCGTGGCCATTCAAAATTGTTCGAGGGGATCAGTGACCGCACCAACACCGAAGGTCATGGTCTGCTTGACGTCTGGATGAGCCATGGCGATAAAGTCACAGAACTCCCGCCGGGCTTCAAGATAATCGGCAGTAACGAGTCCACTCCGATTGCGGCGATGGCCGACGAAACGCGCGGATTCTACGCAGTGCAATTTCATCCGGAAGTAACCCACACCTTGAAGGGTCGCGAGATTTACGCCCGCTTTGTCAATGACATTTGCGGTTGCGGGCGGGACTGGACGATGCCCGGCTACGTTGATGAAGCCGTCGCCAAAATTCGGGCGCAGGTCGGCAAGGAGGAAGTGATTCTCGGGCTTTCCGGCGGTGTAGACTCCAGCGTCGCGGCGGCGTTGATTCATCGCGCCATTGGCGATCAACTTACTTGTGTTTTTGTCGACAACGGTTTGCTGCGACTCAATGAAGCAGAGCAGGTGATGAAGACCTTTGCCCGCAGTCTGGGTGTCAAGGTGATACACGTCGATGCGGCGGCGACCTTCATGGGACACCTCGCTGGTGTTACCGATCCGGAGCAGAAACGAAAAATTATCGGCCGTGAATTTGTCGAAGTGTTTCAAGCCGAAGCGCAGAAGTTGCCGGATGCCAAGTGGTTGGCGCAAGGCACGATCTACCCCGATGTCATCGAATCGGCTGGCGCGAAAACCAAGAAAGCGCACACCATCAAAAGTCATCACAACGTTGGTGGCTTGCCTGAAACTCTAAACCTGAAATTGCTGGAACCCTTGCGCGAGCTGTTCAAGGATGAAGTCCGCGAGCTTGGCGTGGCTCTCGGCTTACCACACGACATGGTCTACCGCCATCCCTTCCCGGGTCCCGGCCTGGGTGTCCGTATCCTTGGCGAAGTGAAACAGGAGTTTGCCGACTTGCTCCGGCGTGCCGATGCCATCTTCATCGATGAGCTGCGTGCAGCAGACTGGTACGACAAGACCAGTCAGGCCTTTGTCGTATTCCTGCCGGTCAAAAGTGTTGGTGTGATGGGCGACGGCCGCACCTACGAATATGTCGTGGCTTTGCGCGCCGTACAAACCTCGGATTTCATGACCGCCAGCTGGGCGGAGCTTCCGCACTCGCTTTTAGGTAAAGTTAGCAACCGCATCATTAATGAGGTGCGCGGAATCAATCGCGTGGTCTATGATATTTCGGGCAAGCCGCCGGCAACGATTGAGTGGGAATAATTTGACGTCTGGCAACTGCCAGCAGCAGCTGGCAATAGACCTAAACAAGCCCGTGATTTCACGGGCTTTTTTGTTGGTTTAGGTGGCAACGACAGGCAACGACAGGCAGCTGGAAGCAAGTTTTGGCGATGGTATACCGATGGGTATCATCAATCGAGCTCCTTCGAAAAAGCTCGATACCATCCATTGACGATACAGGTTGGCATGGTATCGCAGAGCATGAAACCCAGTATTCATGCGGCTTTCCGAGGGATTAGGCGTTTTTCGAAATCATGGTATCGGAAATCAATTTCGATACCATGAACGAGAAACTTGCGATCGATAACGCGCTGATACTTAAGGAAGAAATAGTGCTTACTGATACCAAGCTTCGAAATCTCAAGCCTCAGGGCAAGATGTACAAGGTCCCTGATCGTGAAGGACTCTATGTCGCAGTGACTCCCAAAGGCTCTGTCTCATTCCGCTACAACTATTCCTTGAACGGTCGGCAGGAAACGCTAACCCTTGGACTTTTTGGTGATGGAGGAATAACGCTCAGTGAGGCAAGGGAACGCCTGGGTGACGCAAAACGACTAATTCTCAAGGGCGTTTCCCCAGCCCGTGAGAAGGCCAGATCAAAAGAACGGATTTCTGAAGCCAAATCCTTCGGGGAGTGGGCTGAATTGTGGCTTCGTGGTTATCGTATGGCTGAGTCGACAAGAGATATGCGACGGGCTACCTACTTACGGGAGCTAAAACGGGAATATGGCAATAAGTTGCTCTTCGAAATTAGTCCCGATGACCTGAGATCCCTAACTGACAAAATTGTTGCCAGGGGAGCGCCTGCCACTGCGGTACACGCTAGAGAGGTCGTACTACAAGTATTTCGGTGGGCTAAGGAGAGAGGGGAGAAGGTTGATAACCCAGCACTATTAGTTCGACCAGCAGCTATCGCAACTTTCGAGCCCCGAGATCGATCACTCTCTCCAGAAGAAATAGGGCTGATGTATCACTACATGGACCGGGTCGGAACATCACCGCAATATCGAGTTGCGGCGAAGCTCCTATTACTGACGATGGTTCGTAAATCGGAGCTAGCTAACGCGACCTGGTCCGAGGTGAACTTTACGGATGCTGTTTGGACAATACCCAAGGAACGAATGAAGCGACGATTGCCCCATGTTGTCTATCTGTCCAGGCAAGCATTGGATTTCTTTATCGCACTGAAGACATTTGCTGGAGGATCGGAATATGTCCTCCCCTCTCGATACGACTCTGATTTGCCCATGAGTAACGCGACAGCGAATCAGGTACTGACTCTTACTTACAAACAGGCCCAAAAGGAGGGTAAGCCATTAGGAAAATTTGGTCCACATGATTTACGGCGTACAGCTAGCACACTGCTACATGAGGCTGGCTACAACACTGACTGGATTGAAAAGTGCCTGGCACACGAGCAACGTGGGGTACGTGCGGTTTACAACAAAGCCGAGTATGCAGAACAGCGTCGTTCGATGCTTCAAGACTGGGCTGACATGATTGATGACTGGACAAGCAAAGAATCTGTGAATTCGGATCAGTAAGTCCTATTTATATTTTGGCGCTGCATTGCAGCGTAGGAGAAAGACTATGAAACGCTCCGTGAGATCAAGGATTCGGCCGGTGGCTCGTCCGATTTTTAGTATTACTCAGGTCCAGTTCACCAAACTATTGGAAGCCATGCCAGAGAGCTATCGTAATTTGGTTTCTACAGCAGTGGTAGCCAAAACACCACTCTCTGCCAGCGGATTGCCAGACCGAGATCGCTTTCGTGTGATCTGCGCATTCAAGAGAGCAAGGGAATCAGCTTCTTTGCCGGAATTGATTTTCCATGATCTGACGCGTATCACTATTCGGAGATGAAAGTTAAAAGGTCTTCTCCTGCTACATCATGACAGACCTAAACCTCTTGGATAGCCTGCATTTGCTCGTTCTTTTCTTTGCTGGATCCACTGCCGAATTTCATCGAGATCCCAAGCAACATTTCGGGCTGTTAGCGCAAACCGTCTAGGAAACTCCCCCCTTTTTTCCATGTCGAGAATGGTTCGTTCCGAAAGCGGGATAATTTTCAGCAGCTGCTTCCTATTGATTAGCGTTTTGGGCAAACCGTTCAAATCACTGTCGGTTAGGAGATGCATGATCGAGACCTTTCATGGAACAGGGAGTACATAAAGCTTATCTAGCTGATTTCGAATAACCGACATAAAAAGCGCACAAATGAGGCGCATTTCAAAATAGTCCAGCTTCCTCAAGGAACCGTGACTCAACCCCTTCCTCCATTGCGCTGCTTAGGACCAAACGGTTCCGTGCTCTGGTCATTCCGACATACATCAAGCGTCGTTCCTCCTCTTCGGACGAATCGGTATGTGGCAAGTTTCCCTCCTCTACGCCCATGATCCATACGTTGTCGAATTCCAAACCCTTGGAGGCATGAAGAGTCATCAGCTGTATCCCGGTCCCCTTTCGATGGTTATCGGCGGTGGTGATAAAGCGAAGTCTTTGGCTCAATGTCCCAGAGAGCTTGGATAGCGACAAATCCATGCGTTGTAACAATGAAACCTGCTGCGGATTGCCACAAAAGGGAGTCATCCATGTTGATATGCTATGGATGACCAATTCGACACGCCCCTTTTTCGACTGCTCAATCCAGGATGTCATGCCAGCATGAAGGCCCAATACCTTAGGGTGATCGCCACCTACAGCACTTCGAGTTTCGAGAATTGTGGCGAGATATGTAAGACAGTCTCCATCGACTTGTATGTCGCGGGAGTTCATGTAGCCAGCCTCGACTCCGGAAAAAGATAGTGCGTTGGCCACCCCGGTCCATCCGCCGTCAAGAACGCTCCGCAAGATTCCCAGGTAGGTGCTTCCAAGCTTTCGATCCCAGATCCTTTTTCCGCCAGTTCTGCGATAGGGAATACTGGCGCCGCTCAACGATAGTTCGAGCGGATCAAGCAGGCTGTTTGTGCGAGCCAATATTCCCCACTCAGAGCCAATTCCGTTCAGCTTTATCTGGCCTAACAAGAGATCAGCCTCATCCCATCGGTCCGATGCTCTGATGACTTGCACTTCCCCAGGTACGGTCCTGAACGCTTCAATGCGCTTTGGTGCTCGGACTTTGTTATGGGCAATCAGCTTGGCCGAATGTTCCAGAATGTTTGGTGCGCAGCGGTAGTTCAGCGGTAAGGTTGTTTCTATGGAGACCAGTGTGCTGGACACGTCAGTCAGCCCCAAATAGCCCATGGCGTGCCGGAATGCGTAAAGGCTTTGGTCGTCATCTCCCACCAGAGAGACTTCAATACCCGAAAGTCCATGCGCTTTGACCCATTCCATCTGAACTTCATCCATGTCTTGGGCTTCGTCGACCAGAAGCCAGCGGATCGGCAGCGGCAGCATTTCGCGGGTGTGCATTTTCTGGACTACCGTCAGAACGATATCTGAGAAGTCCATTGAACCTTCTGAGGCAAGAGTCTCCTGATAGATGCTGTAGATCAGCTCCAAATCTGGGTTTGTCGATATTGGAGGGGAAATTCGCGTTTTAGCACTGTCGATGAATTTGATCGCCTCTTCAAATGACGCTGCGATTGAATGTTGTGCGATGCAACGACGAAGCAACGCCAATCGTTCTCCCTCGGATAGCAAGCGTTTTGACCTGTAGGAACGTGGGAGACGCTTGAGTTGGGATAGGGCGATGGAATGAAAGGTTCCGACAGCCAGTCGCCGTCCAACATCAGGCTTGCACGCAGGAAGAATGCGATTCTTCAACTCATTTGCCGCGTCACGGGTGAACGTGACAGCGCACAATCGTCCTCTATCGTGAGCAGTCAGGAGCCTTATTGCTCGTTCTGAAAGTACGCGGGTTTTACCGGACCCAGGACAGGCTAGTACCGTGCAATGGCCAACCGTGGATACGGCACGTTCCTGGAATGGATTGAGTTCCACCTACACGACAGGAATACTGACGGGCAATCCGCTGTCCGTTGGTTGGGTATCTGGTACTGCTGTGTTCGGTGGGTTTTCAGTGGGCATGGGCTCCTTTCGCTTGGCGGCGGTAATGGCTCGTCCAGCTAGGCTACGCATTCCACCGGAGACTCGCAGTAGTCGTCTTTTCCATTCATACAGACTGACGGAGTAGGCGCTGTCTGGTATGGATCCAGAAAGCCAGAGAACGTCAAACTTTGCCACCAAGCTATCAAACTCACGAATGAGGCCTATGTAGCGTACTGCTCTCGGGGAAGTAATCTGTGCTTCAAGCTCTTTGGGCTTTGAATACGTAATACCGGAGAATTCGATCCCGTTCGATTCAGCCAGCTTTTCCAAGCGTATGGCTTCGGTACGAATATCCTCGAACACCTTATTCAGACGGTTATCAACGATAGTTTCAACTTCACGCGCCTGTGCGTCGGTAGCAAACACACGTAGTACGATTGAGAGTGAAAAGATGGCGTTGGCGCAGAGATCAAACCCTCGCTCAAAAACCTGGTGCGCATGGAGTGAATTGAGCTTTACCTTCTGCGTGAAGTACGGCCGGCTGATATCTTGTGATGCCGTTGGCGTGTAGGGGAGTGGTCGTGTAGCCATTCAGGAACTCCTTTAATGGAGTCTTGATGGTACAAAACGGACCTTCAGAATCGGTGGCGAAAAGCGCACAAAAGTGCACCGTATACGAGTTGCAATTTGTTTTCGACTCCGCAAAAATGGCTTCACATTCGATGTGCCTAGTGCCTTCGATGAGGCGGTAGCTGGCCGCTAGAAATAAACAGCATTGACATGCCGTTCATGTGAAAGCGTGGCGGCAATTATCAACCCCTGCGGGATACCCATCCCGCAACGGGTAAAGGTGTCTCCAGGGTTTTTTACTTGGAGGCATCATGGAAAAAGCTGTACTTGTTGCATCGCTTTTTGGAACGGTTCATCTCGTTCTGCTGGCTGTAAGCAGGTTTGGACACTTGGCATTATTTGGTCGTGCCAGGGCGCATCCGTTGCCTGTTGGGGTTGCGCAGTACGAGAAGAAACCAGTGGATCGGTCGCTTCCTGCCCTCTTGCGAAAAGATGGTGAAGAGGACTGGTCGAAGTACGACATACCGACATTCATTCGTCGGGGCATACCCATGCCAAAGCTGGAAGTCGTGCCGCCAAAAAAACCGGCCAAGCGCAAGAAGGCTATTAAAAAGTCACACGTTGAAGTTCCCGCTGAAACCGCAGCTCGGTTTGAGGTGGTGCTTTAACTCGACTTTCTGAAACGATTCTTACCCATGCGGGGACACTCTCCCCGCAAAGGGATTGGTGTCTCCGCAATTTCACATTCGGAGACATCATGGAACTCGTTCTTATCGCGTGCTGCATTAGTGGTTTCGTCATCAGCCGCCCGATCATTCGGGTACTGGGACTGCGCTAAGTCAGCACCAATCAAGCCTGTGGGAATCCCGCAGGCCTAATGATTTTCGTCACCGAGAGCCATTAGGCCTGCGGGGTTGTTACGGGCTGCATCAAGCCTGGCAACTCGTGTGGGGTTCGTTTTTAACCCGACAAGGAGCCTAGCCATGATATTTCTGATTCTTTCGATGTGTGCCGTATCTGGATTCATCATCAGTCGCCCGATAGTTCGCGCTTTGGGGTTACGGTGATTGGTACGTATCGTTCATCCGAATCAAAATCTTGATCAATCCGCGCCGGGGAGTCTCTACTCGCTGACGTGGGCTCGAACAACCCCGCACTTCGGTGCGGGCTTTCCAGAACGCATCGCGAGGTGCGTTGTGGAAAGCAGACTTGTCCCCCATGGGTAACCCTGGGAGTCAGAGGCGGTAGCTGGCCGCTCGAAATAAACAGCATTTAACGACAGTCAGGCAACTGCCTGTTCATTTAACCCCGCCAGGGACGCAAGTTCCCGGCGGGGAACTTGTGCCTCCAGCGGGTCTATTTCTTCTGGAGGTAATGATGCATATTGAAACTCAAGTCGGTCTCCTGTCGATGGCCGCCGAGGAATATCACGGTAACAAGGATGCGGTAGGGCACTCAAGCCTCGTCCGTATCATGAGGTCCCCGGCGCATTTTCAGGAGTACGTCACCAACCCGCCCGAACCGTCTGGGGCAATGGCATTTGGTACCGCAGTTCATGCTGCGGTACTGGAGCCCGCTGCTTTTGCATCGGACTATGCGGTATTCGATGAGTCGCAGCTCGAAGGGTCGTTGCAGTCTCTGGATGACTTCAAGACGGCGGCGTCAGAGTTGGGTATCAAGGTCGGGAAAATGAAGAAGGAAGAGATCAAGGATGCCATCAAGGCAGCCGACGTCGAATCCCGATTCGTGTTTCGGGAAGATGCGATTGCCCGGTTGTATGAGGGGAAGCAAATCCTGACACCGACCATGATGTTAGCCATTCACTCAATACAAGCCAGCATTGCTCAACATCAAGGAGCCTCGAAGCTGTTGAGTAGCGGCATGGCGGAAATGTCTGGATTCTGGACCGACCAAGATACCGGCCTTCACTGCAAGTGCAGACCTGACTGGCTTGTAATGGCGGATGAAACCATTACCGGCATAGTCGATGTCAAAACTTGTGCTGATGCCTCTGCTGACGCGTTTGCGCGTTCGGTTGCCAGTTTTGGCTATGACCTGCAGGCGGCGTTTTATCAGGATGGTCTCAAAGCCCTGACAGGTAAGACATTGCCGTTCTACTTTATTGCCGTTGAAAAGGACGGTCCTCATGCCACAGCCGCCTATCGGGCCAGTGACGAGATGATCGAGACGGGGCGTGCAAAGTATCGCGGTGCCCTGCAACTCTTGCGTTGGTGTCGCGACAACAATCGTTGGCCGGCCTATCAGCCGAATGGCGAGATCGAAACGATCGAGTTGCCCCGTTGGGCATCGAACTTTGACCTGGATAGCTGACATGTTCAGCAATCCGATCGAGAAGATCGTGAGATATCTGCACGAGGTCGGTGATCCGATTCTGACGATCGCCGCAACCGTGGAACGAAACGCCGATGCGCTTAGACAGGCAGAGGCTGAAGTCGTCCGTTGCCGGCGCAAGCTCAAGGAAAGTCGTCGATTGCTCCTGGCCTGCGTCAAACATCACTATGTTGTCTCGGAAATTGAGACGGCCGACGTGATGTGCAACCGACAGAACCACTGACTTTGGGCGAGGTGATCGTCTGAAGCGGTGATGTAACAGCAGTACTCAACCCGGCGGGAATGCCATGTTCCCGTCTGGGGCATGGTGTGTCCGCCATTTTTATCTTTTGGAGGTCAATACCATGTCACTGCAAGCTCTCAAGAACATCAATCGCAATGCACCTACCGACGCCGAGCAACCGAAAGGTTTTCCGGCCATGCTGGATCAGTTCAAGGGTGAAATCGCCCGTGCGCTGCCCAAGCACATCAATCCAGACCGGATGGCGCGCATTGCGCTAACGGCGTTCCGCATGACTCCGAAGTTGGGAGAGTGTGACCCCCGCAGTGTCTTCGCGGCGGTCATTCAATCCTCGCAGATGGGCCTGGAAGTTGGTCTTATGGGAGAAGCGCACCTGGTGCCTTTCGGCAACCAATGCCAACTGATCCCAGGCTACACCGGGCTCATGAAGCTCGCTCGTCAATCGGGTCTGGTCCAGGACATCTATGCCCATGAGGTTCGGGTGAATGACAACTTCACCTTGAAACTCGGCATGGAACGCAGCCTTGAGCATGAACCCCTGACCACACTGGGCGGATTTCCTGCAGCGGACGACGAACGTGGCGATGTGGCCGGGTTCTATGCCGTGGCTGTCTTCAAGGACGGCAGTCGGACGTTCGTGGCCATGGGGCGCAAGGAGATCGAGAAGATCCGCGACAACTCGCGGGGCTATCAATCCGCCAAGCGCTACAAGAAGGAGTCCGTTTGGGATTCCGACTTCACGGCGATGGGTCTCAAGACGGCGATTCGTCGCCTGTGCAAGTTCCTGCCCAAATCGCCGGAACTGGCTTCTGCCTTGGCGCTGGATGCAGCAGCGGAGCAGGGCAAGGCGCAGAACCTGAACTTGACGGATGTGATCGAAGGCAATTACGCCCCGATCATCGATGACGAGACAGGTGAAATCACCGACGCCAAGAACGATTCTGGGAAGCAAGCAAAACCCAGCGTTGATCAGGTTGAGGTTGTCGGGGTATCTGGGAAGAAGGTCAAGTCGGATGGCGCTACACCCATCAGCACTGAGACCACCGTTGGAACACCCAGTGCCACGTTGCAGTCGATCTACGACCAGATGGCAAGTGCCAAGACGATGGACGCATTGGACGAGATTTACGTTCGTGCTGAAGGCGGCTTGGAAGGTGCCGAACTGGAGGCCTTGATGCGGGAATACCGCAAGTGCAAGTCCACCGTTGAAAGTCTGATCTAAGTCATACCCCCGTGCTTCGGCACGGGGTTTTCCAGAGCACTGAGGAATCAGTGCTGCGGAAAACCGAATTGTTCCCCTGGCTACGCCAACGGGACATGAAGGTAGCTGGCCTTCCTAAATAAACAGCATTCAAACGCAGACCGGCAACGGTTTGCATCTACAGAGCAGTAATCACCCGACGGGATCGTCATGCGCCCGTCTGGGACATGGCGTGAACGTCCTATTTCAGGAGTTCATCATGCTTAACAAGGTTCAACTGATCGGATTTCTCGGCGCAGATCCCGAGGTCCGTTATACCAACGATGCAGAAGCCATTGCACGCGTGAATATTGCCACCAGCGAAAGCTGGAAGAAGGACGGCGAAAAGCACGAGAAAACGGAATGGCACCGCGTGGTCTTCTTCGGAAAACTCGCGGAAATCGTCGGTGAGTATCTGAAGAAGGGCTCGTTGGTGTTTGTCGAGGGGCGCATCCAAACCCGTTCCTGGGACAAGGATGGCGAGACTCGCTACACCACGGAAATCGTAGGGGAGGGCATGAAGATGCTCCCCAGCGGCGGGAACAAACCCAAGGAAGACACTGAAGCGGCCCGATCGGCGCCCAAGGGATCGTCCAAGGCTCCCCCGTCCTACGATGAAGGACCTTTTTGAAGGTATCTCAACCAGGCAAGGGATTCTCCAAAGCCTGATTTTCCAACCCCGCCGGGGAGTCTCCCCGGTCGGGGTGCCTCCATGCCGGTGGGACATTCATCGGCCCGCGACGGGGCCTTCCCAAGTGCCTTGTCAGGGTGCTTCGGAAGGCCCCATCCGGGGTTTCTCACGGAGGTAATCATGGAATCAAAAGACGTAAAGTATTCGGCGCGTGGTCGCTGGGGAGGCATCCTCGGCGCACTGGCGCCGCAGTTGCAGCCAGCCCTCGAGCGGGTGGGCCACCACGTAGCCTGCCCGATTCATGGGGGTAAAGATGGCTATCGGGTGTTTAGCGATGTGGATGAATCCGGAGGTAGCGTATGCAATACCTGCGGCGTGCATCCTGATGGCTTTGCAACGCTGATGTGGGTGACTGGCCAGGACTTCAAGGAGGTATTGAAGTCTGTGTCGGACTATCTGCAACTTGGCGTTGCTTACACACCGACAGCACGACGAACCATCATTCGCCAAGATCGGTCAGACATTGATGAGGAAAAATCGCGACAGGCGCTCAATCGGGTCTGGAGTGAATCGATTCATTTAGCGCATCGTGACGCGGAGCCTGCCAGGCTGTATCTGGCACGACGCGGGATCGCCATACAGCAACCCGAGACGCTTCGACTTCATCCCTCCTTGACCTACTATGAAGAGAGAAAGGAAGTTGGTTCTTTCCCCGTCCTCTTGGCGATGGTCCAAGGCCCGGATGGTGAAGCCATCACGATTCATCGAACGTATCTGACGATGGATGGACACAAGGCGCCTGTCGAGTCTCCGAAGAAGCTGATGCGCTTTCCGAAGCAGCGAAAGCTGACAGGCGGCGCGATACATCTTGTAGAGCCTGGTGAGGTGCTGGCCTTGGCCGAAGGGCTGGAGACGGCGCTAGCGGTCATGGAGGGAATGAAGATGCCGGTTTGGTGCGCAGTCAATGCACATCTGCTGGAAAACTTCGTCCCACCTGCGGGCGTGAGGCAGATCCTGGTCTTTGCCGACAAGGATCGACCTACAGTGCAACATCCTCGAGGTCATGGACAGGAAGCAGCCAAGCAACTTGTTCAGCGTCTCTGGGAGATGGGTATCAAGGCTAGTGCGATCGTTCCTGCCGGTGAAATTCCTGCTGGCCAGAAGTCGCTCGATTGGCTCGACATCCTTAATCGGGATGGCAAGGCAGGTTTCCCGACCTTGCAATCCGTTGAGCTGGCCATGCGTCGTGTTGCGTGAAGGAGATGACGCTATGGCCTGCTCATCTAGAGTTTGCTCATCTGATATCGACACATGGCCACGCTACATTTGGCTGTGGATCCCTTGCACCTGGAGGGCATCATGAAATATCAGTACATCGGGCAACAAACCGTCGCAGAGCTTGCCGACGGGAAACGGGTGCTTCTCTTTACCGGATCGGTCATTCTGGTTCAGGTACTCAGCGTGCAACTCAAGGCGCTGTTGGAGAGAGGTCTTCTCAAATTGATTTCTTGAAACCAAAGTCCGCCGCAAGGCGGGCTTTCCAGAACGCATCGCGAGGTGCGTTGCGGAAAGCAGACTTGTCCCCCACGGGTAACCCTGGGAGTCAGAGGCGGTAGCTGGCCGCTCGAAATAAACAGCATTTAAAGACAGTCAGGCAACTGCCTGTCATTCACAACCCCGCCGGGGCACTTCCCCGGCGAGGGGATTGGTGCCTCCGGCGGATTTTTGTTTGGAGGCCGCTATGTATCACTATGAAGATGGCACGACTCGCTGGCGCCGGTTCAATGGCCGTGGCGATGTTCGCGCTTATCGTGCTCCGAGAGGATGGACAGCGTTTGCTGACTTGATCGATAGGCACCCTGTTACTGGGGTAGATCTGGGTTCATCGAGTTGGTGGATAAGGGAAACCAGGGAGGCTTGTCATGGATAAGCCTGACTGGAATGCTCTGCTGCAAGAGGCGCTGTCTGTTCCCGGAACGCTCTCCAAGGCGTATTCGGTGTTCCACAACTACTCATTGGGTAACGCGATTCTTGCGTCAATTCAACTGGGGGAACGCGGTTTGCCCTTGGCCCCGATTGCCAGCTTCAACCGATGGAAGGAGCTCGGTCGGCAGGTCAAGAAGGGAGAAAAGGCTCTTTCACTCATCATGCCCGTCACGATGAAGCGAAAGGGGATGGATGGGAATGATCAGGAGGAGTCCGTTCTGGGAACCTTCATGATTTTCCTGCTCAAGCGTCACTGGTTCAGTGTCGATCAAACCGAAGGGGAAGCACTTAGCCCGGCGGTTGTCATGCCGGACTGGAACAAGGCGACGGCACTGGCAACCTTGAACATCCTCGAGGTTCCCTTCGAGATGATCGATGGTAACTGCCAGGGCTATGCCAAACGTGGTGTTCGCGAAGTGGCCATCAACCCGGTGGCGGCAATGCCGTGGAAGACGCTTTTCCACGAAGTTGCCCATCATTTACTGGGCCACACGGCTACAGGGGATGAGACGGGAGTGCTGTCCGATGGCCCGACAACACCCAAGTGCATCAAGGAGGCGGAAGCCGAAGCAACGGCCTATCTGTGCTGTGCAACCCTTGGGTTGCCCGGTATGGAGGAAAGCCGAGGCTACATTCAGCATTGGCTTAATGGGGAGGAATTCCCCGAGAAGTCAGCACGGCGGGTGTTTGCGGCGGCCGACAAGATCCTGAAGGCGGGTAACTCGTCCTCGAAAGAGGAGGGGGATGCCCATGCGTGATCCAAGCCTGAGGAGAATTGTCGATCGACTCCATTGCCTGCGCCGGAAAATTTACCGGTGCGGTGAGGAAGGGCGCAAGTACCGCGTCGAGTTCCTTTGCCTGGCTTTCAAGCACGGTCTGGATGGCGATGTTCGCCATTACCGATTGTGGGACGAAGGTTGGGAGGAGCTTGGCGAGCGGCAGTGGGATACCTGCTTCGAGATGGGGGATGCGGAATCGGTGATTGCCGAGGTCGTGACCCGGGCAAGGCAGGAGGATTTTCTCGATGCCGTTCGTGCCTACTGCAACATGCCTGGCGCTTTCGAGCGCTGGCTGAGTTACGCCGATAAGCAGTCAGTGTTGTTCTAAATCGGGTGGGTTGGCCTTGGCTGATCTATCCATTCTCCCTACAGGGGCCTCACGTGCCCTTGGGGGATACGTGCGACCCCATTTCATGAAAGGAATCGAAATGGAAAAGCGCGTGATTGACATGAGCAACGCGGAATTGCTGGAAATGATTTGTGGTTCAGCCGGACGTTCCTTGGCGAAGCAGCGTCTCCCGGAAGTCTTCGGGATTTGTACGCCCAGGCAGCGAAGCATTCTTGCGGGGGAAGATCGGGAGCCGTATGTGGTTCATCCCCAAATTGCCGCCGCGAAGGAGCTTTACGTTCGGGCGATCCAGGAGGATATGAACGCATCAGGTGTTTGCCTCAGTTCACCCAATGCTGTGTCGTCCTACCTCTCTGGTCGTATCGGTAACTACGAGCACGAAGTCTTCATGTGCCTGTGGATGGATGCGAGGAATCGTTTGATTGTCGCCGAAGAGTTATTTCGCGGGACGTTGACGCAAACCTCGGTGTATCCCCGTGAAGTGGTCAAGCGAGCACTTTTTCATAATGCAGCAGCCGTGATATTTGCTCACAACCACCCCAGCGGGGATGCTGAACCGTCTCGTTCGGATGAAATGCTCACCAACACCCTGAAAACAGCTCTTGCGCTGGTGGATGTGCGGGTATTGGATCACTTTGTCGTCGCCGGCAACAAGACAATCTCCTTTGCAGAAAGGGGCGTGCTTTGAAACCCGTGTCGATTGATGAGAGCGAGGTGCTGACTATCCGAAACGCCATCGCAGCGATGTATCGCGGCGACAGCGGAGAGCAGAAGGCAGCAAACGACATTCAACGACGAGTTGCCAAGCGAGCCTTGGTGACCTTTTTGTTGGATGCCTTTAATCGTGGCTGGATTTCGACTTTCAATCTCGGCATTGCCGACGATGGTCGAGTGATCTAGCTCAATTGTTATTCCCTAGTCAGGGGGCACGTTCCCCGACTGGGGGAGTGTGTCCCCATTATTTTGGAGGACATATGAAGGAGCAAATTTACCAAGCACTGGCAACGATCCATGACCCACGGACTGACAAAGGGATGCAGGCAGCGCCTGTCCACGACCGCGTCAATCTTTCCCGGGAAAAGGCCGTCCAGTTCGCCCAGCAATGGGCGCGCAATGGCTACTGGACATCGGTATACAACCAGCGGACGGCGGAATGCATTGTCGATTACTCCCCGAAGGGAGATGATCGATGAAGCACACACCAAAGCCTGGCGCCTACCGAGAGTTGTTCAAGTCAGGACTGATAGCGTTGCTGAGGACTGGCGAGCTATCAGAGCAAGAGCGGAAGGACGCGGTGCATTACTTGTTGCTGCTGGATAACCCGAACTACAAGTTCGGATCGCTCCAGCCGACCAACAGTTACACCGACTTCTTTCGTAGCTGACTGGTTATTGGTTCTGAACGTAGTACTTATCAACCCATGCGGGGTCTTGCCCCGCATGGGGCAATGGCTTCGCTTTTTATTGGAGCCTGACAATGTCTCAAACCATCATTTCAGTGGATGCCGCTGAACTTGCAACGATCCTCGCTGCACTTCGCTTCTACCAACGTGAAGGACAGGGGGAACCATCTAATCGTTGCGATGATATTCACCATATTGCGACCGATGGCGACACACAAATATCCTTGAATTCAGAAGGGATCGATGCGCTATGCGAACGGATAAACCTCGATGAACCGATTCGATGCTTGATCGGTCTCGAAGGCGGATTGATTACGGGAGTCACCTCGATCGTGATGCTGGAATTCACCGTGCTTGATTACGATGTGGAAGGCTGTGATGACGATGAGGTCATGACGATCCCTTCCTTGGACGTGGATGGCAAGGTGGTCGATGTCTTCAAGCGGGGGTTCTACGTATCTGAGGTTGATCCAGATGTCGTGGCGAGCCTGCATCGAGCGATCGAAGCGATCCTAGCCAAGGAGTAATGGTCATGGGGTTTCGCTTTGACGGCTATCGCCGACTGACGTTTCAGTTCAACGACGGCTGGAAAGGAGCAGATGAGTACCAGTATCTCGGGGAATTCATGATTCTCAAGTCCCGCCTTCGCCATTCCAACCATCAGGATTCGAGTAACGGTGAAGCGGGAGAACGCATCTATACGGTACGTGCTCCCCGTGGCATTTCAAGGGGCGACATCATCAATGCCTTGCGAGATGCCTTCACCAATGGCTGTCGCTGTGAGCATGACTGTTGTGGCCATCTGCAAACCTATGCCTACCTGCCAAGACGCCAAAAGCGTCGAACGTGGGTTGTCGAAGTTCGCTGCTACTACAACGTTTAAGTAGTTTCCCCCGTGCCTCGGCACGGGGTTTTCCAGAGCACTGAGGGTTCAGTGCTGCGGAAAACCGAATTGTTCCCCTGGTTAAGCCAATGGGACATGGAGGTAGCTGGCCTTCCGAAACAAACAGCAATCAAGAGCGAATGGACTTCCATTCGCATTTCAACCCATGCGGGGTCCATTCCCCGTATGGGGCTGGCTCCGCATTTTTTTGTGGAGCTAAAAATGCCAAATTGGTGTGAAAACCGTCTTTCAGTCTCAGGACCGAAAAGTGTCATCGCAGAACTTGTCAAAGCAGTTGGCTTGGAACGTGGGGAATTCGACTTCAATGGCATCGTACCGATGCCTGCTGAACTTCATATTTCCAAAGGGTCTGCCACCTCTTGGGGTGAGGATGTGCTTTACGGTGATTGGAAGCGCGTTATTGAAATTCCGTGGATTCGTGAAAGGTTCTTTTCTGCCTTTGGGGCAATCCCAGAGTATCGGGAGGAAATGGTAACCATGATCGAGCACGTTCACGCGTGCTATGAAGAGCCTGGGGTCAGTGCGGAAGCGATCTTTGGCCTGAGTCTTCATGATGCTCGACAAGCAAAACTGAATGTTGAGCGCTATGGGTTCAAGGACTGGTACGAATGGTCGGTTTCGAAGTGGGGTACGAAGTGGAATGGCGGCGAGGTTGATGTTGAGTCGCTGGAGCCGGAAAGTTTCACTATCTACTTCTCTACTGCTTGGTCACCACCGGTTCCGGTCGTTGAAGCCTTGTGTGAGAAATATCCGGAGATCGAGGCTGAAATGTCGTATGCAGAAACCGGATGTTGGTTTGCTGGCAAAGTCTATGGTTCAGCTGGATGCATTTCTGATGAACCTGCGGGCGATGTGAAGACTTTCTGTGTAGACGAGTTTGGCCATGAGTTCGATTCGGATGACTAAGAAGTATCGTAGGTATTTCAATCCACCCTTGTGGGGGTACATCCCCTCACAAGGGTGTAGTTTTTCCTCTTTTATGAGGGCATCCCCTGGTGAATCGCAGATCGATAATCAGGACCTAAAGTTGCTCCAACTTCTCGGCCTGCGCCGACGTTCAGCGGAATGTCGATCTTCCGTTAAGTGACGGCAATGCGGAAATTCATTGGCCCCACACGTTTGGGCACCGCGAGACTTACACCTTAGATAGCCATCGGACTGCACCAGACTGGAAGCGGCCATTCGCGTTACCGACGCCGGTAAGCGTTTTCAGAATCGCGCTTTGATCGAGCGTGCGGAAACGTAGGGCAGCTTCCGGGGGTGCTGCGGCCATTGGGATCACTCGCGGCTCTGGAGCGAGGAAACCGCTCGAATGTGATACGACTCGGTTCTGCCGGCACACTGCGGCTGTGCTCCTGCGCCAGAGTGCTGTGTATATATACAGTATCCTGTCCTGGTTACCCGATCAGGATGGGCCTACTCGATGGCAGCCGCCGCTTTATGCGCCGCGCCCACACCCCAGCGCTACCAGCGTCGCCGTCCCGAGCAGACGCTGTGGTATCGCATCGTCCAGACCCACCTCGAAACCTGGCTGGAACTCGCCAGCGGCGAGGACGGTGAGTCACCGCCGGCCCATGTCGAGCGCACCTTTCGTCGCTATCTCGAATGCGGCATCCTCGCCCACGGCTTCGCCCGAGCTTACTGCGACGAGTGTCAGCACGATTTCCTGATCGCCTACTCCTGTAAATGTCGTGGCGTGTGTCCATCCTGCAATACGCGGCGCATGGCGGAAACCGCGGCGCACTTGGTCGATCACGTCTTTCCGCCGCTGCCGGTGCGGCAATGGGTGCTCGCCGTGCCCAAGCGGCTGCGCTACTTCCTTCAGCGCGATACGGCCCTGCAAGGCACGGTGCTGCGCATTTTCCTGTCCGTGGTGGAACGCTGCCTGCGCGAACAGTGTCCCGGTTGCCCCGTCGGTGCCCGGATCGGGGCGGTCGCCTTCATCCACCGTTTCGGCTCCAGCCTGAACGAGCATGTGCACTTTCACTGTTGCGTCATCGACGGGGTATTCGAGCCGGCCGTCGCCGCGGATGACGCGCCGAGCGTCAGCTTTCATGCCGCCCTTACCCACACTCTCGATGCGGCGGCGTTTGCTGACGTGCAGACTCGGGTGCGAACCCGCGTCCTGCGCACCTTCGTCAAACGTGGGCTGATCGACAAAGATGACGCCGCCGAGATGCGCGCCTGGGCGCACGACGGCGGCTTTTCGGTGGATGGCTCGGTACGCATCGAGGGTGCCGACCGGATGGGGCTCGAACGTCTGCTGCGGTATTGCGCGCGTCCGCCTTCGCGCTGGAACATCTGCATCAACGCGATGCTGAGCATCTGGTCTACCGTAACCCCAAGCCGGTGCGCGGAACGGCGCCCGGCGCACGCCCGGCAGCGCTGGTGCTGACACCACTGGAGCTGATCACGAAGATCGCCGCGCTGGTGCCGCCACCACGGGCGCATCGCCATCGCTACTACGGCGTGCTCGCGCCCAATGCACCGCTGCGCGCTGTGGTGACGGCGCTCGCCCCTGCCGCCGTCCCGCCAGCGCCGACTTCTGCGGCAACCGGCGAAGCGCCCCGTCATCGTGCCGTGGCCCGGTATCTGTGGGCCATGCTGCTCGCCAGAATCTATGAGGCCTTCCCCCTGCTGTGCCCGATCTGTCACGGCCAGATGCGGATCATCGCCTTCATCAACGATGCCGGCGCCGTGGGGAAAATCCTCAATCACATCGGCGAATCGACCCAGCCCCCACGCATCGCGCCAGCGCGTGGGCCACCGCTGTGGGAGGCGGCAGCGGCTGCGGAACAGGCGGAGAACGATCCTCAGTGGGATTCGTCCGCTCCTCCCGCACCGGAGATCGAGTTCGACCAGCGCATCGCCTGGTAGCTGCGGGTAGGTGCAAAACACGATGAGCCGTCGCTCGTCAGGGGGTGCCTCGTGACTGAGACCCGGCGAGTGGCCGCCGGCGGCCACTCGCCGGGTCTCAGTCAGTGCTTGCGGTGCAGTTCAGGAGACTTTTCTGCAAATCGTGCAGCATGCCGACCCTAAAACGGAGATTGACTGGGGTGCCAGACGTCAGCCATACTCCCCGAATGCCCTTTGGATTTCCTATCCTTGTAGTCGAGGGGGTGCCCCCTGAGCAGACGACGGCCACGATTGCGCGGCGGGCAATTGCGCCCTTGTCCATGCGTGATCGGATCGTGGCCATCGTTGCACCGGCTGGCTATGGCAAGACGACATTGATGGGAGGATGGTTTCGCGCTTGTAAAGACGCCGACCCCGTGTGGGTGGGGCTCGATGCTTCCTGGCGTGACCCGGTTTTCTTTGTGCGTTCCTTGTTAAATGCTGTCGGAGGTCCGTCAGAGCCCGTCGCAATGGGCGTCATCGACGCGACGGCGGCGGTCGAGAGCAGCT
Organism: Rhodocyclaceae bacterium; assembly: GCA_016718525.1. GTDB lineage: Bacteria > Pseudomonadota > Gammaproteobacteria > Burkholderiales > Rhodocyclaceae > JADKHX01. Next base: position 656,143 of record JADKDD010000001.1, read on the forward strand.
TGATGGCGTTGTTGCAGACCCTTGGCCAACGCCATCATCCCATGGTGCTGTTCTTCGACGATGTGCATGTGTTGCGAGGCAGCGAGAGCGCTCACACCCTCAGCCGTCTGTTGGTGGCAGCGCCCGACCCCGTGCGGTTCGTGGTTTGCGGCCGCGACGGGATGGATTTCGATCTGGCCGCGCTGACCGCGCGCGGGCTGGTACGCTGGGTGACGCAGCGCGAACTGAAGCTCGACGCGCAGGATGTGCGGGAACTGGTGCGGCGGCGCCGGCTGTCAGCCAGTGACGAAGCGGTTGATCATGCCCTCGGGATCACCGAGGGTTGGCCGGCATTGGTGCAGCTTGCTCTTGCCAGCGGCGAGGGCGTGCGGGAGGCCGCAGCGGGCAGTAGCAACTTGCTGATGGACAGCTTTGTTTACGAGAGCTTTTTCAAGGGCCTCGCGCCGGCCCGACGACAGGCGCTGTTCGTGATGGCCGCGATTGGTGACTTCACGCTGCCGCTGCTGGCCGTGCTTGATGCGCCCGAGGGGGCTGAGGCGATCGCCGAGGGCGAGCAACTGGGCATTGTGCAGCGTCGGGGACGCGTGGCTGGCGAACCGTTCTACGCCTTGCATGCACTGGTGGCCGAGCATGCGCTGACGCGATTGCCTGACATGGGGCTTGTATTGGCGCGCATCCTGCGAACGCGTTGTGCGCAATGGTGGCATGCCCGGGGCGACGTCTACCGCGCGATCCGCGTGGCCCTGGAAGGGAATGACGCAAGGCTGGCGTCCACCTATCTGACCGGCTACGCGCGTCAACTGGTGCAGGGCGAGGGCCGGCACGAGACCTTCCTGGACCTGCTCGGGCAAGTGGAGTCATACAGCGTGGAGCCAGACTGCGCGCTGATGTTGCAAGCGGTGTGGGCACTTGTGTTTCTGCGCCGCTATGCCGAAGCGGCAGCGTGGCTGGCGCGCATTGAGCGGGCTTGTGGCAAGGGACAATCAGCCGGCGTCCGCTTGATCCTGCACACGACCGTGCTGCAGCGCGGCGTGATCGCCGGCCTGCGTGATAACGAGGCCGATGTCGAGGTCTTTGTGCGCCAGTGGCTGGCCGGGCCGCCTGATCCGGACCCGTTTCACTACGGCGTCGCACAAACGGTGCTGGCCTATGCGCACAAATGCAATGGACGCTTCGCCGAGGCTGCCCAGTCTTTGCGCGAGGCGCAAGTGAAGTTCGAGGACGCCTCTTCGCCCTACGGTCTTATGTGGGTACGGGTAATTTCGGCGGCCTCGCTACTCAAGGCGGGGCGGCATCGTGATGCATTGGCGGACAGCGCTTCGGCGCTGGCCGAAGCGCCCGCTTTCACGCCTGGGGCCGCCGGCCTGGCGGCCATGCTGCGTGCGATCCGCGCCTTGCTGCTGTATGAACGCAATCAGTGCACCGATGCGTTGGTGGAGGTGGAAGCGGCCCTGCCACTGCTGCCGCACCAGGGCATCGTCGATGCGATGATTGCGGGCTATGTGGCCGCGTCGCGTCTGCAGGCGGCACGGGGCGACCTGTCTGCGGCGCTTGACGCGGCGGCGGAGGGCGAGCGCGTGGGGCTGGCGCGTGGCTTCGTGCGCCTGCAACTCACGATGGTGGCCGAACGTGCGCTGCTGCTGTTGCGCGCCGGCGACGTTGAGGCGGCGCGGCAAATGGCCAGCGACCATGGGTTGCTGCCGCAAGGATCCCAGACCAATCTGCACAGAGACAAGGCCGAGCTTCTCTGGGCCCGCCTCGATCTTGCGCAAGGGCGGCCCGATCTCGCTCTGCAATGGGCCGATTCCGGCATCGCCAGGGCGCGGCGCAGTCAACAGCAGCACAAACTGGCCGAACTGCTGATGCTGCGCGCCCTGGCCTTGGCGCGAACTGGAGATGCCGAAGGTGCGCGCGACACGGTGATGGAGAGCCTTCGCATCGCGGCATCGAACGGCTACGTGCGCCTGTACCTTGACGAAGGCCCCGAGTTGGAGGGCCTTTTGCGCCGCGTGGTCGACAAGCCACAGAGTCCCACACCGGCGTTTGCATACGCACGCACGCTGCTGCTTGCCGCAGGCGCGACATCGGCCCGCCCCGATTCGGCGCCACGGGACCAGGAGCGGCCGACCGAGCGCGAACTACAGATTCTTGGTCTGCTGGCCGATGGTCTGTCCAATAGCGAAGTGGCGGAACGGCTTGTGTTGACCGAGGGTACCGTTAAATGGCATCTTCACAACATCTACGCGAAGCTGAGTGTGAAAAATCGCACGGGCGCTTTGCGGGAAGCGCGTGCCCGGGCCTGGCTGGTTGATGGAAACTAAAGCCCGGCGCCTTGTCGGGCTTGCTGTGGCTGCATTGATTACGTTCGCCGCGACTCTTTAGACCCCCGGCAGCCGGTGGTCTTTGAACTGCTCGCGCAACTGGTTCTTCAGCATCTTGCCGGTGGCGCCGATGGGGATGGCATCGACGAACACCACGTCGTCCGGCACCCACCAGGAGGCGACCTTGCCTTTGTAGTATTCAATCAGCGCTTCGCGGGTGACCTCCGCGCCCGGCTTGCGCACCACCACCAGCAAGGGTCGTTCATCCCATTTCGGGTGCGGCACGGCGATGGCCGCTGCCATCGCCACCGCCGGGTGTGCCATGGCGACGTTCTCCAGGTCGATCGAGCCAATCCACTCGCCGCCGGACTTGATCACGTCCTTGCTGCGATCGGTGATCTGCATGTAGCCGTCGACGTCAATCGTGGCCACGTCGCCGGTGGGGAACCACTGCACGCCCGCTGCATCGCTCACCAGGGGTTTGGCGCCATCAGTGCCAAAGTAGCTCTGGACTATCCAAGGGCCACGCACCAGCAGATCGCCCGGCGTCTTGCCGTCCCAGGCGACGTCGTCCCCCTGAGGATCGACAATGCGCATGTCCACGCCGAACACGACCTTGCCTTGCTTGGCGAGCAGCGCATGCTGTTCGCCCAGTGGCAGGGACAGGTGCTTCTGTTTCAGACGGCTCACCGTGCCCAGCGGCGACATTTCCGTCATGCCCCAGGCGTGGATGACTTCAATGCCATGGTTATCCTCAAAGGCACGCATCATGCTTGGCGGCACGGCCGAGCCACCGATGATGGTGCGCTTCAGGGGGGCGAGGCTGAGTGCGTTCTGCTCGGCGTGCTGGAGCATGCCGAGCCAGATCGTGGGCACGCCGGCCGCAAATGACACATGCTCGGAGGTAATCAGTTCGTGCAGCGATTTGCCGTCCAGCGCGGCGCCCGGCAGCACCAGTTTGGCGCCAACCATCGCGCAACTGTAGGGCAGGCCCCAGGCATTGGCGTGGAACATCGGCACCACCGGCATCACGCAGTCGCGCGATGAGATGGAGATCGCGTCCGGCATGAGCGAGGCGTAGGTGTGCAACATCGTCGAGCGGTGGCTGTAGAGCACGCCTTTGGGGTTGCCGGTGGTGCCCGAGGTGTAGCACAGCGACGAGGCGGTGTTTTCGTCGAAGGTGGGCCATGCAAAGTCGGGCTTGTGCGCCGAGATCAGGTCTTCGTAGCACAGCAAATTGGACAGCTTGCTCGCCGGCATCTTGTCCTTGTCGATCATCGCGACAAAGTGACGCACTGTCTTGCAGCGCCCCGCCACGGCTTCGACCAGGGGCAGGAAGGTCAGATCGAAGAACAGCACCTGGTCTTCGGCATGGTCGAGGATGTAGAGCAACTGGTCCGGGTGCAGGCGCGGGTTCAGGGTGTGCAGCACCGAACCGCTGCCGGAGGCGGCGAAATACAACTCCAGGTGCCGGTAGCCGTTCCAGGCCAGCGTGGCGACGCGCTGCGACGCTTGCACACCGAGCTCGCCGAGTGCATGGGCCATCTGACGCGCGCGGTCATGCAATTGCGCATAGGTGGTGCGGTGGATGTCGCCTTCGACGCGGCGCGAGACGATGGGCACATCGCCGCTATGGCGTGCCGCATGGGTGATGAGTGAGGAAATGAGCAGGGGGGCGCTCATCATTTGACCGTTCATGAAATCTCCAGGGAGGTTAGGGTTAAAGCTAAATCCGGCCACTGACCGGGTATCGTGTTGAGAGGTGCCATAGCGCCTCTGTGGGGTGGTGACTTTTATGCGAATGAATCTACGGAAGTTTGTGGTTTGACAGGATGGCCCGCGCGCACTTCTCGCCGATCACCATGCAGGGGGCATTGGTGTTCCCGCCGATAACCGTAGGCATGATCGACGCATCGGCGACACGCAGGTTTGAGAGCCCGTGCACCCGCAACTGCGCATCGACCACGGCCATGTCGTCATTGCCCATCTTGCAACTGCCGACCGGGTGGTAAATGGTTTCCGCACTGCGCCGGATGTAGGCCCGCAGATCTTGGTCGCTGCTCACGCCGGCACCCGGTGCGACTTCGCCGCCATGGATATCGTGGAAGGCCTTGGCCTCAAAGATGCGTCGCGCAAGTTTCAGGCCGCGCAGCATCTCGTCCCAGTCGTCGGCATGGCTCAGGTAGTTGGGCTGAATCACCGGTGCGGCCAGTGGGTCGGCGCTTTTGAGGCCGATGAAACCACGGCTTTTGGGGCGCAACTGGCACATGTGCAAGGTGGCGCCATAGCCGGGCGCCAGATCGCGGCCATGGTTACGCAGGTAGGTCGGCAGGAAGTGAAATTGCACCTCCGGCAACGCCGATTGCGGCGACAACTTGGCAAAGCCCCCGGCCTCAGCCACGTTGCTGGACAGAAAGCCCTCGCGCTTGCGCCAGTATTGCCAGAGCCCGGCGACCGCTCTCGGAAGAAAACCAGGTGCAACACCAATCGCCTGCTTGCTGCGGTCGCGGATCATCACCGTCACGTCGAGATGGTCCTGCAGGTTTTGGCCCACGCCCTGCAAATCTACGACTTGGGTGATGCCATGCCGGGCCAGCGCCTGCTTCGGCCCCACGCCCGAGAGCTGCAGCAACTGCGGCGAATTGATGGCGCCGCCGCTCAGCACGATTTCACGTTCGGCCTCGATGCGCTGGCGTTCGCCTTTGCGTTCGATCTCGACCCCCACGGCCTGTTTGCCAGAGAACAGGATGCGCGTGACATGGGCGCCGGTGAGCACGGTCAGGTTCGACCGGTCCATGACCGGGTGCAGGAAGGCCCGCGCGCTGCTCCAGCGCTCCCCGTTCTTCTGGGTCACCTGGTGAGGCCCTGCACCTTCCTGTTGCGCGCCGTTGAAGTCCATGTTGCGCGGAATGCCGCATTGCACGGCGGCGTCGATGAAGCGGCCCGACAAGGGGTTGGGCGATCGCACATCGGCGACGTTCAGTGGCCCTTTTGTTCTGTGGTAGGTCGAGATACCGCGCTCGTTATTCTCATGCTCCATGAAGAGGGGCAGCAGATCCTTGTGGGCCCATCCGGCGTTTCCAGCCGCCGCCCATGCGTCGTAATCAGCCTGGTGCCCGCGCATGTAGACCATGGCATTGATCGAGCTGCTGCCCCCGATTGTTTTTCCCCGCGGCCAGTACAGGCGACGACCTTCGAGTTCGGCTTGTGGTTCGGTGTCGAAATACCAGTTGTACTTGCGGGTGGCGAGCAAGCCCACGAGGCCCATGGGCGTGCGGATCAGCGGTGAGTCGTCGGACCGTCCCGCTTCGAGCAGGCACACGCGGTTCGACGGGTCTGCGCTCAAGCGGTTGGCCAATACACAGCCGGCTGAACCGGCACCTACGATGATGTAATCGAATTTCAAAACTTGTCCCCAGGAGATTTATAAGAGGTTGCACGGAGGCAAGCCCGTGCAACCGAGACCGTCAGACCAGACGCAGTGTCCAGTTGATCAGCCGTCGCGACAGAGGGGTGTAGGGCGGGTAGAAGGTCGAGGCCAGCAACAGCCAGGTCTTGACGATTGCGCGCTCATGGCTGAAGGCCTTGAACCCGTAGATCCCGTGTGCGCTGCCCAGGCCAGAGTTGTTGACACCGCCAAAGGGCAGGCGGCCATGCAGGAACTGCACCACGCTGTGGTTGACGCAGGCACCACCCGAACTTGTCTCGCGCAGCACCTTGTCGGCGACCTTGTGGTTCTTCGTCCAGATGTACAGCGCGAGCGGCTTGGGCTGGTCGTTGATCTTGGTGATGACTTCGTCGAGATCGCGGTAGGCGATCACGGGCAGCAGCGGGCCGAAAATTTCTTCCTGCATGATCTTTGCATCCGGGCTGATGTTGTCGATCAAGGTGGGGGCCACGAACTGGCGATCCGTCTGGTGCTGGCCGCCGGCCAGCAGCCTGGCACCTTTTTGCAGCGAGTCGTCGAGCAGTCCGATGATCCGCTGGGTATGGCTATGGTTGACGATGCGAGCCAAGTGCGGACTGTCGCGCGTGGCGTCGCCCTCGCCATAGGCTTTGGCCAGGGCCTCCCGGCAGTGCTGGACAAAGCGATCTTTGACTGACTCCTGAACGTAGACGTGATCCGGCGCGATGCAGGTCTGGCCGCTGTTGGTGCATTTGGACCACATCAGGTTGGCCGCAGCGGCCTTCAGGTCCGCCGTGGCGTCGACGATGGTGGGGCTCTTGCCGCCCAGCTCCAGGGTCACGCTGGTCAGGTGTTTGGCGGCTGCGGCCATCACCACGCGGCCAATCGCCGGCGAGCCGGTAAAGAAGATGTGATCGAACGGCAGATCCAGCAGGGCCTGCGAGACCGAAGCGTCGCCCTGGAACAGGGCCACCTCGTCTTCGGCAAACACCTCGCGCACAATCGCGGCCATCAGCGCCGACAGGTGGGGTGTCATCTCCGAGGGCTTGAGAATCGCTGTGTTGCCGGCGGCGATGGCCGAGATCAGCGGGCCGAAGGTCAGGTTGACCGGGTAGTTCCAGGGCGAGATGATCAGGCAGCGGCCCTTGGGCTAGCACTGCACGTAGCTCGACGTTCCGAACATCAGCAGGGTCGGGAAAACCTTGTTCGGCTTCATCCAGCGGCGCAGATGGCGACGCGCATCGTTGGCTTCGGCCACGATGGGCAAAATTTCGGTCAGGTCGACCTCGGCGGCCGGTTTTCCAAAATCCAGCGCGCCGGCGCGCTGAATGTCGGCCTGGCGCGCCAGGACGGCCCGCTTCAGGCGGTCGATCTTGTCGAGCCGCTGCGCGGCGGTTGATTGACGAAGCCGTAAGGCCGTCTCACGCTGCGCGGCGAAGATGCGCTCTATTTCGGACTGCTCGACGGGCTCGCCCGGGCTTACAAGATGCATTGCAGGGGAAGCAAGCTTCATTTTTGTCTCCTTCATATTGTTTGTCCTCTTTTGTGATGGCAATTCGAGGTTGGCGCAAGTCTATTGCGATGCGCCATGAAAAACACCCTAACGAAAGTTAGGTGACGTTGGACATGCTTCGTTTTACCATTCCCGGCACATTGGCACGAAGTCCGGTCTTGCCATTCGACAGGCAGGCTCTCAATGGCCGGATGGTTACTTTATTCACCGGACAGCGGCGAAAAACCCCGATCACCGACATGCCTCAAAAATAGAGCGCATGAAAAAAGGAAACAAGATGAAAATTTGGATGAACATGGTGGCGGGTAACGCGCGTCAAGAAAAAACCGCCAACCGACCGGCAATGGCCCTGACATTGGCGGTGGCTTCGCTGCTGGTGATGGCCGCGCCGCCCGTCATGGCCGAGGAGGCCAAGGGCTCGAAGGCGCACATTGCGGCCGTGACCAAGAAGGTCGATGGCGCCTTCATCCGTGCCAATGAGGCGCGAACGAACGACTGGCCCAGCCACGGCCTGGACTATGCCGAGACCCGCTTCAGCAAGCTCCAGCAGATCCATGCCGCCAACGTCAAGGATCTCGGCCTGGTCTGGTCCTACAACCTCGAGTCGACGCGCGGCGTCGAGGCCACGCCGCTGGTGGTGGACGGCGTCATGTATGTCAGCGCCTCCTGGAGCATCGTCCACGCCATTGACGTGCGCAGCGGCAAGAAGATCTGGACTTTCGATCCCAAGGTGCCGCGCGAGGCCGCTTACAAGGGTTGCTGTGACGTGGTCAACCGCGGCGTGGCGCTTTATGAGGGCAAGGTTTTCGTCGCCTCCTTTGATGGCCGGCTGATCGCGCTTGATGCCGCCACCGGCCAGAAGGTCTGGGAAAAAGACACCATCATCGACCGCAAGTTCAGCTACACGATCACCGGGGCGCCGCGCGTGTTCAAGGGCAAGGTGATCATCGGCAACGGCGGCGCCGAGTACGGCGTGCGCGGCTACATCACGGCCTATGATGCCACCAGCGGCGACCAGAAATGGCGCTGGTTCACGGTGCCCGGCGACCCGAGCAAGCCGTTCGAAGACGAGTCCATGGCGCAGGCCGCCAAGACCTGGGATCCCGCAGGCAAGTACTGGGAAGCCGGCGGCGGCGGCACCGCCTGGGACACGCTGACCTTCGATCCCAAACTGAACCTGATGTATGTGGGCACCGGCAACGGCTCGCCCTGGGCGCGCAGCAAACGCAGCCCCGCGGGCGGAGACAACCTGTATCTCGCGTCCATCGTCGCGCTCAACCCCTACACCGGCAAGTACGTCTGGCACTACCAGCAAACGCCCGGCGACAACTGGGACTTCACCTCGACCCAGCCGATGATCCTGGCCGACCTGAAGATAGAAGGCAAGCCGCGCAAGGTGATCCTGCATGCGCCGAAGAACGGCTTCTTCTTCGTGATCGACCGTACCAACGGCAAGTTCATCTCGGCAAAGAACTTCGTCGACGTGAACTGGGCGACGGGCTACGACAAGGACGGCCGCCCGATCGAAACGCCCAACGCGCGCGTTGCCGACCGGCCGCGCGAGATCATTCCCAGCGCGTTCGGTGCGCACAACTGGCACTCCATGTCGTTCAACCCGCAGACCGGGCTGGTCTACCTGCCGGCGCAGGGCGTGCCGCTCACGCTGATGGACAACAAGGACTGGAAGTTCAACAGCGTGCGCCCGGGTGAGCCGCACAGCAACATGGGCTGGAACATCGCGACGTTTGCCAACGTCGAGCCACCCAAGAGTGCGCCGTTCGGCCGCCTGATCGCCTGGGATCCGGTGCAGCAAAAAGCCGCCTGGACCCAGGAGCATGTGTCGCCGTGGAATGGCGGCACGCTGACCACCGCGGGCGACCTGGTTTTTCAGGGCACCGCCGATGGCCGTTTCGTCGCCTACAACGCGCGCACCGGCGACAAGCTCTGGGAGTCGCCCACCGGCACCGGTGTGGTGGCCGCGCCGATCACCTACCTGGTGGACGGCAAGCAGTATGTGTCGATTGCGGTCGGCTGGGGCGGCACGTATGGCTTGGTGCAGCGCGCCACCGAACAGCAGGGGCCGGGCACGGTCTATACCTTCGCGGTAGGTGGCAAGGCGCCGATGCCCGAGTTCGTGAAGTACCGCATGGACAAGCTGGTCGATGGCGTGAAATACGACCCGGCCCAGGTGAAGGCCGGCACCGCGCTGTATGTGAGCAACTGCGTGTTCTGCCACGGTGTGCCGGGCGTGGACCGTGGCGGCAACATTCCCAACCTGGGCTACATCGGAGCCTCCTATATCGAGCACCTCGACAAGTTCGTCTTCAAAGGCCCGGCCATGAGCCGGGGCATGCCGGACTTCACGGGCAAGCTGAGCGTGGACGATGTGGAGAAGATCAAGGCCTTCATCCAGGGTACGGCAGACGCGATACGCCCCAAGAAATGACCGAAGGCGCGAAGTCGTGCGCAAGGTGAGCGCAAACGCCGTGCCCATATCCTGTGAGCGCACGCAATGAACGCACGACGCTGCACCGTCTTATGTTTCACCAGCCTTGCCGGCGGCGGCTGGAATCCTTGAACCCGACGATCCGCGTGATCAGGGAAGGCGTCGGCCTGGCCATGACCCCCGAAGGCCCCGGCATTTATTTCGTGAATTACCGGGTGCTCCCGGTCGATGATGGCCACCTTCACAGTGATGACCGAGGGGACGTCACGAAGTAAATGGAGTGACGCTGCGCTGGTTGCAACTGACCTGTGGCCTGATTCTGCTGCTGGGCTCGGCCCGCATCCTGATGCCACAGGTGGTTGCTGCTGCTCTTCCACTCGCTGCCCCTCCCGGCGTAACGCCTGGCCGCGCGGGCGTATGTTGACCCGCAACTGAAATAAAACGCTGTCGAGGTAGTCGCGATCGCCCGATGGGCACATGCATTGATGCTTGTGCCCATCGGGCGTTTGTCCTGACGCCCGTTTCCCCTATCTTTAGATAGGCGACATCCATCGCAGATAACACTAATCTCGGGCTGGCATTCAATGAATGAATGTACGCAAGGTCGGCCCGCGGCGGCGGTTTGTCCGTGCGGTCGCGGTTTTATTAATTAAGGAGACAGTGTATGAGTGAAGCGCTTGTGGTGAACAACCAAAACGACCAAAGCAGGATAGACGCGATTCCGCTTGAGGATATTGATGTAAGCAATCCGGAGCTGTTTCGCAACAATACGATGTGGGGTTATTTTGAGCGTCTGCGCCGCGAAGACCCCGTGCACTACTGTAAGGACAGCTTGTTTGGTCCGTACTGGTCGGTGACCAAGTTCAAGGACATCATGCAGGTGGAGACCCATCCGGAGATATTTTCATCCGAGGGCAATATCACCATCATGGAGTCCAATGCGGCGGTAACCCTGCCGATGTTCATTGCGATGGATCCGCCCAAGCACGACGTGCAGCGCATGGCGGTCAGTCCGATCGTGGCGCCTGAGAACCTCGCCAAGCTCGAAGGTCTGATCCGTGAGCGTACCGGTCGTGCGCTGGATGGCCTGCCGATCAACGAGACCTTTGACTGGGTCAAGCTCGTTTCGATCAACCTGACGACGCAGATGCTGGCGACGCTGTTTGATTTCCCTTGGGAAGACCGTGCCAAGCTGACGCGCTGGTCGGATGTCGCGACGGCGCTGGTCGGCACGGGCATTATTGATTCGGAAGAGCAGCGCATGGAGGAGCTCAAGGGGTGCGCGCAATACATGACCCGGCTGTGGAACGAGCGCGTCAATGTGCCACCGGGCAATGATCTGATATCGATGATGGCGCACACCGAGTCCATGCGCAACATGACGCCGGAAGAGTTTCTGGGCAACCTCATGTTGCTGATCGTCGGCGGCAATGACACGACCCGCAACTCGATGACCGGCGGCGTGCTGGCGCTCAACGAAAATCCGGACGAATACCGCAAGCTGTGCGCCAGCCCGGCGCTGATCGCCTCCATGGTGCCGGAGATCGTTCGTTGGCAGACACCGCTGGCGCACATGCGGCGTACCGCGCTGCAGGACACCGAGCTCGGCGGCAAGTCCATTCGCAAGGGTGACAAGGTCATCATGTGGTATGTCTCCGGCAACCGTGATCCTGAAGCGATTGAAAATCCGGACGCGTTCATCATTGATCGCGCCAAGCCGCGCCATCACCTTTCGTTCGGTTTCGGCATTCACCGCTGCGTGGGCAACCGTCTCGCCGAGTTGCAGCTGCGCATCGTTTGGGAGGAGTTGCTCAAGCGCTGGCCTAATCCAGGTCAGATCGAGGTCGTTGGCGCGCCCGAGCGCGTGCTGTCGCCCTTTGTGAAGGGCTATGAGTCGCTGCCCGTCCGCATCAACGCTTGAAGCCGCGCCGATCGTGAGCGAAACTGTGATTATTGTCGGCGCCGGTCAGGCGGCCGGCCAGGCGGTTGCGAGCCTGCGGCAAGAGGGATTCGACGGGCGCATCGTGCTGGTCGGCGCCGAGCCGGTGTTGCCGTATCAGCGCCCGCCGCTGTCGAAGGCATTTTTGGCGGGCACCTTGCCGCTGGAGCGATTGTTCCTGAAGCCGCCGGCATTCTACGAGCAGGCGCGTGTGGACACGCTGCTCGGGGTGGCCGTCACCGAACTTGATGCCACCCGGCGGCAGGTGAGGCTGGACGATGGCCGCGAACTGGCGTTTGATCATCTGCTGCTGGCGACTGGCGGGCGTGCCCGTCGGCTTGACTGCCCGGGTGCCGACCATCCGCGCCTGCACTATCTGCGCACCGTGGCTGATGTTGACGGCATTCGTGCCGCTCTGCGTCCCGGGGCCCGGCTGGTGCTGATCGGCGGCGGCTACGTCGGACTCGAGATCGCCGCCGTGGCCGCCAAACTGGGGCTCGCGGTGACCGTGCTGGAAGCGGCGCCGACGGTGCTGGCGCGTGTCACTTGTCCGGCCGTGGCGCGCTTCTTCGAAAGCGTGCACCGGCAGGCGGGCGTGACGATCCGCTGCGCGACGACGGTCACCGGCATCGAGGGCGATGCCTCGCTGGCGCGGGTCGTGACCGGCGATGGCGAACGCATTGACGCCGACCTGGTCATTGCCGGCATCGGTCTGCTGCCGAACGTCAAGTTGGCGCAGGCAGCGGGTCTGGTCTGCGACAACGGCATCGTCGTCGACGAGGAATGCCGGACCTCTGCGCCCGGCATTTTCTCGGCCGGCGACTGCACGCAGCATCCGAACGCGATCTACGACAGTCGGCTGCGTCTCGAATCGGTGCACAACGCCATTGAGCAGGGCAAGACGGCGGCGGCGGCCATGTGTGGCAAGGCCAGACCGTATCGGCAGGTACCGTGGTTCTGGTCCGATCAGTACGACCTCAAGTTACAAACCGCGGGACTCAACCGCGGCTATGACCAGGTCGTGATGCGGGGCAGTACCGACAGCCGTTCGTTTGCGGCGTTCTACCTGCGCGACGGGCGATTGCTTGCCGTCGATGCGGTCAACCGCCCGGTCGAGTTCATGGTGGCCAAAGCGCTGATTGCGAACCGTACCGTCATCGCGCCCGAGCGGCTTGCCGACGAGCTTATCGTAGCGAAGGACCTGGCCGGCTGATGTCGCTGTGCCGGGTCATGGATTTAATTTCATCGAACTATCAATTTACAAGGGCGCTGCCAAGGCGCGCCCATTCTGGAGAATCAACATGACAAAAGTTACTTTCATTGAACACAATGGTACGGTCCGTAACGTGGAGGTCGACGACGGCCTGTCGTTGATGGAGGCCGCCGTCAATAACCTGGTGCCGGGCATCGATGGCGACTGCGGTGGCGCCTGCGCCTGCGCCACCTGCCATGTGCACATCGACGCCGCCTGGCTGGACAAGTTGCCGCCGATGGAGGCGATGGAAAATTCGATGCTTGAGTTTGCCGGGGGCCGCAACGAAAGCTCGCGCCTGGGTTGTCAGATCAAGCTCAGCCCGGCGCTTGACGGCATTGTGGTGCGCACGCCGCTCGGCCAGCACTGAATAATACTGAACGGCTGGGCCGGACCTGTCCTGGCTGTTCAGTGTCGGTACGCGGATCGAAGTCCGGCCGCGTGCGCTATGGTCAGGAGCGGGAGCGCATCACACGTGCTTGACCAGCGACTTGGTGTAGATGCGGTAGGTGCCGATGCCGCGCGACACGATGTCGCCATCCAGGTCGTCGAGCGTCACCTTCACCGATACGTAGGCCAGCGTCTTGCCGATGTGGTCGGGCGTGGCCGATGCAAACAAGACGCCGCTGCCGATCGCACGCATGAAATCCACGGTGAGTGTGACGGTGACGGATGACAGGATGAGCTGATCGCTGCCCGGAATCCGTCGGTCGATCAGCGTTCTGCCGCCAACCGCGTCGAGCAGCGTCAAGGGCACGCCGCCGTGCAGCACACCGTGGGGGTTGAGGTGGTCGCGCCGGATCGGCAGCCGGAAATACAGACCACGTTCGTTGTGCAGGATGTCGTACCCCACCAGTTGCTGAAACGGCCCGTGGAAGTAACTGGCCGATGGGGTTGCATCCTGCGCGTTCATGACGGATCGACCTTGAAGTAGTCGGGTTTACCGGCCGGCCAAAACTCGCCCCATAGCAGCATGCCGCCCTCGACGTTGAGCAGCTCGCCGGTGATGAATTTGCCGGACGGAGCGGCGAGGTAGACCACCGCCTCGGCGATGTCCTGCACGTCACCGGGACGCTTCATCGGGTTGCACTGGTAGAAGGTCGAGACGTTTTCTTCGCGGTAGTTGTTGAAGCCGTTGCTACTTCCGAATGTCTCATAGAGTGCCGGCAGGATTGCCGCCAGATGATTCATTTCCTGGGCACAATGAACCAAGAGATCTGCCGCCATATTGCCGGTCAATGGTTGCAGGCGACTTAGCGTGCGGCCAATTCCGGCACCCACCACCCCCGGCATTCCGCGCGGGCGCACATTGCTGCCCCCCAGCCAGAATCTGGAACGCATTTGCGCGCCGCCCGGAACAGGACGCACGTGGTGAATCAGCCATCCGGTTTCCATCGGCGTGCCCTCCATGCCACCGCGGGCACAAATCGCCACTTCACCGTTTGCCCGCAGTTTCGCTTCGTCAATACCCAAGCTGGCTGGGTGGACAAACCTTATTGTCAAGCGCAGGCACTCAGCGCCGACATACTCAACAACGTTCGATGTTCTGCCAATGTAGTGATCAAGGTCGCTGCGACCATCGCTCCAACGTACATCGACATGTGCACGTGGATGCCATAGTTTGTAGCGCTGAGCTTCGCTGCCATGCCATGCAAACCACCAATCCCACATCGCGGGCGTAACTCGAGGCATGTTGGTCAGCACAAAAATGCGCATCGACCCGTCCGGGGCAATCGTGTAGCCGGTTTCAACCGGCCAATCGCCCGATGTCATCAACTCCGGGGCTTGTTCAACACCTGCAAAGAGTTCGTGCGCCTGCCCACCCACGAGGATAGCCTCGGTCACATGTGCGGGGAGCGGTGCCAAGTCGGGCTGAAAAAAAGCCGCATACGGACTAGTCGCCAACTCGTCGGCGTTGTACCCCAGATGAAGCGATTTTGCTGCAGGTGTCATTTGTTAGCCCCGTGGTGTTTCCTGCGGAGTAATGCAAAAACAAAACTTCAATGAATGTGACTATATGCCGCTAGTCGGTATAGTTGTACCGCATAGTGGGTTGCAGGAAAGTAATTTCAATTTCTACCGGATGCGTTTATTCACTGTGTTTGGAATGTGCCTGGTAGATGTATCCAGCACAGAAGAGATCGAGTCAGAAACCAAGAATGGAAAACATGTCCACGAAAAAACTGTATGCCAGCAAAGTCGCGCAGGACAGCCGACCAGAGAAAAGTGGCATTCAAGTCATTGAACGCGCCGCAGATATCCTGCGCACTGTGGCGCAGAGCCCAAGAGGCCTTTCGTTGGGTGAGATTGCGCTTCACGTCGGGTTGGCTCGCTCGACCGTTCAGCGCATCGTCGATGCACTGACTAAGGAAAACCTACTAATGGGAGCAAGCGCGTCGCACGGAGTGAAACTTGGACCGGCTTTGATTGCTCTGGGTGCAGCAACGCATTTCCCAATCACCGATCTCGTGCGCCCAACGCTCGAAGCACTCGCCAAGAGAACAGGGGAAACCGTTGATTTATCGCTCGCTACCCGAGATGAAATGATTTTTCTTGATCAGGTTCCAGGCACTCACAGACTCGCCGCAGTATCGTCGGTCGGTGTAACGTTTCCCTTGCACTGCAGTGCCAATGGCAAAGCAGCTGTGGCACTGATGAATGAATCAGAACTGAAAAGGGTACGGAAAACACTAGGTTTGGCCCGGCAAACGGCCAATACCATTACCGACTGGGAATCCTTTGATAGTGAGTTAACTCGGGTGCGCCAAACAGGTGTGGCCTACGACCGCGAGGAAACCTCGGTGGGCATCTGCGCCATCGCCAAAGCTTTCCGGAGCCACGCTGGGGATCTCGTCGCGATCTCTATTCCGGTGCCCACTATGCGCTTCACGGCTAATGAAAGTGACCTAGTGAACGTACTCGAACTCGAGTTCAACGTCTTACTAAAGAAACTTCGGTAAGGCGCGTATGCGGCGGACTTCGACTAACGTCGAACGACCGGTACACATTAGTTACCTGACCTTTCCAGTGTCATAGAAAACACTAGGGGATGTCCGCTTCTGGCCCAGACTGTGTAAAAAAACGAATTTGCGACTGAGCCGATAGCGTAGCTGGGGCAGGCCTAATGTTTTGTCCAATAGCCGCGCAAACGTCATCAAATAGGCCCTTTCGGTCCTGTGATTAGTTTTGGAGAAGGCCGCGAGCCACAAGCTGGAAAGCGTTTCGCAAAAAGACTTGGGCATTACGCCCGAATCGCCTGCATCAGTTCCAACGGGCCAAGAATCCGCATCATCCGTTTGAGGTTGTATGCAAGGACGTGTAGGCTCATCTCCGTCCGGACGTTAGAGAGCGTCTTTGTAAGGAAGTGCGCGGCGCCCATCCATGACTTAATTGTTCCAAATGGATGCTCCACCGTTTTTCGTCGAATGCGCATGGCATCGGGCGCCTGATCCAATCGGCTTTGCATGACCTCGAGAACCTCCTCGTGTTCCCATCGGCTAACACGCCGGTAATCACTAGGCGTACATTGCTCGCGATTTGAACACCGTGGGCAATGCGAACTCCAGTAGCGATGCAACGTCAAACCTCGTTCGACACCAGAGAAGCGCCAAATCAAGCGCTGTCCAGCTGGACATGTATATTCATTTGCTTCGGGGTCATAGATGAAGTCGGCCTTGTCGTATCGTCCGTCTGCTTTGGCGGATGAGGTTGTTGTCTTCGGCACAATCGCGGTTATACCGGCATCGTCGCACGCCAGAATTTCCGTTCCCTTGTAGTAGCCTCGGTCCGCGATTACAGTCAGATTCTCGATACCTGTCTCGCTCCGGGCAAGCTTCGCCATTGTCGATAGCTGATCCCGATCAATTCCTTCATTGATGACCTCATGGGCCACAATCAGATGATGTGTAGCATCGACGGCAGTTTGTACGTTGTACCCAACGATTCCCGTACCACGCGTCTTCATTGAACGAGCATCCGGGTCTGTCAGCGATATTTGATGATCAGATGATTCGTTGAGTAAGACCTCGATGGCTTTCAGTTTTACCATCTGCTCCCTGAGCGTCTTGATCTTGTCGTTGAGTCGGAGTGTCTTTGCCTGAGCAATTTCCGGTTCGTGACGATCTGCTGTATCGAGATCGACCAGATAGCGATTAATGCTGCCCTCAATCTCTTCCATGCGACGCTGAAGTTTTGCACTGGTGAAGTTGTTGTCTCGATTATTGGCCGCTTTGAACTTACTGCCATCAATGGTGATAACAGCATCAGCAAAAAGCCCAAGCTTCTGGCACATCACCACAAACTGGCGGCATACACGCCGGATCGCTTTGCCATTGTCCTTGCGGAAGTTAGCGATGGTCTTGTGGTCCG
This sequence comes from Rhodocyclaceae bacterium, assembly GCA_016718525.1. Classification (GTDB taxonomy): domain Bacteria; phylum Pseudomonadota; class Gammaproteobacteria; order Burkholderiales; family Rhodocyclaceae; genus JADKHX01. The sequence continues at coordinate 673,388 of JADKDD010000001.1, forward strand.
GCATCAATCGTTCCGTGAGCCACATCAGTTCGACATTACGTTGCGCTTCGCGCTCTAGCCTGCGACTGGATTGAATCCGATTGAGATAGCCGTAAATGTAAATCTTCAACAATACCGCCGGGTGATAGGACGGTCGCCCTGTAGCCGATGGTTTGACGCCAGAAAATTCCATCTCCGCCAAATCAAGCTCTTCAACGAAGACATCCACGACACGAACCGGATTGTCTTCCACAATGTAATCATCAAGTGATTCCGGAAGCAACATTCCCTGGGTTCTGCTCACGCCCTCAACAAATCGTTTCATCCCAAAACCTCAGAAATATTCTCTTGGCTTATATCGGGATGCCTTACGTAATCTCAAGTCGTTTTTACACAGTCTGGGCCGACAAGACCCAGTGGGCATGATGCCAGTAACCTGACGCTCACCAAAACTCGGGGTTTAGCCAACGGCGGCAAAGCGGCGGGGCGCCCTATGGGTCTTGTCGCCCTCAACGTAGTCATGGGGAAATGAAGACCTGAAGTTCACTGATTAGCTTTAAGTAGGAGAATCCGCGATGGCAGTAAAGGGCAAAGCAATCCCTTCAAATTTCCAAGACAAACGTAGAGAGTATCCAATCAAGCGTGGGCGTGATGCTCCGGTTCGACCGACAGTCGCATGCCTACTGTTTTTAGGACAGCAAGCAACGTCTTGAGCGTAGGGTTACCCTTTGGCGACAGTGTGCGATACAGTGATTCGCGGCTAATACCGGCTTCAGCCGCCACCGCACCGAGCCCACCATAGGCTTCCGCAACGGTACGCAGGGCCAGTAAGCCAGCAGCTCGATCATCGGGATTGTCGAGCGATTCCATTGCAGCCTTCAGGTACTCGACCGCCAGCTCGTGATCTGCGCGCAGTTCGGCGACTTCTCGCTCGTGGTGTGACACAACACCATTTAGTTTGCTCATGATTGCCTCCGTTTCCACTTTGACCACAATTCCTTAGCTCGTTTGATGTCCGCTTTCTGGCTTCCCTTATCACCGCCGCAGAGCAGGATGACGAAAGCCTTTCCGTGCCTGGCGCAATACACCCGATAACCAGCTCCGATATGGACGCGCAGTTCAATCACCCCATCACCCACAGGTTCGCTGTCACCAAAGTTACCGGCCTGCACTTGCCTCAAACGAACACGGATTCGGGCTTGGGCAACCTTGTCGCGCACCGTGTCCAGCCAAAGGGTAAACGGTTCGCTACCATCTTCATGCTGATACCGGAAAATTTCAACCATGAGGAAATTGTAGCTTAAAAGCTACTTATGGTGTTAATGCCGACTATCGGCAGGGTGTGTAGAAGTACGCCAAATTAATCTCCGAGACACCTCCGGCTAGTCTGGCCGGCGCCCCGGAAATCTATCAGACCGCAGTAGACTGCACCGAGACGGTCGCGTAACCGAACCGGACGGGCGCTTTATGAAATCCGGTCGCGTACGATTTCGAAAATCTAAGGCAGCTTTCGGGGGTGCTGCGGCCAAGGGAGTTAATCGCGCTCCACTGAAGAGTAAAACTTGATTGAGCGGCGTCTCTAGCTATGTTTGTGGGACACAGGTGGTCTTCGAAGATTAAATGGGCCCGAATCATGACAGATCGGCCAATCGGTGGCCAAATTTCGATTTATTCAACAACGCTGATAAAAGGCATGAGGTCTTTCTGGCAAACGGCGTGAAAAAGGGCTGATCATGGAGCGCACCAACGCAGAACACTATTGGCACGGCAACATATCCCGCATCCGTATAGCGATGGAAAAATTACAAGACGCTATCGCCCGGCACAAAAAAGTCGAGTGCTTTGAGCATATGCAAGTCATTGACAGCAGTCTTGCTTCTTTACGCTCGTCAATCCGTGAAAACATGGATGGTCCGGCGGATCAGCCAATGAAGCGCAGGGAAACCGACCGATAGCGGCAAACGCTCCGCATCTGACACCTCACGCGATAGTCGCAAGCCTGGCAACCTTTCGCGTACGCTCAAGACGATGTCGCACTATGGCATTGTCGAAATGAAGCGAGAGCGAAACCATGTGCACCCGGTTGCCAAAGCGGCCGAGTTCAGAATCGTCGCGTAGCTGCCAAAGCGGGTTTGCTACCGTGAACTGTTCATGACTGAACATCGGAGCGCGACGGGCACCACCGGCGGGTTGAGACTTTGGAGGCGACAGTCGGGTTGCAAAACCCGATCAGCGTTTTCAGAATCGAGCATTGATAGAACCCTCGGAAACGTATGGCGGCTTCCGGGGGTGCTGCGGCCAGTGGCGTCAGTCCCCGCGCCGCGCCACAACAAATTCACCCCGACTGTCGGCTGACCAAACGCTGGCTGCCTCCACTCGGGGTACTGAAGCTATTGACCGATTGTGAAAGCTGACGCCCACCGTCGAGTTAGCCAGCCTAGTGCGGCTGTATGCTCGAGATTTTCCTTGCACGCTGGATTGGGTGGTTTTCTTGCTACTTTATTGCGATCTCGATCGGCACTGCATCCAGCGGCGATTCAAAAGCAATGAAGAGAACACATGGATCAGCGCTTGCGCAGAACCCCTTGTGCGCTAGTTTGGCGGGCCCATACGCGTAAGTACCCGGTTTGAGGACGGCCGTCTTCTGGCCGTCATAGGTGACATGAAGCTCACCTGCTACCAGCACCATGCGCTCCGCCGAAGTATGCCAATGAAGAGGGAGAGTCGACTTGGCTGGCAATTTGAAGAAAACGTCCACGTTGTCTTTTGCAGGATCGCCGTGAAGAACAGCAATGCCGCATCCTTTGGGCAAGAACGGTGGGCAGGGCCCCCACTTAAGCTGAGGATCATCGTGCGCCAACGCAAGTGCCTGCTCAGCAACCGGTGTTTGTGCGTACGCGAAGGAACCGGCGAGGCTCAACAAAAACAACGAACCTACCTGTAAGCAACGAACAATGGCTAGTTTACCCATGACGCATTTCTCCTCTTGGCTGACGGTGATATTCGGTGTAATTGCTGCCGTAAAAAGCATCGCCGCTGAATATACCTTGCCCGCATAAACCTTGACCAGTGGAGCGACAATGGGGTTGATCATGTCTTGTTCTCGTTTTCATTGCGGCCAACAAGAAAAAGGAACCGGCCGATGCAAACCAGCTTGCCTTCAAGTCGTAACTGAACGGATACGGTGGTAATGCGCCGACCGGCCCGCACGATATTGGGTATTGCCTGCAAGGTTCCCTCAAAAGCCGGCCGCAGGTAATCAAAGGTCATCGTCGAGCATAAGGACACCTCATCATCGCCGCGCTGGCGGGCCAGATGGGCTGCTGCGGTCACTTCACCAAAGCTCGCAAGAATGCCGCCATGAAATGTTCGGATCATGGGATTCCCGATATGCGAATCACGGAAATCCATAAAGTACCGTGTTTCTCCGTTCAGCGTTTCCTCGCGAAAGCCGAGAAAATCGACAAAAGGCTCGTAACACAGTCTCATGATGGGTGCCTCTGCGCTAATGGGCTTTGCACTCATTGTCAGGAGCCTCCAGCTTCACTGTCCAAGGTGGGCCCCATGGTGCCGATGGCAAAAGAGCCGGCAACCATCGCCAACAGCTCACCACTGTCTTCTGCAAACGCGCGGCCGCTGATAAAGGCAACCGTATCAGTCTTGCCTATGCAGTCAACCACTGCTTTCAAACCGGCTGCGGGTGGAATGCTGCGCATAAAATCGACACGTAAATCAATAGTGGCAATCGGCTTTAATGAGCCCAGCGATGAAAAAATAGACAGTCCGCAGGTTGTATCAAGCAGTGTTACCAGCACACCTCTGTGCAGCGAACCCCTGCGATCAGACAACTGCTCAGAGAATGGCATGCTCATCTCGGCATGACCATCGTTAACAATGCCGATGTCAATTTTGAATGTATCGAACAAAGGGTGATTAGTGCCAAAAAACGCTTTAGCCATCATGAGATGTGGAGCAATATTACTGTTCATTTTATGACCCCAGCCATCTCTGGCTGATTTTTTGGGAAGCGACTAGCAGCATGCCTCAGAACGCAAGGGCAGCATCTGCATAATTGCGTTCTGCTTTCATGACGGCAGAGATGGCGTCTGCAATGGCGGCATCAGGAAAGTGTGCGCCTTCAGAGGCTGACTTCAGGCACGCGGCTAATTCAGACCATGTTTTTTCGCTGGCCCTCATCAAGAGCGGGAGTCGATGTAGAAGTATACCTGCGTCATAGTGAACCGCTTCGTCGAGGAACTCGGCATACATTTTCCGGAATCCACCACCTCCTGTTCCGCGCTTCTCTATGACTTGATAGGCAAACCGGGTTGTCCAGCGCCAATCGCCAGTTGCTTTCCAGCGACCAAGGTCAGCCAGCCAAGTTTCCAGTGCCGATATCCCATTCGCGGCCAATGCCTTGGCGTTGTAATGTATTACGTTTGTGATTATCTCGGGAGTAATTTCCCCTTGAAACGAACCTGGCGTGAACATGTTGCCATGGTGAACAAACGGTGGCTGGGTAGAAAACCGTGCGCGGGTGAGGGCCTCCTCTGTGACAGACAATACATCGGGGCGCTCGGTGTCGGTAACCAGAACATCGCCCGTCTCCGGGTTTCTCGACCAGGCCGCTATGGCGTGGCCCGGAAAGTGGGTTGTGCTGCCGAAGTAGGGTAAATGAAAAATGTCTGTCAGCAAAAGAGTAGGGTGGCCCGCATCCAGACGATCACCAAGCAATGCAACGGCAGACTCTGGCGACTCGAATGTTTTCCATTCGAATGGCACCCCGATGCTTTGAAACACGCGCTCTTCAAATCCCAGTGATCGTACATGCACTAAAAACGGTACGGGAGCATCAGTCAGATCCAGATAGGTAACGCCGAGGCCAGAGCCCAGTCCAAAACACATGGCTTCGGAAATATCCAGTCCGTTGAATTCAAGCAGATCACGAATTGCAGAGCTGGCACAATGCCGTCCAGCAGAGTGGGTTACTCGAGATTGGGTGGCACATTTACTCATTGGTTTTTGGCTTTTTCATGGTGAAGGATAGGGAATCCAATATCCAATGGGCTTTCGGGGAGTATGACGGCCGCTGGGCACAGCCGCCAATCGCCGAGTCAGGCGTCGCGATTTGCAAAAATGCCAGCCGAATGACACCCCGCACGGCCTGGTGCAGGAAACGCCGCAAAAGGAAAGCGAATCCACACCATCGGGCGACCAACCGCTGTCGCCATGACCTCGCAGATCAATCGCAAGCGCGTAATAACCGTGGTTGGCAATTGCCTCAGCAGTGTTCTTCCAGGCATGCCGCGTCTGCCCACCACCATGCAAAAGAATCACTGGTGGATTGGCCGAGTCACCCCAGGCGTGGGCAGCGATCTCGATTCCGTCGTCCGTCGGAAAGCGCAGTTCGTCGTGTATGCGCGAAGCTTTTTCATGATGATTTGAGCACTGCGCCGTTCTCTCCTTAATCTCGAAGTCCAACGGCCAAACGCTTTTGTTGCAGGCGCGTCACCGCGTGTTCCACCAAGGAATAGACCGCCGGCACCACCACCAAAGTGAGTAGCGTTGATGAAATCATTCCGCCGATCACCGCCACGGCCATGGGACCGTTGGTGTCTGCACCGGCGCCCACACCAAGCGCTGCCGGGAGCAGCGCCAGAACGATGGTAAGTGAGGTCATCAGAACCGGGCGCATCCGAACTGGGCAGGCCTCCAGAAGCGCGGCGTCGATGTCAGCACCTTTTTGCCTCAATTGGTTGGTGAGATCGACTAGCAGAATGGAATTTTTTGCGACCAAACCAACCAGCAACACAAGTCCCACCATGGAGTAGATGTTCAGCGTATGTCCGGCGAGCCACAGAGCGGCACCGCCGCCGACGACAGCAAGTGGCTGTGCAACCATTACCACCAAAGGCTGCAGGAACGAGTTGAACTGACTCGCCAGCACCATGTACACCAGGACAATTGCCGTGACAAAGGCAAACAGCATGTAGCTCATCGTTTTGCCGAATTCCTCGGCCTGGCCAATCATTTGCACGGTATAGCCTGGCGTTAATAGCGGTGCCGCGATCCGCTGTACACGCCCCACGGCATCTGACATGCTCACCTTGGGTGCGCTGTAGAACTTCGCGGCGTATTGCAAATCAAACCCGCTGATTACCGCTGGGCCAAGTCGTCGTTCCATTTTGATGAGATTGTCCAAACGCACCATCTCACCATTCCCGGCGCGCAGGTAAATACGCGCCAAGTCTTCGGGATGCTGCAAACTGCCGTCAGCTGCTTTCAAGCGAATGTCGTAGCGCTCTGCATCGCCAGTGCGGTCATTGAAACGGGCGATGTCTAATCCGCCTGCGAGAATATTCACCGCTTGCGCGACATCGCGCGCCGAAAGACCGAGGCTTGTCACCCGCTCGCGGCTCAACGCTGTTTCGAGTTGCGGCAGATCCAGTTGCAATTCCAGATCCACCCTCCCCAGGCTCGGATCGCTAGCCAGTTCCTTGTTGAGGGCATTGGCGAGTTGGCCCACCTGATTCAAATCCGGACCGGCGAGAACAAATTGCAGGGGTTCGCCGCGCTGGCCACCTACAGTCGAGCGTGGCCCGGGAAAGGCCTCCACTCCGGGGATTGTCGCCAGTTCAACGCGCAGCACGTCTATCAGCTCCTGTTGCGTGATCGTGCGCTTATTCCAGGGGGCCATGGTGATATCAGCGAAGCCTTTATTGACTTGCCCTGTCTGGTCGGTGCCGATGGTGCTGAACGTACCAACGATTTCGGGATGCCGTGCCAGGACTGCCTCAATATCTCGCAGACGTGCATCGGCATACTCAATACCTGTTCCGAGGGGCGTCTTGAAGTTCACCAGAAAACGTCCCTCGTCCTGTACCGGCATGAAACCCCGCCGAGGTGTGCGAAGAACCAGCCGCTGCCAACCACGACCGCCACGGTGATGGCGACCACCGTCCACCGGAAACGCAAGGCGCGGTCCAACAAAACGCGATAAACCGTATCCATGGCATGAAAGCCACGCTCCAGAAAGCTGGAGACACGACCGGTGGATGGTGTCACCCGCAGGTGTCGCGCGCACAGCATGGGTGTCAGAGTCAGGGCGACGAACAGCGAAACCAGCACCCCCGCACTGACGACCACGGCAAATGCCTGAAAGAAACGCCCTATGATGCCGCCCATGAAGATAACCGGAGCAAATATCGCCACCAGTGTCAGCGAGGCGGCCATCACCGCAAACTCGACTTCCCGTGTGCCATTCAAGGCTGCGCTTACGGGGTCGGAGTCGAGGTGTACACGATGACGGTAGATGTTCTCCAGCACCACTATCGCATCATCCACGACAACACCAATGAGCAGCAGCAAGCCAAGCAGGGTCATGGTATTGAAGGTGAAGCCGGCGAAATACATCACGGCCACCGCGCCCAGCAAAGACACCGGGATGGCCATGGCTACGATCAGAGTGGAGCGCAGATTGAGCAGGAAGAGCCAGACCACCAGCGCGGTGAATAGCGTCCCGGTCAGGAGGTGTTCTTCGAGTGCGGCGACAATTTCCCGGATCAGGCTCGCGTCATTGCTTGCGACCGACAAGGTCATGCCAGCAGGAAGTTGCGGAATGATTTCCCGTTCCAGACGGCGCTCCACCTCGTTGGCGACGGCAACGGCGTTGGATCCACTCACTTTCACCACGCCGATGCCCACGGCCGGTTTGCCCATATAGCGTGCCAGTTGCCGGTTGTCCGCCAGCCCATCTTCCACCGTCGCGATGTCGGCGAGGCGGATGGGTGCCCCGCCCCGATAGGCCACGATCAGTTTTTCAAGTTCGGGGCACTGTGAAACTCCAGGTCAAGCTTGATCAGATCTTCGTGCTTGCCACCCACCAGAAAGCCACCCGGCAAACGTACGTGTTCGGCATCGAAGGCACGCGTCACGTCCTGGATCGTGATGCCTTGGCCCGCCATGCGTTCCGGGTCCAGACTGACCCGCAGGGTGCGTTCTCTATCGCCCCCAAGACGTACCTCGCCCACTCCGTTAACCGTTTCCAGCCGCTTCTTGATGACGTTACGGGCATATTGATTAAGCTGTTGCGGCGTGCGATCCCCTTGCAATGCCAGCCAAATGATCGGCGTCGCACCGATCTCGACTTTTGCCACGATCGGTGGCTTGGCTTCGCGAGGCAGCCGATTGAGCACTTGATTGACCTTGGCCTGCACTTCATTGAAGGCTGCGCCGAGGTCCTTCTCCATCGCGAATCGAACGCTGATGAGCGAGACCCCCGGATGCCGAGGTTGATTCCACGTGTTCTATGCCAGGAACGCTATTGACGGCTGACTCAATGACCTTGGTAATGCTGGAATTCACAATCTCCGGGTCACCACCGGGCAGGGCAGTGGTAATGGAAATCATGGGGAAATCAATGTTGGGGTAACGATCGACACCGATGCGCTGAAAACTGATCAGACCAAACAGGACCAGCACCCCCGACAGCATGTACGCCAGCACGTGGCGCTTTACGGAAAGTTCCGGCAGATTCATGGTGCGCTCTTGACGGTCCGCACAGCAGCACCGTCACTGAGATAGGCAGCGCCATCGACTGCGACCGTCTCCGGACCGCTCAGGCCAGACAGGATTTCCGCCATGCCATCCTTGCGTTCCCCAATGCGTACGATGACCTGGCGTGCTTTGTCTTCACTGACGACATATACCACTTCGCCGGCTGGCCGGCGAACGATACTCGATTCAGGCACGAGCAAGGCGTTTTGTCGAACGTCGATTTCGACGAAACCGGTGACGCTAGCTCCGGCGCGCCAGGCACTAGGATTGGGGAAATCGACAACAGCCGTAATGGAACGGCTTCCAGCGCCAACCATGGGACGCAGTTCAGTGACTACTGTGCTCACTTTTTCGTCAGGCGCGATTGGGCTGACGAGTGCGACTTTCATTCCCGCGCGTAGATGCCGTGCCACAGTCTCTGGAAATGGCAACTGCGCGCGCAGGTTACCGCCTTGCGCGATAAGAAACAGTGGCGTGCCCTCTTTGACGTGATCACCGACCGATACTTTGCGCGATTCGACCGTACCCGTAATCGGGGCGAGCACAACAGCCTTGGCGAGACGATCACGCGCCATGACGAGCCGGGACTGCGCGGCTTCACCGGCGGCCTCTTGCGCGGCAAGTTGCGATGCGGATGCATCCAGCACGGCACGGGAAATGAAGTTGCGCGCGACAAGATCCTTGTTCCTTTCCAGAGTGCGGCGGTCCTGGGCGATTTGGGCGTCGAGACGCGCGACATCGGCAGTAGCTGCCCGCTCTTCCTGAGTCAGTTGTGTGGTCTCCAGATGGGCGAGTGGGGTGCCTGCCTGCACCTTGTCACCGGCATCGTGAAGGATGGCGATGATGCGACCAGGCACTTCCGCGGACACCTCAGGAGTTGCGCGCGATTCGACCCGCCCTACGGAGTCCAGCACCACCGGGACATCACGCCGCATCACCTGGGCAAGAGTTACTAGGGTGCCTTTCGTCTCGGCAGGCGGCGGAACTGTTTTCTTGACGCAACCGAAAAGAAGTGTAGGAGCCACGATGATGAGTGCGAGGATAACGAAAGGCGTCTTCATTTTTGATCTCCGTCCGCAAACAGTTGGGCGAGTAGTGCCATGGCGTGTTTGGCAATGAATTTCGGCTGGTCGAGGGTCGTGTGCCATCCCGGCAGGAAACGACGCATGGGTGCGGTCTCCATGTGGTACATGACCAGCGCGCAGATGGATATAGCTACCATATGGGAATCATGTGCGGGGGCGATTTCCTTCGCGAGCGTCAGCAGTGCATCAAAGGGTTCGGCAAACACTTCCTCGGCGAGTAGTTTCAGTCGTGTCTCATTGCCATCAATGCGCTCACGCTGCAACAGCGCAAGAAAGTCGGGATCACGACCCATGCCCTCGGCTAGGGTCTCGACGAATCGATTCAGTCGTTCCAGTGGCGTGCCGGGAATAGCGATCGCCTGCGTCAGCACCACCGACTTGTCCTTGAACGCATAGGCCATGGCCGCGAGGTACAGGGCTTCCTTGTCAGCAAAGTGGTGGTACAAGGCCGCCGCCTGCATTTCAACTTCTGCCGCGATATCGCGCATCGATACGCCGTGGAATCCCAAACGGGCAAAAAGCGGAATCGCCCGTTCCAGGATGTCTTCGCGTGTGCTGATTAACCCTTGCGTCACCATTGGCTATGCACCCAAAGAATAATGAACTTAACGAACGTTCATTAAACATCGATTCACGTCATTGCGCAACAGCTGTCTTGACCGATGCTGAACAGAGCCCATTCTCGGCCCGTCGCTCGGCGGATGGCTCACCGAGTATTACAACTGGCGCTGGGTGTTCTACATCAACCTGCCATTCGGCCAGTTCGCATTGTCCGGCCTAGCCATTTTTGTACGTGAAACACCGATTTGACCACGAACGACGGTTTGATCTGCTCGGCTTCTGCCCTGCTGAGCATCGGCATCGGCGCCCTGCAGATGATGCTGGATCGCGGCGAGTCACTCGACTGATTCGCCAATCCGGAAGTGGTCATCGAAGGGGCGCTCGCCGGCGTCGCGCTTTATCTCTTCATCGCGCACATCTTTACCCACGAGCACCCGTATGTCGAACCGACCATGTTCAAGGATCGCAATTTCACGGTCGGCCTGTCTCTTTTCTTTATCGTCGGCATCTTTCTGCTCGCGACGATGGCCTTGCTGTCGCCCCTCATGCAGCCCCCCCATGGGCTACCTGGTAATCGACATCGGATTTCTGTTGGCCCCGCGCGGCGTTGGCACCATATTTGCCATGATCGCTGTCGGCAAACTTTCCGGCAAGGTGGACGAGCGCTCCATGATTGTCCTCGGACTATTGATGATGAGTTATTCCCTCTGGCCTTGTGGCTGGGGCATGAAAGCGCCACCACTGCGCATCGCTACGTCGAGGCCGATCTCGCAATGAAGGAAAAAGCTCTCGCACGATTGGAGGCACCCGACACTACCATCCGTCGATTCAAGGCTCACGACTCGCTCATGCTCTTTCTTCAGACGCTGTAACATGCAAACCAGCGCCGCGTCCAACAACAACCGCAGGCGCAGCGATTCCATAGGTCAGTGCACATAGTTTCAAACTGTGCATAGGGGTCGGGTGGAGACAGCCGACTTTAGGTTACCTGCCATTCAGATTTTCGGGGGTGCCAAATTTTGGTACCGAAAAATCTACGGCGGCTTTGGGAGGAGGAGCAGTCACCCAACCCAGCGATCCTCGTTAGCGAAATTGGCAAGAAAAGCTCGCGGCGTCGAAAAATACCTACGACCGCAAACGCGGCAGACCCGCCGTAGAGTTGTGGAATTCCATTGTCTAGTGGAGGCAATCGTAATGATACGATTATTTGAAAATAGCCATTGAATTCCCGATCCCGATAGTGTTGTGCGAATGGCAGAAATGGCCGATCAGCTGGAATAGAAGAAATAGAAGGGTACGATGTTCAACTGTGACCGGAGGGGCGGTCTGGGGGAAATATTGGGCCGACATAAGGCTTCATACACCTCTGCCACGAATCAACAGTTAGAACCCTCAACTGGGCTTCATGCCTGGATTGATAGATGTGATTTTTAATTGCTCAAAATGCAGCATGTCGAATTCATGATAAGTACCATTATCAAGAATGCGATTTTTCTGCGATAACTTTGCCTATGCAGAAACGGTCCTGTAGATCAGCTTATAGATCAACGCCTTGAGCGGTTTGTGTCGGTAGGCTTGCTTGTAAACCCGGTATCGCGTTTTATACTGAGAATTTCCAACGCTGTCGTCATGCAGTCGATTGCTAGAGCACCATCATTTACAGATGCGATTTCAGCCTGCCGCCAGCCGACTGCTAGTCGACTTGGATTGTGCGTGAGAGACGCCTTGTCGACCGCTAGTCGTCACTCCTGCGCACCATGTTCGTTGGACGGCCGGATTGTCGACTGCCTGTCGACCGATACGTAGCCACGGCGCAACCTGGTCTTCTGGATACGCTGAAACTCACGCATCGCTGAATCTTGGTCAACGAACACCTGGCGCTTGGTCCCTCCGCGACGGTTCATCAATCCCCACCATTGGCGATACAGGATGAAGGCGCCAAAGAGGTCTTGATCCAGCGCTAGGGCATAGCCTCGCCTGTTCGTTTTGAACTCAATCCGCACGGTTCTCCTCCAGGTCGGTTACCTCCAGCCATAGGCGTTCTGCATCCGATTCGGTGTAGATGCTGGTCGTGGCTACGCTTGCATGGCCAAGAAGTTTTTGAATCAGATTGACCGGTACCCCCGACGATCCCATATGACTGCCGCAGGTATGCCGGAGCCAATGCACCGATGCGCGCTCAAACGCAGTTGCATCGTGCTTTTTTCCTAGAGAGTGAAGAGAGAGTGCGGCATCTTGGAAGAATCCCCGAAGAGCCTTGTAAAGCCCGCTGGAAGAGATGGGATCGATGCCATTGATCCTGGCAAGCAGTGGTGTATCGGATGGGTTCGCAAGTGGATCGGGATCTAGCTTGCGATGCTCCAGGTAGTTACTCAACAGTGCCAAGATTCGTTCAGAAATGGGAACAGCCCGCCACTTGGCTCCCTTGCCAAGTACCTTGAGCATCCAACGAACGTTGGTTCCGTCCCGGACAGGCATGGTGTAGAGGCGACCAAGTTTTGCATCCACCAGCTCAGACAATCTCAATCCTGTGGCGTGAGCAAAGGGGAGAGCAATCTGAAGGCGCTTTGTGTGATCGGATGGATCCATCGACGCGAGATGCCCCATGAGAAATTCCCATTGACCCGATGAAAACACACGCGTCAGTTCAATATCGTCAGGAATTTCGTTTCTCATGGCAAGTGTCTTACCGACACCATCCCAAGGGTTGAACGCGCAATACTGAACACGCACAAGCCATTCAAAGAGCCCGCCTACGATCGTGATCGAATGCTTGACGCTGGAGGCGGATAGGGCTCCATCAAATGGCCGCCAGTCCGGACTGAATCGCTGCGTATTCCGTGGGGCGATCCATGCAGACTGATCAATATTGAAATTCCACTCGTTCGAGTCAGCGCAGCCAAGTAGGGAAAGCCAGTCCCGGTATCTGGTGCAATCATCGACGGTCAAATCTGATAGCGCCTTGCCTCGCTCGATGATCGCCCATAGCAACATCCGTTCAGCTTCCTTGCGATAGGCGCGCTGTGTGTTCGTGTTTCCGGACTTGGTGGCTAGCCAAGCTTGAATTGCCTGATGATCATTGAGGGCGTTGATTCGCGGAGTCCCGGGCCAGCGATTGGACCCAGTTGCTCCATCGATATCGTCTGGAACCGCCAGTGCCTCGATCGGAACAATCGCCGTCAGTGTGATGCGTTGTCCTAAGAGAGCAGGCATGGCCAAGGTTCTGAGCGGCGATAGCGTATGTTCAGGGAGTGATCCCAGAGCCGATTCGTAACCTCGAAGCCACTGGATGATTCTTGAGGCGCCTTTCTCGCCCAGCTTCGGAACCGTTATCCACCATCGATATCCCTTGCGCCGGATTCGATCCAGCAGGGCGCCGATGCTCGGTATATCCGCGAGAATCAGCCGATTGGCGACAACTTCGTCAAACCAAGCCGAGACAAGATCCTCCGGTACCGGATCCGTTGCGAGCAATTGTTCGACCCATACCAAGGTTTCGATCTGTCGGCCGATGAGCTTTTGCCGCTGCCGTGATTTCTTGTCAGCGGCCTGTGGGTATGACTCCAGAAAGAGACGAATCAACTCGTCCTCGCTGTAGAACCCACTGGGATCTCGATCAGCCTGAAAATCTTCCAGGGTCGGAATTTCAACGTGGCGAGTTGTTTCGGCAGTCGATAGCGACAGGCGCAGCAACCTGGCTTCACCATGCTTGCCATTACGAAGCGCGGCTTGTCGTATCGTGTCCCGAATCCAAGTGAGCGTTGTCTTTGCAATCCGCAGATCAACACCGGTCTCGAGGTAGCGATCGGCCAGCGTCTTGAGTGAGACGCCTTGCAACCACCCTCGATATAGCGCGAGGTGATGCCGGCCAATTTTTCGCCCCTGTACGGCCATGACTTACAAGCCACCTCCAAGGCGCTTGGCGATGGCCTGCGCCTTTGCTACTGATGAGTCACTATCTTGATTCGATGGTTGAGATGGATCACCGCTTTTCTCGTGGGCCGTTTGATAAAGCGAGTTCTTGCCCCCTGTCATTGCGGCGACACCAATGGTTGCCAGAGCACGGACACGCTCTGCTCGGAGGCGGGAAGGGATAGTCGTTAAGGCCGCATAGAGTTCCGGACTCCCTTCTGTCACGCTGAGCAGAATCCGGATCGACTTCACAGTGATGCACCCATAAACCAGAAACCTCGAGCATTTGAGAAAACAGGATCCTTTGTGGTGGCCACAGATAGCTGAGGAAAGGCCGCACCAAGAGCATCCTGAAAGAACGTGGCACCACCACCAACCAGAAGCACCCGGTCGACGGACTCGCTTTCCTTGCGCAGTGATTTCTGAATTGATTCGACAACAACGGGGGCGACCTTTCTGGAGGCCTGATCGAGGTAAGGTGAAAGCTCGACACGTTGGCCTAGTACCAGGACATCAGACTTGCCGCTGCGGATGGCGTTCTCCAGTTTTTCCGTGCTGACGTTGGAGCCATAGTCCTTGGCGATCAGGCGGGAGGCCTCCTCCAGGACGACTGACGAGGCTTCAAGACTGGTCCCTGAGGATTGCCGATGAAGATCTGACTCCGCAATCACTACCCAATCAACAGAGAAGAACCCTGGGTCAATCACAAGTACCCGAGCATCCTCAACGTCGGCGTTACCGCCTGCAATGAAGTCAAGGAAACCGCCAACCGGTTGGGGAATCACTTTGACGGCCTCAACCGTCACTGACCGTTTGGGCGTGACTTGATGACTTCCTTTCATCTTTTCTGCTATGACATTCCGCCTTCCCTCATCAAGGTACTGGGTGACCGGTAGACCAGTAACCAAAATGTCGATGTGATCCATCTCGGAAAGCAACAAACCGGCGTGAAACAGTGCCTGATAGGACGCGCTGGAGGGGTAGTCAGCATGTAGCGAGCGGCTCCAAAGTTCCGCCCTGTCCGGTGCTACGCCGGCTATGAAAGGTTCCCCATTGACCTGGACGTGGAGAAAGTCATCCTGAGCCTTGCCGTCGAATCTCGAACTGAAGCGATCAGTGGGGGCGGCGCCTGCCGGACGAAGCAAGGTTGTTGGGGTCGCGCCTTTTTTTCCATAGGCGAGCTTTAGATTGGAATACCCGATGTCAATGCCAAGAATGTTCAAGTCGACCTCCAGTGAACTGCTAGAGCACAAAGTCTCAATCGCCACGAATGTGTGGCGGCACAGTGCACTCCTAGTCGACCTTCAGAGAACAACTGCTCAGATATCTGGCTTCCGAATCCTGCTTGCCGACCGCTAGTGCACCGTTAGGAAACATAGCAATTGCAATTCTCAAATCGAGTGCGAAAAGCGCACAAACTGTGCGCTTTTGACTCTCAGTATCGGCATCGTCTTTGATAGTGTGGTGAGCAGCTATGTCTCTTCTCAGCTGCGGTTCTCATTCCATGAAGACTCTTTGTGACCTCAAACCAGGCATCGATTTCGCTTCCAAGGAAATGAAGTCCAACGGGTGCAAATGCACCCCGGAAAGCTCCTATGAATGCGCTGATCGTTGGTGTGGCCACAAGCAGATATGGGCGAATCTGTGCCCAAATCGCTAGGAAAGCTGGCGAGTGATGAGGACCAATGCAGGAGGAGCAAGCAGAGGGTGGATTGCTCCTATGAGTACGTCGGCTACCTGTTCAATTCGACGAAAGACGAAATCTACTGGTGCAATCTGGCCACAGATTGCACCATGTAAAAGGAGCTAATAGAGATGTTGGACAAACCTATTGAGCCATGCTGCCATGATGAAGTGATTGATCTACTCCAACGACGAATCGAACTTCTGCAAGGCAGGGGGGAACGAATCGTCGATAGTTACTGGGAGTACGTTTACATGATGGAAAAGAAGCTTCCTGGATGGGAAAGCAAAAGCAGGCTTCAAATCCGTTGTACCCAAACAGGTAATTCAATCCGGGCGGATTGGTGCGAGGTTAAATGGTATGGATCGTCATCCAAAGGCGGTAGAACGTCAGTCAGACGA
Organism: Rhodocyclaceae bacterium; assembly: GCA_016718525.1. Lineage (GTDB taxonomy): Bacteria > Pseudomonadota > Gammaproteobacteria > Burkholderiales > Rhodocyclaceae > JADKHX01. Next base: position 689,566 of record JADKDD010000001.1, read on the forward strand.
CAGATCATCAAGCCTAAAAATTCCTATGGCTACACCCTGTCAAAATTGCAAACCCTTTCGCCTGACTGGGCTAAAGACATCGTGGGGAAAACCGAGACGGAGTTAGCAGAAATTAGGAGAGAAGCAAGCCATCTGGTTAAGGCCATTATCTACATCAAGCATGCAAGGACTGCCTCAAATCTAGGCGATAAAGTTCTCGAGACTGTTTAGACGCTTTAAGCACGGTAGCTCATATGGTGAGCTAGTGAAAGATGAGAATATGCTTTTTGTGATTGAAATGTGAGACATCATGACCCGTTGGGAGATTATGAGTCGGGAGCCTTCGGCCGGGCAATCCTCAACCGATTCCTCCGATACCCCCATCAAATGGGCGCACGATTCATCTATCTATGAACCCCGCTACATACACGACACCGAGGTCGTTGAAAGGGGCTGTGTCTGCGTTTGTCCTGCGTGTCATCTGACTTTGACGCCTGTCTTGCCTGGCCAACCCGATCACATTCGTCCTACATCTCACTTTCGCCATCCACCCGGATCTCAAAAGGACGATTGCACGATCGTGTCGGCGCGGTTGGCTGCAACGCATCATTTCCTTGATTCTGGATTTATAGACCTTCCGCGACGTGCCATGTCACGAACCGCCAAAGGGTTCAGTGGTGAGAATTACGAAGTATGGGTGGAAATTCCTGCGGAACGTAGGGCGATTACTCGCGCCCATCTCCTCGATCATGCTACGGCGGAACTGGTATTGGACGATGGCCGCATCCTCCTTGTTGATTTGACGGGAAGTGCCTCGCAAATGGCCACGGGGAGTGGGCAAGCCGTCGTGTCGATATCAATTTCTGATCCTTCGCTGGCTATGCTTAGCCCAGAGGAGATTCGCTCACGATTGCGAATCTTGCCTGATGTCCGTTGGTGTGCTCACTGGCAGGATCAAACCCTAGCCGCCAAAGGGGATGGCGATGCGGCACAAATGGCTCGCGACGCATTTGATGGATGGAGCACAAAAGACGAAGCTGATTTTGCTGAACATCTCTCTACTGATCTTGATGAAGGGACTGTGCAGCGATTACGGAGAGAAACACTTCTTCACCGGGAAGTTAAGTCGATACTCTCGCACGCGCACCAAATCAGGACGCCCGGGCTTGAGATAACCGTCAAACGTGATCCTCCGGAAGAATTTATTGGCGAGTGGGACGTCCCTACGCTTCGCATGACATGGATGACGGCGGACAAAGTACTTGATCTTTCGGAGGTAACACTTGAGCGACGGTTGGGACGCATCGTGCCCGATGTCATTGCAAGCCTTGGAGAGCCGCCGGTCAAGGGGTTTGGAGTCACCGCTGTTTCAACGGATGATGGTGACTATGAGGAATCTGATGATGTCCAGGAATTCACGTGGGTATCACCACTACTCGTAGAGGTAACAGTTACTCACGGCATTGATGATGTAAAGCTACGGGGAATTCAGAGACTTAATTTACCAACGTTGGAGATCGATCTTCGCCAACTCGGAGGCCATATCACCCGTAATGCGTTGGAAGATCTCGTGGTCCACCAGACCCTTGGCAAACGTTGGGTTCATCATCCGGTCTATTCAATCCGGAAATACTTTCTCAATACGGCAATCGATAAGCATCCCACGACAATCGGATACAAGGAACGGTTGTTCGAGTTGAGGGCGCCGTATTGGCGCTCTCAGTCGGTCTCATATTGGGCAGAACAATACCTGTTTGCAATTGCGGATTTTCACATAAAAAATACGCTCATTAGCAAGGCGCGACGTCAAGCTGGAGAAGACGACCCAGTGCCTGAATCGCTGTCTGTTTACAGTGACGAATGGAAGCGTGTATTGGATTGCGCGTCGGCCATATCTATGCATGGCCTAGAAGGGGCCAATGATCCTCTGTTCCTTGCTGAATCCGGATTGCTCACACGCTTACTTTCGATCCAGCAAAACACAGGGATCGGATATGACGTGAGTTCTGGCTATCAGGTCCTAAACGCCATCATGCAAAGCGCAAGGCACAACAAACAATGGGACTCGATCTATGAGATCGGTGTGAGTGCATTCCATCTGGAGAAGCATTTCACTGATTCACAGCGCAATCGGTACAACGCATGGCAGAAAACGCTTAGCGACGGAATTGGCAGCAATGACACAGCGTACCTGCGCCCTTCAAAGTTCGATGCATTGCTTAGTACGCTCTTTCCGGCGATGGCCGACGCCATTGGTACTGGATACGGTCGTTTGGTCGAATAGACTACAAGTTACAAAGGCTCTTTATGCGCCCCGCTTTGGTCAGGCTTTTGCTGTAACCAGGTCGCTTATTCGTGTTGTGTAGTTGGGCGACTTGTTTCCGGTCCGCATCTTCCAGCGCTGATCGGCACCTTCGCCAAATAGTCGGATGGCGCTTTTTCCGAAACTCTGGTTGATGCGATCCATGGTGCTCATGAGTGCGTTTGAACGGCCCAATCGCACGGGATCATCAAAGAGTGTATGTTCCCGGCGGCCTTCTGGAATCAGATTCATCAGCATGATTCCCGATTTGGCATAGGCAAAACCTGGTCGGAAAATTCGTTTTAAGCCAATCAGCGCGGCGCCTACGAGAGTACCAACGATGGAGGTGAGATCAGAGAGCCCTAGTTTGTCACGCTACGCAGCGCTCTTTAGTACAACCATTTGGCTCCTTCGCGCAAATGTCAAATTTGAAATGCTCACAACCCGTGCGCTTTTCGCCCCAGAAATCGGTTCTCCCCCTGATACAAATCAGGGATGGAAAACCACGATGGCCAAGTGCCATTCCAATTCGAAGAACGAAAAGAGCCGACAGCGCCAGCCTGGATTGCTAACGTTGCTGCTCGGGCAAAGCAGCGTCGCGAGCAAGAGACGATTGCAGCAGGTCTTCCTGAGTGGCCAGAAAAGGCTCGTGGCATCCCAAATGGTGCATTACGGTCGTCGTTGTTCGGCGCGATACGCAGAGCCCCCCGCAAGTTCCTGAAGCGAACCAAGCTTCAGTCTGTGAATGGGCTGACCATCGTCTTCAATGGCCCGCGACTGAGTCAATCTGACCTCGACGTCTGGGAACATTGCCTTCATCTGGCCAGGATCAACGGAACTGGCTGCCAGATTCGTTTTACTGGGTATTCCTTCCTGAAGGCCATCGGCCGCAATACGGGAAAAAGTGATCGTGAATGGCTGAAAGGGGTGTTGCTCGATCTCGCGTCCTCTGTCGTTGAAATCAGCGATGGCAAACGAGCTTACTTCGGACCCCTGATCCACCACGGGGTTCGTGATGAAGTCACCATGGAGTTTGTGATCGAGGTAAATCCTCGGGTAGCGATTCTTTACGGCGCCGATGGCTGGACTCAGATCGAATGGGCGCAGCGTTGGGCCTTACGCCGGCAACCCCTTGCGCAGTGGTTGCACGGCTTTTATTCAACCCATGCCGAGCCCTATCCCTACAAGGTTGAGACCCTTCGCCGACTTGCCGGGAGCGAAAACGAGCACCTTTACAGTTTTCGGCAAGAACTTCGATCGGCCATGTCTAAAGTCTCGGAAGTCACTGGCTGGGCATGGTGTATTGCCGATGCCGATCTTGTTAAGGTAACCAAGCTGAATACACATAAATCTGCGGGTTCCGGAGTGCGGAAGGTAGGGGGATAGCGCCTATACCTTGAGGGGATAGCACCTATGGATTCCACATTGGATGGGGGATAGCACCTAGAGGGTAGGGGGATGGCGCCTTTGACGGTGAGGGGATAGCGCCTAGGAAGGTAGGGGGATAGCGCCTATGAACAGTAAGAGCAGAATTTCGCTGCATACCTTGCTGGATAAGGCATTCAAAGGTTATCCACAGACAAGCCTAATCTTCTTTTAATCCTTTCTTAATCAGTAAACCATGATCGTTGGCGAGTCCAGACAGAAGGCTGTGTTCAGAAGTACCGACGATACATTCTCGATCCTTGCATTCGAAATGGAACACATTTGTGCGCTTTTCACCGGTGATTTCGCGAACTCGAATGCTAACTTTGACGCAACCAAAAAGCCACGGGTTGTATTCAAAAAAGCATGAAAAGTAAGAGAGGCCGCAAGACGGTCTGGCTCTATGACGGAAGCCCTGACCAGGCTGACTTGTTAGTTGCCGCAACGGAGCTGACCGAGGGAGGATACGTCATGGTAATTGAACTGACTAATGGTCTAACTCGACTTGCAGCGACACGCCATCCAGCCAAGTACGTCACGGCATGGCACCAATTTGTGAAGCGCTATGGGTTACCAGAGATTGCCAGAATGATCATTTCGCAGCCTCATCTCCGGTATGAAGCCATCAAGCGAGGCATAGCAAAGACGATCGCGGATGACAGGGACGAAGATCTGGACGCGTATCGGGTACCGGTTGATAAGGTCACTCAAAGCGCTGAAAACGTCATAGAACTCTTAGCGGTTCGGTAATTGGGCGTGGTGAGCTATTGATGGCCGATGCCTACGATTTTGATTACCCCTGGCGGCCTATCTACGAGTGGCAAATGACTGGCGTTTGGCTTGGGGCAGCGACTCTGATGCTTGCGGTCACGAAAACCCTACCAGTTCCCACACGCATGGGAGTCACCGCGTCACTGATCTGCATCGGCATTGGTGGAGTCAGGGCATTGCAGGCCTGGCGCCGCAGTCAAGACAGTAACCGGATCAGACTGGCTGAGAAGCAGTTCGTCCAGATTCCAGAAATGCTCCGTATCGCGCAAGTCGCTTCTGCGCGAGAGTGCATCTGGCTCGGTAGTGGTTTTCATTGGACCGACATCGAAGCCAGTCGTATGCATTCCCTGATCGGGCGAGGGATTGCCGCACAGATGGGAAAGGAACTTCTGCACAAAGACGGCGCCTACTGGCTCCACGGTTTGGCCAAGGAGGGCGACATCTATGGTGATCTTGGAAATCTGGTGGGGCACACCTTGATTGTCGGGACTACAAGGGTGGGGAAAACCAGAATGTTTGATCTGCTGATTGCGCAATCCATAGCTCGTGGTGAGCCGGTGATCATCATTGACCCCAAGGGGGATCACGGCCTGGCCGAGAATGCACGCAAGGTCTGTGAAGCGCGTCAGCAGGGCGACAGATTCATCTATTTTCATCCAGCGCATCCGGAAAAGTCCGCGTGTATCGATCCGCTTCGCAATTGGAACCGGAAAACAGAATTGGCAAGTCGCATTGCGGCTCTGATCCCCTCCGAAACGGGTGCAGATCCTTTCACAGCCTTCGGCTGGAAGGTTCTCAACGACATCGTGAATGGCCTGATTGCGACCGGTATTCGGCCGAATCTAGTGCAGTTGCGGCGCTACATCGAGGGCGGACCAGACGATTTGTTGCTCAAGGCCTTGCGCTTGCATTTCAAGCATCACGTCCAGGACTGGGAATCTCGGATCAGCAGTTTCATCAAGCAATATCGAGGAAATCAGTTACTGGCTTACATCAGCTTCTACAAGGAAATTGTCATCCATGACGCCCAGTCGGTCGATCTGGATGGTTTGATTTCAACGTATGAGCACAACCGAGAGCACTTCCAGAAGATGGTGGCATCGCTGATCCCGATCCTGTCGATGCTGACCAGTGATCCCCTCACGGAATTGCTTTCTCCTAACCTTGAGCCGGGCCATGAGCGTGTCGTGACGGATATGGCTAGGGCTATTCGAACTGAGAAGGTGCTCTATGTCGGCCTGGACTCACTGGCCGATGCTACCGTGGGCAGCGCGATTGGTTCAGTTCTGTTGGCTGATCTCGCTGCCGTGGCCGGGGATCGCTACAACTATGGAATTCACTCGATCAAGCCGGTGAATCTATTTATCGACGAAGCCGCCGAAGTCATCAACCAACCGACCATCCAGCTGATGAATAAGGGGGGTGGGGCGCTATTTCGCGTGACGATCGCAACACAGACCTTCGCTGATTTTGCCAGTCGGTTGGGCGACGAGAACAAGGCCCGTCAGGTGCTTGCCAATACCAACAACAAGATTGCGCTACGGATATTGGATGCCGAGACGCAGCAGTACATCGCGGATGGGATTCCAAAGATCAAGGCCAAGACGATGATGATCCGCTACGGGCACAACGTGGATTCTCGGATTCACGACGAATACGCCGCGTCTTACCAAGAACAGGCCACTGAAGAGGAAGCGGATCTCATTCCGCCGGCCATCTTGAGTGAGTTACCTCCTCTCCATTTCTTCGCGAGGTTGTCTGGTGGGCGGACGATCAAGGGACGGATTCCAATCCTGAGGTAACTGCAGGCCATGGCTCGACCGGAAAAGCGTAGCGAGTGGGGAGCATTCTTCAGCATCATCCTGATGGTGGCCATTCTCGGCGCTTGGGCGTTAATCCCGGTTAAGGCCATCGAGGCATCGTGGCGTACTGAACAGGAGACCATGGCGGCCTGGGCCGGGGAGGGGACTCGACGCTGGATCGAGAACCAGGCTGGGGAGATGCTGAGCCAAGTTGCAAAGGAAGGCACGAAGGCCGTCAATGGCATGGGCAGCAGCCAAATTGATGGCTGGTTGGCTGGGCGAGTGTATGTCTCGCTCTTATGGGCAAGCCTTGCCATCTACCGTGCTTACGTGCTCATGATGTGGGCACTGATTGGAATTCCCTTGATTCTTGCAGCCTCTGTAGACGGGCTGTTCATTCGGGAAATCCGCAAACATTCGTTCGTCTCCCAAAGTCCGATTCGACACAAGATAGGGATTCACTTTTTCCGTTTGGTGAGCGTTATCATGGTGGTGTGGCTGTGTTTGCCAGTACCAGCGCCCGTCTTTGTTGCTCCGTCGGTAATCTGTTTCATGGCGTTTTCCCTGTGGTTGTGGGCCAGCAACCTGCAAAAACGCCTGTAGCTAAACTGCGAAGGAATTCGCTTGCTCTCTGGAGCACTTCTTGGCGATGATAGGATTCACAGTGCCGAACCCTGTCGGCATTTCTGCCACTTTGGAAGATGCCCCAAATGACCATTGAACAGTCGCTGACCAGTGAGATTGCCACGAAGCTGGGTGAGGATCGGGACCACGTTTCTAGGATCATTGACGAGTTCTGCTTTTTGCTCCGTCGTCGGCTATTTGAGTATCAAGGACTCAACGGTGACTTCACTGGGGAGCAGCTTCACTACGATATCAGCGATAGAGCCCCTTTTCCATCTACTGGGGTTTCTCGATCAATTTTCCGGAAAGTATGACTGGGAGCCGGGTATCGCAGTCGAATACATTGCGCGCCTGATGCAAGAAGAAACGTGGCGTCCATTCAGCCAAGAGGCGACGGGATGGAAAAGCGGCACCGAGAAACGTGAAGAGGCATCGACGACTTCTCGAAATATTCGTGAATTTATGACCACTGCTGGCACCTGTGCCAATGCCATGCTCGAACACGCGACCTATATCGAGAAGGAGTTGCGCTCGCTCGACATTCCGGAGTCAATCCGCGTGGCCATTCGCGAAGTATGTTCCAGCCTCAATGGCACCAAGCACGACGTAGTGCATGAGCTAGGGGAATTTGACGATCTCCTCGGAACTTCGAAATCGAAGGTCATTCCCGATCCCATTAGACGAATCATGGTGTGGTTAAGCGAGGATGTCAGCAAGTTGCATGCTTTGGCCAAGTCACTTGAAGCGTTGGCCAAGGAAGACAAGCGGATTGGCATTGCCTACTTGCTGGTTGCTGAGTCAGCGACAAATATTCTCCATCGCTTTACTGAGGCGGATGACGCGGCGGACAAGTGCATTCAATCCTCAGAGTACAAGCTCTTCCAAGCCGTGGTTTTTTCAGTGGTTGCCTCTGACTGCAGCTAGAACCTTCTCCGTGCGTTTCTTACGTGCTTCTTCCGGGGTTAAACCGACGAGGGATTCCGGAGAAATGGGAACGTCCCACATATGCTGAAACAGATCAACGTCTTCCCCGCTATCCAGGTGAGCGCGAAAGACTTTTTCTTGCCAGGTTGGCGCATTGGGGAGCGCAACAAGTTCGACAGACTCGATAACCACGGTGGGGACCTCCTGATGAGTTCGATCATGTTGCTCTCGGGGGATGAGTCGGATAAAAGGGAAATTAACCATAAAAATCCCGGTATCCCTACTTGCTATCCGTGGGGGGCTATCATTTTTCTTTGGTGCTCCGTGAAGAGCGCTGTTGCAAAATGGCGGTGAGCCCTCGATTCCAATCGCCATGAACTACTCCGAAACCATCGCTAGCCTTACCCAAGCCTCTGCGTTTGATCTGTATCGCCTGCGGGCGGCCATCGATCGCGTACTTGACCAACCTGGATGGATGGCAGCAGTGCAATCACGCCTTCGGATTGGCCAGGCTATCGATTATTTTGATCCTCAAGCCAATCGCTCCTATCGTGGCCAACTCTTTGAGCTACGCCGGAAGCAAGCAGTCGTTCTCGATCTGGCGACACAGAAGCGGTGGTTGATTTCTTATGCGGCGATCAACCTCGATGGTGCCGATGTCGAAATTCGTGAGCAGCCAAAGCAGGGTCTTGGCCGCAACTCGGTGTCGGCAGGCGATGTAGTCGGCTTTGTTGACCGCAACCAGCAACAACGCAGTGGCCGAATCGTCCGGTCGAACGACAAGACAGTCACCCTGCTTTGCAACCAGCAGCAGTGGCGCGTTGCCTATGCGCTCTTGCATCGCGTGGTGGAGTCCAGTGCAAACAGTGGAGAGGTGCTGGAACTTGGTGTCCTTGAAGGTCGCTCAGAAATTGTTATCGACAACGATGAGTAAAGCCCCGAGCAAGCATACCTGGGCGTTTGGTTCCCGGTTTCGGAGCGGATCCTTTGGTTGGCGCTCCGAACCGGCCATCACCCGAATCAAGGAAGCGGTTTCGGAAATCAAGGCGGTAGCGCGGAAGGAACCGGTTCTCGCTGCCGAAGGCGCGGTGATCTTTCTACAAAAGCTATCACCGGCCCTGCAAAACATCGATAGTTCCTCGGGTGCGATCGGTACCGCCGTGAATCGGGCCATCGATGCCTTGGTTCCCATCATCGCGAAGGCGCCGGCCGACCCTAAATTGCGGCGCAAGTGGCTGGAGCAGCTTTACCAGGCGCATGCCGACGACGAGGTGCCCTACATTGAATATCTGGGTGATTCCTGGGGCGAATTGTGCGCGTCGCCCGAGATCGCGGGGGAATGGTCCGAGCGCTTGGTGGAGACCGTGGATTCGGTTTGGAGTCGAAGCAAAGTCGAGCATGGTTTCTTCCATGGAACCTCGATGTGCTTGTCGGCACTCCTTGCCGCCGGACGACATGAACAGTTGCTCACTTTGCTGAATAAATGCCCGTACAAATTCTGGTCGTATCGACAATGGGGCGTCAAAGCACTGGCCGAACTGGGCAAGAAGTCCGAGGCTTTGCGCTACGCGGAGGAATCCCGAGGACTGAACGAGCCGCTTGGCCTGATTGCCGAGGCCTGCGAAGCCATCCTGATTTCGTTGGGCTTGAAGGATGAAGCCTATCAACGCTACGCCTTCGAAGCCAACCACGGAGGAACCTATCTCACGACGTTTCGAGCGATCTGTCGGAAGTACCCGCATAAGGCGCCGGAGGTTGTTCTGAATGACCTGGTAGTCCGCACACCGGGTGAGGAAGGAAAATGGTTTGCCGCCGCCAAGGATGCCGGGCTCTACGACTTGGCTCTCAAACTCGCCAAGCGGTCTCCGGTGGATCATCGGACCTTGATACGGGCGGCTGACGACTTTGCCGAGAACGAACCTGTCTTCGCCCTCAACTGTGGGTTGATGGCGCTGTACTGGATCTGCGCAGGACTGGCCTATGAGGCGACAGCCGACGAGGTGTTAACCGCATATGCTCGGATGCTTCGTGCGGCGGACGTTGCGCAATGCGCAGAGGCCGCGAGGGAGCAGCTACGAAAAATGCTTGAAAGTTTCCCGCAAGAACGTTTTGTCAGGGGTGCGCTTGCCCATCTTCTGGCGATCAAATCACCCCTGTCAGAACCAGAACAATGAGTTCGATCGAAACGTCAGTGAGCGAACAAGATCCGCACAGCGCGATGATCTTTGCCTTGGTCGCCGAGCGTTTGGCAGCCCATTTCGAACATCACACCTGGCTGACCATTGCACAGGGATCGACACTCGCAGCCGATTGGTTGGCTCGGTCGAAATCGCATCTGTCCTTACAGCAGCGCAAACACCTCTCGGAATTGAGCGACCAACTTGCGCGACAAATTGCAGATTCACTTTCACGCGAAGCTGGTCTGCACATTTCCTATGAAATGACCGAAGCGCTAGATCAACGGTATATCTCAGAAATTGGCGACTCAATCCGTGTGGAATGTCGGCGCCTTCTCGAAAGTTCGCCACTGTCAGATCGCTAACGACTTTCTATGACGAGTGGCTTTACAGTGCCAATCGGACGGCTTTTCAGTGAGATTTGGGTTGCATGACTTAGGGAAGGACTTAAGTCTACTGTTCGCCATGAGCTTATCGAAGGGAGCTGAGAACCGACTGAAACGGTGATGGTTACCTCGGTGCATAGTTCGACAGGGTCACCATGAACGGACTTAATCAGCGTTTCCTTTAGTTGGAAAGATTTTTGCGGGGATCTTGATCGCCCAAAGTGGCCAAGGAGTTTTTTCCCGCCCGAATGGCAGCAGCACTTTGCCGCCATTTGACGCTTCCAGAACGAAGGCCGACAGCGCTTTAGCGGATGCCCCTTTCTGCAGATTCGCACAAGGCTAGTAGCTCCGTTCAGCCTGTGGCCTTCACAATTCCAAGAAAACATGAGACAATAGTCTAGTCCATTTTATTGTATTATTTTTCAACATGAAAACAAAAAGTTATAACTGTGTTGGGCGAAATGAGTGAATTAAAAACTGATTTAGCCCAGGTAATTCGGCTGGCGCTCGCGGAGCAATCCGAGGACGTCCGGCTGTTCGTGGCTAGGCTCGTGCGCAAGTACCGCAACACTGATCCGGAACTGGCTGAGCAGATGGATCTCTACTTGCGTGCGAAGAAGATGTCTCGAACGAGCGCGCCCATGCGCAAGGCCGCACAGCCGGCGCTGCCCGAGCAGGTCTTGCCAGTCGATGACGAGTCGCGGCTTTCGCTGCTGAAGGTATTCAAGGACACGCCGGATCGGGAGCAGCCGTTGTTATCCGTAGACCTTGAAGAGACGTTGAGCCAATTGATTCAGGAGCGACGCCAGACGGAGCGCCTAGCGTCGATGGGTCTGACCCCGACGCGTTCCGCAATCTTCGTAGGGCCGCCAGGTGTGGGTAAAACGTTGACCGCGCGCTGGCTCGCTGCACAACTCGGGGTGCCGTTGTATGTGCTCGATCTGACGGCGGTCATGAGTAGTCTGCTCGGTCGCAGCGGTAGCAATCTGCGCGCCGCGCTCGATTTCTCAAAGCGCATCCCCTGCGTGCTGCTGCTGGATGAAATCGATGCTATCGCTAAGCGACGCAGCGACGATACAGATATCGGTGAACTGAAGCGCCTGGTTACTGTAATCATGCAGGAAGTTGATGAGTGGCCAGCCACCGGCCTGTTGCTTGCCGCTACCAACCATCCAGAACTGATTGATCCCGCGTTGTGGCGCCGTTTCGATTTGGTGATCGATTTCAAAACACCGGAAATGATGGCCGTCAAGGCGGCAATCAAGCGCTTTCTGGGTCCTGACTACGCGCTGTTCAGTCGCTGGATCGACATACTGACTTTAGCGTTCAACGGCGAGTCATTCAGCGACATCGAGCGAGACCTACAGCGTTTCAGACGTGCGGTAGCGCTGGCCACCGCCTCCGATGCGGACTTGATAGAAGAGTTCATCAAATCGCGTGCGCTGGTTCTTGATCGTCAGCCGCGTATCGATCTGGCGGTGCTGCTTGCCAAGCAGACCCGGCTGTCTCAGCACACCATCTCCGACATCACCGGAGTGAGCCGCGACACCATCCGAAAGTACTCAAACGAGCAACCGTACGCAGCGAAAAAAACTCGAAAAGGAAACCTGACGCATGAGTCAAACTAATTTTCTGATCGGGCGTGGCGAGCTGCTGACAAACGACATCAAGGGCCCGAAGCGCAAACCGGGCAAGGCCGAGGTGTATACCTTTCAAGAGGCTGCGCATCGACTGACGTCCCAATTCTCGGAGACGGCCGCAGCGCTCGACACATTGCCATCGGATGCCTGCCCCGGCGACTTCGGCGTCGCCCTGCTAACGATGAATCCTAGCTATATTGCCCGGTCATTCTTCCCTGTGGGGATGCTGCGCACTGTTGGTCTGGAGTCGGTCGGCAGCCGCACCGTCAAGGTGATGCCCGATGGCTGGACCAAGAAGGGGGCACCGCAGGAATGCACGACGACTGAGCTGTTCGTCGCCGGCAAGCGTCAGGCATTTCGCAATCTCAATGGCTGGACCCAGCAGATCGAACCCGAATCTGACGAGGCGCTGGACTTGGCGCACATCGAGAGGTTTGCAGCATTCGTCCCAGAGCAACGCATTGCCACATACGGTGGCAAGAAGGATCGTTTTTTTGAGGTAGGCATCCATCTGCTGCCTGATGAAAACCGTTTATTCGTTCAGCGAGCATTCGCAAAGTATGCCAAGAGCGTGGAGGTCAAGGTCTACAGCGATCTTGGCTTCACGGCGGGCAATCTGTGGTTCGTGCCGGTCGAGGGGAAACACAGCAAAATCGAGCGGCTTACTGAGTTCGTATTCGTGCGTGTCATCCGACCGATGCCCAAGCTGCGCGGCATGCGGCCCTTACCGCGCACGGGAGGAGTTTCGGTTGGTTGCAGCTTGCCGACTGAACAGCCGCTATCCTCTGAACCTAAGGTTGCTATCCTTGACGGCGGCTTGCCAAAGCACCATGTGATCGGTCCGTGGCTGCGTTCGTATCGTGTGCTCGACGAAGATGCGGCTGATGACCCCGAAGGTCTGGAGCATGGTCTGGCTGTCACCTCGGCATTCCTGTTTGGACCGATCCAGCCGAATGGTGCCGCCGACCGTCCATTTGCCTACGTCGATCACCTGCGTGTGCTCGACAAAGATGCCGATACCGAAGACCCGCTGGAACTGTACCGTACGCTGGGCTTTGTCGAAGAAGTCTTGCTGTCGCGCCAGTACCAATTCATCAATCTCAGTCTCGGGCCGGACTTGCCCATTGAGGATACCGACGTTCATGCCTGGACCTCGGTCATCGACGATCTGCTGAGCGACGGCGATACCTTGATGACGGTGGCAATTGGCAATAACGGGGAGATGGACCAGCTCTCAGGCAATGCCCGGGTGCAAGTTCCTTCGGATTGCGTCAACGCGCTGGCAGTTGGCGCGGCCAACGATACCGAAGCAAGCTGGGCGAGAGCACCTTACAGCGCAGTTGGCCCCGGTCGCAGCCCTGGTGTTGTCAAGCCGGACCTCATGGCCTTCGGCGGCGATGCCGCTAAGTATTTTCATGTTTTGTCGCCGAGCAAGAAGCCTGTGCTCGCGCCGCAGTTGGGCACCAGTTTCGCGTCCCCTTACCTGCTGCGCAGCGCAGTCGGTATTCGAGCCATCCTGGGCGCGGAGTTAACACCGCTGGCGATCAAGGCGTTGCTGGTCCATGCCGCTGACCCTTTGACACATGACAAGCTGGAGGTGGGTTGGGGCAAGGTGCCCGAAGACTTGATGACTATCATCACCTGTCCGGCAGGAGTGGCGCGTGTTGTCTACCAAGGCGAGCTGAAACCCGGCAAATACCTTCGCGCCACGCTGCCGCTGCCCGCCGGTGGTCTGAGCGGAAACATCCAGCTCACGGCGACGTTTTGCTATGCCTCGCCCACCGATCCGCAGGATGCGGCTGCCTATACACGTGCTGGCCTGGAGACCGTGTTCAGGCCCAATGACGAGAAGATTAAGGACGGCAAGGCAAACGCTGATACGAAGGGTTTCTTCGATATGAAGAAGTACGCGACTGAGGAGGAACGCCGCTCCGACATGGGTAAGTGGGAAACTGTGTTGCATGGCTCTAAGCGTATGCGCGGCAGCAGCCTCAACAACCCGGTTTTCGATATTCACTACAACGCCCGAGAAGCAGGAGGTCGGGCAACCGGTGCCGAGAAAATTCGCTACGCGCTGATCATCACGGTCGAAGCGCCGAAACATGCGGACCTCTACAACGACATCTTGCGCGCCTACGCGAAAACGCTGGTGCCGATCCAGCCGCAAGTGTCGCTGCCGATCCGCATCCGGTGAACCAGAACGGGCATGGGAATGCCAACATCCATGACCTGAAGTGCCTGCAAGGGAGGTGAACAATGCCGGAGCCGTTAAAGAAAAAAGGGCTGGATGGTCAATCCTATACACGCCCACCAGAAATCGAGGCGTGGATTACACGGCTGGAGGACTTTGATGTATCTGATCGGCTCACGCAGTTCGAAATCTTGACCAAACGGAGTCGCGACTATGTGCCCTCCGAGGTCCTGATCTACTTCTTGCGTAGATCTTGGGCCAGTGGTGCGCGCTCGGAGTTCGATGCGATATTCCGAGCTTTGGCTCTGCGGGTCGAGCGTTCGTTACTTTTCACTATTTCCGATGCACGAATGGCTGGTGCGCTGGCTATCAGAGAAGACATTAGTGGGCGATTTTTTGAGTGTATCGCAAAGGACTGCACTGGGCGAGCGGGCCTCCTTGATTTTTTTGAAATTCGGTTCGACAAAGCCTTTGCGGCAATCCGGACCTCTGCACTCCGCCAGATCGGCCCATCCGCCGCAAACACAGTGCCAATCGGTACCGACGATGGAGATGGATTGGAGATTTCGGACGAGGTTGAGCACGCCGCTTCGGACTTCCTGAGTGGGGATCCATCAAAACTTGATGATCCGGCTTTCCGGTTGGAGCTAACAGCTGCGATTGACACTTTGCCTAGTGACCAGAAGCGAGTCATGGAGTTGCTGCGGCAAGGTTTTCAAATCGACTCGAAGGACAATAATGTTATGACCATCGCCCGCATTCTGCAGTGCGACGAGAGAACGGTCCGCAATCGCCGTGACCGCGCCTGCAAGGTGCTCAAGGCCGTTCTTCAACAGGAGGATGTGCTGTGACTGCCAATACCCCCGACAAACCCGACGAGGAATCGGTTCTTCTGGCCTTTTCTGTCGAACCGCAGCATGACCGTGAAACGCTGGCAAGGTATTTGAGAGAGTATCCGGAGCATACCAATGCGTTGATAGACTGCACCCTGGAACTCAGGATGGATGCCGTGCGTGTTGATGCTGCCGATATGTCGGCAGTTAACGCGGATGCCGTGGTAGACAAAGCTCGGCAGAGATTTCAGGCACTACTCACAGAGCCCGGTGGTGTCTCAGTCTCCAACCCGTTCGGGAAACTCAATCGCGCTGGGTATAAGTCGCTAGCAAGCAAGCTCTATATCAGTAACTTGCTGCTGATTCGCCTGCGTGATCGCGCGATCGATGCAGCATCGATTCCGGCACGCTTTGTCGACGGATTGGCTGCCGAATTGGGCGCATCCGCCGAGGCGGTTATGGACTATCTTCGCAGTCCTCCAGCTATAGTTTCTGGGCAGAGTTTTCGGTCCTCCGTAAAGCCCAAGGTAGGGGATCAAATGTCGTTTGCACAGGCGATTGAAACCTCGCAACTGTCGCCTGAACAACAGAATGCGCTCAAAGCCTTGATGGTGGAATAAGGTAATGGACGCAACCGAGGCCGCCCGTCGAGAAGCAGAGCGTATTCATCGGGCGGCGGTCGCTGCAGGCGACGACCCTTGGAAGCCTCTTGATTTCGTTCGGCGGGAGGCCGCGCGACGCGACTTGGATGTGTACGCGCTGCAACCGGGCGATTCCCAGCTAAAAGCTGGGCGTGCAGTGTTCGACAGCCAGGCCGGAATCATTCTGTACGAAGACACGGGGTCCGAATTCGACCGTGCTTTTCTCATTGCCCATGAACTCGGGCATGTTGTGTTGGAGGGCGGCACGCAGGACGTTGTGACAGAGCAAGTTGAGCCGGATCGCTCTGTCGAGGACGCGCCGGTCGGCATTGAAAAGGTGCTCGACTATGGCGCGCGGGAGCGACGGGAAGTCCGGATGGATCTCTTTGCCCGTGAACTCCTCCTGCCACGTTCGGTGGTCCGACATCTCCATGTGAGCGACGGCCGTTCTTCGGCGAACATTGCCACACTCCTCGGTGCGCCGCTGCAGGTGGTTCAGCAACAGCTTCTGGATGCGCTATTGCTGCCCGCGGACTCTTTGATCGAATCATTCACGGTTCCTGCTGCGGCGTTGACCCCCGACCCGACTCAGATTGCTGCGGCAGAACATCGCAACAGTGCATTCCTGTTGCAAGCTGGACCTGGTACTGGAAAAACGCGAACGCTTGTGCGTCGTATCGAGAGCCTGCTGGCCGAAGGTGTGGACCCCATGTCCATCCTTGTCCTCACCTTCTCCAACAAAGCAGCCAATGAGCTGAGCGAGCGGCTGGCCGCGAGCAACCCCACGGCTGCCGCAGCGATGTGGATCGGTACGTTCCATGCGTTCGGTTTGGATATCGTTCGCCGCTTTCATGACAAATTGGGACTGCCCCCCGATCCACGCCTGGTCGATCGGTCGGAAGCGATCGAACTGCTCGAAGATGAGTTGCCACGACTTCCACTTCGCCACTATCGCAACCTGTGGGACCCTGCACTCGATCTCAGTGACATGCTCCATGCGATATCGCGCGCCAAGGACGAGGTCATCGATGCGGCGGGATATCGAATTTTGGCGCAGGCCATGGCAGACAATGCCGGTCATGACGAAGAAGCGGCCATTCGTGCGGAGAAGTGTCTTGAGGTCGCGCTGCTGTTCGAAACCTATGAACGGCTCATGGCAGCGGGGCACTTGATCGATTTTGGTGATCTGGTTGCGCTATCGGTGCGGCTGGTCGAAACCGACGTCGAGGTGAAAGTGGCGTTGAATGCGCGGCACCAGCATGTTCTCGTCGATGAGTATCAGGACGTCAACCGCGCTTCGGTGCGTTTGCTGAGAGCCATCGTGGGTGATGGCCGGCATCTTTGGGTTGTGGGCGATGCGCGTCAATCCATTTATCGGTTTCGTGGCGCATCGGCCACCAACATGGCGAAGTTCGCCGCAGATTTCCCGGGCGCTCAGGTACGCCAGTTGGGGGTCAACTATCGCTCGGGGCGAGAGGTCATCGAGCTATTTACGGCATTCTCCGGCACGATGAAGGCGTCGACGGGCGCCTTGCCGCTGCAACTGACGGCTGACCGCGGTGTCTTGAATGCCCGACCGGAATTTCGGGTGGTCAGATCAACCGAGGATGAGATTTCTGCAGTTGCGGCCGTGATCCAAGCACAGCACGAGGCGGGAATTCCGTACCGCAGGCAGGCGCTGCTTTGTGCATCGAATGCCCGCTTGAGTGACATCGCCGAGGGCCTGGAGGCCAGAGGCATTCCGGTGCTGCACCTGGGCAGCATCTTTGAGCGTCCGGAGATCAAAGACCTGCTTGCCTTGCTTTCGATGTTGACGGACCCCTATGCAGTCGGACTGGTCAGGGCCGTCACGATGTCGGAGCACGAGATGCCTTTGCAAGAGGTCATGCAAATCATCGAACATCTCAGGGAAAGCAAATCTGCTGCTCTCGACTGGAGGCAGGCTGGCGCGAAGCTGCCGGGGCTTGCGACAGAAAGCCAGACTGCGTTGTCGCGTGTAGCCGCCCTTTTTACCGGATTGAACCCGATGGGCAACCCCTGGACAATCCTGGCCACGTGGGTGATCGACCGGCTCGAACTGGCAAAGACTCTGTATCTGGCGCGCGATCCTCAAAGCCGAATGAAGGGTTTGGCGTTGTGGCAGTTCCTCAACTTCTGCTGCCGCCAGCCATCGGGCGCTGGAATTCCCAGTGTGCGCCTGCTCGATCGCATTCGCCGTCTTGTCCTGCTGTCAGAAGATCGCGGCCTGCGACAACTGCCTGGAGTCGCCGAAAGCATTGACGCGGTGCGGCTGATGACCATCCATGGCAGCAAAGGTCTCGAGTTCGACATCGTGCATATCCCCGGCATGGTGACCTCCGGTTTGCCGCGCAACAACGTGGCACCACGCTGCGTACCGCCGGACGGGTTGATTCACGGTTCTCAGGGATTGAGCGGACTGGAGGCTGTCAAGGCAGGGCACGACGAGGAAGAGGAATGCCTGTTCTTCGTCGCGCTGTCACGTGCTCGGGATCGGTTATTTCTCTATGCATCCTCGGTTCAATCCGATGGCAAAGTACGCAACCCTTCAAAATTTATTCCACCGATCAATCATCTGCTTGTCCGTTCCGCCAATCCGGCACAGCGGAACAGAGCGGCGAGACCGGCAACTACCGTCGGAATTTCCTGGGAGGTAAAGCCTGTCTGGACCGAGAACCAAGTCAACCTGTTCGAGCGATGCCCGCGCCGGTTTTTGTACACTCACGTGCTTAAGCTCGGCGGGCGTCGCACGGAAACAGCTTTCATGAAGATGCATAACGTAGTCAGCGACGTGTTCGATTGGTTGAAGACCGTTCATGAGACGACAACCCCGAGCGAATCCGAACTTAGTTTGCGCTTCGAAGAAGCGTGGCAAGCCAAGGGTGCGGCGGATCATGGCTATGCTGAAGACTACCGCCAGATCGGCCGCCGCCTGGTCGACTACCTTATCGAAACCCGAAGCAATGGAATTCGCTCTCCGGTCGCGCCACTCTCGCTGGGCTGGGCCGAGGGCGATATCCTCGTCAAGCCGGATAGCGTGGCCCGAGGTGATCGGGGGCAGGTTGTGGTGGGGCGGGTCAAGACCGGCAAGCCGCGATCGAATGCTTTTGACGATATCGAATACACGATTCTCCATCTCGCTGCAGTGCAAGCCTACGGCGGACAGGCGCAAGTTGAAGTGACTTATTTGACCAGCGAGACGATGGAGCCGATGTCGATCTCGGCAAGGAAGCTTGAGACCCGGCGCCAGAAAGTTCAGAACATTGTTCAGAGCGTCCGCTCAGGCGATTTTCCGTTGAAGGCAGAGGCGCGGGCCTGTCCGCGCTGCCCCAGTTTCTTCATCTGTGGTGAGCTGCCGGACGGTGCCGTCACCATAAAAAGATTGTAGACAGCTTTCCGGTTCTGAAATGCGCTGCGATTGACTAACTGAAGGCCAGAAATCTGCAATCCCGCAGGGCCAACAGAAAGGCAATCCCATGCAAGCTACTACTTCTACCGGCGATGGCCGGATTCCTGCCGAAGATGTTGGTGCGGCAATTCGCCATACCATCGACGTCGCCGATCAAACCTTGACCTATCGTCAGGTGAGTATCGACGACCTCACCCCAACCGGCGCACAGCTCGCTATCGCCGCCGGCTTCAAGTCGGTCGAGGGGGTCAGTGTGCTGCAAGTCCTGGCAACCGGCGATCTGGAAGACGTTCGCCCCAACGAGACGGTGGACCTGCACAGCGAGGTGGTGCGCTTTGTCATCGTTGAGAGCGATCGCGCTTACCGGTTGACGATCGATGACCAGCGTTTCGATTGGCCGTGCCGTATCGTTTCGGGAGGACTGTTGCGCAAGCTTGGGCAAGTGTCGGCTGACAAGGTGATCTACTTCGAGCGGCAGGATCAGCCAGATCGCCAAGTTGATGACCAAGATCTCGTCGACCTCGACGCTGCTGGTGTCGAGTCGTTTGTCAGCCGCAAGCTCGTGTGGAAACTTAATGTCCAGGGCGTCGTGTTGGAGCTTTTCGCACCGACAATTGTGGTACGGGAGGCGCTGGTTGAGGCTGGGTTCAATCCTGACCAAGGCTGGCAGATTTTCCTAAAGATCGAGGGGCAGCAGAAGCTGTCGGTCGAGCTCACCACCGTGATTGACCTGCGCACGCCGGGCATCGAGAAGCTGCGGCTTACGCCGAAGGACGTCAACAACGGTGAGGCACCGGCGGTGCCTTGCCGCACCTTCGCTCTGCTCGACATCGACGAGGCGCATCTCAATCGGCTTGGCCTGAAGTGGGAAACTCTCGTCGAGGCCGAGCGACGCTGGCTCCTCCTGCATGACTATCCGCTCCCGGCCGGCTACACCGTTGCGCGCACCAGTATGGCTTTGGAGATCCCACCCACCTATCCCGGCGCGCAAATCTATGGCTTTTACGCTTACCCGCCGCTCGCCTTGGCGTCCGGCTGCGCGATCGCAAGCACCCAGCTTCGGGGTGTCCTGCAGGGTGTCGAGTACCACGGCTGGTCTCGGAATCGCGGGCCTGGGGCGCCTTGGAGTCCCGCCACGGACAACGTGGTGACCCAGCTCGCTATGGTCGACGCGGCACTGGCCAAGGAGGTTGGTGAATGATTCCCGAAACAACTTTGGCCTTCAGCGGTGCCCTGCATGCTCAGGTGAAGGGTCACCTCTTTCCGCCAGATGGCCTGGAAGCAGCCGCCATCTTGATCTGCACGCGTACGCCGGGCCCGCGACTCCGCCTCCTGGTTCAGGCGGTCATCCTCGTGCCGTATGCCGCCTGCAAGCTTCGAGCGCGTGATGCCATTACTTGGCCTGGCGAATTCCTTGAACAGGCGATCGACCTCGCTGAGCCGAGAGGCTCCGCCATGATCCTCATCCATTCGCACCCTGGTGGACTGTTTGCTTTCTCCGATGCAGACGACGAAAGCGACCGTCAGGTCATCCCCAGCTTGTTCCACGCGTTCGGTGCTCTGCATGGTTCGGCCGTTATGACTGCCGACGGTGCGGTTTTGGCGCGTCTATACGATCCTGACGTAAAGGCGTACGCGATAGATCTCGTCACTGTTGCTGGCGACGATCTGAGCTATTGGTGGGCCGACAAAGCCACGCTCACCGGTCCTGGGGTTCGGTCCATCGCGTTCACCAGTAGCATGACCGCCGATCTTGGCCGACTTTCGGCCTTGGTGATCGGCGCTTCTGGAACGGGCTCGATCACTGGGGAACAACTTGCCCGCCTCGGATTTGGCCAAGTACTAGTGGTCGATTTTGATCGGATCGAACGGAAGAACCTGAACCGAATCCTCAACTCCAGTCGCGCAGATGCCGATGCGAATCGTTTGAAGGTTGAGGCGTTTGCCGAAGCGGTAACGGCCTATCGTGGCGAAGGCGTTGCCGTTCCAGTGGCAGCATCGATCGCGACACGGAAAGCAGTGCTTGCAGCCGCTGTGTGCGATGTCGTCTTCTGCTGTGTCGATACTCTTGAAGCCAGACACATCGCCGATCTGATCGCGGCGGCATTCCTACTGCCACTATTCGACGTAGGCGTCGTCATTCCCGTACGCAGGAAAGGCAACACATTCGCAGTCGCCGACGTGTGCGGCCGCATCGACTATGTTCAGCCCGGCGGCTCAACCCTCCAGGATCGCGGCATTTACACACCCGAGAGTCTGCGCGGTGAATACCTTCGCAAGGTAGCGCCCGCGGCGCATCAGCAAGAACTCGATGCTGGCTATCTCAATGGACTCATTGAAGAGGCACCTGCGGTGATTACGCTCAACATGCGTGCGGCCTCCGCTTGCGTGAATGAGTTCATTTCGCGAGCCTTTCCCTTTCGCCTCGAATCTAACCGTCTATATGCGCGTACGCAGTTTAGTCTTGCTGCCTGCGAAGAAGAGTACTTTTCCGAGGATGCCTTCACGCGCACGCCGAATCACATCCTTGCACGTGGCAATACCGAGCCACTGCTGGGTATGCCGATGTTCAAAGGACCTTCTCGATGACGATCACCGCTAAGGTCAGTAAGTGGTGGCGCAATGTGTTGGCGCGCTTAGGCCCGCGCCGAAAGCTGCATATCGTTGAGGGTGACAGTCTGCCGTCTCAAATGCCCAAGCGCGATCTTGTCCTGGCGCGGGATGAAGGCGAGGACTGGTGCGTGGGTATGCGCTGTCCTTGTGGCTGCGGCTATGTGGTCGAACTTCTAGTCATTGCAGAGGCCAAGCCTCGCTGGAATATTAGTGTCGACGCGACCGGCACGCCAACACTTACCCCATCGATTTGGCTGAAGAAGGGCTGCCGTTCGCACTTTTGGGTTCGCGACGGCAGGGTGCACTGGTGCTGAAGGGCAAACAATACCGGTCACGGTAATCGTTCAGCTCGAAGACTACTGTGTTGAGCCCGTGGCTAAAACAGCGAAAGGCTATCGTATTCCTTCCCCAGGTTATCGCGGGCACACCTTATCGACCTCGTTCAGCGGAAATTCGATCCGATCGGGTGCGAACGCCCCTGCGGTCTGAGCCTGACCGGCCCCCAATGTTGGTAATGGCAGACTGCTGATCGACGGCATCGACGTTGTTCGTATATTGCATTTAGCGAGTAACTTCGATGCCATTTTCGATCCAACAGATCGAGATCCTGAACGTCTATTTATTAACTCACTGTAGGCAGCGTAGCTGCCGCTGATTTCGGCTGCGTAGCCAAAGTGTTCCCTGCCACATTTTTCGGGGCTTTCTTGGCGGGAGCTGCTGGATTTGCTTTTTTGGCAGGGGCCGGCTTCTTGCCAGAGGGTGCAGACCTCTTCGCTACAGGTACCTTCTTAGCCACTGCCTTTGGCTTCTTGCTCGCGACTTTCTTGGTTACCGCCTTCTTGGGAGTGCCTGATGACTTAGGTGCAATGACTGGCGCTTGACGCGCACCCGTTTCGGCTGGTTTGGCGTCATTGACTTGCGTGACATTCTGGATCAGGAAGTCATCACGGCGTCCCTTTTTGGTGGCCACTGCAATCCACGCAGGTGCCTTGCCATGACCGGTCCAAGTCTTGCCGGTTTTCGGGTCCATGTACTTGGCGGGTTTGCCACCCTTCACTTTCGGGCTACGAGTCGGAGCCTTTCCCTTCGCCAATGATTTGACCGGGGCAACGTCATCCACCGTTAGCTCATACTTGGCCATCTGTTCTCTGATGTTGGCGACGGCTTTGGCGACTTCAACTTTGCGAAGATCGGCGGCCTTCTTCTCAAGCTGTGCGATCTGTTTTTTTACGTCGGCATAAGTGGTCAGGTATCGCTTCCTTGGTGGTGGTGAGGGGAGGGGGATAAATCCGGATCGATAGTGGATTGGGGGTACCGGGAAACGGATTAGCGCTTATTGAACTTCTCAGTGAGTTTGAGAAGTTTCTCCTGACGCTGCTGTTCCTGCTGCTGGGCAAGTAATTGCGCTTTACGCAGCTCGGCACCTTTTCGGAATCGCTCACGAAGGGTATCGAGTGCCTGCTGCTTCTGCTCGGCGGTAATTTCACCCGCCGGATTTCCATCCAGATCAAAGCGTTTCTCGGAATGGGTGATCGCCTTCAGGTAGCGCGTCGACGCCGTATGCATCTTCATCGCAAAGCGAAGACGTTGCGGATCAATCGCAGGAACTCGCTCCAGGATGATCTTGTGGATCCCAATCGCCAATGGACGGCACTCTTGAAACACGGCGAACGTTGAACCCAGGGTATTCAAAACGTCATTGTGTGGCGCTCGGGACTTCGAATCAGAACCAGTCATTGCTCAATCGCGGATCAGTGAGCTGCCAAGCATAGCGCAACCGCTACGACTATGGCAGTGATCTATCAGTGGATCGATATCGATATGACTTTTTGAAATGGAGAACGACAAACCCATATAGCGCTGAATAAATTTTCGAAACGTTGCAGTTTTGTTTCCTTTTGGCACCGGAATTTCGATTCTGAATTCATAGTATCAATGCCATGCAAAAGCGTGCGTGGCTCCTTTCTCTTTCCCTCTTGGCGGTTATCCCGATACCTGGCAAAGCCGCTTGCTTTGAGGAGGCGGCATCTCGCTACCAGGTGCCATCTGTTCTTCTCAAAGCTATTTCAAGAGTGGAGTCGGCGGGCAATCCCAGTGCGCTCAATCGGAACAAAGACGGCAGTTTCGACATTGGGCACATGCAAATCAACAGCCGTTGGCTTCCAAAACTGTCGCATTTCGGAATTTCACATGATCAGCTATGGGATCCATGCACTAACACGCTCGTTGGCGCCTGGATTCTGGCGCAGAACGTCCAGCGCATTGGCTACTCCTGGAGCGCAGTAGGAGCCTACAACGCGGCATCGCCAGTTATGCGTGACCGCTATGCGCGAAAAATCTCTGACGCCATGAAGCGGGAGAACGCGTTATGAGATGGCGGTACCTGATCTCTCTATTAGCATCGTCAGTTCTCTTTGGCTGTGCTGGCGACAAGCCTGTCTTGAGGGATACGACAAGGTCCTTGGCTCTGAATTGGCATCGTTCGGAGTGGCGATTCTGTGAGACAGCCGAGTGTGCAACGCCAACTCCAAAAACGGTCTTGCTAGTGTCGTCCCCACCGGTCGTTGAGCCTGTTACGTTGACGCCGCAAAAGCCGGTACCGACAGTCAAAAGGACCCGAACGATATCAGTGCCATTCAAGTTTGCCAGTGCGTCGGTCACTGATGAGGCAGAACAGATCATCCGTAAAGCGGTCGCCCAACGGGAAGCTGGAGATTCAATTCCCGTGGAGGGGCGTACCGATGATCTTGGCTCCCAGACATTTAACGACCGTTTGGCGCGCAAGCGCGCTGAGGCAGTCGTCGCAATTCTCAACCGGCTTGGCGTCAAGGGAGATATCGAGATCCATTCCCAAGGTAAGTGCTGCTACGCGACGGCGAATCTCTCAGAAAAGTCTAGGGCCAAGAACCGTCGTGTCGACCTTCAAATTTCTACAACTCAAAAGGAGTAAGCATGTGATTCCTCGATCCAAAGAAGCCATCCGGGATTACGTCATAGCCAGTGCCTTCGTTGCGCTGGGCACCTTCCTGCCCGGTTCATTGCTCGATAAGGGGTTCGAAGCCCATATCGGTGGAATCGTCCTCGGCATAGGCATTGGCTGGCTCATCAAATCCATTATCGACCATACCAAAGGAGTTAAAAGTGAATCGTAATCCGCGTCATGCTGCCCTTGCCGTTGTCCTCGTTCTTCTTGCTGGAAGCGCACTTGCGGGTACCACGGGTACCGAATTCCAGGCCCTTTATACCTGGACCAATGACGTTGTTACGGGCTACTTCGGTCGCGCCATTGCGGTCGCTGCCGTAGGTCTGGGTGCGATTATTTCGATCGCTCGCGTCAATCCCATTCCGATCTTGTCGGGAGCCGGGTTTGCGATCTTTTTGCAATACACGCCGACCATCATCACCGGCATTCTTACGGCAACGGTCTGAGTCTGCACCATGAACCATGGCGGCGATGAAACCGGCTACATCCCGAAGGCGCTCGATGCTCAGGAGCGATTTCTGTGGTGGGAAATGGATCAGGCGGTTATCGCCATCATGCTGATCAGCATGGGTGTAATCGCCGGATCCATGCTCACTGGGATTGCCATGGGTGCGACCGCTGCGTGGCAGTACGGGCGCATGAAGTCCGGCAAACATCCCAAGTTCGCTGCTCATGCGCTGTATTGGTGGTTTCCCAGCGGCCTGTTCTTGAAGTTGCGCGCCACGCCGCCTTCCGACCAACGGTACTTTTTGGGGTAGGCGATGCTTTTTCGAAACTACCTGTCCGATCAGGCGAATGCCTCGCAGGAAATCCGCTTCATGCGCATTCTCCTGGCCGGATTACTGCTGGTGATCCTGGTGGGCGCCATCGTCGTCCTGAAGTTGATCGGCAACGAGAAGACCGTGCTGACCCCGCCCGAAATCAGGCGCAGTTACTGGGTTTCGGGCGATGCGGTCTCCAAGGAATACCTTGAAGACATGGCGTATTGGTATGCCGGTCTCGCCCTCAACATCACACCGGCTGTATCCAGTTATCAGAACGCTCTGTTCTTGAAGTATGCAGCGCCGTCTGAGTTTGGCCGACTGCAAATGGAAATGGGCGCACGAGCCGAGTTCCTGAAGAAGAACAATACCGCCACGCAGTTTTCAGTACGCAATATCACGCCAGACGAAAAAACCCTTCGTGTCGCACTGTCCGGAATGCTCTTTACCTGGGCCTCTGACAAAAAGGCTGGAGAGCGCCAGGCCACTTATCTCATCGGCTTCAAGAACATGAATGGAAGGCTCTATGTATCGGAGTTCAAGGAAACCAGTGAACAAAATCCTTTCGACAGCGCTGCTGGTCGCTAGCTTTTCTGCCAGTGCCGCGCAGGTCCTGGTTGGCAAGTCGGATGACACGCTGACTGCTAGCGTATCGCGCACCGAGCCGACCTTGATCCGGATTGAGGGGCATCGTGTCCGTCGGATATTTGGCGCCGAAGGTGAGTTTTCCATTACGGCCGACAAAGACACCGGTACGGCCTTTATCAAGCCAAGCACCGACAAGCCGACGCTCAGCCTGTTTGTCTCCGACGAGAATGGCCGCACCTGGAAGTTGCTGCTCTCGGTGTCAGAAGGGCCCTCCGACTCGATCACCATCAAGGGACGTTCCACTGTAAGCAATGCCCAGCCACAAGCTAAGGACGCCACCCGGAATCAGCAGATCAAGCGAATCCTGCTTGCCCTCCAGTCGGACAACGACGTCGAGATGGATTCACGGACCAGCAATGAGATCGTGCCGTTATGGACAGAAGTCTTGTTCGTCCTTACCAA
Source organism: Rhodocyclaceae bacterium (assembly GCA_016718525.1). GTDB lineage: Bacteria > Pseudomonadota > Gammaproteobacteria > Burkholderiales > Rhodocyclaceae > JADKHX01. The sequence continues at coordinate 716,095 of JADKDD010000001.1, forward strand.
GGTGATTGATGGTCCGTTGAAAGGCGAGAAGTACCAACTGACCAATACGTCGCTAAGTCCCATGGTGATCGACGAGCGGGAGTTGTACCGACGTCAGGTGGTGGCCATCTCAATCGTTAAACCCCAGTTGGCTCCGGGAGAGCGCACGGATGTCTTCGTGATTTCGGAGAATCCCGATGACTGATCCGTCTGCCGCAACAGGCGGTATCTCGTCATACATGAAAGGTTTGTCCCCAAAGGCCAAACAGTACCTGGTTCTTGGCGGACTGGGCATGGGCTTCATTGGACTGGTGTTTGGCAGTATTGCGCTGTGGGACAAACAACCTTCAACGGCCCCTCAATCGACCAAGCTGGATAAATCACGGAACATTGTCACGCCCGGCGCGCAGGTCGATCCACGCGATGTCTGGATGTCCCAATCATCCCAGCAGATGAAGGAGATGGATAACGTCATTCAGGGCTTGAAGCAGAAACTCGCCGAAGTAGAGCAAAAGCAGTCAACGCCTCAAGCGCCTTCCAAACAGGCGAGCGTTCTTCCCCCATTACCCCCGATGCACCCGGGTCCAGGACCAGCGGTGGCTCCTGGAGCCTTGCCACAAGGGCCTGCCCCGTCGATGGGGAATATGTCATCTCCTTTACCACCGCTGCCACCTCCGGTTGTTCCCAAGGAACCGGGTATTGCGTCGTTCGAAGTGAGTGACACGATTGCTGCAACGCCCCAAAGCGTGGAGGAGGGCAAGCAAAACAAAACCTACATTCCGTCCGGGTCCTTCATGCGTGTCGCATTGATGGGTGGCTTGGATGCGCCAACAGGTGGGCAAGCACAGAACAACCCCTGGCCAATCCTGCTGCGTGTGCAGGACAACGCCTTTCTTCCGAACCGGTACCGCGCCAAAGTGAAGGAGTGTTTCATTCTCGGTTCGGGCTATGGCGACATCAGTTCCGAACGAGCCTATTTGCGCCTCGAATCGCTTTCCTGCGTAATCAATAGCGGCGAAGTGGTGGATGCCACGATCAAGGGGTATGTGGTGGGTGAGGACGGCAAAGCTGGATTGCGCGGCCGGTTGGTCAGCAAGCAAGGTCAGGTGCTAGCCAATGCGCTGATGACCGGAATTATTTCCGGGATTGGGCAAGGCTTCCAGCAAAGCGCTACGAGTTACAGCACGAGCGCACTGGGGACAGTTGGTACCGTGGATCCCGGAAAGCAGATCCAAGCTGGAATCGGTGCGGGAGTGGGCAAAGCACTCGATCGACTCTCCCAGTACTACATCACGCTAGCCGAGAAGATGTTTCCAATTATCGAAGTCGATGCAGGCCGCGTCGTCGATGTCGTCCTGACCAAGGGCGTGACGCTGGGCGTGGCCGGTGCCTCCGACGAAGACACCTACTCGGAAATCTGGAAGCGCGGACGCCAAATCATGAAAAAGTCCCTGAACCCTATGGAGTAAGCGCACATGCGTAAATCGATCGTTGTTCCTTTGGCTTCGTTCCTTGTAAGCATTGCTGGTGTTGCCAGTGCTTCGACCAGTGCCGTCGAATCCGAGATGGAGACTCGCCTCAAGGAACTCTATCCATCGACCCGGATCACGGCTGTTCATCAATCCGAGGTTGCGGGTCTCTTCGAAGTGACCATGGGCAAAAACGTTGCCTTCTCGGATGCGTCGGGTCGGTATTTTGTCTTCGGGCACTTGTTCGATATGCGCGAGCAAAAGGATCTGACCGCACAGCGCTTAAGCGACATCAACCGGATCGACTTTGCTCAGTTGCCGCTTCAGGATGCCATCAAGACGGTACGCGGCGATGGCAGTCGGAAGCTGGCCGTGTTCTCGGATCCGGATTGTCCCTATTGCAAAGGGCTGGAAGGTGAACTGGCCAAGCTCGATAACGTCTCGATATTTACCTTTCTGTATCCCCTGGATGGACTGCATCCCGAAGCCAAGGGGAAAGCGGAGCGAGTTTGGTGTGCATCCAATCGTGCCAAGGCCTGGTCGGAACTGATGGCCACTGGCAAGGTTGCCGAGAGTCCCAGGTGCGCTGCACCGATTGAACGCATCAATCAGTTGGCGAACAGTCTGGGCATCAATGGCACGCCGACGATGATTCTTCAGGATGGCAGTTTGATTTCGGGCGCTGCTCCTGCCGCCGAAATTGATCGGCGTTTGGCGGGTAGTCCGGCCACCACGAAAGCGGCCGTGACTCCCAAGCTGAAAGGAAATTGATCATGCGCCAGATTTGGGGAATGGCGACCATCGTCGCATTAGGCTTGAACGGGTGTGCCGGTTCCCTCACGGGGCTTGAAGGTGAGAGTAAGTTCGCCTGTAAGGCTCCGGATGGCGTGACCTGTTCATCGCTCTCCGGTATTTACGCCAATGCCGTGGCCAACAATCTCCCGGCACTACGTAAGGAAGGAAAAGGAGCGCAGGCAGCTACAACCCAAACAAAGGAAGCGTTGATCACTGGTGCGGTTGCCTCTTCCGGTGATCCCTTGCGGATACAGCCCAAGGTTTTACGCATCTGGATTGCCCCATGGGAAGACACGGAAGGGGACTTGCACGACCAATCCTATTTGTACGTGGTCGCCAATTCAGGGCGCTGGGCCATTGAGCATAGTCAGCGACAAATCGTTGACCGCTATCGACCGACTTTCCTCAAGCCCGGAACTAAAGGAAAAGCTGTTCAGAAACCGCTGCCACAGACTCAACGCCCGATGTTGCCACTGGGTGGGACGACGCTACCGGGCAATCAAGCCATCGGACCGACGGGACCTGATGCTTTCACGGGAGATCGCGAATGAGCTTTCTTGAAGCCGTTAAAACGGTCTTCTATGGCGAGCGATTCGAGCCTGCCGATGCGGTGCAGCGCAACCTCCTGGAGCGTATTGCCACGCTGCCAAGACTCACCGGCATTCTCCCGTATCTGGGCTGGATGGGTGACGAGGGCATGTTTGTGCTTGATCAGGGCGCCTTTGGTGACAAACCTGGACTCTCCATGGGATTCTGTATCGAGACGGTGCCGCAAACCGGTTCTAACGAGGAAATGGAGCGCGTACTGGCGAGCCTGTTCATGTCGTGTCCAGCGGGCACGGGTATTCAGATCTCCCTTTACGCCAGTCCACATATCCTGCCTTCCCTCAGAGAGCAGGCCAACATGCTGCCAGTGGACGAGGCTCGCTCCGGAGAAGGGGAGTCAAATCGGAATCGGAACATCTATCGCGTTCTCGGTCGGCGCCGCATCGACCACTACCTGAAGGGGGCGGGCAAGTCGCTCTTCTCCCATCACGTCTATCTGCTGCGCGACTACCGCTGTGTGATTGCCATCAGTACGCCGTTGGACCCGGAAAGTCCGGCTGATGTTGAAGAGGCGATCCGCATCAAGGAAAGCACGCACGCCACCTTGCGCTCAGCCCATATGCCTGGGTGGGATTGGGGACCGGAAAGCCTGCTGAACTTATGTCGCGGATTTCTTCGATCACGAGCGCGTACTGGGCCAACCGGCAGAACGGCATATCGAGTACGACAGCTCACGATCGCTGCGCAGCCAGTTGTCGAACCCTGAAATTGCTTCTGCCGTTGCCGATACGTTCATCAAGTATCGGAAGGAGGGCGGCGCTGAAACCGCGATGCAGTGTTTCTCGGTACGCCAGTACCCAAAGTATTACCGGCTGGGAAACATGGGCTCCCTGATTGGGGATTACTACCAGATGGCACTAGCGATTCCGTGTCCCTTTCTCATCACCATGGGGGCCATCCTACTGGATTACGAATCGGCCAGAAGCAAGGCGCTGATCAAGGCGGCACGGGCGACCCAGGCCGCCGGTTCCTACATGTCGCACTTTCAGCCAGATCTTCAGGATCGCAAGCGTGACTGGGACATGGTCCTTCGCGCCTTCGACAACGGTCGCAACGTCGTCCAGATGTACCACCAGATCGTGCTCTTGTCGCGGATCGAAGACGTTTCCCGGACTGAACATGCCGTCCGTGCTGTCTGGCGTGCCAGAGGATTTGATCTTGCCAAGGATGTCTATCTGCAGCACCAGGCCTTTGTGGCCTCCATGCCCTGCACACTGAGCCCGGCCCTGCAAAAGGATCTGCAATTGTTTGGCCGGGCGGGAACAAAGACAGCGGACAACGCCGTCATGACGTCACCGTTGATTGCCGAATGGAAGGGCACGGCCACACCCGTCATGACCTTGTTCGGTCGGCGTGGTCAGATCATGACCTTCGATCTCTTCGACAACACGGGCGGCAACTACAATTTTGCCGTCGCGGCACTCTCAGGCTCCGGCAAGTCGGTTTTCGTGAACGAAATGGCTTTCCGATATCTCGGTACCGGGACCAAGGTGTGGATCATCGATGTGGGGCGCTCCTACCGGAACCTCTCTGAGTTGCTGGACGGCGAGTTCATTGAGTTTTCCGATGAGCGTACCAACACGATTTGTCTGAATCCGTTCTCCATGGTTGTGGACATCAACAACGACATGGAAATGCTGCTTCCCCTGGTCGCGCAAATGGCCAGCCCCCGTGGGCCGCTCGATAACTACGCCTACTCGGCGCTGGCAGCCGCCATCAAGCGCGTCTGGGACCAGAAGGAAAAGGCCGCAACGATTACCGATGTCTATGATCTGCTGCGCACTGGACGCTTGAGCGATGAGGGAGAGATGGAGCGGGACCTTTCCCGATTGGCGACATCTCTGGAGCCTTATACGAAGTACGGGATCTATGCGAGCTACTTCGAAGGCGAGGCCAACATCGAATTTCGCAAGAATCTGGTCGTGCTGGAACTAGAAGAGCTCAAGGCTAAGAAGGATCTGCAGGCCGTGGTGATGCAGTTGATGATGTATCGCATCACTCAGGAAATGTACCTCGATCGCTCCAAACGGAAGCTGGTCATCATCGATGAGGCCTGGGATCTCATGGGCAGCGGGTCGAGTGCAAACTTTATCGAGGCTGGCTATCGGCGTGCCCGGAAGTATGGCGGTGCGTTTGGCACCATTACGCAGTCGGTCGACGACTATTACAAAAACGAAGCAACTCGGGCAGCCATCACCAATGCCGACTGGTTGTTCCTCCTCAGGCAAAAGCCGGAAAGCATCGATCGGCTAGGAAAAGAGGGCAAGCTTCATGTCGACGAGTGGATGAAGCGGCAACTGTCATCGGTCAGTACCGAGCATGGCCATTACTCGGAGATCTATGTTCATGGCCCGATGGGATCAGGGGTTGGGCGGCTGATTCTCGACCCGTTCTCGATGCTGCTGTATTCCACGCGCGCCGAGGATTACCAGGCAATCAAGACGCTGGCCGACCAGGGGATACCCGTCACCGAAGCCATTGAGACCATCATTGAACGCAGGGGTGCCGCATGAACTTGAGGCGACTTCTGGTGATGTGCTTCTTGTCGGTCTTTGCCTCGTGCGCCATCGGTTACTCCTGGCTTCGCGCACATCCATCACCGCGCCTGGTACGTGTCGATGTCGGCAGTCTGTTTGAGGAGCAGAAAAAGATACTGGCTGCGCGCCTAAAGCCAGGCATGACTGACGAGGAGCAAAAAGCCATATTCCTCGTGGCAGCCGATTATGGAAAGCAGGTCGATGAGGCCTTGAACACCATCGCTAACGAATGCCGTTGTGGCGTCCTGAACACTGCTGCACTGGTTCGTATGGCCGATGCTGCGGAAACAGGTATCCCCGATGCCACGGACCGGGTTCGTCAGTTACTGGCGCAGAAGTAGGGCTGGCCGATGCTCAAGCGTTGGCCGCTCATGCTTTTCGGATGCCTATTCATGAATTCGACATGGGCGTCGGTGAGCAATGGGGGAATGGACTATCCATCGGTCTGGAGTTGTGACGACGTCAAGTTCAATTGGTACTGCGATAACGAGCCTGATGACTCCACTGACCCGGAAAAGCTGCCGGCAAAGAAGAAGAGCAAGGAAGAGGCTGCGCTGGAGGAACTGGAACGGATGCGCAAATCTCTGGAGGCGAAACGGGCTCTGGCTTTGATGCAGCCTTCGCCTGAAAACCTCAAAGCCTACATTACGGCGCAGGAAGCCTTGATGGATCGGGCTTCAGTGTTTTCAGATGTCTGGCGTCGTGTCATCTGGGCCAATCCGGAAATCAATTACCAGTTGAGGAACCCCGTCAATAACGCCGCGATCCAGGTGCGTGACAGCGAGCGGACCCAGAAGGAACGAAGCTCACTCAAGGAAATTGCCAAGGAGTGGGGCGTGTTCTTCGTATTCCGGTCGGATTGTCCCTACTGCCATCGCATGGCGCCAGCACTCAAGCTGCTGTCGGACACCTACGGCATCACGATATTTCCGGTCAGTCTGGATGGAGGTGCTTTGCCTGGCTTCCCCAAACCGGCGATGGATAACGGCATGGCCAAGGTACTCGATGTCAAACAGGTTCCCTATGTGGCGCTAGGAAATATCAAAGATCGCCGACTGATTCCGTTGGGCTCCGGGGTTCTGTCGGTACAAGACATTGTTGAACGCATCTACATCCTGACCCAGACCCAGCCTGGGGATTTGTACTGAGGGACTTCATGCTTAAGAAACGTGTAATTGCCAGTCTACTGGCGCTGATCATTCCCTTGACGTCACTGGCCAACGTGCAAACCAGCATGCAAAGCTGGTTCAACGACATCGGCGCGTATGGCAACGTCACCGGCCCTGCGGCCTATCAGGGGCAGACCATGAATCTGTACTCGGGCGGCAGTCTGTACATGCGCACCCCCGTCAAGAATTACCAGTTGGTCACGATCTCACCCCCCGGATTCAAGGCGGGTTGCGGAGGTATCGATCTATTTGCTGGATCGTTTTCCTTCATCAACAAAGAGCAACTCACCGCCTTGTTGCGGAACATCGCCAACAACGCGATCGGCTACGCCTTCATGATGGCCGTCAAATCCATTTCCCCGGACCTGGCTGACCTGATGCAGTACCTCCAGGATCAGATCTCCAAGGTTAACAACCTCAACATCAACTCCTGTCAGGCCGCAGAAGGGATGGTCGCCGCCATTGGCAGCACCCTGACTGACAAAACGCAGGAAAAGGAGGGCAAGGTTGCTGGCGCTTCACTCAATCTTTACGCCGATGTGTTTGAGTCGTGGGATGCGTGGAAAGACCGTGCAAAGGCCAAACAAACCCGTCAGGCAGCCATATCAGCCGATACTCGCAACAAGGACACCTTTGATCCTGGTAATGTCGTGTGGCGGGCACTATCGCGGGTGAATGGCGTTGATGACGAGACTCGGCAACTCATGATGAGCATGACGGGGACGATCATCATCGTTCCGCCAGGCGAGGACGAGTCGGGTTCCAGCACTGACCAGAAGGCAAAGTGGCTCTACAAGCCGGGGGCAAAGATCACCTTCCGACAGTTTGTGGGTGACGGTTCCTCGGCAACCGCCACGCTTTCCGGGTTGATCTGCGATGAGTACGCCGATTGCAAGAACCCAACCTATACCGAGAATGGCATCACCTCAGGGTCGTTCGCCAAGTACGTTCGCGACAAGATCGTCACCATGAAGCAGAAGGTAGAGAGCCGAGATGCAGGCGGGCAGGGGACGATAGATGTCTCGCTGATCAGCGCATCGAGTTTGCCGGTCTGGAAGATGTTGTCGCTCGCCGCCAACATGCCAGGGGGTGAGTTCGTCGTGGAAAACCATACCCAGCTCGTCGCCGTTGATGTCGCCCACTCGTACTTCACGAACCTCGCTAAAACGCTCCGTGAGGCAGTCCAGAATGAAATGGGCAAAGGTAATGCCGATGTGGCCGAAGCAGCCAAGTCTATCTTGAGCCGTGTGACAGAAATCGAGCAGGAAGGCCGGGAAATGCTCGTGGCCGAATATCAGAAGGGCGTTCAGGTGGCCCAGATGCAACGCAGCATCCAATGGCTCGATCAGTCCCTCAAAGCCGGTCTGCCCACCAATGTGTTCCAGTCGATGATGGCTTTCAATCGCTAGGGCAGGGTTTGAGCTGCAATGAACTTTGAGGTCTATGCCTACTGGAATATCGAGGAACTTGCGGCCACGTTCAATGCTGTGGCGGCCCTCATGGGCAGCGGCGATTATCTTGGACTGCTTCGCACGCTGGCGCTTGTCGGCATTCTTTCACTGGCGCTGGTGGTCCTGGCTGGCAAAGGACGGATGGAGGAATTCTGGAAGTGGGTGATCATGCTGGCCGTCTTCAACGGCATGCTGCTAGTGCCGAAGACGAACGTTATTGTTGTCGACAGGACTGGTTCAGCACCTTCCCAAGTCGTCGCCAACGTGCCCATTGGCCTCGCGGCTTTTGCACACTCCACCAGCAAGATCGGAGATTGGCTGACCGGTGCTTTTGAGACCGTCTTCGCACTGCCCAATGATTTGCAGTTTCGAACCAGTGGATCACTCTTCGGGCATCGCGTCTTGCAAGAACGTCTGGCCATAAAAAGTGGTCAGCCGATCCTGACCAGCAATTTCTATGAGTTTTACCGCGAGTGCATAACGCCCGAGTTAGCTTCGGGGTACATCCGCATGAATGACCTGATGAAGACCAACGACATCTGGGGTGCCTTGAATGGCTTGACCAATCCGTCGCGCCTCGTCTCGATTCGGGATACCACCGATCCAAGCCTCATTCAAACCGTGGGCTGCAATGACGGCTACACAGCGATCACCACGCAGTTGAATGCCGAGACGGCCATTCAACTGGGTCTTCTGGGTAATCGCATGTACCCAGGAATGTCATCCGCCCTGGCTAATACCGCGATAGCGGGGTCTCTGGCGACCAGTACCAGCTACTTGCTGGGGCTATCCGCGAATGCGACCGATACGATCAAGCAGTCGATTGTCTCAAATGCTGTGATTGATGCCCAGTACACTATCCCTTCCCAGATCGGTGATGCGGCGAGTGCCGCAACTAACCTGGCGCAAGCGCAGGCAGTTCGACAGACCAGCGACTCCTACAAGGCGATGGCCAAGCTTGCGGAAGGCACCATGCCGAAAGTGCGCAATGCTATTGAACTGGTTCAGTACGCGGTATTCCCGATCATCCTGATCCTGACATTGATTGCCGGCCACCATGGGGGCACGGTCCTGAAAATGTATGCGGGTAGCTTGATCTGGATTCAGCTCTGGCCACCGCTCTACGCAATCATGAACTTCCTCATGAATGTTCAGGCTCAGAAGGCTCTGATAAGTGCCACCAATGGTGGCGGGATGTCGCTTGAAGCCTACGGTTATCTCAACAACTCGGTGGTCAGTGACCAAGCTATCGCGGGGATGCTGGTCCTGTCGATTCCTGCCATTGCCGCTGCTTTGATCAAGTGGGGTGATGCAGGCCTGCGATCGGTTGGATCGTCTTTTGCCCCACGGGACGCCGAAAAGGCGGCGGCGTCACTCGCTCAGGGCAACATGAACATGGGAAATGCTTCACTGGGTAATGTGCAGCAGGGAAATTACTCGGCACTGCAACACTCGACACAGCCATCCCTATCGACAGGGGCTGCCAAGATGGCCACGGCGGATACCGCTGGCTCGATCGAGCGAACGGGGGATGCAATGACCGTCAAGAGCGGCAACATGAGCATGACAGGATTCGACTCGAACCGCGATGGTCGCTTTACGATCGACGAAGTAACGAATGTCTCCGCAGCAGGATCGTCGCTAATGGGTGCCATCGCACAATCCGGGCTAGGACGCTCAGCGTCGGATGTCCAATACTCAGGTGAGGGTACGCAAGCCTCTACGGGCAAAGCCAGCACATTGGGGGATTCGAAAACCGCGAAACTCACCCAGGATCAAAGTGCCGTGTTTCAACGACAATTGTCGATGGCATTGAATTCGGAGATTGGCGGAGACGCCAGTGCTGGAGTGACTTCTGGTGCCGGCAACGCGGTTTCCACGGGACGAGACTTTTCAGCCAAAAAAGGCCTGACCAATCACGAAGGCGCATCTGTGGATTCCGTTCTGTCCGCAGGTGGCAGTGGTACTCAAAGCAAACCTGGAGAGGGACAGGCTTCAAAAGATCCGGGAAGAGCGGGGCAGCTGGCCATGGCACTTGCGGAAAAGGCCTCCGGTGTATCGGCACGTGTGGCGGGAGGCGTCAAAACCGGGCAGCGCTATGACGAGTCTGCCGATCAAACGCTCAAGACAGCAACACAGGACGAGTTAAGGCAGGCCGCCGAGGTGGCCAAGCGTGGTCTGCTTCGTGTTGCGGGATCAACCTCTGATCAAGGCGTAAAACAAGCAGCAGAACGTGCAGCCGCTTCCCTCGACAAGGCCAAATCCTTCGACAGTAAGGAGCTCGCCTCACTGACGGAGCAGCAAGAGGCAGGCAGTCGTAGCCAGGCGGGAAATGAGAACCGCTCCAATGTTTCTCTGGATGAATCCCTGATCATGGCGAAGTCTGGCTATGAAATGCTCTTTGGAAAGGGCTCTGAAGTCACGCCAGAGCGCCTGGCCGCGTTTCAGCGCGAGTGGAATTCGAATCAGGGCTTTCGCGAAGATGTTGCCTTGGAAACCAGGGACCGTCTTGCCAAGTCTCGTCTGGCTGCTGAAGGGGTTGAGCCTCCCAAATCCCAGGACACTGTTCGAGGCGAAGGCCAAACAGCGCTCGATGCACTGGACAGCAAAGGTAACGATGCGGTTGCATCACAGGGGCGGGCAAACAGCGGGCACGTAGAACATCAGCAATACCAGAAGCCGCGATCCATGCCGGACCTGTCACCAGCAGCGAAGACATACGCCGAATCGTTTAACGCAGCGTCTGACCAAGTTAAGCGGAAGGAATCGCAGGTGTCGCTTGAAAGTGGGATCACTGTCATCGCGAATCAGTTGTATCAGGAGCGCCAACGAGGAACGGGAACCGTGCTCTTGAATGCCTACGGATTTGGTGCCGGGTCAGCCAGTGTCCAGGATTACGCCGGCAAGTTGAGAGAGGCTGCGCAAAAGGACCCTGAACTTGCCCAAGGTTTAGCAACTATAGGTAGCAATAATCGGGCGGGCGTACAACCCTCGAACGCAGACATGGCTTGGCTGGAAGGAAAGGCTAAACAGTCTGTACGCCAGGCGGAAGGAAGTGCTTCAGAGGGAGCGGGCTGGGTTGCCGATCAAGCAGGAAAAGGACTGGATCTATTCTCGCCGAATAGTTCGCAGTCCCCAACAAAGTGATCGCGATGAGGCTCGATGAGATCAATCGTCGTCGATGGGATCGTGAGCGATGCGAACACCACCTGCGTATATCCCAAACCCTTGGAAGCCTGGGCCTACACCCGAAAAGTTCATCGAGTTCGGATCCTGATCGTTCTGTGCGTCAGCGAAGCGTGATCCCCGCTTGGGTTCTGCTTCACCACGACGCAGCACAAAGCGAATAAATGCAGCCGCCAAGAATATCCATGAAAGCAGGGCGACCACAAGTATGGTCTTTTCGTTGCCGAACTTTCCGACCAAGCATGCGGCGACTATGGTTGTTCCAAGCAGCCCTAGGGACTCAACGATCCTCCCGCTGTGGAACAACCTCAATGCGGCAACCACCATCCGGTAGCTCAAATAGAGCAGCACGATTACCGGAACGGCAAACAGAACGGCAAACAGAACTGAACCCAACACAATTCGATCCATGGATCCCTCTAGATAGCTCAACATACCGATTCCATCATACGTGCAATGCGCGTATAGTAAAAGTATGTCAATCCCGCCAATTTAAGATGGCAGCCACTGGTCATCCCAATCCATCCGAAATCCGCGAAACCCGAAAGCTTCTGGGGATAACACAAGCGGAAGCGGCAAGGATGGTGCATTCGACCTGTCGTGTCTGGCAACAATGAAAGGCAGGGGATCGAAAAATGCACCGAGCCTTCTGGGAATTGTTCCGAATAAAGTCTATGTTCAATGCGCGTAAGCAGCAGTAGTCTAATTACTGAATCGCCTACGCTAAAGACAACGAATTGCAGGCGATGTCCTTGATGTTCATTGCATTACGCAAGGATTGATCGGCGGTAGTATCAATTTTTTCAAAACCTGATCCTGGTGTATGCCTTCTACTGATTCCACTTGAAGGCGTGACAGCAATGTCCGATATTCGGCTACGAATTCTCGTGCTAAATTGCTGATGAAGGTCAAACTGAGTCGAGCCTTGGTTAGTCGGCAGTCGCTGCACAGCTGAATTAGAACGTGCTCCGGCGAGGACACTGAATCTGAGCGTCGGCTTCCGGCAATGTTGAACTGGAGCTTCAGACTGACTACTGTAGTAGCGCATTGCGAACTGGTCGCTCCAGACTGGTCGTTCAGATTCACGATTGAACGACGTCAAATCAGCGACGATTTCGTCAATCTGAAAACCTATGATCGGCCACATTCGTCCAGTCGGGACCTTGCTCACATTGCGGTCATTCAACGTGGGTCTTGCTACAAACCGGCCATTGACTTGAGTATGTAAATGCACACAGCTTAACGGTCGACCGTGCCATGCAATGGGGCTTATGACAGCGCCTACTGTTCCGACAAATGCCAAGAGCAAACTACAGGCGGGAATATGGCTGTGATGAAAGACTCAGAGCAATTTATTCGGAAAAACGCGTGGTGATGCCAGCTCACTCGTCCATTCACCTACGTTCGTCTGCGTACAGACTCGCCGGATACGCTGTCGCACACTGTGCCACTGATGTTCGCGGCACGAATAAGTGTTCGCCGCGCTAATCGGTAATCCGACTAATCCCGTTCCAATTTCGAAAGGTATACAAAATGTCCACTGCTCATACGACAGCAAGCATCGCGCACAAAGAGGCTGCCAAGGATCACAAGGCATGTGCGGATCATCACTTGAAAGCCGCTGAATGTCACGATCAGCACAAAGACGGCGATGCAAAAGCAAGCTCAAAACATGCGATGTTATGTTGCGATACCGTAAGTAAGAAATCAGCAACCGCATGCGCAGGATCTGCAGCGTAATTTGCCTTTGAATAGCAAGCCCATTTGCACATGTTGCAAGTGGGTTTGTTCATGTACTGGCCCGTTAATGATCGTCTTCAACGCGCTGGGCACCTTATTTGAGATCTGAATCATCGTCAAACTCAAATCAATCACTCCCCAAGGATCGTCAAGACCTAGTCAGAGTAATCGAACACGAATTTTGCTGATTTGGTTCGCAATTGCAAGTGCTGATGTTGCGTGAAATTGCCTATGCTACCTTTGTTATCAAAACAGGAAAGCACCCTAGTTACAGTCCTAGCCAACCCTGTGCTTATGGTTAAAAACGTGAAATCGAGAAAGCGCGGTGTCGCTGCGGAGTCAATTGTCGCGGCTCACCCAGCGGACAAGCATGCTGCCGAGGCGTGGGATGAAGGGGAGTGCAAACGCATACTTGGTCAGCTTTGGAATCTGCGCGGGAAAATGTTGGCTTACGAAGCATCCCTCGCACCATACCTTGGAAATGCTAGCCTGAGCTATAAAGCGAGTGCACGCAACTTCGCCCACTATTTGAGCTTGCGGCAAAGCGATATGCGCTCATTGCAAGAATGGCTGGCGCGAAATGGACTTTCTTCTCTCGGGCATTCGGAAGCCCACGTTCTCGCAAACCTTGATAAGGTCCTTGGCATATTGCACCGTTTGACCTCTCAGCCGTGGCAAACCCATTCTGGCGACGAACCCGTAGGCATACACAGTAGTGGAACATTGCTGGAAAAACACACCGCTGATCTCCTTGGCGTGGCGCCAAAGGAAAGGGCGGTGCGAATTATGGTTACGCTTCCTTCCGAAGCAGCGCGAGATTATGGGTTCATCAGGCGGCTTGTTAAGTCCGGTATGGATATCGCGCGCATTAATTGCGCTCACGATGGTTCCAGTGAGTGGAAGGCCATGGGCGACAATGTGCGCCGTGCGGCGCTCGCAGAAAGGCGGCCCGTGCGCATACTTATGGATCTCGGTGGACCAAAGCTACGCACCGGTCCGTTAGGCTTGGGCAGGTCTGTGTTAAAACTAAAACCCCTGAGGGATGAGTTTGGAAAAATGCTGGTTCCTGCTCGACTCGGATTGCGTGTTGCTGGATCCACGCAGCCGGTGGCGAATGCTCACCTACATGCAGGCGCAGATGCAAAATGGTTGGCACAATTGCGAGAGGGCGATGTGTTGGAATGTGCTGATGCCAGAGACGCAAATCGCAGCCTAGTTGTAGTGCAACAGGACAGCAGTGGCGTTATCGTTGAATGCGATAAAACGACGTATCTTTTGCCAGAAACGCCTCTCAAGCGCCGCCGTAAGGGGTCCGGACCACGAACTGGTGTTCTCACCGATCTGCCTTGCAGGGAGAGGGAGCTGCACCTAAAGCGTGGCGGGACTTTGCGCCTTACCCGAAAATTGATGGAAACTTCGCTACCACTGCGACAGGGAACTCAAGGCCACGAAGCGGCGATCATTACGTGCACCTTGCCAGCTATTTTTGATCAGGTCTGTGTTGGTGAACGAATCTGGTTTGATGATGGGCGAATAGGTGGGGTGATCCGCCGAGTTGAATCTGATTGGCTAGAAGTGGAGATCACTCACGCCCGTGACGACGGCGAATCTTTGGGCGGTGACAAGGGCATTAACTTGCCGGACAGTCAGCTCGATTTGCCTGCCTTGACGGAAAAGGATATTCAGGATTTGCTTGTGGTTGCCAAGGAGGCAGACATGGTTGGTCTGTCATTCGTACAAAACGAAAAGGATATTGCGACATTGCGAGCCTGCCTGAAAGACTTGGGATCGCCAAAGCTTGGCATCGTTCTCAAGATAGAGACGCGCCGCGCTTTCGAAAATCTTCCAGAGTTAATTTTCTCGGCTATGGCTAACGAGGTGGCAGGGGTAATGATCGCACGTGGTGATCTGGCTGTGGAATGCGGTTACGAACGGTTAGCGGAGGTTCAAGAGGAAATCCTGTGGGCAGCAGAGGCCGCGCATATGCCTGTCATCTGGGCAACTCAGGTGCTGGAGACCCTGGCTAAGACTGGATTGCCCTCGCGAGCGGAAATTACAGATGCAGCAATGGGGCAACGTGCTGAATGCGTGATGCTAAATAAAGGAGCGCACATCCTGGAGGCCATTCGAACCCTGAATGATATTTTGGGACGAATGCAAACACACCAAACGAAAAAACGACCCCTGCTTCGAGCGCTTCGCGCATGGACTTTGTCTGGGGACGTGGGGAACGTCGGTTAATCCACAGATTCGTTCCTCTCAACATTTCCCAGCACTAGGACTTATGTGTTGACGCTGACGCAAATTTGACCCAGACGCTGATTTTAAGCGCCCTACCATCGACCTTAGAAATTCATTTATGGACAATACCTTATCCACTTTGTGTATGGGTCGGCGAATTCCGGCACACTGAGTCAATTCGGTATCAGCACCAACAGTAAGAGGTCCTCAGAGTCCTGATTAAGCGCGCTTGCGCTGCAGTTTCCCAACCAGAGCTTCAAGGTCAGCTACTCGTTTCGCTTCATGAACGCGAGAAAAAATCTCTTCTAGGACGGCAGATCGCTTCTCGTCCTGGAGACCATTAAGCAGGCCCTCTATCGCTTTTAGACGGCTCACCAATTCCACTTCAGCTTCCGTTTTGGCCTGGTCATCATCGCTGCTCGTCGGTGCACGCATGTCGCCCTTACCGGTCAGCAACCAGTGAAGATCGACACCCGTACTGGCAATCGCCAACAGAGATTCGCTGCTGGGTACGCTATGGCGATTCTCGTACTTCCGAATCGCACTGAGGTGCACTCCCGTGGCGTTGGCGAACCGCTCCTGCGTCATTTTCATAACCCTCTTGCGCCAGAGCTTCAGTCGATGAGCGATATCGTCTTCAGATGTTGACTTCAAAAGAATCCTTTCACGGTTTCTTTTATAATTGACAAAAAACCGAACGATGTATATTGTTTGCTATGTGAATAACAGGTCAATTTTGGAAAAGCGACATGAATGATATCATTTCGATTAACCGGCAGTTTCTCACAATGGCGAGAGAAGCGTCAAAAACAAGATCCGGAGAGGTCTTAACTGGCCTTTCGCGTGGGGTCCTGGATCGCTTGGCGCAGATGAATCTGGATGAGATTGAGGCGATGGCGCGCGACATTGGCATTAGCGTCATTAGCCTGCGCCTGAACGAGGCAGAAATCGATCGACTCCTGGCCCTCCAGGGCCTGCAAAAGGCCGCTTATACGATGGCAATCGCGGCCGGTGTGAAATCCTCAAGCCACGCTAGAGCCTTTTCTGAAGCCTAAATACCCGGGGGTTTGGTCTTGGTCGCGCTTACCGATCTGGAGAATTTGCAGCATGCTCATGAACTTATTCGCGTTGGTTTGAGGTTGTCGATCATCCGGGGTATGACCCGGATCGGTACCCGAACGCTGCGTCAGTGGTGGAAAGAGGTTCATGGCGTCAGTCCGGCAAACGGAAAATTGCCCGAGACCGTTCTCTCGTATATCAAGGACCGGGACTCAGCCGCAAGGCTCTCTGCCTTCGCGGCCCTGCACCGGCGCCTTTTTTCCGGGGAACTCACAACGACCAGTCTAATGGCGACCTGGCGCGAATATCAGGGAATTTGCGGCCCCCTGGATATCAATGCGGCGTACTTCGCAGCACGTGACGTTCGAGTAAGTATCGTCATGCTCGTTCCTTGCCGAGAATGCAATGCGACCTTTATCTACGATGCCGGTAGCAAGCACACGGATCATTGTCCGTTCTGTGAAACCAAGGTGATTGCTGATGACGGTTAGCACCGACGTCAAGATTCGAAATACTTTCGAAATGCGCCCGATGGGTGCGCTTTACCCGCTCGAATCCGTGAGCCAGATCGATAGCATCAATGGATGCTCATTCGTATCTATCGGAATCTTTCCAACTATGCGCCTGCTTACCTTTGGCTCCTGACGCTCTGGGTGCTGCTAGGCCGGTATGTCGTCATATCGATCAACGTTTCTGACTCGCTTCCTGGCAGGGTCTATCTGATCCAGAAGGGCGTCATGCCGGAACTGGACGATTTCGCGGCCTTCCATTACCAAGGAGGTGGTCCGTATGCGGCAGGCTCCAGGTTTCTCAAAATCGTCAAGGGCGTGCCCGGAGCGACCGTCAGTGCGGTCGAATCTGAATCAGGTTTTCTCGACTTCTTTGTCAATGATTCCTTTGTTGGGCGTGCAAAGCCAAAAACGAGAACTGGCAGCCCACTGACTCCTGGACCTACGGGAACAATTCCCCCACAGCATTACTACATGGCGGCACCCAATCCCGATAGCCTGGATTCTCGATACGCACTCGTCGGATGGGTCGATGAAGGGCAAGTCATAGGACGAGCCATTGAAGTCTTCTGATACGCGCTAAGAGAGTCATCCCCTGATGTTCTGGCGAAAAAAGAAGTTCCTTTCCCCGACGAGACAGGTGAGCCATCCTGTCTGCGATTGGGGTGAAGACGATATACCTCGCTATCCGCCGTTCATGAAGGGCTTGCCCGTTGTGCCGCCGTCGAAGTTAATCGAGACGCAAAAGGAATTGCTGGACCGGATTGCCAATTCGACCATTGCCACACCAGAGGTCTTCCAGAAACATTACTTCTCAGCCATCGAGCGCTTTGCCTCGTTCTCGCATCTGCTGCCCGCCTCGCAGTCGCACCATCACCGAGGGGCAGGGGGCTTGTTGAGGCACGCCATCGAGGTTGGTTTGTGGGCCTTGCAATCGGCGGATCGAGTGCTCCTCAAATCAGCGGTATCCCCCCTGCACCGACGTGAAATGGAGCCGCGCTGGCAATTGGCCGTTTTCCTCGCCGCCATGTGCCACGATGCAGGTAAGCCTGTTACCGACCTGACGGTGACTAACAAGGATCGCACCTCAACGTGGCATCCGATCACGGAGGATCTTTATGACTGGGCGGTCAAGAACAGCGTCAATGCCTATTTTTTAGAGTGGCGAGAGGGAAGGGGAAAGCAGCACACCGCTCTGTCCAGTTTGATCGCTGAGCGAATCATTGGCGCGGAGTCCATGGCCTGGATTGTAGAAGTTGATACCGACCTTGTGGTTTGGCTGATGGAGTCTCTCGCCGGAAATCCGGGACCGACCAATCTCATTTACGACCTGGTGATCAAGGCTGACCAAACCAGCGTCGAGCGTGATTTGAAAACCCTTGGCGTGGCCATGGCCGGCTATGACTTAGGTGTGCCTGTAGAGCGCCATCTGATCGACATCATGCGTCGATTTGTTCGGGAAGGTGTGTGGCTGATCAATCTGCCTGGAGCCCGTCTTTGGAATATGGACGGACATGTGTATCTCGTTTGGCCAGCTGCGGGTGAGGAACTGGCGCGGCAGATCAAAGAGGATGGCATCCCTGGAATGCCGCGCACGCCCGATGGAATTCTGGATATGCTGACCGATCGTGGGATGGCATTTCTCCGGGAGGAGGCTTCACCCGATGAGCGCCTTTGGAAGATCGCACCAGCCGTCCTGGCAGAAAAGATTCCTGACATAAAGCTCACCGCAATCCGTTTGCGCGATGAAGCTATGGTCTCGTCAGTGCCGCTACTAAGCGTGCCAGGGCGTGTCATTTCCACGGTACAGGCAGGTATCACATTGTCTGAAACCAATGCGCCGACGCAGCAACAAAATGACTCGCAAGCCAGCACAGTGTCGTCATCAGTGACCATCCCGGTCGAATCGTCCCCAGAGTCTTGTCAACCAGAACAATCAATGCGGACGAAAGACGTGCCCACCAAGCCCATGGAGAAACCAGGTCCAGTGGTGAGCGCGCCTATTCAGCTCAATGGCGCGATAGGTGAAGCCTTGAAGGCTTTGGCACAGGATATAAAGGCAAACGATAAGAAGTTTGGCCATGACGCTATCGTCGGCCAGGAAGGGCATGTGTTTCTCCGGTGGCCAGATGCCTTTGCTGGATATGGCCTGGCCCCAAAGATCGTGCTTGACCAGTTGACAGAACGTGGTTGGCTCGTCATCGATCCCATGAGTCCACTGAAAAGAACCATCCCCCAGAACTTCGGGGATGGTGCAAACAACGCAGTTCACTTGAATCTCGACATCAGTAAGGTCTTCCTTACCCATTCGGGGTGGTCAGGGAACGTCAGCAAGCCAAATATGGAAGCTGCGCAAGGTCATCCACAGCCTGTAACCGCCCGTACTTCGGTGACGCGTGAAAAGAAAAGAACAACGCAAAGTGGGCCAACCAGTTCAAAACCTGCCGGTCTTCCTGAGGGCGAATTGGTCAATGCGGATCGGGCCTCATGCAAGAACATTCCAACAATCGATGAGCTGTTGACCGTTCTGAGAGCGATCGGCGTAGCTCCTCATGATGACGGCTATTGCCGGGTTGGCAAGACAGAAGGCTTGAAGATATGCAAAGCGGCCGGACTCAAGGTCAATCACCGCATCCTATGGACATTCGATGAAATGAAATCTGAGCTGCTGGCGATTGAGAACGGCCAGATCAAATTCAAGCCCTGATTTTTGAAATGCGCTGGTTCTGTGCGCTTTTGCCGCCAATTTTCAAAAGCGGAAATGACATCATCGATGGATGCGAAATCCGTTTCTGGCGAGCCTTCTATGTCTAGCGGTCATACCCAGTTTCTCTCTGGCGAGTGACCTGGGTGTTGTCGGTCCGACCTATGAGATTGCGGAACGGGATCTCATTGAGGTAATGAAAGACAAATTCCGCCGCATGGAGAGGACCGGCGAGTTAGCCAAGGTGCAAGAGGACTACAAAAAGCAGGTGCTCGATGCGGTTGAAAAGCCAAAGCCCGTGCAAGGTATCAGCAATACGGAAACAACCAGGACGTATTACGTAGATCCTACCTGGACCCTAGATCGCAATGTGGTCGATGAGAAGGGGAGCCTGTTGTTCCCCTCTGGAACCAAGGTCAATCCGCTCGACTATGCGCCACTTACTCAAATGCTCTTGTTTTTCGATCAGCGAGAACGCTCGCAAGTCGCATTCGCCAAGCGATTAATAGAACAATCATCCACCCGCGTAAAGCCGATTCTTGTCGGTGGCGAGCCATTGAAGCTGATGCGTCAGTGGAAACGGGAAGTGTTCTACGACCAAGGTGGAGTGCTTAGCCGAAAGTTCTTACTGAAGCAGTCTCCAGCGATCGTCAGCCAAGATGGCAAGAGGTTACGGATCGATGAAATCCGTCCATAGCCTTCTCTTTGCACTGGTGATCAGCTTACTCGCAAGTCCAAGCCTCGCGGTCACGTGCAAGGGCAAGTTCGCTAATCCAATCACGGATATCTGTTGGTCATGCATGTTCCCCTTGCGCATTGCCGGTGTGACTTTGGCGTCGCTGGACCAGGAGGACACGCCTAATCCAGGAGGGAGTCCCGCTTGTTTTTGCAGTAACCCTCCCAAGATCGGACTTAAGGTCAGTTTCTGGGAGCCCGTGCGCCGGGCCGATGTGGTCAGAAAACCCTTCTGCATGGTCAGCCTGGGTGGCATCGATATTGATCCGGGGTTCGATGCCCCAGTAGCCAGCAGGTACCGCCGAGATGGTCAAGATCAGTCATCGTTCTACCAAGTGCACTGGTATGTCGATCCGATCATCTTTTACTTGCAAGCCGTTCTCGACAACAGTTGCCTAGAACAACAAGGTTTTGATGTCGCCTATCTAACCGAGCTTGACCCTCTCTGGAAAGACGATGAACTCACACGCATTCTCAATCCGGATGTCTATCTGTTTGGCAATCTTCCCGCCCGTGCGGCCTGCGCGGCCGACTGCGTTACGGCCTCAGCAGGATTTCCCAACAACACATTCTTCTGGTGCGCGGGGTGTCAGGGCAGCCTGTATCCGCTGAACGGAAATGTTCAGGCGCATGTCGGTGGGGTTCAGGCCTCCAGCCTCGAGGTTTATCGAATCATCGCGAAGATGCACCGTGAGGGCCTGATGTGGGCGGCTTCGGGTGAGGACGGGATGTGTGGCTACTACCCACAACCTGTCATGGACAAGACGGGCTACAAGTACCACATGCTCTATCCCGTGCCTCAGACCACAAAGATCGCCGGGAAATGTTGCCAGCCATTGGGGCGCAGCACGATTCTTTGGGGCGCAGGAAAGGAATTCCCATTTGAAGGGGAAGATTTTTCATACCAGATCTTTCGTAAACGGAATTGTTGTCAGGGAGCCGCATCGGTCAATTAGCTATGCGCTACCCATCAATGTCATCTCTAGCTTGCATCCTCCCCTTGGCCCTGTTGCTGGCGGCCTCCTCGGCGTTGGCACAGGGCAATTCTTTTCCCACTGTGGGGACGAATCGATTGCCGACCGCAACTGAGATAGAAGCCGCACGGCAGACAAGCGCCGATGCCATAAATCGGATTCCCGACATGACCAAAGTTCAGAAGCAGTTTGGTGGTGTCGTACCGGATGTTGACTCGGTTCCCAAAGCGATGACGCCAGCGCCTGACATCGCCACCATTGCTCAGAAATACAAAAACCTTGGCCAAGCGGTGAATCCCAAGAAGTCAGGTGTGCCGGATCTGATGGTGTTTGTTTCGCTCTCCATGCCAAGAGATGCGCTAAGCCGGCTCATCGAGCAATCCGAACTCGCTGGCGCCACCCTGGTATTTAGGGGGCTGAAGGGCAATTCCATGACCCGGATGGGCGAAGAGATCAAGGATCTCATCGGCGACCGAAAGGTATCGGCCGTGATTCATCCCCCAGCGTTTCAACAGTTCACCATCAATCGAGTACCGGTAGTGGTAATCGCCAGGCCAGAGGCCAGTAGTGTTTTGGAGGATGGATGCTCTAGGACAGATACCTTCGTTAAGGTCGCAGGAGATGTCACCCTTGATTACGCGCTGGACTACATAGAGCGCAGAAGCCCGGATTGGGCCTCTACGGCACGAAGCTACCGAACAAGGCTAGGCGGAGCTTCGTTCCAATGAGACGCGTTGGTTCCATCATATTGCTCTGCATGGCACCAAGCTTGGCATTTGCAGACCAGAGCACGGCATTCAGTGACGGGCAAGCTCTTGGAGGCTCGGTCAATCAAACGAATGTAAATGCCATCACCGCTGGAAATATTCAAAACAAGATTCCAGCCTATGGCCAGTCGGTAACCGAATCATCCTATTTTCAAGGGGGCAGGGGGGATACGGTTGGACCGGGCGTCAACAAGGTCACTGCCTGTTCAACAGCCACCCCCAGCAGTGACCCAGTCCAGCGTCAGGAATGCGATGCGATCAATTTTCTGGCGCGAAACCCGGATATTCGTCCTCAGTTCTCGATCACGGGCAACGATCCAATGATCTTGAATGCCAGAAGCGCAAGGACAACTTCAGAGAGTACGTTTCAATCGCTTGGTATCGCCGGCGGCACGGGCAGCAACACGCAATGCCAGACACGATCGGAAACTACCCCAGCTCAATTCAGTACCGAGACGTGCTCATCTCCTCGTGAAATTGGCACCGAGCAATGTTCAATGGGTCGAATCATCAATATCGATACGGATGCCAATTACCAGTGCGATAGAACGGCAACAGTATTGAGCTCATCCACGCGGGCGCCGTCAGTCACAACGCCATCCTGCACGATGGGTCGCATTATCGACATCAACAGCGATGCGAATTTTCAGTGCGAAGAAACCGTCAACGCTTACGAAACGTTGAAATGCCGGCACGGTAGCTCTGTCACCGTTGGCTTCGGACAGTGCACACCTGGCGCATGGCTAGGTCGAACAGCTTTCATGGACTGTGCGGCCTGTGTTGATCCCTATATGGCCATGAACATCTCGTGCGGCAGTGATGGGCGATCCTATGACGTCGAACCCTACCGCTCCTACGATGGCGTCAATCGGTACGACTACAACTGGATTGGCTATCCCTGGAACGGGAGCTACGGAAGCTTCCATGTACCGGTAGCCCCAGGGCAATCGGTCACGGACTATTACGTTAGCAATCTCGGGTTTGGTTGCAACCTGTATGTCTATTACAGCGTGTCGTGCAACGCGACCACCTGTACGCCTTCGATGCGGAATGTCAGTTCGGGCTGCAACTCCTCTGGTGGAACAGGCACTGGCGCACCACTTCAGTTGCCTCTGACAAAGACAGTGAGCAACTGGACATCTGATCAATGCACGGCGTTGCAACTGCGAACGCAATGAAGCGCTTCGTTCTACTTCTCCTGATCTTTGTTTTGCGGATTGGCCTTGCCGCTGACTGCCAAAAGACGGGTACCGCATGTGTCGACACGACAGCGAGCAAGACCATTTCAGGAGTGACGGTGACACTGGCTGAGGTTGGCGGTTGCTGGGAATACGAAGACACCTATACCTGCCTCAAACCGAATGCAGTCAACTACTGCCAACCCCTTGTGAATTCGCAACCGCAGTGCTGGCAGACCAATACGCAGTGCTCACAGACAGATACTTTGTTCAATACCGGTTGCATGAATTACACAAAGACTTGGCGGTGTGGGGATCCCAATCCACCGACTCCCGCCAACACGATTCGTCTTGATAACACCTACTCATTGGTCTCGAGTAACTATGACAGCAGTCCCTGTCAGTCCCTCAATACCAGCCCAAATTGCCAGATCGCTCAAAGTATCTGCACGTCGACTACCCCATCAACGCTGCCTCCTGGAGTAACGCCCGCTCAAGTTGCGCCTGACGGTTGTTACGAGAAGCAGAACACCTATGCCTGTTATTCGATATCGACCGCCAATACGAGTGGTTGTATTCGGTCAAGTTCGGATTGCATCGACAGCACGCCATCAAAGGTGGTCAATGGAATATCGGTGAGCGTCAGTCAGGTCGGTGGGTGCTGGCAATATCGTGACAGTTGCCTGTCTGCGAGTTCCCTCAACTATTGCGCCCCCTTTGAATCGTTGCCCCAGTGCAGCAATACTTCGCTGACCTGTATTCAGCAAGATTCAACATTCAACAGCGGTTGCATGAAGTACACCGCTACCTGGCGCTGTGGCGATCCACTTGCATCGACCCCGAGCAACACAATCCGGTTGGATGACACCTATACCCTGGTATCGAGCAATTACGATCCTGGTCCTTGCCATAGTCTCGATGCGAACGCCAACTGCCAGATTGCGCAGACCACGTGCACCTCCACAACGTCTCCGAGCCTGCCGCCGGGTATTTCGCCTTCGCAGGTAGCCCCTGACGGTTGTTATCAGCGTCAGAACAGCTATGCCTGCCTGACTGGACGTTCGGATACCTCTGAATGTGCTGGCTACGCAGCAAAACCGTCGTGCACTTTGGAGAGCAGTACTTGCACGGATGGACAGCAAATCAATTCCCAGTGCTTGATGGAAGCACGAACCTATCGTTGCATGTCCAGATCGCCACAGACATCAACGATCACGGATTGCTCGGGGCAACAGTTCTGCCAGAACGGGAACTGCTTCGACCGGGGGAACGCACCCGATACAGACTTTGCCCGATCGATGGCGCTGATGGAAGCAGCGCGTGAGGCTGGCGTTTATGGTGCGGAGACCGAAATCTTCAAAGGCTTTGATTCCCGTTGCCGGATAAAGCTCTTTGGCTTGGCCAACTGTTGCAAGAAGAGTAGTGGCGGGGCCGGGTTTTCCAACTTCAACCTATTGGGCACTGCGCTTTCAGTTGGCGGGCAAGCGCTCGATGTCGGTTCATCCTATGTCTATGACGCGCTCTACGATGCACCGACGCTTCAGCAGGGACTCGGAGCTGCGTTGGGAGTCCTGGGAGCGGATGGACTCTTTAACCCATCGTTTAGCTTTTATGGGTTTTCGTTTCAGTTTCTTCCCAGTCAAGGATTCGTATTCACGGGCTTTGATCCCTACACGCTGGCAATCCAGATCGGCGTGATGATTCTCCAGGACCTCCTGTCCTGCGAGCAACCTGAGCAGATCCTCGCGATGCGACGTGACCAGAATTTGTGTCATGAAATTGGAACCTATTGCTCCAGTGAGCTAAAGCTGCTCTTCACCAAAATCTGCATCGAACACACCAAGACATACTGTTGCTTCAACAGTCGCCTGGCCAGAATCCTCAATGAACAGGGTAGGGGACAGATAGGCAAATCATGGGGCGGGGCTCAAAGTCCAAATTGCTCTGGCTTTACCGAGGCCGAGTTCGCGGCCATCGATTTTTCACGTGTGGATCTATCCGAATTCACAGCGGAGATCATGGCCAACATCCGAATGCCCAACCTCGGCAACACCAGCCAGCAAGTTCAAACATCGGTCCAGCAAAAAGTCCAGAACTACTACCAGAGATAAATCATGAGGATCATCCACTCCCTCGCCTTCATAGCCATCATGGCAATGTCCGCCTGTGCCTTCGCATCGGAATACACGAGCGTCAAACTACTGATGGTTCGCGCTATTGATGCTCCGGACGGCAAAGCCAATGGATTCATCCTAGGTCAGATCGCAGATAAATTTCAAAGGACAACGGGATCCTCGGCCCGGGTGAAGGCAGAGGTGACGACCATCAATAGTTTTCAGCAGGAGGGATGTAAGCGTCTGAATGTCCGCCTTACCCAGAGTGACGTTCCCACCTCGGACGGAAGGCTGGCTGACTTCGGGATCGATTACGGCCTAAATATGTGCAGAGACGGTAGCCCCCCAACAGAAGGGATGGACCTTGAGCAGGCGGGAAAAGCGCTTGAACGCACGGCCTTAGAATGATCTCGGCAGGGACGATTACTCAGGCTTACCCGAAGCATGCTTTGCCTTCTTTCCCGTCCCGGACCTCCATGATGCTCGCGCGGCCGTATGTTTCATTAGTTCGTCACATATTTGCAAATGACGAAGAAAAGGAACATACTTTCGGCACCATGCGTGAAAACACCAACTCCCATCGACTCCTTGATCTGGTTAGACAGAAGGGCATTCTGCGTTCCAGCGATCTGGACGAGATGGGTGTACCCAGGACTTACCTCGCGCGTCTTACGGCAGCCGGTCAACTGGTAAGGGCTGAGCGAGGCCTGTATCGACTCCCAGATACACCGACGTCAGAGGGTGAGACCCTGGAAACTGTAGCCATTAAGGTTCCCCAAGCCGTCTTTTGTCTTCTTACCGCTCTCCAATTTCATGAACTGACCACCCAACTTCCACGTCAGGTATGGATAGGCATGCCTCGCGGTAGCCATACCCCCAAGATCTCCTATCCGCCGATAAAGATGATTCAGTTCTCAGGAGACAGCTACACCGAGGGGATCGAGGTTTTCGAGCGTGACAACGTGAAACTTCGGGTCTATAGCGCCGCCAAGACCGTCGTGGATTGCTTCAAGCACCGAAATAAGATCGGTCTTGATGTAGCGCTTGAAGCTCTGAAAGAGTCTCGATCTAAAAAAAAGGCCTCGGCTGATGATATTTGGCGTTACGCCAAAATTTGCCGAGTCGCCAACGTGATGCGCCCCTACCTCGAGTCGCTGGAATGACGAAAGATCTTGCTGCATCCGTTCGAGCACGGCTGCTGAACATCGCCAAATCTGAATCAACAGATTTCAATCAGGTTCTCATTCGCTATGCACTTGAGCGATTGTTGTATCGGCTGAGCACGTCTGCTTACTCTGATCGCTTTTTACTCAAGGGAGCGCTGCTCTTCAATCTTTGGTACGACATGCCGCATCGTCCCACGCGGGACGCAGATTTGCTTGGATTCGGTCCGAGTGACCTGGACTCAATCGCCCAAACGTTTCGAGAGATCGCATCGATTACTGTCGAAGATGGAATTACCTTCGATCCTGCAAGTGTCACCGTAGAAGAAATCCGAAAGGACGCTGGGTACGAAGGCGCCAGAGTTTTGATCTTGGGAGAACTGTCTCGAGCACGCTGCAAGACTCAAATCGACATCGGTTTCGGTGACGCGGTTACTCCAGGGCCAGTGGAAGCCGAGTATCCAGTGTTGATCGAGGATTTTCCTGCGCCACGATTGAGAACTTACCCAATCTATACAGTGCTATCAGAAAAGCTCCATGCCATTGCTTTGCTGGGCATGACGAATAGCCGACTGAAGGACTATCTTGATTTGTCTGTCATCCTTGAACGCGAGACAATCGATGAAAATCTGTTGGCCAAGGCAATTGCCGCGACGTTCCTGAGGAGGGGAATGGATGTCCCATCGTCGATACCGCTTGGGCTAAGTGACGAGTTTGCGAACGACGCATCACGTAAGGCGATGTGGCAATCTTTCCTGACGAAGAACGAACTTGCGATGGTACCTTTGAACGAGGTCGTGATTTCGGTTCGCGAGAAGTTACAAACCGCATTGCAGCAAGCAAGACAAGTTGCTTTTGAACTGACCAAGAATGCTTGAAATTTTCAGCAGAACTGTAGATTCACGATGACCCTGAACAAGTCGTATACCATTCGATTTGGCTTTAGAACGATTGTGTCAATCGACAGTGTGGCTCAAGGCGTTGGACTGGCAACACTTGGCAATGACAAGCAACGCCAAGCATTTTTTGAGCATGGTATTTTCAATGGTATCGGCAAGGTGAGACATGAATAAAAATCATAAAATCAATATGATAGACGTGCCGTTTACTATTGAGTGGGAGTGACGAAAGGCGGATACTTTAGATGTTCGCAGCGAATGAGTTCTTTAAAGTTGTAAGTAATCGTCCTTTGCTGTTGGCGGAATTCGAGCAAGTCCTAGCGCGCAGGGGTCAGTGAACCGCCCGCACATGAAAGCTTCGTGGACCAGAGCTCCAATTGCCCGGATCGAAGACCTTCGCGATGCGGTATATGGCGCTGGGCTAAAAGCGACACAAATGTCAACGGGCTGTCTCTCAGGCAGTTTGATGTTTGCGCGATGCAATGATGTCCTCTACAGCAGCGGCCTGATCACCGGCCAGGTCGCTTTGCGGGGTCCCCTCTCGAGCGACCGGATCACGGTGGGGGTCGGCCTGCGGATGGGTAGCGGCACCCATCACTGGCTGGAGGAAACCGTCTCCGGTGCGGTCGGTGTTTTTTATGCAGGCGACGAGCATGATGCGCTCTACACATCAGGCTCGCTCTATGCGACGGCGACACTTTCGCTTGATCGACTGGAGCAGCTGGCGGCAGCCGACGAGCTCGTCCTTGACCGGCCCGTCCTGGGCGGCACCGGACTTAGCGCACGGCCGCTGGCCAAGGCTGCGCTGATGCGCATTCGTCACACATTCGAGCTGATCCACGCAGGCGGTGGCGACGCGACGTGCGAAACCCGAATAGGCCAGGAACTGCTATGTGCATTGATCGCTCACCTCGGGCGTGCTCCAAATGTGCGCAATCGAGCAGGCCGCACAGATGCACACGCCATGATCGTTCGACGGGCACGCGCCTACATTGAAGAGCATCTTTCCGATCCGATATGCCCTGACATCCTAGCGCAGGCCGTCCTTACGTCGCGCAGGACGCTATTCCGTGCCTTTGCGGAGATACTAAACGACACGCCGCACATTTACGTGATGCGTCTGCGGCTGCACCGCATCCGGCACGACCTTGCCAGCGATGAGGAGCGGGCATGCACGATCGCCCTGATTGCCAATCAATGGGGTTTCAGCGAGTTGGGTCGCATGGCTAGACGGTATCGCACGCTTTTTGGCGAACTACCTAGCGAAACGCTTGCGAAGCAGCGGCCTTGTCGATGGTCGCAAGACGTGCAGAGCACTTTGGCACGATCTGCATAGATTGATTCCGGCCGCGTGAAGTACAGTTAAGTGGTGGGGAATTCTTTCGTGCGTGACTCTACTCGAGAGGCCAAGACGGCTATAACCTCGTTTTGATTACGTCGGACGGATGCGATCCCTCTTCCGTTATCGATACTGGAGGAAAATGCCGTGTTAAGACTGTTCGCTCGTCATGCCGTTCTACCGTCGGTCGCCACGCTGTTACTATCAATTGCCACTCCCTTGCGCGCGGAGACTGTTTCCGTGGACGAGGCGAAGAAAATCGCAAGTGACGCGTACCTTTACGCCTATCCAATGCTGTATAACTACAAGACGCTGTTCCAGCAGGCAGCCGATCCTTCGTTCCCAGGCTATGTCGGTGGTTTCAATCGCTTCCGTCACTACTCGCGTGGTTTTACTCCCGCCGACAAGGATATCGTCACCCCCAGCAACGACACGCCGTACTCGTGGGCCTGGCTTGATCTGCGGACCGAGCCCATGGTGGTCACCGTCCCGGCGTCTGTCGACCGTTACTATGTCCTCCAGTGGTTCGATCTTTACACGCACAATTTTGCTTATCTCGGTTCACGGGCGACCGGCACGAAAGCGGGCAACTATCTCTTTGTCGGACCGAACTGGAAGGGCGAAACACCAACCGGCATCGCCAAAGTATTGCGCGCCGAGACCGAGATCATTGGCACGCTGACGCGGACGAGCTGGTCCGGTCCTGCGGATCGTGATGGCCTGGTTGCGATGCAGCAGCAGTATCGTATCCGGCCACTCAGCGAATTCCTGGGTGGCAAGCCGCCACAACCGGCGCCCACCTTTCAGTTTCCGGCATGGGATGAGGCTCGCGCGAATTCCATCGGCTTTATCGACTACCTGAACTTCCTGCTTCGGTTTGCTCCGGCTGCTGAAAGCGAGAAGGCCGTGTTGGAGCGCTTTGCCAAGATCGGCGTTGGCTCCGGGCGTGCCTTTGATCCGGCCACAATCGAACCGAAGACACGAGCAGCGATCGAGGAAGGCATCAAGGATGGGGCGGACAAACTCCAGGCCGAACTCGCCAAGACAACCAGTTCCGTCAACCTCTTCGGCACCCGAGTATTTCTTGGTCAGAACTACATCATGCAACGGGCCGTCGGTGCCGCCATCGGCATTTATGGTAACTCGAAAGAGGAAGCCTACTACACGGCCTACAATCTGGATGCGAACAAGCAGCCGCTCGACGGCAGCAAGCGCTACGTCCTGCGCTTCACCAAGGATCAGGTGCCACCGGTAAAGTTCTTTTGGTCAATGACCATGTACAACCTGCCGGACCGCCTGCTCGTCGATAACCCGATCCAACGCTATGCAATCGGCAGCCGGACGCAGGGGCTCAAGACCAACGCCGACGGGTCGGTCGACATCTATCTGCAGGCGTCATCTCCCGGTGGCGACAAGGAGACTAACTGGCTTCCGACGCCGCAAAAAGGGCCTTTCTTCATGGTACTCAGAATGTACGGGCCCGAGGGCAAGCTGGCGGCCGATGAGTGGCAGGCGCCGCAACCGACCGCAGCCGACTAATCCAACAGAATCTGGAAAAGGAAAACTCCAATGAAGTCACAGAAGATAGTTCTGGCAGCGCTTGCTGCCAGTGTTGCGCTTGTATCAGTCGTTCGCGCAGATACCGTTTCGACCCGAATCGGAAAGCTTGAATTTCAGGGCAGCTATCCGAGCGAGGCCACGATCAGCAAGCTCTATGACGAACGTGACTTCCAGCGAGCTACGCAGGCCTACCTCTGGGCGCTGCCGATCGTTGGCATGGCTAGGTGGCAGAAGGCACACGAGGAAATCTTCGGCGCCAAGTCGGGTGATGTGATCATTTACGACGACTTCGTCAGCAAGCGCGGCATCCTGACGGCCAACGCAACGACGCCCTACGTCATCAGCTTCTTCAATCTTGCCGAGACCGGTCCGGTCGTTGTGGATATGCCGGAAGGCGCCGTCGCCGGCTTCGTCAACGATATGTGGCAACGGCCCGTCGTCGATATGGGCCAGACCGGACCCGACAAGGGCAAGGGTGGAAAGTATCTGCTGATCGGTCCGGGCCAGAAGGTCGACAACACCGAGGGCTACTATGTCGTCAATCCGTCGACCACCAACATCTTCTGGGGCTTCCGTGCGCTGGAGCGTGATCCCGCCAAGGTGCAGGCCCTGCTCGATGCCTTGAAGATCTATCCGCTGGCCAGCAAGGACAATCCCGCCAAAGTCCGATTTGTCGATGTCAAAGGCAAGTCGTGGTCACAGACTCAGCCTCGGGGACTCGCCTACTGGCAGATCCTGTCCGACATCATCAACCGCGAGCCCGTGCAGGAGCGTGACAGGTTATTCATGGCCATGCTCAAGCCGTTAGGTATAGAGAAGGGAAAGCCATTCAAACCCGACGCACGGCAAACAAAGCTCCTGAAAGAAGGTGTCGTCGTCGGAGAAGCGATGGCCAAAGCCAATGATTTCGAAAAGCAGTTTCCGGCTGCTCATTATGTCGATGGTCGCCGGTGGGAGTTCGCACTGGCGCTTGACCCGAGCCAGCGTGCCGAGAATTACGACCAAATCGACGAACGCGCGGCCTGGTTTTACGAGGCCACCACGACCTCGGCAGGCATGGTGACGACGACGCCCGGTGTGGGCCAGATTTATCTAGGCAGCTACAAGGACAAGGCGGGCAGGTGGTTCGATGGCAGCAAAACTTACCGGTTGCGGGTCGCGAAGGACGCACCGGTCGCAAATTTCTGGTCGATGACCGTTTACGATACTGACACACGCGCGCTTATCGACAACCGGACACAGTTGGCCGACCGCTCCTCGCGCATGGATCTCAAGAAAAACCAAGACGGGTCGGTTGACCTCTACGTAAGTCCAAAGGCTCCCAAAGGCATGGAAAGCAACTGGGTGCAATCCTTGCCGGGGAAGTCATGGTTCTCCTACTTCCGACTTTACGGCCCAACGGAGCCCTTCTTCAAACGCTCGTGGGTGTTGGACGACTTCGAAGAGGTCAAGTGACTAGCCATCTCGTGTTTGGGAATAGACCGGTCGTAGGTGAAGGCAGTTCATCTGGGCGCGGATCTGCAGGCAAGCTGACGGAAAAAGCGGCATTCTGAAAAGTGATGAGCGATAAGCACTAACGGTGCGTTATGGCACACCAGTTTGGAGGTGCGCTGACGGTCGCGTTGTGTCGCGGTGATGCTTTACCTGCGCTCTAGGAGCCGGTAGTGCTCAATCGCTTTCGAAATACGCGTTTTTGCCGATCCGGCCAGAGCCCCAACTAATGCTGGTGCCTCGCACTTTGACAGTAAAACCGGTTGTAAATTTCGATGACATAGTCTGGGGGCATTAAAAATCCATGGCTCAGAACGCTCATTGACAATTAAGTAGGAACAGAACTCCAACGGCAAAATATCGGGGTTATGCTTGCATCCTTTGCCACCGATGAATTCGGATGAATATAGACCAAGACATTCAACCAGCGCTCCGCGACCTGTTTGCCTCGCAACGCTTTGCGGTATTGGCGACCGACGACTGCGGGCAGCCCTTCGCCAGTCTGATGGCGTTCGCGGTCACTGAGGACTTGCGCCAGATTGTCGTGCTGACCGACCGCCATCGCCGCAAATTCTCCAACCTCAAGACCAACTGTCGCGTCGCCTTGTTAATCGATGATCGGGAAAACAAGGGTTCGGACACCGAAAAATCTGTCGCAGTGACGGCGATCGGTGATGCGAATGAAGTGAGTCGAGACATTGACACAGCGCTAAGAGAACTGTTTCTAGTCCGTCACCCGAATTTGGCGGGCTTTGCCGCAACCCCGACATGCACGGTGGTGAGTGTGCGAATCACTTCCTACCAGTTGGTTTCTCAGTTTGAGCGTATCCGCGAATGGCGGCCTGAAGCGACGGTGACCGTCTCATCGCAATAACGGCCGGACAGCGGTGCGTGGTTAGGGAATAATTGTGCCGCCAACTTAATTTCTTATTGCTATCAGGAATCCAAATATGACCCCAGTTCGTATTGATTTTGTTTCGGATGTTGCGTGCCCTTGGTGTGTCATTGGGCTCAGATCGCT
Organism: Rhodocyclaceae bacterium; assembly: GCA_016718525.1. GTDB lineage: Bacteria > Pseudomonadota > Gammaproteobacteria > Burkholderiales > Rhodocyclaceae > JADKHX01. The sequence goes on from JADKDD010000001.1 coordinate 748,781, forward strand.
AGAGCAAGCATTGGAAAGATTGTCGGGCGAGATGGTAGCGGAAATTCATTTTCAACCGTTCGAGCTGAATCCGAATATGGTGCCGGAAGGACAGGATATTACCGAGCATTTGACGCAGAAATACGGTGCAAGTCCCGCGCAGCTGGAGGTGACTCGAGAAGCGATCCGCGCGCGTGGCGAAGAGTTGGGCTTTGTCTTCGGCAAGGGCAAGCGCAGCCGTGTGTACAACACTTTTGATGCGCATCGCATGTTGCATTGGGCTGGTCTTGAAGATGATCAATTCAAGAAGCAGCGGGCGCTGAAACATGCCTTGTTTCAGGCCTACTTCACCGATGGATTCAATCCCGGTGATCCGGACACCTTGTTGCGGGCAGTCGAACAGGTGGGCCTCGACGTAGATAAGGCGCACCAGATTTTGGAGTCGGATGCCTACGCCAGGGAAGTGCGCGAACAGGAAGAGCACTACCTCGCGCGCGGCATACATTCCGTACCTGCGGTGATTGTCAATAATCAGCATTTGATTCATGGCGGGCAGCCGCCGCAAGTTTTTGAACTGGCGCTGCGAAAGATTGCTTTGGCGCAGGCGACAGCCTGACTTATGGTTCGCGGCGTTCAGGTCTAACGATTAACAGGGCTTTCTTACGCACTAGTGCCGTTATTTGACGACGCGTGAGCCAACATCAAAACAGCAGCAATTTGGCTCCGGCAATTGCCAACACCACGCCAAGCAGTCGCTTGATGGTTGTGGCAGGCAAACGGTGGCTGCCCGCATGTGCACCGATCAACCCGCCGAATGCAACGATGGTCAGCATCAATGGCAGATCTGGCGGAAGATGGGCGGTGCTGGAAAAATTGCCAAGTAATCCGGAAAGTGAATTCAGCAAAATGAAAACGGACGACACGGCGGCAGCCGTTTTAGCGCGCGCCCATCCCAATGCAAGCAGTAACGGCGTCAGGAAAATCCCGCCGCCCGTTCCGGTCAGGCCGGCCAGAAAACCAATCGCGCCGCCGCAGGTGAGGGCCGCCGGCAGTGGTGGTCGCCTTGGCGCTTTCTCGGTTTGTTGTGGCACGATCAAGCGCACTGCTGCGTAAATCAACACCAAGCCGAGAAGAATCTTGAATGTGGCTGGTGGCAGGTGCAGATAACCTCCAAGAAAGGCAAACGGAATTGCCGGCAACGCGAACGGCCAAAACAATCGCCAGTCAAAATGTCCTGCTTTGACGAACTGCCACGTGGCGATCGAGGCGACCAGAATATTCAAGGCCAATGCTGTTGGTTTAATCGTGTCGGGCGCGACGCTAAGTAAACTCATGACGGCGATATAACCGGATGCGCCGGCGTGGCCGACCGACGAATAGAGCATCGCGATACAAAAAATTCCAACAAGCAAGGGATAGAGAATTTCAGGATTCATGGCGATTTTTGACTGGTGCTAATTGCAGCATCGCTGGCGCAACTCAGCCAGATAGGTCATTGCCGGAATGGCGCGGCTACCATACCAGGAAACCATTTCACCATCGATACGGGTGACCGGTGCATTTGATAGTGCTTTAATTTCCTCTGCATGTTGATCGGTGAATACGAATGGCTCCGAGGGCAAGAGAATTCGCTGAGCCGCAGCCACGTTGATGCTGTTCCATTCGAAAATTGGAAATCGGTTTGCAGAGTCTGCCGGCAGCGTATCCCAACCTGCGGCGGCAAGCATGTCGGCGATATAGGTATCGCGACTGACGGTCATCCACGGCTCGCGCCAGATCGGGTAAAGCACGCGTTCGCGGGGGAGTGCAGAAACGGTGGCAGTCAAAGCAGTTCGTGCCTGCTCAAATCGCTCTGTTAGCAATGCTGCAGCCACGTCACGTAGAAAGACCGCTCCGAGCAAGTGGTAAAGCCCCAGATTGTCGTTTAGCCTGCGCGGGTTGACCACAATGACATGTGGCACAAAATCCATCATCGCCGTCACTTGCTCGCGGGTGTTTTCATCCTTGTCGGCGATCAGATGCGTCGGCGATAACTCGCGCACTCTCGCGACGTTGACATCCTTGGTACCGCCGACTTTGGCAATTGAGCGCAAAATTTCGCGCGGATGCACGCAGAATCCCGTGCGTCCGACCAGATCGGCACTCAGGCCGAGGTCGCAGATGAGTTCGGTGAGACTTGGTACAAGGCTGATGATGCGCGGTTCGCCCAGGTATGGCGAATGTTCTACGCCCAGCGCGTCAGCCAGATTTTGCGGCATCGGTAGTAAGGGTGGTGTCGCTAACGCAAAGACTCAGCTGCGACGATTGCAGGAACATAGGTCTGGATAAACTCAGGCGGCATGCGGCGCGGGCCGCCACTGCTGATCTCGATACAAACCAACTGCCAGCGTCCGCGTAACAATGTGGCCTGATCGGCATCACGAATCAATTGGAACCGGCGTTCCATGGTCAAGCGACCATCGCAAGCCACCAGCCATGTGGCCAGTGTTAGATTCTCACCTTCAAGCGCTGCCAGCACATAGTCGTACTCGGCGTGTCGAATCGCCATCGCCCGGTCCAGCCGTTGATAATCGGACATGGCGATACCAAGCGATTCCGAGTGGGCCCACGCAACACCTTCACACCATCGCACATAAGCACCGTTATTGACGTGATTGAGACCATCGATCTCGTCCGCTACAGGAACGCGTCGCAAGGTGAACGGATTTGGGAAGTCCCATGCCATGGTCGATTTCTCTTTAATCGATGTGTTTAGTCGCGCAGTGACTCAGCGAGCGCCTGCCGAAGCGTATCGGGGACGGCTATGGGGCGCTTGTCGTCGGGTGAAATACACACCTGTGTGAACGTCGAGCGGAACGTATCCTTGCCCGAAGCGTTGCGACCGGTGACGATAAAGCTGAACGATGTGGTTTTGGGTTGCTCACACCGGACATCAATTTCGATGACATCGTCGAATACCATCGGAAGTAAAAACTCTATCGACATGGCGCGGGCGGGTGGTAGCACGCCCATGGCGAAAATCCTGCGTATGCCCGGGCCGCCAAGAATGTGGGTCAAAAAGTCATGCACGGCTTCAACTACAAAATAGGCCACGCGAGGCGTAAAGATAATCCCCGCAGGATCGCAGTCGCCGAAAAGTATGGTGCGTTTGGTAATGAACTTCATCGCCTTCCCATGGTGTGTTGGTCGATTAGCGTGATCCTGCGAGCACCGGAAAAAGCTTGATCAGGCCATCGGCCATGACCTCAACGGCGATCGCCGCCAGTATCAGACCCATCAGGCGGGTCATGACGTTGATGCCGGTTTGACCCAGAAACTTACCGATGCGCTGGGCGGCATTAAATGCCAACCAGGTCGATAGACCGATTATCACGCCATAAATTACCAGTGTGAACATCTCACCGAAGTGCCGCGCTTTTTCGGCGTAGATAACCACAGTGGAAATCGCTGCAGGGCCGGTGAGCAAAGGGATGGTCAGCGGCACCACTGCAATGCTCGCACCAGCTGCGGCGCGACTGGCGCCTTCGTCGATGTCCTGGCCTTTTGATTCAGCTGGTTCGGCATGCAACATCTTGATTGAACTCATCATCAACAAAAGTCCGCCGCCGACTTGGAACGAGGCCAAGGTGATGCCGAAGAACTCAAGCACTTGAAGGCCGAGCAGGGCGCTGGTGGTAACCACCACAAAGGCGGAAAAGGCAGCGATATTCGCCGTCCGTTGCCGTTGCGGTTCGGTAAACCCCTGGGTGAAGTGTAAAAAAAATGGCACTACGCCTATTGGGTTGACGATGGCCAGCAGCGTGATGAGTGGTTTGACCGGGAAGTCCATGCCGGCAGTTTAGCGGTATTGGTGGAACCCACCAGTGGGTGTTCGTGAGCTCTGCATGGCGGGATGTCCGCTTCGCGGAGCGCCAACGCCGTAGAACTACATCTGTTTAAACAAATACGAGTATGGCCGGCTGACGACCAATGACTCCTTACGGTTCCTGATATGCACCGTCGCCTGGCCGCGCTCATCGCGGGTGACGGAACTGATGGCGGTGGCATTGACCACCGCTGAGCGATGAATCTGCCAAAACTTCTCCGGATCCAGTGCGTCAATCAAATCGCGTATGGGTGTGCGAATCAGCGCGTCGGACTCAGGTGTTGCGACCAGAGTGTACTTTTCATCGGCCTGAAAAAACAGGATATCCTCGACAGGAATCAAGCGCAACTTATCACCCACGCTGGCTTTGATGAAACGCAGGCGCTCGTTGGATGCTCCAAGTTTGCCGGCCAGACTGGCGACCAGCGCATGCAAATCTTGGCTTGGATTGCGCTCGCCAAGCCGCTGTTGCAGTCTGGTCACGGTGGCACCCAAGCGCTCGTCGGAATATGGTTTGAGCAGGTAGTCGATCGCACCGGCGTCGAACGCTTCCAATGCATATTGATCGTAGGCGGTAACGAAGATGACGTGGCACCTGAGTTCCGCATTGCGCGCAATGCGTTGCGCCACCTCGATCCCGGTGAGCTCAGGCATTTGAATATCGAGGAAGGCCAGTGTCGGGCGATGTTCCGCAATCGCTTCGAGTGCAGCTTCGCCATCTCCTGCTGCGGACACAATCTCCAGTTCGGGCCAGGCTTTTGCCAGTTTGGACTTGAGTTGTGCCAGCAGCAAGGGTTCATCTTCGGCAATCACAGCGGTAATTTTCATAGTGCTCAGGGATTCTTTCGGCGAACCAACAAATAGATCAGTAATCCTACAATCAACAACGGGACCAGCGGCGTGAGAACTGAAATTGCCAGCATTACCGGCGCCAATAAGATCATTCCGGTCACGACAAATCCCATTCCGTAGAGCAGTAGAAACACCAACAACAGTACCAGACTGAGCAATCCATAGACCGCCAACAATGTTAATCCTGACAAGACGGTTCCGCCGACGCCAGTAAATTGAAGATTGACAGCATCGGTCACGATCTCCAGCGGGAGCAGGTCAAACATTTGGCCGACCCATGCTCCCAAAAAGGCAATCCCAATGCCGATCATGAGGACACTGTAGGTTGCGATCAAAAAGCGTTGCCAGACGCCGTGGGCGCTTTGCAGAAAACTGCCCAGCCGGGCAAAAAAGCGTGCCGGTGCCGACTTGGCCGTTGCTGCCGATCCGCCAACTGGATGATGTGCTTCTGCGTTGGACGCGGCCATATCAATTTTTTCGGTGGCTGCAACCATTTGCGGTAGCGCCAATGGCACGCTGATTCTGGCAACAACTCCGCGCGGGGTATTGTCCTGCAATTCCAGACTGGCTGCCTCGCCATACAAGGCCGACAAGCGTTCGCGAATATTGCTCAATCCGACACCGTCACTTCCGGCATTGACCAAACGCATCCCACGCCCGTTGTCAGTGACCGTCACGATTAGTCGGTTGCCGTCAATGTACGCGCGGATGTCGATGCGACCGCCTTCACGCACCGGTTCCAAGCCATGTTTGATCGCGTTCTCGACCAGCGATGGAAGCATCAGCGGTGGCATCGCACGGGTGCCTGATTGGTCGCCGATATCAATGGAAAATTCCAGGCGTTCGCCCATGCGCATCTTGAGTATGTTGAGATAGGCGCTTGCCAACTCCACTTCCTGCGCCACTGTCGAAATGTTCTCGCGCATTTTCGGCAGCGCAGCACGCAGATAGTCGATCAGATGCCCGACCATTGTGTTGGCTGCCGCTGGATCCGTTTCAATCAATGCCTGAACGTTGGCCAAGGTGTTGTAGAGGAAGTGCGGCTCAACCTGTGCTTGCAGGGCCTGCAAGCGTGCCTCAGTCAGTTGGCGTCGTATGTTGTGATGCTCGGCCTCAGTGCCTTTTTCTTCGGCGAGTTTTTGCAGGCTGCGCGCGCGACCGATGAAAAACTTGGCAATCACGGCGACCATGAACAATGGAATGAACAGCAGCACCACCACCAGGCCGGCAACCATCCTGAAGAAATCGCTGGCAACGGCCTCACGAATCTCCAACCGCAAGGGCTCCGGCAATTCATAGGTGCCCAAGGACTCAGCGCGCTCACGTGCCTGTTCCTCACTTTGGCTTTGCATTTCCTGATTGAGTTTCGCCCGTGCCCGATCGACTGCGGCTTTGGCGGCATGTTCCGTACTTAGTGCCGCCTCGACGCTCGGATCGAGGCTCTTGGGCCAATCTTTGACCGGCACCTCGTTTTGTTTCAGGATTCGCTGCAGGTCGTCGCGCGAGCGTTCCAGTGCTTCGCGGACTTCCACCGCTGCTTCGTACTTGCTAATCGCCGCATCATGGGCTGCTTCAAGCTCCTGTTCGCGTTGCGCCATGGCCGCTTCATCGAGCGGTTTGGCAGGCAACGCCGGTGACGCCGGGGGAACAGGTGACACTGGAGCTTCATGGCGTAAGCCGGTGCCGTTGGATAAGTCATTTCGAGCGCGGTTGATTTCGTCAAGTGCGCGATCCAGTTCAACGCGGCGCACCGGGTCGCTGCCTAAACGCTGAATGATGGTCACCACCGACTCGGCCAAAGCCAATCCATTCAAGCCAAATGCCGCATCCATTTCGCGCTGGATGGCGCGCCCTTCGGCGGCTGTCGTATCCCTGGCCTCAAGGCGCAGGACATTGATCGGAATGGCCAGCAGGACCAATAGAACAATGATCCCGAGTCCGAAACCGATCAAGCCCCACCAGGGCGTGCGGCTGAGCAAGTTTGATATGGGTTTAAGCATGATGTTTGACCTTTTGTTCGACTGTCCGCATTCTAGGTAGCCGGTCCCGTGTTGCCAGTCGTCGGCGACAAAATGCGGGGATAAGGTCTGAAATTGCGAAAACGCAGGGCGGATGACAGGTGATTTAGTCAGTTGGTGCTGGTAACACGCCGTCCCGCATGTTCAACCACCGGCCACGGTCGCCTTTATCACTTAGATCCGGGCGGCCAACGGCGTTGGCGCTCCGCGAAGCGGACATACCGCCATGCAGTGCACGCCAGCACCAACTGACGGTCCTTTCCGTACCGCTGTTCGAGTTGCGTCGATGATGTTTGTTTTGTGACTTTCCCGCAGACGCAGGGGATGACTCGACCACCGATTGCGTTTGGCTACGCGTACACCGGATAGTGCGGGTCGTATACGTGAGCCTGGATGAGCGAGAGCATTTCTTCCGGACGTGATTTGGAAGCAAACCCACGCTGATAGGCTACCTCGGCAACCGCCACCGCGATGCGCGCGGACACCTCGCGTGTATTCGAGAGCGGCGGGAACAGGCTGCCTTGGTCCAAATCTGCCGGGGTGACCTGTGATGCCAAAGTGTTTGCCGCAGCGAGGAACATTTCGTCGGTGACCCGTCTTGCACCACAGGCAATCGCCCCTAGCCCGACGCCGGGGAAGATGTAGGAGTTGTTGCCTTGTCGCGGCACCATAACCTTGCCGTTATAGGTCACCGGCAAAAATGGACTGCCACTGGCGAACAGGGCACGTCCGTCGGTGAACTGGTAGGCCTGTTCGGCGGTGCACTCCGCTTTCGAGGTTGGATTCGATAACGCGAACACTATCGGTCGCTCGTTGATATCAGCCATCGTGCGCAACACTTCCGGGGTGAATGTGCCGCCGACGGCGGCAACACCGATGATGCCGGTGGGCTTGAGGTCGAGCAGTGCGGACATGAAATCCGTTACCGCGGCATGGTCATGAGCGTAAGGCAATTTTTGCGCGGCCAGTCCCTCGCGTGACTTGACTACCAGACCTTTGGAGTCGACCAGCCAGCAGCGTTGCCTGGCGACAGCAATATCGACGCCTTCGGCCACCATGGCAGCGACGATCAAATCAGCAATGCCGGTGGCGGCTTCCCCCGCACCGAGGAATAGAAACTTTTCGTCAGCGAGTGATGTCCCTTTGACCCGTAGCGCGGAAAACACTCCGGCAAGTGCGACCGAGGCCGTGCCCTGAATATCGTCATTGAAAGTACAGATCCGACCACGGTATTTTTCCAGCAGACGGAACGCATTGTGGTTGGCGAAATCTTCAAACTGAACTATGACATCTGGAAAGACTTCCTGAGTCGCCACGATAAACTCTTCTATCAGTTCGTCATAGGCCGGACCGGTCACCCGATGACGACGCAGACCGACATAGTAGGGGTCGTTGAGCAGCGTTTCATTGTTGGTGCCCATGTCAAGCGTTACCGGCAGGCAGGTCGCCGGATCCACCCCGGCACATGCCGTATACAGCGACAGTTTGCCTACTGGAATACCCATGCCGTTGGCGCCTTGATCACCCAACCCAAGAATGCGTTCGCCGTCGGTGACGACAATGATGCGTGGCTGGTGTGGCCAGTTGCGCAGGATCTCGGCGACGCGGCCGCGATCATTGATGCTGATGAACATACCACGCGGACGCTGGAAGATATGACCAAAGCGCTGGCAAGCCAGTCCGACCGTCGGCGTATAGATCAACGGCATGATTTCATCGACGTTGTCGCACACGACACGAAAGAACAGCGCTTCATTGCGGTCATGCAAGGCGGCGAGCGCAACGAATTGCTCAAGGGTATCCGGCAACTTGCGCAGATTCTCCATGAAGCGGGCCATTTGTTCATCCTGTGTGTGGATGTGCGGTGGCAGCAGGCCACGCAGTCCAAGCGCGTCGCGCTCTGTTTCAGTGAATGCCGTGCCTTTGTTGAGCAGCGGGTTTTGCAGCAGTGTGAGTCCGTGCGGAATACTTTCGCGGCTGGTCTTCATATGCATCTCCCTGTTCGCCAATGAATGAGTGCGGATGGCTCTGGAATACCGGAGGCAATGCTATGGCAAGAATGGTGGGCGTTTATTGATAATAATCAAAGGAAATGATGATGCGACCAGAATGACCTATGGTGGCGGTCTGCCGCTTATGTGGACCGGCTGAATGAACTCAAGGTGAATACTTCAGGTAACGATTCGAGGCCTTCGTATCTTCAAGATTTAGTCGGATTACCCCTTTGACTCATCAATACGGTGGTCAAGGCTGTCAGCGCAACCATCGGCAAGGCAAAAAACACCAGACTGTGCCAACCGGCACCCATGATCATGACGCCTGCCACCAGCGAGGTGAGTGCTTGGGTGCCCAGAACGATGAAGTCATTGGTGCCTTGCACTTTGGCGCGTTCGGCTGGTTCGCACGAGGCGCTGAGCAGGGTGGTGCCGCCAATAAACAGAAAGTTCCAACCTACCCCGAGCAGTACCAGCGCCCACCAGAAGTGCATCAGCGTGACACCGGAAAGTGCCACGCCAGCGCAAATGAACATCAGTACAGCACCGATAATCAGAATAGGCCGCACACCAAAGCGTTTGATCAAATCGCCGGTGAAGAACGAAGGCGCAAACATGCTGATGACGTGCCATTGCAGCACAAACGCCGCGTCGTTAAAGGGCAACCCGCAAAAATCCATCGCCAGTGGCGTGGCGGTCATCAGCAGGTTCATCGTAGCGAAGCCGCAGACAGCCGCGCAAACCGCGATGATCACATCTGGCTGGCTGGCGATCTCGCGCAACGGTCTGCCGCTTTGGCTTTGTTCGGCGACAGTCAGTGGCGGGATCGTCAGGCGACTTGCGATGAGGATGGACAGGACGGCAAAGATCGCCAGAACAAAATAGCTGGCGAGGAAAGGCGGGTCGAGCAGACTGCGGCTTATTTTGCTGAGCTCTGGCCCGAATACGCCGCCGAGAATGCCGCCGGCCAGGGCGAGGGAGATTGCTTTGCCTTTCCAGTCCAGTTCCACGCTGTCGGCAGCGGCAAAGCGGTACTGTTGACCGAAGGCGTTATAGACGCCGGCCAGTATGGTGGCGAAACACAGTAGCCAAAAGTTTCCCTGTACCACCGCCAGCGCGCCGAGTAGCGAAGCGACCAAGGCGAAGCACCCGCCGAGCATGAATCCGGCGCGGCGTCCGTAGCGCTTCATGAAGAACGCGGCGGCGATGGTCGATATAGCGCCGCCGATCACGTAGGTGGTTATCGGCAGTGTTGCCAGGCGTCGATCCGGAGCCAGTTGCAAGCCGAGCAAGCTGTTGATGGCGACCAGGGTAATGCCGTTGGCAAGCAGCAGCGACTGTGCCGCGGCGAGCAGCCCGATATTGCGGTGCGTTGTGTTCATTGTTCTTCCGGTGGAATCAACTTGCGATCAGACAGCACGGCATTGACGTAATCTTCTCGAAAAACCTTGCGTGGATGCGAGGCGCTGACGTGACCCATGAACGGCGGCACCACAGAATATCCGAGCATCGCTTGCAGGCGCGGCGACATGTTACGAGCGATTGCCGGCGGCAGGCCGAAGAAAAAATTCTCCTGGGTGCGTGCCCAGGGCTCGCAATACTGATTGGAAAAAGCCAAGCGCGGCGCATTGCTGCGGTTGGCTCCGCCGCGATGCAACAGCGTGCCCTGAAAAACCACACAGGAACCAGCCGGCATGATCAGCGGAACCAGCAGTTTCGCTATGGCCGCCGGCGTTGGTGCGTCATGGTCAAGACCATCATAGGTGCCGGCCACTTCGGCGTCGCTCCACAAATGGCTGCCCGGAATGATCTCGGTGCACCCATTGATTGCGGTGAAAGCGTCAACGGCGACGATGGTGCTGATGCTGATTGCCGGGCGCGGGCGGGGAATGGGATAAAAAGTATCGTCCGAGTGAATCGGCTGTGCAGTCTCACCTGGTGAAATGCAAATCGCCTGGCTGGCGGTCAGTAAATAGTTGGGCAAAAACAAGGCGTCGAGAATATCCAGGACCCGTTGATCTTCGACGATCTCCTCAAATATCCTGCCGCGACCAATCAATGTGTAAACCCGTTCGGTTTTTACGCCCTCAAAGTTGTTACGCCCGTGATGCGAGTTGAGAAATGGTGCGAGCCCGGCGCGCACGCGGCGCAGGCGGTCGGCATTGAGAAAGTCGTTGATGATGGTGTAGCCATTGGTCGCCAGTTCGGCAAGGTGTTTGGTCAGCATGGAATAATTAGTGGGTCAAGTCATGAGCAGGATTGAGCGGCGGAAGCTGACGGTGCGGATGTGAAGAGCTTCGGCGAGATTGCAACCAGCGTAGCCGCGCCGTGATCAGCGAGCGCCTGAAGCTTAACGCATCCCACTTGTTGCCAGCCTCACCTTGTCCGAACAGCTGATCCTGTTGTTGTTTGACACGGTTGCGGAATTCATCATCGCCATAGTCTGCGGCGAACTGCGTTAATGATGCACCGCGCCCGTCCGGCGTGATCTGATTGAGCCACAGCATGGCCACATTCAGCGCCGTGTTTGCGTCTGCATCGCGCAAGTTGGCAATACAACGCTTGAAGTGGGCTGACTCGGCATCGCGGCGGCGGTGTTGCCAGGTGCGCCAAATACTCACCGGCTGGATGCCTTTGCGCTTGAGCAGAAACGCTGCGAACAGGACTCCAGCCAAGGCCCCAAGCGTTGGGAATGTTGCTGGACTCCGCCATGCGCGCACAAGCTTCGTTCGTAGTGTGATTTCATCAGTTGGTGCTGGTGAGAGGCTGTTAGTCGCCTGCGGAGGAGGTACAACACTTGTCGTCACGTTCTGATCAGGGCTGACATCAAAGCGCAAGGTCGGCACGCTGGCCCAGCGCATCTTGCCGTTGGCAGTATCGAACCAACCGATCTTTACGCCTGGCAGCTCAACTGGTCCTGGTTTGCGCAGAATGTAGGTCACCGCGTCCACTCGCTCGCCAATACGCACCTTGCCGCGCTCACCGCCTGTGTCATCCAGCTGCGCCTCCGCCGGATAAACACTGGCTCCGTCGAGTTCAGCAAAACTCAGCCCTGGCAGATTCATGGCTGCAACACCTTCGGCACGTTGAGTAATGCGGCGGACGATCGCGTCACCGACTTTGAGACGTTGTAAGGGGCGATCCGGAGTCTGGTTGACACTGTAGTTTGGTGTGGCAAAAAAATAGCCAAGATTTTCTGCACCCGCAGGCAAAGCGGCGCGAAAAGTTTGCGGCGTGGTTTGGAGTGTCAATACGCGCGTGGCACCATCGACGGAGTAGCTGACTTTGACCGGCATTGGTGGCAGCTTGAACTCGCCAGCGTGCTGGGCGACCACGGTGTAGAGCTTGGACATGCCGGCGTAACTTTGGTTGTCAATGCGCTCGTTCAAGTTGATTGCTGCGGAATTGCTTAGCTGTGCAGTAGCGCCGGGGATGCTGACTGCCGTCGGATAGTCAATCGGCGCGGTGAACCAACTCGGGACAAGGACATCAACTTTCAGAGTGACCGTTTGTCCGACCATGGCCTGGCGCGGACTGATTTCCGTGCGGATGACAGGGGCAGACGCCGGCTCGGGCGTGGCCAGGGCAGGGCAGGTTAGCGCAGCACCCAGTGCCACCATGAGGCCGAAGGTCTTTGCCGCAACAAGCCAGGGCGTCATGGGTTGGCATCCTTTGGCACAGGACGTGTCGCCTGCTCGGCAGCAAAGCGCAAACGCAAGAAGGCCGCCGGGTCGGTTTTGACATTGCGCAGCCAGAGTTGTTCGATGGCATTCGGATCGAGTTTTTCGATATTGATTTCACCGGACTTGCCTGCCTTGGCCTTGTCGTCAACTACGGTACCGTCAGGTGGTTCATTGGGCTCACCAGGATCGCCGTCATCGTCTGATTTCTTATTGGCATTTTGGGCGATCAATAGATCAGCGATCACGCGTTGATTGTGTTTGGCCAGCGGCCAGTCAGACCGAAGGTTCAGGGCCTTCTGATAGCCGGCCAGCGCCGCCGTCAGGCTACCGGACTTGCGTGAGTACGCCAGCGCATTGCCTAGGTTGTAAGCCGCTTCAGCGCCATCGGTCGTTGCATAGACTTCTGCGGCACAGATGAACTCGCCACGCCGATAGCAGGCAGCAGCCTTCCATTGCGGGTCCTGGAAGCGTCGTTCGGCCGAGGCATAGTCGCGCCGTTGATAGTCGTCGTAGGCACGCTGATTCGCTGTTTGCCAAAAATATTCGTCACGCCACGTGCCATAGACCATTGCCGCGATGGTCAAGACCATTGCCGCCAGCAAGGTACGCTCAAGGAAAGGAAGGCCGATATTTTGCATTACCAACGCACCGTCCAACCGCGCCGGAACGACAGCCCGGCCAGTAAAACAATTGGCCATAGCAGCCAATAGCCGGCATCGCGCCAGCGCACCGCGCTGGTACTCGCACGGGCTTGCTCGAGGTGGCTATCAATCTTGCGTTGCACCGAGACGACATCATCGTTGTCCAAAGTCAGCGGAACGTAAGTCCCGCTGATGCTGGTCGCAAAATCGATCAAGCTATCCGGGTTGAACGCGGTTGCCTTGCCTGTCGGACGCATCGATTCGCTTCCAATGCCCCACACGAGTCGACGTGGGCTCGACGCGAGCTCGCGATGCCGGGTTTCATTTACGTTGCGAGCGTTATCGGCAGCCTGAACCCGTGCCGCAGCTGAACTCTCGACGCTGTCGGTCAGCAGCACGACTGAACCTGGTACCGGATCCTTGGCCAACATGGCGTCGGCGAACAACAGCGCTGTATCGGTGCGCTTGCCATCGTGCGGCAAGAGATTGGTTTCCAGCAGGTCCACATAGCTGACAAGAATTTTTCCGTCATCAGTCAACGGCAGCACCATATGTGCCGAGCCACGATATACGATCAGTGCGGTCCGCGCACCTTGCCGCAATGCCAGCAGATCGCGGATTTTTTGTTTTGCACGGATTAACCGTGTCGGCTGCACATCGACCGAATTCATCGATGGACTCAAATCAAGAGCGATGATCAGAGGCGCCCGATCTTCTACAAATGGCGGCGGTTCGCGTTGCCAGGTTGGTCCGGCCAAAGCAAACCCCGCCAGTGCCAACGCCAATGTCATGGTCAGTCGTGGTTCAAGTCGCCAACCGCTTGCGCGATTCAGGGTCAGGTGGTTCAGCAAATGCGGCGCAATTACGCCGCGCCAAATCCGCTCGGCCGAGTGACGCTCCAGCAATGCCCAATAGAACGCTATTGCCAGCGGTAGCAACAGGAGCCACGCCGGACGCAGAAAGTGGAACTCGGCCCACTCAGCAGGCAACAATGATAAGAACTCACTCATGACGCATTCGCCGCCAGGTCGCGCTCAGCATCAAGAGCAGCTGCAATATTCCCATCAGCGCTACGGCCAACCCTAATGGCCATTGAAACAGCGGATGGCGGGCGCGATAACTGAGCGTTTGGAAGTCCTGCTTTTCAAGCGCGTCGAGGCGCTGGTAGATCGCCGCCAACTGGCGCTGATCGGTGCCCAGCGCGAAGCTGCCGTGACCGATTCTGGCGATGTCCTGCAGTGTCGCCAACTGTACTTTTTCATTACCTCGAGTGGCCGGATCGCCGATGGCCACAGCGTGCATGGTTACGCCACGCTGATCGGCGATGGTGGCCGCAGTTTCAGGCGGAATCTTGCTGCCGGTATCGTTGCCATCGGAGAGTACGATCATCACTTTGTGCCTGGCATCGCTGGCAGCGAACATTTTGATGGCCAGTCCGATCGCATCTCCAATTTTGGTACGCGCGCCGGCCATGCCGACTTGCAGTTCGGCAAGCATCTGGCGAAGTAGTTCGTGGTCAAGCGTGAATGGCACATGAACATAGGCGCCGTCGCCGAACACCACCAAACCAATCCGGTCGCCCGTTCGGGTGGCGATGAACTGATCCAGCACTTGCTTGACCGCAGCGAGGCGCTGCATGCGTTTGCCGCTCTCGCCCGGAAAATCAGTTTCGTCCATCGACTGCGAAATATCCACGGCCAGCAACAAATCACGCCCCGGTTGGATACGCTCAACGGGTGGGTCAACCCACTGTGGCCTTGCCAGCGCTGCCAGCAACAATAACCAAACCAGAATGCTTGTGCTCCGCTCGAACCAGCCGCGCTGCAACACCACCGCGCCGGAACTGGGCGTGGCGCGGGCTGCGGCAGCGACCTCGGTGAAGAAGGGCACGTGTATCGCCTCGAAACGGCTTTGAAACGGTTTGCCCAGTGCCGTGAGTAGCACGGGCAGCGGCGCCAGAAAAAACAACACCGGATAGGCAAACTCAAGGGCGCCGGTCGGAAACGACATCGACCAGCTGGTGCGCGTTAACAGCTGCTCGAGCATAATGGTGAAGCTGGTCAGGAAATCGCCAAGCCAATTCATGCTGTTGGGCGCCCTGAAACGCGATGCTGCTTTATCCATTCGGTCACGTAATCGAAAGCGGCTTCCAAGTCGCTACGATATGCAGTCGCGATCTCATCGGTCGCCGCGAAATTGGCGTAGGGTCCGCGAGAAAGTAGCGTGGCAACCGCTGCGCTTGGACGTGTCGTCGCCTGTTTGCTCAGGTGTTCAATCCACGCGGTACCACTCAGGGCGGCGACTTGCTCGCGCGCGGCACCGTGCAGAGCCACGCGACGGAGCAGGCTGGCCAGGGCGCTGATGCGCTGATGCGGCGGAGCGATGGACTGCGGGCCTTCCCGTAGCGCGGCCAGTTCCCAAAGCGCTTGGCGGCGATAGGCATTGGCCCGCCAGCGTCGCCACAATTTGATCATTGCCATCATGACCAACAAAAGCACTGTACCGCCGACGAAATACCAACCCGGTGCAGGTGGCCAGAATGCGGGTGCGCTTGGTTCAACGATGTCATGCAGTTGTTGCAGCGCTGTGCCGATACGTTCAGCGCTGGCGGCGGCTGTAGAAGCTGGATTGCTCATTCGCCGGCCCTACGCAGCACGTTGACGGAAACCAAGCACCTGACGCAGCTGCCGCGCCACATCGCCGCTGGTATCGATCGGCAGGACAGGGATGGTGAGTTCATGACGAATGTGGTCGAGACTTTCGAGCCGGCGCTGCTGGATCGCCGCGATGCCACTACGTGTGGCGGTATCGGCCGTGTCGATCTGGACTTGCAAATGCGTGTCGCTAACTACAAAGTGGCGTCGGGCAGGCATCGCCAGCGCAGCGACATCGTGCACCAGCGCAGCAATGACATCATTGTGACGGGCAATGCGCTTGACGATGCCACGCGTGTCGGCGTCGATTCCCTGAAAATCACTAATCACCACGACAATCCAGTCGTGGGCTGCGCGGCGTGCCACACCTTCGAGGACGGCATTGAGTTGCCCCCGATGGTGTTGAATGCCACCATCGACGCGCAATGCCGCATTTTGTTTTACCAGTGCCTCTAGAACGTGAATCAATGTGCGCCGGTTGCGGTGAGGGTCGACTTCAATTACTTCGCTGTCGTTAAACGCCACCACGCCCACCCGATCACCGGCATCGACGACCTGCCAGGCGATGATCGCAGCGAGCTCAGTGGCGGTGACCGACTTCATCTGCACTTGCGTTCCGAAAAACATCGCCAGACGTTGATCGACCACCAGCAAGACCGGACGTTCGCGTTCTTCGGTATAAACCCGTAGATGTGGTTTTTGTGTCCGTGCGGTGACCTTCCAGTCAATGCTGCGAACATCGTCACCTGGCCGGTAGGCACGCAATTCTTCAAAGCTCAGACCGCGTCCGCGCAATCGTGTACTGCACCGTCCGATCAAGGCACTGCCGCTCGGCTGCTTGCCAAGCAGACTAAAGCCGCGTGCCGCGTATTGCAGCGCGACCAACTCCTGCAGCGTGGTGTAAACGCCAACCGTCGCGGATTTCACCGGCATGAAATTACTCGTTCGGAGTGACCCGTGACAGACGATCGGAGCGAGCTGATTTCCGCAGCGACGCGGACAGGGTCTTGTCCTGTCCCGTCCTGCTGCGCAGTTATCTCATCAGTCACCTTCCCTTGCAGGGCGCGCAAAGGCCTGCATGCCTGTGCCGTTCCGCAGGCGTGGCGCATGCGCCACGAAACCCCTGCTCCACCCCGGGCGAGGGACGGGGAGTGGGGGTGATCAATTTTGTCTTTTTTTTGTCGTTTCATCGTCTGCCAAGGGATCATCCGTCGCTACATAAAAAACTTCAAATCACTGCGACGCGTGCCAATACCTCGTCGATTACTCGATCCGCGGTAATGCTAGCCGCGCTGGCTTCGTAACTCAGTACCAGACGGTGGCGCAACACGTCATGCGCAATCGCTTGCACATCGTCAGGTGTGACATGGTCGCGTCCGTCCAGCCAGGCGTGTGCACGAGCACAGCGGTCCAAGCCGAGGGCACCGCGCGGGCTGGCACCGAACTCGATCCACGTAGCAAGCTCGGCTGAGTAATTTTCGGGTTGGCGGGTGGCCTGCACCAGATCGACTATGTAGGTATCGATTGCCGGTGCAACGTGAATCTTTCTCACTGCATCGCGAGCGGCGAGTACGGTACTTTGCGCCATGGTGGCTTGGCTTGACGGCGTGTCGCCGGCACCAACTGGCGGGTTACCAGACTCCTCACCGCGCACCAATCGGACAATATCGATCTCGGCTGCATGCGATGGATAACCAACCTTCACATGCATCAGGAAGCGGTCCATTTGCGCCTCGGGTAGCGGGTAGGTGCCTTCCTGCTCGATCGGATTTTGCGTTGCCATCACCAGAAAAATTTCCGGCAAAGGATGCGTGGTACCAGCCACGGTCACCTGACGCTCTTCCATGGCTTCAAGCAATGCTGCTTGAACCTTGGCAGGGGCACGATTAATTTCGTCGGCCAACACCAGATTGGCAAATATCGGACCCGGTTCAAAGCGAAATATGCCGCGCCCATCTTCCTGATGGTAAATTTCCGCGCCGGTAATGTCCGATGGCAACAAGTCAGGTGTGAATTGCACGCGCGCGAGTTTGCCGTCGAGTTCGCGCGCCAATGACTTGACGGCACGCGTTTTGGCCAGACCGGGTAGGCCTTCAACCAAAAGATGTCCATTGGCGAGCAAGCCAATCAATAGCCGTTCAACGAGTGATTCCTGTCCGATAACCGAGGCGGACATTCGCGTGCGCAGCGTGGCGAAAGCATCAAGGGTGGAGGTTGGCATGGTGGTGTGAACCTGATGAGATGAAGGTTTAAAGTAGCAAGGATAAGGCGGATTAAGTACTTTGCGACACGAGCACCAAGGTTGAATAGCTGCCATGCTTTGAACAAGGCGGTTTGATACACTTGAAACCCTGTGTCGTGAGTGGGGTTGCACGCGAAATCAGTCAGCCGGTCGCAGCCGAATGTGAACTTGATTATCAATGAGATGGGGGAAGCTACATGTCCACAACCGCGCTTTTGGTGTCGACGCGCAAGGGTGCCTGGATCTTCCGCGCCGATGCAACGCGGACAACTTGGGAGATTGACGGCCCACATTTTCTTGGTCACATCATTAGTCACATGGTGCTTGATCCACGCGACCAAACGACACTGTTGGCTGCGGCGAAAACCGGTCATCTTGGTCCTACCGTGTTCAGGTCCACCGACTGGGGGCGCAACTGGCAGGAAGCTGTCCAACCACCGGCATTTGCAAAGGTTCCGGAAGGCGAGAGCGGTCGTTCGGTTGATCACACTTTTTGGCTGACCCCGGCAAACAGTAATGAGCCTGGTGTTTGGTACGCGGGTACTTCGCCGCAGGGATTGTTCCGTTCAGCGGACGGTGGCGTCACTTGGACAGAATTGCCGAGCGTGAACGACAGCCTGAAGTTTCGAGAGTGGATGGGCAGTGAAAAGGACGGTACGCCGGACGGTCCGAAGTTGCACTCAATCATCGTCGATCCACGTGATTCGAATCACCTCTACTTTGGCATGTCAGGCGGCGGCGTGCACGAGTCGCTTGATCGTGGCGTGACATGGCGGGTGCTGATCAACGGCATGGAGGTACCCGAGGGCTTTGACTTTGATGTCGCCAATCCTGCCTTTCATGATCCGCACTGCCTGCGGATCTGTCCAAACGATCCCGATCGCATTTACCAACAAAACCACAGCGGCATTTATCGCATTGATCGTCCCTCGGACCATTGGGTTCGTATCGGCAGAAATATGCCATCGGCAGTCGGTGATATTGGTTTTACGATGACCGTACATCCGCGTGACGCCAACACGGCATGGGTATTTCCGATGGATGGCAGTTCGGTATGGCCCCGAACCAGTCCCGATGGAAAGCCAGCCGTCTATGTGACCCGTGACAGTGGAGCAACCTGGCAGCGCCAGGACGCTGGCATGCCTGCGGAGCAAGCCTGGTGGACTGTCAAACGCCAGGCAATGTGCTGCGACGCCCACGAGTCGGTTGGGCTGTATTTTGGTACTACCAGCGGTGAGTTGTGGTTCAGCGCCGACGAAGGTCTCAGGTGGCGTTGCATTGCCCGGCATTTGCCCGAAATCTACGCGGTCGAAGCGGCTGTTTTCTAGTCCTGCTTTTACATGAAAGTATTGATTCCGGGTGCCTTGCGCTCGTACACGCAAAGCCATGAGGCTGCGGCCCATGGGGCAACGTTGGATGAGGCGCTGGAAGACCTCGATCGTCAGTACCCCGGAATTCGTTTTCGTGTGATTGACGAGCAAGGCAAAGTCCGGCGGCACATTCGCATCTTTGTGAATGGAGCCTCGGCGGAATCGCTCTCGATGCACATGCAGCCAAGCGATGAAGTAATACTGGTCCAGGCATTAAGTGGTGGTTAGACCTGCGCATAAACTGCAAGCGTCCGTCCAATCCAAATGGTGCCGTGAGCAATGAAAAATCAACTTATCAGTTGCTTGATGTTGATTGCGACCTTGGTGGCCAATGTTGGACTTGCCCAACCCTCGCCGTCGCTTGTCTGTGCTGACAAGGACATCAAGTGCGCTCGTAAAGCCTTAAAAAATCACGCCGCGGGAAGGAACGATACATGGCGTGCAGCTTTATCTCTGCCGATCGCCGAACGCATTGGACCTGCGCCGGCAAGTCTGGTTGAATTTATCGTGCTGGACAACATCGCCAATGAGTATCCCGACAGGCCGACTGCTGCGACCATGGATGAAAATCTTGTTGCCGACGTCAAGGCCGCACTTGCAGAACTGCCGCCTAAACTCCGCGACATTTTTGACCGGCGCCTGGTCGGTCTGTATTTTGTGAATGGACTGGGTGGTACGGGCTATACCGACTACGTTTATGACAAAAACCGGAACCCCGTGGCAGCTTTTATTATTTTCGACGCAGCAGTTCTTGCCCAAAAGACCGCCAATGAATGGGCAACGTGGAAAGAGAACACACCGTTCAAACCAGACCCGGTTTATCGACTCCAGGCGCGTATCGAAAACGATAGCAACGACAACCGGAAGAACGCCATCCAGTACATTCTGTTGCATGAACTTGGGCACGTTTTCTCGGTTGGCAAACGTATTCATCCACCCTGGAACATCGAGCCGAAGGACGTAGACCAACAGGCGGTCTATCCTTTTTTCAATGTATCCTGGAAACCGGATCGAGCGCAGAACAGATACACGACCAATTTTGAGGAAGTTCTGCCACAGAGGCGCAACACTGTCTATTACTTCGGCGCCAAGCTAGCCGCATACGACATGTTGCCGACCTATCAGAATCTCGTGCAGACGAATTTTCCGTCACTTTATGCGGCTACACATCCTGGAGACGATTTCGCTGAATCGTTTGCAAGTTATGTCCACGTGGTGATGATGAAACGACCGTGGGAAATTGAGATTTCGTTCGGTCAAGAGGTTGTCTTTACGCTAGGACCTTGCTGGGGCGAGTCGCGCTGCGCTAAAAAGCAGGTGGTTTTGGAGCGTCTGCTCTATGACGCCGGAGCGTTTTAGGCACCCGATTGGCAAATCGGGTACTTTAGGCCGAACCCGCGTCGAAGTTACCTGCCCGCAGATGCACCGGAGGTAACTGCCGGCAAGGTCCCGCGAAAAGTGCTACGCAGTCGTGCTTGCAACGGCTGGTCAACAAATGTGTAGAACAGTGCCCCGGCAAAGACGCTCAACAGCCAACCGATGACCATGCCGCCAGCTTGGACCATTGGTTGATCAGCGGCGATACGCGTAAACGCTGCATTGACCACTAACAGAATCGGAAAATGCACCAGGAAAACCGAATAGGAAATATCAGAAAGCCAGCAGACCAATCGACCTTTTCCGCAACTCATGAGCGATCCGTGACGCAATGCAAGCCACAACAAGCCGGAGATGAGCAACGCCAGCGCGAATCGTTCGCGAAAATCGACGAACAGGGCCGCCACGCTCATAAAGGTAACAGCAACGATATACCAATGTAACCTGCCATTGCTCAGTCCGGTCAGTACCCCCAGACCATAGGCGCCAAAAAAATACAGGCCCAAAGCATCAAACTCCGGCAACCGGTTGAAAATGAGTGCAGACAGGCTGGTCAACACCAGTACCGGACCGGCCAGCGACCACTCAAATCGATCCGCCAACCAAACCAGGACGAGAAAAGTTGCAAACAGCTGGAAGTCGATGGCCGGGTACCATAAGCCTGCAGACAGCGATTCAAAGCCAAACAATTTATGGACGAGGAATAGATGGGCGGCCACCTGAATCAGCTCTGGAGGTTGTGAGTCGAGGCCGTCGGTGGTCAAGTTATCGGCGATCAGGTAGGCAAGGATTGACAACAAAATTACGATCGGGAGTGGCGCAGCCAGCCGCAAGAAACGTTGCGTCAGCAAAGGACCAACGGTCTTGCCATTGACCGTCATCGCGTGACCACGGACAGCAAGGAAGCCCGCGACCACGAGAAAAACTTGTACGGCATAGCGTCCATCGTTGTAAAGCCAACGAATGAGATCCGGCGCCAAGGGAAGTGCCACATCAGACATCGGACCGTAATACGCAAGGTGATGCCAAACGATCAACTGCGAAGCGAGCGCTTTGAGAAAATCAACTAATGGCAATCGACTACGCATCTAGTGAGCCACCTTGACGTCACTGAAACGCTCTGTCTGGAATTTGCAGCGTCGGGTTTTTCTCATTGCTACGACGTGTTTTGCGATATTCATGAGTTGAGCGGCGCCTGCGCAACGAAATGCGGTATGCCCGAAAATCGGTGATAACAATCTGTTTCAATCAGTCCGGTTATTTGACTTGGCGGTACTCAGTCAGTCGCTTTATCAGTGCCGGATCATCTGGAATCAGACCCACTTTGGCGAGCCTCGGTGTCAAGGCAGCCCAGTTATTGTCAAGTACGTAAACTTTCCCGAACAGGGGTAGCGCTTCGTCGACGCGTCCCATATTGACCAACGCAACGGCATGCCAGTAAACCATCTCTGCATTGCCGGGAACCAGCGCTGCAGCAGCCCGATAGGCCGCCAAGGCAGCCTCATTGTCTTTGTGTTCAACCGCCAGGTCACCTGCATTCATGTGGTTATAGGCGCGCTGAAGATTCACTAGCCTGCGCAGTTCAACAAGTGGCGCGGCATTGTCATCGACGCGAACGTCGAACAGGCGATCAGTCCAGGACTTTCCCGAAGGTGTTCCGGCCACCACAAGCAGTGCGGCAGATTGCTGACCTCTTATGTCACCGCCCGCTTTTTGCGCCGCATCGAGGGCTGCGAGCATTCGCTCGGCCAAATCGCCACTCGCTTTTTCAAACGCCTGCGACATTGCATGCCAGATCGTGTCATTCAGCATCATGTTGGCCTGGACGGAATAGTCTTTACCGGCAATATGGCCGGCTGCAGGAATATTTTTGTCGCCCGTGTGCGCCGCAACACGCCCTTGCGCGTCAATCATCGCAACCTGACGAACATCCCGTCCGTCATCACCTGCCAGGAGTGCGCGTAACGATTCTGGCGCACTTTTGCCCGAGCGCATCAGGTCCAGCCCCAATTTGCCATAACTTGGATCTACGAACGATTGCGTCGCAATTGCACCGATGCCGGCTTCAGCCCATGGCACTACGGTGCCGACGGCAAACCAATGTGACTGAACTGCGACACCCAGTTCCCCTGTTACTGCATCGCGTGCGACGATCGAAAACGTATGTACCGGACGTATTGGCGCAGGTTCTGGAGTTTCAGCGTTTCCGGGCATGGGAAAGTAGGTAACGATAGTGATTAAGCAAATGCTGACAGTGCGGTTGAGCATGGTCGCTTCCTGATGGATCGGAGTGACTATCGAGGGTCGTATTCATGAATCACTCAATCGCCAACCCGCCATTTTAGTCGTTTGCTACCTGTCTGTAACGATGAACGACAGCGGTTGGCAAAGGTAGAAACCTGTCTCGTTCGCGAAGACAGAATCAGCAGGAAGGACTTTTTGGCGAGCGTTACGCGTCTTTGGCACGAGAATCTCAAGCCAGATTGCGAGTTCAGGCGGCGCGGTGAAATCCTTAGGGAAACAGCCAAAACTCCAGAAGATAGACACCCGCGCCGGCAAAGTAGCCGACCAACGCCAGGCCGCTGATGTTGCGGACATACCAAAAGAAGTGGATTTTCTCCAGACCCATCGCTGCGACTCCTGCGGCAGAACCAATGATCAGTATCGAGCCTCCGGTACCCGCGCAGTAGGCGAGAAATTCCCACAGAAAATGGTCCGGTGGATATACCGCCAGATCATACATTCCCATCGACGCGGCAACCAAGGGAACGTTATCAACAACGGCACTCACCAGTCCAATGATCAGTACGATCACATCCAGGCGTCCGACGTTTAGGTCAAGCCATTTGGCAAGTGAGGCGAGAATGTGCGTGTGCTCGAGGGTTGCCACGGCGAGCAGGATGCCGATGAAAAATACGATCGAGCTCATGTCGATTCTGCTCAACGCGCGGACCAGGGTCAGGTGTTCCTTGAACTGATCTTCCGTGTGGCGATGGATTAGATCACCGACCAACCAAAGAATACCCAAGCCAAACAGAATCCCCATGAATGGTGGGAGATGAGTCACTGTCTTGAATACCGGCACGGCGATCAATATTCCGAGACCAAGGAAGAACATCAGGTTGCGCTGCAATTCTGTGGTTTGGTGTTTGTCATTCGTTTCAACAATCGTCGGCCCTTCTACCGGACGACCGCGAAGGACATAGGCTGTGATCCCCAACGGGACCAACATGCTCACCATCGACGGCAGGAACAGCGCCTTGATGATAGCAATCGTCGTGATCTGACCGCCAATCCAAAGCATGGTCGTGGTGACATCGCCAATTGGTGTCCAGGCACCGCCAGCATTCGCAGCAATGACAATGATGCCGGCAAAGAACAGTCGGTCCTCGTGTTTAGCCAGCAGCTTTCGCATCAGCGAGACCATGACGATAGTGGTCGTGAGGTTGTCAAGAATCGAACTCAGGAAAAAAGTCACGAATCCGACCAACCACATCAGCGTCGATAGCTTCGACGTGCGAATACGCTTGGTGATGACTTCAAATCCGTTATGCGCATCGACAACTTCAACGATGGTCATCGCACCCATCAGGAAGAATACGATCTGGGCGGTGCCCATCAGTGACTCGCTCAGTTGTTCGCTCACCAAATGTGCATCGCCCATGGACAATGCATAAATGGTCCACAACAAGCCGGCTCCCACCAATGCCGATGCGGATTTGTTGATCTTGAGCGGATGCTCAAGGGCAATGGCGGTGTAAGCAATGACAAAAACAGTAGCGATGGCAGTCAGCATGTCAAAAACCTTTGGTGTGTAATTCTATATACGGCAATCTACTTCTCTCCCGCTGGCGCACGTTCTTTTGCCGGGTGGATCTCAACTTTCTTATCTGCAAACGGCGCGATACCCGCACTTTCCAGTCGATTGAGCATGGCTACCCGCAAGGCATTTTGGGCGCTTAACTCCCCTCCAACTGCTTCCATCCAGACATGCAACGTGAACTTCAAGGAAGTTTCGCCAAAACTCTTGAATTCGACATGTGGCGGTGGATTTTTCATCACCTGAACTACCTCAGTTGCCGATTCCGCAAGGAGTTGCATGACTTGCTTCGGATCCGAACCTGAACTGACTTCGACATCGACATCGTATCGGCGCTGACGATCGGATCGGGTCCAGTTCACGACGTCTTTCGACACCAGATCACCATTCGGCACCAGGATCTCTGCACCTTGATCGGTGCGAACCGTAGAGGAGCGGATCCCAATTTGTGTGATCGTGCCGGACTGTGAACCCCATTCAATGACGTCGCCGACGCCGATCGGTCGCTCGATGATAAGAATCAAGCCGGAGACAAAGTTGTTGATCACGTTTTGCAATCCGAATCCTATACCCACGCTGAGTGCACCAGCAAGCAGAGTGATTTTCGCCATATCGATTTCAAGCGCCGCCATGGTGAGTACCACTCCCAAGATGAGTAGGAACCAGCGCGTGAAGGTGACGATGGCATAAGCAGCGCCAGGACCAAAATTCAGCCTCGGCATAATTTCCCGACTGAGCAAAAATCCAATTACGCCGGTCAGCACCACAGTGGAGAACATTACCCCGAGCGCCAAAACGACCGACTTGAAGGCGATAGAAACCGTGCCTACGTCAAGCGTAGCGCCCATTAGGGTGTCGATGGTTGAAAGTATCTTAAGTGCCAGCCCCAACCCACCCAGAGTTACCAATACGAGACTAATGATCGCAAACACCCTGATAGAAAACTGTAATGCTCTCAACACTGCAGGATCGGCGTCGCGCACACTATGAAACCATTGCAACAGCGGAGTGGCCAGCAGGGCACGCGCCACACCTTCAAGTACAACGGCAGTCGTACCGAAAACCAGCAGTGAACCCAGAAAGCCACCCATCCCTGCCCGCATCGAACCAGCAGTCTCTCCAAATCCAAAGATAGTGTGAAACGCCGTCACCAACGCGCCAGCCAGTATCAGCAGGGCTAATGTGCTCACAATGCCGGAACCGGGCCAGCGAAAAGCCTTTTGCAAGCGACCATGAAACAGGTCTATTGCCACAGGTAACGCGAGGCTCACTGCCTGAAGCAGCATCAGGAGGCGATCGGCAATCGGACTGGCCTCGACGATATTACGCAGCGAATACAGCATGGTCGCCGATGCGATGCCAAAGAGTGTCAGTGGTATCGGCACTCTGGTTGCGCGACTGGCGACTAATGCGGCGGGTATGGGGGCCAGCAAAACGAGTACTTCAAAGAAAAGTCTCGGCGGGTCAGAGGCTAACCATCCCAGCGCGACGAGCGCCAGAAGAAAAGACGCCGTAACCGGACGACCATAGGCACGCTGTATTGGTTCAACCGTCTCCCCGGCGCGTCTGGTGAGTAACCAGGTACTCACAATCAGGATGAAAAAGAACAACACTACAAGGCGGGCACCGTCCTGCAACAGAAAATCCTGCTGCGTTTGCCGCGCCGCGCCTATCTTCTCGCCGACGAGCTTGAGTTGCGTAGACGCGGCCCCGAGTTGCCATATCGGCGACTGCTCTAGCAGCAACCTTTGCGCGTCGAGGCGGCTCTGCCTGGTGATGACCAGCGCTCGTGCATCTTCAATTCGCGTCTGCAGGAAGATCGCCCTGTCCAAACCAAGCAACGCGTCATCGCGGAATTCGCGGACGTGAACATTGGCTTGCTCAAGCTTTTTTATGATTGCCTGTGCCCTTTCAATCACGGTTGAAGGGACCGATTGCTTTTCCAGAAATGTGGCGTGTTCCTGCCAGGTTTTCACGTTCGATTCGAGCAGCTTGTCATCGTGTTCAAGCCGTCGAACGATTGTTGAAATTCTTTCGACGATGGTCGCCGTTTCGCGATGCAATCCTCGTAACTGGCGATCAAGCTCGACTGAGTTAATCAACTCCGGTTGGCTCGTTGCTCTTGCGCTAATGGTATCGAATTCGAGTTCCAAGGTGGCAACTTGCTGCGACAGTTTTTTCCACTCTCCAGCGTGTTGAAGTCGGGCAAGCGTATCCCGGTGTAAATCTTCGCTGGCGATCGCCTGTTTGATGGTGTCGGTGACTGTCTTGGCAACCTCGGGCGCAGCCTTGCTGTCAGCGGCTGTCACCTGACCGCTGAAGGCACCAAGAATGAGCAGTGACCCACCCAACAGAATGACCCTCAATTTCCGATCCATGACTGTTTGTCGACTTTCTTTATGGTGCATTTGAACTAGAAATCACAGCAGGTAGCACTGCATTTGTATGTACAGACAGCGACAATCGGATCGAACCAACGTGCCTGGCACTATTGGTGAAGAATGGCCGATCAGGTATCGCCCAATACCAACGTTTGTCATTGAAGCTCGGCAAACAATTTCTCCCCACCTTATGCAGTTCTAATTTTTCGCCAATCACCAACGATGATTGACCAACTTTTTTTTTGGCGCATTGAGTTTATTTCAATTTTGCAAACCTGGAAGGTCCTCAATAATGACTGCCCAAAACAAGACCGATAAGAGTGACTTGGCTCTGGGCAAACCTAAAACGCCGATCCTGCGGTTTTCAAGAACTCAATCTCTTCAGGCGTTGAGATGCGGCCAAGGATCCCGTTGCGATGAGGATAGCGCCCGAACTGGTCAATGATTTTCTTGTGCCGTTGTTCGAAGTCAAAATTGTTTTCCATTCCGGGAGTGTTGAACAACGTCAACGCAATTTGGTGTATCGCCGGTGATTCGCTGTGCATATAGGGCATATACAGAAACGCACGACGATCAAGCGGAAGGTCTCGATCTGCACCCTCAGCGATGGCTGTTTGGGCGAGTGCCAACGCCATCCCGTCGCTGGAAAACGCGTCCGCATGATTTCTGTAAATATTGCGCGAAAACTGGTCAAGCACGATGATCTCTGCCAAGCGCCCGTTGGCATGCTGACGCCAAGCAAATAACTCGCCAGCTTGAGCCGCTCTATGGACCCTGCCGAACCGTGATCTGATCAGCTCGTCGAAGTCGTCCGACTTTATCCACCAATGTTTGGGCGTGATTTCAGCGAACCAGAAGTCGAGTATTGCACCCGGTTCATATGCAATTGCACTCATCGTTAATTTCCGAAGTTAAAAGCACAATGATGACCGAATTATGTCGACGTGAGTTGTCGCTCCCGGGACGAATAACTTCATGGCCGCTGGGGTCCATCTGCTTTGTCCCGACTTAATGTCAGCGGAATCATCGGTGCCGGTCGCAGTGCATAAGATGTGCGTTTTACAAGGTAGAAGTATGGGGGCTCTCCGAGCACCATCAGCGACGGCGTGGCATGAGCACCAACTTGCACCGTCAAGCCGGCTTGATAGAGGGCATGCGTCCCGGTGTGATTTAGCGTCACCCCGGACCGGCAGTCGACCAGACTGCACTGTAACCGGCACAGTCTGGTCGTTTCCGCATTGAGCAGCCTTTTGGGTCGTCTGCAAACACCGAACTTACCCGGATTGTCTGCGTATATTTCGGTTCAGGAACAGCAGCAATGCAACGACGGCGTGTAGGACCACTACCGGCCAAAGCAGCATGCCCGCCAGATGATCGACCGTGCCAAGATAAGCGAGGTAGGCAGCGATCAGTGTGTTGTAGGCCAGCATTGCGCCTCGAGCCGCAGTACTTACCTCGCCAGTTTGCCGATCCGGCCAGCACGCAAGGCCCAATGCCAACAGCGAGACGCCAAAACAGCGGCCGAACAGAATCGCAAGTCCGGTCGCGTCTACACCCAACAACAACTTGGCTACCAGTGCCGGGTCGAGCATCAGCACCAACCCGGTGCAGATCTCTGTCACCGAGGCGAAGGCAAGTATTCTCGCCAACAAATCAGGCCTTGTTTCGCTCATCGTCGCTGTCTATCCGTAGGTCTACTAATGTTTAGTCTTTGGCCTTGGCAATCGCTTCGCTGGCTGTTTTCTGCTGCGCCGCAGTCATCTGCGATGGTCCAAGCTTGAACGTCAGCTTGTTGATGGAGCCGGTGAAAGTGAAGGGTAACTTGTAGCTGTCATCCACTCCACTGCGCGTATCGCTGCCGATGTCGAGCGTTTCGTCGATAGACATCAAGAGCGGAATCGAATGTGCGATGGTCTTCTTTGCCAGTGTTTTTCCATCCACTGTGAATACTCCGGTGCCGCCCTTGCCAGGCCCGGGGCCATCGTATTTGAAATCAAACACCAGCGTGTGCTTGCCGGGCGTAAGCGCCTTACCAAAAACATCATCGCCCAAGACGCCGCCGATGCCACCTTCCCAGCGGAATCGTTCCAGATCGAGCATGTTGTACACGAAAACCGGCTTGCCTTTTTGCAGGAACATCGCGTAGCCGCCAAAGCGTCCGCCAAAGGTCACGATCATTCCCTCGGCACCACCCCTGGGAACCGTGATATCGGCCGTGATGGTGTAATCCTTGTCCATTATTTCTGGAGCGTTACCGACTGGAATGCCGGTATTGGGACCCGTATAAGTGAACAGTGTTTTTCCGGCGACGGCGCTTGGCCGTGGTGTGAGCAAACGCGAGAAGGCCGTGTTATCCAGCGGAAGAACGTTGTACTTGGCGGCCTCGGTCAGGAACAGGGCCTGCATTTCCTTCAGCTTGGCCGGATTTGTTGCTGCCAGATCGTTGTTCTGCGAATAATCCTTTGTGATGTTATAGAGCTCCCACTTATAGCCGCTGGTGACATCGGGCAATTTGCCGGTAGCCAGATCCCACGGTGGTGCAAAGGGTGTGGTGTTGGCAATCCAGCCATCGTGATAAATGCCTCGGTTACCGGCCATCTCAAAATACTGCGTTGTATGTGTAGAAGGTGCCTTGGCATTGGCTTGGTCGAAGCTGTAGACCATGCTGACGCCTTCGATCGGTCGTTGTGCAATTCCATTGACTGTCTGTGGTGCCTTGATGCCGGTGGCTTCAAGGAGCGTCGGCACAATGTCAATGACATGGTGAAACTGGTTGCGGATACCGCCAACATCCTTGATGTGGCCGGGCCACGAAATTGCCAGACCCTGTCGCGTGCCGCCAAAGTGTGAGGCCACCTGTTTGGTCCACTTGAACGGTGTATTGAAGGCCCAGGTCCAGCCCACTGACATATGCGGATAAGTCTTGTCGGTGCCCCAGTCTTCCAGATGCAGGAGTTGCAAGGCCTCGGGCGCCTTTAGTATTCCGTTGTAGGCAGTGAGTTGGTTGTACGCTCCGGTGAGCGTGCCTTCTGGGCTGGTACCGTTATCACCGACGATGTAAATAATCAGCGTGTTGTCCAGCTTGCCCATATCTTCGACCGACTGGATCACGCGATTGATCTCGTCGTCGGTGTAGGCCGCGTAGCCGGCGAAATTCTCCGCCTGACGCTCAAAAAGTTTCTTGTAGGGAAGGGAGAGCGAATCCCACTTGGGGATGGAATCCGGCCACGGCGTGAGTTGGGTATCGGCCGGAATCACGCCGAGTTTCTTCTGATTAGCGAAGATGACCTCACGCAATTTTTCATAGCCCATGCTGAACTTGCCTTTGAACTTCTCTCGCCACTCGGCCTTCGGCTGGTGCGGTGAGTGGGTGCCGCCAGGCACGTAATAAACAAAGAACGGCTGATCCGGTGCCGCCGCATTGAGGTCGCGCATGTGTTTGATGGCTTCGTCGGCCATGTCGGTGGTCAGGTTGTAATCCTTACGACCGATCCATGGAAAAACCTGCGTGTGATCGCGAAACAGGTAGGGCGCCCATTGGTCGGTTTCGCCACCCATGAAGCCATAAAAGTATTGAAACCCCATGCCAGAAGGCCATTGGTCGAAAGGGCCGGCAGCACTGTATTGGTAGGTGGGCGTGTTGTGGTTCTTGCCGAACCACGAGGTTGCATAACCATTATTTTTGAGGATGTTGCCGATCGTGGCGTTTTGAACTCCGATCACCGAGTCGTAACCCGGAAAGCCGGTGGACAATTCACCAATGACGCCAGAGCCGACGGAGTGATGATTGCGCCCGGTAATCAGCGCCGCTCGTGTTGGCGAGCACAATGCGGTCGAGTGGAACTGGGTGTAACGCAATCCTGCCTTGGCGATGCGATCCAGTCCCGGTGTCGGTATGACGCCACCAAAAGTACCTGAAACACCATAGCCCTGATCGTCGGTCATGATCAGCAAAATATTCGGCGCGCCCTTGGGCGGCACCACGCGTGGCGGCCACCATTGTCTTGATTCGAGGGCGGATTCCTTGATTACGCCGCCGAACGGTAACGGTGCCGGTGGCAGTTGTTTACCGTCCAGAGTGATGGTGGCACTGGGCGCACCAAGTGTGCCGGTGATGGATTGCGCCAGCGCTGGTAGGGCAGCAAATACGAACGCCAGCGACAACAAAAATGTCGCAGCTATGTCAGTTTGTTTAGTTTCAAATTTCATCTTGTGCGCTCCATGGTGGATGTTGCAGGTTTTACTTGCGAGGATGCAACGCTGGTTGCTAGTTCGGCATAACGGTATTGGTTGGAAACGGATGAAAATTCAACACCCTTACTGAGTATCAATGTCGGCGATTGCCGAGTCAATAAAAGAGTGAACCGGGATCGCGAATGGGGTTCGCGTCTGTATCAACGGCGGCCCACCAGCACCAGCTGGCAACCGACACTCGCCTACCTCACCGGTAAATACTCTCAAGGCTGCAACAAAAACCGCATTGCGCGACGAATCTTTTCGCCATAGGGTGGGCGCAGCATCGCACCGACATCCCAGTGCGGTGGCGAGAACACCGAGCGCTGGAGGCTGAAGGCCTGAAAGCCGGCTTTGCCGCCATAACGACCGAAACCAGAGTTGCCGCTGCCGCCGAAGGGTAGATCGCGTTGGAAAAGATGTTGCATCACTTCATTGACACAGGCACCACCCGAAGATGTTCGTGCCAGTACATGTTCCGCTTCTGTTTCGTCGCCAAAGTAATACAGCGCCAGAGGTCGCGGTCGTTCGTTGATGTAAGCGATGGCCTCATCAATGTTTCGATAGCTAAGAATCGGCAGCAGTGGTCCGAAAATTTCATCGTTCATCACCAGCGCGTCGTCCGGCGGGTCGATGAACATGGTTGGTGCAACTTTGCGCGACGTGCTGAGATCTTCCTTTGCAGTATTCACCTCGACGATATTGAGCTTGCGCTCACGCGCATCGTGCAGCAGTTTTTGCATCCGCTGATATTGTCCCGGCGTTGCCATCGCAGTGTAGTCGGGGTTGTCGAGGATGGTCGGAAACATGCGCTGCAATTCGGTCGCCATGTTCGCCACCAGACGCTCTCTATCCTCTTCATGCACCATCACGTAGTCCGGGGCGACGCAGGCCTGGCCGCTGCTGATGGATTTGCCGCCCCAAATGCGGCGTGCGGCGTTCTCGAGGTCAGCTCCACGACCGACGATGGTCGGCGACTTGCCACCAAGTTCAAGGGTCAGCGGGGTCAGGTTCTCAGCGGCAGCGCGCATCACCAGCTTGCCGACACGCGGACTGCCGGTGAACACGATGTGGTCAAGTGGCAGGGCAGAGAATGCGCCACCGACCTCGGCACCGCCGACGAAGGCGGCGAGCTCGGTGTCGTCAAATTTCGCAGCGATAAGTTCAATCAACAAATTGGCAGTGCTTGGTGAAAGATCAGAGAGACTGATCATCGCGCGGTTGCCTGCCGCAAACACCTCGGCAAGTGGTGCAAGTGCAATAGCGACCGGGAAATTCCACGGCGTCATGATGCCGACGCTACCAATCGGTTGGAACAGAATTTCCGCTTTGGCTCCGAGCAGACCGAGCCGCATTTCGGGGCGACGGCGCTCCGGTTTCATCCATTGCGACAAATTCTTGCGCGCATATTTGAGCGAGGCGACCGGCAGCAAAATGTCCGACATTAGCGATTGGTCATGTGAGCGCCAGGTGAAATCAGTCGCCAATGCCTCACACAACTTTTGCTGATTGTCGATTAGTAGCGCGATGACGCGGTTGATGCGGTCGATGCGCAAATCGGCGGACGGTGGGTCGTCGGCGAGGAAAGCTTTTTTTTGTCGAGCCAGCACGTCTTGCATGCGGGCGATAGTGGTGGCGACGGACGTTATTACGGTGTTGTCTTGAGTGTTCATGATCGTCTCTTTGGCATTGGCGACTGATGATTTCAAAAAAAAGGCGTCAGCTTTTCAATGCCGCGCAGTTCAGTTAACTGCGCGGCGCGACCCTGAGCCATTCCAGATGGCCTATTGCTTGCCAGCCCCTGCACGGCTGACCGATTGCATAACCGTATCAATGTTGAATGAGGCCGAAGGCTGGCGCATCGGAAATTCCTTGAACGATGCCACGAAGGCGCCCACCCGCTGCTGAATCGGCACGAACAGCCACAACTTGTCGCCGAACCAGCGGAAGTACATGGGTGACTCATCCATTGCCCGTTCGAAGGGATCGGATTTCAGGTTGACCACTTTTGGCCAGCCTTTGTAGGACTTGCCGCCAACCCAGTCTTCCATGATGGTGAAGTGAACTTTCCAGTCATTCCAGCGCACGGCATTGAGCGTGCTTTGATCGCTGAAGTAGAAAATCTCTTCGCGATGACTGGGTGCCTTGCCCATCAGATTGTCAAGCTGGTTGTAGCCGTCGAGGTGTACTTTGAAAGTTTTGTCGCCAGACACGTAACCCTTGAGCAGTTGCTCCTTGACATCCGGCACACCGGCGGCGGCAAGCAGCGTAGGTGCCCAGTCCATGTGCGACCAAATGCCGGTTTCGATGGTTCCCGGCTTAATCTTGCCTGGCCAGCGCGCCAGAGCCGGAACGCGGAAGCCACCTTCCCATGTTGTACCTTTGAAGCCATGCCAGGGTATTGTGCCGCCATCGGGCCAGGTGAACACTTCGGCACCGTTGTCACTGGTATAGATCACAATGGTATTGTCAGCAATTTTGAGGTCGTCAAGTTTCTTCAATAGCAGGCCGACATCGTAATCGTGCTCCGCCATGCCATCGGCGTAGATGCCGTAGCCGGTCTTGCCTTCCCATTTCGGTGACAGGCGGGTCCACACATGCATGCGGCTGGTGTTCACCCAGGTGAAGAAGGGTTTGCCCTGCTTGACCGCTTTTTCCATGAATTGAAGCGAGCGGCCGACAAACTCATCGTCGGCGGTTTCCATCCGCTTGCGGGTCATCGGGCCGGTGTCCTTGCAGCCGCCATCAGCAGTGCAATCCAACACCCCACGCGGGCCATATTTTTTGCGGAATTCCGGGTCTTTCGGATAATCCAGATCCTCCGGTTCCTCTTCGGCATTCAAGTGGTAGAGATTGCCGAAAAATTCGTCAAAACCGTGATTATTGGGCAGAAATTCATCGCGGTCACCCAAATGATTCTTGCCAAACTGACCGCTGACATAGCCCAAAGGCTTGAGTAGTTCGGCAATCGTCGGGTCCTCTTTTTGTAAGCCAATCCTGGATCCCGGCAGACCGACCGTCAAGAGGCCAGTGCGGAAGGGATGCTGGCCGGTAATAAACGCCGCGCGTCCCGCCGTGCAACTTTGTTCACCGTAGTAGTGCATGAACTTCATGCCCTCATTGGCAATGCGGTCGATGTTGGGTGTGCTGCCGCCCATCATGCCCTGGTGATAAGTGCTGATGTTCCAGGCACCGATGTCATCGCCCATGATGATCAGAATATTCGGGCGCTTGGGTGTCTGGCCAAAACTGATGCTGGCGAACAGACAGAGCAACAGCGTGAAAACTCCCTTGAGTGATTTGTATGTCATGACGCCTCCTTGTTTTTTTACTTGATTTGAAACCGAGATGAAACATCGACAAAGGCGATTTCATCAGTTGGTGCTGATAGCACGCCGTTAAAAATTTGATTCACCTACAGCAAGCCTGGAAACAGATCACTACGCACAACATGATCTATAAAGACGATGAACTCTGCCAGTCATCTTGATGATTTCGCCGGTCTTGGCTTGACTTTGGCTTTACTCGCTTTGGTCAAATGCTTCTGCGCTGCATGCAAAGTTTCAGCGAAGGATTTGCTCAGACAGGCGTTAAGAAATTCGGGATCCGGTACCAACACCGGAGAACTGGTCAGCGAAATAAACAGCTTGCCGCAATAACTGCTGACCGCGAAGAACAAACCCGCACCATCCGGAATGGGCATCACGCCCGACCAATACACCAGTTTGGCGCCCATCATGTACAGCGGCTCGACCGGCCCCGGCACATTGCTGACGATACAGTTGAACTTCGGCGAACTGCTCAAGGAGGAGGTCACCATACGACCGGCCAGCGCAAGCGTGGCAGGCGGCGTGTGTTTGCTAATGTCCGTCATTTCACGAGCGCCGACGCCTGACGACACTACTTTGGTTTTGGTAGTCGAGCTGAGCACATACTCCAGCCGCTTGAGCGGATCGGCAATTTGGGTGCCTACCGGCAAGGTCATCACCGAGATGCTGTTGCCGGTGGTCTTGCGCTCGGAGGCATCCTGCCGGGTATTGATCGGTGCCGCCGCCATCAAAGAGATCTTGGGCAGTTCACCTTTGGCTTCGAGGTAGCGTCGCAAACCACCACCAACCACTGACAGCACCACATCATTAACGGTGGCACCGGGAACGGCACTACGTATCAGCTTGATATCTACCATGCTGACTTCGACCGTATCGAATACCCGCTTGGCGTTAAATTTTTTGTTAAAGCGGGTAATCGGTAATTTGGGGCTCTTTGCTTCGTCCGGCGATGGAAACATTCTTTTCCTGAATGCCGCCGTGGCCATGGCACCGAACTTAGGCGTCACTCGCGCGACCGGTGGAAGCAATTGGGAAATGGACAGCAGGTTATCTGTGGCAATCCTGGCCAGGGTTTGACTCAGGCTGGTATCCGCTTGGTAATAGGTCAAGGGCGGCGCTGCCCTGGTTGGTACCGGAACCTTTTGCGACTTCGCGCCCAGGGTATCGTGCAAGGCCCAGGTCAATTCGGCGAGCGCCGTGCCATCGACGGCGGCATGATGCAGCTTGGTCACGATGGCAAAACTGCCCTTGGGCAAACCGGCCACATTGTCCAGACCTTCGATCACATACATTTCCCATAGCGGACGATTCATGTCCATGGTGCGGGCGTGAATGCGTGAAGCCAGAATGCAGAACTGCCGCCAGTCGTTAGGCTTGGGCAGGGCGTAATGGCGGACATGGAAATCGAGGTCGAAGTTTTCATCCTCGACCCAGTAGGGATAACCCAAGCCGCCAACCACGCGCTCGATCCGGTTGCGAAAAAGTGGCGAGCTCGCAAGGCGCGCTTCGACGTGCCGCAGGACATCCTGAAAGTGAATTTTCTTGCCGGGCACGGTGGATTGATCGTAGATATAAATCATCGATCCATGCGTCGCTGCATGCGCTTGATCGAGATGCAAAAACAAGGTGTCCTGACCCGAAAGCCGGTTTGGCGGAAGCCGTTCCGCAGCAAATTGACTGACGGCTTTCGAGGCGCGGCTAAGCATGTCTTGAATCATGATGGATCTCCTGGCTGACGGTGTTAGTTGCGAGACGATATGCTTGATTGCTTAACGAGGTTTCCCTACCTCAGCACCAGAAAGTGGTGAGGTAGGCTGCAACGGCCACTAGTCCCAGCAGTGCAAGCGCTGGATAGAAGTGGCTTGAGCGAGATACATGTTGACCGGTTGGCGCCACGACGCTGGCCGACGGTTGATGGAGCAGTGAATCCAGTGACGTCGTGCCGGCAAACATGGCCGTGATGCAAAGTGCCAGTCGCGTCAAGGCTTGCTGCGCTTCCGGCAGGAAGCCCATCGCGGGAAACACATGTGGCATGTCGTGCCACACATCCAGCGTTGCGCTCGGACATTTGGTGGCGAAACGTACTGATTCATCCAGCATCATTTCCGAACTGCCAACCACCAGATGTATTGGAGGCAGGCCAGTGAGATCGCCAAATAGCGGCGAGGCCCAGACTTCGCTGCGCCTCGTTACATCACGCAGATAATGGTCCATCACCAGATTGTAGGTACCGGCGGTAAACATCGGATCGTGCTTTTGATGGCGGACGAAGGAATCACTGCCGCCCGTGGCGTCGGTCAATGGCGACAGGGCAATCGCGCCGGCGGGAAGTGGCAGACCGGCATCGCGAATGCGCAACAACGTCACCAGGGTCAGATTTCCGCCGGCGGAATCACCAGCGATGACGATGTTTTTGCCCGCGTAGCCAGCATCCAGCAGATGACGGTAGACCGCAAGGCAGTCCTCGGTGGCGGCAGGATAGGGAAACTCGGGCGCGAGGCGGTAATTCAGCATCAGGCCACGGGCACCGGTATCGCGACAAAAGCGCGCTAGCATGCCGGCATGCAATCCCGGTGTTTCGAAAATGAAGCCGCCGCCATGCAGATAGAGAATCACCTGGTCGGGGTTTGCGTGAGGCGCTTGAGCAACATCAAACCAGGTCGCCGTGCAGTTCTCCAGCACCAGCGTGGAACGCACCAGGTCTGGGATGTCGACGCTGAGCAGACGGTCAAAGCGAGCGACCCCCCGGCGCAATTCACGGTAGTCGCGCTGACCGTCATTCAAGCGCTGGACCATGCGCAAGATCGGTTTGTGCATTACCCGTTTGAGTTGATTAGCCAGCGACATCATTGCTTCCTCAAGAAATTATTGCTCTAGCGATCACGATTCGTGGCCGCGTCTTCATGCCTTCTTTACGTCAGTTGGTGCTGGTAGCACGCCGCTAATTCGAAATAGCAATTCAAATTCTTGCCAGCATGATCGTCCTGCGCCACGAAACACACAGGTCATCTGCGTCAATTCGCTAGTCTCACGCGACTTCATTGCAGCACATTAGTGCAGACTGCCGGCTGACTTATTCGCTACACTTTTGTCACTTGCACCAAGCATGGCGCGCGCTGGCGTATTCATCCTTCAGTCGCTGCCCCAATTCCGCCACCGTCGGCACATCACTAATAAGCCCGACGCCTTGACCGGCCGACCAGATGTCGCGCCAGGCGATCATTTCTTCTTCCTGTTCCACGCTCACGACCGGCGTCATTGCTGTGTCGCTAAAGTCCAGTCCCGCTTTCACCAAACTCTTGCGCAGGAAACTGGCACCCATGCCGGTTACCTTGTTCGTGTAGACGACATCGGTCGATTCTGAATCGAGAATCATCTGCTTGAAACCCGGCGCGGCATTGGCCTCCTGCGTGGCGATGAAGCGCGTGCCCATATAGGCAAAGTCGGCACCCAGCACTTGCGCGGCACGGACTTCGCGGCCATGGCCAAGTGCGCCGCCAAGAATGATGGTGCCGTCGAAGTTCGCCCGCAACTGACTGACGAAGGTGAAAGGGTTCAGTGCGCCGCTATTGCCGCCACCGCCAGCGCAAATAGGGATGATGCCGTCCACGCCCGCTTCAATGGCTTTCATCGCATGCTTCATGTGGATTGCGTCATGAAACACTACACCACCGTAAGCATGAATCTCGGCGATCACTTCGGGGCGCAGGCCAACGGCGGTGATGACCAGTGGTACCTTGTGGCGGATCACGATGTCGAGATCTTCTTCCAGGCGTTTGTTGGTCTTGTGCATCACCAGCATTACGCCGAACTTCGCCGCCTGCAGTCCGGCCAGTGTGCCTTCGATTTCATATAGCCAGTCTTCGAACTGACTGGCAGGTCGGGCGTTGAGCGAGGGCAGGGTGCCGATGATGCCTTGCTTGCAAGTCTCTATCACCAAGTGCGGCGCAGAAATAAGGAACATTGGTGCCGCGATCACGGGCAACTGCAGTCCTTGCTGGAGGATGGCGGGAATAGGCATGTCTGGGTTCCGTGCGCTACAAAATGAATGTCTTGGTCAGTGCCGCATTATTTTTCCAACATGTTCCGGTAAACAGGTCGGTGTTGCCGGTCATCTCAGTCAATTCGCTGGTCTGATGAGTCGATGGTCGCGGCGAGGCAGTGGGGTGGTTCCGGGAGCGGGGCGCGAGCTTGTAGGGCGAGTAACGACCTGGCGGGGTTGGGGCCGGGGGTGGGTGGCCGGCGCGGTTTTGGGAGGCGGACCCGCCGTCGCTGAGCGAAGCTGCTGTTCCGGTTTGGTAGTGGGCGGGAAAAAGAACCCGAGGACATGCGAAGGCGACATTTCGCCCACCAGCGGGCCAAGCATCAGGAAGCGCTAGTTTGAAGCACCAGTTGGTGCTGATAACAGCCGTCGCTTTGGACCTCGGCTTCCGCACACTTCCGTTTGCTCAGCAAAACTATTTGCGCTCAGTGTGCTTTCAGAAGGCGGAACCAGCGGTCTGCAAAAACTCAATTTCTGCCGCAGTTGATGTACGGCCAATAATCGCGTTGCGATGCGGGTAGCGCCCGAAGCGGTCGATGATTGCTTTGTGGCGCCGCTCGAAATCGAGCTGACTATCCATGCCCGGGGTGCTGAATAACGCGACCGCAATGGAGTGAATCACCGGCGACTCGCTATGCATGTAGGGCATATAGAGAAAGGCTCGCTGCTCAACTTTCAATTCGCGGTCGGCACCAGTCGCCACCGCTGTTTGCGCCAGAGCCAGCGCAAGTGCATCGCAGGCGAATGCGTCGGCGTGATTGCGATGGATATTGCGCGAAAACTGGTCGAGCGCAATGATCTCGGAAAGCCGACCAGCGGCCGTCTCGCGCCAGGCAAAGAGTTCGCAGCATCGCGCAGCAATCAGCGTCGCACCGAAGCGTGATTCGACCATCCGGTCAAATTCATCTGATTTGGCCCACCAGTCCTTAGGCGTGATTTCATCGAACCAGAATGAGAGGATGTCGGCCGGATCTATTGGTAGATGTGTCATCGTGAAATGTCCCTCGTGTCGATGCTTGATCTTACCTTCTGTGTTTGCAAGATGTTTAAAAAAAAACCCGACGGCAAGACTGTGAGTTTCACTGCAATGACCTGTAAGCAAATCTCCGCGTCTCTAAGATGGCATCCATGGCATCAACCATTTGGAGACATCATGAGTGAACCAGTCTTGTTGTGTGAAACGGTAGGCGCGGTAGCGCGTTTGACCTTGAATCGGCCTAAGGCGATGAACTCGCTGAACATGGCACTGATGGCCGAGATGGATCGCTGCTTGACCTCACTCGCGGCAGACGATGCGGTGCGGGTGGTAATACTCACTGGTGCCGGTGCAGCCTTTTGTGCCGGTGCCGATTTGAAAGAAGTGTTGGCGACGCAAAGCCTGCCTGCGGGCGAGCCGGATTTTCTGGATCGCGGCAATGCGACTTTCGCCCGCTTGCGGAATTTTCCCAAGCCGGTGATCGCTGCGTTGAACGGCATCACCATGGCCGGCGGACTTGAGCTGGCGATGTGTACCGACATCGTGGTTGCCGCGGAAAGTGCAACGATAGCCGATGCCCATGCCAACTTTGGTGTCTATCCCGGCGCTGGCGGAGCAGCGGTATTGCCGCGCCTGATTCCACTGAATATGGCGATGTATATGTTGTTTACCGGCAAGTCATTGACGGCGGCCGAGATGAAGGCATGTGGGCTAGTGTGTGAAGTGCATCCCGATGCCGAATTTGCCGAGGCGACATTGAAACTGGCCAGGCAGATTGCCAAAAAGAGTCCGATTGCCTTGCGTCGCATGAAGGAAGTTGCGCGTACCACCGCCGACAAGTCACGCGACGACGCGCTGCTGCATGAGGCAGTAAATATGCGCAAACACATGCGCACTGCCGATTTCCAGGAAGGCTTGCAGTCTTTCGCCGAAAAACGCGCGCCGCAGTTCACCGGGTGCTAAACCAAATTTTAAGGAGGAAAGCCACAATGAATGATATCTACATAGTTGGTGTTGGCATGACGCCGTTTGGCCGCCTGCTCGACAGGTCGGTGTATGACATGGTGGGTGAGGCTGTAGGCTTGGCATTGAAAGACGCCGGTGCTTCCACCGCCGACATTGAATCCGCCTATTACGCCGGCGCCACCAATGGCGTGCTGCAAGACCAAACGGCGATTCCCGGCCCGATTGCGATGCGTCATCTAGGCATCGAAGGTGTGCCGGTGTTCAGCGTTGAAAACGCCTGCGCGTCCGGTTCCTCGGCCTTCAATTTGGCGATCATGGCTTTGCAGGCCGGTAGCTGCGACATCGCGCTGGCGGTCGGTGCAGAGAAAATGAATATCGCCGACAAGTCCAAGATGTTCGCCGTATTTGATGGCGGTTGGGATGTCGCGACGGTCGAACAAAACAAGGCCACGCTGCTGGCAATGGGTGATGGCGTGAGCGTACCGCCCGGCACTATGTCGGAGCGCCCCTACAGCGTGTTCATGGATGTGTATGCGGCGCTGTGTCGTTACCACATGAAAACCTACGGCACTACGCAACGACAAATCGCGGCAGTGGCGGCCAAGAATCACGCGCACTCGGTGCACAATCCCCTGGCGCAATTTCAGAAGGCTTTCAGCATTGATGAAGTACTGGCTTCGCCTCCAATTGCATATCCACTGACCACCCTGATGTGCTCGGCGATTAGCGATGGTGCAGCGGCGGTGGTGCTGTGCAATGCGGCCGGCCTGAAGCGCTTGAATGGCGCAGCGGGCAGGGCGGTCAAGGTGCTGGCCAGCGTGATTCAAACCGGCACCAATCGCAAACTGGACGAACCACACAAAATCGTCGCCCATCTTGCGGCAAAGAAAGCCTATGAGATTGCTGGTGTGCCACCAGGCGAAGTGAACGTCGCCGAAGTGCACGACGCCTCGGCCATGGGCGAAATTTTGAACGCCGAATCCCTGATGCTGGTACCCTTTGGCCAAGGCGGTCCGGCGGCCGAGCGCGGCGATTTCACGGTCGGCGGCAAGATACCGATCAATCCCTCCGGCGGTCTGGAATCCAAGGGCCATCCAATAGGCGCAACCGGTCTCGGA
Organism: Rhodocyclaceae bacterium; assembly: GCA_016718525.1. Lineage (GTDB taxonomy): Bacteria > Pseudomonadota > Gammaproteobacteria > Burkholderiales > Rhodocyclaceae > JADKHX01. The sequence continues at coordinate 790,321 of JADKDD010000001.1, forward strand.
CAAATTCACGAACTGGTCACCCAGCTGCGTGGCGAAGCCGGCAAACGTCAGGTGAAAAAAGCCCGCATCGCGATTCAGGAAAACGGCGGCGGTCTCTACGGCATCGAAGAAGCTGTGGTGGCGGTCACGATTTTGGCGAAAGCCTGAGGAGAAAAGCATGGGACATGTATTCAGAACCGAAGAGCAGCAAGCTGCGGTCGATGGCTTGAAGCGCTATCTGACCGAAAAGATTGATCCGCTGTTCAGGAAAGAGTATCGCGACAGCGGCTTGATGCCCAAGGAAAAAATGCGCGAACTGAGTCAGGAGCTGAGCGAGTTCGGCATGGTCTCGGGTGCAGTCAGTGAGGCCAAGGGCGGCATGGGTTTCGACTTTCTGACGCTGACCATGATGTACGAGGAAGTCTGCGCCTGCGCAATCGACTTATCGACGGTAACACTGATCAATACCTTTGCTGCCAAGATGCTGGAAACGCTGGCCCCGGCGCATATTCAGGAGCGCTACCTGCCGGGCATGGTCAAGGGCGAATTGTTCGGTTGCATGGCCTTCTCCGAACCCGATGTCGGCTCCAATGTGCTGGAGATCAAGGCGCGGGCACGCCGCGATGGCGACGACTATATCCTCAGCGGCGAAAAGTGCTGGATCAGCAATGGTTCCTTCTCCGATTTCATGATCGTCGCCGCACGCACCAGCGATGATCCGCGCAAGGGCCTGAGCCATTTCGTGCTCGACCGCAAGGATCATCCTTACGAAGTGCGTGAAATTCACAAGATTGCCAGCAACGCGCAATCGACGGCGCAGATTTTCATGAACGATATCCGTGTCCCGGCCGCCAATATGCTGGGCAAGGAAGGTGATGCGCTACGCAATACGCTAATGGTGTTTGAGCGTTCGCGCGTCTTTGTCGCCGCACAGGGACTAGGTATTGCTCGTCGTGCGCTGGAGGAAGCCATCGCCTATGCCAAGGAGCGCAAGCAACATGGCAAGGTGATCGCGGGTCATCAGTTGATCTCGGCGATGCTGGCCGAGATGGCCACCAATGTCGATGCCGCCCGCCTGCTGACTTATCGCGCTGCCGAGATGATAGAGAACGGCATACCCGCCGAGATGGAGGCGGCGATGGCCAAATATTTCGCCTGCGAAGCAGCCGTAACGGTCGCCAGGCAGGCTGTGCAGATTCATGGCGGCAACGGCCTGACCAAGGAATTTTTGGTCGAACGTCTGGCGCGCGAAGCCATCATCGTGCCGATTCCTGAAGGCACCACACAGATACAGCAACTGATCATTGGCCGCGCGCTGACCGGCGTTAACGCGTTTTAAAACCAAACAACCATACAAAAGGACACATCATGCGTATTCAAAACAAAGTCATTGTCATCACTGGTGGCGCTTCGGGCCTGGGCTTGGCCACCGCACATTTCATGGTTGAGGAAAAAGGCGCACGCGTTGCCATTTTCGACATGAATAGCGAGGCTGGCGAAAAGGCGGTTAAGGATCTCGGCGCCGACAACGCCATGTTTGTACAAACCGATGTCAGCAATGACGAGTCGGTGCAAAACGCCGTGAATGCGGTGATGGCGAAATTTGGCGCGATTCATGTCTGCATTAACTGCGCGGGTATCGCCAATGGCTTCAAGGTCCTCGGCAAGGAAGGCAAAGCCGCACCGCTGGCCAAATTCGCCCAGGTGGTTGCAGTCAACCTCGTTGGCTTGTTTAACGTGATGTCGAAATCGGCGGAACAAATGGCCAAAAACGAGCCAGAGGCTGGTGAAGAGCGTGGCGTGGTAATCAATATTTCGTCGGGCGCTGCCTACGAAGGCGCGATTGGCCAATGTGCCTATTCGGCGACCAAGGCCGGCGTGATTGGCTTGAATCTGCCTGCGGCCCGCGAGCTCGGTGCGATTGGTGTGCGCGTGAATGCGATTGCGCCGGGACTGTTCATGACGCCGATGGCAGCACAAATCGACGAAAAGATTATGGCCTCGCTGGTGGCGCAGGTCGAAGCGCCCAAGCGCCTCGGCGACATGCGCGAGTTTGCGCACTGCTGCAGCTTCATCATTGAAAACGCTTACGTCAATGGCGAGACCATACGTCTTGACGGCGCTACACGTCTGCGCGCCAAGTAAATCGCAACTCAAGGCAATCCGGAAAAAATCTGAGGAGACCAAAAATGAAAATGAATTTCAGTCGTGTGATGCGTTTGCTGTCCTTACGTTATCGAGACAAGGAAGCGATCGTCAACATCGAGCGCAATCGGCGCTATACGTTCGAGCAATATCACCTGCTGACTAATCGAGTCGCAGATGTTCTGAGCAACACGCTAGGACTGCACAAAGACGACAAATTCATGTTGGTGCTGGAGAACGACAATCTTAGTTTGATGTTGTTCCCCAGTACCTTCAAGCAAGAGGCGACGGTAGTGTTGACCAATCTGCGCGACCCGATGGAAGAACACGCGCGACAGATGGAGCAAGTCATGCCGAAGGTGGTGTTTCTGGAAACACGCTTGCTCGACACCTACTACGACATGCTGCGCGGCCTCGGTTGCAAAATTGTGGTGATGGATACGCCATCGGCCGAACAAGCCACGCGAGCGGGTGTACATTCTTTTTGGACCTTGGTCGACGCTGCATCGGATACCGACAACGAAGTTGAACTTGACACCGACGAACACATCGCCATGCTGCGATTTACCGGCGGGACGACGGGCAAGGGCAAGTGCGCGATGTATTCGATTGACAACATGATGGCGACGCGCGATAGCGGTTTCATCAGTTCCGATATGAGTTTCACCAGTACCACGCGACTGGTCCATGTGTCGCCGATTTCCCACGGCACAATGATGACTTTCTATCCGACTTTTTTCGCCGGCGGTGCCAATCTGACGATGAACGTGCTGGACATGGAGAAATGGCGGGAAGTGGTTGAGACGGAGCGCATAACCCATTCTTTCCTTGTACCGACGGTGCTTTATCGCCTGCTGGATTTGCAACAAGCCAATCCTCGCGATTTCTCGTCATTGACCACTTTGGTCTACGGTGCTGCGCCGATGAGCCCGACCAAGCTCGGTGAATTGGTTGAATGTTTCGGACAGATTTTTTGCCAAGGGTATGCGGCGACCGAAGCCGCAATGTTCATCGCCGTGCTGGACAAGGCGGACCATCGCTCGGATAGTGAGTCGGCGATCAGGCATTTGTCATCGGCCGGCCGCATCACCCCGGGTGTCGAAGTCTTTATCAGTGATGAAAACGGAAAGCAGCTGCCTTTTGGCGAAACCGGCGAAATTCGCATTCGTTGCAAGGCCATTATCAAGGGCTACTATGGCAACCCGGGAGCCACCGCCTCCGAGTTTGAAAATGGCGCGTGGAAGTCCGGCGATTTGGGTTATATCGACAGCGATGGCTACCTTTACATCGTCGACCGGATGAAGGACATGATCATTAGCGGCGGCTTTAATGTCTATGCGGTTGAAGTTGAGGCTGCGCTGGCGTCACACGAAGCGGTGTTTATGGCGGCCGTGGTGGGCATTCCACACGCCGAATGGGGCGAGGCGGTGCATGCAGAAGTGGTGCTGCGCGCTGGCGCAAACGTCACGGCGGAAGAGCTGATTGCGCTGACTAAAGCCAAACTTGGTGGCTACAAGGCACCCAAGACGCTGGTGTTCGTGGACCAGTTGCCAACCTCGGTGGTCGGCAAGGTCTTGCGCCGCAAGGTCAAGGAGAAATACTGGGAAGGCAGCGGCAGGAAAGTGGGCTGATGGTAAGCCGCTCCTCTTTTTTCGAGCGCGAGCCATCGGCCATGATCATGCCCGGTGGTGTTAGCAAACGGGCATCCACCGTCAACTTTTTCATGCGTCACGTGCTCAAGCGGTATGTCGCGCGAAATGGTCTCAATCCAAAAACTGCACGGATTGTGGCGCGCTGGTTGGAACTACTGACTCTGGGTTTTACCGGATTTGCCAAAATTCAACGCAAGCGCATTGGTGGCGTTAATTGTGAAGTGGTCATCCCGCAGAATCCGCCTTCCGTAGCGCGCACGGTGCTCTATCTCCACGGTGGCGGATTCTTCATTAATTTACCCGGAACCTACAGGCGCTTCGCCAAGCGCATCGCCGAGGCCTATGGCGCTACGGTTTATTTGCCGGACTACCGCCTGGCCCCGGAACACCGTCATCCTGCCGGAGCGGACGATTGTCTGGCGGTCTATCGCGCTCTGCTGGACCTAGGGTGCGACCCACGTACCATGTCGGTGATGGGTGATTCGGCAGGCGGCAACCTGGCACTGGTTACCTTGCTGAGGGCGCGTGATGAAGAGTTGCCGCTCCCGGCGTGCGCGACGATACTTTCACCCGGCGCTGACATGACATTTTCGGGCGCCAGCTACATCAATAATGCTAAAGCCGATCCGATGATTCCGATGAATGCCCTGTACGCCGTGGCGCGGCAGTATGTAGATGCGCATGAGGAGGCGCACCCCCATGTTTCGCCCATGCTGGGCGATTTCACCGGTCTGCCACCGCTCAAGATTGTGGTTGGCAGCACCGAAGTGTTGCTTGATTCTTCGATCACCACCGCCAAGTCGTTTCAGGACGCAGGAGGTAAGGTGGTGTTGCAGGTCTGGCATCAAATGCCCCACGTATTTCCGCTGTTTCAGTTTCTGCCCGAGGGTCAGATGGCGATGCAGAACATGGTTGATTTTTTTAATAAACACACAAGGCGAGTCACGCAGACACAGAAGAAATCACCTAGGCGACCGCATCGGAGCTGCGGAAGTTCTGAATGAGTCGAAAACTTCGTCATCCCGCGGACCCGACACGCCTTGGATTCACACTTCGCGGAGGTCCCAGAGGCCGGAATCCAGAAATCCAACCGAACAGACTACTTGCAGCTGCCATGGACCCCGGCATTTGCCGGGGTAACGACTTATTCACTGGTTCCCAAATATCCCGGTGCGAGTTGCTCCGCGCGATAGTCCTTCGGTGATGAGCCAGTCCAGCGCTTGAATGCGCGGGTGAAATTACTGGTGTCAGTAAAGCCAAGGAGGAAGGTTACTTCGGTTACCGTTCGATTGGCTTGATGCAAATAACTGCAGGCGAGTTCCTTGCGCGTGTGGTCGAGCAAGGTCTGAAAACTGGTGTCGCGCTCGGCAAGCTTGAGGTACAAGGTGGCCGGGCTCATGCATAAGGCACTGGCAACCTTTTCACGACTGCAATCGCCGCTCGGCAGAAGTTCAATAATTTTTTGTGTGACCCCGGTGATGACATCGTTCTTGTCCAGCTTAGCCAGATAACCGATCGCAATCGCATCGTTGACCTGCGCCAATTCCGGGCATGATCCGTAAAGTGTTTGCAACATATCATCGCGTTCAAAAACCAGCAGACCATCTTCGTTGGAGAAGCTGACTGGTGCCCGCATCAGCGTCTCGTAGGGTTCGGCACCTTCCCTCGGCATTGGGTGATGAAACTCGACTCGAACAGGATTGAAGTTTTGCTTGTAAAGAAGGCGCATGGTTAAAACTAAAAACCCGAAAGTCGCATCTTCGGTCTCGCCACTGGATTCTTCCAAATGTTTAAAGCGCAAAAAGACATTACCACCTTCGTCACTGAGTGAGACCATTGCGACTTGTGAGACCAATCGGAAATAGCGCTCCAGGCGTTGGCAAAAATCCATCAAGGTGGCGCTGGCGGCAAGCGCATAGCCAAGTGCGTGGAGATTGGAGACGTGAATGTAACGGGCAACGGTCAAACCGAAATACGGGTTGTGAGTTACATTCACACACGCACGGTAGAGTCGCGTCATTGTTGATACTGGCAAGCGACTCAGTGGGTCATTGGTGGAACTGACAGGAATCCCGACCGAACGGAAGATTCGCGCGCTATCTACGCCTGAGGCTTGCAACGCGCGTGCAATGCCCTGACTGTAACTACCAATGGTAGTGGCTTCCGGAAAAGTCACCGCGGTGAGCGCAGTGGGACGGGTTGCCGTGGTTGAATAAGTGCTTTTCATCGGCGGACAGTAGTTTAATGAACGCTGCCGATTCTTTCACACTCGCCGCTTAAGGTCAATACGTACTTGACCAGCGATTTAGCGGCAAAGACCGGCAACATTTTCCATCGGGTGTAATCCTAGCGAAAATGGATAATTTGGCCCTTTTAAAAGGACGGGTAATGAGTGAAATGATTAACACCATCGGGGAGGTCGACGGGGCAGGCCGCCAATTGATCCACGAACGTCAGATTACCTGTCGCGGATATTTGCGCCCGGATGGACTATGGGATATCGAAGGCCGATTGGCAGACAGCAAGACGCATGCAGTGCCTCTGGCAGAAGGTCGTGTCATTGAGGCGGGCGAAACCTATCATGGAATGTTGATACGAGTGACGCTGGATGATGACTTTCTGATAAGAGAGATTGCCGTTGAGATGGCACAGGTACCGACCAGTGAATGTCGCGGCGCAGCTCCCGGCTACCAGCAGCTGGTCGGCACGCAAATTGGCCCCGGTTTCACGCGTCGGATTAAATCACTGTTCGGTGGAGTCCAGGGTTGCGTTCACCTTACGGAGCTTTTGCTGCCGATTGCCACAACCGCTTATCAGACTATTCCGATGGCACGGGCCATCGTTGCCCCGCGCAATGAACATGACACGACGGCATACACCAGGTCGACGACACGGCTGGTTGACACTTGCCACGCATTGCGGGTCAGTGGCCCGATTGCCAAACGCATTATTCAGCGACAACAGTCGCAATAGACTTTGTCCGTTTACATAAAAATCGAATCAGGAGATCGAGATGAAACCATGGATGCGAACTGGCGTGATCGCCGGATTGTTTAGCAGCTTGCTGGTCGGTAGTGTGATAGCCGGACCCAAGCCATCCTCAATAGACAATGCCGCACTGCGCGACGAAGCCAACGGCACCAATTGGGCGGCGTATGGACGCACCTTCAGCGAGCAACGCTATAGTCCGCTCAAGCAGATCAATGCGGATAACGTCTCGCGTCTGGGCCTCGCCTGGTCGCTCGATTTATTCGATGTGAACTTTTCAACAACCGCGCCCTTGGCGGTCGATGGGGTGATTTATTTCTCGCCCGGAATATCCGAAGTGCGTGCGGTGAATGCAACGACCGGCAAATTGCTGTGGCGCTACGACCCGGAAGTTGTCAAAACTGCACCGCAAAAATTGCGTGCCGGCTGGGGTTCGCGTGGCTTGGCTTACTGGGAGGGCAAGGTTTACCTTGGTTCCCGCGACGGGCGCCTGATCGCAATCAATGCCAAGACCGGCAAGCCGGTCTGGAGTGTGATGACCATTGAGGCCGACGACCATCGCTACATTACCGGTGCGCCTCGGGTGTTCAATGGCAAGGTCATCATCGGCCACGGCGGTGCCGATGTCGGCGCAACGCGCGGCTACGTCACTGCTTACGATGCCAAAACCGGAAAACAACTCTGGCGATTCTTCACTGTACCGGGTGATCCGGCCAAAGGTTTTGAAGACAAAACGCAGGAAATGGCGGCCAAGACCTGGAAAGGCGAGTGGTGGAAGCTTGGGGGCGGCGGCACAGTGTGGAATGCCATGACCTACGATCCAAAATTCAACCGGATTTATCTGGGCACCGGCAACGGCGCGCCATGGAATCAGAAAATTCGCAGCCCGGGCGGTGGCGATAATCTATTCCTCTGCGCCATCGTCGCACTGGATGCTGACACCGGAGAGTATGTCTGGCATTACCAGACGAATCCCGGCGAGACCTGGGATTTCAATTCAGCAATGGATATTGTCCTCGCCGATATTACGATTGACGGCATGTCTCGGCAAGTCATGGTCCATGCACCAAAGAACGGATTCTTTTATGTCCTTGACCGTGCCACCGGCAAACTGATTTCGGCCGAGAAAATTACCAAGGTGACGTGGGCGGAGCGGATCGACATGAGCACCGGTCGTCCGGTCGAAACACCGAATGCGCGCTACGAAGCCGGCGAGACCCTGATCTGGCCGGGTCCTATCGGTGCACACAACTGGCAGCCGATGTCTTTCAACCCTGGTACCGGCTTGGTTTATATCCCGATCCTTGAACTGCCCGGTTACTACAACGACAAAGGCATCGATCCGGCAACATGGAAGTATCCAAAGGCGCTTGGTTGGGACGTTGGTATTAATGATGTCAATGAAGACACGCCGCTGGATGCTGGCAAAAGTTCGCTGCAGGCGTGGGATCCGGTCAAGCAAAAAGCGGTATGGTCAGTGCCGACTCCCGGCTTGTTGAATGGCGGCACGATGACGACAGCGGGAAATCTGGTATTTCAGGGGCAGGTTGACGGCAAGTTCAACGCCTATGCCGCCGACAGCGGGAAACGTCTTTGGTCGTTCGACTCTGCAAATGCGGTGATCGCGCCGCCGATCACCTTTAGTGTTGGCAAGACGCAATACGTTTCAGTCATTACCGGTAGCAGCGGTGCGCCGGGCGCGCTGGGGACGCCACAGGCGCTATACGGCTGGCAGTCACGAGTGAATGTGCGCCGCCTGCTGACCTTCAAACTCGACGGTAAAGCGATCGTCACAGCAAGCACGGGACCGGCATTGGCAATTCCGCTTGATGACCCGGCGTTCAAGCTTGATGCCGCTTTGGCAGACAAAGGCAAGGCGATGTTTATGGCAAAAAACTGTACCGCCTGTCATGGTTTTGGTGCCGTTGCAGCGGGAGCTGCGCCGGACTTGCGGGCCTCTGCCCTGGCACTTAGCGGACCAGCATTCGAGCAAGTTGTGCGTAACGGAATTCTGCAAACCAATGGCATGCCGCGCTTCGCCGAATTGAACGACGTTGAATTGAATTCACTGTTCCATTACATAAGGTCACGAGCACGCGAATCGTTAGCATTGGCAAAGCAGGCTAAGTAGCGTCAACGCAAGTTCGCATAGCATGGAGCGGCGGCGAAGCGAGGGTTTCGTAAAACTTCAGCAATAACGGCGTCTCGTCAGCACCAACTGACGCCTCTTCGCAAAATTCAAACAGGAAGAAACCAACATGGGCGTACTTGACGGAATTCGTATTGTTGAAATTGCCGGCATCGGGCCGGGCCCGTTTTGCGGCATGTTGCTGGCGGATATGGGTGCCGATGTCATTCTGGTCGAACGTGCCGGCAAGGATGCATCGATGATGGACCTTGGCAAGTACACCATCGTCAATCGTGGCAAGCGATCTTTGGCGCTGGACCTCAAGGATCCGGTGGCCATCGACGCGGTGCTGCGCCTGATTGATAGCGCTGACGGATTGATAGAGGGTATGCGTCCCGGCGTGATGGAACGGCTCGGCCTCGGACCGGATATTTGTCTGGCGCGCAATCCGAATTTGGTTTATGGCCGCATGACCGGTTGGGGCCAAACCGGACCACTCGCCAAAGTGGCCGGACACGATCTCAACTACATCGCGCTTTCCGGTGCGCTGTGGTTCTCTGGCGAACCAGGGCGGCCGCCGTTATCGGCACCAACGCTGGTTGGAGATTTGGGTGGCGGTGCCTTGTACCTGGCGATGGGAATGCTGGCTGGCATTTTGAATGTGCAGCGCGGTGCAAATGGTGGCGGGGGGCAGGTGGTTGACGCAGCAATTGTCGATGGCAGCGCCAACATGATGAATTTGTTGCTCTCGGCTCATGCCGCCGGGCAACAGCCATTCGAGCGCGGCCGTGGCTTGCTTGATGGGCCGCACTGGTGCGGCAGTTATGCCTGCGCGGACGGACACTTCATCAGTATTCAAGCGCTCGAACCGCAGTTCAATGCCATGCTGTTCGTCAAGCTCGGTCTCGGTGATGATCCTGACTTCAAGCGCCCCTATGATCCAAGATGCTGGGTCGAATTGCGCCAGCGGCTGACGACCTTGTTTGCCAGTCAGCCGCGGCAACACTGGGTTGATTTGCTCGAAGGTTCAGACGCGTGCTTTGCCCCCGTCCTCACTCCCGCCGAAGCGATGTTGCATCCGCATATGGCTGCGCGAGGCATTTACGACAAACGCGATGGTGTGTTGCAGGCGGCTCCAGCGCCACGATTCTCGGCAACACCGGCGGCATCACACGGCACAGTGCCGCAGCGCGGTGCGCACAGCGCCGAGATTCTGCGTTCGGTCGGATTGAGCGAAGACGAAATTGATAAATTGTTGCAATGCAATATCAAGTGAGTCGATCTGGCAGGCGACAAAGCGGCAATGACTAAATCAGTTGATCTTGCGTTAGATCAATTTGCCTGGCCGCGTTCTTCGTTACTCTCGACGCTCAATTGTGCGCTGAATCGGCAGCGATACAACTCTGGGTTTAACCGCCAGTATCGGGAGGGACGTCATGTTGAACATATCTGTGAGAAGGATGATGCGACCCGAAAAGGCGTTACAGCTGCCTCCTGAGACCACTGTGTTGGATGCTGCCAAAAAAATGGCGGCGAAAAACATCGGCGCCGTGATGATTGTCGAGCACGACAACCTGAGAGGCATATTCACCGAGCGTGACGTCATGTGCCGGGTGTTGGCAAAGGAACTCGATCCCGCGAATACCTGTCTGAACGATGTGATGACACCTGATCCACGAACGGTGAGCCCGGATAAGACTTATGGCCACGCACTGGTGATGATGCAGGAAAATGGTTTTCGCCATGCGCCTGTCGTTGAAAACGGGAAACCGATAGGCATCATTTCGGCACGCAACGCCATGGATCCTGACTTGGAAGAATTTGCCGCCGAAGTTTATCGGCGCGAAGCCATGCGCAACGAGGGGTCGTAACGCTTGCTATGTGCGGGGCGCCTGTTCGCGCTGATTATTGTGTCCAATTAGCCTAGGCGTCGTAAGCAATTTTTGACTTGATAGCATTGGGGCTTCCAACCTAAAGGTCGCGAAATCAATAGGTCCGGCGACCGTTTGCAGGTCATGGCGCTATATTGTGCCCCATCGCCGGAAGGCTTCTTTGGAAGGTCAAGAATCATGGCAATGATTGCGTTTTTGGGTACCGGTTTGCTGGGTGGCGCTTTTGCCGAAGCTGCTGCGAAAAGAGGCGACTCAGTGACCGCATGGAATCGCTCCAAGGAAAAGTTATCGGCATTGGCACTTTTCGGTGTCGACGCGGCGGCAAGTCCGGCCGAAGCAGTCAAAGGTGCCTCGCGCGTGCATCTCGTGCTGAAAGATGATGCGGTGGTTGAAGAGATCATTGCTGCCCTGCGTCCGGGATTATCGCCAGACGCTATCGTAATTGATCACACCACCACGCTGCCAAAACTGACCGCCGAGCGGGCGGCACGTTTGCAGTCTGAAGGCATCAGGTATTTGCATGCCCCCGTATTTATGGGGCCGCCAGCCGCACGCAATGCGCAAGGCTCGATGATGGTGGCGGGTCCGTCGGCGTTGTTCGAATTGGTCAAGGCGGATCTGGCCAAAATGACCGGGCGCCTGGACTATCTGGGTGAGCGCAGTGACGCTGCGGCGGCAAACAAATTACTCGGCAATGCGATGCTGCTGGGCGTCTACGCAACCTTGGCCGATGTGCTGACACTGGCGCAGGCCGGGGATGTTGCCGCCGAGGACGGGATCAAAGTGCTCAGTGTGTTTGACATGAACGCAATGATCAGTGCGCGCGGGATGAACATGGCGAAAGGCGCGTTCAACTTGAGCTTTGAGCTAGCGATGGCACGCAAAGATGTACGCCTGATGCTCGAAACGGCAGGAAGCCGTCCCTTGGCAGCGCTGCCCGCCGTTGCCGCCCGCATGGACCAACTGATTGCCGCCGGACATGGCGCTGCCGATGTCAGTATTCTCGGCATTGACGCAGTTGCACGTTGATGAAATGGCGGGATTGAATACTCGCCAGTTGGTGCTGACGGGACGCCGTCAATCGCAACGTACACAGGTGAGTGGCGCTACTTTTTACGGTAGCGAAAACGCATAAAAGTAATCGCCCATCGGTCGCGAAAACATATTGTGTCCGCCCGAGTTAATCACCACATATTGTTTGCCCTTATAGACGTAACTCATTGGCGTGGCAGTCGCATCGGCCGGCAACTTGTAGCTCCAGAGCTCCTTGCCGGTGTTGGCATCGAAGGCGCGGATGAGCCGATCCATGGTGGCGCCGATGAAGAACACGCCACTGTCGGTCACCAGACCACCGCCGAGATTGGGCGTACCCCAATTGATGCGGAAAGGGACCGGCACCGGTCCCATCTCATGGATCGAGCCTAGTGGTACTTGCCAGCGTATCGTGCCGCTGGCCAGATCTATTGCCGCCAGCGCGCCCCATGGCGGCTTGATGCACGGTACGCCAAGCGGCGACTTGACGACATCCTGGACCATCGCATAGCCGGTGCCTTGCATAACAGTGGTGAACGCTTTCCCGGCCTGAATATGGTCACCGCTGGCAGTGCCATCTTGCTGCTTCACTAGTTGGCCGTAGAACGGCGCGGTATTGACGTTGACGATCAGCAGATTCTGATTGGGTAGCCAAGCGCCGCCGCCCCAGTTGGCGCCGCCCAGGCTACCGGGCAACAGCAGAGTACGTTGCAAGGATTGCGGCGTGTAGAGACCCTGATTGTTCAATGCGGCGATTTGGTCGCGGCATTTGCCGGTGTCCCAGAACGTGAAGCCCCATGCGTCTTCCGGACGCAGCGTACTACTCACCAGCTGCGGCGGTTTGGTCGGGAAGGGTTGCGTCGGTGATGACTGCTCGCCGGGGATGGTGCTCGCAGGAACGGGTTTTTCCACCACATCGAACAGTGGCTTGCCGGTGCGTCGATCAAGCACAAAGGTGAAACTCTGCTTGGTCAATTGCGCCAGCGCAGGTATCTTTTCGCCGTTGGGGCCAGGCCAGTCGAAAAGGATCGGTTGAGCGGGCAGATCGTAATCCCACAGGTCGTGGTGCGTCACCGCGAAAGACCATACTTTTTTGCCCGTCGACAGTTGTAAAGCAACGACTGAGTTGGCATCGCCGTCGCCGCCCTTGCGATTGACGCCGTAATAATCCGGCGAGGGCGAACTGGTCGGCAGGAACACGAGGTCCCGCTCGGCGTCGATCGAGATCGGTGCCCATACGTTTCCCCCGCCGGTACCGCTGACGCCGGCAAGCGGGTCAAAGCGCCAACGCGGCGCCCCCGTCACTGCATCAAACGCCGAGACCACGCCGCGCGGCGCTTCGGCGTATTCAAAATCAACCACTGATGAGCCAACCACGACAACGCCATTGGCCACGGCAGGCGGTGAACTGCTGGTAACTTCGCCCGGCTTGTATTTGCCGCGATCACTCAGATTGATCGTGCCGTGTTCACCGAAGTCGGCGCAGGGTTTGCCGTCCTTGGCATCCAGCGCGATCAGGCGCCGGTCATGCACGGCGATATATAGGCGGTGGTGGCAGGTCTTGGTGTCGTCAGGTCCCGGTTCGCGCCAGTAGCTGACGCCACGGCAGCGGTAACCGCGCTTGCCGCCGCGCTCGGCCTGAGGATCGAATTCCCAGCGCTGCACTCCTGTGCCCGGGTCCAAGGCAATCACGCGGGAGAATGGCGTACAGGTCACCAGATGCTCACCTGCTTCTGGCGGCAACAGCAAGGGCGTGGCCTGCCCCGAAGTCTGCTTCGTCAACTCGGGCGCCTCACGGCTTTGGTCACCGGTACGGAATACCCAGGCCGGTTTCAGCTGAGCGACATTCGACGGCGTGATCTGTGTCGCTGTGCTGTGGTGCCGGCCAATAATGTCGCCACCGCCCATGCCGGTCCAGGGCGACGAAGCCGTGTCGGCAAATGACAAGGTCGGGCCGAACAGGGCAGCCGCAGAAACGGCTACCACGACTGTCCAATTCATTTGGCTTTTTGTTTCAAACCATAGACCAGCATCACATTGCCCGGCATCTGCCCAAATGGCGCATAGCCGGAAGGAACGATTAGCTGCCCACCATTCAGCATCACGCCGGCGACGTCAATCGCGCCACCATGACCCTCGACTCCGTTGTTGGCGGCATAGGCGCGATTGGTTTCAATCACCCGCAGGAGCTTGCCATTGGTGGCATCAAAGATATGCACTTTACCATCCAGCGTGGGCACATAGGCCAGGCCGTTGGCCAGCGTCGGCGGTGCTGATGGCGCGTAATAAAACGAGCACGCCGGCCAGGGTGGACGAGTGCCGCCACCACCTAATTTGTCTGCCAGCGAAACACCGGGTTTGTCGGCTGGATCAAAAGTGCAGCCGCGCTCAAAGCGATGGCTCCAGTTCAGCTTACCGTCGGCAACTGACACCGCGTAGACCCCGGGCGCAGGCGTGTGGCCGACAGGCGGATTCTCGGAATCGGAAATCGGCACGATCATGATTTTGCCGTCGCTGGCCATACCATGGTGGATGCCGGCATTGGCATTGAAATGGGTTGCTGTCGGCGAGAAATGATGGCGCCACAGCAGCGCGCCATTGCGATCCGGATCGAGTGCAAAAACTTCGCCCGATTTTTGCCCGGCGAGCAACACGTCCTTGCCTTTGCCACGGCCATCTTTGATCAGAATCACTGACGCGCCGAAGTCAAAATCCGGTCCGTTTTCTTTGGGACAACTCGGGGCTTTGAAGTTACAGGCGAGATTCCACGCATCATCCGGAAGCGCCTGGAAGTGCCACCGCTTCTCGCCAGTCTTCAGGTCCAAGGCGACTATCGAATCTGACATGTCGGTAGCGGGCGAAGAAGCATTCTCACCGGTCCCGAAATAGACCACCCCACGCGCGCTATCGACGGTCGGCCGGTTCCACACCGACCCACCGGATGGCCCCCACATCTGCGTTCCCGCAGCGTTCAGATAAGTCTTCTCGGCAGGTGGCGTGGTGGCGAAGTGCCAGCGCTTTTCGCCGGTCTGCGCATTAAGAGCAGTGAGGCCGCCACGGGCGCGGCAGCACTCATGTTTCGGATTGGCGGCAACCATCACTTCGTACAGCGAGATCGGCACCAGCAACGTGCCCCCGTTCTCGGGGCTATAAGCCACAGAGCCGCTGACGATAGAAGTAGGATGGACTTTGACGGAGACCTTCCAGCGCAAAGCACCGGAAGTCGCGTCGACAGCATAGACGGAGCCCAATTCATCGGCAAAGAAGATCGTGTTGATGCCATCGGGCGTGCGCTCCAGCGTCAGCGAATTGCGGATCGCACTATCCACGTTGAGGAACCAGCGCACACAACCGGTCTTGCGGTCAAGTGCGAGCAGCCGCGCATCGGCGCCGCCCAGGTAGATGGTGTCGGCAGTGGCGACAGGTAACGAGCGCATGGCATTGACCGCGGGCAGGGCAATTGACCATTTCAGTTCAATTTGATCAAGGTTGGCCTTGGTGATGGCTACACCTTGGGGATTTCGCCGGTTGTGCGTGCCCATGCCCCAGTTTTCAGCACCGGTCAGTATTGCCGGGGTAGCGGCGGCGCAAGCGTGAGTCACCAGCCACTGATTGCGCTTGAGATCTTCTTCAGCCGCCAGCCATTTGGCGATGGCCAGACGCTCGTCAGGTTTGAGCATCGCGGCCATCGGCTGCATGATGCCGATCTCCAGGGTCTGGGTAATTTTGCCTAGGGGCAGTTTGCGCAAATTGTCGATTGGTGGCGCTTTTGTCTCCGGAACCTCATGGCAGGTTGCGCAGTTGGTCTTGTAGAGACTGGCCGGGTCGTGGCCGATTTCCGGCCCGGCAATGACTTGTTGCAGAGGGAGGAGGGCGAACGTCACCACAGCGACGTGGCAGATTTGTGCAAGCTTCATCGTGTTTCCTCAGGAAAATCGGGGGTTGTCGGGATCGAGGCCAAAGGCTTCGGTCACCCATTCAAGGCGACCGGGGCCGTTCAGAAAATCGAGGTATAGCGCATGAATCAGCTGCAACATGCGCTTTGCCAGCGTTGCAGAGGATTCGCTGTGACTGCTCAAGCTGAGGCGAATCTGCCCGCCGCTGTTTTTTACCTTGAGTGCGATCCGCGTTGGATCGACGCGACGGTGCGCGGGTAGATCTGCTGATTGCTGGGCCTTGAGCCAAACGCGCAGGTCGCGATACAACTGCGATTGCGCGGCCAACGGCGGCAGCACGTCGTCGACCTTGACCTCATCGTCAGTTGCGGCAAGCCGCATCTCGTGACCGCTGAACCATTTGATACGCCAAGCAAACACAACACCAGCGTCGTTTTTGACCGGTGCCGCGCGAAACACGCCGCGCGCCACCATGTCGTCGATCACGGCGCCGACGTCGCTCGTGGTGGTCAATGTGCCACCGCGCCAACACCGGGTTCGACCGGTAGCGAAATGCCGGGTGGGTAGTCTTTGCTGGCGGTGAAGTCCTTGGTCGCTTGACAGTTGATCAGCGTTGAGACTTTGTTGTCGCGAGCCAACTTGTAGGCACGTGCCAGCGCCGCACGGAACTGTTCTGGTGTCCGCACCAGTTCGCCATTGGCGCCAAGACCTTGCGCCATCTGGTCATAGCGCAGGTTTTCCTGGAACAAATACATCTGCAACGAGCGTGCCGAACGGGCGGCGTTGGGCCATACCCCCCACGCGTTGTTGTTGTAGATAACGGTGATGGTTGGCAGGCCGTACTTGATCGCGGTATCGAGTTCGAACATGCTATAGGCAACCCCGGCGTCCGACGTCAGGCAAATGGTTGGTGTGCCCTGATAGCCCTTTTGAGGACCAACACCACGTTGCACGGCAACATTGACGCCCATCATCATCGCCATATCGGGCCCGATGGCGCCGTATTGGTAAGCCGGGACGATGCTCTGAGCCGGACGGTATGCGCGCATGAATTTGGCGGCAAACAGACCGTTGGTCCAGCCGCCGCAACCGGTGGTGATCGCCAGTCTTCCGTCCGGATGAGTGTCGATGAAATGCTGCGTGTCGCGTGCAATGCAGGCCGGGTGCAGAAGACCACTCTTGGCGCTATTGTCAATCCCTTGCTTGTAGACGATGTCAATCTGCCCCTGAAAGGCCTGCTTGGCCTTGGCGATCTCTGCCACCCAGGCCTCGCGCTTGCGCTTGCCGACGCGTTCGGCGAGCACCTCGAGGAAGGCGGCTTCGTCGCTGACGATACCTAGATCCAGGGGCCAACGCGCGCCGAGATCCTCTTGTATCGGATGCACGCGGACGGTCTTGATACCTGGCGTGAGCCGGTATTCATTGGGGCTGGGCATACAATATTGCCCGACGAAAACCACCAGGTCGGCCGAGAGCAGGGCGTCGGGGGCGGCAGCGAGTGACAGACGATGATCGTCGGAGAAGAAACCGCGGGTTGGGCCGGAGGTGACGACGCCTAGATCAGCACGTTCTGCCGCCTTTTTCAATGCATCCCAGCCCTTGCGCTGAAACACACCCTGGCCGCCTATGATCAGTGGACGTTCCGCTTTGTCGAGTAGCGCGACGACAGCATCCATATCTTTGGGTGAGGGCCAGGCGCGCGAATCCGAGCGGTACTTGTTCTTGTCGTAGAAATCCTTGAGCTCACTCGGGGCCTTGAAGCGAGCGCGTGCCACTTCCGCAGGGAAATCAAGGTGCACCGGTTGCGGCACGCCTGATTTGAGGTGGCGGAAGGCCGTCGCACCGTACTCATGCACGCGGGACGGATCAATCAGACGCTTCCCGTACTTCTTGAGACCAACAGTGGTTGGTTGTTGCTCGGCGTGCTGAATAAAGGCTTCGCGGTCTTCGCCGGCCAGTGTCATATTGCTCGCCAACACCAGTAGCGGTGTGCGCGCAGCATTGGCTGCAGCGATATTCATGATCATGTTGGTGAACCCGGGTCCTTCGGTGCCCGAAGTGGCGACCACCTCTCCCGTCGCACGCGAAAAGCCGTCGGCCATCGCGCACATTGAACCTTCTGTGCGCCCTCCGTAAGCTGGAATGCCCGCGGCGGCCAGCGCATTGATGATGGTGTAATTGCCGGGGCAGCAAAACAGTGCGGCCAGATCTTCGCTCTTGCATAGCTGGGCAAATACTTCAGCACCGGTCATCCCCGCACCTTCGAATGACGACACAGACGGGGCTTCGGCCAGCGAGGCCTTGAAGGCCTCGGCGAGACGGATCGATGGAATGTCGTTCGGCCCGGGAGTCGCATCGGCGGCCAAGGTTGCACCGGAAAGACCGGCAGCGGCAGCACTACCGATGCCAGCGCCAGCCAGGCGGAGAAACTCGCGGCGCGAGTTGACGCTTGGGCCCTCGGCATGATCCGTGGAATCGTAGTTGGTTGTTGTCTGGTCACTCATGGTGCTCTCCTCAGGGGTCTATTTTTTTGTGGGCCACAGGCTTTTGATGAAATTTTTCAGATTCTCGATGCTCTCTTCGTTATTGAACACCGCACCCCATGCTGGCATGACGCCACCGACGCCATCTCGAATGCTGCGGGTGATATCCGCGTCGGTTGTTCCGTTGTGATACAGCAGCGGTTCAGTCAAATCAGTCGCATTCGACACCACATCAACCTGTGATTTGCCGTCATTGCCATGACATGCCGTGCAATTGCTCATGTACAACGCACGCCCCTTGCTGATGGATTCCGCGCCAGGTGGAGTCGCCGCAAAAATATTGAAGCTGGCAACGATACCAAGCAGGAAAAATATACTGTGAAAACCTGATCTATTCCATGCCATGGTCATTGGCTCTCCATTTATTGATTTTTATGTTGGCTTCGTCGCCGAAACCATTTCTAGCCGAATGGTAACCTGTCTTGGGAAGAATTTGTTTTGCACGCTTGGTCAAGGTGCAAACTTGATTTTCGAACCAACATCAGGGGATAGGTAGCCTGACGTTTTTTGCTAGTCGTAGCGCGCTTTTTTGGCTACCAAATTAATCCCTCTAAGGCAGAGCAATGCAATCACTCTCGTTGGTACCACTCTGATTGAACAACCGCAATTTTTTCGTACAACAAGCACAATGAAAAAAATCATCCTCGCTATTAGCGGTGTCACACTCCTGCTCTTGGCTCTCGGCGCATGGCAAATCAATCGCTGGACGGATACGCCACACGGCAGACTGACTGCACCGGCAGCGGTCTTGCTCAAGCTGGTTGATCTCGCGGCAGACCAAAAAACTGATCTTGATCCGCTTGCGACGAGGGCGGCGCGGCGCAAATCGATTTCGCTGGTAACCGGCTCGCCAACGCCCGTATTCAAAGTGGACGACATGCGAATTCCGGGTCCGGCGCAACCGATTCCGGTGCGCATCTATCAGCCCACGGACATGCCTGCTGCCAAGCCGGTTATCGTGTACTTTCACGGGGGTGGTTGGGTGGTTGGTGATCTTGACTCTCACGACAATCTCTGTCGATCACTGGCGGTAAAGACGAACGCTATCGTTGTCGCGGTCGATTACCGGTTAGCACCCGAACATCGTTTCCCGGCGGCGGTCGACGACGCCTATGCGGCTGTGCTCTGGGTGGCCGCGAATAGCCGGATCCTGGGTGCTGACCCGGCAAAAATGGTAGTCGCTGGCGATAGCGCGGGAGGTAATCTGGCTGCAGTGGTGGCGCAGTTGTCACGTGATCTTGGCGGTCCCAGGTTGCGCGCACAGGTATTGCTGTATCCCGCCGTCGATCTTAGTCGTCTGGACCGTCAGTCGACCACCGACTTTGCCAGTGGACTCTTCCTCACGCGTGAGCGCATGCGTTGGTTCATTGATCTTTACGTCCCTGACAAAGCAGCGCGATTCAGTCCAAAAGTTTCACCATTGCTCGCGGCGAGTTATCAGGGGGTCGCTCCGGCGATTGTGGTGACTGCAAAGTTTGATCCACTGCGCGACGAAGGCGAGGAGTACGCCGATGCCTTGCGGAATGCTGGTGTTCCGGTGCATTTACGACGCTTTGAAGGCATGATTCATGGTTTCATGTCGATGGATCGCTGGTTCCCTGAAGCCGGCGAGGCAACGAATTGGGTAAGCGAACAGCTTATTGATTTGCTCAAATAGGGCGGGCCAGGTCTTCTCGCGAAGGCATTCAAAGGTATCGGCGCTACAATCGAAAAGCGATAGTTAAATGTACCCGGTCGTTTCCGGCCGATATTGGGGAGAAACACATGGGGAAAACCAGTGCGTGGGCATTGCTCATCGGCCGATTCTTGATGGCCCTGATCTTTATCGTGGCAGGTGCGGGCAAAATCGGGAGCTATGGCGGAACTCAGGAGTACATGCAAGCGATGGGCGTGCCCGGAGCAGTGCTGCCTTTGGTCATTCTGACCGAGCTTGGAGGCGGCCTTGCCATATGTTTCGGACTGAAGACCAAACTGGTGGCAATCTTGCTTGCCGGCTTCTCGGTGGTGTCCGGCGTGATTTTTCATCACAATTTTGCGGACCAGGTTCAGGCGATTATGTTCATGAAGAATCTGGCGATGGCTGGCGGCTTTCTGGTGCTTGCCGCATCGGGAGCTGGCGCAATCAGCCTCGACGAGAAACTTCGAAAACAATAAGCTTGGCGCTTTATGGCTAGTCGCTGAAATTGAAGCGAATCTCGGCGGTTTTGTAGGGAACACAGGTTGCGCGAGGTGACTTAGTTACTTGGTCCTCATCCTCATTGAGGTAATCAATTCGAAACGGATCTGCAAAGCGTCATTTGCAAACAAATGAACACTCCACAATCAAGTAGTGCAGTGACCGTAGCAGCAACTGTCGAGGGTGCCTCGCTTCGCGCAGTTCCTCAACGACGTTTCGAACTGTTGCGCTATTTCAGCGTAGCCAGTTTGATTGGCGTGTTGATAGTTTTGACGGTGCTGGTCTATTTTTATCGTTACTTTGCATTTGAAGCGCTCGAACAACACGAGACTCAGGACAACGTGGCGATCACGCACACATTTGCCAGCAGGATCTGGCCGAAGTACGCCGACTATGTCAAAGGGTCGTCAACACTTTCGGTTGAAGAGTTGCGGAACAATCCTGTGGTGGCGCAAATACACGCCGACGTCGTGCGTCAAATGGAAGATCTGTCTGTCGTTAAAGTCAAAATTTATGACCTTAACGGGCGAACCGTCTTTTCTACTGACCCAAAGCAAATTGGTCAAGATAAAAGCGGCGATGGAGGATTTATCGCTGCCAAAGCCGGTCAAGCGGTTAGTGAAATAACCTTCCGGAATCAGTTCGATTCGTTTGAAAAGGTGATCAACGATCGTAACTTGATTTCAAGCTACATTCCCATCCGCAAGCATGATCGGGACGCTCCCGAAGGGGTATTCGAGGTTTACTCGGACGTGACAGCTTATGTTGGCGAACTGGAACGGGCGACATTTCGAATTGTCGGTCTGGTTCTGGCCAGTTTGGGTTTGCTGTACGCATTTCTGTTCGGGATTGTCCGTCGGGCTGACAGAACCATACGGGCACAAAGTGACGAAGTAGATCGCGCACATCAACAGGTTATCGAATATCAGGCTCTTCACGATCCACTGACCGGACTGCCCAATCGCGACAGTCTGACGCAGCGGCTTGGGGGAATGTTGCGTACGCTGCATCGGACGGACAAGAAATGTGCTGTTCTGAAGATCGGGTTGGATGGATTCAAGGAAATCAACGACTCACTCGGACATCTTGTCGGTGACGCGACACTTAAGGAAATTGGGCATCGTCTGTCGGAACAATTCCGGGAAACTGACATCACGGCTCGCACGGGTGGCGATGAATTTGTCGTGGCGATTTCCGGCGTAGGAGGTGAGTTTGAAATACGCCATGTAGTTGATGCCGTAGAACGGATAAGAAAAATCGTTTCTGAGCAACCGGTGATTACGGGTGGTCAGGTGCTCACCATCACTGCATGTATCGGTGTAGCGGTATATCCGGACGATGGCAACAGCGTTTTTGAACTGCTCAAGAGCTCCAACGCGGCGCTTTCCCATGCAAAAAGAGAACGGCGAAACAGCTATCAGTTCCACACGCCCGACATGAACGCCCGCGCTTTGGAAATGCTGTTGATTGAACGCGAGTTGCGTAAAGCGTTGCAGGATGGACAGTTTTGTTTGCACTATCAACCCCAAATTGAAATTGCCAGCGGCCACGTGATTGGTGCCGAAGCATTGATCCGGTGGGATCATCCGCAACGCGGTTTGCTTGCACCCTCACACTTCATCTCGGTCGCAGAAGAACGTAACCTCATTGTGGCAATTGGCGAGTGGGTGCTACATGAAGCGTGCCGTCAAAATCACCTGTGGCAACAAGCAGGGATGAGCCGTTTGCCCGTGTCAATCAATCTTTCGGCCAAGCACTTTGATAAAAAATCACTGGTCGATGAAGTTGTTGGCGCATTGGCTGAAACCGGGCTTGCGCCGGAATTTCTCAAATTGGAGTTAACGGAGACGTCGGTCATGCATGACTCGGAGGCGGCAATTGCGACCATGCATCGTCTGAAAGCGGTGGGAGTGAAGCTGGCTTTGGATGATTTTGGAACCGGATTCTCAAGCCTCAGTCAGCTAAAAGGTTTGCCCTTGGACAATCTTAAAATAGACCAGTCGTTTGTCCGGGGCTTGCCTGACGACAGCAATGATGTGGCGATTTGCTCGGCGATCATTGCGATGGGTAAAGCGCTGGGAATGTCAGTTATTGCGGAAGGCGTTGAGACCGAGGAACAGATGTCTTTACTTCGTGCGCTCGGGTGTCAGGAAGTACAAGGCTATCTGGTTTCCAGGCCGCTTCCGGCAGATCAGTATCTGGCCTTTATGGTTTCGCGAAAGATCGATTAACCAGAGATTGGTTGATGTCCGTGAGCGAAGCCCGCTTACGTGACGCGGTGCGAATAAGGTGTTTTCAGCTCAATGCGCAAGTGCGGCTGCGAGACCTTCAGGGTCGGCAACGCTTACCCAAAGCAAAGAATGTTTTCTGAGTCCGATAACGCGGGGAATCTTTTTCACAAAGGCAATGCTCAGGCCTTTGTAATGATTGGTGCCGAAGGTAATTCCATCATCGGTCATGCTAAGGCGCAACCCCACAGCGGTGTACCAGCGGTGCGGACCGGTAATTTCGGTGTGATCAATATTGTCGAGCCTGGTTTTAACCTTGAACCGGCCATAGGTGGCGATGAAATCGCCGTTGGGGAAGATCGTGACCCCATCGTCGGCTTTGACACCAAGTGCAAGGAACAACAAGGTCCAGCGCCTGTCGAGCCGATAGGGAAAGAACTTTGGTTTGCGTGGTTTCATAAGTATTCCGGTGTCATTGGATGGTTATAGGTGGAATATTGTCTGCGCATCGGATGGTTGATTCAGCGGGTCATCATCCGGCGTAATCCATAACTGAGGGCATCAACCAGCACCACCAGCAGTACCATCGCCCCGAGAATGCTGGCGGTCTTTGCCATCTGGAACAGACCCATGTGGAAAGCCAGCAATTGCCCAAGTCCGCCGGCGCCAACAACACCGAGCACGGCGGCAGCACGTATGTTGTTCTCCCAGCGGTAGAGCGTGTAGGAAATTATCTGCGGCAGGATTTGCGGCAGCGTGGCATAGAGGAAGACGCGGGCACCACCCAGACCTTGCGTACGCAGCGCATAAGCGGGGCCGGGCGGGGCGTTTTCAATTGCCTCGGCATACAGGCGACCAAGCACACCGCTGGTGTGACAAGCCAATGCCAGCGTGCCGGCAAATGGTCCCAGACCTGCCGAAATCAACAGTAAAGCCGCCCAGACGAGTTCCGGAATTGAGCGCAATGCATTAAGCAGCAGGCGGGTTGGCGTTCGCAACCACGCTGCGTCACTGGTATGCATGCGGCTGGCCGGAAGTGCCAGGGCGAGGCCGGCGATTGCAGCGAGCAGGGTACCCAGCGCTGACATGGCGAGGGTCTCAATGCTGGCATAAAGCAACTTGGAGGTGAATGCGGGTGATAAATCCGGTGGATAAAACTCACCGATAAATCGCCCCATCCCGCCGACCGCCTGCGCTGAGAAAAATGCAGACCATTGCAGATCAAGGGAAATAAAGCTGGCAGAGACCAAGCAGAGCAGGCCGAGGGAAAACCAGACGGCGGTGTGACGGGCGCCGGAAAGTGGCGGCGGCAAACGGTACGGCCGGTTGGCGGCTGGTTGGAATGTAATTTTCGCGCTGCTCATGTTCGTTTATCCAAGTTGCCGGCGCAGCCAGCTGCTGACAAAATCGGCAATCCCGACCAGCAGAATAAACACCAGCAGCAGGGTACTGACTTCACCACCGGCAAACATTTTCATTGAGCTGTCGAGCTGTTGTCCCAGGCCGCCGGCACCGACAAATCCCAGCACGACCGACGAGCGAATCGCACACTCCCAGCGATAGACCGTGTAGGAGGTTAGCTCTGCAGCATTTTGCGGAAGTACGCCATAAAAAAATGCCTGCAGGCGACTGCTTCCGTTGCGCAGCAAGGTTTGCGCGACAGTGGGGTCGCCGCTTTCCAGGATTTCGGCATAAACCTTGCCTAACATTCCGCCATAGGTCAGTGCGATCGCCAAAACCCCGGCGGTAGGGCCAAGGCCGACCACGCGTACGAAGACCAGAGCCCAAATCAGCTCCGGCACGCTGCGGAGCAAAATCAGCACCCAGCGCACACCTTGACGCAGCAAAAATGCGGCGGGTGACATACGCCCGCTGAGCGCCGAAACCGATAGCACACGGACGGAAACCAGAGTGGCTGGCAGCGCAACCAGCAAGGCCAGCGCGATTCCGGCGGTCGCAATTGCCACAGTGCGCCATGATTCACGAATCACAAGCTGCAAGAAGTCAGAATGAATTGCCGGCGGCACCATGGTTGCAAGAAAGCGCAGTGTCGGCTCACGACTTTGCGCATCAAAAAGCTGCAACGGTCGGAACTCAGTTGCTACCAGAAGCGGCCAAAGTAAAATCAAACTACCGACCATCCAAGTGATCCGCCATGGCCAGGCAGGATCGCGCGTCGGCGGATTCGACAGCGTGCGGCCAGCACCAACTGACAAGGTGAAGGTCACCGGCACTGAATCGTTACCACACTGGCATGCTTGCCATGCGCAGCCGGTTCTTCCGGCATCGGTATCCCGCGCGTCAGCGCTGTGGCAAGTTCATCTTCGTGCTGCGCATACAGTGCGCGCAGACGTTCCGGGGTGACCTCGGCAACTGGCAAGTCAAACGCCATTTGTCCATCACGCAGACCGATGATGCGCGGAAAATTCGCCAGCGCTGCATCGACTTGATGCAGGGTGACGATCAAAGTCGTGCCGCGTTGTGATGCATTCGCTGTCAGGGTGCTCAGCGCTTGCTGCGCACGATTGGGATCGAGCGATGACAAGGGTTCGTCGATCAACCACAGACTTGCCGGGGTCAACAGCGCACGGGCGAGGCCGACGCGCTGGCGTTCGCCGCCGGACAAGCGATCAACGCGCTCAAACAATTTTTCGGCCAGATCAAACGCCTCCAATGCCGCATGCGCACCGGGAATGTCGATGGGATAAAACAGAGAACGAAGGCTGGCAAACAGACTCATGGACGGCAGCGCTCCGGCCAATACGGCAGTTACCACGCGCTGGCGCGGGGGCAATGGCGGCGTCTGCGGTGCCAGAAATAAACGACCGCGCAGCCGTTGCAGCATCTTGCTGCGCATCTGCCACGGGTTCTGTCCATCCAGCTCGACTTTACCCCTGCGTGGCTGGAGTGCGCTTGCGATCAACTCCAGCAAGGTCGTTTTACCCGCCCCTGACGGACCGATGACCGCCACCTGCTCTCCCGACGCGATACTCAGGCGATCCAGTGCCAAGGCCGCTGAATCTCCGGCACGTGCCGCTAGGTGGCGGGCGTCAATCTGCGTCAGCTCAACTTCCATCGTCGGTTTTGTTTATAGCAGTCCGGCGCTTTTTGCTGCTGCTTCGATTCCTTGATAGTTCTCTGCCTTCGTCGGGATGAATCGCGTGGCGCGTTGCAATTCGAGTATCTCCTTGCCTTCAGCAGTCGCGCGGTCAAGACTGAGCATCGCTTTGGTCAATTTCTCGCGCGTCGCAGCGGGCATATCAACATGCACCGTCCAGTTGTAGTCGAAATAAGGTGGCGTGGTGTAGAAGACACGGACCACTGCGGTATCCACCTTCTTTTCGGTCACGAATTTTTCCCACACCGAGCCATTGAGTGCACCGGCTTGAACTTTGCCCGAGCTCACTGCGGCGATCGTTGCATCGTGTGCACCACTGAAGGCGACACGGCGGAAATCCTTTTCCGGATCAATGCCGGCGGCGAGCAAAAAGCTGCGCGGCATCAAGTGCCCGCTGGTGGAGCTCGCCGAGCCAAAACTGAAATCCTTGCCCTTGAGGTCAGCCAGTGACTTGATTGCCGGATCAGCGGTGATGAAGACGGACTTGAACTGGGCATCTTCCTCGCGCTGGACAATCGGAATCACCTTGCCACCCGAGCGCTTGTTTGCTTGAACAAAAGTAAAGCCGCCAAACCAGGCAAGATCGACTTTCTTGTTGACCAAGGCTTCGACCGCGGCTGCGTAGTCGGTGACTGGTATGAACTCAACCTTGACTCCGAGCTTTTGTTCCAGATACTTGACCAGCGGAGCTGCCTTGCGCGCAAGTTCGGTCGGCGATTCGTCAGGGATTGCGGTGACGCGAAATACCTCATCGGCAATTGAGGCGCCGCTAAATCCGACGCTGGCGGCCAACAGCAAATAGCTGATGAGTGAGCGGATGGTCCGAGACCAGGAAATATCAAACATTGCAAACTCCTAGAGGATGGCTAAGTGAGGGAGAATCAGAGACTGGCGACTTATCAACCTCGCCATTTAACTATATGACGATGACTCCCTTCCCCGTGGCGCAGAAAAAACCTCAATTGCTGCGTCTGCACCATCAGGACGATGAAGCAAGCCGCGTTGAGCTTGCCACCGGCTTGTTGGCAGAGGTCAGCAGCATTGCTCCGAAGTTCCTCTACGACGCCTTGGGATCGCGGCTTTTCGCGGCAATCACTGAACTGCCGGAGTACTACCCGACGCGAACGGAGGCCGCGATTTTCACAACGCACAAAGCTGCGATGGCAGCCGCCATCGGCACAGGTCGTACGCTGGTGGATTTGGGTGCCGGCAATTGCGAAAAGGCGGCAAATCTATTTGACGCATTAATGCCGGCGCGGTACGTGGCCGTTGATATTTCTGCGGACTATCTGTCCGATGCGCTGGACTTCTTGCAGTTCCGTCACCCAGCAATGGATTTGCTCGGTATCGGAATCGATTTTTCGACCACTTTCACGCTACCACCTCAAGCTGATATCGAAGATTGCGTTGTGTTTTATCCCGGATCCAGTATCGGAAATTTCACGCCGGTACAAGCTGAAGTCTTTTTGCGCCAGATTCGTGCCGCAGCGAAAGGTGGCGGTCTGCTGATCGGTGTTGATCTGGTCAAACCCGTCAGCGTGCTTGAGCCGGCATATGACGACGCACTCGGTGTCACTGCGGCGTTCAATCGCAATATGCTGACCATAAGCAACCGGTTGCTTGACGCCGACTTCAATGTTTCCGATTTCCGGCACATTGCCTGCTTCAATTCGCGGGAAAGTCGCATCGAAATGCACCTTGAAGCCTTGCGTGAAGTTACGGTCTGCTGGCCCGACGTCAATGGAGCTTCCACCGGAAAGTCAGGGCGTGTTTTTCATGCTGGCGAGCGAATTCATACAGAGAACTCGTACAAATACACCCTGGATCATTTCGCAACCCTGTTGCATGTTGCCGGATATACAAAAATTCGCTATTGGACTGATCCAAATGACTGGTTTGCCGTGTTTTGGGCAGATCATTGACGCTTGCGTCGAGCAAATTCGTTGTTTTTTGCTGAAAACCTCAGTGCTACTCAGCGCAAATTCGTCAGGAATTTTGATGGATCAAGGCGTTGACTGAAGTCGCCGGGCGTTAAACTACGCACTGTCGTAGCGTCGTGATAGACGCTATTTCCGACACCCCTCAACGCACCGATTTTTCATTCTGGTACTTTTTTGACGTTTTCAGGTCGCGCACCCGCGTCGCTCATCGTGCCTCATTCCACATCTCCCCGCCAACGTCCAGCCAAGAAAAAACCTGCCAAGGCCAAAGTAGCCGGACCGGTGGCAGTTGCATCGGCGGCACCAATCCGTGCCCGGCGCAAGAAGCCGGCTGCCGCAAAAAAACGGGTCAGGAAAGCTGCTGCTGCCGAAGCGGTAACGCTGGATCAGCCATCGGTGCCGCGGCTCGTCATGGTGCGTACCAGTGGCATGAAGCTGTTGCGCAGTGCTGGTGGCCTGACTATGCAGGCGGTGCGCCTGCCGGTATCGACGGCCAAAGTGGTGGGCGCTTTTGTTCCGTTGACGCGTCGACTGGCCGGCGAATCGCATATCACCGGCGAAGCGTTCACGCGTGAAGTTGACCAGATATTTGTGACACTTTATGAGCACCCGCTGACCAAACAAACGCGGCGTATCACTTCATATCTGCGCTCGCGCAATGCGTTGCCGAATGAACTCTCGACCGAGAACCTGATTCGCTATGTGCTTAACGAGTCGGTTGCGCGCTCGCCAATTCCGGTGCCACAGGAAATCATCGACGAGTTCTGGACCTTCTTCGACGAATTGATGTCCGACCCCGAGCTGCGCGGGCTGGGCGAGTTGAGTCTGGACATTACGCGCCTGATACTCAAGACCTATGAGCCGCTGTTGGTGGAAGTCATCAACGAGCTGAAGGATATTTACTACTCGAATCAGAACCGCATGGAGGCGCTGTTGCGCAGGGTTCAGGTGGTGCGTCGGGATCTGCAGATTATTCGACGCCAGATTCGGGCACTGCGCTATATCCGGCCGTTCTTTCAAGTTGATGCCAAAGATTTTCGGGGACAGGCCGAGATTGTCGCGAAGATGGTGCGTGAGTTCGGACCTTTCTTCATCAAGATGGCTCAGGTCGCCGCGGCAACGGCGGATTTCCTGCCGGACGAAATTGCCCGCGAGCTCGCCGTGTTTCAGGAGGATGTGCCACCGATGTCTCCCGACGAGGCGCGCAACGCGATCTTCGATAGTTTCGGCCGCCTGCCAGAAGAAATGTACTTCGGGTTTGACGCGCAGAAGCCACTGAAGTCAGGCTCTATCGGCTCGGTTTATCTGGCCAAAAAACCGGTGATGATCAATGGTGTTGAGCACCTCGTGCCGGTCATCATCAAGGTCGGGCGACACAATATCGACCGCGAATTCCTGATGGGTAAAACCTCGATGGGCCTGATGCTGTTGTCCAGCCAATACTGGGCGCCGCACGGCAAGCTGACGCCCTTCCTGAAAGCCATGACCGAACAGATTGACGGCTTTATCGAGGGCTTTCGTGGCGAACTTCAATTTCAGCGCGAAGCCAATGTACAGGCGAGTTTTGCCCGGCGCGCGCAGAACAGTACCATTTGGCATGTACCAGAGGTCTATACCGCGACCGACCGCGTGATCGAAATGGAGTATGTCGAAGATGCGGTCAACATTTCACGCGCGGTCAAACATTTCAAGCCGGAAGATCCGATTGCCTATCGTCGCGATCTGGCCAATAAATTTCTCTTCGCCGTCATGAGCCAGATCTTCATTTATCAAGAAGTACATGGAGACTTGCATCCGGGAAACGTGATGGTCGATAAAGATCGGAGGTTGCACCTGGTCGACTGGGGAAACACGATACAGCTGGCCGGCAAGATGGGCCCGGTGGTGCGCTACCTGAGGGGCGCGCTGGTTGCCGACCCGGACGCATTGACCGATTCGCTGATTGCGATTAGTACGGACCCTGAGGCGGCTATGGCGAGACGCGCTGAAATTCGTGAAGCCTTGGTGCGCACCTTAGGCAAAAAAGACCTCAAGCCACTGTCGTACAGCTTCCCGTGGACGCTTTATCTGGAAGGGCCGGAGGGTTGGTTGAAGCGTGCCAATTCGCTTGGGGCATTGATGTCCAATACGCAACAACTTGGCCTGGTTGTGCGCAACGACTATCTTCACCTTTCGCGCTCGTTTATCGCCATGGTGGCGACGCTGGGCAACCTTTACGACGGTGTGCCGCGCTACCGTGCGCTGATTGATATTTTTATTGCCATCAATACATTTCCAGCTCGCGCGTTGCAGGATTTTTTGCGCAGCAAACGATCCGACATTGTTCGGTTGTCGGGCGCCCTGGGACGTCGGGCAATGTTTGTCGCTCCGGCAACAGTCAAAACCTCGCCGTCACTTTTGAAAACGGTGATTAACGGTTGACCAAACCAAGAACAGCAGTTCTTGCTGCTGCAGTCTTCGCCCGCCAGTTGGTGCTGGCCGGACGCCGTCAAAGTCAAAGCCCCTTTGTTAAAGCTGCCACCCCGCAAAGCGGAATCCAAGGCATGCAAAGCTGCCACCCCGCGAAGCGGAATCCAAGGCATGCAGAGCCGCCAGCCAATCGGCTAAGCACGATGAGCTCGTGCAAGCCGCTGGTTATCCCGCAAGGGGAAGGTCGCATGCGAACTTCGCGATTGGAGAGCGGTGATTTTTCACTTTAGTCTGCAGTTGGGACGACAAGCTACAAAGCGCAAGAACGAAATCCGGCAAAAATATCATTGCGTTCGGCGGTGAAAAAGTTTCGGTAGCGCGGATGACGCATACCGGGATCAGTGGCGAATGAAGCGCCGCGGAGTACCGGACGCCCGTCGAACCAGGGCTGCGAATAATCACGGTAAGGGTGCGCAGTAAATCCGGGGTAGGGCGCGAATGCGGAAGCAGTCCATTCCCAAACCTCACCCCAGGCGAAATCCTTGGCAGTCGAAGTACATGCGGCCATTTCCCATTCGGCTTCGCTGGGTAGACGCCGTCCTGCCCACCGGCACCACGCCTGAGCTTCGTGCATGTTTAGGTTGATAGCCGGAAGTGAGAGGTCAAGTTCGTTCCACTCGCCGAAGCAGCAGCGCTGCCAAGTCGTTCCGGCGCGGATTAGGTAACGCGGTAACGCCTGTTCCTGGTGTTGCCGCCAGCGCCAGCCGTCTGTCGACCACCAGCGGTGGTCATCGTATCCACCGGCCTCAACGAATGGCAGGAAGCGCTGCCAAGTTACTGGCGAGCAATCAATGCGATACAGCTTCAGAAAAACCTCACTAGCGCCGAGTTCATTGTCGAAGGCGAATCCTGCTCCGGATGAACCGAGTTGCCAGCGTCCGCCTTCAAGCAACAGCTCAGCGTTCGATGCCGTGTTCCGGGCATCTGCGGTCTGCGGCTGTTGGTCTCGCAGCGAAATACCGAGATGCTGCGCCATGTAGATCCAGGCTTCCCGATGCATGGCTTCGTGAAACAACGCAAGCCGGAAGAAATACAGCTGGTCGTCGCTGGGTGCCGCGTGATTGCTCGCAATGCTGCGTAGCCTCTTCAGCGTACGCTCGCGAATCCGGTTCAAATAACTCACTATCGCACTTTCATCGGGCAACGCCAATCTCCAGCGCGTCACATGGGCGACATTGCTGGAATCGTACAGATTGTCGGCGTCAGGCAGGAGCGATGCAGTCCGGTCCTTTTCAATCGCACCTTGATCGGCGCTCAGTCCTTCGGAAAAATGCAGATTGCGGTCGATCCAATATTCCTCAAACCAGCCGATGTGCCCCAGTTCCCACAGAGGAGGATTAAGCGCCGGCGAGTACGGCACGTGGAATTTGTCGCCAAGCGCGGCGCGATAGGCGGTGACCAGATCGAACAAACTTCTGCGACTGATGAGCAAGGCTTCTGCCAAAGCTTGAGGGCCTGAACAACGCGGGTGATCCGGAGGATTTTTCGTGCCGGGAGGGGTGCTAATTTTCATCTACCTATAATGCCTGATGTCCATTTCAAAGCACAAGCCCGTCATTTTTTTGGTCACCCCGGCACTGCACGATGCCAATAACGGTAATTGGCAAACGGCGCAGCGCTGGGCAAGGATGCTGGCTGGAAAGTATTCGGTTAATGTGCAGTCATCCTGGGCGGGAGAGCAGGCTGATGTGCTGATCGCACTGCACGCCAGGCGTTCTGCCGGGTCAATTGATGCGTGGGCGCGAACTGTTCCTAAGCGTCCCTTGGTAGTGGTAATGACCGGTACGGACTTGTATCGTGATATCGCGACGGATGTCGATGCACAACGCTCGCTGCAACGTGCTGATCGATTGATTGTGCTTCAGGAACTCGGTGGCCTGGCATTGCCTGAATCCGTTCGCGGTAAAAGTGTGGTGTGTTTTCAATCGGCACCAGCGCAACAGGCACGAATCAAGACCAAACGTCATTTGCGGGCGCTGATGGTCGGTCATCTGCGCGAAGTCAAATCGCCGCAGACTTTTTTTTCGGTGGCGCGAACCTTGCGGCAGCGCGACGATTTGCGGTTCGATCATATCGGCGCAGCACTTGACCCGGCACTTGGTGAAGTGGCTGCAGCCTTGGCTCGGGAATGTCCGCATTACCGATGGCTTGGTGCACTTTCTCATCATGAAACCCGTGAACGGATATCCCGTGCGCACGTATTGGTGCATACCAGCAGGCTGGAAGGTGGCGCCCATGTGGTGCTGGAGGCTGTCAACAGCGGCACACCGGTGCTGGCTTCACGGATCGATGGCAATGTCGGGATGCTCGGCGTCGATTACGCGGGCTATTTTGATTGGGATGATCGCGCCGCGTTGAGTAGTTTGTTGCAACGCTGCCGCGATGATGAGGCGTTTTTCCAGCACTTGCGACAGCAATGTGCCGCGCGGGCACCCTTGTTTGCCCCGGCACGCGAGAAAAGTACGCTACTGGCGATTGTTGCGGAGTGCTTGTCGGCCGTTTAGGCGATGGGATCGCGCAACTACAAGCTTTTCCAATCGATTGCGCAAGGCCTGTTTAGACTGTTAGCTGACTGCTTCGTGTCCTGAACTGTCAGGTGAATAATCCATTTGGTGGACACTCATGTCGCCACTGGGTCATCTTTCCCGCCGTTACCGGCAGTCGCCGCGAAATCTTGAGGCCCAACGTTTTAGCCGTCCGGCTGTGCCCAAATATTTGGGATCACTGGTCTTTCTTTCCACCTGGCAAAGGTAGAAGCATCGAGACTTGATTCTTGTACTGTATATAGTCGCCGCCAATCGAGGCGACGAGATCCCGCTCCTCAAGTTGAAGTGCGATAAGAATGTATGCCGTAGTGACAAGCGAGAACACGAGATGCCCCAAGGTCATGCGCGGCGTAGCCCAGAAAGCGATAACAAAACCCAGCATGATGGGATGGCGCACCAGTTTGTAAAGGCCGAAAACTTTGAACTTCACGCTTATGTATTTTTCGCCGCGAAGGTTTAGATAAACCTGTCGGAGTCCGAACAGATCGAAATGGTTGATCATGAACGTTGAGGTTAAGGTTATCAACCAGCCTACCCAAAAAAGCCCCCAAAGCATGAGCGTTCCTGCCGAGTTTTTGACTTCCCATACGACACCCGGAAGCGGTTGCCATTGCCAGAACAACAGCGCGAGCGCGAGACTCGATAGCAGAACATAGGTACTCCGTTCAATTGCCTCTGGCACCATGACGGTCCACCAACGCTTGAAACCGGGTCGGGCCATAACGCTGTGCTGAACGGCAAAAACGCTAAGCAACAAGAAGTTGACTAGCAGAGATGAAACAAGGCCACCCTCCGCGCCGGAATCGATTGATTTCGGCACGAGCCAATTTCCAACAAACCCAATTAAATAGAGGAATACAACAAAAAACAGCAAATATGTAGCGACTCCGTATACCAATGAAATAGTCTTGGTCATCATGTATCCACTCCCATTTCGTTGGTACCCAATGGCTCAAAATATCACAAAATGCTCAAGAAAATTGCAGAATCGAAAGGGCCAAGTTACGACTGAGAGAGGCTAAATTCAAACGTATGGGCTTACGGCCATTGTTGGCCGAGAGCGAAAGCAGATTTTCCAACCGTCAATGCACGTTTACGCTGCATAGAAGAATTAGAACTTGCTCCTGCGCCGACATTAGGTCCGAGCGTCGGCTTCCGTAATATTTGAATCGGTGCTTCAGACTGAAAGCTGTCCTTCGGGTATCTCGAAAGCAGTCGGTAACGTTTGAATTCACAGGCGTTGCGCGACTTTCCTCGCGCAGCGTCCCTTGGAGCGTCAGGTTGCATTTTTGTTACCCAGAATGAACATAGCTAATCGCAGAGCAGCGTATATAAGCAAAGCATTTAATGCTCCGGCAAATAGCGAACCGACCACATGCTCGCAAGTTGAGTATCTGGTGCAGCCTAGAAGAGATGACGCCCAGCCGCTCAAGAGCACACTTGGGAATGTTAGTAACGCTAGTGCAAGCCCAGATATGAGGCCGCCATTCTCGACACCCAGACTGCTCTCGTACCAAACGAGCACACATATCACCATCGCAAAATAGATAGCGGAGATGGCAAAGGGGAGTTGAGTGCGGTGGATTTTCATGCAAACGCGCTCATGTTATGGCTCTGGCACAATGCCTTGTTCCTTTTTATATGAGCCATCTGACTTTCCGTATTTTTCCCAGTATGAGTGTTCGCATGCATCTATCGCCGACCATTTTGCTGAAGATGAGGTAATGGATTGTGTCTTGAAAAGGCATCCATAGGTCACCGGATTGATGACTCTAGATAGAAACCATTTGTAGTCTGGCGATGCGTCAGGTGCGCTTGGGCACGATAGTCCTGGACCCAAAAACTCTGTTCGAGTCGCTATTACTTCCTGAGTTTTGGCATCAACCACCGAAAGGCGGCGTCCGTAAAACCCAACTTTCGCTTCCTCTGGATCACCAATATTCTCGAAAACTACTGTCGCGTCAGGGGTGGATTCCTTTCGTATGCTGTAAACCCCTTTACTCAAATCAATATAGATAAACCCCTTTGCCGGACGGTTATTGCGGTTATCTGTTTCGACTTCAAGTGACGTCAATCCAAGTCTAGAAAACATATAGTGTGGATGAATAAAACTCCCACTATTCCCGCCGAAAGACATAGGGCTATTGGCGGGTAAGTCAATGCGCTTGAGAACCAGAACGCCCTCAAGCGTGCGATCTATGCGTTCCGCAGCACGTTCAAGGCATTTGGCCTTGAACTCTTTCGTTAGCCGTGAAATTTGATTTTGTCTCTCTTGATATATTTGAACATTTACTGGGTCAGAAGGCCCCATATTCTGGAGGCTCTTTCCAATAAGCACCGCGGACATACACCCGTTCAAGTAAATTGCCAGACACGCTGCCAGACACGCACTTAGCGCGACTTGCGCTCCTGCACGAGCAACCTTCGCCAGAATAATTTTCTTGGGGTCTTGGTCTGTCATGTTCAATCCTTGGCGGCTTCTCGCGTGTCAGGGCTGGCTACGCTTTGTTCCGTACCGCGCTTTGTTCCCCAGAAGCTCAGTAGTTCGGTGAGAAAGAATGCCCAAGGAGCGCAAAGTATTGCTGGTAGAAGGATCATGCCCACCGGGACGCCGGAACCTGCATTTAGCGCCATGGACAGCGCCAAAACGACCAGGCCGATAGTGAATGACCATGCGGCGATATAGCCCAAGACTTTTGGTGGGATGGTGTAGGAGCTTGGCACGCCCTCACGTTTGGCAATTTGCAGCCATATACGTCGCCCAATCAAAGCCAGAAGCGCGTAATGCAATACGGTGGCAACTAGGGGTGGTATGAGAAACACAAACATTGGTGGTACAAGTGAGCCAAACCATGAGAGCACAGTCCATGCTGTGATCCATGGAAGCGCCACTCCGGATTTAGCGAGCAGCATACCCAGCAGTGCGGCCGCGTGGGGAATAGCGACGAGTGCAAAACAGAGCCAGTACGAGAATATTTTCATAGGGACGCGTGGTTTGGTCGCTCATTTAAAGGTAAATAGCCAACTGAAGAAACGAACAACGATCCTTTCAATCGGTGGGACAACGATTTCAATTAGGTAGAAGACAATTAGGTAATAGATGCCAAAAACCGCAACAGTCACCCAGTTTGTGGGGTACATGTAAAGAAACGTGGCTCCCAGGTAGGCGCCCCTCTCAGTAAGCGCCGGATGAAGTAACAGTGGTAACGTTACTAGAAAGGAATATATCTGCAAGATCGGAATGCATAGAAAAGCCATCGCAATTGTCCATCTGACTTTCACTCTTCGCGATCTCTGCGGCGACAATTTCAAGAGGGTCGTTTGCTATCGCTCATTTATGCGGGATCCAATTGACCGACGCTGTACGACTTCATTGCGCAGCGTCCGTGTTGATGGATGGGTTGGGCGACACAGGTTCAGTCAGAAATCCAAACATGTGGCCACCTTCCGTTCACTTGGCAGCATCACCACTATCTGTACCACTCCCAACAAGCCAACTGGACAGTAATTCGCGCAAGTGGCTTTCGATTTTTAACCATTGACGCGCATATTCCACATCGAATCGTGCCCGGATAAACAAATTATTAGCAGTGTCCAAGATTGCCAGTTCGCAATTGCCGTCGCCGTGTTTTGGTTGTTTGCAATGTATTTGCGCATGATCGCCTTCACCGGATTTTCTCGCGATATAAACTGGGATCGATTGGTCCGCGCTTGTTTTCCGGTAATCATGGAGGTATGCACTGAACCCCAGCGCTTTGGAAATCGGTGCATTACTTTTGATATAGGCTTCAATTGCAGCATCGCCCGCTTCGAAATATTTTCTTTGATCGGCTGCCGCGCTGATCCCGACGCTGATTCCACTTTTTGGATTGGCCTTCCGCCAACTGTCGATCGTTGCCCCAGCAAAATCTGGCATACGAAGATAAATACTGAATTTCGAATCGCTCCCGCTAAGGGGTACAGGGTAGGATCCGTTGGAAATAAAATTTGCCGGGACTTCAAAATGCCTACCAGAAATCAATCGCTTAACTGGGGCCGTAGTGAAGTTCTTTGACACGCTCACGTCGATGTCCATACATGGTGGTGATGTACTGTCCGACGGGCAGCCAAGCACGCTTTCAGGTGGTTTGCTGCTGGAATTGGCTGATTCGACAACCTTAATGTCGACGCTCAAATCAGTGTAATTCCAGTTCGACAGACTGACAAAGTCGGCGTTATCAAAACCTATTAGGAAGTGGTCGCCAGGCAAGGCGACTAAAGTCTTACTCGTCGAACTTTCCGACGAATAGCCTTGCGAAGGCTCATAACTGCCACGCACCATTAGTTTGGTGACAAATTGCACCGCAGGTATCGTAAGTTCTTTACATTCGTTCTGAAGAGATAGTCGCTCAATATTGATGGGCTTTCCGGTTCGTGCGGACGAAATAAAAATCTCAGCAGTTTGAGGAAGCTGTGAATGAGTACAAGCCTTAACTTGAAGACTTTTATTTCGCTCAATGACAAGGTTCTCATCCGCATTCGCAGTTGGCGGGACAGCGGTGAGTGCAAAACAGAGCCAGTACGAGAATTTTTTCATGAGAATGTGTGTTTAGTCGCGCGGGTAGAGCGATGTCATCGCGATGTAACGTATTCAGCTATTTATCGGCCAGACATGGGCAGCCCGGCGTAACAGCGGAACATTTGCACTTTTCACTTACCGCTGCTTTAGTGCAAGCGCACGCCACGGCTCTTGGAGCTGAGACCCATCCATCCTGATTTTGTTGTGTTGAAACTTTGGAAGTTTCCGCTGACCACTTCTTCATGTCCGGAAATATCGCAAATTCACTGCGTCGATATCCCCCTTGAAATGAGGTTGCTTTGAGGCCAGCAATGGCTTCAATCTTAGGGTCTGGTTCGTTATAGGCCGCGCCCGCTGAAAAGCCAGAATAGATGCCTTGCCAGCACGTCGGACAAGGGGATGGATAGTAGGTGTAAACCTCGATTGGCATCCCCGCCGGCAAGCCATTTATTTGTTGTGCGTGATAGCCCGCAAGAATAACTCTGGTGAGTTTGACGCCTTCTTTGAGATTAACCTTCCAGGTTGTTCTTTCGTAAGCATTGAGCGCGAGCACGATAGGCGTCGTGTCATCGGTAATGTTTACGACCACTTCGCGCGCGCCTGGTTCGTATATTCCGATGGTGTGGAGTGCGGGCGGCGCCGTGCTACATCCATAGGCCGCCAAGTAAAGAATCAGTATTGATAGTCGATTGAAAAGTCGCGTCATGGTTAAGGTTCCTGAGAGTGTTAGGTCAGTTTGCTATCGCTCATTTATGCAGGATCCACTGCATTGATTGAGGACTTTGAGTCATTTACAGCCTAGTGCCAACTCGATAACGAATTTCAGAATTTGCTTTAGTGGCATCACGTTGGAGGCCACTCGCACGCAACACGCGTAGCGCAGCGGCAACCTAATGTTGTGTGTCGGTGTTGGCCGACTTGTTATGCAACTTCTTGACCATTTTTAGAGGCCAGCAAACGTGAAAATAGTTTGGGCAACTATGTACACCAAGTACGTAGTGGCCGCCGCCAAGATCGGAGCCCACAATAACGAACTAACAATGAACCTCCTGGCTGGACGTGACTCATTCGAAAGCATTTGCGATGACCGCTTCCAAAACCAAGCGATCGAGATAGCCCACAATGTACCCGCAAGCGCTGGACCAAAAAAGAACGTGTACCATGGGCCGACCGTGCACTCCCACGCGCACAGTCCACCAAACACCACCATAACAGCTGAGATTGGCATCAGCGCGACCCACAACGCATACTGAAGCATGAGTTTATGGAGGGAGCTCATCGAACGCCAATCATTGATGGATAACGTAATGTAGACCGCAAAATCTGCAAGTTAATTTGGGCGCTGCGACTCAATCTGGACATCGAAACCTCTCTAACACTTTCTAAAGGTTGGTTTTTCTCTGATTTCAGGAATTCTTATATAGGTATAAAAAAATTTGTGGGACGACGCAGCGGCCATTTGGTCATTGTATGCTTGGCTTTGCCTATTTTCGCCACAGCGATGAACGGCCGCTTCCGCTGCAAACCTGACGGCGGTCAGAAAGTCCTGACAGACGACATTTGGGATAAAGCGTCCGTATCAGAAGGTCACTTGCGAAATCAACACCAAACGCAACAACCCGGAAATCTGTCAGTTGGTGCTGGCAGCACGCCGTTAAACCTCAATTCCAATGTGACTCTGCTCAATCAACCAGTGTCACTGGTGCGAGCGCATCGCCCTCCGGCAATATCCGTCCGATGATTGCGGTATGCGAATACCCCAGGCTGCGCAGTTCGGTCACGCAAGCGTCAACGTTTTCGGAGGGTACGCTGGCAAGCAGGCCGCCGGCCGTTTGTGGATCGAACAGCAGGGCGTAACGTGGATGATTCACAAATGCTTCCTGATTCCGCAGGGCGCGGCGCAAGCGCACATTGGCTGGTTGCAAGGAACTGACGATCCCGGCGGCGACACATTCTTCTGCGCCGTCGAGCAGCGGCAATGCCGACAAAGTGATTTCGGCATCCACGATCGAAGGGCGCGTCATCTCGATCAGATGACCCAAGAGGCCAAAACCGGTGAGGTCAGTGCACGCAGTTGCTCCATGTCGCTGCAGGCAGCGCGCAGCGAGGCGATTAGATTGCACCATCGACTGCAGCGCGGCTTGAATCCAACGCCCTCGCGCCGCACCGCGCATGTGCGCAGCGAAGAGTGTGCCGGTGCCGATGGGTTTGGTCAGAATCAACACATTGCCCGGTCGCATGCCGCCCTTGTGCAGGATTGCCTCGGGCCGGTCATCAATCAATCCATTGATGGCAAAGCCGAGTGCCAATTCGCTGCCTTCACCGGTATGTCCGCCGACTAGCGCACAGCCGGCGTCATTGAGGACCTCAACTGCGCCGCTCATCATTTGAAACAAGGTCTCTTCAATCTTGCTTTCCAGACCTGGCGGCACCGTGACAATGGCGGTTGCACTTTGTGCATCGCCGCCCATGGCAAAGATGTCACCCAGTGCGTGGTTGGCGGCGACTTTGCCAAACATATATGGGTCGTCAATAAACGCACGAAAGAAATCGACAGACTGCACGATGGC
Organism: Rhodocyclaceae bacterium; assembly: GCA_016718525.1. Taxonomy (GTDB): domain Bacteria; phylum Pseudomonadota; class Gammaproteobacteria; order Burkholderiales; family Rhodocyclaceae; genus JADKHX01. The sequence continues at coordinate 830,181 of JADKDD010000001.1, forward strand.
CTTGCCAGCCGGAACCCGCATTACTGCCGCATCATCCGGCGCATGCAAGCCGATCAGCACATCGTCTCGATCTATCGGTGTCAAATTACCCAGGGCCCGCGCCAAAACGCTGGCACCGACTTTGGCCCCGCAGCCGCCGCAGCGCATCGCCACTGCCGAGATCGCCTGCAAGGATTCTTCGCTGGTGAGCGGCAGTTGAGGACTTGACGGTGTGGATGCTGCGCCTTGCGTCATCGGCGGTAATTCACTGAAGCGACGCATGAAACGCCGATCGATCCAGTCTTTCCATTGCCATACCCAAGCGCCGGCAAAGCCGAGTGCGCCGCGGGAAGCAACGGCATACTGATCACCGGTGCTGATCAGCGCCAGCCATCGGCGCTGCGGCGTATACGCAATCAACGGCAAATCGGCGACCGAGCGTCGAAGGTTTTCTGTGAGCGGCTTGGCCATCCGTACCGCAAACACGCCGGCCTTTTCCAGTGGATGATTGTCCATCGCCGCAATATCGCCTGCTGCAAAGACCAATGGATCATTGACCGACTGCAGATTGTCATTGACGCGAATAAAACCTTCGTCATCGAGTGCCAATCCGGTTGAGCGCAGCCAATGCGCGCCGCCGGCGCGGGTGACCCAAATGATTTCATCGGCTTCGGTCCATGCACTCGACCCGACCAACAAGCGACCGGCGGCAACCTCGCTGACCGGAGCACCGCAATGGACTTTTACTTGGCGCGCCCGTAGGACCTCAGCAAAACGGCGCCGGACTCCCGGATTATGGGTGGGCAATATTTCGTCGTCTGAAGTGAAAAGATGAAACTGCAGTTCGTCGGGATCGCGATCCAGTGCTCGCAATTCATTACGCAACCGAAACTGCATGGCCAGTGTCAGCTCAACGCCTCCCGCGCCGCCACCGACCACCGCGACGGTGGTTCGGCCGGAATGTCTGCGTACCCGTTCGAGCAGGGCGAGCCAACGCTGATTGAACTGATAAATTGGTTTAACCGGCACCGCATATTCCGCCGCCCCCGGGACTTGACTGACCTGCGGTGTGGAACCAATGTTGATCGATAGGCGGTCGTAGGCGATTGGCGGGCGCCCCCGAAGGAGGACTTTCCGCGCTGCCAGATCAATCCCGGTGGCTTCGGCTGCGATGAAACGTGCACCGGCAAATACTGCCAGACGACTGAGGTCGATATGAACTTCGTCGTAGTCATAATGCCCGGCGATATAGCCGGGCAACATGCCGGAGTAGGGTGTATGCGGATCGCTACAGATCAAGGTTAGTCGTACGCCGGGTTGCGGTTGCATGGCAAAGTTTCGCAAGACGCCGACATGACTGTGTCCGCCGCCGAGCAAAACGATGTCGCGCAGGACAGGTTGATTAGCGGATTGCATCGTCGAGCTGACCGGTTATCGATGGTGAGCGAGTTGGTTTGATTGCTGATGACCTGAATTTGGTTTCGTTCATGCTACCAAATCGCCCGATATCCGAGCGACCAATTGACATACGTGCAAGCTTGGATACCGGATTGAATCGGGGTGCGCGCCAATCACCAAGGTCGATTACGCTTATTATTGGCGAAATTGCGTTTTGTCAAAGCATTGAAACCGCATTCCCATCGCGTGCTGTTCAAATGTCCCGAGAACGCTTTCGGTCTTTCCAGACACCCACTTTCGAGCGGAGAACATTCGATGCGTTACACAAAATCGACAATACTCGTGATAGACGATGAGCAGTCTGTTCGCGAAAACGTAGCTCAGTTCCTGCGCCTGGAAGGGCACCGCGTGACCGAAGCAGAAAACGGAGCGGACGGTATTGCCGAAGCATTGCGCGCTCCCCCCGACCTGGTACTGTGCGATTTGATGATGCCGGGAGTTGACGGATTCGGTGTGCTGGCCAGATTGCGGGCCGAACCGAGCACGGCAGGCGTTCCTTTCGTGTTTTTGACAGCGAGCGCAGTGCCCTCGGACTCAACCGTAGGATTCAAGCTCGGCGCCAATGAGTACATCACCAAACCGTTCAGTTTGGCGGTGTTAGGCGAAGTAGTGACCCAACGTCTGGCGATTGGTCGCGGTACCTGAAACGGGTTTACAAATCCGGCAACGAACTTTGACGTTGATCCTGGTTGAGTGGCAGTACCACCTTGATTGTTGTTCCGACGCCGAGCGTAGACTCGACGGTAATCTCACCTCCATGGAGCTCAGTCGCACGTTTGGCGATCGAGAGACCCAGTCCGGTGCCGGATATTTTTCCCGTGTTGCTGGCCCTGAAAAATGGTTCAAAAAGTCGCGACAAGTCTTTTTCCGGCAAGCCGATGCCTTGATCGACCACATGGAACTCGACTTCATCGGCGCGAACGAATACGTCAAAGCAAATCAAGCCGCCGTCCGGTGAATAGCGGATTGCGTTCGACAGTAAGTTGGTAAAGAGGTGCCTGAGCCAGCGCTCATCAAATTGTGCATTGAATGCATTTTCAGCCATCCGCAACTCAATTGAATGCGGGGTTTCCGTATCACTCGCGGCGCTCAGATTGACATCAGCGACGATTGCTTCGCACAGCGCGCGCAGGTCAAGTGCCATCGGATGAAATTGCGGCAGACCAGCATCGCTCTTGCCAATCAGCAAGACATCTTCGAGCATGCTCGACATATGCTGGACCGCACCGTCTACTTTTCCAAAGAGCTTTTTCCGCTCGCCCTCATTCAAACGATCGCTGTAGTTGCTGAGGAGCTCTGATGACGACAGAATGGTGGCCAGCGGTGTGCGAAATTCATGCGAGGCCATCGCGACAAATCGGGATTTCAAATCGGTCAATTCGCTTTGTTTGGCGATTGACTCGGCAATATCGTTTTCGGCTTGCCGTCGCTGGGTGATGTCGCGAATGAAGAAACTGAATTCCCGTTCACCGGCAACATTGATCAACGTGGACGACAGCTCAATCGGAAACTCGGTGCCATCCTGCCGGATTGCAACGCTTTCCCTGCGTGTCGAATCCCGTTGCGTCAACTTCTGGCGCGTCAAAATGCCCGTAACCTGGTGGTAGAGGTGCGGTGGAAAAATGAGTTTTGCCAGATCACTGCCGATTGCCTCCTGCTTGCTCCAGCCAAAGGTCACCTCAGCCTGACGGTTCCAATTGGTAATGCGTCCGTCCTGGTCCGTCAGCACGACGGCATCTTGCGCATTCTCAAGGACGGACTGAAAGGCGGAGTTTGCCTGGGTCAAATCCTCGGTGCGCTGTTCCACCCGTGCTTCGAGTTCGCGTTCTTTTGCGTAGAGCCCATCAACCAGTTCGCGCTGGGCAGTTTCCTTTGCCTGCTGCGCTTCTTTGACGCGGTCCGCCAGTGCAATCGCCATCAGGATCATGGTCAAGCCGGAACCCAGCATGGTCGGCGGGATAGTCCAATTGACATTGATCTTCAGGATGTAAAGTCCAGGAACAATCAGACCGGTCAACACGAGTAATGGCGAAAAAGCAATCAATAGCGATTGCGCTCGCGGGTTGCCATTCCAGGACCACTTAAGCAGAATCATGAGTATCGCCAGACAATAGGCAGCGACAGTGACAACAAAGATGCGTTGGCTGATGTGAAATGTTTCAAGCGGCAGGGTCTCGCTCAAGCGTGACCCGCTGATCAGAAAGAGCACGACCAGGCAAATCACCAGCAATGCACTAGTCAGCCAACGATACTGCAGCGGGCGCAGGCGTGGCAGCTCGATGAAGCGACAAACAAAAAAATGCGTGAGGGTCAGCACCGCAATGATTGATAACCCGCGCGATAGCACCTGCTCAAAAAATGGTGAGTCAGGCCAAAAATACTCGTAAGCAACGCCGTTATCACTGGTTCGCCATAACTGGGCAAGAACAACGCCGAAATAGATCAAGTAGCTGGGGTCGCGGATTGAGAAATAGAGAAAGAGGTTGAAGAGGGCCAGCCCGATCGACATGCCAAGGAAAAAGAACCACTGAACTTCGACGTTGCGAACATGCGCTTTGTACGCGTCGGGCTCCCACAGCGTCAGCTCGAGCGAGTGCCGCAGAATGCCGAGGGTTTGCGCACGGATATAGATGTCCACTGTTTGCAGTGGCGGAATGTTGAGCTGAAACACAAAATTGGCAAACGGGAGCGGTCGATATTTGAAACTCTTGCCGCCGCTGGCCAATTGCCGGTCGTATTGACCATCTGCGCGCGGGCTAAAGACTTCAATTTCTGGCAGAAAACGGTTGTTGGTATCCAGCCAGCGGATAACCGCTTTATCTTCGTGGTTGTGAACTCGCAGGTGAATCCAAAATGTTCCTGCCTGATTCCCAAATTCAAGCGGGACCTGTGCGAAGTTATTGCGAATATCAACTTTTGCAATATCGGAAATCTGCAACTGATTCGTTGGATCGTGCAGCGTCACCACATAATCATTGACCCGCTGCCATCCGGTTTCTCCTTGTACCGACACGAGATCCGGCTCGGCAGCGGCGACCGAAGTCTGGCTCGCCAGCGTGATCACGAGAGTGAAGACCAGGGTCAGCATACGAAGATGGATCGGCATGGCGCTGAGTATCCTTGACCAAACAGGCTGGGTCAATCGGTCAGCCCGATGTGTAAATGATTTCAACGGTGGCCTTCGTTGACTGCCTGATTTCCAACGGTGATACTTTGCCAAAATTCCCGATGGACTCTGCAGGCCGGGAGTGACTCACAAACCACAACAGATGCTATGAGGGTTAAGCGATGATCAGTTTGACGGTGAACGGGGCGAAGCATGAGGTGGATGTCGAAGAGAACATGCCGTTGCTATGGGTCCTGCGTGATGTGCTGAATTTGACCGGAACCAAATATGGGTGCGGCGTGGCGGTTTGTGGTGCGTGTACGGTACTGATCGAGGGTGCGGCTGTGCGAAGTTGCTCATTGCCCGCCGGACTTGTTTCCGGAAAATCCATTACGACCATTGAGGGACTGAGTGCAGGTGGTGCTTTGCATAAGGTCCAGCAAGCATGGATCGATGCGCAAGCACCGCAATGCGGTTACTGTCAGTCGGGTCAGATCATGGCGGCGGTGGCGTTGCTTAGCGATAAACCCAAGCCAACCGATGACGAGATTGATTCGGTGATGACCAATATCTGCCGGTGTGGAAGTTACGCACAAGTTCGTGCTGCTATCCATGCCGCAGCCGGAACATAAGCGGGAGAATCTTATGGTCACTCGTCGAATGTTTATTGTGAGCGGTATCGTCGCATCAGGTGGCTTGGCCATTGGTTATGCGCTGATGCCTTACACAACACTGGGTCGGGCGCGAAAAATCGCAGGCAAACCTGATGCGTCGATGCTAACCACCTGGGTACGAATCGGGACTGACAATAGCGTGACCGTGATTGTCCCGCATTCCGAAATGGGCCAGGGAGTGCATACCTCGCTTCCAATGATGCTTGCCGAAGAGCTTGATGCGGATTGGTCATTGGTGCGGATGGAACAGGCGCCCGCAGATATGGCGTTTGCCAACGTTGGCTTGGCACGAGGTTTCCTGCGTGGTGACAAGTCAATTCCCGGAGTTCTGTCGGGTCCGGCGGATTTCACCTTCCGCAAGATTGCCGAGTTAATGAATTTGCAACTAACCGGCGGTAGTACCTCGGTGCGTTTTACCGGTGTTGACGGCATGCGCCGTACGGGTGCGGCGGCACGCGCGATGCTGATCAAAGCGGCTGCGCAAAAATGGAGTGTTCCCGAACTCGAGATCGTCGCCAGACAAAGCAAACTGACCCATGCCTCAGGCAAAAGTGCGACATACGGAGAGATGGCTACTGCGGCGGCCGAATTGGATGTACCGTCAAATGTTCAACTGAAGCGAAAGAGCGATTACACGATCGTTGGCAGACCGATCAAGCGTTTTGACATACCGTCGAAAGTTGACGGAAGCGCGCGATTCGGCGTGGATCTCAGGCTGCCGAATATGAGTTTTGCCGTCGTTGCCGCCAGCCCGGTGTTCGGGGGGAAATTGAAGTCGGTCGACGAGGCGCCCGCAAAATCCATGCGTGGCGTGCGCCAAATTGTCAAATTGCCTGACGCGGTGGCAGTCGTGGCGGACAATACATGGCGCGCGAATCAGGCGCTGATGGCGCTCAGGCCGGAATGGGATGAAGGTCCAAATGCAGCGACGTCCTCAGCATCGATCTTCGCCGCGATGGATGCTGCGCTGGATGCCGGAAAATTTAAATCCGACTTCAGCATTGGAAATGTGGACGCGGCACTCAAGGATGCCAGGAAAGTAATCGGTCATGCCTATCGAGTTCCGTATTTGGCCCATGCAACGATGGAGACAATGAACTGTACAGCGCATTTTGACAACGGCAAGCTGACGATCTGGGGTGGATTTCAGGATGGACTAGGTGCGCGGGCAAAAGCGGCAAAATTTGCCGGAATACCAATTGATGATGTGACGCTAAACCACACGGCAATGGGTGGCGGCTTCGGGCGACGTGGTTCAACGTTGAATTACCTTCAGCATGCGATTGGTGTTGCGCGTCAGGTACAAGGTCCGGTGCAACTTGTGTTCACACGCGAAGAGGACATGACCCAGGACTACTACCGGCATGGCTCCGTTTCAAGGATGAATGCAGCGTTGGACGATAAAGGCAAGGTCACCGCGTGGCTTCATCAATTCACCGAAAAGTTCGATCCTCCCGAAGCGACGATGGTGAATTACGATTTCGCGAATCAAGCGTCACGCTATGTCAAAGGACTCAACCCAATTCCGTGGGGTCCTTGGCGCAGTGTTGATCATACCCAGATGGGGTTTTTCATCGAATCCTTTGTCGATGAACTGGCGCATGAAGCGCGCCAGGATCCGTTCGAGTTCCGCCGCGCACATTTGAGTGCCGCGCCCCGGCACAAAGCAGTGCTTGAACTGGCTGCGTCAATGGCAGGGTGGGACAAACGACCGGCTGCCGGTCAAGCGCGCGGCATCGCATTGCGCGAGGCGTTCGGGACAATCGTGGCGCAAGTGGCAGAAGTTGCGCTGACAAAGGACGGCCGCGTACGTGTCCTCAATATCTGGAGCGCTGTTGACCCTGGCGAAGTGGTCAATCCTGCGACCTTCACCGCACAGATTCAAGGTGGTGCAGTGTATGGCTTGACGGCTGCCCTGTATGGTGAAATTACGATCGCCAAAGGTCGAGTGATGCAGCGTAACTTTACCGAGTACGATATGGTGCGGATGGGCGACGTGCCACGGCACGAAGTTCGCTTTATCGAATCCGGTGCACCGACTGGCGGGGCCGGGGAGCCGGGAACGGCACCTATTGCAGCAGCGGTCGGTAATGCGATATTTGCACTGACCGGCCAGCGTATTCGCGAACTGCCGTTCAAGAATTTTGACCTTAAGACCGGAACCAGGATTGCCGCGCTGTAAAACTAATCCTTGAGTTCATTGATCTTGCTGTCAATGCCTCCGCGATTACGGAGTCTGCGCCTTGACCACTGCACGCGTCGCCTCGTCGGCAGCGAACATATGCTCTACCCGTAGCGAAGCAAGTGTGATGTCTTGCGGTGTGCCGAAGGTCAGAACATGCTGAAGAAAGCCAGTTCACCATGAACTGTTGCAAAACGCGTGGTCAGCACCGGCGCATTCTGTCGCGGCCAACCGGAGTGCAGTGACTGCATGCCAAGGCGGGTGCGCAACATCGCCGCGAAGGCTTCAACTTTTGGGGTGAGCGCCGGTTGTACCGAGGCATCATCGCGCAGATGTGCAAGCAACGCGGGGCCAACTTCTTTCAGATTAAGCATCTGCTTGGTCAGCCCTTCCGGGTGCGCCAGCATGTCGAGCATATTCATCGGTGTGCCCGGTGGCAGGTTGGCCGCCCAGGGCATCAAGGTTGCTGCCAGCCAACCGCCACCTTTGTTGAAGTGCAGCAGGTTCCACTGCGCGTCCAGAACGAAGGCCGGCATCGGGTCATGCGCTTGCAGCAATTCGATCATCGCTTGATTGGCCTGTGCCAGAACCGGGTCGTTCAGCGGCGCTGCGCTATACGCCGGGGCGTAGCCGGCCTGAAGCATGGCAGCATTGCGTACCACCAGCGGCGCATCCAACTCCTGCAACCAGGTCATCAGCAAATCACGGCTGGGTTTGGCGCGTCCGCTCTCGACAAAACTGACATGCCGCTGCGAGACACCCACGCGCAACGAGAGTTCAAGCTGACTCAGCCGTTGCGCTTTGCGCGCTTGTTGCAGGGTGATGGGTAAGGTGTGGGTCAGAACGTTCATGCCCAGATTGAACCACAACTCTGCGCAGATTTGATTACCTCGAAGGTAATTGCGGGAGTGACAAACCGAACGGATACTACGGTCTCAACCACACAGAAGGAATCGACATGCAACGCGCGCTGATCGTCATCACAATTATTCTGTTCGGTGCCTTGAGTACCGCAGCCATGCTTGAGCACGGTTTCATCGGCATTTTCCTGTCGCCTATGCAGAGTTTGGCGGCGACCCAAATTTTCTTTGACTTGCTGATCTCGCTGACACTGGTGTTGGTCTGGATGTGGAACGATGCCAAAGCCAACGGGCGCAACATCTGGCCATGGTTAATTGCGACTTTGGCAGTCGGTTCTTTCGGACCACTGGTCTATTTGCTTACGCGCAAGTCCTCTAGCCGGTGAATTGCCACATCTAGCGTTCACCGTCAGCGCTAATTTTTATATCGGTAACCTTTTCACTCGCGAACCGCCAACTCGCTAAGGCAGCGCGTATCAAGGAAAAAATTGCCCCGGCGCTGCCTGCGCTAAATGCGAAGTAGCAAAGGCTTTGTTAATCACGAGCCTTCGCAACGGTTGCTTGCATCTTTTCACGTTCCTCGGCGGTTACTTGATGATCGCCGAGGTTGAAGGTGAGTTTGTTGATCGTACCCGTGAACTTGAACGGTGGATCGTAGCGATATTCAAGCATTGCGACGCCGGTGCGCGAGTCGCTGCCAATGTCGAAGGTCTCGTCCTCAGGGAAGGTAATCGGCGTGCTGTGCTCCATTGAGTTCCTCGCCACTTCTTTGCCATCTACGCTGAGCACCCCAGTGCCGCCTTTGCCCAAGCCTGGAGCGTCGGGCTTGTAGTCGAAGACGATGGTGTGTTTGCCGGCACCCAATTCCGGCCCCGACCACACTGTGCGCTTCAGGTTGAGCAGGTTATAGAGGAACACCGGTTTGCTCTTGCGAACACCCGCCACGCCCTTGCTCAAGAAGAGTGCGTAGCCGCCAAATCGACCGCCATCGGTGACGATCATGCCTTCTGCACCGCCTTTGGGAATGGTCACTTCCGCAGTGATGGTGTAGGCCCGGTTTAAGATGCTCGGCGCACCGCTGTTGGGAACACCGGCCAGTGTTCCTCTGTAGGTAAATACTTTGCGCCCCGCCGTGAGGTTGGGTTTCGGCGCATTCCAGCGTGACAACGACGTGTTGTCGAGCGGCAGCACGTCATGCTTTGCCGCTTCGGCGTAGAACAGTTCCTGCATCTGCTTGAGTTTGTCCGGCATTTTGCCTGCCAGGTCGTTGAACTCCGTGGGGTCCTCGGCGACGTTGTAGAGTTCCCATTTGTAGCCGGTGATCACATCGGGCGGGGTACCGCTGCTGAGTTCCCATGGGAGATTCGCCGGACTCGTGGCGGCCAGCCAACCTTCATGATAGATCGCTCGGTTGCCGAGCATTTCGAAATACTGTGTGGTGCGTCGAGGAGCGGCGTTGGCGCCCGTCTTGTCCCATGTGTAGGCCATACTCACACCATCCATCGGGCGTTGTTTGATGCCGTTGAGAGTCTCCGGCATAGCGATACCGGTCGCTTCGAGAATGGTAGGAACGATATCAATCACGTGGTGGAACTGACGGCGGATGCCTCCTACGTCATTAATGTGGCCGGGCCACGACATGGCCATGCCTTGCGCGGTGCCACCGAAGTGTGATGCCACCTGCTTGGTCCATTTGAACGGCGTATCCATTGCCCAGGCCCAAGGTGCGGCAAAGTGCGGGAAGGTCTTGTCAGAGCCCCAGAACGGGTACCAGAGCATCTGTGCGTCTACTGGCACAGGAACGCCGTTAAAGGTGGTGAACTCGTTCGGCGTACCGTTGAGCATGCCTTCCGGGCTCGCACCATTGTCACCCGCGATGTAGATGATCAGTGTGTTGTCCAGCTGACCCATGTCCTCGACGGCCTGGATGACACGGCCGATTTCATTGTCGGTGTAAGCGAGGTAGGCGCCATAAACATCGGCTTGCTTGATGAAGAGTTTTTTCTCGAGAAAACCTAGCGAGTCCCACTCCGGCAGTTCCTTCGGCCAAGGAGTCAGCTTGGCTTCGGGCGGCATGATGCCCAGCCGCTTCTGATTGGCGAAGATGGTTTCGCGAATCTTGTTCCAGCCTTGATCGAACAAATGCATGTCGCCAATTTTCTTGATCCACTCTGGCGTCGGATGATGCGGTGAATGCGTACCGCCAGGCACGTAATAGACAAAGAACGGCTTTTCGGGCGCAACATCCTTGATCTCTTTCATGTACTGGATCGCTTCGTCAGCCATCGCCGTGGTCAGGTTCCAGCCTGGTTTGCCCTCGAAAGGGAAGATGGCCGTCGTATTGCGGTACAAGTTCGGCTGCCATTGGCTGGCATCGCCCCCGACGAAGCCGTAAAAATAGTCGAAGCCCATGCCATTCGGCCACTGGTCGAACGGTCCGGCCTGGGTTGACTGATAGAAAGGTGTGTTGTGGTTTTTACCGAACCATGAGGTGGCGTAGCCATTGTCCCTGAGGATGGTGCCGACTGTGCCGTTCTCCTTGCGAATGACGGAGTTGTAACCGGGGAACCCTGTTGCGATCTCACCCACTACGCCGAAACCGGCAACGTGATGATTGCGCCCGGTGATCAGGGCCGCGCGGGTTGGTGAGCAAAGAGAGGTCGAATGAAAGTTCGTGTAGCGCAGGCCGTTCCTCGCTATGCGATCCAGTGCGGGTGTCGGGACGACGCCGCCAAAGGTGCCCGGCGCGCCAAAACCGCTGTCGTCGGTCATGATCAGCAACACATTGGGGGCACCCTTCGGCGGCACCACGCGTGGTGCCCACCAGGCTTTCGACTCCGAGGCCTTTTCCTTGATCACTCCGCCGAACTTCGGATCGGGCGGCGGCATCTGCTTGCCGCTGAGCGTGGTGGTGGCGCTCGCTGATCCTAAAATGCCTGTGACCTGCTGAGCCACCGTCGCTCCTGGAAGCCCAAGTGTGGTTATTCCGGCGAGTACAAATTCAAGTAATCGTGATTTCATAATCCACTCCAGTTGACTCGATCTTTTGGTGAACACTTGCCCGGATTCATCGGTTTGGAAACTTAGAGGTATATCCGGATTAGTAGTGAGCAAAACGCTCGGGTAAATGACCGAGGAATGGCCGCACGAACTTCCATGGAAACGCTGGCACCACGCCAGACTCGACTTTCTTTTCGATCAGGTTCGCCATTTCCCGGGCCGCCTGCGAGGCGGGAATGGCAAACGGTAGTTTGCTGATATCGACGCCGTCGACGATCTCAGTCGCGATGTAGCCCGGCAAAATGCTGGTGATGGTGATTCCCTTCGGACGCAACTCTATACGGGCGGCTTTGAGGTACATCGAAAAACCAGCTTTGCTGGCGCTGTATGCCGCCTGGCGGGCAATCGGCTGTAGCGATGCCAGTGAGGAAATACCGACCACATGACCCTTGCCGCGACCAAGAAAGTGTTCGGTGGCCGCCCCTATCGTGGCGATAGCACCGGACAGGTTGGTGTCAATCAACTTCAATTCTTTGGCGAGGTCGTTTTGCCCGATGTCAGTGATGTCATTGGCGCCGGCATTGACCACGATGGAATCGACGCCGCCCAAACGCCCAAAAAGATCCTTGAGTGCCGGGGCAACGGTTGCCGTTTGACAGACATCCAGCACCGCCAACTCTACTGATAGCTTTGGGTTAATTGTGCTGTGAATTTCCTCCCGCAACTTTTCCAGCAGCGGCATGCGGCGAGCGGTCAATCCCAGATGATGGCCTCGTCGTGCCATCTCCAGCGCCAGTTCGCGTCCGATGCCGGAGGAGGCGCCAGTAATCACAACGGTTGAGTGAGTATGTGAGTTCATCAAGTAAATCATTAATTGTGAAAGGGTCAATGGATTAATTCTCCGCGCTGAAGTCGGATTGGTCGAGGACGCCCGACGACAATAGGTGGACATTTGACGACAAATCGATGATCATTGCTGTCGTGAATCCACCCGCGTCCCTGCTGGTACGTGCCCGCGCATTGACCGGCTTTGTTGAACTCGTCAGTGAAATTGTCAACATCAACCCGGATCCACCAAAGCTTACCCCGGTCGTGTCGGGTACGCTGGATGAGGTATTTTGGCAACGGGCCTGCGGTACGGTTAAGGCAAAGCAGTAGTCGCAAGGAGTTAGAGCTTTGAACGGCAGCGAACGCGAGTTCGTTGCAGTATCCACGCGGTGCATGTAACTTGTTTAAATTGTCTCAACGGTATCACCCTATGGAGGTTATTTAATGAAGATAAGAAAAACTCTGTTGGCATTAACCACTGCATGCGTCTCAATACTCGCTGTGGCGTTGCCGGCTCAGGCCGCAACCGAGTCAGCGAAGAAGCCCAACATCCTGGTAATTTGGGGCGACGACATTGGCTTCCAAAATATCAGCCACAACAACCGCGGCATGATGGGCTATCGCACACCCAACATCGACCGTATAGCCAAAGAAGGCGTGGGATTTACCGATTACTACGCACAGCAGAGTTGTACGGCGGGTCGCGCGGCGTTCATCGGCGGCTCGGTGCCGCTGCGCAGCGGCATGGTCAAGGTTGGAGTTCCGGGAGCGGCGGAAGGCTGGCAAAAGACCGACGTGACTATGGCTACCATTCTTAAATCGCAGGGCTATGCCACGGGTCAGTTTGGCAAGAATCATCAAGGTGACCGGGATGAACATTTGCCGACCCAGCATGGCTTCGATGTCTTCCTTGGCAATCTCTACCATCTCAATGCCGAGGAAGAGCCTGAAAATCTGGACTATCCAAAATCGCCTGAATTTCGCAAGAAATTCGGACCGCGCGGCGTTCTTGACTGTACCTCCGACGGCGGTTGCAAGGACACCGGGCCATTGACCAAGAAACGCATGGAAACCATCGATGACGAAACTGTCGCGGCGGCCAAGGACTTCATAACAAAGCAGGCCAAGGCCGGCAAGCCATTCTTCGTCTGGTGGAATGGCACGCGCATGCACTTTAGGACTCACGTCAAGCAATCGCATCGTGGCATTTCCGGACAGGACGAATATAGCGACGGCATGGTTGAACACGACATGCATGTGGGTGAGTTGCTCAAGGTGATCGACGATCTCGGTCTGGCCAACGACACGATCGTGCAGTATTCGACCGACAACGGACCGCACTTCAATACTTGGCCGGATGCCGGCACCACACCGTTCCGCAGCGAGAAAAACACGAACTGGGAAGGCGCTTACCGGGTTGCCGCATTTGTGCGCTGGCCCGGACATTTTCCGGCTGGTACTACGTTAAATGGCATTGCCGCGCACGAAGACTGGCTGCCGACATTTGCTGCTGCTGCGGGTGTTCCAGACATCAAGGAGAAACTGCTCAAGGGCGTGGCACTGAATGGTCGCACCTACAGGAACCATATTGATGGCTATAACCTGATGGATTACCTCAGCGGCAAGTCCAAGACTTCACCGCGCAACGAATTTCTCTATATCAATGACATTGGTGAGATTGTGGCGGTTCGTGTTGGTGATTGGAAAGTCACTTTTATGGAAAACCGTGCAGAGACGGCGGCGCTGTGGCGTGAGCCGTTTGTTGAGTTGCGCGCGCCGTTAGTGTTCAACCTGCGTCGCGACCCATTCGAAAGGGCGCAACACAACTCAAACACTTATGAAGACTGGTGGCTGGACCGGGTTTTCATGATTTTCCCAGCAGTAGACCAGGCCGCCAAGTTCCTGATGACGTTCAAGGACTTTCCACCGAGTCAAACGCCCGGTTCGTTTAATTTGACCAAGATGCAAAAACAGATGGAGGCGCTATCGAAGGCTGCGGCTGGCGCCAAAGCGAGAGAGTAGGGTCTCAGCATTAACCAGCTGCACCGGCTGCCAAAAACCAGCCAGTGCAGCGTTTTTTTGTGCAATGCACGCGCTGCTGGTAACCAGCAAGCTTGGTTGGCTTAACGGCGTCTTATCAGCACCAACTGGCAAGAAGTCGATGGTCCATAGTTTCGCCGCCGCCCGGTGGTTCGTTTATCACGTCATCAACCGAATACACCGCTAAACTGGTACGTTAGCGTGAAGTGACAAGGTGTTGTTGATGGCGAAAAAATCGGGCGGAAAATCTAAACCAGCGGCGATATCACATGCCGATCAGCCGCCAGCACAGAATTCCTCTACCAAACCCGCTGGCTACAGCCGAGGCCTGCTGATTGGCACTTTCCTTGTCCTGCTCGCAGTGGTTGCAGGCGGCTGGTATTTGTTCCGGGGAAACCCTAAGCCAATTCCCGCTGCGTCGCCATCAATTGCTCCAGCGCACTATGTCGGCGGTAAGTCCTGTGTCGGTTGCCATGCCGAGCAAACCAAAGCTTGGACCGGTTCCGACCACGATCTGGCGATGCAAGTCGCGGACAGCAAGTCAGTTCTTGGAAACTTCGACAACGCGAGTTTCAGTTACGCAGGTGTCACGTCACGTTTTTTTAAACGGGATGGAAAATATTTCGTGCGTACCGATGGCCCCGATGGTGCGCTGGCTGATTTCGAAATCAAATATACATTTGGCGTTAGGCCCTTGCAGCAATATTTGATTGAAATGCCGGGCGGGCGGTTACAGGCCTTTGGCATTGCGTGGGACGCACGGGAGCGCACGCGCGGCGGGCAGCGCTGGTATCACTTGTACCCGAAAGATGCGCTGAAGGCCGGTGATGCCATGCACTGGACAGGAGTCAATCAGAACTGGAATTTCATGTGTTCGGAGTGTCACTCGACCGCGCTGGAGAAAAAGTACGATGCCAAACAGGAGGTTTTCCATACGACCTGGAAGGAACTGAATGTGTCGTGTGAAGCTTGCCATGGACCGGCCTCGAATCACCTGACATGGGCGCAACACGCACCGGCGGAGCGTGATGCGACCCGCGACAAGGGCTTGATGAATCCATTGAATGAGCGGCGCAGCGTCAATTGGATTCCGTCCAGCGGCGAGACCGCGCCGCAACGACGTCCGGAGCTTTCTGCCACACCGCAGGCATTCCGCGAACAGGATACCTGTTCGCGTTGTCATGGCCGAGCAAGCCGTATCTCAGACGATTACGTGCATGGGCAGCCGCCACTGGATACCCATATTCCCGCGCTGATTGTCGAAGGCCTTTACTGGAACGATGGACAACAACGAGATGAAGTTTTCACTACGGGCTCGTTTGCGCAAAGCAAGATGCACGCAAAAGGGGTGACTTGTTCGAACTGCCATGAGCCTCACAGTTTGAAACTGCGTGCTCCGGGCAATGCCGTGTGTACGCAATGCCATGCTGCTGAAAAATTTGATGCATCTGCACACACGCATCATGCTGCTGCGACACCTGCTGCGGCTTGCACTGCTTGCCACATGCCGACGACCACCTACATGGGGGTGGACCCTCGACATGACCATTCGATGCGCATTCCCCGGCCGGATGTGAGTGAGAAATTTGGAATTGCCGCGCAGCCGAATGCCTGCAATGGTTGTCATGACAAGAAGACTGCCGCGTGGGCTGCCGCAGCGATACGCGAATGGACAGACAAGACGTTGCCGGGTTTTCAGCCGTTTGCGATGACCTTTCACCGCGCCGCATTGGGTGAGCCGGGCGTGACGCCTGATCTGCAGGCATTGGCCAGCGACAATGCGCAAGCCGGCATTGTTCGCGCCAGTGCGATCGAGCGACTGGCATTGCGGCTCAACCCATCCGTCGTAGATACGATGCTGCGCGGGTTGAATGACGGTGATGCACAGGTCCGGCTGGCGAGTGTGAACGCCCTGGCAAACTTGCCGCCCGAAGAACGGCGACGCTACCTCGCGCGGATGCTTGGCGACCCCGTGCGCGCCGTGCGCACGGCCGCCGCGCGCGCGCTGGCCGGACCGGCAGAAAATGGGTTGACGGTGGTTGAACGCAGTGTGTTTGAACCGGCGTTGAAGGAGTACGTGGCGACCCTGGAATACAACGCCGATCGCCCGGAGTCGCAGATGGGCCTGGGCAACCTTCTGGCCGCCCGTGGCGATTATGCGCAAGCCGAAAAACACTTCCGGCAGGCTCTCAAAATTGATCGCGGGTTTATCGAGGGTTACGTCAACCTCGCCGATCTTATCCGCGCCCGGGCGGGCGGGGAAGCCGCTGCTGAACAAGTGTTGCGTGACGGATTACGGCAATTGCCGAAGAACGCACCTATGGCAACCGGGGCGCCTTTGCATTACGCGCTGGGATTGAATCTGGTGCGCCAGAAGCGGACGGCGGAAGCCATCAAGGCGTTGGCTGAAGCGGCGCGTAGCGAGCCCAACAATCCTCGCTATGCCTATGTTTATGGCATCGCATTGCATAGCAGTGGCGATGTTCGGCGCGGCCTTGCTGTATTGGAAGGCGCGCTCACCAGGCGATCCAACGACGTCGACGTGCTGATGGCATTGGCTCAGTTTTCTGCGCAGGCCGGGCGGCAGGATGAAGCGTTACGGTACGTAGGACGCTTGCAAAAGATTGATCCGCAGAATCCCCAGTACCGCCAGTTGGCAACCCAGATCATTGGCCGGCAAGCTGCGCCACAGTAAGCAACAAACCTCCGCAAACGCTGCGGTAACTCACGAGCGGCCGTGGGTGCCGCATTCACCGCTTTTGAGATTAGCTGGTTAATTGGTAGTTAGCCCAAGCCACGTGCTTGCAGCGGCGCATGTATTCCTGCGTTGATCCGGCCCAGTTGTTGGTAATCCGTTTGCCGTCGATGTACCAGCTGGCTTCAATTTTTGACCAGACCATGGTTGCCAGGCGCTGCTGCATTTCCTGGTTGAAGGCTGTTTCAGGTTCGGCTTTGACATCCATCGCGAGAGCATGGCGCTGGTCGATTCCCTGAATACATTGCACGATATAGCGCGCCTGCGCTTCACTCATGACGATGATCGAGTTATGACCCAAATTGGTGTTCGGTCCATACATCATGAAAAAATTCGGGAATCCGCTGGTACTAATGCCAAGGTAGGCGTGAGCACCATCGCGCCATTTTTCCGACAACGGCGTCCCGTCAGCACCAACTAGTGAAATCGAGGAGAGAAAAGGATTGGTACGGAACCCCGTGCCATAGATCACAACGTCGGCTGCGATCTCGCGACCATCAACACAACGGACACCGGTTTCCGTCAGTCCTGAAATGGCGGTGGTCACCAGTTCGACGTTGGAGCGGGCGAGGGCATCGTAATAGTCATCGGAGAACAAAATGCGTTTGGCGCCGAGAGGATAGTCGGGGAGCAATTTCCTGCGCAATTCAGGATCGGCGATCTTTTCGGCGATGTAGTCCGTGCTGGTTTTGGTGCCCCACCTGGCCAGCCAACGGTTGCCACGCATTAGTGGGTAAAGAATGAGTTCAGCACGCAACCAGAGCCGCAGCCGATAGAGTTTGGCAATTCCGGGAACGTGGTCCGACAACCATTGTTCCCAGGCGGCATAGGGCCGGTCCATCTTTGGCAAAACCCAGTTTGCGCTGCGTTGAAACACGTTGAGTCTGGCAGCTTGTTTGGCAATCTGCGGGATGAACTGCAGCGCGCTTGCGGCGTTCCCGATTACGGCGATTTTCTTGCCATGCAGGTCGATATCGTGACGCCACTGCGCGCTATGAAACTGCTCGCCTCGAAATGCGTCGGCGTTGGGCAGGCGAGTGGTGTTGGGTACATGCAACTGACCTACTGCACTCACCAGAAACTGGCATTCTATTGGGGTGCCATCGGCCAGTTGTACCTGCCACTGATTACGCGATGCGTCCCATTTCGCGCCAACCACTGGTTGCCCGAATCGCATGTGTTGAACCAAGCCATGCTTATCCGCTACATGGCGCAGATAGTCGAGAATTTGTGCCTGCTCTGACCATTTGTATTGCCACTGCGCGTTGTGTTCGAAGGAGTAGCTGTAAAGCGCAGAGGGAACATCGCATTCGGCACCGGGGTAAGTGTTCTCGCGCCAGGTGCCGCCAACTTCCTTGGCCTTCTCCAGAATCACGAAGTCTTGGATGCCGGCCTTCTTAAGATAAACCCCTAGCCCGATACCGGAGAAACCGGCACCGATAATGACGATGCGTGACTTGCTCATAGCGGTTGCACCGAGTGACATCACGCGGCCTGCAAGCGGGTCTTGGCCAGCAACACGCGACCAAGTTTTTGCGTTTCAAAGACTGGAGTGAATTGTTCGTCCTGCCAAACGCAAGCGCCTTTGATGAATACATGCGATACCACGCCGTTTGAGCGATTGACGAGCTGATCGTGCTGCAAAACGTCGCGGAAGATTCTTTGCGTGGATGCTTCGCCGTCATGCTTCTTGAGCGCTGCCGGATCAATCAAGACCAGATCAGCCTGCGCGCCAATGGCAATCGATCCGGCCTCAATGTTGAATAGTTCGGCAGGGTCTTTGGTCAGCCGCCGGACCATATAGGCGACGCCGGCAAGACCACGCTCGTCAAAGGCGATTTTCAAGGCGCGCAGATTGGCATCGTAAAAGGCGAGATTGGTCAGGTGAGCACCGGAGTCGGCAAAGGCCGGCAGAAACATCGGACTCATGACCAATTTGCGCAGGGCCTTTTCGCTGACGTTGGCGCTGATCGTGCTCCAATACAACTCACGGTCGTATTCCCTGAGCATGTGCAACATAAATGCACCATCGTTGGCGACCGGCGCAGGAAATTTCTCAAAAGCAACTTTCTCGTCTGCATCGCGTGACACATTGGCTCCGCCTTGGAACTCTTTGAGCCGGGCAAAGACTGCCGCAAAACTCTCGCCTTGCCAGATCTTTACCGGCGCACGGTCAATGGTCATTTCTGCCAGATCACGACGCATGGCATAGTGTTCAATGCGCAACCAGCGACGCAAGCGCGCGAGGCCAAAGCCGGTTTTCCCATCCATCCACATGGCAATGAAACGTTCGGCGTAGCCCGGCGTGTCAATCACCTTCCGGCGCGCTGCGCTGTCTTCCAGATCGCACATGGCAAGCGACCGTAATTCAGGAATCTCTTCCGACAAGTGTGTGGTTGCTCCGTCGCCCCAGACCTTGAAGCGCGCGGCAAGTGATTGCAGCACAAAATGACCTTTGAACAGCCATGAATTCAATAACCAGCTCAGCACATAGGCGCTGCGCACCAAGCCGCGATTAGCATGCACGTCCAGTGCCGCAACCGCAGTAATTTTTAGCGCCTTGCCGTAAAGGCGGCCACTGGTGAGCAGGAAGGTACGAAACACCGTTAGCGGGCTCTCGATCGGCGGCGTTGCCTGCCAGATTCGGCCCCATTGACGAACCACATTGGTCAGGCGTTTGATTTCAGCGAATGAGCCGTATTGCGACGGGATGCGGTATTCGCGATTCGGATCATTCGACAGATAGTGAAAGGGGAGACTGTCTGACGAGAAGCCGGCATAGCCTTCCTTCATCCCTTTTTCCAGCAAGGATTCCATTCTCTCGAGTTCGGCATCGGTCGGCGCACGGGTCACCGATGGCGTGACGCCCATCACGGCAATGCGCAACATCGAATACGGAATCATCGGCACGATGTTGGGGCCGAGATTCAGGGTGTCCAGGTGCGCAAGATACTGATCCGAACTGTTCCAGCTAACCTGGTCGGCAATGCGTTTCAATACCGGCTTGGGAGTGTTCTCAACCCGCGCAAAACAATCGACGATGGGGTCTTGGTTGTTCTCGCGAAGCGCGCCAAAGGCCAGGCCCAGCGAGCAATTGGCGACAACAACCGTGGTCGTTCCATGACGAACAGACTCGGCCAGGCCCGGCGCCAATTCGACTTCAAGATCGTAGTGCGTATGGACGTCCAGGAGCCCGGGGGTGAGCCACTTTCCGGTCGCATCAATCACCTGATTCGCCAGGCGCGGATCCAGGTCAACGCCGCGAGCAACGATTTTGCCGTCTTGCAGCGCAATATCGCCGGTTACCGCATTTACCCCGGTGCCATCGAAAATCAACGCGTTCTTAATCAGTGTGTCCCAGTTTGATTGAATCATGTGCCTCTCATCGTCAGTTGGTGCTGGTAGGGCGCCGTGCCGGCGCAGGTTGTTGCAACATTTTCACCCGGACAACCGCTGCGGCAGCAATTAGACCTTGCCCTGCCCAATACAGCAGGATGATCGGATACGCGGCGCCGGGCAGGGGAGTGACGAATTTGTTGATGCCGATCAGTGAGTCGGAAAACCCGAACAGCAATGCACCTAACAATGGACTCCAACGCATAAAACCGGGATCGGGTCATTATTCGCGACTGCGGCCGCACGCCAGAGCATCAGACCAATAATGCCCATATAAAAAATCACGGGAATAGTCAGCGGACCGGTGTTGGGAAGCATCAGTGCAACAGTAGTAATCAGGTAAATCGCTACAGGAACGGCAAGCAACGCGGACAGCCGTCGTTGCCAGGGAAATAAAGGCCGCAGCATAAAGGCCATGGCCAATTGCAAACGCCACCATACCCGGCAGAAAAGCACTGGGGACAGCGAGGCCAAATATCGCCGATTGCCCCGAATACCAGACCGATTGCAATTCGCCTCTCACCGCTTGGCCAGACCCATGCCGCCATCATCAATACCGGCCAAGGCTTGGCAATCAGGCGCAGCCAGTCTGCCCCAATGGCTGTGCCGATTAAGTAAGCACAGCCGGAAAAAACTGCGATGAGGACAAGAATCGTGGTTCTCATGTCTTTATCAAACTACTTTGCGAATAACCTGGCGTGTTCAGGAAATTCAGCACGGTTTCGCAAAAGACAAGACTCTGCTCGCTCATCATCGAGTGGCCGGCACCATCGATAGTTTGAAAGTCAGCTCCCAACTTCTGTTGCAATCCGATGGCAAATTTCGGTGGCGTCATTTGATCTTTGCTACCCGCAACAACGAGGCTGGGGCAGCTAACCATTGCAGCGCATTCAAGTCCCCGTTGGTAAGTGTTGCAGGCGTTCAAGTCCGAATGCAAAACGCCAGGCTGCTGACTTTTCATGAGTTGTGTCGCAACAGCAACACGATCACGGCGCAGACCTCTTGTGAGTTCATCGGCATCCGGCAAATCGGGAGCATAGGACCATTGAGCGATTTGGCTAATTGCTGCCGCTTCGTCAAGGCGGGTTTGTTCGAGTAAAAAACCCGGGATACTTTCATCGGAAAAGCTGTGCCGACCATCACCAAAGCCGAAATGCGTTCCCGCTGGTCCGACGCGCACTCCAGGGCCGCCAACGAGCCCATACTGTGTCCGATGAGGATAATCGGCGGACTCTCGCCGCTACGGACAGGAAAAATTGTGTTGATAAACCGCCCCAACCATTGGCCCATCAGTTCGATGCTTGGCAACAATGGTCCCGAACTTTGCCCATGCCCCGGCAAGTCCGGAGCGAAAACTGCAAATCCTTGCGCGGCGAACCACGGCAATTGTTCGACCCACACGCTATGATCATTTTGCGCGCCATGAATTAACACAATGCGCGGCAAGTGGACCGGTGCTGAGAGTTCAGTCGCAGCGACATACACGGGATAACCGTCAACCTCTACTAGCATCGCCATCAACCTCAGGCGTACTCGTCTGGATCGAGTTGATTTTCCAGGCTTGTAATCTGATCCTTGATCTGTAACTTCCGCTTCTTCAAGCGTCGGACAAGCAGTTCATCATCCGTCGGCGCGGCATCACAAAGTGCAATCTCCTCATCAAGCTGCCGATGTTCGGCACGCAGCGTAACGAGTTTCGCCTTGATCACGAGGTCGGGATTTTCGGGTAATTCAGATGGCGTATCGGTACTCATCGATTCGTCTTATTGGCTCAATGGGCAATTGGTAGTTGTGGCGAGCGTTTTAACTAAGTGTCGCCCATGTGCAACCGTTGTCCTGCTCAGCGCTTGTCACTCGAACTAACTGGCGATGTACTGTTCTAGCTGGGCGATGACGAAGGCTTGTTCATCGATCGTTGCTTTGACCAAATCACCAATCGAGACGATGCCGAGCAACTGGTTGTCGGCGGTCATCACCGGGAGATGGCGGATGCGTTTCTGCGACATGATGTTCATCGCTTCGTCAACGGTGAGTTCAGGTTTTGCACAGAAAACCTTGTCAGTCATGATCTCGCGAACTTTTGTTTCTCGCGAGGACTTTCCCTGCAATATGATCTTGCGCGCGTAGTCGCGTTCACCAAAGATACCTTCCAAGCGATCACCTTCCATCACCAACAGCGCACCGACATCGAATTTCGCCATCATCTCGAGCGCTGTAAACACGGAATCATCCGGCGTCACGCTAAACGGCGTACGTTGTTTGTCACCAAGTAGTTGCTTGACCGATTTCATAACGCTTCCTCCTGTTGCGGTGAGAGGGGGCTAACGAAGCAAAAAATGAAATACTTTCGTGTTGCAAATGACTAACCAGTGCATCTAATTGAGCATTTTGCAAGCTTATCAGTAGTTTGAAGCGCTTGTGCAAGAAAAGATCTTACGCCCAGTCGATTGCTTCCGAAGCAAACGATAGAAAATCGACTTTGCTCCGCCAAGCTACTCGACCAGTCCGTGTTCAAGCCCATAGCGAATCAATTCCGCTGTATTTCTCAAGCCCATCTTTTCCAGCAGGCGGGCTCGATAGGTACTTACCGTCGCCACGCCCAGATTCAGTGTCTCAGCAATTTGCGTCAATGTTTTGCCGGATGCGATCAATGAGAGGACCTGATATTCGCGATCGGTTATTCGCTCATGTGCTGGTTTGTCGTTGTGGTCCGATATCGCATTTGCCAATTGTTGTGCAACGGCGGCGCTGACGTACTTCTTGCCGTTGGCGACCTGTCGGATGGCTGTTACCAACTGCTCGGGCGCACTTTGCTTGTTGAGATAACCCGAAGCTCCCGCCTTTAACGCACGGACTGCAAACTGCTCTTCCGGGTGCATACTCAGCATCAACACAGGTGAACGGAAACTCTTTCTTGAGCTGCTTTAAAGTATCGATGCCGTCACGGTTTGGCATGGTCACATCAAGCAGGAAAACGTCCCAGTGCTGTTGCCGCGCCAAATTCATTGCGTCTGCCCCGTCTTCTGCTTCGCCGGCAACAACCAAATCCTCGGTCTCGGACAAAATCAATCGCAGGCCCTGACGCACAATGGCATGGTCATCTGCAATCAACACACGTATTTTTTCGCTCATGTCAAAATAATTTACGCTGTGACTCGCTTTGTTGTTGGTCACCCGATGTCCGCTCGATATCGGGATTTTCAGGAATCCGCAAGACTAAATCCGTACCACCTTGCCTTCCTGGAGTGATCGAAAACTCTCCTGCCAGGCTTGATACTCTTTCACGAATCCCGCGCAGGCCGAACGACTTTGGTTTCTCCATATCGGCGCCTGAGATGCCGCAACCATTGTCACTAATTTCCAGCACAATCTTACTGCTTTCGCACGACAGTCGCTGACAACCTGCGAGGCGTGTGCGTGTTTGGCAATGTTGGTCAATGCCTCTTGCGCAATGCGAAATACAGCCAGGGCAGTTTCGGCGTTCGGCATGATGTTTTTGCACTCATCGTCACATTGCATTTGACAGGCGGTGCCTGATCGCTGGCTAAAGTCTTCCGCCTGACATTCCAGCGCCGCCGGCAACCCGAAGTCCTTTTTGAGAATACCCGGGCGGAGATCCCGGGCGACCCGGCTCGCTGTTTCCATTGCTTGATTGAGCAAGCCTTCGATTGACTGAGCCTTGCTGCGCAGCACATTTCCCTTCCTGCGGCAGTTTGCTGGCGAGTAGCGCAACATCAATTTTCAGGCGAACCAGAATCGAGCCCAACTCGTCATGAATTTCCCGCGCAATCCGCTCTCGTTCCTCTTCTTTGACGGCCTCCAGGTGAGTCGATAACTCGGCCAACTGCTCGCGAGACCTGCGCAATTCACCCTCAGCTTCCTTGCTATGGGTGATATTTGTTGCAATTCCCGCCACTCAACGCTGCCATCTTCAAAGCGATGAGGTGTGGAGCGCAAATTTATCCATTTGACGCGGGCGCGTCCGGACGCTTGGCCATCCCAATTGAAGAGCGTTCCACTTTGTGCCGAATCTTTCAGTGCCTGTTCAAGGCTTCGTCGATTCGAAATGTCGAATGCGGAAAAGAAGTATTCGGCGGACTCGAGCAACTCATGTTGTCTTCGGCCAACCAGTTTTTGGCACCCGTCACTCACATACATAAACCGAAAATTTCTTCCCGGGAAATCACTGACGTCCGCAGGCGCACAAAGGCGAAGTTGAAAAAGCATGCCGGGCAGATTCGATGCCAAGGCCCGAAACCGGGCCTCGCTATTGCGCAACATTTCCAATGCAGCGCGATGATCAGCGCGGTGCTGGGCGCCGTTGGCTTCTCGCTCAATTGCAGGCAACAAGCGCTCCAAACGATCCGCGTCGATTACATCGCGTGCGCCAGCTTTCATCGCACCAAGTGCCAGTTGGCGCTCATCCGCGTTGGCGATCATCAGGACGGGTAAATCCAGTCCGAATTCATCGATTAGCTTGAGTACGGTTTGTACCGCCATTGCTGCACCAGGGACGTAAAGCGTTGCGTCCCACGGTGCTTCCGTCAGTGCTGCCCGAAGGAGTGGTGTCGAACCGATATGCCGTAACTCGACGTCATTGTTACCGGACCGAAGTGCCATCAAAAACGTCTTCCCGGGTCGACGGTCGAGGGAGCGACATAAAGCAAACGCAGTGAAGGAGGCGCAACCGACATGGTCATTGAAGTTGACCTTGCACGGCGTGCATGGAGGCGAAGAAAGCTGGACGCATGGCGATGATGGCGGCTTAGTATGACTGGGAAGGTATAGGCTAATGTTACGGGTTGTTGCCGCGTTGGTTACAAGTTAAATTTGTTTTGTTGTGCCTTTTTTTGAACATGAGGCAAAATGAGCGCTCGTGATTTCTTGATCAACTTTGAGGGGAGATGCAATCTTGGCAACAATCAAACAACAATTTGAAGCTGCTGCGGTCGATGTGAAAAAATTGACTTCCCGGCCGAGCAATGATCAGTTTCTTCAGTTGTACGCCTTTTACAAGCAGGGAAGTCAAGGCGATGTTGAAGGCAAACGCCCGGGGTTTACCGATATGATCGGTCGTGCCAAATACGACGCATGGGCGGGCGTGAAGGGGACTTCAACCGACGAAGCCATGAAAAAATATGTGGCGTTGGTGAAGGCGTTGCTGGCAGCCGAATGAGTTCGTCTGGCGGGTCATTGTCTGTCGCGTTCTTGCAGTAACGGCGATCAAATGATCACCGTCAACTTTGCCGACAGGAATCCGTCGTGAAGCCATTGCCACCGGCCGATGCGATGTTTCTCTGGTTGGAAACACGCAATCAGCCGATGCACGTGGCCGGGCTCAACATATACGCCGCCGGCCCATCGAGGTGAGGACTTTATTGTCGAACTTGAGTCGACCTGGCGCGCGCGTTTACTCGAGCATTACCGCCGTTCAATCTAAGGCCTGTGTTTCGCCTTGGCGTATGGTGCTGGGAGGAAGACAAGGACTTCGGAGTTGGACTACCACGTGCGGCGGTTGGCTTTACCGCGACCAGGCCGAATCAGGGAGTTGTTGGCAATTGTGGCCCGTCTGCACGGCAACCTGATGGATCGCAATCGGCCGCTTTGGGAGGCCTACATTATTGAGGGGCTTCCGGCGGGCGTTTTGCCACCTACGTCAAGATTCACCATGCCTTGATCGACGGTGTGACCGGTTCAAAAATGATGGCGCAGTCCTTGGCACGCAAACCTGATGACCAAAGAGCACCGCTGTGGGCATTTGAATTTCCGAAACGCTCGGTGGCGGAAGCGACATCGGCGCCGGAGCGGGCTATTAAAAGTTTGATTGGGGCAGCGCGCGCCGGGAAGGAGATTTTGCCCGGGATCGGCAGCGGGCTTTGGGACGTGATTCGCAGTAGCCAGATCGGCAGTGGTGAAGCTCTCCCATTACAAGCGCCGCCGACGCCCTTCAATGTTGATATTTCAGCGTCACGGCGGTTTGCCGCACAGTCTTACTCGCTCGAACGATTCAGGACTTTGGGCCATGCAGTTGGCGCGACCGTCAATGACATTACCCTGGCGATTTGTGCAGGGGCCTTGCGCAAATACTTGCTGGCACAAAACGAATTGCCGAAGAAGCCGTTGATTGCGATGGTGCCGGTCTCCTTGCACGATGCAACAACAGAGGGAAATCAGGTCGGAATGTTGTTGGCCAATCTAGGAACCGACGTGGCAGATCCGGTCAAACGTTTGAAGGGAATAATTCAATCAACGACCGTCGCCAAGAATCGCCTGCTTAAGATGTCACGACTCGAGAAAATGGCGCATGGCATGGTAATGATGGTACCGGCGGCACCTTTGATGCTGACTGGAGGCGCACGCAAGCACCCGATGTTTAATGTGGTCATTTCCAATGTTCCCGGGCCGAAGGACACGCTCTACCTAAATGGCGCTCGCCTTGACGAGGTTCACCCGGTCTCAATCCCAACCGCCTATCTCGCGCTGAACATTACTATTACGGGGTATGGTGACAGGCTCGGTTTCGGTTACACCGCCTGTCGTCGTTCGGTGCCGAATTTGCAACGAATGCTGGATTACACCCATGAGTCCATTGACGAACTGGAGGCAGCATTACTTGTCGGCGTCAAGACGTCTGCCGTTCATCTGAAGCCCAAAAGGTCTCAACCCCCGAGCAGTCGGAAAATCAGCAGTAACAAACTCGGTGCGCCAAAAAGTGCAGCGGTTAAGCCGCGTATGCCCAGAACAGGCGGTGTCGTCAAAGACACAAATGTCGGGACCAGTAAATCAAAAATGCCTGCGCCTAAGATCACTGTAAGGACAAAAGGCGCTGCAATACTCAAGCAGGCAAAGCTACCAAAACGAAAAGTCTCGATGTAGCGACTGATGAGTTCAAAGTGAATCGTCACCTAGGCTTGATCTGGCTTCTTCGCTATAATTCTGGCCGCTGCCGACATAGCTCATTTGGTAGAGCAACCGCCTTGTAAGCGGTAGGTGCCCAGTTCGATCCCGGGTGTCGGCACCATGAACACTCAGGCCTCACAGGGCTAACCTGTCGAGGCCTTTCTTTACCTCTGATTTGCACACCGGCAAAAAGGACATTTTACGTCCGCCAGCGCATCAGCATGCGTTGTTGCTATGCCTGAGCACCACGTGCCGTTGAAAATATTACGCAAGCAGTTGAGTGGCAAACATTGATTGTCAGTCGTGTTGCCCCCATAATCGGGGTACGGTCGTAATTCCGGTAATCTGGAAGCGTTCTGGACGGCGGTTCGACTCCGCCCACCTCCACCACTGGGGGGGTGTAATGGTTTCGACAGGGCGATAGAAGGGGAGCAGGCGGCCCGAGAGGCGACGGACGTAATCCGCGCAAAACCACAAACGCCAACGATGAGCGTTTCGCACTGGCCGCCTAAAACGGCCTGCTGAGGATGTAGCCATCCAAGAAACAGAATGGCTATCGGCGGGGACATGGTCTTGTACTGTGTCCCCGTCGTCACGTATACCGAATGTCAACTTTCAACATCTACTGTCACAGCATCGCGTCTAATTGATGCGAATAACGATCGGCGATCGTGAGACATCAACGTAAATGGTCACAACAATTTCAGCATCCTGAATTTTCAGCTGACTCAGTAACTTCGAACTGGTTTTGGCTGTCCGCTGGTTGCCAGCATAAAAACTAGACTTTAGGGCGCTGTGCCCGAAGCAGGTAATTGACGCTGGTGTCGTCAGTTAGTTCAGCGGTGCGACGAAATGGATCGTAGTGCATTCCAATGATTTCATCGACGATGAGCCCTGCATTACGGCAGAAACCAGACAATTCAGCGGGGCGAATAAATTTTGCGTAGTCGTGCGTGCCGCGAGGAAGAAGTCGCAATACATATTCGGCGCCGACGACGGTCATCAAATAGGCTTTGGGATTGCGGTTGATTGTTGACAAAAATATCTGCCCCTCAGGTTTGAGCAGCGTTGCGCACGCCCTCACCACACTTTCTGGGTCCGGAACGTGTTCGAGCATTTCAAGGCAAGTGACCACATCGAACTTGCCGGGATGTTGCGCAGCAAACTGTTCGACTGCGCAGTGGTGATATTCAATTTTGTAGCCGGACTCGATTGCATGCGATCGCGCTATCTCTAGTGACTCCTCTGACAGATCCAGACCACAAACGCTTGCACCGAACTCAGCCATTCCCTCACTCAGCAATCCTCCGCCGCAGCCCACATCAACGACCCGCAATCCTTTAAGTGGTGACGCTGAATTTATCCAATTCAGGCGCCTTGGATTTATGTCGTGCAAAGGGCGAAAATCGGAATCCAAATCCCACCACCGTTCGGCAGTGTCGCTGAACTTGCTGACCTCCTGCGTATCAACATTTAATGCTGTTTTCATGTTGTTATTTTGCAACACCTTGCTTAGGAAATGGTAAAATGGTCAAAAAAAAGCCCTGCAGAGCAGGGCTTTTTCTCCGAAACACCAAACTTAGTTCTTGGTGCCGATGACCTCGATATCGACGCGACGATCAGGCTGCAAGCATGCCACGACCTTCGGACTCTTCGGACCTTTACACTGATCAGGTGCTGTTACGGGCTTGGACTGTCCTTTGCCTTCAGCATAGACACGATTTGGCTCGATTCCTTTGCTAACCAGGAAGCTCTTCACTGCTTCTGCGCGCTTCTCGGACAGTGTCTGGTTGTATGCAGGCTTACCAAAACGGTCAGCGTGGCCAACAGCAACAATCACTTCGAGTTTCAGGCCCTTCAAGCTGGCAACGAGAGCAGACAATTTCTGTTCGCCTTCAGGACGCAGGGTAGCTTTATCGAAGTCAAACAACGCGTCTGCCGACAAGGTTACCTTCTGGGCCGCGGGCTTGGGAGCTGGGGCAGGGGCAGGTGCTGGTGCTGGGGCAACAGCCACTGGCGGGCATGGCTTCGGCACTAGATCAGGATCGCACTCCATCACCGCTTTGGCAGGAGTCCAGTTGGCTGTGCGCCAGCAAAGCCCGGCACCACTCTTAACGACCTGACCTCGTTGATCGATAACGTAACCGGTGTTGTCTGGCCAGGGAGTACCGCCACATGCGGGAGTCTGCGCAATTGCGCTTACGGAAACGCCGATCATCGCCGCGGCGAGAAGCGAGGAGGTTACTAATTTCATGATGTCGTCCCTCAATATCAAGATAGGATTAAAAATGTACTGCGGATTAAAACTTGTGTGTCTAAGCATTCAGGATGCGATTTTGCCACATTTCAGCGATGTCAGCCAAAATTCCTGCATCAATCGGCAAGATTTTTCCGTCGCGGACTTTTGCTGCACCGGCGACCCAAACGTCAGAAACATCGCCTCTTGTAACAACATTGACCAAATGCGATGCTATGTCAAATCTTGGCATCAACTGCCAGTCATTTAGTCGTACTGCTATTAAATCAGCATATTTTCCCGGTACAACGGATCCAATCACAGGGTCTAGCCCAAGGGCTTCGGCGCCGCTCAGGGTCGCTGCACGAAGTGTTTTGTGTGCGCTAAGTGCCGTTGCATCGCCACTCGAACCTTTTGCCAGCAACGAGGCGAGGCGCATTTCCGAAAATGAATCCAGCCGGTTGTTGGATGCCGCACCGTCGGTCCCAAACCCAAAATTCACGCCCGACCGCTCGAGTTGGGCTATTGGCGCCATTCCGCTGCCAAGCTTAAGGTTGGAGCTGGGGCAGTGCGCTACGTGGGCGCCGAATGTTTTCAGCACACCAATTTCAGATTCGTCGAGATGGACTGCATGGATCGCGACAAATTGCGGGCTCAATAGCCCCATGCGGCGGAGTCGCTCAAGCGGTCTGACACCATACTGCTTGATGCTGTCGGTGATCTCATCCTGGTCTCATGGAGGTGAATGTGTATGCCGAGATTCAATTGGTCGGCAAGCATGCCAACACGCTCGAAACTTTTGTCGCCGACGGTATAGGGAGCATGCGGGGCAAGATTGAACGTTATCAAGGATTCGCAATTCCACTCGTCGCGACATGCTAGTCCTTTGCTCAAGTAATCACTGGTATCGGTGGCGTAATTTGTTGGAAAGTCCAGGACGACTAGGCCAATAGAGGCGCGCATTCCCAGTTGAGTTGCCGCAGTGGCGGTGGCGTGGGGGAAAAAATACATATCGTTGAAACAGGTCACGCCGCCGCGCAGCAGTTCGGCACCCGCGAGTAAGGTTCCATCGAGGACAAATTTTGTACTCGCCAAGCGTGCCTCGGCTGGCCAGACCTTATCGTTCAGCCATTGCATCAGAGGTAAATCGTCGGCATAACCTCGAAAGAGGCTCATCGCTGCATGCGTATGCAGGTTGACCAAGCCAGGTAAAACCACATGGCCAGGTAACTCTATCGTCTCGTCCGGCGTGAACTTTCTTCGGGCTTCATGCAGAGGTTCAATGGCGACAATCTTGCCGTCTTTAATGGCAATCGAGTGATGGGTCAGCGTCACTCCCACAGGGTCAATGGGAATTACCCATTCAGCCTCAATCAAGAGGTCGACTTTGATGGAAATTGAATTTTCGTCAGAAGGTGCGGTGCCCGTGGTCATTCGGGAATTCAAGCAGATTTGACCCCCTTTAACAAGTCGATACCGAGTGTTGGGCGTGCTAAAATCATGGGCTTTCGTAGCCACTCCAAGTTCTTCATTGAAAAGCCCTAAATAGGCTTGATTTGGGAACGACGCCCAGATGATCTCGTTTGCAAAAGAAACCCTGCCAATCAGTTTAGAAGTGGAGATGCGGCACTCGTATCTTGACTACGCAATGAGTGTCATTGTCGGTCGCGCGCTGCCAGACGCCCGCGATGGGCTAAAGCCCGTTCATCGTCGTGTCTTGTACGCGATGCACGAGTTGAATAACGACTGGAATCGGGCGTACAAGAAGTCTGCGCGTATCGTTGGTGACGTAATTGGTAAGTATCACCCGCATGGTGATACGGCGGTGTATGACACGATCGTTCGCATGGCACAGGATTTCAGTCTGCGCTATATGCTGGTCGATGGTCAGGGAAACTTCGGGTCTGTTGACGGCGACAATGCCGCGGCGATGCGTTACACCGAGATTCGCATGGCGCGAATCGGTCAGGAATTGCTGATCGATCTGGACAAAGAGACGGTTGATTTTGGCCCGAACTATGACGGATCGGAACATGAACCGTTAATTCTCCCGGCGCGTATACCAAACCTGCTGATTAACGGTTCATCCGGCATTGCCGTCGGCATGGCGACCAATATTCCACCGCACAATCTGGTTGAAGTGGTGAATGCCTGCCTTGCCGTCCTGGGCGACCCGTCTATTTCAATTGAAGACTTGATCAAAATTGTCCCGGCGCCGGATTTCCCCACGGCCGGCATCATCTATGGCACTTCGGGTGTTCGTGATGGATATCTCACCGGTCGTGGCCGCGTGGTGATGCGTGCCCGTACGCACATTGAAGACATCAAGAATAGCGGGCGTCAGGCGATCATCGTCGATGAGCTGCCGTACCAGGTCAACAAGAAGACGCTGCAGGAGAAAATTGCCGAACTGGTGCACGAGAAGAAGATCGACGGAATCGCGCATATACAGGATGAGTCAGACAAATCCGGAATGCGGCTGGTGATTGAGTTGAAGCGCGACCAGGTGCCTGAAGTGGTGCTG
This sequence comes from Rhodocyclaceae bacterium, assembly GCA_016718525.1. Lineage (GTDB taxonomy): Bacteria > Pseudomonadota > Gammaproteobacteria > Burkholderiales > Rhodocyclaceae > JADKHX01. The sequence continues at coordinate 862,119 of JADKDD010000001.1, forward strand.
AACCATCTGTACAAGCACACCCAATTGCAAGATACCTTTGGCATGAATATGGTGGCGTTGGTTGATGGTCGCCCGCGACTGCTCAATCTCGCGGACATGCTCGAGTGCTTCCTCTCGCATCGTCGCGAAGTGGTTACACGCCGTACAGTATTTGAGTTGCGCAAGGCTCGTGAGCGAGGGCACGTGCTGGAAGGGTTGGCGGTTGCGCTGTCCAACGTGGATGAAATCATTGCCCTGATCAAGGCGTCACCAACGCCGCCAGATGCCAAGCGCGGCCTGATGGCGCGCAGCTGGCCGTCAAATCTGGTTCAGGAGATGATTGCGCGCACCAGCCCGGAGGCCTCGCGTCCGGATGGATTGGCTCCCGAGTTCGGCTACTCACCGCAGGGGTATCTGCTGTCCGACGCTCAAGCTCAGGCCATATTGGAATTGCGCCTGCAGCGCCTGACCGGCCTGGAACAGGACAAGATATTGGCCGAGTACGGCGAAGTCATGATTCAAATTGTTGATCTGCTCGATATTCTGGCCCGACCTGAGCGCATTACGGTAATTATCGGCGATGAACTCCGGGCGGCGATGGCGCAATTTGGCGACGCTCGCCGTTCGGAAATTGTGCTGAATACCTCGGACATCAATATCGAAGATCTGATTCAGCGTGAGGATATGGTGGTGACCTTGTCGCACGCTGGCTACATTAAGCGGCAACCGTTAGCAGATTACCGGGCGCAGCGGCGCGGCGGTCGCGGCAAGCAGGCGGCGTCAATCAAGGATGATGATTTTGTTGACCAGCTGTTTATCGCCAACACGCATGACTTTATTCTGTGCTTTTCAACCCAGGGGCGCGTGTACTGGCTGAAGGTTTACGAGGCGCCAGAAGGTGCGCGCCATGCGCGCGGCAAGCCGATTGTGAATTTGTTCCCGCTCGAAGAAAACGAGAAGATCACCGCGATTTTGCCGGTCAAGGAATTCGATGAGGCGCACTTTGTTTTCATGGCGACGGCATTTGGAACAGTCAAGAAAACGGCGCTGACGCATTTCGACAATCCACGCAAGGCCGGGATCATAGCGGTTGAACTTGACGAGGGCGACCACCTGATCGGGGTTGCGATTACTGACGGCCAGTGTGATGTGATGCTGTTCTCTGATGCTGGCAAGGCTGTGCGATTTGCCGAGGATGATGTGAGGCCGCTGGGTCGCAAGACCCGTGGTGTTCGCGGCATGATGCTCGAAGATGCGCAGCACGTGATATCAATGCTGGTTGCTTCTGATGAGTTGGATTCGGTGCTGACTGCCACCGAAAACGGATTTGGCAAACGCACTGCAATCGCTGAATACACACGACATGGACGCGGTACCAAAGGGCATGATCGCGATCCAGCAATCGGAACGCAATGGTCGAGTAGTCGGTGCGGTATTGGTTCGACCGGAAGATGAAGTTATGTTGATTTCAACTGGCGGTGTGCTGATTCGGACGCTGGTCGAGCAAGTTCGTGAAATGGGTCGTTCGACCCAAGGAGTCCGTCTCATCAATCTCGATGACGGTACTTCGTTGGCTGGAATTGAAAAGGTTATCGAAGCCGAAATTTCGCCTGGTATGGATGCAGGGATAGAGCCTGGCGAGAGTGCGGAAGACGGGCAGGACGACGCGGCAGAAGAGTAATTGCAAATCGACGCGTTGCCAGTTGGTGCTGGTGATGGAATGGCCCGTTCATCGGCCATACGCCGTTAATACGAATGTCTTACTAGGGAGATGTCTGTGGCACGATTGTTCAATTTCAGTGCGGGCCCCGGGGTGTTGCCGGAAGAAGTTTTACAGCAAGCTGCTGACGAAATGCTGGATTGGCATGGTAGCGGTCAGTCAGTGATGGAAATGAGTCATCGTGGGAAGGAGTTCATCTCCATCGCCGAGCAAACCGAGGCGGAACTGCGCGAATTGTTGGCCATACCAAGCAATTGCAAGGTTCTGTTTTTGCAGGGTGGTGCGACTTTGCAATTCGAGATGGTGCCGCAGCATCTGCTCGTCGGACATGCTTCTGCCGATTACATCCATACCGGCGAATGGGCCAAGAAGGCCATCAAGGAAGCCAAGGCCGTGGGCAAGGTCAACATCATCGCCTCAAGCGAAGATCGAAAATTTACCTACGCGCCGAGAGGTTGGAGCCCAACACCAGGCGCCGCCTATGTGCACTATACGGCCAACGAGACCATCGGCGGTGTCGAGTTTCACTGGACGCCGGATACGGGATCAACACCGCTGGTGTGTGACATGTCATCCAATATTCTGAGCAAGCCGATTGATGTCAGCAAATACGGGTTGATTTATGCCGGGGCGCAAAAGAATATTGGACCAGCCGGTTTGACCATAGTCATCGTTCGCGATGACCTAATCGGCAAGGCGAACCCTGCGCCCTCGACCATGATGAATTACAAGACTCACGCGGATGCCGAATCGATGCACAATACGCCACCGACCTACGGAATTTACATTGCCGGATTGGTATTTCCAGTGGTTGAAGCGCAAGGGTGGTTTGGCGGCGATTGAGCAATTGAACATTGCGAAAGCCAATACGCTTTACTCGTATCTCGATGCGACCGATTTTTACAACAATCCCATCGATAAAGCAGACCGGTCGCGGATGAACATTCCATTCACCCTGAAAGATGAAGCTCTTGATGAGCCGTTTTTGGCCGGCGCCAAGAAAGCGGGCATGCTGCAACTCAAGGGTCATCGATCTGTTGGTGGAATGCGTGCGTCGATGTACAACGCAATGCCGCTTGCTGGAGTTCAACACTTGGTGAGCTACATGAAGGACTTCGAGAAGCAACATGGCTGATAGGGCGAGCAATTCTTATCGCGTGTTGGTGCTGAATCAGATTTCCGCCAGCGGCTTGAAACGCTTGCCTGGTGAGAGTTATACCGTGGCCAAAGATATCAGTGACCCGGATGCCGTTCTGGTCCGATCTGCCGATATGCATACGTTCGAAATTGCGCCGACCGTGAAGGCGATCGCACGCGCGGGGGCTGGTACCAACAACATTCCCGTGGCCGCGATGAGCGCTCGCGGTGTGCCAGTATTCAATGCTCCGGGAGCCAATGCGAATGCCGTTAAAGAATTGGTCCTGGCAGGGCTGTTGATGGCAGCGCGAAATTTGTCCGGCGCAATGCGCTTCGTCTCCGAGCTTGATGCAAAGGCGCCGGACATGGACAAACGGGTCGAGGACGGCAAGAAGAATTTCGCCGGGATCGAACTAAGCGGACACACCTTGGGTGTGATTGGTCTTGGAAAAATTGGTTGTCTGGTTGCGGACGCAGCGATCAAGCTTGGCATGAATGTGCTCGGTCATGATCCGGAAATCACAGTCGATGCGGCCTGGAGTCTGCCATCACAGGTAAAAAGGCAAACAGCGTGGCCGAAGTATTAAAGGGCTCCCACTTTGTAACGCTTCACGTACCAATGATCGCAGCTACGCGACACATGCTTAACGCCGAAAATCTCGACCATATGCGCCATGGCGCTGTATTGCTCAACTTCTCCCGTGAAGCGGTGGTGGATGAGTCGGCAGTAATTGCAGCGCTGGACGCGAAAAAACTTAGTGCCTACGTATGTGACTTTCCCAGCCCGCAACTCAATGCCCATCCGAATGTGATTGCTTTGCCGCATCTGGGTGCCTCTACACGCGAGGCCGAGGAGAACTGCGCTTTGATGGTGGTTGATCAACTGCGCGACTATCTCGAGCACGGCAATGTGCAGAATGCGGTCAATTTTCCGAATGTGACAATGGCGCGGGAGTCGGCGTATCGGATCGCGATCGCCAATTCCAATGTTCCGAATATGCTTGGACAAATTTCTACCGCGATGGCAAGCGCCGGCCTCAATATCCACAATATGGTGAATAAGTCGCGCGGTGACATGGCATACACTTTAGTTGATGTCGACAGCCCGGTGCCTGCGGACGTTACGGACGGCATTGCACGAATTCAGGGCGTATTGTCGGTACGCTACTTGCCCACCACGACCCAGGGAGTTGCATCGTGGCCGATCCGTTTCAAGAGACCGAAGCTGAAAGACTCGAATTGCGTCGTTTGCGCGATTCGATTGATCAGATTGACGATCAATTGCTGCAGCTCATCAATGAACGCGCACAATTGGCGCATCAGATCGGCGTAATTAAACAAGGCAACATTTATCGTCCAGAGCGCGAGTCTCAGGTTCTCCAGCGTCTTGGCGAAGCCAATCCCGGACCCTTGCCGGCGGCTGCAGTGCAGCGGATAGCACGTGAGGTGATGTCTGCATGTTTGGCACTAGAGCAGCCACTGCAGATTGCCTATCTCGGACCCGAGGGAACCTTCTCGGAAACCGCAGCACGGATACATTTTGGTGGTGCGCCAACTTTAATTGCCTGTGCCGGAATCGAAGATGCGTTTCGTGCTGTCGAGGCGGGTAACGTCGATTACGCCGTGGTTCCGGTTGAGAACTCGACCGAGGGCGCCGTTGGTCGCACGCTGGATTTATTGGTCAGTTCGCCGCTGAAGATTTGCGGCGAAGTCAATCTGCCGATTCATCAGAATCTATTATCACTGGCGGCCTCAATGACCAGCATTACCCGTATTTACTCGCACACGCAATCGCTGGCACAGTGTCACGAATGGATTAATCGACAACTGCCGTTGGTGCCGCGTACGCCGGTGGCCAGTAATGCCGAGGCAGCACGGATGGCAGCGGAGGATCCGCGGACGGCAGCGATCGCGGGTGAGGCGGCCGGTCGCCGCTATGGTCTCAAAACACTGGCAGCGAATATTGAAGATGATCCGAACAACACTACCCGATTCCTTGTTCTTGGCCGTCACGATGCCGGTCCTTCCGGACGTGACAAAACCTCGTTGGTTTGTTCGGCACAGAACAAGGCGGGCGCCATGCATGACTTGCTGGCGCCTCTTGCGACGCATGGCGTATCGATGACCAAGTTCGAGTCCCGGCCGGCCCGCGGGATGGGTGGCGGACGTTGGCAGTATGTTTTTTGTTGATGTGGAAGGTCATCAGGCTGACCCACCGCTAGCCGCCGCACTGGTAGATTTTGCATCACGCGCTGGATTCATCAAGATTCTCGGTTCGTATCCGGTTGCTCATTGAGGATCAAGGGCAATGACGCTGCTGTCCCACATTCCTGCACATATCCACCAATTTCACCCTATGTGCCCGGCAAGCCAATAACGGCCTTGTCGCGAGAGACCGGGGTACCGATCGAACAGATCATCAGCTTGCCTCGAACGAAAACCCGCTCGGGATGAGTCCGATGGCGCGCCGTGCAGCATCGCAGATATTAAGTGGTAGCGAACGCTACCCTGATCAGTTCGATCTGATAGCCAAAATCAGTAAAAGCTTGAAGTAACTCCGAATCAAGTCGCGCTGGGCAATGGATCCAACGATGTTTTGGACTTGGCGGCACGCGTTTTTTTGACGCCGGGGACTTCTGCGGTCATGTCGCAATATGCATTTGCGGTCTATCCAATTTCCACGACTGCAGCAGGCGCACGCTGCATAGTCGTCCCTGCACTTGATTATGGTCACGATCTGGCCGCAATGGCGGCAGCGATTGAGGCGACCACGCGACTGGTGTGGATCGCCAATCCCAATAATCCGACTGGAAATTTCCTGCCTTATCCGCAATTGAAATCTTTCATGGCGGAGGTGCCGAAGGACGTCGCTGTGGTGCTCGATGAAGCCTACAACGAGTATTTGCCTCCTCACATGCGTGATGACGCAACACACTGGCTGAATGAATTCCCGAATCTGATCATCACCAGAACCTTCTCAAAAATCTACGGTCTGGCCGGCCTGCGGGGTGGGATACGCTGTCGCTGCGCCCGATGTCGTTGATTTGCTCAATCGCGTGCGGCAGCCATTCAATGTCAATAGTCTGGCGCTCGCCGCTGCCAATGCGGCAATGGATGATCACGAGTTTCTACATAAGAGCTACGAGCAAAATCAGCGTGGCATGGCGCAAATCCTTGACGGACTTGGCCGCATGGGATTGTCATACATTGAGCCGCACGGGAATTTCGTTACCTTTGCGGTTGCTGACGCCGCGCAAGTCAATGCCCGACTATTACAGCTGGGCGTAATTGTGCGTCCGATTGCCGGCTATGGATTACCGAACCATTTACGTGTGACCATCGGTTTGGATGTCGAGAACTCACGCTTTCTGGAAGCGCTGACGGTGGCGTTGCTCGATTGATGACAAAGGCGCCAAAACGAATCGTTGTTGCGGGTGTTGGATTGATCGGTGGATCCTTTGCGTTGGCACGCAAGGCTTGCGGTGGTGATTGTGTAATCGTTGGCATCGGGCGCACTCGCGCTTCACTGGACAACGCCAAACGGCTTGCGGTAATTGACCTGGTCGCCGACCATTGGGCCAATGCGATGAAAGGTGCGGATTTGGTCCTGTTGGCAATGCCAGTCGGCCAAATGGAGAAGTGCCTTCGTGATTTGGCGCCATTTTTGGAACCTGAAACACTTGTCACCGACGCCGGGAGTACCAAGTCCGATGTGGTTGCGGCGGCGCGCGCGGCCTTGGGTCCCAAAGTCAAGCAGTTCATTCCTGCCCATCCAATTGCCGGTGCGGAAAAGAGCGGGGTCGATGCAGCAACCGCGACGCTGTTTAGACAACGGCGTGTGGTGTTGACACCTTTGCCTGAGAACTCAGTGGAAAGCGTGTTGGCGATTCGCCAGATTTGGGAACAATGCGGCGCACGAGTCTCCGGAACTCACGGCCGAGAATCATGACCGAATTTTTGCCGCCGTCAGTCATCTGCCACATGTACTGGCATTTGCGTTGGTGGATGAATTTGCCAGGCGGGAAAACGCCGATGAACTGTTCTCGTTCGCAGCTGGCGGCTTTCGCGACTTCACACGAATTGCCAGTAGCCATCCCGAAATGTGGCGCGATATGTGTGGCCAATCGTCAGCAACTGCTTGCGGAATTGGATGCCTACATGGCGCAGTTGATGCGGACGCGTGTCTTGCTTGCGAGCGGGGACGCGCAGGGACTTGAGAATGTATTTACCTCGGCACGCAATCGTCGTGATACGTGGCTGGAGTCGAACACCCCGATGGGCGCTTAACTTGGACTTGGTTGGTCGTCCATGAGTCATATAGATATTCCGCGACTAAAGCGTGCCGCCGGTGTAATTTCACTGCCGGGCTCCAAGAGTATTTCGAATCGTACGCTCTTGTTGGCTGCACTGGCGGAAGGCGAGACAGAAATCCATGGCCTGTTGGATTCGGACGACACGCGCGTCATGTTGGCGGCATTGGCGAACTTGGGAGTCAAAGCGTCAGTTGGTGCTGGCAGCACGCCGTCAAATACCCCTACGCGAGTAATCAATGGTTCGGGCGGGCAATTTTCTGTCAGGTCGGCAGAACTTTTTATGGGTAACGCCGGAACCGCAATTCGCCCCTTGACAGCAGCATTGGCGCTGATGGGTGGTCACTACGAGCTATCCGGTGTACAGCGCATGCATGAGCGACCGATCGGGGATCTGGTCGATGGATTGCGGCAGATCGGGGCGGATATCTCATACCTCGAAAACGAAGGATTTCCGCCAATTTCAATCCGGCCAGCACGATTGAAGCTTGATGCACCGATTCGTATCCGTGGCGATGTGTCATCGCAATTCTTGACTGCGTTATTGATGGCGTTGCCGCTGATCAAACAGGATGCAGTGGTCGAGCTGACAACTGAACTGATTTCGAAACCCTACGTCGAAATAACCTTGAACCTGATGGCCCGTTTCGGGGTCGAGGTTGAGCGCGACGGATGGCAGCGATTCTCTATTTTGGCCGGACAAAGCTACATTAGTCCGGGGTGATCCATGTCGAAGGAGATGCCTCGTCGGCCTCCTATTTTTAGCGGCGGGAGCGATTGCCGGTGGACCGGTGCGGGTCGAAGGCGTGGGGCGAAACAGCATTCAGGGCGACGTGCGGTTCGTCGAAGCGCTGGAAAAAATGGGCGGGCGAATTGAATGGGGTGAAAACTGGATAGAAGCGCGCGGTCCCGAAACCGGCAGACTGAAAGCCTTTGATCTGGATTTGAACCACATCCCCGACGCGGCGATGACGCTTGCGGTGGCAGCGCTGTTTGCCGATGGACCGTGCGCTTTGCGCAATATCGCCTCGTGGCGGGTCAAGGAAACGGATCGCATTGCGGCGATGGCAACTGAACTGCGCAAGCTCGGTGCAACAGTGGAGGAGGGTGCTGATTACCTTCTAGTGACTGCGCCTCACGACTTCAACGGTGCACCCTCTGCGGGTCACTTCCGGCCTGTCGGCCTCACTGTGTTGTCAGCACCAACCGGCCAGACACTGGTCGCCATCGACACCTACGATGACCACCGGATGGCAATGTGTTTCTCGTTGGCTGCCTTTGGCGATGTTCCGATCAGAATTAATGATCCCGAATGCGTAGCCAAGACCTTTCCCGAATATTTTGATGCGTTCGGGCAAATTGCTGCACCGGTCGTTGCCATAGATGGTCCGTCTGCATCGGGCAAGGGAACGGTTGCCGAGCGCGTGGCGGAGCGATTGGGGTACCACTACCTCGACAGTGGCTCGCTTTATCGTTTGACGGCGCTGGCGGCAACCAAGGCGGGGGTCGCGCTGGACAATGAAGCGGATGTTGCCGCGCTGGCGATCACCTTGCCAGCGCGCTTTGAAGGCAACCGGATCTGGCTGGCTGACGAAGATGTTACAGATGCCATCCGCACGGAAGCAATGTCGGTTGGTGCCTCCAAGGTGGCGGTCCTACCTGCTGTCAGGACTGCCTTGTTGGCCCGGCAACGTGCCTACCGGCGCTTCCCGGGCTTGGTTGCCGATGGTCGCGATATGGCTAGCGTGGTGTTTCCTGATGCAATGGCCAAGCTTTTTCTGACCGCTTCTGTCGAAATTCGTGCCGAAAGGCGCTATAAGCAGTTGATGCAGAAGGGGATGCCTGCTAAAATTCGCGCCCTTTTAGAGGATTTGCAGGAGCGGGATGCGCGTGATTCAGCGCGTAGCGTAGCTCCCCTCAAACAAGGTGACGATGCCGAATGTGTTGATACAACTCACATCAGTATTGATGAAGCAGTCAGTGCAGTTCTGTCGAGTATTCAGCGGCAAACTGCGCTGACGAGAACTATCTGATTTTGCTGTGCAATTGATGAAATGAAGTAAAGGTGTTGCAAAGACCGCCCGGTCATAGCAACGATCACTAACCAACCCGTCGCTCCGTTTTGGCTGCGACAAATACTCGAAAGTCCCACTCATGTCTGCTGTTGCTGAAGCCACTGCTCCTATTTCCATGGGCGCCGCCATGGAAAGCTTTGCCTCAATGTTTGAGGAAAGTCTCACGCGCCAAGAGCTGCGTGCCGGTGAAGTCATTACCGCTGAAGTTGTTCGAATTGACCAAAATTTCGTGGTCGTGAATGCAGGATTGAAATCCGAAAGCATGATCCCCGTGGAGGAATTCCACACTGATCGTGGCGAACTCGATGTCAAGGTCGGCGATTTTGTCCTCGTCGCGATCGAGATGCTCGAAGACGGCTATGGCGCGACGCGTTTGTAGCGTGAGAAAGTCAAGCGTATCGCGGCCTGGAATGATCTTGATAAGGCCATGATTGATAGCGTGCTGATCAAGGGCATGATTACCGGCAAGGTCAAGGGCGGCCTGACCGTCATGGTCAATGGCATACGCGCCTTTCTGCCAGGTTCGTTGGTCGATACGCGTCCGGTGAAAGACACCACGCCGTTCGAAGGCAAAGAATTTGAATTCAAAGTGATCAAGCTGGATCGCAAGCGCAACAACGTGGTGGTTTCACGTCGCGCTGTACTCGAGTCATCGATGGGCGAAGAGCGCCAAAAGCTGCTCGAGAACCTCCAGGAAGGCACCATCATCAAGGGCTTGGTCAAGAACATTACCGACTATGGCGCCTTTGTTGATTTGGGTGGCATTGACGGCTTGTTGCACATCACGGATCTCGCCTGGCGTCGCGTGCGTCACCCGTCCGAAGTACTCAATGTTGGTGATGAAGTGACCGCCAAGATTTTGAAATTCGACCAGGAGAAAAACCGCGTCAGCCTCGGCATGAAGCAGCTTGGCGAAGATCCATGGGTGGGAATCGCCCGTCGTTATCCGCAGCACACCCGCTTGTTCGGCAAGGTTACCAACCTGACCGACTACGGCGCCTTTGTTGAAATTGAGCAGGGTATTGAAGGTTTGGTGCACGTATCGGAAATGGACTGGACTAACAAGAACATTCACCCGACCAAAGTGGTACAGCTTGGCGATGAAGTTGAAGTCATGATCCTGGAAATTGACGAAGAGCGTCGTCGTATCAGCCTCGGCATGAAGCAGTGTCAATCCAATCCTTGGGACGATTTTGCGCTGAACCACAAGAAGGGCGACAAAGTCACCGGCGCCATTAAGTCAATCACCGACTTTGGCATCTTCATTGGTCTGCCTGGCGGTATCGACGGTCTGGTGCATCTGTCTGATCTGTCGTGGTCTTCGCTCGGCGAAGAAGCCAAGCAGAACTTCAAGAAAGGTGATGAAGTCGAGGCCATCGTGCTATCAATCGACGTTGAGAAGGAACGCATTTCTCTCGGCGTCAAGCAACTCGACGGGGATCCCTTCACAAGCTACATCGCCACGTACGACAAAAACAGTCTGGTCAATGGCACGGTCAAGAGCGTCGACGAGCGCGGTGCGGTGATTGAATTGGCACCGGAAGTTGAGGCTTACCTGCGCGTGTCCGAGTTCTCGCGTGATCGGATTGAAAATTTGGCGCAGCATTTGAATGTTGGCGATGTGCTCGAAACAATGATCATCAACGTGGATCGCAAGTCCCGCTCCATCAACGTTTCGGTCAAAGCGAAAGATCAGGCCGAGCAGAATCAGGCGATGCAAAAGTTGGCTGCTGATAGTTCCACCAACATTGGTACGACCAATCTTGGCGCGCTGCTAAAGGCCAAGCTTAACCAGCAGTAATCACGTTTGGACGTATAGACCTTATGACCAAATCAGAGCTTATCGCGCGGCTTGCCGCGCGGTTTCCTCAACTGGTGGTGAAAGATGCCGACTACGCCGTGAAGATGATTCTTGATGCGATGACTGACGCGCTTGCGCGTGGAGATCGTATCGAAATCCGCGGCTTTGGCAGCTTTGCCTTGAATTATCGGCCACCGCGATTGGGGCGCAATCCGAAGTCTGGCGACAAGGTGCAGGTACCGGAAAAATACGTACCGCACTTTAAAGCCGGCAAAGAGTTGCGTGAGCGGGTCGACTACCCCCAGTAATGCAGACTTTCAAGGTATATGTATTATCGGCACCTCAAGCGGGTGCCGCTTTTTTTTGTTGCTCTGATTTTCTTCCACGAGGCTAAGATGCACGGACTTCGGCGGTTTTTTGTTTGGTCAATCCGTGGGGTGTTGTTTGTCCTGTTGTTCGGACTTGCCCTGAAGAATCAGGAAATCGTTGATCTGCATTTTTTCTTTGGTCAGCAGTGGGGGCTACCGGTGTCGCTTATCGTGATTGGCAGTTTTGGGTTGGGAGTGGTGTTGGGCCTTACCGCTGCGTTCTCGCGCGGAATTGCACGCCGAGTTGAAGAGCGACGTCACTAATGGAATTCGATTACTGGTGGGTATTAGCTGCGTTACCGATTTTCTTCGCCGTTGGCTGGGTGGCGGCACGCATTGATATCAAACAATTGATGCACGAATCTCGCGCGCTCCCTAGATCCTATTTTGAGGGACTGAATTTTCTCCTCAACGAAAAACAGGACAAGGCTATCGAATCATTCATTGAAGCCGCGCGCGTTGATCCTGAGACCGTCGAGATTCACTTTGCCTTGGGCAGCTTGTTCCGACGACGCGGCGAAGTGGATCGCGCAATTCAGGTTCACCAAAGTCTGATTGAGCGGGATGGTCTGCGCGAAGACCAGCGACTCCACGCCTTGGCAGAGCTCGGGCAGGATTTTCTCAAGGCCGGGCTGCTTGACCGCGCTGAGTCCGTGTTCCTCAAACTTCGAGGGACGAAACTTGAGGACGATGCACTAAATTTTTTACTGGAAATCTTTCAGCAGGAAAAAGAGTGGGTCAAGGCAATTGACATTGCAAAGGCGATGCCGGCGCATGCAGGTCACTTGTGGCAAAAGGAGATAGCGCAGTTTCGCTGTGAATTGGCGGCAGTCGAAATTCTCAATGATCGCCTCGCTGAAGCAAACTCATTGCTGGAAATGGCACTTGCTGACAACCGCAAGTGCGTTCGCGCGACTATTTTGCTGGGTGACGTTGCGGCACGAGTTGGTGCTGGTAAAACAACTGCTTTAGAAACCACTGCGCTACAAGGCAATCGAGCAAAAGACGCCCTCCTCGCCGTAGCGGATGGCGAAACGCCGATGGATATTTGGAAGCGAGTTGAACAACAGAATCCCGACTACCTTGCGCTGGTCGCACCAAAGTTGATGCAAATGTACACTGACCTCGATCGTGCCGAGCAGGGGCTCAACCTGTTGCGAGACTATTTGGCACGTTATCCCTCACTCGATATGCTCGACGCAGTGTTTGATGCCGAACTTCAAATTTCGGGTCCGCAGGCGGCATATCTGATGGTCCGTGACGAATTGCGGCGGAACCAAACGCTACTCGGGCTGGATAAGCTTTTGCAGGCACAGCTTCTGGTTGGGCCGGAGACGACCCCGGAGCGTCGCGGTGATCTTGAACTGGTCAAAGGCCTGATCCACAACCATACTCGTCGGGTTGCACGATATCGTTGCGATGCATGCGGGTTCAAGGCGCGGCAGTTCTATTGGCGTTGCCCTGGATGTGGTGCATGGGAATCCTATCCGCCCCGTCGAAGTGAAGAGTTTGATATCACTCCGTAGCCGAGTCACCTATGTCCGCAAAACAACGACACATCGTTTCAATTCCTGATACGTCCAAGGCACGCATTCTCGTCGTTGGCGATGTCATGTTGGACCGATACTGGTTTGGAGACGCGTCGCGAATTTCTCCCGAGGCGCCAGTGCCGGTGGTTAAGGTGGAAAAAACCGAGGAACGTCCAGGTGGTGCCGCCAACGTTGCTCAGAACTGCGCAGATTTAGGTGCCAGCGTCGCGTTATTGTCGGTGGTCGGGGCCGATGACGCCGGTCGGAGTCTCTCCCGTTTGATGGTGAACTCCCGAGTCGATGCCAGTTTCCATGAGGATCCATCTCTCAATACAACAGTAAAGTTAAGGGTCATTGCGCGGCAGCAACAACTGTTGCGTATCGATTTCGAAAATTCGCCTGATCACGAAGTGCTACAGGCCAAACTCGAGGAATTTGCCGTTCGTGTCATTGCGTGCGATGTGGTCATTCTGTCGGATTACGGCAAGGGTGGACTGACTCACTTGACGGAGATGATTCGTCTGGCGCGTTCGGCCGGCAAACCAGTATTGGTTGATCCCAAGGGCGAAGATTATTCACGTTACATCGGCGCCACCTTGCTGACACCTAATCGGAGCGAGTTACGCCAAGTCGTCGGGCGCTGGAAAGATGAGGCAGAACTCGTCGCAAAAGCAAATCAGCTTCGCACCGACCTTAATCTCGAGGCCTTGTTGGTCACGCGGAGTGAGGAGGGCATGAGCCTGTTCGCCGCTCACGGCAGCGAGCACGAAGCGGCTTTGGCGCGTGAGGTCTTTGATGTCAGCGGCGCCGGCGATACGGTCATCGCGACGGTGGCCGTCATGCTCGCCAGCGGCGAGACACTGCCAAACGCCATGCGCCTGGCTAACCGGGCCGCCGGGATTGTGGTGGGCAAACTGGGTACGGCCACGTGTTCCATTGAGGAACTGCGGAACGCATAAGGGTTCGCTACGCTTGGGTAGTTTCGGCGCCGAGCGTCGTTAAATTCTCTATCGCGATGCGCGATTCTTGACCCTCGATGATTGTGTCGACAATTTGGCCGCGCTAATGACTGCGGCTTTCACCAACGGCGACTTGGTGATTTTCCTGACTGTGGGCACCTTGGCTTTGGCTTTCACCATAGTCTTGGTCGGTTTGGTCGTAGCGGTTGTGGTGGCTTGCTGCGAGCGTTCAGCCAACCACTTGGCAGACTTCGCCCACACCACTCCCTGAGCCGCGCTGCCGAGGATCACGCCCATGTGACCACCCGGCGCTATCTCAAAATACTTGTCGCGCATACTCACCAGATCCATTACGCGACGAGCAGTTGGGACAGAAACGAGAACGTCTTTTTCGCCGGCGAATGCCAGGAGTGACGCCGAAATGTTGCGGAATTTCGAAACCCTCTTTCCTAGAGGAATCTCGCCTTGCGATAGCTTGTTGTCGACGGCAACGCTTACCAGCATGTCTTGCACGACGCCCGCCGGATAGACCAGCATATTGTTGAGGTAGTCGGACGTCGTGCTGTGAGATTCAACAAACTCCCGGTCCCAGAGGCGCGTCACCAGGTCCCAGTAGGTAGTGACGCTGCCCACCGGATCAGTGAGCTTGAACGCCAATGTCGTTACCCATGCCGGTGTGTGCATTTTTTCCGGATCAACGGAATGCAAGCGGAAATCAGTGAATTTACGAATCAGCTTTGCCGGCGTATTGAGCGCCTGCGCTACGCCGGCGACCATGCCACCGCTCCGCAGGTCTATGGGACTGGCGACGATGATGATATTGCGTATGTCAGGATTCTTCTTTAGTCCGGCATGCATGAGTGAAAGCAGGCCCCCCATGCACCATCCCATCAGCGATACCTGACGCACGCCACTATGTTCACGCACTTTCTCAAGTGCCTGACCCATCATGATATCGGCGTAATCTTTGAGGCCGAGGTGCGAGTGTCGTTTTTGGGGCTTGCCCCAATCAATCAAATAAGTCTTGAAACCGCTCGCCGCCATGTATCTCGCCAGGCTACGATTGGGCATCAAATCAAACGTTTCTGTGGTGACCCCAAGCGGAGGCACCAAGACCAGGGGAATCACAAATTGCTTGCGCACCACCCGCATCGCGCTGCCATTCGCGAGCTGGATTTCCTTTTCCGCAGGTGACCCGTAATACCGTACCGACATCAAGTCGCCGACATAAATTGTTTCGTAATCTGTGCGACCGGATTGCACAAGCTCCTCGCGGCGGAATAGCCAGTCAAAACCATTGCCGACCGAGAGTGCCAGTCGCTCGTTCAATTCGAGACCACGATCAAGTGCACGGGTAAGGAATGGCGTCATGAGTTGCCTCGTTGCTAGTGAATTTCTCGGGTTTCCAGAAATACAACTTCCGGGTGGCGTTCAACTGTCATCGAGAGATTAACCCTATTGGGCGCCAAATAGACATAATCCCCCGCACCATCGAGTGCAACATTGACACCGGATTTATCGGCCAATGCTCGAATCGCGGTTTCGTCGCCGCGTAACCAGCGCGCCGTCGATACGTTATATGGTTCAAACACGCAATCGACGCCGTATTCAAACTCAAGTCGATGTGCCACCACATCAAACTGCAAGGTACCCACCGCGCCGAGGATCAGGTCGTTACTGTGAATCGGGCGGAATAGCTGTGTTGCACCTTCCTCCGCCAACTGTTGCAAACCTTTTTGCAGTTGTTTCATTTTCATCGGGTTGCGGATGTGAGCGCGACGAAAGTGCTCCGGCGCAAAGCATGGAATCCCGGTGAACTTCAGCGTTTCACCTTCACTAAATGCATCGCCTAATCGCACTGTACCGTGGTTGGGAATGCCGATTATGTCGCCCGGCCAGGCTTCGTCCGTCGTGTTTCTATCCTGCGCCATGAACGTGATCGCATTGTTTACCGCAAGTGTCTTGCCGGTCGACAACTGCCTCAGTTTGATGCCGCGTTCGAACTTCCCGGAACACACACGCACAAAGGCAATCCGGTCGCGATGCTTGGGATCCATATTGGCTTGTATTTTGAACACAAAGCCCGAGAATTTTCCTTCCCCCGGTTCGACCATCCGGCCTTCAGTTGCTCTTGGCAGCGGACCTGGTGCCATGTCGACCACTGCATCCAGCAGCGATTGGACTCCGAAATTATTTGAAGCTGAACCAAAAAATACCGGTGTTTGTTTGCCGTCCAGATAGGCATCTCGATTAAAGGTATGTGATGCTCCGCGAACCAACTCGACTTCGGTTCTTAATTCCGCTGCTTCACTGCCGATCAGTTCATCCAGTCGCGGATTGTCCAATCCCTTGATTACTTCAGCTGTGCCCTTGTCTGCCTGTGGATCAAAGAAACTGATTGAATCGTCGTACATGTGATAGACGCCGCGAAAGCGCTTACCCATACCAATCGGCCAGGTCATCGGCGCACATTGCATCTTGAGTACGTCTTCGATTTCGTCAAGCAACTCGATTGGCGGACGGCCTTCGCGATCGAGCTTGTTGATGAAAGTCAGTATCGGTGTCGCACGCAGACGGCACACCGACAGTAACTTGATGGTCTGTGCCTCGACGCCGTTCACCGAGTCAATCACCATCACGGCGGAGTCAACGGCGGTTAGTGTGCGATAGGTGTCTTCTGAGAAATCTTCGTGACCAGGGGTATCGAGCAGGTTAATCATGCTCATCCGGTACGGGAACTGCATCACCGAACTGGTGACCGAGATTCCGCGTTGTTTTTCCAGTTCCATCCAATCGGAAGTCGCATGGCGCGAGGCCTTGCGGGCACGAACCTCACCGGCAATTTGTATCGCGCCACCGAACCA
Source organism: Rhodocyclaceae bacterium (assembly GCA_016718525.1). Taxonomy (GTDB): domain Bacteria; phylum Pseudomonadota; class Gammaproteobacteria; order Burkholderiales; family Rhodocyclaceae; genus JADKHX01. The sequence goes on from JADKDD010000001.1 coordinate 878,861, forward strand.
CAACAGCTTTTCTGTCAATGTGGTTTTTCCCGCATCCGGGTGGGAAATGATGGCGAAAGTACGACGTCTGGCCAGTTCTTTGGCGATTTCTTTTTCGAGCGGAGACACGTTGTTTTTGACGCGAGATCGCGGTTTAGGGAGCAACCCGGAATTATACGGGCGCTACAATACTCGCGCACCAACTGGATACCATCTGGATACTCGCACTATGGCAAATTCGATCACCATAACCGACATTCGTTCGGCCGCAAAACGGCTCGACGGAAATCTGATCTGCAGCCCCTGTCTCCCATCGCGAACGCTGTCAGAAATTGCAGGTTGCGAAGTGTTTTTGAAATTTGAAAACCATCAGTTTACTGCGTCGTTCAAAGAACGCGGCGCGCTCAACAAGATGATGCAGTTGAGCGGAGAGCAACGTCAACGTGGGGTGTTAGCGGTTTCCGCCGGAAATCACGCTCAAGGCGTCGCATACCACGCACAACGGATGGGGATTCCGGCGACGATTGTGATGCCAAGATTTGCTACACCGGTCAAGGTTGAACGTACACGCGGATTTGGAGCAGAAGTCGTTTTGCATGGTGATACGTTCGACGATGCTCGTGCCCATGGCTTGACGTTGGCAGCCGAACGACGCTTGACGATGGTGCATCCGTTTGATGATTTGGACATCATGGCCGGCCAAGGTACGGTCGCCCTGGAAATGCTGCAGCAGCAGCCGACGATTGACACCCTTTTGGTCGCTATCGGCGGCGGCGGGCTAATCTCGGGAATGGCAGTTGCAGCTAAATCGGTGCGACCAAATATCGAAGTCGTTGGCGTACAAAGCGAGCGCTTTCCCGCTGCATGGAATGCCATGCATGACGGGCATCACAAAGTTGAAATGGCAACGATTGCCGACGGTATCGCGGTCAAAACTCCTGGCGCGCTGACCTTGCCGGTGATTCGTGATTTGGTGAGCGATGTATTGCTGGTCAGTGAGGACGAGATTGAGCAGTCAATCTTGATGTTGCTGGAGATTGAAAAGACGGTTGTCGAAGGTGCCGGGTCGGTCGGATTGGCTGCATTGCTTGCCAATAAAGAGCGATTCAAGGGGCGCAAACTTGGCCTGGTTTTGTGTGGCGGCAACATTGAACCGCTGGTGCTGGCTGAAATCATTCAGCGTGGAATGGTCAAATCGGGGCGCTTGGCGCGCCTGCATTTTAACGTGCGCGATACGCCGGGAGCGCTGGCAGATGTTGCGAACATGCTCGGCAAGCTTGGCGCAAACATCGACGAAGTGCAGCATCAACGTGCTTTCACGTCGCTCTCGGTTGAAAGAGTGCAAATTGAGGTAGTGATTCAAACCCGCGGTGCCGAGCATATCGCGCAGATTCTGGACGTTGCTCGAGAACAAGGGTACCTGGTCGATTTGGCTAAATAAGCACTGACCTTCACCCATTCGTGCACCACGCACGGTTTTTGAAAACGGCGACTAGCTGAATCTTTCGCGTTTGGGCAACAACGCGTAGGCTAGTACCCATGCGATCAAGCTATACACAATCGCGCCGATCATGCCATACCAAAAGCTCTCAACGATAAAGCCATCGACAGACGAGCCGACCCACCAGAACAGCAGGCCGTTGATCACAAAAATAAAGAAACCGAGTGTCAGAATCGTGGCCGGCAAAGTGAGTAGCACCATGATCGGACGCACAAAAGTATTGACCAAACCCAACACCAGCGCAGCGATGAATGCGGCACGGAAGCTGGAAACGGTAATTCCGGGCAATAGATACGCCACGGTGATCAGCGAGGCCGAATTAATCACCCAAATAATAAGTAGTCGCATGCGCTGATTATAAAGTTGGTTGAGGCACGAAATTCGCCAGTTGGAGCTGGTGCTCTGCATGGCGTGGCGACGCCAGAATCCCGTGCTCGGGTTCACCATCCCAGCGCAAGTTGATCCTGCGTAGGTTCGGCGTTGGCGGTTTCTATGGTGACCAGATTATTGGCTTTGACACCTAGCAAACGCAATTTCCTATCCAGCGGCGCTCGTCGCAGGCATTCACCTGCCGCACGGCGGATTTTGCTGGCATCATTGATGGCGACATCCAGGGTGATATCGCGGGTAACGATCCGAAAATCGTCGAAGCGCAGCTTGATCCCGATTGTGTAGGCAACATACGCTTTGCGTTGCAAATCCTTGGCTAGGCCTGCACACAGCTCGGTGAAGATTTCCGACAATTCGGCTTTGTTGCGCCGGGCGTGCATGTCACGCTCGAAGGTCGTTTCGCGGCTAATGGTTTTGGGTTCTGATTCTGTGACGATGGGACGGTTTTCGATGCCGTGCGCTGCATTCATCATCCAGGCAGCAAAACTGCGACCGAAATTCTCCTGAAGCAGGGTCGGGTCGGCGGCAGCAAGATCGGCGATGGTCACGATGCCCAAGGCCGCGAGTTTTTCATTGGCCTTGGGGCCGATACCGTTGATTTTTTTGGCCGGTAGCGGCCAGATGCGTTGCTCCAAATCGCCCTCGGCCATGATCGTAATGCCATTAGGTTTGTCCAGATCAGAACAAATTTTCGACAGCAACTTGTTTGGCGTGATTCCAATAGAACAGGTCAGTCCGGTCGCTTCGACGACTGCTTGCTTGATTCGCTGTGCAATCGCCAACGAGTCATCCGGAACAGCACTCAAGTCGATATAAATCTCATCAATTCCGCGATCTTCAATCAAAGGCGCAATGCTTGCGACAGCTGCCTTGAATAGGCGCGAGTAGTGGCGGTAGGCAGCAAAATCAACCGGTAGCAAGATCGCATCGGGCGCAAGTTTGGCGGCCTTCATGACGCCCATCCCGGAGAATACGCCGAGCGCACGCGCCTCGTAAGTCGATGTGGTAGTGACGCCTCTGCCGACGTAGTCTTTGAGCCGGGAATAGGTGCGGCTACCGTCGTGTTGCACTGCCGGCTGGTGGACGCTGCGCCCGCCTATTACGACCGCTCGGCCGCGCAAATCGGGATATCGCAGGAGTTCGACTGAGGCGTAGAACGCATCCATGTCGAGATGTGCAATGCGGCGATTGGTTTCCATCAAAGCTTGGATCAGGCCGGTTCAAAATGCTCCAGCGTCAGCTGAACAGTCTCGGTCCCGTTCCATTCATTGATGTCCAAACGAAATGCCGCACGGATTTTGTCGGGCGCAGTGTCGGCGCAATTGAATTGGATTGCGTCGAAGCTGCGGTCACCTTTTTTCAACTTTAGCTTGAGGTGTTTCTCTTTCAAAATACGCTGATTGACGACTTGAAAGCTGTCGTCAAAAATCGGCGGTGGAAACGTTTGACCCCAAATTTCCTTTTGTATCAAACGCGCGGTGTCCACAGAGTAGTAACCGGATTCGAGCGGGCCGTCGGTTTCCAGCGTGCGGGTGAGTTGGGTAGGGTGGATCAACTCGCGGCAAACTGACTCAAAACTGGCTTCGAAATCCGCCAGATCGGATTCCTTCAGGGTCAAGCCAGCGGCAGCCGCATGGCCGCCAAAACGGATGAGTAGCATCGGCTGACGTTTCGCCACCAGATCGAGCGCATCGCGCAGATGCAGTCCGGGAATCGAACGACCAGAGGCTTTGAGCTCGTCTTTATTGCCACGTGCGAAGGCAAAAGTCGGACGGTGAAATTTCTCTTTCACGCGACCGGCGAGGATGCCGATTACCCCTTGGTGCCAGGTCGGGTCAAAGAGGGTCAGACTCGCCCGATTGCCAACATCAATGGCATCAAGCAACAGCTCGGCATCATCCTTCATACCAGCCTCAATGCTTCGCCGTTCGCGGTTCTTCGTATCAAGTTCCTGTGCGATATTGAGTGCACGTGACATGTCGTCAGTAATCAGCGCTTCTATGCCGAGGGACATGTCGGCGAGTCGTCCGGCCGCGTTCAGGCGTGGGCCGAGGGTGAAGCCAAGATCAAAAGTCGCAGCGCGGCGTGGCTCACGACCGGTGATCTGGAATAGTGCTGCAATTCCAGCTTGCATTTGGTTGGCGCGCATCCGGTTGAGACCCTGTGCGACCAGAATACGATTGTTGTAGTCGAGTGCAACCACATCAGCAACGGTCCCTAAAGCGACCAGATCGAGCAACGCGGCAAGGTTGGGCTCGGCCTGGTTAGAGAACACGCCGCGCTGTCGAAGCTCAGCACGCAATGCCAACATCACGTAAAACATCACACCGACACCAGCAATACACTTGGAAGGGAAGTTGCATCCCGGCTGGTTGGGATTAACAATGACTTCGGCTTGCGGTAGTTCGGCCGCCGGAAGATGGTGATCGGTAATCAGGGTACGAATGCCAAGGCGAGTTGCCTCATTGACACCATCGATGCTGGCGATCCCATTGTCGACGGTGATGATGATGTCCGGCTTGCCAAGCCTCGAGCTGTTTGCTGCCAGTTGAACGACTTCGGGAGACAGGCCATAGCCCAGCGTAAATCGGTCGGGTACCAGGTAGTCGACACGGGCGCCCATCATGCGTAGTGCCCGTAATCCCACGGCACAAGCCGTTGCCCCATCGCAGTCGTAGTCGGCGACAATCAGCAGTTTTTTCTCGTCCGCGATGGCATCGGCGAGCATCACGGCCGCAGCACCCGAATTTTTCATCAGCTCGGGGGCCAGCAAGCGGGCCGTTCTGGTGTCCAGTAGCAACGCATCAGTGATTCCGCGTGCCGCGTACAAGCGCGCCAGCAAAGGATGGACACCCGCCTGTTCGAGTGCCCACGCAGCACGCGGTGGTGACTTTCGTATGGTGAGGTGGGTCATGGCATTTCTGTCATGCGGCCAGTAAAGTCAGTGGCGCTGGGCGTCGCCAAATCTTCAATATGGATGATCGGGAAACCTCCAAACGAGCGCCGCTGTCGCGATCACTGCCCGGCAGAATAAGCGTCAAGTTGCCAAGTGTTCCTCTGCGTAAGGCAGAAAGCAGAGGCGCGAACCAGTTTGTTTCAATTGCTGCAACTGCATCTCGCCAGCTCAAACCGTTACCTCGGTTGCGCCATGGCGCCAGTTGGTCAAGGACAACTAAGGGACTCCGATGTGGCAGTGGCTCCCATACCCCTGGTGGAGTCAGGACATTCAGTCCACACAGCCTGGATAACCCATGGAGAACAGGACTTTGTCCAAACACGGCATCGTGAACGGTCTTGGTGCCTGTAACCAGGTTGCCACCTCCCCACGGCCAGATGGAATTGATACGCGGCAAACCACGTTCTTCACGAGCATGATTCACCGGATGGTTGTGAAGCAGGATCTGCGCCTCATTGATGAGATGACGCCATTGCGGATCTGCCGGAAGCCCTTGATCAGCCCGGCGACCGATGAAATCGGGTAGCGGCATCAAGGCAGGCAAGGCGGGAGCCGTATCATGCATTTTCAGGTGCCATGACGCCGGAGCGGTGATTTCCAGTTCGCCGAAAACCTGAAACACTGGTCCCAAGGCTTCGCCGAGCGCATTAGCTTCAATAGTCGTCAACTGCAACTTGTCGGGCTCGCTGACAGTAACGTTGCGATCGACAAAGGAAAAATTGACCGGATCGACACAAAGAAAACGCTGCGAGGATGTCTCACCGGTAAGACCCATCCGGCGCAAGGGCGCAAATGGGGGTTCAATTCTCAAGCCGAATGCTTTACTCAGCCACCGATTTGCACCATTGTCATGACGGACAAGACAACCCCTACCCAACAACGTGTCGAGCGAAGGTGTCGGCAGATCTCGGGTCAGGTCATACATTGCTTGCTTTGGCCAGATCAGGCCCGGAAGGACGAGTGTCAGATGACAAGAGAAGTTGGCTGGTCGCGGCATCCATGCATGTTAACATCGCAACCGTCGCACCTTGTGCGCTTTAACTTAAACATGATCTACGAACTTCTCATCGGTCTTCGTTACACGCGCGCCCAACCCCGAAATTCCACCTCAGGGTCATCCAACCGCTTCGTTTCCTTCATTGCATTGATCTCTTTGCTCGGATTGGCGCTTGGCGTTGCCGCGTTGATCGTTGTGCTTTCGGTGATGAATGGATTCCAAAAGGAATTGCGGACACGGATTTTGGGGGTGGTTTCTCACGTACAAATCAGTGCGCAGGACGGGGCACTTGCTGATTGGCAGGCGACATTAGATATCGCCGTCAAAAATCCTCATGTTATTGCCGCCGCACCATTCGTGCAGGAGCAGGGAATGTTGAGTTTTGACGGCGAGGTGCGCGGAATGATCGTGCGTGGCGTTTTGCCGGAGATGGAAAATCGGGTGGCGGACTTTGCCGCCCACATGCGAATCGGGAAGCTTGATGCTTTAAAAGCTGGCGAGTTTGGGATGATATTGGGCAGTGAGTTGGCGCGCGCACTGCATGTAGTGGTTGGCGATAAGGTCACCCTGTTGGCGCCGCAAGGACTGGTAACTCCGGTCGCGGTGATGCCGCGGATGAAGCAATTCAAGATCGTCGGCATATTCGAGGTCGGCATGTTTGAGTTTGATTCCGGTCTTGCATTGGTGCATCTTAGCGATGCGCAAACGTTGTATCGTATGGGCGCTGATGTATCGGGGGTACGGCTGAAGGTTGATGATCTGTTTGCCGCGCCGCGTATTGGTCGCGAGATAATTCCGACCCTGCGCTTTGCGGCACCAAACGCATGGATTTCGGATTGGACGCGAAGCCATGCGAATTTCTTCCGTGCGGTAGAGATCGAAAAGCGCATGATGTTCCTGATCCTTCTGCTGATTGTGGCCGTAGCTGCCTTTAACATCGTTTCAACGCTGGTCATGGCTGTGCAGGACAAACGCGCCGACATTGCAATTTTGCGCACATTGGGTGCCTCGCCGCGAAGCATCATGAGTATCTTTATCGTTCAAGGAATGCTGATCGGACTGGTAGGACTAGCCGCTGGTGTGATCGGTGGCGTGATCCTGGCGCTCAATGTCGACGTCGTTGTGCCGGCGCTTGAGCGGACGCTAGGACTGCAGTTCCTTGCCAAAGACGTCTATTACATCAGCGATTTGCCATCGGATCTGCAGTGGCGCGATGTCACAATCATCAGTGTGGTGTCTTTTGTACTGACCGTTGCAGCGACGCTTTATCCAAGTTGGCGTGCCGCCAAGACCCAGCCTGCGGAGGCCTTGCGCTATGAGTGAGCAGATCACCAATGTGCCGGACGAGGGACGAACCGTAGAGGTGCTTTCTGATTCGCACAAGACGGTAATCGAGTGCCGTGGTCTCTCCAAGGTCTTCCATCAGGGGGCAACAGCGGTTCCGGTTCTCAACGCAATTGACTTGCGAGTTGGTGCTGGTGACACGCTGTCAATTGTCGGCAGCAGCGGCTCTGGTAAAAGCACTTTGCTGCATTTACTAGGCGGGCTGGATAACGTGACCGGTGGCGAGGTTTTTTTGAACGGACACAATCTGGCGAAGATCAGCGAAAGTGAGCGCGGCGAATTACGTAACCATTCGCTGGGTTTCGTTTATCAGTTTCATCACTTGCTCGCCGAATTCACTGCATTGGAAAATGTAGCCATGCCGCTGCTCATCAGGCGCACGTCACGCGGCGTTGCGCAAGCAGTGGCTGCGGCGATTCTGGAAAAGGTTGGGCTTTCCCATCGCCTGTCACACCGCCCTGGGGAATTATCCGGCGGTGAGCGGCAACGGGTTGCCGTTGCCCGTGCGCTGGTGACGGAACCCGCCTGTCTATTGGCAGACGAACCTACCGGTAATCTGGACCGGGTCTCTGCAGACGCAGTCTTTGCGCTGATGACAGATTTGTGCCGGCAAAAAGGAACCGCGCTGATCGCAGTGACACACGACCATTCGCTCGCTGCAAGATTGGACCGGGTGCTACATCTGACTGATGGACGCTTGAATCTCGCCTAGACAATTCACGCGTCGGACTCAGCGATAAGTTTTTGTTTCAGCTCTTCGCGGCCTTGCACTGACGCCATTGCAACCAGAATGTGCCCTGCGTGCAAGACAAAGTCGTCGTGCGGATTGAACACCCCATCCCCGCCGGTACGCACGGCCAACAGTATGTAATGATCACTGCGCAGACCGTCCAGACTAGACAGCGCGCTAGGTGGAAAAGTCGATGGGACAACCAACTCTTCGACTCGCAGGTGTTTGTCTGAACGCAGCATTTCATCAAGAAATGAGACCACGTGAGGACGCAACATCGCTGAGGCAATGCGCATTCCGCCAGTGAAGTTTGGCGAAACGATGGCATCTGCACCGGCTTTTTTCATTTTCTCCACGTTACGCAGGTCGTTACATCGAGCAACTATGCGCGCAGTCGGATTAAGTTGCCGGGCGGTCAGTGAGATCATCAGATTGCGGCTGTCATCGCCGGTGACGGCAAACACACCTCTTGCCATAGCAATATTTGCTCTGATCAACACATCGTCATCGGATGCATCACCATGAATGAACAATTGCCGGTGCTTATTCTCGGCATAGGCCTCGATTAGCGCCTGGTTTTCCTCAATGACTACATGGTGATGGTGAGTAACGTCAAGCTCATCAGCAACGTTTTGACCGACGCGTCCGAAACCACAAAGAATGTAGTGGCCTTCGAGCTTTCTCATTTGCTTTTCCATTCGTCGTCTCCGCAGTGCTTTATCAAAATCGCTCGCCAACATCAGCGCCGTGACGCTTGAAAAAAGATAAGTCACGATGCCGATACCGCTGAATGCCAGTGCCATCGTGAACAATTCGCGGTCCGGATGATGAAACAGTTCTATCCCGCTACCATAACCGATGGTTGCCACCATCAGAAAGGTCATGTACGCGGCGTCAATCCATGAAATTTGAGCATCACCGAGGTGCTTATAGCCGAAAGTTCCGATTGCGAGAACAATTACAAATGCAACCAGTGAAATGACGATCGAACGTCGCGCACGCTGAATGACGTCGTCGGTGTCGTCTGAATAACTCAAGTTAAGTTGTTCCCAAAGTAGGACCTAACATTTCCCTCAATGTCTGGAAAATATCTGCGATCAAGCGCAATCTTCGCCAATGGTCAGAGAAATTTCACAGAGACCGGCAATGCCGCCAGTCAGTCTGTCGCCAGGCCTGACCGGACCGACACCCTCAGGGGTTCCGGTGAAGATCAGGTCACCAGGCTGAAGGTCGAAGTAGGTGGACAAATGCTGAATGATTTCTGGTACCGACCAAATCATGTCGGCGATATCGCCTTCTTGTTTCAACTGATCGTTCACATTCAGCCAGATGCGGCCATTACCCGGATGCCCGCATTGACTGACCGGCATGAGGGGTGAGACAGGGGCAGACTGATCGAATGCCTTGCCGATCTCCCAAGGCTGCCCCTTTTTCTTAAGACCGGCCTGCAAGTCCCTGCGCGTCATATCGAGACCAACGCCATATCCCCAAACGTACTCCAGGGCGCTCCCTTGCGGGATTTCGCGGCCGCCGGTACCGATGGCAACGACTAGTTCGATCTCATGATGCAAATCCGTCGTGGCACTTGCGTACGGCAGGGGCGCCAAGGAGCTTATTTCAGATGACGGGTTTATCGGCCAGACGGCATCGGCGGGTTTGCAGAAAAAAAACGGTGGCTCCCGATCAGGGTCGGATCCCATTTCACGGGCATGCGCAGCGTAGTTTCGACCAACACAGTAGATCCGATGAACCGGAAACGACACGCTGCTATTGTGAATCGCAACCTTAGCTGTAGCCGGAGGGGCAAAGGCAAAGGCAAATGTCATGGTCTCTCAATCAAAAAAGCCTGGAAAGGTCCATTTTGGCAGAAACAGCGGTGAGCACAATAGTTGCGTACGGCCATGTTCTAATCGAAGCATGCGGACCTTTGTGATTTTTTTTGCGCTTGGTGTGTTTGTTCTCCAGCAACAGACCGAACTGCCGGAAATCTATTGCCTGTCACTTGGCGTAGCACTTGGTCTGATGCTCTTGGCTTGGCGCTGTATCTCAACTTTGGGCTTGCTTGGTCGCTGTGCGGTCGTGGTCGCTGGAGTTGCGTTGGGCTTCTCTTGCACCGGTATCATGGCCCATTCACGTATGGCGGAGGCCCTACCGGGAAGCAATGAAGGTATTGATATCGCGCTGACCGGCACGGTTGCGAGCATGCCGCAGGCGATGGAGCGCGGGGTGCGCTTTGAGTTTGATGTGGAGACGTCTTCAGTCGTCACTCCATCGCACATTTCCTTGGCATGGTATCGCAACGAGCATGGTGAATTGACAATGCCACGTGCCGGTGAGCGCTGGCAATTCACGGTGCGGTTGAAACGACCTCACGGCAATATCAACCCAAATGGAAGAGACTATGAGGCATGGTTGCTTGAGCGCGGAATTCGGGCATCGGGCAGCGTTCGCCAGTCCGAACCGCAGTCATCGATGCGTCTTGACGATTTTGTCTGGCGCCCAAGCTACCTGATAGAACGCTGGCGACAAAATATTCGCGATCGCTTTCTCGTCGAGTTGCAGGAGGCACCATACGCCGGAATTCTGGTGGCGCTGGCGATTGGTGACCAGCAAGCGATTTCTCCCGAGCTGTGGCAAATATTTGCCCGCACCGGAATCACTCATCTGATGAGTATTTCCGGTTCTCATATCACCATGCTCGCCGCGCTTGCGTATCTGGTGACCGCCTTCCTGTGGCGTCGCTCAACCCGCTTGCCGCTTTTCGTTCCGGTGCAGCATGCGGCCGCAGTCGGGGGTCTGTTCGCTGCATTTTGTTATTGCCTGTTGGCTGGCTTTGCGGTACCGGCGCAACGCACCTTGTATATGCTGGCGGTTGTTGCTGTGGTCAGTGTCGTCAGACGCGAAATGGCCGCTAGTCGGGTGCTCGCGCTGGCGTTACTAGGGGTTCTCCTGATTGATCCGTGGGCCGTTTTGGCGCCGGGGTTTTGGCTATCGTTCGGTGCGGTAGGTTTGCTGCTTTTCGTCGGCACGGGTTTGCGCGGCAAAGACCATTGGCTCAAATCCTGGGGTAAAGCGCAATGGGCCGTGACCGTCGGAATGTTGCCGGCTTTGTTGGCCCTGTTTCAACAATTCTCTGTGGTCTCACCGGTGGTGAATTTTATTGCCATTCCCGTGGTTGGCGCAGTCATCACTCCGCTTGCCGTGGCTGCATGCCTGCCGGGATTGGGAGTCTTACTGCCTGTTGCGCATTGGCTTACCAGTTTGCTGATGATTTTCATTGAGTTTATGGCCAATCTACCGCTGGCGATATGGCAACAGGCTGCGCCCCCAATGGTTTATCTGCTGATTGCCTTGGGCGGTGGGTTATGGTTGTTGTTACCGCGTGGCTTTCCGTCGCGCTGGCTGGGTTTAATCGCCTTTATTCCATTGCTGACCTATGCGCCAGCGCGGCCTGCTGCCAATACAGCCGATATTCGGGTGCTTGATGTAGGGCAGGGTTTGGCGGTACATATCCAAACGGCTAACCATGACCTGCTGTTTGACGCCGGGCCAGCTTTCTCAGCGGACGCGGACAGCGGTACCCGCATCATCGTGCCTTACCTTCGCGCGCTGGGTGTCAGGGGTCTGGACATGTTGATTGTCAGTCATGCGGACCGTGATCATTCCGGTGGCGCAGAATCGGTTTTGGCTATGGTGCCGGTAACCCAAATAAAGTCCTCGCTACCATTCGAACATATTCTGTCTGCCCAACCCGTGCAACATAGCGATTGTATTGCCGGGGAAAGCTGGGATTGGGATGGCGTGCAGTTCCAAATGCTGCATCCGGATCAGGAGTTGATCAATCACCGCGTCGAACACAGGACAAACGATCTGGCCTGCGTATTGCGGATATCCGCTGGCGGACGGACAGCACTGCTGACCTCCGACATTGAAGCGCCACAAGAGTTAGTGCTGGTCGCCGCTGTTCCGGACAAGATTGCCGCAGATGTTTTGGTCGTTCCGCACCATGGCAGCCGTACTTCATCGACCCCGGAATTCATTGCAGCGGTCGGGGCTCGCGACGCAATCTTTCCTGTTGGCTATCGCAATTCGTTCGGTCATCCAAAGGCTGATGTTGTCGCACGATACTTTTCCAGTGGAGCGACACTACACAGAACGGATTTTGACGGTGCAATAAAAATTGCCTTGAGTGAAGGTAATGTACACATTGAACATGAGCGTGATGTCAGCCGACGATACTGGCATGCCCGATAATTCACTGATGGATACCGGAACCAGCGATACGCCGTTTGCAGGACTCGACCCAGCCTTGTTGCTTGATGCGGTAGAGAGTCTGGGTCTTCGTCCTGATGGACGATTGATGGCGCTAAACAGTTATGAGAATCGTGTTTGGCAGATCGGTATCGATGACGAAGTGTCAGCCAATGCGCCGATTGTGGTCAAGGTCTATCGCCCGGGGCGTTGGTCTGACGAGCAGATATTGGAGGAGCACGAATTCGTTGCCGAGATGTTACGAGCCGAATTGCCGGTGGTCGGACCGATACTTATTGGCGGAACAACGTTGCATCATTTCGCAGGCTTCCGGTTTTCCGTCTATCCCAAACAAGGTGGACGCGCTCCGGAGTTCGCCGAGGTCAATGTACAGGAATGGATGGGACGATTATTGGCGCGTATGCACAATGTCGGCGCGTGCAGACGGTTTGAAGTGCGCGAAGCCTTGGACATTGATGCTTTCGGCTTCGAACCGCGCAATTGGTTGCTGGAGCATGAAATCATTCCGAACGACCTTGAGTCGGTGTGGATGGACGTAGCAGATGCCGCACTGGATGAAGTGGAAGCATGCTTCCACCGTGCTGGAGTGATCACGACGCTGCGCTTGCATGGGGATTGTCACGCCGGCAATGTATTGTGGACACCTGAGCGCGCGGGTCCAAAGGGCGAGCGCCTCGGGGGGCCGCATTTTGTCGACTTTGATGATGCGCGAACCGGACCGGCAATTCAGGATCTCTGGATGCTATTGAGTGGCGAGCCGGACGAAATGGCGGCACAACTTGGTCATGTGCTCAGGGGCTATCAGTTGTTTCGTGAATTTGACCCAGCAGAACTGCAGGTGCTTGAAGCGTTCAGGACCTTGCGTTTACTGCACTATTCAGCATGGTTGGCGCGACGATGGAATGATCCGGCTTTTCCCGCAGCATTTCCGTGGTTTGATACACCCCGTTACTGGCAAGATCGAATTTTGGAGTTGCGCGAGCAGATTGCGCGCATGCAAGAGCCGTGTTTGGCGATTTCGTAACGCCAGAATCCATCAGTTGGTGCTGACAACACGCCGTTGTTTTTATGAGGATGATGATGAGTGAGATGCGAGAAGGAAGTGTGCGCTGCCTGAGCCCTGCGGGTTTTCACAATATGGCTTATGTTGAATGGGGCGATGTAGCCAATCCACGAGTGCTGGTGTGCGTGCACGGGCTTACGCGCTGCGGGCGGGATTTTGACGATTTGGCGCGCGCCATGAGTGATCGCTATCGGGTTGTCTGTCCTGACGTTGTTGGTCGCGGCAAGAGTGATTGGCTGCGCAATCCGCTGCTCTATGGCGTGCCGCAATACGCGGCCGACATAACCGTATTGTTGGCGCAAATCAACGGCACTGCGCAGGTCGATAGTGTGCATTGGGTCGGCACATCGATGGGCGGCTTGATTGGCATGGCAGTTGCCGCGCAGCCTGATACACCCGTATCGCGGCTGGTGCTGAACGATGTCGGGCCGGTAGTCACGGCGGTATCGATCGCGCGGATCGCTGAGTATCTGGGTAAGGCGCCGGCATTGGATAGTATCGCTGCGGCGGTCAGTCTGGTGCGGGCTGTGTCGCCGGCATTTGGGCCGCACACCGACGACGAATGGTATCGGCTGACCGTGCCGTTAATTCGCGAAACTGCCGAGGGTAAGTTTGTCTTTCGCTACGATCCCAAAATTGCCGAACCATTCCGTCTGGCAATGCAGGAATCGGCGGGGCGAGATATGGAACTGTGGCCGTTGTACGATGCGATTACCTGCCCGACATTGCTGTTGCGTGGCGCGGAATCCGACTTGCTGACGCGCGAAACCGCACAACTGATGACGACGCGGGGGCCGCATGCAAAGCTAAGTGAAATCGCCGGTGTCGGGCATGCGCCAACATTGGTACATGCCGATCAAATCGCGATTGTTCGTGACTTTTTGTAATTTTGATCGTTTTTTATACTAACGGCTCAAGGATTTCCGCGCGTGTGTCGTTAATCAGGTAGTTGCGGCGAGGCGTTCGGCTGGATCCCTTTGATGTCAGTGATTGCGGCTGCCGTGTTTATTTTGCTCTAATTTGAGGTGCGCTATGCCTACCAAAAATTCACCTTTCAAGCTATCAATGCTTATGGTTCTGGCGTGGTTAGCTGCTGTGCCAGCGGTCAACGCGGCGCAGGCTGGCAACATTACCAAGCTTAAAGGCGATGTGTACATCGGTCGGCCCGATGTCCCTGTGATAACAGCCAAGGGGGACGATCCGATCAACGAAGGCGATCTAATTACCACCGCCAAAGGAGGGGAAGTGTTGATTCGCTTCAAGGACAATTCGATCATTACCCTGCGCCCTGATTCCAGTCTTTTAGTGACTCGCTTTCAGCATGAAGAGAAGGCAAGCGACTCGTTCTTGACCAGCTTACTAAAAGGTGGGCTGCGCGCAGTAACTGGACTGCTTGGTAAAACCCGACCGGAAAGCGTGAGCTTCACCACGCCGACTGCCACCGTCGGAATTCGCGGCACTGATTTTGAGATTGCGATTCTGCCTGAGGACACTGCCGATGCCCGCGCTGGAACCTACAACTATGTGCATGACGGCTCGACCAGTTTGGGGCTGGAAAAGGCTGAGACCGGACCGACATCGATCGTTGTCAAGCAGGAGGAAACCGGTTTGGCACTAGCCAATCCAAAGCCCGGCGAGCCGGCCTTGCAAATACTTAAACAGCGTCCGGCGTTCTTGCGCGGCGGTGGCTTCGACGCCCACATGATGCAATTGATGAATCAGCCGATACGGGCGATTCAAATCATGCCAAGGCGGTAATTTGGTGGAATTGCGCAACGCGAATTGAGGGCGCCGCAACGACGGCGTATCACCATCACAAACTGGCTAGAAAGCACTTAAAAGCCATCATTCCGGCGGCCTCGATACGCCTTTGATTCCCGCTTCGCCGGGGTGGCAGATGCCGGAATCCAGAAATGCATCCGAGTTGGGTGAATGCAACGGCGCTGGACCCCGGCTTTCGCCTGGGCGACGAATTATTCCGAGCTTAGCGAGTCATCGAGTAGACGTTTAGCGACAAGCATTCTTGATTCGCGTCGCCCATGTTTCTTCCCAGCAACATTCATGGTCGTAGCCTGCGACGATTTCAAATCGCGCGCGCGGATGATTGTGCTGGTAAAGCTGCGTCGTTTCGGTTGGTACGACGCGATCTGCACGGCCCTGAAAATGCACCTGCGGCAGGCTGCCAAGCGCCGCAGTGGTGTTTGCCGGATTGAGAGAGTTCAGCAGTGGTGTCACCTTGTGCATGCTGACCCAGGCATCGGTATTCAATGGCGCTGCTACGGTCATCAGGCAGACAACATCCTGTCGTTGCGTCGCAACCAGTGCGGCGAGCGCGCCACCGCCGGAGTAGCCGATCAAGGTGACCTCACTGGTTTGGGTTTGGCGCACCAGTGCATCAATCTGCTGCGTGGTCGCGGTAATTGCTATTGTGCTGAAACGCGCATCGGTCCACAGATTTGGTGCGCAGCCAGCGAGCTCCTCCGGGTTGAGATACTGGCACAGGCGTGCCACATACGCCACGCTCGCATTGCCGCTGTTTGCGTCAGCGATCGCAAGTTTCAGCGCCAGTGGATTTAATGGGGTCGGGTCGGGTGGCGGTCGGCCATGCCGCCAATGCGCTCCATCACCCTCGATATAAACAGTCAGACGGCTGGTATCGCTGCCGCGGCGAAGGTAAGTTCTTAGTCCGCTGCCGGTGACGACTTTGTAAAAGCCATTTTCAGCGGCGAGCAAGTCCACTCGTTCGACTGGGCTGGCGAGCAAATTCGCACATCCACTCAACAGCACAGACGTAAAAATGGCTGCGGCGGCACGAATGCCAAAACCACAGCCAAGGTGCTGCATGACTAACCTCTACGATTAGAAGCGATAGCTCAGGTTTGCGACCAAAATGTCGTTCTTGATTTCCTTGCGATAGGCCTCATGCGAATACGAGATGCCGCCCGATAAAGGCCCGCTGGAATAAATATTGACGCCGGCTTGAAGTTGGGTTGCGTTGCGATCATTGTCCGAACCCACGATACCCGGCGGGGTTGTTGTGTCGCGAATGAAGGTGACACCGACATACGGTACGAAATTGCCGGCATCATATGCCACTTGGCCACCAACACGAGCCTGAGCCAGCTTGGACTTGGTTTTCGGCGTCGTATCAAATTCGTCTTTCGAGCCGAGGTAGCTGGCCTTGCCGAGCATTTGCCATTTTCCGATATTGGTAGCGTAGGACAGTGACACTGCACCAAACGTACGGTCGTCGTTGGCCTTCGCAACGAGCGGACCGGTATAGCTGTCAAGATCAGTACGGCCAATGCCGATACTGGCATCAACTAGCCAATTTGCGTTAAGTGGAATCGCCACATAAGGCGCAATGGAATAACCATCACCCTTGATTTTGGTGCCGACGGAATTGGTTTTGCTACTCTCAATCGTGGTTGCAACCCCAACGATGACATCATTGTTCAAGGTGTAATCCACGCCACCGAGGAAGACATCAGCGTCGCCGTCGACGCGCAGAAAGCTATGCTCCATGTTGCTATGTGCGGCGGCAATCCAGCCATTCCAACGTTCGCCGCCTGCGCCTGCGGCGAGGCCGGTGGCGCGTTGGTCCAGCCCTGCGACAGGAGGTCGGTTACCTGGCGCACGATTGCGCGCACCGACAATCTGGCTGACGTAGGAGGTAAAGTCCAGCGTCCAGCGCGCTTCGAGGACTTGATAGGATTGGAGGCCTTCGCTGTGGCCATCGCCATGGAGTTGTTCGTAGGTCAGGCATGGGCGGTCAGGAAATGCGATGTCGCAAATTGGCAGAGACTGAGCGTTTGCTAGCCCAGGCGCAAACGCGAGCGCAATGATCGAAGCGATGCCGAAACTCGTCGCGCCGCGCCTTGTTGGTCTGACGCTAGAGCTGATTGCGCGGTTGTTGGTGATTTGCATAGACGTTCCCTTTACACAGGTTGATAAAAGCCGATATTGCTCGTTTTGACAATCAGTGCTGTCTGCGCCGACGAGCATCCAATCAAGTCGATCCCGATTTTAAAGCGAACCGGGCGAAGTGTCATCATCCAAACGGACTATGGGCCGAATAGTGCATAAAGTTCCGAACGCACCTGTGCAGACGCCACAATCAATCGAGTTAGGCGCGGTCAACATCCGACTGTGCGGAAGTTCGTTCACTCACCTTTCACGCGCAGTACGATTTTGCCAATATGACGGCTGCTTTCCATTAGTCGGTGCGCGTGCTCGACGTCATTCAGCGCAAAGGTTTCACAAATATGCGGTGCCATTTCGCTCCGTGCCAGCACAGGCCAGATATTGGTCAGCAGGGCATCGCGCAACGCCGCCTTTTCCGCCACGCTGCGAGCGCGCATGGTTGATCCGGTGAGCGTCAGGCGCTTCATCATCACCGGCAACAAATCAACTTCACCTTTGCTGCCTTGTAGAAAGGCGATGGAGACCAATCGCCCATCACGTCGCAGCACCCCAAGATTGCGCTGAAAGTAAGGCACGCCGACCATGTCCAGCACCACTTCCACACCTTCGTTCTTGGTGTATTCCAAAACTTTGCGGGCGAAATCTTCGGTCTGGTAATTGATCGCGTGTTGGGCGCCAAACGCCTGGCAGAAAGCTGCCTTTTCATCGTTGCCAACAGTAACAATGCACTCAACGCCTAAATGCTTGGCGAGCTGAATCGCGCACAGTCCAATGCCGCTGGAACCGCCATGAACCAGCAGTCGTTCACCAGTTTTCAGGTGACCGAGGTTAATCAAATTCGCCCAAACCGTGAACCATACTTCCGGCAGTGCTGCGGCACTGGACATGCTCATGCCGGTGGGGATTGGTAGAACGTGTGCAGCCGGCGCAAGGCAATACTCAGCGTAACCGCCACCTGGTGTCAGGGCGGTGACACGGTCGCCCGGTTTCCAATCATTGACATCATTACCTACCGCGGTGACCGTGCCGGCAACCTCAAGCCCCAACACAGGCGAGGCGTCGAGTGGAGCAGGGTAGCGTCCCGAGCGTTGAAGCACATCGGGTCGATTGACGCCGGCAAATCCAACTTCGATCAAAATCTGCGACGGCCCGGGAGTCGGCCGGGGGGCATCGCGGAGCCGCATGCATTCGGGGCCGCCTCCAGTGCCATGATCAACGTACCTCATCATCTCATCCTCAACTAAAATCACCCCTAGTGTAAGGGCGCCCGAGCACTTTACGTCATCGAGTAGACCGTTTCCGCGAAGGTTGCCATCTATCTTGAATGCAATTTAGCCCGACACCGGATCAAGACTGTAGTTTTATCGCGTGCCGTAGTAACTTTTGGAATTGGTAAAGCAGGAGACTGAATGAGCGCTAACAAGGGAAATGCGGCATTTCACTGGCAAGATCCATTGCTGCTTGATGAGCAGTTAAGCGAGGACGAGCGGATGTTGCGGGATGCCGCGCGCGCTTACTGCCAGGACAAACTTCTGCCGCGGGTATTGCTGGCTTTTCGCAATGAAGCGATGGATGCTTCGATTTTCCGCGAGATGGGGGACATCGGCTTGCTCGGGACAACGATTCCTGTTGAATATGGCGGCGCAGGGCTGAACTATGTCAGTTACGGCCTGATTGCCCGTGAAGTCGAACGTGTCGATTCCGGTTACCGTTCAATGATGAGCGTCCAGAGTTCGTTGGTGATGGTGCCAATTAACGAATTCGGGTCGGAAGCGCAAAAGCAGAAGTACTTGCCGAAATTGGCTAATGGTGAATGGATAGGGTGTTTCGGTTTGACCGAACCCAATCACGGCTCCGATCCGGGGGCAATGATCACCCGGGCCAGAAAGGTTGCTGGAGGATTTTCTTTATCTGGCGCAAAAATGTGGATTACCAATAGTCCGATTGCAGATGTTTTTGTCGTCTGGGCAAAAAACGATGAAGGAAAAATTCGTGGCTTCATATTGCAACGAGGCATGAAAGGGCTGACGACGCCGGCGATTCATGGAAAGATGGGGCTTCGAGCCTCAGTTACCGGCGAAATCGTCATGGACGGTGTCTTTGTCCCCGATGAAAACGAGCTGCCTCATGTCAGTGGATTAAAGGGACCATTTACCTGCTTGAACTCTGCGCGCTACGGGATTGCTTGGGGAGCACTGGGTGCGGCTGAAGACTGCTGGTTTCGCGCACGCCAGTACGTCATGGACCGCATGCAATTTGGCAGACCGTTGGCAGCCAATCAGCTCATTCAAAAAAAGCTAGCGGACATGCAGACCGAAATAGCTCTTGGTTTGCAGGGTTGCCTAAGGCTAGGCCGATTGAAGGACGAAGGGAATGCTGCACCTGAAATCACTTCCATGATGAAGCGCAATTCTTGCGGCAAAGCACTCGACATTGCGCGTACGGCGCGCGACATGCACGGCGGAAACGGCATTTCGGATGAGTTCGGCGTGATTCGTCATATGCTCAATCTTGAAGTGGTCAACACCTACGAAGGTACGCATGATGTTCATGCCTTGATCCTCGGTCGGGCACAAACTGATATCCCCGCGTTCGCAAATTGATTTATGCACAGCATCAGCATTAGAAATTGAAAATTGATAGCCGTTCCGGGCGCCTGGAGTTCACAGCAATAACGGGTGACGGTGTGCCCTTGCACGGACAGGGCTGGATTCCACCTAATCCGGTTGCGATCATTGCGCTCGCCCATGGTTTGGCCGAACATGGAGGTCGATATAGTGGTTTTGCGTCACAGATCAACCAGGTTGAAATCGGCTTGGTGACAGTTGATCTGCGCGGTCACGGGCGGTCGCCAGGTGAAGCACTGCTGGTCAATCGCTTCGATGATTACCTGCTGGATATCGATGCTTTGCTTGAGGCGACTCGAAGAATAGCGGCAGGTCGCCCGGTCTTTTTGATGGGACATAGCTTGGGGGGTGCAATTGCGTTGCGTTGGGTGTCGCAACGCAGTGCTGAAGCTGCAGAATTGCGTGGCCTTATCCTGTCGTCAGCCGCGCTCGAAATTGGACCAGGAATGCCCGCCTATCTGGTGAAACTGGCGCCGCTGATTTCGCGATACTTGCCGCGACTACGAACCCAAGCCTTGAATCCGGAGTTGATCAGCAGCATCGCTGCAGAAGTTGCGCGCTATCGAGACGACCCATTGGTCTGCCATCTGCCACCGCCGGCAAGGACTGGTGCCGAAGTTTTGGCGATAATGTCGGTCAATTTGGCGGCAGCGTCTAAAATCTCGTTGCCGCTCTACGTTTTTCATGGCACTGGTGATACGTTGACCTCGCCTGAAGGCAGTCAAGCGCTCTATGCTGCTTGGGGAGGTACCGATCGATGTTTGCGCTTGTGGGTTGGCAGTTTGCACGAGACGCTTAATGACATTGACAGAGATGCGGTGATTGACGAATTGACGGAGTGGTTGTTGCCACGGTCTGTAAGGCAACGAAGTTAGCTGAATTTTTGCAGGACCAACAGGAGAAACAAATGTCCGAATTACTGTTTTATGAAAAAGTTGAAGCCCTGAACGAACAAGTCCACGGTGCTTTGCGGGTTAAACCAATCACCAATTTTCGTTACGCCGCAAAGGTAAATTCTGTTCCCTTGTTGGTCAGTGAGTTCGGTGATTGTGCGCGTGAATATCCGATTGTTTTTGTGCGTGGAGATGCCGGTGTGATTCCTGTCGCGCTGATCGGATTGCGCGAAGCTGAAAACCTGTTTGTTGATAGTCTGGGCAAGTGGGATGCGCGTTACATCCCGGCATTCGTTCGCCGCTATCCGTTTGTTGCCGGCAAGGGTGATGAAGGACAAATGGTTGTCTGTATCGATTCGTCTGCATCCTGTTTTGACGATAAGACTGGAGAACCGCTGTTCGCCGATGGCAAACCAACCAAGCAGCTCGATCATGCAATGAACTTCATGCGTGATTTTCAGCAGGGTGCCCTGGCAACAGAAACGATTAGCGCGCGACTTCAGTCACTTGATCTGTTTCGCGATGCCGATTCAGTGGCGCGACTCAATGATGGGACGCAATTCCGACTCAACGGAATGTCCGTCGTTGATGAAGAGAAGTTGAAGGCACTTGACAAAGAAGTTTGCTATGAATTGTTTTCCAGTGGCGTACTCGGATTGATTCATGCGCATTTAATTTCGCTCGGAAATCTTGCCGGATTGGTGGATCGGCTAAGCAAGCGACGTCCGGCCGCTAAGGCAGCCAAATAAGGCGAATCCGGTCAGTGATTGCGTAAACTTTGTGTCATGTGCGCTCTGGGTCCAAGGGGCGCACATGACCTTTTCTGCAAAACGCCTTGACACCATTCGCTGATTTTGCGGTCAATGAACGGCCACACAGCAAATGGATAGCCAAATATTTTGGTAGGCCAAAAATCAAGCAACATATTTGCGAAAAGATCGTTGCCCAGAAGTAGCATTTGATTGAAGCAACGGTCCATTCCTTGCTATCATTCGACTTTCCCGCGGCGAAATTCTCATGCCTAAATACGTCTTTGTAACAGGTGGTGTCGTGTCCAGTTTGGGCAAAGGCATCGCCGCCGCCAGTCTTGGGGCCATTCTTGAATCACGCGGGATTACCGTCACGCACCTGAAACTTGACCCGTATATCAACGTAGATCCGGGCACGATGTCGCCATTTCAGCATGGTGAAGTTTTTGTGACTGAAGATGGTGCCGAAACAGACCTCGATCTTGGTCACTACGAGCGGTTTACCAGTGCCAAGATGGGACGTCGCAATAATTTCACTACCGGTCAAATTTATGAGGCGGTGATCAAGAAAGAGCGGCGTGGTGAGTACCTTGGCAAGACGGTGCAGGTCATCCCGCATATCACGGACGAAATCAAAAATTACATCCGTCGCGGTGCCGAGGGGGCCGACGTCGCAATTGTTGAAGTCGGCGGAACCGTCGGCGATATAGAGTCATTGCCGTTTTTGGAAGCCATTCGCCAAATGGGCATCCAGGAAGGTCGCAGCAATGCCTGTTACATTCATTTGACCTTGGTCCCGTTCATACCGACAGCGGGTGAGCTGAAAACCAAGCCGACTCAACACTCGGTCAAGGAGTTGCGCGAAATTGGTATTCAGCCCGACATCTTGTTGTGTCGTGCTGATCGTGAAATCCCGCCGGACGAAAAAGCCAAGATTGCGCTGTTCACCAATGTTCAGATTGAGGCGGTAATTTCAGCGCTCGATGCAGATAGCATCTACAAAATTCCCGGCATGCTGCACGAACAAATGCTTGACGGGATTGTCTGCAGGAAACTCGACATCCTGGCACGAGCGGCTGACTTGTCGTTGTGGAAGCGTTTGGTCGATTCGCTGGAACACCCCGCCAATCTGGTGAACATTGCCTTTGTTGGTAAGTATGTGGATCTTACCGAGTCGTACAAGTCGCTCACTGAAGCACTGATTCATGCCGGAATGCATACCTCGAGCCGGGTCAAGATTAACTTCGTCGATTCGGAAGAGTTGGAATGCAACGGATGCGCATCGTTGGCGGGTATGGATGGAATTCTGGTTCCAGGAGGATTTGGCAAGCGAGGTACAGAGGGAAAAATAGCTGCGGTACGCTATGCCCGTGAAAACAAGATTCCCTATTTGGGAATCTGCCTGGGCATGCAATTGGCGACCATTGAGTTCGCGCGCAACGTTGCCCATCTTGACGGTGCCAACAGCACTGAATTCGATCCTGAGACTCCCCATCCTGTCGTGGCGCTGATTACCGAATGGCTGGATCGCGAAGGTAGGGTGGAAATTCGCGATACGAATTCTGATTTGGGCGGCACTATGCGTCTTGGGGCGCAGCGTTGCCCGGTCAAGTCAGGCAGTCTGGCTGCGAGCATCTACGGCAAAGAAGTCAATGAGCGACATCGCCATCGCTATGAAGTAAATAATGTGTATGTTCCAAAGCTGGAAGCCGCCGGCATGGTGATCAGCGCTCGCACACCGACTGAGAATTTGCCGGAAATGATGGAACTTCCACAGACAACTCACCCGTGGTTTGTCGGGGTTCAGTTTCACCCTGAATTCACCTCAAACCCACGAACCGGGCATCCCTTGTTTATAGCGTATGTCAAAGCCGCCTTGGCCAAACAGAAGGGGTAACTCATGAAGCTCTGCAATTTTAAGGTGGGATTGGATCAGCCTGTATTTTTAATTGCCGGGCCATGTGTTGCTGAGTCAGAAGCTTTATGTCTTGATGTCGCAGGCCGAATGAAGGAAATGTCGGCCGCTCTAGGGATACCGTATATTTTTAAGGCTTCCTATGACAAGGCCAACCGTAGTTCCGGAAGTTCCTTTCGCGGCCACGGTATGGAAGAAGGTTTGCGAATATTGGCTGAAGTGAAACGACAGATCGGTGTGCCGGTGTTAACGGATGTTCATGCCGAGGACGAGATTTTTACTGTAGCGAGCGTGGTTGATGTATTGCAAACCCCGGCGTTCTTGTGTCGTCAGACCGATTTCATCCAAGCGTGCGCAGCCTCCGGGAAACCGGTAAATATCAAAAAGGGACAATTTCTTGCGCCGGGCGATATGAAGCACGTGGTTGCGAAGGCACGTGAAGCCAACAAAGGTGCTGACACAATAATGGTCTGCGAACGAGGTGCGTCATTCGGTTATAACAATTTGGTCTCGGATATGCGTAGTTTGGCAATCATGCGTGAGAGCAATTGTCCGGTGATCTTTGATGCGACTCATTCGGTACAACTGCCGGGTGGGCAAGGCGCATCATCCGGCGGACAGCGGGAATTTGTACCAGTATTGGCAAGGGCAGCAGTTGCGGTTGGCGTCGCCGGACTATTCATGGAAACTCATCCAGATCCTTCACAGGCATTGTCTGATGGTCCGAATGCGTGGCCGTTGACGCACATGAAAGAATTGCTGGAGACCTTGATGGAGCTTGATCTGGTCGTTAAGAGACGCGGTTTTGCCAACCAACTCTAGACGGCCAAGTTGGTGCTGGCGGGACGGCGTTGTGTTCAATGACTCTGAATCGACAGTGTCAAGGTGACTGGTCACAAAATTTGAAATTTGAAGGAGTTAAAAATGAGCGCAATTGTTGATGTCGTAGCCCGTGAGATTCTGGATTCGCGTGGCAATCCTACCGTCGAAGCTGACGTCTTGCTTGAGTCCGGTTCGATGGGTCGGGCCGCTGTACCGTCCGGTGCGTCAACCGGATCACGCGAAGCTATCGAATTGCGCGATGGCGATGGCTCGCGTTATCTGGGAAAAGGCGTTTTGCAGGCTGTCGAAAATGTAAACACCGAAATTTCCGAGGCGATCATCGGGTTGGATGCGGAAGAGCAGTCATTCATTGACCATTGCCTGATCGACCTGGATGGCACGGATAACAAATCTCGACTCGGCGCCAATGCGATGCTGGCGGTATCCATGGCGGTGGCCAAAGCGGCGGCCGAGGAAACCGGGCTACCGCTTTATCGATACTTTGGCGGCAGTGGGCCGATGCAAATGCCGGTGCCGATGATGAATGTCATCAATGGTGGTGCACACGCGAACAACAATCTCGATATTCAGGAATTCATGATTCTGCCAATCGGGGCATCGAGTTTTCGCGAAGCATTGCGCTGTGGTACCGAAGTTTTTCATCACCTGAAGAAGTTGGTGGACAAAAAGGGGTATCCGACCACCGTTGGCGATGAGGGTGGTTTCGCACCCAACGTTTCCGGCAACGACGAAGCCATCGAAATGATTTTGCGCTCAATCGAGGCCGCTGGTTACACACCCGGGCAGGATGTGGTGTTGGGACTTGACTGCGCTAGCTCAGAGTTTTACAAGGATGGAAAATATCACTTGGCGTCAGAAAAACTCGAGTTGTCATCGGCCGGTTTGGTAGATTATCTGGCCACCTTGGCTGCCAAGTACCCAATCATCAGCATTGAGGACGGCATGGCTGAAGGTGATTGGGATGGCTGGAAATTATTGACGGACCGCCTGGGCAGATCAGTACAAATTGTGGGCGATGATTTGTTCGTCACCAATCCCAAGATCCTGCGCGAAGGCATACAAAAAGGCATCGCCAATTCAATACTGATCAAGATTAATCAGATTGGAACCTTGACCGAGACCTTCGCTGCGGTGCAGATGGCAAAACGCGCCGGATATACCTGCGTGATTTCACATCGCTCCGGTGAGACCGAAGACTCCACGATTGCCGATATCGCCGTCGGATTGAACGCGATGCAAATTAAAACAGGATCGCTGTCGCGGTCGGATCGTATTGCCAAGTACAACCAGTTACTACGCATAGAGGAAGATCTGGGAGATACGGCGAGCTACCCTGGTCGCGATGCCTTCTATAACCTGAAGGCGTAGGCGCTTTCAGCTGTGAAATCCTGGCCCACCTGGATCCTCACTGCGCTGATTTTGTTGTTGCAATATCCGCTGTGGTTTGGCAAGGGCGGTTGGCTGCTGGTGTGGGACTACGACCGACAGCTTGCCGCACAGCGTGAGGTCAATCAAGGCCTGGAGCAACGCAACGCAGGACTGGACGCCGAGGTAAGGGATCTTAAATCCGGATCAGAGGCGATCGAAGAGCGTGCGCGCTATGAACTTGGGATGATCAAGAGGAGTGAAGTATTCGTTCAAGTTCAACCGAAGAAGCCGTGAGGTTTCAGGTGGTCTTGAGGTTGAATTTGGCGATCAGACGATCACGCTGCCGGGCGTCAAAATTTATTTTCCGCGCATCGCCGCCGACAACCTCAACCAGTCGCTTGTCCATCAGGTAAAACCATAGCGCAGGAAAATAGGCGACGGTGAACATCCCGAAATAACCGTTTGGCAATTCCGGCAGATTGTCAAAGTGCCGCAGCGACTGATAGCGCCGCGCGGGATGCGCATGGTGATCGGAATGGCGTTGCAAGTGGAACACGGCCCAGTTGGAAAAAACGTGATTGCTGTTCCATGAGTGATGTGGCTGACAAGGCTCATACTTTCCATCGGTGCGCTTCGCGCGGAGCAAGCCGTAATGCTCAATGTAATTCGCTGAGGTCAGCTGAAAGTTTGACCAGAGCGACGCCGCCAGAATAAATGGCAACACCCCAATCCCAAACCATAGGCATAGCGCAGTCCACAGTGCGATAGTCATCAGGAGAGGCTGCAGAACTTCATTCTTTAATGACCAGACTGGAAGCCCGAGGCTATTTAAGCGCCGTGCTTCAAGGCGCCACGCACGTGTCCAGGCGCCAGGTGCTTCACGCAGAAAGAAACTATAAATATTCTCGCCCATGCGCGACGAAGCGGTGTCTTCCGGGGTAGCAACTTCCTGATGATGGCCGCGGTTATGTTCTACCGTGAAATGTCCGTATCCGGTCGGGGCGAGCACGAGTTTGGCCAACCACCGCTCGATGTGAGGGACTTTGTGCCCAAGTTCGTGACCAATGTTGATGCAATAGCCCCCGATGCCGCCAGTGCTGATTATCACCGCCAGCACGCCATACCATGGCAAAGGATAGTTCGCAACGAACCACACGGCGAACACAAACGCGATCCACATCAATGGCACCGCCGCATAAGTAATGTAGCGGTAGTAGCGATCAGCGTCGAGTGCGGGAACAGCGCTCTCTGGAGGATTGCTCTGATCCTGGCCCATCACCATGTCGATAAATGGAACCACCACATAGCTGTATATGGTCGGCGCCCAAAGCATCCATACATCGCCGGTCCACAAATACAGTGCTGGTCCAAGGCCAATCATTCCCGGGACCAACAGAGAAAGTAACCATACCCAGCGTTTGCGATCGTGATATTCGGGAGTCGCGAGACTTGAGCTGGTCTGCATGATCTATCCTTTATCGAAATACAACAAATTCGCTAACGGGTGTTATGGTCTAGCGCTACTCGCTGCAGATTCCAGTAACTCGATTTGACCAGTCACGCCAACCACAATCTGAGACTCGCCCGCTTCAACGGGCATACTATCAGCAACCGCCTTCATCATCGCATAACGCTCACTTGGTGCTGGTGGCACGCCGTTACTGCCGATAGTAATACTGACGATCCGATACTGCTTTTTCAAGGCCGCAGCATACCGGGTTGCCTTTTCTTGAAACGCGGCCAGTGCATCCATCGCAGCTTCGTCGTCGGCCTTGCGCAGCGTCTCCGGTGCCGGGGTGAACCTCATGCTGCCTACTGCCAGCGTTGCCTGCAGTTTGCCGACAAGATCGGACAGTGCGGCGGCATCGCGCGACTCGAGCAGTACCTCGGAACGCATACGCCAACTTTCGATAGTGCGGTTGCCCTTGGCATACACCGGATAAGTCTGAGTGGAACCGGACTTTACTTTGATTTCCGGGTGTGATTTTGCTGTGGCCAGTGCGGCTGAGATCGCCTGATTTACGCGTTTGGACAACTCGCTTGCGTGCGCTCCAGTGGCCTCAAAGTACATGGTGGCATAGCCCACGTCATTTGGCGCGCTACGCTGGGCCTGGGCCTGAAAATCAATCAGAGTCCCGGTTGGTTTGGTCTCGGCTGCAACAGCATTAAGAGCGAATGTCAGTAAGGCAGCGGCGACATATTTCATGGCAAAGGCACTAGTTGCTCACGAAAATGTCGGGCATTTTTGACGTAGTGACCGGCACTGCCTTTGAGCATTTGGATTTCTCCGTCAGTCAGTTGACGCACGACCTTTCCCGGCGAGCCAATTACCAACGATCCATCGGGAATGACCTTGCCTTCTGCGATCAATGTGTTGGCGCCAATGATGCAGTTTTTGCCAATTACAGCGCGATTGAGAATGACACTTTTAATGCCGATCAGCGTGTCGTCGCCAATCGTGCATCCATGCAGCATAACGAGATGTCCGACCGTCACGTTCTCGCCGATATTCAATTGCACGCCATAGTCAGTATGCAAAACCGACCCATCCTGGATGTTGCTATTGTTGCCAATGATGATTGTGTCGCAGTCGCCGCGAAGTACCGCATTGAACCAAACGCTGGCGTTGTCACCGAGTTGGACGTCGCCAATCACGCTGGCGTTATCGGCCACCCACACGTCTTTACCGAGTTGTGGGCGCTTATCGTCCAAGGCATATAGAGTCATGGCTGAATTTTCTCGAATCGTCGATGATTAACGGGGCGTTTTGCTACGTGGCGGCAATGATACTTTTCTTACCGCGCCGGAAGGCTTCCGGCTCGATTCAAAGGGCGGCCGCGACCGCGGTGGGGCATCTCCCGAGCGGGGACCATCGTAAGCTTTGCGTGGCTTGTCGAAGTCTTTTTTGGGGCCGTCGAAAGACTTTCGCGGACCGTCAAACGGCTTGCGCGTGGTGCTCGGCGCACGGCGCGGCGGGCGGCTTTCCTCAACGAATTCACCGGGCTCCATCGGTCGTGTCTTCAGCGCAAACTGGCGCACCCGAATTCGTTTGAGCACGTCCAGCACATCAGCGGGAAGATTTCCGGGCAATTCAACACTGCTGTAATCGTCGAACAAGTTGATTTGTCCGATTTGTTTGCCATCGATACCACCTTCGTTTGCAATTGCGCCGACAATCTCCTTTGGCATGACACCTTGATTGCGGCCGATTTCAATACGGTAACGGGCAAGTGCTCCCGGGGCATAGTCAGTGCGCGGCTCCTTGTGCTCCCGCGGTGCTCGCTCGCGCTTTGCGGGTGCGGAATCGCCACCAGACACCGCGTAAGGTGATGTTTCGCGCGGTGCGCGGGTTCTTGACGGCGTCTCGCCAGCACCAACTGACGGGGTATCCCGCGCGCTAGCACGTGGCTTCGGCGTATCAGTAGTTGCGGACGTCTGATGTCCCCGAAGCTGCAAGGGGCGATCTTTCTGTGCCAGAAACGCTAGCGCAGCCGCGATTTCTCGCGCGCCAATTTCATTCTCATTTTCGATCCGGCGCACCACATCAAAGAAAAACTCCAGCTTTTCTTCTTTCAGCGTATCCAATACCTGGGTGGTGAACTGAGCGACTCGACGGTTGGCAACTTCATTGGGTGTTGGCATCGCCAGCGGCGTAATTTTCTGCCGGGTGGCACGCTCGATGGCACCGAGCATGCGCGTTTCTCTCGGTGTAATGAACAGGATTGCCCGTCCTGTGCGTCCGGCACGCCCCGTTCTACCGATGCGATGGACATAGGCTTCGGTGTCGTATGGTACATCGAAGTTTATGACGTGACTAATGCGCGGAACATCGAGTCCGCGCGCGGCAACGTCGGTGGCAACGACGATATCGAGACTGCCGCTCTTCAAACGTTCAATGACTTGCTCGCGCAGACCCTGGGTCAAGTCGCCACTCAAAGCCGCAGCGGAATACCCACGGGCTTCAAGTTTGTCGGCGAGTTCAACGGTCGCGATCTTGGTGCGAACAAATATCAGTGCAGCGTCGAGGTCATCTTCAATTTCCAGTACGCGTGTCAGGGCTTCAAGCTTGTTGCCGGCATGTGTCTGAATGTAGGCTTGGCTTATCGCAGCGACGGTGGTGGTCGCGGCGCGGATCTTGATTTCTTTCGGATTGCGCAAATGCTTGTGTGCCACACGCCGGATAATGTCGGGCATGGTTGCGGAGAACAGTGCCGTCTGGCGCGTCGCAGGAGTGTGATTCAGTATCCATTCGACATCGTCGATGAAGCCCATGCGCAGCATTTCGTCGGCTTCATCGAGAACCAGCGTCGTTAGGTTGTCGAGCACCAGACTCTTGCGCTCCAGGTGATCCATCACCCGGCCTGGGGTGCCAACAATGACATGCGCCCCACGCGATAACTGGCGCAACTGCACGACCATGCTCTGCCCGCCATACACCGGAAGCACATGAAAGCCAGGGAGATGTTTGGCATAACGCTGCAAAGCTTCTGCGACTTGAATCGCGAGTTCGCGAGTAGGGGTGAGCACCAAAGCTTGCGGTTTGGCTAGCGACAAGTTGATCTTTTGCAACAAAGGCAAGGCAAATGCTGCGGTTTTCCCCGTGCCGGTTTGCGCTTCGCCGAGGATGTCGTGTCCTTCGAGTAGCGGCGGAATGCAGGCGGCCTGAATCGGTGACGGTGTCTCGTAGCCTACATCGGCGAGTGCCTTGAGCAAGGGAGGCGAAAGCTTGAGTGCGGCGAAACTATCGGGTGCAGGAGTCATGGCATTCCTGCGACGAGCAGGGAGAAATCGGGGAGGACGACCATTATCGCACTGTCGCCGCTGAATCAGTAGCTTAGCTTTGGGCTATGGGCTCTATTTTGGCTTCAGCGGGCTGCGCCGCATGCCGCTAGGGCATTGCAGCAGCTTTGAGGATGCCACGAATCATATTGCGGCTATGCGAACCGAAGTTGCCCAGCATTTCGGCAATTGCAGTATCAAGCTCGTCACGCTGTGCGGCATCGATCTTTGAAAGTGCCCCAACCAAATCGACGTTTCCGCCACTACCAAAGTTCTGGGTCGGATCATTTACAAATTCCGCGGGCAATGTGGCGATCAGTGTCGCAGCAATGCGGTCACCGTAAGTCGCTGACTGTCGCGATACGACGTCTTTGATGTAAGCATCCGACCAGGCCGGATATCCAGCGTCTTTGCCGCTATTGCGCAGCGCAAGGACGACGGGTGTGTCGGCCTTGGCTTTGGCAGCATTTCGCACCAACTGGGATTGGTATTGTTCAAGCGCAACGTGGCGGTTGGCAAGCAGCACGATGAGATTCTGTTTCATGGAGGGCAAACCAATCATGGCCAGAACGTTTGCGCTTATGACCCGCGGCGTTGATTCGCCGGGAGAAAGCCTGGCGTGGTAGGGTTGTGTCAAGTCCTGCACATAGTGCAAGGCCATTCCGGTAAAACGCCAACCCCAATAAGCGTGGCCGGTCTTAAACGCAAAAATTGCCAAACTTGAATACTGATGGGCTCGCAGCAACGGAAAAGTTCGTTTGACGAATGGGCCGGCTTTGTAAATGATGCCGCTTTCATGGAAAAAGCCCATATGGAATGGCGCTTGCGACGAATAGGTGTAGGCCGGATTGCCGAAAGATAGAGTGCCAAACCCATACGTTTTTCCCCAGTCGCCGGGGTTGTCTTCAAAGCAGTTGATATCCAGTCCATAGTCAGGCTCGGACGACGCGGAAGCCACTACTTCCAGTACGGAGCGATACTCCCCGGGGGATATGGCAATAAATCGTTCGGCAACATTGGCTGGTTCCGGCAGCGTATTGACAGCGTTGTATGACAGCAGCGGCGCCCTGATTTCGCCAGCCCGCGCATCGGGGTGGACATAAAGGGTGAAGCGGCTGTCTTGTGCAATCCGCAGTGCTTTAAAAAAAGCCAACCTGCGTTCCGCATCGGTATAAGCCGGATTTGCTTTGTAGTCGAGGCTAGCGGGGCGTGGTGCATACGCGTCGACATTGGCGCGCGCCCATAATTCCTGAGCTGCCATCAAGGCCTGAATCCCGGGCTCCTCGGCCTTCAGAAAACTATCCAGCGTCTCGACCTTCACGGGAGGCGAATGGGAAATTTCCTTCATTACCTCAAGCGCGCGATACGCCGGGGGCGTGTGATTTCCCCATGCCGATGCCGACTGCGGAAAGCAACATGAGATCAATGCGATCGAAGCCAGCGTGATCCAAACCGTTGGCAACATTGACCGCAACGGTTTCGCCTGAATTTGGGTGGTAATGGTCATTCCGGCTGAGTCCTTTTAGCTGTTGGGTAGCGCTGAATCATCTCCTGTGAGCACTAGAAACGCAGCAACGCGGTCTTTAGTTTTTCCGGACGCGTTTTGTCAGCGAAGTCTGCATCGGTTTCGATCCAGTTCAAATCCTTAAGCGGACGCCGGGCTTTAGCGGCCGTTCGCGCCAACTGCTCGGCCCATGCGTCCCGAGTCAGATCGCTGACGCGGTGCGTACAAATGAGGCTGCCGCCCTCTGCAACGCAAAGTAATGCGGGCTTGAAGACAGACGCGTAGTCAATCAGTGAGTTGATCACACCGAATGCGCTCTTGTGGTAATCCGGGGGATCCAGCACTACCAAATCGAATTGTCGCGGTTCGACTTTCGGGAACGGCGGCATGCGTTTGCCACGCACGCGTTCTGCTTGTCCGGTTCCGGCAAATTGCCGCATGGCGGCAAAGGCGTCGCTCTTGATAAAGCGCGGGCGAACCGGCAATGAATTCATTCGCGCGGACTCCTTGCCGATTGACAGCGCATACTCATTGGCATCAACATTCACCACAAAACTGGCGCCCGATTTGGCAGCCGCAATGCCTGGCGAGCAGGTATGGGAAAACACACTCAATACTGTCTTGCCAACCGCATCCTTCATTACTTGGCGACGCATCGCACGCAATTCCAGATCGAGCAGAGCCGCGTGGGCGAGGTGACGTCCTTGCATGCGGTAGGCCACGCCAAATTCCCGTGCTTCACGTGGCAACATTGCTTCAGTGAGCAAGGCTGGCGGCAGCGGGTTCGCAATATGCAGGTTGCCATTGCTGCGGTCGTTATAAATTACTGTGTGGTTTGGAACTGTTGTGGCACAAAAGGCTTCGATCTGCGCCAGATCAGGTTCAAGCAACGGTTCGCGAAAACTCTCGATGAGTACTAATGTGCCATATTGATCGACCGTCAAACCGGATCGACCGTCCGTTTCCCCGTTGAATATGCGATACGAATTGGTATCTTCATCTGCAAAGCCACGGATCAACGCCGAGCGTTTTTCCAGTGCCGCCTGTAGCATTGCTGCCAGTCCAATTTGAGGTTCGATGTCGGGCATAAAAGTTAGCTTTGGGCGGCGGGCGAACAGAACACCCAATCCCGCATTCTAGTCTCGACAGCGGCCGACAATTATTTGCGGTGAAACGCAATTGCCCGTGCAGTTCTGACGCAATCAATCGATTTCATTTGCATCACCGACCAATAAATACATCTGTGCCGCATCGTAATATTTGTTGTCGAAGCGAAGCGCCTTCTTCTTGACAGTTTCCAATTGAAATCCCAGCTGACGATAGAGTTCGATGGCGATTGCGTTATCGCTACGCGCTTCCAGTTCGATACGTGTAATGCCGTTTTGTTCGGCTTTCGCAATGCAGGTGGTCAAGAGTTGCTTGCCGATTCCACGACCACGAAAAGGCGCCAAAACTCCCATTCCAAGTCTGCCGCAATGTTTGGTGGCGTGTGCCCACGACGGAATGATGTCAGCCCAACCAACGACCTGCTGATCGTTTAGCGCAACGAAGTGGGCAGCATCATTGGCAATGCTGTTTGAGACGAATCCGATAATGTCGTCCAGCGGTTTGGCTTGGATCTGGGCGAGATAACGACCTTCTTTCGCCACTGAATCAAGGCAGGTGCGGAAGCTGGCGGCATATTCCAACGAAATCGGCACAACGCAAATGGTCATCTTGTACAAGATCTCCTGACAGGCCACAGAGATTCAGTCGGTTCGCAGCGCTCAGATTAAATTTCGGTCAAATAGCCATGTTCCGACGCTTGCGATTGATTCTCGAAAATCGCCATCGCCGTGGTCATCCGTTTGAATCCGAATTTGCGATAAAAGGACTCTTTGCCCGGCACTGCATAAAGGATGACTTTCTTGTGTGACGCCGACAACGCCACGAGTCTGCCGACAATTTTCTTACCCAATCCGGTGCCCTGGTGACTGGGCAGGACAGCAATATCACAAAGATAGGAACAATCTACCCCATCCGCCAAGGCTCGTCCGACTCCAACCAGTTTCCCTTGGTCGCGGGCGAAACACATGAAGCGGCTATTTGAGAAGGCGGTCTTAAGATCGCTCGCATTTTTGTTGCCCAGTGGCGCAGCGTGATAAAGCGCCGCCAATTCATTCCAATCAACATCGTCCAAGGATTCGGACCAATTCATCGACACAAGTAGTTCCTCATAAGTTGACCAGACCGGAGTGGTGTGTGCGCTCCGATTGTATTGAAAAACCCCTATTCGGTTCGCACAGTAGAGTTTTCCCACGGTGAGTGATTGCCATTCCGTTGAGATATCAGGAATAATCCATATAAAAGGGCATTTTCGGAACAAAACTAATTGGCACAGGAGGAATGTATGAGTGCAGGTCGATTGAACTATTTGCAGTCAGCAGTAGCGGGATTCCTATTGGGGCTTTGTTCCTTGGCAATGGGGCAGGATTTCGAGAACGCGGTGATTAAAACTGAAATGATCGCACCCAATCTGTACGTGCTATACGGCGTTGGCGGCAACATTGGGGTCTCGGTTGGTGACGATGCCGTGTTCGTGATCGACGATCAATATGCGCCGATGGCACCCAAGATTGCGGCGGCAATCAAACAAATTACTGACAAGCCGGTGAAGTTCGTCGTCAATACCCACTGGCATGGTGATCACACGGGCGGCAACGAGGCGATGGGGACCGCGGGTGCGCTAATCGTTGCTCACGACAACGTGCGCAAGCGGATGTCGAGCGATCAATTCATCAAGCTGCTGGACTGGAAGGTGGCACCCTCACCTAAGTTAGCCCTGCCGACGGTGACATTCGCCAATGACGTCACTTTCCATATCAACGGCGACGAAGTTTTTGCCTTTCATGTCGCCAATGCACATACGGACGGCGATACGATTGTCCAGTTTCGCAAAGCCAATGTAATCCACATGGGCGACACTTTTTTTAACGGTCTTTACCCCTTCATTGATAGCTCCAGCGGAGGCAACCCGGATGGTGTCATTGCAGTCGCGAACCGGGTATTGGCGCTGGCCGACGACAACACCAAAATCATCCCTGGTCATGGTCCGGTTACAAACAAGGCAGAATTAAAAGTGTACCGCGACATGTTGGTCACGGTGACCATGCGGGTAAAGGCGATGGTCAAGCAAGGCAAAAGTATGAAAGAGATCATTGCCGCAAAACCGAGCGCTGAGTTTGACGAACGGTGGGGCAAGGGATTCATTCCGCCGGAACGCATGATAGCGATGCTGGTTGGCGCGTATATGCCGGCCAAGGCAAAGTAACGCGGGTTTGACAGCGTGTCTCCGATGAACGGGGGATGCCATGGCTGGTGAGCTGGCTGTCCCGCAGTACCAACTGGTGTGCTGGTAAAGCTTCAGTCCGGGAACACCGGCTCGCAACGAATCTCGGACTTCACTGAGTTGGCAATGAAGCACTCGTCATGCGCCAGATGATGTAACTCCTGAATCTGTTCTTGCGTCGGGATTTGCTCACCTGAAAATGTGGCTGCAGGTCGCAAGGTAACGACAGAGATCACCATCTTGCCTTGCGCATTGTTTTCCATAATGCCTTCGGCATTGTCGTGATAGCGATCCACACAGAATTTTCGCTTTGCCGCGATGGCCAGAAACCACAGCATATGGCAACTCGAAATCGAGCCAACGAATAACTCTTCCGGATCTACAGCGGTGGCGTCCGACATCGGTATTGGTACGACATGCGGGGATGATGAGCCGGCGATTTCAGCGCCGCCATCAAAGCGCAAGCGATGTCGCCTGCTATATCGGTTGCTTACAAAATCTTGCTCGCCTCTGAGCCATATCACTTCGGCAAAATACTGGGCCATATTGACCTCGCGGATTGATGTTCGGGGATTGCTGATCTGGCGTTAGCAAAAAATCAGCCGCTTTTGCTGAAAAGGATGGTCAAGTATTTTGCCGGAGTCTCCACTGGCTGAATTTTCCCGGCAAGTGACAAAACAATGAGTAACGCGATGATGCTTCCGATCGGTATTGGCAAACCAATCGCCAGGCGTTTAGTCCATGGCGATGCTTGTTGCCCTTGTCGAAAAACGACGCAACGTTGACTCATTTGCGACGGTGCACTCGTACTCAACGGTCCGTTTCCTCTCTTATCAGCAGGGCAAAGAACCAGAAATCTACACTGACCTCGATTTTGATATCACCAAGAATCTGCTAGCCGTCAGACCGTGTATTACATAACGAG
Source organism: Rhodocyclaceae bacterium (assembly GCA_016718525.1). Lineage (GTDB taxonomy): Bacteria > Pseudomonadota > Gammaproteobacteria > Burkholderiales > Rhodocyclaceae > JADKHX01. The sequence continues at coordinate 914,948 of JADKDD010000001.1, forward strand.
ATTATTGACCCAGATGGTCGTAGGCATAGACGAGCGAATCCGGAGGGATCATGAGGACACCACTAAACGGCGTATCCATCTCCATAACCAGAAATATGGTACTTGCTACGGACAGGGTACATACAAGCAGAACCACAACCACTGTTGTATGTAGCGGAGAAAACAAACCGAAACTCCAAAATACGATCATCAGCCAAAACACAATGGCAACTAGAAATGCCGTCGGGATTGATTTATCAATACCTATGGAGTTTAGCCAGTTTGTCTCCATCAATTTTTCTGTAAGTTCAAGTGCGTGGCCTTTCATGAACACTTGAGCATCGTCATTGGTCTTCAGGTGGCGAATCGCACTTGCGATTCCCTCGCGAGTCATTCCTGGCGCTGCTACAGTCGAACTTCCAACGTTCGGTTGCATTGGCTTCAACTGCCAAATTCCGTCAATTCGCGCCTTGACTATCGACTTAAGTCCGATGCGAATTTCACTGGTATCTGATCCGTACCTGGCAAGCAGACTGTCCAACGCTAGAAGTTCGATAGCACTTTGTTTCACAGCGACGTCCACTGCATCATAGGATGTCTTGGCTGAGGCAGTCACCAAGCCAAGAATCAGAGCGGCCATCGTGGCGATAAGTCCAATCGACATCTTGATCGTGTCTTTGGACGCCTCATCAAGATGATGTTTGGGTAATAGCGTACGCATCCAAATTCCAAGTAACGCAGCGCCGAAAGTCAGAAAAAAAATGATAATTCCGGTGACAATTGCATCCATCGTACTGCCTCCTGTAGTCATTGCATATCGCTTGATATGTGCAATGATGTCTGTCGATCGACCCTTAAGCGTAACTCCAGGGATCGAATATGGAACGCCAGTGTTTTCATCGGCTTAATCGGTCTGCCGGTAAAGCCGTTGGCCGGCACAGCTTGCCCCAAAATACTATTCGTGGGCAATGGCCCGGTCCGTGAAAAGATAATCCTTTAGTTCCTTGGAGAAACTCGGATCCCTGCGGCGAATCCACTCAAGCACCATGGCAGCGTGTTCTTTTTCTTCATCACGGTTGTGCTGCAGAATTGCTTTCAGCTCCGGGTCTTTGCAGGCGTCAGCACGCTGGTTGTACCAGTCAACAGCTTCAAGCTCTTCCATCAGCGACACTATTGCACGATGCATGTCGCGTGTTGCATCAGAAAGTTCCTCAATTGGCTCGTGGTAACCGACACTCGACATTTACTTCTCCTTGATTGGGCTTACGTAGGTGACCATGGGGCATTCACCATCGCGAAATCTTAATGCAACATGGCAAACGCGTCGACCGGTAGAAGAGAGACTTCCAAATGCATGCTTTAGCGCCTGCCTAAGAAATCGGAGACCTTGGCCCTTCATGATTGCTTTCAATTGAGCCGTAAAGATCGGTAAGCGGTCAAATTATCGATTCTTGACTGGCCTGGAATCAAATTACGAGGTCCGGGCGTCAAGATGGTTCTGTGGAAGATAGGGGGCGATGTTTTGCATGGCTCGGGTCACGTACGCCTCTTTTTCGCCTACTGGGGCAACGTAATACAGGGCAGCCCTTGCGGCTTCTTCACCCTCGGTGCGTGCCAGTATCCATGCAGCAAGGTATTGTGATGCGAGGCAGCCGCCTGCAGTAGCAATATTACCGTCTGCATAGAAAGGCTGGTTCAGCACTTCGACTCCAGCGTCTTGAACCCACGGTTTAGTGATCAAGTCTGTGCACGCGGGTGTCGCACCAAGCAAACCAAGTTTCGCCAACAGCAGCGTACCCGAGCACTGGGCACCGATAAGTTGCCGCGAGGGATCAAAACGAAGCTGTCGCATCATTTCGGCGTTGTTAGCGATTGCTCGAGTTTCAATTCCGCTGCCTATGATGATTGCATCCGCCGCACAAGATTCAGCCAGCGACGCCTGAGCATGCACGGTGACGCCATTCATGGATGTCACCGTTGGTGTTGGACAAGCCAACGTTACGCGCCAGTCGGGCTTGCGCACGCGGCAAAGGATGCCTAAGGCGATCAGTGAGTCGAGTTCGTTGAATCCGTTAAAGGTCAAAATGGCGATATGCATATGGGAATCATGAGTACCTATTGGAAGTTAACCGGCACCTGCCAGAAGCGGAAGTAAGAGACCAGGCAGCAATGAGCCAAATTCATGGTCTTGTCATTAGCGCAAGATGCCATTGCGTGCTTGGTTTCGGGCATAAGCAAGGAGTACCACTCCAACGATAACAATGACCGCGGTAAAAATCAGTGCTCCCGCCCCACCCATGACCGCCAGGCCATCAGTCAGTACGTAGTTTTGGAAAAAAGTCGGCAACATCGCTACCAGCGAGACGGCAAATACAGGTACCGCCCAACGCCGACGCAGAAGCAGGGCCATCGACCCCAGGACACCTCCCCAAACACTCAGCGCCCACGTTGAGATTGCCCATTTCGGAATGCTGTAAAAGTAGGCTAGCTGCTCTGGAGTAAAGGAACTCATATAGGAGGCGTTTCGGGTTTGCGTCATGGTGTAATCAAGTGCACCAATGGAGTTCCACGTCAAGGCAAGTACGCCTATCACCCAAAAGTGCCACGGTGCTGTCGTCTCGGCATGATTTGTCTGCTGATTCATAAGTCCTCCGATGGGCGCAATACAGTGATAGCGGAGCTGTGTCGACGCGCGCAGTTTATGCGGAATAGGGGCGGTCAGTGAACTCGCTAATGGTCAAGATCTAGCCGCCGCCGAGAGGCTTGGGTAAGCGGATGGTGTAAACCACAGAAATGATTTTCCAGCCATCTTCGGTGCGAACCAGCAACCACTTTTCGCGACCGCTGTTGGATATCTTGTCATTGGATAAGTAAACATAGTCGAACGATACCGATGCAACTTCACCGTCGGTGTCGATCTGCACGCCTGAAAATGTCTCTTGCTCTTTGTCGGGGCTTGCCACAATGCCATCGATAAACGCAACAAAATTGTTGTCCGGTCGATGTCGCGCCTTGATGGCCTGGGGGCGTGTCAGCTTGATCGCCTCCAGACTTGGATCATCAACAACGGCTTGCCAGGTTATCGCTTCCGGATTATCGGAAAAGAACAAATTCATGAAAGCAATTTTGTCCTTGTTGATTATCGAGCTTTGAAATGACTCGACGATTCTCAGCAGAGCGGCGAGATCATCAGAATGTCCAGCGTTGATTGGCGAACTGCTGCAAGCAGTCAGTACGAAAAAGCCAACGAGAATCAAAAGCTCGCCTCCTCGACGCTTCACGAACCTTAGTCCGGAGACAAAATGTTGAGCCGATGTCATAGTTACCTATCGTTGCTTGTTGTGCGAATGTAGGCATGCGAACCGGGCCAGGTTTCATGCTGTGGCAAAGAATCGGAAATTTCGTACCAGGGGGATTTTGAGCTTACCCAGAAATGTCCTTCCGGTCTGTTGTTCGGCGCTTGATCCAGACCACCCAAGGGAATCCCGATTTTGTCGGGTTCGTTTTCATAAGTGCTGATCAGGTTTGAACCACAAACCTTGCAGAAATGCTTGACGACAAATTCGGACGAGTAATAGCGGGCAAGGTTGTCCTCGCCGCTCAACCATGCAAACTGGCTGGCATTGATAGTTGCGCGGGTGCGAAAGGCGGCGCCATGCCAGCGTCTGCATTTTGAGCAATGACAATTGAAAATCGGACCAAGTTCACCACGAATTTCGTAACTGATGGCTTCGCAGAGGCAGCGACCTGTAAGCAATTGCATGTTCTTCAGATTCCGTTGTTGAAAAAAAGTGAACTACGCAGCCGGGCTATTTGGACTACGCCCGCTTGAATACCTGTATCGGCGAAGCCAGAAACGTAAGGATAAACCTACGTAAACTGGTGGTCCGCGTCAGTTGGTGCTGGCCACACGCCGTTTGTTCGATCAAGCGACGCTGCGATACCCGCTAAACCCGCTAAATCCAATCATCCCTCGCGTATATCGCGCCAGCGTCAGTCCGCCGATGTCGATTTCGGGTTCTCGATTGGAGAGCATGTCGGCGACAACCCGGCCCGTGCCGGCGGCCATGGTCCAACCAAGTGTACCGTGGCCTGTCGCAACGTGCAGATTGGGGTAGGGCGTTCCACCCAGAACGGGGGTGCCGTCGGGCGTCATCGGACGCAAGCCGCACCAGAACTCGGCTTTTGAAATATCACCACCACGCGGGAACAAATCGGTGACCACATGATTCAAGGTGTCACGCCGTGATTCGCGCAGATTGAGGCTATAGCCAGCGAGTTCAGCCGTGCCACCCACGCGGATACGATCGCCAAGACGCGTCACCGCGACTTTATGCGTTTCGTCCATGATGGTGGACTCCGGCGCACAATTGGCATCGGTGATTGGCACCGTGATGGAATAGCCTTTGACCGGATAGACGGGGATATGCACGCCCAACGGCCGCAGTGCCTGCGCTGAAAAACTTCCCAAGGCAACCAGGTAGGCGTCGGCTTTATGTTCGCCTTTGTCGGTCACCACGCCGGTGGCACGCTCGCCTTGACTGGTGATGCGCAACAGCGTTTCGCCATAGCGGAACTTGACGCCAAGCGCTTCGGCCATCGCCGCAATACCTTGGGTGAACTTGAAGCAGTCACCGGTTTCATCGCCCGGAAGCCGCAACGCACCGACGAACTTCTCTTTTACCAAAGACAGTGCCGGTTCGACTTTGACAAAACCGGCCACATCGAGCAATTCAAACGGAACCCCATATTGTTTGAGCACGTCGATATCCTTGCCGGTACCGTCGAGTTGTTTTTGCGTTCGGAAAAGTTGCAAGGTGCCCTGCGTACGGGCGTCATATTTGATGCCGGTATCGGCTCGGAGCTCGATCAAACAATCGCGACTGTATTCGGCAAGGCGGACCATTCGACTCTTGTTCAACGCATAGCGAGCCTCGGTGCAGTTGCGCAGCATGGCAAGACCCCACATCCACATCCGCGGGTCAAGCATAGGCCAGATGACCAACGGGCTGTGCCGCATCAACAGCCATTGAATTGCTTTGGCCGGCACGCCGGGCCCGGCCCAGGGCGCCGAGTAGCCAGGTGAGACTTCGCCCGCATTGGCATAGCTGGTTTCCAGCGCCGGGCCTGGCTGACGGTCTATAACCGTGACTTCGTGACCGGCTTTGGCAAGGTAGTACGCGGTAGTGGTACCGATCACACCGCTACCGAGAATGACGATTTTCATATGACGAGTCCTTGACGGTCGTCATTCCGGCGAACGCCGGCATGACGGAGCTTTTCTACGCGGCCCGTGGCATCGCTGACTGCCATTGGACTTGCGACCCGGTGACGTCGCGTGACATGCCTCCGGCGATCGTCTCGATCAGCATCAGGAAGTAAGCCATGTTTGGGGCCAGCAATGGTTTGCCGGTGGTGATAAGGCCTACCGAAATGTCACGCTCTGGATCAGCCCAGCCGACGATATTGACCAGTCCCAGGTGCCCAAATGCACGCGGTGTCTTGCGTCCGAATAAACTAAATCCATCGCCTCCCATCATCATTCCAGCTGAAAATCGCAACGGAATTTTTAACACCGCGTCAACCCGATGCGGCGAGGACTCCATTGTGGCGCGATGGACACTGAGGGCATCAATAATCTGTTTGCCACCATAGATCCCATCGTCGAGTAGCATTTGAAAAAACCGGCTGAGCTCCTCGGCGGTCGCAATCATGTTGCCGGCGGCGATTGGCTCGGCGTAAAAGTCATACTGATTCAAGACGTGTCCGTCCTTTTCCACGTCGACGCCGAGGTAGGGTTTAAGGTAACGGGTGAGTGCATCAGGCAGATGCGCACCACTGACGTAGTCGCGCGCCATCAAGGCATAGTCAGCGGGGGTTGCGCCATAGTCGAGGTAGCGAAACTTCATCGGTTTCTTGAAATGAGTGCGCCAGTAATCGCGAATGGATTTGCCGGTAACCCGTTCGACAATCTCGCGCAAGATGGTGCCGCCGGTGAGGGCGTGGTAGGCCTGATTGCGCCCGAGCTCATCCAGCGGTTTTGCGGCGCAGATCAGTTCCAGCATTCGCATATGATTTGAAACGGTTTGCGGTGGTTCATCCAGCGGGATGCCCGGCACGCCACCGCGGTGCGACAGCACCTGATAGATCGTCAGGCGCGCCTTACCATTGGCAGCGAACTCCGGGATGATGTGGCTGACCGGATCAAGCAAGTTGATCTTGCCTTGCTCGGCCAACTTGTGAATCAGGATTGCGGTCATCGCCTTGCTGGTCGAGTAGACGCAGGCTGGCGTGTTAATGGTGACGGGGACTAAATCTGAAGCACTCAGATGCGCCTGAAATCCGTCAGCATGACCAATCGCACGGTTGAGTATGATTTTGCCGCGTCGCCTTACGCACAGCATCAAGGCCGGGTAATAACCGGTGGAATACAAATTCTGTGCGGCGGACCAGATGGCATTGACGGTGGTGGTTGAACTGCCGACACTTTCAGGATCGACTTCATGGGCGCGATCGAAATCTGTCACGGAATCGAGATCGTGTGCGATCGGGATCGTTCGTAACAGTTTGCGCGACGCGTAAGTTCCGGCCAAACAGCGATTGGTGGTGGCCAGGAGTTTTCCGCCGAGGCCGTCATTGATGAAGGTGGTCATAGATTGGGATCCGTTGGTGAGCAATGTTTCTGGTTGAGCTACTACAGGCACGTTACCGCAGATTCAAACCGAACAGGTTCTGTAGGGGGACTTGTTGCTGAATGCGTCAGCAAATCGTTAATGCGTAATCTCATGCTCTTCTAGCGTTGGCTCCAAATTTTGGTCTCGAATCGCGAGCAATTCGGGCAAGCATCGATTGAAGTGTTCAACGATAACGGGATCAAAGTGCTTACCAGAACCATCCTGGATCATGGTAACGGCCTGTTCGACAGACCAAGCCCTCTTATAGGGGCGCACTGACGTTAGCGCATCGAATACGTCGGCAATGGCAACGATTCGCCCTGCTTGCGAAATGGCCTCACCCGCAAGCCCGTTCGGATAGCCGCTGCCATCCCATTTTTCATGATGTGTCAGCGCAACGATCCTGGCGAGACGCAATAATTCCGAATCTCCATCGCTCAAAATATCGGCACCGATGGTGGTATGTGTTTTCATGATCTGCCACTCGTGCGGTTCAAACTTCCCTGCCTTCAGCAAGATGCCATCCGGAATGCCGATCTTGCCAATGTCGTGCATGGGGCTGGCATGGAGCAACAGCTCGCAATCTGCATCACTCCAACCCAAACTTGCCGCCAGTGTTGCCGACATTTGGCTCATCCGCAAGATATGCAAGCCCGTTTCGTTGTCGCGATACTCAGCCGCACGACCGAGACGACGAACAACCTGCAGGCGCGTCGCAGTGAGCTCCTTCGTGCGTTCGCGCACCATCGATTCGAGGACGTCCTTCTGTTCAAAAGCAAAGCGATGGGCGGAATGGGCATCAAGCAGGTTGCGTACGCGCATCAAGAGTTCGGAGCGATCAAACGGCTTGCTTACGAAATCCCGTGCCCCCGCCGTGAGCGCTTTAAGCAGAAAGTCGCGGCTGTGCTGTGCCGTCAAGACCACAATCGGTGCAAGCAGCGGATCGTTCAAAGCGTGGAGCTGCTCCATCACTTGGTAGCCGTCCAAATGCGGCATATTGATATCCAACAAAATGAGATCTGGCTTACCCATGGCATAGCGGGGCAGTACTTCGCGTGGATCCTGGATAGTGACAAGGTTCTGGTAGCCTTGACTCGCCAACAGCTTGTAGAGCAGCTTCAGATTCGATGGTTCGTCATCAACGATGAAGATGCAGCAAGCATTGATTGAGGTTTGGTTCACTTCAAGCCCTGCGGAGAATCGGTTGGCACTTCACCCAGTGCTTCGTCGACAATTTTCAACAGGACACTCACATCAAGCGGTTTAATGAGGTACTGCGCAAATCCCGCTGCCATGCCGCGTTCGACGTCGCGCGGCATTGCATTTGCCGTTACCGCAAACACCGGTACGGATTTGAGCGTCGGCTCACTCTTCAAAACCTGCAGCACCTGATATCCATCCATGTCCGGCATGTTGATGTCGAGCAATATCAGATCGGGAGCTTGAGCGAGCGCAAGCTCAATGCCAAGCTGTGGCGTTGGCGCGGTCAATACTTCGAGATGTTCGCGCTTGCTCAACATATGCGAAATCAACTTCAAATTCACGCGGTTGTCGTCAATACACAGAATGCGTCTTTGTTGGCGGTGAGTAATGTTGACGTGTGACCGAGTTTGATCCGGAGCCTTGTCCAGAATTTCCAGTATCGCCACGGGTAATTCAAGCCAGAATGTGCTGCCTGAGCCGATTACACTGTTGACCCCAACGCGTCCCGCCATAAGTTCCACCAATTGCTTGGTAATGGTCAATCCGATTCCACTGCCTTCAATTGAGCTGCCTTCAGCGCCCAGTCGGTTAAAGGCTTGAAACAGCCCGCCAAGGCTCGCCGCGTCGATACCGTGGCCAGTATCGGTGACCAAAATGCGCAGCATATTTTTGTCTGTCCTGGGCAGCACAGTGACATTTATTTTTCCACCATGACGGTTGTACTTGACTGCGTTTGAAAGCAAATTGAGCAGTACTTGTTTGAGGCGCGTGCGATCAGCTGCCACGGCTGTCTGCGCGGGAATGTCGGTGGCCAAACTGATGCTACGGGCGACTGCGAGTGGTTGTATGAGTTGTTGGCATTCCTCAACAAGTTGCGAGAGATCAACTGGTTCGATTGACAGGTTAACGCGTCCGGACTCTATTTTGGCGAGGTCAAGCACCTCGGTGATTAGTTCCAACAGATGTCGTCCGCCTTTGAGGATTTCTGCGACGCTGTCCTTCTGGTCCGAATTTAGCTCTTCGTCGTATTCCAAAATTTGCGCAAAACCAAGGATCGCGTTCATCGGTGTGCGCAGTTCGTGGCTCATACTGGCGAGAAATTCAGATTTCGCACCATTCGCCCGCTCGGCTAATTCTTTTGCCTTAGCAATTTCGCTACGCCTTGACAGTTCAACCGAGAAATCAGTAAAGATGTTAAATACATATTGGATCTTGCCATGATCATTGGTCACAAATCCGATGTTACTGAACGAGATGAACTGACTTCCGTCTTTCCGACGCAGTGGAATTTCTCCACTCCAACGGCCTTCCTGTGTCAGCCCTCCAATGACCTCAGCGCGTGTTCGGTCGGCGATATCATTGTCTATCACCATGGTGATGTCCTGATCGATAATCTCTTCGTCCGAATACCCAAGCAAGTTCCTCATTGCTCGATTCTGATACAGAACTCGACCGTGACCATTTGTAATGCCAATGCTCTGGGTAGTTGAATCAAAGACACGACGAAAAAGGGCGATGCGGTTCTCGACCAGCTTGCGTTTCGTTATGTCGGTTATAAACGCATTGAAATATCTTTTGCCTCGGACGCGGCGCGAGGTAATTGTGGCTTCTGCCGGAAATATCTCGCCATTACAGCGCGCTAAGTCAATTTCAAACATCAGGCTGGTTTGATCAATGTCCCTGCGCATGAATCGTGCAAGCCGCTTTTTTTGAACTGCTCGGTTCGCTGGGGGTACATTGGTGTCGACAAAGTTCTTGCCGATCATTTCAACTTTGGTTCGCCCAAAGATCGATTCAGCGCACTGGTTATAGTCGGTGATAGTCCCTGACGCGTCCAGTTCAATAATCGCGTCTTGCGCAGAATCCAAAATATTACGCAATCGCAGCTGCACCTCAAGGCGTTCACGCATACTCTTGTGGGAGTCCTGGCCAACGACAAGAAATTGTGCCAAGGCCACCAGGAAAGTTACAGACAACAATAGCTCAATAGGTCCTGAAATGCTTGCGGCTGCAACGGCTGGGGGGAGTAGTGCGCCGACCAAAAAAAATTGCATCGCCACGCGCTGCCCGGCCAAGGTATTCATCGCAATCGAGCATACGGCGATCAATACCATCAGGCATATTGTTAGCCCCACCCCGCTGGAATGCAAAATCATAAGGCTGGGCCCAACTGACCAACCAAGCCCCGTGATCGCGCTCTGTATCACGTAATTGGTTCGCCAGCGGGCGAAGGTCTTTTTCGGGTAAAGATGCTGAGCAGTTGGAACCGCGCGTTTGAAGCGCCAAACATCGATGGACAGAAACATCGTCGCCACCAAAATCGCGACAACCCAGGTAATGATGATGTTTCGGTCAAAAACAGGTGCGAATAACAACGCAATGGTCAGTGCAGTACCATAGTTGAGTAGTGCATTCCGTTCCTTGCGCCCATAAGCAGCATGTAGCAACTCGACGTCAATATGCCGCTCGACGTTGGGCACCAAATCGTCGTGTTCAATGGGCATGTTCATCTGGATCGCTGATTGTCAGGATGCCAATGCTGTCATTGCAATCGGGATGCCGGACAATACAGAATTTCCCGAGAGCGGATCACGCCAGTTCTCGTCAAACAAGGCATTGAGATTGGCACCGGGGCGCTGGCTGGCGAGGTGTTGCCCAGTGCCGGGTACATCATGGCCCCAACCGTGCGGCAGGCTGACCACGCCCGGCATCACTTCATCACTGATCTCAACTTGGACATCAATGCTGCGTGAATTAGCGGAAATCCGCGCCTGCGATCCATCAACAATGCCGCGTTTCGCCGCATCGGTTGGGTGAACCAGAGCGGTGCAACGGAACGGGCCTTTGCTCAAGATAGGTAAATTATGCATCCAACTATTGTTCGAGCGGATCTGACGACGCCCGATGATGACCAGGTCCGGCGCCGGTTCTGCGAGTCCCTTGACAGCACGCGCAAGGTCGGCAATCAGAACTGGCGGGGCGAGTTCAACCTTGCCGGAAGGTGTGCGCAACACCTCCGGGATTCGCGGCATAAGTTCGCCAAGATCAATGCCATCAGCGGCGGCTTGAACTTTGGCCAGCGATATTCCATCCGGGTTGCGGCCAAACTTATCGCCATAGGGACCGCCACGAAGCGCCATATCAATCAAACGGTCGGGACCGCGGCGTCCCGCCAGCACCAACTGAACGGCATCGGCATTTGCGCCAATCTGGCGTTCCAAATCGGCGGCAAAGCGCTCGTCTTCAAACGCCTCCAGATCAACCTTGGCTCCGCGTCCGGCAACTATTGCTTCGAGTCTCAGCAGAATTTCCCACTCGGCAGGTTGGCCTGGCACTGGCGCAAACACCGGCGGGCTATAACGGGCATGATTGCGGAAAGAAAATTGGGGGAAGGCAACGTCGTAGTGCGCATCCTCGAGTGGTGAGCGACCAGGCAAAATCACGTCAGCGTGGCGCGTGGTTTCGTTCAAGTAAATATCCACGCTGACCATAAAGTCGAGTTGCTCCAAGGCTTCGGCGAGGCGCCGACCGTTGGGAGAGGAGAGCACAGGGTTGCTGGCAACCGTAATCAAACCGCGAACCTGACCAGCCCCCGGCGTTTGAATCTCTTCGGCCAGGCAGCCAATCGGTAGTTCGCCATAGACTTCCGGTGCGCCGGAAACACGACTCGCATGACGACCGGTTACCACGCCTTTGCCGACACCGGCGCTGCCCGGCTTGCCGCCTTGGGTGTTGGCAGCGAAGGCAGCCGATTTGGGGAACATCACACCGCCGACACTGTCCAGATGGCCAGTTAAAGTATTCACCACATCGACCAGCCAACTGCCTAGCGTACCGAATTCCTGAGTGCACGTGCCAATCCGCGAATACAAGGCCGCGCGTGGCGTGGCGGCCATTTCGCGGGCGAGAGTGCGGATGATGTCCGGTGCGATACCGCAACGCTTGGATACAGATTCGGCCGAAAACCGGGGATCGCTCATTGCCGTTTCCAACTCTCTCAAACCGGTGATGTGTTCGCCTACGCTACCGAGCTTCACCAGCTTTTCAGCAAATAACGTATGCACCATACCAAGCAATAAAAACACATCGCCGGCCGGACGAATGAAATGGTGGGCATCGGCCAACTCGGCGGTTTCCGAGCGGCGCGGATCAATCACTATCATGCGACCACCGCGAGCCCGCAATGCCTTGGCCTTGCCGCGAAAATCCGGCACGGTCCACAAGCTTCCGTTGGAAGCGACTGGATTGGCACCTAGCACGACCAGCAAATCGCAGCGTTCGATGTCGGGCACCGGAATCGATAGCCAGGCACCGAACATGAGCCCGGCGGACAACTGTTTTGGCATCTGATCCAGCGTCGATGCAGAATAGACATTGCGTGTTTTGAGTGCCTTGGCGACGCGCCCGCCGTAAAGCAACAAGCCAATCTTGTGCGCTGCCGGGTTACCAAGTGTCATCGCTACCGCATCGCCGCCACGTGCAGCAATGACAGCCGGCAGGCGGCGGTCGATTTCCTCGAAGGCTTCATCCCACGTGACTTCGACGAACTTTCCATCGCGTTTGATTAGTGGTGTGCGTAAACGGTCAGGGTCGTCATGCAAGTTTTTGATTGCCACACCCTTCGGGCAGATGTATCCAGCGGAAAACACATCGGCGTCGTGGCCACGTACAGAAGTGACTTTTTCGTTTTCAATGGTCAGTTCCAGACCGCAACACGCTTCACAAAAAGGACAAATTCGATGGGCAATGCGAGTGCTGGCAGCTGCGGTGGCAGAAGTCATAAGAAGGGGATCCTGAGTGCTCGACTAACGGGCAATTGTATATGCTCGGCAAGGCCAGTGTTCAGGAGAGCAAACAGGGGATGGCAAGCAGGCCGACCCCTCAATAAAACAAGGCTGAGCGGGCGTCAGCCGGTGTTAAATTAAATATTAAGGATCAATCAGGTAGACAGTTAGACAGAACTTCCGCGCCAAGCAGATCCTCTCGAAATCGCCATTAATGGGGGCCAGGAGAGCGCAACATGTGTTCTGCTGCATCGGCAGCGCGAAGAGCATCATCGCAACGCTGGCGTATCAAGCAATGTCCATTACGATCATAAAGTTCGGCAAGCAGACCGTGGCCACGGCCGACACAGGTGGTGACAAAGACGTAAACTCCACCCATTCCACGCCGGAACCAACCCTCCCGTTCAGTCCGTTTGGGCGTATCCCGAGGCAACCTGGCCGCCGAAAATCCAGCATAGTTCATTGTTGAAGCAATATGGGCTAGTGTGTCGGGCATGGTACTGTCTCCGGGAGGCCAAAGTTTGATTCCTACTGCCTCAACGGGGCAAAACGGGAACGGATGACAGAAAATCGAGCAAGCCGAAAATTTCTGCATGCTAAAACTTGATAATCAAGGGCACGGCCTGAAACTGTACTTGTACCGGTGATTTCCTGGCCCAAACGAAAAAGTCGGCTGGTGCCGACTTTTTCGTTTGTATTCCAACCTGATTCCGCAATCTATTTTTTGGTCTTTTCCGCCTTGGCAGGAACCGCGAAACCTCCGGCCGGTGCTGCTGGGGTTTTGTCCTTCTTGGGTTTCTTTGCCTCTTTGTTGCCTCGCAACTGACCTTTTGCCATGGTGCTCTCCTTTGGATAGTTTCCTTGATTACGCACTGACATAGACTTCATGCCACCGACACAGACCAATCTTAACCATAAATTGCACGCAGGTGGAACCTTGACATTCGGTTACTCACTGAATCGCCGCTTGGTTAGCGCGTAATCGGTTTGTAGCGAATCCGCTTTGGCTTGGCACCTTCTTCCCCTAGACGACGCTTTTTATCTTCCTCGTATTCGTTGTAGTTGCCGGCGTAGAAACTCCACTGGGAATCGCCTTCACAGGACAGAATGTGAGTACAAATCCGGTCAAGGAACCAACGGTCGTGACTGATGATCATGGCGCAACCGGCGAACTCCAACAGCGCATCTTCGAGCGCCCGCAGGGTTTCGACATCAAGATCGTTTGAAGGCTCGTCGAGAAGGAGCAGATTGCCGCCAGTCATCAAGGTTTTGGCCAAATGTAATCGACCACGCTCGCCGCCGGACAAATTGCCGACCAACTTCTGCTGGTCACCGCCTTTGAAGTTGAAACGCCCGATGTAAGCCCGGCTCGGCATCTCAAAGCGCCCGATGGTGAGAATGTCAGCCCCGCCGGCCAGTTCATCAAACACTGTTTTGGCGCCATCAAGGCAGTCGCGGCTCTGGTCGACATAGGCAATCTTGACTGTGGGACCGATATCCACTTCACCGCTGTCAGGAGCCTCGGTGCCGGTAATCATTTTGAACAACGTCGATTTGCCGGCGCCGTTGGGCCCGATGATGCCGACAATGGCCCCGGGCGGTATGCTGAAACTAAGGTTGTCAATCAGCAGGCGATCGCCAAAGGCTTTCGAGACACCATTGAACTCGATCACCTTTCCGCCCAGTCGCTCAGCCACCGGAATGAAAATCTCCTGTGTTTCGTTCCGCTTCTGGTAGTCGACGTCGGACATTTCTTCGTAGCGCGACAAACGTGCTTTGCTCTTGGCCTGTCGTGCCTTGGGGTTCGACCGGACCCAAGCCAACTCCTGCTTCATCGCCTTCATTCTGGCGTCTTCTTGTTTTGACTCGGTTTCGAGACGGGCTTCCTTTTGCTCCAGCCAGCTCGAGTAATTGCCTTTCCAGGGGATACCATGGCCACGGTCAAGTTCGAGTATCCATTCGGCAGCGTTGTCGAGGAAGTAGCGATCATGGGTTACCGCGACCACCGTTCCGGGAAAACGGGTGAGGAACTGCTCCAGCCACTGCACCGATTCAGCGTCAAGGTGATTGGTCGGCTCATCCAGTAGCAACATGTCGGGCTTGGAGAGCAGCAATTTGCAGAGTGCGACACGGCGCTTCTCGCCGCCGGACAATGTCTTGATCGACGCATCCCAAGGCGGCAGGCGGAGCGCATCGGCAGCAATTTCCAACTGATGTTCCGTGTCGCTACCGGCGGTGGCAATGATCGCCTCCAACCGTGCCTGCTCTTCTGCGAGCTTGTCGAAATCAGCGTCTTCCTCGGCGTAGGCGGCATACACTGCTTCGAGTTTGGCTTGTGCCTCCATCACTTCGCCCATTCCGGATTCGACTTCCTGACGGACGGATTTGCTGGCATCCAGTTGCGGCTCTTGCGGCAAATAACCGATGCGAATTCCCGGTAGATGCTGGACTTCGCCGTTGTAATCCTTGTCCTCGTTGGCCATGATCCGCAGCACCGTTGACTTGCCGGATCCGTTTAATCCAAGCAAGCCTATCTTCGCGCCGGGAAAGAACGACAAGGAAATGTCTTTGATGATTTGCCGTTTGGGCGGGACAATTTTGCTCACTTTGAGCATCGACATTACGTACTGAGCCATTGAAGTTTTGCCTGATGGGGAAAAGGGGCAGTTTACTTGACGCTGACCCTGTGCAGGGAAGATAGCGCGTTCGAAATTTGCGCATCACCATTTATCATGGCGACCTGATAACCGCTTTAACCTCGGCGAAGTTGCTTGACCAAAAACCGCCCGGCGTCAATCGCGTTTGCCATATCGGCAGGCAGCGGTGACGGTTCATCGTTCATCAGGCAGGCCAAATGCTCTGCGGCCAGAGGTGCCCAAACGATCCCTCTCGCAGAAAGGCCAAGTAGTGCATACAGACCGGGCAGGCGCATCAGATTGGCCTGCGTCGCAAGTCGCGCAGATTTTTTGGTGCATGCAGGAATACCACCTATCAAGGGAAGCCGGTCAGGCGTGGCGGTGCGCAGGGCAACGCGACCCATCAAGGGCTGTGAGCCAAAGATATGCCTATCCAAGTCGGCCTTGGGCAGAATCTCCTGCAGACGCTGCAGGTTACCGGTCTGCTCGACCGGGCGTAGCGCCTGATCAATGTCATCATTGACAAAGCTGGCACCAAAACTGACGTAGCCATCGTAAGCCGGGGTCAAGTAGCCATTGCGACATAACACCTGGCCCACGGGCGGCAGTGCATCGGCAGGCAGATAGTTGATTTGGCCGCGAATCACCGTCAGCGGGAGCGCCTGTTCGAGCAGGTTGTTGGCTGCGTGAGCGTTGGCCAGTACCACGTGGTGAGCGGTAGCAACGGGTTGATCATCAGCGTTGTAAGCCGTCCATCTGGTTTCGTCGTATGAGAGGCGCACCACTGCGGTACGGAAGCTGCAGCGCACAGTATTCTGAAATCGTGCGAGCAGGGCAGTGCAAAGTGTTGCCGGATTAAGCCAGCCACCTTGCGGAAACCACCATGCCCCATGACTTAAGGGCTGACCAACCATTTGTTCGGCACACCCGCGCGACAAAAACTGCACATAATCGGGTGGCAGTTTCAATTCTTGTACGGTGGCTTGTTGCAAAGCCTCGTGGTCATTGTCACGGGCGATTTGCAGGACGCCGCAAGCGGTCCATTGGCACTCCGGCAACTCGGCCAAACGGTGTAGCAAATACGTATAACAGGCACGAGAAAAGCGCGCTGCCAGCGCATCGTCCCTTGCCAATTGCGGTCGCACAATACCGGCTGGATTACCCGATGCACCGAGTGCCGGTGCATCGGCGCTTTCAACAACTTCAATTTGCCAGCCGCGGGCTGCCAGACGTTCTGCAATATTGGCACCGGCTAGTCCGGCTCCAATCACGAGGGCGGTTTTTGTTTCAGTTGGTGTGGATGACATGCCGCTCCCGGTTCTCGCCGAAGCGGCTGTTCGCATCTGTCTCACTCAGAGAGATAGTGAACGAAACTCCCCAGTTGGAAGTGGTGTGCAGTGTCGGCTTTGCACAGCCGACCCGTTCCTCAGGCGCGAAGCATGCTTCGCGAATTCCCTGTTCCACCGCCGTCCAGTTACTCAGGTCGCATTTGCGGAAACAGGATGACATCCCGTATGGATGCCGAATCGGTCAGCAACATGACCAGTCGGTCAATGCCGATACCACAGCCACCCGTGGGCGGCATGCCATATTCGAGCGCACGGATGAAGTCGGCGTCGTAATACATGGCTTCTTCATCGCCCGCATCCTTGGCCTCGGCTTGTTCCAAAAAGCGGGCAGCCTGGTCTTCCGGATCGTTGAGCTCAGAAAATCCGTTGGCAATTTCCCTACCTACAATGAAAAGCTCGAAGCGCTCGGTAATTTCCGGATTTGCGTCATTGCGACGCGCCAGCGGTGAAACTTCCGCCGGGTAGTCGATGATAAAAGTTGGATCCCATAACTGTGCTTCGGTTGTTTCGTCAAATAGCGCAAGCTGCAGGCTGCCAAGGCCCATATGCGCTTTGACTTCTACTTTGAATTCGGTGAGCTTGGATTTAAGCCACTCTGCATCATTGAGTTGCTCAAACGAGTATCCGGGGTTGTACTTGTGAATTGCACCAACAATGGTCAGGCGGGCGAATGGCTGCGACAAGTCCAGGGTGCGACCCTGATAGTTAAAGGTCTCGGCGCCCAAAGCTTCGCGCGCACTGTGACGCAACAAGCCCTCAGTGAAATCCATCAATTTACGATATTCGGTATAGGCCTCGTAAAACTCCATCATGGTGAATTCTGGATTGTGCCTCGGCGACAAACCTTCATTGCGAAAGTTGCGGTTAATTTCGAAAACTTTTTCGAAACCGCCAACCACCAAGCGCTTTAAATACAGTTCCGGTGCAATTCGCAAGAACAATTCCATATCGAGCGCGTTGTGATGTGTCTTGAATGGCTTCGCCGCCGCACCACCGGGGATGGGATGCATCATCGGCGTCTCAACTTCCAGGAATCCGTGCTGCATCATGTAGTTGCGAATCGATTGCACCATTCTGCTGCGCGCCGCGAAGGTCTGACGCGTCTGTTCATTGGTGATCAGATCGAGATAGCGCTGCCGATATTTTTGTTCGACGTCACTCAAGCCGTGAAACTTTTCCGGCAATGGCCGTAGTGATTTGGTCAGCAGGCGAATGGACGTGCAATTGACCGTCAATTCATTGGTCTTGGTTTTGAACAAAACGCCTTCGCATCCAACAATATCACCGATGTCCCAATGCTTGAACTCTTTGTGCACATCTTCGCCCGTGACATCATTGCTGACGAAGACTTGAAGCCTTCCGGAGACATCCTGAATGGTCGCGAAGCTCGCCTTGCCCATGACGCGTTTGAGCACGATTCGGCCCGCAACCTTGACGTCAATCTGTGCCGCATCGAGTTCCTCGCGGGTCTTGTCGGCATAAAGTTCATCGAGCCGATTAGCCAGGTTTTCTCGCGAAAAATCATTAGGGAAAGATTTTCCCGTAGTACGCCAGGCTTTGAGTTTCTCACGGCGTTCGGCGATCAGGTGATTCTCGGATTTCACAGGGTCGACTGCCTCATCGGGCTGGGCGGGAGTGTTTGTAGTCATGGTCAGATGCGTATCAAACGCAATGATTCCTCGGATAGTGAATATTTTGGCATATGAAAAATTCTCAGACGCCTTGTTTGAGGCTGGCTTCAATAAATTGGTCGAGATCGCCGTCGAGAACACTTTGGGTATTGCCAACTTCAACATTAGTGCGCAAGTCTTTAATGCGTGACTGGTCAAGCACGTAACTGCGTATCTGGTGGCCCCAACCGATGTCTGTCTTGGCGTCTTCCAACTGCTGTTGCTGCGCCTGACGCTTACGCAGTTCAGCCTCGTACAAGCGTGACTTCAACATGGCCATCGCTTCCGCTCGATTACGATGTTGCGACCGATCACTCTGGCATTGCACGACGATGTTGGTCGGAACATGGGTAATCCGGATCGCTGAATCAGTTTTGTTGATGTGCTGTCCACCCGCACCGCTGGCGCGAAAGGTATCAATACGCAAATCGGCGGGATTGATATCGACTTCAATCGAGTCGTCAACTTCCGGATAGACAAATACTGAAGTAAAACTGGTGTGGCGACGTGCATTGGAGTCGAACGGTGATTTGCGTACCAATCGATGAACTCCTGATTCGGTTCGCATCGTTCCGTAGGCGTATTCGGCGGTAATTTTCAAGGTTGCACTTTTAAGACCCGCGATATCCCCCGCAGATTCTTCGAGGATTTCAACCGCAAACCCTTTGCGCTCAGCGTATTTGAGGTACATCCGCAACAACATGGCGGCCCAGTCCTGGGCCTCGGTGCCGCCGGCGCCGGCCTGAATTTCCAGGAAGCACGCGTTGGGATCAAGCGGATTGTTGAACATGCGACGAAACTCGAGGCTGCCGACTTCTTTTTCCAAGCCGGCAAGATCGCCTTCGACGGAGATCAAGGTTTCTTCGTCATCCTCGCTCTTGGCCAGTTCAAACAATTCGCGTGCATCAACCAGGTGTTGTGCAATTGAATCCAGGCTCAGCACTACGCCTTCGAGTGCCTTTCGGTCACGGCCCAAGATCTGGGCACGCTCTGCGTCATCCCATACTTTGGGATCTTCCAGGAGACCGACAATTTCTTCAAGCCGCGATGCCTTGGCATCGTAGTCAAAGATACCTCCGCAATTCCTGCTCGCGCGACTTCAGGTCACCGATATGGTTGGATACAGCGTTCAGGCGTTCGGCTTCCATGATTATTCCTATCGCGAAACCGAGAATTTTACACCGACAGACCCATCGTCTGCACTGTCACAACGGCTCAACCAGCTGGCACAGCGGCCTTAGTCACGACATTCTTGCGCCGATGTTCTTGAGAAACTTCCGCCGCCGTCGCCCCCCGTGGGAACGATACATATAAAAATTGACAGAACTCCCGCGACACCGGCGATGTCGCGGGGAAATGCAGAAAACGGTGAGGCGCGATCAACCACGCTCTTGATGTAGGCGATCTCGGATTCCTGGTCTCCGGAACGCAGAACCTCATAACTCTTGAGTGTGCCGTCGGAATTCAACAGAATTTGCACCAGCGCCTTACGGTAACCACTCTTGCGGGTTTCCTTCTTTACAAATGCTGCGCTGCGGTTCAGCTTGTTAACAAAAGCATCGAAATACATTTCCATACTGAACTTATCGATCGATTTTCGTGCAGGACCCGGACTCGACGCTTCAACATCTGGAGGGCTGCCAGCGCCATCGGGAGGCGTTTCGGGTTGCCGCGCCGTGGCGAGTGCTTGCGCCGCAAGGTCTTTGCCCTGCTGTGGTTTAGACGCAGGCTTGGCCTCTGCAGCGAGTTCAGTGAGAAATTTTTCCATCTCCGAACGTTCAGTTCGGGACCACGTCCGGATTGGCCAGGTCATCGGCGTCGGTGTCGAAGTGGGTGCGGCGGTGAGTACTTGTTGTTTTGGCTTCTTGTCTGGCGGAACCGGCGGCTTTGGCACCGGTTCTGTCATAGGTTCGGGAGTCTTTGGAGTCGGCCGTTTGGCAAGCGCAACATCCAGTCGCTGAGGTGCTGAATCGGCCGGGCTACCGCTGCCGGGAGGTGAAATCGAAATGCTGAGAACGACGATATGGATCAGAACCGAAGCTAAATAGGCAATTGTCAGTGGCGTGTCAACGTGACCTTGGCGGTTTTCCATGGCGCGCATTCTAGTTGCACCATGACCCCGACTGTTAGCTGAAGATGCAACAGCCTGATGCTAGTCAGCCGCTTCGACAATCCATTGAAGTTGCTCATGCAGGAGCACGACTTCGCCGACAATGATCAGGGTCGGAGCGCGCAACCTGGCGGCGGTTGCCAGTTCGGGCAAGCTTGCCAGGGTACCGGTAACCGTCCGCTGAGTGGGCTGAGTGCCTTGTTGGACAATGGCGGCGGGCCATGAATGCGGCAGCCCATGCGCAATAAGTTGTTCACATAGATGCGCCAAACCGTGTAATCCCATGTAAATGACCACTGTTTGACGTCGCCGTGCCAGCCCCGGCCAATCAAGATTCATGGTGCCGTCTTTGAGATGCCCTGTTACAAAAATACAGGCTTGCGCATAGTCACGATGGGTCAATGGAATCCCGGCATAGGCCGCTACTCCAGTGGCTGCAGTAATACCGGGAATCACTTCAAAACGGACATGACTTGCGCGCAGAGTTTGAACTTCCTCTCCGCCGCGACCAAAGGTGTAGGGGTCACCGCCCTTGAGCCTGACCACGCACTTCCCTTGATTTGCGAGACTAACCAGCAAATCATTCAATTGGGTCTGCGGCAGAGCGTGGTTGCCGCGTTCTTTACCCGCATAAATCCTTTCCGCCTTCGGATTGACCAGGGCCATCACAGGGGCGGATACGAGATGGTCGTATACCAGCACATCGGCCTGTGCTATGAGCCTGGCTGCCTTAAGTGTTAGCAGTTCCGGATCACCCGGGCCGGCTCCGACCAAATAAACACAGCCGGTTGCCGTGGTCGCAATCCGAGTTTCGATTTCGTGCGGTATCGTCATCATGGCATGCTACGACAGAGTGTAAAAAGTGGTTTGATTTAAAACAAGATCTTAGGTTCGACCATAGATTCTCGGTCAGCAAGATAGCAAAACCAGCTGACTATAATTTGGCATGTCCGTTTCGCTGGCTGTCTCGAAATGGGGATCCATTCATGCTGTGTCTTTCATCGACTTCCGGTAACCCCACAAACATGACTCCTACGCTTGTTTTTGATATCGAGACCATCCCGGATGTTGCCGGTCTGCGCCGGTTGCATGATCTGCCGACGACCTTGTCGGACCACGAGGTCGCCGAGTTGGCGTTTCAACGACAGCGCGCAAAAAACGGCGGTGATTTCCTTCCCCACCATCTACACCGGGTGATTACGATATCTTGTGCGCTACGCAGCGATGATGGATTTCGCGTATGGTCCATGGCCGCCCCAAAAGCTGATGAAAAAGAGATCATCCAGCGTTTTTTTGATGGGATCGAGAAATTCACGCCGCAACTGGTTTCGTGGAATGGCGGTGGTTTTGATCTACCGGCCTTGCATTATCGCGCTCTGATAAATGGCGTTAGTGCTCCCCGCTACTGGGATTTGGGCGAAGGCGACTATCGCGATTCTCGGGATTTCAAATGGAATAATTACATTAGCCGCTACCATCAAAGGCATCTTGACTTGATGGATGTATTGGCGATGTACCAACCGCGCGCCAATGCACCGTTGGACGATATGGCCAAATTGTGTGGCTTCCCCGGCAAACTAGGTATGGATGGCTCCGCCGTTTGGGAGTCGTGGCAGAACGGGCGGGCCGATGAAATTCGCGATTACTGTGAAACCGATGTAGTGAATACCTATCTGGTTTACTTGCGCTATCAGGTATTTCGCGGTCACCTCAGTGCGGAGGAGGGAGTTGCCGAAATTGCGCTTGTGCGAAAGGCGCTATCGACGCTTGAGCAGGCTCATTGGGCAGAGTTCATTCAGGCGTGGAATGAGTAATGCTGATTGATGCCCACCGTTGCAGGCTGCTGGTGATTGATGTGCAGACTCGACTTTTGCCTGCAATTGCCGATAGTCAATCCGTCCTTGATCAGATTCTTTGGCTGGTTCGTTTGGCGAAAAGATTGGGCGTCCCGATCTCGGCCAGCGAGCAGTATCCGCAAGGCCTGGGCACAACCCATGCAGATCTGTTGAAAGAATTGCCTGACAACTGCGTGAGCGAGAAGATTCACTTTTCGTGTGTAGCTGCCGGCATCCTCGGTCAAGCCAATGAGCAGTGGGTCATCTGCGGAATTGAGTCACATGTCTGCGTTTTGCAGACTGCTATTGAGCTAAAAGGTGCCGGGCACGAAGTTTTTGTCGTCGAAAGCGGCGTGGGTTCGCGGCGCCATGCGGACAAAGTCACTGCATTGGAGCGTATGCGCCAGGCCGGTATTGAAATTGTCAGCGCCGAAATGTTCGCTTTTGAATGCCTGCGCACAGCTGGAACGCCATTATTCAGGGAAATCAGCCGAGAATTTCTGCGTTAGGGCAAAACAACAGCGTACGGTCGGTAGTCGGGTCGGTCTCTTATCGGGACCAACTGGCTTTTTGGCCGTCTTTAGCGAGTGGTAATTCGCTAAAATTGGCACCAGTTCGAATTTTTAACTCTTGGAGGCTCGTGTGAAGATTCTTGTCCCGGTAAAGCGTGTGGTCGATTACAACGTCAAAGTCCGTGTGAAAGGTGACGGTTCAGGCGTTGAGTTGGCCAATGTCAAAATGTCGATGAACCCATTTGACGAAATTGCAATGGAAGAAGCCGTGCGTCTCCGCGAGGCTGGCATAGCCAGCGAGGTGATTGCTGTGTCATGCGGCGTTACGGCGTGTCAGGAGACCTTGCGCACAGCGATGGCCATTGGAGCAGACCGTTCCATTTTGGTTGAGACAGACGCTGAGTTGCAGCCACTTGCGGTTGCCAAATTACTCAAAGCGGTCGCTGACAAGGAAGCTCCCCATTTGCTTATTCTTGGCAAACAAGCCATTGACGACGACGCCAACCAAACCGGACAAATGCTCGCAGCATTGCTGGGTTGGTCGCAAGCAACTTTTGCGTCCAAGGTAGTGATTGCGGATGGCAAAGCCACAGTGACGCGAGAAATCGATGGTGGCCTGGAAACGATTGAAGTCACCCTGCCGACAGTGATTACGGCTGACTTGCGACTCAACGAACCACGCTATGCAACGCTACCCAACATTATGAAGGCCAAGAAAAAGCCGATGGAAATCGTGAAACCAGCAGACCTCGGCGTTGATGTTACGCCGCGGTTGGTCACAGTCAGCGTCAGCGAGCCGCCAAAACGAAGCGCAGGAGTCAAGGTGGCTGATGTGGCAACACTGGTGGAAAAACTTAAAAACGAAGCGAAGGTGATCTAAATGAGTATTCTTGTTATAGCTGAACACGACAATGCCAGCCTGAAAGCACCAACCCTGAACACCGTTGCGGCTGCTGCAAAAATCGGCGGTGATATTCATGTGCTGGTTGCAGGCGCAAACTGCGCTGCAGTGGCAGAAGCTGCGGCCAAAATTTCCGGCGTGAGTAAAGTGAAAGTGGCCGATGCGGCGCACTACGGTGATCAAACCGCCGAGAATCTCGCTGCCTTGGTGGTGGCTAACGCCGCAGGCTACACGCACATTCTGGCTTGCGCGACTGCGTGCGGGAAAAACGCACTGCCACGTGTTGCCGCACTGCTTGATGTGGCGCAAATATCCGAAATTACCAGCGTTGAGTCCGCTGACACCTTTGTGCGACCGACCTATGCCGGCAACGTCATGACGACGGTGAAGTCCGTGGATACAGTCAAAGTGATTACCGTGCGTGCGACAGGATTTGACGCAGCCGGTACCGCTGGATCTGCCAGCGTTGAAGCGATTGCGGCTGGCCCGGATCTTGGTAAAGCCAAATTAATCGGTCGTGAACTCACCAAGTCGGCACGACCTGAGTTGGGTGCCGCCAAAATTATCGTATCCGGCGGTCGCGGGATGGGCAGTGGCGAGAACTACAAAGCTGTGCTCGAACCTTTGGCCGACAAGCTGAGCGCTGCAATGGGCGCCAGTCGCGCGGCGGTTGATGCGGGCTTTGTGCCAAACGACTATCAGGTTGGTCAAACCGGCAAGATTGTCGCGCCGCAGCTTTACATAGCAGTTGGGATTTCTGGTGCCATCCAGCATCTCGCCGGGATGAAGGATTCCAAGGTCATTGTGGCAATTAACAAAGACCCGGATGCACCGATTTTCCAAGTCGCCGACTACGGCCTGGTGGCAGACCTCTTCGCCGCTGTGCCCGAGTTGGTTTCAGCGCTCTAGTCACGAGCAGTTTACGCAGTAATTCGACCAACGCCCTGATCTGCAATTTCAGGGCGTTGCTGTTTTCCCACGCCCAGTCTGAGGTTACCGAGTATGAGCATCTATAACGCCCCGTTAAAAGACATGTTGTTTGCCATCAACGAGATTGCCGGACTCGCTGAAGTCAGTCAGTTGCCCGGAAATGAAGACGCTACTGCCGATCTGGTCGAAGCCGTGCTGGAAGAAGCCGGTAAGTTCGCGGGTGGCGTGCTCGCGCCGATTAATTGGTCGGGCGACCGAGAAGGCGCTCACTGGAAGGACAAAGCCGTCACCACCCCGACGGGATTCAAAGCGGCCTACCAGCAGTTTGTCGATGGCGGCTGGAACGGTTTGTCGTGCGATCAAGAACACGGTGGTCAAGGTATGCCTAAAGTTGTCGCCGCCGCAGTCAATGAAATGTGGCGTTCGGCAAACATCTCTTTCGCACTCTGCCCGATGTTGACCAATGGTGCCATTGAGGCACTTGAGTTGTCGGGGTCCGCAGAGCAAAAGGAGATGTATCTGCCGAACATGGTTTCCGGCAAATGGACCGGAACAATGAACCTGACTGAGCCGCAGGCCGGTTCTGATTTGGCTGCTATTCGCACCCGGGCGGTTCCAAACGGCGATGGTACCTATAAGTTGTTCGGGCAGAAGATTTTCATCACCTATGGCGATCACGACTTTACCGAGAACACCATCCATTTGGTGCTCGCCCGTACTCCGGACGCGCCTGAAGGTGTCAAAGGTATATCGATGTTCGTAGTACCCAAATTTCTGGTGAATGCTGATGGCACTTTGGGTGCACGCAATGATGCGTATTGCGTATCGATTGAACACAAGTTGGGAATCCATGCCAGTCCAACCTGCGTGATGGCGTTTGGCGATGGCGAAGGTGCCATCGGCACCTTGGTCGGGAAAGAAAATGACGGCCTTAAATACATGTTCATCATGATGAATGCTGCGCGCTTTGGCGTCGGGCTCGAGGGCCTCGCATTGGGCGAGGCCGCTTACCAAAAGGCAGTCAGCTTCGCTCGCGACCGCGTGCAGGGCAGGGCGATTGAGGGTTCTTCCGCACCGGTGGCCATTATTCAACATCCCGATGTGAGGCGCATGCTGATGGATATGCGCTCACGCACAGAAGCCGCGCGAGGATTGGCTTATTGGGTTGCCGGTCGAACCGACATTGCCACTCGACATCCGGACGCGGCCGAGCGTCAGCGTAACCAGGCATTGGTTGATTTACTCATTCCTATCGTCAAGGGATGGTGCACTGAAACTGGCAATGCCTTGGCATACACCGGGGTTCAGGTACATGGTGGCATGGGCTTCGTTGAGGAAACCGGCGCTGCTCAATTCATGCGCGACGCGCGGATTACCACGATTTACGAAGGCACCACCGGAATTCAGGCGAATGATTTGATCGGTCGAAAGATAGCCCGCGATGGCGGACAGACAATGCAGGTACTTCTGACCGCCATGGCTGCAACCGAAGCTGAACTTGCAAAGCACGACGATGCCGAATCGCGTGCAATTTGCAGATCGCTTAAAGCGGGTATTGCTGCATTGAAGACTGCAACGGATTACATCGTCGCCAACTATTCTGCGGACGTTCGTACTGTCGCTCTGGGTGCGGTACCGTTCCTGCATTTGCTCGGAACCGTCGCCGGGGGCTGGGTGATGGCCCGCTCGGCCCTAGTGGCGCAGGCAAAAATTGCGGCTGGTGAAACCGATCCGTTCTACGCGGCGAAGATCACGACAGCGCGCTACTTTGCCGACCATTCATTGGTGGCGGCACCCGGTTTGGCGCTGGAAGTCACCGAAGGCGGTGCGAGCGGATTGCTGTTGGCGGATGAACTGTTTTAAGCTTAATTTTGGTTAGCGCAACCGTTTCGCCATCAGCTCTCATTAGGCGATACTGGACGCGATGAAGTTCCCAATCGTTGTTATCGCGCTTTCAAGTTTGTTTGCCTCACTGGATGCAACAGCCACCGGCAATCACGGTGGCGGTCATTCAGGGGACGCGGGCGTCATTGGTAAAGCCGGGGTGCCTGCCAGCATCAGCCGCACGATAACCATTGAAATGACTGATGGGATGCGATTTATCCCGGCTAAGGTGAATGTTCGTTCCGGTGAGACGGTCAAGTTTGTTGTTAAAAATACCGGCCAACTGAAACATGAGCTGGTTTTGGGAACCGCGAAAGATTTAAAGGCACACGCGGCAATGATGAGCAAGCATCCCGACATGGAACATGCCGATCCGAACATGGTCACTGTGCAACCGGGAAAATCCGGTGAGATTATTTGGCAGTTCGCCAAGGCTGGAACGGTGAGTTTTGCTTGCCTCCAACCAGGACATTTCCAAGCAGGGATGAAGGGAAGTGTTGTAGTTGACTAAATGAATCGCTGCACAGAAACAGAATCGACGCGATGTCGACAGCCGCGTCTATCTGGAAGACATTGAACGCAACCCCTGCTGCGTGGTGATTGGTGGTTTGTATCCCAGCTCACGTTCCGCCTTGGCACCAATCAAAGTGCAGTTTCGCGACATCACCATTGCCTCATGTGCGGTCAGTGGCGGTTTGCTTTTAAGTCCCAAGGTGCGCCAAATCCCTTCCAACGTGATCCCAAGCGCGCGTGCCAGCCAGCCCGGCATTGAGCGGTCCGGCAAAGTGACTTTCTGCGTGGCGGCCATTGCGGTTATGACTTCGTGCATTGAACGGGTGCCTTGGTCGAGAATGAAATAGGCTTGGCCAGACTTGCCACCGCTACGCGCCAGCGTGATGGCCTCCACCAGATTATCGATATAGGTGGTCGAGGTCATTGCAGCACCGCGATCGATCCAGGTCCATTTGCCGGCAGCGGCCATTTCCAGAACGCTAGGCAGAATCGTCGTGTCACCGGGTCCCCATATAAAGCGCGGGCGGAGGACGATAGTGCTGAAATTGGCACTCGCATCGTTCGCTGCAAGGACTGCCTGTTCCGCAAGCGCCTTGGTGCGGCAATAGGGAAACGGGCTGTCAAAAGCCAACGGATAGGTTTCATCGACATCAATGAGGTCTTGCCCACGAACCAGTGCTGCTTCGGTGCCGATATGGATGAATCGGCGCACGCCAGCGGCCCGCGCAGCTTGCAGGACATTTTTGGTGCCTTGCACATTGGCCTTGTCCCACGCATCGACTGCGCCCCAGGCGTCGACGTGGGCGGCGGCGTGAATGACGATCTCACATCCTGCAATATTTTCAGCAGAAATGCTGTCAAGGTCGCAGCGCGATGGCGTCGCGCCCAGTGAGCGAATTTTCTCGTCACTCTTATCTGAGCGCGACATGGCGGTCACGTCGCAGTCTTCGTCCAGCAATCGCTTTACAGTCGCGCCTCCGACAAAGCCGGATGCGCCGGTCACAAAAATTCTCATGAGGTGCTTTGGTCAGTTGGTGCTGATGAGACGCCGTTGTACGCCGCCGGCGACCTACATCTGTTGATAAATCGGCCCTTCGCCGCCCTGGGGAACAACCCAGTTAATGTTTTGGGTGGGGTCCTTGATATCACAGGTCTTGCAATGCACGCAGTTTTGCGCGTTGATCTGCAAGCGAGGATTTTGTCCAGCTTCGTCTCGAACGATTTCATACACGCCGGCGGGGCAATAGCGTTGCTCCGGGGAGTCGTAGATCGCCAGATTGGTTTCAATGGCAACTGCCGCGTTTCGCAACTGGAGATGACAGGGCTCGTTTTCCTCGTGATTGGTGTTGGACAGAAAAACCGAACTCAAACGATCGAAGGTCAACACACCATCCGGCTTGGGATATTCAATGGGTTCGCATTGCGCCGCCGGTAGCAGTTTGGTGTGGTCGGCGTGATTGGCGAGGGTCCACGGTGCCTTGCCGCGAAGAATCATCTGGTCGATACCGAACATCAATGAGCCTAGCCAAAACCCCTTGGCCATCCACGGTTTGAAGTTTCGCGCGGTGCTGAGTTCGTCATAGAGCCAGGATTTCCTGAATGCTTCAGGATAGGCCGTCAGTTCATCCGCGCTACGACCTTCACCCAATGCGGCGGCAGTTGCCTCGGCGGCCAGCATGCCGCTCTTGATCGCGGAATGGCTGCCTTTAATTCGGGATGCCACCAGAAATCCGGCATCGTCACCAATCACTACGCCGCCTGGAAAGGTGAGTTTTGGCAAGGACTGCAAGCCGCCTGCGGTCAGCGCACGGGCGCCATAGGCCAGCCGTTTTGCTCCTTTGAAGATCGGCGCGATCTGCGGATGAGTCTTGTAGCGTTGCATCTCCTCAAATGGCGAGAGGTAGGGATTTTTGTATCCGAGACCAACGACGAGACCGATTGAGACGAGATTTTCATTAAAGTGATACATGAAAGCACCGCCATAAGTATCGGATTTAATTGGCCAACCTGCGCTATGGACAACAAGGCCCTTTTCAAAATGCTCGGGCTGCACTTCCCACAACTCTTTGACTCCGATACCGTAGGTCTGCGGGTCGGATTCGGCACGCAGGGCAAATTTGGCTTCTAGTTGTTTGCCCAAATGCCCGCGGCAGCCCTCGGCAAAGAGCGTGTATTTCGCCAGCAATTCCATGCCGGGAGCGAAAGCATCGGTTGGCTGCCCGTCGCGGCCCACGCCCATATCGCCGGTTGCAACGCCGCGCACAGCGCCTTTTTCGTCGTAAAGGATCTCGGCGCCGGCAAATCCTGGATAGATTTCGACGCCAAGTGCTTCTGCCTGAGTTCCCAGCCAGCGGCAAAGCATGCCAAGGCTGAGGATGTAGTTGCCTTTGTTAAGCATACAGCCCGGCACCGCGAGGTTCGGGATATCGACAAATCCATACTGGGTCAGATACGTCACCCG
Source organism: Rhodocyclaceae bacterium (assembly GCA_016718525.1). Classification (GTDB taxonomy): domain Bacteria; phylum Pseudomonadota; class Gammaproteobacteria; order Burkholderiales; family Rhodocyclaceae; genus JADKHX01. The sequence continues at coordinate 944,389 of JADKDD010000001.1, forward strand.
GTCGCGGGTGACCGCGGTATCGATTGGTGCGCCAAGCTCCTTCCAGTTCGGGTAGAGCTCATTCAACGCGCGCGGGTCCATCACTGCGCCGGAAAGGATATGGGCGCCGATTTCACTACCCTTTTCGATCAGGCAGACGTTAATTTCCGGATTGATCTGCTTCAGCCGTATCGCCGCCGAAAGGCCTGCAGGGCCGCCACCAACGATGACGACATCGAATTCCATTGCTTCGCGTTCCATTATTTGCTCGCTTGACGTAAATGACAGTCAATTATAAGCAGGGCAAGCGCACTAATTGCCGTGAGACCTGCGTCGAAAACGTGTTTGCGATGACCTTGGCGCTTCTGCTAGCATCCTCAAGTTGTCAATAAAAGGATGGTGCTGTGAATAAAATTTATCCAACTGCTGCCGATGCGCTGGATGGGATTGTCGAGGACGGCCAACTGCTGGCCGTTGGCGGTTTTGGCCTGTGCGGCATTCCGGAGGCCTTGATTGATGCATTGCGCGATAGCGGGGTGCAGAATTTGACGGTGATTTCCAATAATGCCGGTGTCGACGGCTTCGGACTGGGCAAGCTACTGGAGACACGGCAGATCAAGAAGATGATTTCAAGCTATGTCGGCGAAAACAAGGAGTTTGAACGTCAGTATTTGACCGGCGAACTGGAACTGGAATTTACACCGCAAGGAACGCTTGCCGAGAAATTGCGCGCTGGCGGGGCTGGTATCCCGGCTTTTTTCACCCGGACAGGTGTCGGCACCGTGGTTGCCGAAGGCAAAGAGCTACGTGAGTTTGACGGTGAAACGTACGTCATGGAACGTAGTTTCCGCCCTGATGTGGCCTTGGTCAAAGCGCACACGGCCGACAAGTCAGGCAACCTGCAGTTTCGCCGCACAGCCCGCAATTTCAATCCAGCGGCGGCCATGGCGGGTCAGGTCTGTATCGTTGAAGCTGAACATATTGTCGAGATCGGTGAGATGGATCCGGATCAGGTGCATCTGCCCGGGATTTACGTACATCGCATCGTGCATAACCCGCATCCTGAAAAACGTATAGAACGTCGCACCATCACCGAACGGACTGAGGACTGATCATGGGCTGGAATCACGATGAAATGGCGGCGCGCGCAGCAAGGGAGTTTTGTGATGGCTACTACGTCAATCTGGGGATCGGCATCCCGACCTTGGTTGCCAATCATGTGCCGGCGGATATCGAAGTCTGGCTGCAAAGCGAAAACGGCATGCTTGGCATCGGTCCGTTCCCTTTTGACGATGAAGTTGACGCCGATGTCATTAATGCGGGAAAGCAAACAGTGACAACCATACCCGGATCGTCAATTTTTGGAAGCCACGACAGTTTCGCCATGATCCGCGGCGGAAAAATTAATCTGAGCATTCTTGGCGCCATGCAAGTGAGTGAAAAAGGCGATTTGGCCAACTGGATGATTCCCGGCAAGATGATCAAAGGAATGGGTGGCTCGATGGATCTGGTGGCCGGCGTGCGACGTGTGGTGGTGTTGATGGAGCATGTCGCCAAGCTAAAAAATGGCACCGAAGACTACAAGATACTGCCCAACTGCACGCTACCGCTGACCGGGAAGGGCGTGGTCGATCGCATCATCACTGATTTGGCAGTGCTGGATGTGGAGGACGACGGGTTGCGGGTTGTGGAACTTGCGCCAGGCGTAACGATGGACTACTTGCAGTCGAAGACCGGCGTGGAACTGCGCTGAAATGATCAGTTGGTGCTGGTAGGACGCCGTTAAAAGACGGTGTTCTCTTTACAGGTTGGTACGCCGCAGTTGCGCTTTTAGTTCCGCGATTTCATCAAGTAGATCGAGTGCCAAAGCGACGCCCGACGGATTGATCTCCAGGTCAGTCGACAGTCGCTGCGCAAGTCGCGCGCGACGTAGCGACTCCCCGACAAACCGCCAAGCTTCGGGTGACTCTCCAACAGGGTCCAGAACTCCCTCGATCACCCACACATGCACATGCGCGGGCTCTGCATTGCAGGCTTGACACAATTCACCGATGGTCAGCATGTGGTGTTCTTCGACGACGGTGCCTTGAAGGTACACATTGTTGGTCTGGCTCATGATTGGTTATCCCGTGAGGTTTGCGCGAGGGTTGAAATCGAATGCCATTTCCATCGCACGATAACTATCGCGTTCGGCATCTGTGTTTGCTGGTGGCAGGACGATTCCCAGCACAGCGTAAAGATCACCGGGTGGCGTGCCTGGAATCCCTTTACCTTTAAGTCGTAGTTGCCGGCCAGCCTTGCTTCCCGGCGGTATCGTAAGCTGAACCGGGCCTTCAGGAGTCAACGCAGCGATTGATGCCCCCAAGGCCGCCTCCCATGGGGCCAAGGGGAGGTCAAACAATACATCGCGGCCATCGACCCGAAATTCCGGATGAGGGTTGAACTCGATTTCCAGATAAAGGTCACCTGCCGGGCCGCCATTGAATCCGGAGCTGCCTTGTCCGCTCAGGCGCAAATGTTGGCCGGCGCGAATGCCTTTGGGAATTGCGACGGCCAAAGTGCGTTCTTGCAAATCCACACGGCCATCGGCATCTTGCACCGGCATGCGTAAAGTGATGCTGCGCTGGGCACCCTGATAGGCGTCGACGAGGTCAATCAATACCTTGGCATGATGATCCTCACCTTTTGCCGTTCTGGCTCCGCGCTGGCCGGTTCGTCCGTGCCGGCCAAAGAGCGCCTCGAAAAACTCGCTGCTATCAACACCGGCACCGTGCGCAGAGTCTCGACCGCTGAACTCAAATCCGGCATCCCAGTTTGGCGGCGGTTGAAAGTCCTGCCCACTCTTCCACTGGCTTCCCATCTGGTCGTAGGCCGCCCGCTTTTCCGGGTCCTTGAGCACAGCGTAAGCTTCGCCAAGCTCCTTGAACTTGGCTTCGGCATCAGCAACTTTACTGACGTCTGGATGGAATTTTCTAGCCAGCTTGCGATAGGCTTGCTTGATCTCATCGGCGCTTGCGCTGCGCGCGAGGCCGAGAATTTCGTAATAGTCTTTAAATTTCATATTTTCCTCAAGCGGCGTACTACACCCCCGCAGTCCGCTGAGTGTGACGGGTTCACCATCACGGCGGTTTGATTTTGGTCAAATGGTTGCACTGCCTGGAAAGCTGCACTCGCTGAAATTCACCGCTTGAAGTCGAGGATGCATCGTCAGATTAGCGAATATTTCGCTAATGCCGTCCACAAGGCAGTCCTACGCAGACCGCAAGTTGAGTCAGTTGAACTTATGAACTTGCAGTCGATGCTTGTTCAAATTTATTTAGACTCCACGCTGCGCGTTCATCCAGCGCTAATATTTCAGTCAGGTAGGGGAGCGCTTCATTCAATTTGGCCTCAAGCGTCCAGGGCGGATTGATAATGAACATTCCGCTCCCGTGCATGCCCCGACCTTGCGGGAAGGGGGCGCAGACTTTTAGTTGCGCATGCAGCCAGCTATTTGCCCCGGCTTTTTTCAGGCGCTCGGGCAATTGATTGGCATCCAAGGAAGCAATGCAGGGATGCCAAACCAGAATCATTCCGGTCGCGAAGCGCTTTAGGGCATCTTTAACCGCGACAACCACCCGGGTGTAGTCATTTTTCATTTCGTAGGATGGGTCAATCAACACCATTCCGCGGCGCGAAACGGGGGGTAGAGCCGCTTTGAGGCCTTCGAATCCGTCGCACTGTTCGACAATCACGCGCGGTGCCTTGCCTTTGAATTCGCGTCGCAGCAAAGCGGCATCAGTCGAATGCATTTCGCAAAAACGCAGTCGATCGTCCTCCCTTGCCAGTTGTGATATTAGCCACGGTGAGCCGGGGTAGCGGCGCAGCTTTTCGCCCAAGTTCAGTTTGCGAACGGTCGCAAGGTAGGCGATGAGTGGCGCCGGAGCGTCCTTGCGACCCCATAGACGGGCGACACCGTTTTTGTACTCACCCGTTCGCTCGGCGTGTTCCGCTTCAAGCGAATAAATCCCGGCACCGGCATGGGTGTCGATCACCGCGTAGGGCTTTTCCTTGCTGTTCATGTAGCCGAGACAGTGAATCAAGACTGTGTGCTTGAGCACATCGGCATGGTTACCAGCGTGATAAGAGTGGCGATAACTGAGCATATTCCGGAACACGCGGCGATAGAATCAACAACCATGAATGATACGCATCCAAATGATCCGGCGGGAATCCGCGTCTCCAAGCTGATGGCCGAACGCGGACTTTGTTCGCGGCGGGAGGCCGATAGTTACATAGAACGCGGCTTGGTGTTTGTTGATGGCAAACGGCTGAACGAACTGGGCACGCGTACTTCACCAGACGCCGTAATTACTTTGGCGCCGGAGGCGCAAGCCAATCAGGCGCAACAGATGACGGTCATTCTGCATAAACCGATCGGCTATGTCTCAGGCCAGGCGGAGGACGGCCATCTACCGGCATTGACGCTCATCGGACCGACGACCCAAATGCCGGAGGATCGACCACGATTTCGGTCACTGCATTTGAAAGGCATGGCGCCGGCAGGCCGTCTTGATATTGATTCGACCGGCCTGTTGGTGCTGACGCAAGACGGCCGTGTGGCAAGGCAATTGATCGGAGAGAACTCCACGGTCGACAAGGAGTATCTGGTCCGCGTTGAGGGCAAACTCGATGAGCGCGGGCTGGCGCTGCTGAACCACGGACTTGAGCTGGACGATAGAAAGCTTAAACCGGCGCGGGTCACTTGGGCCAACGAGGATCAATTGCGTTTTGTCCTGAATGAGGGACGCAAGCGGCAAATTCGACGCATGTGTGAGCTGGTTGGGTTGCATGTTACTGGTCTGAAGCGGGTGCGAATCGGCCGGATTCGCCTCGGCGAACTGCCCTTGGGAGAATGGCGTTTTTTGCGCCCGGGCGAAAGCTTCTGAGGCATCCTTGCCTGAAATGCGTTGATGCTCGGTTAAATCTGGACGAATATCGTCTGGCGAGTACCTGAAAAAGGTGTAATTTCTGCGCATATATGGTAAGGTGCGCCTCCCCTTTTTTTCCTGGATATCTCGCGCATTAGCACGCGTCGGCGCGTCCAGGACGCCCAAAACACCTGATGGCCAAGCGCACCCCTGAGTACGATCCGCAGTGGATCGATTTGATGATTCACTTATTCTCAGAAGCAACCGTGCAGCGCGGACTTGGTTACGCTGTGGGTGGCCGGGTACGCCCTGGAAGTGTGGAACTGGAAGACGGGCAAGTTCACATCCAGGCGCAGGTAAGAGGTTCAGCCCCTGAGTTGTACCGCATATCGATTTGGCTCAACGCGGACGGAACAGATCCTGACACGGGTTACGATTCTGACTGCACCTGTCCGGTCGGATACGACTGCAAACATGTGGTTGCCGTATTGGCGACCTTGCGGGAACTACCGGAAGTCGCGAAGGCGATGCGACTCAATGGCAACGCCCTCCCTGCAATCCCGGAGGCGCCACTGCCACTATCGGGCGAAATGGGCGTCGAGCCAAGCCCGGCGGCCTTGGAGTGGCTGGCAAGTTTTAACGAGACCGAACCTCCAGCAGCAGTGGCGGGCGCTAACGGCGCAAGCACGAAGGTCGCCAGGCAATGCGTGGTGTATCTTTTAAACGCTCAAAACCCGAATCGTCTGTCACTGGGCAAGAGCCGGGTGTTGAAGACGGGTGCAATCGGAAAGCCGACCGCGTATCGGCCGCAGACCTATGATTTGGGTGCTGCAAGAAGCGCGCGTGAGTTTATTGCTGATGAGGACATCGAGCCCTTGCGCCTATTTTTGGCCCTGCAGTCGAGCGGGACTTACTACTACCAGCAGGACGTTGAACTGTCCGGTGAAACCGGAGCCTTGCTGTTGCGTCAGGCGTTGGCCACTGGACGGCTGTTTATTGACGAACGACCAGAGGCAGCTTTGCGCGCTGGTGCGACGCTGCCGCTGGACCTCCATTGGACGCGAACCGCCGACGGTCAGCAAAACCCGAGTTTCAATTTGCCGGAGAGCACCCAGGTGCTGACCACCTGGCCGCTGTATTACGTAAACACACTTCAAGGCACGGTCGGTGAGTTGAACTCGAAGTATCCCGAAGTGGTCATCAAGCGCTGGATGAACGCTCCACCACTCAATGAAGCCGATGCCCTGCTGGTGCGACAGCAGTTAATCAAACTGGGCCGTGAGTTAAACCTCGAAGTGCCGTTACCGCAGGCTCAGGAGACCAGCTTCGGCGGTACGCCGACGGCACACGTGACTTTGGGGCTGGGCCGATTTCGCTATGTCAGCCTTAATCGGGTGGAAGATACGCACGCGATTGCCTCCCTGCATTTTCACTATCCGGATGGCCCGACGGTCGCCGCCAGTGAACATCCGGTGGTATTGATGACCCATCAACGCGACGGTGTCTGGCGGACGCTGGAGCGCGATGTTGAAAGCGAACAAAGAGCCTGGCGACTGCTGCAGGAGTTCGGCTTCGAAAGCTATAAATGGCGGTTACCAAACTACACCCGCACCGATGCTCCCGGCGACTGTTTGATGCCGGCGCGAAGCGACGCACATGGTTGGCTGGCTTTTCTTGGAGAAGGCGCCAAATTACTTGCCGAGCGCGGCATTACGGTAACGTTGGCGAGCGATTTCCCCTATCGGATAGAGGTCGCTGACGACTGGTTTGTTGAACTGGACGATGGAGAGCCGACGCAAGGCGATGCGGACAACGCCGGCAGTGATTGGTTCAATCTGGACCTGGGCGTACGGATCAATGGCGAGCGGGTCAGTCTGGTGCCGCCGTTACTGCGCCTGCTCCGCGAACGCCCCAAACTATTGGCCACCGTCAGAGCATTGGAAGATGATCAGAGTTTTCCTGTGCCATTGGATGAACGCCGCATCCTCCCGGTTCCGGCCGCGCGCCTCAAGGCCTGGCTACTGCCACTGCTGGAACTTCTCGACGATGACCGTCCACGGCTTTCGCGTTACCACGCGGCAATGCTGGCAGGCCTGGATGAGCAGCCGGCGCACTGGGTCGGTGGCGACAAGCTGCGCGAACTCGGTCAGCGACTGCGCGATTTTTCCGGCATCAAGGAGTGCCTGCCGGCGGAAGGATTCAACGCAACCTTGCGACCCTATCAACAGGCCGGCCTGAACTGGCTGCAGTTTCTCCGGGAGTATGGCTTGGCCGGGATTTTGGCCGACGATATGGGTTTGGGTAAGACGGTGCAAACCCTGGCCCATCTGCATCTCGAAAAGGCGAGTGGTCGCGCGAACCTGCCGAGCCTCGTGATCGGGCCGACCAGTTTGCTGACCAACTGGCGCAACGAGGCAGCCGAATTCACGCCCAATCTCACCATCTTGACTCTGCATGGCAAGGACCGTTTCGACCGCTTCCACGAAATGGCAACGGTCGACCTGATCTTGACAACTTATCCTTTGCTGGTTCGCGATCGCGATGTCTTGATGGCGCAAAAATATCATCTGTTGGTCATGGACGAAGCCCAGTTCATCAAGAATCCCAAGGCGCAATCACATCAGGTTGCCCGGCAACTGAAAGCCCGGCATCGCCTGTCACTGACTGGAACTCCGCTGGAAAACCATCTCGGCGAATTGTGGGCGCAGTTTGACTTCCTGATGCCTGGTCTGCTCTCAAGCGCTTCGCGATTTACTCAGGTATTCCGCACACCAATCGAAAAACAGGGTGATGATGAAATGCGCCAACGGCTCGCTGACCGTGTGCGTCCCTTCCTGTTACGCAGGACCAAAGAAGAAGTACTGACTGATTTGCCGCCGCGCACGGAAATGATTCGCTGGGTTGAAATCGAGGGCGGACAACGGGATATTTACGAATCTCTGCGCGCGGTGTTCGATACCAAGTTGCGACAGGCGTTGGCCACCCAAGGCGTGGGACGTAGCCAGATCATGATTCTCGACGCCTTGCTCAAGCTGCGTCAGGTATGTTGCGATCCACGTTTAGTCAAGTTGGCCGCAGCAGAAGCGGTGGTGGCGAAAGGGCTTGCGCCATCTGCCAAGCTGACTACGCTGATGGAGATGCTCGACGAACTGCTCGATGAGGGACGCAAAGTCCTGCTCTTCTCGCAATTCACTTCGATGCTGGAATTGATTGAAATCGAGTTGGTAAAGCGCAAGTACAAATACAGCAAGCTGACCGGCCAGACTAAGGATCGTGAGGCGGCGATCGAGGAGTTTCAACAGGGCCGGGTGCCGCTGTTTTTGATCAGCTTGAAGGCCGGTGGCACGGGCCTTAATCTCACTGCAGCAGATACGGTGATTCACTATGACCCTTGGTGGAATCCGGCGGTGGAAGAACAAGCCACTGCTCGCGCGCATCGGATCGGGCAGGACAAACCGGTGTTCGTGTACAAGCTTTTGACGCAAGGCACGGTCGAGGAGAAGATCTTGGCGTTGCAAGACCGCAAGCGTGGTTTGGCCGATCAATTGCTCACCGCCGGCGGAGCGGCCAGAGCGGCTGGTGAGGGAGGTGGTGGGCTGACCGCAGCGGATCTGGATGTCTTGTTCCAACCCTTGCCGGGCTAAACGCGGTGCGGCATATCCTATCGACCATTGCATTGGCGCCATTGCTGCTTTGGCAAGGGCGTCGGGTGCGCGCCGAGGTTCCGCGTCTGCCTGAGCCGACTGGCGAGCGTCATGGCACTGTCGGGTCGGGTCTGCAACTGAAGTTATTGATTGTTGGCGATTCCGCTGCGGCCGGCGTTGGCGCCGAAACGCAGTCCGAAGCGCTTTCAGGTGCCGTGTTGAGTGTACTTCAGGATTCGTTTGAAGTGCGCTGGAAACTGATCGCCACTACCGGCCACACCACAGCCGATGCATTGGCCGAATTAGTGGCACTGGCTAGCGAACCTTTTGATGTAGTGATTACCTCGCTTGGAGTTAATGACGTCACTTCGCAACACAGCCTCAAAAAATGGCAAAGACAGCAGCTCGATCTCGTTGCAGCGTTAAAGTTGCGATTTGACGCCGGCCAGATCTACCTGAGCGGCTTGCCGCCAATGCACCGCTTTCCAGCATTACCGCAGCCGCTGCGCTGGTACATTGGCAGCCGTGCCAGACAATTTGACCGTGAGTTGGAACGACTTGTGCAACAAGTGCCAAACTGCGAGTTTGTGGCTTTGAACTTCTCTGGCTTGGGAACCGATGCCATGGCCTCCGATGGATTTCATCCCGGACCGGAGATTTACCGGCAATGGGGCGATGAGTTGGCAAGGCGCATCAAGTTGCGGCACGGGGTTCCTCAGTAGCAAACAGCACCATGCGGTGCTGATGCGCTCTACGTGGCGGAATGTCCGCTTCGCGGATCGCCAACGCCGTTGAAGCTTGATCTACAAATCGGTCGGCTTGAATGCCACAGGAATGAACAGCAGGGAGCTAGACTATGAAAGCAGTGGTTTGTACCAAATACGGCGAAACTGCCGATGTCGTTGAACTGCGCCAAATTCCCGAACCGAATGCCGGACCGAATGAAGTCCTTATTGAGGTTCATGCGGCATCGGTTAATCCAGTCGATTTCAAAATTCAACAAGGCGCGCTGAAAGCGATTCGCAAGCTGGACTTTCCATTCGTGATGGGCTTTGACGTTTCAGGTGTGGTCGTCGCCGTCGGTGCTGGAGTGCAGCAGTTCAAGGTCGGCGATGAGGTGTTTTCGCGCGTTGGTGCGGCGTACATGGGCACCTTCGCCGAGTTCGTCAAAGTCGACGAAAAATATGTAACCGGGAAGCCGAGCAATATCAGTCATCAGGAAGCGGCCGCCTTGCCCTTGGTTGCTCTGACGACCTGGCAAGTGCTAGTGACAACCGCCAATGTTCAGCCCGGGCAGCGCGTGCTGATTCACGCCGGTGCTGGCGGAATTGGCAGCATCGCGATACAGATTGCCAAGGCACTTGGCGCAACCGTGATCGCAACCACCAGCAGCAAGAACGTGGCGATGGTCAAAGCGCTTGGAGCTGATCAAGTGATTGACTACAAGGCGCAGGCATTTGAGGAAGTCGCCAAGGATATTGATGTGGTTTATGAAACGCTGGGTGGCGAGAATCAAGTCAAGTCTTTTAGAGTGTTAAGGCCCGGCGGCATTCTGGTCTCGATCGTTGGCATTCCCTCTTCGGCATGGGCACGGGAGGAGGGGTTGCCCGCATACATGGGTTGGCTATTTGATTTATTAAATTGGAAAAACCGCCGATTGGCGCGACGGCAGCAGGCGCGGTTTGCATCGGTCTTGCTGCAACCGGAAGGCAGCAAGCTGGCAATCATCGCCGCGATGGTCGCGAGCGGCAAGATTCATGCCGTCATCGACCGCGTCTTCCCGATTGAGCAAACCAAAGATGCCTTGCTTTATATTCAATCTGGCAGGGCGACTGGAAAGATTGTAATTAGCGTCAAGTAATTTTCATGAAACTTGAACAGACGCTGTAAACGTGCCGATATTGGTATTGAAAAGCAAAGCCGGGAGTTGAAATGCTTGTGAAAGTGATCAAAGTTGTAGTGATGACCTTTTTGGTTTTGGCATTTGTTCTTGGTCTTAATACCTGGCGCAACACTTCTAAACAACTTGAAGTTCAAGCCTTGCCTGATTTGGCAGTTAACGTTGACGCTGTGGCTGAACACCTCGCCGGCGCGGTGCGGACACGGACGATTTTTAGTTTTCTGAGCCCTGACTTGGGCGCTGCCGAGTTCGAAAAGCTCCATCGACATCTGGAGGCCAGTTATCCCAATGTGCATCGCGTGCTCAAGCGCGAAAAGATCAACGGACACGGATTGCTCTACACCTGGCTGGGCAAGGATTCCAAAGCCAATCCAGTCCTGCTGCTCGCACACCAAGATGTCGTGCCGATTGCTCCGGGTACAGAATCGCTGTGGCAACAACCACCGTTTGACGGCGTGCGTAAGGACGGCTTTATCTGGGGGCGCGGTGCCTGGGACAACAAGAGCAATTTGATTTCGCAACTGGAGGCGGTCGAAATGCTCATCGTCAGCGGATTCCAACCAACGCGCACGGTTTACTTCGCCTTGACGCAGGATGAGGAAGTCACGCGTCATGATGCCCAGACCATCACCGAATTGTTACGCGCACGGGGCATCAAACTGGATTTTGTGCTTGATGAAGGCCTGATGGTGAGTGAAGGAGTGATCCCCGGCGTTGCCAAACCGGTTGCAATGATTGGAGTGGCGGAAAAGGGCTACCTTACCGTCGAGCTAAAGGTGGCGGCGACACCAGGACACTCGTCCATGCCGCCAGCCACTGGCACCAGTGCAATCGCGCAAATGACTGCTGCCTTGAATCGACTCGAAAACCAACAATTCCCCGCCAAGATCAGTGGTGTCGGGCGGCAACTTTTTGAGACCGTGGCGCCGGAAATGCAAGGATTCCCGCGCGTGGTGATGTCGAATCTATGGCTGTTTGAACCGCTCGTGCGTCGGCAACTGGATGGTGCAGGAGGCAGTAGCGCGGCAATGCTGCGCACCACGACGGCACTGACCATTGTTCATGCCGGCAACAAAGAGAACGTATTGCCAGGCGTAGCGGAAGCAACGGTCAATTTTCGTCTGATGCCTGGCGACACTGAGGCGACCGTGCTCGCTCATGTCAAGCAGGTCATTGCCAATGATGCAATCGAGGTCAAAGCACTGTCCAACGGTTCGGATCCGTCGCCGGTGATTCCGACTGATGCGCCTGCCTATGTGTTACTCAATCGAACGATTCGCGAGATCTTCCCTGAAACGGTAGTCGCGCCCGGTCTGATGATTGCTGCAACCGATTCGCGCCGATTTGTACCCGTGAGCGATCAGATTCTCAAATTCTCACCTGTCCGGGCCAGGAAAGAGGACATGGCCCGTTTTCACGGGACGAACGAACGGATTTCGGAAAGCAACTTGGTAGAAATGGTGCGTTTCTACCATCGATTTCTCAGTCAATCTGCGGGATCAGCGCGCTGAGATAAGCCATGCCTGAATTACTTCAGTTGCGGATAGACAAATGGCTGTGGGCAGCACGGTTTTTCAAGACCCGTAGCCTTGCCGCTTTGGCCGTCACCAGCCACAAAGTGAAATGGAACGGTGATCACACCAAGGCGTCGCGCGAAGTCAAGATTGGTGACGAGCTAGAAATCACCAGTGGCGAACAGCGTTTTGTCGTCGTTGTTATGGGTGTTTCGGAACTGCGGCGCCCGGCGCCGGAAGCACGGCAGCTATACGCTGAAACGCCGTCCAGCCTCGATTCGCGTCTGAAGCAGCAAGAGTTACGACGTCTGGCGCCAATGCCCGGGGCTAACCTCAGAGGTCGGCCGACCAAGAAGGCTGGAAGGCTAATTCGGGGTATCACCGGCTGATACCGCGCCCGCCAAGCCCAGGCGCCTTAAGTCAGTGTGTCGATAAATTCTGCGAAGGCTGAAAGTACTTGCTCAGGCGCTTCAACTTGTGGATAGTGTCCGATCCCGGGAAGTTCGCGGATAAAGTGCTGCGTGCCAACGACCTGACGGAATCGCTCCACCATGTGGGCACCAGAGACCGGATCGCTGCTTCCGTTGATTAGCGCCAAGGGCATTCGTGCACCGAGTAACGCCCCAACCCAGCGTTCGCGAAACTGTTTGCGTTCGCGGATGTAATTCAATAGCGGAGGTAACACCCGCAGACCATTACCATGATTCACTAGCTGCCAGACGGATTCGCTCAGCTGTGCATCGGGTTGCGTGGCCCGTCCAAATACGGCGCAAAATGAGCGCATTAGTTTTCTTTTGGTTGTGAACCTGGCCAGTAAGGGTCCCAAGGGACCAGCCATCAATTTTTGAATCGGTCTTGCGTGATGCGTCTCTGGAAATAGTCCGCCGTTAAGCAAGGTGACCGAGTGGTAGCGAGTAGTGACTAGAGATTGGTCTCTGGCTAATAATTCCTGCACGACAGTATCGCCATAGTCATGTGCCAACACATGGCAGTTTTCCACTCCTGCGGATTGCATGACAGCTTCCATCAGGTCGGCCTGTTCGGCAATGGTGTAACGGTGCGGCCACGGTTTGCTGCTAAACCCCATGCCGAGGAGATCGGCTGTCACCAGGCGAAATCTGGTGCTGAGTTTTGCCCACATGGGAAAATAATCCCAACTTGATGTCGGATAACCATGCACCAAAAGAAGAACGGGTTTCTTTGTTGCCGATACGTCATGGGTGAGACTGTCGATAACGAAAATTTGATAGCCCTGCCACGATTGGAACCGCCCTCGATCCATCCAGGCCTGCAGTTCAGCATTCAAGTCGTTCTCCTCGGGTAAATCTGTTGGCGCTGGCACTGTTTATGGAAACTCCAATTTGCGTCAGTGCTTCCTATCCAAATGCGGAAAGATCGTCACTTTAAGCGATACACCAAAGCTTGGCGAGTGACGAAATCCTTGGCGCAGTGTCGTCCGTTGAGCCTAGGCTGGGTGATACTCTCACTGATGGGTGAAATTCGGAGCGGGAAATGGAAATGATGTTGGTCTTGATCGGCGGTCTTGCAATCGGTGGGGCTATGGTTTGGTTCGCGCTGTCGGCGCGTGTCCGCGATATGCAGCAACGCTTGACCATCGGAAATGAACAACTAACCGCATTACGCGATGAGAAGTCGGCACTGGCAATTCGATGTGCGACCCTGCAGACCGAGTTGGAAAAGGACCAGGCGCTGTTTGCCGAGCGTCAAGCGACCCTGGAGGCGGCGCGCGAGAGCTTTGCAGATGCATTCAAAGTGATTTCAACGGATGCGCTGGCAAAGAACAATCAGTCCTTTCTCGAACTGGCTAAGGCTTCGCTGGAAGCGCAACAGGCGGTTGCGCGTGGCGAATTGGAAAAGCGCCAGCAGGCGATCGGCGAACTGGTGGCTCCGGTAAAGCTCACGCTTGAAAAATTTGATATTCAGATTCAGAGCATCGAGAAATCACGCGTCGATGCCTATGCGACATTGACCGAGCAGGTGCGAGCGATGGCTGAAGCGCAAGTGGCATTACGCGCCGAAACCGGCAACCTGGTCAAAGCCCTGCGCGCGCCGCAAACGCGCGGGCGCTGGGGAGAATTGCAGCTCAAGCGGGTGGTCGAAATGGCTGGCATGCTTGACCATTGTGACTTCTACGAGCAGTCGAACGTCACTACTGAAGATGGCCGCCTGCGGCCAGACATGATTGTGCGCCTGCCGGGCGGCAAGAATATCGTGGTCGATGCCAAAGCGCCATTAGCGGCTTATCTTGAGGCGCTCGAAGCAACAGACGAGGAGGAGAAGAAGCGTAAGTTGCTTGATCATGCAAGGCAGGTGCGCGATCACTTGAAGAAATTGGGACAGAAATCGTATTGGGAACAATTTCAACCATCGCCCGATTTTGTGGTTTTGTTTTTGCCGGGCGAAACCTTTTACTCGGCAGCGCTGGAGGCTGATCCCTCATTGATTGAGGCCGGTGTCGATGCGAAAGTGATATTGGCGACACCAACCACGTTGATTGCACTCCTTCGTGCGGTTGCCTACGGCTGGACGCAGCAAGCGCTGACGGAAAATGCAGAAAGGATCAGTGCGCTTGGACGGGAGTTATACGAGCGTATTGCTGTGCTAACCGATCATTGGGCCGGAGTCGGCAAAAATCTGCAGGACGCGGTTTCGGCTTATAACAAGTCGGTCGCCTCGATGGAGCAAAGGGTGCTGGTCACTGCTCGCAAGTTTCGTGACTTGAAAGTGGCGCCGGAAGGCAAGGAGATTCGCGATCTTGGTCCGGTCGAATTGCTCCCGCGGGAGTTGCAGGCCGAAGAATTTATCGCCTCAACGGAACCCTCATCGGACAAGCTCACGTCATGAGCCTCAACCTCGGCAAACTGACTTCCTTACTCTAGGAGGCAGTTCATGTTTGCTCAAATTTCAACTTACCTGTTGCATCACGTTGATGCTGCTGTTTTTGTGTTTACGACCACGATTTGTGCTGTTGGTGCGCTGTTGCTGCCCCTGGTTGGCTGAGTTTGCCTGATGTTGCGCAGCGATCTGCCGCTCACCCGTCTGAATGAATTGCCTGGCGGTCCGGACACGGTTGTGCTTTGCCACAGCGCGCGATTGGCCACGGATTTGCGTCGCGCCCATGGGCTTTACCAGTCAGCGCATGGAATGACGAGTTGGCAGGCGTTGCAAACGGCGACGCCAGCGCTGTGGCTGGATCATCTATGTTCCGGTGCCCTATTACGCGGTGAGATTCCGCCTGAAAATGTTCCTGGAATATTGCTGACCAAACTTCAGGAGCGTAGCTTGTGGGAAAAGGCAATTCGCGCCGATGCCCGGAATTCGTCCTGGGCGGCTGAGTTGTTTGATATCAATGGCTTGGCACAGGCCGCGATGGATGCCGGCGCGCTGATGCAGACGTGGCGACTGGAGTTGCCCGAGGCGCTGCAAACCGAAGAGTGTCGGGCGTTTCTGCGCTGGCGGGACGCTGTTGTGGATGCCTGCCTGAAGAACGGGTGGTGCAGCAAAGTTCAGGCCCTGAAGTGGCAGACAGATTGCATAGCGCGTGGCGTGAGCGGACTACCGTTGCGAATCGGACTCGCTGGATTCTTGACCACCGATCCGGCGCTGTCGCGTTTGTTGATGGCGTTGGAGACTCGTGGTGTCGAATTGTTCCGCTTCGATTTCTCCAAGGACAAGATTGCTACTGTGGCGTATCGCGAGCAAGCAGATACCAAGGCGGAATGTGTCGCTGCTGCCAAATGGGCGGCTGAGCTCGTGGGCAATGCCAAGAATGACTCCAGCGTGAAATCGCCGGTTCGGGTGCGCATCGCCGTGGCTGATTTGCCGGCCCGTCGGCGGACGCTCGAACTTGCGCTGGCTGACGCCTTGAATCCGGAGCGAATAGGTGCCGCATGGGCAGGGCATGAGGTGGATTACCAAATCCTTGGTTCGGATACGCTTGTCGAGCAGAGCTTGGTCGATGTCGGTTTGCGCTTATTGCACATGGTAATGAATCCACGGCGTATTTCTCAGGCTGAATTTGGTGCTTTGCTATGCGCCTGCGGTTGGTCGAGCGATATCAATGAAGCTGATGGCCGCGCCAGTCTTGAAGCCCGATTGCGCGAAATGTTGCCGCCGGAAACCAGTCTGGATCGTCTGCATCGAGCGATCGCGCGAGTTCAAGTGGAGTTTGGCATTCCGGTTCTTCTCGTTCATCTTGATTACATGCTGGAAACCACGAGGCAAATGCGCGCTGGTCTGAAACGGCAACTCCCCAGCATTTGGGCGGGACACTTCATCACTTTGCTCGAAGCGATTGGTTGGCCGGGTGAGCGTCAATTGATTTTCACGGAGCAGGCCGCCGTTAAAGCGCTTCGGGATGCCTTGACCAGTTTGAGCACTTTGGATGTGTTGCTGGGTCGCGTCGACGCTACTGAGGCGTTGCGTCAGTTGCAACGGCATTGTCGTGATCAGATCTTCCCAGCTCCGCGCCAAGCACCGGCCAGTGTTGAGGTCTGCAGTCTTGCCGATGCGGTCGCAGCGCCGGTCGACGCGTTATGGGTGATGGGATTGAATGAAGCGGCGTGGCCGCCAGCAACACGACCCAACCCCTTGCTTCCTGCCGAATTGCAGCGACGTGCCGGTATTCCAGCAGCGAAGGCCGAGATCCAAACTGCAATTGCACGCGAAATTCAATCGTTTTGGCAGATGAGCGCGGATCACGTAGTGTTCTCTTGGGCTGCACGCGAAGGCGAACGCGAACTTCGAGTGAGTCCGCTGCTAGCGGCGTTTGCAAGGGTTTCTCAAACCGATGCTGACCCGCCGAACAGTAGTACCAATCGCGACCATGGTCGCGCAACCGCGCGTGAGGCGACGAACTGCAATGACCTGCTGGAACGCGTATCTGACGCGCGCGCTCCGGCGCTGTCCGGGACAGAACGGGTCCGCGGTGGAACGCGCCTGTTGCAGGCGCAAGCGATATGCCCGGCGTGGGGGTTTTACCAATTTCGTCTGGGTGGCGGCGTGTTACCAGCACCAACTGGCGGCCTCGATGCAATGGCACGTGGGACGCTTTTGCACGGCGCACTGGAAGTCTTTTGGCGCGACCGCTCACAGACCGAATTGCTGGCGATGGATGAACCCACCTTTAGTGCGCAGGTCAGTTTTGCCGTGGAGCAAGCCTTAGCCGAATTTGACCGACGAGCAGTCGAGCCGATACCGCCGCGATTGCGGCAGCTCGAACATTCCCGCTTGCTGGCCCTGATCTCCAAATGGTTGCAGTTTGAAGCGCAGCGCACACCGTTTCGGGTCATCGCCTGCGAGGATGCTCACGAGCTGATGCTCGAAGGCTTGCGTGTCCGCGTGGTGGTTGACCGTGTTGACCAGCTGGAGGACGGACGCTTGGTCATCATTGACTACAAGAGTGGCAGAAAAATATCGGCAAACAGCTGGGCGAAATCAAGAATTAGCGAACCGCAACTGCCGATCTATGCGGCGTTGGCGTTCCCCGAACAAGCGGTGGCCGGAGTGGTCCTGGCGCGGGTAACGATGGATGCCCCGGCCTTTATCGGTGTGGCAGAGGATGAGGAACTATTGCCGCAGGTGAAAAGTTTGGAAGGACTGCGCAAGCTGTATCCGGAATACGAGTTCGCTGATTGGTCGGGCTTGCGACGGCTCTGGGCAGAGCGTCTGCACGTAGTTGCCGCGGAAGTCAAAGATGGTTGTGCGGCGGTGGTTTTTGGAAATGAAAGCGAAGTGAAGTATTGCGACGTATTACCGCTGCTCCGAATCGCCGAGCGACGTGCTCAATTTGAGGAACAGGGATTGAAATGAGAAGGAAGCCGCGACAATGAAAGTACCTAAGCGGATCGAGCCGCTGATCGATGAAGGCATGATTGACGAAGTGGTTCGTCAGTTGATGAGCGGGAAAGAAGCCAATGTGTATGTGGTGCGTTGTGGCGACGATCTACGCTGTGCCAAGGTGTATAAGGATGCCGAGCACCGCAGTTTCAGCAAGAGTGCGAGCTATCAGGAAGGGCGCAAAGTAAAGAACAGCCGCCAGGCCAGAGCGATGGCCAAGGGTACGAAATTCGGGCGCAAGATGCAGGAAGAAGTCTGGCAAAACGCCGAAGTGGACGCGCTCTACCGCCTGGCCGCCGCAGGTGTGGCGGTACCGACACCCTATATCTGCTACGAAGGCGTGCTGTTGATGGAGCTGGTTACCGATGCCGAAGGTGATCCCGCGCCGCGACTCAACGATGTGGCTTTGTCGGACGAGCAAGCGGTTCAGTTACACGCCGAAATGCTGCATCAAGTGGTGGTGATGTTGTGCGCTGGAATCATTCACGGCGATTTATCCGAGTACAACGTCTTGCTCGGCCAGAATGGTCTGGTGATCATTGATTTGCCGCAAGCCGTGAATGCTGCCGGAAACCTCGGTGCCGGCGCGATGCTGGAACGTGATGTGGCCAATCTGGCGAGCTATTTCGGTCGCTTTGCGCCTGAGTTATTGACCACCCAATACGGCAAAGAAATTTGGCGTCTTTACGAAGCCGGAAAGTTAAAACCCGACACCGAGTTGACTGGAAAGATTGCGCTGGATACCCGGGTTGCAGATGTTGCCGCGGTGCTTGAAGAAGTCAATCTGGCCTTGAAAGCGGAAGCCGCGCGACAGCTTTTTCTCGCCGGTGAAAGTCCGTACTGAGTACCGATCGAACCGGAAAGATGGAAACTTACGGCGCACCCTCTGCGGGGCACTTCCGGCCTGACGGCCTCCCTGTGTCATCAGCACCAACTGACAGTCTTTTAAAGGACGATGAAAAGAATCGTCAGCGGGCACTGGAGCTTGATTCTTTCATCGTGGAAGCGCCCGCCGGGGCAGGCAAGACCGAACTTTTGACCCAGCGCTATTTGCATTTGCTGGCGACGGTGGATTCGCCGGAAGAAATTATTGCGATCACATTCACCAACAAGGCTGCCGGTGAAATGCGTAGCCGGATTCAGGAAAGTCTGTTGCTGGCAGCGCATGGTGTCGCGCCTGATCAGCCGCATAAGTTGATTACCTTTAGTTTGGCCAGCGCGGCGCTGAAGCGTTCTCGGGAACTGGGCTGGG
Organism: Rhodocyclaceae bacterium; assembly: GCA_016718525.1. Classification (GTDB taxonomy): domain Bacteria; phylum Pseudomonadota; class Gammaproteobacteria; order Burkholderiales; family Rhodocyclaceae; genus JADKHX01. Next base: position 963,447 of record JADKDD010000001.1, read on the forward strand.
ACCTGCTGACTCATCCCGGTCGCATGCGACTGACCACGATTGATGCCTTGTGCGCGAGTCTGGCACGGCAAATGCCGCTGTTATCGCGTTTCGGTGCGCAGCCCGCAACCATCGAGGACGCAAGCCGCCATTATCTGGATGCGGCACAGCGCGCACTGGAACATCTTGAAGGTGACGATGAATATGCCGAGACCGTAGCTGTCGCGCTGGACTATCTCGACAACGATACGACGCAATTGGCGGGCTTGCTGGCACAAATGTTGGCGCGACGCGAACAATGGACGGAACTATCTGCTCTTGATGATCCTGAACTGGCCGTGGATGAAGCACTGCACGCTATGGTCGATAGCGAATTGGTTCGAATTACTCGCGTGCTCGACGGTCAATGGCAAATCAGGGTGATGCCTTTAGCCAGATTTGCCTCGGCGAATTTGCATAATCAGGTTCTGGAAAATTGGATAGCGCCTTTGGCGGCAGGCAACATTGAATTGACGCAATGGCGAGCAGTTGCAGACCTCTTGCTGACGCAAAAGGATGAGCCGCGCAAAACGGTGAACGTCAAGAATGGATTTCCGGCTGGCAAAGAGAGCAAGGCACAAAAAGGACGCGATGTTGGAGGTGCTGGCGGATCTCACTGCACCGCAAGTTCTGGCATTGCAACGCATTCGCCGCTTGCCGCGTTTCACCCACGACAATGACAGGGTGGTGAGGGCTTTGGCGCGCCTGATGAGGCTTGCGGCGGCAGAGCTGTGGCTGGTGTTCCGCGAGCGTGGTGAGGTTGATTTCGTCGAATTGTCGAGTCGAGCTATTGGCGCGTTGGGGAATGACCTGGATCCATCCGAACTCGGCCTGCGCCTCGACTATGGAATCAGGCACCTGTTGGTGGACGAGTTTCAAGATACCAGTCCGATGCAGATCGAGTTGCTTTCCCGCATGACGGCGGGATGGGAGCCGGGCGACGGGCGAACCTTGTTTGTGGTTGGTGATCCGATGCAATCGATTTACCGGTTCCGCAAGGCCGATGTTGGTTTGTTCCTCAGGATTCGTGAATGCGGGATTGGTAATGTCCGGTTAACCCGCTTACGACTGTCGCGCAACAATCGTTCCTGTCGCGAAGTTGTGGTGTGGATCAATCAAAGTTTTCCTCTGATTTTTCCTGGTGCTGACGATCCACTACGTGGCGAAATTGCTTATCGGGATTTTGTTGCCACGCGCGACTCCTTAGCCGACGCGGGCGTTACCGTGCATCCGGTGCTGGTTGCCAAATCGGCCGCAGCGTTTGAAGCAGCGCGCGCTGAAGCCGAAGCCATTGTGGAAACGATTGCAGCTGAATGGACTGCTGATCCGGGCCGCAAAATTGCCGTATTGGTTAGCGCGCGCAATCATCTGGCCGAACTGGTGAGGACGATGCGCAGGTGCCATCCCGAATGGCCTTACTCGGCGGTGGAGATTGAAGCCCTGCTGGATCGCCAGCCCGTGCAAGATTTGATTTCATTGACGCGGGCGTTGCATCACCGGGCGGATCGACTGCATTGGCTGGCGATATTGCGTGCGCCCTGGTGCGGACTGGTGTTGGCGGATCTGCATGCGCTCGCCAGCGATGATCATCGCTCAACGTTATGGACGCTGATGAACGATGCTACGCGGGTGGCTCGACTGTCTGCGGACGGCCAACATCGTCTTTTGGCTATCAAGACGGTGCTGAGCGAAGCCTTGGCGGGGCAAGGGCGCCAGACGAGGCGGCGGTGGATTGAAGATACGTGGAAGAAAATTGGCGGCCCCGGTTGTTTGAGCAGCACTAGCGATCTTAGCGATGTTGAAGCTTACTTCTCGCGGCTCGACCAGCTCGATGCCAATGGTCAGTTCTCCATTGATAGTCTTGAGACTGATATGGAAAAACTGTTTGCCGCGCCGGACAGCCGGGCCGACGGCCGTTTGGAACTGATGACGATCCACAAGGCCAAAGGCCTGGAGTTCGATACCGTAATCCTGCCCGGATTGGACCGGCGTAGCCGCGCCAATGACCCGCCGCTATTGGCCTGGGATAGCTTCCCCATGGACGATGGTGAACAACTGTTGGTGGCACCGTTGAACCGGCGTGCGGCAGCGAGCACCGATGGCCCGAGCGCCTACGACTACCTGCAGCAAATGGAAGCGGAGCGTAAGGGCAATGAAGCCGCACGCGTCCTCTATGTGGCGGCCACGCGCACGGTACGGCGATTGCACATTTTCGGCGTTTGCAAGATTGATCAAGAGGGGCAGTTGGTGGCGCCACAAAAGGCGACCGGGCTCGCCCGGTTGTGGCCGGCCGTGCAGGAAGAATTTGAACGGGCGATCGAGGACGGCTGGTTGATAAAGACAAGCGCCACTGAGCAGCCCTGGGATGATGCGTTCATCGATGAGGATGATGAGACGACGGCTGAAATGGCTGAATTCGTCCCGGCGTTGGTGCGTCTGAAAACGCCCTACATTCCACCCCGCCAGTGGGAAGCCCCGTTGCTTGCTCTACCAGTTGCCGAAACCGGCTTCAGTTCAGATCAGACCTTGGCGGCAACGATCGGGATCTTGGCACATGCCTGCATGGAACAAATTGTTGCCGATTCCGCCGCGTGGACGGTATCGCGCATCGAAGGCATGGGGCCGAGTCTGAATCGATGGTTAGCAAGTCGCGGTTGCAACGCAGCCGATGCGATCACCGCCGCAAGGCGAGTGATGGAAATGTTGACCGTCACACTGACCAGTCAGGATGGTCAATGGGTACTGGCTCGCCATGAAGATGATGCCGCAGAATTGGCCTTGTCTACCACTGCGTTATGGGAAGCCGACGATGGCAGCATGGGTGCTCCGCAAACCCGTGTAGTTGATCGCAGCTTCATCGACGGCGGCGAGCGCTGGATCATCGACTACAAAACCGCGGACCTTGGCACGGATGCGGATATCTATTCGTTGCGGGAACATGCGGAACGCTATCGCCTGCAGCTGGAACAATATGCCCGTCTGTTTCAGTCAGAAGCACGACCGATTCGCAAGGCGATCTTCTATTTGGCCCACGGGAAGTTGGTGGAGTTGGAATGATGCAGAGAGCCAAACACTTGCGTGCTCTTAGACAACAGCGTCCTACCAGCACCATCTGGCAAAGTGTTGAGAAAAAACCGTGGTCTGTCCCCTAATATTTCTGTTGGTTTTGCGCGGCGCGAGGCTAAGAGCACCAAGCGCTGGAGCTTTGGCGGTGGCAGTGACGATTTACTCGATAGGGGTAATAGCAGTGATGTGCTGGGTGGTCATACGGTTCGCCAGATCAAACTTGCCAGTTGGTGCTGGCGACACGCCGTCAAATCTGACCGAACCATGAATGACACAAATTGGAGGATTGCCGCATGAAACGACTATCTGTTTTTATCGCCACGGCCTTGATTTATTTGCATGTGACAGTAGCCTTTGCTGATGACGTCATGCTTGCTCCGACCGAGAACGATATCGCCATGGTTAAGGACAAGTGGCTTGAAAACCATTGCTCCGCGGGACTCAATCGAGATCAATTTCAATTGTGCTTGCGAGCGTATGTAGCAAAGATGGAACCGCTTGACCCTAGTCGACGTGAGCAGTTTGGCGAGCAATACGACCCGCAAAAATGGTACGCCTGCATGCAAGAGCGCGGCGGTAACTATGGGTTTTCAAACTGCGAACAATTTCGTCTTCGTCGAATTGAAAACCCCGAATATTGGCCCTATCCAGAGGTGCCGGCGATGAAGTGGCCTGAGCCGCCGACACCATCGGTCTATGAGCAACTGAAGAAGAAGTACTTGGTGGTGACTTCCGAAGAGTATTTCAAATCACTATGCGCGGAGGAGGCGGGGGAGTTTGTTTATCGCACCGTGGAGAACGTGGAAGCGATTTATCAAATACGCCCACGCATTGTTGAAGGCGGCAATGTTAGGCAGGAAGATCGGTATGTGATCGAGGCACCGTATTTCCATGAAGTTTGGGACTCCGCCCCGGGAGGGACGTTTACGAGCAACTTGCTCGGATACCATTTTTTTGAGGTGTCGTCACATCAGGATGGACGGATTCGCTATGAAAAATCGCGTCACTATGATCCATCGATGAGTCCGTCACCCTTGCACGGCGAGCCGTTTTCTAGATTTTTTAAGGGGGATAGCAACAAGAAATTGTCCTCAACAAAAAAGGAACACTCTGATCAACTTCGGAGTCGCTTTGGATTTACGTGGAGAGGCATCAATCGCTTTGAGGATCGTAAAAACGGAATTGCGGGAGGTGAGCTGGCAGTCGTTGACCTCAAAACGGCAGAGATTCTTGCCATCAAACGATCATTTAATTTTGCTAAAGGCGCGCGTACTAAAACTGGCCTTTTTTGGGCTGGAAGCCAAGTTTGCCCGCAGGACAGCAACGATACGTTCCGTGTTCATGAATTTCTAACCAAAGTGCTGAAACCTACCTCATCTAACCAACTTCCGGGAGCACTCGAATGAGCGATATTCACGTTTGGTATAACTTTGCCCTCAGGAAAAACAGGGGACAGACCACAGTTCAGCGAAGGAAAACAGGGGACAGACCACGGTTCAGCGTCAATTCTCGCCAGTTGGTGCTGGCGACACGCCGTCAAATCTGACCGAACCATGAATGACACAAATTGGAGGATTGCCGCATGAAATATCTTGAATTCAAATTTCTGATTCAGTCCTTTGGGGTCTTCGCGGTCGCGCTGTCTTCTTGCGCCGGATTCGCGAATGCTGCAGCTTCGTCAAAAGCTGCAACCGCCTTGAGAAACGCAGTTGATGACGGCTGTAACAGTTATGCGTTGTCGCTTGGTCAGTACACGGAGTGCATCGAGCAGCGAGCAAGAGAACTGCCGCCGCTTGATCCCGCAAAGCGCGAGCATTTTGGTGAGCTATACGATCCTGCGCGCTATTTGCAATGCAAGAAGGATGGCTATCGCAACGACATGGGGTGCGATCGATATGCTTTGCGACGAATTGAGCAGCCTGAATATTGGCCGTATCCAGATGTCCCACCGATGAAGTGGCCGGAGGCGCCGACACCGTCGGTCTATGAGCAGCTGAAGAAAAAGCATTTGGTGGTTACTGCCAAAGATTACTTTGAGGCGCTGTGTAAGGCGGAGGCGGGGGAGTTTATTTTCAAGACCGTTGAAAACGTTGAAGGTATTTATGAGATTCGCCCGAGCCGGAGATCGACAGATCTTGAATTTCAAGATCGGTATGTCCTTGAGGATCCGTGGAATGCATCGTCCTCCCGCTGGAGAATTTTTCAGAGTGATGCCAAATATTGGGAGTCTTTTGGGAATCACTTCGTGCAGCCGAATCATGGCAAATTTCAATTTGCTGAGACGCCAATTACAGCCGAGCGGAAGTTTTCGTCACGACTAGTTCACGCGTATCGATATTCGGACAAAAGCACAGCACGCACAATTACATCAGTCTTGGATGGAAAATTCGTTCAGATCCCGTATGTAGTTGCTTGGAAAGAGATCAAGAACGTAACTGCAAATTTCGGATTCACATGGCGTGGCATTCAACGACCACATGACAGAAAAATGGACATTGCTGGCAGCGAGCTTGCAATTGTCGACCTTCGGTCAAACGAAATCATCGCGCTTCGACGTGACTTCGTGCAGACCGGCAAATCAAGCAACACATTTACTGGGGTGAACTGGGAAACTGCCGCACCATGCGGTTGGCCAAAAATGGTTTTGCCTAGCGACTTCATCAACAAAGTACTGAAACCTCACGCACGTTGAAAAGAGAAAGCAATGAACAATACAGACATTCAAAGTTGGTACAAATTCTCGAAAATCCAAATCGTTGCGGAGAGCTATCTGGATTTATTCATAGAAGGAGGAGAGTCACTTTCGGAAGCTATTCAGCGCCAGCGAACAACAGGGGACAGACCACAGTTCAGCGTCAATTCTCGCCAGTTGGTGCTGGCCACAGGCCGTCTAGCTTCAATTTCGATTGCAGCTTAACTCTCGTTTCGCCAAGTAGCGATGCACACAGGCCTTGAGCAACGCTTCCAGCACAGGCGACGCGCCTGTTATCAGCCGTTCTGATCAGCCAGCGCCGCAAGGATCGCCTGCTCCAGCCGAACCAAAAATACCGAATCTCCCAATGAGCGTCCGCTAATCAGAAAGATGTCTTCCACGCGCTCTCCGAGCGTGGCGATCTTTGCGGTGTGCAGACGGACACCGTTTTCGGCGAGCACGCGGGCAACTGCGTAAAGCAGGCCCGGTCGGTCGGAGGCTGATATGCTCATCAAAAAATGGCTGCCCTTTTCATCCGCGCGGATGCTCACCTGCGGGGCGATGGGAAAGTGCTTGACCTGCCGCGACAGGCGACCGCGCGGTGGTCGCGGCAAAGGTGCACCGGGTTGAAGTTGTTGCATCAGTTCATGTTCAAGTAACGCGATCAGGTCGCGGTAGGACGTATCGTCGCCTGGATGCAAGAGGACAAAGCTGTCCAGAGCATAGCCATTCTTGGTGGTGTGGATTTTTGCGTCGACAATGGTGTAGCCGGCTTGTGCGAACACACCGCATAGGCGCGTAAATAGCTGTTCCTGATCGGCGGTGTAGATCATTACCTGAATGCCATCTCCGTGGGCATTGACGCGGGCCCGGACCAACGGGGTGGCCGCGTCGTCACCGCTCATGCGGTAGTACAAATGACGGGTGTGCCAGGCAATTTCTTCCGCATCGTGGCGCATGAAATAACCGGTATCCAGCTGCGTCCAGAAATCCCGTTCCACATCCGGCTGGAGACCCATTTGCCGGAGTAATCGCCGTGCATCATCTTGCCGTTCCGGCACACCGAGGACATGCACGGGAGCCTCGCCCTGCAAGGTTCGCATGGTCATGCGATACAGGTCTTCAAGCAACTTGCCTTTCCACGCGTTCCATACCTTCGGACTGGTGCCGCGAATATCGGCAACCGTGAGCAAATACAGCGCGGTGAGCCTGCGGGCAGTGGCAACGGTGGCGCTGAATTGCGCGATGACATCCGGATCGGACAAGTCCTGTTTTTGCGCTACTGCGGACATCAGCAAATGCTGTTCGACCAGAAAGACGATAAGTTCAGTGTCCTCGGCGTCAATTTCATGGCGAACGCAAAATTCGCGTGCATCATCCATTCCCAATTTTGAGTGGTCACCACCGCGACCTTTGGCAATATCGTGAAATAGTGCCGCGAGATACAAAATCCAGGGCCGCTCGAAGCCGGTCATCAAGGCTGAACAAAACGGGTATTCGTGAGCGAATTCCGGCATTGCAAACCGGCGCAGATTGCGCATTACCTGAAGGATGTGCTGGTCGACGGTATACACATGAAACAGGTCGTGCTGCATTTGTCCGACGATTCGCCCGAAAGCTGGCAGGTAACGGCCCAAAATTCCATACTGATTCATCTGCCGGAGTACGCGAATCAAATGCTTTTGCTTGAAGAGGTCGAGAAACAGCGTGCGATGTTCCGCCAAATCGGAGAATGTTGCATCGATCTGCCCGCGCGCGCGCCACAGGGCACGTTGGGTGCGCGGTGTGAGGCCTTTGAGATCGCTGCGCGCCATCAATAAGCGGAAGCACTCGAGCATGGTTTTGGGCGAATCGTGAAACAACGACTCGTCACGAACGTCCAGCAGGCTGCGTATGGTCTGAAAATGATCGTTGATGATTTCAGCTTCAGGATGCTGATCGGGCTGCAACCACTCGGCGATGGACGACAGCAACAGGACATTAAGCTGAGTGACCCGCTTTGCGTTGCGGTAGTAGCGTTGCATCAGGATTTCAGACGCACGCCGGGGGCCGGCAGCTTCAATCGCAAATGCTCGGGCCAACTGCTCCTGATAATCGAACAGCAGGCGCTCTTCGCGGCGACCAACCAATAAATGCAATTCAATGCGCAATTCAGCCAAACGCATTTCGACTTGCTCAAGCTGTAGCGCTTCGTGACTGTCGATGAGCGTTGCCTGAACCAGATCCTGCCAGTTCTCTCCAAGGTTCGCAGCGAGACTTACCCAGCGCAACACCTGAATATCGCGCAGTCCACCGGGGCTTTCCTTGCAGTTGGGTTCCAGAGAAAACGGCGTATCGTTGTACTTGGCGTAGCGCGCTGATTGTTCCAGTCTTTTGGCGCTTAAAAACGTTGCCGGGTCGAGCTGAGCTCGGAACGCTTGCTGGAAGTTTTGAAAATTCTCAAGGTTACCGGTGAGAAAACGTCCTTCCAGCAGTGCCGTCTGGACGGTAATGTCTTGTGCGGCGGCCTCCAGACACTCGGCGGCCGTGCGGACGCTGTGGCCGAGGTCAAGTCCGATATCCCAGAGCAACCCCACGAGTGACTCAATGCGCTCCTGTGTAAACGGACTGCATCCGTCGGGGATCAGAATGAGCAAGTCGACGTCGGAGTAAGGGTACATCTTGCCGCCACCATAGCCACCGACAGCAATCAGCGAGAGTTCCGGCGGCAAAGCCAGATCGCTCCAGACTTCGCGCAATACGTCATCCAACAGGTTCGCGCGTCCCCGCAGCATGGTTTCGGCATCACGATGTTCTTGCCAGGCAAGCTTGAGCGCTGCCTGACCCGCAGCGATGCGGGAACGGATCGCCGCAACTTGTTCAGGAGTCATGAATTAGGGGGTCAAAATCACCTGGGGTGGGCAGGCCGGGGCTCCCGCCGATAACGTCAGGACTTCAACGCCGGTTGAGGTCACTCTCACGGTGTGCTCAAACTGGGCAGATAAACTTCGATCTTTGGTCACAATCGTCCATCCGTCGGACAATTCAGAGATGGCGGCTTTACCGGCATTGATCATTGGTTCAATGGTGAATGTCATCCCCTTCTCAAGTACCGGTCCATCAGTGGCTCGACCGTAGTGCAGTACCTGCGGCTCTTCATGAAATACCTGGCCGATGCCATGGCCGCAGAACTCGCGAACCACTGAGAATCCATTGCTTTCGGCATGTTTTTGTATCGCTGCGCCAATCGCACCAAGGCGGGCACCGGGCTTTACCTGGGCGATTCCCATCCACATACATTCGTAGGTCACATTCACCAGTCGTTTGGCCAGGATGGTTGTATCTCCCACAATAAAGGTGCGACTGGTGTCGCCATGCCAGCCGTCCTTGATTGTGGTGATATCCAGGTTAACGATGTCACCCTTCTTCAAAGGTCTGTCATTAGGGATTCCGTGGCAAATCTGATGATTGACGGACGCGCAGATTGACTTGGGGTAGGGTGTGTAACCTGGCGGCGCGTAGTTTAATGGCGCTGGAATGCAGCCTTGTACGTCGACCATGTAGTCGTGACAAAGCTTGTCCAGTTCGGCGGTCGTGGCGCCGGGAATGACATAGGGCGTGATGAAATCCAGCACTTCGCTGGCAAGACGGCAGGCGACACGCAACTTTTCAATATCAGCGTCAGATTTAATCGAAATGGACATTTCGGGAAACAACTGGGTTTGGGCGCGCCATTCTAGCGCTGGCACGGCCGTCAAGCAGGGCTTTTGCAAACCAGTTGACGGCATGACCACCTAGGCCGTTGTGGAACGGCGTCTTATCAGCACCAACTGGCGAAAAGGCACCGAAATGCTTGATTAAATGGTGCGTTCACGGCTATAATGGCGCGCTTGTCCGGATTGGCTGGACAAAATCCACACGCTTGGCACCGAAGGGTGGCGCTACATTCGTAGTGCAACACAGTCAGGCGGCGGTTTAACCCATCGGAGATCGTTTAATGAGCACAACCATGCGCCAAATGCTGGAGGCCGGCGTACATTTCGGCCACCAGACACGTTTTTGGAACCCCAAGATGGCCCCGTATATTTTCGGCCATCGCAACAAAATCCACATCATCAACCTCGAAAAGACGCTGGCAAAGTACCAGGAAGCCGTCGCTTTCATCAAAAAGATGGCCGCCAAGAAGGGCACCATTCTTTTCGTCAGCACCAAACGTCAGGCCCGCGAAATCATTGCTGAAGAAGCAACTCGCTGTGGCATGCCTTATGTCGACGAGCGTTGGCTCGGTGGCATGCTGACCAATTTCAAGACGCTCAAACTGTCGATCAAGCGCCTGAAGGATCTTGAGCAGATGAATGAAGACGGCAGCTGGGAAAAGCTGTCCAAGAAAGAAGCGCTGACACTCCAGCGTGAGCTCGACAAACTGCGCAAAGGCATTGGTGGCATCAAGGATCTTGGCGGTTTGCCGGACGCGATCTTCATTATCGACGTCGGCTATCACAAAATTGCGATTACTGAAGCCGCAAAGCTTGGAATTCCAGTCGTTGGTGTCGTCGATACCAATCACTCTCCGGAAGGCATCAACTACATCATCCCGGGTAACGACGACTCTTCCGGCGCGATCCGACTTTACGCTCGCGGCATGGCGGATGCGATCCTCGAAGGGCAGAGTCAGTCATTAACTGACCTGGTCGGACATATCGCCAGCGATGACGAGTTCGTAGAAGTGGACGACGCTGCGGGCGAGTAACGCAGGAATTTTCAGGAACCGTAACGCCACGAATAAGTGGCGTCGCGACACAGTCCCGGAATGTCAATTAGTCTCAGAACATAAATTGGTTTGGAGTTAAGCATGGCGGAAATTACCGCAAGTATGGTCAAAGAGTTGCGCGAGAAGACCGACGCGCCGATGATGGAATGCAAGAAGGCACTGACGGAAGCCGATGGTGACTTGGCCAAAGCGGAAGAAATTCTGCGCGTGAAGCTTGGTAACAAGGCCACCAAAGCTGCATCGCGTGTTGCAGCAGAAGGCATCGTCGCGATCAAAATCAGTCCCGATGGAAAGGTTGGCGGCATTATCGAAGTCAACAGCGAGACCGATTTCGTCGCCAAGAACGATGAGTTTCTGAAGTTGGCAGCCGATTGTGCCGGGTTGGTGGTCGAAAAGGCGCCAGCGGACCTCGCTGCACTGTCTGGCATGCCGATGGGCGAGGGTACGGTCGAATCGACCCGTAGTGCGCTCGTGGGAAAAATCGGTGAAAACATGTCCTTGCGTCGCTTTGTGCGCATCGCAGCGAAGGGAAAGTTGGCTTCGTATCTGCACGGGGGCAGCAAAATCGGAGTCCTGATCGACGTTGTGGGTGGTGATGACACGCTCGCCAAAGACTTGGCCATGCATATCGCGGCATCCAAGCCGAAGTCGCTGGACGCGAGCGGTGTTTCGGTGGAGTTGTTGAACACAGAACGTCGCATTGCGATCGAGAAGGCGCGTGAAGCTGGCAAACCTGAAGCAATGCTGGAGAAAATCGCTGAAGGCACGGTGCAGAAATACTTGAAAGACGTGACGCTTTTGGGTCAGGTTTTTGTCAAGGCTGAAGACGGCAAGCAAACCATTGAGCAATTGCTTAAGGCAAAAGGTGCTTCTGTAGCGAGCTTCGTTCTGTATGTGGTTGGCGAGGGTATTGAAAAAGCCAGCACCGATTTCGCAGCGGAAGTTGCGGCTCAAGCAGCTGCCGCTGCCGCGGCTCGCTAGATTTCTAAAGATGATGAAACCGAAACTTAAGGCAGTCCACTAAAGGTCGCTATATGTCCTCTCCCCGATTCCGTCGGATATTGCTCAAGCTGTCAGGCGAAGCACTCATGGGTGATGACGCTTATGGCATCAACAGCGTCATGATTGGTGGAATCGTCGGAGAGATCAAAGCTGTAGCGGATCTTGGTGTGGAAATCGGCGTAGTCATTGGGGGCGGCAACATTTTTCGTGGCATCGCGGGTACCGCGACCGGGATGGATCGGGCCACAGCCGATTACATGGGCATGCTGGCAACCATCATGAATGCGATGGCGCTGTCGGACGCCATGCGCCAAGCGGGGCTCAATGCGCGGGTGCAATCGGCACTCAATATCGAGCAGGTCATCGAGCCATATATTCGTGGCAAGGCCATTCGCTATCTCGAAGAGGGGAGAGTCGTCATCTTCGCCGCAGGTACTGGCAACCCGTTTTTCACCACCGACACCGCAGCAGCGCTGCGTGGTTCGGAAATCGGCGCAGAGATTGTGCTTAAAGCAACAAAGGTTGACGGTATTTATTCTGCCGACCCCAAGAAAGATCCGAAAGCCACCCGCTATGCGCGGATCAGCTTTGATGAGGCAATCAGTCGCAATCTGGCAGTGCTTGATGCAACAGCTTTTGCTTTGTGTCGTGACCAGAAACTTCCCATTAATGTATTCTCGATTTTCAAACCCGGCGCCCTGTTGCGTGTTGTGATGGGCGAAGATGAAGGTACGATGGTGCACGTATGATTCCTGAACTCAAACAAACCACTGAATCCAAGATGCAAAAGAGCCTTGAGTCATTAAGGCTTGATTTGGCAAAAATTCGCACCGGACGGGCACATACCGGTCTGCTTGATCATGTTCAGGTCGACTATTACGGCAGCCTGATTCCGATCAATCAAGTGGCCAACATCACCTTGCTGGATGCGCGGACAATAGGCGTACAACCATGGGAAAAAAACATGGTTGGCAAAGTTGATAAGGCAATTCGTGATAGCGATCTGGGGCTGAATCCGGCGACTCAAGGCGATTTGATTCGCGTGCCGATGCCGTCGCTGACGGAGGAGCGCCGCCGTGATTTGATCAAGGTGGTCAAGCACGAGGGCGAGAGCGCCAAAGTAGCAATTCGCAACTTGCGACGCGACGCCAATAGTCATTTGAAAGACGGTCTTAAAAACAAAGAGATTGCCGAAGATGACGAGCGAAGGGCGCAGGACGATATTCAAAAGCTGACCGATCGCTACGTAATTGAGGTTGACCGGCTGCTGGCAGAAAAAGAAAAAGAGCTGATGGCAATCTAAGCTGGATCGAACCGCCGCATCGAACCGGGTATCGGTACCCGTTCGTCATTCCCCAAAAGGCAAGCAGATGTCCAGACGATATACCAGTTCTACGCAAGCCATCCCCCCTGTGGGGGATATGCCGAACCATGTCGCCATCATCATGGATGGTAATGGGCGCTGGGCAAAGAAGCGGTTTCTTCCACGCATTGCAGGACATCAGCGTGGTGTAGAAACGGTCAGGGCAATGGTTAAGGCCTGCATTTCCCGCGGTATCAATTACCTGACGCTATTTGCTTTCAGTTCGGAAAACTGGCGACGTCCGGTTGACGAAGTATCCTTTCTGCTCAGCCTTTTCGTGCGGATGCTGCAAAGTGAAATTGGCAAACTTGACGCCAATGGTGTACGTTTAAAAGTCGTTGGTGACCTCAGTGCGTTTGAGCCACGATTAGTGGCGCTGATACGCGAGGGCGAGGCGCGGACCGCCAACAACTCGGCACTGACACTGACCATTTGCGCCAACTACGGCGGACGTTGGGATATTTTGCAGGCAACAAACCATCTCGCGCTGGCGCATCCTGAAAAGGCTGGAACTTATGGTGAAGCTGATTTTGCGCCGCATTTGGCAATGGCCTACGCACCCGAGCCGGACCTATTTATCCGCACAGGCGGCGAGCAGCGGATAAGCAATTTCCTGCTTTGGCAGTTGGCCTATAGCGAGTTTTACTTTACTGATGGCCTGTGGCCGGATTTCGATGAACTTGCGCTTGACTCCGCAATTGATTCCTATCGTCGACGCGAGCGTCGTTTCGGGCGGACGAGTGAGCAGTTGGGGATGTCAGCACAGGCGACATCCGGCACCGTAAAAACTGACGATGCTTAAGCAGCGCGTTGTTACTGCTCTGATTTTGGTAGCGCTACTTGCCGGAGCGCTGTTTATTCTTCCAGCCCACTACGTTCCGATTGCATTTGGTGCAGTCGTAGCCTGTGCTGGGTGGGAGTGGGCCCGGCTGATGTGTCTTGGCAGCGGTGCTGGCTATATGTTCGCAGTAGCATTGTTGCTTGCCTGTTGGCAGATCCTTGTTGGAATCCCGGAATCGATCCCGGTAATCTTGACTATATCGGCCATTTTCTGGTTGCTGGTTGCGCCCCTGTGGTTCCGGCAAAGATGGAAACTGGCCGGCAACGATGCCTTTGGGTATGGGATTGGATTGTTGGTGATTGTCCCCCTATGGTTGGCGATGGTCGTCCTGTTTCGCGGTAGTCCTTGGTTGCTACTGGCAACGATGGCAATCGTCTGGGTCGCGGATATTTCTGCGTACTTCGCCGGACGCCGCTTTGGGCGCCATAAGTTAGCGGTGAGCATCAGCCCTGGCAAGACATGGGAAGGTGTCGTCGGAGCAGTCCTGGGGGTGCTTATTTATGGGACTGTCGTCATCTACGTTTCCCCACTCAAAACGCATTGGCCATTTAGTCTTGCCACGTCTTTACTGATTTTCATTCTGCTCACTGCGGTAAGTGTTGCTGGTGATCTATTTGAGTCGCTGCTAAAGCGTCAAGCGGATATTAAGGACAGTAGTCAGTTGCTTCCGGGGCATGGTGGGGTATTGGATCGGGTTGACAGCCTGACGTCCGCATTGCCGTTGGCCGCATTGATATTTGGGTACGCTACGCCGTGAAACTCACGATTCTTGGCGCAACCGGATCGATCGGTGTCAGCACGCTCGACGTCCTGGCTCGGCACCCGGAGCGATATGAGGTGATGGCACTCACCGGCAATCACCAAATCGACCTGCTCGCGGAACAGTGCGTTCGGTTCAAACCAAAGTATGCGGTCGTTGGTGATGCGATTGGTGCTGCCAAATTGCAGGCTGCGCTTGGACAGCGTTCAGTCAAGACTGAGGTTGCTTATGGTGCTGAGGCGCTCGAACAGGTTGCCAGCCTGACCGAAGTTGATGCCGTCATGGCAGCCATCGTTGGCGCCGCCGGACTTGCGCCAACTCTTGCTGCCGCACGCGCGGGCAAACGCATATTGCTGGCAAATAAAGAAGCGCTTGTCATGGCAGGAAGCGTATTCATGGACATCGTGCGGCGGAGTGGCGCCTTGCTCTTGCCTATTGACAGCGAACATAACGCGGTGTTTCAGTGTCTGCCGCAGGACTATGCAGGTAGCCCAGGCGGTCGTGGCATCAAGCGAATAGTGCTTACCGCCTCAGGTGGTCCGTTCAGGATGCTTAAGTCATCTGATCTTGCCGAGGTAACGCCGGAGCAAGCGACTGCGCATCCGAACTGGACAATGGGTAAGAAGATTTCGGTTGATTCGGCGACGATGATGAACAAAGGTCTCGAGGTCATCGAGGCCCACTGGTTGTTCGGCATGCCTGCCGCACAGATCGATGTGGTGATTCATCCACAAAGCGTGATTCATTCAATGGTCGATTACGTTGACGGCTCAGTCATTGCCCAGTTAGGAAATCCGGATATGCGAACGCCGATAGCCAATGCTTTAGCTTGGCCTGATCGCGTATCTTCCGGGGTTGCATCACTTGACCTTTGTGCTATCGGGCGACTGGATTTTCTACCGGTAGATCTGACGCAGTTCCCCTGTGTTGCACTCGCTTATCGGGCGCTGGAGGAGGGTAATAACCGGGCGGCTGTACTCAATGCGGCGAACGAGATCGCGGTTGCCGCATTTCTTGACCGACGACTTTCGTTCCTGAACATTTCTGCAGTTATCCAATCGACATTGGATCGGGTAGCGTCCAGTCCAGTGAGGGACCTGGCTGCGATACTTGAAGCCGATCGGCAAGGTCGGCAGATGGCCGAAATGGAATGCAGGAGCCGCGCACTATGAGCGTAATGAATGGACTGTGGTACGCCGCATCATTTTTGGTGGCGTTGGGAATTTTAGTCGTGGTGCACGAGCTGGGGCACTATTCCATGGCCCGTGCGTGTGGCGTCAAGGTGCTACGTTTTGCGGTCGGATTCGGCAAAATTGTCTGGTCGACCAAGCGTGGACCTGACCAGACTGAATGGGCTATTGCCGCATTTCCGCTTGGCGGCTATGTCAAGATGCTTGACGAGCGAGAGGGCCCGGTATCACCAGCGGAGCTGCATCGCAGCTTTACCCAAGCCACATTGCGCAACAGAGTGCTGATTGTGTTGGCCGGGCCCGTGGCTAACCTGTTGTTGGCGGTATTGTTGTATTGGACGACGTTTGTCAGTGGGACACAGGAGTTGCGGCCAGTGTTCGGCGAACCCCCCGCAGGATCGGTTGCCGCCGAGCTGCGAGTTGGTGCGGGCGACACGCCGCTAACTGTAAACGACGTGGTTATTCGAAGCTGGTCGGATTTGCGCTGGGAGGTGTTGCAACAGGCTATGGACAAGGATGGTGCGGTAATCGAAGTTATCCGCTCGGATAACACCCATACAAGTTATCGGATTGCTGGCGATGTTCTCGCCGCTTATCCTGTCGATCAGGACATATTGCATGCACTCGGTCTTGTCTTGTTCCGACCCGCAAGTCCTGCAAAAATCGGCCTTGTTCAATCTGGGACGGTTGCCGATCGAGCAGGAATGAAGGCTGGGGACACTATTTTGTCGATCAATGGCCAGGCGGTTGTCGAATGGTCTCAGCTTGTCTCGATTGCGCGGGAATCTGCGGGCAAGTCGTTGCGATTCGAGGTCAGCCGGAACAACGAAATCCTGCAGATGAATGCAACGCCCGAAGCTGTGACCAAAGATGGTAAAACGGTTGGTCGGCTAGGCATTCAAGCGTTTGAGGATCCAGACGCTCGCGCAGCACGTTTTGTAACAGTAAGTTATCCCCCTGGCGAAGCAATGATTCGCGCAGTCGTCAAGACGTGGAGCACGTCATTGCTTACGCTGCGGATGATGGGGCGCATGCTCATTGGCGAGTTGTCGTGGAAAAATATTTCCGGGCCGGTAACAATTGCTGACTATGCGGGGCAATCGGCGAGCCTTGGGCTCGCCTATTATCTGGGGTTCCTGGCGCTCATCAGTATTAGTCTCGGCGTCCTTAATTTGCTACCCATTCCAGTGTTGGATGGGGGGCATTTGCTGTATTATTTTGCCGAGTTCATCAAAGGTGGACCGCTCGACGAGCGGGTCATGGAATACGGGCAGCGCATCGGGCTGTTATTCCTTGGAATCTTGATGAGCTTTGCTTTTTACAACGACATAAATCGTTTGATTTCCGGCTGATTTGATGAAAAATTCCCTCTTAGGTGCTTCGGCGCGTCCAATAAAAACTACGCGTCGCACGCACCTGCGCAAAACTGCGCTGGCGAGCATGGTCAGCGCAATGCTCGCTGGCCCCGCATTTGCGTGGGATGCCTTCCAAATCAAGGATATCCGCGTCGAAGGTATACAGCGCACCGAAGCCGGTACGGTTTTTTCCTACCTGCCGGTGAAAGTTGGCGACACATTGACGGAAGACAACGCCTCGCAGGCTGTCAAAGCTTTGTTCAACACTGGCTTTTTCAAAGACGTCCGGCTAGAAGTGGAAGGGCAAGTACTCGTGGTGGTTGTCGACGAACGTCCGGCAATTGCTTCACTGAAATTCGATGGGCTGAAAGCATTTAAGTCGGAAGACTTGACCAAGGGTCTAAAGGAAGTCGGCTTGGCCGAATCACGAATTTTTGACCGGGCGATGGTTGAGCGTGCCGAGCAGGAACTGAAACGACAGTATTTGAGCCAAGGCTACTATGCCGTTGAATTCAAAACTACCATCACGCCACTGGAGCGGAATCGTGTTGCGATCAATTTCACTGTAGTTGAAGGAGAGATTGCTCGGATCAAGCAGATCAATATCATTGGCAATAAGGTTTATTCAGAATCTGAGTTGCTTGACCTATTTGCCCTGACAACGCCTGGAATGTTTACTTGGTATACCGGAAACGATAAGTACTCGAAACAGAAACTTTCCGGAGATTTGGAAAAACTTCGCTCACATTATTTGGATCACGGATATATCGAGTTCACTATTGACTCGACCCAGGTATCAATTTCTCAAGATAAGCAAGATATTTATATCTCGGTTTCATTAACCGAAGGCAATCAGTACACGGTGTCAAACGTTCGACTGAATGGCGATTTGGTGCTTCCGGATGACGAGTTGATTTCCTTAGTTCAATTGAAGCCGGGACAGGTGTTCTCACGGGAGAGGATGACTGAGACGACGAAAGCAATCAGCGATCGCCTGGGCAATGACGGCTATGCCTTTGCAAACGTTAATTCAGCGCCAGAATTGGATAGGCAGAAGCAAGAAGTCGCTTTTACCATCGTGGTTGACCCGGGCCGCCGTGTCTATGTTCGGCGAATAAACATCGGGGGCAATACCAAAACTCGTGATGAGGTTATTCGCCGCGAAATCCGTCAATTGGAGTCTGGTTGGTACGATGGGGCACGAATTACGAAATCGAAAGAGCGGATAGACCGCTTAGGGTACTTTGAAGACGTAACCGTTGAGACCCCAGCGGTTGCCGGCACTATCGATCAGATCGATATGGAAGTAAAACTCAAAGAAAAACCAACGGGAAATTTGTTAATCGGAGCCGGCTATTCAAGCAACGAAGGGATCGTGCTTTCCGGTTCGGTCAATCAACAGAACTTGTTTGGCAGCGGAAAAACCTTGGGGTTTCAGGTCAGCACCAGCAAAACCAATACGATCTATTCGATTTCGACGACAGATCCCTACTGGACCGTCGATGGAGTGAGCCGCGGGTTCGATATCTATACCAGAGAAACCAATACAAACTCGACTAACACCGGGTCCTATATTTCAAGTGCTTACGGTGGTGGTGTGCGTTTCGGCTTCCCGATTGGCGATGATGAGGGTCTTCATCTGGGCTTTTCGATTGACCGGACAGACCTCAATGTCAACATCTATAGCCCACTCCGCTATATAAATTATGTGCTTCTGTTTGGCCCTGTGAGCACGACCTACCTGACTACCCTCGGTTGGACGCATGATGATCGGGACAGCTTTACTTTCCCGACCAAAGGGGTATTGAAACGTGCCTCAGTGGGCGTGTCGCTACCCACCAGCACAGCAGCCTATTACACGGCAACCTACCAGCATCAAATTTGGCTTCCTTTATCTGCATGGATCCCAGGCGCGAAAAAATGGTCGCTGATGCTTAACGGCGAGTTATCCGGGGCAGATGGCTATAACAACGATCCGCTACCATTCTTCAAAAATTTCTATGCCGGCGGTATCGGTTCGGTGCGCGGTTATGAGGCTGGCACCTTGGGTCCGCGTGACCCGCTTAATGGAGAGTATTTGGGAGGCAATCTACGTTTCGTTGGCAATGTAGAATTATTCTTCCCAACTCCGGGAACGGACAAATCATTCCGTTTTTCCACCTTCTTTGATGCGGGCAATGTCTTTGGTTATGGTGAGAAACTGCAGATGAACGCCCTACGAACGAGTGTTGGACTTGGGCTGAGCTGGAATTCGCCGATGGGACCGTTGCGATTTGCGTTGTCGAAGGCGATTAACTCCAAACCGACTGACCAGACTCAAGCGTTTCAATTCACGCTTGGTACGGCCTTTTAATCTGCTAAGCTGATGATCATGCGAAAAATTACTATGACACGTTATGTCCTTGCGCTGATATTTGGTTTATTGACCTTGGCAGGTACTGCCAGCGCGCAGTCACGCATTGGATTCGTCAATAGTCAACGCGTGATGAATGAAGCGCCACAGGCTGCAAAGGCTAAAAAACGGATTGAAAAGGATTTTGAGAAGCGCGATCAAGATTTGCAGAAACTGGCGAAACAGTTAAAGGAAATGCAGGAAGTGCTTGAAAAGAACGGTGTCACCATGACTGACGTTGAGCGCCGCACGAAGGAGCGTGAATTCGGCGATCTGAATCTTGATTTCCAACGCAAGCAGCGTGCATTCCGCGAGGATTTGAGTCAGCGCCAGAACGAAGAGACAGCAGCAATCTATGATCGCGTAAACAAGGTGATTAAGCAGATTGCGGATGCGGAGAAGTACGACATCATCTTTCAAGAAGCGGTGTATGCCAGTCCGCGTATCGATATCACCGACAAGGTGATCAAGGCACTCGTCGAGAGCCAGCCCAAGTAACGGATAGCAATATCATGTCGGTGCGACTCGCAGAAATCGTCGCCCGTTTTGGCGGCACCATAGGCGGTCCGGCGGATTTGTTAGTTGGTGCTGGCGACACGCTGATAAACGGTATCGCCCCCCTGGAACAAGCGCGGTCGGGTGATTTGGCATTTCTGGCCAATCCAAAATACCGTCATCAACTGAGTACAACTCAGGCTTCGGTCGTCATCATGAGTACACCTGCGGATGATTACCGGGCACTCAGTATTTTTGTGCCACAGCCCTATCTTTATTTCGCGCGTGTCGCTGCCTGGATGCATCCTATGGCGCCAGTGGTGCCCGGCTGTCACTCTAGTGCAATCGTCGAAGGTGATGTCGATGCAGGCGCTTCGGTTGGCGCGAATGCCTGGGTGGGTCGAGGTGCGCGTATCGAAAAAGGGGCAGCAATTGGCGCCAACTGCAGCGTCGCCGAAGGTGTGTGCATTGGATCGGATACGCGGCTGTTTGCAAACGTCACTGTGTATGCGAATTGCGTGATCGGTGCCCGCGCGATCATACATTCCGGTGTTGTCATTGGCGGCGACGGTTTCGGCTATGCGCGTGAGTCAGACGGAAGCTGGCTGAAGATTCCCCAGGTTGGCCGGGTGGTGATCGGCGACGACGTCGAAATCGGTGCGGGGACGACCATCGACAGGGGTGCGATGGCCGATACCCTAATTGAGGATGGCGTGAAGCTTGACAACCAGATCCAGGTTGCGCACAACGTTCGCATTGGTGAACACACGGCGATTGCCGGTTGCGTCGGCATTGCTGGAAGTACGGTAATTGGCAAACGCTGCACCATTGCAGGCGCTGCAATGCTGGCCGGGCATTTGCAGATTTGCGATGACGTCAATATCTCTGCAGGGACCTTGGTCGCCAAGTCTATCAACCGAGCTGGCACATATACCGGCGGCGTTCCATTTTTAGAGCACAGCAATTGGCTGAAGAATTTTTCCAAGCTACGGCACCTTGATGCGATGGCCGATAAAATTCGAATCTTGGAGCAGCGCTTGGCCGAATTGGAGAGAAAATCTACATGAGCGATCCCGAAAGTAGTGCCGTAACAGTGACCAGTGCCGATGCAGACGGCGGGGCTATGGATATACGTGGCATCCTGGATTTTTTGCCGCACCGTTATCCTATGTTGTTGATTGACCGTGTCCGCGAACTTGTAGCGGGCGACCGTATCATCGCGATCAAGAATGTCACTATCAATGAACCATTTTTCCCGGGCCACTATCCGCATCACCCGGTGATGCCAGGGGTTTTGATTGTTGAGGCGATGGCGCAGGCCGCTGCATTGTTGTCTTTCAAGACTTTAGGTGGCACACCAGAAGATAAGGCCAAATCGGTGTACTACTTCGTCGGAATCGATGGCGCGCGATTTAAGCGCCCGGTGAGCCCTGGTGATCAATTGGTGATCGAGGCCAAGATATTGGGCGCTAAACGGGGGCTATGGAAGTTTGCCGCCACCGCCCATGTCGACGGTCAACTGGCTGCCGAGGCCGAACTCATGTGTACCTTGCGCCCGGTTCCGTGAGCATTCACGCCACTGCAATCGTCCATCCGAATGCCAGGCTCGCAGCCGGTGTGACGGTTGGCGCATTTAGTGTGATTGGCGAACATGTAGAGGTTGGTGCTAACACGTGGATCGGCCCGCACGTGGTGATTGAAGGTCATACCCGAATCGGCGTCGATAATCGTCTTTTTCAGTTCTGCTCGATTGGATCGGCACCACAGGACAAGAAATACGCAGGCGAACCCACACAACTTGAGATTGGTGACCGCAATACCTTTCGCGAATCCTGTACGGTGAACTGCGGAACAACGCAAGATCGCGGTACGACCAGTGTTGGCAATGATAATTGGATCATGGCCTATGTGCACATTGCGCATGACTGCGTGCTTGGCAACCATATCATCATGGCCAACAGCACGCAGTTGGCGGGTCACGTGCATATTGGCGATTGGGCAATCCTGGGTGGGATTTCCGGTGTGCATCAGTTTGTGCGCATCGGTGCACATAGTATGACCGCTTTTGGTTCGATGCTCGGACAGGATTTACCACCTTATGTCATGGCCTCCGGAAATCCCGCGGAACCACGCACTATCAATGCCGAGGGTCTTAAGCGACGAGGATTTTCGAGTGACGCAATAGCCGCAGTTCGCCGCGCGTTCAAAACGTTGTATCGCAATGGCTTGTTGCTGGAAGATGCCAAAGCGACGATTGCAAACGAAGCCAAGTCTTGTGCTGAATTGCAACCGCTGGTTGATTTCTTGGCGCACACAGGCCGCGGGATCATCCGTTGATTTTGCGGGTTTGCCCATGATTCGTATTGCTATGGTCGCCGGCGAAGCATCGGGTGACCAACTTGCTGCTCATTTGATTGTCGCTCTTAAACGTTCGCGCCCTGGTATTTCGTTTTATGGAATCGGCGGGCCGAAAATGGAACGCGAGGGTTTCGACGCGCTTTGGCCTGCAGAAAAACTCTCCGTTCGCGGGTATGCCGAAGTGCTCCGTCACTATCGCGAGATAAGCCGCATCCGCCGCCAACTGCTCAAGCGTTTGTTGGCTGACAAACCGGATGTTTTTATCGGCGTCGATGGTTCGGATTTCAACCTGTGGCTGGAACGGAAGCTTAAACAGGCAGGTATCCCGGTCATACATTTTGTCAGCCCGTCAATCTGGGCGTGGCGACGCAATCGTCTAAAGAAGATTACTCAATCGGTTGATCACGTCTTAGCGTTGTTTCCATTTGAGCCGGAGCTATATGCGAATACATCCGTGAAATGCACGTTTGTTGGTCATCCGATGGCCGATGTCATCTCACCGGACATCAAGCAAAAATCCGTGCGCGACTCGTTGGGAATACCTGCAGACAGGCAAGTCATCGCCTTGCTTCCCGGGAGCCGCCAGGCCGAATTGCGGTACATGGCGGAAACCTTCATCGAGGCTGCCAAGTTGTTGTTGGTGCGGTTTCCCAAGGTTCAATTTCTGGTTCCTCTGGTATCGCGCGAAACCCGTTTGCAGTTTGAGATTGCATTGTGGAAATGCAAGGCCGACGAGTTGCCGTTTACCTTGATGTTTGGACATGCTACCGAGGCAATTGCGGCCAGCGATGCAGTGCTGGTGGCCAGCGGAACTGCCACACTTGAAACTGCACTGGTGGGGCGACCAATGGTGATCGCCTACAAAATGTCGCCGTGGACTTACCGGATCATGCATGGCATGGGGTACTTACCCTGGGTCGGGCTGCCTAATATTCTTGCCCGGCGATTTGTAGTACCCGAATTCATTCAGGATGATGCCACTGCGGAAAATCTGGCGCAGGCGGTCGGCAATATTATGATTGATCGACCAGCGCGCGCTGCAGTAGAGCGCGTGTTTGCCAGCCTGCATCAGGCGCTGCGTCAGAATACCGGCGAACAAGCGGCGGCAGTTGTCCTAAGCTGCCTCAAACCAGCCTGATCCATGACACTTGCGCTGACCGCCGTGCGTTGTGGTGTGGACGAAGCCGGCCGGGGCCCGCTGGCCGGACCGGTGTTTGCGGCGGCGGTGATACTCAATCCAAATCAGCCGATTATTGGTTTGGCCGATTCCAAGAAACTTTCCGAGCGGATGCGAGACCGTCTTGCATTGGAAATTCGCAAGAAGGCGCTGGCCTTTGGTATTGCATCCGCAACGGTTGAAGAGATTGACCGGCTGAATATATTGCAAGCAACGATGCTGGCAATGCAGCGGGCAGTCAAAGCATTGTGTGTGATCCCCGATGAGGCGCTGATCGATGGCAATCGTTGTCCAATATTGGCGATGCCCGCGCGCGCGATTGTGCGTGGCGATGCCAGTGAGCCGGCAATTTCGGCCGCATCAATTCTGGCCAAGACGGCACGTGATGCGGAGATGCGGCGGATTCACCTGCTCATCCCCCACTATGCGTTGGACCAGCACAAAGGCTACGACACGCCACAACATCGGGCGGCGCTCATCGCTCACGGGCCAACAGCGTTTCATCGCAAGAGTTTTGCACCTGTACGTGCGTTGTTAGCGCATCTGTAATGTCACATTTTTTAATCGTATAGGCAGGATGCGGTGGAGCCTGCGTCGAAGCCACGACCCATGTCGGACGTGATTGCCTCCCGTGAGAATGCCAAATTTAAGGCCTTGCGCGCATTGGCTGAAGTCGCTCAGGAACCTCGTAAGCAAGGTCGAGCGATTGCCGATGGCAGTCATTTGGTGTCAACCGCATTGGCCCGTGGTGCGACTGTTCAGCAACTGATTATCAGTGAAGGTGCGCAGAGGCACCATGAGGTATTGGCGCTACAAATGCAATACCCGAGACTCGAATGTATGGTGTTTCGCGATAGCCTATTTCGTGAGCTTTCCCCGCTGTCCGCTGCTGTCGGACTCTCAGCCGTCGTTGAAATTCCTCCGCAGTTGCCACTCGATATGACCTCTGGCGCCATAATCCTCGATGCGGTACAGGACGCCGGCAATGTCGGAACGATTATGCGCACCGCTGCTGCTGCCGGGATAGACACTGTTGTGCTGGGGACCGGGTGCGCCGGCGCCTGGACACCCCGGGTTTTGCGTGCAGGGCAGGGTGCTCATTTCAGTTTGAAAATTCACGAACAGGTAGATATTGCACTATGCCTGACTGAGACCACAGCGACATCCATCGCCACTGTTGCGCATGAGGGGGACAGTATCTATCACCTAGACCTCACGCAACCTGTGGTTTGGCTGTTCGGAAACGAAGGTGCCGGCCTATCTCCAAAGTTGGCTGCCGCAGCGACCTACCGCGCTACGATCCCGCTCGATGCAGCGACCGAATCTTTGAATGTCAGTGCTGCAGCGGCAGTTTGTTTATTCGAGGCGACAAGGCAACGGCGTCTTGCCAGCACCAACTGACTGATTCATCAGCTCAGGAAGCTCAGTAAGCCCGACGATCTATCATCACTGCCTGCATTAAGGTGGCAGCGATTTCCTCTATGGATTTGGTGGTTGAATCTAGCCAACGCACGCCTTCACGACGCATCATTTTCTGTGCCTGGTCGATTTCCCAACGGCAATTGTCTACTGAGGCGTAGTGGCTGTCCGGGCGGCGCTCTTGGCGGATGGATGCCAAGCGTTCTGCTGAAATCGTCAGACCAAAAAGTTTGTGATGATTTTTGCGCAAGTCGTCAGGGAGTTTCCCACGCTCAAAATCTTCCGGGATTAGTGGATAGTTAGCCGCTCGTATACCGAACTGCAATGCAAGGTAGAGGCTCGTCGGGGTCTTGCCGCTACGCGAGACGCCGACAAGAATGACGTCAGCCTTGTCCAATTCAGCACCTGAGACGCCATCGTCATGAGCCATGGTGAAGTTGATCGCGTCAATTCTTGCTGCATATTCCAGCGTGTTGACGCTGCTGTGCGTGCGCCCGATAGTGTGGGTCGATTTCAATCCGAGCGCACCTTCAAGCGGGGCAATAAATGCGGCAAAAAAGTCGAGTACCAACGCATCGGTTTTCCGCAAAAGGGCAGCCAATGTGGCATTGACCAAAGTCGAAACGACAATTGGCTGAGCACCATCGCGTGTCGCGGCTTCGGCGATCCTTTCGACGCAATCCTCGGTTTTTTCAAGCGAATCCACAAACGGAATTCGCACTTGCCGATATTTGAGGCCTTCGAACTGTGACAACAGGCTGTGAGCAAGCGTTTCAGCGGTGATGCCGGTCCCGTCGGAGATGATAAACACCGTACGCTTGGCATCGGGATGGTGGGGTGGGGCGATTGGCATGTTGAGTAATTAATGGCAAAAATGGAATAGCAGGCCGTAGCGAACTTGGTTGAGCATCCCGCAAAAGCGATAAACTCACCTTTCTATACAAATACTGACTGCATCCTACCGGAAAGGCTTTTTAGATGACGCGTTACGCCGTAGCTTTTGATCATTTGCGAATGACCGATGTTGGTGAGGTAGGTGGAAAAAATGCCTCGCTAGGCGAAATGATTTCCCAGTTGGCGGCAACCAATGTCCGTGTCCCGGGCGGTTTCGCCACTACCGCTGATGCGTTCCGCGAGTTCCTGGCCTATCAGGGGTTGGCTACGCGTATTAACGCGGCGCTTGATGTATTGGACGTTGATGACGTCGATACGCTCGCGAAAGTCGGTGCGCAAATTCGTCAATGGATAGTCGATACTCCGTTCCCACCTGCGTTGGAATCTGAAATCAAGCGCGAGTACGAAGCTCTTATTGGGCTCAGCGGTGAAGGCGCATCTTTTGCAGTCCGTTCGAGTGCGACAGCGGAAGATTTGCCGGATGCTTCATTTGCAGGGCAACAAGAGAGCTTTTTGAATATCCACGGGTATGACAATATTCTTCATGCGGTCAAGGAAGTGTTCGCCTCGTTATACAACGACCGGGCGATTGCGTACCGTGTGCACAAGGGTTTTGCACATTCGGAAGTGGCACTTTCGGCAGGTATCCAACGAATGGTGCGCTCGGATTCGGGCGCCTCTGGGGTAATGTTCTCGATGGATACGGAATCCGGATTTGACAAAGTCGTCTTCATTACGGCGAGTTACGGACTGGGTGAAACGGTGGTGCAGGGAGCCGTGAATCCAGACGAGTTCTACGTGCACAAAGACACCCTGGCACTTGGCAAACCCTCCATCATTCGGCGCAACCTGGGTTCGAAGCTGATCAAGATGATTTTTACCGAGTCACGTACTGCCGGGAAGAGTACTGAAACTGTGGATGTCGCGGAGACTGAGCGCTATCGCTATGCGCTGACCGATGCCGACGTACTGGAGTTGGCGCGCTATGCAGTGATTATTGAGAACCACTACCAGCGGCCGATGGATATCGAGTGGGGCAAGGACGGACAAGACGGCAAATTGTACATCCTGCAAGCCCGCCCGGAGACGGTCAAGTCGCAAGCCACACATAGTGCCGGAGGCGTAAACGTCCTCGAGAAATATAAGCTCAAACAACACGGAAAGGTCCTCACCAGCGGACGTGCGATTGGGCAGAAAATCGGTTCCGGCCCAGTGCGAATTGTCAAAGATCCGTCGGAGATGAACCGCGTCCAGCCGGGAGATGTTCTGGTTGCCGACATGACGGACCCGAATTGGGAACCGGTCATGAAACGCGCATCGGCAATCGTTACCAACCGCGGTGGTCGCACCTGTCATGCGGCGATCATTGCCCGCGAACTCGGCATCCCGGCGATTGTCGGTTGCGGCAATGCAACCACTTCGTTGAACGAGGGAGACAGCGTGACGATCTCCTGTGCCGAAGGCGACACCGGTTATGTGTATCGTGACGCGCTGGATTTCGAAGTCACCCGACAGGAGATGGGCAATCTGCCCGTTTTGCCGGTGAAGATCATGATGAACGTCGGCAATCCGGAACTGGCTTTTGAATTCGCACAAATTCCGAACGGCGGTGTCGGTCTGGCACGCCTCGAATTTGTCATCAATAACATGATCGGCATTCATCCCAAGGCAATTCTGGAAATTGATCAGCTACCGGCTTCGATGCGTGGCGAAATCAAGCGTCGCTCACGCGGATACGCAACACCGGTTGATTTTTTTGTCGAAAAACTGACTGAAGGTGTGGCAACGATCGCTGCGGCGTTCTACCCGCAACCGGTTATCGTCCGCCTGTCAGACTTCAAATCAAACGAATATCGCAAGTTGATCGGCGGCGAAATTTATGAGCCGGAAGAAGAGAATCCGATGCTCGGTTTTCGGGGTGCTTCCCGCTACGTTGCACAGTCCTTCCGTGATTGTTTCGAGTTGGAGTGTCGAGCGATGAAGCGGGTACGAAACGAGATGGGACTGACCAATGTCCAGATCATGGTGCCCTTTGTGCGCACCGTCGAAGAAGCCAGCGGCGTAGTCGATTTACTTGCTGCTCACGGCCTGAAACGCGGCGAAGACGAACTAAAGCTGATTATGATGTGCGAGATTCCGTCCAACGCATTACTGGCAGAGGAATTTCTTGAGTATTTCGACGGTTTCTCCATTGGGTCAAACGACCTGACCCAGTTGACATTGGGATTGGATCGCGATTCAGGCTTGGTGGCGCACGCCTTTGACGAACGCGATCCGGCTGTAAAGAAGTTGTTGTCGATGGCGATTTCGACCTGCAACCGATTGGGCAAATATGTCGGAATCTGCGGTCAGGGGCCTTCAGATCATGCTGACTTTGCCGAGTGGCTGATGGATGAGGGAATACAAACAATTTCTCTGAATCCGGACACGGTGATAGATACTTGGCTGCAATTGGCAAAACACAACAAGTAAGCTGCCCGAGGAGAAGGACTTCGCATGGACATGTCGTGGTATCACTGGATTATTCTTGGCCTGGTACTCGGCGTACTGGAACTGATGATTACGTCCTTTTATGTGATCTGGTTTGGCATCGGCGCCTTGCTGGTCGGCTTGGCCATGTTGATTTTGCCTATGGATTTCACTTCCCAGGTCGTGTTGTGGACATTGGCATCAATCGGCATGACCATCGTTTGGATCAAGGTCTTTAAGCAAAGTGATAAGACACATGCAGGTCAGGCCGATGCAGCGCTCGGTGAATTCGGTGTGATGGTGCGCGCCGTTGAGCCGATGGGGCGAGGCGAGGTGCGTTTTCAGAAGCCGGTGATGGGATCCGATACCTGGCCGTGTGTTTCGGACGAGGCGATTGTTGCTGGTCAGCGGGTCAAGGTTGTTGCGGTCGATGGTCAATTGTTGCGGGTAGGTAAATCCTAAAGGGGATAGTCATGGGTGAATTCGGATTTTTAGCGATTGTCTTCTTTGGTTTTGTGGTCGTCACTATTGCCAAGGGGGTGCGTATTGTTCCCCAGGGCGAAGAGTGGATCGTTGAGCGGTTGGGCAAGTACAACGGCACTTTACTGCCGGGACTCAACATCATCATCCCGTATCTTGATTTGGTGCGCTACAAGTTGGTCACCAAGGACATCATTCTGGATGTCCAGGAACAGGAAGTCATCACCAAGGACAATGCGGTGATTATGACCAACGCCATTGCGTTCATCAAAATTACCGATCCGATCAAAGCCGTTTATGGCGTGACTGATTTTTCCGAAGCAATTCGCAACATGATCATGACCACGCTGCGCTCAATCATCGGCGAAATGAATCTGGACGAGGCACTGTCAAATCGGGACAAAATCAAGATTCGCCTGCGTGAAAGTATTGCCGATGAAGCGATTGACTGGGGCTTGACGGTAAAGTCGGTAGAAATTCAGGACATCAAACCGTCTGACTCGATGATTCGCGCCATGGAAGCACAGGCATCGAGCGAGCGTGAGCGCAAGGCAGTGGTGATTCGCGCCGAGGGAACCAAGCAGGCAACGATTCTGGACGCCGAAGCGCAACTGCAAGCGGCACGTTTGCAGGCAGAGGCCCAAGTGACATTAGCTGATGCCAGCGCAGAATCAATCAAGCGTGTAGCAACCGCCTTGGGTAGCGACGATGCCCCGGTTCGTTATCTGCTTGGTGAAAAATACATCAAGACCCTGGGCGATCTGGCGAGTTCACAAAACGCCAAGACTGTAGTGCTTCCGGCAGACTTGCAGGATGCTTTGCGCGGAATGTTTGGTAAGCCGAGAATCTAGCCTTCGTGCGTTTGCTGGCTTTCGAAACTGCCACGCATCATTTGTCAGTTGCGCTTTGGCAGGATGGCGCCTTGCTGGAGCGCAGTGAAGTTTTACCAAACAGCGGCGGCGAGCGACTGTTGCCGTGGGTGCATGAGTTGCTTGCTGAAGCCTCGATCAACCTGAAACAGCTGGACGGGATTGCATTCGGCGCTGGACCCGGAGGGTTTACCGGCTTGCGCCTCGCCTGCGGGATTACTCAAGGTTTGGCTTACGGTTTGGACATTCCCGTGGTGCCGGTCTCGACCTTGCAGGCAATGGCATTGATTTCCGGTGAGAAATTCGTGTGGGTCTGTTTGGACGCGCGAATGAACGAAATTTACAGCGCATCGTATACAGTTTGCGACGATATTGTCACTGAAATTATTGCACCGGCCTGCACTGGATACGCCGTGTCGCCAGCACCAACTGGCGATGGTTGCATCGGAATAGGAAACGGCTTTGCTGCCTACGGCGAGGTGTTGCGCGCAAGAAAACCTGACATGCCACATGTTCGACCAGAGGTGTATCCGGGTGCGACGGCCGTAGCGAGGATTGCGGCACCGGTTTTCGCTCGCGGTGAAGGCATTCCAGCTGCGGCTGCGCAACCGATCTATGTTCGCGATAAAGTGGCGCTGACCACTGTCGAACGACTGGCTCAAGGAGGATCAAAATGAACGTGGATCGCCGCAAGGTAAAGCGACAGCATGGCCGCGATGTCATGGAAATGACGCCAGACGACTTTGATGCGGTGCTGGCGACTGAAGCGCAAGTTCATGCGCAACCGTGGACGCGCGGTCAGTTTCAGGACTCGTTTTCTGCGGGTCATTCGATGTGGATAATGCGCAAAGCTGGCGTCATGGTTGGCTATGCTGTGACTATGGCTGTAGTGGATGAGGTTCACCTGTTGAATATCAGTGTCCCTGCGGATTCGCAAGGACACGGGCATGGAAGCGCTCTCTTAAGTTACATGATCGAACAAGCCTGGCAGGAAGATGCCAAACGAGTATTGCTTGAGGTTCGGCCAAGCAACGTGGCGGCATTGGCGCTTTACGCCCGTTGCGGATTCAAGGAAATTGGTCGTCGTCGTTCGTACTATGCTACCTTCAATGGCCGCGAAGACGCCATCGTGATGGCGCGCGAGCTTTCATGACGACTGCCACGCGCGAGCAGATTTTGCGGGAGATGGGTCTCGGCCCAGTATGGAAGTTACGAATCCCGGTCACACCCGATGCAGTTGATAGCGTCTCGCAGCCCCATTCTGCAACGAATCAGGTGAATGGGGAGGTGGAGATCGCAGATCGTGTTCGTCTTGCTGGCCCCGCAAGCGCGCGGGAGGCGGCATTACCGGAAGTTTCTGCAGCTTCGCTACCGACTGAATGGGAGCCTTTTGCACGTGTGGTTGCCTCATGCAAGCAGTGCGCACTTTGCGAGCGGCGCAAGCAAGCGGTGGTCGGCGTTGGTGACAGTCATGCAGACTGGCTTTTTGTTGGTGAAGGTCCGGGTGCTGACGAAGATGAGATTGGTGAACCGTTCGTCGGGCAGGCGGGAAAGTTGCTCGACAATATGTTGGCGGCAATACAGCTTAGGCGCGGTACCGATGTTTACATTGCCAACGCGGTCAAGTGCCGACCACCCGGCAATCGCACACCCAGCGAGGACGAATTAATGGCATGCCGCCCGTATTTGCTTAAACAGATTGAAATGATCAAGCCGCGCCTGATTGTGGCGCTGGGCGGTTCTGCGGCCAAGACCTTGCTTCAACAAACGGACGTCAAAGTAGGCGAATTGCGAGGGCAAATACTTGACGCGCAAGGCATACCGTTGGTGGTTACCTATCACCCGTCGTACTTGTTACGTAGCCCGATGGAAAAGGCAAAAGCATGGGAAGATCTATGTTTTATGCGCCGTACTATGCGAAGCCTTAAAGAGCAGACGTCGATTCGGCCTGACAGCTGAGCTGATGTCACAAAAACAATGAGAATTCTTCCTCTCACCGTGCTGGTCGCAATCCTCGGCGGGTGCGCGACTATGACGCCAGAGCAATGCCAACAAGCTCGCTGGATGGATGTCGGCCTGCGTGACGGGCTGGATGGACAGCCCATGAGTACCCTGGATGAACGTATCAGTGACTGCAAAAAAGTTGGGGTTGTCGTCGATACGGGTCGCTATGTGACCGGGCGCGAACAGGGCTTGCAGACCTATTGCCGTCTTGACAATGCAATCAGCATCGGACTCAGTGGTGGGACTTATTCAGGTGTTTGTCCGCCGGTGATCGATGCGGAATTCCGCCGGCTTTACGGTAAGGGTTTCGCAGTCTACGAATTACGTAATGAGGTGATCAATCTAGATGCACGGAGCACGACGTTGCAGCGACAGTTACGTGATATGGAGCGCGACGAGGACAAACAACTACGCGATGCAGAAAAGGATGAGGACCGCCAGCGCATCCGAAAGGATTTCGATCAACGACGGTATCGACTGCGTAACGAACTAACCGAACTGGATCATCGGTTGCGCCGTACTCGCGATGCACTGCGCCTTGCCGAGATGGCACTGCGCGGTCCGTGACACGACTGCTGGTATTTCATCGTCTGCTGTTCAAAGGGCCCGAATTCACCAGTTGGTGCTTACATGACGCCGTCAACCGCTGCATAAATCAGCTTGCATCGATCATCTGCAAAGGAGTAACCAATCGCCGCTTAAAGCCGTGACGTTGGCTTGCTCGCGAAGGTATTCAGTAACACGAGCACGGGCGCATCGGCAAGGGCCCGATCGCTACTGCACCGCATCATTCATGCTGATGGTCACGCCATCCGGAATGAAACAAGTCAATGGATAGCCGATGACCTGCCCAGGGAAAAGGACCACAATTTGCCTACTTTGGCTCCCTCGCATATGCCTCATGCAGCGCAACCGGTTTGACTCCTTTCTTGCGCAAGCGAATGTTGAGCATTTCGACACCTACCGAGAACGCCATGGCGAAGTAGATGTAGCCCTTAGGGACGTGATGACCGAAGCCATCTGCGATCAGGACGACTCCGACCACCACGAGGAAGGATAGCGCCAACATCTTGATTGTTGGATGCGCGGAGACAAAGCGTCCGATTGCGCTAGCGAAAACCATCATCAGTGCGACGGATGCGATAACTGCGGCGATCATCACGGCAACTTCGCTGACCATGCCGACGGCAGTGATAATTGAATCGAGTGAAAATACCAGATCGATGATCGCGATTTGCGCGATCACGCCAAAGAACGTCGATGGCACCTTGGCCGACGCTTCACCTTCTTCACCTTCCAACAGTTGATGGACTTCGCCGGTGCTTTTCCAGATCAGGAACAGACCACCCACAATCAAGATAATGTCGCGGCCGGATACGTCATGTCCGAATGGAGAAAATACCGGCGTGGTGAGGCCAACAATCCAAGAAAGCACCAGTAGCAAGGCGATTCGCATGAACATCGCCATGAACAGCCCTACGCGACGCGCCAATTCCTGTTGCTCTCGGGGGAGCTTATCGACCAGGATCGAAATGAAGATGATATTGTCGATCCCCAGGACCAGCTCAAGCGCAGTGAGAGTAAAGAAGGCAACCCAGATTTCGGGCATTAGGAGGAGTTCCATTGCGGATACCTTTCGGCAGTATTAGTTTGAGTCGGTCAATGCTTGGTGAAAACACCGCGGTAGGGAATGATGAACCGACAGGATCAACAGGAAGTAAATCACAAAAAACGCCAGCAAAAATCAATGAGCTTTTTTTTGGATCTTGTACTCCTGATAATCCTGTCTAAGCAATAAATTGTATTGCCGCGTGCGCAGCAATTGACTGCAGCTTAATTGCGGTTCCCTGCCAGCGCTGCGATGCGCTCTTCCAATGGTGGATGGCTTGAAAAAAGCGCCATCCAGCCAGGCCGGTCATTAATGCCGGCGGTAGCAAGGTTTTGTGGCAGGGCACCGGGCTCCATTCCACCGAGGCGGCGTAGAGCCGCCATCATGTGCTGCGGTGTACCCATCAGTTGGGCTGCACCGGCATCAGCGCGGAACTCGCGCTGACGCGAGAAATACATCACGATCACGCTGGCTAGAACGCCAAATACGATGTCGCAAACCAGAACCGTAACCATGTAACCGATGCCGGGACCGGATGACTGCGTATCGCCGCGACGAAGGAACGAGTCGACCAGGTAGCCGACCACACGTGCCAGGAAAAATACAAACGTGTTGACCACGCCTTGAATCAAGGTCAGCGTCACCATGTCGCCATTGGCGATATGCGCCACTTCATGCGCGATGACTGCTTCGGCTTCCTGGCGCGACATGGTTTGTAGCAAGCCGGTGGACACCGCAACCAGCGAGCTACTGCGGCTGGCGCCGGTCGCAAAGGCATTTGGCGCGCCGTCATAGATCGCCACTTCAGGCATCGGTAGGTTGGCCTTGTTGGCGAAACGCTGCACGGTTTCAACCAACCATCGCTCGGTCGCGTCCCTTGGTTGGGTGATGACGCGGGCGCCGGTGCTCCATTTGGCGATGAATTTTGACATCAACAGCGAGATGAAGGAGCCACCGAAACCCATGATGGCGGAAAACACCAATAACGTCGGCAAATCGAGCCCGTTAGGGCCGATGAAGCGATTGGCGCCGGTGAGCGAAACGACGATACCCAACACCACCATGATGGCGAGGTTGGTCAGGAGAAACAGGGCGATACGTTTCATTAAGGACTCCAATGAAGATTGATAAGGGGGATAGTTTAGGAGAGATCAAGACATCGCACAAATCGATTAAGATTTAATAATACATCGTAAAAACCTGTCTATTAATGGAGTTCGAACGCGAATGATGAACCTTAACTACAAACATCTGCGTTATTTTTGGATGGTGGCCAAAGCGGGCAGTATTGCCCGCGCTAGCAAGCAACTGCACGTAACGCCACAGTCGATCAGTGGGCAATTAAGTGAATTCGAGACAGCAATTGGCACCAAACTCTTCCGTCGCCTCGGGCGAGGCCTGGAACTGACAGAGAGGGGGCAACGAATGCTTGGCTACGCGGAACAGATCTTTCTGCTGGGCAATGAAATGCTCGATTCGCTAGGCGATGATGTGCTGGCGCATAGCACTCCGTTTCGGGTCGGGATTGCCGACTCTGTGCCGAAAATGGTCGCCTATCGATTGGTAGAGCCTTCGCTTGATATGACCGAACCAGTGCGCCTCATTTGCCGCGAAGGGCGCCTCACTGCACTGCTTGCAGATCTGGCAGTGCATCGACTGGACATGGTGATCGCCGACCGGCCGATGCCCGATAATTTGAATGTGCGATGTCACGATCATTTTTTGGGAGAGAGTGGAGTGACGGTATTCGCCGCCAAGGCACTATGCGCGCAAGCAACAGCGAAGTTTCCCGAGTGCCTTAACGGTGCGAGATTTCTATTGCCGGGCGCGGATGTCGCCTTGCATCCTCGGGTCACGCGCTGGTTCGAAGCCAATCACGTTCGCCCACGGATCGTCGGCGAATTCGATGACAGTGCACTTCTCATGGCATTCGGCCAAGCCGGAGCCGGATATTTTGTGGCGCCAACAGCGATAGAAGGATTCATCGCTCGTCAGTACGAGGTTGAAATTGTCGACCGTATTGATGAAGTGCGCGAGCAAATTTACGCGATTACGGCGGAGAGAAAAATATCCCATCCGATCGTCGCGGCCATATGCCAGTTGGCGCAACATGGAATGTTTGGCCGTGCGAAGGTTGCGAACGAGGTAATTGCAAGGAGGTATCCAGGTAAAAAACACGGGAATCACCAGACCCGCTGAAGATCGATCTGATAGCCGCCCAGCAAGACAGTTCAATGTCCGACCGCATAAATCAGCCGAAGGGTGGGACGCCGATCAGTCTGACATGAAGGTAGCCCGAAAATAATGCGAAGATCGCTGTGCCTACGATAATGGTAATCAGCGTTCGCGACGCTGATCCGACGGGATAGATTTTCCCGCTAATGCGATCGCGCTTACGGCCGGTAACAAAGCTCATCACGCCCCAGAGCAAAAAAGTTCCGAAAAGCAGGGCGTCGGCCAGATTGCCATTGGCAAGCAGGTGTGCAAAAGCCCAAAGTTTGACGCTGGCGGACATCGGGTGACCAATTGCTGCTTTGATCCGGTTACCTGGAACATAGGCCGCTACAAGCAAAATGAAAGCAGGCAACATGAAGAGTGCAGACAGGTGTCGCAAGCCACGGGCGGGTTCCCACAAAACAACGGGATCCATACGTGCCTGACCGTAACCCCACACAAGTAAGACGAAGCCAATCACAGAGGCTAATGAATAGATACCTTTCCATCCGTTTTCGCCAAACCGTTTGACTTGAGCAACGCGCCATACGGGTGCCACTATGTGAATGGAATGCATGCCAAGGAAAATTGCCAATCCGGCGATTAGAGCGGTCATGTGGAGCCTTTAGGGTGGTGGGAGCCGAGTCCGATTATGGGATGGACACTCGCCGAATACTAACTTGTTTTCATATTGTGAATGACTGTTTATCTGAATCTGTGACTGCTGATGCGTGCTGAAAATTGACTGGAAGTACGCCAATTGCGTTGCTCATAAAACTCGAGAGAACGCCTTGCCGGTCAGGGGTTAAACCGCTATAATCGCGGGCTTTCCACCTTGCTCCACTCGCTTCGCATGCGGGGGGGCTACAACCCAAAAGGAGAATACATGCGACATTATGAAATAGTTTTCATTGTCCATCCGGACCAGTCGGAACAGGTCCCGGCGATGATCGAGCGTTACAAAACGTTGGTCACCGGCCGCAGCGGTGCCATTCACCGCCTTGAAGATTGGGGTCGCCGTCAGATGGCATACCCGATCCAAAAAGTTCACAAAGCGCACTACGTGCTGATGAACATCGAGTGCGACGGCGAAACGCTGGCTGAACTCGAAAACGCATTCAAGTTCAACGATGCGGTATTGCGTCATCTGACCATCAAAATGAAAAAGGGTGTCAATACGCCATC
The DNA here is from genome assembly GCA_016718525.1 of Rhodocyclaceae bacterium. Classification (GTDB taxonomy): domain Bacteria; phylum Pseudomonadota; class Gammaproteobacteria; order Burkholderiales; family Rhodocyclaceae; genus JADKHX01. Next base: position 1,000,049 of record JADKDD010000001.1, read on the forward strand.
CGTCATGATGAAAGAAGACAAGGCTCGCTCGCTGAATGCGGAAACCCGCACGGAGGTCGCCGCTGCCCCAGTCGCTTGAGTCTGCGCAAGTGCCTGAGCGATCCGACCAGAAATTGGCGATCAATCAGACACAGCTTGTAGGTCATCTGCTTGAACGCGGCGCACTGAGATACACCCCCGCAGGAATTGCTGTACTGGAATTTGTAATCGGGCACGTCTCGCAACAGATTGAGGCGGACACCACCAGAACAGTTGAATGCGAGATGGCGTGTATTGCGGCAGGAACTCCGGCAAAACTCTTGTCGAAGGGAAAGCAGGGCGATAGCGTACTGGTTAGCGGATTTCTTGCGGCGCGTAGCCTTAAGCGAAGGACACCGGTGCTACACGTAACGACAATCGAATTTGTGGAAGGAATAGAAAATGGCATTTAAACCAAAAGGTAAGTTGGGCGCAAAGAAGAAAGATGACAAGAGTCGCGGCGGATTGTTCAAACGCCGTAAGTTCTGTCGTTTTACCGTTGAAAAGATCGAAGAAGTCGATTACAAGGATGTAGAAATCCTGAAAGATTTCGTGGCTGAAAACGCCAAGATCATGCCGGCACGAATTACCGGTACCAAGACTGGTTATCAGCGCCAGCTGTCAACCGCCATCAAGCGCGCACGCTTTCTTGCGTTGCTCCCATTCACCGATCTGCATCAATAAACGAAGGAATCAACCATGCAAATTATTCTGATGGAAAAGGTTGTGAACCTTGGTGGTTTGGGTGATGTGGTCAAAGTCAAGGACGGCTACGCCCGTAATTTTTTGATCCCGACCGGCAAAGCCAAGCGAGCCACCGAGGCTAATCGCAAGGTGTTCGAAGAAAAGCGCGCTGAATTGGAACGAATTGAAGCTGAAGTACTCGCGGCGGCACAGGCACACGCTGCAAAGATTGATGGCTTGATGGTCCAAATCACCCGCAAAGCCGGTCTTGACGGGCGCCTGTTTGGTTCTGTCAGTAACTTTGATATTGCCGACGCGCTTGCTGCGCAAGGCTTTACGATTGATCGTGCTGCGATCCGCCTCCCTGACGGCCCGCTCAAGGCAATCGGTGATTCGCATATCGACGTCGCGTTACATCATGACGTAATTGCCAAGATCACCGTCTCGGTGTTGGGCGAGCACTAAGAAAACACCGGCTCAAAAAAGAGGCCGCAGTGATGCGGCCTTTTTTTATTTCAGGTTTTCCAATTTCAATGCGGCGCATCCGATCGCACAAGTTTTTTTGCGATGTGCACATGTTATACCGACTTTACTCACAGCTTATCCATAAGCATACGCATTTTCTGCGACTAAACTTCAATGGTCTTGATGGAGGGTATCCATGGTTCAAGTTCGCAATTCACCGATCACTCAATCCACTGACCAGCAACTTTCTGCGCTGCGATTGCCGCCTCATTCGATAGAAGCCGAGCAGGCTTTAATTGGTGGTCTCCTACTGGATAACTCCGCTTGGGATCGGATCGCTGATGCGGTCAGGGAAGGGGATTTCTATCGCGACGATCATCGGAGGATTTTCCGACACATCGGTAAACTCTGTCAGTTGGCCAAGCCGGCGGATGTTGTCACTGTCTATGAGTCGATTGAAAAATCGAATGAGGTCGATCAAACGGGTGGATTGGCGTATTTGGCTGAAATCGCGCATTCAACGCCATCCGCCGCCAATATTCGTCGCTATGCAGAGATCGTTCGTGAGCGGTCAGTATTGCGCAAGCTCGTTACCGTGGGTGACGAAATCGCCGGTCAGGCATTAAATCCAGCCGGCCGGGATGTCAGAGATTTGCTCGACGATGCCGAGCGGCGAATATTTGAAATTGCAGAAGCAGGAGCGTTAAGTAGCCAGGGCTTTGTCGCAATTCAACCTTTGGTTGGCGAAGTCGTCCAGCAGATGGAAATGCTGCTGGCGCGCGATAGTCAATCCGATATTACCGGCTTACCAACAGGTTTCGTGGACCTTGACAGAATGACCTCTGGTCTTCAACCCGGTGACATGATCGTAGTCGCAGGTCGCCCGTCAATGGGAAAGACGGCATTTGCACTCAACATCGCGGAGCATGTTGGTGTTGACTTGCGATTGCCGGTGGCAATATTCAGTCTTGAAATGTCGGGTCCGCAACTTGCAACGCGATTCCTTTCCTCGGTCGGACGTATTGATCAAGGAAAACTTCGAAACGGCAAGCTGACAGATGAAGACTGGGACCGACTCACCCATGCCCTAGGTAAGCTTCATGATGCACCGATTCACATTGATGAAACCGGTGCAATCAATCCAACGGAATTGCGTGCCAGAGCGCGGCGGCTGCATCGGCAATGTGGCAAGCTTGGACTTATTGTGATTGATTATCTGCAGCTGATGAGCACCGGCCGAAACGTTGAGAATCGGGCGACAGAACTCTCCGAAATTTCGCGTTCAGTCAAGGCGTTGGCCAAGGAACTTCAGGTTCCGATTATCGCGCTCTCGCAACTTTCAAGAAAGGTCGAGGAGCGTAATGACAAACGCCCGTTGATGAGCGATTTGCGCGAGTCAGGTGCAATCGAGCAAGACGCCGACATCATCATGATGATGTATCGCGAAGAGTATTACAACAAGGATACGCAAGACAAAGGCAGCGCCGAAGTCATCATTGGCAAACACCGTAATGGTCCCACGGGTACTGTGCGTTTGACCTTTCTCGGCGAATACACCAAGTTTCAAAATCATGCAGGCGGACCATATTAGGCAACAACTTATCGTCAGTTGGTGCTGGCGGCACGCCGCCGTCAGCGGCAGTCAAATGCTACTGGCGACGAATTGCTATAGGACCTCACCTGCGTGATCAGCTAGCCGCGACCGCTCTCCACGTTGGAGTGTCACATGACCCGAATGTGCCCAGCCTTTGAACCGGTCCACGACATAGGTCAATCCTGAACTACCCTCCGTCAAATAAGGTGTATCTATCTGCGCGATGTTGCCCAGACACACAACCTTGGTACCTGGCCCGGCACGGGTAATCAATGTTTTCATCTGCTTCGGCGTCAAGTTCTGCGCTTCGTCGATGATCAGAAATTTGTTCATGAAGGTACGGCCGCGCATGAAGTTCAGCGATTTGACCTTGATTCGATTGCGGATCAAGTCCATTGTTGCGGCGCGCCCCCAGTCGCCGCCATAGCTTGCCGCTTGCCCTCCTTGCCCACTCGCAGACTGTTCTGCGGGCTTATTCAAAACATCAAGATTGTCTTCAAGTGCCCCCATCCATGGAGTCATCTTTTCTTCTTCGGTTCCCGGCAGGAAACCGATGTCTTCGCCTACCGGGACCGTAACGCGGGTAATGATTATTTCAGCAAAGCGCTTGGTTTCCAGGGTCTGAGTCAGAGCTGATGCCAGAGTCAGCAAAGTCTTGCCAGTGCCTGCCTGACCAAGCAGTGTGACGAAATCAATATCAGGATTCATCAGCAAATTGAGGGCAAAATTTTGCTCACGATTGCGCGCTGTAATACCCCATACAGCATTCTTTTGATGGGAGTAGTCAATCAGCGTTTCCAGTTCGGCAGTTTTTCCTGCACTAACTTTTACCAGTGCCTGCAGCGGCTGCGGACCATCCTGCCAGACAAACTCATTGACCATCAGGTCAGCACATAAGGGCCCCTTGATCCGGTAGTAGGTACGACTGTCTTTCTTCCAGGATTCCAGACCTTTGCTATGGGCATCCCAAAAATTCGGTGGTAACTCAAGGGTGCCGGTATAGAGAAGATCAGTGTCTTCAAGCACTTTGTCATTGAAATAATCCTGAGCTTCCAGACCCAATGCTCGAGCCTTAATGCGCATGTTGATGTCTTTGGACACCAAAATGACTGGGCGCTTGGGATGTTTCTGGCCAAGAAACATGACCACTGCAAGTATCTGATTGTCTGCCTTGGCCGTTGGTAAAGAGGACGGCAACACGCTGCTGATGGCTTCGGTTTGCAGGAACAATCGACCGGTTGCCAAGCCACGTGAGGCGGTGTTGAGTTCAATTCCGTTCTTGATACCATCTTCAAGACCACTGACAATCTCGTCCATCATTCGACTGGCCTGACGAGCGTTTCGAGCAACCTCTGACATCCCTTTCTTATTCGAATCGAGTTCTTCCAGTGTCATCATGGGAACATAAAGATCATGTTCTTCAAAGCGATAAAGGCTTAACGGGTCATGCATCAGCACGTTGGTATCGAGGACGAAGATCTTCGTGCTTGAGGATTGCGTTGGCTTGGCACGCTTGGCGTTCATGAGTACCTCATAACGGTTTTGGGAAGGGCAGCCCAAAGCTGCCTATCAACGATAGCTTTGCATTGCGTTGGAGAGCGAGGGATGAGGCTGAAGAATGAGCTTCTGTTTGACGCTTATCGGCGGTTTCAGAGTGACAACGCTGCTATCAGTGTGGCCTCAGCATGCCCATCCGCTTTAACTTTTCGCCATTCATGGCGCAATATGCCGTTCTTGTCGATCAAAAACGTGCTGCGCTCGATGCCAAGCACTTCTTTTCCGTACATATTCTTCTTTTTAATTACATCGAACAGGCGACAAACAGTTTCATCGCCATCCGAAAGTAGTTCAAACGGAAGATTCAGATTGCTCTTGAAACGTTCGTGAGATTTCAGAGAATCACGTGACACGCCAACAATACGCACTCCCGCTTTCTCGAATTTTGGGTGCAAGTCACGAAACTGCATCGCTTCTGTGGTGCAGCCCGGGGTGCTGTCTTTGGGGTAAAAGTAGATGACCAGCGGATGGCCGCGGTGCGACTTCAGTGCAAATACTCCCTCGGTTGAAGGAGCTGAAAAATCTGGAACTTTTAGCCCAAGGGCAGAGGGGTTCAACGAATCCATGGTCATGCAGCATCCTTCCAAGTGGAGAGAAACTCCTCTCCTTGACAAAGCAAAAGCCCGGCACGGCCGGGGACTTTGCGAAAATTGAGTTCGTGACGTGGCAGGGTTGCGAAATCCATGCTGTCGCGAAGGTCGTTTAGTGAGCATACTTCGTGGCCTTGGTCCAGCCAGCCGCTTAACAAATTGCCCAAACTTGCTTCGTTGCGCAAATCATGCGGATCGACTCGAATTGCAAACACGTGACCGCTAGGTTGCGCCGAAGCCGTGAGATTCATTAGATGCTGATGAACATTGTCATTCGTAATGCCGTCATTTCCAATCAACTCTTCGAGTGTCGGCAGTGTTGTGGGCAGTTGTGGACAGTGGATCAACTCTCCATTCCACACGGGGACAAAAGGGTGGCTACCGCGACAATCGGAAGCCCAGCGATAACCCAAGCGTTGTGTCAAGCGCAAAGCGTGAATATTCATTTGCCACGATGGCGCGCCATGACCTCGGCAATCGCTGCCGAAGATTTCACTGTAACGCCGGTAGGCGCGATTCATTTCTGAAGCCGTCCACGACGCACTCGCGTTGGCAATTTGATGCTGCCAGCGACGATGGTTCCAGCAATGAATCGCTGTTTCGAAACCGGCAGTCTGAGTGTCCAGCATTACTTTCGAGCAACGGCGACCGATTTCCGGTGCCGGCAAAACGGTTCCATACAGCAAGGTCGACGCGCCGTAGTGGGCAATGATTTTTTGGTGGTTGGCCCTGTACATCGACGCCTGTGAGAATCCCTGGGCGATTGATCGTCCAGTGTGATCGGGGCCCAAGGAAAACAGGAAACTTGCACCTACTTTGAGGCGATTTAACAGATCCAACAGGCGCGGAACACCTTCTCTGGTACCGCGATAGGACTCGACGCTGATTCTGAGCGCAATCTTCATGATTTGGTAATTAAGACAACGCCGACGATGATGAAACTTATACCCAGCATCTTTTGCGTGGTGAGCGCCTCGCCGAGCCAATGCCATGCCACCAGCGCGTTAATCAGGTAACCGATGGAGAGCATCGGATAGGCGATCGACACCGGCACTCTCGATAACGCCATGATCCATATCACCAAACTGACGCCATAACATGCCACACCACCGAGAATATATGGCTGCAACGCTAATTGCATACCAACGGGAAACAGGTTTTGGGACTGAAACTCAAAATGACCTACCGCGTTGGTGCCGGCTTTCAGCAAAAGCTGAGCAATTGCATTGAGGACTACTCCCGAAATGATGAGACAAAAACTCACCAGGCTCATGTATTTGGTTCCATCAGCAACGCGAGCGCAACAGTACGACCTTCAGCCATCAGAATGTTATAGGTCCGACATGCGGCAAAGCTGTCCATGACCTCAATTCCAATCCCACGGGTCAAAAATGCGTTCAAGAACTTTTTATCAGGGAAGCACTGTGTGGCTCCTGTCCCCAGCAAAACGATGGTGCAATCAAGTGTCTTGAAATGGTCAACCTGTCCTTCACTCAGTTCGCCGAGGCTCGTTACGTTCCAGTCCTCAATCAACTGTCCGGGAGTAAGAATGAAACTTTTATCAAGAATGCGGCCATTCACGGCAACATAGCCTGAGCCGTATGCCGTCACGGAGTTGAGGCCAGCGGTTACTGTCTTTTGAAGTTTCATTTTGGGGATTTTTTACCACTAATTCAACGCAGATCAATGCATTGATTGCGGTGCAGCATTCGCTTGGTTAATATTATACGTTTTCCGTGCATTTTCCCTTGACTCAGCATTAAGAAAGGACGGTTGCAGATGCAAACCGTGACCAAATCAGCAAAACTCAACAACGTATGCTATGACATTCGCGGCCCTGTGTTGGCGCGTGCCAAGCAGATGGAAGACGAAGGTCACAAAATCATCAAGTTGAATATCGGCAATCTGGGTGCTTTTGGTTTCGACGCGCCGGAGGAAATTCAGCTGGACATGATTCGAAACCTGCCGAACGCCTCCGGCTATACCGATTCAAAAGGTATCTTTTCTGCACGGAAGGCGGTGATGCACTACACGCAGGAGAAGCACATCAAAGGCGTCGGTATTGAAGACATTTACCTTGGAAACGGTGTGTCCGAACTGATCGTCATGGCGATGAATGCGTTGCTCAATACCAATGACGAGGTTTTGGTTCCGGCTCCAGACTACCCCCTGTGGACCGCGGCAGTAAGCTTGTCAGGTGGCACACCTAAACACTATTTATGCGATGAAGGCTCGGGTTGGCTACCCGACCTTGACGATATTCGCGCCAAGATCACACCCAACACCCGCGCCATCGTAGTGATCAATCCGAACAACCCGACAGGTGCCCTGTATCCGGATGCGCTGTTGCGGGAAATCGTTGAAATTGCCCGCCAGCATCAATTGATTATTTGCGCCGATGAAGTCTACGACAAAGTGCTGTTTGATGGCGAGACTCACACGGCCATTGCTTCATTGTCTGATGACGTGCTCACGCTGAGCTTTAACGGTTTGTCCAAAAACTATCGCTCATGTGGCTATCGGGCTGGCTGGATGTTCATTTCCGGCAAAAAGAGCCATGCGCGTGATTACATTGAAGGTTTGGATATCCTTGCGTCGATGCGGCTATGCGCCAATGCCCCGGGACAATGGGGAATTCAGACGGCGCTCGGCGGGCATCAGAGCATCAATGAGCTGGTTGCTCCGGGTGGTCGCATCTTCCGACAACGTGAAATCGCTCATGAGCTGATTACCGCAATTCCCGGTGTTACCTGTGTCAAACCAAAAGCCGCCCTGTATATGTTTCCCCGCCTTGACCCAAGGCTTTATCCCATTGCCGACGATCAGCAATTCATCGCCGAATTATTGGTGGCGGAGCGGGTGCTGCTAGTTCAGGGTACCGGCTTCAATTGGCCGCACACAGATCACTTCCGGTTAGTGTTCCTGCCTCACGAGGATGACCTTCGGGAAGCAATCAGCAGAGTTGCGAAATTTTTGGAAGGGTATCGAAAACGTCATGGCAATTGAATCAGCAGGGCTGGTCGAAAAGACCACGGAAACCGAGCAGTTAAAACCTTTAAATGTTGGTTTGTTAGGCATCGGCACGGTCGGAGGCGGAACATTCGCGGTTCTAACGCGGAACGCGGCAGTGATTTCGCGTCGGGCCGGACGGCCAATCCGAATCGTCAAGGTTGCTGACAAAAACCTTGAATTGGCCCGACGTGTTACTGGCGGTGCGGTCGCTTTGACAGAAGATGGCTTTGCTTTGGTGAACGATCCGTCAATTGATGTGGTGGTTGAATTGATCGGCGGTTACGGCATTGCAAAAGACTTGATCATGGCGGCGATTTCCAATGGAAAGCATGTGGTCACCGCGAACAAGGCACTGCTTGCAGTGCACGGTGACGAGATTTTTGCAGCCGCACGCGCACACGGAGTCATCGTCGCATTTGAAGCGGCGGTTGCCGGTGGCATTCCGATCATTAAAGCGTTACGCGAAGGATTGACCGCCAATCGTATTCAATGGATTGCGGGCATCATTAACGGTACGACAAATTTCATTTTGTCTGAGATGCGCGACAAAGGTATTTCCTTTGCAGCCGCGCTGGAAGATGCGCAGCGCATGGGATACGCTGAAGCCGACCCGACATTTGATATTGAAGGCGTGGACGCCGCACACAAAATTGCGATTTTGTCGGCGTTGGCATTCGGAATTCCAATGCAATTCAGTCGTGCGCACATTGAGGGAATCAGTAAACTGGAAGCAGACGATATTCGCTATGCCGAACAGCTAGGTTATCGGATAAAACTTCTCGGCATTGCCAAGTGGCGAGCCGGTGGGGTGGAGCTGCGGGTGCATCCAACTTTGATTCCTGCACGGCGCCTGATTGCCAATGTTGAGGGGGCGATGAACGCTATTCTGGTGCAGGCGGATGCGGTCGGATCAACCATGTACTACGGCAAAGGTGCGGGAGCAGAACCAACGGCATCCGCGGTGATCGCCGATTTGGTTGACGTGGCACGTTTGCATAAGGCATCCCCGGAGCATCGTGTACCTTCACTCGCATTTCAGCCTGATGCGGTGAAGGACACTTCGGTCATGCCGATTGCCGAGATTGACAGTGGTTACTACCTTCGTTTGAGGGTCGAGGACAAACGCGGCGTATTGGCGGACATTACCCGCATTCTCGCGGATCAACAGATTTCGATTGATGCGATGATTCAGCGCGAACCGGACGAAGGTGAGTCGCAGACCGATATCATCATGCTGACACATGTTACCAAGGAGCGTTTTGTTGACATCGCGATTTCCAAAATTGAAGCACTTCCGGTAGTCACCCAAAGGGTGGTTCGCTTGCGGATGGAAGACCTCGGGTAACAAGCTAAAAGCAATAACGCTATGAGATATATTTCCACTCGCGGTTCCGCACCAGCGCAATCCTTCAGCGATATTCTGCTCGGAGGTCTTGCGGCAGATGGCGGCTTGTTTATGCCTGAGTCCTATCCGCAGGTGGCCGACTGCCTTGCCGAGTGGCGGCAGTTGAGTTACGCCGAGCTGGCATTTCGGATTTTTGGGCTGTTCATTGATGACATCCCGTCAGCGGATCTGCGGGACCTATGTAACAAGACTTATACAGCGGAGACCTATCGCTGGTGTCGGGCGCAACACGATGCTCGTGAGATTGTTCCGCTGAGCACCATCGAAGCTAATTTTCATCTGCTTGAATTGTCGAATGGACCAACTCTGGCATTCAAAGATATCGCCATGCAGTTGCTCGGTAATCTTTTTGAATATGTGCTGAGTAAACGCAACGAGTCAATCAATATCTTGGGCGCAACCTCCGGAGACACAGGTTCTGCGGCCGAGTATGCGATGCGTGGCAAACGCGGCGTTCGTGTTTTCATGCTCTCTCCAGAGGGAAAGATGAGCGCGTTTCAACGGGCGCAAATGTATTCCCTGACGGATAAGAACATTTTTAACATCGCTGTACGTGGAATGTTCGATGATGCGCAAGATGTGGTCAAGCTGGTTTCAAACGACGCAGTCTTTAAGGCGAAATACAAAATTGGCGCAGTGAATTCAATTAATTGGGCGCGTGTCATGGCTCAACTTGTTTACTACTTCAAAGGATATTTTGCGGCAACAAAGTCTAATGATCAGCTAGTAGATTTTTGTGTCCCGTCAGGTAATTTTGGGAACATCTGTGCGGGGCATATTGCTCGTCAGATGGGTCTTCCGATTTCCCGCTTGATTTTGGCAACCAACGAAAACAATGTGCTCGATGAATTTTTCCGCAGTGGAGTTTATCGCCCTCGAACGAACGCCGAAACCTCAGTCACGTCCAGTCCATCAATGGACATTTCAAAAGCGTCTAACTTTGAACGGTTCGTCTTTGACCTGGTTGGTCGTGATTCCGGTATCGTGAAAGATCTATGGCAACGACTTGACTCGCCAACAGGCGACAGGTGCTTTGACCTGAATGCAACTCGGTTCATGCAGCGGTTACCTGAGTTCGGGTTTCTCTCCGGGTGCAGTACGCACGCAGAGCGCTTGAGTACAATCAGAATGTTGTGGAGTCAGCATCAAATTTTGATCGATCCACACACCGCCGACGGGATAAATATTGCTTTAACTGTTCGCAATCCGGATGTGCCGATGGTGGTTTTGGAGACTGCGCAAGCGGTCAAGTTTGAAGAGACAATTCTGCAGGCAATCGGGCACAAGCCGTTGCGGCCCGAGGAATTGGCCGGAATCGAAAACCTGCCACAACGCGTGCGCGTAATGGATGCAGACGCTAACCAGATAAAGGAATTTATCGCGGAGAAATGTCAGTGAGTGAGCATCTCCTGCGGCACCAGTTGAATGCCGAATTTCATGCGCGTCCGCCTCTGCCGTTGAATGGCTCGACACGAATACGACATTTGGCGTTTCTACCAGGCGCTCATGACGTCGGCTTTCAACGCGAGTACCTTAACCACTTGCTGAACGAACCTGAATGGGCCGTAAGTGAACAGTCGGATTCGTATTGCGTTGTTGCTCATGGTGACGTAAAAGTTCGCTGGGAACAGCATACCGAGTTTTCAAGTTTCACTTTGTTCGAACCGCTTGATGCTAAAGGGAGCGCAAAGTCCGCGCTTGACGCGAGAACCCTGCAGCGATGGATCGCTGAAATGTCGGGCGAAGCTATTGTGGTACTCCGGATTGATCATAGAGATGCCAGAGACCTGGCACCGGACACGGTCATGGACGCAATCTACCCATCAGCCCAACAAATGGTCGTTGCACGTATCGTCGATGGCAAGGCGTGGGTATTTACGGACTTCCAGTTCGTCGATGGAGAAGTGAATTTCTTGTTGATTGACGCAGGGATGACACAAAGACAAGCTGGGCGTACTGCGCAACGGTTGTGGGAAATTGAAACCTATCGACTAATGGCGCTGTTGGGCTTGCCGGTAGCAAAAAAAATTGGCACATGGTTGCGTGAGTCAGAGCAAAAGCTTGCGGTGCTGACAGATGAAATCGGCGACGCTCGCAACACACTTGACGAGAGCGTGGCGTTAGCGACACTGTCAAAGCTGGCAGCCGAAGTTGAAAACTCCGTCGCACGCACCGCATTCCGGTTTGGCGCGGCCCGTGCGTACTCCGCGATCGTCATGCAACGTATTGGCGAACTCCGTGAAGAGCGGGTTACCGGGTTCCCCACGCTTAAAGAGTTTATGGAGCGCAGACTAGCGCCGCCAATGAATACTTGTGCGGCGATGGCATCACGGCAAAGCGAGTTGTCAAGCCGGGTGGCTCGGAACTCCCAACTTTTGCGGACGAGGATCGAGATCGGGCTTGAGCAACAAAATCAGGAACTACTTGGGCAAATGAATCAGCGCGCCAAACATCAATTGCATTTACAAGAAACAGTGGAGGGCCTGTCAGTAGTTGCCATAAGTTACTATGGCTCACAACTTGTGCATTATTTGAGCGTTGGCGCGATGGTCGCCGGTGTTGCGGTCGTACCGGAGTACGCAACCGCAGTTTCCATTCCTCTCATCGCTGTAGCGGTTTGGGGAACCTTGAGACTGATGCGACGGCGCCTCGGCTAGCGCAACCCTGGTTTAAAGGTAGATAACGGCCGGAAAAACGGTTACTGCAAGCACCAAAACCAACCACTCAATATTGTGGCGGGCCAAAAACCCAGTGAAATGCATTACCAGAACAGCAATAGCGATCAGGTAGTAAAGAATAAAAAGCATGTCGATCTCCGGATGTCTTTGGGCTCAGGTATTTTGCTGCTAGACGTTCAGCTTAAGCCGCGAAATAGGTTTGGTTTTCAGTCTATTCGCGGTTGATTCTAGCATTATTGCCCAGATCCAACGCCAACGCTTAGCGGCTTTAACTTGAATGGTATTTCGTGGCCTTTCCGTGCACGCCCACTCGTAAATGTTGTCTGCTCCCGTAAACTCAAGGCTTGTTCGACCAACTTCCCGCCGCGACCGGTGCCGCCTATCAGCAGCTTTTCATTGCGTGCAACAACCAGTCCGACGACTTCGTCTGTTTTGTTTAAGTCGATCAACATCAGTCCTTTGCCCTTGCTCATCACTTTTAAGTCACTTAACGGGAAAATCAGCAAGCGGCCAGACTTGGTGACCACGGCTACTCTGGCGGACGGCGTGTCACCGGCACCAACTGGTGAGGGGAGCACAGGTTTTTCACCTTTATCAAGGGTAATGAACCCTTTACCAGCCTTATTACGTCCAACCATATCAGAGATCGACGCAATGAATCCGTAGCCACCACTTCCCGCAACCAGAAATTGAGTTTCCAGCGGGGCACTTAATACCTGAGCCAGTTTGCCATCGTCCTGGAAATCGACCAGTGTTGTGATCGGCAATCCATCGCCTCGACCGCCAGGTAAATCGGCTACGCGAATGCTGTATGCACGACCATTGCTATCGATAACAACCAATGGCCACACCGTGCGCGATTCCATCACTGCAAAGGCAAAGTCACCGGCCTTGTAACTGATTGAAGTCAAGTCAAGGCTATGACCCTGACGAACGCGAACCCAACCGTTCTTCGAAACAATGATTGTGACCGGTTCGTCGGGCACTGCAATTTCACCGGAGATCACCGGCGCAACCGCTTCCATCAAGGTTCGACGGTCATCGCCGTATCGCTTGGTATCATCCGAAATTTCTCGCAAAATCAGCTTGGTTAGCTCCTTGCGATCGTCCAGTAGTACAAGTAACTGGCTATGCTCGTCACGCAGTTCCCCAAGCTCTTTCTCAATCCGTATTCCTTCAAGTCTGGCTAACTGGCGCAAGCGAATTTCGAGAATGTCTTCAGCCTGAAGTTCGGTCAAGCCGAACTCATCAATCAATGCCGGCTTGGGCTCATCGGATTCCCGAATACAACGGATTACTTCGTCAATCCGCAAAAACACCAGCATTCGTCCTTCCAGAATATGAATGCGTCGAGAAACCTCCGAGAGCCGATGCTGCGTACGTCGTTCGACCGTGGCAAAACGGAAGGCTATCCATTCGCGCAATATCTGTAATAGTCCTTTTTGCTGAGGGCGACCGCCACCAGTAGAGCTCTCTGCCAATCGCCCGACCATCGTTAAGTTGATCGAAACGCTTGATTCCAGACTGGTGTGAGCCAAAAGCACCGCCATGAATTCGTCGGTATTCAATCGAGATGTTTTGGGCTCCAGCATTATGCGAACTGCTTGTTGGTCACTTGACTCGTCACGCACGCTATCAAGCACACTCAACACCAATGTCTTCAGATTCTTTTGCTCCTGGGAGACATCCTTCTTGCCCGCGCGTGGCTGCGGATTGGTCAGGCCCTCAATTTCCGATAACACTTGAGCGACAGAAACGCCATGTGGAAGTTCGTACACGATAACTCGCCACTGTCCCCTGGCAAGCTCTTCAATGCGCCAGCGCGCACGCATTCGCAAACTCCCGCGGCCGTTTGCATACAGCTCATTTATTTCGCGTGCCGGCGTAATTAACTGTCCGCCCCCCGGAAAATCGGGACCAGGCAGGACGCCAAGCACTTCATCGAGCGTGGCCCCTGGCTTTTTGATTAGCAGTCGCAGCGCTTCGCTGACTTCACGCAAATTGTGTGGCGGGATCTCGGTTGCCATGCCAACCGCTATTCCAGAGGCACCATTCAGCAGGACTACCGGCAACCGCGCGGGTAGTAATTGCGGTTCGCTCATCGACCCATCGTAGTTGGGTAAAAAGTCGATCGTTCCTCTATCGATTTCACCAAGCAGGAGTTCCGCAAAAGGTGTCAAGCGGCACTCGGTATAGCGCATGGCGGCAGCGCCGTCGCCATCGCGCGAACCGAAATTGCCTTGACCATCAACCAACGGGTAGCGTAACGAGAAGTCTTGTGCCACGCGAACCATAGCATCGTAAATGCTGGTGTCGCCGTGAGGATGATATTTACCGATGACATCGCCGACAACGCGCGCACTTTTAACGTGCTTGGAAGTCGCCGACAAACGCATCTGATTCATGGCGAAAAGAATTCGCCGCTGTACCGGTTTCAGCCCATCTTCAACCTGGGGTAGGGCCCGCGCACGCACAACGCTCATGGCATAGGCGAGATACGCTCGTTCGGCGTATGCGGCAAGGGGCAGAGTGTCGCCGTCACCAGCAGTTAGATCGATAGGAATTGCAGGCGGTTTGCCTCCGGACGACTCGGGAGGTACGTCCTTGATATCCGAGGTAGTTGGTTCAGGCACCTGGTCGAACAGATCAGGGGTATCGTTGCTGGTACTCATCCGAGATCTGCCTCGACCAAATGACCATTAAGCTCCATCCAAGCGCGACGTCCTGAAGCTTCACCTTTACCCATTAAAAGGCTGAAGATTCTTCGGGTCTCATCAATCGCATTTAGATTGTCGCGTATTGGTAAAACACGACGGGTAGCCGGCGCCATCGCGGTTTCCCGCAACTGATCCGGATTCATTTCACCCAAGCCCTTGAACCGTCCGATTTCAATCGCATGTTCGGCGATACCTTCTTTTGCCAATCTGTCCTTTATTGCCACGAGTTCGCCTTCGTCGAGCGCATATAGCCGGCGTGCCGGGCGCTTCTTTCCCGACGCCGGTACATCCACGCGGTACAACGGCGGCTGCGCGATATAAATGTGTCCACGCGCGATTAACGCTGGAAAGTGTCGATAGAAGAGCGTCAAGAGCAGGGTCTGGATATGCGAGCCATCAACATCGGCATCCGACATGATGATCAACTTGCCATAGCGCAGAGCGCTCAGATCAAAGTTGAGCGACTGTTCATTGGTATGCGGGTCAATCCCCAACGCAACTGCAATATCATGAATTTCAGCGTTGGCGAACAGGCGTCCAGGCTCGATCTCCCAGCTGTTGAGCACTTTGCCACGCAACGGGAGAATCGCCTGGGTTTCTTTGTTGCGTGCCATTTTGGCGGAACCACCCGCTGAATCACCCTCAACCAGGAAAAGTTCGTTCTCGGTCAAATCCGTTGACTCGCAGTCGGACAATTTGCCTGGCAAGACCGCAACGCCTGACTGCTTGCGTTTTTCGACTTTCTGCGAATTTTTCTGGCGGGTCAATGCCTGTTTGATGGACAGGTCAGCAATTGCCTTCCCCGCGTCAACGTTCAGATTGAGCCAAATCTCCAATGGATCCCGGACCATGCTGGAGACCAACTTGACGGCCTCTCTTGAGTTGAGCTTTTCTTTAACTTGTCCCTGAAATTGAGGATCGAGAATTCGTGCCGACAACACGAATGCCATGCGACTGCATACGTCATCCTGTTGCAGCTTTATCCCACGCGGCAACAATGCGCGATGTTCGATAAATGCTTTGACGGCCTCGAAGGCGCCTGCACGCAAGCCGGACTCATGGGTACCGCCAGCCACGGTCGGAATAAGATTCACATAAGATTCAGAGTTAACCCCTTCAGCGTACCAACCGAGCGCCCAACTGGCTCCTTCGCCTGGCGCAAAATCAGCGTGGTCAGCATCAGCATATTTTTCAGCTGCATAGATCGGAGCTACCGGATCGGTTACTGCAGATTCATTGAGATAACCAGCCAAACCCTGCGGGTACGTCCAAGTTTTGCTTTGTACGCTCCCGTCCGCCTGATCGATATTCAACGTGACCTGTACGCCGGGTAGCAGAACGGCCTTGGATCGCAGCAGTCGCTCGAGTTCATTAAGCGGAACTTTGGGTGTATCGAAATACCTACCATCCGGCCATACGCGAACGCGCGTACCACTTTGCCGGCCGCAACTACCTAGATTCATCAGCGCGCTGACTTTTTCGCCGCCATCCGCAAATTCAACACCCCAGACGGTGCCTTCGCGCCGGACTTCAACTGCAACGCGAAGTGACAACGCGTTGGTTACAGCAACTCCGACGCCATGGAGTCCACCGGAAAAAGCATAGGCCGAATTTCCAGAGCGCTTGTCGAACTTTCCCCCAGCGTGCAATCGCGTGAACGCAAGCACCACCACCGGGATCTTCTCGTCCGGATGATCGCCCACCGGAATCCCGCGGCCATCATCAGCAATCGTAATCGAACCGTCGAGATGAAGTTGGACGTCGATTCGTTTGGCATAGCCGCCAAGTGCTTCGTCGGCCGCGTTGTCGATCACTTCCTGAACAATATGTGCGGGAGAGTCCGTGCGGGTGTACATGCCCGGTCGCTCACGCACCGGTTCCAGTCCTTTTAGGACCCGGAATGACGCTTCGTTGTAAGTCGAGTGTGTAGCCATTGAATTATTTTTTTGCAAGATGCAAATCTGTAAGACAGTCAACAAGGCCGACGCGCCAGTCGGGGAGGGCAATACCGGTAATTTGACTTAAGCGCGAACAATCCAGGACTGAATTTGTCGGTCGTCGGGCAGGCGTCGGCCAGTTGGTGCTGGCGACACGCCGCAGTAGCGGAGCCTTCTCGATCAGTCCCAGTCGCATTGCTTCAGCGAAGATGGTCGCGGCATAATCATGCCAGGTCGTCCTGCCAGCTGCGGTGAGGTGAAATATCCCCTTGGTCGCGGGCGCACCGGCAATCAGCATAGCCGTAGCGTCGGCCAAATGCCGGGTCCATGTCGGCGCGCCGAACTGATCATCAACCACACTCAACTCATCGCGCTTTCGACCAAGCCGCAGCATGGTTTTCATGAAGTTGGCACCATGGATACCATAAACCCAACTGGTACGCAGAATCAGCGCATTCCCCTTGGCGGCGAGAATTGCCAACTCGCCGTCGCGTTTGGTAAGGCCGTAAACGCTTACTGGCGCGGTCGTGTCGGCCTCAGCGTAGGGCGATGATTTCGAGCCGTCAAAAACGTAATCAGTCGAAAAATGAATCAGCCGCGCACCAATTCGCGCTGCCTCAACAGCAAGCACTCCGGGTGCGATTGCATTGACGGCTCGCGCAGCGATTTGTTCGGTTTCGGCTTTGTCGACTGCGGTCCATGCAGCAGCATTGACGATGACGTCAGGATGGTGGGTTGCAACTGCTTTTTGTATCGCTGCGCTACTCGTTAAATCGAGACTGTTTCGATCAAGCGTAATCAAATCGCCTTGAACCACAAGTGATCGCTTCAGTTCGCACCCAAGCTGCCCGGCGCTGCCAAATAACAAAATTTTCATACCAAGCGATCAGTCAAAACTAGCAGCCTCAATGAACGGTTTGCCCACAGCGTCTTTGGCGGCAAGCAATGGGGTGCCGATCAGCGGCCAGTCAATTGCCAAGGCGGGATCATTCCACAACAGTGTATGCTCATGACTCGGTGCGTAGTAATCGGTAGTTTTGTACAGAAACTCGGCCACCGGGGAAGTAACGTAAAAGCCATGGGCAAAGCCCGGCGGTATCCAGGCCATGCGTTGATTTTCAGCACTCAATGTGAAGCCAACTGATTGCCCATAATGCGGTGACGAGCGACGCATATCAACTGCAACGTCAAATACCTCACCCGCAATCACTCGCACCAATTTCCCCTGCGTTTGAGACAGTTGATAGTGCAACCCACGCAATACGCCTTGTTGTGATTTTGAGTGGTTGTCCTGAACAAAGTCGGCATCAATGCCAAGCTCGATCAAAGTCCGCTTGTTCCAACTCTCAAAGAAGAAACCACGTGCATCGCCAAATACCTTCGGTTCAAGAATAACGACACCCGGCAATGATGTTTCTATGCGTTTCAACCGAATACCTCGTTCTTCAACAAGCTTTTCAGGTATTGACCATAACTGCTTTTACCCAGTGACGTGGCAAGCCTTGCCAATTGCTCGTCATTGATCCAGCGTTGTCGCCATGCCACCTCCTCTGGGCAGGCAACTTTGAGCCCCTGGCGCTTTTCGATCACCGCAATAAATTGACCGGCCTCCAGCAGTGACTCGTGCGTACCGGTATCAAGCCATGCCATTCCACGACCCATGATTTCCACTTTTAGCTCGTTACGCTCAAGATAGATTCGGTTGACATCGGTGATTTCCAATTCCCCGCGAGGTGAGGGTTTCATCGTCGCAGCAATATCGCAGACCTGTGTATCGTAAAAGTAAAGTCCGGTGACAGCATAACGAGAACGCGGTGATACGGGCTTCTCCTCAATACTAATCGCGCGGCCCGATCCGTCAAATTCCACCACGCCGTAACGTTCCGGGTCACTCACCGCATAGGCGAATACACTCGCACCAGTGGTGATTGCATTGGCCCGCTGCAATTGCACTGAAAAATCATGCCCGTAAAACAGGTTGTCGCCCAGCACCAAGGCACTCGGGCTGTTACCGACAAAATCGCGGCCGATGATGAAAGCCTGTGCCAGCCCATCCGGACTCGGCTGCACAGCGTAAGTGATCGACATGCCCCACTGCGAGCCGTCGCCGAGAAGTTGTTCAAAGCGCGGCGTGTCTTGCGGCGTCGAAATCAATAGGACATCGCTGATCCCCGCCAGCATCAAGGTGGTCAGCGGGTAGTAGATCATTGGCTTGTCGTACACCGGAAGCAATTGTTTCGAAACCGCCATAGTTACGGGGTGCAAACGTGTGCCGGAACCACCGGCAAGAATTATGCCTTTACGCGTCATAGCTGCACTCCATTGCGGTCGGTGTAATTTCTAGCCATCCAGTTGCGATACTCCCCTGAAACCACGTGCGCAACCCATTCAGGATTGTCGAGATACCAGCGCACCGTTTTTTCCAGTCCGGTCTCGAACGTTTCCAACGGTTGCCAGCCGAGTTCCCGCTGGATCTTGGTGGCATCAATTGCATACCGCTTGTCATGTCCTGGGCGATCCGCAACATTGGTCTTTTGAACTGCATAACTCAAACCATCGGTGCGTGGCCGGTGTCGATCCAGCAATTGACACAGGGTGTCGACGACTTCCAAATTAGTCTTCTCATTGTTTCCGCCAATGTTCCATGTCTCACCGACTGAGCTATGTTCAAAAACCAAGCTTAATGCACGTGCATGATCGTCAACGTACAACCAGTCACGGACATTGTCGCCACGTCCGTAGATTGGCAATGGCTTACCAGAGACCGCGTTGTGGATCATCAAAGGGATGAGCTTTTCCGGGAACTGGTACGGTCCATAGTTGTTTGAGCAGTTGGTCATAATGGTCGGTAAACCATAGGTGTGATGCCATGCTCTGACCAAATGATCCGATGCGGCTTTGGAGGCGGAGTAGGGAGAATTCGGCTGATAGGCGTTCTCCTCGGTGAATAGTCCGCTGTCGCCGAGTGAGCCGAATACTTCATCCGTCGACACATGATGAAATCGAAACCCGCTCTTTTTCTCGCCGTCCAGACTCATCCAATGCGCACGGGCCGCTTCAAGCAAAGTGAAAGTGCCATTGATGTTGGTTTGAATGAAATCCCCAGGGCCGTGAATCGATCGATCAACATGAGACTCGGCTGCTAGGTGAATCGTGCCGACTGGTGAATATTTTGCAAATAATTGGTCTAGCGTTGCACGGTCACAAATGTCGGTCTGGTGGAAACTATAGTTTGGTAGTTTCGAAACTGATGCAAGTGACTCAAGGTTCCCGGCATAAGTCAATTTGTCAATATTGACCACATGGTACTTGCCCTCTGTAACCAACAGGCGGATCAATGCAGAGCCGATAAAGCCGGCGCCGCCCGTGACGAAAACGCTTGGAATTGTTTGCTGTGGCATATGATTTCGCAAAACGGAAAGGGAAATGGTTGGTACTGGTTGTTACAAAAGTGAGATTCTAAAGGATGAGGCGGCCGCTGCTTCAATTGAACGCCGCGTTGTCCCGCACGGAAGTTGGATGTAAGACGAATGTAAGCGTAATCCCCTTAAATCCAAGGACTTGTACAAATTTTTGTCCGTTCGAATTTTCAGCAATCTAGGAGAACATTCATGACGTCGAATATTGAATCGGTGGTGACTGAAAACCGAATCTTTCCCCCATCTGAGGCTGTTATGAAATCCGCGACGATTTCTGGTCGAGCGGCTTATGACGCACTCTGCGCCGAAGCCGACCGTGACTACTCTGGTTATTGGGCGCGCTTAGCCCGCGAGCACCTGAGTTGGAAGCAACCATTCACAGTCTCTTTGGACGAGAGTAAGGCTCCGTTTTATCAATGGTTCTCTGACGGAAAACTAAATGTTTCCTACAACTGCCTGGATCGCAATGTAGAGGCAGGCTTAGGCGACAAAGTGGCAATCATATTTGAGGCAGACGGTGGTGATGTTACGAAGGTAACCTACCGAGAATTATTGGGCAGAGTTGCAAAATTTGCCAACGCACTCAAGGCTCAGGGCGTTAAGAAGTCGGATCGGGTGCTGATCTATATGCCGATGTCTATTGAAGGTGTCGTCGCAATGCAGGCTTGCGCCCGCATAGGGGCCATTCATTCGGTGGTCTTTGGCGGATTTTCTGCAAAATCGCTGCAGGAACGCATTCAGGATGCAGGTGCCAGTTATGTCATCACCGCAGACGAACAGTGCCGTGGAGGGAAAAACATCCCCTTGAAACCAGCGGTTGATGAGGGTATCGCCTTGGGCGGTTGTGAGTCCATTCGCTCGGTGATTGTCTATCAACGAACTGGAGGTGCCTGTACCATGGTCCCCGGGCGGGACCACTGGTGGCATGACCTGACCGCGAGTCAGCCAGATATATGTGAACCAGAATGGGTAGAAGCAGAACATCCTTTGTTTCTGCTGTACACATCCGGATCCACGGGAAAACCAAAAGGGGTGCAACACAGTTCAGGTGGATACCTGCTGCACGCCATTTTGACTATGAAGTGGACTTTTGATATCAAACCGAACGATGTGTTTTGGTGTACTGCAGATATCGGTTGGGTCACTGGCCATACCTACATCACCTACGGCCCGCTTGCTTGTGGCGCCACTGAAATCGTGTTTGAAGGTGTGCCAAGTTTCCCAGATGCAGGACGATTCTGGAAGACGATACAAAAACATCGGGTCAGCATTTTCTACACTGCGCCAACTGCGATTCGATCGCTGATCAAGTCGGGTGAGAACTCACCCAAGACACACCCACGTAACTACGATCTAACAAGCCTGCGCCTGCTCGGTTCTGTCGGAGAGCCGATCAACCCCGAAGCATGGATGTGGTACTACAACAATGTTGGCGGTGCCCGTTGCCCGATCATGGACACGTTCTGGCAGACCGAAACCGGGGGACACATGATTACACCGCTGCCTGGAGTAACACCATTGGTACCTGGTTCTTGCACATTGCCATTCCCGGGCATTCAGGCCGCCATTGTGGATGAAACCGGCAATGACGTGGAATGGGGGAAAGGCGGTTTCTTGGTTGTGAAAAAGCCATGGCCATCGATGATACGCACGATTTATGGAGATCCCGAACGCTTCGTCAAGTCGTACTTTCCCGCTGATTTTTCCGGCCAACTATACTTGGCCGGCGACGGGGCCATGCGCGATGCCAAGACCGGATATTTCACCATCATGGGGCGGATTGATGACGTCCTTAACGTCTCTGGTCATCGGATGGGGACGATGGAAATCGAATCTGCATTGGTCGCGAACCCGATGGTTGCGGAAGCTGCTGTTGTAGGGCGACCTGATGATATGACAGGCGAAGCTATTTGCGCTTTTGTTGTACTGAAACAAGCACGACCGACGGACGTAGAAGCGACAAGAATCGCAAATGAATTGCGAAATTGGGTAGCCAAGGAAATCGGCCCTATCGCCAAACCAAAAGATATCCGTTTTGGCGAGAACTTACCAAAGACACGCTCCGGAAAAATCATGCGCCGGTTGCTACGATCACTGGCAAAGAACGAAACCATTACGCAAGACGTTTCGACACTTGAGAATCCTGGAATACTGGATCAGTTGAAGCAAAACGCGTAAGGGATTTGATCCAAAAAAAAGCCCGACCATGTCGGGCTTTTTTATCGAAGTCCTGCTTATAGCGCTACATTAGCCGCAACTTCCTACGGCACCGCAAGCCGAGCAAAAGTCGCAGCCGTCCTTGCGAATCACGGTCATGTTGCCGCATTCGGCGCAAAGTGAACCTTGCATGACTTTGACGCCGCCACTTTTCTGGCTAGGGACTTCCAATATGCCCATTTCGCGGGTTGGATAACCATGCTCGTCGAGGATTCCCAGCATGGTGTATCGATGCATGATCAGTCGGGCGATATAGGCCACAGTGGACGGCCAGTTTTGCTGTTTGTTGGAACCCGGCACCCGCGCCATGAAATCACCGAGCGGCTCAGCGTAGTTAAGCAATTTCCTCAGCTTCATACCGATCCATGCCGGGTCGAGCACGCGCATGTCAAGTGACAACAGCCGCGTCAAACCATCAAGTGCTCGCGGGTAATGACCGGACAACCACACCGAATACGGGCGCGTTACGCCGTCCGGCAGGGTAATCTCCTTTAGTCCAAGCACAAATTCTTCACCGGAAGCTGGATTCACGACATCAACGGTCCAGGAGAGTGTGCCATCCGTACCGGTCTTGGGTTCATCGCGACTGAACATGCAGTCAATCACCGGCGTTGCTTCATTGCCCTCCAATGCGCCCAGTTTTTCACAACGATAACGGATCACCTGAGCCAGCGCTGACACCACACCGGGAACGCGTTTCTTCTCGCCATTTGGCGGCAACGGTAAATCGAAGGCATCGTCGTCTTGTGTCTTGGCCAATGCATCGAGCTTCAATTTCAGCCAAGCCTTGTCATTGACGCGCATATCCATCGATAAGGTCTTGGCTACTGCGCCGATACCGCGCGGTTGCTCGGCTCCATTGACCCAGACCTCAAATGGAACCGCCCGACCCATGTCATTTTCAATTTGGCCGACAAAGATCGCGAATTCACCATGCGGTGCTTCGATCATGTAGGTCCAAGATGAATTGCCATCCGACATCCTCGGGCGACCTGGCCAACGCAGGCTCGCGAGAACCGGAGCAGGCAGGGCACCGATAGACATCCGTCGATTGGCGTGATCTATTGTTACGTCCTGTGGCTGTTTTTGCGTGCTGTTATTGCCCGTTTGGGTTGATGCCGGACCACCAGGCGTTCCAGCATCAACCGACAGCACACTCCCCAGCACGCTATTCGGACGGTAGGTGGCGAGTCCTTTAAGGCCAGCCTTCCAGGCACTCATGTACAGGTCTTCAAACTCACCGTATGGGTAATCAACCGGCACATTGACAGTTTTGGATATGGACGTATCGATGTACGGGGCAACCGCTGCAACCATGTCTTTGTGAGCTTGTGCAGAGATATCCAGCGCGGTGACGAAGTAATCCGGCAATTTGCTGACGTCCCCACCCTGATGCTTATAAAGGCGCCACGCGTAATCTTCCACGCGATATTCTTTTAACGTGCCATCCACCATACGTTTCTTGCGCGTGTAGGTCCATGAGAACGGTGGTTCAATTCCATTACTGGCATTGTCAGCGAAGGCCAAACTGATTGTGCCGGTCGGTGCAATCGACAGCAAGTGGGAATTACGGATGCCGTGTTTCCGGATAGCGTCTTTTACTTCCTGTGGCAAACGTGAAGCGAAATTCCCGCCCGACAAATACATGTCGCGATTGAACAAGGGGAACGCGCCACGTTCCTTGGCAAGTTCAACTGAATAAAGATAAGACCGGTCGCGCATGAATTCAGAGATCTTCCGTGCAGTTTCCTGCGCCTCACTGCTGTCATATTTCTGGCACAGCATGATCAGCGTGTCACCAAGCCCCGTAAATCCCAATCCAACACGCCGTTTCGCATTCGCTTCATCATGTTGTTGTTGAAGCGGCCAATGGGTTGCGTCGAGTACGTTGTCCAGCATTCTGGTTGAAACATCGACCACCTTGCCAAACGCCTCATAGTCAAAGCGTGCCGACTCGGAAAACGCGTCACGGACAAAGAGGGTCAAATTGATTGAACCCAAACAACAGCAGCCATAGGGAGGCAATGGTTGTTCGGCGCACGGATTGGTTGCCTCAATGGTCTCGCAGTAATACAGGTTGTTATCTTTGTTCATGCGGTCCAAAAACAAAATCCCGGGCTCGGCATGATCGTAGGTCGATCGCATCACCTGTTCCCACAAGTCGCGCGCACGAACCTTACGGTACACCCACATGCCATCATCGCGCTGATACGCACCTGCTGCACGAATGTCGTTCGATGGTGTGGCGCGGTGGGCAAGTTCTATGTCGCCATCCACCTCTACCGCTTGCATGAACGGATCGGTCACACCAATGGAAATATTAAAGTTAGACAGATCACCCTTGTCCTTGGCGTGGATAAAGTCTTCAATATCAGGATGATCGCAGCGCATGACACCCATTTGCGCACCCCGGCGGCTACCCGCTGACTCGACAGTCTCACACGAGCGATCAAATACCCGCATATATGACACTGGCCCGGAAGCGCGCGACTGGGTTCCCTTTACGTGAGCGCCAATCGGCCGGATTGACGAGAAATCATAGCCAACGCCGCCACCACGACGCATTGTCTCGGCCGCCTGTAACAAGGCGGTGTAGATGCCTGGGCGACCATCTGACAACTCCGAAATTGAGTCTCCGACCGGCTGCACAAAGCAGTTGATTAACGTCGCACATAGATCTGTTCCTGCCGCCGAATTGATGCGCCCGGCTGGGACAAATCCATTTTCCTGAGCCTCCAGAAAACGGGCTTCCCAATAAGCTTGCTTTCCTTCAATTTCAACTGCAGCCAGCGCGCGTGCAACCCTGGTGCGCACATCGCGAACATCACGTTCGTTGCCTTTGGCGTATTTCTCCAGCAAGACTTCACCGGAAATTTCTTGTGCCAATGGAAGACCCATTTGTCCAGTGTGAATTTCCTCGGTTGTCTCTGTCGTGTTTGTCATATTGGTATCCGAAGATCAAAAAAGTAATCAAAAAAGGCGCACGTCAATCGAGTGTTGCCTAGCGTGACGGCGAGCGCGAACTTTACTGTGCCAGCGGTGATAATGAAAGAAAAATATATTTGTTGCAATAAAACAATAACTTACGATATTTGGTTGTGGTTATGCTGCAAATCAACCACTACATGTAGTAGGTTTTTAAACGAAAAAATTGAAATAAATGCGATGGGATAGTGCGAATTTAGGCCTCTAATCAACGTCTTTACGGTGTAAAAAGCGAGGCGCATCTATCTCAGCACAGGAACTTGAGCCACTATGACCGCAATCCGACGGCAATACCTGTAGTCAGGGTTTTGTGAATGTATCAATCGTCGTTGAATTTGTGGGTATTCTGGAAATAATCAGCCGCTTACAAGACAGATTGGTTCGGCAGGATTACCAGGTCTTACTGGGGCAGCGGTTTAAGTTAGCTCTTTTCTCACACGAAGTATTCGCATCAGCCACAAAATATCCTCCGCAACAGCCTGCGGGAACCCGGCCCGACTACCATCGCGATTGTCGCCGAGCAGCGATGCGAGATACTTTTCGACTTCAGCTGTTGGCCATAACCGTTGAATCGTCTCGTTAACGCGAGGAAATGCTTCCAGCGTAGGTTTTGTCGCTGATGGAACGATATCCCACTCATCAGGAGCAACATTCAAATTCTTGCGCAAAGAAATGGCCAATTTCTCAAATTCCTCGCGCCTCCCCGATTTCCGATATATCTCCAGCGCCTTCAGCCAAGGTCCGAGATCACGTTTGGGATCGTCAAGAATATAGTCAATCAGCGTCCGTTCCGCGTCTTTACGCATGCCCATCGAAATCATAATGTTGGCAAGCTCTACAGCTGGATCTTCTGCTGACTCTGATATTTTGGGTTCAGCAATAGACGCCTGAGGTTTTGCAGCGAGTTCATTCTCGATCGCCATCGCTGCTTCTATTTCCGCATTGGTGCGCGGTGTCAAGTCGAACTCCACAGGCTCGGCTGACGCCGGATTTGCAGTTTCATCGGGCAAGTCTTTGGCACCAATCTCTGTACTCAGCTGGCCCAGGCTCATCGGTACTTCATTTTGTTGTCTAGCCGGCGGCAATTGGTCCAGGTCAAGCGCGAAATTGATCTGAGGCAACTCGAGTGAATCAACAGTCTTATCAACCGTCACAGAGGCCGGCTTATTTGGCTCTGACAAAGTAAATTCAATGATATGGTCCGTTGGCCTGTGCAGGGGCTCATCAGGTGGGGCAGAAACGCTTGGGGCGGTTGGTGTTTCCGGCGCAGCGATCGAGTCTTGGGAATCTGTTTGGCTATTCTGCTGAGCGACCGACCGCTCGACCTTCTGGCGGAAGTCAACTTCGCCTGAGTTCAATCGGCTCAACGGCTCACCGGATAGGGTCTGTTCGGCGGCTGTGCCACTATCGCCTCTAGGACTCTTAGGCGACGATGGGATGATCGTACCGGCATTGATTGGCGATGATTCGGCAACATGGCCCGTCGAATCAGATGTAGCCCGCTGAGCAAACGGATTTATGCCGCCATCGGATTCATACAGTTCCGGTGAGGTAGACGCGGTGAAAATAGGGTGGGGCTGAATCTCTGCGAGGCTGCGATTTGTAGAAGTTGATTCGATCCTCTGCATCTGCTGGCGATGACTGAGGGTCAGTAATCCAGCTCCAACCGCACCGAAGGTAAATATCAGCCCAAGGAGCTCAAGTACCCCGAATGACTTGGGCTCAGGTTTGGCATCAAGTTTCGCCTGCAGTTGCCGTTGTTCAGCCTCTTGCTGTTTGCTCTTGGCTTCCAGAAACTGAAGCTGGCTTTTATTGCTGGCAAACAGATTTTCAAGTGTCTTGAGTTTCTCGTGCATCTCTTGATCACTAACGGCTTGTGCGAGCAATATCTGTTCGAGGCGCTCAATCGTCGCTTGAGCCTCTTTTGAGGAGAGCGCGCGACCTGAACCATTGGATGGATTGCCACCGATCACCAGACGATCGCGCGATGCTGATCGCCCTACATCTGAATCCGGGCTTGACCTGAGTGGTTGTTTGAGTGGCTTATTGGTTGTGACCGGCGGCGGCTCGACGTTATTGTTTTTGTTCGCGGCGACCACCTGTTCAGGTGTCGGCAAATTATCCGGTATAACGAGAACGGTGCCAGCCGACAATGGTATTGATCCTACCTGCGCTGCGTTGGCAAACAACTCTGGGTTGGCCAGGGCCATTAGGCGGCGATATTCGTCCCGGGTAGCCTGATTGCTTGGATAACGGACGCGAGCCAATTGATTCAATGTGGTGTCACGTTGCAACTTCATTGTGAGTCGTGCCGTCGGACTACCAGGAACCGTGGAATGCACGCTGTCCGTGGTTGTCGGGCGCAACGAAATACCTGCTTGTGCCGCCGGAATCGACAATGGCTCCACACTGGGTGATCTTGAAGGAGCATTCGCATTATGATTGCTCGCCACCGTTACGGCCGTGCCTGATATTTCGTTACTGCCACCATCTTTGGTTTCAGCTTGCCGTGTCAGCAACAAGTAATCCCGGGTAATCTCGCCGCTACATCCCAACACAATGCGAAATTCAATGAGCGGATCGCGCACGGTTTGTCCCGACGTGATAAGAATTCTGGGTTGCGCCGACAGGTCAAGGGCCAATTTTGTGTACTTTGGAAAGAACTGCTGATCCTGTCCGTCTGGCGGCGCAACTATCTTGATACAGTCCAGCTTCGGGATCGGCTCATCGGTAGCCAACAGCAGTGGGATTTCAACCTTCAGTGGCTGCAGCAAAACAGGTTCGCCAACAACACTGCCAAGTCCTAGCGCGTTTGCTGACCACGGCGCGAATGCAAACAATGCAATTGCCACGAAAATGAAGATTCGAACATGCAATTCGGCTATTACAGTGTCTGGTAAATATCGTGTGGCTGTTGCGCATTCACGTGACACGGCAAGTGGGAGCGCGCGCATCACCTTGAATCCTTATATCTTTCAATATTCACCATGCTTGAATTTTAACGCAGGGCAGATGTCAGTTGGCGGCATACTGACGGGCGCAAAGGAAAAGTCCA
The DNA here is from genome assembly GCA_016718525.1 of Rhodocyclaceae bacterium. Taxonomy (GTDB): domain Bacteria; phylum Pseudomonadota; class Gammaproteobacteria; order Burkholderiales; family Rhodocyclaceae; genus JADKHX01. The sequence continues at coordinate 1,028,382 of JADKDD010000001.1, forward strand.
ATTCAGAATTGCGCTATCCGTCATACTCCTGTCACGTCACTTAGTCTTGGTAGTACTTCATGCCCAAATCGTTGTCCCCCAGAGATTTTCTGTTGGCGCTTACTGTGGTGGCGATCTGGGGCAGCAATTTCGTGGTGATTAAGTACGCATTGGCCGACTTACCACCACTTTTGTTCGCTGCGCTCCGCTTTACTCTGGCATTCGTTCCGGCTGCACTTTTTTTGCGACGCCCCCGGCTTGCCTGGTCCAATCTGGCCCTTTATGGGGTATTGATTGGCGTGGGTCAGTTTGGCGTTTTGTATATCGCGATGAATGGACATATTTCACCCGGCCTGGCATCGCTAGTGATACAGACACAGGTTTTTTTCACCATTGCCATGGCCATGAGATACGCGGGCGAGACGGTTAAACCGTACCAGGGGATCGCTCTGCTTTTAGCCGTTACGGGTATCGGCATTATTGCCAGTCATACCGATGGCACCACAACGCTCGGTGGGCTTGCACTGATCTTGTTCGCGGCCTTCTCATGGGCGGCGGCAAACATGACTGCAAAACGAGCGCTTGGCGTAAACATGCTCGCTTACGTGGTGTGGTCAAGTGTCTATGCTGTCCCGCCGTTGCTGTTACTTTCAATTGCCTTCGAAGGCGTCGATGCGATCAAACTCGGTCTGCACTCAGCGACGCCCGCAACTTGGCTTGCAGTAGTCTGGCAATCATTTGGCAATACCTTATTTGGCTATGCAGTTTGGGGTTGGTTGCTTGCACGTTACCCAGCTGCGACAGTTACGCCAATGGCCTTGTTGGTCCCCGTATTTGGCATGACTGCTTCAAGTTTCTGGCTTGCAGAGGCATTACCGACTTGGAAACTTATTGCAGCGGGGTTGGTGATGTCTGGCTTGGCGCTAAATTTGTTGTGGCCGTACTGGCGCAATGCAATGATGTCTCGCGGCTAGCGTGTCATGCGGTTCCATGAGTTGCTTTATCAATTATGTTGACAAGATTTCTGCTTTGCGTGAATTCCAAGCCTAGGTATTATTGGCGTCGCCAATGACTGATTTTCAATGATTGGAGTGATGATGAATAACAAAATAGAAGAACAAAAGGAGCACGTGCTCGACGGCGTCATCAAGCTGCTCAATCAACGGATAGCGCCGACCGAGCACGACGAGTTGCAGCGATTCATTACACACTATTTCAGTCAGGTTGATGCTGAAGACATAGCGATTAAAAGCCCCGAAGATCTTTATGGTGCTGCGCTCGCACACTATTCGTTTGCCCGTGTGTTTGTTAGCGGCAAAGCCAAATTGAGAGTCTATAACCCGAGCTTAGAAGCGAACGGATGGGAGTCGACCGCAACAGTAGTTGAAATCATCAACGACGATATGCCGTTCCTGGTTGATTCTGTAACCATGGAAGTTAATCGGCTGGGTTATCGACTGACGCAGCTGATACATCCAACGTTTCGGACACAGCGCGACGCCGCGAACCAATTGCTCACTGTGATGGCGGATCAAGGATCCGCCAATAGCCGCCAAGAGTCCTTCATCCATGTGGAGCTCAATCGAGAGACAGACCCGGATCGCCTCTCGGAACTGGATAGAAGTTTGAATGCCATTCTCTGCGACGTTCGTGCTGCCGTCTCGGACTGGCAAGCCATGCGCACGCGTATGGCGGAAGTCATCAACGATTTGCGAGCAACCTCAACTGGATTAAGTACGACTGAAATTGACCAAGGTGGTGCTTTTTTGGCATGGACACTCGATAACCACTTTACATTCCTCGGCTATCGCGAATATGACCTGACTCCCATTGCAGGCACCGACCAGCTGACCCTGAGCAATGAGCGAGGACTGGGCATACTGCATGAGAATCCGTTGACCGGAGTTTCGACGAGTTTCGCTGAATTGCCGCTAGCAATACGTCGTCTTGCGCGTGAACCAAAATTGTTGGTTCTGACCAAGGCAACATCGCGTTCTACAGTCCATCGTCCGGGTTATCTGGACTACATTGGTATCAAGCGATTTGACTCCCAAGGAAACGTGGTTGGTGAACGACGATTTGTTGGTCTATATACGTCGTCGGCCTACCAAGACCGGCTTGACACCATACCGATTGTTCGCGACAAGGCCAGCGCGGTACTGGCGCAGGCAGGCTTCGCGGCAAACAGTCATATGGGCAAGAATCTGGCCAGCATTTTGGAGACCTTCCCCCGCGATGAATTGTTTCAAATGGATGAGGCAACACTATTTGAAACTGCGACAGGAATATTGCGCCTCGGTGATCGACGCAAATTGCGCGTATTTATTCGCCGTGATGCTTATGGCAGGTTCTATTCCTGCTTGATCTATTTACCGCGAGATCAATTCAATACGGAATCGCGAACCAAGATTCAGAACATACTCAAACACAACTTGTCTGGATCTAGCGTTGAATTCACTGTTCAATTATCAGACGCTTTGTTGGCTCGTATCCACATGCTGATTCGCACCACACCGACCGATGAATTACCGATTGACGGGCGGGCGATTGAAGCTGAGATTGGTTTGGCATTGCGCGATTGGTCGGACGATCTCAAACTTGCTTTGATTGAAGCAAAGGGCGAAGACGCCGCCAATTTGGCAATGCGACGATATGCAAACAGTTTTCCGCCCGCATACTCAGGCAGCGTTAGCGCACGCGCCGCAGTTCGTGATATTGACATGATGGATGAATTGAGCGAGCAGCAAGACATTCGCATGAGCCTATACCGACCGGTGGAGGCAGACGCGTTTGCCTTGAGGTTGCGCATTTATCGACTTGGGCTGCCAATGCCCCTGTCGGAGAGTTTGCCGATGCTGGAGCACATGGGTGTATCAGTGCAGGATGAGCAGTCTTATTTGCTGCAGTTCGGTGAGTCGCGTGCAGTGCATTTGCACGATTTCGGTCTTCGTGCCCGCGTTCCAATCACCGATATCGCGCCAGTAAAGCCACTTTTTGAGGATACATTCACTAAGACCTGGCGGAGGCTGGTGGAAAGCGATGGATTCAATTGTCTCGTGCTGGTTGCCGGTCTATCCAGCGACGAGGTTTCGGTGCTACGCGCACTTGCCAAATATTTGAAGCAAACCGGATTTACTTTCAGCCAAACTTATATCGAACAGACACTCGGAGAAAACCCGGTCATTGCGCGCAAACTCGTTGAACTGTTCGATGCGCGTTTCAATCCGGAAGTCTGTCAAGACCGCGTAACGGGGCAGAAGGAAATTGTTGCCAGTATCCGAGAGGCACTGGATAGTGTGGCCAATGCAGACGAAGATCGAATCTTGCGTCGCTTTCTTTCAGTGATTCAAGCCGTTGTGCGAACAAATTTTTATCAACATCGCCTGATTGGCGACGGCGGTCAACAACGCAAGACTTATATTTCGTTCAAGATTGAATCAACCAAGGTCCCCGAGCTTCCTGAGCCGAAGCCGCTTTACGAAATCTGGGTCTATTCGCCACGCGTGGAAGGAATTCACTTGCGTTTTGGCAAGGTTGCTCGTGGCGGACTACGATGGTCTGACCGTATGGAGGACTTCCGGACCGAAGTTTTGGGTTTAGTAAAAGCTCAGCAGGTAAAGAACGCGGTGATTGTTCCTGTGGGTTCAAAGGGTGGCTTTGTAGTGAAAAACCCGCCACCACCCAGTGACCGTGACCTGTTCATGAAAGAGGGCGTGGAGTGCTACAAAACATTTTTGCGTGGCCTGCTCGACCTTACCGACAATCTGGTCGCCAATCAGCTTGTCCCGCCGCAAAACGTCGTTCGTCATGATGGCGATGACCCTTATCTGGTAGTCGCCGCAGACAAGGGCACAGCAAGCTTTTCCGACTATGCAAACGAAATTAGCGCTGAATACCATCATTGGCTGGGTGACGCATTTGCCTCTGGAGGATCGGTTGGTTACGACCACAAAAAAATGGGAATCACCGCCCGTGGTGCCTGGGAATCGGTCAAACGGCACTTCCTTGAGACTGGCCTGGATACGCAGACAACCGACTTCACCGTCGTCGGCGTAGGTGACATGTCGGGCGACGTCTTCGGTAATGGAATGCTGCTTTCAAGGCATATCCGTTTAATTGCAGCATTTGACCATCGTCACATTTTTCTTGATCCGAACCCTGATGCCGAGGCCAGTTTTATGGAGCGCGAACGCATGTTTGCGCTTCCACGTTCGTCATGGGACGACTACAACAAATCGCTGATTTCACCTGGAGGTGGCGTACACCCACGCAGCGCCAAGCTCATCACGATTACACCTGAAGTCAAGAGAGTGCTTGAGATCGAGGACGAGTCGCTAAGCCCGGTTGACCTTATACGGGCGATATTGAAAGCCAAAGTGGATCTTTTCTACAACGGGGGCATTGGCACCTATGTCAAAGCCAGCTCACAACGGCATATTGAGGTCGGCGATCGGGCGACTGACGCTCTGCGCGTCAATGGCAATGAGCTGCGCTGCCGGGTAGTAGCAGAAGGCGGCAATCTTGGGTGCACCCAGCTTGGAAGAATTGAGTACGCCCTGAATGGCGGTCGCATCAATACCGATGCCATTGACAACTCAGCCGGCGTCGACTGCTCCGATCATGAGGTCAATATTAAGATTTTGCTTGGCATCGTCGAGGCTGAAGGTGAGTTGACAGAAAAGCAACGTAACAAATTGCTCGCGGAAATGACCGACGAAGTCGGTCTGCTAGTGTTGCAAGACAACTACTATCAAACGCAGTCACTTTCTGTTAGCGGTGTTCGTGGCGACAAAGCCATTGATGCTCAGGCTCAATTCATCAGGCATCTGGAGAAAATCGGACGGTTGAACCGCGCAGTTGAATTCTTGCCAAGCGACGAGCAAATTGACGAACGGCGCGCCGCGGGCATCGGGCTGACATCACCGGAACGGGCCGTGCTCTTGGCCTACAGCAAAATGGTCCTGTTCGATCAACTGATTGCCTCAAATTTGATCGACGACGAGTATGTAAGCGATGCCTTGGTCGAGTATTTTCCAGTCGCGTTGCGCGAGCGTTATGCGTCGGTAATGTTGCGTCATCCATTAAAGCGGGAAATCATCGCCACTGTGGTGACAAACTCGATGATTAATCGAACGGGCAGTGTATTTAACTACCGTATGCAACAAGAGACCGGTGCTCCTGCATCTGACGTCGTCAAGGCCTACATGTTGGTGCGCGATATTTTTGAGTTTTCCCCCTTGTGGGCTGCTGTTGAAGACATGGACCGTAAAGTGCCGGCGCAGATTCAAAACGAAATACTGATTGATGCAGGTCGCTTGATGCTACGCGCAGTGTTGTGGTTTCTGCGTGAACATCATGACGCTTTGCCTATGGGTGATGTGGTCGAAACCTTTCGACCGGGCGTCCGCAAGGTTCGCTCGTCATTGCCAAATTTGTTGATGCCCGCTGACCTGACTGCATTGACTTCCCGTCAGGAAGCACTGATACGTTTCGGTGTCCCAGCCGATATTGCCGAGATAGCTGCCGGCTTCGATGCCGCTTATGCGGCGCTTGATATTGTGGAAGTGGCAAGAAAGAGCAATAGAAGCGTCGATTTGGTCGCGACTATTTACTTCAGCCTGGTTGGAAAACTCGAGATCCGTTGGTTTGCCAAGCAAATTTCGGCGTTGCCTACTGACACTCATTGGCAGGCACTGGCGCGCAATGCCATGCGCGACGATTTGTCTTTCCAGCAACGACAGCTGACACTGGCAGTCGTTTCACTGTCGCCAACTGAGAGTCAGGCCGATGCAATGATTGAAGCATGGGAGAAATCTCACTCTCTGGCTCTGTCCAGAATTGGTGAAATGGTTACTGACTTCAAATCCGGGACTGTGGATTTAGCGATGCTTTCGGTCGTCTTACGAGAGCTGCGTGGATTAGGCTAGCGTCGTTAAGCTCGAGTCGGAGAGTGTTCTTTACCTGCTCAGTTTTGACGCCATGGTAACCCCCGGTAGCGCCAGCCGCCCGTGCTTCCTCGATGCGCCTCTGCATCCGGGTCGCCTTCAAAGCCCTCCAGAATGTTATAGGCGACGATTCCTAGCTGCGTAGCGCGCTTCGCTGCTGCGATCGACCGGACGCCGCTGCGGCAAAGCAGCACAAGTTTTTTTCCACTGTCGGCCGCAGTTCTCAATCCGGCGTCAAACTGGTCGTTAATTTGCATACCTGGCCACTGTTTCCAGGCCAGTGGCACAGCGCCAGGAACGAATCCAACCCACTCGCGCTCTGCGTCGGTTCGTACATCAACAAGAACGGCTTCATCGTTTTGCCACCAACCATAGGCGACGTGTGGCGTGACATCACCGGCATAATCCGTCGCGGCCCGCACTTTATCTCCGGACCCGAGGGCAGCCAAGTCATCTCCTGCGTCATGGCGAATCCCTGAGGCCTGATTGGCAGGAACAGCTTCGTTAATTCGTGCGGGTTTTGGAAGATTCAATCCCGACATGACGGCAATGAACTCGGCTAAATTTTTACCCGCGACGCGGGCATTCCCGCGTTTCTCAATCCCGATAGTTGAATGGGTGCGACCCCGATAGTCATGCCCCGGCCAAACGATAGTCGCATCAGGCAACGCAAATAGAACCTCGGTCAGGCTCCGGTAGAGCGCTTCTGCGCTGCCGGATTGAAAGTCGGTACGCCCGCAGCCGTTGATCAAAAGCGTATCCCCCGTAAATACATTATTGCGCCACGTATAGCTCATGCTGCCACTGGTGTGCCCGGGCGTGTGCAACGCACGCAACTGTTCGTGGCCAAAACTCAATAAGTCCCCGTCGTGAAGTTGTATTGCCGCGGTGGTAATTCCGCAACCGGCAGGAGCAGCGGTCCTGGCGCCAGCATGTTCCGCCAACAGCCCGGCACTGGTGATGTGATCCGCGTGCGCATGGGTTTCGACGGTGTAGGCCAGAATCAAATTTTGCGCTTTGATGACTGCAAGATCGCGCTCAAGTTGGTTGTCAACTGGATCAATGATGATCGCTTGGCGCGAGCTCGGGCAAACAAGGATATAGGTGAAGGTCGATGATTCCGGATCAAATAGTTGTATCGGCGTCATTTGTAATGCCTCGCATAAGAGATTTGGGTTTGGTGGGATTATCTCAGAGCGCGAATATTTGATCGACGGCGTGTTGCCAGCACCAACTGACCAGCGGGCCAATTATCGAACTTGCCAGAATCTGTTGTCTCGACGATACTTTTGGTGGTGACCATCTACCAAGAAAAGGGTTTTGTTGTCATGGTTCAGATTAGCGTTAACGGGAAGATGATCGCTCTGGACGTTGCCCCAGATACGCCGCTGCTATGGTGCCTGCGCGATCACGTGGGGCTGACGGGCAGCAAATACGGATGCGGCATCGGCCTTTGCGGTGCGTGCAGTGTCCTGATGGATGGTGTATCGGTTCGCTCGTGCTCGATACCAGTTTCCGCAGTTGGAAGGGCAAAGATTACCACTGTCGAAGGACTCGATGACAAGGTGGCCAAAAGTCTGCAGGCGGCCTGGCAGAAGCTAGATGTCTCGCAGTGCGGTTATTGCCAGTCGGGGCAACTGGTGTCAGCGACGGCACTGCTGCGCAAAAAGCGGAATCCAAGTGACGCCGACATTGATGCGGCCTTGTCGGGAAATCTCTGCCGCTGTGCCACCTATGTTCGAATTCGTGCTGCTGTCAAAGAAGCCGCCAAGGCATTGCTCTGACCCTTCGAGGCGAACATGACGACACGCAAGCACAATATCCAACCATCGAGCCGGCGTGATTTCATCAAACTCATCGGGGGCCTGACGCTCGGCTTCTGCCTGCCCGGATCACGCGACGCGACGGCGGCAGGTGCGACGATTGCCGATGCCAACGCGGGAGTTTCGGCAGCATTCGAGCCGAACGCCTTCGTCCGCATTGGCGCCGATAGCAAAGTAACTGTCATTGCTAAGCATCTTGAAATGGGGCAGGGTGTGTACACGGGCCTGGCAACTTTAGTGGCCGAAGAACTTGATGCCGATTGGGATCAAGTTTCTGTCGAGGGCGCGCCCGCGGATGCCAAACACTATAACAATCTGTTATGGGGCCCATTTCAGGGAACGGGCGGTAGCACCGCAATTGCCAACTCCTTTGATCAGCTGCGCAATGCCGGTGCGATCGCGCGGGCGATGCTGGTCAGCGCGGCAGCCGGCCAGTGGGGTGTTCCCGCGAAAGATGTCTCTGTTAGCCGAGGTCGACTCATCCATGCTGCGACGAAACGCAATGCAAGTTTTGGCGAATTCGTCGTGCATGCGGCAGAACTTCCGATACCGACAGATATCAGTCTGAAACAGGCAAAGGATTTTATTTACATCGGCAAACATGTACCACGAAAGGACGGCAAGGCAAAGGCGACGGGAAAGGCGATATTTACGCAGGATATTCGTCTGCCCGGAATGTTAACCGGGGTCGTCGCCCACCCTCCGCGCTTTGGCTCGACGGTGAAAGGATTTGATGCCGATGCCGCGCTGCAGATCCCCGGTGTAGTTGACGTGGTGTCAATTGGCAATGCAGTGGCGGTCCTTGGGAATGATTTTTGGAGTGCGAAAAAAGGCCGGGATGCGCTGATCATTAAGTGGAACGATAGCAACGCCTTCAAACTTGACTCGTCCGAAATCATGGCGCAGTACAACATACTTGCGCGCGGGCCGGGCGCAATCGCCCGCGCCGAGGGTGATGCGGATACTGCGTTGCGTAGCGCCAAGAAGGTCATTCAGGCAGCGTTTGAATTTCCTTACCTTGCACATGCCGCAATGGAGCCAATGAATTGCGTGGTACGGCTAGGCAAAGGTGAGTGCGAGGTCTGGAATGGCGAGCAGTTTCAATCGGGTGACCAGATGGCGCTCGGTCAGGTACTCGGAATTTCGCCGGAAAAAATTAAACTTAATATGCTTTTTGCCGGAGGCAGTTTTGGCCGACGTGCCAATCCGGCAAGCGACTATATCCTTGAGTGCGCACGAATTGCCAAAGCCATCAACGGTCGAGCTCCGGTCAAACTGGTGTGGACCAGAGAGGACGACATGCGCGCGGGCTATTATCGGCCGATGTTCTATCACACCATTAAGGCGGGATTGGATGCAAAGGGAAACCTGATTGCGTGGAAGCACCGATTGGTTGGGCAGTCGATTGGTACCGGAACAGCAATGGAAGCCATGATGGTGAAGGACGGGATTGATCATACGTCGGTTGAAGGAGCGAGCAATTTGCCCTATCAAATCAGCAATCTGACCGTTGACTTGCATTCGCCGGTGATTGGGGTTCCGGTGCAGTGGTGGCGTTCAGTCGGCTCAACTCATACCGCGTTTTCGACTGAAACATTTATTGATGAATTGGCGGTTGCCGCAGGAAAGGATGCAGTTGCGTTTCGATTGGCGCTGCTAACCAAGCACCCACGGCATGTCGAAGTACTTAAATTGGCGGCAGCCAAAGCAGGTTGGGGCAAGCGCCTTGCACCTGGAGCTAAGGGTGAAAAGCGCGGACGCGGCATCGCGGTACATGAATCGTTCAATTCTTTTGTCGCACAGGTGGTGGAAGTAACAGTGAAGGCGGATAAATCCTATAAGGTTGACCGTGTGGTCTGTGCAGTTGACTGTGGTATTGCCGTCAACCCTGACATCGTCCGCGCGCAGATGGAAGGCGGTATCGGCTTTGCAATGTCCGCGGCAAAATATGGTGCAATTACATTGAATGATGGCGTGGTAGACCAGTCGAATTTCCATGACTACCGAATCGTCAATATCAGTGAAATGCCCAAAGTCGAGGTGCATATTGTGCCGTCAGCAAAGGCACCGACAGGAGTCGGCGAGCCTGGAGTGCCGCCCTTTGCCCCGGCTTTGGCTAACGCGATTGCCGCAGCGACAGGAAAGCGACTGCGTAAGCTCCCGTTGGTGTTGGTTTAACCGTAAGTTTTGCGTAGTTGTTTTGTTATTAGCCAATAATTTGGCGACGTGCAGCCGATAAACGGGCAATCTCATTCCCAGTCTCAACAGGAGTGACACCATCAGGAGAACCTATGAACGACCAAGAGGCAAAAGCCGCAAAAATCCCACGCGACCGCGACAATGATTACACCAATGCCAACGCTGCAAGGCGCCGGGAATTTGTCAGTGAACGCACCGGGAGCAGTTTGTCTCATGTCAGCAAATACTCCTTCGAGCCATCCGTTTTGCCTGGCAACATTGAAAATTTCATGGGTGTCGCCCAGGTTCCGATGGGTGTTGCGGGACCACTGGTCATTCATGGCGAGCACGCGCGCGGGAGTTTTTATGTTCCGATGGCGACAACCGAAGGGACATTGGTTGCCAGCTATAACCGCGGCATGTATCTGCTCGCCGAATGTGGCGGTGCCAAGACAACTGTGGTCGAGCAATACATGCAGCGTGCTCCCGCTTTTGTCATGGAGGATGCATTGCAAGCACGCGAATTGGGAAAGTGGATTGAGCAGAATTTTGCGGCGATCAAGAAGGCTGCTGAAACCACAACCAAAACCGGAAAGCTTGAGAATATTGGTCAATTGGCAGTTGGACCGATGCGGCACCTGCGGTTCAATTACTCAACGGGCGATGCGGCGGGGCAGAACATGACCGGCAAAGCTACCTTGGCGGCCTGCGAGTGGATCAGCAAAAATTATCCTCGAGGAGCGCGATATATTCTTTCCGGTGCCACTGACACTGACAAAAAGCACTCACGCATAAACATGCTGCAAACGCGCGGCAAAAGAGTGGTCGCTGAGGCGACCATCAAAAAGGATGTCATCAAATCCATCATGGGCGTGGATACGAAAGAGCTTTTTTGGATGCGCCAAGTCTCACAAGCAGGTTCTTTCCTTGCAGGTTCCGCCAATAACGGGGCGCACGCTGCCAACGGGCTAACCGCGCTTTTCATTGCCTGCGGGCAGGATGTGGCCAATATTGCCGAATCACACGCCGGAGTTACCTATTGCCAACTTTTAGACAATGGCGATTACTATTGGTCAATCACGCTAACGTCGCTGATCGTTGCCACTTACGGCGGTGGTACCGGATTACCAACGCAACGCGAATGTCTCGAAATGTTGGGTTGTTACGGCGCCGGCGGTGCCAACAAATTTGCCGAAATCTGCGCTGCCACGGTCTTGGCCGGTGATACGTCCCTCACCGGGGCTGTCCTAAACGGCGATTGGGTCAGCAGCCACGATCAACTTGGCAGAAACCGGAAGTAGGGCGCCAACATTTCGCAGTCGACGCCGATACTCCATTTATTGTGGAGTTATCTCCATCAGCGTTGGTTGTGCATCCTCGATATGCCAAGCCGGAAATGATGCGCCAGTGACGTAAACCTTTCCCTCAGGAGAAAACTCCACATCGCGGGTGAAGGTCGCTCGGCGATACATCGGAAAAAAGGTCCAGGTCTTGCTCGCGATATCGAAACGATAGACGGAGTCGGAGTTGGTACCATTCACCCAAACTTGATGTCTGGGCTTATCAACATTCAGCGAGTAGGGGGTATCGCTACCTTTTGGCAATGCCGGCAGGTCAAACCGTGTAAAGACTCCGGATGCAGGTTCGTAACGGGCGATTTGTGATTCGTTAAATGCGGCTATCCATATATTTCCGTCGCGGTCACTTCGCAATCTGCGCGGTGCCTTGAATGGTGTGGCGATCATCGTGATCTTGCCGGTGTCCGGATCCACGTTCCCAATTTCGTCAGTGTGCAAACGAGTAAACCAGGCTTTTCCGTCGGGTGACACATCGATGCCATACGGCAAAGGCGTTCCGGTTGATGCATGATCAACCTTGACCCATCGAGTCACCGGTACGCCCCATGAGATCAACTTCATCATGGTCGGCAACAAATAGGTGGTGACCCGCTCACCAAAGCTGCGAAACGGCAAATCATAATAGGTGAACTGTTTGCGCATTCGATCGAACATGGCAATTTGATTGGAGAGCGCCAAAGTGAACCAGACTCGGTCTTTAGCATCAAAGCGCAAGGTGTGTGGGTAAAATCCTTCCGTCATCAGGTGATAGGAAAAAGCCTTGGTTTTCGGATCAAACTCAATCAATCGACGCTGATATGAGGGCGTGATAAAAATGTGACCATCTTTCGGTGACTGCGCCAAGGAGTGAATGCCTTGATAGGTACCGTGTTTAGGAAAATCCTGCAAACGTCCAGCCAACAGGCCACCATGCACGTCTCCCGGTAGCGGCTCAATCTTGTAGACAGTGTATTTACCAGTCTTGACGTCGATCTCGTAGAGACGATCCTGTAAGTTGTCGCCGACATAAATCAGTCCGTTGTTGTGATACAAAAAATCGTGCATTTGCGAAAAGCTATCGCCTATCGGCATTTCGCGAATTGTCGCTTTGGAAAGTTCCGTTGACCAAGGCGTGGCATCCGGAACGAGAGCCGGATTGGCATTTACCTTCCTCCAGTGCGCTTCCAAAACGGCAGGAATTTTCTCCTGCCCCTCGTTGGAAAGCCTTGCGCCGTAGCGGACCATGCGTTGAATCACTACGCGCCATTCTTCTGCTGTTCGTTCCCGCCGCAAGAACGATGAACCCTGCTGATGACAAAAACCACACTGAAGCAAAAATTCTTTTTTTAAATTGACATCACCAAAGTCAATGGTCGACGTCCACGCATTGGACGGCTTTTGCGCGGTAAGCTCGATAGGATCAGACTCGCGTTCCAACTTTATTGACATACTAGTCAGCGTACTTGAGTCTATTTTGACACTACGATAGCCTGGCTTCTTTAACACCAGTAGCCAAGGGTAATCGACCGCTGAGAGCTCCACCGAACCGGTCGCGCCAGTGAACCGATGCGTCTCGAACCAACCCTGTTGAAGTTGCCCTGAACGCGCATAACCATCATCCGAGGTATCAACCAATGCGGGCGCCGCAGGCACCTGGCTAACCATGACGGTCGGTATCGGCTTACCCGAACCGTCAACAACTTTGAGTACTGCCGCACCTGCATTGCAACTCAGCGTGATGAGAAGCAAGGCTGTCTTTAGCTGCATCAATGGTTTCCTTTCGTTGGTGTCAACCGAAACCACCATCGTGTTGAAAAATTCGGCGATCGTGCGTTGACAGGGAACGCCCGGTTCCATGCTGTGGAATTTTCCTGACTATACCGCCTGTGCTGACGTTCGCGGACAGACTTGTTCGGCGATAGTGCCTTTCAGACGGCGGGATCTCGTTACATAGATTTGCGTGATGCTCCTTACGATTACCTAAGCCGATGAGGAATTCGTTAAACTTCTCCAACTTACCTACGAACAGCGACCTGCGATAACGTTTCGCCCAGGAACATGAGCATTGATCGACCTTCTGCCGCGCTCGGCAATATCTCCGATATCGGCGAGGTCGAAGCGCAGGTCATTGAAACGGTGAAGCGGTTTGCTCCAGGCCATAATCTACAGCCCATATCTGATGCATTCACCTTGTTGCGCACGGCGTTTTCCGGCGAACTCACCGGTTATCAAGCGCTGAAAACGCTGTACCACAACAATTCGCATACCAATGAGGTTGTTCTGTGCTCATCGCGCATGCTGCATGGCTTGGCAATGGCCGGACGCGGGCTCGATGCGGATCATATTGACGCCGCAATCATCGGCGCACTCATGCATGACGTTGGATACCTCATGACGGATGAAGAAGCTGCCGGAACGGGAGCGCAATTTACGTCTACCCATGTCAGCAGGGGTGTTGATTTTGCCAAACGGCATCTGCTGGATTTGCCTCCGGCGGTCCTTGCCGCCACGGTCAAAGTCATACAGGTTACTGACCATCGCCAACACCCGGACTGGGTGAGTTTCGATAACCCGCAGCAAAAACTTGCAGCCTATGCGACGGCAACCTCTGATCTGATCGGCCAAATGGCCAACCGTGAATATATTGAGCGCTTGTTGTTTTTGTACTTTGAATTTGAAGAAGCGAATTTGGGTGGTTTTGCTGACGTCCACGATTTACTGGAAAAAACGATCAGCTTTTATCGACTGACCAAGAACCGACTAGATCACGACCTCAGTGGTTTGGCGACCTATTTACCTCATCATTTTGCGCAAACGATTGGTGAGGAGCGAAATTTTTACGTCGAATCAATCGGTCGAAACTTGACCTATCTTGACGACCTGTTGAAAGACAGCCGCGAATCGCGCCTGGAAAAACTCAAGCGAGGTGGAATTGTTGATCAGGTCCGCGATATGGCAAGGTTGACTACCCCCTAACGTCTTCGTTACGATGACTCGGTCGGACGAATTGCGGCAATCGCCTGAATTTCAACGCGCATGAGCGGGTTGGTCAGCGCGCCATGTATGCAGGCCCTGACGGGAGCAGACCCGGCAGGCAACCAGCCATCCCAGATTGGATTGAAGGCAGCCAGATCCTCTTTGAACGGCAGGTAGATCGTTGCGCTCAACAGGCGCCCTGGGTCGCTGGCGTTCGAGTTCAGGCGCTGTGTGAGCAAATCCAACACCTCAGAGGTTTGACTGACAATGTCGCCAGTCAGTTCATTCGGTACTTCGCAGAGAAACAGCAGACCATTGAAGGTCACAGTGTCGGACCAACGGGTGGTAGTCCCGGTCCGAATAATTTGGTCAGTGCTCACCGGCAACCCTAAAGCAATCTATCGTCAAATATTGCCACTGCGCGAGTCCAACCGGCCGAAGCGCCGCGAATCTTATGCGGGAAACATGAGATATGAAAACCTGTCGTCGGCAAAACCTCCAAGTTGTGCATTTTCTCAAGGTGACAGTAACCTATGTCGCGGCCTGCCTTATGACCCTCCCAAATCAGCCCAGCGTTTCCCGTCTCAAGATATTTTTTGGCGGTGTGCACAAAAGGGGCATCCCAACTCCATGCGTCAGTTCCGGTTAGCCTTATACCGCGTTCGAGCAGGTACATAGTCGCGTCGTAACCCATCCCGCATCCGGCCGCCAGATAGTCCGGGGCTCCGTATCGTCGTCCCGCACCGGTATTGACGATCACGATTTCCAGTGGTGAAAGCACATGCACTATCCGTGCAAGTTCAGCCTCCACGTCTGCGGCAGTCACCACATAACCATCCGCAAAATGCCTGAAATCGAGCTTTACTCCAGGTTGAAAGCACCAATCCAACGGCACTTCATCAATCGTTGTGGAGGCCTCCTTATGCCCGAGCGCCTTGTTCATCGTGCTATGAAAATGATACGGCGCATCGAGGTGAGTACCGTTATGGGTACACAAGTTGACCAGTTCAATCGCCCAGCCTTCACCGTCTGGCAGGTCGTCCTTTTTCAGGCCCGGGAAGAATGGCGCGATCTGCTCAAATGATGATTGATGGTCAAAGTATTGAATTTTCGGCGCTGCAGCCGGCGGATCACTGACCACATCATTTTCGAGATAAATCGAAAGATCAACTATTTTCCTGCTCATCGATTGACTCCTGTCCAGTTTGGCGAAGTGTAGCAAGTCGACCGATATTCGTCGCTGGCGGTTTGCCAGGCAGGCAGCGATAATGCCAAAGGACGTCGAATTTATCGACCTAACTATTACTGATTGGAAACCTGATGACCATGAAACCGACCGATCTGCAGAAGCATTTGGGCCTAAAAATAAACGGCAAGATGGGGGCAAGTGGCATCCCCAACCGGTTTGGCAACTCCGCCGGCCTTGGCGACAAGCGTGAGCAACGCGAGCGTGACCGTGCTTTGGGGCTCGTTCCGTTTGCCTGCAAGTTGCCTTCGGAGTTGGTTGCGAAGCTTCAGGCGCTTAGTTCGAGCGAAGCGGGTGGAATCAATGGACTCACGGCGAAACTGCTCGAGAGTGCATTGATCACCAAGTAGAAAATCAGATCCCGAGTTGACGGGCCGCCAGATCTTTCATGATTTCTTCGGCACCGCCGCCGATCATCATTACTTTTACCTCGCGGTACATTCGTTCCGACTTGGTTCCGCGCATGAAACCCATGCCACCCAATATCTGGACACTCTGGTCGGCACAAAACTGCATGGTTTGAGTGGCGAAATTTTTCAGCATGCAAAGGCGCGCCACTAGCTGATTCGGCTCACCAATGCGATTTTCGACGCAGTATGCAAGCTCGTACGCGAGCGTGCGTGCGGCGTCGATACGCATCGCCATATCGACTAGCTTATGTCGAATGACTTGACGCTCGCTGAGTGCCATACCGAAAGTCTTGCGCTCGCGAGCCCAATCCGCCGCCTCGTTAAAGCAAACCCTGGCATAGCTGTAAGCCATGACGGCCATGCCTAAGCGTTCGCTGTTGAAGTTACTCATGATGGCCTTAAAGCCCTGGTTCTCATCACCAATGAGATTGGCAACCGGAACGCGGCAGTTGTCAAAATGCAGTTGTGCCGTATCCGAGGCCCACCATCCCATTTTCTTCAGTTCGCTCCGAGACAAGCCCGGTGTATCACCGTCGATCAGCAACAATGAAATCCCGCCCGGGCCTTTGTTGTTCGGGTCGGTTCGAACCGCTACCGTCAGAAAGTCTGCGCGCATTCCCGAAGTAATAAAGGTCTTTTCACCGTTAACGACATAGTGATCGCCATCTCTGACTGCCGTTGTCCGCAGACTGGCGACATCAGATCCGCCTGAGGGTTCGGTGATGCAAAGTGCAGCAATTTTGTTGCCCGCCAACACCCCAGGAACTACGCGTTGTTTCAATTCCGCACTGCCGCGTGCCAGTATAGGCGGCAGTGCAATGCCATGCGAGAGGAGCGACGCGGTCAGGCCGCCACAGCCGGCGCGAGCCACCTCTTCGTTGGCGATGATTTTGAAAAATTCATCGCAGGGCGTTCCGCCATAAATCTCCGGATAACCCATTCCGAGCAAACCAATATTCGCGGCTCGTCCATAGAGGTCACGTGGAAAACGCCCAGCCTCGTCCCATTCATTGACATGAGGGATGAGCTCAGCCGTGACAAAAGCGCGCAAGGCATCTCGAAACTGAACATGTTCCGGGCTGAAGTAATTTGGATTGCAGGGTAATTCAAAAGACATAGCGTGTGCTGGCTCCAAAAAGTTCATTTCGTCCCGGTGATGGTTCAAAGTATCGCCCGAGACTTTCGTTAACAATGACTGTCCCTACATACTTTTGATTGGTGACATTATCAATGCGAAAAAACTCGCTGAATGCCCAACGTCCACTGTGTTGCTCCATTCCGAAACGCAGGTTGCCTATGGTATAGCTTCGGGTAGCATCGGTATTTCCGTCATTAACCCATATCTGTCCTGCATGCCGTACCTCGACCGTAGCAACGAATCCACTGGGAGCATGGCGCCAACCGAGTTCGGCGTAGGTGCTATTGGCCGGAATCCCTGGGAGGCGGTTGCCCGCCACGATGGTCGTCGCCGGTGATACGCCGGTTACCGAATCTTTGTACTTTGCTTTTAGGTAGGTATAGGCAAGTAGAAATGAGAAGCCGTTGTCAAAACGTGTTTGTGCAGCAAGTTCAAAACCCGATCGTTCTGTACTACCGACATTTCGGAAACTGCTGCGCCCGGCGGCATTCGTGGCGATCGCAATCTCATCATCGGTTTTTACCCTGAAGACTGCGGCATTTACTGATGAGACATTGCCTGGTCGCCACTTGATCCCACTCTCAAGGTGCTTACTGGTCGCCGGTTGCAAAGCGAAATTCAGCCCGGCGCCTCCGCTTGCCTGGTAAGACAATTCGTTCAAGGTCGGCGTTTCAAATCCGCGACCACCACTCACGTAAACATTCGTTTTTGGTGCGATCAAGTAGTCGATACCAAAGGCTGGTGTCGTCGCCGAAAATTTCGTTTTACCACTGTCGTTGCCGTTGCCTGCAACAATGTAGTGATCGTTGGAGTCGACTCGTGTCTGGCTATAACGTACACCACCCAAAAGCAGCAAGCCGGCCAGCGGTTGCCACAGCACCTGCGAATAGACATCGCGAGCGGTGACGGTATTGCTTTCATCTCTTCGCAAGGCGCCTTGCACGCCAAGCACATTGCCAACAAAATTTTGATACCCCAGACGTTCTTCATCCATGTCATCGTTACTGATGCCGACTGTCAGCGTCAGGGGTGACGCGGAACTTCCATTGGTACCGAACTCCTGAGCCCAACGCAGATCAAATCCACTGTAGTCACGCGATAAGTCAATCACACCACCTGGATGTGTCGCCGGCGTTTGAGCGACCTTCGCAATTGATTGGTACTGCTCAGCCTCGCGATGACCGGAATAAGCCATTAACGACAGCGTGCCACCAGCACCAACTGGCGCATTCAACGTAATTCCACCTTGGGTTTGTGACACCGATTTTCGAGTGTTATAGAGCTCCGCGTTGGTGCCAGCCTGTTCAGGATCACTTTCCATTTGTGCGCGGGTCAAACCCAGCGGGTCCTGCGCGTTCGGGCTGGAAAAATCATTGGCGACAAGTGTTACTTTGGCACCGGCCCATGGCTGGGTACTCAGCTTTACATTGGCGAGTTCACGTTCCGCCGTACTATGCTGCCGATAGCCATTAGTCCGAAAACGCCAGCCACTGGCGACATAGGCAACATCGTTGGTGATACCCGAGGCCTTGGTGGCAAACCGCGTAGTGCTGTAGCTGCCTATTGCCAATGAAGGTTCCAGTACGGACTCTGGCCCACCTTCCTCTGTCGTGATACTGATCACTCCGCCAGCCGCGTTGCCATATAGCACCGAGAACGGTCCTCGAAGAATCTCCATACTCTCCGCGGAATTCAAGTCGAAATGCGCCACCTGTCCTTGGCCATCCGGCATCGTCGCCGGAATTCCATCAGAATACAGGCGCATTCCTCGCACACCGAAAGTCGAGCGTGCGCCAAACCCACGCGACGAAATTTGCAGGTCCTGCGCGTAGTTCTGCCGGTTTTCGGCATTGATTCCCGGAACACGGGCTAAGGATTCCGAAATATTGACTTGAAGCTTCCCGTCCCGCAGCGTCTCGCCGGAAACTCGATCAATCGAAACAGGCAGATCGCTGGCCACATGCCTGCTACGCGTTGCACTAACGACGACCACGTCTGCAGTAACGGAGTCGGATGCATCATCGGCAAATGCTGAGTTTCCCCAGACAGCAACCGCCAATACTATCGCGGCCTGAAAGCGGCACTTGGCACGTTCAAGCCTGGCAACAAATGACACTTTAAGAATTGCCGGATTAAACCTGGGCATTATTGGTCGGTGCCAGTGCGGCAGGTGCCTTGGCGGTCGCCAGGGCAATGATTTTAGTAGCGAGCTCATGGTGACCCGCCTTGGTTGCCATTTCCACCAGGCTTCCTTCCGGGCCTTTGATCTGCTCATCCGCGCCGTGTTGCAACAACAAATTGACGATTTCAATATTGCCCCGACGAACGGCACGCATCAATGGATTCAGGCCGTCTGGCCCGGTTCCGTCAAGATCAAAATCCAGACTCAGCACCGCACGCACATGCGTTGGACTGCCGCGTTCAATCGCATTGAATAACGCCCGCTGGGCTTCAGGATTGGCACGCTTCTTTCTCTTCTCAAGCCCAGTCGGCAAAACCTTTGCCGAATAATTGACCAAAGAAATAGCAACCATCGTAATCAAGGCAGCAAGCAAAGGTCCCTGTGTAATGTTCAAGGCGCTCGCCCACTGTTCGGGCAAATTCGCACCGATGGCGAGCAGGGTGTAAAGCAGAAAAAAGAACATACGCACATACAAAAAAACGGCAAGCAAAACCACCAACCCCAACACTGCCATGATCACGGCACGATCCAGATTCACGAGGTTCAGCACGCGTTCCGGCAAGTTCGCAATCAGCGCCATGCCACTGACCAACATGAGTAAAGTAAATTCGCGCGCTCGTTGTTTTGCGACAATGTCCATAGTCAATGCGATCACGGGTTTATTGAACCAAGCGCACAATTTAGCGCATTTCACGTGTCAAGAACAAATATCAGTGTTCTCAAAAATAGGTCCGATGTAATAATTGTGTGATGGACGACACATTTTTCATGCAACTGGCGCTTGAACAAGCGCGACTGGCATCCGGCGTTGGTGAGGTTCCGGTTGGCGCAGTCATGGTGCTGGACGGGAAAGTGATTGGTACCGGTTACAACCAGCCGATTTGCAGGAATGATCCGACGGCACACGCTGAAATACTGGCCATCCGGGATGCGGCGGCCAATCTGCAAAATTACCGCATGCCCGGTTGTACCTTGTACGTCACGTTGGAGCCTTGCGCGATGTGTTGCGGTGCAATCATGCATTCCCGACTCGCACGCGTGGTGTTCGGCGCTGGCGATCCGAAAACCGGGACGGCAGGTAGTGTGCTCGATCTGTTCTCCGAGCAACGCCTGAATCATCACACCGCAGTGACCAGCGGCACGCTGGCTGCAGAATGTGGTGGGTTGCTTTCTGATTTTTTTGCCGCGCGCCGGCAAAGGTCGGCAATCGTCTAATGCGCATTACTGTTTGCCTGCCCGACCAAACATTGGTTTTGCACGATGACCAGGTCTGCGTTCGGAATCGCTATCAGATTTCAACAGCTAAGAAAGGACCCGGAGAGCTTCGTGGCAGTTTTTGCACACCACGCGGCCATCACATCATCCGTGCCAAGATCGGTGCGCAAGCTCCGCTCAACACCGTGTTTGTCGGGCGCCGCCCGACGGGTGAAATCTGGAGCAAAGATTTAGGTGAGGCTTTTCCCGAGCGTGACTGGATGTTGACCCGTATTTTGTGGCTCTCTGGCAAACAACCAGGGAAAAATCGGCTCGGCGAATGCGACACCATGCGCCGTTATATCTATTTGCATGGAAGTCCGGAAACCGCTGTGATGGGTGTGCCTGGTTCAATCGGCTGCGTAAGGTTGCGCAATCAAGACATCATCGACCTGTTTGATGCTGTGCCTGTGCTGACTCGGGTTGATCTCGACGACTTTCGAATCGAATGCGGCGAGTGGACTGTCATGCAGGCCGACGCGAGGCCCTTGCGAGAACAAGTATTCGTGGTTGAGCAGGGCGTTCCAAGCGAGATTGAGATTGACGAGTTTGATGCATCCAGCCAGCATGCTGTTGCCTACGATGGTAATGGAAAACCAATCGGCACAGGACGGTTGTTGCCCGATGGCCATATCGGGCGCATGGCGGTCGCCGCCGACCAGAGGGGCGAGGGTGTCGGTCGTGCGCTGTTGATGCGACTAATGGACACTGCGCGAACACTTGGCTTCCGCGAGCTGAGGTTGAATGCACAAACTCACGCCGCAGGTTTCTATCAACAGTTCGGATTCGCAAAAGTCGGAGAAGTATTCATCGAAGCCGGCATTGACCACTTTGAAATGAAGAAGGCGCTCGCCTAAACCGGTTTAGCCTGAACGACTTAGCGCCCGCGACGTCGCGTCGTTTTGCCCGGATCAGAAAGCCTTGAAAGAGTACCTTTGTCTAGCCGCGATGTCGGTGGGCGACGCATGCAGTCCCCAGGTGATCTCGTCATAGGTCGTCGTTCCTTCAGCACCCACCAGCAACACCGTTGACGAGCGTGTGCCATAGGTCGGTGATGCGGGAGGAATCCTGATGAATGCTGCCGACAACATGCGCTCCCATTCGAGTCCGACGCCGGTCTCGGGCAACGCATCATCTGCGTGAATTGTCGGGTCCATCAATAACTCGAACAATTCCCTGGTGTCCGGCAGCCTGGTCAGTGCGGTTTCCAACGCCGTCCTGCCAGCACCAACTTTCGGCCATGGACTGTCCAGTAAATGGTTCGAGACGCCGTATATTCCAGGCTCGAGTGCCCGACTTTCTTGAGTGACATTCGATGACCACCACAATGAGTTGCGGTCACCGACCAACAGGTTGTAGCCATTGCAACTTTGCCCGTACAACGCGTTCTGTTTTAGGTACATCTCAGGCGAGTCTGAGCCTGTCAAAAAATCTGCCACCAGCTTTCCGCGCGAAGGTCGATTTGTCTGCATTTGCTGTGGGTCACGGTAGTTGGTCAGCGCCGAGAAGCGCCCCTGCCTGGTAACGCCCATCCAAGTGCCGCCTGCTTCAATATCCCGACCAGCCAGCACTTCAGGTGCTTGGTCCCAGAAGTCAGCAACAGCCGTTGGTCGCCGGAAAAATTCATCGCGGTTGGCCGCAACGATCAATGGAAAGCGCGAATCGACCTGCCACGCAAAGAGAATCAAGCACATCGGTGACGGCAGAAGTTTATGGTGTTGAAGCGAGCGGGTGACCGGATAGCTTCATTCAGTCTCGGAATCACCGGTGCCAAGGTCCAGTGGATAAGGCAATCCCATCATCAACGGCCGCGGCCCTGTTGGGGATCCAAGATTGATTTCTCCGGATCCAATCGCGCTACTCTGAACACAAATCAGTGCATCAAAACCACCCTCCGGCGCACGAGCACAACTGACGACAGTGCCGCATTGCTGGTCGCCGGTCTGTGCAGAATACACAGAGGCACCAGGATGAAATTGGTCGTCACCCGCGATATGCACTCGGATCATCCGGCGCTTGATCTTGCCGAGATATTGCGTTCGCGCCACGATTTCCTGCCCCGGGTAACACCCTTTGGTAAAGCTGACTCCAGCGACAGCAGGCAGTTCCATGTTAAGCATTTGCGGCACAAATGCCTCTTGCGTGGCAGCAACGACACGCGGTTGTCCAGCCTGAATTTCCAACCATTGCCACGCCTCAGTCCCGACAACGGTGGCTCCGCTACAGAATTCATTCCAGCGGCCAATTGCAGTCAGTGGGTTCATCGCCAACACCCACCGCTGTCCATCGAGTCGAATCACTTGGTTATCTGCAAACTGAGTGACCTGGAAATTTGCCATTTCCTCATACGTCCCGCGCACACCTGCAGGCCTGGCAAGGCCGATCAACGCAAAATCTGCGCTCACATCGCTGAGTTTTACTTTTGAGCGCAGCACATACATCGAAAGCTTCTTCAGGATTGATGCAAGCAAATCAGTTGGCAGCATCAACAGAAAATCATCCCCTGTTTTCCAGATCAGCATGGTGGCGATCAAGCGCCCCTTGGGAGTACACATTCCTGCGAAGCGTGCCGACTTCGCGTCCAACCCCGCGATGTCATTGGTCAACAAATTGTGCAAAAAATTGGCAGCATCCGGACCGCTTGCGAGAATCAACCCTGAATCAGTCAATGGTGAAACTACCGCACTTGTGTTTGCTGCGCGTAACTGTGATTCAACCAAGCTGGCGTCTGCAACGCCAACAGTGCCGTTGGATTTATCAAGAAAGCTGAGCCATTCCGCGTTCATTAGTGAGTTCCAAGCAATTAAGGGATGAATGCTATCATTTGAATCTGCCTTCAATATGCGCAGGAACCATTCTGCCGAGTGACCGCCATGAAAACAATTAAGCTCATTTTCTTGCTGATCCTGTTAATTTTTGCGGCGGCAATCGCTGTCACCACTCGTTTTTACACCCACGATTTGCCGCTGAACTCGAATCGTGTCAGTTTCACGATTCCTCCCGGCGCCAGTCTGCAAGCCGCAGCGCAGCGTATGGAGGCTGCCGGTGTCGATATGCCGGCGTGGGAACTCACCTTGTTCGGCCGGGCATTGGGGCGCGCATCATCAATCAAGGCGGGTAGTTACGAAATTGAACGCGGCATTACAGCCATTGAACTGATTGACAAACTGACCCGTGGAGAAGTGCTGCTGGCTGACGTGCAGCTAGTCGAAGGCAAGACTTTTGCGCAATGGCGAGAGGTGTTGAATGAGCATCCTGACTTGGCACATGACAGCAAGAATCTGACCACCGCCGAAATCCTCTCCAAGATCGGCGCGACTGAGAAGAGTCCGGAGGGTATCTTTTTCCCCGACACCTACCTGGTTGATAAAGGCAGCAGTGATCTGGATGTCCTGCGTCGAGCACGCTCGGCGATGACGGCCAATCTCGCCGCTGTATGGGCGACGCATGACAATTCAGCAAAACTGCCGGATGCTTATTCCCTCCTGATTTTGGCGTCAATTGTCGAAAAGGAAACCGGCCTCGCCGCAGACCGGCCGCAAATTGCCGCTGTTTTTGCCAACCGGCTGCGTAAAGGTATGCCATTGCAGTCCGACCCAACCGTCATTTACGGAATGGGGAGCAAGTTTGACGGTAATCTCCGCCGCCTGGATTTGATGACCGATTCTCCCTGGAATACCTATACGAGAACCGGACTGCCCATCACTCCGATCGCCATGCCTGGTTTGGCCGCGTTACAGGCGGTGAGCCGACCGCCGTCGAGCGATTATTACTATTTCGTTGCCCGTGGTGATGGCTCCAGCGAGTTTTCGGCAACACTGGATGAACACAATCGCGCCGTCTCCAAATATCAAAAGGTCGGTCAATGACGGGCAGAGGGCGCTTCATCACTTTTGAAGGCATCGATGGCGCCGGCAAAAGCACTCAACATCAATGGCTTATTGAGCATTTACGAAAGCAGGGCAGGGACGTCGTTGCCACCCGCGAACCAGGTGGAACACCGCTCGGCGAGAAACTGCGTGCGGTGTTGTTGTCTGAAAGCATGCATCTTGAAACTGAAGCCTTGCTGATGTTTGCTGCCCGACGCGAGCATATTGAATTGGTGATAGAACCAGCGCTTGCCCGTGGTGCATGGGTGGTCTGTGATCGATTTGTCGACGCCTCGATGGCCTATCAGGGTGGTGGCCGCGGCCTGGCACTGAGCCGATTGGCTGAACTCGCGGACTGGACAGTTGGTGACTTACTACCTGATCAGACGTTTTTGTTTGATTTGCCGGTAGGGATTGCACTGCAGCGGCTGCAGTCGGCAACGCAATCACCCGATCGCTTCGAGCGGGAACAGGTAGATTTTTTTGAAAGAGTTCGTGCGTCGTACCTCGACATTGCCCGGAAAAGCCCTCACAGGGTTTGTGTCATTGACGCTTGTTTGAGTCAACCTGAAATTCAGGTAATACTTAAAGAGTTAGTCATAACAAATTGATTTAGATATATATATATTATATGCACGATAGGCAATGGCATGAACTGCTTGGCATGGGAATTGAGAGCCTTCCACATGCGCTTTTGCTCAGCGGCGCGCCGGGACTCGGCAAACTGCAGTTCGCCGAACGATTGCTGACATTACTGTTATGTGAGCAAACCACGGTCGAGAGTGGTTTGTACAAAAGTTGCGGCGTCTGTTCAGGTTGCCGGTGGGTGGCCTCCAAGTCGCATCCGGATGTTCGTTACCTGAGCCCGGATGGCGAAGATTCGGAGGAGGCGGATAGTTTATCTAGCGGCTCATCGGTAGCATTGAGTGAAATGGATCCACCAGGGGTCGGCAAGGCCAAGCCAAAGAAGCGCGGCAGTGCCGCCATCAGAATTGCCGCTGTTCGTGAGCTTGAAGAGTTCGTTTTTGTTGGCAGTCACCGGCAAGGGCGCCGCATCGTTCTGATCACCAACGCCGATGCCATGAACACGATCGCTGCAAACGCACTTCTTAAGATACTTGAAGAACCTCCTGCAACTGTTTATTTTATATTGATAACATCAAACCAAGATCGTTTGTTAAAGACGCTTCGTAGCCGCTGCCGTCTGCTCGGATTTGTCCGGCCGCCACATGCTGAGGCAGTTCAATTTTTAGTCCAAAATGGCATGCCACCTACAGCGGAACGTTTGCTTTCGTTGGCTGGTGGAGCCCCATTGCAGGTCGTCAGATGGCATGAGACAGGAAAAATTGAAAGCCTTAATGCATTGCTGCAGACATTTCGCCAGCCTGGCGACAACCCTTTGATCTTGGCCGGGCGCTGGGATGATCTGTTGAAAAAGAATGACCATCTCAAAATGGAGTTCCTGGTCGAAGCTGTGCAGCGATGGGTGTCCAGTGCAGCGCTGGGCGGCGCAAGTCTGACCAGTAACACGCTATTTGCTGCTTGGCGGTCGCTCCTGGAATGCCGCCGCTCGGCCAACCATCCATTGAATCAATTGCTTTTTCTTGAAGAAGTTGCATCGCATGCGCTACGCGCGATAAGCGGGCTTGCACCCGCGTACAAAGCAGACTCATGACCAACTTACTTCTTGTCGACTCGCATTGTCATCTCGATTTCCCGGATTTCGTTGGCCAGGAGTCTGCCTTGCTCGATCAAATGCGCGCAAATGATGTCGGTTGGGCTTTGATTGCAGGTGTGACGCTTGAGCGGTTTCCGTCGGTCAGGCGCCTTGCTGAAAACTACCCTGTGCTGTATGCGGCGGTTGGGGTTCATCCAGACACTGAGGGCGAGGGTGAAAGCGTTAGGGAACCTGGTGTAGCAACCTTGGTTGGCTTGGCCGATCATCCCAAAGTAGTTGCGATCGGTGAAACCGGGCTTGATTATTACCGCCTCAAAGGTGATCTGGAATGGCAGCGAGAGCGCTTTCGCGTGCATATTCGCGCCGCGAAATTGACTGGCAAGCCGCTGATTATTCACACACGAGAGGCTGCATCCGACACGTTAAGGATCCTGAGGGAGGAAGGTGCGAGTGAAGTGGGTGGCGTCTTTCATTGCTTCACGGAAACTCTGGAAGTCGCCAGAGAGGCGCTGGATTTGGGCTTCCACATATCCCTCTCCGGCATCGTTACGTTTAAAAATGCACTACAAATCAAGGAAGTAGGGAAAATGATACCGATCGACCGGTTGTTGGTGGAAACGGATTCGCCGTACCTCGCTCCGGTGCCTTTTAGAGGCAAGCAAAATCAACCGGCCTGGGTAAAGCATGTCGCTGAAGAAGTCGCCCGCTTGCGGGAGGTCTCGTTTGAGACTATTGCACGGGCGACCACCGACAATTTCTTTCGGCTTTTTGCGAGCGCCAAGCGTGTTTAGCACAGTTCGAATAGCGGCCGCTTTCGTTGTTTTCGTCTGCGGGCATGGAGTCGCGCTGGCCGGCGCTTATGAGGACGTTCTGCTGGCTGCCCAAAACGGTCGTACCGACCTCGTCGCCAACTCATTGTCGAGTGGCATGGATGTTAATACTGCCGGTCCGGATGGCTCAAGCTTGTTAATTATTGCCGCCCGCGAAGACAATCAGTCGCTGGTTGAATTCCTCCTGGCTCAGCGGGCCAATGTGAATTTCCGGAACCGCTATGGCGACACGGCGCTCCATGCCACGGCGACTCTGGGTAATGTCAAAGTGGTGAAGGTACTCTTAGCCAAAGGCGCGGAGGTCAATTCTCCAGGATGGACTCCCTTGCATTACGCGTCGTACGGTGGGCATGCTGCCGTCGCCGAGGCGCTGATCACTCACCATGCGCAGTTGGATCTTCGGGCACCCAATGGACAGACGGCTCTGATGTTGGCGGCAAAAGGCGGCCACGAGGACGTGATTGCTGTTTTGGTAAAAGGCGGAGCGGATCAAAGTTTGGTTGATGCCGATGGCAAGACGTATTTGGCTATTTTGGAGGCTTCGAAGGACAAAGGTGTGTATCGAAAATGAGTAATTGGACTTCGCATAATTTATATTATGTCAACTAAAGTAAATGTTATTAGGCAAACTGACGCGCCCCCTAATCAACGACTTAACAGCGTGTTACCAGCACCAACTGGCAATTGATGATCCCCCTGTCTTTACGCGCCAGGTCAGGCATCAATGGTTTGGGCTTCCCCGTTATCGTGCCTCAAACGTCCCAGGTGCTTCATTCACTGATCCTGCAACTCGACCAAACCCAGTGGCTACCGTCAACGGACCTCAAGGCACTGCAGAACCAGCAACTTGCGCTCCTGCTAAGTCACGTCTGGGCAAATGTGCCTTGGTACCACCAACGGCTGCGTGATGCTCGTTTGACCCCCGGGAAGTCCTTGAACGCATCGAATTGGAACGCGTTAAAGACGCTTTCGCGTAGCGAAATCCAACAGGCCGGCACCACACTACATTCCCTCAGCTATCCGCCAGAACACGGCAACACGCAAGAAACCACCACATCAGGTTCGACAGGCGAGCCGCTAAAGGTCTTGCGGACTGGACTCGATGCCTTAATGTGGCAAGCGATGACCCTTCGCGATCATTCGTGGCATCAACGCGATACAAGTGGCTCGCTATGCATTGTTCGTGCAGGTGTGCAGCCAACAGCGGATGGCAGATGGCTCAATGGGTGGGGACCGGCAACCAACGCGCTGTTTGAAGGCGGGCGATCTGCGCTATTTCCGATCAATCAGGATGTCGCCGCCATTGCCGACTGGTTAGCAAAGCGTAACCCAGACTATTTATTGATTTACCCAACCGTCCTTGCGGCCCTCTTGCGCTTGCTGCAGGAAAAACCAATCAACCTCACCAATCTTCGCCAAGTCCGGACAATCAGCGAGGTCCTGACGCGAGAGACGCGCGACTTATGCCAACGTGTTCTGGGTGTACCTGTAATCGATCTTTACAGCACGGTCGAAGTAGGCAACATAGCTTTACAGTGCCCCGATTCCGATAATTATCATCTTATGGCCGAGGACGTCTTAGTGGAAATTCTCGACCATGAAGGGCGCGAATGCGGCCCTGGGCAAACAGGCCGGGTCGTTGTCACATCGCTGCACAGTTTTGCCGCACCTCTTTTGCGCTACGAACTCACCGATCACGCCGAGGTTGCCCAACCCTGCCCCTGCGGACGAGGATTACCAACGATCAAGCAAATTCACGGTCGCACGCGGAACATGCTGATGCGCCCCGATGGTGAAATGTTTTGGCCGGCACACGGAAAGACAGATTACCGTGCAGTAGCACCGGTAAGGCAATTCCAGATTGTGCAGCTTGCAGCGGATCATCTGGAATTTCGTTTGGTGGTCGAACGCCCACTGTTGCCGACTGAAGAGGTCGCTTTAACAAACACCTTAATGCAAGCGATCGGTAACTTCTCACGCATTGATCTGCGCTATTTTTCCGCCCTGCCGCACGGAAAAAACGGCAAGTTTGAAGAGTTCATTTCGATGGTTGCTAACGACAGCTCGAACCCATCATCACGCCCGTCTGCCAACTAAGTTTGGCTGCCACGATCCTTCGCTAGGTTTAGGATCTCCTATGGCGAGGCCTTGGACGCCTTTGTGGTTTTCGCACTTGGCACCTGATTGTCCGGGCTAACCATCAACACATTCGCCCTGCTGCCGACCGTATCGCGCCAAAAGGTCAATGCCGCGTATTTTTCGAACAAATCAGGCGGCAAAATCGACGACCTCGGCATGAATTGAACTTTTGAGCGTACCTTGTGCAACCCGGTTAACCCAAGCCCCTCGTCAAACGCTGGTGTGTCCATGCTGACTGCATTGAAGTCGTGCTTGAATTCCGGTTCCCCGATGAATTTGTAGATCAGTGGAATTACATCCTGAGGGCGCTGCGAAAGCAAGTCGTAATCCACTACCAACATCGACTTGCCCTGTTCGCTGTAAAACGCTTCCTTGAGCGCCGACCAAGCCAAGCCGACCAATCGGGTGCGCTGTGCCAGGGTTTCCACCCGGGCGAAAACGGTGCCCCGCTCCGCTTCGTTCGCAAACAGCAGCGAGTTTTCAAACGGATTCGCGCGATACAGACGTTCAATGCTGTCCATCACCCAGCCGACGTTGCGCACACAGGCAATCACTTTTGCATTCGGGTACAGATCGAGCAAGGCCGGCATCCGCGCCGTCCAGACACGATTGGTGTCAAATACCACTTCGTTCGGTGTTACCGAATAGTAACTATCGAACAATCCACGCAAAAGCGCCCTGCGTTGCGGCACACTGACCTGGGTCGCCCACTCGCTCCCTGCACTCACCTGCCCCAACATGCCGCTGAACAATGCTGCAATTGGACTGGAAATACCGGCATGAAAACGCGGGTTCTGCTTCAAAATCGCCGACAGCAATGTCGAACCGGAGCGCGGCAGACCGCTGATGAAATGAAATGTTTTTTCGCTCAAAAGTTACCCCTTTTCAGAAAATTCGCTTGCCGGTAAATAGCTTGCAGAATAGAACAGTTTGCCGAGATTCCCTGAATTTCACCATGACGTCTTATTCGCGGGACAGCAAACACAGCCTATAGCCCGCACAAACATAAGCTCGCCCGCCTGATCTGACAGTGCGACCGTGTCAGCGCGCAACTAATAAAACTAAAGTTTTCGCTAAAACTGTCGTGTACTTTCGGTTAGGTAAAAACAGTCGTTTTTCGTGAAATTTGCGGGTCAAAATCGACTATCCTTTACGCATATTTGCCCGTCGCCCAAGGACACGTTATGAAATCACCCAAGCTACGCTCCCGGTTCTCTTCCTTTGGCGGTCGTTCAAGACGCTTCAACGCAAAACACCGGATCCTGGCAACGGCGGTTTCGGCCTGTTTTGCTGCCAACTATGCAATGGCGAATCCAACCGGCGCTGCTGTCGTCAATGGCACCGCAATCATCAACCGTGTTGGCAACGTGCTCAACGTCACCAACAGCAACGGCGCCATCCTGAACTGGCAAACCTTCAACATCGCCCAGGGCGAGACCACCCGCTTTATCCAGCCGACCGTCTCCAGTGCGGTCATGAACCGGGTGTTGAGCGCCGACCCGAGCTTGATTTACGGTCAACTCACGTCCAACGGAAAGGTCTGGCTGATCAATCCGGCGGGTATTTTGGTTGGCGCCAGCGGGAAAATCGATACCGCCGGTTTTGTCGCCAGCACCTTGGGTATCAGCAATCAGGACTTCCTCGCTGGTC
Organism: Rhodocyclaceae bacterium; assembly: GCA_016718525.1. Lineage (GTDB taxonomy): Bacteria > Pseudomonadota > Gammaproteobacteria > Burkholderiales > Rhodocyclaceae > JADKHX01. Next base: position 1,059,016 of record JADKDD010000001.1, read on the forward strand.
GCCTGAATCTCTCTGCTGCGCCCGGCGCCGGCAGTGTGGTCAATCAGGGCACCATCACCACGCCGTCCGGTGGCAGCGTTTATCTCATCGGCACCAACGTCAGCAACAACGGCGTCATCACCACCCCGCAAGGCGAAACCATTCTGGCCGCCGGTGCCACGGTGCATCTGGTCGATTCTGCGACACCGGGCGTAAAAGTTGAAATCACCGGCAGTGAAGGTAACGCCACCAACCTCGGCACCATCGCCGCCGAAGCCGGTCGCATCGGCATCGCCGGTGTCATCGTTCGCAACTCCGGCACCCTCAATGCCTCCAGCGTGGTCAACGAAGGCGGACGCATTTTCCTCAAAGCCAGTCAGGATGCCTTCGTAGACGGTGCCGGCCGCATTGTCACCACCGGAACTAAAGGTGGCACGGTCGAAGTGCTTGGCAATCGCGTGGCGGTCACTGACCAGGCCAGTATTGATGCCAGCGGTGAGACCGGTGGTGGCAAGATTCTTGTCGGCGGCGATTATCAAGGCAAGAACCCCGACATTCAAAACGCTCAGGTCACCTTCGTCGGCGAAGAAACCACGCTCTCGGTTAATGCCACGTCAGTTGGTGCTGGCGGGACGGCGATCATTTGGTCCGACGACACCACGCGCGCCTATGGTCATATTGAGGCCAAAGGCGGCGCGCAAGGCGGCAATGGCGGCCTGGTTGAAACCTCGGGCAAACGTTCGCTTGACGTCAGCGGCGCACGTGTCGATACCCGTGCCAGTCAGGGCTCCAACGGCAACTGGCTGCTCGACCCGACCGACGTCACGATTCTTGCCGGCGACTGCGGATGCAGTCTCACCGGCGGGATGTTTGACACCGGCAATCGCGATTCCTCGATCATCTACACTGGCGACATCAACGCCAACCTTATTCAGGGCGATGTCACCATTTCCACCACCAGCCTCGGCCCCGGGACCGGCGACATTACGTTGAATACCGGCGCACAAATTTCAAACACCTATGCTGGCGATCCGCGCACGCTGACACTTAAAGCCGATGGCGCCATCACCATGATGGCCAACAGCTCGATAACAGGCAACTTGCTTGGCGCACTGAATGTGAATTTATATGCCGACACCGATGGCGTTGGTGGCGGCTTTATTGAAATGAATTCCTACTCACAAATTCAAACCTTTGGTGGTTCTGTCGTCATGGCCGGCGGCGACATAAACGGCAATGGCTCCGCCGCCGGCAACACAACACAAAAAGTCGGAATCTCGCTCTTTGGTGCAACGATCAATGCCATTGGCGGAAGCATTACCTTGCGTGGCAAAGGTCGGGATGATGACAGCAGTGCCTACGGCGTGAGGATTGAAGGTGGCTCCACACTTACAGCAATCGACAGTGGATCAATACACATCACCGGCCACGGTGGCACCTCTGCTACCGGCTTGTCCAACATTGGCGTCAATCTCGGCGAAACCGGCACCGCATCTCTCGGCACAGATAGCGGCGACATTATCATTTCAGGCGTTGGTGGCACCGATGGCAGCGGGGTCAAACTCTACTCCGCAATTGTTGGCTCCAACACCGGTGCAATAACGGTCAATGGCACCAGCGGCAATAGCGGAGCATCCCAGTATGGCGGTACCGACCGCGGTGTGTATGTCAATGGCGCCAGCCTATCGACAGGCGGCGGAATCACCATCACCGGCACCAGCAATGGCGATCGGTTAGCCGATAATCGCGGCGTCAGCATTTTCGGGTCGTCGCGAATCGAAGTCACGGGTGCCAGTGCCTTGACGATTACCGGACAAGGCGGCGGCAGTGCCGATGGTTACAACACCGGCATCGCAGTCGAAACCACCGGCACAAACGTTTCAACTACCCTGCCCGCAGGACTATTTTCGGCCAACGGTGACATCACGCTGGATGGCACTGCAGGTAACGGCAGTGCGGGTGTCAATCGTGGCGTGCGCATCAGTGGCGCGACGATTCACACCACCGGGGCTGGGAGTATTTCTGTCACCGGTCAAGGCGGCAACGGCGGCGACCAGAATGACGGCGTACTCGTACAGAACGCATCATCTTTGCAAACCAATTCCGGCGCTATTTCTGTCACGGGTACCAGTGGCTATGGCGGCGATGCCAGTGGCGTCAAAATCAAGGGCGCAAGCCTGATGACGCTTAGTAACAACAGTATTTCAATCACCGGAGCCAGCCACGGAACGAGTGGGAGTAAAAACGTCGGCGTTGCTATTTACAACTACGATTCGACGGACACCAATACGTCAATAACCGCCAACGGATCGGGAAATATCAATATCACCGGTACAGGTGGGTCGGGCAGTGGCAACGACCATTACGGCGTCAACATCTACACCGATCTCGCTTCTGATCCCGCAACGGTAGGTGCTGCGCTTGAGGTCACAGGCACCGGCAATATTAGCGTCACCGGCACAGGCGGATCCGGCAACGGCTACAACACCGGAGTGCGCATCGGTACGGCGACCGTAACAACCAACGACGGCAACATTCACGTGACCGGTTACGGTGGGTCCGGGAATGTCGCCAATCGCGGGATTCGCTTAGGGAACGATAACGGCGACGGCGCCGTGGTGACATCACTGAATAGCGGCAACATCACGTTCACCGGCATTGCTGGGTACGATGGTGATGGCGTCCAGATTTTTAACAATGCGCGAGTCGAAACCACCTCGGGTGCGCTGACGATCACCGGTGCTGCCGGCGCGGGCGGCGGCGATAGCGATATCAATGTGGATAGCACCGGACGTATTGTCAGTCAAAGCAGCAGCATCACTTTGACCGGCAACGGAGTGTATGGAGGGATCGTCGAGTCGGCCGGCAAGATTAAAAACTACGGCGGTTCGGTGAGCATTACTTCGGCCAGCGACATTATCATTGGTGAAACTCGTGCGGGAACCACCAACAGCGCCGGCAATACAGTCACTATGCAAGCCGCTGGCAACATCATTGCCTCCGGCCCGATCACCAGCTACGGTGGCTCTGTGCTGCTGCAATCCAATTTTGACGGCAACGGTGGCGCCATTGAACTCAACGGCGTCAATGCCGTCATTAACAGCCATGGCGGCAGCATTATGCTGACGGGTGGCAATAACGCCGCGACCGGTTATGCCACGGGTGATGCAAATCATATCGTCGGTGTCAAACTTGCAAGTGCTCAACTTATCAGCGGCGGCGGCGATGTCACCATCCGCGGCGCGGGCGTAGACGGCATGTCCAATGCGCATGGTGTGTCGACCAACTTGTCAACGATAGCCGTTGGTAGCGGCGCGATTACAGTCACCGGCGTCAGCGGCGTCAGTGACGACGCTATCGGCGTAAATCTGATCGACACCCCGCTCACCACATCTGGAAACGTCACCCTGGACGGATCGAGTTCAGGTACCAACATCGGTCTTAACTACGGCGTCTATCTTTCCGGGTCCCCCATCACTACCACCGGCAGCGGCGTCATCAGCATTACCGGTCAGCATGGTGCCGGTCCCGAAGCTGGCGTCTATGCCAATGGTTCAACACTGAGTTCCCCCAACACGATCGTCGTTTCGTCAGACAGAATTTCCTTTGTCACCACGAACGGCAGCAACCTTGCCCTCGAATCCAGTGGCGCGCTATTGACCTCTGACATCACCAGCAACGGCGGCAACATCTCGCTGAGCACCACGAATGGCGCGCTTAACGCTGTTGGACTGAACACTTCCGGCACGGCCAGCGATCCCAATGCCGGCAATATCAACGTGATCGGTTCCCCGACTACCGTCACATTTGGCGCAACCAGTATGAATGGTGGCACACCAGCCACCGGCAATGGCGGCACCGGCGGAACGCTGACCATCGGCTCCCCAAGCACGGCGACTCAAATTACCCTCGGTGCGATCAATGCAAATGGTGGCACAGGTGGCACCAACGACGACGGCGGTCAAGGCGGTTCTGTCATTATCAATGCGCCATCTGCCGATGTGGCTCTGGCAGGTGACATGCACCTGGACGGTGGTGGTTCCGGGGGCTCCGGAAGCCATATCGGTGGTGCAGGTGGATCGCTAACGATTTCCGCCCAATCGGTGAGCACCACATACGACCATTACGCGCGAGGTGGCGCGGGCAATGGCGGCGGGCCAAACGGCGATAGCGGCGGTGCGGGTGGTTCAGTCACCATTTCCACCACCGGCGCGGGTGGCAATGTTTCGATCACCGGTGGTTCGTCAGTTGCCGTTGATGCCATATTCAACTATGGCGGAGATGGACACGGCGGTGGTGCCGGCGGTGCCGGTGGCAGCGTCACCCTTCACGCCAACGGTGGCGATTTCACTGGTGGGAATATCAGCAATGGCGGCGGTGCTGGTCACAGCACTGGTGGCGCGGGTGCGAACGTAATCATAAGCGCAACTGGCGCTATCGACGTTGGTAATGTGACTACCACTGGCGGAAGCGGCTTCGACTCCCCTGCCCTATCCAGTGGTGGCAATGCCGGATCAGTGACTCTCACGGCAGGGGCCGACATCAATACAGGGGATATTGGGGCGGCTGGCGGTCTTGGTTATAGCGATGGTGGCGCAGGCCAGGGTGGCAATATCGCATTGTCGTCGCGCGCGGGAGACATTACGACCAACACGCTCAGCTCTCGTGGCGGCTACGCCGAGGGCACGACGGCCGGGGCCAACGCTGGGTCGATCACTCTGTCGGCATTTGGCACAATCAGCACATCAACTATTTCCGCACAAGGTGGCGGCAGCCTGTCCGGGTCAAATGTTGCGGGCGGCGACGGTGGTTCCGTTTCTATCATTGCTGGAACCGACGTTAGCACAGGCAATATATCCACGACCGGTGGCAAGGGTTTGACCGACGGAAATGGCGGCAAGGTCAAGCTTTATGCCTTGACCGGTAATGTCAGTGCTGGAAATATCGACTCCACGAGCGACCTCAATGCAGCTGCGGTTGGCGGTGACATCACCATCTATGCGCATGACACTGCCACGGTGACCGGAACTAGCTCCGGCACAACCGTTGAGAACGTTTTTGATTTCGACACCAACGTGGTTGATGCGTCATTATTTGACGGTAGTAGTCCCCTCACCTACACCTTTGACGGCGACATCATTGTCAATTCTTCCGACAGCTTCACGCTGACCAACAACATCGTCACCAGCGGTAACGTAATCCTTGATGCGCGTGGCTCCAACAGTATCACGCTGAACGCCGACGTCGATGTTGGCAACAGCAGCTGGTTTTCGGCCAATGCCGAAGGGGATGTCACACTAAAATTCGTCAACGCCGGCAGTATCAGCGTCAGCGCTGGCAACAGCATCAGTGTTGCTCCCGCAGGCACGCTGGAGAGCCGCGTTCGTGGTATCAAGTTTGCGGCAGACAGTGATGGCAGTGATGCAGGTGCGATCAGCATTGGTAGCGGCGCGCTGCTCGATAGCCATGGCGGCAATATTCTGCTTGCCGGTGGCGATCATGCAGGAGCCTTTTTTGCGGTCGGCACGGCAATCGATAACCACGGCGTTTCAATTGACGATGCCACGATAACTGCTGGTGCTGGTAGCGTAACGATCCGCGGCCTTGGCGCAGACGGATATGCATATGCTAACGGCGTAACGATCGCCAATGGTGCAAATATTTCCGCAACATCTGGTGCCGTATCACTCCATGGCGGTTTTCGTAGTGGCGGTTATACAACTGGTGTTCGCATTGACAATGCCACAGTGGAAACTACCGACGGAAACATAACAATTGTCGGACTCGGCGCATCAATTGGAATTGCTGAAGGTGCTGTGATCACTAACTCAGCGGTAGTTCAAGCAACTAATCATGGATCCGTCACGATCAATGGGACAGCCGGTGATCATGGCAACGGTGTGGAAGTTAAGAGCGGATCTCGCATCGAAACGCGATCCAGTGCCTTACAAATATATGGTGCAGCAACAGATAGCCTAAATGCCGCAATCATTTTGGACACCGGCATGAGTACTAGTGGTGACGTGGTCAGTGATTCCGCGCCGATCACGCTCCACGGGTATGGCACCAATCGCATAGTTGTCGCTGGCAAGGTGGTCAGTAGTACAGGAAACATCACTGTCCAAGGCGGTGGCAACATTGAACTCGAAGGGCTTGGCATCGTACAAACTGCCAACCGCGTCGTACTCGACGCTAACAATGGCCTGATATCGGCGGCCAACGGTTCGATGGTCACGGCCGACACCCTGGTCACCCGAGCGAACAACGGCATCGGCACGGAGACCAACAAGCTCACCACGACAGTGAGCAATTTTTCTGCATTAAATGGCACTAGTGGCGATATCGCCATCAACAACACTGGCGATTTGCAATTGGTTGGCAGCTATAGCAACAGCTACAACATTGAAAACGCAGCCACCGGTGGCAAGGTCATTATCAACAACGCAGGGACGGTTCGTCTTTCCAATGCCAGTTACGGCGGCATCAGCGCGATGGGCAACGTCACGATTACCACGACTGGTAGTGGCTTCAGTGACGTCCTGACCGGCCATAACCGTAATGGTATTGTCGCCCATGGCGACTTGACCATCGATGCCGATGGCAGTATTAACCTTGGCTCACTGGGGAATGGCCATGGAGACCTTTATGCCGCTGGCAATGTATTGCTGACAACGCAAACCGGTAATGTCGCTCTTGACCATGACTCATGGGTTGAAGCAGGTAGCCACGCAAACGGTCTGACGCCCGTACCCGGCGCGACCTTGCAGATTACTGCCGAAAATGGCCTCGCCGTAAATCACGGGCGCGTGGTAACCGACGGCGGCACGTCGACACTGACGGCAAACGCTGGTGATATTTACTTTGGCCCTGCCGGCAGTGCCCAAACAAGTGGTGGCGAACTAAACCTCGTTGGCCAATACGCCATCACAATTAACGGCATGCTCGATACCAGCGGTTCATCGACGAATCACAACGCGGGCGATATCAATATTGCACCGACTGTAAGTTCGGTCACATTGAATACGGTCACGATGGTGGGATTCGGTTTCGGCGATGGCGACAATCCGCCCGGTCAATTTACGCCTCAACCCGAAGTCCCGGTCCAAGCCGGCAAAGGCGGTACGCTAACGATTGGCATCGACTCGCCGGGCGACGAGAGTCTGGCGACAAGCATTACCCTTGGCTCAGTCACCGCCTCTGGCGGCAACAGTTTTGGTGCGAATGGAAGTGGCAATGGCTATGACGGTGGCGATGGCGGCAAAATTCTGATTCATGCGCCTGACGCAGCGGTGACCTTTGCAGGCGGTTCTCGGATCAAGCTCTCAGGTGGGCGCGGCGGCAATGGCGCCAATGGTGTCAGTAGCAACGGAAAACTTGGTGGGGACGGTGGTTACGGTGGTTTCATCACTATCACCAGTGACTCATTTGCGAATAGCGACTCGTACTATCCCGTGACCATCGTCGCCAACGGTGGACTCGGCGGCGCTGGCGGTAATGGAGCGAACGGCTTGCCAGGCCAGACCGGCGACGATGGACAAAACAACCTCACCGTTGGTCAGCCTGGTGGGGATGGCGACCCAGGGCAACAAGGCGATCCCGGTTGGGCTGGTGGAATCGGCGGCAAGGGAGGTTACGGCGGGCAGATCACCCTAACCACAAGCAACACCGCGTACCTTTCAGGATTCACTATCACATTGAATGGTGGAAACGGCGGTATAGGTGGATTGGGAGGCAATGGTGGCGACGGTGGCAATGGTGGTGACGGTGGCACGGGCGGTCCAAGTGCTCTCGAACCGTCTCCAGTTGCCGCTGGTAATGGCGGCAATGGAGGATCCGCCGCTTACGGTGGCAATGGCGGCAATGGCGGAACCGGCGGCAAAGGAGGCTACGGTGGCAGCATTACGATCCTTAGCTCCACATCCGGGATTGAGATTAATGATGTCTTCTCAATCAGCGCGATCGGTGGAACCGGTGGTGCGGGCGGCGGCGCAGGCGCAGTCGGAGTCGGCGGAGGCGTCGGTGCAGGTGGCCAACCAGGGTCCGACGGCTACGGGGGGCTTGATGGAAATTATGGGAATCCGGGCAGTGGTTTCGTTGGTAGCTCCCCAATTGGTGGCATTGCCGGCACAGGAGGCATGGGCGGCGACGGCGGGCTAATCTCGATTACCTCGGATTCACTCACGACCCGCCTATATGGCAATTATTGGTGGAGCACCATCACGCAATTTTCGGCGAATGGTGGTGCGGGTGGAGCCGGCGGTGCCGGATTTACAGGCGTAACAGGAAGCAATGGATCTGCGGGCGGCTACTATAGCAACGGTAGTGCCGGCGGCGCTGGCGGTACCGGCGGTACGGGTGGCACCGGTGGAATTGGCGGCCAAGGCGGTAGCATTTTGATCACTACGACTGGGGAGGCCAATATTTCGTCCACCAACTTTACCGCCCGGGGTGGAATCGGCGGTAGCGGTGGCGTCGGTGGAACGGGCGGTATCGGCGGTTCTGGTGGGTTTGGTTATGACGGCGGAGAAGGAGCCAGTGATGGAGGAGTCGGTGGCGATGGTGGCACGGGTGGCATCGGTGGCACTGGTGGAACTGGTGGCGCCAGCGGGACGATTACCGTTCTCGCCGGCACTGTCAAGATTGACGGCTACCACCCAACAGTAGTTTCGAACGCCGCCGGTCGAGGAGGCAACAAGGGCCTTGGCGGTGTGGGTGGCGATGGCGGCGAAGGTGGGGAAAACTTTGATACCAGTGGGTTTGCCGATTTGGGCAATTTTGGCGGCCCGGGAATCGATGGCTCAAACGGAGCCACGCCTGTAGAGGGCCTTGCAGCATTAATTTCCGGGACGAACCACATCGAACTTTGGAGTTCCTTGAACACCGAGGGAGGAAGCCTGCGCCTGAGTTCCACCGGATGGATTGGCAACGACGGATTTGCTTCCGGAACCATATCGACCGATGGCAATGCAGATCATCGTCATGCCGGTAACATCACGATCATTGGCGGCCCGACAGCGGTGCGAATTTCCCAAGTGAGCATGAACGGAAACGGTTCGGGTAGCGCTTTTGGTGGCAACGCGGGTAGTTTGACCATCGGTGCGCTCGGTTTAATTCAAGATATCGAACTCGGATCGGTCAGTGCCAACGGCGGGAATGGCGGCCTTTGGCCCAACGCAGTAAATGGTGGCGCTGGTGGCAACTTGACCATCACCGCCCCGAATGCGGAGGTATCTCTCGGATCGGTCAGCCTGAATGGCGGCGATGCCGACTACAACGATAATCGCAATGGCGGGAACGGCGGGACGGTAACCATCACCACCACCAAATCAGTCACTCTGATGGGAGACATCAACGCCAACGGGGCGTTTGGACGTACGGGTGGCACGGGTGGAGACGTCAGCATTACGGCGGGCAGCAATCAATCCTTTGATGGTGGAAATGCATTCATCAGCACCCGTGGCGGAAATGGCGAAACTGCCGGCTTGGGCGGCGACATTGATTTATCTGTCGCGAATGGGGCGATCACCCGCTTCAACCTGAACACCCAGGGTGGTTTCCAGTCCTCAAATCTGTCCCACGCTACCGCTGGCCAAGCCACGCTGTCCTCCACCGTTAGCGATCTATCAATTAAGGGGATCAATGCCACAACCGAGACCGCGTTAACCATTCATTCCGCCGGGTCGATCAATGGTATTGGTGACGGTATCCACGCAGCTTCGGGTGTCGGCGTTGATCTCATCGCAGTCTCCGGTATTGGTTCCAATGCAAGCGATGGCGCATTGCACGTGGCGACCTCCGACGGGTTCGGTGCGGTGACCGTGACCTTTGCCAATACTTCAGGCAACACAAAGATTTCGGCAACTCAGGACTTAAGCATTGGTAGTGCCGGTAGTACCAACGCCGCAGGCGCCGTTTTCTTGTCAACGACCAATAACGCCGATATCAACATTGATGGTGACCTAACCACCACAGGCAACATTTCAATCGTGACCGGCAGTGACTTGTCCGCGGGCTCGATCAACGTCCGCAATGGCGCGACCATCGCCAGCACCGGCGGCGACATATCGCTGCTTGCAATTAGCGGTGATGTCAGTTTGGTCAACGGGAGTGACGGTGCACACATTGATTCCACCAACGGCGGCAGTGATGGTGGCAACATCACCTTGTTCGCCCACGGCAGCGCAACGTCTCTGGCCTTTCTGACCGATGAACCTCAAGAAGGTAGCATTACCGAAGGCACTGGTAGCTTGGCGATTTTAGATGCCACCCAAGGCCTCTCCCCGACCCAACAACACAGCCTGAGCAACGGCTACTTGATTTACAACGGCAACGCCCTGACGCTCAGCGGGACCTTCGGCAACGGGAAAAACGTGATCCTGGAATCGCGTACCGGCGCAATCGATATGGACGCCAGCACCACGATTGAAACCAATGGTGCAGGTTTTGTAATTGCCCGCGCGGCAACCGATGTGACCATGGTAAGCGGTTCCAGCATCACCACAGCGGGCAAAGTATCGATCAACGCGGCCAGCGGCAACATCGTTGTTAGTGATGTTGAAGCAACCAACAATACGGTGAATTTGAGTGCCGGTGGAGCGATTACCGGCGCACTTGGCAATTCGGGCCGGGACGTTACGGCGAGCACCCTGATTGCAACTGCCGGTAGTGGGATCGGCACCCTAGCCACTAAACTAAAAACCGACGTCAGCAATCTCTCTGGGCTCAATACCACCACCGGCGATATTGCCATTACCAACTCGACCTTGGTTAGCGCTGGCAATTTGAGTTTGTTTGACAGTAACGAAGGCGACGTCCAATACTTTTCTGTTCGCAACGCAGGCGGTGCGGTAAGTATCACGAACACTGGCCAGCTGGATATTGGTGGTGCGAGCTTCGGCGGTATAGAGGCCAGCGGCAATGTCACCCTGCTCACCGCAGGCTCTGGCGATATCCGCACTGGTCGGGGCGGTATTGTGTCGGGCGGCAATGTCTCGATCACCGCCGAGGAGAACTTGCGAGTTGGTCTGTTGAGTGGCACTGGTGGTCACGTTTATGCCACCGGCAATATCACCTTGGCATCAACCGCTGGCAATATTGCGATAAGCGGTGACGCGAGAGTCATTTCAGGGTCGTCGCAGTTTGGTAGTAGCAATAACTCGACACTTGATATCACTGCCGATCAAAACTTTACTTTCTTGCCTGCGTCAAGAAATTCCAACGCATACATGGCCACCAGTGGCGGCGACATGCACGTCACGGCGACCAATGGCGGAATCACCATTGGCGACAATGCTCATAAACTGTATACCGCTGGCGGCGACCTGTTTTTAAGTTCCGGCACGGGCATATCGATCGCGACCGAGTTGAAGACGGTGTCGGATGACATTGGCGTTCCCGATGCCGGCAACGTCAACATCGTTGCCGGCTCCGGCAGCACCATCAATCTGGCCAATGCTTTCGTCAACATGCACGGCAGCGATAACAACAGTGGCGGCGCGGGTGGTAAGGGTGGCACGCTGACCATCGGCACACCCGGCAGTCAAAGTTTGGCGGCCACCATCACACTTGGCATGGTCAACGCCCAAGGTGGGTATAGCACGGGAGCCAATCCAGGAAAAGATGGCGGCGCGGTCAAAATTCATGCGCCCAATGCGGCCGTAACCATAGGAAGCACCCTCCTCAAAGGCGGCGCATCTAACGACGATTTGGGCATCGGCGGCGCTGGCGGCAGCTTGCTCATATCCGCTTCAGATACCTTAATCATTAATGGGACCGTCAATGCCAGCGGCGGGAGCGGTAGCACCGGCGGCAACGGTGGAACGATCGACGTCATTACAACCGGTGACTCGTACGTCGGATTGGAGATCACAAGTTATGGTGGCGTGACAGCTTTGGGCGGCAATGGGACGACCCAAGCCGGAAACGGCGGCGTAATCAATCTCGAAAGTGAGACTGCACTCTATACCTACGGTACGCTGAACGCATCAGGCGGTAACCGTGCCATCGGCAGCGGCAACGGCGGTAACGGAGGCCCCATCACAATCACTAGCGGTAAGGAAGTCTACGGTGAGGGCGCGGTCATTCGCGCCGACGGTGGCAACGGTCTAATTAACGGTGACGGTGGTGACATTACGATTGCAACCACTGGGATCCCATTCACGCAGTACATCACATTCGATGAAGGATCTTTGCTTAGTGCGCGCGGTGGAAGCGACGCGAGTTCCGCACTGGGCGGAACTGGCGGTAACATCTTTTTGGACGGTTCTTCCGCCGATAAAGACTTCATTACCATTTCGGGTGGAACGACAATTGACGCTTCAGGTGGCAATGCATCCGGCAATGTCGGAGTAGGTGGAATGGGCGGAACAGTCACGCTGCTGGGTGACAGTGTTGTGGGCGAAAGAGGCCAGGTTGTGCGAGCTGATGGTGGCACAGGCAGTACCGGCGGCAAGGGCGGTCAAATTGACGTCAACGTCACGGACGGCAACTATGGTGCATCGTTCAGCGGTGGCGGTACTATTTCCGCCCAAGGCGGCATTGGCGACACCCAGTCGGGCACAGGTGGTGAGGGTGGTGATGTTTCGATCTCGACCACCGCCACCGGATACGTTGCCGTCCACAGCATCAATGTTCGCGGTGGTAACGGGGACACTGGCGGCGATGGCGGGTATGTGACGATAGCAAGCGGGACTGAGGTCGAAGGACGCGCGCATGATTCGTTTGGCGCCAGCATTATTGCCACCGGTGGTGGTGACTTTACGGCGACGACGCCAGGCGCAGGCGGAGATATTTTGTTTACGCTGGCTAACACTGGAACCGTCAAGGACCTGAAGTTCGATGCCAACGGCTACGGTTCGGGTGGCACGATTACTGTCAAGGCGCTCGCCGGCAATCTGACAGTCGGCGGTCTTGAGGCGTTTAGCCCGATCACTGTCCAGGCTGATGACGGCAGCATTACAGGCACCGGTGCCGCACCGCACATCATCGCCGATAATCTTGATATCACGTTACTGGCGACCGCCGGCATCGGCAGCGTCGGGAATGAAATCGTGGTAGCGAGTCCCGGCCCCACTACCTCGCTCAGTTTTACCAACACCATTAGTGGAGAGGTCGCAATCCGAGCCAGTAACAGCGACTTGGCTATTAAAGGCGGGTCCAATACGGCGACTGGTGGTGGCGCAAACGGCAACATTTACTTGAGCGCCACCGGATTCGATCAAAATGAAAGTCGCCTCGCGGCAATCGTATTGGAACGCGACGGTACCAATGTCACGGCAAGCGGTGCGATTGTCTATCAAGCGGACAATTTCTTCCTGACCCGCAGCGGTTCGTTCGGTCAGTCCATCGCCGGCACCTCGATTACAGTTCGGCCAGAGAACCCACGCGACATCGTTCTGGATACCGACGCGACGTCGAGTCGCGTTGCCGGCAGCTTGAGTCTGCTGGGTAACGAACTGACCTCATTCCATGCGCCAAACCTCATTTTTGGTGACACCACCACGACCAAATCAGTGATTGTGAAGGACGGTAATGGCGCTACGAATGGGCAGATTGCGCTCACCTACTCCGCCTACAACGCCGGCACAGGTGTAGGTCAATTGTCATTGATCAGCGGTACCACGTTTGCCGCCAGTGAAGTCAAGGTTCAAACGGCACTAAACATGACCGGCGTGCTGAACCTTCAAGGCACCGATCAGGTGGTAGTCGCAGCACCGATCACCACTAACGGCGGTGATATCCATATCAACTCGGTTAGTACGCGCACCCCGGTGGATATTCAGGCAACAATCAATGCCGGCGCCGGTGACGTGACGATTTTCGGCGGCGGCAATGCTTACCATCGCGTGGGAGTCAGGATCGGCAGCCTTGCCACAGGCGTCGCCGAAGTTCTCGGCGATTCAATCACCATCAACAGTTTGAGTTGCAGCAGCGCAACTTCAGTCGTGGCAGGCATTTACCTGGACGGTTCCGCCGTCGGCGGCGCAACGATTGGTGGTGGGGGTCAGGCTGGGGCGATTACCCTGATTGCAGACACCATGGGCGCAACGGTGAACAATGCGGGTGTCGAAACCAGCGGCACGGTAACGGTACTCGCCCACTCTGCCAGCGGCACGTTTGAGCTTGGCGGAACGGATGGCACAGCAGGTACAGGTATTGGTGGTGCCAAGGGCGTCCAGCGATATTTCGCTGACGCACTGTCTGGCAGCGGTGGCACAACGCTGAGTTATGGTGACTACACCCACGATTTACTGATTAGCGGCTCAGTTGGTGCTGGTAACACGGCGTTGGTATTGCTCGGCGACAACGTCGAGATTGCTGCAACAGGTTCCATCTATAGCTACAAGAGCGGCACCGGTACGTCAATCAATATTGATACGGTTACCAGCTTTACCAACCTTGGCGGTTCCTCCGCAATCGACCCAGGCACAGGCCGTTGGCTTATCTGGGGTAGCGACCCGACCGCTTTCAACATGGGTGGACTGGATTACGACTTCGGTCAGTACGATGCGACCTATTCATCGCCACCGACGATTGCCGGGATTGGTAACGGACGGATGTATTCATATGCTCCCTCAGCATTGGATGTGACCCTGAATAGCGTCGCAAGTCGCGTCTATGACGCCACAGCAGACGCTGTCGCTGGCAGTTATATGGTTGCTGGATTGGAGTTTTCCGACTCCGCTACAGTGACAGCAACAACAGTGACTTATAACAATAAAAATGCTGGAACCGGCAAGACTGTCACCGCAAACGGCATAAATATCGCCGCAACTGATGCAAACTCAAAGTCGGTCTATGGCTACATTGACATCAACATCCGCAACGTATGGCGGCGCCGAAATCACTGCCGCTGCCCTGGCACTCAACGCCGTCACCGACAGCAAGGTCTATGACGCCACCACCGGTTCAAGCGGCACGGTGGCCAAGGTCGGCCTGCAAGGCAGCGACAGCGTCACCAGCCTGACCCAGAGTTATCAAAGCAAGAACGTGCTCGGTGCCAATGCCAGCACGCTGCAAGTCACCGCCGGCTATGTGGTCGATGACGGCAACAGCGGCAACAACTACACCGTCACCACCAACACCGCAGCCGGCACCATCACTGCCGCTGCCCTGGCACTCAACGCCGTCACCGACAGCAAGGTGTATGACGGCGGTACCTCTTCCAGTGGCGTGGTCAGCGTCGGCACGACGTATGGCACCGACACGGTGAGCGGCGCACTACAGGCTTTCTCCAGCAAGAACGTGCTTGGCACCAATGGCAGCACGATAAATGTCACCGGCTACACGGTCAATGACGGCAACAATGGCAACAACTACACCGTCACCACCAACACCGCTGCCGGCACCATCACTGCCGCTGCCCTGACACTCAACGCCGTCACCGACAGCAAGGTCTATGACGCCACCACCGGTTCAAGCGGCACGGTGGCCAAGGTCGGCCTGCAAGGCAGCGACAGCGTCACCAGCCTGACCCAGAGTTATCAAAGCAAGAACGTGCTCGGTGCCAATGCCAGCACGTTGCAAGTCACCGCCGGCTATGTGGTCGATGACGGCAACAGCGGCAACAACTACACCGTCACCACCAACACCGCCGCCGGCACCATCACTGCCGCTGCCCTGGCACTGAACGCCGTCACCGACAGCAAGGTCTATGACGCCACCACCGGTTCAAGCGGCATGGTGGCCAAGGTCGGCCTGCAAGGCAGCGACAGCGTCACCAGCCTGACCCAGAGCTATCAAAGCAAGAACGTGCTCGGCAGCAATCTGAGCACGCTCGAAGTGGCGGCCGGCTACACGGTCAATGACGGCAACAGCGGCAACAACTACACCGTCACCACCAACACCGCTGCCGGCACCATCACCAAGGCCGCACTGGCAATCAATGCGGTCACCGACAGCAAAGTGTATGACGGCGGTACCTCTTCCAGTGGCGCGGTCAGCGTCGGCACGACGTATGGCACCGACACGGTGAGCGGTGCACTACAGGCTTTCTCCACCAAAAACGTGCTTGGCACCAATGGCAGCACGCTGAATGTCACCGGCTACACGGTCAATGACGGCAACAGCGGCAACAACTACACCGTCACCACCAACACCGCCGCCGGCACCATCACTGCCGCTGCCCTGGCACTGAACGCCGTCACCGACAGCAAGGTCTATGACGCCACCACCGGTTCAAGCGGCACGGTGGCCAAGGTCGGCCTGCAAGGCAGCGACAGCGTCACCAGCCTGACCCAGAGCTATCAAAGCAAGAACGTGCTCGGCAGCAATCTGAGCACGCTCGAAGTGGCGGCCGGCTACACGGTCAATGACGGCAACAGCGGCAACAACTACACCGTCACCACCAACACCGCCGCCGGCACCATCACTGCCGCTGCCCTGGCACTGAACGCCGTCACCGACAGCAAGGTCTATGACGCCACCACCGGTTCAAGCGGCACGGTGGCCAAGGTCGGCCTGCAAGGCAGCGACAGCGTCACCAGCCTGACCCAGAGTTATCAAAGCAAGAACGTGCTCGGCAGCAATCTGAGCACGCTCGAAGTGGCGGCCGGCTACACGGTCAATGACGGCAACAGCGGCAACAACTACACCGTCACCACCAACACCGCTGCCGGCACCATCACTGCCGCTGCCCTGGCACTGAACGCCGTCACCGACAGCAAAGTGTATGACGGCGGTACCTCTTCCAGTGGCGCGGTCAGCGTCGGCACGACGTATGGCACCGACACGGTGAGCGGCGCACTACAGGCTTTCTCCAGCAAGAACGTGCTTGGCACCAATGGCAGCACGCTGAATGTCACCGGCTACACGGTCAATGACGGCAACAGCGGCAACAACTACACCGTCACCACCAACACCGCTGCCGGCACCATCACCAAGGCCGCACTGGCAATCAATGCGGTCACCGACAGCAAAGTGTATGACGGCGGTACCTCTTCCAGTGGCGCGGTCAGCGTCGGCACGACGTATGGCACCGACACGGTGAGCGGCGCACTACAGGCTTTCTCCAGCAAAAACGTGCTTGGCACCAATGGCAGCACGCTGAATGTCACCGGCTACACGGTCAATGACGGCAACAGCGGCAACAACTACACCGTCACCACCAACACCGCCGCCGGCACCATCACTGCCGCTGCCCTGGCACTGAACGCCGTCACCGACAGCAAGGTCTATGACGCCACCACCGGTTCAAGCGGCACGGTGGCCAAGGTCGGCCTGCAAGGCAGCGACAGCGTCACCAGCCTGACCCAGAGCTATCAAAGCAAGAACGTGCTCGGCAGCAATCTGAGCACGCTCGAAGTGGCGGCCGGCTACACGGTCAATGACGGCAACAGCGGCAACAACTACACCGTCACTACCAACACCGCCGCCGGCACCATCACTGCCGCTGCCCTGGCACTGAACGCCGTCACCGACAGCAAGGTCTATGACGCCACCACCGGTTCAAGCGGCACGGTGGCCAAGGTCGGCCTGCAAGGCAGCGACAGCGTCACCAGCCTGACCCAGAGCTATCAAAGCAAGAACGTGCTCGGCAGCAATCTGAGCACGCTCGAAGTGGCGGCCGGCTACACGGTCAATGACGGCAACAGCGGCAACAACTACACCGTCACCACCAACACCGCCGCCGGTACCATCACCGCTGCCCTGGCACTGAACGCCGTCACCGACAGCAAGGTCTATGACGCCACCACCGGTTCAAGCGGCACGGTGGCCAAGGTCGGCCTGCAAGGCAGCGACAGCGTCACCAGCCTGACCCAGAGCTATCAAAGCAAGAACGTGCTCGGCAGCAATCTGAGCACGCTCGGAAGTGGCGACCGGCTACACGGTCAATGACGGCAACAGCGGCAACAACTACACCGTCACCACCAACACCGCCGCCGGCACCATCACTGCCGCTGCCCTGGCACTGAACGCCGTCACCGACAGCAAGGTCTATGACGCCACCACCGGTTCAAGCGGCACGGTGGCCAAGGTCGGCCTGCAAGGCAGCGACAGCGTCACCAGCCTGACCCAGAGCTATCAAAGCAAGAACGTGCTCGGCAGCAATCTGAGCACGCTCGAAGTGGCGGCCGGCTACACGGTCAATGACGGCAACAGCGGCAACAACTACACCGTCACCACCAACACCGCCGCCGGCACCATCACTGCCGCAACGCTCTCCTCAACCCTCGCTGGAATCGCCAATAAAACCTACGACGGAAATGCGACGGCAACCGTTGGTGTGACGCTGGCGGGAGTCATTGGACAAGACAGTGTGTCCGGGTCAGGTAGCGGTCTCTACGACAACCGGAATGTTGGCACCAACAAACCGGTTACTGTTGCCAGTATCAATTTGAGTGGCATCGACGCCACTAATTACGTTGCTACGGCACCCGTCAATAACGCAACCACCGGCACCATTTCACAGCTCAATAGCGTTGCGTGGGTCGGTGGCGCCGCCGGGAATTGGTCACAAGCGTCAAACTGGTTCGGTGGCGCGCTACCTGATGGCTCCAACGTTAGCAACGTCAGTATCCCGACTGGATCCAGCGTCGCCTTCGATAGCGGTGTCGCCGCTACCACCTTAAGCACAATTTCGAGTGGCGGACAATTGACCATGGCTGCAGGAAGCCTGACGGTGAACGGCACTTTGGTTACAGATGGTTATATTCAGACCGGTGGTGTCCTCAGTGTTGGCGGCAACATGACGGTAGGCTCCAGTTTCTCCAAACTTAGCGGCACCACGGGCAGCCTTAAACTTACCGGAGCCAGCAACACGATTGCGATTAATCAGGCTACCGGTAATCTGGTGTTCTTCGATGACCAGCCACTTAAACTTGGAACCATAACCGCGCAGAACGGAAACATTACGATCGATACGATCGGGCATCTCCAGACGTTCGGCGTCATCAGCGCTCCAGCAGGAAGCATTACCGTGCCACCAGGCACCATCTTGCTTGCTGCTCACAGTCCGATGACGATTGGCGCCCCTGTGACGGCTGGCGGCAACATTACTCTTTTGGCTGGCGATACAGCCGCCGCGGGAGATGATTTGATCATTAATGCGCCGGTAACATCGACCGGGTCCGGCAACATCAGGCTGATCGCCGGCGATAACTTGATGCAGAACGCCAACGTTACGTCGAATGGCGGCACGATCGGTGCAACCGCCGAAACAGGGAACATTTTGATGTCAGCCAACGCCGTGTCCAGCTCTTCAGGTGGAACAATCACCTATTTCGCTCCAGCGGGTAATTTGATCATTGCGAAGTTGGACGCCGGTCCGACAGGCAACATTGAGTTGGATGCCGGAGGAACGGTCGGGCCTGCGCCTGGATTGGTTGGACCGATGTTGACCGGCAACGCCGCTTCGATTGAGGCCGGCGGCGCGGTAGTGGTTACGGCCGCAGTGAAGGCCATTGAAATCGATACACCGGGAAGAATCACCTACACCGATACTGTCAGCGGTGTGACGATCATTGGCCTTTCAGACGAGGAGCAGGCGGCGGCAGCGGCAGCAGCTTCCAATGACAACGCCACGGATACGCTCCTTTCATCGACCGAGAAAGTTAGCGAAACGGTCAGTGACGACGGCAGTACCGGTTTTGTGACTACCGGTGGTACCAAAGTCGCTCAAAACAGCACGGGCGATACCGTCGGTGGCACCGAGGGAACTTTCAGCGATGAAGAGGAACGCGCCAAGGCCGCGGCCAAAGCCAAAGCTGAGGGCAAAGAGGAAAAAAATCCGGATGCATCGCAACTCGTAGTCAGAACTTGCACCTAAACGGGTCTCGGCGAGAATTAAAAAAGGGAGTCTCGGCTCCCTTTTTTATTGCACGGAAACTCCTTGAAAGTCTCAGTGATGATGCCCGTGTTCCCCATGCACATGACCGTGTGATAACTCTTCGGCGGTCGCCACCCTTACATCGGTGACGGTACAAGCAAACACAATGGCTACGCCAGCCAGCGGGTGGTTGCCATCAACCACAACTTTATCGGCGGTGATGTCGGTGATGGTAAACAAGCGATCGTCTGCATCGTCATCTTCCTCGCTACCCCGCTCAAACTGCATCCCGACCTCGATGTTCTCGGGAAACAGATGGCGATCTTCGATATTGATCAACTCGGCGTCGTAGTCACCAAACGCATCTTCGGGGAGCAGCTTTACTTCCAACGAGTCGCCGCTTCTTTTACCCTGCAATTGTTCCTCGATGCGGTCAAAAATGCCGCCGTAACCGCCATGGAGGTAGACCATCGGGTTGACTCCTTCGTCAATCGAATTTCCATCACTATCGGTGACTTTATAACTCAGTGTGACTACAGAATTTCTAGCAATAAGCATGGTGCGGCTTTCCTTTTGTAACGTGACCACTCAGGCCTTTAACCAACTGATAAACCTCTGCGGCATGTCCTTTCGGGCGAATGTCGTAAAGGGCATGGCGGACGATTCCGTCCCGATCTACTACGAAGGTGGAGCGAATGATGCAAAGTTTTTTGTGTCCGTCTTTTTCCCGAAACTGCGAGACGCCAAATTTACGACAGACATCACCTTCTTCATCCGACAACAACCGCACCGACAATCCATGCTTGTCGCGGAATTCGGCATGCGACAAACAGTCGTCTCTGGAGACACCCACCACCACACAATTCAGGCGCGCAAAGTCGGATTCGTGATCCGAGAAGTCCGCAGCTTCCATCGTGCATAGTGGCGTGTCATCACGCGGGTAGAAGAACAACACAACGTGCTGGTGGCCACGCAGTTTGCAGAAGTCGAACAGCTCCATATCGGCATCCGGTAGTGTAAATCCGGGTGCAATCGTTCCGCAGTTCAGCATTGCGTTCTCCTCGGTCACCAGCATCTGTTTTTCATTGTAACCGAGTCAAGCGTGCATCAATCAAGTCGAAATTTCCGGCTCCCTTGGACCAAGCATTTCTGATTGCCGGCGGTGGGCACTAGTCAAGTATTCCCGCGAACCCATTTCAATCAAGCGGCTCTCGGTTCGACGAAATTCCGAGGCTTGCCGTCCTTCGATGTAGAGTTCATGTATCTCGCACGCCGCACATGCAATTAGCGTTACCCGGTGGTCGTACAACACATCGACCAGCCACGTGAAGCGACGGGCTTCGTTGGCCATGTCAGCGGTTAGCCTGGGGATGTCCGACAAAAAGACAGTGCGATGGCGGTCTGCAATGTCGAGATAATCATTTTGCGAGCGCGGCCCTCCGCAGAGTGTCGCAAAGTCAAACCAAACAACGCCTGGCGCACGCGAAATGACCGGTAGCTCCCGACCGAAAATTTCCAGCGGGCGCGAATGCCCTTCTCCACCCGCCAGTCGCTGAAAAATCGTTTCCATATGTCCCAAGGTTGTTGCATTAGTCGGGACTAAAAACATCTTTTCCTGCTCAAGTGCGCGCAAACGATAGTCGACGCCCGCGTCAATTTCGATGACGTCCAGTTTCTCTTTCAGGAGGGCAATCGTCGGCAAGAATCGTTGCCTGTGCAAACCTTCCGGATAAAGGTTGTCAGGCGCGTAGTTTGAGGTGATGCAAAACAAGACGCCAGCATTAAACAGGGCCTCCATCAAGCGTCCAAGGATCATTGCATCGGCAATATCCGAAACGTGAAATTCGTCGAAGCACATCAGCCTCGTCTGTTTCGCAATGTGCTCCGCTACTTTGGCCAAAGGATCCGTTTGGTTTCGATGTATTTGCAGCAGCGTGTGAATTTCCTGCATGAAGGCGTGAAAGTGGACCCGACGTTTGCGCGTATATGGCACCGCTGCAAAGAAACAATCCATCAGGAAACTTTTTCCGCGCCCGACACCACCCCAGAACCATACCCCACGGGGTAAATCAGGGCGCGTCAGCAATTTTCGGATCGTTGAACTACGCGCACTCTTGAAGGTCATAAGCTCGTCGTAGAAACGCTGCAATCGTTCAGCAGCCGCTTGCTGCGCCGTATCCGCGACGATGCCACGTTCTATCAATGCGGCGTTGAAGCCGTTGGTCATTCCATTTTTACTTGCGTCAAGCATGCTTCGTTATGAGAATAACATTCCAGAAAATCACCTGCCTCCCTCAAGTGGGAGGCTAGAGGGATGGAACAGAGGCATCCAATTTACCCCATCCCCAAAAACTCTCCCCGGGATGGGGTTAATTCATGCCTATCGGTCGCGTAAATCAGAAATGTAGTGGTCGCTTGTCGACGGCCAGCGAGGCCTCGTGCATGGTTTCCGAGAGCGTCGGATGCGCATGGCAAATCCGCGCAATGTCTTCGGACGAAGCGTTGAATTCCATTGCGACAACCGCCTCTGCAATGAGCTCAGAGGCATTGCTGCCAATAATATGCACCCCAAGAATACGGTCAGTCTTGGCGCAGGCCAGCATCTTGACGAATCCGGTGGTATCGCCCTGCCCGAGTGCGCGGCCATTTGCGGCGAACGGGATTTGCCCGACACGATATTCGGTCCCGGCGTTCTTTAATTGCTGCTCGGTCTTGCCAACCCACGCAATCTCAGGATGGGTATAAATGACCCACGGCACGGTATCGTGATTGACGTGGCCCTTTTGTCCGGCGATGCATTCGGCAACCATGACGCCTTCTTCCATACCTTTGTGTGCCAACATTGGGCCGGGAACGACATCTCCAACCGCCCACACATTCGGTAAATTTGTGCGGCAATTTTCATCGACCACAATGTAGCCACGTTCGTTGAGCGCCAAGCCAACAGTCTCAGCGCCTAGTCCTGCGGTGAAAGGAATGCGGCCAACGGAAACGATAAGTCGATCGCACTCCAACACTTTGGCCTCGTCACCCAATTCATAGGCAATGCTCACACCTTTCTTGCCGGTCGACACTTTGGTAATATTGACGCCAAGCTGAATCGCAAGACCTTGGCGCTGGGTAAATACTTTCCAGGCTTCCTTGGCAACGGAGTGATCAGCGGCGCCAAGGAAATCCGGCAAGGCTTCGAGGATTGTCACTTCGGATCCCAACCGTTTCCATACTGATCCGAGTTCGAGTCCAATTACCCCTGCACCGATGACGCCGAGACGCTTTGGCACTGAATCAAATGCGAGGGCACCCGTGTTGTCACAAACGGTGATGTTGTCGACCGGTATTCCCGGGAGGTGACGCGGCTTGGAGCCCGTTGCGACCACCACATGTGTTGCTTCGATGGTTTCACCATTGACATCGACCAGCCACCGATCTTCTTCGCGTCCGATAAATTTGCCGAACCCCGGCAACAGCGTGACTTTATTTTTCTTGAACAGACCTTTTATCCCGCTGGTGAGCTGATCGACGATATTGTCTTTCCGCTTGACCATTGTCGCAACGTCGATCTTGACACTGCTGGCACTGATTCCGTGCATGCTAAAGGAGTGGTTGGCCTGCTCAAATAGCTCAGACGATTGCAGTAGTGCCTTCGACGGAATACATCCGACGTTCAAGCAGGTACCGCCGAGACGAACCTGTCCTTTTGGATCAGCATACGAGTCCGACTCGATACAGGCCGTTGCCAGACCCAGCTGGGCAGCCCGAATAGCGGCGATGTAGCCCCCGGGTCCGGCACCAATCACGACAACATCAAATTGTTTGTTGGACATAGCGGGGCCTTATACGTCGAGTAGCATGCGTGCCGGATCTTCCAGCGCATCTTTCATCGTGACCAATCCCAATACAGCCTCTCGACCATCAATGATTCGATGGTCGTAGGACATGGCCAAATAGTTCATCGGCCGAATCACAATCTGGCCGTTTTCCACGACTGCGCGGTCTTTGGTCGCATGCACGCCAAGAATAGCGGATTGCGGCGGGTTGATGATTGGTGTCGACAGCATTGATCCGAATGTGCCGCCGTTGGAGATGGTGAAGGTGCCACCACTCAATTCTTCGAGCGTCAGTTTCCCTTCTTTGGCTTTCTGGCCAAACTCGGCGATTTTCTTTTCGATTTGCGCAAGACTCATTTGGTCTGCGTCGCGCAGAATCGGCACAACCAGCCCACGCGGGCTGCCAACGGCGATGCCAATGTCGAAGTAACCGTGGTAAACAATATCGGTACCATCAACCGAGGCATTGATGACCGGGTATTTCTTCAGGGCGGTAACCGCTGCCTTGACAAAAAACGACATGAAGCCGAGTTTTACGCCATGCTCTTTTTCAAAGCGCTCTTGATATTTCTTGCGCATTTCCATGACCGGAGCCATGTTCACTTCGTTAAATGTAGTCAGGATCGCATTGGTTGATTGCGATTGGACCAGCCGCTCGGCGACGCGTGCGCGTAAGCGTGACATTGGTACCCGTTGTTCCGTCCGGTCGCCGATAATCGCATCAGCGCTGATGACTGAAGGTTGCGGCAGCGCCGGTCTTGCAGCCACCGATGCGCCAGTTGGTGCTGACGACACGGCGTTGCTTGCCGCTGGCGCAGGCTTGGCGGTACCTGAAACATCTTCCTTGAGGATGCGACCACCCCGGCCACTTCCTTGAACATCAGCAGCATTGATGCCTTTTTCATCCATGATTTTCTTGGCCGACGGCATCGCCGTGGGACTGCCTGCCGTGGCTGTCGGGGCGCTTTGTGTGGCAGGCTTGGCAGGCGCCGGAGCCGCAACCGGGGTCGCAACCGCGCTCGCCTTGGCTTCGGTGTCGATATGTGCAATGACCTCGCCCGATACCACCAATTCACCCGCATTTTTTAGAATCTTTACCACAACACCGGCCTCCGGTGCCGGGAGTTCCAACACCACTTTATCGGTTTCGATGTCGATGAGATTCTGATCGCGGATGACGGCATCGCCTTGCTTGACGTGCCATGCCGACATCGTGGCTTCAGCGACAGATTCGGATAATTGCGGAACTTTAACTTCGATCAGCATAGTTGTCTCTCTCTGGGTGGCCTAGGGGCCGTTAGTCTTGCAGCTTGCTAAAGGCGCCTTCGATCACGGCCTTTTGCTGCTCGTTATGTTTGCTGTAATAGCCGACCGCAGGAGATGCGGATGCGGGTCGACTGACCAGCAGCAATTCGCGCTTTTCGCCGGTCGCCCATACCAAGTGGTGGCGCGATGCCAACCAATACCACACTCCCTGGTTACGCGGTTCTTCCTGCACCCACACGAGCTCCTTGGCTTTAGGCCATTTCGCAAGCTCGGCTTGCATGGCGGTATCCGGAAACGGATATAGTTGCTCCAGGCGGAGGATGGCTGTGTTAGTGATTTTCTGTTCGCGCCGGTACGCCATCAACTCGTAGTAAATCTTTCCGGTACACAAAATCACGCGAGTGACTTTTTTCGGGTCAAGCTCGTCCTGTTCACCAATCACGGTATGGAACTTGCCCTTTGCCAATTCGTCCAACGACGAACTCGCGTCCTTATTCCGTAGCAGTGACTTGGGCGTAATGATGATCAGCGGTTTCCTGACTTTTCGCAGCATTTGCCGGCGCAGCAAATGGAAAATTTGCGCTGCGGAAGTCGGCACGCAGACCTGCCAGTTTTGCTCGGCAGACAAGTTCATGAACCGCTCGATTCGCGCCGACGAGTGCTCCGGCCCTTGGCCTTCATAGCCGTGCGGCAACATCAACGTAAGGCCCGACAGGCGCCCCCATTTAGCTTCGCCGGAACAAATGAACTGGTCAATCACAACTTGCGCACCGTTGGCGAAATCACCGAATTGGCCTTCCCAGACCACCAATTCATTGGGTTCCGCCGTTGAATAGCCGTAGTCGAACGCCATGACGGCCTCTTCCGACAGCACCGAGTCGATCACAATAAACGGTGCCTGCTTCGGGTCGATGTGCTGCAATGGCTGGTATGCGCCGTGATCCCATTTTTCACGGTTCTGGTCATGCAACACCGCATGACGATGAAAGAAGGTCCCGCGCCCGCAATCTTCGCCCGATACCCGGACACCAAAGCCTTGCATCACCAGCGTTGCATAGGCCATATTTTCGCCCATACCCCAATCAAGCGGAAGTTTGCCCTCGCCCATTAACTTGCGGTCATCAACAATTTTCTGGACGCGCGAATGCAGGGTGAAGTTCTCGGGCAGCGTCGTCAGCGCCTTGGCCAGTTTTTTCAAGTCGCCGATCGGCACCGCTGTCTTGCATTCGTCGGTATATTTCTGGTTGACGAATGGCGACCAATCAGCGGCCAACTTGCTGCTTAAGTTTTCCAGTACCGGGTTGTACAGCAACTCGCCGCGATCCAGCGCTGCCCGGTAATCTTTGATGACCTGATCCGGGTAGTCGGCGTCACAGACGTTTTGCGCCACCAGTTTGTCGGCATACAGCTTCCGTGTACCGGGATGCTGCGCAATTCGCTTGTACATCAGCGGTTGGGTCACCATCGGTTCGTCCTGCTCGTTGTGGCCGAGCTTGCGGAAACAAACTAAATCTATCACCACGTCCTTCTTGAATTCGTGGCGGTATTCCATCGCAATTTTGGTGACAAATGCGACAGCTTCCGGATCATCGCCATTCACGTGGAAAATCGGCGCCTCAATCATTTTGAAAATGTCGGTACAGTAAAGCGACGAACGGTAATCACGCAAATCAGATGTCGTGAAACCAATCTGATTATTGATCACGATATGTATCGTGCCGCCTGTTCCGTAACCTCTGGTCCCAGAGAAATTGAGCATTTCCTGGTTTACGCCTTGCCCGGAGACGGCAGCATCACCATGAATCAATACCGCCAGAACCTGCGCACCCGAATGGTCACCGCGCCGCCGTTGACGCGCATAAACCGAGCCCTCTACGACCGGATTGACGATTTCGAGGTGGGATGGATTGAAGGCAAGCGTGAGATGTACCGGGCCACCAGGGGTTGATAGGTCTGACGAAAAACCCATGTGGTATTTAACATCTCCCGCAGCGAGATCCGTGGACTTCTTGCCCTCGAATTCATCGAAGAGCATCTGCGGTGCTTTTCCCAGCGTATTGACCAGCACATTCAGCCGTCCGCGATGGGCCATACCGACCGCAATTTCCTGAACACCGAGCGAGCCAGCAACTCTCACCAACTCATCAAGCGCAACAATAGTCGATTCACCGCCCTCCAAAGAGAAACGTTTTTGACCGACATACCTGGTGTGCAGATAACGTTCCAACGTTTCCGCGGCGGTGAGTCGCTCCAGAAAGCGCTTCTTTTCTTCGACGCTATATGACGGCGTTGCGCGCACAGGCTCAATCTTGGCTTGCAACCAACGCTTTTGTTGCACGTCGGCGATGTACATGTACTCGGACCCGATGGTGCCACAATAGGTTTGGCGCACCGCCTCGAGAATCTCACGCAGAGTTGCCTTTTCCGGTAACGCTGCAAACGACCCGGTAGGAAAGGCCTGCCCCAAATCCGCCTCGGTGAATCCATAGTGCGATGGCTCTAGCTCGGCGATAGCGGGCCGCTCAGTGCGCTTTAACGGATCTGTTTGTGCCCAGCGATTTCCCAGAAAACGGTAGGCATTCATCATTTGAAGCGCCTTGACCGTCTTCAAATCCGACTGCTCGGTGTTTCTCGCCTGTCCTTGCAAAGTACCATCCTTGGCACGCTGCGCGAACGAGGAAATGACAGTCGAGTGAGCAACGTCAGGTCCCGTATATGCTCCAGCACCAGGCAAGGTTGACAACTTGTCAAAATAGTCGCGCCAGGCCGGTTCGACCGCCGCCGGGTTCACCAGATACGCATCGTAAAGCTCTTCAATGTATGGCGTATTCGAACCAAACAGATATGAGTTCGAAAGCATTTCCTTCATCATGACATCACCTGATCCTGTACGTTAAAACGTGAAAATTGCCGAAGCCACGCAATGCTCACAACCACTCGCACATGCCTGTTTCTGCCGGTTAGTCCGGTTATGCCTTGCATGCCTTGTATGTCGCTTCGGGGGTGACAATACCGGGAACTGAAAAACGCTCAGCGTTGCGCCAGTGGGGTTACATCACGGCGTGCGGCGCCGATATATAACTGACGCGGACGGCCGATTTTGTATTCGGGATCGGTGATCATTTCCTCCCATTGCGTCATCCAGCCGACGGTTCTTGCCAAGGCAAAAATACAGGTAAACATTGACGTTGGGATCCCCAGAGCCTTTTGCACGATACCGGAGTAAAAATCGACGTTCGGATAGAGTTTCTTGGACACAAAGTACTCGTCTTCCAAGGCAATCTTTTCCAACTCTTTGGCTAGCTTGAACAGGCGGTCGTTCTCCAACCCAAGTTCCGCAAGCACATCGCTACAAACTTTGCCCATCAGTGTCGCGCGCGGATCAAAGTTCTTGTACACACGATGTCCAAAACCCATCAACTTGAAACTGTCACTCTTGTCTTTTGCCCGTTTGATGTACTCACCGACACGGGACACATCGCCGATTTCTTCCAGCATTTCCAAACACGCTTCGTTCGCGCCGCCATGTGCCGGACCCCACAAGCAGGCAATACCGGCAGAAATACAGGCAAACGGATTGGCACCGGATGAACCCGCCAATCGAACCGTCGAGGTTGACGCATTCTGCTCATGGTCGGCATGCAGGGTGAAGATTGTGTCGAGCGCCTGAACCAAAACCGGATTCGGCTCATAGCGTTCCGCGGGATTGCCAAACATCATGTGCATGAAGTTCGCCGTGTAGTCCAGATCATTGCGTGGATACATGAACGGCTGACCAATGTTGTATTTGTAGGTCATTGCCACGATCGTTGGCAGTTTGGCGACAAGTCGATTGAATGAAATCGAACGATGCTCTGCATTCGAAAAATCCGTCACATCATGGTAAAAGGCCGAAAGGGCGCCGACAACACCGACCATCACCGCCATCGGATGTGCATCGCGACGAAAACCTTGGTAGAACTTCACCAACTGCTCGTGCACCATGGTGTGGTTCTTGATGGTGCTTTCAAATTTGGTCTTCTGGCTGGTATTTGGCAACTCACCGTTCTTGAGCAGATAGGCGACTTCAAGAAAATTGCAGTTCTCGGCGAGTTGCTCAATCGGATAGCCGCGATACAACAATTCGCCCTTGTCGCCATCAATGAACGTCACCTTGGACTGACAACTGGCCGTCGATAAGAAGCCCGAGTCATAAGTAAACAAGCCGGTCTTCGCACCGAGTGTGCGGATGTCGATGACATCATTACCATGGACCCCTGTCATGATGGGGAACTCGACGGTCTTGCCATCAATCGTAAGTGTTGCTACCCGATTCGTACTCATTGCCAGACTCCTTCGCTAAGGTTCAGATAATTTCTTGCGCTACGCGTAGCATTCATAATGAAAACGCCAACAAATTCAAATTTTTTGCAACCGCTTGATCATCGCAGCGAATTCAACATCATCAGTTGTTCGCTTATTGCTTACCAGCGCCCAAAGATCATGGTCTTCCAACTCCAGCAACCGGGTCAAGACAGCTTCAGATGATTCATCAACGGCATCCTGTTCGCGAGCCCAAAACCGTTGAAAAACCAAATCCAATTCCAGTAACGCCCGCCGACAGTGCCACTTAAGTTTGCCAATCCGTGCATTACGTTCCGTATCCATTCTTCAGATCGCCCGTTGCAACATCAGTTCCTTAATTTTTCCGATAGCCTTCGTCGGGTTCAAGTTTTTCGGACAGACGTCCACGCAGTTCATAATGGAATGGCAACGGAACAGGCGGTAAGGATCTTCCAGATTGTCCAGTCGCTCGGATGTTGCTTGATCGCGCGTGTCGGCAATAAAGCGGTATGCCGCCAACAAACCTGCCGGGCCAACGAATTTGTCGGGATTCCACCAAAACGACGGGCACGCGGTAGAGCAGCAGGCGCACAAAATGCACTCATACAGGCCATTCAACTCTTCCCGCTCCGCCGGCGACTGCAGGCGCTCGCGCTCCGGCAAAGGATCGTTATTGACAAGGTAAGGCTTGATTGAGTGGTACTGCTTGAAGAATTGCGTCATGTCCACAACCAGATCCCGAATCACCGGCAAGCCTGGCAAAGGCCGCAAAACGATCGGTTTGCCGGGCGGAAATGAGCTCATATCGGTCAGGCAGGCCAATCCATTTTTGCCGTTGATGTTCATCGCATCCGACCCGCACACCCCTTCGCGACAGGAGCGTCTAAACGACAGTGAATCGTCCTTTACCTTCAGACGCACCATGGCGTCCAAAAGCTTCCTGTCGGTGACTTCAATTTCTACCGAAATGTCCTGCATATAAGGTTTGGCATCCCGGTCCGGGTCATACCGGTAAATTTTGAACTGAACAGTGCGGTTTGCGGTCGTCATCCTCGTTCCTCTATTGCATTTAGCAATCTGTCACTATCTATCAATATGCACGCGTCTTGAGCTCAATTGAGTCGACGGTCATCGGTTTCATCTGAACCGGCTTGTAGTCGAGCCGGTTGTTTTCGCGATACCAAAGCGTGTGCTTGTGCCAATTCTTGTCATCACGCCCGTTGGGATGTTCTGTTGTGTTAGGTGCATCGTCTCGCACATGCGCACCCCGCGACTCGGTACGCGCGTTGGCAGAAACAATGGTTGCCTTGGCGACTTCAATCAAATTATCCAGTTCAAGCGCTTCAATGCGTGCTGTATTGAAGACCATTGACTTGTCGTTGATTTGAGTACGCCCGACATCCTGTTCAATAGCCAAAATTTTCTCAACGCCTTCTTTCAGCATGTCCTTAAATCGAAACACGCCAGCATGTTTTTGCATCGTCCTCTGCATCGCCAAACGAGTTTCGTGTACGTCAGCCCCGTCCTTTTGCGTATTCAACCGATCAAGGCGCGCCAAGGTCCTTTCGATGGCTTCAGCCGGCAAGGGTTTATGCGTGCGAGCACCAGCCTTGAGTTCATTCACCGCAGTTTCGCCAGCGGACTTGCCAAACACAAGGAGATCCAAAAGAGAGTTGGTTCCGAGACGATTGGCACCGTGAACCGATGCGCACGCACACTCACCCGCGGCAAAAAATCCAGGCACCGGTGTGCTGTGGTTGTCCCCTTGTGGCACCACCACCTGCCCCAAATAATTCGTTGGAATTCCACCCATTTGATAATGGCATGTTGGAACCACGGGAATCGGTTCCTTCAAGCAGTCGACGCCGGCAAACTGAACTGCAATTTCATGAATCCCGGGGAGACGTTTCATAATCGTTTCAGGATCAAGGTGCGTGATATCCAGCAGCACAAAATCCTTGTTCGGACCACAGCCACGACCCTCATTGATTTCGGTCACCATTGCCCGTGAGACGATATCTCGTGAGGCCAAATCCTTGGCGTTCGGTGCATAACGCTCCATAAAGCGTTCACCCAGAGAATTGCGCAGGATGCCACCTTCACCGCGCACGCCTTCAGTGATCAATACACCGGCGCCGGCAACGCCGGTTGGATGGAACTGCCAGAACTCCATATCCTCCAACGGAATTCCTGCTCGCGCCGCCATTCCGACGCCATCACCGGTATTGATAAACGCATTGGTCGAAGAGTAGTAAATCCGTCCTGCACCACCGGTTGCAAAAATCGTCGCCTTGGCGTGAAAGGCAACCACCTCACCGGTTTCCATATCCATGGCAGTCACGCCGAGCACCTCCCCCTCGGCATCGCGGATCAAATCCAGCGCTTGCCACTCGACAAAAAACTGCGTGTTGACTTTGACGTTGCGTTGATACATTGCATGCAACATGGCGTGGCCGGTTCGATCAGCCGCCGCGCAGGAACGACGTACCGGTTTTTCACCAAAGTTGGACATATGGCCGCCGAACGGGCGCTGATAAATCCGTCCGTTATCGAGGCGGTCAAACGGCATCCCATAGTGCTCAAGTTCGATCACGCATTCGTTGGCATTGCGCACCATGAACTCAATGGCATCCTGATCACCGAGCCAATCCGAACCCTTGACCGTGTCGTACATATGCCAGTGCCAATGATCCTCATCGGAATTACCGAGGCTTGCAGCGACCCCGCCTTGCGCGGCCACCGTATGTGAACGCGTTGGAAATACCTTGGTCAACACGGCAGTTTTCATGCCGGCTTCGGAGAGTTGAATCGCGGCGCGCAGTCCGGCGCCACCCGCACCGACAATGACTGCATCAAATTTTCGAACCGTATATTTCACGCTCACAGCCTCCAAAGGATTTGAACAGTCCAACCGGCATAGCCAATCAACGCCAATGCGGTTAAGACATGCAATGTCAGGCGCAGGCCTGGCGGCTTGACATAGTCCATCCAGATGTCCCGGACGCCAATCCACGCGTGATAAAACAGGCTGACAGCGAAAAGAAAACTAACAATCTGCACTAACCGGTGGGCCATAAAGCCGCGCCAAGCGTCGGCTGACGATACCGCACCGCCGGCTATGGCGGCGATCATGAAGATAGTGAAAACTGCCATGACCACGGCGGTGACCCGCTGTGCGAGCCAATCTTTCAGTCCGTAATGAGCGCCCACGACGATGCGTTTCATGTCACATCACTCCCAAAAATTTTAGTGCGACAAGCAAGGTCAGCGAAAGACTCACAGCAAACACAATCATCGCAGATTTCCGGGAGCCGGACTTTTCAATGCCTATGTGCAAATCCAGAAGCAGATACCTGATCCCTGCGCAAAAATGATGCAAGTAGGCCCAGCACAAGCCGAACAACAGGAACTGGACGAAGAAATTTCCCTTGATCGATTGAAAAGTCGCTACGGCTGCGGGTTGCGGGTCCAGCGACACTTGTAGCGTGTAAATTAGCAGTGGCAGCAGCAAAAAGAGCCCTGCGCCGCTGACTCTGTGCAGGATTGACACAATGCCGGCCACCGGAAGGCGAATCTGATACAACGTCAGAAATTTTGGCCGTGGTTTTGTCATTTCAGTCATGAATTTGTATCTCCGATGACAATCATTCAAGCGTCTCGTTACTATAAGTTATCCGGCATGCATAAGGCGCTGCAGGTTCTAAAAAAACACCGCCGAATAATCTCGGCACCTATCCAAGGTTATTCACATAGCAATGCTGTTCCGTCGAATACAGCCCCCGCCGCCATTCCACCGGCCTATCCCCGTAAGAGTAACTGACCCGCTCGACCGACAAGAGTGGACTTCCTTCAGCAACGCCCAATAGTTCGGCGCTCGTCCGATCAGCAGGAACCGCCCGTAAGCGCTCTTCGGCGCGAATCATGCGGACGCCGAATGTGCTCTCAAACAAGCTGTAAAGCGAACCATCGTAGTCACGCAGCATTTCAAGTGTCAGTGCACCGAAAATTTCGCCAGAGAGGTAAATTTCATCGGCGACCACTGGTTTGCCTGAAAATTCCAGCAAACGCCGAATAATAATTATGGGGTCGCTAACGTTCAGTCCGAGCATACGAGCGGCTTCTGGGCCCGCCTTCGCCCGCCAACACTCCAACGGAACGCTACGACTTGGCTCTATGCCACCGGAAAGCGGAACGAGGCGCAAGAATCGAAAAAAAGCTCTTGGATCATCGTGACTCGCGACAAAAGTGCCTTTTCCTTGTCGACGTAGCAGCAGATTTTCAGCAGCCAACTCATCAATGGCTTTCCTGATCGTGCCCTGGCTCACACCGAATCGAATCGCGAGTTCACCTTCACTCGGTATGACTTCTCCCGACTTCCATTCGCCGGTCGCCAACGCCTGCAGGATCAGTGTTTTGATCTGGCGATAGAGCGGACTAAACGTTGCCGGTGGTGATTGTGTGCTGGCATTCATGTTGCGATTGAAACATAAAACGCATCAGTCGTCTACTGTACGTCTTATGTCTTTTATAAGACATCATTTAGCTATTGACATATTGAAATCGAAAACCTAACATTGATCACGTCATTACCCAACAGCGCTCACCACAGCATGGACCATCACCACACAACCAACGTGGTTCGAGAACATCAAACCAAAATCACGTAATTCAACCAACAAAACGATACTTCATGTAGCCACTGCAACGCACAAGGCAACGCGCCTGTCCTACAATCACCCACCCACCTTTCTAAAATTTTTACAGGAGTTTCCAAAATGACCAAAGCCCCCGTTCGAGTTGCAGTTACCGGCGCTGCCGGTCAAATCGGTTACGCCCTGATATTCCGAATTGCCAGCGGCGCCATGTTGGGCAATGACCAACCGGTCATTCTCCAAATGCTCGAACTGCCGATGGAAAAGGCCCAAGCCGCGCTCAAGGGCGTAATGATGGAGCTCGACGATTGCGCATTTCCACTGCTCGCGGGCATGGTCGGCACCGATGATCCGAAGGTCGCTTTCAAAGACGCCGACTACGTTTTGCTGGTCGGCGCCAAGCCGCGCGGACCCGGCATGGAGCGCAAAGATTTGCTGATGGAAAATGCCAAGATTTTCATTGAACAAGGTAAAGCCCTGGACGCCGTTGCCTCGCGTGACGTCCGCGTCCTGGTCGTGGGAAATCCGGCCAATACCAATGCGTATATCGCAATGAAATCAGCACCTGGTCTGCCGGCGAAAAACTTTACCGCAATGCTGCGCCTCGACCACAATCGTGCAGTTTCACAACTTGCCACTCGTACCGGAAAATCGGTCAATGGTATCGAGAAGATGATTATCTGGGGCAACCATTCTCCAACCATGTATCCAGACCTTCGCTTTTGCACGGTCGATGGCAAGCCCGCGCCGCAAGCAATTAATGACGATGCCTGGTACAAGAGCGAATACATCCCCACAGTTGGAAAGCGCGGCGCAGCCATCATTGCCGCACGGGGCGCGTCATCTGCTGCATCGGCAGCGAATGCTGCCGTTGATCACATGCGTGACTGGGCACTCGGTACCAATGGCAAGTGGGTCACCATGGGTGTCCCATCGGATGGCTCGTATGGAATTCCCGCCGGCATCATGTACGGCGTCCCGGTGACCTGTGAAGGCGGTCAGTACAAGCGCGTTGAGGGACTCGCCATTGACGAATACTCGCGAACAATGATGGACAAAACGCTTGCTGAATTACAGGAAGAGCAGGCCGGCGTAGCGAGCTTGCTTGGCTAATTCGAATACCACCGGATGAAGTCATGGAGCATTCGATGATTCCTGCGCTTCATCCGGTTGCGGCGTTACATGCGGGATGCAAATTTTTGCCGACGCTCGCTGCTTGTGAGCACTATGCCGGCTCCGAAAAATTGCTGCGCAAGGCACTGCATCTCCAATCCGAGTCAGCGACCTTGCGCGGCCCGATTTTCGACATCACGGCAGACTGCGAAGATGGCGCCAGCGTTGGCAACGAAGCTGACCAGGCCCGGATGGTCGCCCACATCATTAACGACGGGGCCAATCAGTTTGCGCGCATCGGAGCTCGTATTCACGATGTCACACACCCGCATTGGCGCAATGAGATTGACATCATTATTCGTGAAGCCGGTGCAAGGGTAGCCTATTTGGTGCTGCCAAAAGCAAATTCGGCGGCAGATGCAATCACGCAAATTTCAGCCGTCAACGCGGCGTGTGAGCAACACCGGATTGCCCGCAAGATTCCAATTCACGTGTTGATCGAAACGCACGGCGCGTTGCATGAGGTATGGAAAATCGCCGGTCTGGCGCAGGTGGAAAGCATCGATTTCGGACTGATGGATTTTGTCAGCGAACATCGTGGAGCAATTGCCGGCAACGCAATGATTTCGCCAGGTCAATTTGAGCATCCGTTGATTGTCCGGGCCAAAACCGAAATCACCGCCGCCGCACTGGGCAACGGTATCATTGCGGCGCACAATGTCACTACTGAATTGCGCGATACGAACTTTGTCCGGAGCGATGCACGACGCGCTTATCGGGAGTTTGGATTTCTTCGCATGTGGAGCATTCACCCCAACCAAATCCAGCCGATTGTTGAGTCCATGCAACCGGACACCAGC
Organism: Rhodocyclaceae bacterium; assembly: GCA_016718525.1. Classification (GTDB taxonomy): domain Bacteria; phylum Pseudomonadota; class Gammaproteobacteria; order Burkholderiales; family Rhodocyclaceae; genus JADKHX01. The sequence continues at coordinate 1,094,801 of JADKDD010000001.1, forward strand.
GAAGTTACCGATGCGACCTCGATTCTCTCCCAGGGACAGGACGCCTCCTGGGGTCCGATCCAACATGTCGGGCGCCTGCATGATCGTGCTTCGTATCGATACTACTGGGAAGTTTTGCGTCGGGCACATGCCACTGGAATGAATTTGCCATCAATGGCAACTCAACGTTTTTTTTCGTAAGCACCAATTCGCAAGATCAACTGAAAAGGAAATCATCATGTTAGAAGCCTACCGTGCCCATGTTGCCGAACGCGCTGCGATTGGTATTCCGCCATTGCCGCTGTCTAAACAACAAACTCAAGAATTGGTTGCGCTCTTGCTCAATCCACCGGCGGGTGAAGGCGAATTTCTAGTCGATTTGATCACCAATCGTGTCCCTGCCGGGGTTGATGAAGCAGCCAAGGTGAAGGCCGACTTCCTGACGCGAGTTGGTGCTGGTGACACGCCGTGTTCATTGATCAGTCGCGAGAAAGCCACCGAATTGCTGGGCACCATGGTTGGTGGTTACAACGTCAAACCGTTAATCGATTCGCTCGACGATCCGGTCACCGGTGCAACCGCCGCCAAAGCCTTGAAATCAACCTTGTTGATGTTTGACTTCTTCCACGATGTTGCCGACAAGGCGAGTAAAGGCAGCGCCAACGCCAAGGCGGTTATGCAATCCTGGTCCGATGCGGAATGGTTCACCCAGCGTCCGGAAGTCGTCAAGAAAATCAGCGTCACGGTGTTCAAAGTCACTGGTGAAACGAACACCGACGACCTCTCCCCTGCCCCGGATGCATGGAGTCGCCCGGATATTCCATTGCATGGATTAGCCATGCTGAAGAACCCGCGCGAAGGCATCGTACCTGACAGTCCTGGGTCCGTCGGCCCGATGAGCGTCATCGTTGAGTTGAAGAAAAAAGGCCATCCCGTCGCCTATGTTGGCGATGTCGTCGGTACCGGCTCTTCACGCAAGTCGGCTACCAATTCGGTGATTTGGTGGACCGGTGACGATATCCCGTTTGTGCCGAACAAACGTTTCGGCGGCTACTGCCTTGGCGGCAAGATTGCACCGATCTTCTTCAATACGCAGGAAGATGCCGGCGCTTTCCCGATTGAGTGCGACGTTACCCAGATGAACACCGGCGATGTGATAGACATCTATCCGTATGAAGGAAAAATCGAAAAGAACGGCGCCGTTATTTCAACCTTCAGCTACAAGTCGGATGTATTGCTTGATGAAGTCCGCGCCGGTGGCCGGATCAATTTGATCATTGGTCGCGGCTTGACCACCAAGGCGCGAGAATTCTTGAAACTTCCTGCCTCGACAATTTTCCGCTTGCCAAAATCGCCCGCCGACTCTGGCAAAGGTTATACCCAGGCGCAAAAAATGGTCGGCCGTGCTTGCGGTCACAGCGATGGCACCGGCATCCGCCCCGGCACCTATTGCGAGCCGCGCATGACGTCGGTGGGTTCGCAAGACACCACCGGCCCAATGACCCGGGACGAGCTCAAAGACCTCGCCTGCCTTGGCTTCTCGGCCGATCTGGTAATGCAGTCGTTTTGCCATACCGCCGCCTACCCGAAGCTGGTCGACGTCAAAACCCATCGCACGCTACCCAGCTTCATCACGGCTCGCGGCGGCATCAGCTTGCGCCCCGGTGACGGCGTGATTCACTCCTGGCTCAACCGTTTGCTGTTGCCCGATACCTGCGGTACCGGCGGCGATTCGCACACCCGTTTCCCGATTGGCATTTCCTTCCCCGCCGGCTCCGGTCTGGTGGCCTTCGCTGCGGCGACCGGCGTAATGCCGCTCGACATGCCCGAATCGGTGTTGGTGCGCTTCAAAGGCACACTGGAGGAAGCCGGCAAACGTGGCATTACGCTACGCGATCTGGTCAATGCAATCCCCTTGTATGCGATCAAAGCCGGGCTACTCACGGTTGCCAAACAAGGCAAGAAAAACATTTTCTCCGGCCGCATTCTGGAAATTGAAGGATTGCCCGATCTCAAGGTCGAGCAGGCATTTGAGCTCACCGATGCCTCTGCCGAGCGCTCAGCCGCAGGATGTTCCGTGCGTCTGAACAAGGCACCGATTGTCGAATACATGAACTCCAACATCACGCTGATGAAATGGATGATTGCCGAAGGCTACGAGGACAAGCGTGCGCTAGGTCGTCGCGTCAAGGCAATGGAAGAGTGGATCGCCAACGGCACCTTGCTGCAACCGGACGCCGATGCCGAATACGCCGCCATCATCGAAATCGATTTGGCGGATGTCAAAGAACCTATCCTGGCCTGCCCCAACGACCCGGACGATGTGAAATTCCTTTCCGAAGTTTCTGGCGAGAAGATCGACGAAGTGTTCATCGGCAGTTGCATGACCAACATCGGCCATTTCCGCGCCGCTGCCAAAGTGCTCGAAGGTCGCAGCGACATCCCGGTCCGCCTGTGGGTGGCACCGCCGACCAAAATGGATGCAATGATTCTTAACGAAGAAGGCTACTACGCCGTGCTCGGCAAATCCGGTGCGCGTATGGAAATGCCGGGTTGCTCGCTGTGCATGGGAAATCAAGCACAGATCAAAAAAGGCAGCACGGCAGTGTCCACATCAACGCGTAATTTCCCGAACCGCCTGGGCATCGATACGCGCGTCTATTTGAGTTCTGCCGAACTTGCTGCCGTATGCGCATTAATGGGAAAAATCCCAACGGTAGCCGAATATCTAACTCAGGTCGAGACGCTCAAATCCAAATCCGCCGAGGTTTATCGTTACATGAACTTTGACCAGATTCAGGAGTTTAAAGAACAGGCTGATACGGTGACTGTCTAGCGGTCCTAAACGGCGTCCTGCCAGCACCAACTGGTGATACGAACGCATCTTTGAAGGTTTGCTCAAACGCATTCAGCCCGCGCAGTTGCATTCGCGGGCTGAATGCTATCCAACCCAGGAGTTTTCATGACCCACCGCATATCCCCCGCCACCGCACCCTTCGCCCCAGAAATCCAAGCCGCATTCGACAAGATCATGCCGCCAGGCCAGCCGCCATTGGCGCTGTTCACCACGCTGGCGCGAGACCCGCGTCTATTTTCCAAGTTCTTTGCTTCCAGCCTCTTGGATCGCGGGCACCTGACGCTGCGACAGCGCGAACTGGTGATCAATCGCACTACAGCTCTATGCAAATCCGAATATGAATGGGGTGTCCATATCGCGATCTTCGCCGCCAAAGCGAAATTTGACGAAGCTCAGATTGCCTCGTTCGTGCATGGCAGTGCTGCTGACGGCTGCTGGTCAGACGATGACCGCATCCTGCTGCGTCTGTGCGACGCCCTACACAAGCAGTGCGACATCCCGGATGATTTGTGGGTGCAGCTACGCAACCAGTTCAGCGAGGAAGCGATGCTGGAATTATTGATGCTGGCGGGCTTTTATCGCACCGTCAGCTACCTGACCAATGCCTTGCGCCTGCCGTTAGAGCCGAATTCGGCGCGCTTTCCTGCAGGTTGATTCGGCTGCGGCAGCGATTGTTAAATCTGCCACTCGAAACTAGTTATCGAACGTTGCGTCGTGACTTAGCTGAACTTCTTCGAGAATTCAGCCAAGGCATCTAGAAGTCTCTGTTTGTCGCCGGCACGTTCCTTGGTGCGCGACAAGATGTGCGCCGGATGCTGCTGACGGTCTAACCAGAACTCACCACTGACTTTGGCCGCTTCGGTCGCGGTTGCCAACCAGACGATGGTGTCAGCACCCTCCTCTGGTGATCGCAGAAAGGGCCGTGTCAGCCGATGAAACGCCGGTAAGGACGATTCAACGCCAGGTGTATCTGCCCAACCGGGATGCATGGCATTGACCACAATCCCGTCCTTCTTCCAGCGCGACGCCCATTGATTGGTCACAATCATCAAGCCGCGCTTTGCGCGGGCGTAGGCTACTGAGCCGGAATAGCTACCCTTGCTCGATTGCAAATCGTCCGGGTGAATCCGTTCGGCGTACATCCCGCCCGACAGAACATTGATGACCCGGCCGCCGTGTGCCTGCTTCAGCAATGGGTACAGGCGTTCTGTCAGCACGTATGGGCTGAGCAACAGCAAGGCGAAGCTGGTCTCCAAGCCTTCTGTGGTGACTTTTCGGGGATTGGTCAAGGCGCCAGCATTGTTGATCAAGGCGTCAATCGGCTTGCCGGATTTCAACAATCGATCGGCCACAGCGGTAACATCGCCGATCAAACTCAGGTCGGCAATTTCCACCTGAATGCGCGGATTTCCAGAACGTTTGATGAGGTCCTTGGCCAAGCGTGTTGCCTTGGCTTTGTCGCGGGCGACCAGGGTCAAGCTCATTCCGCGCGCTGCCAGGATCTCGGCTGTGGCGAGTCCCAGGCCGGAGGTTGCGCCGGTGATGACCGCGTGCCGATCGCCCAAATATGCCGAGACCGGGTTCTGTTTCTTGCGTGCGCGGCGATATCCAAATTTGGTGAAGCTCACCAGACCGGGAAGTAAAAGTTTGTCGGCCAGTAAAACACCACGCGAGGCAACGGGTGTCGGCTGCTTGTCTTCCAGCGCCCGCTTCATCCCCGCCACCGCACTCTTGCCGACTCTATCCATGACGCCGGGGAAGGTCTTCGCCAACAAAGTCAACGCAGACGGAAAGGTGAATATTGCGATATAACGGATGCGGGTACCGGTCGGCGTTTTGACGAACAGGATTTCCTCGACGGCGGTAAATACCTTGGAATCAACAGTCATTAACAGACGGTGCTCCGCTTCCCATTCGGTCACCGTGTAGTAGAGCGAAAACCCGGCTTTCATATCGATACGAAATTTCGTGCCGACCCCGAGTGGGCCATCCGTCAGCCGGATTCCCTTGGCCACCGCCGGATCCCATTCTTCAATTCGGTTGAACTCGGAAATGTAAGCGAAAGCCTCATTTAATGGCCGGGCTACTTCAATCGTTTCGTCCAGCCTAGTCGTTTTGCTCATCAGTTTCTTCTCAATCAAGAATTTTCAATTCAATCCACAAAGCAGCGGACGCACAGGCAGCTTTGTTTAATGACATGGCGGTCATTTGTTCTTGCGTTGCAGAGTCAGCGTTACGTCGCCCAGATGAACTCCGAACTTGCTCATTGCCGAACGATTAAGCATGACTTGATCGTCGATCAAGTACATCCAGTCATCGAATTCGACGTTAATCGTTTTGCCATCGACCGGCAAGGCCATTACGTAACGCCAGCGTAGCGCATTTCCGGAGACCACGCCCTCTGCCTCTCCAACCACATCACCAGCCCGGCCGAGAAGGCGCCCGCCGCCCAAATCCTGCAAGGACCAGACCCGGCGTTCAACATTGCCCCCCTGCAATCCGTCTGACCAAGTGAAGCGTTCATCAAGGGTGCCACGATCACCCTCCCACTTAGAGTCGATCACTACGTGAAAGCGCTTGATCACCTTTCCCGAACGGTCTTGAAACATGCCCCAGCCTTCAACTGTCCCGTTAAAAAAGCGGCGCATATCCAAGGCCGGCGTTTCGCTGCGATACGCGTCAACCTCAACTGACGCGCAACCACCCACCGCGATAGCGATCGTTATCGCCGCAATAATCTTCATCCATAGATTCTTCATGCACTGACCTCTTCGAAATAATTCTTCCAGTAGAGCAATAGGCCCAATGAAACGAACTTGATCAGGGCCGGTAAGACCGCGTAAACCAGTGCCAAAGCAACCAGCCCATCGGCCGACGCCGTGTCGCCAGCACCAACTCGGTAGCCGGCAAAACCAACCAGCGGCAAGGCGATCCCGGCAGCGAGCGCGAGGTTAAATTTGCTAACGAAATTCCACACGCCGAAATAAGCCGCCGTGCCCCCCATGTCACCTCCGGCCCGCCGTCCTGCCGCCAAGCGATCTGCCAGCAAGGCTGGCGGGATTGCCAACTCGGCGCCAAGCGCTGCGCCGCTCAAACCGCAGATCACCGCAAATGCAACCCCATCGCCCCTCCCCAGCATAAACGCCCAAACAAAGCTGGCAATTGCCAGGACGCTGCTCACCGCCCACGCAAAAACCTTGCCCCGGCGACGCGCCAGCGCGATCCACGCCGGCATCGCAATACCGCCACAGACAAAATAGATCGCTAAAAATAATCCTTGCCATTCAGGTAGTTGCAGCACATCATTAATGTAAAATAGTACCAGTGTTGCAGGTATTGCGGACGCCACGCCAGCAAATGCGAGCACCAGCAATAGTCGCCTGAAGGCTTGATCGGCCAACGCCGCGCGCAGCGGTGCATGCTTGACAGCACCACCCGAGAATACATTTCCTATCGGCGCGCCAAGCAGGGTAATCAAGGCGGCGACGATCACAATAGGAACGAACACCCAGCTCAGGAATTGCAATGCAGTGGCAGCATCGGGTGCCAGCAGCGAAGGCAAGGCGGCAGCAACCACCACGCCGCACAGCGACAGACTTTCACGTGTAGCAGTGACGCGGATCCGCTGTGATGGCGTCTCGCCTAGCTCGGCTCCCCAAGCGTGGTAGTTGATCATGGCAAGGCTATAGCCAATAAAGGTCACCATCAAGGTCAACACCATCCAAACCGCACCCCCGGTTTGCGGAGGATTGAGCACTGCGATCAAACCCAGCGTCATCAGCGGCAATGCCAACGCGATCAAACGTCGGCGGTTGCCGACTTTGTCGCTGAAACGGCCCAGCCACGGGTCGATCACGGCATCGGCAAAACGGATCAGTAACAACAATGCCCCAACCAACCCCAGTGACAAGCCGACACTATCGGCGTACAGCTGCGGTACATGGACATACAGCGGCAACGCGATAAACGCCAGCGGGAAGCCCAGAACGCCATAAGCTCCTATTTGGCGCAGACTGATTTCGGCTTTCACTTTGCTGGCAAACCTAACAAGCGCTTGCGTAGTTCCGGTTCACTGGTCCGTTCATCCAGCCAGATAGCAAAAAAGGTGCGGGCAAAATCGATGTCATCAATCCGGCCGCTGAGGCGGCTCTGGTGATAAAACTCGGCACCCTGATTCGGCTTGAGCACACCGACGATCACATCCCCGGTCTTGACGTTAGGGAACACGCGCTCCAAGGCCACCTTCCATTTGCCCAGTCGCTGTTCGTCAATCGCGCCAAAACGTTTCATCTGGTCAATGCTCGCATCGACCAAGCGCTGCGAAGTAATGTCCCGCGCATACTGCAACTCAAGCGCGAAATGCCCATCGGGTGGGCCGGGACGAGCCCCTAGCGATGCGGCACTCGGTACCCATAGTCTGGCTTCGTACAGTTGAAAGCCAAACCAGCGCATCTCACCTTTGCCTTGCAACGCCCAATCCGGGGTTTGCTGGGTGATCGGCTCGGGCAAGGCGGCGGCACTCGAACCCAGCACCAGCGCGCTGGCCAAAACGATCAGTAGTTTTCGTGACCACCTTTTCATCGGGGGCGATGCTCCAAAAGGAAGTGGCAGACATCAGTGGCGCCGGAGCGGAACCCGGCTTCACAATAGGCGAGATAGAAGCGCCACAGGCGCTGGAAACGTTGATCGAAACCCTGCGCCGAAATCGCCGGCCACGCGGCCTCGAAATGCTTGTGCCAGTGCGACAGGGTTGTCGCGTAGTCACGCCCGAAGCTGGATTTGTCGCTCACCATCAAGTCGGCACGTGCCACATGACGCTCAAAAACTTCTGGCGATGGCAGCATGCCGCCGGGGAAAATATACCGCTGGATAAAGTCGGTACCACGCCGGTAGGCACTAAAGCGATCATTGGCAATGGTGATGGTTTGAATCGCCGCGCGTCCGTCGGGCTTCAGGCAACTGCGGATCTGGTCGAAATAACTGGGCCAATAGCGCTCACCAACCGCCTCAAACATTTCAATCGAGACAACATGATCAAATTGGCCACGAATATCCCGATAGTCGGTCAAGGAGAATTCAGCGTTGCCGGCAAACCCCTCGCGCTGGGCGCGGGCGCGCGACCATTCGAGTTGAGAAGGCGAAAGTGTGACGCCATGCACCTTGCAGCCGAATTCCTTGACTGCCACTTCGGCGAAACCGCCCCAACCGCAGCCAATTTCGAGAATCGTTTGACCGGGTTCGGGACGCAGCATCTTCAGCAGACTGAGGTACTTGAAGCGTTGCGCCTGCTCCAAACTCATGTTCTCGCCAGTGCTGAACTTCGCTGATGAATAGGTCATCGACGGATCAAGCCAAAGCTTGTAAAAGTCATTGCCCAAATCGTAGTGCGCCAAAATATTTCGCTTCGAGCCCGCGCGGGTGTTCATTCGAGTCAGGTGTCGCAAGCGATGGACCAACACCGGCAGCCAACTGCCATGGACCGCACGCGCTAGCTGGGTGCGATTCTCCGCCATCAAGGTCAGCAGTTCCGCGAGTTGATCGCTTTGCCAATCGCCGTCCATCCAGCTTTCGGCAAAGCCGATATCGCCTTCGGCGAGGACGCGGCGGAAAACGCGTTCATCGTTGACTTCGAGTACCGCCCGCTCCATCCCCTGCCCCAACGTCATGGTCTGACCATCCGGAAGCTGCAAACGCAGGCTGCCGCCTTCAATGTGTTGCAGTAACTTGATCGCGGTTTGCGTCGCGCGTGCCAGCGGCATAGAGGCGCTGAGTTTGCGCGTGGATGGAGTGGAAACGAGATGGGAAACGTGAGTATTCATCGAGTGGTCTCTTGCGCAGGTGGAGTGGGACGGGAGTGAAAAACGGCGCGCTTCAGCCACAGCTGAAGCGCATGCCAGTGGATGCGAAAAACAACGCCAAGGGTGAGCAAGGGTTGGCGCAGCAATGCACCGCGCGCCGTCGAAGCTGTTAGCGCTTCGGGAGTACCTTGCAAGACGGTAGCAAGAACACGCTCACCTTCGATAAAGTAATCAATCTCGACCCGGCGCCGCTGCTCCGAAATATCGAAGCGGAAACGGTAGTCGCCGACGATTGGAAAGAACGGAGATACGTGAAACACCTTTCGCGCCGGCAAGTGATCGATAGCTTGGATCGGACGCTGATCATCATGCACGACCAGATAATTGTGGCGGTCTCCAAAGGTATTGCGAACATCGCACAGCACGGCGCGCAATGCGCCTTCTCTGTCGTGACAAAACCAAAAACTGACCGGATTGAAGACGAAGCCCAGCACACGAGGAAAAGTCTGCAATACGATCTCGCCGTTGGCGTTGGTGATGCCTTCTTCCAGTAATAATTGGCGTATCCACGGCAGCAAGGCTGCGCCGTCACGCGCGCCATGATCGCGCTGGTGAAACGACAGTGGGCGTGCCTGTTCCAGGCCAAACCATCGATTCTTGATTGAGGTCAGCAATGACAATGGCAAAGCTACAAAAAAAAGCGGATAGGTGAACTGATGTGCAGTGGGACTATGCTTCCCGGCAAAACGGGCATGCATCACCGTCCCCTGACACAGTAATGGCTTCACGCTGCTGCAACCAGTCCGGAGCTGCCTTGTTGCCAAGGCGCGACGCAGCCCAGCTGATTGGCAACGGCCAGCGCCGACACCAGGCCATCCTCATGGAAGCCGTAGCCGGTCCATGCCCCGCAAAACCACATCCGGTCGACACCTTGAATCAGCGGCAGCTTCTGTTGCGCGACGACCGCCGCGTGATCAAACAGCGGATGCGCATATTCATAGTCACCAAGGATCGTGGCGGGATCCGGTTGAAACTGCGGATTCAAGGAAAGGATCACTGGCGTCTCGACGCGCAGCGGTTGCAACTTGTTGATCAGGTATGAAACGCTGACCGACTGGGCGCCGGAAGCGTTTTTACCTGCCATGTAGTTCCATGCCGACCAAACCCTCGGGTCCCGAGGCAACAATCGAACATCGGTGTGCAGCATGGCGCGGTTCGGCTGATAACGCACAGCGCCGAGCAGTTCGCGTTCGGTTGGACTACCACCGACACCCAGCATGGCCAACGCTTGATCACTGTGACAGGCAAAAACAACTTCATCAAAATTTTCGTGGGCGCCACTTGACAGAATCACGCCAACGCCGGGTTCCTCGCGTTTTACAGCCTGTACCGGTTGGGCCAAGCGCACATCGCTCAACTGCGCAGCAATGCGCTTAACGTACTCACGCCCGCCGTCGGTAACCGTATGCCATTGCGGGCGGTCGAAGATCTGCAGGAGGCCGTGGTTACGGCAGAAACGGATGAAGGTGGTCAGCGGGTAGTCGAGCATCGCCTGGGTCGGGCAAGACCAGATTGCGGCGCCCATCGGCAACAGGTACCAATTGCGAAACTCTGCACTGTAGTGGTTCTGATCCAAATAACGACCAAGAGAAATCTCCGGCAGGTTCGGCTGCGCCGTATCCCGATTGAATCGCAATGTATCTTTGAGCATGCGCCAAAAGCCGATGCGGGAAATATTGCGTTTTTGTGCAAACAGGGTCGACAAGTTTGACCCGGCCCACTCCACGGCTGGATTCTCGAGGCTAACGGCAAAAGACATATCGCTGGCGACGGTCTTTACCTGGAGCGAGCTGAACATCGCCGTCAAATTCGGGTATGTGCGATGATTAAAAACCAGAAACCCGGTGTCGACAGGGCAATGGACGCCATTCACTTCCACATCTACGGTATGTGTATGACCACCCAAATAGTCGCCCGCTTCAAACAGCGTGACCTGATGTTTGTTTGAGAGCAACCATGCGGCTGCAAGGCCGGAGATGCCGGCACCGATTACCGCAATTCTCATGATGACTTATGCGGATTCGCTCTGTCCGACGCCAAAAGCTCAAGCCTCACGCCGCGATAGGCGCGCTGGAGCAACAGTAAGCTCAAACTTGACCACACCAGAATATCAATCATTGCAGCCCTCAATCACGGCATAGGCGGAGTGGTTATGAATGGATTCAAAGTTTTCTGCCGCCACCGACCAGGCGCCAATTCGTGTATCGGCCTGAAGGCGCAAAGCAACATCACGCACCAGATCTTCAACAAATTTCGGATTGTCGTAGGCGCGCTCGGTAACCCATTTCTCGTCCGGACGCTTCAGTAAGCCAAATATTGCGCACGAAGCTTCTTCTTCAGCGATGCGGACCAACTCCTCCAGGCTCAAGTCGGCGCGCAAGTTCGCCCGCAGGGTCAAATGCGAGCGCTGGTTATGCGCGCCGTAGTCCGAGATTTTCTTTGAACAGGGACACAGACTGGTGACAGGTACGGTAACTTGCACTGCCATTTGCACTGGCCCGCCGGCGACGCAGGAGACATCGATACCCGCGTCCAAGTCGAGCAAGCTCGACACACCAGACACCGGCGCTTGTTTGCGGATGAAATAGGGGAAGCGTATTTCGATCCGGCCCGAATCCGCCTGCAAATGTCGCAGCATGTCAGCAAACATTTGCCGCAAATCGCGAAGCGACAGGGCCTCACGCGGACGCTCCAGCAGTTCGACAAACCGTGACATGTGGGTGCCCTTCACCTCCGGCGGAAGACCGACAGTCATTGCCAGGGTCGCAATCGTCGGGTGCGGGATACCCGCGCCATCCAATAGAGAAAATGGATAGCGCAAACCCTTGACGCCGACCTGCTGGATCGAGAGCTGGCGGTGGTCAGGGCTCGCTTGGATATCAGGCAAAAAAATTCGGTCAGGGGCGTTCACGGTTTTTCCTCGAAGGATTAAGAATCAGGTTTGAGACGTTTCGAAGCGACTTATTTATCGGTCAGCCAGCGCTCGATCTGGCTGATCATGATTGGGCCGTCAGGGACGGTCTTGCTGTCGTAGCTCATGACCTTTGCGCCAGTTCGATCAATCAGATATTTGTGGAAATTCCATTTCGGCGATTCCCCGGTTTGCCTGATTAGGTCTTTGTAGAAGGCGCTTGTCTTTGGCGCTGCGATATCAGTTTTTCCCATCATCGGAAACTTGATGCCATAGGTCAGGCGACAAAATTCTGCAATTTCCTTTTCGCTGCCCGGCTCTTGATCACCGAAATCGTTGGACGGGAAGCCTACTACCACCAGCCCGCGGTCCTTATATTTGTCATAGACAGCTTCAAGTGCTTCGTACTGTTTGGTAAAGCCACAGAAACTCGCGGTATTGACGACCAGAATCACCTTTCCCTGATATTGGCAAAGCGATTGTTGCGTTCCATCCTGCAGTCGCGGCACCTTATGATCGAGTAGTTTCGGACATTCAGCATAGGCTGGCAGGCCTACGAGCGCACCGAGGATCGCTACCACCTTCAACATTACCCTTGCTGACATACGCATTTTGTCCTAGACATTTTGAATAATGCTGCGTAAGATAGCTGCCAATATTGCCGTTGTCAATCTTTTGTCCTAGACAAATTGTAAAAAATGAATACACAAAAAAGGTCTGGTGTCAGTATCTCGGCCGTCGAGCGCGACACCGGCTTGGGCAAGGACACCTTGCGGGTGTGGGAGCGCCGCTACGGTTTCCCGACACCTCACCGGGATGCAATCGATGAACGCCTGTACCCACCGGAACAGGTTGAGCATTTGCGTCTAATCAAACGCTTGATGGATCAGGGTAAGCGGCCAGGTGCCCTTTTGCGCTTACCCGTAGCAGAATTGCACGCCCAGTTAGCCCAATTACGTGCTGAAAAGAACCAAACAGAAACCGAAGATTGGGTTCTGCCGTTGTTGAAACGGCACGACGTCGACCAACTTCGTCATGAACTGGCACAACGATTGGCGCGGGATGGCTTGGATCGCTTTGTCACCGAAACGGTACCTGCCCTCAACCGCCTGATCGGCGACGCATGGATGAACGGGGATATCGGAATTTTCGAGGAACACCTCTATACCGAAGTGGTACAGAACCAGCTGCGCTCATTGATTCATGGCCTTGCCAATCGCGGCAAACGTCCGCACGTATTGTTGACCACTGTGAAGGATGAAGAACACCTGTTGGGTCTGTTGATGGCGGAGGCGTTACTCGCAGCCAACGGTGCCTGGTGTTTGTCACTTGGGGCGCAAACACCCTTGGTGGATATCGCGGGCGCTGCCCGCGGCACCACCATTGACATCGTCGCGCTTTCATTCTCCGGGGCGTATACCTGGCGCAAAGCCCGTGCCGCGCTGATTGAGTTACGTCAGCTTTTGCCTGAGCACACCGAACTTTGGGCCGGAGGTGAAGCGTTAGTCGGTCGCGGCAAAACCATCCCTGGCGTCCGCACCCTGGAGAGGCACGAAGATATAGGCCCCGCATTGGCTCAATGGCGCGCAACACATGAAACACATTTCGTCAAAATGGATGCGACTAAGCAGCTTGGCGAGACCTTGCGCAGAGGGAAAAAGTGAATTGTTCAGCAAATATTTCGCCACGGCAAAGTCACGCATGATGAGCAAGCGGCGTGTGGTGATCACCGGGCTTGGTATTGTTTCACCGATTGGTATCGGAATTGAACCGGTGTGGAATAGTCTTATGGCCGGCGCCGGCGGTATTGGACCGATAACGCGGTTTGATGCCGTGCAATTGTCGACGCGGATTGCGGCCGAGGTCAAAGACTTTGCTGCAACCGATTGGATGTCAGCCAAGGAAGCTCGCCGCGTGGATACGTTTATTCACTATGGCATCGCCGCGAGCCAGCTGGCACTGAATGATTCCGGACTGGTGATCGACGAACAGAATGCGGACCGGGTGGGTGTTAGCGTCGGCTCCGGCGTCGGCGGCTTGCCGATGATTGAAGACAATATTCGCGACATGATTGAGAAGGGTCCGCGTCGGATCTCGCCCTTCTTTGTCCCCGGTTCGAGTATCAACATGGTTGCCGGATTGATCTCGATTCAGTTTGGCGCCAGAGGTCCAAACCTGTCCGCCTCCTCTGCCTGTGCCACCAGCGCGCTCAGCATCGGCGAGGCCGGTCGCATTGTTGAGTATGGCGATGCCGACGTGATGATCGCGGGCGGCGCCGAATCCACCATCAATATGGCCGGTATCGGTGGTTTTAGTGCACTGCGGGCGCTATCCGAACGTAATGGCGATCCCGCTACTGCGAGCCGTCCCTTCGACAAAGATCGAGACGGCTTTGTCATGGGAGAAGGTGCCGGCATCCTGATCCTTGAAGAATACGAACACGCGAAGCGTCGTGGTGCCCGCATTTACGCCGAACTCGCTGGCCTGGGCATGAGCGCCGATGCTCACCACGCCACCGCGCCCAATGTTGATGGCGCTCGTCGCGCCATGTTGGCCGCGTTGAGAAATGCACAGTCGAATCCCGATCAAGTGAACTACATCAATGCGCACGGCACCTCGACACCGATGGGCGATAGCAACGAAACGGCGGCAATTAAAGCCGCGCTCGGCGAACATGCGTATTCCGTAGCGGTGAACGCGACCAAGTCAATGCACGGGCACTTACTCGGGGCTGCCGGTGGCGTTGAAGCAGTGATCACCGCGCTGGCGGTCTATCACCAGATTTCACCACCCACGATAAATATTTTTACTCCCGATCCAACCTGCGATTTGGACTACGTCCCGGGAAGCGCCAGAAAAATGACGATCGAACTCGCGTTATCCAACTCGTTCGGATTTGGTGGAACGAACGTCACGCTGGCGATTCGCCGGCACAGTTAGGTTTTCGAACCCGTCGTGACGCTCCGGCGCCGCTTGGCTGCTGAGGCAGCTGTCTTCTGATTTGGTTTCGCCATCTTTTTAACCGCCCGTTGTATCGCCGGTCTTCTGACACCCAAAGCCTTACGCAGCTCAGCCAAAGCAGCATCGGTGTGATCAATCATCCGTTGCAGACCAGGCACCGTGCGGCGGCAAGCGATGAAACCAAAGGCGAAACTTTCGCCATAGCTGCTGACAGTGATATTCAGCGCGTTGTAATCCATCGGAATTGAAACCGGATAGGCCTCATCAAGGCGCGCGCCTTGCAAGTAGAGTGTCTGCGGCGCACCAGGAACATTCGAAATTGTTACGTTGCACAGCGGCGCGCGCTTGCCCAAACCCGTCAGCATTAGCGGCAGCGCTGGTGCTTGCAAGGTTGCAGCCGAATAAGCCATCTTTTCCGTTTTTCCCATCTTGCGCAGGCGATCTTTGGCCACGGTCATCGACTTCTTGATTCTTCTCAGGCGCTCAATCGGATCAGCGATTTCAGTGGCCAATTCGGTAGTCACCATTGCAATTTGATTGCCGCCCTCCCCGCCTTCACTATGCAACGATACCGGCACCATTGCCACCAATGGCTTCGCCGGCAGCGCATCGTGCGATTGCAAATAACGCCGCAGGGCACCGGCGCATACCGCCAGCGTCACATCATTGACCGTTGCCCCGGCCAGTTTGCCCAATGCCTTGAATTCCGGTAGTGAGTAGGACTGCGCAACAAATCGCCGTGAGCCAGATATTTCAACATTGAACATGCTCGGCGGCGCCTGGAACGGCAAGGCCTCGGCGTCCGAGCCAGCGAGCCCGCGAACCAAATCAAACACTCCATGTGCCAAGCCAGGAACAATCTCCTTACCGCTGACGAGCGTCTCCACGGCCTTTTGCAACATCGATTTGTTCTTTACCGACGCATTGCTGGCGCGATGTTTGTGTTTCATTGCCCAAAACGGCGGCATCGGTTTGGTCGCGCGCGGATCCGTCGACATGGTGGAAGCGAACAAACGGCTACCCGTGACGCCATCAATCAAGGCATGGTGAAACTTGGTATAGATCGCGAATCGGCCATCGTTAAGACCTTCAATGAGATAGACCTCCCACAGCGGACGATTGCGATCCAACGGTGTCGCGTGGAGACGCGATACCATGTTGAGTAGTTCACGCACGCGTCCCGGGTAAGGCAGCGCCAAATGACGTAAGTGATAGTCCACATCAAAGTGGTCATCCTCTTCCCAGAACCAACGACCAAAGTTTTGCAGCGGACGCAGATTGAACGGAGCATTTGCCACGGCATGTCGTTTCCACGTATGAATCAACTCGGATAGAAATGCACTGCCGGGTCTCTTGTCTGATTTTGCTGGTGTGAATAACTGCAGGCCAGCGACGTGCATTGGCGTATGGCGGTTTTCAAACAGTAAAAACATCGCGTCTTGCGGATTCATCGGTGACATGGCTTGCTCCATAAGCGGGTTCGCGTCTGGCGAGAATAGCCCAGCAAGTTCAATTTATGCAAGCAATCAGCACGAGTGTGTAATCATTCCGTGACCACGGGCACAACGACGTTGGTTGTTTGAATCACAGTGATGGAATCAACGAGGAATGCTTATGCAACTACCCAATTTGTTAACCACCAAAAAAGGGCGACTGACGGCATTCTTTTTGCTGTACGTCACCGAAGGCATTCCCTTGGGTTTTGCTGCAACGGCAGTTGCAACGCAACTACGCAGACTGGATGTCGGTCCGGCTGAAATCGGTGCTTTCGTCGGCTCGTTCTACTTGCCCTGGGCGTTTAAATGGGCCTTCGGCCCGATAATTGACGTATTCACTTTCGGGCGATTGGGTAAGCGTCGCGGCTGGATTTTGATTACCCAGATCATGATGGCGCTGACCTTGCTCTCGACGGTCATGTTGGACTTGCCACAACAACTCGGACTCTTTACAGCGATTCTGTTAATCCATAACACCTTTGGTGCAATGCAGGATGTAGCGATCGACGCACTGGCTTGCAGCACCCTACATGACGACGAACGTGGCACTGCAAATGGAATGATGTTTGCAGGAGCCTATATTGGCATGGCAATTGGCGGTAGCGGCGTATTGTTCCTCAGCGGTGTAACGGGCTTTCAGCCAACGTTTTATTTCGTTACTGCATGCATACTTTCAGTGACAGCGCTGGTGGTGCTGCCAATGAAAGAAGCTGCCGAACCGGTGCGCGCGGTGGTTGGCGGCTCTCGACTTGCCCAGGCTGGTAGAGAAATGCGGACCTTTGCTGTGGATGCGTTCCGCTCTTTCCTCGGTAGCCGTGGTGCGTTTTCAGGTCTATTGTTTGCAATCCTGCCGCCGGGAGCCATGTGTTTGGGACTCGCATTGCAGTCGAATCTGGCGGTAGAACTCGGTCTTGATGATGATCAGGTCGGTTGGCTCAGCCTCTGGTCATCCGTGTTGAGCGCAGCTTTTTGTGTCATCGGTGGCTTTTTGTCCGATCGCTTCGGTCGCCGGCGCACATTGTTCATTTACATCGCGCTGATGAGCTTGCCGGTGCTTTATCTCATGCTCGCCCTTGAGCAGTACGGCTGGATCATGCCAGCCAGCACCTCTGCCGCAAATCGCCCTGCGGTACCTATCGGGCTAGTCACCGCGCTGTGGATTGCAACACTGAGCTACGCCGCCCTGCAAGGACTTATGTACGGCACGCGTTCGGCGAGCCTGATGGATGTCACCAATCCAAAGGTCGCGGCAACACAATTTACCGCCTACATGGCGCTGGCGAACTTGGCTATCTCATATTCCTCCACCTGGCAAGGCATCGCTATAGAAGCCTGGGGTTATCCGCGGACCATGCTGATCGACACAGTTCTCGGTATGGCGTGTCTGATAGTCATTCCTTTCTTGAAACGATTGGATATACAAGGCGGAGGCTTTATCGATGATCGCGGTCCGCAGCGTGCGCGATTACTTGCGCTGATGCTAGGCATCTTTTGTATCTGCTGGTGGCCGTACACTCATTGGCAGACTGAATTTGGTAGTGCTCAACGACTCATCGGCACGATATTTACGGTGATTTTTGTCGCCTCGGCTCTTTTTCTGCTTGCGGGTCGCGCAGTGCAGGGTCCAAATGGTGGCGTGACTGCGCGTATCGGCATGTGGTTTGCTCCGCTGCTACTGCTGATGTATAGCCGCTACTTTCTGGATGCCATAGGCAAATGGTTTGCGCCGGCAATCACCCCTGACGCATTCAAAACCATTGCGGAATCGGGCATGCTACTGGTTACTGTGGGTGCTGGTGTGCTGCTTGTTATGCAAGCAACGCAAGCCTGGCGGGAGATGTCGGGACAATCCGGAGAATCACCTGCAACGTCGTCAATTTAAGCAAACGCTAAGGCAGTTACAAGGTTAAGACGAATTGGAAACTTCGAGGAGATCACGATGTTCGGAACTTTGTTCAACCGGGTAAAAATGGCATGCGCGGGTTCGCTTGCGATTGCCGTTAATTTTGTTGCTATTGCCGCTGATGGCGAGGCACCGAAAACACCCAAAACCACAGCGGAAATTATCGCCGCTGCACCGGCAAGTGATTGGCGCGATGTTGCCGCGTCCGATCTTCTGGTGATGGATCTGACGCAAGGCCAGATTTTCATCGAACTGGCAACACGTTTCGCACCTCTCCATTCGGCGAATATTCGCACCCTATCCCATCAAGGTTTTTTTGATGGCTTGGCAATCATGCGGGTGCAAGACAATTACGTTACACAATGGGGGGATCCCAATGACGATGATCCGAAGCTCGCCAAATCACTGGGTGATGCGAAAACAAAACTTCCTGCCGAGTTTTTTATTCCGTTCAAGGGGTTGCCGATCACTCCGATCAAGGATGTCGACGGCTGGGCACCCGTCACCGGTTATGTCGATGGATTTCCAGTGGCGGCCGACCCGAAGAAAAATAAAGCCTGGCTGACCCACTGCTACGGCATGGTTGGCGCTGCCAGAGGCCAGCCGACAGATTCAAGCAATGGCACAGGCCTTTACGCCATCATCGGTCATGCACCACGCGGTTTGGATCTGAATATCACTGTCGTCGGACGGGTGTTGCGTGGCATGGAATATTTGTCGGCACTCCCGCGTGGCGGAGCGACCATGGGTTTTTATGACAAACCGGAGCATTACGTCGGCATCACCAAGGTCAGATTGGCCAGCGATATCAGCGAAGCCGAGCGACCAAAGCTGGAGGTACTCAAAACCGACAGCAAATCGTGGGCATCCGTACTCGACTCCCGCCGTAACCGCAGCGGTTGGTTCGTGCATAGCTTTGGTCATACGGAGGTTTGCGCATCCAGCGTACCGGTGCGGAATAAGCCAGCGCAATGATCTGTGGTGCCCGCCAGTTGGTGCTGATAGGACGGCGTTAAAAAGGGTTTTCCTTAATGAAAATTCCGGCTCACTGTCTGCAACTCACCCAGCCAGCTTGAAAGATTGACCAGCCTTCCGGCGATCAGGTGTACGACTTCTCCTTCCCGTTGCAGTTGGCCGAAAACGCCGAGAAGTTTGCTGCTTAATAGTTCGCGGCGTTGGCGTTCGGCGAGGTGGCCATGCACGATGACATTGGTCATGCCGGATTCGTCTTCGAGGGTCACGAAGACGACACCACTCGCCGTGCCGGGGCGTTGGCGGCAGGTGACGATGCCGGCGGCGCGAATTAACTGGCGGTCGTTGGCATGCTGTAAATCGGAGGCGCTGACAAAGCGGGCGGCGCTCAAGCGGCGGCGCAACAAGGCAAGTGGATGACGGCGCAGTGACAAGCCTTGGGTGATGTAATCGGCCGCAATGTCCTGGCCTTCGCGCGGGGCGGGCAGTTGGTTTGGCGTCTCGGCAATGTGGATGCCGCTGAGCAAATCGAGCTGTACCGGCGCGGCGGCGGCCTCCCAGGCGGCTTGGCGGCGATGCCCGGCGAGCCCGCGCAAGGCATCGGCGGCGGCGAGGCAATCCAGTTCGGCACGCGATAAAGTGGCGCGGGCAGCGAGGTCGGTGATATCAAGGAACGGGCCACTTTGGCGGGCGGTAACGATCCGCTCAGCGGCGGCTTTTGGAAAACCACGGATGGTGGAGAGGCCGAGGCGAACTGACGGCGGCGAAACAGGGGTTTCGCGAAGCACTGCTTCGCGCCTGTGTAGCGGCTCGGCTGTACTAAGCCGAGACTCCACACCAGCACCAACTGGCGAATCCGACAAGTCATCTAAACGCGCATCCACGTCACTACTTTGCGCATCCACCGGCAACACCTCCACGCCACTGCGTTTGGCGTCTTGTACCAATTGCGATGGCGTATAAAAACCCATCGGCTGGCTGTTGAGCAACGCGCACAAAAACGCTGCCGGGGCGTGGCATTTGAGCCATGCTGAGACATACACCAAGAGCGCAAAACTCGCGGCATGGGATTCGGGGAAGCCATATTCGCCGAAGCCGCGAATTTGCGCGACGATGCGCTGGGCGAACTCGTCGGCATAACCGCGGGCTTTCATGCCGTCTTTTAGTTTTTGTTCGAACGGCCCGAGGTTGCCTTCGCGCCGCCAGGCCGCCATCGAGCGGCGCAGTTGATCGGCTTCGCCCGCCGTAAAACCGGCAGCGGCTATCGCCAGTTGCATCACCTGTTCTTGAAAAATCGGCACACCCAGCGTGCGCTCGAGTACGCCGCGCACCGCTTCGCTCGGGTACGTTACCGCCTCTTGCCCGCGACGACGGCGCAAATACGGATGCACCATGTCGCCTTGTATCGGGCCGGGGCGAACCAGCGCGACTTCAATCACTAAATCATAAAAATTCTGCGGCTTGAGGCGTGGCAGCATCGACATTTGAGCGCGGGATTCGATTTGAAACACGCCGACGGTTTCGGCCCGGCAAATCATTTGGTAGACCGCCGGATCTTCTGCCGGAACATCGGCCAGACCGAAAGCTTGCCCACGCTGCATAGCCACCAAGGCCAGCGCGCGACGGATAGCCGAGAGCATGCCCAGCGCCAGCACATCGACTTTCAGCAGCCCCAAGGTATCGAGATCGTCCTTGTCCCACTGAATCACACTGCGATCGACCATCGCCGCGTTTTCAATCGGCACCAGGCGTGACAATGCTCCGCGCGAGATGACAAAGCCGCCCACATGCTGCGACAAATGACGCGGGAAACCACGCAGCGCATTGGTCAGCGCCAACCATTTGGCGACGCGTGGCGCGGCCGGATCGAGCCCCACACTTTTAAGCCGTTCGGGCAATTTTTCACGTTGATCCCACCACGCCATTGACGAGGCCAGTGCGTCGATCTGCGCACGACCAAAACCCAGCGCACGGCCGACATCGCGCAGTGCCCCGCGCGTATGCCAGGTGTTTAGCGCGGCGGTCAGTGCAGCGCGCTCGCGACCATATTTGGTATAGAGATACTGGATGACTTCTTCGCGCCGTTCGTGTTCAAAATCGACGTCGATATCCGGTGGCTCGCCACGTTCGCGGGAGATAAAACGTTCGAACAACAATTGCGAGCGAGCGGGATCGACTTCGGTGATGCCAAGGGCGTAGCACACGGCGGAATTGGCCGCCGAGCCGCGACCCTGACACAAAATTTCACGACCGCGGGCAAAGCAAACGATGTCATAGACAGTCAAAAAATACGCTTCGTAGTTCAGTTCAATAATCAAAGTCATTTCGTGTTCGACGCGTTCCCGCACCGAGTCGGGCAGCGATTTCGGATAGCGTTTGAGCAGGCCGCGTTCGACTTCTTCGCGCAGGAACGAAGCCATGGTTTGACCATGCGGCGCGATATCGTTGGGATATTCATAACGCAATTCATCGAGTGAAAAATTGCAGCGGTTTGCGATGTTGATGGTCTCTTCAAGCAGCGCGGGCGGATACAGCCGCGAGAGCCGCAGGCGGCTGCGCAAGTGCCGCTCGCCGTTGGGGAATAGTGCGTGTCCCGCTTTGAAAACCGTGGTCTTGAGACGAATCGCGGTGAGTGTGTCCTGCAAGGCACGACGTCCGCGCGTATGCATGTGTGCGTCGCCACTGGCGACGGCGGGTAGCTTACAGGCATGTGCCAAGGCGAGTAATTGCTGCAAGCGCGAACGGTCATCGTTGGCGCCTGTGGCGTGGAGTTCGACCGCCAGCCAGAGGCGATTGGGGAAACGGGCGGCGAGCCACTGCCCGGTGGTTTCAGCTTTTACCCCCTCTCCTTCAAGGAGAGGGTTGGGGTGAGGATGGGGGCTACGCAGGTCAATTTTCCCCATCCCCCTCCCGACCTCCCCCTTGAAGGGGGAGGAGAGATTTGCTGATCGGTAGGTACATATCTGTGGTGGCACCCACAACACCAAGCAATCCGGTACCGCGCCCGAGGGTGCGGTGAGTGATGGCAATACGTCAATATCGCCGCGCGTCAAGCGGTACCGGCCTTTTTCCGAGCGCCGCCGGGCGAGCGTAATCAACGCCGCCAGATTGCCGTAACCGGCGCGGTTTTGCGCCAGCAGGACAAGTTTCAGGCCGTCATCAAAGACAAATTCGCTGCCGATGATGAGCTTGAAATTCGCCGCTTTCGCTGCTTTGTAGGCCCGCACCACGCCGGCGAACGAACACTCGTCAGTCAAGGCCAATGCACTGTAACCCGAGGCTTTGGCGCGCTCGATGAGTTCCGATGGTTTGGATGCACCACGCAGAAAACTGAAGTTTGAAAGGCAATGCAGTTCGGCGTAGTTTGGTAACGTACCCGGTAAATTTTTCGGCTGCTGCGTGATGGATTGCGCGGATAATTTTTTGCCTGAGTTCATGCAAATACCCCATGCAAGAACCACCCTGCTTCCGCACGGAAAACCCACAGCCACTCTTGCCGTGTTGAACGGGCGACAAAGTAGTCGCGCCGTACATCACCAATCGCGCCTTGCTCGTCGGCGTCCCACCAACCGCTTTCAATCCGCTCCGGGCCGTTCATCAATTCGAGCGGGCCGTGACGTTGC
The DNA here is from genome assembly GCA_016718525.1 of Rhodocyclaceae bacterium. Taxonomy (GTDB): domain Bacteria; phylum Pseudomonadota; class Gammaproteobacteria; order Burkholderiales; family Rhodocyclaceae; genus JADKHX01. Next base: position 1,117,361 of record JADKDD010000001.1, read on the forward strand.
GGCCGGCCGTTGATTTCATTGAGTGATTCGGGTTTGGGTAGCAGCCATAAAGGGCGTAGCGGGGAATTCGTCGCGCACTGCGCCACGCCCGCGAAGCCGGATGCCTGTGCAAAGGCATCTGTGGAACACACATTGTCTCGCCCATCCACCGCCGACCAGGGCACCAAGCGCGAGGCGCATTCGGGGCGATGGTCGGCGAATTGCTCCAGTCGCATCACGCTGCCCTCGCCCAGGCGTGCTTGCAGGCGCTCGACTAGCGTACCCATCGTATCCATTGCACCGGACTTAGCAGCACCAGTATTTGCGCCGCTGAAAAGCTGACCATCATGCCCCGGCAAAACCTCCGCGCTGGTGGCCTCCAGCCGCATGATCAGCACAGAGGACGGCAAGCGTAATCGCTCCAACCGTTCGCGCAGCACCCGCGTTATCCGATTCGCATCGCGCGTCGGCTCGGCAAACCGTAGCTCGATGCAGGTCGCCGATTCGGCTTTGTCGCGTCCGCGTTCGTGTTCCAGCCACAACAGACAAGCCGCGACGCCGCTGGCGCGCATGGCCAGCCAGCCGCACAGCGCCGCCACCAGGCGCTGCCCGGCGTAGAGCAAGGCAGCGGCGTGTTCGATGCGCGCTGGCAACTCCAGGGTTTCGCAAAACCGATCAGGGAAAATAAAACGCTGGCGCAAATCCGGTAGCTCACCAAGTGCCTTGGATAAGGCCAGCAGTGGTGCCGCGCCAATCCGGCGCATCAAGGCCGCGCGCGGCAAAGCCATCAAATCGCCCAGCCGCTGCAGACCAAAGGCATGAATCCGCGCTGCAACGTCAGGACTGCTGGCCAGCACGGCGACTGGTAAATCAGCTACCGCCGGTCGTAGTTGATCTATCTGGAGGCATCGTGTTTCGGAGATCGGAGCCGCAATTAAGGCAAACCAACTTGCCGCCATTGGCGTTGGCGCGATGGCATGGCGCACGGTAAAACCTTGCGCTGCCAGGCCATCGAGTATCTGCTTAAGCAAGGCATCCAAACCGCCAAAAAGTCGTAGGCAGCCTTCGATCTCCAGCAACAAACCGGACTCATCTCGAATACAAACCTCGGGCGTGAAACCTCCCGCCCAACACGCCAAACGCTGCAGTGCGGCCGCTTCAAGGTCGCTCCGGCGTTCCAGTACGGTGAGCAGCGGTTGCCGCGCCCACGCCGCAGCCAGACGCATTCCCGGCATAACTCCTGCACCACGTGCAGCGGCATCGGCGACCAGAATGTGCTCACCCTCGATGACAGCAAGCGTGACCGCCACCGAACCCGACTGCAAAGCGGGATCTCCCGCCAGCACTTCAAGCGGAAATTGCGGAAATAGCAGACTCAACCACAACATGGGGAATGACCTGCAGCTGCGGCGATAGCATGTGATCGACGGGTAGCAAATTCGGCAATAAATTCGATTGCCGTCGTGGTCGCGGCAAATTCAAATACAGCGGCGCCGTCCGCCCTGCCCCTCGCCGCTTAATGAGGTGCACGGCAAGCGCAGTACTGGTTGATGTGCCAGTTGGTGCTGATGACACGCCGTAAAAACAACCACTCGCTTCCAGCATCAGCCGTAACGGTGACGGTGACGACTGCGTTGCACAGGCACAAGGACGAAACACAAAGACCAGAGCCTCGCTGCGTTCCGCCAGCAGTTGCAGGCGGCGTATGGTCGCCGCCCGACTGTTGGGCAACCAAGCCAGCAACGCACCAACACCCTCTGTATCCAAAGCCCGGGCACAAGCCCACGCTGCATCGTCGCCATGCGCACGAATCACCATCAACCGCTGCAAGGCAATCGAATGAGCACCGTTCCCGTAGCCCGACGTCCAGCCCGGCGCAAATGGCAGCAACGGCGGCGCAATGCAAATGATCCAGCCGTTACTACCACCTGAAATTTCATTACGATTGCCGGAAAACTGCGCCGCCAACGCAGGCATCAGCAGCGCTATTTCACCGATCCCGCTATGTCGCGACATTAATTCCACCACCGTTCCGCGCGGCCAGCCACCGCCGGGTAGCTCGGCATCGAGCGCCGCAAACCCTGTTGAAACGCCGGGTCGGGGTGCCGTCGCCAGGGTATCCCCGCGCCAGATATCAGGCCGCGCGAGCACCTCGGCCAGCGTCGCTGCTGGTAACGCTGGTGCATTGCCTGAAAGTAGAGGAACATGCGACATACTGAATCGCCTGATATCGATATACTGTATTTTTATACAGCTATCGAGAGATTGCAAGTCACACCGTAAATCTGAGGAGAAACAGCAAATGAAATTCCGATTCTTCAGTTTTGTCGTTCTGTGCTTATCGGCAATTTATGTCCATGCACAGACAACGACGCCCATTGAGAAGCTAAGCTGGATGGCAGGTACATGGACGCAGACCAAGACGGATGAAATCGTACAGGAGTCCTGGCTCGGCCCACGCGGGAAACTGATGGTGGGAACGAACCTGACACACTCAACGCGTCGCGGTAGTTCTTATGAGTTCCTGCGCATTGTCGAAACTACTGATGGACTAAGCTACTACGGCAGTCCAAGCGGTAAAACACCGGTCGAATTCAAACTCAAGGAAATCGGCGAGAAGAATGTGATTTTTGAAAACCTCAAACATGACTTTCCACATCGAATTATCTATTGGCTCGACCCAGATGGCGCGCTGAAAGCACGCGTTGAAGGTACTGTGAACGGCAAAGAGCGCGGAATGGAATGGCGGTTTGAAAAGGCCGCATAAAAAAGCCCCCGACACTCACGCGCCCGGGGCTCTTGGCTTAACGCCGCGTGCGCGCTCTAGAACAAGTCCGCTTCCAGCGCCAACAAAACACCGGAACCAGAGCGAGCTTGCCGTACCAACATCGCAATCTCCGGTAGCAGCCGCGCGAAATAGAAACGCGTAGTGGCCAATTTGGCTTTGTAGAAAGTATCGCCGGAATCCTGCTTGGCCAGCGCAATCTTGGCCATGCGGGCAAAGAAATAGGAATACACCATGTGCCCGACAACGCGCAGGTACGGCACGGCAGCAGCGCCAACTTCATCCGGATTCTGGAATGCCTTCATACCGATTTCCATGGTGAGTTTGCCCACTTTCTCGGCGACGTCAGCCAGTGGCTCGATGAATTCTTTCATCGCTGCATCGCCCGCATTTTCTTTGATGAAGGCTTCGACCAAGGCGCCGAATTTCTTGAGCTTCGCACCATTGTCCGGCAGAATTTTGCGGCCGAGCAAGTCCAACGACTGAATCGCGTTGGTTCCCTCATAGATCATGTTGATACGCGCATCGCGAACATATTGCTCCATGCCCCACTCGCTGATGTAGCCGTGGCCGCCAAAGACTTGCATGGCTTCCGAGGTACCAATCCAGCCGTTTTCGGTGACGAAGGCCTTAACAATAGGTGTCAGCAGCGCAACCAAATCGCCAGCATCTTTACGCACGGCCGGATCGGGATGTCCTAACTCCAAATCGATCTGCAGCGCGATGAAATAGGTGAAGGCGCGACCACATTCGGCATAGGCCTTGTTCGACAACAGCATGCGCCGCACATCCGGATGCACAATGATCGGATCGGCTTCTTTATCCGGCGCTTTGGGGCCAGAGAGCGAACGCATTTGCAAACGATCCTTGGCGTAGGCCAAGGCGTTTTGGTACGCAACCTCAGTCAGCCCGAGCGACTGCATACCGACACCCAGGCGCGCCGCGTTCATCATCACAAACATGGCGTTGAGGCCTTTGCCCGCTTCACCAATCAACCAGCCGCTGGCTTCGTCCATATTCATCTGGCAGGTTGAATTGCCATGGATGCCCATTTTTTCCTCAATTGCGCCGCAGGTGATCGTGTTGCGCGCGCCAACTGAGCCATCCGCATTCGGAATAAATTTAGGTACGATGAAGAGCGAAATCCCTTTGGTCCCTTTAGGTGCGCCAGGTAACCGCGCCAACACCAGATGAATGATGTTGCCGCTCATTTCGTGTTCGCCGGCCGATATGAAAATCTTGCCGCCGGTGAGCTTGTAGGAGCCATCAGCCTGCGGCTCAGCTTTAGTGCGCAGCAAACCCAGATCGGTACCGCAATGTGATTCGGTCAAGCACATCGTGCCGGTCCACTCGCCGGAGGTAAGGGGCGGCAGATACATCGCCTTTTGCTCCGGTGTGCCATGGGCGTGAATGCACTCGTAGGCGCCATGCGACAGACCCGGATACATGGTCCACGCCTGATTCGCCGAGTTCAACAACTCGTAGATACAGTTATTGACGAATACCGGCAGCCCTTGCCCGCCGAACTCGGGATCGCAGGCCAGTGCGCCCCAGCCGCCGTCGACGAATTGTCGATAGGCATCGGCAAAGCCAGTCGGCGTAGTGACTTTGTGTGTCGTCGTATCGAGGTGACATCCCTCGCGGTCGCCGCTTTGATTCAATGGAAAAAGTACCTTGGAGGCAAATTTTCCGCCCTCTTCCACCACTTGATTGATGGTGTCGGCATCAATGTCGGCGTACCGTGGAATTTGCTTCAGCACATTTTCTGCGTCAAGCAATTCATGCATCACAAACTGAATGTCGCGTAACGGTGCGTTGTATTGACCCATACTGCTCTCCTGAACTTAAAAATGTATGAAGACTGGTGTGGAATGGGCCACCGCCAGCAAGAATTCAAATGGTCGTTTGAACCAACCCCACATGATACAGCAGGTCAATTGATTGACTCGATCGGCCGACCGGCAATGAGCTATAAATTGATAGCCTGATACGGGCTCCGGCGACTACGTTCGGCCGGCAGTTTGGCGGTATCGCGAGCCGGTGCTATCCTCCGCAGACGATAAATTGAGGAACTGCGCCAATGAACCTGCCTGAAACGAATTCCGAAATTCAATCTGTTAATCCGACGTCCGCCAAATCCTCCCGCGTCCGTACCATCCTTCGCTATCTGATCATCACGATTGGTGTCTTAACTGTATTAACTATCCTCGGAGGACAAATGGGACTACTTTCCGGCAAACGCCCGGTCGGCTTAGGCGTACAAAATGGCCAACTCAAACCCGCACCATCCAGCCCCAACTGCGTCAATAGTCAAGCTACAACCGAGTACCACAAGATCGCCCCTATCGCTATCAAAGGCGATCCGCAAGCTGCCTTTGAGCGGCTCAAGGCAGTCGTGACGGCCATGCCTATGGCAAAAATAATTGAGTCTAAACCGGGGTATCTGTATGCCGAATACACCTCGAAGCTCCTTGGTTATGTCGACGACGTGGAGTTTTACCTCGACGAGAAGGAAGGTGTGATTCAGGTGCGCTCTGCATCAAGACTCGGACGCTCCGATCTGGGTGTCAATCGCAAGCGTGTCGAGGCAATTCGCTCAGCGTATGACGCTGGCGGTTGACGCACCGTCTACTCCCGTTCAAGCGCCACCTTGGCGAAGCAGGAGTTGAATTTGCCAAAGCACGGCGTGCTATCAGCACCAACTGACGTTTGCAGCTGGTACCTTGAGGCTAAGGAGCCAGTTGAGCAACGCATACTTATTGATCACAACCAAGGAACAACGGAATGAGCATGAACGCACTCGATTCCTGGCATCAATTATTGGCAACCCAAGACGCCAAGGGTCTCCAAACCTTGATCGCCGAAAACGCCGTGTTTCATTCGCCTGTGGTGCACACACCACAGATTGGCAGGACACTCACCACGCTTTATCTTAGCGCGGCCTTTAAAGTGTTTTACAACGATACTTTTCGCTATGTACGCGAGGTCGTCGGACCGACCGATGCAATCCTTGAATTTGAAGTCGAAATTGATGGAATAAAAGTCAACGGCGTTGACATGATGAAATGGAATACCGACGGCCAGATCGTTGATTTCAAGGTCATGTTGCGCCCGCTCAAGGCTGTTAATTTGATCCATCAGAAAATGGCAGCAATGCTCGAAGCCTTCGCAAAAAGGTCAGCTGACTGAATGAAAAAATACGTGTTGGCACAACTTAACGTTGCGCTGATGAAAGAGCCGATAGACTCGCCGTTGTTGGCCGATTTCGTGGCCAATCTGGATCGTATCAATGCATTGGCAGAACAGTCGCCAGGCTTTATCTGGCGCTTGAAGACTGATGAAGGTGATGCCACGGCCCTGCGCCCGATGGGTGAAAATCTATTAATCAATATTTCCGTATGGAAGGATGTCGCCGCACTCAGTGCCTACGTTTATGGTCCCGGTCATGTTGAAATCATGCGCCGGCGCAAAGAGTGGTTTGACAAGATGCGGGAAGCACATTTAGTCTTGTGGTGGGTACCGGCAGATCATCGCCCAAGCGAGCAAGAGGCTGTCGCGAGACTTGAACTGCTACAAAACCAAGGACCAAACCCCGCTGCATTCACTATTCGCGATACATTCCCGCCACCGGGATAGAAAGGAACCACTATGGAAATGACGACCAACGCGCTGAACTGGTTCGAAATACCGGTGATTGATTTCGCCCGAGCCAAGGCCTTTTACAGCAGGATTTTCGATTTCGACATGCCAGAAATGCCGATGGGACCGCAAACCCTTGGATTCTTGTTGCATGAACAAGGCAAAGGTGTCGGCGGCGCAATTGTCAAGGGCGAAGGCTATGTGCCTTCGATGACCGGCTCGCTGGTCTATCTCGCCGCCGGGAACGACTTGTCCGTGGTGCTGGCGCGAGTCGAAGCGGCTGGAGGCAAGATCATTATTGGCAAGACGCAAATCCCGCCGGACTTTGGTTACTTTGCGCACTTCGCTGATACAGAGGGCAATCTTGTTGGTTTGCATTCGATGGCGTAGGTTTCATAGCAACACCCTTCCCAAATGATTCATGCGATGCGGTCTCTTGACCGGCTGTGGTCTGGTTTCCGCCATTTGAAATGAATACGGCACAAGTGAAGCGATTTTGCAGCGAATTTCCCGGTTCGGCTGTCACCCTTCATGCTGCGCCCAGCAATGTCTTGGTCTATGCCGTTGGCGGAAAATACTTTGCCTATTTCAAGACCAGCGAACCTGAGCGCTGGCGATTCAGTTTTCGTGTCACGCCGGATCGTTTTCTTGAACTCACCGGAATACCTGACGTTAAACCTGCCCGTTATATGGGACGATTTCATTGGGTCACGGTTGTCAATGTCGAGGCTATTCCATCAACCTACTTGCGTGAATTGGTCGCTTGGTCGTATAAATCCGCTGTAAGCAAGCTGACCAAGGATAAACGCAAACAGCTTGGTATTTTGGCACCGACGTAAAAGTGACGGCGTCTGGCCAGCACCAACTGACAAGTCAGGCATCAAGCGTTGGTTTACAGGGCTGAAATTTGGAATCTACTCAGAATCATTGACATGAACCAACGACTACCAAAAAACTACCGGGGTAGCTGCCATTGTGGCGCGGTCCAGTTCGAGATTGAAACGGACTTTCCTGAACTGACGATGTGCGATTGCTCAATTTGCAGACGCAAAAATGCCTTGATGGTGAAAGTGCCCGAGGCTAACTTTCGCTTGATTTCAGGAGCGGACGCGCTCACCGAATATCAGTTCCACACCAAAACCGCCAGACATTTTTTCTGCAAGGTCTGCGGGATTTATCCGTTTCATCGCAAACGCGTGACGCCAGACACCTTTGGCATCAACGTGCACTGTTTGCACAATTTCGATCCGTCAGGGATACCTCAAAGGCAAGCCAACGGTTCGACTATGCCATGACCGGATTTGGGCCATTCCAGATGAGACTGAACCGTCTATACAATGCTGGTTTCCTAATTTGCGTGGGTTTATTCACGACTTTTGCGATGGCTCAAAGTCCAGTTCAGTCCTGCAGTTCAGACGAACATACACAATTTGATTTTTGGATTGGCGACTGGCAAGTGCATGGTGCCAACGGTAAATTGGCTGGTCACAATTTGATTCAGAAAAAGCACGCTGGCTGTGTGCTGCATGAACAATACACAACACCAAGCGGATACAGCGGTGAAAGCTTCAATATCTATGAGCCCGGTCGTAAAGTGTGGCACCAAACCTGGGTTGACAATACGGGCACACTATTACTTCTTGAGGGCGGAATGATCAACGGCAGCATGGTGCTGCAGGGTGAAACTACCGACAGCAAAGGCGTGGTAACCAAACATCGGATCTCGTGGACGCCATACCCGGACGCAAGCGTGCGACAACATTGGGAATCTAAGGATTTTGGCGGCAAATGGATCACCGTGTTTGATGGAAAGTACACACGTAAATCTGCCGCTTGAACACCATTGGCAACCGAGCGCGGCAACCTTCGCTTTGTGGAACCGATCGGACACAAACCTGCGTGAGCTATGGCCGATAAGCAGACTGATCCAGTGACTCAATAGCAAAAGCGCGCACTAAGTTCTTCCAGGTTGAGCATCTGCAAAATTTCCTGGCTGCGTTGCCTTGCATTCCCGCGCGGTGCGCCAGCCTGGCGGGCGATGATTAATTCATTTTTCATCGAGTGTTCCCATCCGGTGAGTTCAGTCACCGTCAATTTGTAGCCGTGAGATTCAAGCAGCAGGCAACGCAAGACATTAGTCAAGTGACTGCCAAATTCCCGTGTTTGAATCGGATGCCGCCAAATCTCTGAAAGCGGTGTTTTCGCAAACGATTCGTTCTTGTGCTTGCGTAGATTGGTAGCGACTTCAGCCTGGCAACACGGCACCAACACAATAAACCGGGCATCTTTCTCCAACGCAAAACGAATCGCATCGTCAGATGCGGTATCACAGGCATGGAGCGCGGTGACTACATCTACCCGAACTGGCAGACGCGAATCGAGGATCGCATCGACAACGGACGCGTTCAAAAAATGCATCCGATGAAACCCCAGTCGTTGCGCAAGATCTTCAGATTTTTCAATCAACTCGCTGCGTGTCTCAATACCATACACTTGTCCGACCGACTTGCTTTTCAAAAACAGGTCGTAGAGAATAAAACCGAGATAGGACTTGCCTGCGCCATGATCGGCAAGCGTCACTTCGCCACGGTCAGCAAGAACCTCTGCAAGCAAAGGTTCAACAAATTGATAGAGGTGATAGACCTGTTTAAGTTTGCGCCGCGAGTCCTGATTCAGCTTGCCATCCCGCGTCAGGATGTGCAGTTCCTTGAGCAATTCAACCGACTGCTCCGGCCGGACTCCTGCAACTAACGTCATTCGCGGGTTCTCATTCGTCTGCCGGCAGGCGAATCAAGTACTGACCGGATTTTTCATCCCGTTCCATGTCGAGCAGTTTGCGTTTCTTGGCGTCCTCCAACAAGTCGCGAAACGAACGGTAACCGTAGTACGACTCAGTGAAGCCTGGTTTGCGTCGTTGCAAGGTTGGCTTGACCATAGAACCCCAAATCTTCTCATCGCCACGTTCAGCAATCATGGCTTCGACAGTTTCAACCAAAAGGTCAAGCGCCTCCTCACGTCTGGACAACTCCGGCTTCTCATCGCTTCCTTTTTCGCCTGATTTGGGCTCAATGACTTTCGCCCCGCTTTGGGCAACTTTAGTCGGTGTCTTTTTGGCAATGCGCTTTGTCTTGGCCTCGAGTTCGCGAACCAGATCATCATAAAAAATGAATTCATCGCAATTCGCCGCAAGCAAATCTGATGTCGCTGCTTTTACCCCAACACCAATCACTCGCTTATTGTTCTCACGCAATTTGGACACCAACGGTGAAAAATCGGAATCACCGCTGATGATGACAAAGGTATCGACATGGGATTTGGTGTAGCAAAGATCCAGTGCATCCACCACCATCCGGATATCTGCCGAGTTTTTTCCTGATTGACGCACATGGGGGATCTCAATCAATTCGAACGATGCTTCGTGCATGGGCGCCTTGAACTCCTTGTAACGCGCCCAATCGCAATAGGCCTTCTTGACCACAATACTTCCCTTGAGCAGCAAGCGCTCAAGCACTTTTTTGATATCAAATTGGGCATATTTTGCGTCGCGCACACCCAACGCGACGTTCTCAAAGTCACAGAACAACGCCATGTTGGTGATTTCAGGATTTCCGGCCATAAGAGTCGTCGCGATAATATTAAGACGTGCAGTGTCTCACGGCCGGGCAAAAATACAAGTTATTCACACATTCGCCACTAAAACAATTCACCAAATTGCGAGTCCAGCCGGTAATGAACAACTTTCTACATCAATTAACACTTGCCGCACCTCACTTCGGCGTCATCGCAGGCGGATATGCATTGGTTCGTTGGGCTGGTTGTCCGAAAAAGTATGCCGATTTACTTACCCGGTTTGTCTTTCTGATCGCCCTGCCGGCAACGTTGTTCCGTCTGATGAGCGATCTGTCCCATTTACCTGCCGTCGACACCAGACTGTTGCTCGCCTACTTTGGCAGTTGCCTGTTCGTTTTCGGTCTTGGCAGGTTTATCGGTTGGCGTTGGTTCAATCTCGATGGAAAGGCACAATCGATTTTCGGACTTGGCGGTGTCTTTTCAAACAATGTTTTGCTTGGAATTCCTCTGGCAACCTCAGCATTCGGAGTTGTAGCGATGCCGACTGTCGCCCTGATTTTGGTGTTTAACGCACTGACATTGTGGACGCTGGTGACAGTTTCAGTTGAATGGGCAGTCCATGGCGAATTCTCTTTGGCCGGGTTTGGCAAGACCATCAAAGAGGTGGCAAGCAACCCGATTGTGGCCTCGATCGTGTCGGGTTCGTTGTTCGGGTTTGCCGGAGGATCAATTCCTCCGTTGATTGATTTGCCGCTGAGTTGGCTTGCGCTAACTGCCGCGCCGCTGGCCCTATTGGCGCTGGGCATGGGCCTGGCGGGTTATGGTTTGCGTGCTGATTGGCGACAAAGTCTGTCAATCTGCTGCTTAAAGTTGCTCGTTCAACCGATTGTCGTTTGGCTGTTTGCGCGCAGCCTCAATTTACCGCCCTTGGAGACGCAGGTTGTCGTGCTGCTTGCCGCACTTCCGGTAGGTGTCAATGTGTATTTGATGGCACGCCAGTTTCGCAGTATGGAAACTCCGGTTGCCTCAAGTTTGGTTGCTTCCGCTATCCTCGCATCGTTCACTATTCCAATGATTCTTGCACTTTTAGGTGCTCCTGAAAACTGATCAATTTCATTCCATTGCCACGATCCTGTCACTCCACCCTTGTTTGAAAAACGGGTCTTTCATGCGTCTAATTCTTCGTACCCTGCTAGCCATCATCGCCACAGCGCTTCTCGTCATCATTGGCCTGGTCGTCGCCTACTGGGCTCCCGATCTACCGGTCGAAGCGCTCAAATCAAAATGGGCTGCGCCGCCCTCTCAGTTCATTGCACTGAATGGGATGCAGGTGCATGTTCGTGATGAAGGCCCGCGCAATGACCTGACGCCGATTGTTCTGTTGCATGGTACCTCCGCGAGTCTACATACGTGGGATGGATGGGTCAGCAAGCTGGCGAAAGAACGTCGGGTAATTCGTTTCGATTTGCCCGGATTTGGTTTGACTGGTCCATCGCCGATAGATGACTACCGGCTCGACAGCTATACAAAATTTGTCTTGGCGATGCTCGACGTGATGAATGTCAAAAAGGTCATTTTGGCTGGCAACTCACTCGGCGGAAACCTTGCATGGGCAACTGCAGCAACCTACCCTGACCGAGTTGAACGCTTGATCCTAGTTGACGCCGGTGGTTATGCGTTCACGCCAGCCTCTGTTCCGCTGGGTTTTCGAATTGCGCAAATGCCTGCGATGCATCAACTGATGAGCAGAATTCTGCCGCGCGGAGTGATTGAAGGTAGCGTCAAAAATGTCTATGGCGACCCGTCAAAGGTGACGGCAGATTTGATTGATCGCTATTATGATTTGGCGCTGCGTGAAGGTAATCGACGCGCGCTGGGATTGCGTTTTGCACAAATGCAACGGGGTGACCAAGCAGAGAAAATTTCAACTATCAAAGTGCCTACGTTGATTTTGTGGGGCGGGCAGGATCGATTGGTGCCCGTTGAAAACGCACATCGGTTTAGTCGCGACATCGCCGGCAGCCAATTGCAGATTTTTGATGCGCTTGGCCATGTTCCGCAGGAAGAGGATCCTGAGTTGACGTTGATGGCCGTCAAGAAGTTCATCGTCAACACTCCTTGATGAGCTTATTGCCGCGTTACAGCACATGACAGGGTGCGCAAGTGTTGACAGCCGGTCGACGTTCGTGCCCGGGCAAATAATGTACCTTGTGGGCAGCCGGATACACAGGATTGACGGATGCAAAACAGGAGAGGATAGTAGAGTTGCTGTTGAACTTTCCGTTACCAGGGGCGTTGCAATGACGCTAAAAATCATCGTGGCTCTTTTCAGTGCAGTCATTTTGAATGGTTGCAGCACAACCTTGCCCGATTCATCCACCGCAAAAACGCAATTTTGGCGTGACGAAGCATTCGACCCAACAGAACTCCCGGTGATCGAATCCAAGGCCAGCCTGTTTGCATTGGACCCTGACCTCGCATCCGCTTTACTGGAACGCCGCAGGAATGGCGTTAGCGTCCATCAACGCCTTGATTACTTGATTGCGACATTGTTCACTCAAGGCAAGATTCGCATCGCCTATACCGCAGGACATTCAACCAATGCCGCTGAAACCTGGGTGAGCAAGCGCGGTGATTGCTTGTCCTTAACCCTGCTGACTTACTCGGCCGCACAGGCGCTTGGCCTGGATGCAAGCATGCAAGAAGTTCGCGTACCGGTAGCTGTCGATCGCCGCAATGGGACGGACTTTGTTAGCGGACATGTTAATGTGGTAATCAACAACACTTCTGCCGTTGCAGTCAATGGACGCGGGCTTCCCGGCGGGACGACAGTTATTGATTTTGAGCCTCAAATCGGGTCAAGGCGAGCCGGCAACGTGCTCACGGATGAACAAATCATTGCTCGCTTTTACAACAACCGTGGTTCCGAGCTCTTTGCGCTCAGCAATGACCCTGGCGCTTATGCCTATTTCAAGGCGGCGATCGAAGCCGATCCTGGATTTGCTGCTGCCTATAGCAACCTGGCGCAGGTCTATGTCCGCAACGATTTGAACGATGCCGCGGAAACCGTATTGCGATATGCGATTACGCTCACCGACAAGCCGGACGCACCATTGCGAACATTGCAGAATCTTCTGGTAGCGCAAGGTCGAACAACTGAGGCCGAACGAGTTGCGGAACGCCTGCGCAAATTTGAACATGAGGATCCGTATTTTTGGGTCAACATCGGACTGGATCACCTGCAGAAACACCAATATCCGAAAGCGATCGAGGCACTGCAACGAGCAGAGGAATTGGCCACCGGGTTTGAGGAAATCCATCGCTACCTTGCAATCGCGTATTGGCGCAATGGTCAAAAGAAACAGGCTGATAAGGAACTCGCCATCCTCTCGGCGATGCGTACCAGCGGCCCGAGCGTTGCTAAACTCAGCGCGAAACTCAACCGGTCGCCGAGTGAGTTTGTGGTGCAGTAGTGTCTCAAAACTCCTCGCGGAGGCGCCAGTAGCGTGGAAACCTGGGAATACCAGCGGGGCTCAATTCCTGATAGCGGAACGTAATCACGCTCCCTATCGCCGGCGGATGCGCCCGGACTTCCTCCGTCAATCCCGAGCCGACTCGAAATGTTTTCCCGCTTTTCGTAGTAACGATCAATGCACCCGTCTTCCCCGTGTATCGTCCTTTACCAGCGACATAACCGATCACCGTTGCCTCGGCATCCTGCAAGGGCTTCAGCTTGAGCAATACGTCGGATCGACCCGTAACATATGGCGCATTTGCAAGGTGCAGCATGATGCCTTCTGCACCTTCCCCAGTCAATCGTTTGAAGTGGTCGTACAAGGCGTCAATGTCTGCAACCTTAAACTGCTTAACCGCAACAAGCCACGGTAGTTTAGCTTCGTTGACCAACTCCTCAATGCGCGCCGCCCTTTCGCTAAAACTCCCCGGCGCGTCGGGTATTTCAAAGATCATGTACCGCACTTGTCGCCATTCGCTATCTATTGGTTCGCTGCGACGAACAGTTCCGGCGAGTTCGTTAAATTTTCCGCGACCCATCCAAAGCTCGCCATCGAGAGGTGTTGATGGCAGTCGAGCAGTAAACCACTCTGGCGCGTTGACGTGATTGCCGCTTCTAAAACGCAGCTCATGGCCATTCCAGATCGCACGCACACCATCATATTTCTCGCTGGCCAAATAGAGGGCGGGGTCGATCGATTGCCGGAATACTTCTGCCAGAACGATCGCCGGCGGTGGTTTGCGTGTAGATTCGGCTGCTGCCGTAAGGGTCGACATCACGGCGCCAAAGAACACAAAGACCATTCGTTTTAGCATTTGTGCTCCCTGTTCTGAATTATTGAGTTGATTCTAGCCTTGGATAATCGCGCTTGTGCCGCATCTGCTGACCCGCTCCCCGCCATGACTGACCCACTGTCCATACTGCACCGCACCTTCGGCTACACCTCGTTCCGTGGCCCGCAGGCTAAAATAATTGAACAAATCATGGTTGGTGGAGATGCGCTGGTCTTGATGCCGACTGGCGGTGGAAAGTCGCTCTGTTACCAAATTCCGGCACTTTTGCGACCTGGCGTAGGTGTCGTTGTCTCGCCGTTGATCGCATTAATGCAGGATCAAGTCGACGCGCTGTTGCAAGTGGGAGTCCGTGCAGCCTATTTGAATTCGTCGATGGAGTGGGCAGCTGCAAGTGAGGTTGAGCGAAACCTGATCAAGGGTGAGCTTGACCTCATCTACGTGGCGCCGGAGCGTCTGATGACTGAGCGGTTTCTCGATCTGCTCGATGAACTTTCGTCTGCAGATCGTCTGGCACTGTTTGCCATTGACGAAGCGCATTGCGTCTCTCAATGGGGACATGATTTTCGCCCGGAATACATCCAGCTCTCGCTGCTCCACCAGCGCTATCCAAAGGTTCCCCGAATCGCGCTCACTGCGACCGCTGATGAGCTGACCAGGCGGGAAATTGTTACGCGACTGGGGCTGGACACTGCGAAGATCTTCATTTCCAGCTTCGATCGCCCCAACATTTGTTACACAGTAGTCGAGCGTAACAATCCACGAAAGCAGTTGCTTGAGTTTCTCAACAATCATCGTGGTGAAGCTGGCATCGTCTACTGCCTGTCGCGTCGTAAAGTCGATGAGACCGCCGCTTGGCTGTCGCTACAAGGTGTTACCGCTCTGCCCTACCATGCTGGCCTGGATAGCCCGTCGCGGCAGGCGCATCAGCAGCGTTTCTTGCGTGAGGACGGTATCATCATGGTGGCAACGATCGCCTTTGGCATGGGTATCGATAAGCCGGACGTGCGCTTTGTCGCGCACCTTGACTTGCCCAAAAGTCTCGAAGCCTATTACCAGGAAACCGGTCGCGCCGGGCGCGATGGTGATGCGGCAGAGGCTTGGATGACGTACGGACTCAACGACGTAGTGATCCATCGGCAGCGCATCGATGAATCAATCTCAGGTGAAGAACAAAAACGTATTGAGCGCGGAAAACTGGATGCGCTGTTGGCTTGGTGTGAAACACCCAATTGTCGCCGCGCTCTGCTGCTCAAATATTTTAGTGAAAGCGCCCTGGCGTGCGGCAATTGCGACACCTGCCTCGAACCACCGGAACTTTGGGATGGTACCGTTGCCGCACAAAAGGCATTGTCGGCAGCCTTGCGCAGCGGACAGCGTTATGGCGCCGGGCACCTGATCGATATTTTGCGTGGAAAATTAACCGACAAGATCACGCAAAATGAGCATGACAAATTGCCGACCTTTGGCGTCGGAGCCGAGTTGGATGAAACCACTTGGCGCAGCGTGTTTCGGCAACTATTGGCCGCCGGGATGTTGCATGCGGACGCCAGCGCATTTGGTGCCTTGCGTCTAACCGAAGCTTCGCGGCCTATCTTGAAGGGCGAAGCCCATCTCTCTTTGCGCCGGTCGCCAACAAAACCAGAAAGCAAAGCATGGCGCAATTCGGGCCGTCAGATGGCGACAGCACAATCAATCGCAGCACCCGGCGACATGCCGACCGCTGCATTATTCAATGCCTTGCGACAATGGCGCGGCGAATGCGCACGCGAACAAGGTGTTCCTGCCTATGTGATCATGCATGATCGCTCATTGCTTGAACTTGCGGCAAGGCAGCCGCGCGACATTAATGATTTGCTTGGTGTCCCGGGAATCGGTCAAGCCAAGGCGAATCGCTACGGTACAACTTTGCTTCAACTCATCGCTGAAGCATCCGTTGTGTCCGAACGGAGAATTGCAGAAGTTGCTAGTGACTGAATTGCGGTTCGGTAATCGATCCGAAGACCGTCAGATTGCCCTTCACTGTCATTTTCGTCGACTTCAACTCAACGACAAAACGCCCGTTCAGCGTATTTTCCGCAGCCAACTCGGCACTGCCACTGGCACTCAACAAGTCCGCGGTCAATTTGACCCCGGTAATTTGCGTTTTGCCTTCGCCATAAGCAAAGCGCCCATTCATTTGCGAGAAGAGCGTCTTGCCACTGTTGCCACCGCCTTGCAAAACCTTTCCTAGATCGACACGACGCAATTGACCCCGTTCGATCACAAAGCTGCCATCGCCACGCACCGACTTCCGCAGCGAACTGAGATCAGTGCCTGACATGACAAAGGCGCCATTGCCACTTAGCATGCCGGTATCAAACAAGCTTGGCAGCAACGTCGCCAACCCGATTCGACTCGCATTGAATTCGCTACTCAATCGTATTCCATCATCCCAGGTCATTCGCGCAGCACCGGCAAGCACGCCGCCGAGGGTGCCGCCTGAAAATTCGCTGACTGTCAGTTGCCTTTCAGACAGCGTCGCGATGGCACGAAAGTCGGTCAGGCTGATACTTTGCGCCTTATTTACCGATTCTGAACTGAACGACGATGGTGGGGCATAGCCGGCAGAGTCAATTTTTAGGGAAATCGCCTGAGTTCCCCGCTCGAACTCGGCAAGAAACTTGCGATCCGTCGCTTGCGCTATCAGTTTCTGCCAACTTCCGTCTGGAACCAACTCTGCTGTCACGTCAAGTACAGGCAGCAGCAGCCGACTTGAGCTCACATTGACATTTGTCGCAGTCACCCTGGGAAACGCCACACTTGATTGCTGGGTCTTCCCGAACAGCAGCCATGCCAAGCCTTCTTCATTGACGGTCACAGTATCCAGCGACAGAGCTGTGATGATTCCCCCGCCAAGCACAGCGGTCGAACTTGTTTGCGCCTTGATACTAGCAGCACGAATTTGTCCGCTGCCGCCAATGCTGACTTCTTCGGCCCGCCAGTGCGCCTGTGGAATCAACGCAAAATGCAGGGCCCTAATTTTCACCGGCTGACCAATTTGCGCACTTGCAGCCTGTTCGAATAGCAGTTTTTGCGCATCAAAGCTAAGAACGTGGATCAATCCTAGTCCACCGACGAGTACCAAAATGATGACAAATGCAATTCGCTTGCCCCAATTTCCGCGCTTCCCGATTCGTCGCGACGATCGCGCGTCGGCTTCCAATTGCTCCAACTCCTCGCGTTGAATGTGCTCACGTTCCAGTTGAAGCTCCGCCTCACGTCGTGCCAACTCCTCGGCACGCCATTTGGCTTCCTCGGCATCACGTCGCGCCTTTTCCTCAGCCTCGTGTTGTTCGCGTGCCTGCGCTTCCAGGCGGGCCTGCGCATCTTTTTCGCTGCGCTGCTTTTCTTCAATGACTGCAAGTGCTGCAGCAGCGGCCAATGCGCGCGCGCGTTCATCTGCCAGCTTTCGCTCATGAACCTCAGCCTCTTCCTTTGCCAGCCGTTCAGCTTCAATGCGCCGCGCTTCATCAGCTTCGCGGCGCAACTTTTCCTCTGCCTCACGCTGGGCTCTGGCCTCATCCTCGCGTTGCGCCGCACGCTCCGCCTCGGCACGCGCCTCCATTTCTGCGGCAAGTCTGGCTCGCTCAGCAGCTTCTTGCTGCAGCTTTTCTTCCGCAACCCGCCGCTGTCGCTCCTGTTCTTCTAACTCAAGCTTCGCGGCTAACGCCAATCGTTGCTGTTCTGCCGCTGCGGCTTGTTCCCGTTCGGCTGCTTCGCGCAGCGCTCTGGCTTCTGCGGCCGCGCGCTCCTTCTCCTCAGCCTCCAATTTCGCTCTGGCTGCCGCCTCAAGACGCTGCCTTTCCACTTCAGCGCGTAATCGCTCCGTTTCAATGCGCAGGCGCTCTACCTCTTCACGGCGAGCGGCCTCGAGTTCTTCCTGTTTAAGTTTCTCTTCAGCTTCGCGACGCTGCTTTTCTTCAAACGCCTTCTTCGCACGTTGCCCCGCTTCGATGCGGAGGCGCTCTGCCGCCTCGCGCTGTTCCCGTTCTTCATTTTCCCGGCGGACGATTTCTTCTGCGTCACGACGTGCCTTTTCTTCTGCGTCACGACGCGCCTTTTCTTCAGCCTCCTGGCGCGCCTTTACCGCTAGAGCGTCCGCTGCCTTTTGTTGTGCTTGTCGTTCGCGCTCGGCTGCGGCGCGTTGCTCTTCCTCGGCTCGCTTCGCGGCGGCACGTCTGGCTTGTTCGTCCGCCTCACGCTGTTTTGCCGCAGCGGCAGCGAGTTTGGCCTTTTCTTCCGCTTCACGGCGTAGCTGCTCCTGCAATTCACGCTTGGCTAGTTCTTCCGCCGCACGTTTTGCCTTCTCCTCCGCATCCTTACGCTTGGTTTCAGCAGCAGCCACTTTCGCTGCCTCCTCGGCGTCGCGGCTAGCTTTGGCTTCGGCAGCCGCCCGCTGCTCGGCGGCCTGTTCCAGTTTTTCCTTGGCCGCAACACGGGCCCTCTCCAATGCCTCTTTTAACGCCTTATCATCAGCTAATGCCTTCGCAGCCTGATCGTCTGCACCTGGCGAAGCCTGCTTGGTCTCCTTCGGTGAGGGCGTTGGTGCAGTTGGCGCGGTGGCGGGAGGCATTGCGAAAAAATCGAGGTCGCCGGCAGGTTCTTCAGCTTCCGACACAGGCGGAGATTTGATAGGCGCAGCCTTTTCTGATGACCTCGCAGGTTGAGCAGGTGGAGTCCGTGGTGCATCGCTGGACTCAAGTTCGTGGATATATCCTTCTTCGACCAAGCTAGAAATGCAAGGCTCCAAGGCATCTTGATCGTCGTCGTCAAGCTGTTCTCGCAGTTCGTCAAGCGAGGCCTTGCCGTTGACCAGTTTGAGCAGCTCCCGCAGTTCGCTGGACAGATTTTTGGTCTTCCCCGAAGCCTCGCGCATGCCCTTGGCGGTTTTGGAATAAATGGTCATTTCTTTATCATGCCGAGAATATTTGTAAGCCGTAAACCGATGCTCTTCGCAATCTTTACAAGATAGAAGATAACCATACCAGAAAATAATGAACAGACGTTATCGTGCAACGACATTGTCAGATTTCACTCGTAAATATTAGCGATCGTTATTAGTGTTTTTACATCCACGGCAGACGATAATATGCTAGACAAGGTTGTGGTGATCACTGCGGTGTGACCGTCCGCTGCCGACCTTCCTCATTGGAGCAGGATGCATGAAGCGCGTTGATGATTTCCGTCTGAAATTTGGCCATAAGGAATTCGTGCCAATCATGGTTGGCGGTATGGGTGTCGATATTTCAACCGCCGAGTTGGCCTTGGTAGCCGCGAAGCTTGGCGGCATCGGGCATATCTCGGATGCGATGGTACCGGTGGTTTCTGACAACCGCTTTGACACCAAATTTGTCAAAGACAAGATGCGCGAGTTCAAATACAACGTTGCCAATACCGACAAATCAATGGTGAAGTTCAACCTTGATGTGCTGGCGGATGCTACGGCACGTCACGTCGGCGCGACGATGAGCGCCAAACGGGGAGATGGTCTGATCTTCATCAACTGCATGGAAAAGCTGACGATGAACGGACCCAAGGAAACCCTGCGCGTCCGCATGCGCTCAGCGATGGATGCAGGTATAGACGGAATTACCCTGGCGGCCGGCTTACACCTCGGGACTTTTGCGCTGATCGAGGATCATCCCAGGTTTCACGACGTCAAACTGGGCATCATTGTTTCATCACTGCGCGCCCTGCAGCTGTTTCTGAAAAAGAGCGCGCGAACCGGCCGGCTGCCTGACTACATCACGATTGAAGGCCCGCTCGCCGGTGGTCATCTTGGTTTTGGCATGGATTGGGCGGAATATGATCTGATGACCATTTTTAAGGAAATTCGTGACTGGATGGTCACCGAAAACCTGAATATTCCACTGATCCCGGCAGGCGGCGTTTTTACTGGTTCCGATGCAGTGGCATTCCTGGAGGCTGGTGCTTCGGCACTTCAGGTTGCGACCCGCTTTACCGTGACCAAAGAGTGCGGCCTACCGGAGAAAGTACGGCAAGAGTATTTCTGGACGTCTGAAGACAATATCGAGGTCAATCAGATCTCACCTACCGGCTATCCGATGCGGATGCTTAAAAATAGTCCGGCAATCGGCGATGGTATCCGGCCCAATTGCGAGGCGTTCGGTTACCTGCTGGACGCCAAGGGTAACTGCCAATACATCGACGCTTACAACGCCGAAGTCGCACTCCATCCCGAAGCCAAAAAAATCCGCGTCATGGCCAAGACCTGCCTATGCACCCAAATGCGCAATTTTGACTGCTGGACCTGCGGCCATAACGCCTATCGCCTTAAGGACACCTCCCACAGACGGCCGGATGGCACTTATCAACTACTTACTGCAGAACACGTATTCAAGGATTATCAATTCAGCACTGACGGACAAGTCAGTTTGCCTGCATTGGAACCAGCGCCGTAATCGCCGTCGACGCCGTCCCCTGAGCACCAACTGACGACATCAGGCGGGAAAGACTCCAGTTGTCAGATAGCGATCACCACGATCGCAAATGATGCTGACGATGACGGCATTCTCGACTTGCTCGGCGATGCGTAGCGCCACACAAACACCACCTCCCGACGAAATTCCGGCGAATATGCCCTCCTCCTTCGCCAGTCGCCGCGTCATTTCTTCGGCTTCGGCTTGACCGACATACTCAATTTGATCAACCCGCGAGCCGTCATAGATTTTCGGCAAGTAGGCTTCGGCCCACTTGCGAATGCCGGGGATTTGAGAGCCTTCCTCCGGTTGACAACCGATGATGCGAATCGCCGGATTCACTTCCTTGAAATAGCGCGAACAACCCATGATGGTGCCAGTGGTGCCCATGCTGGAGACAAAATGGGTGATTCCACCCTGCGTATCGCGCCAGATTTCCGGCCCGGTGCCTTCGTAATGAGCGAGCGGATTGTCTGGATTGCCGAATTGATCGAGCATCACGCCCTTTCCCGCAGCGGTCATTTGCACCGCCAAATCGCGCGCTGCTTCCATCCCGCCGGCCTTTGGCGTCAAGATCAATTCCGCACCGAAGGCCTTCATGGTTTGGCAGCGCTCCAGGCTTTGGTTTTCCGGCATGATCAAAATCATCCGCAAGCCTCGCATCGCGGCAGCCATTGCCAGCGCTATTCCGGTGTTGCCAGAGGTTGCTTCTATCAAGGTATCGCCGGGTTTTATCTGTCCGCGTTCCTCTGCCCTGCGTACCATTGACAGAGCTGGTCGATCCTTAACTGAACCCGCCGGATTATTGCCTTCGAGCTTCCCCAAAATGACGTTGTTACGGCGTGAATTTTCCGCGCCCGGGATGCGCTGCAGGCGAACTAATGGGGTATTGCCAACGAAACTTTCCAGCGATGGATAGTTCATCGCGCGAGCCATTTCACATACGAAGTCACACCTTGCTCGACAGTAGCAAATTCTTCTTCGTAGCCAGCAGCACGCAGCTTCATCAAATCTGCTTGCGTATAACTTTGGTACTTACCCTTGAGCGCATCAGGAAAGGGCATGTATTCGATCGATCCCGCCGCAATCAAACCGGCCAGTGACAGCGGTGATTTTCCGTCGAGCTCGCGGCATGCATTGACTGTCGCTACGGCCAAATCGTTAAAACTTTGTGCGCGCCCTGTTCCTAAATTGAAAATGCCGGATTTACCGCTCTCGAGGAAGGCTAAATTGGTTTTGACGACATCATCCACAAACACGAAATCGCGGCATTGCTCACCATCGGCATAGCCGTCGGCGCCGGCGAACAAGCGCACTTTTCCGTCTTGCCGGTATTGATTGAAGTGGTGAAAAGCCACCGATGCCATGCGGCCCTTATGTTGCTCGCGCGGACCATAGACATTGAAGTAACGAAAACCGACGACCTGCGGGTGATCTCCCGATTCATCAAGCACTCGCCGGCGCACTATTTGATCGAAGAGAAACTTGGAGTAGCCGTAGATATTCAGCGGCGCCTCAAACTCGCGTTCTTCGCGAAACACCTTGCCACCGCCATAAACCGATGCCGAGGATGCGTACAAGAACGCCACATCCTGGTCAAGACAGTAGTCGAGCAATTCCATCGAGTAGCGGTAGTTGTTGGCCATCATATAGTGGCCGTCGGTTTCCATGGTGTCAGAGCAGGCACCCTCATGAAATATCGCGGCCAATGCTCCGTCCAGCTGGCCATCCTGCAGCACTGATAAGAAGTCCTGTTTGTCAATGTAGTCTGCGATTTCACAGTCCGTCAAATTACGAAACTTGTCGGGCTTGGTCAGGTTATCGACGGCGATGATGTTGTCGACGCCTCGTTCATTCAGCGCCTTGACAATATTGGAGCCGACGAACCCGCATGCACCTGTAACGACGTAATACGCTGACATGATTAGCTACCCGAATAATTTGCGCTAAGCGCGATTCTAAAGCGGCAAGTCACACGGCCGACAACCATCGCGAGAATCAACTCGCTGCACGTAAGGTCGGCAGCGCCGGCTGCCGCAAGATTCCCGCCGCTCCCAACCAACCGGCAATGCTCACCAGCACTATCCCGACCACCATACCAATTACCCACAAGCTTGGGTTTGGCAGGTAATCGAGGCGGAAAACGAAGCGCGCCAGCCCCCAACCGATCAAACTGGCGCCAATTCCAGCCAGCAATCCCGCCAATGCCCCCAACGCTGCGAACTCCGCAAACAATGCGCGATTAAGCTGGCGCTGTTGCGCTCCCAATGCACGCAAAACCGCCAACTCGTGGCGCCGCTCATCCCCGCTGGCCTGTAGTGCCGCATAGAGCACGGCAATTCCAGCGAGAACCGCAAAACCAAACACCAATTGGACGGCTTGCGAAATTTGATTCAAGGTTGATTGGACTTGCTCAACCAAGGCAGCCACATCAATCAAGGTCAAATTGGGGAACGCCCGTACCAAATCCACGGCGAATCCGCGCTTTTCGTACGGAAGATAGAAACTGGTGATGTAGCTAGCGGGAAACTTTTCCAATTCTCCGTCTGCTGCAAGCACAAAAAAATTCACCCGCATCGAGTCCCAATCGAGCTTGCGCAAGCTGGTAACGACTCCTTCGAATCTTTGCCCGGCGATGTCATAGGCAAGTTTGTCGTCGAGTTTCAGGTCAAGCGTATCTGCCAGACCCTGTTCGACAGAAAGTTCGGTGCCGAGTTTTTCACCATGAAAAATACCGCCGGTTACCGTATTTCCACGTGGCAATTGGTTGCTCCATGACAGATTGAACTCACGATCAACCAAGCGTTGAGCACGATCGTCGGTAAATGACTCCGGCCCGATGGCCTTGCCATTGACGGCGACCAGGCGCCCGCGGACCATTGGTTCGAGCAAAGGCACCACCAAGCCATTTGCACTGAAAAGCTCTTTGATCGGTATTCGCTGGTCCGGTTGAATATTGATCACGAAGCGATTCGGTCCGTCGACAGGAGATTTCTTGCGCCAATTGTCGAGTAAGTCGCCACGTGCCACCGTCAGCAATAGCAGCGCCGTCAAGCCTAACCCCAACGCGGCGCATTGAATCAAGGTCGCACGGTGATGACGGCGTAAATTGGCCAGACCATGTCGCCATCCATAACCGCCACCGGCGGGCCGCAGCCACCCCACCGCAATCAATAATCCCTGCGCAGCGAGCGCATAACTTCCCAATGCCAGCGCAAATCCGCAGATCACGACCAGACCGAGGCGCCATTCACCGGCGATCCAAATCATCAATCCCGACAAAGCCGTTGCGCCGACCAGATAAGGGAAAAACGACGACGCTGTGGCGTCGTCCCATTCACGGCGTAAAACGCGGATCGTCGGCACCGACTTCAAGCGCAGCAAGGGTGGCAAGGCAAAACCGGCAACCAGGACAATGCCAACCAGTAAGCCGTGCAGCCACGGCAACATTGACGGCGCGGGCAAATTCGGAAACAGCAAGCCGGCGAGCATGGAAATCATCAACTCCTGTACGGCGTAGCCCAAGGCACCACCGGTCAACGTCGCCAGCAATCCAAACAACATGAACTCACCGCCGTGAATTGCCAGCAACTGGGCCTCGCTGGCACCCATACAGCGCATCACCGCACAGCCGTCCAAATGTCGCCGCAAATAGCGCTCTGCTGCCAGGGCGACGGCGACACCCGCCAAAACCACGGCCAAAAGCGCGGCCAGCCGCAGAAAGCGCTGTGCCCGCTCGATCATTGAACGTACTTCCGGACGCGCATTGTCCAAACTCTCCAACTTCTCGCCACGCCCGAGTTGTTCCTTGGCCCAGTTCTCGAATGCCATCACGTCCGCCCGTTGGCCCGCAATGTGCAGGCGATAAACCACCCGGCTGCCTGGCTGTATCAGCTGCGTCTGCTCAAGGTCCGCCAGATTGATCAACAACCTCGGCGCCAATGCAAAAACGTTCATGCCGCGGTCCGGCTCCAAAGTCAGCACTGGCCCGGTGGTAGGTTGCAATTGCCCCAGATTGAGGGGTGTTCCGGGTTTCAGGTTGAGTGCCGATGCCAAACGCTCATCCGGCCACCCTTCGCCACGTTTGGGAACACCTTTCACCACTGCATCCGGTCGATTGAGCTGGGGAGCAACCCGTAAATTGCCGCGCAACGGATAACCCTCGGACACCGCTTTGATATCGGCCAGCTGCGCCACACCACCTTGCATCACCATACTCGGGAAACTAACGCTATCTGCCACCTGCAGCCCGCGCGAAATTGCTTCGGTGCGGAACTTGGGTGCCCACGGATGATCGGCGGTGAGTAGCACATCCCCCCCAAGCAAGCGATTCGATTCAAGCTTCAACGCCTGCTCTACCCGGTCGGTCAGAAAGCCGACGCTGGTCAGCGATGCGACCGCCAAAACCAGAGCGAGCCCAAGGACGGTGAGCTCGCCGGCACGCCAGTCGCGGCGCAACATGCGCAAGGTCAAGCGGAAGGTAGATGCAATGTTCATCAACTAATCCAAAAAGAAATCGCAATCGGGAACGTCAGGGAGTTTACACAGTCAGTTGGTGCTGGAGATGGAATGGCCGGTTGATCAGCCAGGCACCGTTAAGATAGGTTCGCCGCAAACAATTTCAGAAAGTTGCCGCCGATAACTTTGGCAACTCCGGTTTCACTCATCCCGTTCTTGAGTAGCGCGCCGACGATCAGCGGCATCTGCCGGTAATTGTCGAATACCGGTTGGTAGTTGGCGTCCATATCGGTGCCGATTGCCACGTGATCAATGCCAACGTCCTTGACCAATTGGAAAATACGTTCGATGTACCCTTGTAGTGTGTTGATGCCAATTCCGGCAGGCCACGCACCGATCAACCCGCCACCATCGACAATCGCATGCGCGAGTTTTGGCGAAATGAAACGCGGGTGCGATGTGCCGTGCGAATTGGTATGCGTGTGGGTTGCGATCGCCGGCTTGTTGGCAATTGCCAGAGCGCCAAATGCCGTTGCTTCCGAGGCGTGTGCCAAGTCAACGATGATGCTGGACTTGTTCATTTCGACCACCACGGCACGACCCAAATCCGTAATTCCGCCACTGACCGGCGGCGCAGTCATAATGTCACCGAGCTTGCCGCCAGTGACGAAATGGACCAGTGTAATGATGCGCACACCGTCCGCATAGGCGGTAGCGATACGCGCAGGATTGTCATCGACAAAATCTCCGCCTTCGACCCCGAATATGCAGCCAGGTTTGCCGCTGGCACGAGCGCCAGTCATATCGGCTGGTGAAAGTACCGGGTGCACCAGGCCCTGCGATACCAGCGCCTTCAGATTCGCTATCTGCGCCTGGTAGTGCGACCAGGCCTCTCCGGGTTCAAACGCTCGAACTGATTTCAGGCCGCCATCCACCGAATCCAAAACTGAAAAATCCGACACACCTGAAAAACACACCGCGCCCATGCTGCCCGCAATCATGTCCTCGGCCACGCGCTTCTCAAAACCGCCGGTAAGCTGATACAACCGCAGCTTCCAGGTCAGTCCCATCGCACCATTGACAAAGGTCCGCCCGGGATGCGCATGTGTATCGATCGCCGGATTGAGTTTCAGGAAGGCGAAGGCTTGGGCAAGTTCGGCGTCTGACAAAGCGAATCCGACCTCGGCAGAACCCCTGCCAAATGCATAGTAGGCACCTGCCGCGACGACTGCCGCGCCGGCGCCCAGGCCAGCCAAAATTTTGCGTCGTGAGACCAATGAATTCCTCTCTAAAACTCTGCGGGCAGACGCCCGGCTACCAGCTTCGCAACTGCTCCATCGCCTGTTCAATCCGGTCGAGCGCAACCACTTCGATGCCCTTGATCGGCAATTTCGGGGCGTTGGCTTTGGGCACAATCGCCAGCGTGAAGCCAAGTTTGGCAGCCTCCTTGAGTCGCTCCTGACCACGCGGCGCCGGCCGGATCTCACCGGCCAACCCGATTTCACCGAACACCACCAATTTGCCGGGTAGTGGTTTGTTGCGTAGCGATGAAACAATCGCCAACAGCACAGCCAGGTCCGCTGCCGGCTCGGCGATCTTGACGCCACCCACCGCATTGACAAACACATCCTGATCGGAACACACGACGCCGGCATGCCGATGCAAAACCGCGAGCAACATTGCCAGCCGGTTTTGTTCGAGGCCGACCGTGAGCCGGCGCGGGTTCGGCGCTTGTGAACTATCGACCAACGCTTGAATCTCGACCAATAATGGCCGTGTGCCCTCTTGCGTGACCATCACGCATGACCCCGAAACATCCTGCGCGTGCTGCGAAAGAAACAACGCTGAGGGATTGGCGACACCGCGCAGTCCTTTGTCGGTCATGGCAAATACGCCAATTTCGTTCACTGCCCCGAAGCGATTCTTGACCGCTCGCACCAAGCGAAAACTGGAATGTGTGTCGCCCTCGAAATACAGCACCGTATCGACGATGTGTTCCAACACGCGCGGGCCGGCCAGTGCGCCTTCCTTGGTCACATGACCGACCAGAAAAATACAGGTGCCGCTTTGCTTGGCAAACCGTGTCAGTTGCGCGGCACATTCGCGCACCTGCGCCACCGACCCCGGTGCTGACTGGAGAGCATCTGACCACAGTGTTTGAATGGAGTCGATTACCGCAACCGAGGGCCGCGTCTGGCTCAGCGTGTCAAGGATTCGCTCCAAATTGATTTCTGCGAGTAACTGCATGCCACCGACATCAAGTTGCAAGCGTTGCGCCCGCAGTGCCACCTGCTCACCAGATTCTTCGCCCGAAACGTAGAGTACGCTTTCACCGGATTGAGCAAGGCGGCCGAGCGCCTGTAACAGCAACGTCGATTTACCAATTCCCGGATCGCCACCGATAAGCACCACCCCGCCGGCGACCAAACCGCCACCGAGTACCCGATCAAACTCTTCTACGCCTGTGGGCTGGCGTGGAACATCACGCGGTCGGATATCAACCAATGCCTGTAACTTGCTGGCGCCACCCAATGCGGAAAAGCTGCGACCGGTTGGGGTAGCCGACTCCATCAGGGATTCAACAAGGGTATTCCATTGACCACAGCCCGGACATTGACCCTGCCATTTTTGCGCGGTCGCTCCGCATTCAGTGCAGGCATAGTGGGATTTGTTTTTTGATTTTGCGGAAACCATCAGTCAACGACCTCTACCGACACACGGTTTGCCAACGCACAAAACATTTCATAGGAAATCGTCCCGGCGGAGGCGGCGACTTCGTCCGCCGGCAGCAAGCCGGTTTTTTCGTTACCACCCCAAAGCAACACCGTGTCACCAGCACCAACTGGCGAGAAGTCGCCGGCATCGTCACTCAGGTCAACACAGATTTTGTCCATTGACACCCGACCCAGCGTGCGGGTGCGCTTGCCTCCAACAAGAATCGGCGTTCCCGTAGGTGCATGGCGCGGATAGCCATCGCCGTAACCGCAAGCAACAACACCGATCCGCATTGATTTTGGGGCGATAAAGTGACCACCATAGCCGACACGATCACCGGACTTGAGAGCTTTAACCGCGATTAACTCTGAGCTCAAAGTCATTACCGGAGTTAACTCGAGGTCAGCCGCGCTTTTCAAGGCCGGAAATGGTGACGAGCCGTAAAGCATGATTCCGGGACGCGCCCAGTTCGCCTGTGCCGGCAACACGCCACATTGCAATGCTTCTGGAAATCTCAACAACGCTGCGGAATTGGCAATCGAGACCGGCAATTGCAGGCCCTCAATCATCTTGTTGAAACGTACCAGCTGTTCGCCAATACCATTCACCTCATCCGCATTAAAGTGGGTCATGAGCGTTACGGTGGATACGGCTTGTGACCGCTCAAGTCGCTGGAGACAGGATGCAAGCGCATTTGCGTCAATGCCAAGCCGATGCATTCCAGAGTCAAGCTTCAGATAAATCGGCAGGCGAACCGGCAAGCGTGCCGCGATCAATGCATCAATCTGCCGCTCGGAATGTATCACCGGAGTCAGTTGATACTCGGCGAAAAGGTTGAGCTCGTCCGGACGGTAAAACCCTTCGAGAATCAACATCGGATGATTGAAACCCAACTCGCGCAATTCAATTGCCGTTTCAATCTCGATCAAGGCAAACCCATCTGCCGCATGGCGCAAGCCGGTCGCCGCAACTAATGCGCCATGCCCGTAAGCATTTGCCTTAATGACGCTCCACAGCGATACGTCGCCGGCATATTTTTTGGCGACGGCATGATTGTGTCGCAGTGCAGCAAGATCAATACGAGCGTTGATAGGACGGGACATGGCGACTGAAGGTCATTTATGCAGTCAGGTTGAACACGCATTCAAGCACAAAATGAATGGACGACGCTTGTTACCGGCCCTGTTGAGCAAAAAACGATAACGAGGCAAAAACCGGCTGCTGACGTTGGCGGCCAAGAAAACCATTCGTGCTATAAACGCCCTTCCGTTTCCCTTCGCTTAACGATGAACAAAGGCTTTTACATCATCATGGCGGCGCAGTTCTTTTCAGCGCTCGCCGACAACGCACTCCTGATTGCTGCCATTGCAATCCTGGTGGAGATGAAGGCACCGCCCGAATACGCGCCTTTGCTGAAAACCTTTTTTACGGTTTCTTATGTCGTGCTGGCGGCCTTCGTCGGCGCGTTCGCCGATTCAATGGCCAAATGGCGGGTGATGTTCATCAGTAACGGTATCAAGATTTTCGGCTGCTCACTGATGTTCCTCGATGTACACCCGTTACTTGCCTACGCAGTTGTCGGCCTTGGTGCAGCTGCCTATTCGCCGGCTAAATATGGGATCCTGACCGAGTATCTGCCACCGCGACTGCTGGTTGTTGCAAACGGCTGGATTGAAGGCCTGACCGTCGGCGCGATCATTCTCGGGGTCGTACTCGGCGGTGCATTGATCAACCAGAATGTCGCCGCACAGATACTTGCATTCGATATTCCAATGTTCGATACCGGTGTCGATACAGTAGCCGAAATGGCACTGCTGATCATCGGTGGCCTCTACATCGTTGCCGCAGTGTTCAACCTTTATGTACCCGATACCGGTGTCGACCATAAGCCGCTAAAGAGCAACCCGATCTATCTGGTGTTTGAATTTTCCCATTGCGTAAAGCTGTTATGGCGCGACCGGCTTGGGCAGATCTCGCTGGCAGTCACCACCCTGTTTTGGGGTGCCGGCGCAACACTGCAGTTCATCGTCCTAGATTGGGCCAGAGCGGCACTCGGTTATGACCTGTCAAAGGCGAGCTTGCTGCAGGGCATTGTTGCCATCGGTGTCGCCGTCGGTGCAGTGTTGGCAGCGAAATTCATTACCCTCCGAAAATCCGTGCGGGTGATTCCGCTCGGCATCATCATGGGCATTGGTGTGATGCTGATGTTGGGCGTTAACCAAATGTGGCAAGCGACGATTGTGATGTTGATTGTCGGTCTGGCCTCCGGATTTTTCGTGGTACCAATGAATGCACTCCTGCAACATCGTGGTCACATCCTGATGGGTGCCGGGCATTCAATTGCCGTGCAGAACTTCAATGAAAACCTGTCGATTCTGGTGATGACCACCGTTTACTCGATGCTGGTCATGTGGCAACTGTCGATCTACTGGATTATCTCCATGTTCGGACTGTTTGTTGCCGGCACGATGTACCTTGTTTATCGACGCCATCTTGGCAATCAACGCGAGAACGACGACGTCGCATTGCTGGACGACTCGACACACTGATTTAAAGCTTGCGAAAATATCGACTGTTGGTGGGAACTCAACGGTGCCCGAGGTTTTCCTTGCGCGGTTTGCCGATAGTGACGATCTACCTGCTCACGAAGCGACGTCGTAACTGGCCAAATCAAAACGCTTGGTGAGGTGCCGATATTCCCAAGTGAATCCAGGCCACAAGGTGTTGTTTTTTCCGGTACTGGTCAAATACCAACTCTTGCAGCCCGAAGTCCATACGGTGCCAGAAAAACGGCTCTGGATGTCGGAGTTGTATTGGCGCTGAACACCCGGCTTTACATCTACAGACGTCAGCTTTTCATCAAGGATCGTCTTGATTCCCTTGACGATGTAATTCACTCCGGACTCAATCATGTAGATCATTGAATTGTGACCCAAGCCCGTATTCGGCCCGGTCACCATGAAGAAATTCGGGAACCCGGTCACGGTACATCCCTTGTACGCCTCGAGGCCATCTTTACCGACTTCGCGCAAATTCTTCCCGTCACGACCGTGAATTTCGACCTCGCCTAGTGCGTGTTGCACGTCAAAACCAGTGCCCAAAATAATCGCATCAACCGGCCTTTCAACGCCATCCTTACCGACGATGCTGTTGCTGCGGATCTCCTGAATGCCGTCAAACACGACCTTCACGTTTTCCCGCGCCAGAGTCGGGTAATACGTATTCATCAACAGGATCCGCTTGCAACCTGGCGTGTAGTCCGGCGTCAAACGTGCGCGCAATACAGGATCCTTGATGTGCTGATTGATATTGTTAACCGCCGCTTTTCGAACCAAGCGATTCAAGACCGGTAACTTGGTGAAGGCCACCAGACGCATCTCATAGCGCAGGTAGGTCAAGAACCGGTACAACCATTGCATGGGCTTTACGTGTTGCAGCAACCATTGCTCAACCGACGTGATTTTACGATCCGGACGCGGCATGATCCATGGTGGTGTCCGTTGGTACAAATCGAGGTGCGCAACTTTTGGCGCGATTTCCGGAATGAACTGAATCGCGCTGGCACCGGTGCCGATCACCGCGACACGCTTACCTTTGAAATTGTAATCATGTTCCCAATAAGCCGAATGGAACATCTTGCCAGCAAAGCTTTCCATGCCCGGAAACGTTGGGATGGAGGGCCGTGATAAAGATCCGGTTGCTGCCACTACGGTCTTCGCAGTGAACGAATCCTTGCTGGTCACGACCCGCCAAATCCCAAGTTGTTCGTCGAAATCGGCCGACACCAACGCAGTATTGAGCCGGATGTGCGGTTCCAGCTTGAACTCCCTCACCACTTGTTGTGTATAGGCCCAGAGTTCTTGTTGTGGTGGAAATTTGCGCGTCCACTTGGCATTTTGGGCGAACGAAAACGAATACAGGTGACTTGGAACATCGCAGGCGGCACCAGGGTAATGGTTGACACGCCAGGTGCCACCATACATTTCATCCTTTTCGAGAATCACGAAGTTATCGATCCCGGCCTCTTTTAACTTGATGCCCATGCAGAGACCGCCGAAACCACTTCCGAAAATGGCGACATCGACGTCGTAAGGCTTGGTTCCCTTTGTCATCGCGCTGCCTGCATTCATAACGATCTCCTTGTTGTTTTCTTATGGCACGTAAAAACCCGCTTTCGTCGAGCATTACTTTATTCTTAAAACATGGTGTTTTGGCATACTGTCATATGGGTAGGCATTGAAAGAAAAATTCAACCTAGACGTTATACCTTGTGAAACTCGTCGTTACCAGGCGAGTCCCGTTTGGAAACTGGGTGCAACACTGTTAGAGTTGATGGTCTGTCTCGGCGCACCATAAAAACTACAGGGAGAACTAACTGATGACACGCAAACCGACGTATTGGGCAGTGATAGGTGTACTCGCTCTGACGCTTCCCTTGAGTGAGTCTTTTGCCGCAGATGCCAAACCGCAGTTCTCACCCAATGTCGCTGCAAATATTGGCAAAGGTGCACCGAAAAAACTGTTGTGGGGCGACACACACCAACACTCCGGCTGGTCGGGCGATGCCGGCGCATTCGGCGCGAAACTGAGTCCTGAAGATGCGGTGCGCTTTGCCAGAGGCGAAGAAATCGTATCCTCGACCGGGCAAGCGGCACGTCTGGATCGACCGTTGGATTTCATCGTGATCGCCGATCACTCGGATGGCATGGGCCTGATTCAGGAAATGCGCGCCGGCAACCCGATTGTCATGAATGACCCGATTGGCAAGCGCTGGACCGAGATGATGAAGGCTGGCGGTAAAGAAGGCCTGCAGGCCGCAACGGAGATGATCGACGCGCAATCGAATAACAAACTGCCGGACTTTGTTAAGAACAAAGAAATGGGTATGGCGGTTTGGCAGAAAAATACGGCCATCCAGGAGAAATACAATGAACCTGGGCGCTTCACCACGCTGATCGGCTATGAGTGGACCAGCAATTACGGAGGCGGCGACAACCTGCACCGCAACGTAATTTTCCGCGACGGCAAAGACAAAGCCGATGCTATGGTGCCTTACACCACTTTTGACAGCGAAAACGTCGAAGACCTGTGGAAATGGATGCACACCTGGGAAGAAAAGACCGGTGGCAAGGTCTTGGCGATCCCGCACAATGGCAACTTGTCTAACGGTCGCATGTTTGCCCTGACGGATTTGTTTGGCAACCCGATGACGCGCGCCTACGCCGAGGCACGAACACGTTGGGAGCCACTCTATGAAGTGACGCAAATCAAAGGCGACTCCGAGACCCACGCGACGCTATCTCCAAACGACGAATTCGCAAATTTTGAGCGTTGGGACAAAGTCAATTTGAACGGTGTGCCGAAGAAGGATGGACAACTTCAGTATGAATACGCACGGCAAGCCCTGAAGAACGGCATGTTGATGGAGTCCAGGCTTGGCGCAAACCCGTTCAAGTACGGCATGATCGGTTCGACCGATAGCCATACCGGCTTATCCACGCCAGCCGAGAACAACTATTTTTCCAAACATGCTGGTGTAGAACCCAAAGCAGATCGTTGGAGTTTGTCCAAGCATTCGACCACCGGTTGGCAGTATCAAGCGTCTGGCTACGCCGCAGTCTGGGCGCAAGACAATACACGCGGCGCAATTTGGGACGCGCTCAAAACCAAGGAAGTCTATGGCACGACGGGTTCGCGTATCGCTGTGCGTGTTTTCGGCGGATTTGATTTCAGCGCGAGCGACGTACAACGCGCCGATTTTGCCGATGTCGGATATGCCAAAGGCGTCCCGATGGGTGGCGAGTTGAAAGCTGCGGCCAAAGGGCAAGCCCCTGTTTTGATGATTCAGGCTGCCAAAGATCCTGTGGGCGGCAACCTTGACCGTGTGCAAGTGATCAAAGGTTGGCTTGATGCAAAAGGCGCTGTACAAGAGAAAATCTACGATGTGGCGTGGTCCGGCCAGCGCAAAGCCGGCAAGGATGGCAAGCTGCCGTCGGTTGGCAACACGGTCAATGTCAAGGAAGCCACCTGGAGCAACAGCATCGGCGCACCGGCGCTCGAGGCCGTGTGGCGTGACCCGAGTTTCGACCCGGCATTGAAGGCGTTTTACTACGTTCGCGTAATCGAGATCCCGACCCCACGCTGGACGGCCTACGACGCCAAACGCTATGGCGTGACCATGGGACCGGAAGTTCCGATGATCGTGACCGAGCGTGCCTACACATCGCCGATTTGGTACAACCCATAGCAAGTCAATGCTAACGCCGTAATACCAGCACCAACTGAGGGATTGCAGGAATACTTCAAATAGAACGGAGCCTTTCAATGAAAACAACCTCGTCAATACCGAAGTTAGCTCATACCGTCCTCGCCATTTCGTTGTCGACGCTATTGGCAGGTGGCGTAACTGCCGGCACACCGAACCCTGAAAACAACGTTTACTTCGGGAACGTCCATGTTCATACTAGTTGGTCGTTTGACGGATTTACCAACGGTTCCAAGACAACACCAAACGATGCATACGCGTGGGCGCAGGGGAAAGTAATTACCGGCAGCGGCGGCCCTGATATCCAGATCAAGACGCCGCTTGATTTTTACATGGTGTCGGATCACGCCGAATTCATGGGCGTCTTTAACCAGATGGCCAATCCCGACAGCCCGCTGAGCAAAACTGAACTCGCCAAAGGGGTCACCTCAACCGATCCGGCAGTTCGCATGGCAACCTTTACCAGCGTGCTACGCGACATGAGCGCGGGCAAGCGCGATCCGCAGTTGACAAATCCTGTGCTTGGTCGCGCTGTTTGGGCTGAGATCATCAAAGCCGCAGACGCCAACTATGTCCCCGGGAAATTCACAACTTTTGCCGGCTTCGAATGGTCGGCTAATCCAAAACAGCGCAACTTGCACCGGGTCGTCGTGTTTCGTGACACAAGGCACGTGCCCGACCTGGTGCTTTCAGCGCTGGATTCCGATGACCCTGAGACGCTGTGGAAATGGATGGATGAGCAACGCGGCAAAGGGGCTACCCTGCTCGCCATTCCGCACAACGGAAATGCCAGCGACGGCCGCATGTTTGAACTGACCAAGTTCGATGGTTCACCTATCGACGCGGCTTATAACAAGACACGCGCTGCCAACGAACCCTTGTATGAGATCAGTCAAATCAAAGGCACTTCAGAAACACACCCGGTTCTCTCGCCCACTGACGAATTTGCCAACTTTGAACAGTGGGATTACACGCTTTCGGCAGATGGCGAACGACCAACGCAGCGTAAGGGCAGTTTTGCGCGCCAAGCGCTCTTGGACGGCATGAGTCAGGCCGCCATTGGTGCTGGCAATCCATTCAAGTACGGATTTATCGGGGACACTGACACGCACAATGCTGCAGGATCAAATGAGGAATTCAACTACACCGGAAAATTCGCCTTCGAGAACAATGCGCGTGAGCGGCTAACTGGCGTTCCCGGTCAACCCGCGAAGCAAATACAACAAGTTCAGGAATTCAGCTCAGGTGGCTTAGCCGGTGTTTGGGCGCCGGAAAATACGCGCGAAGCGATCTTCAACGCAATGATGCGCAAGGAGACTTTCGGTACCTCCGGACCGATGATCAAAGTGCGCTTTTTTGGTAGCTTCAACTATGCCAAGGACGATGTAAAGAAACCCGACTTCGTGAAGACTGCGTATGCCAAGGGGGTGCCTATGGGCGGTGATCTGAAGCCCGGCGCCGGAAAAGCACCCACGTTTCTGGTCATGGCGCTGAAAGACCCCAAGAGCGGCAATCTTGACCGGGTCCAGATCGTAAAAGGTTGGTTGGATTCGACCGGCAAACAGCACGAAAAAATTTACAACGTCGCATGGTCCGGCGGACGCAAACTCGACAGTAAAGGCAATCTTCCATCGGTTGGGACCAGTGTGGATCTGAACACTGCGACTTACACCGACAAGATTGGAGCCGCGCAGTTGGCCACGGGCTGGACCGATCCTGATTTCAAGAAAGACGAACGTGCTTTCTACTATGCGCGCGTCCTGGAGATCCCAACGCCACGCTGGAACACCTATGACGCCGTCCGTCAGAAAATGCCGCCCTTGACAAAGGTGCCGGCGACTATCCAAGAGCGTGCCTGGAGCTCACCGATTTGGTATGCGCCCCATTGAGGTCATTAAGTCCAGAAGCGAATTGTCCGGTAGCGTAACGAACGGCATTCGGAATTCCTACCAGGACATCGCCGAATGGGACTACCCGCGCATGGCCCGGAAAAGCGGATGAATTGATGGCTGAACCGACATTGCAGCACTAAAACGGCATTCAGTCCAGATAAACTCTCCGTAAGTAATACAACGCAAGGATCAATCACATGAAACAGCTCAGCGGAACCGACAACTCATTTCTGGTGTCTGAACGGAAAAACGTCTACAACCACGTCGCCAGTTTGTGCATCTACGATGTCAGCACGGCGCCCGGCGGTAAAGTTCGCTACAAGGACATCCTCAAACACTTTGAGGAGCGGATGCACGTCAATCCTATTTTTCGTAGCCGCCTGGCCGAGGTGCCGTTTGGTCTCGATCGACCATATTGGGTTGAGCAGGCCGATGTCGATATGGAGT
Organism: Rhodocyclaceae bacterium; assembly: GCA_016718525.1. Classification (GTDB taxonomy): domain Bacteria; phylum Pseudomonadota; class Gammaproteobacteria; order Burkholderiales; family Rhodocyclaceae; genus JADKHX01. The sequence continues at coordinate 1,153,898 of JADKDD010000001.1, forward strand.
TTCATGTCCGTCACATTGCCCTCCCTGCTCCCGGTGATTGGCGTCAATTGATGATCCAGGTTGCGCGACTGCACTCACGGCCGCTCGATCGCACGCGCCCTATGTGGGAAGTGTATGTCATCGAAGGGCTCGACAACATTCCGAAGTTGCCTCCAGGATCTTTCGCGCTGTTTTCAAAATTTCACCATGCCTCGGTTGATGGCATGGCCGGCGCACACCTTGCGCTTCAACTTCACTCAACCTCGCCTACTGGTGATGCGCCGACCGCCGCAAAACACGCGATTTATGTTGACCGAGAACCTTCGACTATCGAGTTCGCCGCCCGCGCTGTGGCCAATAACCTCGGCCGTGTTGTGCAACTCGGCAAACTTTCAGCGCAAGTGGCCGGCAAAGTCGCAGAATTTGGCCGCGAGCAGTTGACGCAAAAAATGAAAAATGACGCGCCGCCGCGCCGTGACGAAGACAAACCCGCGACCGGAAAGGCACCGCACACACGATTTAATACCTTGGTCTCGCCCAACCGCGTTGTCGATGGTTTCGGCATGCCACTCTCGCGCATCAAGCGGGTGCGCACGAAGATCCCCGGTGCGTCGCTGAACGATGTCTTTCTGGCGGTATCCGGTGGCGGCGTGCGCAAGTATTTGATGAGCAAACACGAGCTTCCATCGCAGTCATTGACGGCTTTGATGCCGATGGCACTTCGCACTGATGCGTCCGCCGGCGGCAATGCGGTCGGCGCCGCTACGGTGCGAGTGCGTTCGGATATAGCCGACCCACTTGAGCGCCTGAATGTTGCTCACCATGAAGCTCAGCTTGGCAAGTACATGGCCGAAAAACTGGGCGCCGACCTGCTTGAAAAAGTCCTTAGCGCATTGCCATCAAACCTGGGCCGGTTAATCGTCGCCAAAGGCCTGATACCAACGCTGAACATGACCGTCTCCAACGTTCGTGGTCCAGACAAACCGCTGTATGTGGCCGGTGCGAAGGCGATGTGTTTTTATCCTGTCAGTATCCCCATGGATGGCTTGGGTCTGAACGTCACCGGCGTCAGTTACAACGGGGTAATGTGGGTTTCGGTAGTTTCCTGCCGCAACATGCTGCCGGATCCGGCATTTTTCGTCGAGTGCTTGAAGGACGCGTGGGAAGAGTTGTTGGCAGCTGCGGATGCGCTGCCTGATCCGACAGGCACGAGCGAAAAGAAGGCTAGCCAAACCCCGGTGAAGAGAGCGGTAGGCAAGAACACGGTCACCAAGCATGCGCCAGTCAAGAAGCCTATTGCAAAACGGACGCCGACCAAGCTTCCGGCAACTAAGCGACCAGTAGCGAAAAAACCTGCTGCCAAAACACGCAAGAAAACCTAGCGTCAAATTGCCAAGCACTTAATGCATCTCGGCGCTGGAATCGCACAACTGGCGGGTATCGTTACCGCTGCAACTCTGGGTATGGCTGCAACGCCTGGCTTGGCTTGTGGCTATGAGGACCCCCAATCGATTGCGATTGGCGCATTGAATCTTGCCTTCCCCGATTCATTGCATTTACGAACTGCAATTTGGCAAGCACAGGTAGATGGCTTATTACCTCGCGATCCGCCTGTGGCGGCCGTCGCACCGAGCGCCGCTTCAACACCGCGCTCGTTTACAGCACCCTTCGCACAAAGCGCCGAAAGCGGCGACCGTGCCACCGACCCGGCTAAAACCATCGCCCTGATGGAGGCATTGCGTGTGATTGAACAAATGCGCTTGCGCCTTGCGGCATCGGACATCTCAAACAACCAACCGCCGATATCAATGGTTTACGCCAGCAAAGTACTGTGGACGCGTTTCGTCGCTACTCCGCAAGGCGTTTTGGCGCAAACACATGCCAGCGGGCCTGAATCTGGAGATGTGGTATTGATTACCGAACCGGCCGTCGTACAGGCGATGGTATCTGGTAACTTGCAACCGGAAGACGCATCGCGCCGCAAGTTGGTGCGTTTGTACGGCAGCGAGAAAGACATGGAGTCAGCGCAAAAATGGTTGTTGACGCTCGCACCGCCGTCGGCAAACCTCATCACCAAGGAGTAGTTTGTTTTGAATCAACCGTCCGTCGAGTCATGGTGGCGCGAGCCCCTGCTGCACTTCCTGTTACTGGGCAGCTTGCTTTTTGTGGTGAATGCATTTTGGGATCAGTGGTTTCCTGCACAAGAGAATATTGTCGTCAACGAAGGACGCGTGCGGATGCTCGCGGAGAATTTCCGGCGCACCTGGCAACGACCTCCGACGGCGTCTGAACTCGATGGACTGATTGAGGAACAAATCCGCGATGAAGTCCTGACTCGTGAAGCGCAACGCCTTGGACTGGACCGGGATGACACGGTCATCCGGCGGCGATTGCGCCAGAAAATCGAAATCATCACCGAGGAAGCTGCGGCCTCGGTGCAACCGACTGACGCACAGCTGCAGAATTACCTGAACCTGCATCCGGAGAATTTTCGTGGCGAATCGCGTACCGCTTTCACTCAGATTTTTCTTGATCCGTCCAAACGCGGCGATCGCCTGGATGCCGACGCGAAAGTCCTGCTGGACCGGTTGCGTGCCGACGAACGCCGTCCCACCAGCACCAACTGGCAAAAACTTGGTGACCAGCTTTTCATGCTGAAACAGGAGTACCCGCTTAGCGGAGAACGAGAAATCGCAACCATTTTTGGTGCTGATTTTGCTAGTAGCTTGCTCGATTTGAAGACTGGCGAATGGAGCGGTCCGGTACGATCGGGTTACGGTCTGCACCTGGTTCGCGTTAGCGCAAGCGAAGCCGCTGGCCCTGTCGCATTGGCTGACATCCGGCCAGTGGTCGAGCGCGAATGGCGTAACGCGCAGCGCAAGGCGGGCGCTGAAGCCCAATATCAACAGCTTCGTGCCGGCTACAAAATTGTCGTGAAGCGGCCGGCAACCGCGACACCATGAGCGTACGTTCAATATTTGGCCGGGTCGTGACCCGTTTGTTCCAATTTGCATTGGCACTGCTACTGCCTCAGCTCGCAATGGCTCACGAATTGCAACCCGGATTTCTGCAACTCACAGAAACAGCGCCACACCAGTATGAAGTCTTGTGGAAACAGCCAACCTCGCTTGGTAACCCGCTGCGATTGACGCCTGTATTCCCTGTCACTTGCCAGGCCTTAAACGCGCCGCAGAGCGAGGTGTTACCGCAATCATGGGTGTGGCGAATGCGACTAAGCTGTCCGGCAGGGCTCGCCGGACAGATCTTGACCATTGAAGGCCTTGAAGCGTTCGCAACGGATGTGCTGATTCGCGTTGAGCATGGCGATGGGCGGATCGAAACGCACTTGCTAAAGCCGGCCGATCCTAGCGTAACGCTCAATGAAGCCGCTGGAGTGCATGGCCGCTGGACCTATTTGACCCTCGGTATCGAACACATTGCACTGGGCATTGACCATCTGTTATTTGTGCTCGGGTTGTTGCTCATCGTCGGCAACCGTTGGACGCTGATCAAAACCATTACCAGTTTCACTGTCGCGCACAGCATTACGCTTGCCATTGCGACTTTAGCCAGCGTTCACGTCCCTGCCGCACCGCTTAATGCGGCAATCGCGCTGTCGATTCTGTTCCTTGCTCCCGAAGTCGTTCGCGTCTGGCGCGGCCAGACCAGTCTGACAATTCGCAAACCCTGGTTGGTCGCCTTCGCGTTTGGACTCTTGCACGGCTTTGGTTTTGCCAGCGGCTTGGCTGCCTTGGGCTTGCCACGCAACGAAATCGCGCCAGCGCTTTTGCTGTTTAACATTGGCGTTGAAATCGGACAACTGGGATTTGTATTTTTGGTGATCGGACTTGAGCGGTCGTTCCGAGTGCTAAAAATCCACTGGCCGCGCTGGGCCGAGATGCTTCCGGCCTATACACTCGGGACACTGGGTGCATTTTGGACTATACAGCGCGTCACTCTTATGATTCTCCGCTAGAAAGTTAACACCATGATCCTGAGAACGCTTTTCATCCTTGCACTGGCAGCCAACAGCTCCGTGGCTTGGGGGCATTCCGAAGGTGGGCAAGCCAGCGGCTTAATCGCCGGCCTGCTCCACCCCATTGGCGGCATGGATCATGTGCTCGCCATGGTTGCGGTCGGCCTTTGGGGTGCGCAGCTTGGCAATCCCGCGTTGTGGATGCTGCCGGTCGCTTTTCCCTTGGTGATGGCGTTCGGGGGCTTTCTTGGTCTGATCGGCGTCCCGCTACCAGGGATAGAAATAGGCATTGCATTATCTGGTGTGCTGCTTGGTTTGGCGGTTGCTACCAAATTGCAACCGCCGCTGTGGGTCGCGCTACTGTTAGTCGCTGTGTTCGCCATTTTTCATGGGCATGCCCATGGCACTGAACTGCCGGAAGGTGCAAGCGGTCTGACCTATAGCCTTGGCTTCGTGATTGCAACCGGCATGCTGCATGCGAGCGGCATTTCCATTGGCTTGGTGCAACGCTGGCAGCAAGGCAAACTTGCCTTGCGCTGGATTGGCGGCCTGATTAGTCTGGGTGGCGCATACTTTCTGTTCGGCGCGTTGAGTTGATCTTCCTTTCGCGCCTTCAATGCGTGATGCTGGTGGTGCTTGGCGTGCTACCGCTGCCATCTGCGGCTCATCTCGTCAGCACAGGCCTAGGCCCGATCTACGATGGAATCGGACACTTCTTTCTTAGCCTAGAGGATTTATTGCCGCTACTAGCGCTGATGACACTCGGAGGTCTTAATGGTGTCGCCGCTGGACGCCGCATCATGTTTGTGTTGCCGTCTGCCTGGCTCATCGGTGGAATTCTTGGATCGCTGATCGCGGTTGGAACGATTGTGCCAGCTTATGTTGCGCCCCTTATGGCAATAATGCTGGGGGTAATGGTCGCCACTGATGCACAGTTACCTGAAAGAGTCCTGACAGGGGTAATTGGTATCGTTGGCAGTGCTTCGGGACTCACCACCGGCATTGCTTTGGCGACGCAAACCAACAACCTGCAATTGATTCTAGGCAGCGCAATTGCGCTTTGCGTCCTTGCCACCGCCGTGCCGGCATTGGTCATTGTCGCGGCCACGTCAAGACCCTGGATGCGCATTGCTGTGCGGGTCTTGGGCAGTTGGATCGCCGGTGTCGGACTATTGATGCTTGGCTGGCAAGTCAGAATTAGCTAGGCGAGACGACGCTATCCTCCGACGCAATGGGTCCCATGGTTAAACGACGAAAATTCAGGGTATCGCGCAAAAGGACCTGATTATTACTGCCTCCGTCGTATTTGGCGCGGCAGGCTTCCAGGCCGTCGCTTCATCTGACGAAGCTATGATTTTTCCTTCAGCCTGCGACTCCGAATACGTGCTCGCTGACAGCACTCTGATCGCCTCTGTTTTGCAGTTCATTTCGTAGCGCATGCGAACAGACATACTGCCGTCACTGTTCCGCGTCTTACGATCTTCGATTGCCCACGCTTTGCGCAACGGACCGTCAACCCGAACGGAATTCGGATCGCCATAGATGGTCGTCGCCTCGGACTCACCAATCTTTAGCCAAACAGCCCAAGCGGAGTTCGCGAAAAGCAGAAAACAGACAAGGATAAGTTTTTTCATGGCTTTGGCCTTGAGTAGTTGACAAGGCCAGATAATAACGCAGCTTCCTCAAACTTGAGCACTCCGAACCAGATGCTTCAAGCACAGACAACATTCAACGCTTGGTTATATATGCTCGCCGGAAATAACCGTCCGCTAGCCCGCTGCGGGTCAACGATTGTTTGCGTCAGTCAGTTATCAGGTAACACGAGCATAGCAGTTGACAAGTTGGCGACACAACGAGCCGGAATCATCCGATCGCATGTGTTTTTCGATGGGCGTTGGCAGAAGCCAATCTCCCCTTTTTTAAACGTTTATACGCAACATTCGACGCCTTCCATTCTGGAAGATTTCCGACGCCACGCCCTTGCCGCTTGATCCCCCCGTCGTTCGCTTTCGCCCATGCGACAAATTCCGCCGGAGGCAAGGGTGGGCTGAACAGATATCCCTGCAGCTCGTCGCAGCCTGCGGCTGACAACATATGCGCTTCCTCCTTATTTTCTACCCCTTCTGCAACGACTTTGAGGTTGAGTGTGTGACCAAGGCCAATAATTGCTCGTGTTATCAGCAGATCTTTAGGGTCGTCGAGCATATCGCGAACAAAACTTTGATCGATCTTCAGCTTATCTATAGGAAAGCGATGCAGGTAATTCAAGCTTGAATAGCCAGTGCCAAAGTCATCTATTGAGAGCGAGAGACCAAGGTCCTTGATCTCTACGAGCAGGTCAATCATGCAGTCGACATTCTCCATCAACAAAGTTTCAGTCAGCTCCAATTCAATTTTGTCCGGTGTATTGTTCCAGTTGGCCAACGATGTACGCAGTGTCGAGATCAGATCAGGATCATGCATTTGGGCAACCGAGAGATTGACAGAAATAGAGATGTCACCAAGCCCCTGATCACGCCAGCTGGCTTGCTGGCGACAAGCGTCGTCAAAAATCCAGGCTCCCATTGGAACAATCAATCCGCACTCTTCGGCGATTGGAATAAAACGGGCGGGCAAAACCAATCCTTGTTCGGGGTGTCTCCACCGGACCAACGCTTCTGCGCCGAGTAGTTTTCCGGTGGTGCAGTCAACTCTGGGTTGATAATAAAGTTGCAACTCTCCACGTTCAATGGCGAACCTTAGGTCCTTTTCTATTTTCATGCGTTCACGAACGCGGAAATCCATATCCGCCGTGAAGAACTGCGCATTGTTACGCCCGAGCGACTTGGCTTGATACATCGCCGCATCGGCGTTGCGCATCAAAGTGTCAATTTCAGTCCCATCGTCAGGATAAACCGCAATCCCCACACTGCAGGAGACCTGCAGTTCCACGCCATCAATATCATGCGCTTGTCGAACGAGTGGAATCAATCGGCTATTGACGATTTGCGTGATTTCATCGATATCAACCACGCCATTAAGAATAATCACGAATTCGTCCCCACCAAGCCGGCTGACGGTATCACCCGGACGCACTGCTGCTGACAATCGCCTGGCAACCGAGCGCAAAAGAATATCTCCGACGTGATGCCCGAGCGAGTCATTGATATTCTTGAAACGGTCAAGATCCATGAACAAGACACCAACCTTGTATCGAAGGCGCTCGCCTTGCTGAAGTGCCATTCGCAGTCGCTCTATGCACAACGAACGGTTCGGTAGATCGGTCAGCACATCGTGGTGCGCAAGATGACTGATCCGCTGCTCATTTGCCTTTTGATCGCTGATGTCCAGCGCAACGAATATATAGTGGGTAATAAAGCGCTGTGAATCACGGACCGCGTTAACTACCGCCCAGAGCGGAATAACATCTCCGGACTTTCTCGTAATCCATAGTTCGCCTTGCCAGGACCCATGCCATCCCGCCTGACGCCAGACTTCGGAAATGAATCCCTCCGGATGGCGCTCCGATCTCAGTAGATTAGGAAGCTGACCGACTATTTCACTAAACTCGTAGCGGGTATTTCGACAGAATGCGGGATTGACGTTGACGACCCTTTCGGAGGCATCCGTAATCATGATGCTTTCTGACGACGCTTCAAACACCTTTCCCCACAACGCCAAATTTTCTTCCATCATCTTCTGGCTGTTGATCGGGGTAAATGTCGTAAGCAATGCATCTTGGCCCTGAAACTGAAGCCGACTGGCCGAAATTAACGCCCATGTTTGTCCTTTTGGGCCCTGCCAAAGCGCTTCAAATTCATGTACCTCACCCTGGTCAGATAACTGCTGGAAGAAACGCGCGCGCGCCAATGGTGATAGTCCCCTAATCCATGGATCGCTCGCCTGACTTTCTAGCCAGCCATGCGCCTCGGCATTGGTATGCAGCACTTCATGCTTGGGAATGCCGGTAACCAGAAGAGGCATCGGAATGGCTTCAACGAGTACCCGCTGAGCATCAGCGGCTCGCCTGCTTGCGGCCATTTCCTGGGCGATCAAACGGCTTTCATTCAACTGCTCCAACATGCTGTTGAAACCTTTGACCAGGCGACCCAACTCATCACCGGACTGCCAGGTAGCCCGTAGTGCATAGTTTGCGGTAGCACTGACTTTATCGGTCAGGTCGGCAAGTTGTCGGAGCGGCAGCGCAATCTGGCGCGCGACGAAGAAAACCACGCTCAAGATCAACGCCAGCAACAAGCCTGCCGTACCCAAATGCAGCCACATACGCTGGAAAAGACCCGAAATCCGGTCAGTTAGCAAGCGCTCCAGTTCGTGTCCCGTAGCAGTCCAGACAATGCTGACATCATTCATCAGCATTGTCTTTGTCGCGATCAGGTCAGGTGATCCCGCGCCCCGTTCATTGTCGATGACAAGGCGCCGGGAGGAATCCCGGTAGGCGTTCACGGAAACCAGCAAACGATCACGCCAATTGCCCATCGAACTTTTGAATTCCGGTCTGCCGGCGGCAATTCCTTCGGCAAAATCAGCAGTTATTCCTTTGACAATTGAGTCATACCGTCCTTCCAGCAGGAGGTATTCCGTTTGCACACGATCGAGGTCTTGCCTGGATATGTTCGCTCGATCTTGCGCCTTGTCATAAATCAGCTGAATTACTTCCAGCAGTTCTGGAAAGCGTAAAACGATGAGCGACATCGTGTAGTAGCTATCTAGGTCCGGGTCAAGAATCAAATTTGACTGGTTGCCGATTCGCGTTATCAGGGCTTCACCTGCCTTAATTACATCCTGTCGGCTTCCATTGTCTGCCTTGGAAATCTGGACTAAAAGCTCATGGGAAAGCTGCTTGCTGTCCATGCCCGATCCGAAATTCGATTCAGCGTTTTCCAGCTTTGAAGTGGTTGCTTTGAGTGTTCGCGTTGATTCTGTGCTCAAGTTCGAGGTCAGTAAGACATCTCTGACTTCACCTATGTATTGATTACCGACAATTTCTTTGCGCGCAAAGTCAATTGCGATGAATTTTTCGTTAATCAGAATGGTTGAAACAAAAAGCACCGCCGAGAGGTCAAGTGCGTAGATCAGGACCAACTTTCGGCCCACACTCAAGCGGCCGATGAGGCGCATCAGGATGGAGAACATGGATTTACCTCACTAGTGTGAGGATTACAGCAATGACCATGCCACCGCATGTATCGATCCTGAGGACGTCACTGTATGCGGTCTTTTACAATTAAAAACAAGCAGTTAGTTGGAAACCGTCAGCCTTCACCTCTGGACATTGCTAGTAAAGGGATCGAATTGGTGCAGGCGCGCACACTTGCGGTGCCAGGATGAGTGAAACACTTTTGCCCGGTTCCCGAGAAAGTGATCGAAGACAGGAAACACCTTCACCGCGCAATGCCAACACCTGATCGGCCTTTGCCAACCAATCAAAACTGACTCAGCGCATAGATGAGTGGACGAAAGGCACTATTTCGCCAGCAACTTCATCAGCAAATCGTGGCAGTCAGTAAAGGAGAAATACACGGGAACGGCATAGGTGCCGTGTGCTTCCTTAAGGGCGCGATCGATGATCGTTTCAAAATCTTCGCGGCGCAATTCCGCAATCGTCTCGGGGATACCCATATCGCGGTTCATCTTGCGAATACGGGCGATGAACTGTTCGGCAAGCGTCTGGTCATCGCTTGCAATCGTACCAACGCCCGCGCCCCTGGCTAACTCTGCCAATCGACGCGCAATTTTCGGCATGGAGCGATCGAGTACATAGGGCATTACCACCGCGTTGGCAAAGCCGTGCGGGACGTGATAAAGGCCGCCGAGTTGATGAGAAATCGCGTGTACGTAACCGACCCCTGAACGTGTAAACGCCAGTCCGGCATCGTATGAAGCCTGTGCCATGTTCTCGCGCGCCTTCAGGTCTTTGCCTTTGCGATAAGCGGTTGGCAAGTTCGCCACGATTGCCGCGACCGCACTCATAGCCAATGCATCGGTTTCAGCAGTTGCCAATGTCGATACATAAGCTTCGACGGCGTGGGTCAGCGCGTCCATGCCGGTCGCTGCGGTGATGTCTGGAGGTAACCCAACCATTAACTTTGGATCAAGCGCGACCATCGATGGAACCAGTTTCGGATCGATGATCGCATGTTTCTGCCTTGCCACTTTGTCGGTAACAACAGCGGCAACCGTCACTTCCGAACCGGTACCAGCCGTCGTTGGTGCAGCGTAGAACGGCACACCCATTTTGCGCACTTTGAAAAGGCCAATCAACTTAGACGGGTGGCAATCATTGGCATAGCAGGCGACCATCGTCTTGGCGCCATCAATTGACGAGCCGCCACCAACAGCAAATACCGCTTGTGCGTTGGTCTCCCGCAAACGTTTAACGCCGGCTTGTATCGTCTCGTAGCCTGGATCAGGCTCAACTTGATGAAACACGTCAACTTTGACGCCCCCGCTACGCAGCGTCCTCAGAATCAGATCGACTTCTCCACGCTTGTACATCCCGGCACTGGTAATCAAAGTCAGCCGTTTGATACCTGATTTGATGATTTCGCGACTCAAGGTCAATGATGAGTCAGCGCCCACGAACACCTTGGGCGTAGGAAACGGAATGATTCTGCTCGCGATGCCCAAACCGGCGATTCGCAGTCGACTGATGGTATGCATAGTACGACTCCTAAAAGGGATCAGCATGGCACAGAGGAAGGCCGCGCAGCAGACACCGGTCACACGCCTTTCGAACTTGCCGTCGCAGGCAGTGACCGGGTTTTGCCAACTTACCAATGTACGCCGTTAAACACCTGCGCAAATAACTGCCGCGCCATATCCACTTTGCCTTTCGGCAGTTTCTTCTCCTCGGCGGCAGCTTCCGCCTCGCTCAGGCCACGTGCAGCGGCGGAGTCCGGGAACAACTGATAGGCTTGATTGAGAATGTACTCGCTGACTTTTGGTGTGAGTGCATGCGACACCGCACCGGCCAAGCCGAGACGCGTAGCAATTCGCGCCGGCCGGTCAATAACGGCATCGACTACAAGTTCAGAGGCCTCATCCGGAGAGAGCATCGGGAAGGCCTTGTACATCTTCGTTGGCGCAGTCATTGCGGTCGCCACCAATGGCATATAGATCGTCGTGAAATGCACGTTGCGGTCAGCAAACTCCGAGGCTGCGCAAGCGGAGAATGAATCGAGCGCCGACTTTGAAGCAACGTATGCGGAAAATCGCGGCGGATTAGTCAAAACACCAATCGACGAGATATTGATGATCTGACCGGACTTGCGCTCCAGCATCATCGGCGAAAACCCCATGATCAAACGCAACGCGCCGAAATAGTTGAGCTGCATGGTGCGCTCAAAGTCATGGAATCGATCAACTGAGTATTTCAGCGATCGACGGATCGATCGACCAGCATTATTGACCAGGATATCGACATGGCCGTGTTTGTCCAGAACGGTTTTGACGAATCGATCGCAATCCGCCAAATCCGAAATGTCGCATGAATATGCAAACGCCCGGCCGCCGTCGGCTTTGATCTTGGCGAGGGTGGCTTCCAGTTTTTCAGGCGTACGTGCAGCCAAAATCACGATGCCCCCGGCCTTGGCAAGTTTGATTGCGGCATCTTCGCCGATACCGGCCGTTGCGCCAGTAACCACCACCACTTTGTTGCGAATCGCCTTACCCAGCAGGCTGGCACGACGCGTTTTGACCACAGCACGCGAAACCGCCCTGGTGGCCTTGGCAGCTTTGCCAAGTGGATTTGCCTCGATCACACTCGACACGGTATTCATGACTGCATCGCGAGCAGACATGACGGTCCGTGTGGCCGTGGCTGCCTTCGTCGAGGTAGTTGCTGCCGCCGGTTTAGCCGCTGGCGCGGCCTTGGCTGCAGGGGAACTACGCTTGGTAACAGTCTTCTTGGTCGTTGCCATATTGCCTCCTGTTTATTTGGTGCTATGAATTTAGAAATACTCGAATGCAGGTGAGTACACGGTACGTATGATACTGATGGAAGCAAGCCTCGTCGGTCATTTTTTGCCGAAGCGATTTACCTAATTCAGCTGGGCTGAACCACCTTCGCCTCAAGCGCTTCCCAACGGCTCATTGCAGTTTCAATCTCGCGTTCCACCGCTGTCAAGCGAGTTTGAACCGTGCGAACTGCTTCTCCCTGGCCTTGAAAAAAAGCCGGGTCGCTAAACCGGGTATGCAGCGCCTTTTGCTCAAGTTCCAGCGCGGCAATTTTTTCGGGCAGTTCGTCAAGTTCACGTTGCTCCTTGAAACTAAGTTTGCTCTTATGTGGAACTACTGCCTTAAGCGGCGTGGTACCAGCACCAACTGGCGATTTGGCTGCTGAAGCGGCCGTGACAGCGCTCACACTGACACGTTGACGAACCCAGTCAGCATACCCGCCAACGTATTCTTTCCAGCGTCCCTGCCCTTCGCTAACAATGCTTTGGGTAACGACATTATCGAGAAATGCGCGATCGTGGCTGACGAGAAAAACGGTTCCCGGATAATCTTGCAACAAGGCCTCGAGCAATTCCAGCGTTTCGATGTCGAGATCGTTGGTCGGTTCGTCCAAAACCAATAAATTAGCCGGTTTGGCAAATAACCTTGCCAACAACAGACGGTTACGTTCGCCGCCCGACAAAGATTTGACCGGAGAACGCGCCCGTTCCGGTGCAAACAAAAAATCGCCCAGATAACCAATCACGTGCTGACGTGCGCCGCGAAATTCCACGTACTCAGAGCCGGGACTGATGACTTCAGCCAGTGTCGCATCGGGATCCAACTGCGTCCGGAACTGATCAAAATAGGCAACTTCCAATTTGGTACCCAGGCGAACTTCGCCAGCGTCCGGTTCCAACTCGCCGAGGATAAGCCGAAGCAAAGTTGTTTTGCCGCAACCATTTGGGCCGATCATCCCGATCTTGTCGCCGCGCTGAATGCGACATGACAGATGGCTCACGATCTTGCGCTCACCAAAGGCCTTGCTGACGTTTTCCAGTTCTGCCACCAACTTGCCGGACTCATCGCCGCGCGCGAGACGAAAATCGACCTTGCCCTGCTGTTCACGCCTTGCCATCCGTGCCGAACGGAGTTCCTCCAGGCGTTTGATCCGACCGACTGCACGCGTACGTCGTGCCTCAACGCCCTTCCGTATCCAGACCTCCTCTTGTGCCAACAATTTGTCGGCGCGAGCATTGGCAAGTGCTTCTTCATTCAGTTGAAATTCTTTGCGCTCCTGATAGGCAAAAAACTTTCCGGGATAACTGCGCAATTCCCCGCGATCCAACTCGACGATACGGGTCGCCACCGCATCCAGAAACGTTCGATCATGGGTGATTACCACAGCCGCACCCGGGTGACCATTCAGCAACTCCTCCAGCCAGACAATGCCATCGACATCCAGGTGATTGGTTGGCTCGTCCAATAGCAGCAAATCCGGCGCAGCAACAAGCGCCTGTGCCAACGCGACACGTTTCTTGTTACCCCCGGATAGAGTGGACACATCCACTTCACCATCCAGGCTAAGCCTGGTCAGCATTTGCTCGACACGTTGCGTCAGGCGCCAGCCGTCCTGCGCTTCCAGTTGCTCTTGCAAAACGTGCAATATTTCCATATCGGCATCCATTGACGCCGTGTCACCAGCACCTACTCGCACAACCACATGGTGGTAATCGCGCAGCAAACGACTGACCTCACCAAGCCCCTCGGATACCGCATCGAACACGCTACTGCCGGCCGCAAACTCAGGCTCTTGCGGCACGTAACTGACTTTCAAGCCAGGCTCCGTCCACAATACGCCGTCGTCCAGGGCCCCCATGCCGCACAACGCTTTGAGCAGGCTCGACTTACCGCTTCCGTTGCGGCCAATCAATCCAATACGCTCTCCGGCGTCAATTTGCAGGGCGGTGTGGTCCAGCAGGGCAACGTGGCCAAAGGCCAGGCAAGCGCGATCAAGAGTCAGAAGTGGCATAAGGTGTCATCGTTAAACTGCGACGCGGATTATAGTTAGGCTGGGCAGTCTTCACACTTTTGTTTCCTGCCGCGAAAGGAGAAATACCATGCAAAACCAAACAAAGCACGGGAAATGTCTTTGTGGTGCGTGCAGATTTTCCGCGACGCCGGTCGACAATAAAATTGGTGCTTGTCATTGCACTACTTGCCGCACTTGGGGCGGCGGGCCGTTCCTGTCAGTCGCCTGCGGTACCACCGTGACTTTCAACGACGGAGCGCCGATTCAGGTCTTTGACTCCTCGCCCTGGGCCGAGCGAGGCTTTTGCCAACAATGCGGCTCGCACCTTTTCTATCGGCTCAAATCGGATGGCCTGTATTTCATGCTCGCCGGCATCTTTGACAGCCTGGGCGAGGCGGAGTTTGATCATCAAGTGTTTATCGATCAAAAGCCTCCCTACTACACCTTCGCCAACCGAACGCATGATATGACCGGAGCTGAAATGTTCGCCAAATTTGCCCCGCCGGAATGAGCGCCGGACTTGGTCATGCGACTAAAATCCTCCTTTAGCAACGAGTTGCCCTCATAGCACAATGGATAGTGCACATGCCTCCTAAGCGTGAGATACAGGTTCGATTCCTGTTGGGGGTACCAACCTGCGATTTGAGCGAACCGCGAATTGAACACGACAGTTTGCAACTGATGGCTGATATGATTGAAGTCTTGGTGCATCCTTCCCTCTGTTTTCACTTGTCATGACCGAGACTGTTGATTACGAACTTCAAGAGGAACTAACGCTGGCACTTGCCGACGTGCGCGATTTGAAGCGCACCGTCATCGCTTTGCGCGCAGAACTTGAAAATGTACAGGCGGAGCGACACGCTGACGCCCTGCGCCTCGGCCAAGCCAATCTCACCGAAATTACTCAGCTAAAGACCACTGTCAGCGCCTTGCGTGACGAACTTGAGCACGGACGCGTAGAACGCCTGCGCTTGGTACAACAGGAACGTGCCGCCGCCGATCAGGAAATTCGACAGCTGAAATCAACCGCCGCAGCTTTGCGCGACGAACTGGAGAAGGCACGGGCAGATCATGCGCACGCGGTCCAACTTGAGCGTGTGCATGGCCATAACGAAATGCAACAAATGAAAGCGACGGCCGGAACACTGCGCGATGAGTTGGAAAAGACCCGCGCAGATGTAGATGCGGCGGTACGTTCAACGCAAGCGGGGGCTCATGGAGAGATTGATCAGCTCAAGAAAACGGTTGCCAGTCTGAGAGAAAGGCTTGAGTTGCAACAACTCGACAGGGACAATGCCGTGCGCCAGGCGCACTCTCAATTTGCTGATGAAAATGCGCAGTTGCATGCCACCATTGCGGCACTGCGCGACCAATTGGAGAACGTTCATCGTGAAACAAGATGACCCGTCCGATTTAGAAGCAGAGTTGCCTGTAAAAGCCAGCGGAACCCGCAGTCGCGGCGATGCCGAGAACAGTCGACGGCTCCGCCATGCCGAGTTGCTGCTTGAAGTTACGCGGCGAATGGCAGGTTATGGCACGCTCGATGAAGTGCTGAAAGCCTTGGTCGAGATGACCACAGCGGAACTCCATGCCGAGCGCGGCTCGCTATTTCTCAACGACCCGGACACCAATGAGTTGTATTCGCGTGTCGCCCAGGGAAATATCCAGCGGGAAATTCGTATCCTCAACACGAGCGGTGTGGCGGGTTACGTGTTCACCGCTGGCGAAGCACTGATCATTCATGATGCATATGCCGATGACCGCTTCAACCGTTCGATAGACGAACAAACCGGATTTGTCACCCGCAATATTCTTTGCGTGCCGATCAAGACCGTAAAAGGCGAAATAATTGGTGTCGCGCAAACACTGAATAAGCGCTCAGGAAAATTCACCAAGCAGGATTTGAGCTTGCTTGAGGCAATGACAAGTCAAGGCACCTTGGCATTGCAAAGCGCACAGTTCATCGAGCGTATGCAGGCAATCCGGCGTCAGGAAATGGAGTTTATCGATGTCGTTTCGGAAGTAACCGCCGATATCAAACTAGGATCGCTACTGCAAAAGGTGATGGGCGAGGCCACGCGCTTGCTCAATGCCGAGCGATCGACCCTGTTTCTAAATGATGAGAAATCGCAGGAACTATGGTCGGAAGTTGGTCAGGGACTGGACTCGGTGCAAATTCGCTTGCCAAACCATCTTGGCATCGCCGGCGCGGTTTTTACTGCCGGCAAGACCATCAACATTCCCTACGCCTACGCTGATTTGCGCTTCAATCCGGCGTTCGACAAGAAGACCGGATATTTCACCCGCTCGATTCTGTGCGTACCGATCGTCAATAAACGCGGCAAGACAATCGGCGTCACTCAGGTCTTGAATCGTCGAGGCGGACCATTCACCAGTGAGGACGAATCACGGCTTCGAGCATTTACCGCGCAGATCTCAATTGCGTTGGAAAATGCCAAGTTGTTTGCCGATGTGCAGAGCATGAAGAATTACAACGAGGCGATGCTCGAGTCGATGTCCAACGCAGTGATTACGCTGGACGAGTCCGAAAAGATCGTGACGTGTAACGCCGCCGGCTTGAAAATACTCAAGCTGCAAATCGGGCAGATCTTGAATAAGCCTGCAGCAGAAGTGCTGGGTAGTGAAAACGCTTGGGTGATCGAAAAAATCAAACACGTCACCGAAACTCAACAATCCGAGTTGCTGATGGACACCGAGATTCGCGTCCAGGGGGAGCAGGTTTCCGTCAATTTGACCTTGCAACCGTTGCTGTCGGCCGAGGCCAAGCGGATAGGAACACTGGTTCTGCTGGAGAACATCTCAAACGAGAAGCGGCTGAAGTCGACCATGTCGCGATTCATGGATCCCGGCATCGCCGCACAAATGGTTTCGCAAGGCGCCGAAGTGCTCGGCGGCAAAAGCGTCACTGCGACCGTGCTGTTTTCGGATATTCGTGGCTTCACGACGATTACCGAAACGCTCGGCGCACAAGGCACGGTGGCCTTGCTCAATGAGTATTTCACGTTGATGGTCGACTGTATTCAGCGCGAAGAAGGCATGCTGGATAAGTTCATTGGCGATGCCATCATGGCCGCATTCGGCATCCCGGTGGGGCACGAAGACGATGCTGATCGTGCAGTTCGTGCCGCAATTGCAATGCTTAAAGATCTGTCCACCTGGAATACGCAACGCCACGCAGAAGGCAAGATGCCGGTCGACATCGGGATTGGACTCAATACTGACCATGTGGTATCGGGGACGATTGGATCCAAGAAGCGGATGGACTACACGATCATTGGTGACGGCGTCAACCTCGCAGCACGACTCGAATCGGCCTGCAAGCAATACGGCGCGCATTTGTTGATCAGCGAGTTCACCCAGAAGAGTTTACGCGGTACCTACTACAGCCGCGAACTTGATCTGGTGGTGGTCAAGGGCAAGACCAAGCCGGTAGCGATCTATGAAATCATGGATTACCACACTGAAGAAACGTACCCCAACATGCATGATGCAATGCGGCTGTTCCGTACAGGACTGGTGAAATATCGACAGCGCAAGTGGCAAGACGCCATCTCAGAGTTTACTGAAGTCTTGGCCCTGAATCCTAACGACAAGGCTGCAAAGCTTTACGTCGAACGTAGCGAACATTTTCGTGACAATGCACCGCCCGACGATTGGGAAGGTGTCTGGGTTATGCAAGACAAGTAGCACGACCGGAGGTTTTTTCCGGTGCGACGCTTGAACTGGGAAATGAACGGCGTGTCACCAGCACCAACTGACAACAACGCCTAGCCAATACACCGAATTATCAGCAACAAACGTTAGCTTGATTACTTGACCCGCGTAAGGTGCGTCGGTCGCGGCGTAATTTCAGGTTTCTTTGCTGTCGGTAGTTCAGCACTAGCCTTGCTTGACGATACATGATCGGATGTTTTCGCATCTGGCGGTTCCAAAGGCACACCACCGTTTTCGGAGACGCCGATTTCGAACGCCATTCCCTGCCCGTTTTCGCGCGCGAAAATTGCGCTGACCCGCTCAATCGGCACCATCACCGGAAAAACTTTTCCGGCAAAACGTGCCTGAAAGCTGATCGCGTCATTGCCCAGTTGCAATTGATTGGTGGCGTCAATTCCAACATTGAGGACGATTTCACCATTCTTCACCGACTCGCGTGGCACGCGCGTGGTGTCATCAACCGATACCGCCAGATATGGCGTAAGACCTTCCTCGGTGCACCACTCATGGATAGCACGGATTAGATAGGGTTTAGTTGAGCGCATGCTGAAATGGCATCCCCGGAAAACCCGGGGACTGTAAAACGACTACCGCCGCATGACCTTTTCTGACGGCGTCAGGGCATCAATAAATCCCTGCCGCGAGAAAATTCGCTCAGCGAATTTCATGACTGGTGCCGCCGTTTTGGGTAGCTCAATTCCATAGAAATCGAGACGCCACAGCAGCGGAGCAATTGCTACGTCAAGCAGGGAAAACTCGTCACCCAACAAAAACTTCTGTTTAGTAAATAAGGGTACGAGTTCAGTCAAGCGATCGCGCACGTGTTGCCGTGCCTTGTCGGCCGTTTTAAGGTTCTTATCCAACGCATCCACGTGACTGAAGAGTTCTTGCTCCATCGTATGCAATAGCTGTCGCGCCTTCGCCCGCGTTTGCGGATCCGGCGGCATTAATTGCGGATGGGGGAAGCGCTCATCAATATATTCATTGATGATGTTGGATTCATAAAGTACCAAATCACGATCAACCAGAACCGGAACCCGGTTGTAAGGATTAATGATCGCCATGTCTTCGGGTTTATTGAAAAGGTCGACATCAATAACCTGAAAGTCCATCTGCTTTTCGAAAAGCACAATACGGCAGCGATGACTGAATGGACAAGTGGTGCCCGAATACAAATTCATCATGGCGCTCGTGCCCCACGAATAATCCGCATCACGAACCACTTTGCGTACTGGTGGTGCGTTCATTTCTCGATGCCCCATTTAATTGATCTCACAGTCTGTAAATTATTAAAAATCAATGCACATCTTTCCAGTACTCACGCTTCAGTGCATACGTCAGAATGAAAAGCAGTAACAAGCCCAACAAAACAAATCCACCCAAGCGCTTGCGTGCCTCTGCGGCAGGTTCGCCCATGTAATTCAAGTAGCCAACCAGATCAGCAACCATTGAGTCGTATTCCTTCGGACTCAGCTTGCCAGGATTCGCCAACTCAAGTTTATGGTGCTCTCCCTGTACCTGATCGCCTTGCAGTTCCCACAACACATGCGGCATTCCGACATTGGGAAAGACAGTATTGTTCCAGCCGGTCGGTCGCTCGCTATCACGATAGAACCCGCGCAAATAGGTATACAACCAATCCGCGCCAGAACCGGATTCTGATCCGCGAGCACGCGCGATCACCGTCAGATCCGGTGGCGCGGCGCCAAAGAAAATACGACCATCGGCGCGCTGCAAGGCTACCTTCATCGGCTCACCTACTTTTTCAGCCGTGAACAACAGGTTTTCCTTGATCTGCCCGTCGGACAATCCAATATCGGTCAGCCGGTTGTAACGCATGTACGATGCGGAATGGCAATTAAGACAGTAGTTGACAAAGGTTTTCGCGCCACGTTGCAATGCTGCATTGTCGCCAGACCTGTCAGGTGCCTTGTCGAGATGAACTTCTGAACTGGCGAACGCCAGAAGCGGAACGAACAATAGTGCTGTTAGAAATTTTTTCATTTCGAAGTCACCCTATCCGGCTCCGGTTTGCACCGGTCAAGTGATGACCAGACCGGCATGGTGATGAAAAACAAAAAGTAATACAAACTCAATAATTGCGCTACTGGTGCGCCGGGGATCATCCCAAAAAACTCGTATGAAGGCGGTTTGGTACCAAGGAAACCAAGAATAAAGAAGCTGATGACAAACAAGCTCAGCAAGACCTTGGTGATCGGTCCGCGGTAACGGATGGACTTAACCGGGCTGCGGTCAAGCCAAGGTAACAATGCGATGATCAAGGTCGAAGCACCCATTGCAGCCACACCCCAGAACTTGGCATCAATCCCGAACAGCGGATAAGTCACTGCACGCAATATTGAGTAGTAGGGCGTGAAGTACCAAACTGGCGCGATATGCGGTGGCGTCTGGAGTGGATCCGCCGGGAAAAAGTTGTTGTACTCAAGAAAGTAGCCGCCACCCTCCGGCATAAAGAACAACACGATCGAAAACACGGCAAGGAACACCACCGTGCCGACAATGTCCTTCACCGTGTAATACGGATGAAAAGCAATGCCGTCGAGCGGGATACCATCGGCACCCTTCTTCTTCTTGATTTCGATGCCGTCAGGGTTATTCGAGCCAACTTCATGCAGAGCCAGGATATGCGCAGCTACAAGGCCGACCAGAACCAGCGGGACAGCGATGACGTGAAAAGCAAAGAAGCGGTTAAGCGTTGCATCACCAACAACGTAATCACCACGAATCCACAGCGACAAATCCGGGCCAATGAGCGGAATCGCGGAGAACAAGTTCACAATCACTTGCGCACCCCAGTAGGACATTTGACCCCAAGGCAGTAGATAGCCAAAGAACGCCTCTGCCATCAGACACAGGAATATCAGCATGCCAAAAATCCAGACCAACTCACGTGGCTTGCGGTACGAACCGTACAGAAATCCGCGAAACATATGCAGATAAATAACAACGAAGAATGCAGACGCGCCAGTCGAATGCATGTAGCGAATCAGCCAGCCCCACGGCACATCTCGCATGATGTATTCGACGCTGGCAAATGCAATGGGAACACCAGACGCGTTTAAGGTGGCATCCGGTTTGAAATGCATCACCAGAAAAATACCGGTGACAATCTGAATCACCAAAACCAGCATTGCCAACGACCCGAAGAAATACCAAAAATTAAAATTCTTCGGTGCGTAGTACTCGGATACGTGTGACTTCCAATTCGACGTCAGTGGAAAACGTGCGTCGACCCAGCCAAGCAAACTTTTCAAACCGTCGTTGATCGTACTCATCGCATCAGGCTTTCTTGTCCAAGCCGATCACAAGCTTGGCGTCGCCAAGGTACATGTGCGGTGGGACTTCAAGGTTGTCCGGGGCCGGCTTACTCTTATAGACACGCCCAGCCAAGTCAAAGGTCGAACCGTGGCAAGGACAGATAAAGCCACCTGGCCAATCCGCCGAAATTCCCGATTCAGCACCGGTCTTAAACTTTTCGGTCGGCGAGCACCCTAAATGGGTGCAGATTCCAACCGCAACCAAAATATCCGGTTTGATCGACCGCGTCTCGTTCTGACAGTATTCAGGCTGCATCAGCTTTTCCGACTTTGGATCGCTTACCAGATCATCCGTTTTACGTAGCGACGCCAGTTGTTCAGTCGTTCGGTTGATGATCCATACAGGTTTGCCGCGCCACTCGACGGTCTTCATCTGGCCAGGCAACAAGTCGCTGATATCAACTTCCACCGGCGCGCCAGCGGCCTTGGCCCGCTCGGATGGCAACATACTGAGCCCAAAGGGAATTGCGGCAACCACTCCGGCAACTCCGCCAACAGCGGCTGAAGCTACCAACAGATTTCGACGGCCAGAATCGACTGTTTCGTCACTACTCATGGTGAATTATCCTAAAAAAACCCGGTTTCCAAGTGATATGAACGCTGTAAACCCGCGCAACCACTCGATTCTAACGAAAGTCGTTTCGGGATTAAAGCCCTAAACT
The DNA here is from genome assembly GCA_016718525.1 of Rhodocyclaceae bacterium. GTDB lineage: Bacteria > Pseudomonadota > Gammaproteobacteria > Burkholderiales > Rhodocyclaceae > JADKHX01. The sequence continues at coordinate 1,175,555 of JADKDD010000001.1, forward strand.
GAGGCAATTTGCCACCGGCATCTGTCGGATCAATAATTAACTGTTTTAAAACAGTCAGATAACCCCATTCACCCGGAACTCATCTATTTGACTTTGGCTGTAACCAAATCGCCCAAGCACCAAATTGGTGTGCTCGCCCAGTCTGGGGCCGGTCCAATTCATTTTGCCGGGGGTTGCCGAAAGTTTAGGCACCACACCAGGAACCCGAAACGACTTTCCGTCCGGGAGATGGGCATTTTGTATCATTTCGCGGGCCAGATACTGTGGATCATTCATCATGTCCGGGACCGAAAATATGCGACTGGCGGGTACTCCTGCCTCTGTCGCCAGCTGAAGAATCTCGGCCTCATCGTTCGCGGCTACCCACCCACCGATCACCGAATAGAGTTCGTCTGCGCGCCGGTCTCGGCCCTCATTGGTTGCCAGTTCTGGATCATTCACCAAATCTTCTCTGCCGATAACGCGCATCAAGCGCAGAAATATTGCGTCTCCTTTGGCTGCGACAATAAGGTCTTTGCCATCTCTTGTTAGTACGTATTTGACGGCGTAATCCCCGGCATCACGTTCCCGGTTCGCTCACGCACAAACCCAAAAACATCAAATTCCGGTACCAAACTCTCCATCATGGCGAAGACTGCCTCGTAAAGCGCGACGTCCACAATTTGCCCATCACCACCATTCATGTCTCGGTGCCGAAGCGCCATTAGCGCGCCGAGCGCGCCCCAAAGGGCTGCAATCGAATCACCAATCGAAATTCCTGTCTTGACCGGTGGACGATCGGCAAACCCGGTGACGTGGCGCAGACCGCCCATCGACTCACCAATGGCGCCAAAGCCAGGCTGTTTAGCCATCGGTCCGGTTTGACCAAAGCCTGACAGTCTCACCATTACCAGTTTTGGGTTGAGCGCGTGCAAAACCTCCCAACCCAAACCTAATTTCTCAAGCACGCCCGGACGAAAGTTCTCCACCACGATATCGGCTTCCTGTGCCAGGCGCTTGACAATCCCGATGCCATCACTAACTTTGAGATTGACTGTTATTGAATATTTGTTGCGCGCCTGTAACAGCCACCATAGCGATGTCTCGCCGTACATCTTTCGCCAACCGCGCAACGGATCACCTTCACCAGGCGCTTCAATTTTGATGACCTCGGCGCCGAATTCGGCAAGGATGCGCGAACAAAATGGTCCGGCGATAAGACTGCCAAGCTCGAGCACTTTAACACCAGCGAGGGGGCCAAAAGACTTCGCTTCAAGCGAAGCGTTTGCCTCCACATTACCCATAATCACGCCGCTCCATCAAGGCCTGAGCGACCGTCGCGGCATCCGAAAACTCAAGCTCACCACCGACCGGTAACCCTCGCGCAATCCGACTCACTTTCAGTCCCCGGGCGCGCAATAACTCGGACAAATAGTGCGCTGTTGCTTCGCCTTCATTGGTGAAATTGGTCGCCAAAATAACTTCATTGACCAGTCCGTCAGTGGCGCGTGCAAACAGCCGCTCAAACGCCAGTTCTTTAGGGCCGATTCCGTCAAGCGGTGACAGGCGACCCATCAGTACGTAATACAAACCCTGATACGCATGGGTTTCCTCCATGCTGATGGCATCGACCGGCATTTCAACAATACACAACAGACTCTGATCGCGCCTTGATGATGCGCAGCGCTGGCAGATCTCGCTTTCAGTGAAATTATTGCAGCGCAAGCAATGACGCAAGCTTGCCAACGCAGTTTGAAGTGCCTGCGCGAGCCGCTCGGCGCCGGCTCGGTCACGCTGCAGCAAATGATAAGTCATCCGCTGTGCGGATTTCGGTCCAACACCAGGCAAGCAGCGCAGTGCATCGATCAGCGCTTCAAGACTTGAAGTGCTGGGAAATTTTCCGCCCGGAGCGATCACTTCAGGGAATCAAAACGGCATTTTGAAACCAGGCGGCAATCCCATACCACCGGCCAATCCGCCCATCTTTTCTTGCGTCAACGCCTCAACACGACGGGTCGCGTCATTGAGTGCAGCAGCAACCAAATCTTCCAGCATGTCTTTGTCATCCATCACCGAAGAGTCAATCGTTACCCGCTTGACATCATGCTTGCAAGTCATGGTCACCTTGACCGCGCCGGCACCCGCCTGCCCTTCAACCTCCAATTGCGCAAGTTCATCCTGCGCCTTCTGCATGTTTGCCTGCATCTGCTGAGCCTGCTTCATCAAGCCGGCTAAACCACCCTTCATCATCGCCATACTCCCTGTCAAATCTAAATTGGCTTTATTGACGATTCGTCAATATTCGCGCCAAAGAGGTCAATTACATCGCGCACAAATGGGTCGGTCTGAATTGCCACCTTGGCGTTTTCATGTTTTTCTGTCTGTATCGTCGCTGCCCGCTGCGCAGGCGTCTCCGCGCGCGGTTCTGCTACATCAATTTCAAGACGCACGCGGCTCCCAAAATGGATTTGTAAATGCTTTGCAAAGCCTCCTGGCGAGCCTTGTCGATGAGTGACCGGTTTGCTGGCGCAAGGCGTAACCGGATGCAATGCTCGTCGCGGGAAACAAGCTCGCAGTGCTGCGCCAGGCGTTTGGTCACTGCGACCAGAGGTAATTGAGCGACCAATGCATGCCAGTCGTCCAGCATGGCCAAAGGCGCCGTTGAACGAACCTCGCCAGTTGGTGCTGGCGGCACGGTGTTCACACTTTGCGTACGGATTGAATCGACTGTTTTGCTCGCTGTTTCACGGGTGACGGATGGAGGCACGGCAGACGGCCTGATTTGTCGCAGCGGAGTCGCCGAAATTGACCTGGGTACCGATGCACTTGAATCTCGCGCTGGTCGGAAGGCATGAAGACGCAGCAAAGTCATCATGAAACCGGAATACTCATCAGGTGCCAACGACAACTCCATCGCGACCGTGAATTGCAATCTGATACCCGAGTTGCAAGTACTCAGCATCGAATAATTGAGCATAGGCACTCCAGGCGCGTGCGCTCTGCCGGGTCGAGCAAGGCATCGGGAGCAAACTGAGCCAAAGCGATACGGTGGAATAGCGTTGCAAGCTCTTGCAATCCGCCGTCAAAAGGACAAGCTGCGTGCATCCATCAGGCCGGCGACACTCAACATGGACTGAACATCCGCCGCAACCAAAGCATCCAGGATGGCAAACAAATGTTCGTCGCCGACCGTACCAAGCATGGCGCGCACCGCCTCATCCGTCACCGCGCCGCCGCCATGGGCAATGGCCTGGTCTAACAATGAAAGAGCATCGCGCATGCTGCCCGCAGCACCCTTTGCCAAATGGCGTAACGCGGGCAGCTCAAATGAAATACCTTCGGCCTCCAGAACCTTCGACAGATGATCGACAATCGCTGTCGGCGACATCTGCTTAAGGTTGAACTGGAGACAACGCGACAATACGGTTACCGGAATTTTTTGCGGATCGGTAGTTGCGAGAATGAACTTGACATGATCTGGCGGCTCCTCCAAGGTCTTGAGCATGGCGTTAAATGCGTGGCCGGTCAGCTGATGCACCTCGTCAATCACGTAAACCTTATATTGACCCTGCGTAGGGGCGTATACCGCCCGCTCGAGCAACTGGGTCATGTCGTCGACGCCACGGTTGGATGCTGCGTCCAACTCGATGTAATCGATGTAACGCCCGCCATCAATCTCGGTGCATGCCGAACAGACGCCACATGGGGTCGCTGACACGCCCCGTTCACAGTTCAGCGCCTTGGCCATGATTCGCGCAATGGTTGTCTTGCCGACGCCACGCGTACCCGTAAACAGGTATGCATGGTGTAGTCGGTTCTGTTCAAGCGCATGCGTCAACGCGCGCACCACATGATCCTGTCCGACCAGGGAAGCAAATGATTTGGGGCGCCACTTGCGGGCAAGGACCTGATAACTCATGGGATGATTTTATGCGGTTTCAAGTGACGTTTTGTTGTCAGTAAAACCACATCTCAGATCGTTCAAAAAACGGGTGCGGCGAGCCCAACCCCGGCACTCCAGAAAATGATCGTGGCTGCTTCCTTCCGGACCTGACCAGGTTAACCACCCTGCGATGCGAGGAGACCCGCCGCGCGAGAATTCTATCAGCTGATGGTCACAACGCGCTGCCGTTAACATAAGGTAGTCACAGAAGCACCGATATACTTCGTACAACGGGTCTAGTCCCCGCAACGAACGGAGCTACACTTGTCCCTGCTGTCCAGCCTGCTAGTTTTGATAGTCGCAGCCCGGTTGTTTGGCAAAATTTTTGCCAAATACAACCAACCTGAACTCATCGGTGAGATTCTTGCCGGTATCCTTCTAGGACCAGCCGTTCTGGACTTTATCCAGCCCACCGCCGCTTTAGCCGGCATTTCCGAGTTGGCTGTATTCCTCATTATCTTGAGCGCCGGCCTCGAAATGCGAATCGGTGATGTCCTCGGCGCCATGCGTGGGCGCGGCATGATCCTCGCCGTTATAAGCTTTGCAATACCTTTTCTGAGCGGAGTCGCTGTCGCCCAGATATTTGAGCTCGATGTCATGCGCACCGTGTTCCTGGGCCTTTGCATTTCGATCACTGCATTACCGGTGGCGGTCAAGCTGATGCAAAACATGAACATTCTCGATACGAGAATCGCGCGCTATGCCATCGCGACAGCGGTAGTCAACGATGTGGCCGCGCTGTTTGTGCTGGGCATTGTGTTGAACGTTCCTTCGCAGCCCAGCTTCGCGCTGGTCGCGAGCACTCTTTCGGAGGCTACCGGAAAGCTCATGCTGCTCGCAGTTGGCGTGCTCGCCTTCAATTGGGGACTGGAGTATCTAGATCGCCGCCATTTCAGTGCGCAAGTGATTCCCGAACGATTGGTAAAAATCTTCGGTTCGGAAGCTCTTTTCGGAATCGTCATCCTCTTTGTACTGGCGTTTGGTTCGGCAAGCGAGCTCCTTGGATTTCATTTTGTCATTGGCGCATTCTTTGGCGCGCTTTTCTCGACCAACGACACTTTCTCGCCTCCCGGTATGAGGATCTGAAATCGACCTTGAACTCAGTCACAGGCGGCTTTCTTGCGCCCGTGTTCTTCGCTTTTCTGGGCTTGGAATTTCAAATCGATGCGCTCGACAACGTCGAGTTTCCAGCGGCTGTGCTGGTGTTTCGATTGTCACCAAAGTATTTGCCGGCTGGTTGGGCGGCCGTATCGTCGGAATGTCCGTAAGCGAGTCCCTGGGGTTAGGTTGCAGCCTCAACGGTCGCGGAGTCATGGAACTCGTGGTTGCCAGCATCGCCTACCAAAAAGGGTTTATCGGTGACGAAATGTATGCCACATTGGTCTTGATGGGAATATTGACAACGTTCATCACACCACTGATGTTCAATCTTGCGATGTCGAAACAGCGCCTGGCCAATTATCGGGCGACCGGCAACACCTGAAGAACCCGGCACAGTCAGGAACTGTGCCGGGTTATGATTCAATCACCAAATGATCTACTTGAGCTGATCGTTCAGCATCCCCAGAATCTTGCGCGCGGCATCCGACTTGTCGATCCCGCCTTCCCGGGTAACCACCTGTACCAAACTGGTATCGCCCATGCCCTTCACCTGAACCCGATACTGAATATCGGAAGCAGGACGCGTATCTTTGGTATCGTCAGAGCGCCAGAAGGCAAGTTTGGAAAAAGAAGCCGTCATCTTTCTTACCATTTACGTCAGCGTCAGGATCGACGTAACGCACGTAATAAAGACCTTGGACGCGATCGCGATCCTCAACGGTAAATCCGACCCGATCGAGCGCCAATCCAACGCGACGCCAGGCGCGATCAAATCCTTCCTCGACCGTAAGCGCTCCTGCGCCGTCCGGGGAACGAGTCAAACGTGCCCGTTCTGGTGCGACGGCTTTATCGACCAAAACCTTGGCGCGCGCATCATCACTCCCGAGTCGCACCATCAGCCGACGCAGCATTTCCGCTTCCAATTCAGGATCTACCGGGCGTGGCTGCCACTTCGTTTGATCGCGACCTTCATCAATGTAAATTTCATACATTCCGCGATGACTGATGTAAACCTCGACGGTTCCCGGTTCCTTGCCTTTTTCAAGGCGGGTACGGAACTTGTCTCGCTCCGGAGTGGAATAGACGCTATCCAGAATGCCACCTAGCTTCTGACGGAGAAAACCGTCAGGGACGTTGGCACGGTTTTCGGCCCAATCTGTTTCCATGATGCCCGCTTCGGGCATCTCCATATTGATGACGAATCCGGTTTCAACCCAAAAGTCCTTGATATTCGGCCACAACTGTTCTGGCGCGCCAGGTACGACCAACCAACGTTGATTACCATCACGGTCAACCCGCATCTTTTCCACCTGTGGCAGGATGGTCTGCGTTCCGGGCGCAGCTTTGGTGCCTCGATCAGTGCTGTACGAGGAAAATGTCGCGGTGCTTTTTGGCGCTGCATCCGGAACCGCATAACGGTCATCAGTGCCGGGTTGGGTCAAGTCTGGAGGGATCTCCAGCGACGGGATCTTGTTGGTGCTGGCGGACTTGTAGTCGATTTTTCGATTCCCACCAAGCTTCCGCTACAGGCAGCCAAAAACGGCGCTCAATACGCAAGGCGCGAGCGGAGAGATTTTTTAAGTTTCATGCAAATCCTTGTACAAGTATTTCAGTCAAAGTAATGCGAAATGGAAAACACGTGGTCGCCGACAAATGCTTTTACTTCAAGACACAATCAATGCCAGCCTCAGCCATTGCCTTACGCACCTGACCATGAAAGTCAGTGGACAATGGTGTAAGCGGCAAGCGTATTCCATCCTCAATCAAACCAAGTTGCGCAACTGCCCATTTAACCGGAATCGGATTGGCCTCAACAAACAAACTGCGATTCAGGCCAAGCAACATGAAGTTTATCTCGCGCGCTCGGATCCAATCACCTGTTCGCGCCGCCGAAAACATTTCCGCCATGAGTTTTGGCGCCACATTGGCAGTGACCGAAATTGAGCCGCGACCACCGAGCAGTGTTAGTGCCAGCGCCGTTGCATCGTCACCACTGTAAACCGCAAAATCGGCAGGCGCGCGTTTGATCAGATCAGTACCTCGCTCAATGTTGCCGGTGGCGTCTTTGATGCCGATGATGCGGGGAACTTGTGCCAGCCGCAGCGTAGTGTCGTTACTCATATCAGCCACGGTACGACCCGGTACGTTATACAGGATCATCGGTAAATCAACTGACTCGGCAATTGACCTGAAATGGCGGTACAAGCCGTCCTGCGTGGGCCGGTTGTAATAAGGCACTACGGACAAATGCGCATCGGCGCCGGCTGTCTTCGCAAAACTGGCCAGAGCAATGGCCTCTCCGGGTTGAATTGGCACCCGTACCGGCGATTACCGGAATTCGCCCGGCAATTTGCTTCACCGCCGTTGCGATCAGCTCACAGTGCTCATCGACATCCACCGTGGGCGACTCGCCACTAGTGCCGACCACGACCACCCCGTCGGTACCCTGCGCGACATGCCAGTCCAGCAGCGCGCGGAATCGAGGCAGATCAAGCCGGCCATCGCTATGCATCGGCGTCACTAATGCCGGAATGGAACCTTGAATTATTTTAGCCATGACGAAATTTTATCAATTGGGAATGATTTTCAGGATTAAAGCCCTGCGAGGGTCTTGATATGCGAAGTCACACTTCGAGCGAGGGCCGACAAAGCATATCCACCTTCCAGCATGGAAACAATCCGACCTTCTGCAAATTGATCGGCCACCTGCATTATTTGTTGTGTGACGTAAATGTAATCCGATTCGAGCAGACCGAGCGATGCCATATCGTCTTCGTAGTGCGCATCAAAACCGGCCGAAATGAAGACCATCTGGGGCTTGAAACTGACCAAGCGTGGCATCCATATATCACTAACAATCGTGCGGAATTCTTCGCCGCGAGTGCCGGCAGCGACAGGCACGTTACACATATTGGTCGCCGGGTTTTCGGTTCCGCTATACGGATAAAAGGGATGCTGAAAAATACCGACCATCAGAACACGTTCATCACCGGCAAAAACGTCTTCCGTGCCGTTGCCGTGATGCACATCAAAATCAACGACGGCGACGCGTTCAAGGCCCCAAACGTCGAGTGCATGATGCGCGGCGACTGCCACATTACTAAAGAAACAGAAACCCATGGCCCGATCTTTGGTCGCATGATGGCCTGGCGGACGAACCGAACAAAACGCATTGGCGGCCTCGCGTCGCATCACCAGATCGGTAGCCAGACAGCCTGCGCCGGCGCTGCGTAATGCCGCATTCCACGTGCCGGCGCACATCGCAGTATCGGGGTCAAGATGCACAATCCCCTTTTCAGGACGCTGGCTTTCAAGCTGATCAATGTAGCTGCGCGGGTGTACCCGCTCGAGCTGAGTGTGATCAGCCAACGGTGCCTCGTGAAACTGAAGGTAGGTATCAAGCCCCGAAGCAATCAAGCGGTCTTGTATTGCGTCCAGACGGTCGGGGCACTCAGGATGGTAGCTGCCCATGCTGTGCAAACGGCAATCGCGATGAGTGATGAAAGCGGTGGGCAAAGCGGTGGTGGTCATTCAATGACATACAATGCAGCGCAATCCGTCATTATCCCTCAATCCCTGTCCTCGCGAGTGCACCCGCGCCGCCCTTTACACCATGCAACAACTTACCGCCCTCGCCGCTCTTGGCAACGTTGTCCAGGCTGCAAATCGAGTCATTCTTGGCAGGACAAGGCGATCAAGCTTGCACTCGCCTGCCTGCTTGCCCGCGGTCACTTGTTGATCGAAGACCTGCCAGGGGTTGGCAAAACAACCCTCGCCCACGTTTTAGCGCGCCTGCTCGGGCTGGACTTCCAGCGCGTTCAATTTACCAGCGACATGCTGCCGGCCGACATCATCGGTGTATCGGTGTTCGACCGCGATTCCGGCAGCTTTCGCTTTCACCCCGGTCCGATTTTCACCCAGGTCGTGGTAGCGGATGAAATCAACCGCGCCACGCCGAAAACTCAAAGCGCGCTGCTGGAGGCAATGGAAGAGCGACAAGTCACGGTCGAAGGTGCCACGCGCCCCCTGCCGGAACCTTTTTTTGTTATCGCGACACAAAACCCGGCACATCAAATCGGCACCTTCCCACTGCCTGAATCGCAGCTCGACCGCTTTCTGATACGAATCGAACTCGGCTACCCTGACCCTGCCGCAGAACGGGAACTGTTGGCTGGCGATGATCGGCGAACGATGCTCAGCGGGTTGTCGGCCTGCCTGACTCCGACCCAGCTGATTGAGTTGCAACAGGCAACGCGGAAAATTCATGCGGCACCGGCGCTGATCGATTATGTGCAAGCGATTGCCGCATACACCCGTGCCGCGCCTGACTGGCATGCCGGTTTGTCACCGCGCGCGTCGCTTGGATTACTGGCGGTTGCACGCGCATGGGCCCTGCTCTCAGGTCGTGATCACGTCTTGCCGGAGGACGTGCAAATCGTCTTGCCTGGCGTCGTCCAGCATCGTCTGCGGCCGGTTGATGACCAACTGCGAGTTGGTGCTGGTGACACGGCGTCTAAAATCATCGAGGCTGTGCCGCTGCCCTGATCGCGGTTGTTGCGTGACCCGAGAATCAGAAAACGCATTACCGTTGCCGCCATAAAGTTATGTCAGCCGCCACTTTTCGTTCGCGCATGCATGCTCGGGCAACCCTTCTCTCGGCGGCGGCTGGCACCGCTGGTTGGCGCCAGCGACTACACCTGCGCTTTGTCCGATGGGCATTGCGGGTACGCTCACCGGAACCCAGTCCAATCATCCTCAGCCAGCGTCGCGTCTATACCCTGCCGACGCGCGGCGGCATCGCTTTTGCCGTCAGCATCGTGGTAATCCTGCTTGGCGCGATGAACTACAACTTGAATCTTGGTTATGCCCTGGTGTTTTTGCTCGCCGGCATGGGTATGGCGACCATCCTGCACACTTTCCGCAATCTCGTTCAACTCAGTCTTCGTCCAGGGCGGGTCGAGCCTGTGTTTGTCGGCGAAACGGCACACTTCGAAGTCGTACTCGATAATCAACGTAACGAGCAACGACCAAATCTGCGTCTATGGCTATTTGGAGATGATGACATTGATGCAGTAGAACTGGACATAGCGCCGACCGCCAACGGCGTCGCAGTTATGTCGGTACCGGCCACCCGGCGCGGCTGGCTGCGCCTTCCGGCAGTTACCATTGAAACGACATGGCCGCTAGGCTTGATCCGAGCCTGGAGTTATGCCGCTCCGGATATGCGATGCCTTGTCTACCCGGCGCCAGCAGTTAGCGCTCCGCCCCTGCCTTATGGCGGAGAAGCTGCGCACGGTGCAACCCGCGATGGCAGTGGTCGTGACGATTTCTCCGGTTTGCGCGACCATCAGCTCGCTGATCCGCCGCGTCATGTAGCGTGGAAGGCAGTGGCACGCCAGGACAATGGTCCTTTGTTGACCAAACTGTTTACCGGTGCCTCCGCACAGCGAATCTGGCTCGACTGGGATGCGCTGCCAACGGGTTTTGACGTAGAGCAGTGCTTGGCGATACTTGCACGCTGGATGCTCGACGCCGAGGCGGCAGGTTTGTCATGGGGTCTGCGGATGCCAAACTATCGTCTGGACCCGGACATGGGTAAGGAACAATTGGCGACCGGTCTGCGAATCCTGGCATTATTTGGTACACCCGACCAGATATCTGCTGTGGTTGGTTCAAATGGCACGCAATAACCGTCCTGTCAGCCAACGCCAGACCTGGTGGCTATTGGCAGCTGCGTTGTCGGCGTTCTTGCCACTGTCCACTCTGCTCTCGCCCTGGCTGGTGATGTCGGCCACAGCGACCATGTTGCTGCGTGGATGGATGACCTGGCGGCAATGGCGCCTGCCTCCCCGCTGGTTGTTGGTCTTGCTCACAATTGCTGCCACCGCCGGTGTGATCGCCGAATACCGCACAATGTTTGGTCGCCTGCCAGGCATCTCACTGCTCTCTGCCTTCCTTGCGCTCAAACTGCTCGAACTGCGAGGCGCTCGTGATGCAATGGCGGTGGTGTTGCTGTGTTACTTTCTGGTGCTGACACAATTCATGTTCACCCAGTCGATTGCGACAGCGTTTATGGCATGTGTCACAGTCCTGATCACGACTGCTACGCTGGCTGCTGCGACAGACGACCGGCCAGCACCACAATTACTCTTGCGCCGGGCGGGAGTCTTGTTACTGCAGGGACTTCCGTTCATGCTGTTGTTGTTCATCTTGTTCCCACGCGTACAAGGTCCGCTCTGGGGCCTGCCGCAGGACCGTATCACCGCAAGTTCCGGGCTGTCTGACAGCATGGCACCCGGCAGCATTGCTCGACTCTCGCAATCCGACACGATTGCCTTCAGGGTTCAGTTCGAGGGTGCTCCGCCGCCACAACATATGCTGTATTGGCGTGGTCCGGTAATGCCCGCTTTTGATGGCCGCAGTTGGCGTGTGTCACGCACCAGCGCACAACGCACCGTACCGCCGTTTCGCGTCACCGGAACCAGTCAAAATTACGAGGTAACACTCGAGCCACTCGGAAAATCCTGGATTTTCGCACTCGACTATCCGGACAAACTGCCACCGGAAAGCGCCTACACAGAAGACCTGCAACTACTCAGTCGGCAGCCAATTCGAACTCGCTTTCGTTATTCCATGAGCGCCTTCCCGGATACCTCAGTTGGTGCTGACGAGACGGCGTCAATGCTCACCGAGTCACTCCAACTACCCTCCGGAGGCAACCCGCGAACTCGTGAGGTTGCCGCAAAATGGCGCGAGAAATACGGCGACAACACGGAAGCTATTGTGACTGAAGCTGAACTGTTCTTTTTGCGCCAACTTCTTTCCTACACACTCAATCCACCGCTGCTTTCTGAAGATGTGATTGACGGATTCCTGTTCGAGAGCAAGCGAGGCTTTTGCGAGCACTTCGCTTCCGCCTTTGCATTTGCCTTGCGTGCCGCCGGCGTACCCGCCCGTATCGTCGCCGGCTATCAAGGTGGCGAAGTCAATCCGGTCGACGGTTATCTGACGGTGCGCCAGTACGATGCACATGCCTGGACCGAGGTCTGGTTAAAAGACCGTGGCTGGGTCCGCTTTGATCCGACGGCAATTTCTGCACCGAGGCGGATCGCAGACAACTTCGCTGCCGCAGCGCCCGAGAATGATGCTTTGCCGTTTCTCGCGCGCAACAACATGGCGTGGCTGCGTGAGGTACGCAACCGGATGGAAGCAGCAACGAACGTATGGAATCAATGGGTGCTTGGTTATACACCGCAGCGACAGCGCGAGTTCTTGCAAGGGTTAGGCTTCAAGAGCCCGGATTGGCAGGAGATGACGGCAACGCTGGCGGCATTATGCGGTGTCGTCTTGTTGGCGCTCACCGCATGGATTCTTTACCAACGGAAAAGCGTTGATCCGGCGTTTCGCCAGTGGCTCAAATTTACCCAGCGACTTGGCAAACGTGGCGTCCAGTGGCACGTATGGGAAGATCCACTCGTTTTCGCCGACCGTGCTGCGAAGGCACTACCGACACACGCAGAACCAATTCGAGAGATCGCAGGAGCCTATGCCAGGCTGCGCTATGCGGCGCCCACTCACGCTTCAGATCACGGTACGCCATTGGCACACCTGCGGGCGCGCATTACGGCGTTCCGTCCTTAATGATGTTCACCAATCTTATGACGCGACTGGTATTCAGTTTCATCGTTATCGCCGGATTTTCAACAGTCACAGTCGCTTCAACGCTTAAGTATTTCTCGAATCGCGACGACGTGCGCCTGTTCGTCACCGAAATGGTGCAGCAACACCAATTTGACGAAGCGTCATTGCTGCACCTGTTTGCGACGACGCCGGTCATGCCAAAGGTCATCACACTGATCAAACCACCGGCCGATCCCCAGACAGTCTCGTGGGTTGCCTATCGGCAACGTTTTGTCGAACCCAAGCGCATTGCTGCCGGCCGGCGCTTCATGACCGATCACGCGGATGCGCTGGCGCGTGCAGAAGCAACCTATGGTGTGCCGCGCGAGATCATTGCCGCGATCATTGGTGTTGAAACGATTTACGGACGCAATACCGGTCGCGTCAATACCCTGGCCGCCCTGGCGACGCTGGCGTTTGACTACCCGCCGCGCGCAGAACTGTTCCGCCGCGAGCTCAGCGAGTTCTTACTGCTCGCGCGCGAGGCCAAACGCGACCCGCGCAACTACAAAAGTTCGTACGCCGGCGCGCTCGGTTTGCCGCAATTCCTGCCCTCCTCTATCCGCGCCTATGCCGTCGACTTCAATGATGACGGTGAAATCGATATCGCCACCAGCCCGACCGATGCCATTGGCAGCGTGGCCCGATTTTTAAATCATCATGGCTGGCGCAGCGGCGAACCAATTGCCATCATCGTTAATGCCAGCGGTGACGGCCTTGCCGAAGTTCTTGGCAACGGCGTACTGCCAAGTTTTCTTCCCGCTACATACGAGAAACTGAAGGTTAGTGTTGCGCCAGTTGGTGCTGATGACACGGTGCTCGTCGAAAACCCCAGTGCCTTAATTGATTTCACCAGCCCTAATGCATCGACCGAGTATCGCCTCGGCTACCAGAACTTTTACGTTATCACCCGTTACAACCGTAGCCGCTTCTATGCCGCGGCAGTCATGGATTTGGCCGCAGAATTGTTGATCAAATGAGCGAAACCATTGCTGTCATCGATTTCGAGACTAACGGCCAGCCAGTGAGCTATGGAGGCCGGCCGACAGAAATAGCGGCGGTTCTCGTTCAAGATGGCCGGATAGTCGATCGTTACCAAAGCCTGATGAACGCGGGAGTCTACATCCCGCTGGAGATACAAACACTGACCGGCATCAGCAACGCCATGGTGCGCGCCGCGCCACCTGTACAAAGGGTGATGGCAGAGGTATTCGAGTTTGTCGGCAACTATCCGCTCGCCGCCCACAATGCCAGCTTCGACAAAGCTTTCTGGGACGCCGAACTATTGCGTCAGGACCGACAGCGAAAACAAGAATTCGCCTGCACCATGCTGCTCTCGCGTCGTGTCTTCCCCGAGTCACCCAACCACAAGCTCGGCACACTGGTTCAATACTTTGACCTACCGATTTCTGGTCGCGCCCACCGCGCGCTTGCTGATGCTGAAGTCACCGCGCACCTATTGTTGCGGTTGATGACGCAACTCAGCCGGCTTGGCCCTGCTGCCGCTTTCGACTCAGTAACCCACCAACTGCTCACCAAGATTCAACGCAGGCCCCGCGCTCAATTGGCACAATGCCTCGCTGAGCATCACGAGGCGATGATGCTCGACTAGCGGGGGGGCAAGTACTTCTGCGGATCCACAGGTACTCCGCGGAAACGCACTTCAAAATGCAGCTTCGGGTGATCGGTATCGGTATCACCAACTTCGGCGATTTTCTGCAGCCGCGTGACCGATTGCCCTTCTTTGACCAATATCTCTCGAGCATGTGCGTAGGCCGACAAATAATCGGAAGAATGCCGGATGATGACCAGTTTTCCATATCCACGCAGACCGGAACCGGCATAAACCACTTTGCCGGAAGCCGCGGCACCAATTGGTTCACCCGGCTTGGCAGCGATGTCGACACCCTTGCTGCTCCCCTCGCTGAATGGCACCGTAATCGCGCCTGACAGTGGCCAACTCCACTCAATGGCGCCTGCCGCAACCGCCGGCTGAGGAGTCACTGGCGGCGGTTCAACCGCAGCCACTGGCGCTGGCGAGGAAACAGTGGCTATCGGCGTGCCAGCAATTTCAGCTTTGCCGCCCTCTACTTTACGCAAGCGTTCCAGTGCCTCTGGTGAATAAGGAACTTTGCCTCCTTTAGGGTCACGTTTCAGCATTTCAGTGCTCGCGCCTGATGAACTTGCGACAGGCGCATCAACCGGCTTGACAGGTCTGACTTCCAGGTTGGCAGGCGCTGCAATCGGACGCGTAACGACGCCTGTCGCATTTGATCCATCTGGCGGCGAAAGGCGTAACACCTGGCCGACCAAAATCCGATTTGGATTCTCCAAACCATTCCACGCCACGATATCCTTGTAATCATGGCCCTGGTCAAGCGCTATCGCGTAAAGCGTATCGCCCTTTTTGACTGTGTAAGTCGGCCCACCCGGCGCAGGCGCAGGCGGCGGAGCTTCCTTGGCCTTGGCAGGCAATTCGATAGGCGTCGGGCGACTTTGTTCCACCGGCGCCGGCACATTGCTGGCACAACCCGCCAGCAATGCAACGAACACCAGCGGACGCAGTCTCACAACAGTCATTCCACACCAGGCAATAAGGGCACGAAGCGCACGGCATCAAAGCGCGTTTCAACGAATCCGGTGGCCGTTCGTTCGATCAGGCAAAGGATTTGATCACTGCCACCCAACGGCAAAATCATGCGCCCCCCCAGCGCCAGTTGTTCCAATAACGGGACAGGAATGATCGTCGGTGCGGCGGCCAAAATAATGCTGTCAAACGGGGCCGCTTCGCGCAGACCGATATTGCCGTCGGCGTGCTTCAGCCGTATGTGAGTCAGTTTAGCGAGCTTCAAATTCTCCCTTGCCTTCATCAGCAAGGGAGCAATGCGCTCGACCGCAAATACTTGTTTGGACAAAACACCGAGCACCGCCGCTTGGTAGCCGCACCCGGCGCCCACCTCAAGGGTCTTGCCCAATTCGCGACCGGCGATCAGCAACTCAATCATTCGCGCCACGACATAAGGTTGCGATATCGTTTGCGCAAAGCCGAGTGGCAGTGCGGAATCGTCATAGGCGCGATGTGCCAATGCGGCTTCAATAAACAAGTGTCGTGGCACCACGCCCATCGCATGAAGTACACGCGGATCGCTCACACCTTGCTCGCGCAAGCGATCAACCATCCGCGCCCGGGTGCGCTGCGAGGTCATTCCAATTCCTGCTGCTGCGGCTTGATTCATTTATTCATCCACGCCGAAACACCGGCCATCTGACCGGTGTGTGTCAAGTCAATCTGCAATGGTGTTACTGAAACATGGTTCGCCTCAACGGCATGAAAGTCGGTGCCTTCGCCGGCGTCCGAAGCGGATCCGGCGGCACCGATCCAATAGACGGTTTCGCCGCGCGGGGTTTTGGTCTTCACCGCCATCTCCGATTTGTGCCGCCGCCCGAGACGAGTCACTTTGGTGCCACGAATCTCCTCAAACGGTACATCCGGCACGTTGATATTGAGCAGGACCGGTTCAGGGAAAGGATTGCGCGTCAGGCGCTCAACGAAATCGCGAGCAACCTTGCCTGCTGTCGCAAAATTTCTGCCGTCAAAACTGGCCAGCGAAATTGCCATCGACGGGATGCCAAGCAAATAGCCCTCGGTTGCTGCTGCCACGGTGCCCGAGTAAATCGTGTCGTCGCCCATATTGGGCCCATAGTTAATACCGGACACGATAATGTCAGGGTGATGCTCGAGCACACCAGTTACGGCCAAATGCACACAATCGGTAGGTGTACCGCTGACATAACCGAAGCCATTGCTGGCACGGCGCAAGTACAACGGGCGATCAAGTGTCAGCGAGTTGCTCGCGCCGCTACGGTTACGCTCAGGTGCAAAAACCGCAATCTCGCCCAAACCCTCAAGTGCGGCAGCAAGTGCAGCTAGACCTGGCGCGTAGTAGCCGTCATCATTGGATAGCAAAATTCGCATAAATGGGAGACTGGTTGATCGTCGGGGAAGGCATTTTGCTTCCGATAACATTCTAAACGAAGGCTTCGGCCTCCCAAAGAATGAAACAGCCACGTTTTGGGCTAGCATCGTCACCGATGAAGTTGAAAATTCTCACGCATGCCGAGCAACTATCGGCTTTGGACTGGGCCGCGTTACAAAGCGGTGCTACCGACAATCCATTGCGTGACCCGTTTTGCAGCCGCGCCTTCCTGGCGGCTGCGGAGCGTGTGTTTGCCAGCGATCCGCAGCTCGGGTGGCAGGCACGGCACCTATGTCTCAGCGATGCTGAAGGCATGGTCGCGGCTTTGTTGCCAATGTATATCCGTACCCATTCGTTTGGAGATTTCTCACGTGACTGGGGTTGGCCCGATGCCTGGGAGCGTTCCGGCTTGCCCTACTACCCGAAACTGGTCAGCGGCATGCCATTTACTCCGTCACCAGGACCACGTTTACTCGTGCGCTCCGGATTGCCTAGAGAAGAATGGGCTCCGTTGCTGATAGCCGCCGCTGTAGCAGAAACGGAACATTTGGGCGCTTCGAATTGGCAATGTCTGTTCGCTGATGAACCTGACGCCAAAGCACTGACTGAAGCCGGTCTGCCGATGCGGCGTGGTGTTCAATTTCACTGGCGCAATCGCGACTACCGGAGTTTCGATAATTTTTTGGCCGGTTTCACCGCAGAAAAGCGCAAAAAGCTCAAGCGCGAAAGGCGTGCGATTGCGGAATCCGGCTTGCAAATAGAGACATTGCATGGCGACCAAATCAGCGCCGAGCTTTGGCAGGATATACATCGGCAGTACCGCAACACGTTTGCGCGGTATGGCAATTACCCGGCATTCCCGCTTGAATTTTTCCTCGAGGTCGGCGCGGCGCTCGGGCAGCAGCTGGTGGTTTTTTTAGCGCGCGAAAACGACCGCATCATGGCCTCCGCCATTTGTTATCGCGATAGTCAGGCACTCTATGGTCGTCATTGGGGCTGTGATCGTGTTGTCCCCGGTCTACATTTCGAATTGTGTTTTTATCAAGGGATTGAATACTGCATCGCGCACGACCTTCAGCGTTTTGAACCCGGCGCTCAGGGCGAACACAAACTGGCGCGCGGGTTCGAACCGGTGGCCACCTGGTGCGGATTCTGGATTGCCGATCCGCGACTACGCCGTGCGGTTAACGATTTCATCAGGCGCGAGGACAGTGCGATGCAACATTACGCTGTAGAAGCCAGTACGCATCTACCTTTCCGCGACGCATAAATTACGACACCAATGGCCCACGGCGTATCCATACATGGCAAGTAAGTCCATTCACGTGCTAGCCGTAAAGCGACCGACCCTCGGCGGGCAATTAAAGATGTTGCTCAAGCAAGCGTCTGACTTTGTCAGCGCTTTCGGGTGTCAATCGCTGCGCAAACGGCAACATATTTTCCATAAAGTGATCTCTGCTCCACGTGTTTGCATCATGAACCAAATAGACATACAAGTGCGGACGGTCCAATCCTATCGTATGTTTCTTGGCAATGAGTTGATCAACGACGACGGAATCCGAACCTCTAGCCAAGTCAGGATACCGACCAAGCACATGTCGCTCGGCAACAAGACTCCCTTCCCAAAGGCGTGGTCCCGACAAGTACGACTGCTGTGTTAGCTGGTCGAAAAGGACCAAACGCATCAATAGGCACGCAGACTTGCCACTGGCTCGCATTAGCTCAATTTGCCCAGCAAGCCGCAGCGGACTGTGCCAGTCATCATCGTCCCAAGTGGCAATGTAACGACCGCGACTCGCTTGGATCGCAAAATTCCGCAACTCGCCCAGGGAAATCTTCGGTCGAACAGGAAGCTCGACAGTTCGGATCAGCGCTTGCTGCAATCCATCCAGATAGTTTCGGGTCGCCGAATCATCGGACCTATGCACCACAATGAGTTCCCGCGGTTCATAGGTTTGATCAAGAAAACAGTTCACCGCCCGCCGCAGCATCGGCACGCGATTACGGGTGACGCACAGGCACGACACCAGGTCAGCGGTAACCGACGGCGTGTCATCAGCACCAACCGACATATTCAACCCATATTGCGCCAATGAAGAATCCTCATTGCAAATATGGAAGACATTGCGCTTTCCCGATACTAACCACACGGAAACATGGTGTGTAGCCATCAAAGACTACGCCATGAATATCAGTACGCTTGTGGCCTTTCATCAAATCAAGCAAAAAGCGCAGGTTCTCCAACTAGATGAGTTGACCCGGCACCAGAGCCGGGATACCCGGCGGATAGGGCACGATTTGACTTAACCACGCGAAATCTTATCTCGCTCGCAATGCATCATGTGCTGAACGAACTTCATGCCACTCCGGCACATCAATATGATTGCCTCAGTCTCAAAGATTTGCCTTTAAATACTCGTATTCTTTCTCTCCCTCGTCAGCCGCTGTCTCGCCGATAAACTCTGCCAACTTTCGGCCGATGAGCGGTACTGAACTGGTCACCTCGAGCACAACTGTGTTGGTACACCCTTTCGCATCGCCACTGAGCACCATGGTGCCGCGGATCAAAACCGGCACCCCTTGAAAGGCGACAGTCATTTCAGATTCGTACTGCTTCCCGGCCACGCCTGTCCAGTGTTCCTCCTGCGTAATCAAATTCCACTCACCGAGAAACTTTTTTAACAGTCCTGGTACATTAGTCGGCACTTCCCGGCTGAATTTTGACTCCAGTGAAGTTTTCGTTAGCTTGCATTTTTCGATTCTGACGTTTCGCGCACCGAGTGCCGCATACTTTTTTTCCATCACGGATTTATTGCCAAAGCTCTTGAACAGCGCATCAACTGACTGCTTATAGGTATGTTTCATCTTTACTTGCATGATTTCTCCTCAGTAGCAATGGCACATAAAGCGTGTGTCTAACTTCCAGGGCGCCGCCAGACAGCCACAAACGACAAAACCTTTTGCCATGCGGATAGTCGTTCATCTGACAGGGCATCGAGAAAATCCGACAGTCGTTTCGACTTTACCATGGTGTAAATCGTAATAAAGGTAGTGGTCACCAGTACAACCCCCAGGATGACCAACTTTCGCTCGACGGGCGATTCAGCCTCTGCAAGCAGATTCATCCCGAGCAGACCTGTGGTGACCGTTCCGATCAATCCGAATATCGTCACTACAGTAAGTCTGACCACCGTGTTGGCCTGCCGCCGCAAAGCGTCGGCATCAAGATATCCATTCATGTCTGCGGTTCGCTCCTTGACCTCGCGATACAAAGGTTCGACTCCCAGGTGGTCAGAACACATGCGAAAGAGGTCGCGGGTCTGCGTTTGCTCGGCAACTTCGCGAAACCAATACAGGTGAGTAAAGCCGAGAAAACCCTCGAAGCTGGCGCGGATCGTGCGTTTGAAACGCCGCACGCTGTTCGGGTCGGAAATTACCAGCGGTCGCAGCGCTTCAGCCAACCGGTCTGAAAACATCAGTAAAGCCGCCTTCTGAAAGTGCGCAATTACAAAAATCAGAAAATGTTGATGGCGGAACTGCGCCAGAACACCACGCAAATGACAGGTAAAAAAATTCGCCCGTGCATCGCCGACAACAATCAGCGAATGTCCGTTGCAGATGTATCGTGTGTATGGTGCCGGTCCGCCTTCGCACCAAAATCGGTCATAACAGTACTTCTTCTCAAAATCATCCAGATGTTCCATTGCGTAGGGCAAGTCGGCGGTGCTGGTAACACCATGCTCGCCCGCACCGGTGACTAAGCCCAACCGAACGAAATCATTGCGCTTAAGCTTGGTCGGATCATCCATTGCCAGATAAGCCATGAGCGGCATGCGGTAGTACTCGATTTGCCGGTAACGCAACTCACCATCGACGCCTGAATGATCGCTCACCAGTGGCCGCATAAGGAAATCCCAATGGGCAGAAACGCGCGGAGCACGATGTTCCGAGACATGCTCGAGATAAGCCTCACGATCTTGCATGTCCGAGCGCGCAAGGACAATCCCGCTTTCAGCTAGAAACTCTACGCTTTCAGCACAGTGGAGCGCCCGACCCTGATTATTCCAACCGGCCGGATAACCGCGACCCAGGCGGTGAAGCAACTCCTGCGCCTGACGCAGTTCAATATGATTGGCACTGAGCTCCACGTTCAGCAAAACCAAATCAATATTCAGAAAAAAATACAAATCAATATGCACCACGCTGAGATCCAGTGGTGCCTCGCCAGGACGTGTCACCACGCGCACCGTTACCACATCCTTTCGCCGGAAAACCCGCATCGGCGACTCAAGGCGGCGCCCGAGCTTGCCGCGGTTGGCGCGACCATCACCATACAAAAATCGTTGCACGTAGGGTAGAAATGTGACGAACTCGTTGTAGTGACGCTCCTGAAAGTTGCCTGCTGCACCCGTGTATTCGTCGACCACTTCAGTCCAGGGCGAGGCCGATCCGGCATCGCGCAAAACCTCCCATGGCGCACCCCACACCCGATCAGCAGGCCGTGCAGGCATCAAACGCATCGGCCAAAGCAGCACCTGTCGAAAGTGTTCGACCATTGCCTGCGTCACCGCAGTCATTGTTGTGCTGCCGCTGTACTCAGTTTCTGTGTCATTCTGCGGTTCCTCCGAATTTCATACACTGGTTTGTAGCCCATCGAAATGCGGACACGACAACGGCAAGCACAAGAAATCGAAACCTTAAAGTTTCCTACCCTTTTGGTTTATTCGGGGTGCGACCACAAGCAGTTACCTTTACTCTCCTTCGCCAGCTCGGACAAGATCAACTCATGTGCTTCCAATTCGGCGCCACTGGCTTTGATAACGCGCAGCGGTTGGCGATCGGGATCGATTGTTTCGTGGGCCGCGCTTGCAGATCCAAAATCAATCTGCAGTGAATTTTGGCCTCTGGTCATCGCCAGGTACACATCGGCCAACAACTCTGCATCCAGCAGGGCGCCATGCAATTCACGATTGGAGTTATCGACGCCGAATTCGACGCACAGTGCGTTGAGATTGTTCTTGCGACCAGGCCGTAAATCGCGCGCCATCTTCAGCGTATCGATCACGCCAGCGCAAAGCGTCTCTATCGGTGGCAGATTCAACAATTGCAGCTCGTTGTTGAGGAAACCGACGTCAAACGCCGCATTGTGGATCACCAGTTCGGCGTCACGGATGAATTCAATCCACTCATGCACAATTTCTGCGAATTTGGATTTGTCCGCAAGGAACTCGTCGGTCAGTCCATGAACTGCCAAGGCGCCGGGGTCGACCTGGCGCTCGGGATTCAAATATCGGTGATAACGGCGCTTTGAGTGCCTGCGGCCGTCAAGTTCGATGCAGCCAATTTCAATGACCCGGTCGCCGGTCCGCCAGTCAAGTCCGGTGGTCTCGGTATCCAGAACAATCTGCCTCATACCGGCGCCTTTCTACCAGCTTCAGCGCGGGCCAGATCAATCCCGCGCCGTGCAAGTGCATCAGCGCGTTCGTTTTCCTCATGGCCGGCATGCCCCTTGACCCAACACCACTCGAGCTTGTTGCCCTGTGCCAAAGCATCCATTCGCTGCCACAGGTCGACATTCTTTACCGGCTTCTTGTCCGCTGTTTGCCAACCACGTCTTTTCCAGCCGTGAATCCACTCACTAATTCCTTTTTGAACATATTGTGAGTCGGTGAAAACGCGTGCAACTATCGGCTTTTGCAAGCTTTCCAGCGCTGCGATGACCGCCATCATCTCCATTCGGTTGTTGGTGGTTGCCATTTCACCGCCACATAGCTCCGTCTCTTCCTCGCCGCGTCGGACAATTGCACCCCAGCCACCAGGGCCCGGGTTTCCGCTGCACGCACCATCGGTGAAAATAACTATCGACATGCTTTTCCTTGTTAGTTACAGAAAGTTCAATTCACTACTATATCGTCGGTCGCAGCGCCCTCGTCGGCTTCTAATCTGGTGAGCGGGCCACCATGAATTTGCGATACCGCCACCATAGCCTTTGCACGTGCTTTGCGATCCGCCCATACCGGTGTAATCAGGCGCATTCCATGTTGCCGCTTAACCGCTTGAATAACATACACTGCACCGACAATCGGCCACCACTTGTCTCCGGCAACGTCCATGAACTTCAAGCGGCGCAGCCATTTTTCCTGATTCACCGCAGGCGCGTGACAGCCATAACTACCGGCCTGAATCTCAAATCCGAGCAGCGAGAACCAGTCCTTTAATCGTGAAACGCTAATGTACTGACCCCGCCAGGGTGGAAGACTTTGTCGGCGCGACAATTTTCGCCGCGCACCCCAGAGACTGTATGGATTGAAGCCGGTGACAATGACATGGCCTTCAGGCACCAACACCCTTTCCACTTCGCGCAAGACCTGATGCGGATTCTGATCAAACTCCAGGGTGTGCGGGAGAACCACCAGATCAATGCTATTGGCGGCAAACGGAAGGAAGTGTAAATCGCTGCAAACGTCAGATTCGCCGGTAAATCGCCCATCGTCACAACGAAAACGCAAAGGCATGCGATTTGCGCGCAAAAAATCTATTCGCGGCAGCGACAATTGCAAGGCATTAAAGCCGAAAATGTCAGCCACTAAAAGATCATGGCGCGCCCGCTCCCACTGCAGCACATATTGCCCGGGGGGAGTTTGCAACCAGTCCTCAAAACCTTGAATCGACATCGTTAAACCTATTGGAAGATATTCATGAACAAAAACATACCGGAAATTTTGGGCTTGCAAGCATTCAATGACAACTATATCTGGCTGATCAGAAATGGTGGACAGGCCATCGTCGTGGACCCCGGAGATGCGGCACCTGTCTTGCACCACTTAAGCGCCAGTGGTGACCGACTCTGCGCGATCTTGCTTACCCATCACCACCCTGATCACGTTGCTGGTGTGCCGGGGCTACTCGCCGCCGCTGGCACAACTCTGCCGGTTTACGGTCCGTCTATCGAAAATATAGCCACTGTCAATCATCCGTTGGCAGGCAGTGAGCGAATTTCGGTCGGCACTCCAAACAGTGAATTGCACGCGGAATTTCAAGTCATCAACATTCCCGGGCATACCCGCGGTCATATTGCCTATTACTCTGCTGCAATCGTCCCTGACGGCGCAGTCTTTTGCGGCGATACCTTGTTTGGCGGTGGCTGCGGGCGCTTGTTTGAGGGCACTGCGGCGCAAATGCAGGCCTCGCTTAATACACTCGGCGTATTGCCAGCACCAACTCAGGTGTTTTGTGGGCATGAATATACTCAGGCTAACTTGCGTTTTGCAGGCGCGGTAGAACCTAACAATTTGGCGATTGCCCGGCGCAGCGAAACCGTGGCGCAGACCCGCGCTGCCTTGCGATCGACCTTGCCCTCGAGCATCGGCATCGAACTGGAGACCAATCCCTTCCTGCGTTGGGATTCAGCGGAAGTCATCGCGGCAGCGACCCAACGCCTTGGCCGCGCACCTGCGAGTCGCGTAGAGACCTTTGCCGCGATTCGTGAATGGAAGAATTCGTTTTGAATCAGCGACAAAAGTGCCTTAAGTTCATAGGCTTGTGGCAGGGAGGCGAGAGGCAAACAGTGAAGTGAAATGAACAACTATCGCTATAAATTAAGCTTACATCGTGCGACACTTTTTAAATGTATGGTTGTAGCTCTCCAGACATTGACCTCACCGCCACCCTTGGCTAACATCCAAGTCCTCTGACGCTTGACCCTGAGCCCGCCAGATAGTTGTACCACTGGCGATTCACCCACCGGCTCACTCTCACACAAAGAATGCGATTACTACGCCTATTTTCTGCTGCGGTAATGCTGTCGCTTGCGCTACCGTCAGCGATGGCCCTCGACGCATTGAAGTTGTCAATGTCAATGCCCAATGGCGCTGAAGCAGCACCGACGGCCGTCGCCGATCCGGTCGTCGCGGGAAGCGCGGCATCTCCAAATAAGGTCGAAGACGACCTGCCAACCATCCCATTTGTCGACCTTACGATTCCGCCCGACGACCTCTGGCAGCGTGTGCGCAATGGCTTTTCGATGCAAAACCTTAGCGGTCCGCTCGTCACTCAGCGGCAAGCTTGGTACCTGAACAATCCGGACTCGCTTAAAAGGACGCTTGAGCGCAGTCGGCGCTATTTATTTCATATCGTGACGGAACTGGAAAAGCGCGGCATGCCGACCGAGATCGCCCTGCTGCCTTTTGTCGAGAGCTCATTCAACCCATTGGCCTATTCACCGGCACGCGCACTCGGGATGTGGCAATTCATTCCGTCAACCGGCAAAACTTACAACTTGCAACAAAACTGGTGGCTCGATCAGCGCAGAGATATTGTCGCTTCGACCAGTGCCGCGCTCGATTATCTGCAATATATCTACGAAATGCACGGCGATTGGCATTTGGCCCTCGCCTCGTACAACTGGGGAGAAGGGGCTGTTGGCCGCGCGGTGGAAAAAAATCAACGCCTTGGACTGCCCACCGACTATGCCAGCCTGAAAATGCCGCAGGAGACGCGCTATTACGTACCTGCGTTGCAGGCGCTCAAGAATATCATCGCCGAGCCGCAACTTTTCGGCATCAAACTCGATCCGATTCCCAATCAGCCTTACTTTGGCTTGGTCGAGCGTGAGGGGCCGATGGACATTGCGCTGGCAGCCCGTCTGGCAGAAATTCCCATCGCCGAATTTGTCGCACTCAATCCTGCATACAGCCGCCCGCTAATGCCTGATGTCGACAACTCAGCCCTGATACTGCCAGCGGCAAATGTTCAAACCTTTTTGAACAATCTGCAGATTCATGCGGCCCAGAACAAGCCCTTATCTGCATGGTCTGTCTATGCACTCAAGGCTGGCGAAAAGCTCGACGATATTGCCAAACGTTATCGCATTAGTGGCGCGCAATTACGCCAGTTCAACGGCATTACCAAAAAGACCAAAATAGTTTCCGGTATGTCTTTGCTGGTGCCTGGGCCAGATGCATTCCTGGCCCACAACGCGATGACGGTACAGTTACCGCAAACCCCTTCCGCACCACCGAAAGCCACAAAGGTTGCACCCAAAAAGGGTACGAGCGTAAAAATCAAATCAAAGAGCGTCAGCACAAAAAACAAAGCACCGCGAACCATTAAATCAGCGCCAAAAAGCAAAGCCAAAGCGCCGACTCCAAAACCATAGGCACCTAGCGCAGGGACACCAATCCCCCAGCAGCCAATCGCAGGGTTCGTCCGCACCGTGCTGCCAGCGATTCATCATGGGTCACCAAAACCAGGGTCGTACCGAACTCCTGATTCATGCCAAACATCAGGTCGATGACTTGCGCACCAGTCGCCGCGTCCAGATTTCCGGTAGGCTCATCCGCCAGCAAAATCTGCGGCTTGACTGAAAATGCCCGCGCCAAAGCGACACGTTGTTGCTCTCCGCCGGACAAGTGCTTCGGATAATGTCCCAACCGTTCACTCAAGCCCACCCGGCGCAGCATCGCCTCGGCAGTCGCCCGGGCATTGTCAGCCCCGACCAGTTCCAAAGGCAACATGACGTTTTCCAGCGCATTGAGCGCCGGCAGAAGTTGAAACGATTGAAAAACGAAACCCATGAAACGCCCGCGCAGGGCTGCCCGCTGATCTTCGTCCAAGTTTGTGAGGTTGGCGCCAGCGATGCTTACCGACCCTGAACTAGGCAGATCAAGCCCAGCCATCAATCCGAGCAAAGTACTCTTGCCGGAACCCGAAGCACCAACAATTGCCAGCGCCTCACCTGAAGCAACCGTAAACGAAATTTCATGCAAAATGCTCAAGCTGGTTTCGCCATTGGGCACCAGTTTGCACAAATCCGCCACCTCAATCGCCACGTTGGTTTCCATACCGCCAGTATTTTCTGTCATGCTTAAGTCCCTGATTGTTGCCTTGTTGATGTTTGTTTCAGCCACTGCCGGTTCGGTTGAGGCAGCGTCAAAGGTTATTTTGGTCTACGGCGACAGTCTATCGGCTGGATACGGGATTCGGGTCGAGCAAAGTTGGCCGTCCCTTTTAGGTGACCGCCTGAAGGAAGATACGCGAGTAGGTGCTGGTGGCACGCCGTCATGGACTGTCGCCAATGCCAGTATCAGCGGCGAAACCACAGCAGGTGGCCGTAGCCGCTTGGAGGTGGCCCTGCGACAGTTCAAACCCAAAGTGGTCGTCCTTGCTCTTGGCGCCAACGATGGTTTGCGCGGTTTGCCAGTCAAACAGATGCAGGACAACTTAATCAGCATGGTCAAGCTGGCCAAAGCCAGCGGCGCGCGTGTTTTGCTCATCGGTATGAGGCTTCCACCCAACTACGGACCTGAATATACCAACGCCTTCGAGGCCGCCTTCACCACCACTGCGCGTCTGGAAAAAGTAGCGCTGCTTCCCTTCTTGCTTGAACCCGTTGCGGGACAGCGCAGTAATTTTCAGGCCGACGGTCTGCATCCGATCTCTGCCGCACAGACAAAACTCTTGGATCATATTTATCCGGCACTACAACCACTGCTTAAGTAAGTCGTTAAGTGAACCATTTTATGGCTCAACTTAACCGCCGTGCGACAATCGCGGCGACACAACTGCGCCTTGATCCCCAATGCAAAAAAAACTCGCTGCGGTTACCGAGCTTGCAGACTTTGACTGCATCATTGATGTTCGCTCGCCCGCCGAGTTTGCTGAAGATCACGTCCCAGGGGCGATAAGCTGCCCGGTACTGAGTAACGAAGAGCGCATCCGCGTTGGCACACTTTACAAACAGGTTTCCGCGTTTGAGGCCAAAAAGCTCGGTGCATCGCTGGTTGCGCGCAACATCGCGCAATGCCTTGAAATAAATTTTCTCGACAAACCGAAAAGCTGGCGCCCGCTGATTTATTGTTGGCGAGGTGGGCAACGTAGTGGTGCGTTGACTCATGTCATGCGTGAAATCGGCTGGGATGCACATCAGCTTGCTGGCGGTTACAAAACCTGGCGGCGCCACGTGCTGACAGAACTCACGACTCTGCCAGGTCAGCTTAATTTCATAGTGATCAGTGGTACCACGGGCAGCGGAAAGAGTCGTCTGCTCGAATTGCTCGCCACACATGGCGCCCAAGTGCTGCATCTGGAGCAAATGGCTGCACACAAAGGGTCAGTGCTGGGTAACCTACCTGGACAAACTCAGCCGTCCCAACGGGGCTTTGACACAACCCTGTTTAACTCCATCAGCCAGTTCAGTCCGAATCGGCCTGTCTTCGTCGAGGCTGAGAGTCGGAAAATAGGTCAGCTGCAGCTGCCAGAATCACTTGTAACAGCCATCAGGCGCGCACCTTGTGTGCGCCTGAACGCGACCCTCGATGCCCGTATCGATTTCCTGCTGGGCGATTACGAATATGCAGTCAGCGACCCGGTTTGGCTCCTGAATTGCATCGAACGCCTGCGTGGGACACAAAGCCGCGAGACGCTTGACCGCTGGAGTCAATACATCAGCAATGGCGAATTTCGTCAGCTGGTACAAGAACTTCTTGTTGAACACTATGACCCGTTGTATCGTCGCTCACAAAACCATAATTATGTCGAACACCGACAGGCTCAGTTCATAGAAATTGATGATCTGGGCGTTGCATCGCTTACCGCTGTTGCACAACAATTGCTGGATTTGGGAATCGAACGACGCGCCGATGCGATTGCTCAAACTTGATCTTGTGACACATTTTCTCAGTACTGCCGTTCTCGCAAAATGACTATGGATTTCGAGCACACAATCGCTGCACCTTAGCACGGCGGGGTTCGAACACATCGCCTTGTTCAAATGCGAGTGGGTCCAAATGCCCATCGATCAAGTCCAGCAACTCGTTTTCACGCAACAAAAAATCCGGGTTACGCGGACTACCAAACAGTTCATTGCCAACCATAAAGGTTTCATAAATCAGCAATCCGCCCCGGTCCAGCGAACGGATGAGTTTGGGCAGCAAGGGGCGAAACAAGTAGTTGGTCACAATCACGGCATCAAAGCATCGCTCAACATACGGCCAATCCTCGCTCTCAAGGTCGCAAACCGTCACCGACACGCCATCCACTTCCCGCAGCGCGCCAGTCGCCGCCACGTCGCGGTCAACAGCCTCGACCCGGTGACCCATACTCGCGAGGAACAATGCATGCCTACCCTGCCCGCAGGCCACATCCAGGACGCGGGAGTGCCTCGGGAGCAATGCGGAAAAACGTTTTACCCACGGTGATACTGGCTGCCTTGCAAGGGATGTGTGCTTTACAGTCATGTCGGGTATGATTTTGCCTGTAATGCCTACGCCACCCAAACATATCCGCCAGACCAGTTACACCATTCCGATGGATGCATCACGTGAGCCCTTGAGTGACACGGAGTTGGCGTATGGGCGTTTCGTGCCGCGTCAATTCTTGCATTTACTCGGTCATAACGACATTCGAAATGTCGAACTGGGGCAGCAGGTCGAATGCAAAATGACCGTGCTGTTCTCGGACTTGCGCGATTTTACAGCGCTCTCAGAATCGATGAGCCCGCAGGAAAACTTCAATCTGCTGAATTCCTACCTTATGCAGATGGAACCAGTAATTGCGGCCCATGGAGGATTTATCGACAAGTACATTGGCGACGCGATCATGGCGCTGTTTCCGGACTCTCCGGATCAAGCAGTTCGTGGTGCCATGGCAATGTTGAACAAACTTGACGAATACAACGCCGGGCGCCAGCGTGCCGGTTATCGTCCCGTCAAGATCGGTATCGGCATCAATACCGGCATCGTCATCATTGGAACAATCGGCGGCAAGGGCCGGATGGATGGGACGGTGATTGGCGATGCTGTAAACCTCGCCGCGCGTTTGGAACAATTAACCAAGGATTACGACGTACCGCTCTTGATCAGCGAATACACCCTCTATTCTCTGGAGAATGCAGCCCCCTACTCAATACGATTCCTTGACCGAACACATGTTCGAGGTAAGCAGGACGCCCAATCAGTTTATGAAGTATTCGATGCGGATCCGCCACCACTCAGAATTGCCAAACGGGAGAATCTCGTACTCTTCGAACACGCACTGGCCTGTTACCACCTCGACGACATAGCGGCTGCAAGTACATTGCTCGAGCGGACACTGGAAATGATTCCTGATGATGCCGCCGCCCGTGTCTATCTTGAACGTTGCAAACAGCGTACTTCCGGTACCAAAGTGCCCAGTTTCACGATTACCAAACAGTGGCTCGTCGACTATGAAATCGGTGTCACCGAGATTGATCGGGCCCATCAAGAATTGCTCCAGAACATGAATTCGCTGGGCGCTGCCGTGCTGGCTGGGACGTCGGCTCTGACTCCTGCGCTGCTTGACCAACTTGAGTTGGCAGCAACCACTGTGTTCAACGCTGAAGAGAGTTTGATGATCACTCGCGGTTATTCGTTCACTTCGCTTCACACGCGACAGCATCAGCGCTTTTTTGAGTACTTTCTGGAATTGCGGAGAGAAATCGAAAGCGGAAATGAAGAGCCACTGTATTTGACGTTTCGCGTCAAACGCTTGCTGTCAGACTGGCTTGCCAACCATATGGTCACTGCCGACCGTCATTTTGGGCAGTTTCTGCGCGGGCGCACGTCTCCCCGCAAGCCCTAGTTGTCAGAACTAACACTGCGCTAAATTAGTGTCCGTGCACTAGGCGTCAGCGCAAAGTTCGGCGGCCTCTGATGTTATATTTTGTGCTCATAAACCGGCGCTATGCATGGACTCAGAACGGCACTATCTAACCTCGTTGTTTGAACCGCAATCAGTTGCCATTATTGGAGCGTCTGAAACGGCGAATTCCATCGGCTATACCGTCGCACAAAATATGTTGGCTGCGGGTTTCAAAGGGCAACTGTTTTTTGTCAATCCAAGCCACAAGACTTTGTTTGGCGAACTCTGTTTCAAATCTATCGAGGCAATTCCCCAGCGAATTGACCTCGCCGTCATTTGTACCAGGAATGAAACCATCGCCGAAATTGTAGAGGCCTGTGGTCGCGCGGGGTGCCGCACGGCGGTGATCATTTCTGCCGGAATGAACACGACAGGAACGCAAACAGCGGCGGAGCGTCGTGCCCTTGTCAGTGCGAAGCACCACGGTGTTCGCCTGGTAGGACCTGAATCGATGGGTATCGCGCGCCCGATCAGCGGACTAAACGCGTCTTTCACACATACATTCGTTGCGCCTGGCAGCATTGGCGTCGTATCACATTCGGGAGCAATCGGTGCCACCGTCTTGGACTGGGCGACAACCAACAAGATCGGCGTGTCGAACGTGGTAACGATGGGCCTTGAATGCGACATTGATTTTGGTGAAGTGCTCGATTACATGGTCGCCGACCACCGCACTGAAAGCATCTTTATATTCATCGAAGGAATCAAGAACTCGCGTCGGTTCATGAGCTCTTTACGTGCAGCGGCACGTTGCAAACCAGTTTTGCTGGTAAAAATTGGAACTCACCCGCGGAGCAAATTCGGCAATTCAATTGATCCGGAAATGGTATTCGACGCCGCATTGCGACGTGCAGGCGTGGTTCGCCTGGCCACCATCGGGCAAATGTATGCAGCAGCGCAAGCATTGTTCTCACGCTTTCGTCCCAAAGGCAATCGACTGGCCATTATCACTAACGGTAATGCCCCTGGTCTGATGGCCGCTGACCACGCCCTCAAAATGGGACTGGTGCTGCCACAGCTGCAGACCAAGACAGTTGCTGCCGTAGACAAATCGCTGGCTGCACCCGGTGTCAGTACCAATCCATTTAACATTTTGGGAGATGCTGACCCTGCACGTTACGCCGCAGCCTTGACCGCTTGCCTCGCCGATAGCCAGGTCGATAGCGTGATGTTGATGCTGACCCCGCAAGGCTCAACCCTGCCTGGTGAGACGGCGATTGCAGTCATCGCCGCAGCGACTGAAGCCAAGAAGCCGATTGTCGCCTGTTGGATGGGGGGGACGCAGGTGACGGAAGCAAGGCGTCTGTTTCTCGATGCCGGGATTCCAGTCTTCCGGACCCCTGAACCGGCAGTTGATTTGTTTTCTCACATCAGCAATTTCTATCGGGCACAGCAACTGCTGCTGCAAACAGCTACACCCGGCGCTGACTTGCCGCAGCCACGCCTGGAATCCGCACGACTGGTAATCGAAACTGCGCTTGGCGAGGGGCGCAAGGTATTAAGTGAGATGGAATCAAAGGCCATCCTCGCATCGTTTCAAATCCCGATCGCACCAACGGTGGTCGCGCGTTCTGCAACCGAGGCTGTGGTACTCGCCGAAGAAATCGGATTGCCCGTGGTACTCAAGATTGTCGCCTCACAGATTACGCACAAAGCCGAAGCTGGTGGCGTGCGTCTGAATCTCGAAAAACTGACCGACGTCCGCGATGCTTATTTGGCGATTTCCGAAACAGTTGCGAGGCGCCGTCCTGACGCTGTGATTCAGGGTATTTCGATAGAGCCGATGATTGTCAAACCCAATGGACGCCAGCTTGTCGTCGGCACCATTACCGATCCGATTTTCGGCCCGATTATCTACATCGGTCCAAGCGGTGAACGTGGCCGCTTTGCCTCGCTGCGCGAATGTGCTGTTGCACTTCCCCCACTCAACCCCTATCTTGTGGCGGACTTGCTGCAGACCACCCGCACCGCTGCCAACCTCGACGAGTATGGAGACAAACCACCGGTTGACCTGAATGCGTTGCAGGTTGTCATGTTGCGGGTCTCGGAAATGGTCTGCGAACTCCCATGGATCCGCGAGATGGAAATCAGTCCGTTGATCGTCGATGAGAATGGCGCTGTCGCCGTCGACGCGCGCATTACTGTTCAGGAACCACCCTTGCTGACGCGCAAATATGATCACATGGCGATCCACCCCTATCCGTCAAATCTAATCACCCATTTCCAATTGCCCGATGGCGAAACGGTTACCGTCAGGCCGATACGCCCGGAAGATGCAGAGTTGCAGCAGACATTCGTCAAATCACTATCGGCAGAATCCCGTTACTTCAGGTTCATGAGTTCGGTTCACGAACTGTCCACTGCGCAACTCGCCCGACTTACCCAGATTGACTATGATCGAGAAATGGCATTGATTGCGGAAATGGATAAGGGTGAAATCAAGCAGGAGCTTGGCGTGGTTCGGTACGCAACCAATCCGGATGGAGCATCCTGTGAATTTGCCATCGTCATCGCCGACGACTGGCACCGTCGTGGCATTGCGCGACGCCTGATGAGCGCGCTGATCGACTGTGCCCGCAACAATGGCTTAAGCTCGATGAATGGCGACATTCTCGCGGAGAACTCTCACATGCTGCACTTTGTCACCGGTTTGGGATTCAGTCTGAGCGCGCATCCGGAAGACCCCGGATTACGCCGTGCGGTGCTTGCGTTATGAAAGAGCGCTGCCCGTGGTGCGGGACTGATCCGCTGTATGTCACTTATCACGACAAGGAATGGGGTGTGCCCTGTCACGACGAGCAGATTTTGTTCGAGTTTCTAATGCTTGAAGCTGCGCAAGCCGGGCTGTCGTGGATCACAGTGCTGCGCAAACGCGAAAATTATCGGCGCGCGTTCGCAGGATTTGATGCCGCCAAAATTGCCCGGTTCAAAGACAAGGACGTGACACGATTGATGGGCGACGCGGGGATCATTCGCAATCGCCTGAAGATTGACGCGGCAATCAACAATGCCAAGGTAACCTGCGACCTGCACGACCAGGGAAAGACGCTTGACGAACTGATGTGGCAGTTTGTAGACGGTGTTCCTCAGGTAAACCGATGGCGTGAACTGACCGAAATCCCGGCATATACACCTCCGGCAGAAGCACTTTCAAAGGAACTTAAACGGCTTGGATTCCGCTTTGTTGGTCCGACCGTGATCTATGCCCACATGCAGGCAACCGGAATGGTTAACGATCATTTGGTGAGCTGTCCGCGACACGCCGAACTCAGCTGAATTTTAGCCGTTTGATTGGCAAATCATCGCATTGTGATTCGTTGAATCGCTCAACTCCAGACATGCGAAGCGCAAAACAGTCATGCTTTGGTGATCTGAACGCGGACATTGTTTATTGCTTCAATTTGCAAACTTTCGTTCACTTCCTCATTGCCGACAGGTGGATTTTTATAGCATCATGCCGGCATCACTCATTTCCTTTCGGAGCAATCGATGTTCAAGAATAAAGTTGCCGTAATCACGGGTGCCGGATCAGGTATTGGCCGGGCCTTGGCATTGCTTTTGGGTGGCCACGGCGCACGCTTGGCACTGTCTGACATCAACACTGCCGGACTGGACGAGACCCTTGCCTTGCTCAAAAACGCCGGCCAACCTGAAGGTAGCGCGCGCGCTTATGTGGTCAATGTCGCCTCGGCCGAAGCGGTTTTCGCACATGCCGACGAGGTAAAGCGTGATTTCGGGACCGCTCACTATGTGTTCAATAACGCGGGAGCAACCATAGTCGGCACAGTAAATAACACCTCAATCGCGGAGTTTGAATGGCAGTTGGGGATCAATATGTGGGGTGTTTTGTATGGCACCAAAGCCTTTTTGCCGATGATGCTGGCGCAACGCGAAGGATGCATCGTCAATATTTCAAGCATCTTCGGCTTGATTTCGTTCCCGACTCAGGGAGCGTATAACATGTCCAAATTTGCCGTCCGGGGATTGACTGAATGCCTGTGGAGCGAGCTTGACGGCACGGGCGTGCGAGCGATATCCGTACATCCCGGCGGTATTGCCACAAGTATCGGTAAGGAAGCACGCAAGTGCAAGGCTGCCGGTGCTGAGGAAGCGAAATTTGATGGGAAGGCTGACGAAATGCTGCTTACCCCGCCGGAGGAATGTGCCGCAAACATCCTGAAGGGGATTGTGAATGGTGACCTCCGTATCGTCACCGGCCATCGCTCAGGCATCACATTCTGGGTCAGTCGCCTATTTCCGAATTCGTACCCGAAATTGTTGAAGCGAATTCTCTCGTAGCTGACGCGGTGCCGGTTTGCTGCTATTTTGAGTGGTCCGCCTCAACCAATTCTGCGAGCCGCTGGCCGAGGATTCCACTAATGTTGAAATTCAGTTTCGCCATGATGTGCGGGAAAAATGCCAGATCTTTTTCCAGGCGATTATGATCAAAGCGCAATACTGAACCCGGTCCAACGGCGCGCACATCTGCAGTGCGGTGGGTAGCGCGAACGAAACCGATCTCTCCAATGACGTCGCCCGGGCCGAGACTTGCAAGAACCCGTTCCCCGTCGCCATCGTGACGAACAACATCCAGGCGGCCGCTAACCACCAGATACATACTCCGCCCGACAGTCCCCTGCTCAATCAGGTGTTCACCATCCTTATGCTCCAACAGCTCGGAGATCAGTATCGTTTTGCGAATCTGATAACCGGTCATTCCATAAAATAGCGGGCTGTGCTCCAATGCGGCGCGCTGTTTGGACATTGACAGAATTTCGTACAGACCCACCAGTCGAATTTGCGAAAGAACCAACGGTGTAATCAGCAAATTCGTAAAGATGGAGAACAGCATTGTCAATGCTGCGAGCGCGCCGAACTGAGCGATAGGGGTGAAATTTGATAGCAGTAACACTCCGAACCCGAGTGCCAATGCGATGCCAACTGCAATGACCGAGGCCGCCTCGTCCTTTATCGTTTCGATGACCGCCTCGTCATAGCTGGTTGCGTTGCGACACAACTCGCTGTAGCGCGAAAACAAATGTATGGTGCCGTCAATGGCAATCCCCACAGCGACTACCGCAACCAAAACCGTCGCCGCATTGAGTGGAATTTGCAGTGCCTGCATCACCACCAGGGTTAGCAGTATCGGTATAACACTCGGCACCAGAGAAATCAGGCCGCCTTTGACCGACGTGAACATTAAGGACATAACTACAAAGACGACCAACAAAAGGAACACAAAAGCCATCAACTGGCCGTCCACCAAGCGATCTGCAGCGGCATTGATCATCAGATTTTCACCGACAATGCTGCTGGTCATTTCGACTCCGGCATAGGCTGAAACGGCCTCCCTAAGCTCACGGACGTAGCGATTGAGCGTCGATGAATCGGCAACGTTATGGAAGACCACAATATTTGCACGGCGATAGTCATGGCTCACGTATGGCGCCAGATCGAGCGGTGAATGAAGCAACAAATAGCGCGAAATCTGTGCACGGGAATAAGGCACGCGATGCACGTCGGGCTTACCGCCGTTCGCCGCCATGTTGGCCTGCCCGACGATATCGGCCAGTGACAAGCTACGATCAAATATTTCCTGTTTTTCAATGAATGCTTGAATTTCCTCAAGACGACGCAGATTTGCAGGGTCTTTAAACGCGCCTTCTGCATTACTCTCCAAAGTTACATAGAAAATTCTGGGCCCGGCGATCGCTTTCTGCATCTGTTCGGTGGATGTCACAACCGGCCGGTCATGTCGAAAAAAACTCATCGGCTCATTCGTCACGCTGAGATTCGCCGCCTGTTGTGCGAAAAATGCCACCAACCCTGCGGCGACAATCATGGCAACAATCGTAAACCGCTGGCGCATCACTCCAAATGCCCGTGCCGCCATCCCGGGCAGCCCAAACAAGCCGCTGAACGCGCGCGGGTTGGATGTGAGCGGACCATAGGTTTTATAGAGCAATGGCACCAGCAAGATAGTCACGAGTCCATTGGCAAGGATTGCAAATGCAGCCGCCAACCCAAAATCACGGATGGTGGCAAGATTGGAAAACGCATTGCTGCCAAAGCCAATCGAGGTGGTAACAACAGTAAGGAAGGCGGGAGCCCCCAAGGCCATCAACATGGTGTTGGTTGCCCTCTTCCGCGTTTCTGTCGCGTCTATTCGCAAACTGCCCTGAACCTCGAGTTGATTGACGTTCAACCCAGAAAAGTAGCCAGAGGTCATCCGCATGAGTTCAGTGGTGCCAATCACCATGGTAATGGTCGGTAGCATGCCACTAAGGATGGTAACTGGAAGTCCCATCCATCCCATCAATCCGAAGGTCCACAACAAACTGATTGCCGACACAATTAGCGGCATGAGCGCGGCAAATACACTACGGAAAAACAAAAACATGGTTGCCATGACAAGCACTGCCGTAACGGGTACCAGAATGCGGGCATCAGCAGCAATACCGGATTCAATTTCAGCTTCAATTCGTGGGCTGCCAACTTGCACAATGGACTCAAACTCCTTGTGATACCGGTTAATGGTCCTTTCAACCGCACCGTACTCATCAATCCGCTTCGCATCACGCTGCTCTTCTCTAATAGATAGGCCTATGACCAATGCCTGTCCATCCTCACTGAGCAAATGATGCACAGCCAAAGGATCCGCAAGCACTTCAGTACGCAGGTGCTCGGCACTGGCGTCATCCACCGGGGCTAGTCCAAGCAACGGTTTCGCCTGCAGTTGACCATCAATTCGGCGCACGACGATCGCGGTGAAAAGGTCATCGACACGCTCTACAAACGGTAACTTTTGCAATTCACCGTGCAAACGTTCGAACGACTGTAACTTTGCCGCCGTCCACATCTTTGTGTCGCGCAAAAACACAAAGCTGCGATTATCTGATCCGAATTCGCGGGCCACCCGCAAATGCGCTTGTCGATCCGGATGATCAGCCGGTATCAGGCGCGTAGAGCCGACGTCGATGGAGAGACGTGGCAAACCCAGCGCCGCCGCAACACTCACCGCGAACAAAAACGCCAAGCACGGTAACGGATGCGTCGCTCCAAGGCGCACAAAACGCTGCAAGAAGCTTAATGACTCAGTCATGACGCGCCGGCAAAGACAGAAAGTGGAACGTAGTCGGGAGAATGTACACGACGGTCAATTTTCAACAGCGTGCGTTGGCCATCACGGAAATTTTCCATCAGGATCATATTTGCTCGCCAAGCGCCCGTATCGTCAACTTGCGGGTCGCGAAAACTTTGCCGGCGCGCAAGATTACCTTGCGCATCGCGGTAATCAATCCGGCTGACAAACAAATTGTCTTCGCGAAGAAAAATCAACCGTTCGGTTGCGCTGGTTGTGGTCATTCGCGCGTTGTCTACCGGCACCGCGCGGATGACGAAATGCCGAACCTGCTCGACATTCTGGTCTGGCATCATTTCATAATGAAACTCGTCGGTTTGTTCATCCTCAAGGTCACTGACCACAAAATCTGATCCAAGCACGGAACTTGATGGTTTGGCTCCGCGGCGCCCGAACCCGCCTGGATCACGCCCCACAAACATACTCATGCCGTACGAGTCTACTGGCGTTGTGACAACCAATAGATTTCGAATGCCGGAGTTATCGCGGCGTACGTAATGTTTAAGCGTGCGAACCGAGTAGCCTCGTCCCGAGCCACTCAACACCAGCGTTTGCTCTTCATAAACGTAAGGAGCCGGTGCGTGACGTTGCACCGAGGTCTGCATCAGATCGCGCGCGTCATTCGCACCCGCAACCCCTGCGATAAATGCCAAAAAAAACGTGGCAGAAGTTCTCACTGCGCCACCTTGGCGTAGCTTCTGACGCTTCGCGCAATCAAGCGAGCGAGGTCGCCATAAACCGTGCTCATCGACGCCACCAACGCCTCATACGACCGAGAATCCTGAGTCGGACCATAAAGCGTTGTGCTCGGTGCCTCGAGCAAGGTATTGTCACTTACGCGAATCAGCCACCAGCGTACAGACAGGGCAACCCTGCGTTCGGGGTCTTGTTCAAATCGCAATACCTCAAGATCAAGCCGGAAATCCGGTTTCAAAGGTCCGTTGTGAGGTGCTGAAAAAATTCGGTCACTTTTCAGTAATGCCGCGAGGTTTTCGGTTAGCACGCGAGTCATGTCCTGTTGCAAATTCCCCGCCCATTGCGCATCGTCTGCCAACTGTATTTGATGATCGCCGCCTCGCGTAACAATCTGCGGTCGTTCAAGATATTGAGGCAAACGGATTTCTCGAATCGTCAAGGCAACATTGGTGAGCGGCAGCGCTTGATCAGTACCACTTGCAACCACCGGGCTTAGTACGTAATAGCGGGTGACTGGAGCAGACGAGCATCCAAGCAGTAAAACCACACCGACTAACGCGCCAAACAGTTTCATTGCGGTTCCCCTTGCGGTTTCTTGCCCAAAATCAACGATTGCGGGTTGCGTTCCAGCATATCCACCAAAGTCCGTATTGAGCGTGCGGTCGTTGCCAACTCTCGTGCCAAGCGCATCATGGCATCGTGAGACGGCGACTCCGGATCGAGCACTTCATTGACCAAATTCATTGAGACTTGCGATTTCTCCAAGGCACCTCGTGCCGCTATCAGCGCCTTGTCCAGATTTTCGGTAAGCGGTTCGGCGCGACTTTCAACCTTGTGCAAAATGCTGCGCATACTGGCCAGCGCGGCCGCGAGGTCAGCCAAAGATCCGTCCAGTTGTTTGCCGTTGGCGAAGGCATTGGTCCCTTTCAGCGTGCCTTCCAACTCTCTGCCGATACTTGCAAAATCAACCTGATCGAGTTTCTCAAGTACGCCGCGCATTGCGACTGTCATTTGCTCAACATTGCCCCTGATCGTTGGCAATTCGGGTAATCCGCCGTTCCCCGCAACCAGTCGCACCGGAGACTTTGGTTGCATGTCCAAATCCACATACAGTTGCCCGGTCAGCAGACTTCCAGTTTGCAGTCGCGCGCGCAAGCCGCGCTTGATCATTGCCTGAAATGCTTCCAACGGAGCACGCCTCATTAAGGCACTGCGCTCAACAATTCGTTCTGGCTCCAATTCGACAAGAACCGGAATTCTGAAGCCGGAACTTTTTTCATCATGCTCGAGTCGCACGTCAATCACCGAACCAATCTTGATCCCCTTGAATTCAACCGGCGCACCAACGTTCAAGCCGCGAACAGAGTCCTCAAAGAACATTACAAAACGCAATTTGCTGGCGTATGCCTGCTCTTGAATTGATTTAATATCTTCGTGCAAGGTAAACACCAAACCGGAAATGTCCTCCGCACCTGCTTCAGGCGGCCCGGGAGTATCAAATGCAATGCCGCCAAACAACATGGCCTGCATCGACTCTGTTTTCACTCGCATGCCATCCGGGCCCATCGACAGATCAATTCCGCTGGCGTTCCAAAAATTCGTGTTGCTGCGAACAAGACGCTCAAACGGCGCCTTGACGAATGCGTGAATCAAGACATTGCGATAGTCGTTGGCCATTTCATACCCGAGCACTTCCCCAGCAACCACCCCTTGGTAATACAACAAGGAGCCCCGATCAATTGATCCCAGGCGCTTGCTTATCAGAGCAATGCGCTTTCCTGCGTCGTCGGCATAAACCACAGGGGGTGTTTCCAAACCGGCAAAGAGCGTTTGTGCGGCACCCTGCCCCGGCTCAATTTCAATGAAGGCGCCAGAGAGCAATGTGCCCAGGCCCGAGATGCCGCGAATGCTGAGAGATGGGCGTACGACCCAGAAGCGCGTGTCGCGGCGCAAAAAGTGCGCAGCTTCCTTGTTTAATCGGGCACTTACTTCAACGCGAGAAAAGTCCCTACTGAAACGTACCGCTTCAACCACACCGATATCGAGGCTCTTGTATTTAATACGGGTTTTTTGTACCTCAATGCCGTCGGCAGTGCGAAATGTGATGGTGACCAGCGGACCGCGGTCCGATAACGTATGGTAAATCAGCCATGCACCGATAATTGCGGTAAGAACCGGGATCAACCAGACGAGCGAAAATCCACCGCGTGCCCGAACGACTGGTTCAGCCATGGCTCTTTTCACCATTCCAAATCAGGCGAGGATCAAACGCATGCGCTGCCAGCATTGTCATTACGACAGCCGCGCCAAAAAACGACGCGCCGATTCCAGGATATATCGTCGCCAGTCCATCCATTCGAACCAGCGCAACGAGAATTCCGACCAAGAACACATCAATCATTGACCATGCACCAACCGCTTCAGTAAGTCGATAAAGTAAAGTTCGATCACGCTGCCGCCATGTCGACCCGCGCTGAACTGAGACAAGTAAAAAAGAAATCGAAGCAATTTTAGTTATCGGGACCACCACACTGGCAAAGAAAACCAAAAGTCCCAAAGGCCAAGCTCCATCCTGGATCAAATGCAATACGCCACCCATGATAGTGCTCGGTTCTCCTTGACCAAAGCGAATCACGGTCATAACCGGGAAAATGTTGGCCGGCAACAACAACAACGCAGCCGCACTCAGATAAGCCCAGGTTCGCGAAAGACTCGTTGCGGCTTGAGTTTGGTGTAGCTCACTGCCACAACGAGGGCAATCGGCGTGAGTTCCCTCAACCGGTGTAACTACCAGTAATTCGCAGGTATGGCACTTTGTATATCCCAACGCGAGGGCACTATGGATCGGGCCGGATGGCCGTTCACTTTCCACTGTTGGACCCAACAACGGCCAGACGACGGCGGGATCAAAACTCGCGGCAGCGGCGCTTGCGACGACCAGTAAGGCAATAAACGAATAAAAAGCGATGCCGGGAACAATCATTGCGAGATCTTGCAACTTCAAAATCGATACCAGCAACCCAAGCATGAATACTCCCATCAAGCTCCATGGACTGATGGCCCGTACCATACGCCAGATCGGG
Source organism: Rhodocyclaceae bacterium (assembly GCA_016718525.1). GTDB lineage: Bacteria > Pseudomonadota > Gammaproteobacteria > Burkholderiales > Rhodocyclaceae > JADKHX01. The sequence goes on from JADKDD010000001.1 coordinate 1,216,814, forward strand.
GTAGTCCAAGGCAAGCGGAACCCTAAACGTCGCGGCAACAAGAGATACAACATGCCACAGATGGTAAGAAATGGGAACACCACACTTGTCAGCAATACCAGCAATCCAATTTCAGGCATACCTTGATTTTGCAGGGCGAAACCGCCAGAAATGAGCAGGCTCCGCTCGATACGATCTCCGTACCTCAGCGCGACGAATGGGAACGTATTTGCCAGTAGAAACAGTATCAATGCGGCCAAGTAAAGTGCCGTAGTCCGATCCAGGCTGTTAGGATTATTGCGATACAAAAGCGAACCGCAACGGGCACAAAGCGCCCTGCCACCAGCCGGAATTGAAATAATCCGGTGTGCGCCATCGCACGCATGACAAGCGGTCAAGCCATCTGGACGGTATCCGCGCAGGGCCAAATGGTCTTGCACTTTACCCATCGCACATTGGCCACGCGTCCAACGTTCGCGCGGAAATCTGCATCTCGATTACACGTCTGCCAAGTGGACGAATTCGCATGGTCTATTCTGGTTTGGTTAATTGTGTCGGGGCAATCATAACGGCATGCGACGACAATGCGGTACGAATGTCTACTCCGCAAGTCGATGCTGGATATTACAAGAAGGGTGATTGTCGACCAGTTTTAACTGCACAGAAAGCTTGCGCCGTCCGTGCCTCCCCGCAGATATGGATCAATAGACCTGTAGAGATTGGAGAAATCACGTCATAATAGTGGACGAGGTTCTGATCACGATTCTCCTGAGCAATGCTGTGTTGGTGCGAGCGTACCCTTCGGCGGCGATCCGTTGAGGAGTCTCGTGTTTATGAACATTGATTTTTTCATCCGCCGTATCGATCTTGGTTCAGTGCCTCGGTTGAACCAGACGCTTAAAGCGTGGTGAATGACTGACAATCGGAGTTGCATATGAGTTTTTCCTACGAGGCATTCATTGTCATCGGCATGTTTTTCGCCAGCGCCGTGCTGGCAATTTGGTTGATATATGCCCGGACACATCCGGAGCAAATGGCAGCATGGGCCCTCAAAACTGAGCGCCGCCGTAGCGGGATGCGCCTAAATAGCTTGAAAATCAGAGGATTTACGATCCCGTATCTGGAAGCTGGTGCGGGTGAGCCGTTGCTGCTGGTCCATGGTTTTGGAGCCGACAAGGATAACTTCACTCGCATCGCGCGCCACCTGAAGAATGACTTTCGGGTTATTTGTATTGACTTGCCAGGATTCGGTGAAGCGACGCGCGACATCGGTGTGCTTTACGGCATTGACGAACAGGTCGCGCGACTGCACGCAATCATTCTTCAACTGGATTTGAATCAGGTGCATCTTGGCGGTAACTCAATGGGAGGTTTTATCGTTGCTCAATTCGCAGCAACCTACCCGGAAATGGTCAAGAGCGTCTGGCTAATCGATCCGGCCGGCACATTCGCAGCGCACCAATCAGAGATGTTGAAAGCTTATGTTGCCAAAGGAAAGATTCCATTGCTTGTGGAGCGTGAGGAGGATTTCCCGACACTCATAGATGCTGTCATGTCGAAACCGCCATACTTTCCGCAAGGACTGCGAACTGTGATGGCACGCCGGGCCGTGAATGATCTCCAATTGCATCGTCAAATTCTCCACCAAATTTCTCACACACCACAGTATCTTGAGCAACGCTATTCCAATCTTGAAACCCCGGCATTGATCGTATGGGGAACCGAAGACAAAGTACTGAATCCGCTGGGTGCTGAAACGCTCCGCCGACTATTTTTGAACAGCGAAGTGAAGCTGATGAGCGGCATTGGTCATCTCCCCATGCTGGAAGCGCCGGAACTCGCTGCAGCTGACTTCCTGAATTTTCAAAAGCGCCTGAGCACGATGCCACGTCGTCGGGGGGTCAAAGAAAATCGTGAAGTGCCGGCAGCGCAAAATTTGGCAGGCGGCACCTCCGTTGCTGCGGAGGCATCCCGGATTCCAACCGGAGAAAAACGTGCGACTCCCAATATCAATCACCAGTGGTGTTTAAAGCGTCGACCGGTCGGATTGATCGCCCCCGATGATTTTGAATTGCGCGAGGTTCCGATAGCACCGATTGGCGAGGGTCAGGTCAAGGTTCGAAACGTCTTTTTGTCACTCGATCCGGCCATGCGCGGTTGGTTAATTGATCGGCCGTCCTACGTCGCGCCGGTGCAGATCGGTGAGATCATGCGTGGCCTGTGTGTCGGCGTGGTTACCGAGTCAAATAACCCGAATTTCGTTCCCGGCGATTTTGTTCAGGGAATGTTTGGCTGGCAAGAGTATTTCATTACCAATTCATCCGGCGATGGCTTGACCAAGTTGCCACCCAGTTCGCTTCCACTTGAAGCAAACCTGGGGTTGTTCGGGCTGGCCGGGATGACTTCCTATTTTGGATTACTGGATGTTGGTCAGCCGAAGGAAGGTGAAACACTGCTTGTCTCCGGCGCAGCAGGCTCGGTAGGCTCATTGGTTGGGCAGATCGGCAAAATAAAGGGCATGCGCGTTGTCGGGATTGCCGGCAGCGAAGAAAAATGCGAGTGGCTGGTCAAGGAGTTGGGCTTTGACGCGGCGGTCAATTACAAAACTGATGACCTATATGGACAACTCAAGGCTGCGTGTCCATTTGGTGTCGACGTGTATTTCGAAAACGTGGGTGGCCGGGTGCTTGACGAAGCCCTATCCGTGATGAATAACTTCGGTCGGATCGTGGTCTGCGGGCTGATCAGCCAGTACAACGCCACCGATGCCGTCCCCGGCCCGTACAATTTCGCGATGACCATTTCCAAACGCTTGCGCATTCAAGGATTCGTCGCTCCAGACTACAGCGGCCGCGTCAAAGAAATGATTGGCGAGTTTTCTCATTGGTACTCGGTAGGCAAACTCAAGTACCGTGTGGATATCGAGCGCGGTTTGGAAATGGCACCAATGGCGATTAACAAGCTATTCAAAGGCGAAAACAGCGGCAAGCTCATCGTCCAGATATCGCCCGTCCGCTAACGGACAGGCGGGAATTCACCGAATGGACTCGATGAATTCCTGTTTGTTTCTCCGTCAGCCCTTACTGAACGCTATTTGTCCCTTGACCAGCCCAACCTTCACCATATCTTTCGCACCAAATTTTCCCTCGAGAATTTGCTTGGCCAACGGATTTTCAATGCGCTCCTGAATCGCCCGTTTTAGTGGTCTGGCGCCAAATACCGGATCAAATCCCGCCTCAGCCAGCAACGCCAAAGCCTCATCCGTGACCTTCAGTTCCATATCGAGTCGTGCCATGCGCCGCTCCAGATATTGCAACTGAATACGGGCAATCCCGGCGATATGCTTGGCGTCCAGCGCGTGGAAAACTACGATTTCGTCGATCCGATTGACAAACTCGGGACGGAAATGCATTTTCACTTCGCCCATGACTGCCAGCTTGATGATCTGATAGTCATCTCCGGACATCTGCTGGATCATCTGGCTGCCCAAGTTGGAGGTCATGACGATGATCGTGTTCTTGAAATCCACCGTACGCCCCTGTCCATCAGTCATACGGCCATCGTCGAGTACTTGCAGCAATACATTGAATACATCCGGATGGGCCTTTTCGACCTCGTCGAAGAGAATCACTGAATAAGGTTTGCGCCGAACTTGTTCGGTGAGATAGCCACCCTCCTCGTAGCCGACATATCCAGGCGGTGCGCCGATCAAGCGCGCGACCGAATGCTTCTCCATGAATTCGCTCATGTCGATCCGAATTAGATGATCTTCAGCATCAAACATGAACTCGGCAAGGGCCTTGCATAACTCAGTCTTGCCAACCCCCGTTGGCCCGAGGAAGAGGAATGACCCATAGGGGCGATTCTCGTCAGACAGTCCTGCTCGTGAGCGACGGATGGCATCGGCCACCAGGTGCACCGCCTCGTCCTGGCCGACCACTCTGGCGTGCAGGCGGTCTTCCATCTTGAGCAGTTTTTCACGTTCGCCCTGCATCATCTTGCTCACCGGAATCCCGGTGGCGCGTGACACCACCTCGGCGATTTCCTCTGTGCCAACCTGTGTTCGCAACAGCTTGGCCTTTAACGGCGTGTCGCCAGCACCAACTGGCTCGCTGGATCGCGAATTGGCCGCGTCGGCCGCTTTGAGCTGCGCCTCCAGTTTTGGTAGCGTGCCGTATTGCAACTCGGCCAACTTGTCGAAGGCACCTTGACGCTGCAGATCAGCCATCTTCACACGTAGCCGTTCTATCTCTTCCTTGATATGAGTCGTGCCTTGAACCTGGGCCTTTTCAGCCTTCCAGATTTCTTCCAGGTCAGAATATTCCTTGTCGAGCTTTTTGATCTCGGTTTCGATCAAGGCGAAGCGCTTTTTAGAGGCGTCATCCTTTTCCTTTTTGACTGCCTCGCGCTCAATCTTCAATTGAATCGAACGGCGCTCCAGCTTGTCCATGATTTCAGGCTTGGAATCAATTTCCATCTTGATCCGTGCCGCCGCCTCATCGATCAAATCGATCGCCTTGTCGGGCAGAAAACGGTCGGTGATGTAGCGCTGGGAAAGTTCGGCGGCGGCAACAATGGCCGGATCGGTAATATCGACGCCGTGATGCAATTCATACTTTTCCCGCAATCCGCGCAAGATCGCGATCGTCGCCTCGACAGTCGGTTCGTCAACCTGAACCTTCTGGAACCGTCGCTCAAGCGCCGCGTCCTTCTCAATGTACTTACGGTATTCGTTTAACGTGGTTGCACCGATGCAATGCAACTCGCCACGCGCCAAGGCCGGCTTGAGCATGTTGCCGGCGTCGATCGCGCCCTCGGCCTTGCCGGCACCGACCATGGTGTGCAGTTCGTCGATAAACAAAATGATCCGGCCTTCGTCCTGCGCCACTTCCTTCAACACGGCTTTAAGACGTTCCTCAAACTCGCCGCGATACTTCGCGCCGGCCAACAATCCCGCCATGTCCAATACCAGGACGCGCTTTTCCTTCAAGGATTCGGGAACTTCGCCATTCACTATGCGTTGTGCCAAGCCTTCGACAATGGCGGTTTTGCCCACCCCCGGTTCGCCTATCAGCACCGGATTGTTCTTGGTACGACGCTGCAGAATCTGTATTGCCCGGCGAATTTCATCATCGCGCCCGATCACCGGGTCGAGCTTGCCCTGGCGCGCGCGCTCGGTCAGATCGAGACAGTACTTGTTCAGGGCCTCGCGTTGCCCGTCAGCATCCTGGGAGCCCACATTTTCGCCGCCACGTACCGCTTTGACCGCACTTTCCAAGGCGCGTCGATCAAGTCCGGCCTCTTTCAACAATCGACCAGTCTCGCCCTTGTCACTCGCCAGCGCGAGCAGAAACATTTCCGAAGCAATGAACTGATCGCCAGCCTTTTGCGCTTCCTTGTCCGTGACATTCAATACATTAGTCAGATCACGTCCAATCGTGACATCACCACCATGATCAACCACGGTCGGTAGTCGCTCCAAAGCCTTGGTCAATGCGGTTTTCAGTCCGGCGACATTGACGCCGGCACGTGCCAGCAGTGAGCCGGTGCCACCATCGTCCTGATTGAGCAACGCCAGCAACAAGTGCTGTGGCGCAATGAACTGATGGTCGCCGCCGACAGCCAGGCTTTGGGCATCTGCCAACGCCTGCTGAAATTTGGTAGTCAGTTTGTCGATACGCATAGTGCGGAGCCTTTCGATTAAAGTGTGTTACTGCCTTCATTCGCTAAGTGAGGCAAAATCACAGAATTTCAAGCCACGTGAACCGCTAACTGGATAAGGGTCAAGTCCGAACATGAGCAACAACAAGCCAAACTTGGCATCTAATACCAATGACGGAACCACCTCGCGAGCAAACCCGACGGTGATTTTGGCCGCCCGGGGACGCCGCACAGCTCGTTTCGGCTGAGCAATCCATGACCTATATCCTTGCTCTCGATCAAGGGACCACCAGCTCGCGCGCCCTTTTGTTTGATCGCCACGGTACCGTGCGCGGTGTCGCGCAACGCGAATTCCCGCAACATTTTCCGCAGCCCGGCTGGGTCGAGCATGATGCCAGTGAAATTTGGCAGAGCCAACTTGCGGTTGCCCGCGAGGTCCTGGCCAAATTCAGTGTCGCAGCGACCGAGATTGCGGCCATCGGTATCACCAATCAGCGTGAGACCACTGTAGTTTGGGATCGCGCATCGGGAGTGCCAATTGCGCCGGCCATTGTTTGGCAAGACCGGCGCACTGCCAGCGCCTGCAGCCAGCTCAAAGCCAACGGTGCTGAAGCAGTCTTCCGAAAAAAGACCGGCCTGCTTTTGGACCCCTATTTTTCCGGTACAAAACTCGCGTGGCTGCTTGACCACGTCCCCGGTGCTCGCGTTCGCGCTGAGCGCGGTGAACTGGCATTCGGCACAATTGATAGTTGGCTAATCTGGAACTTGACCGATGGTGCGGTCCACGTCACCGACGCCAGCAACGCTTCACGTACCCTGTTGTTGAACATTCATACCGGCGCGTGGGACGACGAGTTGCTGACTTTACTGAATATTCCGCCTGATATTCTGCCGCGTGTCTGCGCCAGCAGTGAAATTGTTGGCGAAACTGCTGCACACTGCTTAGGCAATGCGGTCCCGATTGCGGGCATCGCCGGTGATCAACAGGCTGCCACTTTTGGGCAAGCCTGCCTGCAACCAGGCATGGCCAAAAATACCTATGGGACCGGCTGTTTCATGCTGATGAACACCGGAACCACGCCGGTTGACTCGGCGCACCGGTTGTTGACCACCATTGCGTGGCAACGGCGGGTCACCAGCACCAACTCACAGGCTGGCAATGAGATCACCTATGCCCTCGAGGGCAGCGTGTTCATGGCTGGAGCGATTGTGCAGTGGCTGCGGGACGGCCTTGGCGTCATCGCCAGCGCAGCCGAAATAGAAGCCCTCGCAGCCAGCGTCCCGAGCAGTGAAGGAGTCGTTCTGGTACCAGCCTTTGCCGGCCTTGGCGCACCATGGTGGGCCGCCGATGCGCGCGCCACGCTATCGGGCATGACACGCGGTACAACACGCGCGCATCTCGCCCGCGCAGTGCTCGATGCAATTACTTGTCAAACAGTGGACGTATTGCAGGCAATGGAAAAGGATAGTCGTGTTCCATTAACTGAGCTGCGCGTCGACGGCGGTGCTGCGAACAATGATCTGTTGATGCAATTGCAAGCCGATCTGCTTGGGGTTCCCGTGGTACGCCCGAAAGTCACGGAAACGACCGCTCTGGGTGTGGCATATCTGGCGGGATTGGCTGTCGCCATGTGGCCGAACACAGAAGAACTGGCAGCACACTGGCAACTGGATCGCCGCTTTGAACCGCAAATGTCGGCGTCGCAGCGTGGCGAGATTTTGTCCCGCTGGCACGAAGCCGTCCGGCATACTATCGAGTGGAACGAACCGTCGTCACGCAACGCCAAACTCTATATTTAGGAGGAATCCATGATCATGGAAACGGACAAATTCAGCGAACTGCACCGGAAGAACATGGAAATGGCAATGCGACTTGCCAAGGCTTCCATCGACAATACGCAACGTGTGATGGCGCTTCAGTCCCAACTCGCCAAATCGCTGTATGACATTAGCGTCAAAAGCGCGAAGGCTCAGGCCAAGGTCAAAAATCCGAAGGACTTACTGCAACTCCAAACCGAGTACGCAAGAGAAACAACGCAACGCGTGCTGGAAATGGCCGGCAAAGTTGCTGACATCGGAAACGCAGCGCGGGCAGATTTCTCACAAGTGCTCGCCGAGCAGTTGGTCAGTGGCAAAGAAGACTTTATGGACAGCCTTCAAAAAATCATGGCAAAACTGCCAAATCGCATACCAGGCGTTTCTGCTGCCATAGAACAGGCCATGGCAGCGGCGAACTCCGCCTTTGAGCAAATCAGCAAAGTGTCCTCGGCGGCAATGGGGCGAACACGAAAACCCAAAGCGTCAAAATAGCGGCACCGCTCAGGCTGACGTGCGCTGCTAAGCGGCGCGCTTGCGCGATCTGGCGGGGGCTACGTCAGATGCAGCGTCGACAACAGAACCTCGCGCGCGCTGCTTTTTGAGCCGGATAATGCAATCTTCCAGTGTTTGTCCAATAGTGGTTTGATCGCGGATGATGGCGATTTTCGGCCACGTCGCGCGTTCGCCGGTCAAGACCCATTGGCGAAACTCGGCATGCGACAGATTTCCCAGAATGCGTGCATAGTCGCGACCCCGTATCGGCGGGTGAATGGTCACGTCACCGAGGTATTGTTGATCAACAATCGCCACGACACCTTCAAGCAGCGCCTTGGGGATCCCTTGGTTTAGGCCGTAAGAGGCCAGTTGCAAGACCTGTTTGCTACGGTACTTGAGTTCACCTTTGAGCAGGTCATTGATGAACCGCACCCATCCTTCCTTGCGCGCAGGGTCAGACATAAACGGCAGCACATGCGGATTGGTTTGACTGACAATGCAATGATTGACGTTATATAGCTCGGCAAGGCGCTGGCTGGGTAGATCCGACTGAATTGCACCATCGACCCAACGCACCGACGACATCCATGGCTTCTCCTGACCCATGCGATCTTTCGACATCAACATCACGGGCGGGAACAATCCCGGAACAGCACAGGATGCAAGCACGGCGCTCCAGACCAACAAGTGTGGCGTGGTCAAGTAATTTAGCAATTGCGGTTGCAGGTTTCTGGCCACTGGCGACACAGTAATATTGATCATCCGGCGGGTTTTCTTGAATGCCTCTTCAAAAGTAACCTCGCCGATATTGAGTCGCAGGAATTTCTCCAATTGCTGGTTATCCATGATGGATTTCTGGCGAAACATTTCCCGCAGCGAGAGGCGCCGCCATGAATGCAGATCTAATCCTTCACCACGAAACAAGGCATCGAGCTCGCTCTCATTTCGCGTGCCGAGCAATGATGTCATCACGGCCCCGGCGCTCGAACCGGAAATCACCCGCGGCAGCAACTTGTGTTCGCGCAGCGCCTTGATGACGCCCATGTGAAACATGCCCATATTGGCACCGCCTGACAGCATCAGCGCCGATCGGCCATAGCTCTGTCCGGTATGCCTGAAGAACATCATCTTCTGGTTGTACGGCAACTCAGGAATGTCGTGATCACACAGATAGTTGAGCAGCGACGTGACCTCCGTCGTGTAGTCGTCGATCAAGTACTTCGTGCCGATATGGGTATGCCGGTATAACTCCGGATTGGCAAGATTGCCCAAATTTCGCTGCAAGCCTTCGCGCAAGCTGAATATCACTTGCGACCAGTCACCGGCTTTGCGCCATGCGCGCAAATTCACCAGCCGCTGTTGAATCAGTGCGTGCTCATAAAACGGTGACACCGAGTCCGTTTTCCAGACATCCAGCCCCTCCATCGCATCCAGTTCAACGGCATGTGTCCGCCACGTATCATAGGTGGTGGCTTTGTCGAGTAATTTGTTTGTTTTAGCTACAGCGCGTGATCGCATGAAAACCCTTTAAAAGATGAAGTCAGTCCGGAACGCCCGGAGCCGGTAAGACCTATAAATCAGTCCGAATTTTCCAAATCTCTGGAAACAGGACGACGTCAAGCATTTTGCGCAAATAGCCGACACCGCTGGTGCCACCTGTCCCGCGTTTGAAACCGATGACCCGCTCGACCGTGGTCACGTGGCGGAAACGCCAGAGGCGAAACGCATCCTCCAAATCAGTCAGCTCCTCCCCGAGTTGATACAAGTCCCAATATTGATCCGAGTGGCGATATACCGTCAGCCATGCCGCTTCAACAGTTTCGCTGCTGACGTAGGGCAGGCGCAAATCACGTTCGGTGTCGGCTGCGATCAGCGGCAGGCCGCGCCGCGCAAGCAGTCGCAAGGCTTCATCATAAAGTGACGGCGCTGCGAGCGCCGATTCAACCTGAGCATAAAGATCGGGACGGTGTTGGTGAGGCCCAAGCATCGCCGGATTTTTGTTGCCCAATGCAAATTCGATACACCGATACTGGTAACTTTGAAATCCGCTGGAACTCGCCAGATAGGGACGAATCGCGCTGTATTCCGGTGGCGTCATGGTGGCCAGAACGTCCCAGGCATGCACCAACTGCTCCATGATCTTGCTGACCCGGGCCAGCATTTTGAATGCGCCACTCAATTCATCCCGGGCGACCGCAGCGATTGCCGCGCGTAACTCGTGCAACATCAACTTCATCCACAATTCGCTGGTTTGATGTTGAACGATAAAGAGCATTTCGTTATGGTCGGGCGAAAGTGGACTTTGCGCGTTCAAGATCGCATCGAGTTGCAGATAATCGCCATAACTCATCTGACTCGCTGCTGCCACTGCAGTTGCTTTCTGAATGTCGGTCACTTAGGTCACCGCCTGCTTACGCGAGAATTGCGGCGCCGTCCATTCTGCCGAATCCAGAATTTGATAAAGCTGTTCAACGGCCAACCAAATCTCTTCGAATCCGAGGTACAGCGGTGTCATGCCAAACCGCATAATGTTCTCACTTTCGGACCCGCTACCGCCGGGACTACCGGCACGAAAATCGCCAATCACCTTGCGCGAAATCAAGGCTTGCACAATCGGATAAGCGCCGGTTGGATGAGAAAAGCTCACGTGTGACCCGCGGTGGGAATGCTCCAGCGGAGTCACCAGTTTCAATCCGAATCCGGAGCAGCGATGCACCACCAGATCAATAAACCAATCACTAAGCGCCAAGGATTTTTTACGCAATGCCATCGCTCCACCAAACGCATCTGCGGCCAAAACACTATCCACACCGCACTCAAGCGCAGCCAAACCAAGGATGGACTGCGTACCGCAGAGATAGCGTGCAATGCCATCACCTGGCTGATATTCCGGAGCAAACGCAAAAGGTGCGGCATGACCCCACCAGCCTGCGAGCGGTTGCCAAAAGCGATTCACATACCGTGGATGGACCCAGACAAAGGCCGGCGCGCCGGGCCCGCCATTCAAGTATTTATAACCACATCCAACCGCGAAATCGGCGTCCGCGTCATGCAAGTCAATCGGCACCGCTCCAGCGCTATGGGCCAAATCCCAAACGACAAGCGCGCCGGCCTGATGCGCGGCAGCCGTGACGGCGGCCATGTCATGCATGAATCCGGTCCGGTAATTGACATGAGTCAGCATCAGCACGGCAACGTCTTTGGTCAATGCGGCCGCCAATTCTTCCTGTGCCACGAGCTGCAATCGAAACCCACGCTCTGCACATAGAGCTTCAGCGATATACAGATCAGTCGGGAAGTTGCTACGCTCACTGACAATCACGCGCCGCTCAGCCGAGTCCTTTGTAGCAATCGACATAGCGGTACTAAGCGCTTTGTATAAATTGATAGATGTCGTGTCAGTGGCGATTAACTCGCCCGGTCTTGCCCCAACCAGTCGGGCGATTTTGTCGCCAACGCGCCGTGGCAGGTCGAACCAGCTGTTGCTGTTCCAGGAAGCGATCAGATCGACACCCCACTCCTTGGTCACGACCTCCGCTACCCGCGCAGCAGCGGTTTTAGGAAGCATGCCCAGCGAATTGCCATCGAGGTAAATGAGCCCCGAGGGAATTGCAAATTGGGTCCGCAAAGGCCGCAAAGGATCCTCAAGATCAAGTTGTAGTGCATCGCGGCGGCGCGGAATCGTCACTTCAAAAATACTCATCGTCGACTTTCAGATCTCTCTCAGGATTGCGCGCACCGGTGAGGCGTCTGCCCGAGTCAATTTTAGCGGGAGCGCGATCAATTCGTAGTCTCCTGCGGCCACTTCATCGAGTACCAAATTTTCCAGAACGCGCAAATCGTGGCGCAATAGTTGGTGATGGCACGGAAGGTCCTGACTGGTCGCCGGATCGACGCTCGGCGTATCAACTCCCACCAATAGGACATGCAGCGACGCCAGTAGCGAAATCGTCTCTTCCGCCAGTGCTGAGAAGCCTTTCCATGATTGGCTGGCAACATGTGATGTTCGTATCAGAACTCGCGGCGGCAAATCAGTCAGCGCATGCGTAATTGCCGCCGGTTGAATCAAGGGTCCGCAATCAATACAGTGAATCACGCGGCAAACACCAAGGTATGGCAATAGATCAAGGGTGCCGATCGCTTGTCCGGACGCCGAATAGTGCAGCGGCGCATCGGCGTGCGCACCCGTATGCGGTGACAAAGTAATAGCATTCACATTGACCGGACACTCTGCTCCCAACGCAAACTGCAGATGTTGCGAATATGCCGTGTCGCCGGGAAAAACCGCCGAATGCTCGTCGACGTTTGGGGAAATATCCCAAATTCTTTTCATCGCCAACGTGCCGCCGCCGTATCGTCGGTTTCGCGCGCATCAACCCAGCGCCCACCTGTCGCCGTTTCTTCTTTTTTCCAAAACGGCGCTTGTGTTTTCAGATAATCCATGACGAACTCGCACGCGGCAAAGGCATCGCCGCGATGCGCACTGGCAACGCCAACGAAAACAATACGTTCTCCAGGTAACAATCGACCAATGCGATGGATGACCCGTATATTGTTCAAATCCCATCTTGCTTTTGCCTGCGCAACGATGTTGGCAAGCGCGTTCTCCGTCATTCCAGGGTAATGTTCAAGCGTCATCGCCGTGATCTGCGCAGAATGGTTCGCGGATTGCAACCCGTTGATTTCCTTCTCAGTGGCGTCGGCGTTACGCACCAGCCCGACAAAACTGGCCACCGCGCCAATCTCCCGACAACCCGAGGATAAGTCTGCAATTTCCCGACCGACGTCGAAATCACCTTCCTGAACGCTAATCGTCATCTCAACCTCCGGTCACCGGCGGGAAGAATGCTACTTCATCGCCGTCCGTCACCGCAGCATTCATATCCACCATCAATTGATTGACTGCGGCGCGCAGATTCGTCGTCCGCGTCAACGCCGACCAACGGTCGCTTCCCGCCGCTAAATGCTCACGCAATGCGCCAACGGTGTTGACCTCAGGCGGCAAATCAAGTGAAAAGGACGAGGTACCTACTGCCTCACGCAGACCTGCAAAGAAAAGGACCGTTGTCGACATGCGTCACATTAACTCAGAAAACGCCAAAAACGCCACCTGATCGCCCCTCGTGATTGATTCACCAGGAGGGTTGCTGACCAAACCGTCAGCCCATGCACAGGAAGTCAGTACACCAGAACTCTGATTGGGAAACAGGTCGACACCACCACTATCATTACGCCGCACCCGCAAGAACTCACGGCGTTTGTCGCCCGGCCATGAAAAATCTGCGCGAAGATTTGCCGTCTGGGGCGCGATAACTTCGGCGGCCTGAGCCTTGAGTATGTATGGGCGCACGAGCATCAAAAACGTTACGAACGATGCCACCGGGTTGCCCGGTAATCCGATGAACGCTGCACCTTTAACCCCCGACGGCGTATCACCACCACCAACTGAGCGTATCCGCCCGAATGCCAGCGGCTTGCCAGGCTTGATTGCCAGTTTCCACAGCGCAAGCTCGCCTTCTGCCATGACCGCTTGTTTGACATGATCCTCTTCACCGACCGAAACGCCACCACTGGTCAAGATTAAATCGTGCATCAATGCTGCATCACGCAAGGTTCGACGCGTACTCTCCAGATCGTCCGGCACAATCCCAAGGTCACTTACGACACATCCCAGTCCGTGCAACAAGGCATACAAGGTTGACCGGTTGGAGTTGTATATCCCTCCCGGTTTGAGCGAATCACCCGGCATGGTAAGTTCATCGCCAGTTGAAAAAAGCGCGACCCGCAGGTGACGATAGACAGGCAAGTACGCATTCCCCACCGATGCTGCGACGCCGAGTGATGCGGCATCGAGGCGCGTTCCGCGTGACAGAACCATATCGCCGGTCGCAATGTCGTCACCGCGGCGACGAATATTTTCACCCGGTTGCGGCAGGTAACTCGTCGACATTCCAGCGTCAGTGACAGTGCAGCGTTCCTGCATTACGACGGCCTCCGCACCCACCGGCACTGGCGCACCCGTCATTATTCGAGCGGTCGTACCCGGTTCAAGTGCATCACCGATCCGCCCGGCGACGATACGTTGAGAAACTTCCAGCACGCGATCCGCCGCCAAATCCGCTATGCGCACGGCATAACCATCCATTGCCGAATTGTCCAATGGCGGCACGTCGACGGTGGAAACGATGTCATCGGCCAGAACGCGACCAAGCGCATCATTGATCGCTACCGTTTCTGTTTCGGAAACTGGAACGGCTGCATGGACAAGCTGATGTAAGGCATCTTCAAAACTTGACAATTGATTATTCATGTGAGGCCAAGGTACGACAAAATAAAGTTTGCAACACCTTCCCGATCGCTCAAGTCAAACAAAGGCAAATTAATACCCGGCGGAAGGGCAATTGCGGTGTCGCTGGCGACTGCGACAATATGGTCTGGAGCGCTTGCCAGCAACAGCGGCTTTTGATTCGCTGCGCGATGAACCTCTACCTTCGGATACGGGGCATTCTTGTAACCTTCAATCAACACCAGATCGCACGGCGACAACAACACCAACTGCTCATCCAAAGTCGGCTCCGTAGCGCCACGCATTTCATGCATCAGCGCCCAGCGTCGATTCGACAGCAGCATCACTTCGGTGCAACCGGCTTCACGCAGTCGCCACGAATCTTTGCCAGGCTTATCGATGTCAAAATCGTGGTGCGTGTGTTTGATCAGAGACACGCGCAGACCACGCGCCACAAAAAACGGAATCAACGCCTCCAGCATGGTCGTCTTGCCTGACCCGGAATAGCCGGCAATACCGAAAACTTTCATATCGTCAAGGCTCCCGCTGGTGCGGCAGGCAAACTGGCTGGCATGGTCAGAACCGGCGCAAAGCCACCTCCGGGCGTGCGGAAATTGGTTGTTTGCCCCTGCCATAATCTCGCTGCAATCAATTGAACGTTGCCGGCGTAGGTGTAACAACGTAAATCAAGTTTGAGGTCGACGGCCGCACCATCGCGTTGCAATGTACGTGACGAGGGCGGCACCAACGCTTGTGCCACATAATTACCGTTAATGACCTCATCAAAGACCCGACGGGTAATCTTGTCACCCCGATAAGCGGCCTTGGAACCATAACCCGTGGCCGGCTTAAAAAATAAACCGCGCCGCCGCAACCACAGATCATCTGCCTTTGCCGTGGTGACCAGTTCGGTGTGTGGAATCCCATCACTCAGGCATGCGATAGTTGCCGCGGCGACACCCATTGAGGCGAGCAAATTGGCATCAGTCATGACCGTCAGGTTTCGTTTGTCGGCATAAAGTGCATGCGCTCGCGGATGGGGGGTCAGGGCAACAGCATCAGCCAAATAGGCCGCAGCCAAAGCCGCATTTTGAGGTTGTTCCAACGCAAAATCAGTCAGCCGGTTATAGACCAGATCAATCCGTTTCGTGCCGTGCCATAACGAACCGTCGCACCATGCAAGTTCGCCCGGATCACAAATAATGGCGTCAATTCCTGCATCAACGAAGAGACGTTGAAACAAGACAAATTCGGGGTGAAGGAATTGGTCCGTGGGGCTTGCATCCACAATCGCAACCGTTTTTAGTCCGGTCGTCACTGAGTTGGTGCTGGTGACACGCCGTCGTCGTTGCAAAAACAGGTCCCACTCAGCAAAAAACATGGCAAGAAAAATCTGTTCCGGAGTCTGCTCGCCCAATGCGCCCGGCAGTACGGACGTAATCGCGTTCTGCACTTCAATGCAACAGGCTTGTTGAGCGCGCGCCAAAACAGCGTTGAGCAAAGCTCCGCCTGCATTGGTATTGATTTCTATGAGTTGTGGTGAAGAAGGGCCGCCGGTATGAAGATGGAAATCGTAGCCAAAGAACACGCCGCGAGTAGCCGGTGCGTGGCGGGCAATTTCCGGTGCCCATGCCAAGACATGGTTTTGGTAAGCTGGCAGCGAAACCAGTTGTTCGATTGCCGTCACCAGGCCAGCCATCTGCACAACCTGTTCATTGCCGACGAAGACCATCGAATCCGAGAACAAATACGGGCGCGTTGCTATAACTTGCTCATGGAAGCCGGGACTTACGCGCTCGAGTTCGGTTTTAAGGGCAGTTTGATCCACGGTCGTACAATGACAACCTGCGTTGAGGCGCCGAGCGATTTCAATCGAGTTGTAGTTAGCTGGATGCACTGACGGATTTTACGGCGAGAAATTCTTCAACTTCCAACACATCCCGGGTTCTTCGCATTGCGGGCAGGCTCTGCCAGATTCGCCGCCCGTACGATTTGCCAATCAATCGTGGGTCACAAATCATCAAAACGCCGCGGTCGCTTTCGTCTCGAATCAAGCGCCCCGCCCCTTGTTTCATACTGATGACGGCACGCGGAAGCTGATATTCCAAAAAAGCATTGCGTCCCGCCGCACGTAATTTTTCAATGCGCGCAGCGAGTACCGGATCATCGGGAGGCGCAAATGGCAACTTGTCGATGACCACGAGCGACAAGGCATCGCCACGCACGTCGACGCCTTCCCAAAAACTGACGCTGGCAACCAGAATTGCATTGCCTGAAATGCGAAATCGTTCGAGCAGTTCGGTGCGCGACCCTTCGCCTTGCAGCAGCAAAGGCAAATCGATCGACTCCTGCTGCAATTTCAATTGCAATAGCTCATGGATGCGGCGCATCGCCCGCAACGAAGTACATAAGACAAAACTGCCCCTATCGCTGAGGCCCGCAGCTCTAATTGCGGGCCATGCGGCCTCACAGATCGCCTCCTGATAGGCCGCGCTGTTGGGATCAGGTATATCGGTGGGTACATACAACAGCGCATTTTGTTGGTAGTCAAACGGACTTCCCCAACAGACCGTTTCCGCCTCGGCCAGACCAAGCTCACCACAGTAGTGTGAGAAATCGTTCCCTACGGCCAAGGTTGCCGAGGTAAATATCCATGCACGCGGGTGCCCTTCCATCTGACGTTTGAAGATCGGCGCGATGTCCAAGGGAGTCAAATTCAATGACATCGCTTGCGAGTAAACCTCTACCCATCGCACCATGTCCTTGTTGCTCGCCTCGTCTCGCCAACGCGAAAGCCGCAAGGCGATCTCTTGTGCACGCTGCCAGCAATTGGCCAAACCCTCACCTCGTTCCGCTTGCGACTCCAGCTGTTTCTTCAGTGTTTCAATGGTTGTCATCAGGACATTCAGTGCCGGTTCGAAGTTCGAGTCTTCGCACGCGCGCTCGGCAGTCAAACGCAGATTTTCACCACGAACAGCCAAGCGCAGATCCCGCGCAGCTTTGTCCAGATCGGCCGCCGCGTCCTGCAACGGCAAAAAATCTTTCGCCAGCGCAATGCCCTCCATTCTTGAGTCGCGACCCAAGTCAATCAACTGCGTGGTCGAAATACTCTCGCTAAAGAAAAGTCCTGCCACCTCTGGTAACTGGTGAGCCTCGTCGAAGATAATCGTGTTGCAAGCCGGCAGCAATTCACCCATTCCCTCGTCTTTCAACATGACGTCGGCGAAGAACAGATGATGATTGACGACCACGACATCTGCCATCATTGCTTCCTGGCGTGCCCCAAGAACAAAGCATTCCTGATGATTGGGGCATTCCTGCCCAAGACAGTTTTCCCGCGTCGACGTAGCGGCAGCCCACGCACCGGAATCCTCCGGCACGTCAATACATTCAGCCTTGTCACCGGTCGTCGTTCGCGCGGCAAAGCGCACAATTTTTCTCAAGTTTGCAGCCTCTTCGCGCGAAGCCAGTCGCGCGGTATCGCTTGCCCTTTCCAAATGGTAGTGACATACATAATTGGCCCGTCCCTTTAGCAGGGCGATGCTTGCGCTGACTTTGAGGACATCCCGCACGGTCGGCAAGTCACGCTTGAACAGCTGGTCCTGCAAAGTCTTGGTGCCGGTTGAAATGACCACTTTTCCGCCTGAAAGCAGCGCCGGAACCAAGTAGGCATAAGTTTTCCCCGTCCCGGTGCCCGCTTCTGCGACGAGCGACGTATTATTTTCAATCGCCGCCGCGATTCGTTGCGCCATTTCAAGTTGTTGCGGGCGCGAACGAAAATTATCAATCTCCACGGCGAAAGGACCGATGGGCGAGAAAAGGTGTTCGAGATCGTGCATGGGGCGCGGCATGGTAGCACGGGCTTGTACGAATACCGCTCGATTCAGGAAATATTACAGTGGCACTTGGTAGTCAAGAAAAATTTAGGACCTAAACCAACACACATTTTCCACCTATCAGGGCGCATATCGGATGCTATATTCTTCCGGTGACCTCATCCGACCACAATTGGGCAACCCCCTACATGAACCACGCAACAGCCTCGATAATTTCCTCAATAGACTCAAAATTGCGTGACCCCAGCCTAACCGGAATGGCAGTCGGTTTCTTGTGTCTCTGGGCTCTATTTAGTTTTGGTACCTGGTTTAACTACAACACACACGCCAATCTTATCCGCAATGAACTAAGCCACGAGGCAGACTTGGCAATTCACACCAAAGCGCTGGAGGTGAATTCGCTGTTAACCACAACATTTCAGTCTCTGCGCACGATTGCGATGCTTCCGGGGATCCGTTCAAGTAAGCAGGCAAACCGGCTCACGCATGCCGAAGACATCGTCAGGAACGGGCGATTATCCCGTTCAGATTACGACTTGGCCAAGCATCTGTTCGGGGACTTGGTTTCGTCGGTAGCTGTTTCGGGCGTGTACGTGGTTCATGACGGCTTCCGGCCGGAAGACAATGAAATTCCATTGATCAGCTTTGACGCGCCTGTGCCACAACAGGACAGCGCCGCAGATCCAAAAAATCACGAACCAGACGCGGCCGATACGCCAGAAATCGATACCACTGAAGAATATCAGGAGTTGGTGCGACAGCTTGCCTACTATCGCAAGCATTTTCCGGTGGCTCCACCCAATACCTTGGATTCAGTCACCCCTATAAATTCGTCACTGTTCCGGACCAGTGATGTTCGGCAATACGCATCTAAAAAGCACGGTGATCTGCGAAACGTCGTCGGATTCAGTTTTTCGGTCCCGATATATGACCAAAACACTCGGCGCTTCAAGGGGATTGTCGCAGCCGTCATCCGCGCAAATACCCTGGAAGCCGCGCTGATCGGATTGCCCATCTTGCCGGTAAGTGCAGCAGAGAAAACGGCTGTTCGATTGTCAGAAAACGCCATTCACCTTGGCGAAACAAGCAACTTCCTGTTGGAAGAAACCTTGTCCGGTATTCGCATTTTCGACCGAAGAAATACCCAGTGGATATCGAAGCCAAAGCAAGCCGCTGCTGCCGCATTTGAGTTCCAGATGAATTTGAATTTCCCTGGTCCGCATAGTTGGGTGCTTTACAACTACGTGGCAAAGTCAAAGCTCGAGGAAAAGCTTTCAAGTACGCGAAGTAATGCGCTGGTTCAATTCGCACTACTGAGTTTTGCGCTGGCGCTGGTCTGGGCAACGCTGCGATCAATGGTGAGGCAGCAGAACGAGGCGACCCGCCGGCATCTGGCGCTTGCCAGCGAGTTAGGCCAGGCCTCGGAGGAACACGCTAAAACGCGGATCAAACTGCAGGCAACGCTTGACACGATTACCGACCTATTTTTCGAGGTCGGGATAGACGGCCGTTATCACGACATCTATTCCCGATGGCCGGATCTGCTATCGATGCCTGCTGAGCATTATCAAGGCAAGACTATTTCAGAGACGCTACCGGGCGATGTCGCGAAGCTCTGGAATGAAGCGCTGGATGAAGCCAACGAGCAAGGCGTGTCCACCGGCAAGCAATATCAGCTGAGTCTTCCCCAGGGCAATCGCTGGTTCGAGCTTTCTGTCTCGCGCAAAACAACGCAGCAGTCCGAGGAGTCGCGATTCATTGTTCTCGCGCATGACATCACGATCCGCAAAATGGCAGAAGAAGGCTTGCGCAAACGGGAAGTTTTCTTCCGTCTGATATCAGAAAATGTTGGTGACTACATTGCGGTGGTCAATCTTGAGGGCAAATACGTATACACAAGCCCGGCTTTTGATCGATTCGTGAGCAGAACTGAGGGCTTGCGGGGCTCGGATGCGTTTTCATGGGTACATGCGGATGACCAGCAAGCAGTACGTGAAGCATTCGCGTTGACCGTATCGTCCGGCAACAACTGCGAAATGGAATACCGGCATGTCGATGCAAATGGCAACATTTATCCCATGGAATGCCATGCAGCTGTAATTCGAAATAGTCAGGGTGAAACAGAAAATGTTGTTCTCGTCTCACGCGATATCTCGGAACGCAAAGCGAAAGACCGGGAAATCGAGAGTTTGGCTTTCTACGATTCACTGACCAACCTGCCGAATCGCCGTTTGCTGCTGGATCGTTTGCGCCAGGCACTTGCGCGCCTTGCAAGATCGGGCAGTAACGGTGCGTTGATGTTCATCGATCTGGATAACTTCAAGGGACTGAATGACACACTGGGTCACGCCATAGGTGACATTCTCTTGCAGCAAGTCGGCGCTCGCCTGCTTTTGTGTGTGCGCGAAAACGACACCGTAGCACGACTCGGTGGCGACGAATTCGTAGTCATGCTGGAAGATCTTGACCGTGATCAGATTGAAGCGGCAAGCAAGGCGGAACTGATAGCCGAAAAGATTTTGGACGCACTCAACAAACCCTACCAGCTCGGTGAGTATGAACATACAAGCACGCCCAGTATCGGCGTAACTTTGTTTGGCAAGCAATCAGAAGATATGGACGAGTTGCTGAAGCGTGCCGACTTGGCGATGTATCAGGCAAAGGCGGCAGGTAGAAATGCGATTCGCTTTTTTGATGCAGACATGCGTGCTCGGGTGCTGGCGCAAATTGCCCTGGAAGCGGAAGTACGTGACGGTCTTGGCAAGTGGGAGTTCATCCTGCACTATCAGGCGCAGATTGGCATTGATGGCAAGATCAGTGGAGCTGAGGCACTGATGCGCTGGCAACACCCCAAACGCGGTTTGATCTACCCTCAGGATTTCATTCCGTTGGCTGAAGAATCCGGTCTTATCCTTCCCTTGGGTCAATCGATCATGGAGAGCGCTTGCCGTCAGCTTGCCGATTGGGCAACCGTCCCGCTGTTGGCGCCACTCAGCCTCGCTGTCAATGTCAGTGCCCGGCAGTTCCTCGCCGCAAACTTCGTCGGTCAGGTATTGCATGCGCTCGAGCAAACGGGTGCAAACCCACAACGGCTCAAGCTGGAATTAACCGAAAGCCTGTTCGTCAGCAATGTTGACGAAGTCATTGCCAAAATGACCACCTTGCGCGCGCGCGGCGTCAGTTTCTCGCTGGATGATTTTGGTACCGGCTACTCGTCATTGTCGTATTTGAAACGCCTGCCGCTGGACCAGCTCAAGATAGATCAATCATTTGTCCGCGACTTGTTGACTGACGCAAATGACGTGGCCATCGCACGAACCATCGTCGGTTTGGCCGAAAGCCTCAATTTGACGGTGATTGCCGAAGGCGTTGAAACAGAGGGGCAACGTCAAATCCTGGCGCAGCAAGGTTGTTTTGCCTACCAGGGATACCTGTTCAGCGAACCACTACCCGTCGACCAATTCGAAGCACTGGTTCATCGTAATGCCAGTACCCTTAATCAGGCACCGTGAAACGACACTAGTCGACTGTTCCCTCGCGAGCCATGGACCGTGCTAGGTCTGAGGCGCGCCATCAACACGGAGTAATTCCGACCGGGACATGAACCAAAGACCTGACGCCATCAGATAGTGCATCCATTGCATGGTGGTCAGTGGTCCCAATACCACCGGCGAGGCTTGTCCAATTGCCGCCATAACCAAACTACCTGTCATCAACAAAGCGCCGAAGATGCCGTTTGTGGATCGATCCAGCATTGTCGCGCGCAGGATGGCTAAGATGGATAAAACAGGCACGATTTGCCGCCACCAGATGAAACCGGTCGAGCTTATCGTCAGGCCTATTGCGCCAGTCAACAGCATCGTTCGTGTAGCGGCAGGGGCTCGCCGGGCAACCGGGTCATCTGGCCACGCGATTGCAGCGGCAAGCAACGGAAAACCTGCGCAAGCCGCGAACAAGCTAAAGAAACGGTGGGGCCCGATAGCCTGTTCAAGTCCGGCGAACCGCAATACGCCAAATCCTGCGGCCAACCCCAGCAAAGCGCAAGCCTGAGCCAAAGCCGGACGCATTCGCCAATTTCTGCCGGCAATCGCAGCGCACATCACCGCCAACACCAAATCGGAAAGTGTGTCGGCATTCATCTTTATACAAACCCTAACTTGCGCTGGGCACCAACTTTGCTGATCGCGCATGGGGGACCAGCCAGATCACGCTGGCAAGTGCAAAAACACCGATGGCGAAACGCAAAAGCGATGGAGACTCGAATCCAAACCAGGTACTGGAGGCGGCAAAAGCACCACCAAATAAGCTCACTCGCATGACCTCAAGGATTCCTGCAATGTGCCGCCCTTCGAGCAGGAATCCTATGGTGACCGTTGTGACAATGATGCCAAGCGCATAGGTCAGCGTCATCGCTATTGGAAGCATTGCACCAATAGCCAACAGTTGCGCCAGACAGGGAATAATCAGCGAATACTGAATCCATGCGTACCAGCGAATGGCTGTCGGTGTTTGCCGGTCGTAGTAGCTAAAAGTCGCAGTGTCGAAGTGCGCCAACGGCTGATCGGTCCAACCGCCAGGCGGGGCTATCCAAATGCCAAGCTTGGCACGCCAGCCGCGAGTGCGCACTGATTCCTCCCACAATTGTGCGTAGTAGTGCAAATTGCCCCACACGGGATTAAAGCTGTTAAGCGGCGTACGAATTCCATAAACAATCTTTTCCCCTTCGCGTTCGTCCGCAAAGGTCCCGAACAGGCGATCCCACAGGATCAAAATACCGCCATAATTCTTGTCTATGCAATAGTCGTTTTGTCCGTGATGAACGCGATGATTGGAAGGCGTCACGAGAACTCGATCCAACCACCCCAGGCGCCCGATCAACTCAGTGTGCACCCAGTATTGATAGAGCAAATCAATCACTGCTACCGCAAAGAATACGCTGGGCGAAACACCCGCGAGTGCCAATGGGAGATAGAAAATCCAACCAAAAAAGCGTCCGGTTGAACTTTGCCGCAATGCAGTGGCCAGGTTGTAATACTCCGACGAATGATGCACCACATGTGCCGCCCACAAAATATTCATTTCATGACCGAGACGGTGCTGCCAGTAATAACAAAAGTCATAAGCCAACAAGGCAAAGAGAAATACCGCGAGCGAATCAGCTGGCAAATCGGTGGCGCGGAAATTTTCGTAAACTACGGCATACATCCCCAGACCAGCCAGCTTCCAGAGTACTCCGGTGACTTCGCTGAGCACCCCATGGTGAAGACTGGTCAACGCATCCGGAATGTCATATACCTTGATACCGCGACGCCGCGCGACCCATGCTTCGATGACCACCGTCAGCATGAAGACCGGTATGGCATACACAATCGGGTTCAGGTTCATGAGTATTTGCTTGAAACGCCACAATTTCAGCGATGCACAATTCTAGATCAAGTCGATCAAAGTGTTGCTGGCAAGGGCGCGTCATCCTCCCGCAAGGTTCACGCCGACTGATCCTAAGACCGAAAAATCAGGATGGCTGCACCTGCCACAAAAATCACTTGGCAAGACCGGTTGCGCGCAGCAATTCATTCACCATCATCAGTGACAGTCCCCACAGGATCGGGCCGCCGATATCGATCGCGGGAGCGGGCAAAGGTAAGCTGCCAACCCGCCATATCTTTCGCGTTTTGCGGTTGGGGTCAGTAAAAAAACTCAACGGCACCCAAACCAGTGATGCGGCTTCAATACCCGGAACCAAATGAACTGCAGTGCCGGTTCGATAAATATACGGAGAGACCGTCATCGGTCGCCGCCGCCCGTGTTCACGGGTTAATCGATCCGACAATCGTCCGATCGGCGTTGTTTGATCATCAACGACGAAACCGGTTTCCTCATGTAGTTCACGTAAGGCCGCAGCACGAGTGTTGGCGTCCGTAGGATCCTGTTTGCCGCCGGGAAATGAAACATCACCCGACCATGGGTCGCCAATGCGTTCAGCCCGGCGCATCATTAGAATCGCGGGGCCAGGAAGTTTCTTGTCCAGGCCGCACTCTGCAATCAATAAGATCACACCGCAACGCGTTACCAAATTGCGCCCTGGCAATTTTTTCGGTCGGTAGTGAGAAAGTTGTACCGAGATAGCGTCAAGCGAAATTGCGTTACTGGAGTCAGCCCGTGTTTTGATCATCTTTGAAACGCATCATGAGGAAGACATCGCCTGAATCGGTTGGCACAATACAATACTTCATTATGCAGTTATGCTGTGCCAGTGACTAACTCCGTTCAATCACTTGGGGCGGTGATGTTGTGTCAACATCACCAATACGCGGAACAGGTCGGATTTTGCAATCTTCCATCAGGAAAAACGCCATGAATTTAAGAAAATATTTCGTTGTAATCACCGCACTTTTGCTGCTCCCGCTGCTTTCCATCGCAGCAAATCCGGCAGAAACCGAGGCAGATCGTTGGAACTTGAAGGATATGTATGCGGACCAGTCAGCCTGGGACAAAGACGCCATCCGTCTTGAAGCTCAGCTCAAGGAGTTTGCCACCTGCAGTGGCAAGCTTGGCAGTTCGGTCAAAGTGTTCAAAGCTTGCATGGATCTTTATGCAGACTTGCAAAAACGCTACGCGCTACTGGCGAGTTATGCATTCCAGTGGCGGGATGAAGATACCGGCGCAACAGCCGGCCTGGACCTGAGTCAGCGCGCCGATTTGCTGGGCAATCAACTTCAGGAAGCCAGCTCATTCCTGAACCCTGAAATTCTGAAAATGGGAAGCGCGAAGGTCGCCGGCTTTTTAAAGCAGGACAAGTCCCTGGTTATCTATCGCCAGCCGCTGGACAACATATTGCGTACCGCCGAGCACACACTCGACAAACGTGGTGAGGCGCTGATTGCCACTTTTGGTTCGGCGACCAACACTGCCGAGGCGGTCTACGGCACCTTATCCAATGCGGATATGCCATGGCCAAAGGTAAAACTTTCAGATGGAACCGAAGTGGTAATCGACCAATCGGCCTATACCAAATACCGCTCGCTCGGCAATCGCGAGGATCGCAAGCTGGTGTTCGATGCCTTCTGGGGAAAATGGAAGGAGTTCGAACGAACTTACGGCGTCAACTTTTATGAGTACCTGAAAAAGAGCAACGCCTATTCCAAAGTTCGCAACTATTCCGATTCGATCACGCAGGCACTTGATGGCAACAAGCTGCCCGTAGCTGTCTACAACATGCTGATTGAGCAGGCCAACGCCAATCTGCCCACTTTGCATCGCTACTTCAAGCTTCGGGCGAAGATGCTCGGGGTCAGCGAAATGCGTTACTACGACATCTATCCGCCGCTGGTCAAAGGTCGCTCCGAGTTTTCGATCAAGGATGGCACCGCCCTGATGCTGGCCTCCGCCAAGCCGCTAGGCGAGGACTACGTCGCAGCGATGGCAATGGGGACAAAGAGCCGCTGGATGGACGTCTATCCACGTCCGCGCAAAGCCTCTGGTGCCTACATGAACGGTGCGGCGTACGACGTTCATCCGTACCTGCTGCTCAACTACAACAATGACTATGAATCAGTGTCCACTTTGGCCCATGAGTGGGGCCATGCCATGCATTCGTACTTGTCGAACAAAACACAGCCGTTCATTACTGCTGACTACCCGACCTTCACTGCCGAAATCGCTTCAACCACGAATGAAGTATTCCTGTTGGATCACATGATGAAGATTGCCATGAGTGACGAGGAGAAGCTGCTCTATCTTGGTTCGGATTTGGAAAATTTGCGCGGCACTTTTTTCCGCCAGGCAATGTTTGCCGACTTTGAACGGACCGTTCACGCCAAGGTAGACAAAGGTGAATCACTTACCGGTGAAGCGATCACCAAAATCTACGGCGATATTCTGAAGCGCTACCACGGTGACAAGGAAGGGGTTGTCAAGATTGATGATCTCTACACAATAGAGTGGGCTTACATCCCGCATTTTTACCGTGGATTTTATGTATTCCAATATGCCACCTCGATTTCAGCAGGTTCGATGTTTGCTGCCGAAATTCTTAAAGGCACGCCCGGTGCGCGGGAGCGTTATCTGAATGTATTGCGCGCCGGTGGTTCTCGCTATCCCTATGAACTGGTAAAGGAAGCCGGAGTTGATTTGGCAAGCCCGGCACCATATCAGGCATTGATTGCGCGAATGAATCGGGTGATGGACCAGATTGAGGCCATCCAAGCGAAGAAAGCCAACTGATTCGCCATCAAGCGGAAACCACTTCCACGCAGCATTGGTCAGTGCGGGATGGGGACAGGTAGCGGCACCGCTGCGCGTGAATTTCAGATGACGGAGTATTTGCATCTTACGTATCGGATACAAGGAACTCGGGAAACGACGCAATGACGGTACCAAACAACCACCCGGAACATGATCGGCCGATTCAACTGAAAACCCAGCGTTTGCTGATTCGTACGATGCTGGAGACAGATCTGTCGGCGATATTCGCTTGTTACGACCATCCTGAAGTCGGCAAATACACTCCGCCAATCCGTTGGCCGAATTTGGAACATGCAGTGACCTGGTATCACCGTCGGCGCGTCGATGTACTCGCCGGAAGGGCAAAACAGTTCGTCATTATCTCGAAAGACACTGGTGCAGTGATTGGTACCTCAGTATTGTTCAACATCGATGCGACGCATCGAAACGCCGAGATTGGCTACGCACTGGGTCGGCAGTTCTGGGGTCACGGCTATGTCAGTGAGGCGGTAAGCGCGGTGATTGACCATGCCTTCGGTGAACTTGAACTACATCGACTCAATGCCAGCATTGACCCACGCAATTTTGCGTCAAACAAAGTCCTCGTTCGATTCGGATTCACCCATGAGGGAACGACGCGGCAAAGCTATTTTGATGCCGGCAAATTCACTGATTGCGGAATCTATGGCTTGTTGGCGCACGAATGGCGAAACCCGCCAGTTGGTGCTGACAGGACGCCGTCATCGGGTTGATCGCGCCTGATTCCCCAGTCCAAATTACGCAGAGAATCCATGCCAAACATTGAACCACCAATTGAACTTGAGACGGCGCCAAATCCAACCCATTCGGTGATTTGGCTGCATGGATTAGGAGCCGACGGCAGCGATTTTGTGTCCGTTGTGCCCGAACTGCGACTGGTTGCAGGAGCCGCTGTACGCTTCGTATTTCCGCATGCACCGATGATTCCGGTGACTTGCAACGGTGGATATGTGATGCGCGCCTGGTACGACATCCTTTCCCTCGGTGGCGGCAATCGTGATATTGACGAAGCCGGCATTCGTGGTTCCCGTGACATCATTCGCGCACTGATCAGAACTGAAAACGCCCGCGGCATTCCCAGCGAACGCATCATCCTCGCCGGATTCTCGCAAGGAGGCGCCATGACCTACAGCACGGGGCTGACGCATCCGGATCAACTCGGCGGGATCATCGCCCTTTCGTGTTATCTACCCTCGCCCGCGCTTTTGGAAGCTGAGTGCACTCCGGCGAATCGCTTGACCCCGATCTTTGCCGCCCACGGCCTTGCTGATGATGTCGTTCCGCTGCGCCTAGGTGTCGAGGCAAAGGATTTTTTGTTGCGCAAGGAATACTCCCTTGAGTGGCACACCTATCCGATGTCACATTCGGTCTGTCTCGAGGAAATCGTCGCTATCGGCCGCTGGCTCGGCGACCGACTTGTCTGACCTTCCTCGCTCACCGGAACACGATAAACTCACGCAATCCGATGTTCAGTCAACGAGGGAGCATTCATGCCTTACGCAGCGATTAACGGCCAAAACATTCACTACACCGATAGCGGCGGCGATAAGCCGGCGTTGCTTTTCTCTCACGGTTTATTGATGGATTGCAGTATGTTCGATGCGCAGGTAAGCGCCTTTAGCAATGCCTACAGGTGTATTGCCTGGGACGAACGCGGACACGGTGGTACGGGTGATGCACGGGAGAATTTCTCCTACTACGACTCTGCCGCGGATGCCGTTGCGCTACTTGCCTACTTGGGTATTAAGCAGGCCGTTTTTGTTGGGATGTCGCAGGGTGGTTACCTCTCACTTCGTGCGGCACTCACCGCACCGCACGCTGTGCGTGCCATTGTTCTGCTCGGATCACAAGCCGACATGGATGCGCCGGAAAAAATCCCCGGTTATCAGGCCATGGTTGATGCATGGTCCACGCATGGTCTCTCTGAAGAAATCGGTTCAACTATCGAACACATTATTGGTGGGCCAAGTTTTGATGGTGCGCCATGGCGAGCCAAGTGGAAGAAAATGTCCGCGACCAATTTGCACACTATTTTTAATACCTTGTTCACCCGTGACGATTTGACTGACCGGCTGAGCCAAATTACCGCGCCAACCTTGGTTGTGCACGGCACTGACGATGCCGCGATTCCGCTGGTTCATGCGCAAAAGGCTGCGCAGGGTATCCCCGGCGCGAAGTTGGTTGTCATTCAAGGCGGCGGTCACGCCGCCAACATGACCCATGCCGCCCCTGTGAATAAGGCGATCGCTGAATTTCTCGCCACACTCCACTGAAGTATTTTCCGGGACCGAACACAATGATAGATCTCTACACTGCGGCCACACCGAACGGGCACAAGGTCTCGATCGCACTCGAAGAACTGGCAATGCCTTACAACATGCATGTGATCGAGTTGTCGAAAAATGTGCAGAAGGAAGATTGGTTTCTGGCAATTTGTCCCAATGGACGTATCCCGGCCATTGTTGATCGTGATGCCGGAGATTTCGCCGTATTTGAATCCGGCGCAATCTTGATCTATCTCGCGGAAAAGACTGGCCGCCTAATGCCCAGCGATGCCAAGGGCCGCTCGCTGGTGATACAGTGGTTGATGTTTCAAATGGGAGGGATTGGCCCGATGATGGGACAAGCCAACGTATTCTTTCGCTACTTTCCCGAGAAAATTCAACCGGCAATTGATCGTTACCAAGGTGAATGCCGCCGCCTGTTTCGCGTGCTCGATACGCGACTAAAGGATCACGAATTTTTGGCTGGCGATTACTCAATCGCCGACATCGCGAATTGGGCCTGGGTAAGAACCCATCGCTGGTCAGGAGTTGAAATCGATGATTTGCCGCATCTGTTGCGTTGGCGAGATCAGTTGCGCGATCGCCCTGCCGTCCTCAAAGGTATAGAGATGCCGCCGTCTTCCATGAATGTGCGGGTTGACGATGCTGAGAAGGCCAAGCAATTTGCTGAACAGGCTCGCAAAATGTTGGAAACAGGCCAGTCCCGGACTGGTGGCGTCTGACCACTCCCATCCACTGAAATCTCCGCCAATGAAACTCCACACTTCTGCCCGTGCCCCAAACCCGCGTCGCGTCGCAATGTTCATGGCGGAAAAAAATATCACTGATATTGACTTGGTGATGGTCGACCTTAATGGCCAACAGCATCGCAGCCCTGAGTTTCTGGCCAAGAGTCCGTTGGCAAAAATTCCGGTGCTGGAATTGGATGACGGCCGCATGCTTGGCGAGACGCGGGCCATCTGTACCTACTTTGAGGGAATGGTTCCCGAGCCGAATTTGATGGGTACGACTTTTGAGGAGCGCGCATTTATTGAGATGTCAGATCGCCGGGTAGAGTTTTATTTGCTCGGGACGATTGCCAATTGGATACGTCATTCCCACCCCGGTCTTGCCCCGCTCGAACATCCGCAATTTCCCGACTTCGGCAATTCGCAAGGCGAGAAATTACGAGGCATAGCGCATTGGTTGGACAAGGAATTGTCGTGCCATCCATACGTTGCGGGCGAGCGCTTTACGATTGCCGACATCACCGCTTTCTGCGCGGTTGAATTCGCTCGCGGCCTTATGAAGTTCAGGCCCGCCAATGAGGGCATGCCGCACCTGGCGGCGTGGCGCGACCGTATTGCCGAACGGCCAAGCGCAATTCAGTAGAACCTGACCACCAGTTGGTGCTGATGAAACGAAACCAAAACCAGAAACCACTGCGCTACAAGGCGGTCGCGCACAAAACGTGCTCTGCATGCCTTGGACTCCGCTTCGCGGGGTGGCAGCTCGGCGCCGTAGCGGATGGCGGGACGGCGTCAGGTCGGGATCAAAAGCTCCCATAGGCTACGCGGTAGCGAGACCACGCCGGCGTGCGTTGATTCGTTGATAAATACCGCCGACCAATCGATACAGGAAACGCAGGAGCAAAAGCATGCATATCGCTTCAAGGAAGATCGATACGCCGGCCAGAACCGCGCCTCGACGAGCGGCGAGTTCCTGAAACTTGGCAATTGCATGATCACGTTTGATTTCAATACTGTCGTAAAACGTCGGTACCACGAGCAAGGTCAGAATAGTTGAAGTGATCGTACCGCCGATGATGGCTACCGCCAGCGGTCGATAAAACTCTGCGCTTTCTCCAGTACCGATCGCGACCGGCAGCATCCCGGCGATGAGCGCGAAGGTGGTCATCAGGATTGGACGCAAGCGCATCCGCCCGGCGTACATCAATGCCTCCTCGCGCTCGAAACCGTCAGCCTCCCGTTTGCGCGCACAATCGAGCAGCAATATGGCATTCTTGGCAACCAGACCCATCAGCATGATGATGCCGATCATGCTCATCAAATTCAGCGTGCCGCCAGTCAGCAAAAGACTGATCACCACACCAATCAAAGACAACGGCAGCGAGATCATCACCGCCACCGGAGCGGTGAAGGAGTTGAACTGAATGACCAGGGTCAGATACATGAGCGCAATACCCATTGCCAGCGCGATGCCCATGGCGCTAAACAGCTCCTTCTGCTCCCGCCCCGAACCGCCAAGCTCGACGCCATAGCCAGGCGGGAATGCAATTTTTTTGGCGATTTTCAAGGCATCGGAATTCACCTCGCCAACTGCGCGCCCCTGCGCATTGGCTGAGACGGCAATCATCCGCTTGCCATCCTGGTGCTGAATTTGCGAGGGTCCCTTACCCATCGACACCGTTGCGATTTGGTTCAAGGGCACCATCTGTCCTGTCCCTGAAACATTGATCGGTAGATGCTCGATGTTTTCCCCGCTGACGCGATCGTCGGGATGCAGGCGTACTGCCACGTCACGCGACTCTCCGGTCGGGTCCACCCAGTCGCCGACTTCTACACCGGCAAACGCAACGCGCAATGCCTGTGCGGCATCGTTCATTGAAATTCCAAGCGAATTTGCCAAGCCGCGATTCAATTCAATACGCAACTCGTCCTTGGGTTCCTGCTCAGAAAGTCCGACATCAACGGCACCGGGCACCTTTGCCAGACGCTCTCTGTACTCGTTGGCGATTGCCGTCAACAATCGCGCGTCGGGGCCAGAAAAATTTACCTGGATCGGTTTGCGCACACCACTGTTCAAATCATCCAGAACCACAAACTCGCCGCCGACCAGTTGTGCCAATAATGTCCGCAGTTCGAGGGCGATATCATCAGAGCTGCGCGAACGTTGATTTTTCTTGCCAATATCCACATAAACCCTGCCGCCACCAGCGTTGACATTGCTGTTGGTCGCCACCGTTTCAGGAATCGTTCGCGCCAGTCCCGCAGCGGCCTCAACCTTCAAACGCGCATAACCCAAACTGGCTGAAGATGGCACGCGCACATCGATGGCCAGCATCCCGCCATCCGACTTCGGCATGAAACTCGTGCCGCCGACCGTTGCTTGTAGTGCGAGTGCGCCGGCAAAGCTTGCCACGGCAATAAATGCCATGACCCGCCGATGGTGCAACGCCCAGGTAATGACCTTGCCGTAACCATCCGCCTGCGCATCAAACCATCGATTAAAGCGTTGCAATACCCGGCCGATGCCGCGGCGGGGGGCATCGTGATGCCCGGGAGGATCGCCCCAATACGCAGACAACATGGGGTCAAGCGTAAAGGAAATGAACAGACTGACCAATACCGACGAGGCAACCGTGAGCGCGAAAGGTCGGAACCACTCGCCTGAACCTCCCGGCATGAAGGCAACCGGGATGAACACCGCGATGATCGAAAACGTGGTCGCCACCACCGCCATACCGATTTCGCGCGTGCCTTCCGCTGCCGCAGTGCGTCGATCCTCGCCTGCCTGCATGTGACGAACGATATTTTCCCGCACCACAATTGCATCATCGATCAGTACGCCAATCGCCAGCGATAAGCCGAGCAGGGTCATGAAGTTCAGCGTAAAGCCGCACAGCCAAACGGCGATAAAAGCAGCAATGACGGACGTCGGCAGACTCAGTGCGGTGATCAGGGTCGAGCGCCAGGAATTGAGGAACGCATAGACCACGAAAATCGTCAGCAAAGCACCAAACATCAGGGACTCGATGACATTGTTGAGACTATCTTGAGCGTCTTCGCCGCCATCTTCGGTGATCTTGAGTTTCGTTCCAGGTGGCAAGGTGGTGTTAATTTCTTCGACCAGCGCCCGAACCTTGTTCGCCACGCTAACCGTGCTGGCGTCACGCGCGCGCACTACCGACAGGCTGACGTTCGGGTGTCCATTACGCAAACTGAAGCTGGAAAGATCGGCGAACCCGTCAGCAATTTCAGCGATCTGCGCCAAACGCAATACCTCGTTGCCCGTCCGTTTAACCACCACCTGTCCGAAATCGGCCGGCGCATCGATACGTCCGATCAGGCGGATACTCTGCTCATCCAAAACACCGCGTATCCGTCCGACCGGAGCGGTCAGATTCTGGTTGCGCAAGGCGTTGGTGACATCGGTTACTGAAATATTGAACTCACGCAGTTTTTCTGCACGCAGCAGGATACTCAACTCACGCCGAAGGGCCCCGCCAACGTTGACGATCGACACGCCTTCGATACCGCGGAATCGGTTCGACAGATCGTCCTCCGCCATGCGGGAAATCTCGGCATGACTCAAGGTTTCGGACGACAACGCAATTTGCATGATCGGTCGCGCACCCGGATCGATATGCCGCAGCACCGGCTCACGCATTTCAATCGGTAATTTGTAACGCACAGCCCCGATTGCGTTGCGAATTTCGTCAGCCGCCTCGACCATGTTCTTCTTGAAATTGAAGATCACCACAATCTGTGCATTGCTTTCGCTGGCGGTCGCACGAATTTGATAAACACCGGAAATACTCAGAAACTGTTTTTCAATGCGATTAATGATCTCCCGTTCAACCGTCTCGGGTGACGCACCTGGATACGGGATAGTGACCACGATGACAGGTTGTTCGACGTCAGGGATTTGATTGACCCTCAAGTTTTTGAGTGCCAGCAAACCAAGGCACATCAACATAATGATTATCACGACCATCGATACCGGTCGCTTGATACTGAAATCTGAAAGGAACATCTCAACTCCCTTTCTTGGTCTTGTCAGGGGTAAGCTCAGCAGTGTCAGCCTTGGCAGGCGCGACCTCGGTGATTTTGATTTTCTGTCCGTCTTTAAGCGTCACCGCCGGCGCACGCAACACCTTGTCGCCAGCCGCCAATCCGTCATTGACGACATAGTCACCCCGGCGTGAATCTCGTGGTCCCAGCGCCAACGGCATCTTTTTCAGAAGCTCACCATCAATTCGCCATGCATATGCCTTATCACCCTCAAAAACCAGGCTACTGGCAGGAATAGTGAGCGCGTCGCCCCCCCCGGCGATTCGTCCTTCCGCAAACAAGCCGGACAGGGCGGGTTGACGCCCGCCATCGAAAGCAACCTGAACTTCAACTTGTCGCGTTGTCGGATTGGCTGCGGGGCTGACGCGCGTTACGGTGCCGATGAATTCATCGTTTCCATAACCATTGATACGAAAACTGACCTTTTCACCGAGCTTGACACTACCGATACTGTCAGCAGAGACAAATCCTTCGAAGCGCAGGCTAGTCGGATCAATGACCTTAAGCAGTTCCTTGCCGATCTGCGCGGAATCCCCAGGTGAGACTTTCTTGTCACTGACGATGCCGTCGAACGGTGCGCGAACCTCGGTTCGCTGGAGTTGCTGGCGCGCCTGTGCGCTGCGCGCTTGTGCCGCCGCCAGATCACTCTGCGCGTTGTTGCGACGAATCTCGGTATCCTCAAGCTGTTGTGTCGTCACCATTCCCGATTCGCGCAGTTTCTTCAGGCGTTGCAATTGCCGCTCGGCCTGTTCGTACGACTGACTGGATGCCCGCACCGATTCATTGGCGGAATTTACACTGTCGCGAATCGACGAGTCATCCAGCCGTACCAGCAAATCACCGCGCTTGACCTTGTCACCACTCTCTTTGAGCACCTGCAACACAACCGCCTGAACTTCAGCCCGCAAATCGGCGCGACGGGCCGCCTGGACCGTGCCGGTGATCACCGCGCCCATCGCCAGTGAATTGTTTTGTACCGCAACCAGATCCTCTGCAGAAATCAGCAACGTGCGCTCTACAGTTTCAGCATCAGGTTTGGAATCTGGCTTGTTGCAAGCGGCTAAGGCAAAGACGCACAACATGGCAATCAGGACTCTTCGCAGCATCGGGGCACTTTCCTTTTCAACTCTGAACAATTCGCATTTGCGTAAGGCAGAGGCATTCTAATGCTTCAAGTGGCGACCGATACCGCTGGAACACGGTCAGTGCCTCATACAGTAGCAGCGGAGGTACCAAATGCAGATCTGATGGGATGAACTGCTTTTTTACCAACCCAACGATATTTCGATAGGATGAGAAAACTGAAACGCGACCCTGTTCCCAACTCTGTTCCAAACCCCATGAAACGCCTGCTGATCATTTACCATTCCTCGACCGGTGCCACCGAACAAATGGCCAACGCCGTCGCTAACGGCGCCAGAAGTGCTGTTTGTGGCGATGGCGAGAACAATATCGCCGTCAAGGTTCTCCATGCCTCCACTGCCGGACCGGACGATTTACTGGCAGCTGATGCCTACATCTTTGCCGCGCCTGAGAATCTCGCCGCAATCGCCGGCCTGATGAAGGATTTTTTTGACCGCAGCTACTATGCAGTACTGGACCGGATTAATGGTCGCCGCTACGCTGCCGTCATTTGTGCCGGCAGCGATGGTCAAAACGCCGCCCGCCAAATCGAGCGAATTGCGACGGGTTGGCGCCTGCAGGCAATTTCTCCAACGTTGATCATTTGTACGCATGCGCAGTCGACGGAAGCAATACTGGCACCCAAAATCGTTTCCAATGAAGACCTCTCCCGCGGCGAGGAACTTGGTGCGACATTGGCCGCCGGGATGGCTATCGGCGCGTTCTAGGCCCGGAAAGGGTCCTCTGTCATACTACGATTGGTTGATCAAGCCGCCTGCACGCGACCACGGCACACCGACAGGGTATCGGACCACTCGCTCTGTCAACTAGCTAAAACGATGATCGAAGGATCAAGAATTCTCATTTAGTCGATCTCTCAGAAAAAATATCTGCAAAAAGATGTGCATTTTCTTTCCAGCTGTTGCAGAATTGCCCGCAGCTTCACTTCACATAACCAAAGAGGAACACGCCACATGAATAAATCTGAATTGATCGAACAAGTTGCCACCGCAGCAGACCTTTCCAAGGCCGCTGCTGAAAAGGCTGTTGCTGCCCTGATCGCCACCGTCGTCAAGACTGTATCCAAAGGAGATACCGTCGCATTGATCGGATTCGGCACGTTTAAGTCGTCGAAGCGCGCGGCTCGTGTCGGCCGCAACCCGGCGACCGGCAAGGAACTGAAAATTGCCGCCACCACTGTTCCGCGTTTTACCGCTGGCGCCGCCTTTAAGGCCGCAGTGGCTGGCAAGAAGGCCGCCAAGAAAAAATAAGCTGAATTGGCAACACCGAACTACGGCCCGTCGACATCTGTCGGCGGGCCGTTTTTGCTTGTCGGTTCAAAAAAAAGCACCCGGAAAGATCCGGGTGCTTTTTTTGATTTTCAACATAATTGGTGGCGGAGTGGACGGGACTCGAACCCGCGACCCCCGGCGTGACAGGCCGGTATTCTAACCAACTGAACTACCACTCCGCAAAGAGGCGCGAATTCTGCCACACGCAGGACGGTTGTGCAAGGATTGCGCACCCGGAAACACATTTATTTTGTCGCAGTACCAGCATTGCAAAATTACTCGACCCGATAAAACGCGCTTAAAGTTCGGCGCCCAGAAGTTGACGGAATGCCTCTTCGTCAAGCACCTTCAAACCGAGCGCGAGTGCTTTTTCCAGCTTGCTCCCTGCCTCCGTGCCAGCGACCACGTAATCAGTCTTCTTTGACACGCTACCAGCAACCTTGCCGCCAAGCGCCTCAATCATGGCTTTGGCCTGGTCCCTGCTCAGTACCGGTAAGGTGCCAGTGAGCACAAAGATCTTGCCTGCAATCGGCGAATCCGCCGTTGCAGCTGGTGTGACATCGGCCCAACTCACGCCAGCGGCACGCAATTGCGCGACCACCTCCAAATTGTGCGGCTCGGAAAAAAAACTGGCGATGGATGCGGCAACCACCGGACCAACATCGGGAATCATTTGCAGAAGAGCGACATCTGCCTGCAACAGTAAATCCAGCTGCCCGAAGTGGCGTGCCAGATCTTTCGCCGTGGTTTCTCCCACATTGCGAATCCCGAGTGCGTAGATGAACTTGGCCAAGGTTGTTTGTTTGCTTCGTTCAATGGCCTGAAGCAGATTTGTCGCCGACTTGTCCGCCATTCTTTCCAGACTTGCCAAGCCAACGATGCCGAGCTTGTAGATATCCGCCGGTGTTTTGACGACAGCCGCGTCCACCAATTGATCGACCAGTTTTTCGCCCAGTCCTTCAATATCCATGGCCCGCCGCGAGGCGAAATGCAACAAGGCTTGTTTGCGCTGCGCCGGACAAAACAGACCACCGGTACAACGCGCAATGGATTCACCCTCCTCACGCGCAATTTGCGACCCGCAGGCGGGGCACTTTTCCGGTAGAACGAAAACGCCTGCGCTATCCACCCCGGAGTTGCGCATTTCTGGCAGCGAGCTGACAATTTCCGGAATCACGTCACCGGCACGGCGCACAATCACAGTGTCGCCAACGCGTACATCCTTACGACGGACTTCGTCCTCATTGTGCAATGTCGCGTTGGTCACGGTGACACCACCGACAAACACCGGCGCCAGGCGTGCGACCGGCGTAATTGCCCCGGTGCGTCCGACCTGCACATCGATCGACAGCACAGTCGTCTGAGCCTCCTCTGCGGGGAACTTGTGAGCAATCGCGAAACGCGGCGCACGTGATACAAAGCCAATGAGATCCTGATCCGTAATGCGGTTAACTTTGTAAACCACGCCATCAATATCGTATGGCAGCTGCGCGCGGGCCGCGCCGATGCGTTGATAGTAGGCGAGCAATCCTGAAGCGCCACGCACTACTTCACGTTCAGCGGCAACCGGAAGACCCCAACTTTCCAACCTGTGCATCATCTCGCTGTGAAAGCTTGCACGGGATCCGCCAGTTGGTGCCGGTGTGGCGTCCTGGCTTTGCACAGCCAAGCCGCTACGCAGGCGCAAAGCAGTGCTTTGCAAATTCCCTGTATCACCGCTTCCACCGCCTGTGTCGTCAGTGGTCGCGGCGCTGCTATCGATCTTTAGCTCACCAGTGCCATAGGCAAAGAACCGCAACGCGCGATGCGCTGTAATTTGGGGATCCAATTGCCGCAAGCTTCCAGCAGCGGCATTCCGAGGATTGGCAAACTCCTTTTCACCCTTGCTGCGCTGACCTTCATTCAGTCTTTCAAAATCGCGGCGCAACATCAATACTTCGCCACGCACTTCCAATACTGACGGGAATCCTTCTCCGCTCAAGCGCAATGGAATATTTTTGATGGTACGCAAATTTGCCGTGACGTTTTCACCGGTAAAACCGTCACCACGGGTAGCGCCCTGCACAAATTCACCGTTTTCATAACGCAGGGAAATTGCCAAACCATCAAATTTCGGCTCACAGGCGTAATCGATATAAGTTACTTTTTGTACGCTGAGGGCATCAAGACAGCGCCGGTCAAATGCTTCGACCTCCGCCGCATCAAAAGCGTTGTTGAGCGACAACATCGGAGCAAGGTGATGGACCGGTCCGAACGCCGTTGACGCGGCACCGCCGACCCGTTGCGTCGGTGAGTCGACTGAGCGTAACTCCGGGTGCGATGCTTCCAGAAGCTGCAGTTCTCTGAACAACACATCATACTCGGCATCGCTGATGATCGGCGAGTCAAGCGCATAGTAGGCATGGTTGTGAGATTCGATCAGGCCGCGCAATTGCCGGGCGCGGATGATCGCTTGCGATTCTGCAGCCACCTGAAATCTACAATCAGCCGCTGAACAACTTTGACGCCAGCTCGCCGCCGGGCGGCATGCCCGCACCATGCATCATGGTTTGCAATTCGACGATTTTTTGCCGGATACCCAAAATCAGCTCATCAGCCAAAGGCGCGCGCTGTGCGTCAACCAGCTTGCCACCCAGACCTCTTTCCAACTGACGTGCCGTACCGACCATACGATCAAAAGCACCAACACCATCCGCTACGCGCGGTACGTCCAAGGTCAAGGTCAATCCGTTGGTTGCCAATGATCGCAAACTCTCCAGGGTGAACACTTCACTACCACTGTTCCTGACAACGTATTCGGTAGCGCCATCCGCGCCGACGGCATGAAAGCATCCATCACCTTGCAATGCGAGCCCGGCAGCTTCGCAAACACCGCGTAGTTTGGTGCCGACAAACGAGCCTCCCTGTGCCTCGATGACGTGAAGCGAGAACAGGACATCGACGCTTGCACAAAAATCGTCGAGCTGCTGGGCGCGCTGCAAAGTTTCGGATCGGCCGGGAAGGGTCACGACGGAATTAAGTTGTGTTGCCAACTGCTGCAGGCCGTCAAAAAACACCATCAATTCACGATCCGATACTGCACCCTGGCGATCAGCCAACTGCAAAACGGCGAGCCACTGCGTATAAAACCCGATATCGTTGGCTCCGATCAGTTGCCACGCGTCACCTTCGCCACCTCTGGCAAGGTAGCGCAATGGCTTGCTCAACTCGCCACTCCAGGTCGATTGCGCAGCCCATATCGCGGGAGCGGCAACTCCAGGTGGTACATCAAAGCGGACCAGACAATCTGACGCCGCATCGGCCCATGGTGCATACTCATTGGCGTTTGCTATCTCATCGACGTCATTTTCGGCAGACGCGATCCCATCGCCAAGGCTGCTTCCAAGGTCGTTATCGCTGCGCGGTTCTATCCTTCGCTCGCGAGCGGCAGACATTTCAGCCGTGTCTGAAGAAGTTACTGCATTGCCATCCGGTGCATCCTCACCGGATTTTCTAAATAGTTCATCGGTGGATCTACGGAACTTTCGCTCCTGCCACACGTTGTAGAGCCACACGCATGCGATCGCTACTATGCCCGATCCCAATAACGCCCACTGTAAATCACTCATGCTTGGTCCTTAGCTGTCGGCGGATTGAAGGTCACGCCACTTGCTGACTGTCTGCCAAACGCAATGCCTCTTGAATATCGACTTCAACCACGCGCGATACGCCCTGCTCTTGCATTGTCACGCCAATCAGCTGCTCCGCCATCTCCATCGCAATTTTATTGTGCGAAATGAAGATGAACTGCGTTTGCAATGACATTCGTTTCACCATCTCGCAGAAGCGAACCGTATTTGAATCGTCGAGCGGCGCATCTACCTCGTCCAGCATACAAAACGGGGCCGGGTTAAGCTGGAATAATGCAAACACGAGGGCAATCGCGGTGAGCGCCTTTTCGCCACCGGAAAGCAGGTGGATGGTGGTATTTTTCTTGCCGGGCGGTTGCGCCATGATCTGAATGCCGGCATCCAGAATCTCCTCGCCGGTAAGCAGCAATTTCGCTTCACCGCCACCAAAAAGCTGCGGGAACAAGCTGCCGAAATGTTTATTCACCGTGTTATAGGTTTCCTGCAATTGCTCACGCGTTTCGCGATCTATGCGCCGGATCGCATCCTCCAGCGTAGCAATCGCCTGCGCCAAATCGGTCGACTGCATGTCCAGAAAACCCTTACGCTCGGTTGCCGTCGCCAATTCATCTAGCGCAGCCAAATTTACCGCACCAAGGGATTCGATTTCCGCCGTCAGGCGCGTAATCTTGCCCATCAAAATACTATCGCGCAGACTCTTCTTCAATTCATCAACAAACGGCGCTTCATCAGCGTCGCTGACGACATGCACTTCCGCCAGACGTTCGACGAACTGTTGTTGATTGAGGTTGGCCGCCTGGCATTTAAGCTTCAGATCATTGATCTTTTCACGCAGCGGTTCAACCCCCTGCTCGAGTTTGAGGCGCTGTTCATCCTGCTCGCGCAAATCGGTTGCCGCCGCTTCCAGGGCTTGACGGCGTGTCACCAGCGCCAACTCGCAGACCTTGCGCGACTCCAACGACGTGTGCAATTGTTCTTGCAGCACGGCATCCGAAATGCCATCGAGCTCAGTACGTGCGCTTAACAACTCGGCATCGATCCGCGCCAATTGCATTTCCGCAGTGGCTGCAGCACGTGTGTTGTCTTCAAGCTTGGAGACGCATTCGCGCTCCGAAAACTTTGCCTCCTGCGCTTCGCGGGCCAGGCTTGCCTCCACATTGCGCGCTTCACGCAATGCCAGATCGCTTTGTCCATGCAGCGCCAATGCCTGATCGACGACTCCACGCAATTGCGCCTGCCGCTCACGGGCAGTTTCAGCAGCGTTGTCGGCTTCCAGCAAACGTGCCTGCTCCGCCTCATGCTGGCGCGTGAGTTCGGCTACGTCGGCATCAATCTGGCCGGCACGCTCATCAAAGCGCGCCTTGGCCTGAGTCAGTTTGAGCGCCTCAACCTGCGCACTATGTAGCGCCTGCTGTGCTTCTTGCGCGCTGCGTCGCGCGTCGGCCAGTCCGGCCTGGCATTCTGCAAGCTGATTTTCGGCAGCCTGTTGCACCTCACGGGCAGAGACTTCGGCCGCCTGCCGCTCAAGCAACAGGCTGGCAAGTTCATCAATATCACGTTGCCGCTCAATCACGCCATGCGTTTTTGCATCTGGCACATAAAGGTTCAAGCCGGCTGGAGTCAGCAAGTGTCCCGCACGCGAAACCCGGCTGAACCCATCTTGTGCTGACTCAACGGTCAACTCCTCCACCGCCAATACAGTGGATAAACACTCATCGAGAAACACCGACCAGTGCGGGTCATCGCAACTTACCTTGCTGCGCAGACTCTGGCCAGCGGCGATCTCCGGCACGCTGCCAGTCCCCTGTGTACCCGCATGCGCCAGGCTCAGTAAGGTTGGCGGCGGCGCAGTCAGTGCTGCGCGCATGGTCGCCGTATCCGCCATCAGCGCGGCGAAACGTTCGCGCAAGACAGCTTCCACCGCGGTCTCCCAACCACTGGCGACCTTAATCATCTGCCACAGCGGTTTGGCGTCCTTGAGGCCGCGTGACTGCAGCCATGCTCCAATTTCGCCACTCGGCGCGACTCGCGCTTGCAGCTGCGTCAATGCCTCATGCCGCGCCCGTGTCTCGGTCAGCGTTCGATGCGCCGCTTGCAAGGCATCACGAGATTGACGCAGGCGCGCTTCCGCATCAGGCAGTGCCGCCTGCATCTGGGCAAGCGCGTCGTGCGCCTCACTCAACCGTGCACCAACCACCGCTTCGTTGTCAATTGCTGCAGCCAGCAGGGCCGGATCCGGTTCCCCGAGCGCCTGCCGATCCGCTTCCAGTCTCGCGCGCCGCTGCATCATCGCGTCGAGCGAACGCTGCGCATGGATCTTTTCAGCCTCCGACAAGCGCAAGGATTGCTCGGTCTCATTTAATGTACGGCGCGCGGTGGCTAGCGCTTCCATCGCGGCTTGCAAGGTGTCTTCAGCCTGCGGCAAGCGGCTTTGCGCCTCGTCGTGGCGCTCAGTTGCGGTCGCAGCGCGTAGCTGAGCGTGCTCCAACAAACTGTTCCAGCGTGAGGCTTCGGTCGATAATTCTGCTTGTTGGCTGCGCCAACTGGTGCTGTCGGCGTCCAGCTGAAGCAGCCGCGCCTCCAAGCGCAGGCGCGATTCCGTCAAATGACTGATTGATTGCTCGAGACGACTGACTTCGCTATTCGCGGCAAACATTTCCGATTGTGCGGAATGCAATGCGTCTGACGCGCTGAAGTGAAGCTCGCGGGCCTGTTCAACCCGTACTTCTATTTCACGCAGTTGCGTAGTTTGTTCTTCGACACGGTTGCCCGCTTCAGCGATTTGCCGCTCCAGCCGTTCGCTGTCGGCATGCGCATCGTTACGCTTTTTCAGCCACAACAACGTTTGTGTGCGCAACAGCCCGGCGGTCAGGTCGCGATGGGTGCGCGCAACCTCTGCCTGACCTTGCAGGCGTGACACTTGCGTCTCCAGCTCGTTGCGAATGTCATCCACACGCGCCAGATTTTCCGCAGCATCTTCCAGACGATTGTGCGTCTCCTTGCGGCGCTCCTTGTATTTGGTAACCCCTGCCGCTTCTTCCAGAAAAAACCGCAATTCCTCAGGCTTGGCTTCCACGATGCGTGAAATCATGCCTTGACCGATGATCGCATAGGCGCGTGGGCCAAGGCCGGTACCGAGAAACAGATCGATCATGTCGCGGCGGCGAACGTGCAAATTATTGATGTAGTAACTTGAATTGCCGTCGCGATCCAGCACACGCTTGACCGTAATTTCAGCAAACTGTGACCATTGCCCGACAGCCCGCCCCAGCGCATTGTCAAAAAACATTTCGACACTGGCACGGCTGACTTCCTTGCGCTGCCCGGACCCTTTAAAGATCACATCCTGGATTGACTCACCGCGCAATTCTGACGCTTTGGATTCACCGAGTACCCAGCGCACCGCGTCGATGATGTTCGATTTGCCACAGCCATTGGGGCCGACCACGCCAGCCAGCTGTCCGGGAAAAAGGACCACGGTTGGTTCGACAAATGATTTGAAACCGGCAAGTTTGAGTTTGGTAAGACGCACGGACGAAGACCTGAGAGTTTAATGAAAGTCATTGCCAAAACCCTCATTCCGACCATAATCGGAATGAGAAAACATTTTCAGTGTGATGGCTACCTATCAAGTCCATATTCGGCTTGACAGCGCCTGCCGATTATAATCTGTCTATCCTCATCAAGACCGCACGCACGCCACAAACCGAGACCGCAAACCTATGGCCACCAAAGCAACTCAAAAACTTCACACGTTCCCCAATCCGGCCCCAAACCGTGATTTCCAAATTCACATGGAAATTCCCGAATTCACTTGCTTATGCCCTATGACCGGACAGCCTGATTTTGCCGTTCTGACACTCGATTACGTCGCCGACAAGCTATGCGTCGAGCTGAAAAGCCTCAAACTCTACACTTGGAGTTTTCGCGACCAAGGTCACTACCACGAAGCGGTTACCAACCGTATCCTCGATGACTTGGTAAAGGCCGCAAAACCGCGTTTTATGCGCCTCACAGCAGGTTTTTATGTGCGCGGGGGAATCTTTACCACGATCGCTGCCGAACATCGAAAGGCTGGTTGGAAGCCAGCTCCTCATGTAGAACTGATGAAGATCCACCGCCAACCAAGTAGTCATTGAAAGTGGAGAAATTTTAGTTCGCACGAAATGAAATTCCGATACGCACTCCCTGCAAAGTCAGCGTGAACCCCAATCTCAACCTGTTGCAACCCTACCCATTTGAGCGCCTCCGCGCCCTGTTCGACGGCGTCCCGTCGGCACCAACTGACGCTAGGCCACTCCCGGAAATAAAGCTTTCGATCGGCGAGCCGCAACACGCGACGCCTGCGCTGATCAAGCACGCAATCGCCGGAAACCTTGATGGTCTGGCCGCTTACCCGAGCACACCGGGGATACCTGCGATGCGCGAGAGCATCGCCGCCTGGATTGCGCGTCGCTATGAAGTGCCGGTTCCGGACGTTGCTACCCAAGTCTTACCGGTTAACGGCTCGCGAGAGGCGTTGTTTTCGTTTGCCCAAGCCATGATTGATTCGGGCACGCCGTCGCCGCGGGTGGTTTGTCCGAATCCGTTTTATCAGATTTACGAAGGCGCCGCGCTGCTGGCCGGGGCAACGCCAACTTATCTCAATACGCTGCAGCAATATGATTTTGAATTGGATTTTGACGCCTTGCCGGAATCGACATGGCATGAGGTTCAGCTCGTTTATGTTTGTTCACCGGGAAATCCGACTGGAAAGGTCAAGAGCCTGGCGACCTGGAAAAAGCTATTTGAATTATCCGACCGCTATGATTTTGTCATTGCCTCGGATGAATGTTATTCGGAAATCTATTTCGAGGAAGGTAAGGCGCCGCTAGGTGCTTTGAGCGCGGCTGCGCAATTGGGGCGTGCCGATTATCGCAAT
This sequence comes from Rhodocyclaceae bacterium, assembly GCA_016718525.1. Taxonomy (GTDB): domain Bacteria; phylum Pseudomonadota; class Gammaproteobacteria; order Burkholderiales; family Rhodocyclaceae; genus JADKHX01. The sequence goes on from JADKDD010000001.1 coordinate 1,261,193, forward strand.
CTAATGATGTTTTCCAGTCTGTCGAAGCGGTCCAACGTTCCTGGCATGCGTTCAGGTTTTGTGGCTGGCGACGCAGCGTTGATCGCAAAATTTTTGCTCTACCGCACCTACCATGGCAGCGCCATGAGCCCGGTGGTGCAAAAGGCGTCGATTGCCGCCTGGAACGACGAGGACCACGTGGTCGAAAACCGTCGCCTGTATACAGAGAAGTTTGCCAAGCTCACACCGATGATTTCGCCGCACCTGCCCTGCAAAATCCCCGACGCCGGGTTTTACCTTTGGGCGAAGACTCCTGGATCCGATACAGACTTTGCGCGGGATTTGTACCACCAGCAGAATGTGGTGGTATTGCCGGGCAGTTATCTTGCCCGCGAGGTCGGCGGCCTGAACCCCGGCGCGGGATTTGTACGGATCGCCTTGGTACCGAGCCTTGAGGACTGCCTCGAGGCGGCACGCAGGATAGAACTTTTTTGTCAATCTCACTGAAAGCAACCATCATGCATGAACTCGAACAACTCATCGACTCCGCCTGGGAAGACCGTGCCAACTTAAAACCAGGCACCGCACCGGCCCGGATTGGCGAGGCGGTCAATCACATCATCGGCGAACTCGATCGCGGTGCATTGCGCGTCGCAGAAAAAATTGACGGTGACTGGGTGACGCATCAGTGGATTAAAAAGGCGGTCCTTTTGTCATTCCGGCTCGAGGACAATGCATTGATGGATGGCGGACCGATGCGCTACTTCGACAAAGTGCCGACCAAGTTTGCCAGCTACGACACCCATCAATTTGAAAAAGGCGGTTTTCGTGTAGTCCCGCCGGCGGTTGCACGGCGGGGTTGTTTCATTGGCAGGAACGTGGTGTTGATGCCCAGCTTTGTGAACATTGGGGCCTATGTTGATGAGGGCACCATGGTGGATGCTTGGGCGACCGTCGGCTCCTGTGCTCAGATCGGCAAAAACGTACATTTGTCAGGTGGTGTCGGCATTGGTGGCGTACTCGAACCATTGCAAGCCAACCCGACCATCATCGGCGACAACTGTTTTATCGGAGCGCGCTCGGAGGTCGTTGAGGGCGTCATTGTCGAAGACAACTGTGTTATCTCGATGGGTGTGTATATTGGCCAGAGTACGAAAATCTACGACCGTGCCACTGGAGAAGTCAGTTATGGCCGCATCCCTGCCGGTTCGGTGGTGGTATCGGGTAATCTGCCATCGAGCGATGGCAAATACAGTTTGTACTGTGCAGTGATTGTCAAACGGGTTGACGCGCAAACACGCGCGAAGACAGGCATCAATGAATTGCTGCGTGGCGACTGATTCGATCTGACGCAATCCTGGAGAAGCTATGGGTACGATGGATAAGTTGTTCCGTCTGATGGCGGAAAAGAAGGCAACGGATTTGTTTTTGTCGGTGGGAGCTCCCATCACAATCAAGATGCAAGGCAATTCCGTACCGGTCAATCCAGCGATTCTCGACGCCACCAATGTCGAAAATTTGCTCAAGGAAATTTTGACTGACAAGCAGTGGGACGAATTTGTCGAAGAACGCGAGTTGAACACGCGCGCGAATGTTCCCGATGTGGGCGTATACCGCTTGTCGTGCTTCTTTCAACGCGGCTCGCCGGCAATGGTTGCCCGCTACATTCCCTCGGACATTCCAAAATTCGATTCTCTGAACCTGCCGCCCGTGCTCAAAGACGTAATCATGGAGAAGCGCGGCTTGATCCTGATGGTCGGCGCCACCGGGTCAGGCAAGTCAACCACGCTCACATCAATGCTGGATTACCGGAACGAAAATGCCGCCGGGCATATTCTGACCCTAGAGGATCCGCTCGAATTCATTTTCAAGAACAAGAAATCGATCGTCAATCAACGGGAAGTCGGCAGTGACACCAAAGCTTTCCACATTGCACTAAAAAACGCGCTGCGCCAGGCGCCGGACGTCATTTTCATCGGCGAGGTGCGTGACAAGGAAACCATGGGACACGCGATCGCCTATGCCCAGTCCGGCCACTTGTGTATGGCGACATTGCACGCCAACAACAGCTATCACGCAATGAGCCGCATCATCAGTTTTTACCCGCTGGACAACCGCCCTGCTCTGCTCGCCGACCTGGCGGTGACGCTTCGCTGCATCATTTCCCAGCGTCTGGTCAAGACGCCGAGCGGCGCACGCATGGCAGCTGTTGAAGTGTTGATTAATTCCCGGCACATTGCCGAACTGATTGAAAAAGGTGAGTTGAACGAAATCAAGGATGCGATGGAGCAATCGATGGTTCCCGGCAGTCAGACTTTTGAGCAAGCGCTGTTCCGACTTTACGAGGACAAGGTGATTACGTTGGACGAAGCACTTAACAACGCCGATTCGGCCAACAATCTGCAGCAGGTCATCAATAACGCCACAAAGAAACCTGACGCAGCGGTTGCCGATACGAAAACAGAGGCAGCAACGCGTTCGGTTGCTCCGGGAACCTCGTTTAGTGATTTCACATTGAAAATGGACACCTAGTCTCCGTGAGCGTCCTATCCCTTGCGCAAACCCTGATCGAGCGGCCATCGGTCACACCGGATGATGCCGGGTGCCTTGACCTGATCACCGAACGCTTGCGGCCACTGGGTTTTGTGTTTGAGCGTGTTGATAACAATGGCGTTTCAAATCTGTGGGCGCGGCTCGGTACCGAAGGAAAAGTGATTTGTTTTGCCGGGCACACCGATGTGGTTCCCACCGGACCGCACGCCGAGTGGCACTCGAACCCGTTTACACCTGAAGTACGCGAAGGCTACCTATATGGACGAGGCGCTGCGGACATGAAGAGTTCGCTGGCAGCCTGTGTCATTGCAATCGAACGCGTGGTGGAACGGCGTCCTTTCAGCACCAAGTGGCAAAACTCCATTGCATTGCTGCTGACCTCAGATGAAGAGGGAGATGCGATCGATGGTACCGTACGTGTCGTCAATGCACTCAGGGCACGCGGTCAACAAATTGACTATTGCATTGTCGGCGAACCCACCTGTGTAGATCATCTTGGCGATACGGTAAAAAACGGCCGGCGCGGCTCTCTCTCGGCAACGCTCACAGTCAAGGGCGTGCAAGGTCATGTGGCCTATCCGCACTTGGTAAGGAATCCGGTGCACCTGGTGGCACCTGCGCTGGCCGAACTGGTCAATATCGCATGGGATGCTGGTAATGAGTTTTTCCCGCCGACCAGTTTTCAGATATCAAACGCGCATGCAGGAACCGGCGCCGGCAATGTTGTTCCAGGACGGTTTGAACTGATGTTTAACTTGCGCTTTTCAACGGCCAGCACGGTAGAAGGAATTCAATCCCGCGTACATGAGGTGTTAGACCGCCACAACCTGGAATACAACCTGCAGTGGATCGTGGGCGCTCGACCGTTCCTGACCGGACGTGGCGAACTGAGTGCTGCAATTTGCAGTGCGATCGATTCAGTAACCGGGCGGACGGCGACTCTATCAACCACTGGCGGTACCTCTGACGGCCGCTTTATTGCTGAAATTTGCCCACAACTGGTTGAGTTCGGACCAGTCAACGCCAGCATTCACAAGATCGACGAGCGGGTCGCCGTTGCCGACCTGGAACCATTGGCAGAGATTTATCAGCGCACCTTCGAGAGCCTTTTGTGATCAACAGCGCGCTTGACGAACTCATCACCATTCGCGACTGGTTGCGCTGGGCGGTCAGCCGGTTTGAGGAGGCTGGCCTGTTTTACGGACACGGCACCGACAACGCCTGGGATGAGGCTGCTTGGTTGTTGCTCGCTACGTTGAAATTACCACGCGATCGGCTGGAGCCGTTTCTTGACGCACGCCTCACACACAGTGAGCGTCTGATCGTGCTGGATCGGTTGCAGCAACGCATCACACGTCATGTGCCGGTAGCCTATTTGACGCAGGAAGCCTGGCTCGGACCCTTGCGTTTTTATGTCGATGAGCGCGTGATCGTGCCGCGCTCTTACTTTGCCGAACTACTGGAAGACGGCTTTGCACCCTGGATTGATGATCCCGATTCGTTGGCAAACGCCCTTGATTTATGCACTGGATCCGGGTGTCTGGCGATTGTAATGGCTCACGTATTTCCGAATGCCAATATCGATGCCATCGACCTTTCCCCCAGCGCATTGGCTGTCGCCCGCCGCAATATCGACGATTACGATTTGGCGGCGCGCGTGCACACTATCGAATCGGATTTATTCGCCGGCGCCAAGGGACGCCGCTACGATTTGATTATCAGCAACCCGCCTTACGTCACTGCCGCCGCGATGGAAGCGCTACCCGCCGAATATCGCCATGAGCCCGCATTGGCTTTGGCGGCCGGCAGCGATGGACTTGACGTGGTGCGGCGTATCCTTGCAACCGCGGGAAAGCATCTGACACCCAAGGGAGTGATTGCTATCGAGGTGGGCCATAACCGTGATCTGGTCGACGCGGCATTTCCTGATTTCCACCTGACTTGGCTGGATACCGAAACCGCCCAGGGCAAAGTGTTCTTGTTGCGACGCGAGGACTTGCCCAAGTAAATCCTCCGGTGCGAAGTGGGTCTTACGCGACCTCATCACTCACCCGGGCATCCGGTTCGAAAAACGGCAGCAGGTGGCCAAACACTCGACCGCTCATAACGCGAACGTTGCGTCCATCCGCGTCGAGCTGCTCATGGAACAATGACAATTTTCCCTAGCACCTTGCGATTGGCGATATAGCTAATGGCCTCTTTGGCTTGGTCAAGCGTGAAGCGCTCGCTAACCACGGGTTTGATTTTCCCGGCGGCAAACCACTCATTGAGTTGCTTGAGATTGGCGAGATGTCCCATCGGATCATGCTTTACCGAATCACCCCAATACACCCCAACGATGGAACGCTCCTTGAGCAGGGTCAGATTGATCGCGATTTTCGGAATTTCACCGGCGGCAAAACCCACCACCAGCAACCGACCGCGCCAGCCCAGTGCGCGCAAAGCAGGTTCGGTATAAGGTCCGCCGACTGGATCATAGACAACATCTGCACCCTTGCCTCCGGTGAGTTCCATGATGCGGTCTTTGAGGTTCTCAGTACTGTAATTGATCGTTTCGTCCGCGCCCAACTTCCGGCAAAGCGCAAGCTTTTCCTCGCTCGATGCAGCCGCGATTACCCGAGCACCCATGATCTTTCCGATCTCGATGGCCGCAACCCCCACCCCGCCTGCAGCGCCAAGCACTACCAGCGTCTCGCCCGCCTTGAGAGCACCACAACTTTTAAGCCCGTGCAATGACGTGCAGTAGGTCAGCACCAGTGCCGCACCGGTATCGAAATCCATGCCTTCCGGCAGCGGCATCACCATTTGCGATTCGGCAATACACTCCTGAGCAAAGCCGCCATGCCCGAGCATCGCAATCACCTTGTCGCCCACCGCGATTCGCTTGACTTCGCTACCGATCGCCTTGATCACACCTGCGACTTCGGCACCCGGTGAGAACGGCACCGGCGGCTTGATCTGATACAAGCCCTGCACCATCAACGCATCCGGAAAATTGACCGACGCCGATTTGACTTCGACCACCACCTGCCGCGGACCGGGAACTGGCGACGGAACATCCTTGATGGTCAGTTTGTCTATTGGCCCGAAGGCTTCGCAAATCAGTGCTTTCATCATTTATCCTTGTTTATTGAAGTTTTTATTTCTGCCCGCTACCTGCGATTCCGATCGTGCGATTCTTGCAAGCGTTCCATTGTAGCGGGGCAATCAAGCGTGATGCCGCATCAGGCCACGTAAGTCGTTCAATTCAGCTTCCGAATTACATATTGACAAATTAGTCTATTTTGTAAAAACTGCCTGCCTTAAATGCAAACAAGGATGAAGCAAAACATGAGTCGACTTGGGCAAACATTGCTGACGCTAACCACATTGACCGTCGTGGTGCCGGTTCCGGCTCAGACCAATGAACCTCAATCAAAGGTCAATCTGCCTGCGCAGCCACGAAATTACTCACCCAATGTCGACGTGAAAATTCCCACCCGCGTGTTCTGGGGCGACACCCATCTCCACACGTCCTATTCAACGGATGCCGGGATGGTAGGCAATCGTATCGGACCGAACGAAGCCTATCGTTTTGCACGCGGTGAACAAATCACGAGCAGCACCGGACAAGCTGCCAAACTCCAACGGCCCTTGGACTTTCTGGTCGTGGCGGATCATGCCGAAAATCTTGGTCTGGCACCAATGATCGCGGCTTCCGACCCGATCTTGCTGAAGAACGCAACGGGGAAAAAATGGCACGATATGGTTAAGGCCGGCAACGGCTTTGAAGCCTTTCGAGATTGGATCGACAGTGGCAGCACAACTGGAAAGGATCCCATCGATAGTCCCGAGATGATGCGCTCGGCTTGGGATGTCGTCGTTAAGGCCGCAGAAAAATATAACCAACCCGGCAGGTTCACTGCATTCATCGGCTACGAGTGGACCTCAACGCCTAACGGCAATAACCTTCATCGCAATGTTATTTTCCGTGATGGTGGCGCCTTGGCGGCTCAAGTCGTCCCATTTTCCGCCTACGATAGCCCCGATCCGGAAAAGCTGTGGCAATGGATGCAGGCTTACGAGGACAGAACCGGCGGTAAGTTACTGGCGATTCCACATAACGGAAACCTCAGTGGCGGCATGATGTGGATGGGTGAGATGATGTCCGGCAAAGCGTTTGACAAAACCTACGCTGAAACCCGTGCGCGCCGCGAACCGGTCATTGAAATCACGCAACCCAAGGGCACGAGCGAGACACATCCGGCACTTTCGCCAAACGACGAGTTTGCCAATTTTGAGATTTGGGACAAATCCAATCTGGGCGGCAACCAAGCCACCGCGAAAGAAATGCTGCCCGGCAGTTACGCGCGTCAGGCACTCAAAGCCGGATTGGCATTTGAGCAAAAGCTTGGTGCGAACCCATTCAAGTTCGGGGTTATCGGCAGCACAGACGCACATACTGGATTAGCGGCTGTCGAGGAAAACAACTTCTTTGGCAAGACTCCGAGTACTGAGCCAAGCGCCGAGCGCTGGAATCACCCCGCGATACCAGCAATCAAACCGGAATTGATCACTCGCGCCTGGGCACTTGGGGCATCGGGACTGGCCGCCGTGTGGGCACAAGAAAATACCCGTGAATCGCTTTTTGATGCACTCGCGCGACGCGAAGTCTACGGAACCACCGGCACGCGGATGACCGTGCGATTATTTGCCGGCTGGGAATTCACCCAGCAAGACTTATACCGTGCCGATTTCGCTGCAAATGGGTACAAACGTGGTGTGCCAATGGGAGGAGACCTGCGTGCCGCGCCAGCAGGCAAGGCACCGGTATTTCTGATTCATGCGCTACAGGACCTAAACGGTGCGAACCTGGATCGCGTTCAAGTCGTCAAGGGTTGGGTCGATGCAAAGGGCGAAATTCATGAGCGCATTTACGATGTAGCGGTAAGCGGTGGTCGCAAGATAGGAACGGATGGGCGTTGCCGGACCGCCGTTGGCAACACTGTGAATTTAGCAAACGTCACTTACAGCAATCACATCGGCTCACCGCAACTATCGACACACTGGAAGGACCCACACTTCAATCCCAAAGAACGCGCCTTTTACTATGTCCGCGTTCTTGAAATTCCGACACCGCGATGGACGGCATACGATGCCAAGTTCTACGATGTAAAAATGCCCAAGGAAGTACCGATGATCTTGCAAGAACGGGCCTACACATCCCCGGTTTGGTATACACCGGGCGCATAGCTAGATCGAATTGTTGGCGTGACGCCCTTTGTACTTTGAGCCAATCAGGCACAGAGTTGGCACCCCATATGGGTACCGGAATCATCTTGCCCTTTGCTTTATAACGGGCAGGGGTTTACTCATGATTTCTGCGATGCGCAGCTTTCCTACCCCAAGGCCCTGCATGATGACTTCAGTGATCTGGTCCGAGTATCGCTTCGGGATATCACCCGTCGCAATGCGCAACAAGGCTTCCCGTATGGTGCCGCGCTGCATCGTCAAGGCAGCATCGAAGCTGGGAACGGTAAATATTTTCAGGCGCATTCCCCGGCGAATATCTTTGCTGGGTGCATCAAGCGGGCCAATCGTCCAGATGCGCCCAATGAATCGACACCACTCGCGATCCGCCTCCGCCCGCTGGAAAAACAGACGCAACCCGGTGCATAGGCGCTCTGCCGGGTCAACCTGCATGATCAACAAAGGCTCAATGAAGTTTGCAATCAGGTCCTCAACCATCCAGCGTGACGTTCTCTCGAGTAATTGTTCGACACTATCAAAGTAGTTGTAAAACGTCCCTCGTGAAATGTCGGCAGCAACCAGAACATCATCAATTACTGCACCGTCGCGACCCTTTTCGGCGAAAACGTTTAACGCAGCACGAATGATCAATGCCTCGGTCTTTTTTCGGCGCTGTACCCCGACCTGCGTCCGATGGTCTGAGCAGAGCTTTTTGGTTTTGACTTTTGACATTGCCATCGAACGAGAATCGGATGTTGAACCAATATTTTAAAGACAAGCAAAACCGATGGCGGACGAGTACAACAAACATTAATCCACAGGAACAAACTTACACAGGCGCCAATAGCGGTAGTTCAACAGTCGCAATGGCGCGCGCTTCGTCAGGAACAACTCCCAATGCCACCAAGATCAATTCAGCAACTTCGCTTCCCGCATCGCGCCAAGTCTTGTGTCCTTCGAGTACCAGCGTCATCGACGCGATGGTGCTCCCTGCTGTCATAGTCAAGGCTGAAGTCACCTGGTCGGGTCGCATGCGATACCGGCCGCTGGTCAATCCCTGTTTTAGGTCTTCGGCAGGTTGGGCGTTCCACATACTGCGCAGCACAGCATTGCTGAAGGCAAAGCGAACCAAAAAACGTCCCCAGTCGGGTTCTTCATGTGCTCGGCGTACAAAGAAGCGTATGCCATATGCAATTCGCCGGGCCGGGTCAGTCACTCCTTCGAAACTATTGGCGATGCGCTGATGCATTTCGGCCTGTAATTGACCTGCGACTTCTTCAAACAGGTCATCCGTTGAGGCGAGATTGTTATAAACCGTTCCACGAGCAACGCCGGCAGCTTTGGCCAACTCACTGACATTCAACTGGCCGGCCGATTTGTCAGCAAACAGGCGTAGCGCCGCACGATGTATTCGCCTTAGCGCAGGGTTCATCGTTTCCAATTGATCGCTCCTTAAGTGAACTCAAATTTGCAAAATTGTACTCTTATGTTCAATTTAATACATTTTTTAACTTTTATGAACACAATTGAATTTTTTGTAGTATATTGAACACTTATGTTCAATTATTCGCGTATTTCAAATAATTGCGACAGGTCGAAAACCATACAACACCAATCAGAACACGAGGAACTCATGGCAATAGCTGGCAAAAGCAATACCGCTCTCGACTTCGATCCACCATCGATCACCAGCATGCGACGCGCATTGGCGATTCCGCGGGCCTACTTCAACCCAGAGTTTCTCGGGTTGTGGGAGCTCGACCTGAATAAGCCGGCGCTTTTTGTAGGTAACCATACTTTGATGGGATTAACCGATGCACCCTTGATGGTTGAGCACCTTTACTCCCAATATGGAGTGATGGTCCGTTCACTTGGTGATCGCGGACACTTCAAGATTCCAGGTTGGGGGAAACTCCTTACTGATATGGGCAGCGTTGAAGGCACTCCGGAAAACTGTGCTGCGCTCATGCAAGCCGGCAATCATGTTCTGGTGTTTCCCGGTGGAGGGCGCGAAGTGATGAGGCGTAAGGGAGAGGCTTACAAACTGATCTGGAAGCAGCGCACCGGCTTCGCGCGGATGGCAATAGAACACGGCTATGACATCATTCCTTTTGGTTCAGTTGGCCCGGATGAGAGCTTCAAAATCCTCCTTGATGCCAATGACATGATGGCCTCGCCGGTTTGGAACTGGCTGAAAAACAAAACAGATATTGAAGCCGCAACTCGCGGTGGCGACATGATTCCCCCAATTGTTCGCGGTCTTGGTCCGACCATGCTGCCGCGCCCGCAACGCTACTACTTTGGCTTCGGCAAGCGAATATCGACCAAACATTTGCGTGGTCGAGGGACCGACACAAAGGCGCTTTGGGCGGTCCGGGAACAAGTTGCCAGTGCGATAGAAAGCCAAATCGACCGATTACTGCAGTATCGTCAGGAAGACCGCCTGCAAAACTGGAGCCGTCTGCGTCGTTGGCTTGCGCCGCTAAGTGCGACGGGCACAGTTAATCGCGCATCGAATAACTGAAAGGAAACTCTATGACCTCGCCCACCTTAAATTCACAATCCGCCATGTTGGCACAGCAGTGTGCTGTACCCTCGCGCTGCACCGCGCCAGTGTGTCGTGCGCAAAAGTTGGTTGCTTTACGTTTCCGTCGGCCGGACTTGAAAAAAGCGGCCCGGTTCTTTATCGATTTCGGATTGTCAGTTGTAAGCGAAGACGAGGATCGTGTCTTGCTGCGCGGCGCCAGCGATGAAACTGCCTGTGTCATTATCGAACATGGCGCCCCTGCTTACGTTGGATTCAGTCTGGCAGTTGCCAGCGCAGATGACCTCGCACGCCTGGCAGCAGCCAACAACACAGAGGTCATTGACGCCGACCACGGGCGCGGTGGCCGTCGGGTTCAGTTGATTGATCCGGACGGGATCCAGGTGGAAGCCATCTGGAATTACTCCCGACTCCCTGATCTGAATGTACCTGATGCTCCACCGGAAAATCGCGTCAAGCAAACACCACGGATAAACACCGCAGTCCGCATTGCGCTGGACCGGCCATGCATCATCAATAAACTCGGACACACGGTGTTGGGAGTCCGCCGGATCGCCGAAAGCATTGCGTGGTACCAGCAGAATTTCGGCCTAATTGTGTCGGACTTTCAACTGATGGAAAACGACGCGTTGCCGGTTGTGGCCTTTATGCGCTGTGACCTTGGCAATCAGCCTGCAGACCACCACACACTGGCTATTGCATCCGGCGTCGAAACCGGGCACATGCACACGGCATTTGAGCTGAACGGTTTGGATAGCGTGGCGGCCGGCGGAGAGTTCCTGCGCCGACGCAAATACCACCACACATGGGGAATCGGTCGCCATATTCTTGGTAGCCAATTGTTTGATTATTGGCGCGATCCGCATGGCGATATGTTTGAACATTACAGCGATGGCGATTTATTCGACAGTAATGTGCCAACCGGCTACCACCCCATTCATCCCGAATCGATGCATCAATGGGGACCGCCGCTGAATGCGGATATGGCAGGCAAAAAGCCAAGCATCAACCTGATACGCACTATCGTCACGCGACTTCGAAGCAATGACGACTTGTCATTCAAACGCTTGATCAACCTGATTCGCAGCGCATAAATCAATATTCAAGGAGGAACACCATGCTGAACATCGTCCGTTTTGAACAAAACAGCAGCACCCATTGGGGTCTGCTTGAGGCTTTACACGTTCGTACATTGAACGTCCCGTGCAGCACCACCGCTGACCTTCTGACATTACCGCGCGAGCGGTTGCTGGAAGCAGCAAGTGCCGAACGACAAGCGATTTCCGATCTGCAGTTACTGTCACCGATTACCACGCCATGCATGGTGTATTGCCAGGGAGCAAACTATCGTCAGCACATGATTGATTCGGGAATGGATCCAGATGCCAAGCGTTTCAACATGTTTTTTACCAAGTCCGCTGCGTCGGTCACAAGACCGGTCGGCGAGATTGTCAAACCGAAGCACGTACAACTGCTCGATTATGAAATTGAGCTGACATTGGTGTTGCGCAAAGCGACATCCGGCAAGCAACACGTTACCAATGAAAACCTGCACGAGTTTGTTGCCGGCATTTGCATCGGAAACGATGTCTCTGCACGGGACATTCAAATTCCACAAATGCAATTTCATAAAGGAAAAAGCTACCGCACTTTCTGTCCGCTCGGGCCTGTGCTGTGTCTGCTAGACAAAGACGAAATGCATTACCTTGACAAGCTGCATCTGGAACTCAGGGTCAACGGCGAGGTAAGGCAAAACGACTCGACCGGCGAGCTTGTATTCAAGCCGGCAGAAACACTTTCCGAGTTTTCGGAAATCGCCGACTTTGCTCCAGGCGATGTGCTGATGACGGGGACTCCGGCGGGGTGTGCCCTTGGCCTGCCATCACCACTAATGATGAGAGTTTTCGCAATGATTCCGGAACAAAAAAAATGGCCGCTATTCATCAAGAAACAGTCTGCGCGTACCCAGTATCTGAAAGCCGGTGACAGACTCGAATTGCGCATCGCCAGCAGGGATGGTCGAGTTGATTTAGGCGTGCAACAACATACCGTTGTTGCGGAGTAACTGCGATGAGCTTGCCCGTAAGCATCGACGTTTTGATCGTCGGCGCAGGACCGGTTGGCGTAACGCTCGGCAATCTGCTCGGCCGCTACGGTGTCAGCGCGTTGATCATCGACAAGGCATCCGGTATTTTGGCCCACCCCCGTGCGATCGCTTTGGACAACGAAGCCCTGCGGATTCTACAAATGGCCGGACTCGGGGAAGACGCTTTTGCCCGGGTCGCGATCCCCGTAGTCAAAATGCACTCGCCATACTTCGGCGAATTTGCTCGTTTTAAAACTACCGGTTGTCTGGATGGTCACCCAAAACTCGTGACCTTCTTTCAGCCGGAACTTGAACACGCGCTTCGGCGCCAGATGCAGTCCTATCCTCAGATTGCGCTGGCACAGCAAACCGAATTGGTGTCTTTCACCGAATCCACCAGCGGCATTGATGTCGAACTGCAATGTGTAGACGGTAGCCGACACATGGTCAATACGCGTTACCTGATCGGCGCTGATGGTGCCAGTTCGCGGGTCCGCGAGTTCCTGGAACTTGGATTTCAAGGCTCAACATACATTGAGGATTGGCTGATCATTGACGCGAGCAAGACCGCCAAACCGATGGATCACATTGAGTTCAACTGCGATCCAAAGCGGCCAACACCGCACATGCCGGCCCCGGACGGGCGCGAGCGCTGGGAATTCATGTTGCAATCAGGTGAATCCCGCGAGCAGATGTTGCAGACGGAAAAGATTCGTGAGCTGCTGGCACCCTGGGCCAGACAAGATGAGGTCATTATTGAACGCAGCGCCGTGTATCGCTTTCACGCCCGCGTCGTCTCCAAATTTCAAAAAGGTCGCGCGTTTCTGATCGGTGATGCCGCCCACATAACGCCGCCATTTGTCGGTCAAGGCCTTTGCGCCGGCCTGCGTGACGCAGCCAACCTCGGCTGGAAGCTGGCATGGGTGATCAACAGCCGTGCTGCGCCACAAATACTGGACACCTACGATTTGGAGCGCCGCCAGCACGCGGCCGACATGATCGGTCTCGCGACTCTAATGGGCAAACTGATTATGCCCAGCAACGCACTGAAGGCATTCTTAACCCATGGCTTGGTGAGGATGCTGCGAAGTCTTCCGGTCATCGGCGCATGGATCGATGACTTGAAGATGAAACCTGAAAATCGCTTCAAACAAGGTCTGATGGTCCCCGGCGAGAAGACTACGGCGCTGGTACGCGGATCACATTTTCCACAGGCGTTGTTGCGTCACGCAGATGGAACATTCGCATGGAGTGATGACGTCTTGGGTGACCACCTGAGTCTGGTTGGATTCGGCATCGATCCAGCGACATTGCTGTCGGCCGACGATATGTCGCGATGGCATGCCCTTGGCGGGCACTGTATCCAGCTGTGTTATCGCGGCCAAGCATTGAACCGTAGCGTGGGCAAGCACGTCTGGGAAGACATCAATGGAGAAATGCTGCCAGGACTTGCTCCCACCGGCTGGCTCGCGGTGGTTCGACCAGACCACTCCATCATTACCGACGGACCATCTAGTGAGGCGGCTCATCTCATTGAAGCGAGCATCAAGCTGCTTTGTTCGCCGACACCCGCGCACCTAACCTAAATACCAAAAAGGATCCCTTAAATGGCAGTCAGCACCATCGCCGATATACATAAGATCGAAGCGGTACCTCTCGCTCAACGCGACTTGCCTGCGAGCACCTATGCCGCGATCAAGCGCACCGCAGTTCGGTTGCCCGACGCACCGGCATTAAGTTTCTTTCTTGATGCGAAGCACTTCGGTGAAAAACACGTCTGGACCTACGCAGAATTGCTTGCCGACATAACCCGCGCTGCCAATGTATTTCATGATTTGGGAATTGGTTCGGGCGATGTTGTCGCATTTGTATTGCCGAATTTGCCGGAAACCCATTTCACGATCTGGGGTGGGGAAGCCGCCGGGATCGTAATGGCAATTAATCCTATGCTCGATGGAAGCCAAATCGTTGAGTTGCTGCAGGCAGCCAAGGCCAAACTGGTTGTCACAATGGCACCCTCACCCGACAACGATTTGTGGCAGAAGATTGAAGCGAATTTGGCAGCGGCACCAACAGTTCAGCAAGTGCTTTGGGTCAGCGCTGCACCTTATCTACCTGCGGAAACGGCGAAAAAACTCACCGACGCTGTCAAGTTGGAACGTAGCCGCTACGCGAAGTGGTCCATCAATGACCTGCACACCTTGATGACAGCGCAGCCTTCAAGTCATCTGAAGAGCGGCCGGACGATTCTATCGAGTGACTGCAGTTCTTACTTTTGCACCGGCGGCACCACCGGAATGCCAAAAATCGCGGTTCGCACGCATGGTGCAGAAGTCTTTGACGCATGGGCATTGGGTGCCAACATGCGGCCACGTAATGCTGCGTACACCCTGTTTTGTGGCTTGCCGCTGTTTCACGTCAATGGGCAGCTGGTCACTGGCCTGTTTCCATGGATGGAGGGAGATCACGTCGTCCTCGGTACGCCGCAAGGTTATCGCGGCGCTGTACTTGCGCGATTTTGGGAAATCGTTGCTCACTATCAGATCAATTTGTTTTCCGGTGTACCAACGATTTATGCCGCGTTATTGCAACAACCGATAAATGACAATGATATCTCCAGCCTAACCTATGCTTTGTGTGGCGCGGCGCCGATGCCGGTCGAGCTTTTCCGCGAGTTCGAGCGCAAGACCGGGGTGCGAATTCTGGAAGGCTACGGATTGACCGAAGCAGCCTGCGCGTCGACGACTAATCCACCGGGTGGCGAGTCGCGAGTCGGCTCGATTGGTTTGCGCCTGGCGTACCAGGATTTGCGTATCGCGATTATTGATGAACAAGGCGCGTTTGAACGTTTTGCCAAGGTGGATGAGGCGGGAACGCTTGTGATCAAGGGACCAAATGTATTTGTCGGATACCTGGAAGAAACTCAAAACCGGGGAGTCTGGTTGGATATTAATGGCGCTAACTGGCTAAATACCGGAGATCTCGGACGCGAGGATGCCGATGGCTACTTCTGGCTTACCGGACGCAAGAAGGAACTCATCATCCGTGGCGGTCACAACATTGATCCTAAATTGATCGAAGAAGCGTTGCAGGGACATCCTAGTGTCGGCATGGTTGCTGCGGTGGGCTGCCCCGATGCTTATGCCGGTGAGGTCCCTGTCGCGTATGTTCAACTGCGAACGGGCACAACAGTGACCACCGAGGAATTATCGGAGTTTGCCACGCAGCACATTAGTGAGCGTGCGGCGATTCCCAAACGCATCGAGATTCTGGCGCAACTACCAGTGACCGCGGTCGGCAAGATATTCAAACCGGCTCTGCAACGCATCGAGATCAAGCGAGTGATTCTCAAGGAAGCTGCGGAACTCGGGATTACAGAAATCGAGGTCGAGGTGGTGCAAGACCCTCGCCGAGGAATGCTGGCGAGCATCAGCACCAATGCCAGTTACGAGCAGCTGGCATTGGTGCTCGGACATTACAGCTTTCAAGTCGATTGGCGCAGATGAAATCTAACCAGGCAAAAACTTCACGTAATTGACGGCGTGTATCCAGCACCAACTGGCAAAAATTGCGACTACCAAACTCAAAAGATTGACTCACCGCAGACGAAGTCTCTAACTAAGGAACGAACGTGCAAAGCACTCAACTTCAAATCACCGGATCTGCAGCTCGACCGACATTTCACCTGCAAACGTTTCAGCTAGCGGATCCGACGCCCGGTGAAGTGCAAATCCAGATGCAAGCCACCTCGGTGAATCCCATCGACACCAAGCGTGCGCAAGGTTATGGCAAGCGGGTACTCGGTATTAAGGGTGCCGGCAAATTTCCACTGGCGATGGGCAATGACATTGTCGGCACCGTGTCTGCGCTTGGCCGAAATGTGACACGTTTAAAAATCGGTGACCACGTATTCGGTCTGAAGGCAGCGAGTGCTTTCGGTACCCATGCGACGCACGTCAACGCTAAGGCAAAATTCTTGCGCCCCGTGCCTGCGGGAGTGTCAGCTGCAGAACTCGCCGCCTTGCCCTACAGCTTTACTACCATGATGCTGGCGCTCAAAGGCGCCGGCCTGAATCAAAACACGGCTCGTGGAAGTTCGGTATTGGTAATCGGCGCGGCCGGCGGCCTGGGCCAGCTTGCCTTGCAAGTGCTCTCCGGCTGGGACGCACTGGTTACTGCGGTGTGTGAAACCGCGACCGTCGAACTTTGCCAATCGCTGGGCGCCAGCGAAATCATTGATCGCTTTAAAACCAAAGTGCGAGATCTGGCGCCACGTTTTGATGCGGTGCTGAACTTTGCCGCGTGGGACGACGATGAGTTTCTTGCCAGTAGACTTCGCCACGGCGCGCTTGGTCACGCCACTACCGTACATCCCTTACTGGCCAATTTCGACCGACTCGGCTGGATAGGTGGCGGGCTACAAACCATCAAGGACAAACGTCGCGTGGCGAGCGCCGGCAAAAAGGCCTCAGGCAGTTCACGCTACGCATGGACAGTGTTCAGCCCAAATGAAGAGGCGCTCGATGTACTCGCCGACGGACTAACGAAGGGCCGATTCAAGCTGCCGATTGGATTGACCGTGCCGCTCAGTGAAGGCGAAAAGGCCTTTGTACATGTGTCGGAAGGACGCGTCGGCCGAGCGGTACTTATGTGCCAAGCAAGCGGGAACACTGCGTAATAACATGAGCCTACCGGATTAATTCACGGGTTCCGACCAACACCGAGTGACGAACGGGACCGGTCCTCAATCAGCCTGGCGACAGTCCCTCAGCGCCAAAACTGTGCGCCGCCTCGACGGCAGGCAGCGCACATCCATTGCCGAAAACTAAGCCGGGATTTGCTTGACCAGATGCAGCGCAGACGGTGCTGGCCAGCCGGCTTCCTTGCAGACTCTGACAATCGCTTCATTGGTATCGAAATACACCTGCCAATAGTGATCGGTATGCGTGTAGGGGCGGATGGCAATTTGCGGGCCTTCGAGCTTGAAATCAAGCAAATTGACGTCCGGCGGCATTTCCTTGGAGATATTCGGGATAAGTGCGACTGCTGCTTTGAAGCGGCTGATGGCATCGAGTGGATCAACGCCGTTGGCCAACTGGGCCACGCGATCTACACGCCGTGCTGGCAGCGTGGAGAAGTTTTGCACGGTGTCACCGAAGACCTTGCCGTTGCCGACGATAGTCAATACATTGTCGGGCGTGACGATGGCAGTGCCGAACAGGCCCAACTCATGCACGGTACCGACGATCCCGCCGATGCTGACAAAGTCACCGACCTTGTAAGGACGCAACACCAGCATAAAGGCACCGGCGGCAAAGTTGCCCAGCATGCCGCTCCAGGCCGCGCCAATCGCTACGCCGGCACCGGCCAACATCGCCGCAAACGAAGTTGTCTGGATTCCGAAATAACCGAGGATGCCGAGGACCAGGGTAATGTTCAGGGCAATGGCGATGATCGAGCCGAGATATTTGGTCAGCGTCGGGTCGACGTTGTTGCGGTTCATCGCAGCCTGCATTACCGAGATTACCCGGCCAATCAGCCAGCGGCCGATAATCCAAAATGCAATGGCAGCAGCAATTTTTATTGCCAGATCTGTGACGGCAGTGCCGAGTAAATTTTGTATCGATTGCATGTCCATGAATGAAATCACTCCGGTTGTAGTGGGCTACAGAAAATGCGCCGCTTTGGCGCAAGCAAAAATGAAGAGGAAACGCACGGGATATTAACCGGATTCGGACTTCTGTTCCTGTCCGACAAGTTGATCTGCCAGTGAGCTTCTGGAGATCATAAAAACGCATTCAGCCTATTGGGCACGCAATATTCGGTATATCCGCAGGGCAAGATGCGCATCGTCGGCAGCGTATAACAACTGTCGCTCGTTCAGATGTTGGCTTGCCCAATTGGAGGTGGAAATCCGCCGTGACTTCTGCAGCTTCTGGTTGAAGAACTGCGCAACAGCCGTCCTTGCGCCAATCGTGTTCTTCTGCCCTTCCGGGCGCAGTGTGCGGGCGAGATCCAGGGTATTTGCAAGAGCAATACCGAAGCGGTTGTGGAGCAATGCGGCGTCACCCTCCAGTCCAAAGCCTACTTTCACAATCGACGGAGATTCGAGCACTGCCCGTGCGACATCCATGCCGAAGGGTCGCCAAGCCTGAAACAGATAGGCTTTGCTATCGGTCGCCAGTTGAATCAGATGCGGTCCGGTCGACACCTCGCCTTTGGCAAAGGTCGGTTTGGACTCGGTATCAAAGCCGACAGCGTCGGTGACTTGTAGTGCCATCGCAGCTTCACCGGCGCGGTCTTCCGTATCAACCAAAACGACGTCGTCAATGCTTAAACCTTGGTATGGTGGCAGTGGCGGAGTGATGAGCAACGCTGCGCTGTCGTCAGCTAGGGAATCGTCAGTGGGCGGGATGGTCATAAACTGGTCAAGCTGAGGGTCAAAACGGCGCCAAGCCGGATTGTTCGGTAAAGAGTATCATGCTACCTGCTGTTATTTCTCTTGACTGACGATATCCCATGACCCCGGAAACCATTGACGACACCAAGCCGGTGACCAAATTTTGTTATCACTGCCGCTCGCATCACCCGATTGAGGAAATGCGGCAGATTTCGACGAAGACTGGAAAGCGCTGGCGCTGCATCCGCAGCATTGAAGCAACCCAGAAAGGCCCTGAGGCCCGTGCTGAATTTGGCCGTCGCGTTTCTGAAATGAACACGACCGAATCCAAAAATCATGCGCGCCGCATGAACGAATTGCGTCAGGACAAGTAGGAGCAACGCCGCCATACCTGTTTCAGCGGTTTTGGCTTCAAGCTGTCCATTGGTTGCTGGTAATGCTGCAACCATCGCTGACGGCGAATCGCTCAGCTAGGCAAAGGTTACGATTTGCCGAACCACCGCTCCGCTGGCCAGACGGTCAAAGCCTTCGTTAATTTCGTCCAGCTTCAGCGTTCCACTCATCAAACGATCCACCGGCAATCGGCCGCGCTGGAACAAGGTGATGTAGCGCGGCAAGTCACGCACCGGTACGCAGGTTCCGATATAACTTCCCTTTACGGTCCGCTCTTCGGCCACCAGATTCACCATCGGCAGGGAAAAACTCGCCGTTGGAGGTGGTAGTCCGGCAGTTATGGTTGTCCCGCCACGGCGCGTAATGCGATATGCCGTATCGAACGCGCGGATTGAACCGGCCATCTCGAACACTGTTTCCAGTCCGCCTTTGCTTGCGGCGCGAACGGCTTCCACACAGTCCGGGGCGGCTCCGTCGAAAACTGCTGTGGCACCCAACTCGAGCGCCAGTGCCCGCTTCTCGGGGGAAAGGTCGATGGCCACAATGTCGCGGGCTCCCGCTGCGCGGGCTCCAAGCACTGCAGCCAATCCGACTCCGCCCAAGCCAATCACCGCAACACTTGCCCCGGCCTGAACGCGGCCGGTGTTAACCACCGCGCCGACGCCGGTTAACACCGCACAACCGAACAATGCGGCGTGCTCAAATGGAAGCTCCGGGTCGACTTTGACCAGTGACCGCCTAGAAACAGTGGCGTACTCGGCAAATGCCGAGCACCCCAAATGATGATTGATCGGCCCTCGCTCACCCTGAATTCTTCGCGCCCCGGATAACAATGTGCCGGCGCCGTTGGTCACCGCACCAGGCTCACACAGTGCAGGCCGCCCTTCGGCACAGGTAGGACAATGGCCACAACTGGGAACAAAGACCATGACCACATGGTCACCTAGTGCCAAATCATTGACCCCGTCGCCAAGCGCTTCAACCGTCCCTGCCGCTTCGTGACCCAATGCCATTGGCAGCGGGCGCGGCCGATCACCATTGATCACTGACAAATCCGAATGACACAAACCAGCTGCGCGCACTCGAATCAGCACTTCGCCCGGACCGGGTGGATGCAATTCAACCTGCTCAATGCTTAGTGGCTTGGAATTCGAATAGGGTTGCGGCAAGTTCATCTCGCGCAAAACAGCGGCACGTATTTTCATTGCTGGTCCTCGTCAATCAGTGAATTTTCTGCAGCGTGATCAAGTTCGTCGGTAAAGCCGAAATTTGCCAGATTGCGCATCCGCATCGGATAGAGCACACCGTCGAGATGATCACATTCATGCTGCACTACGCGGGCGTGAAATCCCTCGACGGTTCGCTCAAAATGCCGGCCATGTACATCGAACCCGGAATAACGCAGCTTGCGCCATCGCGGCACAATACCGCGCAGGCCGGGCACCGACAAGCAACCTTCCCAACCCTCCTCCAGCTCGTCCGACACGGGTTCGAGATGTGGATTGATAAGCACTGTCCCGGGAACTGGTGATGCGTCCGGGTAACGCGGATTGAAATCTTCACTGCCAAAGATCACCACCCGCAAATCGACGCCGATCTGCGGTGCGGCCAATCCGGCACCATCCAGATGCGCCATTGTGTCGCGCAGATCTTGCAGCAGTTCAACCAACTCGGAGCTGGAAAAATCGATAACTGGCTGAGCCACTCTCAACAAACGCGGGTCGCCCATCCGTAAAACAGGTCTGATCATGGCAATTCAAGGTGCTCAATGAGTTGACGGACCCGCGCCATTGATAAGTGCAACGCGGCTTCAATTTGATCCAACTGGATCCCTTTGGCTGAATCGTGACGACCTGCAGCCCAGTTGGCAACGATGCAAAGGGCAGCGTAGGGCAGACCCGCTTCGCGGGCAAGCGCGGCTTCCGGCATTCCTGTCATACCCACCATCGCCGCACCATCGCGCTCCAGTTTGTTTATCTCCGCAGCGGTTTCTAAGCGCGGTCCTTGTGTTGCTGCGTAGGTGCCACCGTCGACGATGGGTTCGGCACAGCGACGCCCTGCCGACAGAATCGCCTCGCGCACCTTGGCATCATAAGGTTCGGTGAAGTCGATATGGACTACTTGGGATGGTGACGCGTCCTGATAACTGTTGTCGCGACCCCAGGTGTAATCAATGATCTGGTCAGGGACCACTAAAGCGCCAGGAATTAAGCTGGCGTGAATGCCGCCAACAGAAGCAACGGAGACAACCCATGTTGCACCGGCCCTGCGCAAGGCTTCAACATTTGCGCGGTAATTAACCAAATGCGGCGGTATGGTGTGTCCATGACCATGGCGGGGAAGAAAGACAGTGTCGCGTCCGGCAATGCGGCCAAAAACCAACGGCCCTGACGGCTCGCCCCATGCCGTGCGCGCGATTTCCCGATGCGCTACGTCGAGATTCGCGAGTTGCGTCAGGCCACTGCCACCGATGATGCCAAGCATGGAAATCTCCTGCAAATTCAAATTTATGCGCTTCACCGTGTTAAAATGCGCGCCGCGTTTTGTGTCCCGTCACCGGGGGTTATTACCTGCAAATCGACGAGCATTTGCACACTAACGTATCCCTCAGTTTCGCAGCTTTTTCGTTTCGCTCTGGCCCTGAGGTCAAATTTCCCTGCCCCATTTACGGTACCACCCTATGTCCCGCGCCCTAAGAAACATCGCCATTATCGCCCACGTTGACCACGGCAAGACCACCCTGGTCGATCAACTTCTGCGTCAGTCAGGAACCTTCGCTGCTCATCAGGCCGTCACTGAACGGGTGATGGACTCCAACGACCTGGAGAAGGAACGCGGCATCACCATTTTGTCTAAGAACTGCGCTATCGATTATGAAGGCACCCGCATCAACATCGTTGATACACCGGGGCATGCCGACTTTGGTGGCGAAGTGGAACGCGTACTGAAAATGGTCGACGGCGTGTTGTTGTTGGTCGACGCCGTAGAGGGCCCGATGCCACAGACGCGCTTTGTAACGCGCAAGGCGCTTGCACTCGGTCTTCGCCCGATAGTAGTGGTGAACAAGATCGACCGCCCGGGCGCACGCCCTGACTGGGTTATCAGCCACACCTTTGATCTGTTCGACAAACTCGGCGCAACCGAAGAACAGCTTGATTTCCCGGTGGTGTTCGCCTCGGCGTTGAACGGTTTTGCGATGCTCGATGCGACCAAACCCGGGACAGATATGCGTCCGTTATACGAAGCAATCATCAAACATACACCGCAACCGGATGTTGACGCCGACATGCCTTTGCAGTTGCAAATCTGCTCCCTTGACTACAACAGCTATGTCGGTCGGATCGGTATCGGTCGCATCAAGCAAGGTCGCATGCGCGTGGCGCAGGAAGTAGCCGTGATGTACGGCGACGAGAACAAGGGCAAGTCAAAGGTCGGCCAAATCATGATGTTCAAGGGTCTTGAGCGTGAGCAGGCGACAGAAGCAGTGGCTGGCGACATCGTGCTGGTCACCGGTATTGATCAAGTAGGTATCGGTGTGACGATTTGCGATCCGTCGAATCCAGTTGGGCTGGCCCCGCTGGTGGTCGATGAGCCAACACTGACAATGAACTTTCAAGTGAATACCTCACCGTTGGCCGGCAAAGAAGGGAAATACGTTACCTCCCGCCAGATCCGCGAACGGCTGCAAAAGGAATTGCTCGCTAACGTTGCACTGCGCGTTGAAGAGACAGAGGACGCGGACGTATTCCTGGTTTCCGGACGTGGCGAGTTGCATTTGACCATTTTGCTTGAGACCATGCGGCGCGAAGGTTACGAACTTGCAGTATCTCGCCCTCGTGTGTTGTTCAAGGAAATCGATGGCGAAAAGCACGAGCCCTATGAGTTGCTGACGATCGATATCGAGCAAGAGCATCAAGGCGGCGTAATGGAAGAACTGGGACGTCGCCGTGGTGATTTGCAGAATATGGAATCCGATAGCAAAGGTCGCGTCCGTCTGGAGTACAGAATCCCGGCGCGTGGATTGATTGGATTTCAAGGCGAATTTTTGACCTTGACTCGCGGCACCGGACTTGCCAGTCACATTTTCGATGACTACGGTCCGTTGGCCGGGCAAATGGCAGAGCGCCGCAATGGTGTACTGATTTCACAAGACGATGGTGCAGCGGTTGCGTATGCCCTATGGAAATTGCAGGATCGCGGCCGGATGTTTGTCAGTCCTGGTGATCCGCTCTATGAAGGAATTGTGATCGGTATCCACAGTCGGGACAATGACCTGGTCGTAAATCCTATCAAAGGCAAACAACTGACCAACGTGCGGTCATCGGGCACTGATGAAGCGGTGCGACTGGTGCCACCCGTGTTGGTTACCCTGGAATCAGCAGTCGAGTTCATTGCCGATGATGAGTTGGTTGAAATAACGCCGAAGTCAATCCGCATTCGCAAACGATTCCTGAAAGAGCACGAACGTAAACGGGCATCTCGCGAAGCAACAACATAAACGAACCCAATCTCAATGCACCAAACAAAAAACCCGCATGAACTTGTTCATGCGGGTTTTTGCATTGCGCTGACGAACCTAACCGTCAGTTGGTGCTGGTAGGACGCCGCTATTGAGCGTCCATCGCAGCCTTGGCCAGACGCTGAATATCTGGATTATCCGGCTGCCGTTTGATCATGTCTGCAGACACTTTCTTCAGGTCGCTCACCATGCCGTACTCTTCAAATACGGCATACAACATCAATTCCGGAGTAACGTCGTTCGGTGCCGCGGTTGCGCGCATGACTTCATAATTGCGCACGGCCTCGGCAACCTCTTCTTTGCTCGCAGGTGTTTGAACCTTGACCGACCGCACGACCAAGCCGCCAACGCGGGAAGTGTTCATCAGTTCCGCGACTCGGGCAAGCTTCTGTGGCACGGCAGCCGCCATCTGTACAACTTCCGGCTTGTTACCTTTCAGTACCTCACCACCAGCCGATGTTGCAACGAAGCTACCTGGACCGGTCCAAACCTCTTGTCGGCTCACGGTCGTGTAGCTAACACGAATATTGGCTCCCGCAGCGAGGATCACCTTATCGCCGTGCCGGAGTCGCATGTAGGGTTGGACCTTTTTTGCCGGACCATCCTTACCCTGATAGCTGACGTCACCTTGCATCGAATTGACCAAGCCAACGTCCGCAGAGGCACCCTGCGCAAACGCGCAAGTGATTGTTGAAATAAACAACGAGAGAGCGATGATAAATTTAGACATACCTGACCTCACAATTTAGCTTCCGACATAAGCAATCAAAATTACCAATCCGACAAGACAACCTGCGCTACGACCACTATGGTTACCACTCAGGAACAAACTCAACCCGGCGATTCATCGCACTTTCCGGATTGTCCAGATCACGCAATTTATCGCTTGAACGGCCTACTGTTTCGATGTTACTCAAGCCGAACTCCGCTTGAAGAAAGCTCTTGACGGAATCAGCCCGGCTTTTGGACAGACGCCGGTTGGTTGCTTCGGTGCCGGTCGCATCGGTATGCCCTTCAATCGCGACTGATTTCCAAACATCCGGTTTGCGTTTAAGTGCAGCACCAAGTGATCTCAAGAAAGCCTTGCCTTCCTCTGTCAATACTGCAGACCCGCGCGCAAAGGTCACCTGTATCGTATCCATAGATGATTTTGAGATCACACTTTGGCAACGCAGGCCAATTTTCTCCATCTGCGCACACTCTGCCTTTAACTCAGCGATTCCCTTTGGAAACAACGCCGCCTCAACCTCGTCAACCGTTGGGTTTGGCGAGTTGATCGACACCGTCTGCCGATACTCCAGATCCGCAGCATAGGCAGAGCCATAAGTTGAAAGAAACATCGATGCAAGAACTACCCACTTTTTACTCATCGCGCACTCCTATAAATCACATGCCTATATGAACGGCACATAAAGGGTTTGGTTTAATTCAAAATATCAGAAAGCTGGCAAAATTCTACATTAATTCCTTGATTTTAAGGAGTTATTTACTTACTGACAAATAAGTTCTGCAGTTCCAAAATTTCCATCACAGGATTCCAGTTGCGCCAACCCTGTGCTGTCGTCGACTGCTGGTTGCCCTGGCCCGGCGGAAGTCACTACACCGCGTCGTAAAGTTTTAGCGGCATTTTCCTTGGCAAACCCGGACTCCCTGATTTCAGTGGTCAAGTTCCGGATATCGAGGTAAGCAGCATCCAACGCAGCATCCAACTGTGCCGATGCGGCCTCGGCCCCGTTATATTTAACTGAGCGTTTACCCACGACACCTGAGTTCGCGTATTTCGGTTGCACCGCCTGATCCCCAATGAGATTGACAGTATTTACGCCTGCGGCGTCCGTCACAACTGTTACCGAACCGCTGGTTGCTACGCGCAATCCTTCGGTTGTCGGATTGATCGTGTTCGAATTTCCGATAGGCCCATCGGCAATGATGGTCAAAGCAGATATCGGCGCCACAATACTCGGGTCAAACGGCGCATTTGCCGTTATCAAGCCTTCAAGGCCATCTGCTTGGATCGAAGAACCGCCGTTTCCAGGAGGTACTGGTACGCTAATCGTCACACGCGCCGCCGTAATCCCGACGTTAGTAGTCGAACCGTCCAACGGCCGAACCGTCCCGACACGTATCGAATCAGCTTTAAGCGACACATCGCTACCCCGAGCTACTGCCGGATTCGCCAGTGGTGTTGGATCGGTTGGTGCAATGAGTGACACTGTGCCACCGAGGTGATTGGTGAAGCCAGTCAGTGTTATCACATTATTGACGTTGCGATAACCGCCAAGGTCAATGTTACCGGTGGTAGTCAACGCCCACAGGTTACCTGTGACCGACAGCAATCCAGTTTGCGTAATATTCCCTGCGGCGGTGGCATCAAGGAAACCACCGACCGACATTGCACCAAAACTGATTGGTCCGGCGACGTTGACGACAAAGTTGTTGGAGACGTTACCAGAAACAGTTAACAAGCCACCTGTCGTGATGGTCGAATTTGCCAGATCATTCAAGACCAAAGTGAGACCATTGGTGTCGCGTATTAAACTACCCCTCGAATTCACGCTTAACGTCCCCGTAAAATCGTTCGATGCATTGTTTGCCGTTATGACACCGCTACCGCTTGGTAGTACCGTGCTCGTTAGCGTCAATCCGGTTCCGGTTACCGCGCCACTGTAGGTTTGATTCCCGGTGCCACCATTGCTGTTGGTGGTATCAACGCTCACCGCACCAGCATTAAAGGTCGTCGTGCCACTGACACTCAATGCACCTAGTTTGGTGGTGGCCCCTACCGTGTTGTTGAACACCGTGTCACCAGCAACAACCAAGCTTTGCGCACCCGCCGTGGTGGCATTGACGGTGTTGTCAAAGGTCACCGTACTGGCGGTCAGGGTCTTGCTGCTGTTGGGTACGTCGTTCGATCCCAGGGTGACAGCGTTGCGGTAGCGTTGGCTCGCCCCAGTGCTCTCGATCCCACTGGCCTTGATGTTGATGCCGCCCGCACTGGTCACATCGACTGTGCTCAGACCCGTCAAGCTGTCCGCTCCCACACCATCGCCAAAATTGACGGCGGTCGGCGCGCTGATGGTCAAGGTCTTGCTGTTACCGGTCAGCCCGCCGTTCAAGTTAATCGTCCCTGTCGTAGTCGTCAGTAAATTGAGGCTCTCCTTCAAGATCACCTCGCCGCTGTATGTCTGGTTGCCACTGTTCGCAGCGCCGCTGGTCCTGACATCTGTCGCGTTAGGGTTGAACGTGCTCGTTCCAATTACATTAAGCGCACCAAGCTTGGTAGTTACACCAACAGTATTGTTGAATACTGCATCGCCGTCGATAACAAGCGATTCTTTGCCTTGGTTGGTAGCATCAACGGTTTTCTCGAAAATGATGGAGCTGCCGCTTAGAGTTGTATCGGCCCCCAACACAATCGCGTCAGTATAGGTTTGGGCCTCAATTGTTGTTATCGAGCCACCTAAAATTTTTGTCATACCACCACCGGTGACGGAAATACTCGTAAGCTCCTCTCCATCAATCGTGCCGCCAACTGCATCATTGAAGGTAATCGTTCCGCTATTAACAATTTTTAGACTTCGGTTTGTACCATCGGAATTCACTGTGCTTGAAAAAGTTAAGTCAACACCAGTAAGCGTAGTGTCGGCACCTAGGATCACGTCGCCGCTATAAGTCTGAGGCCCCAATGTAGTTACCACGCCACCGTTGAGGTAACTATTGCCGCTGACACTCAATGCACCGAGTTTGGTGGTGGCCCCTACCGTGTTGTTGAACACCGTGTCACCAGCAACAACCAAGCTTTGCGCTCCCGCCGTGGTGGCATTGACGGTGTTGTCAAAGGTCACCGTGCTGGCGGTCAGGGTCTTGCTGCTGTTGGGTACGTCGTTCGATCCCAGAGTGACGGCGTTGCGATAGCGCTGGCTTGCCCCGCTGCTGTCGATGGCGCTGGCCTTGATGCTGATGCCGCCGGTACTGGTCACATCGACTGTGCTCAGACCCGTCAAGCTGTCCGCTCCCAGACCATCGCCCAAATTGACGGCGGTCGGCGCGCTGATGGTCAAGGTCTTGCCGTTACCGGTCAGCCCGCCGTTCAAGGCAATCGTGCCGGCACCACTGGCTGTCAGTGTTTCATTGTCGTTCAGGGTGACCAGACCACTGTAGGTTTGATTCCCGGTGCCACCATTGCTGTTGGTGGTATCAACGCTCACCGCACCAGCATTAAAGGTCGTCGTGCCGCTGACACTCAATGCACCTAGTTTGGTGGTGGCCCCTACCGTGTTGTTGAACACCGTGTCACCAGCAACAACCAAGCTTTGCGCTCCCGCCGTGGTGGCATTGACGGTGTTGTCAAAGGTCACCGTGCTGGCGGTCAGTGTCTTGCTGCTGTTGGGTACGTCGTTCGATCCCAGGGTGACGGCGTTGCGATAGCGCTGGCTTGCCCCGCTGCTGTCGATGGCGCTGGCCTTGATGCTGATGCCGCCGGTACTGGTCACATCGACTGTGCTCAGACCCGTCAAGCTGTCCGCTCCCAGACCATCGCCCAAATTGACGGCGGTCGGCGCGCTGATGGTCAGGTCTTGCCGTTACCGGTCAGCCCGCCGTTCAAGGCAATCATGCCGGCACCACTGGCTGTCAGTGCTTCATTGTCGTTCAGGGTGACCAGACCACTGTAGGTTTGATTCCCGGTGCCACCATTGCTGTTGGTGGTATCAACGCTCACCGCACCAGCATTAAAGGTCGTCGTGCCGCTGACACTCAATGCACCTAGTTTGGTGGTGGCCCCTACCGTGTTGTTGAACACCGTGTCACCAGCAACAACCAAGCTTTGCGCTCCCGCCGTGGCGGCATTGACGGTGTTGTCAAAGGTCACCGTGCTGGCGGCCAGGGTCTTGCTGCTGTTGGGTACGTCGTTCGATCCCAGGGTGACGGCGTTGCGATAGCGCTGGCTTGCCCCGCTGCTGTCGATGGCGCTGGCCTTGATGCTGATGCCGCCGGTACTGGTCACATCGACTGTGCTCAGACCCGTCAAGCTGTCCGCTCCCAGACCATCGCCCAAATTGACGGCGGTCGGCGCGCTGATGGTCAAGGTCTTGCCGTTACCGGTCAGCCCGCCGTTCAAGGCAATCGTGCCGGCACCACTGGCTGTCAGTGCTTCATTGTCGTTCAGGGTGACCAGACCACTGTAGGTTTGATTCCCGGTGCCACCATTGCTGTTGGTGGTATCAACGCTCACCGCACCAGCATTAAAGGTCGTCGTGCCGCTGACACTCAATGCACCTAGTTTGGTGGTGGCCCCTACCGTGTTGTTGAACACCGTGTCACCAGCAACAACCAAGCTTTGCGCTCCCGCCGTGGCGGCATTGACGGTGTTGTCAAAGGTCACCGTGCTGCCGGTCAGCGTGGTGTTAGGACCCAGCGTCACCGCGTCACTGTAAGTCTGCGCGCCGCTACCACCACCAACCACGCTGGTGGTGACCGTACCGCCGTTGATCTGCGTACTGCCTGCCGCACTGGTGCTCAAGGCCGCCAAACTGGTGGTGCCTACCGCCGCGTCAAACTGCGTCACGCCCGCCGTGTTGGCTACCAGTGTCGCCTTGCCAGCATTCGATCCATCCACCGTGCTCTTGAACCATAGCTTGCCGCTGACACTGCTGTCCAGCGTGTAGGTGGTCGCGGCATTGCCGTCTTGCAAGGTCACTGCACCTGTATAGGTCTGGTCACCCGTGGTGTTGATTCCTGTCGCCGACTTCGCAACGCCCGTCGTGCCCGAAACGCTCAAGGAGGCCAGCTTGTCAATCGCACCAACGCTGTCGCTGCCTGTTGCATCACCAAACTGCACGTTGCCAACAATCGCCAAGGTCTTAGTCGTCGTCGGGGCACTGTCAAGCGTGCTGTTGAAACTCACGGTGCTGGCAGTCAGGCTGGTGTTAGCACCCAGCGTCACCGCGTCACTGTAAGTCTGCGCGCCGCTACCACCACCAACCACGCTGGTGGTGACCGTACCGCCGTTGATCTGCGTACTGCCTGCCGCACTGGTGCTCAAGGCCGCCAAACTGGTGGTGCCTACCGCCGCGTCAAACTGCGTCACGCCCGCCGTGTTGGCTACCAGTGTCGCCTTGCCAGCATTCGATCCATCCACCGTGCTCTTGAACCATAGCTTGCCGCTGACACTGCTGTCCAGCGTGTAGGTGGTCGCGGCATTGCCGTCTTGCAAGGTCACTGCACCTGTATAGGTCTGGTCACCCGTGGTGTTGATTCCTGTCGCCGACTTCGCAACGCCCGTCGTGCCCGAAACGCTCAAGGAGGCCAGCTTGTCAATCGCACCAACGCTGTCGCTGCCTGTTGCATCACCAAATTGCACGTTGCCAACAATCGCCAAGGTCTTAGTCGTCGTCGGGGCACTGTCAAGCGTGCTGTTGAAACTCACGGTGCTGGCAGTCAGGCTGGTGTTAGCACCCAGCGTCACCGCGTCACTGTAAGTCTGCGCGCCGCTACCACCACCAACCACGCTGGTGGTGACCGTACCGCCGTTGATCTGCGTACTGCCTGCCGCACTGGTGCTCAAGGCCGCCAAACTGGTGGTGCCTACCGCCGCGTCAAACTGCGTCACGCCCGCCGTGTTGGCTACCAGTGTCGCCTTGCCAGCATTCGATCCATCCACCGTGCTCTTGAACCATAGCTTGCCGCTGACACTGCTGTCCAGCGTGTAGGTGGTCGCGGCATTGCCGTCTTGCAAGGTCACTGCACCTGTATAGGTCTGGTCACCCGTGGTGTTGATTCCTGTCGCCGACTTCGCAACGCCCGTCGTGCCCGAAACGCTCAAGGAGGCCAGCTTGTCAATCGCACCAACGCTGTCGCTGCCTGTTGCATCACCAATCTGCACGTTGCCAACAATCGCCAAGGTCTTAGTCGTCGTCGGGGCACTGTCAAGCGTGCTGTTGAAACTCACGGTGCTGGCAGTCAGGCTGGTGTTAGCACCCAGTGTCACCCCGTCACTAAAACTCATAGTTCCAGCAGTGATCAATCCTTGAATATTCGAAACACCCAAACCCAAAAGATTTCCACTGAGTGACGATCCGGGAGTGCCAATGAATGTCCCACCGCCTCCGTCAGTTATGTTCTCAAAAGATGTCCAACTAACTACCCCATCGTCACCTTGATTCACACCAGTCATAGTGTAAGTCGCGCCACTACCGGTGACCGTGTTCGAGTTCGCACTGTTGCCAGTGATGGTGGTGAAACCCGTGTTGCTGCCCGTGATGCCGGTGCTCCCCGCCGTGCCGCCCAACTTGTAGGTGACATCAGTCGCGTAGGTGCCGTAGTTCAAGGTGCCGGTAGGCGTGGTCGAGACCAGCGCACCGGTCACGCTACCACCAGTGTTGAAGTTGACGTTGGCCACCCCAGTGTCGGTGATGTTCTTAAAGTCGGTCCAGGTCTGGCCACCGTTACTGCCCTTGTCGGCGATCGCAGCATCGAGCAGGTAGGTCGCGCCACTACCGGTGACCGTGTTCGAGTTCGCACTGTTGCCAGTGATGGTGGTGAAACCCGTGTTGCTGCCCGTGATGCCGGTGCTCCCCGCCGTGCCGCCCAACTTGTAGGTGACATCAGTCGCGTAGGTGCCGTAGTTCAAGGTGCCGGTAGGCGTGGTCGAGACCAGCGCACCGGTCACGCTACCACCAGTGTTGAAGTTGACGTTGGCCACCCCAGTGTCGGTGATGTTCTTAAAGTCGGTCCAGGTCTGGCCACCGTTACTGCCCTTGTCGGCGATCGCAGCATCGAGCAGGTAGGTCGCGCCACTACCGGTGACCGTGTTCGAGTTCGCACTGTTGCCAGTGATGGTGGTGAAACCCGTGTTGCTGCCCGTGATGCCGGTGCTCCCCGCCGTGCCGCCCAACTTGTAGGTGACATCAGTCGCGTAGGTGCCGTAGTTCAAGGTGCCGGTAGGCGTGGTCGAGACCAGCGCACCGGTCACGCTACCACCAGTGTTGAAGTTGACGTTGGCCACCCCAGTGTCGGTGATGTTCTTAAAGTCGGTCCAGGTCTGGCCACCGTTACTGCCCTTGTCGGCGATCGCAGCATCGAGCAGGTAGGTCGCGCCACTACCGGTGACCGTGTTCGAGTTCGCACTGTTGCCAGTGATGGTGGTGAAACCCGTGTTGCTGCCCGTGATGCCGGTGCTCCCCGCCGTGCCGCCCAACTTGTAGGTGACATCAGTCGCGTAGGTGCCGTAGTTCAAGGTGCCGGTAGGCGTGGTCGAGACCAGCGCACCGGTCACGCTACCACCAGTGTTGAAGTTGACGTTGGCCACCCCAGTGTCGGTGATGTTCTTAAAGTCGGTCCAGGTCTGGCCACCGTTACTGCCCTTGTCGGCGATCGCAGCATCGAGCAGGTAGGTCGCGCCACTACCGGTGACCGTGTTCGAGTTCGCACTGTTGCCAGTGATGGTGGTGAAACCCGTGTTGCTGCCCGTGATGCCGGTGCTCCCCGCCGTGCCGCCCAACTTGTAGGTGACATCAGTCGCGTAGGTGCCGTAGTTCAAGGTGCCGGTAGGCGTGGTCGAGACCAGCGCACCGGTCACGCTACCACCAGTGTTGAAGTTGACGTTGGCCACCCCAGTGTCGGTGATGTTCTTAAAGTCGGTCCAGGTCTGGCCACCGTTACTGCCCTTGTCGGCGATCGCAGCATCGAGCAGGTAGGTCGCGCCACTACCGGTGACCGTGTTCGAGTTCGCACTGTTGCCAGTGATGGTGGTGAAACCCGTGTTGCTGCCCGTGATGCCGGTGCTCCCCGCCGTGCCGCCCAACTTGTAGGTGACATCAGTCGCGTAGGTGCCGTAGTTCAAGGTGCCGGTAGGCGTGGTCGAGACCAGCGCACCGGTCACGCTACCACCAGTGTTGAAGTTGACGTTGGCCACCCCAGTGTCGGTGATGTTCTTAAAGTCGGTCCAGGTCTGGCCACCGTTACTGCCCTTGTCGGCGATCGCAGCATCGAGCAGGTAGGTCGCGCCACTACCGGTGACCGTGTTCGAGTTCGCACTGTTGCCAGTGATGGTGGTGAAACCCGTGTTGCTGCCCGTGATGCCGGTGCTCCCCGCCGTGCCGCCCAACTTGTAGGTGACATCAGTCGCGTAGGTGCCGTAGTTCAAGGTGCCGGTAGGCGTGGTCGAGACCAGCGCACCGGTCACGCTACCACCAGTGTTGAAGTTGACGTTGGCCACCCCAGTGTCGGTGATGTTCTTAAAGTCGGTCCAGGTCTGGCCACCGTTACTGCCCTTGTCGGCGATCGCAGCATCGAGCAGGTAGGTCGCGCCACTACCGGTGACCGTGTTCGAGTTCGCACTGTTGCCAGTGATGGTGGTGAAACCCGTGTTGCTGCCCGTGATGCCGGTGCTCCCCGCCGTGCCGCCCAACTTGTAGGTGACATCAGTCGCGTAGGTGCCGTAGTTCAAGGTGCCGGTAGGCGTGGTCGAGACCAGCGCACCGGTCACGCTACCACCAGTGTTGAAGTTGACGTTGGCCACCCCAGTGTCGGTGATGTTCTTAAAGTCGGTCCAGGTCTGGCCACCGTTACTGCCCTTGTCGGCGATCGCAGCATCGAGCAGGTAGGTCGCGCCACTACCGGTGACCGTGTTCGAGTTCGCACTGTTGCCAGTGATGGTGGTGAAACCCGTGTTTTGCTGCCCGTGATGCCGGTGCTCCCCGCCGTGCCGCCCAACTTGTAGGTGACATCAGTCGCGTAGGTGCCGTAGTTCAAGGTGCCGGTAGGCGTGGTCGAGACCAGCGCACCGGTCACGCTACCACCAGTGTTGAAGTTGACGTTGGCCACCCCAGTGTCGGTGATGTTCTTAAAGTCGGTCCAGGTCTGGCCACCGTTACTGCCCTTGTCGGCGATCGCAGCATCGAGCAGGTAGGTCGCGCCACTACCGGTGACCGTGTTCGAGTTCGCACTGTTGCCAGTGATGGTGGTGAAACCCGTGTTGCTGCCCGTGATGCCGGTGCTCCCCGCCGTGCCGCCCAACTTGTAGGTGACATCAGTCGCGTAGGTGCCGTAGTTCAAGGTGCCGGTAGGCGTGGTCGAGACCAGCGCACCGGTCACGCTACCACCAGTGTTGAAGTTGACGTTGGCCACCCCAGTGTCGGTGATGTTCTTAAAGTCGGTCCAGGTCTGGCCACCGTTACTGCCCTTGTCGGCGATCGCAGCATCGAGCAGGTAGGTCGCGCCACTACCGGTGACCGTGTTCGAGTTCGCACTGTTGCCAGTGATGGTGGTGAAACCCGTGTTGCTGCCCGTGATGCCGGTGCTCCCCGCCGTGCCGCCCAACTTGTAGGTGACATCAGTCGCGTAGGTGCCGTAGTTCAAGGTGCCGGTAGGCGTGGTCGAGACCAGCGCACCGGTCACGCTACCACCAGTGTTGAAGTTGACGTTGGCCACCCCAGTGTCGGTGATGTTCTTAAAGTCGGTCCAGGTCTGGCCACCGTTACTGCCCTTGTCGGCGATCGCAGCATCGAGCAGGTAGGTCGCGCCACTACCGGTGACCGTGTTCGAGTTCGCACTGTTGCCAGTGATGGTGGTGAAACCCGTGTTGCTGCCCGTGATGCCGGTGCTCCCCGCCGTGCCGCCCAACTTGTAGGTGACATCAGTCGCGTAGGTGCCGTAGTTCAAGGTGCCGGTAGGCGTGGTCGAGACCAGCGCACCGGTCACGCTACCACCAGTGTTGAAGTTGACGTTGGCCACCCCAGTGTCGGTGATGTTCTTAAAGTCGGTCCAGGTCTGGCCACCGTTACTGCCCTTGTCGGCGATCGCAGCATCGAGCAGGTAGGTCGCGCCACTACCGGTGACCGTGTTCGAGTTCGCACTGTTGCCAGTGATGGTGGTGAAACCCGTGTTGCTGCCCGTGATGCCGGTGCTCCCCGCCGTGCCGCCCAACTTGTAGGTGACATCAGTCGCGTAGGTGCCGTAGTTCAAGGTGCCGGTAGGCGTGGTCGAGACCAGCGCACCGGTCACGCTACCACCAGTGTTGAAGTTGACGTTGGCCACCCCAGTGTCGGTGATGTTCTTAAAGTCGGTCCAGGTCTGGCCACCGTTACTGCCCTTGTCGGCGATCGCAGCATCGAGCAGGTAGGTCGCGCCACTACCGGTGACCGTGTTCGAGTTCGCACTGTTGCCAGTGATGGTGGTGAAACCCGTGTTGCTGCCCGTGATGCCGGTGCTCCCCCGCCGTGCCGCCCAACTTGTAGGTGACATCAGTCGCGTAGGTGCCGTAGTTCAAGGTGCCGGTAGGCGTGGTCGAGACCAGCGCACCGGTCACGCTACCACCAGTGTTGAAGTTGACGTTGGCCACCCCAGTGTCGGTGATGTTCTTAAAGTCGGTCCAGGTCTGGCCACCGTTACTGCCCTTGTCGGCGATCGCAGCATCGAGCAGGTAGGTCGCGCCACTACCGGTGACCGTGTTCGAGTTCGCACTGTTGCCAGTGATGGTGGTGAAACCCGTGTTGCTGCCCGTGATGCCGGTGCTCCCCGCCGTGCCGCCCAACTTGTAGGTGACATCAGTCGCGTAGGTGCCGTAGTTCAAGGTGCCGGTAGGCGTGGTCGAGACCAGCGCACCGGTCACGCTACCACCAGTGTTGAAGTTGACGTTGGCCACCCCAGTGTCGGTGATGTTCTTAAAGTCGGTCCAGGTCTGGCCACCGTTACTGCCCTTGTCGGCGATCGCAGCATCGAGCAGGTAGGTCGCGCCACTACCGGTGACCGTGTTCGAGTTCGCACTGTTGCCAGTGATGGTGGTGAAACCCGTGTTGCTGCCCGTGATGCCGGTGCTCCCCGCCGTGCCGCCCAACTTGTAGGTGACATCAGTCGCGTAGGTGCCGTAGTTCAAGGTGCCGGTAGGCGTGGTCGAGACCAGCGCACCGGTCACGCTACCACCAGTGTTGAAGTTGACGTTGGCCACCCCAGTGTCGGTGATGTTCTTAAAGTCGGTCCAGGTCTGGCCACCGTTACTGCCCTTGTCGGCGATCGCAGCATCGAGCAGGTAGGTCGCGCCACTACCGGTGACCGTGTTCGAGTTCGCACTGTTGCCAGTGATGGTGGTGAAACCCGTGTTGCTGCCCGTGATGCCGGTGCTCCCCGCCGTGCCGCCCAACTTGTAGGTGACATCAGTCGCGTAGGTGCCGTAGTTCAAGGTGCCGGTAGGCGTGGTCGAGACCAGCGCACCGGTCACGCTACCACCAGTGTTGAAGTTGACGTTGGCCACCCCAGTGTCGGTGATGTTCTTAAAGTCGGTCCAGGTCTGGCCACCGTTACTGCCCTTGTCGGCGATCGCAGCATCGAGCAGGTAGGTCGCGCCACTACCGGTGACCGTGTTCGAGTTCGCACTGTTGCCAGTGATGGTGGTGAAACCCGTGTTGCTGCCCGTGATGCCGGTGCTCCCCGCCGTGCCGCCCAACTTGTAGGTGACATCAGTCGCGTAGGTGCCGTAGTTCAAGGTGCCGGTAGGCGTGGTCGAGACCAGCGCACCGGTCACGCTACCACCAGTGTTGAAGTTGACGTTGGCCACCCCAGTGTCGGTGATGTTCTTAAAGTCGGTCCAGGTCTGGCCACCGTTACTGCCCTTGTCGGCGATCGCAGCATCGAGCAGGTAGGTCGCGCCACTACCGGTGACCGTGTTCGAGTTCGCACTGTTGCCAGTGATGGTGGTGAAACCCGTGTTGCTGCCCGTGATGCCGGTGCTCCCCGCCGTGCCGCCCAACTTGTAGGTGACATCAGTCGCGTAGGTGCCGTAGTTCAAGGTGCCGGTAGGCGTGGTCGAGACCAGCGCACCGGTCACGCTACCACCAGTGTTGAAGTTGACGTTGGCCACCCCAGTGTCGGTGATGTTCTTAAAGTCGGTCCAGGTCTGGCCACCGTTACTGCCCTTGTCGGCGATCGCAGCATCGAGCAGGTAGGTCGCGCCACTACCGGTGACCGTGTTCGAGTTCGCACTGTTGCCAGTGATGGTGGTGAAACCCGTGTTGCTGCCCGTGATGCCGGTGCTCCCCGCCGTGCCGCCCAACTTGTAGGTGACATCAGTCGCGTAGGTGCCGTAGTTCAAGGTGCCGGTAGGCGTGGTCGAGACCAGCGCACCGGTCACGCTACCACCAGTGTTGAAGTTGACGTTGGCCACCCCAGTGTCGGTGATGTTCTTAATTCCGGTCCAGCTGAGCACGCCAGCGATACTGCCTGCGTCCGCCGTCGAGGCGTGCAGCAGGTAGGTGGCGTTGGTGCCGGTGATCGTGGCATTCCCCCCGGTCGCCGTCGCAGTAGCGGTCACGCCGCCAAGGCTAGGAGCTCGCGTCACGTCCAGCGTCGTTGTAAAACTGAGACTGAGGTTCCCACTACCACTATAAGTGCCGCCAAGTGTGATGAACGTACCGGCGGTCAGATTAAGTGTCGTGCCACCGACGAGCTGATCGACCAACACCCCGCTGGCGGAGTCGATACCTTCAGTCGCTGTGACAGTAACGTTACCAAATCCCAATTGCGCGTTGATCGTTCCGTCAGTGATGGTCGCATTGAGCCCAGACGCGGTTTGGCTATCGGCAAAAGGCCCGGTCGCATTAGTGTTCACGTCTGGATCGGTGCACGTGCCGGTACCCCCGCCACTATCAACGCAAGTGAGATTCGAGCCGTCACTTGCCGCACCGTTGACGATTAAGACATCATCCGGATCAAGAAGCAGCGTTCCGCTCATTCCTTGAGGCGCGCGCAGATCCGTCAGCCCCGCGTACACGAGAGACTTTTTTCCGGAGACTTCGACAAACCCTCCATCGCCGCTTTGTGTTCCACCGCGCGCCGAAATTTTGCCGTAAAACTGCGTCGTTCCTTCCGCCCACACCAACACCTTGCCACCATCACCAGTTCCAACGGCATCGGCGTTGATACTCACATCTTTGCCGACGTACGTGGCACTGGCATTCTGTTCCATGCCCTTGCCCTGCCAATTACCCCCGATCAACGCCGTGCCGCCAGCACCAACTCCCGAGACATCCACGCTGGCATGGTCAAACAAGCCGACCTTGTCACCGAGCACTTTGACCGTACCGCCGCTTTGTCCCGCCGCCGTGCCCGATGCGTCAAGTGTTCCGGTCACACTGACGACACCGGATGCGCCGCCGCCCAGCCAAATTTCACCATTGCGCGACCCAAGGCTGCGGGCGCGAATAACTCCATCGTTGTTCAGGACGGTGGACAACAAGGCATCCTTGGCCTGCGCATTCATTACTACACGCCCGCCATCGGCCACCAGTGAACCGGAGTTACCTGCCCGTGCACCGGCGGCAGCCAAATCAACACGGAAGCTCAACAATCCGTCATGATCAAAGTCGAGATTTACATGGTCGCCGGCTGCCAACCCGATGCTGCCACTAGGTGCGTTTATGTTGCCGCTATTGCTGACTTGCGGAGCAATTAGCGCGACAAACCCACCGCGTGATGAAGTGATATTGCCGGCGTTGGTCACACCTGCTGCACTGCCACCATTACTAAAGCTGTACTTTTCAGCAAGGAAATTGGCATCCGAGATACCTAAAGTTGAAGCAACCAATCCGCCAACGTCAACTTGAGCGCCGGGAGCAAATAAAACACCGGCGGGATTAGTCAAAAAGACGTGTCCATTAGACGTCAGCCGACCAAATATCTGCGACGCGTTGCCGCCTTCGACGCGATTGAGAATGACTGAGGTGTTGTTGGGTTGAGCAAAATTAACTTGTGCACCACTGCCGATGTTGAAGCTGTTCCAATTGACGATCGCCTTTGCCGACGACTGATTGACATCCATCCGCGACGCACTGGTAGTAATCGCAACCTGCCCGGCGACAATTGTTGCGCCATTCGGTAACGTTGTTGATATCGGTACCTGTGCGCTTGCACTCATGCTCGCACTAAACGCAACGACACCAAGGAGAAGTCCGTGCGATACAGTGGTTGAAGCCCGCTTGCCACTTGATCGCACAAACTCGGCAACGGCAACCCACGCACTTCGGGCGTCACTCCATTTCAACCGAAACGCCTTATTAACCGTAGCATGTTTGTACATCGCAATTCCTCTTACAAATTTGTGGCAGTGCACGCAAAAGCAATCGGCTTAACTGCGGAACTAAAAATCAAAAGAACTTGCTGATTAACAGATAACACTTCGGATTCCGCCCCAAATGATCTGCGGTCGGATCGCCCGTATCGCGAACCGACACCGATGCGCGCACATAGCCCTGATTTGGAATTTCCCAATTGAGGCCGACACCGAACCCGGAAATCCGCGCACTCAGCGGTGACTGTGCCGCAAGATCCGCAGGCGTCGGATTATTGATCAGTGTGGTACGACCAAAATCATTGAATGCTGTAACCACCATCGTTCCTGGAATCTCTTCCTCATAGGGAAGTCGGTAGCGCAATTCAACTGTTCCAAGATAACCTCTGTCGCCAGCTCCCTCTCCCACCGGATAAGCACGAACGGAATTTGGACCACCCAGGCTAAATTGTTCGCTGGCATCGTAGTTCTTGTTTCCCCACTGCTGACCGTAAGCTAAAAACAACGCCGTGCGATCGGTCAGAGCCTGCAGGCGTGAACCTGAGAAATTTGCCTTGCCGTACCATCCGCCCGTCTGTCGATTTGCTTCATCGGCTGCAGCTTGCGCGGGAGACCCGAACTTAAGCTTCCCGCGAGAGTATGAAACGTTGAATACGTTGATACCACCCCCGCCAAGCGTATCCCGGTAATCGCCGGACAATCCCAACAATCCGACGTGAATGAATTTGCTTGTATCCGATCCGGTAGCAATTTGAACATCGTGAAACCTGCGGTTGTCAAACTGAACAATAGTCAACAGATTGGCGTTGCGTGACCGAATGATGGGATGTATTCCATAAAGCGAAGCGACATAAGCTGAACCACTTGCATCCAGCGGGTCAAAGGTCGGCGTGCCTAGGCGATAGCTGAGGTTGGTATATGACGTACCGACCTTGCTACCCCATGGACCGAGCGGACTAAGCAATGAAAGACGGAAGTTTCTCAAGTCCCCGTCTAATGCGTTGGTTGAGCGGAAACTGATCAAATCGCCCTGACCTAATAAGTTGTTGCCGTCGATTCCCGCAGTTAGGCGATATTCCCCTGTATACACAGATCCATTGGCATCAAGATCAAGATTGCCTTCGAAGGTCTTTGCTGCACTCACAACAATAATCAAATCTGCAGTGCCAGGTGTGGCTCCTGGTACAAAACTGCTTCGAGCAAGAACCCCACGCAGGTCGTGAATTTGGAACAACGTGCGCTCGACCTCGGAGGTCTGAATGAGACTCCCTTCCTTCAACCCTGCTACGTACGACTCAAGCAACGAGCGTCGTATCGTGACGTCCGGCTCGACCTCGAGTGTCACTTTTCCGAGTCGCCCCTCAAGAACCTGCAAGGTAACGATTCCGTTCTTTATTTTCTGTTCGGGAACAATCACGTCGGCCAGAAAGTAACCGCGCTGGGCAAGTGCCTGCTTTACCGCAGCAGCTGCGTCCAGTAATTCCTGAAAGCGCTTGTCTGATCCAATAAACGGCGCCAAGGCATCGGTGAGATCGGACTCCGTCATCACTGTCATGCCGACGATTTGAAAGCCGGCAACGTTGAGGCGCATACCTTCGACATCGGTGATCGCCTTGGCCTTGGTGGTCTTATCTTCCGTACGCGCTTCAAGATCCGGCCGGACAGTCACCGGCGGCAACGTTTGATATATCTGCCCGGCCGAAGGAACAGGCGGCGTTTGCGCTTGCACTGTGCCGTACGCAAGCATCAGCATGACCCAATGAAGGAAGCGCGACACCGAGAAGCGTGCGAACGTCTTCGCTCGAAAATCTATACCCATGTACGGCCTCCCAGCCACTTCACAATCAAAAGGCTTCCATCACATTGCAGTCCGCGAGCACGAGCACCCGCTGTCAGGCAAATTTAAAACACAAGAAGTCCATAGGTGCAAAACACTAGTCTTGTGCTTGATTCCAATTGTAGGCACAATCAACCGCGTTGGACAGGATTCGATGGACATCAGTGGTCAAACAGATTGTTATCGATCGGAGTCATGATGAAAATGCCTAGCGTTGTTCTTTTCGTTGCCC
Organism: Rhodocyclaceae bacterium; assembly: GCA_016718525.1. Classification (GTDB taxonomy): domain Bacteria; phylum Pseudomonadota; class Gammaproteobacteria; order Burkholderiales; family Rhodocyclaceae; genus JADKHX01. The sequence continues at coordinate 1,302,027 of JADKDD010000001.1, forward strand.
TAGCATCGACTTTTTTCCTAAAGTCGGGACATGCAGAGGTGTCCGTAGCTGACGTAGCGCTGTTAACTGTTGTGCAGGGTGAAGTGAGTTTTCAGGGCAAAGACGGCAAGGCCCGTCCGGTTGTTGCCTATATGCGTATCCGCCATGGCGACACGATTAGATTGCAGAAACGGTCAATAATGCGCCTCACCTACACGACGGTCCCGAGGCAGGAAATTTGGACCGGGCCCGGATCCTTCGTCGTTACGTTGGCAGGCGGCGAGGTGATTAGCGGGCCCAAACCCGTGGTAGTTCCCCTGCCTGCCAACGTTCCGCAACGCCTCGCGCGGGTGAGCGAGCTGATGGCTACCTCGCACATGGGTGGTTCCGTGGTGCGGTCAGTCAAGGCGCCAATCCCGGCAAGCAAAGAAGATATCGCGGCGGCAATGAGTGTCTACGAGTCAATGCGAGCGAACACAAGTATCACTGACGTTACTCCGGAGCTCTATTTGTACTCAATTTTTCTTGACAACGAAATGTACGATGATCTGAAGATTGTTGCCAAGGACATGCTGATCCGGCAACCCGACAATACGGAAATCCGTCAGTTGGCGAAGGCGACTTTAACAGTGCCATAGCAACGCATTAAGAATGCGCGGAACGACAATCAATAGCCCCGGCTAGGCAATCTTGGCGGTATTGAATGACCAAGTTCAGCCGCCCTTTTCTCATAACGAGCCGCGTCCGCGACCAACCCTTCGTGGTTGTATATTTCAGCCAGTTCCCAACTCGCTCGCGCATGATCAAGGTCTGCAGCAAATCGCAGCCATTGCTCAGAGCGTCGCGCATTGGCTGCAACACCTGACGTTCCTGAGCGATAAGCGAGCGCCAGTTGATAAGCCGCCTCTTTGTCGCTGCGAATAGCTGACTTGAGTTGCGCCTTGTAGTTCGCATCACCCACCTTTTCATCAAAAAAGTCACTTGAAAGTCCTGCTGTACGCGCAATCGTTAAAGTCTTTCTCGCACAGACCTGGAGTGCCTGGTTTTGTTGATCAACGGCGCTAAATGGAAAATCGCGCTCGAATTGTTCAGACAATTTAAGCAACTCTTTCGGGCCAACGGCTGCGCGCACTTCTTGCCAACGAGTATGCATGGTCGACGACTCGATTCTTATCGCCGGGCGGGCCGGTTTCGCTTTAGCCTTTTGTGGAGTCGCACTTGACTTGGCTGTCGAGGCAGATTCCGGGGGGGATACAGTTCCGCTTTGGGCTGCTGCATAGTTCGGAGCCAGCGAGGCAACGAGAAAAGCCGTTGAAGCCAACATCCCAAATAGCGTTACACATACGGACTCAATTACAAACAAACCGGGGTCAAAATTCATAGTTGGTTGCCTGCGTATTTTGATCATATTAGTATCCTCGTGTAGCCAGACGCGGTGGTGGCCGATAGCCCAAGTCAAGCGCCTTTTTCTCAAAGCGCGCGGCATCGCCGACCTGTCCCAGCTGATTGTAAATTTCTGACAATTCAAAACTCGCGATTCCATTACCCAGCTCGGCCGAGAATCGGAGCCACTGCTCGGTGCGACGCAAATTCACGCTGACTCCGGATTTTCCTGTGCGGTAATCCATGGCGATTCGATGGGCAGCGTCCTTATCCCCACGCAACGCTTTGGACAAATCGTCTCGATAATCCTTGTCTCCCGCAACCTCGTCGAACAAATCTCCGGAAAGCCCGGCTGAACGTTGACTCTCGAGAGCCTGGCGCGCACCCGCCAAGCTCACTTTCACTTGTTGGTCGTATTCGCTCCCCGGAAAGTCGCGTGCAAAGTCCTCGCACAAGCGAATGAGGCGATTAGGTCGCAATGTGGTTTCGATGGCACGCCAGCGTTCTTCCAGTTTATTGAAGTCAACCGCGCCAGATGCGACACTTTGTTGACGGCGTTTTGAGCGGTTGAGTTCCAGTTGTCGATTGCGGATTAAAAATCGTCCGCGAAGATTCGTTGTGCTTTCCGGAAACTGTGGCGGAATAGTCAGTTTTGCCTTGTCAAACTCTGCCTTGACCCGCGCCTGACATTCATTAGCTGCGATCTGAAACAAATCGTCTATTGGCGTAACACCGTTGGCATCGCGCAACACGTCAACCAGCGCTCCGGTAAAAAAGGTATTGCGATCCGGGCTAATCGGCGCCAACGCCGGGCGCCCGGCACGCGTTGCAAAAAAAACCAGCATGCCCTCAGGTGCTGCAATCTGGTTAAAGTCGTCAACGCCTTTACGTATTACCGGGTCGGTACGGCAGGCGTCGATCAGCGCAATGCTAATACCCGGATAATGCTGCGGAAAAGCGGCAAGGACGTCCTCGTTGAGCTTCAATGATTGCCCGAGGGCTTGCTCCGAGGACGGGTCGACGCGCGCCGGCACTAGGTAGTTGCGCCCAGCGGTCTGAAAACCATGTCCGCAAAAATAGAACACGACCGCGACGCCACCTGGCAACGCGCCCTCTTTTACAGTACGGATCATGGTGCTGAACTCCGCAAGTGCCTTGGTCATTCCCGGTCCATCAAGGTCGCGGTAGTCTTTTACCTTGAACTCGTAGTACTCGAGTACATCTTTGACATCATTGACGTTTTTGTGCGCTGGTGCGATGTCCTTGCGGTTCGGGTAGTCGCGATTCCCAATCAGCAATGCATATTTTTCGCGCGGAACATAGGCATCAATGACCGGGTCGCCGGACTTCTGGGCCAGCACATTCTTCGGCAACAAGGCACCACCTATTGATAAACCAACGCCGCCGAGCAGCAACCGGCGCCGCTGGTGATCATGCACAGCAGCGCCAGTCAGGTGTAACGCCGTGCCGTCAGCACCAACTGACGAGTGCAATTCATCAGAGGTCGAGGAACTCACGGCGCAACGCGCACCACACGGAAGCCCAGATGGTCGTGTCGCTCTTCTATTGACTCACGGTCTCGGTACGCAGAACGTACCGTGGCCGGTTTGCCGTTCCACGCTCCGCCGCGGTATCCGCGCTCGGAGCACGAACCGGTCGAACGAACAGCGCCATTTTCAGGTGCGCTCGAATAATCCCCGTTCCAACAATCTTCTATCCACTCGGCAACATTTCCCAATATATCATGCAGTCCAAATGGATTCGCCGGGAATTTACCGACGGGCGCTGTGTATGGATGCTCATCGGAGCACGGAAATATCGGCATACCCGGCGACACTTTTTTAAACGACATATCGGCCACACTGGCATAACGACAGGCGTTTCCCTCGTCCGGATCGGACCAAAAGCGCCTGCCAGTAGTGCCGGCACGTGCGACATATTCCCATTCCGCTTCACTCAGCAGCCGGTATGATTTTCCTGTCTTCTTGCTAAGCCACGTCGTGTATGCGTGGGCATCCTCCCAGCTGACACATACGACGGGCTCGTCGTCTTTCTGGGGAAAACCAGGGCTGCTCCATGATGCCTTCAAGTTTTTGTTAAAACGGCCGCCGAGCGTTGAATTACAACCGCCCTTCGACTCCCGCTTGGTTTCCCGCGCAAATTCTGCATACTGTGCGCGTGTCACCTCATACTTGCCTACGGCTATCGGTCCGCCGATCCGAACTCGATGCGCCGGTTCTTCATCCGGTTCGCGCAATTTCTCCTCTTTACCGCTTCCCATTACAAATTCGCCGCCGGGAACTACAACTAACTCCGGGCAGCCGGTACAGTCACGCTCGCCAGATCCCGAACTGGAAGACGCATTTTTCTGAGGCAACGCAACCTCTGATGCCGCCGCAGTCTGTGACGGCATTTGCTGCTGTGTCGGGCCGGATGGAGCAGGAGCAACTGACGCGTTGAGGTAAGCCGGTGCACCCAAATTGGGCGGCAGTGTCCCGCCATACTTTTGAACAATCCAACGAGCAAAGGCGGCTCGCGTAGCGCCGGAGAATTTTTCCAAATAGGCGATGAAATCAGCTGGATTCCGACTGTCTTTGATGCGATTCCAAAATGCCTGCTCTTGAACAGGGTCAAACGGTGCTGCAGTTTGGCTGGAGGCAGCGGGTGCCGGAATCGCAGCAAAAGAGGTTTGGACTGCCTTTTGCTGTGCGACAACATCTTCGGCAACATCAAAGTAGAAGCTCCCAACGACCGAACTGGATGTCCACGGAACCTGCGCACCGGCAGTCTCCTGAACTACGCCTGTACGTACTCGACCAAAAACTCTGTCGATGTCCGAGTCCTGCGACTCGAGGGCCCGCAATAGGCTGCGAGTGTAAAGTCCATTGCGCCCGGTGCCATCAGCTGCGACGGAACCCGGTGACGTTGCGTAGGCGATGAACGTGCCGACCTCGGCCCGACCCACACTCATTACCCCCAAACCTTTGCTGGATTTTTTGGCTTCTTGAAATGGATTGTTGCGACACGCGTCCAGAATAACGATATTGACACGATTTCCAGCTTCAGCCATGCGCGACAGCACGTACTCCGCACTAACGCCCTTGTATGCAATATCCGCTTCACTCTCAAAACCAACATCAATCGGCATTAAAAAATTCTGGTCTTTGACCTGGATTCCGTGACCAGCAAAAAAGAACAGGCCGATACCGCCCTTTTTCAAATGTTTCGCAAACGTATCAACCGCCTCCTTTAAGCCGCGTTCACCAACATTTTCGCGGACCAACACCTTGAACCCTTTTTTCTCGAGCGCGCTGGCCAGGTCACTTGCGTCGTTGGCGGGATTTTCCAAGGGCGCAGACTTGTAGTCGGAGTTGCCGACGATCAAGGCCACGCGCGTTTCTATTTTTTTCACAGCATCGGCTGCAAACGATACACCGGGTGCGGCGAATGACATAAAGCACAAAAGCAAGACCGGCGCGACCCATCCCCGCTCCCCGAGCCACGCTTGAAACACGTTGACACTTGCGAAATTTTTATTCACTGCTTTCATTACTGCAATCTGTCAGCTCCAAAAATGATCACCCACGTCCCGGTTCCGCCAATGCCTATCTACCTACGAGTTTACTCAAACAAGATCTCAAACACTTCAAGGGGTTCAGCTTTGCCTTTGACGTAAATTATTTCCCGTTTGCCGGTGCGGATTCCTTCGCCACCTGCAGTTACCGATGCAGCACTCGCAGCAATGACACATTTCATTTCCTTGGTGACACCTTCCAGCCGGGACGCCGCATTCACCGTATCACCGATCGCAGTAAATTCGCGCCGCTTGACCGAGCCAATATCACCCATGACTGCAGGACCACTATGCACACCAATACCGATCCCGAACTCAGGAAGTCCGCGATCGGGGAACCGTTTTTCCATCCATGCCTTGAATTTTATTGCTTCTCTCGCCATCCCTTGAGCAGCCAGCAACGCACGGCGCGCGTGATCCTCATAGTGTACCGGCGAACCGAAAATCGCCATGACAGCATCACCGATGAACTTGTTCACCATACCGCCCTGTTCGAGAATCGGTTCGCAAGTCAGCCCAAAGTAGGCATTAAGCATTTCCACGACTTCCTCGGCGTCAAGCTTTTCAGAAATAGTGGTGAAGTTGCGAATGTCCGAAAAGAGCACCGTAACTTCGAGTTTCTCGCCGCCCATGTTAGGACGTTGACCTTCTGCAATCAACTTGTCGACGACGACATCTGACACATACTGTCCGAACATTGAACGGAGTTGTGCACGTTCGCGTTCCTCTCCGGTCAGACGTAGACCCAAGGTTGTGAGATACGCAGTTGCCAAGGCCAAATGAAACGGCCCGACAGACATCAACACATCGCGTTGGAACAAGGTATAAGCAGCAAGTAAAACCAAAACTGAAAGGAGCACACCGAATGCCAGACCTTTCACTGGATGCAGGCGCTGGAAAATAATTACGGCAGCAACCAGTTCAAGAAGCAGTGTCGGCCACAGGACCCACAGCGACATTGCGCGAGGGTAATTTCCCGACAGTATCGTTTCAATGATATTGGCATGAATCTCGCCACCAATCATTGGCTCGGTCGAGGCACCGAGTAACTGCCTGGAGTAGGGAGTGAAATGCCGATCCGAAGTCCCGATATCATTTGGCGCAATGATGACGACTCTGCCTTTGAGTTGCTGCACCAACGGATCAGACAATGCGTCAGGTTTGAGTAGTCGACTCATGGAAACTGTCAGCATGGAGCCTGGTGGCCCGACATAACCAATTTTGCGGCGCTCGCGTTGCCGTTGATAGGTTTCACCGGCAATCTTCCAATTCGATGCCAAGCTATCGCCATCCATTGCGCGCAAAACCAGCTGCATGGCAAATCCAACGCCCGGGAACTTTTCATCATCGATGACGACGGGATAAAACGTCCGCACAAGCTTGTCGTCATCGGGATAGAGATTGGCAATCCCCGTATCGAAAGCGCCATTGGGCAACATCAACAGATGCTCTTGTGGCGGACCCATTACCTCCATATCACCCAGCGAAGTCTCAACCAACTGTGCAATAAGTATTTTTTTACCCTGGGCGAGTTGGGCGCGGAACGGTGAATCATAGTTGCGCGAGATATCGCTATCCGGCAAATTCAGCTTGTGCAACCAAGCTTCAGCGCTAACCGCATAAATGAAATCCAGTCCCACCGACTTGGCACCAACATCAGTCAGCGTTTGCATCGCCTGGGCGAAATGCGGTGCCCAAAATGCCAACGGGTCATCGCGGTAGAGCAGCAAAGTATCATCGTCAACCGCCACCACTGCAGCATATTGCGAGACACGTCTGACACCGGATAGTTGGTGCCAATAGTCGTAGTAGATGTTCTCGTAGTTTTGCAGCCAGCCCATGCGCTCGCTACCAAGCGCGATGAGTAGCGCAAAAACCGTCACAGCGAGAAACTGCCAGAGTTTGCGAAATCTCTCACCGGAAAGCCAGCGCGAACTGCTCATTAAGGTCCCTTGTTTGTGCTGTGCACGTCTTCTCGGTAATGCCGGGACGCGCCAAACCATCTACAAAGCAGATTGTGACAGATAGACAAGGGAAATGCTTGTTAAACGGAATTCATGGTTAAGCTGTAGCGCGGCATTTCATCAAACCCCCGGTCCGCACGCTGCGCGCGTTAAAACCGACCGCACGCATATCACTCCTGCTTTCGATCATCAGACGTCGCTGACTTTAGAGCACGGCCTCAAGCAATGGCCGCATAAACACGTGTGCGTCGACCCTGCTGGCAAGCAAAAACAAACCGGCGAATTTGCGATGAAAAAAAATCGCATCAATCGGCGGTGCCCGCCAGTCATCCCGATAGTCTTTCATCGCCAGAGTCTTTTCAGTCATCCGCGCGGACAGGCGCGCCCCTTTTATCGTGTAGGGTTCCTCGGCGCGCAATACCTCGCCGATCAAGCCAAAAATATCAATCAGCAACTGGCGGTAAACAGGGTGAACACCATTGATCACATAACCCACGTTCTCTGCCGCTGTGATGATCTGGCCCTCGTCGTCTGTGAGAATCGCTTTGATCAGGTTACGGTACTTGGCCACGAAATCCGGTGTAAAGCGCCTGGTCGCACCAAAGTCCAACAACACAACCTTCCCGGTCTCATGCTGATAGCGATAGTTGGCAAAATTCGCATCGGTTTGCACCATATTCAAGGTGAACAATTCGTGCAGCATCAGCTCAATCAGGTTGCCGACTACGCGATCCCGTTCAACCTGGTCCAGATTCGCGATTGACTCAATCGGAGAACCATCAGCAAAACCCATCGCCAGGATCGAATCGGTGGTCAGTTCCTTGTACAAACGCGGTACGACAAAGCGTTTGTCTTTGCCCAGCGCCTTCCCAAATGCGCTGAGGTACCGCGCCTCAGTCAGATAATCGGCTTCGTCGTGCAACTGTGCTTTGGCCTCTTCGAGTAGTGGTCCAAGATCGATATTCCTCGGGATCAGGCCCGACATCCTCAGCAAAATCGCCACATTGTCGATATCGCTCCCAATACTGCGACGAACGCCAGGGTACTGAATTTTGAGAACGATCTGCTCGCCACTCAAGGTTTCGGCCTGATGAACCTGTCCGATGGACGCGGCAGCCAATGGCTGATAGCTGAAATGAGTGAACTTCGTCCGCCATTCCTTACCGTAGGCTTTGACCAATACCCGGTTTATTTGCGCCCGTGGCATGGTCCTCGCGTCAGAGCGGAGGCGCGCCAAAATGTCTGCCAGCTCCTTTGGAATGACATCACCAGCATCCATAGACAACATTTGACCAAGCTTCATGGCCGCACCACGTAACTTGGCTAGCTCGCTGCTGATGCGTTGTGCGTTCTGCGGCGTGAGCAGCATGTCTTTCAGGCGCGGCCGGTTACCATCGCGCAACTGCCGCGCGCCCTCAGCCATCATTCCGCCGGCAACACCGGCGGCGATGCGGGTCATACTTGCCAAGCGGCTTATTCGACCTGCCGGTACATTCGCTTCACCGTTGTCCTTGCTCACCGTGCGCGCCACCGCAGCAGGTGCTGCTTGAGCAAATCAGCGCCATTGAACTCGGCTTCAAGAACGGCGATAAAAGTAAACACGCCGGTAAGTTTTCGGGCGACAAAGGCAAAGTCGCGTGACGGCGTAGAAAAATGTCGACTCATTGCCGACTCGGCAGCTTGTGCGCTGGCACGCTTCATTAGCTCCGAGGCACCCCATCGATACTCGCCATTTTCATTGAGCATGTTTGCCGGGAGGTCGGCTTCGTCACGTAGCGGTTCCAGCAAACGCAGGCAAAAACTGGCAAATGATTGCCGGCTCGTTTCGCTGCTTGTGGACGTCAGACATCCGAGGGCCATTAAACCGTCAATAACACCTGAGACATCGCCCTCCTGACCTGACGCGACTGTGTTCCCGAGCGCGCGAAGGAATTGGTTTGAACACTCGAGGGTTGCGCCAAAGTCCAACAACACCAACTGATCCGTCACACCACTTTTGTGGTCGCCTATTAGAACCCGATAGTTGCCAAAGTTTGGGTCACTCTGCATCACACTCCACAGATAAACCTCATGGAAAAACAGGTCAAGCATGGCTATGCCAATTTTGTTCCGGCGCTCTTGCGACAATTTGCTGACGAGCTCGCTGGTCACCGGCTCCCCTCTCATGTACGAGAGCGCTAGCACTGAACTACTGCTGTATTTCTTGTAAACGTGGGGAACCCGGTAGCGCTGATCGTTGGCCACAAGATCCGCCATGCGTTCGGTCATGCGTGCTTCACGCTCGTAATCCACTTCGAGATGCAATTGCGCGCGCATGTCTTCCAGCCAATCATCCAGCTCCTTGCCTGCTTTCAGCCAACGCGTAAGTTTGAGCATCCGGACAACAGCGTTGAAGTCGGTGTCGATGGTTTCTCTTACGCCGGGATACAGAACCTTGAGGCAGATTTCCTCCCCGGTTGACTTGACGCGCGCGCGGTGAACCTGTGCAAGCGATGCCGCCGCGATAGCTTTGTGGTCAATGTCCAGTTCTGCATAGGTGCCACCCAGACTTTGTCGCAGCACAGGCTCAATGGAGTTCCATGACAAGGGCTCCGTACGCGCTTCCAGATCATGCAGAGCATCCGTCAGCGCGCTGGGCAGAAAGTGCTCGCCGAACAGTGCCCACATTTGCCCGATCTTGACATAGGTCCCTTTTAATCGACCGAGCTCCGCCACGAATCGGCGCGCCTCTGACTCCATTACCGTGCTGTGCTTTTTCCACAAAGGCAAGACACGACCCAATGCGGAATCAAACGCCACCGCTCCGCCGGCACGTGCTCCGGCAAGAGACACCGAGAGCCCTCGGCGCAGAGCGGTGCGCTTAATTCCGGTAGGTGGTTTCTTTCCAAACACTCAATAGTCCATCCCAAATTACTGTAGCAACATCAGCTGAAAAATTTTTAAGGGGTAGGACCAACCAGTCCCGACGCCTAACTACCGAGTCTCGGGTCAGAATCCGAGAAACTCAATGCTATCTATTAATTACGCCGCCGGAAAACGCACCGACGGCATGTGTTCAACAAACGCGCTATCCCATCGCCACAGACAAGCTGTCGAGGGGACGCCAGCGAACTTGCTCAGCTCAACGCTTTCAGCGCGGCGTCATAGTTTGGCTCTTGAGCAATTTCCGGTACCAACTCACTGTGCAATACCTTGTCGTTTTCATCAAGTACGACCACAGCGCGGGCGGTAAGTCCGGCTAGCGGGCCGTCAGCCATCAGAACACCCCAGGACTTGAGAAAACCCGGATTTCGGAAAGTCGACAATTGCCCGACGTTCTGCAAGCCCTCGACAGCACAAAATCGTTTGGCCGCAAATGGCAAGTCAGCCGAAACGACAAGCACTACCGTATTGTTGAGTGTTCCTGCGGATTCGTTAAATTTCCGCGTCGACAGTGCGCAGGTCGGTGTATCAAGGCTGGGAACGATATTGAGCACTTTGCGTTTGCCGGCGTAATTCTTCAGACTCACTTCGGCCAGATCACCGTTGGTCAATTGAAAATCAGGCGCGTTTGCGCCGGCAGAGGGAAGCGTGCCCTCAACTTTTACGGGGGTACCGCGAAGGGTGATGGTTGTACTCATGTAGTTCTCCTGATCAGGTGGTTGAAAAGCTGTTTTGTTGGGGAAAAGGCTTAGTGTAGCGCCGACAGGGCGGGTAATACCTGTAAAGCGTTTTGGTTGGTGGCAAAAATTAGTTCATCCAGCGAAATTGACCGCAATTCGGCCAACGTTCGGGCAATTCGCGGCAACTGGTCTGGCGAATTTCGTTGCTCGTGCTGCCAGTTCGGCGAAATATCTGGTGCGTCAGTCTCCAGCACGATGGCCGAAAGCGGCAGCGTTGCGGCAAGTTCGCGAATGCGCAATGCCCGCGGAAAGGTCATGGCACCGCCAAAGCCCAGCTTGAACCCCAACTTGACGAATTCGTTGGCTTGCTGTCGACTTCCATTGAACGCGTGCGCGATTCCTCCGCGTAGTCTCAACCGCCGCAGCTCCTTCAGCACAGCATCAACTGCCCGTCGTACATGCAACACCACGGGCAGATCAAACTCCCTGGCAATCCTGAGTTGCTCGACGAAAAAATGTAACTGCCTTGCGTCATTATGGGGTTCGACAAACCGATCCAGCCCAATTTCGCCTACCGCCACTGCAGGCTCATTTGCCAGCATCAGGCGTAACGCGTCCAGGTCTTGTTCTTGCGCCCGATCGACGTAGAGTGGATGGATACCATAGGCGGCATGACACTCAGCGTGCATACGGCAAATCGATGCAACTGCACCAAAATTCGCACGTTCCACGCTGGGCAAGACGATTCCACGCACGCCTGTGCCAATCGCGCTGGCCAGCACCGCGTCGCGGTCGTGGTCAAACTCAGCGGCGTCGAGATGGCAGTGTGTGTCTATCATCGCAACACGTGTTTACTATTCCAACTCATCGATCCAGGCTTGCTGGATGGCCTCGAGCTTTTTTTCACCACAATGACGCTCATCTTCGGCGAAATCTGGCAGGGCCGACACCCACTTCATGAGATCAACGAAGTTTATCTTTGTCGGGTCGACATCAGGGTGCGCTTCACTGAGTGCAATCGCCACATCTAGCGAGTCGGTCCATTTCATCGCTTAACTCTCACCTATTTTTGGAAAGTTTGATGGCGTTAGCGCTCCGCGACGCGGACATCCCGCTATGCAACGCATATGAGCACCAACTGGTGAATGCCCACGATGGACGCCCTTCACCGTTTGCCCTCTTTCACCATGTTGATGGTGTATTTTGGAATCTCAATTACCAACGGCGCTGTGCCAACGATTGCCTGACAAGATAGCCGTGAGTTGGGTTCCAAACCCCACGCCTTGTCGAGTAAATCGTCTTCCATTTCGTCCGCAGGTTCCAGCGATCCGAGACCTTCCCGCACAATTACGTGACAAGTAGTACAGCCGCAGGATTGCTCACAGGCATGCTCAATTTCGATGTCGTGCTGCAACAGCGCATGGCAAATCGACAATCCGGGTTCGCCCTCGATCACTGCGCCATCGGGACACAATTCCACATGCGGAAGCACAATTATTTGGGTCATATTTTTATATTTTCTATGTTCTGTCCTGAGAATGCCCTGCTGACACTCTGATTCATTCGGCGCGCCGCAAACTCGTCGGTCGTTTTGGAGAGTCGATGCGTTGCGTCATCAATAGCACGTCGGTCATCACTCAACAAAACCGCCTGCAACTGCGCGATTGCATGGGTAATTTCCGTTTGCTCCGCAGCAGACAATAAATCTGCATCAGCACGCAGTGCAGATTGCACGGCCTCGAGCAAGCGCTGAGAATCGATTTGCGCTTCACGCAGCGCGCGGCGGCTTGCATCTTCCGCGGCCTTGCCCATCCCGGCCTTGAGCATGGCAGCAATCTCGCCGTCACTGAGTCCATAGGAGGGCTTAACTTCAATATTGGCCACGACACCCGTTGATTGTTCGCGTGCCGATACCGAGAGCAATCCATCGGCATCGACCTGAAAGCTGACCCGAATCCTCGCCGCGCCGGCAACCATTGGGGGGATACCTCTCAGTTCAAACCGGGCGAGACTGCGGCAGTCGGAAACCAGTTCGCGCTCACCTTGCACCACATGTATCGCCATTGCCGTTTGGCCGTCCTTAAAGGTCGTAAATTCCTGCGCCCTGGCAATCGGGATCGTCGAATTGCGCGGGATGACCTTTTCAACCAGTCCACCCATTGTCTCCAGGCCAAGTGAAAGTGGAATGACGTCCAGCAACAACCAGTCATCGTCACCAGTGCGGTTGCCTGCCAATAAGTTGGCTTGAATTGCCGCGCCCAGTGCGACGACTTTGTCGGGATCAAGATTGTTCAGAGGTTCCTGACCAAAGAATTCGCTGACCGCATGCTGAATCTGCGGCATTCTGGTCGAACCACCGACCATCACCACACCCTTGATATCGGTAATTGCCAAACCGGAATCACGCAACGCCCTGCGAGTCGGATTCAACGCCTTTTGCACCAGCGTGCGGGTAATCTCGCAAAAAATCTCCGTGGTCAACCTTAAATCCACATACTCGCCGCTGGCTAGTTTGACCGTAATTGGGGCTTCTCCGTGTTGCGATAAATGCTCCTTGGCCTCGCGCGCACGCGTCAGCAAAAGACGGGCATCAGACAACGACAAGGGTTTCAATTTTGCTTCCTGGATGATCCAGCAAAAAACACGCTGATCAAAGTCATCGCCACCCAGTGCCGAATCTCCACCAGTCGCCAATACTTCAAAGACCCCTTTGGACAATTTCAGTATTGAAATGTCGAATGTGCCGCCGCCCAAGTCAAATACGGCATAGACGCCTTCACTGGAGTTATCCAAACCGTAAGCAATGGCTGCAGCGGTTGGTTCATTGAGCAAACGCAACACGCTGATACCGGCAAGTTGGGCAGCGTCCTTGGTGGCTTGACGTTGTGCGTCATCAAAATAGGCTGGGACAGTAATTACCGCTCCGGCAAGCGGACCACCCAAAGACTTTTCAGCGCGGATACGCAACTGCTCAAGGATGTCAGCCGATACCTCAACCGGGCTCTTTATCCCGGCATCCGTGCGAATTTTCACCATTCCGACGCCATCTCCGGCTTCGACGAAATCGTACGGTAAGGTCTCGATATGCTGTATATCGCGGCGACCTCGGCCCATAAATCTTTTCACCGAGCTAATGGTGTTTTTAGGGTCACTCGCCTGTCTGCTTTGCGCTCCAAAGCCGACTTCAGGTTGACCGCCACTACGATAATGAACCACGGACGGCAGGAGTGATCGACCGTGCTCATCATTCAGTACCACAGCCATTCCGCTACGAACTGTGGCAACCAATGAATTGGTCGTTCCCAAGTCAATTCCGACCGCAAGCCGGTGGTGGTGAGGAGCAACGGTCTCACCGGGCTCGGAGATTTGCAACAAGGCCATAACGCTTTACTCGACAACCGCCTCTAGTGCGTCGTCAATTTCTGAAATTAGTTTCTGCTGAAACATCAATTGCCGCACCAGTACCGATGCGGCGGAATAGTCTTCTTGCCTGTCAATCAAAGTCACGAGGTTCATGTGCGCAAGCGTCATTTCACTGCCAAGCGTTTGGCGCAGCTTTTCCAACGCCAGGCCATCACTGTTCTCGCGCGCTGCAGCGACCGCTTCCCGATGTTCCATCTGTGCCATGAGAAACTCGACCGACATGGCGGTATTGTTCTCCAGGTCAGTATCGTAACCTTTCAACTTCAACAAATAATTGGCTCTTGACAGAGGATCCCTAAGCGTCTTGAACGCTTCGTTGACCCGACTTGCCCACTGCATGGCCAATCGCCGGTCTGCGTCGCTTGCCTTGAGGTGGCGATCCGGGTGCACGCGCGCCTGCAACTGGTGAAAGTTCGCCTCCAGGCGCACTCGATCCAAGGCCTGCTGTTGAGGCAAATTCAGCAACGCAAAATTGTCCGAGGTCAGGCTCAACTCAGGTAACGACACGTTAAACCCATCCAATATTCGACTCACTACACCTTGAAAGATTCGCCACAACCGCATTCATCTTTTACGTTGGGATTGATGAACTTAAATCCTTCGTTGAGTCCTTCTTTGGTGTAATCCAGTTGGGTACCTTCCAAATAAGGAAGACTCTTTGGATCGACCAGTACTTTTACACCATGACTCTCAAAAATGATGTCCTCAGGCTGTGATGCATCCGCAAACTCAAGCTTGTAGGCGAGCCCGGAGCAACCCGAGGTCTTTACCCCCAGTCGGACGCCGACACCTTTGCCGCGCTTGGCGATGAAGTTGGCAACGTGTTTGGCGGCCGGTTCAGAAAGCGTTACCGGCATGATCAATTCACCTGTCTTTTCTTGTAGTCAGCGACCGCCGCCTTGATGGCGTCTTCCGCCAGAATCGAGCAGTGAATCTTGACTGGCGGCAATGCCAGCTCTTCGGCAATCTGCGTATTCTTGATTTCCAAGGCCTGATCCAGCGTCTTGCCTTTGACCCATTCTGTCACCAGCGAGGAAGACGCTATCGCAGAACCACAGCCATATGTCTTGAACTTGGCATCCTCGATGATGCCGTCCTTGCCAACCTTGATCTGCAACTTCATTACGTCGCCACAAGCCGGCGCGCCGACCATTCCGGTTGCTACGCTCTGGTCATCCTTGGCGAATGAACCAACATTGCGTGGGTTCTCGTAGTGATCCAGTACTTTTTCGCTATATGCCATGGTAAATCTCCTTCTGACTAATCACCCCCTCCCAAAGGGGAGGGGGGGGGTTGGGGGGTGGGTCGTCTAATCGCCCCGACGGGCAGCACATTGACGCTGCTTCATCGCTTCAATGTGCTGCCCAAACGACTGAGTTCAAGTCCACGCCATCTTTAAACATCTCCCAAAGCGGTGACAGTTCGCGCAGCTTTCCTAACTTTTCGTGCAATAACTTGATCGTGAAATCAATTTCCTCGACAGTGGTGAATCTGCCGAGCGTGAAGCGAATCGAGCTATGCGCCAGTTCATCCGACCGACCCAGCGCACGGAGTACATAGGATGGCTCAAGGCTTGCAGAGGTGCATGCCGACCCTGACGAAACAGCGATATCCTTGATCGCCATGATCAGTGACTCACCTTCAACAAAATTGAAACTGACGTTCAGGTTGTGTGGCACGCGTTGCTCAAGATCACCGTTGACGTAAGTTTCTTCGATATCCATCAAACCCTTCATCAGGCGGTCACGCAACATCCGAATACGCTCATTCTCTGTCGCCATTTCGACCCGTGCCAAACGGAAGGCTTCCCCCATGCCGACAATTTGATGTGGGGCCAGTGTCCCGGAGCGCAGGCCGCGCTCGTGTCCGCCACCGTGCATCTGCGCTTCCAATCGAATACGCGGCTTACGACGGACGTACAGCGCGCCTATCCCCTTCGGGCCATAAGTTTTATGCGCACAAAATGACATCAGATCTACATTCATTACTGCGAGATCAATGGGCATCTTGCCGGTTGCTTGCGCAGCGTCCACATGAAAAATCACGCCCTTTTCCCGACAGATTTCGCCAATTGCGGAGATCGGCTGAATCACTCCGATTTCATTATTAACGGCCATCACAGAAGCGACCACCGTATCCGGTCGCAGCGCCGCTCGAAACTGTTCAACGGTGATCAGTCCGTTTTCGCCGGGCACCAAATAGGTAGCCTCAAACCCTTGCCGTTCCAGCTCCTTGACGGTATCCAACACCGCCTTGTGCTCGGTTGATACGGTAATAATGTGCTTGCCCTTGGTACCCGCATAAAAGTGCGCTGCGCCTTTGATCGCGAGATTGTTCGACTCCGTCGCGCCAGAGGTAAAGATGATGTCTTTAGCGTCTGCATTGACCAAGGCAGCGATCTGTGCGCGTGCGTCTTCAACCGCATGTTCTGCAGTCCAGCCGTAAGGGTGAGAGCGCGACGCCGGGTTCCCGAAATTTTCGGTCAACCAGGGAATCATTGCCGCTGCCACGCGAGGGTCGACAGGTGTGGTTGCCGAATAGTCAAGATAGATTGGACGTTCCGTGTTGCTCATGCTATTTCTCCAAAAAACATCAATGTGCAACCGCGACCAGACCACGCAGTTCGGCTAAGGTCGAGGTCAGTGCCAACAAAAATTCATCCACTTGCATTTGCGTGTTGCCGGCGCCAAAACTAACACGTACCGCGCCACGCGCGATGTGCGCCGGCACACCCATTGCCAGCAAAACCGCAGACGGTTCTGGATTTGCGCTGGAACAGGCGGCACCACTGGCAACCGCGAAACCGGCGCGGTCCAGTTTGGCTACCAGCGTCTCGCCATCGATATGTTCAAACGCAAAATAGCTGGTGTTAGGCAGACGCTCTACTTTCTGCGAAAAAATTATTGCGTCGAGGCGCTTCAAACCTGATTCCAGAGCATCCCGCAGGCCGACCAACTGTGTGCGCCGCGCGGGGAGTTCAGTAACCGCGTATTCGGCTGCCAGACCAAAACCCACGATTGCGGCCACATTTTCCGTCCCGGAGCGCAAACCTCGCTCGTGACCACCACCGGCAATGAGGGGCTGCAAATCAACTCGCTTATCAAGCACCAAGACTCCGGCACCTTTGGGACCGCCAATTTTGTGAGCAGATAGCGTCATCGCGCTCACACCAGCTGAGTTCAAGGCACGGAAGTCAATCGGCATTTTGCCCAACCCTTGGACCGCATCGGTATGCATCAAAGCGCCGCAGGCCTTTGCCAGTTGCGCGATTTGAACGATGTCCTGCACCGCGCCGGTTTCGTTGTTCGCCAACATGGCGCTAACGATGCTTGGTGCACGCTGCCAGTTGGTGCTGGCGAGACGCCGTATCAAGCCATCACCGTCAACCTCAAGCCGTTGCAATTTCCAACCTGTCTTGACCAGTTGTTTGGCCGGCTCGCGCACGCAGGGATGCTCGATTGTAGAAATGGCAATACCGCCAGCGGGCAAGTTCGCTGCTGTGCCCTTGATGAAAAGGTTATTCGCTTCCGATCCGCCGCTGGTAAATACTATTTCTGTGGGATGAGCACCAACTGCGTAGGCCACCCGCTGACGTGCCTCGTCTATCGCCCGCCGCGCGGCTCGCCCGTACTCATGCCGGCTGGAAGCATTGCCATACCGCTGCGTCGTGAACGGCTGCATACCGGCCAACACGCGCTCATCGATTGGCGTCGAGGCATTGTGGTCAAAGTAAACGGGGGTAAACATGGTCACTGGAAATTACAATGAGTCAGGCGGTCACGGGCGCTGATGCTGTCGTTGTTGCTCTTGACATGGATGATCCGCGGATGATGCGCTGATCCTTTATAACCGTTGTTTTGCCTGTTTGTTGCTGGCTAACCAGTTCGGCCAGCGAGACCGAATTCAGGTATTCCATCATTTTGACGTTTAGCCCGGTCCACAAGTGGTGAGTCATGCAGACACTTTTTTTGTTGTCTTCATCTGAATGGCAGTGTCCCTTGCCGCCACATTGCGTGGCGTCAATCGGCTCATCAACCGCCATGATGATGTCGGCGACCGAGATAGTCTGGGCTGATTTTGCCAGGCGATAGCCACCGCCCGGGCCCCGCACGCTGCTCACCAAGCGGTGGCGGCGCAACTTGCCGAAAAGCTGTTCCAGATAAGACAAAGAAATTTGCTGACGCTCGCCAATTCCCGAGAGCGTCACCGGTCCGTCCTGGTCGCGCAGCCCCAAGTCAATCATTGCGGTCACCGCAAAGCGTCCTTTAGTTGTCAGTCTCATCGCCGCAATCCCCTCTGCAAAACCATGCTTTACTGAATCAATCCAATGAGTTAACGAGTAAAAACAGTATTGGAATGGGCCGAGCATAATACCCGACCAGTTTCGTCGACTTTACTCTATCCCGACAGATTTAGTCAACTAATTACCGGCTGATGCGACACCGTTAGTCAACAATTTTGGACAAGTAGTTCGGATCAAACTTGTCGCAGTTCTCGACATCGCTTGGCAGGCTAACCCCTGCCCGTTTCATGGTTTCCAGCATGCACTCGATCCGCCTGTCTGTCTCCACCGCGTGATCCAACAAACCATGAATCGCCTGGGCAACCGGATCATCCTCGGTACGCGAGATCGCATAGGCTGAAAAGCCCATCTTTTCGGCCTTCTCCTCACGTGCCAAATCCTTGCTGGCTTCGACGATACGTGCAGGGATACCAATAGCCGTCGCGCCGGCTGGTACATCACGGACAACCACCGCGTTCGAACCGACTTTCGCTCCGGTATGCAACGTGACCGGACCTAGCACCTTGGCACCCGCACCAATCACTACACCTTGTTCCAAAGTGGGGTGCCGCTTTCCTTTGTTCCAGGAGGTTCCGCCGAGCGTGACACCGTGATAGAGCGTGCACCCATCCATAACGACTGCCGTTTCGCCGATCACAATTCCCATACCATGATCGATGAATACCCGGCGACCTATCGTCGCGCCGGGATGAATCTCGATACCTGTCGCAAAACGGGTCAAATGAGACAGTAGCCGCGCCAGCCAGCGCAAACGGTGACCCCACAGCCAATGTGACCAGCGGTGCATGATCAGCGCGTGAAAACCTGGATAGCAGGTCAGCACCTCCCACGTAGAGCGGGCAGCGGGATCACGTTCGAAGACACAAGCAATGTCTTCACGCAGTCTGGCAAATGGGGCGAATCCGGTGTCAGCCATGATGTCGTGTGCTTTTCTTTAAAAAAGAATGTGTCGATTATCGCCTTGGATTTTCGAGCGCGGCCAGCAATCCACGCAATATCGCAACTTCTTCGCGCTCCAGTTGCGCGCGGCCGAACATTCGGCGCAGGCGCAACATCAGGCGTTTAGGCGAGGCCGGATCAAGAAATCCACTGCCTACTGCGGC
Organism: Rhodocyclaceae bacterium; assembly: GCA_016718525.1. Classification (GTDB taxonomy): domain Bacteria; phylum Pseudomonadota; class Gammaproteobacteria; order Burkholderiales; family Rhodocyclaceae; genus JADKHX01. Next base: position 1,321,358 of record JADKDD010000001.1, read on the forward strand.
TTGCTCAAAATGCGCTAGCAATCGCTCGACATCGTCATGGGTAGCGGACATTCCTGCTCCGGATATTGCAGGTAACTCACCAGGTGTGATGGCCGCCTGGCGAACCTCGTAACACATGACTTGTACTGCAGCGGCAAGGTTTAACGAACTGAACTCAGCATCAACAGGAATCATCGCCCAGCGTCCGCACAGTGCCAGTTCGTGGTTGGACAAGCCCGATGTCTCGTTGCCGAATACCAGTGCAATTTCACCGGCATGCGCCACGGACTCTGTGGCCGCATCTTTGGCCCAAATCGGTGGCGCGGCAAGTTCACGCCGGCGTGCAGTCAGCGCGATAGCCAGCGTGGTACCTGCCAGTGCCTGACTCAATTCAGGGACCACTAGCGCGTTCGACAAAACATCGGAAGCGCCTGCGGCCATCGCATCCGCCTGAGGATCGGGGAACATCTTCGGGTTCACCAGCACCAGGCGAGACAGCCCCATGGTTTTCATCGCCCGTGCCGCAGCCCCGATATTCCCCGGATGACTGGTATTGGAGAGGACGATGCGTATGCGCGAAAACAATGGCACCAGCTGACCAGTGGGTGCTGGTGCAGGGTCTTCGCTTAGCGCAGCGGAGCCACTGCGAACGCCCAAACCAATGCATTGCGAATTCCCTGGCTCGCCGGCATCATTGGTCATTTCTTCAGAGGAAGCGACATCGTTCATATTAGAATTGCGCCCTCAGTGCTTCTGCACCCGGCACGCATTACAAAAAATCTCATGCATCCCATCCTGAACATTGCCGTCAAGGCCGCACGTCGCGCTGCCAGCATCATTAATCGTGCCAGCTTGGACATTGACAAGCTGACTATCGCCGTTAAACAACAAAGTGACTTTGTCACCGAGGTCGACAAAGCCGCCGAAGGCGCCATCATTGAAGTACTGCAAGAAGCATATCCCAGCTACGGAATCTTAGCAGAGGAGTCCGGCAATGCCGGTACTGCGCCGGATGCAGAGTACCAATGGATCATTGATCCGCTCGACGGGACCACCAACTTCATTCATGGATTTCCACAGTATGCGATTTCCATCGGTTTGGCCCACAAAGGTGCGATGGTGCATGGTTTGGTTTTCGACCCTAATCGAAACGAGTTATTCACTGCAAGCAAAGGCGGCGGCGCGTTCATGAATGAAAAACGCATCCGTGTCAGCAAACGCATACGTCTCGACAATGCATTGATCGGCACCGGCTTCCCGTATCGCGTGTTCGATCATGTCGATAGCTATCTGGCGATCTTCAAGGATATTGCACAAAAAACTGCAGGCATGCGTCGCCCCGGCGCCGCTACGCTCGACTTGGCTTGGGTGGCCTGCGGGCGCATGGACGGTTTTTGGGAACTTGGCCTGTCACCGTGGGACATGGCCGCAGGATCCTTGCTGGTGAGCGAGGCGGGTGGATTGGTCGGCGATCTCTCCGGCGAGTCCGCTTATATGACGACCGGCAATATTGTTGGTGGCAACCCGAAAATATTTAGTCAGCTACTACAAATTGTCGCGCCACATCTGACCGATAAATTGCCTGCCTAAGTCCGGCTTTGCAGTCTCGTTGCCTGTACAGAGAGCAGCATCATGAATTCGAGTCTATAGCGGCGCCAAGCTGAACGCGCAAGGTGGCGCAGTTGCCGTCTATAAATTCCGTCAACGGCACTCTGGCGGACAGTGTGATTTCGCGCTAGGCTTCGAGCACAATTTCCGTGCTGACATCTTATCCATGCCGCGTCTTTCATCGCCAGAAATTCCCCACGACCCGTTGCTGAAAGCGCTCGCCGCTGAAGTCGCCGATTTGTTCAGCAATTGGCCGGAAATCCAAAGCATCGCCCGCCGTTGGCTGTTAGCGCTGCGCGAAAAGCCGGCGCCGCTTGGTTCGGTCCAACGCATCATGGTGGACTATCCGCTGACCGGCGACGAAGGCCGCGCCTTGATGCGGTTGGTCGAGGCTTTATTGCGAATCCCTGACCGCGCCACAGCGTTGGATTTCATGACCGATCAATTGGCGCGGGGTCGCTTTGATCTGCACGCCGTCAGCGCCGAAGGCATCAGCAAACTCTCTTCGCACGCTCTTGATTTTGCCCAAAAATGCCTCAACGCACGGGAAAGGAATGTGCTGGCGCGGTGGACCTCGGCGCCGATCGCAGAAGTCGCTGCCAAGTTGCTCGAGCACATGGGCACGCAATTCGTATTTGCACACGACATCAGCGGCGCAATCAAACGCGCGGCAGTACGCAAACACCTGCGAACCTGGCACTCGTTCGACATGCTTGGCGAAGGCGCTCGGACGATGGCGGATGCCCAGCGCTATACCGATGCTTATCGTGCCGCCATCTCCAGCCTGCGCCGTTATGACGGACAAGCGGTGACTGATGGAGATGGGATTTCAATCAAGCTATCGGCGGTAGAGCCGCGCTACGAGCCGACGCATGCCGAAAATATTTCGCGTCGGCTTTTGCCGGTGTTGCAGGACTTGGCCTTGGAAGCCTGTCGCGCCAATATCCATTTGACCCTTGATGCTGAGGAAAGCTGGCGCCTTGAGCTCTCACTTGATGTTCTTGATGCTCTGCTCGCCCGCCTGGCGATGATCCCTGAAACGCGCCACTGGAGCGGTCTCGGGATCGCCGTCCAAACCTACCAAACGCGTGCGCCGGAAGTCATCGACGAGGTGATCAATCTGTCACGAAAATACCAGCGACGCCTGATGGTGCGCTTGGTCAAAGGCGCTTATTGGGACAGTGAAATAAAACGTGCGCAGGAACTAGGCTTGTTCACCTATCCGGTTTTCACACAAAAACCGGCATCCGATTTATGTTATCTGGCTTGTGCTCAACGAATGCTCAAGGCCAACGATGCGATTCAGTCGGCGTTCGCCACGCACAACCCGCTGACGCTTGCAGCAATCCAATGGATGGCGCACCGGGAATCCGTTAACGATTGGGAATGGCAAGGGCTGCACGGCATGGGCGACACATTGCTCGACGTGCTCGACAAAGATCAGCCGGGTTTGCGCAAACGCATATATGCGCCGGTTGGCGCGCACGAGAATTTGCTGGCGTACTTGGTCCGCCGCCTGCTCGAGAACGGCGCCAACACCAGCTTCGTTCGCTTGTTGGCGGATCCCGCGACGCCGATAGATTCGCTACTGACAAGTCCGACTGATGCCATCAAGTATACCGGCGTGCTACCAGCACCAACTGGCTGGTTGAGTCTCGAAAACAACCAGCTCGGACGACCACTTGCTCGAGGAATGGATATGAACGATGCCCCAAGTCGCCAGCGCCTGTGCAAAGCTCTTGATGCTGCAAGACAACGAGTCACCCCGACAGCTGACGCCACGGCAGCAAACTTGTTGAACGCACGCAGTGCGGCGATGGCTGCCTGGCCAGCCTGGGAAGCCACGCCTGTGTCCAACCGTTCAGTCATGCTACGTAAGGCCGCAGATGAAATGGAAGTCGAGCTTGATAGCTGGGCCGCCGATCTGGTGCTCGAGGCCCACAAGGCATGGCCCGATGCCATCAGCGAGGTTCGTGAGGCCGTGGACTTCCTGCGCTACTACGCCAACGAAGCCGAGCGCGTCCTTACGCCGCTGGCCCTCCCAGGCCCGACTGGTGAAACCAACGTATTGCGCTTGAGTTCACGCGGCCCGATCGCCTGCATCAGCCCTTGGAACTTCCCTTTGGCAATCTTCCTCGGCCAGGTCGCTGCTGCTGTCGTTTGCGGTAATCCGGTATTCGCCAAGCCGGCCGAGCAGACGCCCCGGATCGCTGCACGAGCGGTACGTTTGTTGCATCGTTGCGGTGTGCCAAGTGACATCCTACATTGTCTGCCGGGCGCACGCGACGTGATCGGCGAGGCGCTGCTTGCCGCACCGGAAATTGCCGGCGTAGCCTTTACCGGCTCGGTACGCACCGCTCATCACCTTGCCCGCGCACTCGCCTCAAAGCCGGGGCCGCTTACTCCCCTCATTGCCGAGACAGGCGGCATCAACGTGATGATTGTCGATTCCACTGCGCTGCTCGAACAAGCCACCGATGCGCTGATTGAAAGCGCCTTTCGTTCCGCCGGGCAGCGTTGTAGCGCCACTCGTTTGATTCTTGTCCAAAGCGATGTCGCTGAGCCGCTCATTGAGCTATTGCAAGGCGCGATGGCCGAACTGCATCTTGGCGCCGCGGAAGACTTCGCCACCGATGTCGGTCCGGTGATCGATGCGGCGGCTCACGCGAATTTGTTGCGGCAAATCGATCAACTTGGCTCGCGCGCCAAGTTCCTCGCTGCTACGCCCTGCCCGCCTCATTACGAGTCGACGCACATTGCGCCAAGCCTGTGGGACATCGGCGACCTTGCGGCTTTAAAGCATGTCAGCGAGGAAATTTTCGGACCGGTGCTCCAATTGGCGCGTTTTAGTGCCGCGCAGTGGGACGAACTGCCAGACCAGATCAACGCGCTGGGATACGGGCTCACGCTGGGTCTGCAAAGCCGGATCGACAGCCGCGCCACCGAATTGGAACAGCGCTGCCGGGTCGGCAATATTTACATCAATCGCAGCACCATTGGTGCCGTCGTGGGCGTCCAACCGTTTGGTGGTTGCGGCCTCTCCGGCACCGGTTTCAAGGCTGGCGGGCCGAACTATTTGTTGCGTTTCTGTACCGAGCGTACCTTGACCATCAACACCGCAGCGGCCGGTGGTAATGCTGATCTCATCTCCGGGGCAATTGCAGCCAACCTGAATTAGGTCCAACGAAAGATTCATCAACCACCGTTAACGACTGCCTCCGGAATCCGGTAATGCTCGTAAGCGTTGACATCGACCAACCACAAATCCTGACTCTTAGTGACCTTAACCTTGCCACTGCGATCCGCTGTCACCTTGCTACCGATAAAAATCAATACGCGTTTATTGGTGCCCGGTGGCGTGAGGTGCACCTCTGCATTGCCCGCAGCACCTCGAATCACGCCAAAATCGCACTGAAGTGAGCCAGGTGGCGCATTTCCCAACGAACATGGCACCGTGCCAGTTGCGTGAAACGGCGTGCCTTTTACCTTGGCATCGCTGGCAGGAGCCGTTCCAAGTGCGCCTGAATGCGAAGGAGCACCAGTAACGCCGACAGTCAGCGTGAACTTGGCTGTTTCATTGCGTCGCGCGGCGCTGCGCATCAGGTACGTTCGTACTTTGTATTCGCCATCCGTCGGCAGGGTTCCGATCCACTCATTGCCAGATGTCGAACCGATGAAGATCGCGTCGCCGGTCGAACCCGGTGGCAGGATGTTGAAGTATGCGCGGGGGTTGCTTGGTTTGAAGGTGACGCTCATTGTTTGCCCCACCTTGGCCTGCAGGCTGTAGTCAATAGTCTGATCACCCTTCAAGCTGCCGTTTACAGCGGCACTCTGCTTACCGCTATCGAATTGAAGCGACTGGGTCTGAACGGCAGCCCAAGCGTTTAAATCGACGGATGCAAGTGCTATGGCGCCAGCCAACAGAATTGCTTTCAATCAGGAACTCCTTTAGGTCAGGCTTTGTAAATAGGACACACGAGTACTGTTCACGGGCAAAAGTCGCACTGAGATGCCATTCCAGTATCCGCAATCCGACGACGGCTCGCAAGCACCAACGACCAAGCCGTGACGGACGCCCTATCTCTTAGAATGTAACACCCGCACACGCAATCCACCATGCAGCCTTCCGCCTCGTTTGACTCCTCCCAGCACACCCCAGTGATGCAGCAATGGCTGCGCCACAAGGCCGAGCATGCGGACAAGTTGTTGTTCTTTCGGATGGGCGATTTCTACGAGCTGTTTTACGAGGATGCGGAAAAATCCGCGCGCTTGCTCGACATCACGCTGACCTCGCGCGGGCAGTCGGCGGGCAAACCGATTCCGATGGCAGGGATTCCGTACCACGCCGCCGAGGGTTACTTGAGCAAGTTGGTCAAGCTCGGCGTGTCGGTGGCGATTTGCGAACAGATCGGTGATCCGGCAACATCCAAAGGTCCTGTGGAGCGTGCTGTGGCGCGGGTTGTGACGCCGGGAACGCTGACCGATGCCGGTTTGCTCAATGACCGGCAGGACAGTTTGCTACTGGCAATCTGCATCGAGCGTCAGCGTGTTGGCTTGGCATGGCTGAACCTCGCCAATGGCGATTTTCACCTCGCACTATCATCAGTGGATGCTTTGCCCGGAGAGTTCGAACGATTGCGCCCGGCAGAAATTTTGTTGCCCGACGGCCTGCGTCCACAGCCGGATAGCGGCAACGCAGTCGTGCAACGCCTACCTGATTGGCATTTCGACGCCAAAGCCGCTCGACATGCCTTGTGCGAGCACTTCGGCACCCGCGATTTATCCGCATTTGGTTTGGATAGTGCGACCGGTACCGATGGCAACGACACCGACCTGATGCTGGCCGTCGCCGGCGCGCTTTACCGCTACGCGCAAGCAACGCAAATGCACGCCTTGAGTCATATCACACGACTCACGCTGGAACGCGAAGACAGCACGCTGCGACTCGACGCGGCAACCAGGCGCAATCTCGAAATCTCGGAGACGTTGCGGGGTGAAGCGGCACCAACGCTGTTGTCACTGTTCGACACCTGCGCTACCAGCATGGGCTCGCGTTGGTTGCGGCATTGCCTGCATCATCCGCTGACCGATCGCCAGGTCGCGGCGTCGCGTCACACTGCGGTGGCCAGCCTGATTGATTACTCTGCAAACGTGGCAAAAGCATTGCACGGCTTTGCTGACATCGAGCGAATCACTGCACGCATCGCCCTGACCAGTGCCCGCCCGCGCGACCTATCCGGATTGCGCGACAGCCTAGCGAGGCTGCCGTCGATACAGGCCTCAGTTGGTGCTGACGACACGCCGCCGTCAGCATTACTTATGCACCTTGTCGAAGCGCTCGCCACCCCACAAGCCTGCCTCAATATTCTCACCCAAGCCGTGATCGCCGAGCCCGCAGCGCTGATTCGTGATGGCGGTGTAATCGCTGCCGGGTACAACGCGGATCTGGATGAATTACGTGCGATTCAGGACAACTGCGGTGCATTTTTGATTGAACTCGAAGCTCGTGAGCGTGAGCGTAGCGGTATCAACGGGCTGAAAGTTGAATACAACAAGGTGCATGGTTTTTACATTGAAGTGACCCACGCCAACACCAGCAAAATCCCCGACGACTATCGTCGCCGCCAGACGCTGAAAAACGCCGAGCGCTACATCACACCGGAACTCAAGAGTTTCGAGGACAAAGCGCTCTCGGCCAACGACCGTGCGCTGGCGTTGGAAAAACGGCTATACGACGAGTTGCTGGCAGCGCTGGCGATTCACATTCCAGTGTTGCAGCGGATTGCCCGCGCGATTGCCGAGCTGGATGGACTTACCGCCTTCGCCACCACGGCGAAGCACAACAACTACTGTGCCCCTGAATTTTGCAACGAACCAGTGATCGAGATCGACGCCGGGCGGCATCCGGTGGTTGAAGCCCAAGTGCGCCTGGCCAACGAAAACTTTATCGCCAATGACGTACGACTCGCGGCGACGCGGCATTTGCTGCTGATCACCGGCCCGAACATGGGTGGCAAATCCACCTACATGCGACAGGTTGCCTTGATCGCCTTGCTCGCCCACTGCGGCAGCTTTGTTCCCGCGACACGTTGCCGCCTCGGGCCGCTCGATGCGATCTACACGCGCATCGGTGCCTCGGATGACTTGGCTTCCGGTCGCTCTACCTTCATGGTCGAGATGACCGAAGCGGCAGCCATTCTGAACGGCGCCACGGAGAAGTCTCTCGTTCTGATGGATGAAATCGGTCGCGGGACGTCAACTTTTGATGGCGTCGCGCTGGCCTTTGCCATCGCCCGTCACCTGATCGAAAAAAATCGCGCCTACACGCTTTTCTCTACTCACTACTTTGAATTGACGCGATTGGCGCAGGACTATCCGGTCTGCGCCAATGTTCATCTCGATGCGGTTGAACACGGCCACAAGGTCGTGTTCCTGCATGCGGTCGAAGAAGGCCCCGCCTCTCAAAGCTACGGTATTCAGGTAGCCGCCTTGGCGGGGATGCCGCAATCGGTGGTGCGCGAAGCGCGTCGGCGCTTGAGTCTGCTGGAGAATCGTGATGTCGGCAGTCATAGTCAGCCCGACCTGTTTGCCTCGGCACCACCGCCACCGGAACCACCGCACCCGGCACTGGACGCGCTACGTGACCTGCGTCCTGATGAAATGAGTCCGCGTGACGCATTGGACGCGATGTACAAACTCGCCAAATTGGCGAAAGACTGAGTCGATCGTCCAGCAACCTCTCAGTGCGTTTCGTTTTCCGGTGGTACCAAGGCAGGCAAAACGAGGATTCCTTCCTCCATCAGTTCGCGCGTTTCATCACTGCTGGCAATGCCACGAATCGTCCGTGCCGGTGCTTCGTTGTAGTGAATCCGTCGCGCTTCCTCCGGGAACTTCAGACCGACGTTTTCGGCGCTGCGTGCCATGGCTGCCAAGCTGGCGAAAAGCTGCCTTGCCACTTCGGGTGCCGGCATTTGAACTGCGCTATTGTCAGCATTGAGTTCGCTGCCTGGGTGCTCATTCGAGTTGTTGTCGTGGCGCACGCGCCGTACGTGGGGTCCGCTCGGCATTGCTGTTACCGCCGCGGACTGACAGTGGGTGCAATTCACCATGCCCTTGGCAACTTGATCACCAAAGGCATTGCGCGAGGCAAACCAACCCTCAAACTGATGGCCTTGGTCGCAGGAAAGATTGAGAACGATCATGGCACCATGCTAACGCCGTTTGTTCAATCCGGTAGAAGTTTGTCGAACTCAGGACGATCAGGGTGTTGGTTAGGGTCGACAAATGCACATTGCGCCCACTAATGGTGCCCGCAAGCGCAGAAAAACTCACAATCCCACATGCCGTTAGCAAACTGTCGACGGCGTCAAACAAGTCGCTCTGATAGCTCCCGGGTAAATCTTTACGTCCCCCTCAATTGACCAATCCTTTTAGCTCAAGGATACTTAGCGGTTTGATCTGCGGGGAATCCGTTTCCTATAATGCCGTGGGACTTAGCCCACAAGGCAAGCAGATAAAACGATGTGAGAGCCTTAATGGAAACGCGTCATCTATCGATTCGCCCTTGCACCACCCTCGCCCTCGTAATTTCCGCCCTAGTATTCACAGGATGCAGCCGCGAAACTGCATCGACAGTGCAACTCGACCCGCCGGTTCGGGTAATTAGTGCGAGCAATGCGGGCACACAAAATTTTGTTACGGCAACAGGCCTTGTGCGTGCCGCGGTCGAAACTCCGCTATCGTTCAAGACTCCCGGAATCATTGCGGAGATGCGGGTGGACACCGGACAACACGTCGGCGCGGGTCAGATTCTTGCCTCGCTGGTGATGACTGACTTGGAAGCTCAGCGCACGCAAGCGCAAGAGCAAGTCGCCAAGACCGAGCGTGATCTGGCGCGTGCCGAATCATTGCGCGCCAAAGGAATGATTTCGCAGCAGGGCGAGCAGGACATCAGAGCGCAAAGAGAAATTGCACGCGCTGCATTGGCCGCCGCCAACTTCAATTTTCAACAGGCGGTGCTGACCGCGCCAAGTGCCGGCCTCATTCTGGACAAACGTGCCGATGCACGCGAAACCGTCGCTGCGGGACAGCCTGTCCTGTTATTCGGGCGACTGGACAAGGGTTGGGTTGTTCGGGCGGGCTTGCCGCCCAGGGAAGCGGTAAAGATTAACCCCGGTGATCCGGTAAAGATTTATCTCGACACTGCTTCAGAAGGTACCGCAGCGCTTGCCGGCAAGGTGCAACGGGTTGCAGGGGCGAGTGATCCACGGACCGGTTCGATCGAGGTTGAGGTAGCGCTGCCGACGACCAAGGAGCGCTTGGTTTCCGGGATGGTTGCCCGCCTTGAGTTTGCCAAAGCAGCGACCAAGGGCAGTGCCGCAGCGATCCAGATGTCCTTGCCTTTGGCAGCCGTGCTCGAAGGAAATGGCGGTAAAGCCAAAGTTTTCATTCTTGATGCGACCAAGAAGAAAGTGAAGAGCATCGAGGTTCGCACCGGGCGGATTTTGGAGACCGGCGTCGAGGTCATCGACGGCCTTCCGGCTGATGCGGTGATCGTCAGTGAAGGCGCTGCATGGCTTAGCGATGGCGATGCTGTTCGCGTTGTGCCCTAGTCACATCATTTAGGCACCCGACCAAATGGGAATTACAGAATTCGCCGTTAAGCGCTTCCAGTTCACCCTGGTAATGTTCTTGTTGCTGATCGCGATCGGTTGGAGTGCGCTGCAGAACATTCCGCGAGCCGAAGACCCAATCTTCCCGATCCCGGTGGTAACGACAGTTGTGGTGTATCCGGGTGCGGATCCGGAAGACATGGAGCGTCTGATTGTCGATCCTCTGGAAGATGCACTCAATGAAACCAGCGATGTGAAGGAAATTCGCAGCACGGCAAGCGACGGTTTGGCCATCGTTTCAGTTGAATATGACTGGAGCAAGGACGCTGACAAAAAATACGACGAGGCGTTTCGCGAGATCAATGCGGCGCGCGCAAAGCTGCCGGCAAACGTTGCTTCGGTGACCGTCCAGAAGGCAAGCCCGGGATTAGTCAATATCGTACAGATGGCTTTGATTGGTCCGAGTAGCAGCCCGCGTGCCTTACGCAATACGGCGGAAGATTTGCAAGATCGGCTGGAGCAGGTTTTCGGCGTTCGCACGGTCGAGGTCACTGGCTTGCCGGCAGCTGAAATTACGGTCGCCATCGATCTCGCCAAACTCGCCAAGTTTGGCATTCCATTGACCCAAGTGGTCGATACCATGAAGGGCGAAAATGCTGTTGTGCCTGGCGGAACAGTGGAGAACGGCGAACGCCGGTTCAATGTCCGCACTTCGGGCAACTATTCCTCTCTCGAAGAAATCGCCGACACAGTGGTAGCCGGAAGCGCCAGTGCAAAAGCGGGCAACAAAATTGTCCGCCTTAAAGATGTGGCGACGGTGGCATGGGACTATGAAGAGGTGCGCCATGTCACACGCTTCAATGGCAAGCGCGCTATTTTCATCAGCGTCACACAAAAAGATGACATGAACATCTTTAAGGTTCGTGACGGCATCATGCGGGAAGTCGAAAGCTTCCGCGAAACACTCACCCCGGATATGCGCCTGGAGGTCGGTTTCGACCAGTCCCGCAATGTAAAGAAACGCCTGTCGGCGCTCGCCGGCGACTTCACGATTGCCATTTGTTTGGTCATGATCACTTTGTTGCCGCTTGGTTTCCGCGCGGCCAGCGTGGTGATGGTTTCCATCCCGCTTTCGATGGCAATCGGCATTGCCTTGCTTTACTTCGCCGGCTTTTCGCTCAATCAGCTATCGATTGCCGGCTTTGTACTGGTGCTTGGTTTGTTGGTCGATGACTCGATCGTGGTCACAGAGAACATCGAGCGCTTTTTGCGCCAGGGATATTCGCGCGTTGATGCGGCAGTGGCCGCGACCAAGCAGATTTACTTTGCCGTACTAGGTTGCACGGCGACGCTGCTGTTCGCCTTCCTGCCCTTGTTCATGCTGCCGGAGGGTGCAGGCAAGTTCATCCGTTCCATGGCGGCATCAATCACTTTTACCATCATCGCCTCGCTGATCGTGGCGCTGACCATGATTCCGTTTCTGGCCAGCCGAGTACTCAAGGAACACGAGACGCAGGGCAATCGTCTGCTGAAGGCCATCATGAGCGGAATCCAGCGTTTTTATCGCCCCTTGCTGCATGGTGCGCTGACCTATCCGCGGACCACCGTATCAATCGCGGGAGTCATCTTTATTGCCGTGCTCGGGTTGGTTCCATTGATTGGTTTTTCACTTTTCCCTGAAGCAGATGTTCCACAGTTTCGCGTGACGGTAGAAACCGCCGAGGGCAGCACGGTTGCACAGACCGACAAGGCAGTCCGCTACGTTGAGCAGCGCCTGCTCGCCCGACCGGAGATCAAGTATGTGTTCAGCAATGCCGGGCGAGGTAACCCGCGCATTTATTACAACGTCTTCGGGCGCGAGACCAAAGCCAATACCGGCGAACTATATATCGAGGCGAAAAGTTTTAATCCGCGCACCACGCCCAAGTTTTACGATGAGTTGCGGCGCGAGTTCGCCGATTACCCGGATGCCAAAATTATCGTCAAGCCATTCGAAGCCGGCCCGCCGATAGCCGCGCCAATAGCAATTCGCCTGCTCGGGCCGAATCTGGACGTGCTGTCGCAGCTGGCAAACCGGACTGAGGATGTCATCAAATCGGTTCAAGGCACACGCGACGTCAGCAATCCATTGCGCCTCAACCGCACCGATCTGGATCTCAACATCGACACCACTAAAGCATCGTTGTATGGTGTGCCAACCATCAATATCGACCGGACTGTGCGACTAGCCATCGCCGGCGAGTCAATCGGGAACTTTCGCGAATCCGACGGTGACGAGTTCCCTATCGTTTTACGCGCCCCGCTCCGTGATGGTCACCAGCATCTGGACGTTTTTGACCAGATTTACGTGAACACTTTGCAGGGCGACGCGCTGCCACTCAACCAATTAATCAATCCGCAGCTTAAAACTGCGCCGAATTCGATTTCGCGCTTTAAGCGACAGCGTTCGGTCACTGTCACTGCTCAGGTCGCCAGCGGTTACAACACCGAAAAGCTTACCGGTGAGGTGTTAAGTCTGCTGGCCAAAGAAAAATTACCGACAGGCTATCGATATCTGATCGCCGGCGAGCGTGAAGCGCGCGAGTCAAGTTTTGCCGGGCTAGGCACTGCGGCGCTGATAGCGGTGTTTGGCATCCTCGCGGTACTAATCCTGGAGTTTGGTGATTTCCGCAGCACGATCATCGTCGCCGGCGTGATTCCTCTCGGGATCATCGGTGGCATGCTGGCGCTATTCTTTTCGGGCTATTCAATTTCATTCATGGGAGCGATCGGGTTCATCGCGCTCATCGGCATTGAAATCAAGAACTCCATCTTGCTGGTCGACTTCACGCACCAACTACGTGAGCAAGGCGTCGAGTTACTCGACGCCATTCAACAAGCCGGCGAGATTCGCTTCTTCCCGATTCTTCTCACATCACTGACAGCGATTGGCGGCTTGCTACCGCTTGCCGTCCAGGGAAGTCCGCTCTATTCGGGATTGGCTTGGGTAATCATCGGCGGATTGCTGTCGTCGACCTTCCTCGCCCGCCTGGTCACACCAGCGATGTACCTGCTGCTGGCGCCCAAGATGCAAAAAGCAAATTGAGTGAACGATAAATGAGGTCAAATTTTCGTCACTCCGGCACCCGCCGGAATCCAGAAATCAAACCACATCAGCTCGTTGCACAAGCACTGGGCCCAGGAATGCGCCGGAGTGACGGCTTAATCGGTGTTTTCACAACGTGATTTCACCAGTTGGTGCTGGTGACACGCTGTCAATCATCGACTTGCTGGTAATTGGTGGCGGCATCAACGGCGTTGGCGTGGCGCGCGATGCCGTCGGGCGCGGGCTATCGGTGACCTTGGCCGAAAGCGGTGATCTTGCCGGAGCAACCTCCTCCTATTCCTCCAAACTGATTCACGGCGGTCTGCGTTACCTCGAGAATTTTGAATTTCGACTGGTCAGTGAAGCGCTCGCCGAACGCGAGACTTTGCTGACCATTGCGCCGCATCTGGTGTGGCCGGCACGATTCATCATGCCGCATGTGCCGGAGTTGCGACCGCGCTGGATGATTCGAACCGGTCTTTTTCTCTACGACCATCTCGGCCGGCGCACGCGCTTACCGGGCTCTTCTGCGGTACGTCTGGATTCCGGCGTCTTTCACGATGGATTGCGTGATCAGTATCGCCATGGTTTCATCTATTCTGACTGCCGTGCGGACGACGCGCGCCTGGTCATTGCCAATGCGATCGATGCGCAGCAACGCGGAGCCACCATCCTGCCTCGCACCGCTGTCTTGAATGCGCAGCGCCGCCACGACCATTGGGTGGTGCAACTATCCAACGGGCGCTCGCTGAAAGCCCGCAGCATCGTCAATGCTGCCGGTCCATGGGTGAAAGAAGTCTTGAACAATCGACTCAAGGTTCCATCCAGTGATTCCATCCGTCTGGTGCGCGGCAGTCATTTGGTAATGCCCAAGCTGTATGCGGGCGACCATGCTTTCATTTTGCAAAACGACGACCGGCGAGTCATCTTCATGATTCCCTATGAGGGTCGCTTTACCCTCGTTGGTACCACTGATGTAGTGGAAACCGGAGATCCGGCACATCCGGTGGCAACCGATGCAGAGGCAGAATACTTGTGTCGCGCTATCGGTCGTTATTTGGCGAAACCATCGCATCCGGGCGACGCGGTGCATCGCTTTGCCGGTGTTCGCCCGCTCTACGACGACGGTAGCGGCGATCCATCCTCGATCACCCGCGACTACACCTTACGTGTGGACCACGAACAAGACGCGGCACCCGTACTATCTATTTTCGGCGGCAAACTCACGACCTATCGGCGACTGGCCGAACAGGTGGTGGACAAGATTGAACCCTTTGTCGCCGGAACACCTTTGCAAGGAAGTGGCTGGACGGGGAGTCAGGTCTTGCCCGGCGGCGATTTCGGGTCAGGCGGACTCGCAAAGTTTCGCACTGACCTGGCGAACGCCTACCCCTGGCTGGATCAACCGCTTTGTCATTCGTTGTTGCGACGCCACGGCAGTCGAATCCACGAGTTACTGGACGGAGCACGGGATCAAAATGATCTCGGCCAGAACTTCGGCGGCAATTTGACCGAACGTGAAGTGACATGGTTCCGCAAACATGAGTGGGCCAACAGCGCTGACGACATCCTTTGGCGTCGCAGTAAATGTGGTCTTCACATGTCAGTCACACAACGCGAGGCATTTGCCGACTACATTACCGCGAGTACCCACTAAACTACGGACACTTCATTTATTTCTTCTCGGAGCTACTGTGCCAGCACTCTTACCCAACATTGATCCCGAAGGATTGCTCGAATATTCGGTGGTGTATACCGACCGCGCGCTAAACCACATGTCGCAGAATTTTCAAGGCGTGATGAAAGAAATCTCGCGAATTCTGAAACAGGCCTACAACGCAAAATCCGCGATCATTGTGCCCGGCAGCGGCACTTTCGGCATGGAGGCTGTCGCCCGCCAATTCGCCACTGGTAAAAAATGTCTGGTGATTCGAAATGGCTGGTTTAGTTACCGCTGGTCGCAAATTTTCGATATGGGATCGATTCCATCGACCACCATCGTAATGAAAGCCCGGCGCGTGGGCAATGAGCATCAGTCGCCGTTTGTACCAGCGCCGATCGAGGAAGTTGTTGCCCGCATTGCCGCGGAGCGGCCAGATCTGGTCTTCGCCCCTCATGTCGAGACTGCGGCCGGGATGATCTTGCCTGACGATTATCTGCGCGCAGTTGCTGATGCCGTTCATGCCGTTGGCGGGATGTTTGTGCTTGATTGCATTGCCTCGGGCACGATCTGGGTGGACATGGCGACCATCGGAATCGACGTGCTGATCAGTGCGCCGCAAAAAGGCTGGAGTGGGTCTCCATGTTGCGCGATGGTGTGCCTGAGTGACTTGGCACGGACACGCATCGACGCGACGACCAGCAGCAGTTTTGCCTGTGATTTAAAGAAGTGGCTGCAAATCATGGAGACTTACGAAAATGGAGGTCATGCCTACCATGCCACCATGCCTACCGATGCACTTACCCAGGTCCGCAATGTGATGCAGGAAACGGAAGCGTACGGATTCGACCAGGTGCGGGAAGAGCAAACGGCGCTTGGCCTTAAAGTCCGCCGATTGCTATATGACAAAGGCTACAAGAGTGTTGCCGAATCCGGTTTTCAGGCTCCCGGAGTGGTCGTTTGTTATACCGACGACAGC
Organism: Rhodocyclaceae bacterium; assembly: GCA_016718525.1. Lineage (GTDB taxonomy): Bacteria > Pseudomonadota > Gammaproteobacteria > Burkholderiales > Rhodocyclaceae > JADKHX01. The sequence continues at coordinate 1,337,281 of JADKDD010000001.1, forward strand.
GACATTGCCAGCGGCAAAAAATTCATTGCGCAGGGTCTGCAATCGGCTGCCGGTGTGCCATTGCAATGCGACGAACCAGCCGATTACAAGAGTTTCCGGATTGGATTGTTCGGTCTCGATAAACTCCACAATATTGATCGCACGGTTAAAAATCTTGCCGATGCGCTTGATCGACTTTGAAGCACTAACAAAATATTCAATTCAATTTCTTAACCGCACGAAGAAAGATCTCTCCATGAAATCACTAATTACCGTAGCCTCTCTACTTGCCGTAACTGCCTTCAATGCCTTTGCCGCAACCACTATCCCGGCAATGCCGGCGGCACCAAAATCGCAGACGACCGCCTCTGGCATTGTCATCACGACACTCAAGGAAGGCAGCGGTGTTAATCCTAAGGCAACTGATGTGGTGAAGGTTCACTACAAGGGAATGCTGACCGACGGCAAGGAATTCGACAGTTCATACAAGCGCGGCGAGCCGACCAGCTTCCCGCTTAACCGGGTAATCCCCTGCTGGACCGAAGGTGTGCAGACGATGAAGCCAGGCGGCAAGGTCAAACTGGTGTGCCCTCCCAATCTAGCCTACGGCGCACGCGGCGTTCCAGGTGCCATTCCTGAAAATGCCACCTTGATTTTTGAAGTCGAGTTGCTGGAAATTGCAAAGTAATTGCGGCCACCAACTGGAGTCAACAGTGACACGGCTTCAAGAAGATCAGCAATCGCTAGCCTGATGACCTGAAATGCCTCACTCCATCGCGCCATCCAGCCAAACGGATCCGTCGAAGGAATTGGGACGTCCGTTGGATGGATGGCGCTTGCGGCTTTACATCATCATCTTCGAGGCCGACACGCGCCTCGGTCGGGCATTCGATCTAACCTTACTTGCGCTGATTGTCCTGAGTGTTGGCGTGGTCATGCTCGACAGTGTGGCCACCATCAACAACCAATGGGGCAAGGTCTTTACCTGGTTTGAGTGGATCTTCACGATCACTTTCACGATCGAATATGTACTGCGACTGCTTTGTGTCCGCCACCCCTGGCGCTACGCCACCAGCTTCTTCGGCGTGATAGACCTGCTGGCGATTGCACCAACCTATCTCGCCTTGTTTTTCCCGGAACTGCATGCCCTGATTGACGTTCGCGTTCTGCGCCTGTTGCGAATTTTTCGCATCTTGAAGCTCGCCGCCTACGTGGCGGAATTCAGAGAGTTAGGTAACGCGCTGATCGCTAGCCGCCGCAAGATTGCCGTGTTCATGAGCTTTGTGCTGATGATGGTCATTGTCATGGGCACCTTGATGTATGTCATCGAAGGACCGGAAAGTGGCTACACCAGCATACCTGTGTCGATTTATTGGGCAATCACTACCGTGACCACTGTTGGGTTCGGTGACATTACCCCAAAAACCGACCTGGGCCGTTTGATTACGTCGATGATGATGTTGATCGGCTGGGGAACCTTGGCGGTGCCCACAGGCATCGTTAGCGCCGAGTTTGCGACCAGGCGAGAGCGCCAAACGCCGACGACACGGACCTGTCACGAATGCCTAAGTGAAGGCCATCTGGCATCGGCCAATTTCTGCCGGGACTGCGGCGCAGCCTTGCCGTCGTATCAGTCCGATAAATGACTGCTATCGAGGTAGTGTAGCGGTCTGCCCTGCTCCATCCAGGATGGGCTTCATGATGGAATCGACATCCAAATCGAAACTCTTTTGCCGTGCAGGAAACGCTTTGAATGATCCGGCAAAGCGGCGCAGGGCATCGGCAACCGGCAGGAACAAATAGGTGCGATCCCATTGCCATTGCGGATACCCACGTGAATGAATCTTGCGCTCGAAGGGATCGAGCTTCAGATTGACGATGTTCGGCGTTACCAGGTTCTCGCGCCTACCACTTCAACGTTTCTGCTCAACAAAACGAATTTAGTAATCGCAGATGCGCGAACGCAGCCACCGCGGCCACCACCCACTACGACCAAATCATGTTCCTCGTCGATTTTTCTCTTGGACGGCGTTTGGCTCTTCATTTTCAACATGAAGTTGAGCACCTTGAGATGACGATTACGCGGCTTCATCCACCCCTTTAGATGCTTGATCGTCTCAAGCACGCCTGCTTGCATCGACAGCAATTCGGACTGAATGGTCTCGAAACGCGAACGGGTGCCGTAATCGTTGTTCACCGCAGCGATCAGCTCTTCGCGGTTTTCCACCAACATGCGGTGCTACGTTTTCAGGTCAGCTTTGCACTGCTCATACGAAGGATTGCGATTCGCCTCGTAGGCGGCTTTTTGTTTGACAAAACAGTCACTGAATTCAGTGGGGATGCCGAGTGCTTCAAAGTTTGGATTCATTGTCATGATGTTCTCTCTCTATTAGGTGTTCTGTTTAGGTGAGCCAAGTGTTTTGGAGTCAAGGCGGGAATCAAGTTGGCTGCTCATGGTGACACCTTGCGCTTGATCATGCGAGCCAGCGGTTGCGGCAGGCTTGACAAGGAACTCAGCACATGCGGCAGCACTTTGAGTTTCAGTCCTGAAATGGCACTGGGCACCATGGCTTCAATCAGATGCGGGCCTGGCGTCTTGACCGCACGCTCGAAGGCGACATTGAATTCCTCGGTAGTGGTTACGCGTACCGAAGGCACGCCCATGCTGGCACCCATCTGCTGAAAATCCAGCGCAGGATTTCGCAAATCCAATTGGTCTCGCGCTTTCGGGCCAACCTCGCCAGCGCCGACGCGCTGCAGTTCAATATTGAGTACGGCGTAGGAACGGTTGTTGAAAATGATGTTGATGACGTTGAGCTTCTCGCGCGCCATGGTCCACAAGGCCTGAACCGTGTACATCGCCGAGCCATCGCCCACCAGCGCGATCACTGGGCGGTCGGGGCAAGCCACGGCTGCGCCAACGGCATTGGGCAGACTCTGGCCAATGGCGCCGCCGGTGAGCGTAATCAGGTCATGGCGCGGTGCGCCACGCGTCATCATGGATAGCATCAAGCCCGAAGTCTGCGCTTCGTCCACGATGATTGCGCGTTCGGGCAACAAGTGGCCGATGGCCTTGCAAACCTTCTCGGCGGTAAATTTGCCTCGCGGGCGACCAGGGCGGGCGGCCGCTTGCAGAACAGGCGCCGTCTCACCAGCGCCAACTTGCCGCACCAGTTTTTCGAGGCTGCCCAAGACATCCTGCGTCTCGCTGGCCAGTGTATGCACGGTGCAGGTGTCGGGCACGAGGTAACTCTGCTTGCTCGGATAGGCGAAGAAGGACACCGGCGCTTTGGCGTCGATGAGAATGAGGTTGTCCAGATCGGCCAGCTGCACCGAGGCCAGTTCGGCCAGGTAGGCAATGCGTTCGACGTAAGGCAAGCCGGCACCGCGCTCGAGGCGGGTGGGGAACACTTCGGCAAGCAGCCGTACGCCCGTTTTGGCGGCGAGGCGCGCCGCAGCCATCAGCGCCGGCTCACGCAAGGCGCGTCGACCAAGCAAAATCGCATTCCGCCCTCCGGAAGTCAAGAGCGCGGCAATCGCGGCAATCGCCTCGTCGCTGTTGCACGGCGGCGCTGGAAGCTTGGGCAGCGCGGCAGGAACGCCGCCTTCACCCCACGACACATCGGCGGGCAGAATCAGCGTGGCCACCTGCCCCGGCGGCCCCATCGCAGCGGCGATGGCTTCGGCGGCATCGGTGCACAGTTCGGCGGTGGTTTGCGAGGTGCGCACCCAGGGCGAAACATTGCGCGCCACGGTTTCGATGTCTGACTGCAACTGCGCATCGTATTTCACGTGATAGGTCGCGTGGTCCCCGACGATATTCACAATGGGTACTTTACCCTTGCGTGCATTGTGCAAATTGGCCAGACCATTGCCCAGTCCGCAGCCCAGATGCAGCAGGGTTGCCGCCGGTTTGTCGGCCATGCGGCCGTAGCCATCTGCCGCTCCGGTCGCGACACCTTCGAACAAAGCCAGGACAGCACGCATCTGCGGCTCACTGTCGAGTGCGGCAACAAAGTGCATCTCGGATGTACCCGGGTTGGTGAAGCAAACGGTCACCCCGGCATCGACCAGGGTTTTCATCAGGGCTTGGGCGCCATTGGGCATAGTATTTTCCTCAACAAAATTCAGGGAAGGGCTAGCGTAGCTAGCAGCGCAAAATTAGTGATTACCGATGCTAGCCAAGCACTGCGCCTTGGCTTGCCGGCAGCACGTGCTTGCGATAAATGCGCATGTAGCCATGCGGCACGGCACCTTCATACGGCACCCAGCTTTCACGACGTTTGGCCAGCGTGGCATCGTCAACATGCAAGGTCAGTTTTCGATTGGGGATATCGATCTCAATGATGTCGCCATCTTCGATCAATGCGATCGGGCCACCCATACTGGCTTCGGGGCAGACGTGACCAACACAAGGGCCTGAAGTCGCACCGGAGAAACGGCCATCGGTAATCAGCGCCGCTTTCTTCAAGCCGGCCATCTTCAGCGCCATGGTTGCGCCGAGCATCTCGGGCATACCTGGTGCTCCGCGCGGGCCCAGGTAGCGCAACACAACGACGTTGTTCGCCTTGATCTTGCCCACGGCAATGGCCCTCATTGCATCGTCTTCAGAGTTAAAGCAAATTGCCTCGCCTTGGCATTGCAACATATCTTCTGACACACCTGCCTGCTTGATGATCGCGGTATCGGGTGCCAGATTGCCGCGCAACACAGTAATGCCGCCTATCGGTCGGAACGCTTTTTCAACTGGTGGAATGATGGTGTCGTTGATCACGCGCGCCTTGTCGATGGTGTCTTTGAGGGGCTTGCCCGTCACCGTCATGCAACTGGTATCGAGGAAGCGCTCCATTTGTTTCAGCACGGCGGGCATACCACCGGCACACCAGACATCTTGAATCCCATAGGGACCATTGGGGCTCACGGCGAGGAGCGTTGGCACGTTGGCAGCATCTTCAAAGTGATCCATCGAGAATGGTACTTCGGCAGAGTTGGCAATGGCCGGCATGTGCAGCGCGGTGTTGGTCGAGCCGCCAATCGCCATGGCAATGGCGACCGCATTCTTGAACGAAGCCGGGGTAAACATCTGGCGGGCATTTAATTTCTCGCCAACCATGCTGACGATCCGCTCACCCGTGCGGCGTGCTGCTTCGAGTTTGTCCGCGTGCCAACCCGGAATATTGCTGGTACCGGGCAGGCAAATGCCCAGGGCTTCGGCAATGCACTGGAAGGTGTTCGCCGTGCCCATAATCTCGCAGGCGCCGCAAGTAGCGCATGTGGCGGTCTTGGCAAGCGAGAACGGATCGGCGTGGTAATCGCCATGATCAATCGAACTCTTTGGATTGGTTGTGTTACGGATATCCATCATGCCGGGGCCTGCGGACAAATACAGCGCCGGCAGGTCAAGGCGAGCCATTGCCATCATCATGCCCGGATTGATCTTGTCACAGCCGGCGATAAAGACCACCGCATCGTAGGGCTGTGAGCGTATATGTGACTCAAGAATGTCGGCGATCAGATCGCGTTGTGCAAGCACGAAGCGCATGCCGTCGTGCGCCATGGCGACGCCATCGCAGGGTGCCGGGACATTGAATTCTGCACACTCTCCACCAGCGGCAATCACGCCATCGCGTACCTTCTTGGCCAGTTTGTCGAGATGCGAATGACCGGTGGTAAGCTCGGTGTGCGAGTTGGCGATGGCGATCAGCGGTCGCGTCTTGATGCGCTCGGCGCTGATGCCGGCTCCGTGCAGCAAACCGGTGCGGAACAAATTCATCATCGGGCTGGCGCTGTTGGAAATAATGTCGCTGCGCTTTTTCTCTGTCATTTTTTTCTCCTCTGGAAAACTGTAAAAGTACTACTGACAAACGGTTCTTGTTAATTAGGAAATCATTTTGGCGAATACCACATCGGTGATGTGTAAGCGCGCTCCTGAAGGCTGATTGGCACACCCTTGGGCAGTTCAACGCCGAACACTTTGGCGTCATAGGTTGTCCAACGCGGCGTGGGGATTTCAATCACGCGGACGTAATAAAAAGCACGTTCGTCGGCTTTGAACCCCGGGTCTTTCCAATAGGCTTCGAGCACAGGTGTGCCGATGCTGTTGTTGTAGGTGGCCTCTTTTGCGTTGACGGTATTGCCTACCGGCGGCAACTTGCCGTTCTTGCCAATCTTTCGCGTGCCGGACCACGCAATGTCGTAGATCTTTTCGTGAGTCTTGCCGTCTTTATCCGACCAACCTTTGATCATCTGAACGCGATCCAGATTGGCGCCATCTGCCGATCGCGCGGCGCGGACGAGAAAACTTGGCGCAGCCCCCGGTTTCCACGGCGTCCCGTCAGCACCAACTGACGCATCAACTATTAAATCGGCCCCCATCGGCACACCTTTCTTGTAGCCGTTGGCAACAAAATCGCTGCGTGTCAGATCCGCCGCCGTGAAATCGAATCCGCCGAATACCCGAACTTCAAGGCGCGTGCCTGTCGTGGCATAGACCTCTCTGCGGGCGAAGGCATCCCATATGGCCTCGCGAGTGTTCTCGCGCGCCCAGACGGCGGCGATGCCGGAGGCCGAGACCTTCCACATCGGCTGCTTGATAGCAGCCACTGCTTCAGGCATGCGGCCGGTGATCAACTCTTCAAAACGCTCGGGCTTGTTGCTTGGCTCAACCGGAGTAACTTTGCCGAAGAAATTGTTTTCCTCGGCGGTCGATAACGAAGTGTGGCTGTCGGTGGAACCGATCATGCCGAATTTGAACGGGTTGGCTCCTAGCTTGGCCTCGTAGCTGAGACCACGCTTGAGCGCTTCCCGGGCGTATTCGCGCGGATACATGGCGGGCGTGGTGGGTATCGGGCCGTTCAGTGAGGCGGCGTCGAGTAGCTCGAACGCGGCGAATTCGTCGGTGGGTGACAAAGACGGGTGTGCCTCGCCGGTCCCTTTCATCTGGGTGACTTCATAAACCGGCTCCCATCGGGTTCGACGCTGGGCGTAGTCCTTGTCCAGCGGCTTCTTGTCAGTCAGCGTGACGTCATCGAACATCAGCCCGTTCGAGAGGTTACCGTTGTGGGCAATGGCCAATACCTTGCCGCCGCTCCTGGCTTCGTAATCAGCCATCCATTGCCACAGCTTTTCCGGGTCGACCGAATCATAGGCGGAGAACGGCACGACTGTACCGGCCTTGCTTTTGTCATCGCGAAAGATCACATTGCGGTGCAGATTGCGCCCGCCTGGCGCAGAGGTCCACTCATATCCTATCAACGCAGTAAAACGGCCCGGCTGGTTGTACTTGTCGGCGAGCGTGGTGAGTTGTGTCCAGGCGTCGGCTTCCAGTCCCAGTCCCGCCGTCGGATCAACCCCACTCTGACGGGCGCTACGCCATTGCGCAAAGGCTTCGGCGAACTTTCCCTCCTTGACGAACGCGGCCATGGTCTTGCCGAATTCATTGCTCAGCAATGCCGGATGCCCTTTCGCCAATTGCACCGGGAAGCCCAGATTCTCCGAATGATCAGCGATCACCAGAAAGTCCAGCGGACGCGCGAGTTTGGCTTTGAATCCAGTGCTGGATGTCACTTCCTCGCCCATGGCAAAGCGATAGGCGGCTTCCGGACCAAGGCGGTTACCGACCATGCCGGCATCGGTCGAATATGCGGTATGCAAATGGGTGTCGCCGAAGAACACACGATTGGGAAAAGTTTGTCCAACGTTTGGCGAATATTCGGTGGCGGCAAAGGCACCGATGGAACAACCAGCCAAAGCGATTGCAATTGAAATTCTCATCCTGTTGCTCCTCAATTCGTAATAGCTGGGTTCAACTAACTTACCGGTTATTTGGCGCCCATCATCGCGTGGTAGTTTTGCCGGTCGCATTTCGTCCGCTACATGCCCATCTTCGCAGGCTTCCCGTAATGGTACGAGACTAATGTAAGCCATGACCAATCGCTTGTTGATTCGCGTCAATTTGTTTAGAATCGAAGACATGAATCCGCCACGTTCGCACAGTGAATACCACTCCCGCGCAGAGTCGTTTATCGGCCTGACAGATTTGGCTCGGACACTTGGTCGCCCGCTCGACCCGATGTTGCGCCGGCACGGGTTTCCCGCAAACGTTTTAACGGATCCGGAAGCCATCATTTCATACAACGCACTTTGTAAGTTGCTTGAAACCTGTGCCAATGAATGGGACTGCCCGGATTTCGGCTTGCGTTTGGCCAGACTGCAGAATCTGAACATTCTGGGTCCCGTGGGACTTATTGCCCGCCTCTCGGATACGGTTGGCGACGCTTTAAAGGCTCTGCGCGACAGCATGATTATTCATTCGAACGGCTTTACCACGTCACTTGACGAAGGAAACATCAAGACGGGCGTCCCGGCATCAATCACCTATAGTCCCAAGCCAGGCTCTGACGCCGGTCGGCAGATGATTGAACTGGCTGTTGGGATCAGTATGAATATTCTGGCGATGACATCCGGCATGCAGACATTCAAGCCGGTGCGAGTTGGATTCCAACATTCGGAACCACTCGATACGGCGCCAGCCAAACGTTTTTTTGGCGCACCGGTGCAATTCAACGAATTATCGAACAGCCTGTATTTTGACCCGGCGATCTTGGGACTGCCGACAGCGATTCGCGACACTGCTTACGCTCCGCTGATTCGCGCCTATTTTGACCAACTTAAACCGCAGATGGAGGACGACATCGTCAGCGTGACACGCCGATTGATCGAGAAAATGCTGTCTACCGGACGTTGCTCGCGGGACTTCATTGCCGACTGTCTGCATCTTCATCCGCGCACCTTCCAACGCCGCCTGGGCGATCAAGGCGTAACCTTCAATCAATTACTTGACGATCACCGCAGATCACTTGCATTGGATCTCATTTCACGTGGCAATGCCCCGCTCACGCAGGTTGCCGACACCTTGGGGTATGCCGACCAAAGCTCTTTTCACCAAGCATTCCGGCGATGGACGAAAACGACCCCCAGGAAATTTCGCCACAGCGGCGCCATGGCCTAGCGCTTTTTTTGGCGATGTAGTCGCGGACGAGTTGGTACGTCGTCCCGTCAGCACCAACTGACAAAACTGCCCACCGGAACCAGAACGCGCTTGTGGCGCATCGGCGGCATCGACGTCGATCCGAGAACGGATATCAAACGACCCAAGCCGACTGAATCCCGGCCCCAAAAATTCCGAATTTAAGGGCTGGAATTCGCTCAAACATCTGTCGGCAAGCGATAGCCTTTGAACTGCTCGCGCAGTTTCATCTTCTGCAACTTGCCGGTCGCGGTATGCGGCAGTTCGTCGACGAACACCACGTCATCCGGCGTCCACCACTTGACGATCTTGCCTTCCAGGTATTGCAGCATGTCTTCACGGGTCAGTTGCTGACCTTGTTTCTTGACGATGATCAACAACGGTCGCTCCTGCCATTTGGTGTGCGCCGCGCCAATCACTGCCGCCTCGGCAACTGCCGGATGGCCCATCGCCGCATTCTCCAGATCGATAGAAGAAATCCACTCGCCACCGGACTTGATCACATCCTTCGAGCGATCGGTGATTTGCATGTACCCATCCGGATCAATGGTGGCCACGTCACCGGTATCAAAATAGCCGTCGGCATCAAGAATCACACCACCTTCATTGCGATAGTAGCTGGCGACGATCCATGGTCCGCGCACCATCAGGTGGCCGAAAGCTTTGCCATCGTTGGGCAACACTTTGCCATCGTCATCGGTAATGCGCATTTCGACGCCGAATACGGCACGTCCCTGCTTCGCCTGAATGTCCAGCCTTTGTTGCAAGTTGTAGCCTTTGTGTTTCGGCAACAGATTACATACCGTGCCCAGGGGCGACATTTCGGTCATGCCCCACGCATGCATCACGAATGCGCCGAAGTTGGTCTCGAAACGTTCGCACATCGCCCGGGGAGCCGACGAACCGCCGATAACTACGCGCGTGAGCGACAAGTCCTGCTTTGGCTCCAGTTTATTGGCGTCGACATACTGAAACAACATCAGCCAGACGGTCGGCACGCCCAAGGCCAGCGTCACCTTCTCATCGCGCATCAACTCATAGACACTCTTGCCGTCAAGTCCCGGCCCCGGCATGACCAATTTGGCGCCGCACAAGGCACCGGCATACGGCATACCCCAGGCATTGACGTGGAACATCGGCACCACCAGCAGCGCGGTCTCGTTGGTCCCAAGGCCCAGTCCATCGACGGAACAGGCCAACATCGAATGCAGCAACGAAGACCGATGGGAATACAACACACCTTTGGGGTTGCCCGTGGTGCCCGACGTGTAGCACAGCGACGAGGCGGTGTTTTCGTCAAAGTCCGGCCAAACGTATTCAGTACTTTGGTTGGCAATCAAATCCTCGTAACACTGCAAATTTGGAATACCGGTCGACGCCGGCATATGCGCGCGGTCGGTCATCAGCACGAAACCCTTGACAGTCTTCATCGCGGCCGCCAACTTTTCAACGACCGGCAAAAAGGTCAGATCAAAGAATAAGAATTTGTCCTCCGCGTGATTCGCGATGTACTCGATTTGTTCGGGAAACAGGCGTGGATTGATCGTGTGCAGAATTGCTCCCATCCCCGAAACGCCAAAATACATTTCCATGTGCCGGTAACCGTTCCACGCCAGGGACGCAATCCGGTCACCCGGCTTGACGCCCAGACCTGTCAGGGCGTTCGCCAGCTGTTTTGAACGACGATTGATATCACCATAGCTGCAGCGGTGAATCGGTCCTTCGCAAGTGCGCGAGACAATCTCTGCTGCACTATGGAAATTTGCCGCATGCTCAATCACCGTCGAGATGAGCAAAGGGCGATTTTGCATTAGTCCTAACATCGGTCCACTCCTTGTCATTTGATTAGTTCACCTGATTTCAAAGTCGCGTCGCGCGCGAAGCGCAACTTAATCGTGTTCAACCCCATTTAAGCCGCTTGGCTCCCCATCACTGCCTTGGTTTCGAGAAACTCATCAATCCCGGCGGCGCCCCACTCGCGCCCGCTACCGGACTGCTTGTAGCCGCCAAACGGGGCTGCTGGATCAACACCGGCGCCGTTGAGGTGCACCATACCGGTACGCAAACGTTTGGCCACACTGCGGGCACGATCTACCGTTCCGCCATAAACATACCCGGACAGGCCATACACCGTATCGTTGGCCATGCGTATCGCATCTTCCTCAGTCTTGTAAGGAATGATGGTCAATACTGGTCCGAAAATCTCTTCACGGGCAATCGTCATGTCATTCGTCGCACGACTAAAAATCGTCGGTCTGGCGTAGTAACCGCGCGTCATGCCTTCGACGCGCCCTGTCCCGCCGGCAATCAGCTTGGCACCTTCGCTGATACCCTTGTCGATCAAAGCTTGGACGCGCTGAAACTGCCGCTCGTTGGCAATCGGACCGGTGGTAGTGGTCGGTGCCTGCGGATCGCCGACGACAACGCCAGCCAGAGCGGCCACCGCAATTTTCTCGACTTCATCGATGCGACCAGCCGGCACGAACATCCGCGACGGCGCGTTGCAGCTTTGTCCGGTATTGCCCATCATGGCCACTACGCCATGGGTTACGGCTGCATTCAAATCGGCATCATCAAGAATGATATTGGCTGACTTGCCGCCGAGTTCGAGCGACACCACCTTGATTGTGTTGGCGGCATTGGCCGCGACCGACGATCCGGCGCGGGTCGAGCCCGTAAGCGAAACCATATCGACCAACGGATGTGATGACATCAAGGGACCGATCTTGGCGCCATCACCATGAATCATGTTGAACACCCCGGCAGGTACGCCTGCCTCGTGCAAAATCTCGGCAAATATCTGTGACGAAAACGGCGCCAGCTCGCTCGGTTTCAATACCATCGTACAGCCGGTGAGCAGCGCAGGTGCAACCTTGCACACCACCTGATTCATCGGCCAGTTCCATGGCGTAATCAATGCGCAAACGCCGACTGGCTCCTTGACCAGCAGGGTCGTGCCCTGGACGGTCTCAAACGGATAGTTCTGGGCGACTGCCAAGGTGGTTTGCAGATGCCACAAGCCGATCGGAGCCTGTACTGGAATCGCCAGATTTTGCATTGGCGCGCCCATTTCCTCAGAAATTGCAGCCGCCATGTCCCCGATGCGGCGCTCGTAAATGCCGGCAATACGAGTCAGCAGGTCCATGCGCGATTGCAACGTGGTTTGCGAGAAAGTGGCGAACGCCTTATGTGCAGCAGCCACTGCCATCTCAACGTCAGCCGCGCTACCCATGAGGATGCTGCCGGCAATTTCTTCGGTGGCCGGATTAATCACATTGCATGGCATTGCGCCGGCCGCCGGTGCAACCCATTTTCCGTCGATATAGAACTGGTGATAAGTGCGCATGCAAATTCTCCTCGGTGGTTAGCTGGTTATTTGTGTTGTCGGCAGTTTAACTGAGGTGCAATTGACTTGGTTACTTCCCAAGACTGGCATGCCGAACCACTTCGTTCTGACAGTCAGCGTAAAAAAATGCCGTGTCGACTTGAGGCGACGGGCTGTCCGAAGCTTCGCGGAAGCACTAAGATGCTCCAGCCATGACCACAGTCGACAAGTCACCGATGACCACTCGTCCAATCGACGCATCGCTAAACGTCTCGCGTCGCGAATGGTCGCGCTGGATTCCCGGATTGCACTTGTTCAGGCGCTACGATCCTTCCTGGTTTCGTCACGACCTCTTCGCCGGGCTTGTGCTCACCGCCATGCTCGTGCCGGTCGGTATTGCGTATGCCGAGGCATCCGGCGTGCCCGGGATATACGGCCTTTACGCCACAATCGTACCACTCATCGCCTACGCACTATTCGGCCCAAGCAGGATTCTGGTCATCGGTCCCGACTCATCACTGGCTGCAGTCATTCTCGCCGTAATCCTGCCACTCTCTGCGGGTGATCCGATGCGTGCCGTCTCGCTGGCCGGAATGATGGCCATCGTCTCCGGTCTGGTGTGCATCGCTGCGGGTATTGCGCGGCTCGGTTTTGTCACTGAATTACTTTCCAAGCCGATCCGCTACGGTTACATGAATGGGATCGCGCTCACCGTGCTTCTCAGCCAGGTTCCTAAATTGCTCGGTTTTTCGGTCAAGGCGGAAGGACCACTGCAACAGGTGCAGGCAATCTTCACTGGGGTACTTGCAGGACAGACGAACCTGACCACCTTCGGGATTGGCGCGGGTTCGCTCGTTGTGATTCTTGTCCTGGCGCGTTTTCCCCGCTTGCCGGGTATCCTGATTGCCGTCGTAGCAGCCACGCTTCTGGTCGGAATTTTTGATCTCGACACGAATGCCGGCGTTGTGGTCCTCGGTTCCTTGCCACAGGGACTACCCGAACTGGCTTTCCCGGTCATCTTCTATGATGACCTGAAACCAATCCTGATTGGCGGGGTGGCAGTCGCACTGGTTTCCTTCGCTGATACGAGCGTGCTTTCCCGCACCTACGCGGCACGTCTGGGTCAGCGAGTGGACCCGAATCAAGAGATGGTCGGGCTTGGCGCTGCAAACCTCGCCGCCGGGTTCTTTCAAGGGTTCCCCATCAGCAGCAGTGCGTCGCGCACGCCTGTGGCGGAGGCTGCAGGAGCCAAGTCTCAACTGACCAATGTGGTCGGCGCGGTTGCAATCGCGTTACTGCTCATCTTTGCACCTGACCTGCTGCGCGATCTTCCAAGCGCCGCGCTCGCCGCCGTCGTCATCGCGGCAGCCATCGGGCTGATTGAGGTGGCCGATCTACGGCGCATTTATCGCATCCAGCAATGGGAATTCTGGCTGTCGATGGTTTGTTTCGCCGGGGTGGTGGTGCTGGGTGCGATTCAGGGCATCGTCCTCGCCATCGTGATTGCCGTCATTGAATTTCTGTGGGACGGTTGGCGCCCATATTCGGCAGTCTTGGGGAGAGTTGATGGCGTAAAGGGATACCATGACATCACCCGCTACCCGAGTGCGCGGCGCGTTCCCGGCTTGGTCCTATTGCGCTGGGATGCGCCACTATTTTTTGCCAATGCAGCGCTTTTCCATGATCGCGTGCTGGACGCAGCCAGAAGTTCACCGACCAAGGTGAATTGGATAGTCGTGGCCGCAGAGCCGGTCACCAGCGTTGATATCACGGCCGCCGACATGATTGCCGAGCTTGACCACGAACTCAATGCGTTGGGTATCGACCTTTGCTTTGCCGAGATGAAGGACCCGGTCAAGGACAAACTGAAGCGCTTTGGACTTTTCAAACAGCTTGGCGAAACCAGTTTTTTCGCAACAGTGGGCCAGGCAGTGAACGACTATCTGGAGACCTACCCAGTCGAGTGGACAGACTGGGAGGACCGCCAAACCCAAGGTAATTCACACCAAATGGATGTTTCCGGAAACGACCAGTAGCTTAGCGCGCATACATTACCTTATCCGCGACGCTCTGTTGGCTTGCGCGCGTACCAGTAGACGCTGAACACCTGCAACACTACCAGCACGCCAAAGCTGGCACGATAAGCCGTCGAGCGATCCAGATTCATCCCCATCAGCAGATCGATCACTGCACCAAAACCCCACTGCACACCGAAGGCACCAGCAAACGCGCAAAGGTTCAAGGCCGTATTGACGCGACCAGACAAGTCAGGAGGAAAATGTTCCTGTAGCAATACATAGGCAAGGTTGCCGACAGAAAACACCAAGCCAATCAAAGCCCAACCGATTTGCGGTGACAAAAACTGCAGTATCAACCCTGCATTGATGATCACTCCGCTAATCATGCCGGCGAGGAATAAATGCGATGGCATTACGCCAAGGCGCTTGAGCGGTTGCACCAACAGAGCGACAAGTAAAAAGCCACTCAGCATTGCCACGCCGGCCAATAACAAATGTTCCGCCGCCGCGGTACGCGACAGACCATTCACCTGCATTAACCAGGGCACGGCCCACAGCCCCTGCATGGCCATGAAACCGCCGACAACCATCGTGGTCTGTGGTGCGTAACGCCAAAATGTCGCGCTTTGCAAAATGCCAACAAGACCGCGCAGTTGTGCTGCCAGTGGCTCGTCGGTACTGACTTTGGATTTTTCCGGCGTGGTGAAGATCGCCAATGCCGCCAGCAAACAAAAGACAGCGAGTGCAATAAAAATGCCACGCCAGCCAAGCAATGGCAGCGCCAAGGTCAATGGTGTGGTAGCAGTCAACGCACCGGCGCCGCCGGCAGCCATTACAGCGGCATTTAGCGAGGCTTGACGTTCAGCCGGGAAAGTCAGCGAGAAGACTTTGAATGAAGCCATCAGGCAGGCCGAAACACCCAATCCGATCAGGGCGCGCGCGACGACCAGGTCACCCAGACTTTGGCCATGGGCAAATAACGCACAACCAGCGGCTGCCACAAGCAAAAGTCCAGATTCGACACGGCGCGGCCCATAACGGTCAAGCAAAAGCCCGAGTGGAAGCTGAAACAGGCCAAACGCCAGCAAATAGGCTGACGTCAGCAGGCCAAGCGCGCTCGCGGAAATCCCCAATGATTGAGTCAGTTCCGGAGCGATGACGGCATTGACGTTGCGCAACAGGTAAGACAGGAAGTACCCGGCAGCAAACGGGAGAAATATTCTCCACCATGGGTTGGTCGTCATATCAAGGCAACATCATGCCGACCGGATATATCTCCCTGGCACCGCTCAACCCGACGTGATGCAGGCCAACGGGGACTGACAACAGGTGATCTCTGGAGCATGAACACAGTATCCCTAAGGTACCAATCCTGGTCAATGCCAGGATTCCTTCTCACACTCGCGTAATGCAATGATTTTGTGCTTGGTCACATCCCATTGAATCCATTACTAGCGAAATCAAATGTCTTCTAACATTCAGAGTCCAAACGAAGCGCACTTTCAATGAACGCATTGCGGCCACCGCCCCGCTGGCGGGGAAGATCCATCCGTTTGCTAAAGTCCACCCCTGTGTCAATAGCAAAAGGGACGCCCAATGAAACTATTGAATAAAGTTGCCATCGTTACCGGCGCTGCCAGCGGTATCGGCAAGGGGATTGCCACTTGCTTTGCTCGCGAGGGCGCCATGCTTGCCATTGCTGACCTAAACCACGATGCCGCGAACGCTACAGCCCGGGAGATCAACGCGGCAGGCGGCAAGGCGATGAGCGTAATGATGAATGTTTGCGACGAGTCGTCAGTCAATGCCGGCGTTGCTGCAGTCGTCGCCAACTTCGGCGGCGTCGACATCCTGGTGAGTAATGCCGGTATTCAAATCGTGCACCCGATTGAAGATTTTCCGTTCGCCGACTGGAAGAAGATGCTGGCAATCCACCTTGACGGTGCCTTCCTGATGACCAAGGCCTGCTTGCCTCACATGTATAAATCCGGGCGTGGCGGCAGTGTGATCTACATGGGATCCGTCCACTCAAAAGAGGCATCAATTCTGAAGGCGCCTTATGTAACCGCCAAACATGGTTTGATCGGCCTGTGCAAGGTCTTAGCCAAGGAAGGCGCAATGCATGGCGTGCGCGCCAACGTGATTTGCCCTGGTTTCGTTCGCACGCCACTGGTAGACAAACAAATCCCAGAACAGGCAAAGGCGCTGAATATCACCGAACAGGAGGTGATCAAAAATGTAATGCTCAAACAGACAGTGGATGGCGAGTTCACCAGTGTCGAGGACGTGGCCGAGGCAACCTTGTTTTGCGCGGCCTTTCCGTCAAACGCGATGACCGGACAGTCGTTTGTGGTCAGCCACGGTTGGTTCATGCAGTAGTTATCTTTTTGCCGCAGCACGGAAGGTGTTCACAAACGTCTGCCAGTGGCACTCGCGTTCACGAAAAAACGACAGTCGATTTTCCAGCATCCGGTTGGCTTGACTTCTTTCGTGGTCAGAGTACCGACTGAAAACGTCCGGTTGAAGTTCAGTGACGAACCGCGCACCCGGACGAACCGCCACCACCGTTGTTCAGTATCATGCACTCGCAACTTGCGTCAGCACATGGATAGAGACCGGTAAATCCCGCTTGCGCTGCACTTGCGGGGAAAGCGAAACGACAAAGGACAACTCGCGTGATCTCAAGGAAATACTTCAACTCATTACTGCGCACCGGGTTCGCGTTGTTCTTTCTGGTCAGCGGGATGCTGGTCACAATTTCTCCAGCCTTGGGGCAATCACCGCTCAGCATGGCGGGAAAGCTTTCCGCATCCCCCAATGCTGCGGCGTCAGCTGCCGATGCCCCGGATCGACTAACGCCAGATGACTTGCGCCTGCGCCAAAAAGAGATCGCCAATGAAATCTCGGCATACGAAACAAGCAAGGTACCTGATGGCATTACCACTGGCGAACGCACGCGCCAGTTGCGAGTGCTGACATTCATCGCCTTTAATTATCAAAACCACCTGAATGCCCTGACCAGGCAAATTGAAATTCGACGCTTGAGCGCGGAAGCTGACAGAGAGCGAACCGAGTGGGCCGGATTTACCGAACCGCCACCCTATTCAATCAGGATGGTCGATGGTCTCAATAGTGAGTTGCAGCGTCGTATGCTGGATAAGCAGACCGCCGATGCGCAAATCAAAATCATCGAAGGCCGGATTCAGGCAGCGCGCAATGCCCTCAAAAAAACCAGTGAAGCCATGCGTCTCGCTCAAGAGAAAGTCGAACGTTCGGGCCAGAATGTGTCTGAGGCAGAGCGCTGGCGACTGGCACAAGTAAAGCTCGACGAACGTTCGGCCATCACCTACTTGAGTGCATTGGTGGCGGCCCGCGAAGCAGCACAGTCCGACCAGGAGGAAGTCGAAAAGTCAGTCCGATTTGCGGCGAAAAAACTGAAGCTTGCGGAAGCGCAGGTGGCCTTCAACGCCGACGATCTCGCCAGCCTTCTCGCGCGGATTGAAGAAAAACAAACGCAGACATTGGCATCACTGGCAAGCGCCAATAGTGACCTTGACGCGGCCACAAAGCAGGCTGATGAATCGGCAAAACGACTTGACAGTGCTCGTAGCGGAATAACCACCACGCAAAGCAGCCTGACCCAGGCACGTGCCTCGCTTCAAGCCGCCGAAGCAGAAGCCGAACTCGCCAAGAAATCCGCTGGCCTGCTTGACAAGATAAATCCGTTTTCGGGTACATCGATCCGGAATCAAATAAAGAAGTTGCAGCAACAAGTCGGGGTATTGGAAACCCGACTGAAGCTGGCACGCGAGGATCTCACACGCCTCGATAGGGAATCCGCGTTGGCTTCAGCGCGCCAGCGCAACGCAACAATCGTCAGTGACCTTGCCAACAACCGATTGGCGCTACTCGAAGTCGAGCGCGCCTTTTGGGAAATGCGCTATGCCGCCCACCAAGCGGGACCAGGAGTTTCAGACAAGCGTCGGTTGCTGGCCGAGCGTAGTCAGGAAATGCTGACCGTCCTTGCGCCACGGGCGCGACAGTTACGCAGCGATCTGGATGCAAATGTGAGCCAGATTCTGAGCGAACAGGAATCGGTGGCGAACCCCAGCGATGCACGCGATGCCTTGTTTCACGGGCAAATTTTAGCCATGCTTACCGCCCGCGAACACGCTTACCGGCAGAGTGTGAGCGAAATCGGCGACCTGCAACAAATGCTGCAGCGCGTTGTCGCCGAGGATGCGTCGAGGAAAGCCAATATGAGCCCCACCGAGCGGTTGTCGCATTGGTGGGAAGTTATCCGTGACGGCGCACAAACAGCCTGGCGCTTTGAAATATTCACCGTGGAAGACACCATCGAGGTTGATGGCCGGAAAATCACCGGAAGTCGAGGAATTACTGTTGGCAAAATCTTGCAGAGCATCTTGCTTGTGGTGATTGGTTACTTCGTCATCAACCTGTTGACCAAGCTTTTGATTGGTTTAGCCGCCCGTCGACTAAAGATCGATCCAATGGAGGCCAACATTGCGCACAAGTGGATCATGACAGCAGCCACCGTCATTCTGGCGCTGATGGCCATGGAACTGTTGAAGATTCCGTTGGCGGCGTTCGCTTTCCTCGGTGGCGCGATTGCTATCGGTGCCGGTTTTGGCATGCAGACGTTGCTGAAGAATCTGATTAGCGGCTTGATGCTTCTGTTGGAGCGTCCATTCAAGATTAGAGACGTCGTTGAAGTCGGTGGAATTCGCGGTGAGATCACCGATATAAATATCCGTTCCTGCACCATACGCAGCGTTACCGGGATCGAAACCTTGGTGCCCAACAGCACCTTTTTAGAGCAGAACGTGACCAACTGGACGCTTTCGAGCCAACTCGTCCGCTACACCGTCAAGGTTGGTGTCGCTTATGGGGTAGACGTCGATGAGGTGGCCCGGTTGTTACGAGAAGTTGCCGAAAAGCATTCGGGAGTTCAGCGCGATCCGATACCTGAAGTCATTTTCGAAGACTTCGGCGACAACGCGCTGGTGTTTTCACTCAATGTCTGGCTTAACATCGGCCAGAATCACGTCCCGTCAAGGGTGGTGCTGAGTGAACTGCGCTTCATGATCAGCCACTGTTTCGCCGAACGCGGTATCGGCATTCCCTATCCACAACATGATGTGCATCTCGATACTTCCGCGCCGCTTTCAGTGCGGGTGGTTCAGGATCAACCCGCCGATTCGACACCTCACCCGACAGCGGTGTAGCGATCCAATCCGTTCGGCAGGCCAGTCCTGTTATCGCGCGGGGTCATCTGTTGCAACGGCGTGTGGCCGGCACCAACTGACAAAATTTTCTGCTGTCGCCACTGACCTCGCGATAGCGAGCGTTATTATTCGCGCATTTATTTGTCAAACGGCGGCAACTATTTACGAGGATATCTTGATGAAAAACTCATTCTTGCTTGCAATGACTTTCGCGGCATCACTTGCGGCAGGTTGTGCATACGCCGGTGAATGCTTAACCAATGCGATGGGCCAAGTCGTTTGTTCGAACACTGCCGAAGGCGGTGCTGCGATCAATCGAGCGGGTCAGGTAGTTACCGGCGATGGCGACTGTATTACCAATAATTTGGGAAAAGTTGTCTGCTCGAAAGCGCCCGGCGGTGGCGCCGCGATGAACAGAATGGGCAAAGTCCTTACCGGTCCTGGTGAATGCGTTACCGATTACATGGGACAGGTGATGTGTGCTTCCGAGCCGGGCGGCGGTGCGAATATTGATACGACTGGAAAAGCGGTTTGCGCCGGCGGGTGTGTGCCGGGGCGCTAAACCTAAGTTGACTGTGGTGGCGGCATACAACGCGACCTCCACACCAAAAAAATTTCGGCGATGCCGGCCCAAATCAGCAGCGGTGTATAAATGCACCGCACCATTGCGGATGGCACCGGCTGCCCTGTGCTCAGAAAAGATTGGCTACCTAATGACGATTTTGGACGATGTTCAAAGCGTGGCGGCACAACGGCCGCCGCGACTTTCAGGCTATGGCCGAAGTAGCCTTGCTTTCAGCAGGTCCCCAATAACCAGGTCGATGTAGCCGGAAACGTCTTGCCTGAGTGTTTCCGGGTTGAAATCGGGAACATTCAGCACCCATACCGGCTTAGCCGTCTGAACATCAAATAGCGTGGTGTAGACCGTCGCCTTTTTGTAATCAATCTCGACCGTCGCGTCGTACCAGTTGCTGTACATGTCGGCGCCGCCGTAGACGGTCGCATCGACTGGCGACACCTGTTCATAAACCACCACCGGGGCAACTGCTACGACATCAGTTTTGGTCTTGAAATCCGAGATGCGGGCCAGCAGTACCGCGTCGGCGCCCGACTTGGCGACTGCGGCAAGAATTGTCGCCTGATCCGGCGTCCTGTTGGTCGGCAGATACTGCCATCCGGGCACGGCAAGCACACCGGCATCAACCAGCCTTGCCACCATACGGTTTTCAAAATCACGCTGGTCGGAAAGGTCGCGGGCGCTAAGACCAACAACGAAATATTTCCTGAATCCTTGTCCTGTATAGCCAGGGTCAAGCCATGGTTTTGGCGGTGCTGGCGGTGGTGTCGCGCAACCGGCAATCAGAATTGCAGCGACCAACCAAAGATGCGAGTGGCGAATGAACTTGTGCATGGTGTACTCCTTGAGTGCGGGTAGGTGTTTGTCTCATGAATCGGCGGGCGTGACTATACCGCAAGGTGTATTGGCGCATCGGCGTTTGAGAGACGGCGTATTGCCAGCACCAACTGACTGATTCATGTGCTGCGAGCAAATTAGGGAAATGGCAAGCGCGAAACACGGGGGTTACATTCCCTGACGCACCTTGACGACCATTTGTGATTCCTAGATACTCGCTCGCGCCGGCATCACAGGAGCTGAGCTTAGGGTCAGCAAACCATTCATCGCAGCAATCCATCGTCATCAAGTTGCCCCATGAATCCATATTTCACACAAAAATGGCCTAATCATTTCGCATTGCATCTAGCCACTCTGATCGCCTGTTACCTACCCTCATCGGCGTGGGCCATGGCCGGCATGGAGGAAAAAATTGCCGACGTTATGGTTTGGGTAGTGATCATCGTGATGCCGTTCGCCGCGATTTACCTGTTTTGGAAGGTCCATGTTCTTCCTGAGGTCTATGCCGAGAAAATCAACCACCCGCAGAAGCGCGCGATTCAAGTGCTATGCCTCTTATCACTCATGGTGGGCGGTCTGTTGTGGCCGTTGGCCTGGCTTTGGGCCTTTACCAAGCCGACGCACTACAAGTTGGCCTACGGTACGGACAAACATGACGATTTTTTCCTCAAACCGGATGGCGCTCACGCCGACAAAGCACTCGACCTGTCCATCGTAGACGATGAAATGTTGCTGCTGAAAGAGAAACTCGATGGTCTGAACCGCAAACGCGATTTGATTTTGAGCAAGCAGATGATCCCGGTCGCCCCGCCAGCAGCAGTCGAGGGGAAGAAAAATGCTTGAGATTATCCTTGGCGGTTATGCTGGCTTGGTGTGGTTGCTTTGCATCAAACTCAAAGTCATACCATGGAATATTCAGACTCAGGTTGGCGCCGTTGCCGGTGCCATTTTTCTGGCGGCGGGCATCATCTTTACCATCAATGTGGTAACTCCGAGTTCGGCCGATGTCAGAGCAATCAACTATGTTGTCGAGGTAGTGCCGCGCGTCGCCGGCACGGTCACCCGGGTTGCCGTTGAGGGCAATCAAATGGTCAAAAAGGGTGACGTACTGATTGAAGTCGACAACACTGTTTACCGCCTCAAGGTCAAGGAGTTGGAGGCTAGATTGGCGGATGCGACTGCATCGGCGAAGACCTTGTTGCAAGACTTGGATAGCGCCAAAAGCAATCTGGTCGCGATGCAAGCCCAGCTGGACCTGATGCGACAACGCCTGATTGAGGCGACTGAACTGGCAAAAGCCGGGGCCGGTAATCAATATGACGTTGAGAGCTATACCTCCGAAGTAAAGAAGGCTGAATCTTCGGTCGCCAGCGCCAGGACGGCAGTTGCCAAGGTCCAGACCAAACTTGACGGTGTTGTCGGCTCGGACATTGCAAGTGTTGCCCAAATCAAAGCGCAATTGGAGGCGGCGAAATACGATCTGGAGTCCACCGTTGTGCGCGCGCCGACCGATGGTTATCCGGTCAATGTCGCGGTTCGGGTTGGCAATTATCTTGCCGCTATGCCGTTCCGACCGGCTATGAGTTTTGTCGAACACGAGCAGCAGGTAGTGGCTTTTTTTGATCAGAACGAGTTGCGCTTTGTAAAGCCTGAAGACAAAGTTGAACTTGCCTTCCTGAGTTTGCCTGGTGAGGTGGTTCACGCAAAAGTGGATTCAGTAGTGTGGACAAACGGGCAGGGGCAAGTGATGCAAGGCGGACAAATAGCCAACAACCCGTCCGAACAGGTGCGCGTGCCGCCGGCACAGAAATACTATGTCAAGTTCAAAATACTCGCCGAGGATGGGCAAGACGCGCCGGTCATCCCAATGGGCGCGCGTGGTGGCGCGGCAATCTACACCGAGAAGTTGGCGGCGCTGCATCTCCTGCGCATGGTCATGATCCGTGCCCAATCCAAGCTGAATTACCTTGTTTTGAAGTTGCACTAAGGGTATGGCGATGTTGGGCAATGGGTGTGTGGCGCAAACCAGCCGTTTGACGGCTCTGGTGGTGGCAACCTTGGCCGGTTGTGCAATTCTTGACCCGCCGGACCGGACTGAACTGACCAAGCAGGCTTTGGCGCAAGCGCAACTGCCGACCAATTGGAAGTTTGCCAGGACCGCAGGTGAGTTTGATGCCGAGTCCCTGGGATTCGATCTGCCGCCAGAACTGATTGCGCTGATCCGGGAAGCACAGACGAACAATCCCGACCTACGGATTGCAGCTGCGCGCATGGAGCAATCCCGCAGCGCAGTCACGGCCGCGGGAGCGGCGTTGTTGCCAATGATAGGTGTGGGTGGGCAAACCGGTAGCTCGACAATTGCCGGCTCCGCCAACGCGGTCGATGGACTGGCGCTGGTTGCCAACTGGGAAATTGATCTGTGGGGCAAGACACGCTTGGCTCAAGCCGCAGCGACGGAGCAATCGCTGGCTGCCGAACTGGATACCCTGTACCTCCGCCAGTCGATTGCCGCCGCGGTTGTGAAGGCCTGGCTAACCGTTGTGGAAATCAATCGGCAAATTCGGCTGCAGCAAGAAATAGTTGAATTGTCGGAACGCCAAGTCGCATTGATTCAGGTTGGTCAGAAAGTAGGCCGCGACACCCAGCAGGATGTCGTCAGCAATCAACTTGCAGTGAAGGCCAATCGAAGCCAGTTGCTGCAAAGCCAACAGGCGCTGAACTCAGCCATAAGGGCAGTTGAAATTCTGGTTGGCCGCTACCCGGCTGCCGAAATTGCCGTTGCAAACACTTTCCCTGCCGAACCCAGACCCTTGCCCGCGGGACTACCCTCTGAACTTGCCGAACGGAGGCCTGACTTGAAAGCTGCCGAAAGCCGCTTTCGCGCGGCTTTCTATGACGCTGAAGCAGCCAAGAAGATCAAGTTACCCTCACTCAAGCTGGTTGGCGGTATTAGTTACGTAAAAAATGATGTTGGTATCAACAATCCAATCACCAGTTTGGCCGCTCAGGTCGTCGGTCCGATTTTCAGCGCCGGTGCGATCGACGCGCAAATTGACATCAAGACCGCGCAGCAGCAGGAAGCAACCGCACAATATGCGAAAGCCATGTTCAATGCGCTTAGCGAAATTGAGGCAGCCTTGTATGCTGATCAAATACTGAGCGAACGGTACGTGCTGGAAAAGGCGCAGTTCGCGGACCAGGAAAAAATAGTCGAGTTTCAACGGATCCAGATGAAGGTTGGCAAGGGAAACATGTACCAACTTCAGCAACAGCAACTCAATCTGAGCGGGCGAAAGTTGGCCTTGTTGCGCATCCAAAATGAGCGACTGATACAGCGTGTCAATTTGCATCTGGCTTTGGGCGGGATTTACAAAGCCTAGAACATCGGCAGTCGGCTGTTGGCGAGCTCAGTCCCTCCCGAAAACCATTGCAGCGCCCATTCACGGCGCTGGTTCGGCAAAATTTCTGTCGTCGCACTTTGATGGTCGAGACGCAAAACGCCTTCAGGAGCGGCGCATTACGCTCGCCACGCATGTGATGCGTTAAACTTGAACGCTACCCTCAACGCACAGATACTTAACCCTATGAAACCCAGTTCCATTGCCCTCTTTGTCGTCATTGGTGCGTTATTGACGTCCTGTGATAAGGGTGCGCCGTCTGCTTCAACTTCTCCTATCGTTGACGTTGTTACTGTTACCCAGAAAGATGTCCCGATTCACGCCGAATGGATCGGTTCAGTCGATGGCATTGTGAATGCAGTCATAAGGCCCCAAGTCACTGGTTATCTGGTTAAACAGAGCTACAAAGAAGGTGACCTGGTAAAGAAAGGACAACCCCTCTTTGAAATCGACTCGCGCACCTTTGAAGCTGCCGTTGACGAAGCCAAGGGGGTACGCGCCCAGCAGGCCGCGCGTTACGAGACAACTCGAGCCAATTTGGCTCGAATCAAACCGCTGGCATCAGTCAACGCAGTGAGCCAGAAAGACCTCGATGATGCAATAGGCGCAGACCTCTCTGCCAAGGCCTCACTGGAAGCCGCAGAGGCTTCACTCAGAACGGCAATACTGAATCTGGGCTTCACCAAAATCACCTCTCCCGTAAATGGTATTGCGGGTATTGCCAAAGCTCAGATAGGTGACCTGTTAAGTCCAAGCATGACGACTGAATTGACTACCGTGTCCACACTCGATCCGGTCAAGGTGTACTTCAATATCAGCGAACGCGAATACCTTAGATTCATTCGGCATGTCGCTAACGCCGGAACATCCCGGGATCGAGTTCCGCTTGAGTTGTTTCTGGTCGACGGCTCACTGTTTCCCCACACCGGACATGTGACGGTGCTGAACCGGCAGGTCGATGTATCGACCGGCACTTTTAAAGTTGCCGCATTATTCCCGAACCCCAGGAGCGAGCTTCGTCCCGGCCAGTACGGCAGGATACGGGCCACGATGGCCATAGAAAAAGGCGCCTTGCTGGTACCTCAACGCGCGGTCACCGAGGTTCAAGGCCGATACTTGGTCGCTGTAGTAGGTACCGACAACAAGATTGACATTCGTCCGGTGACCGTCGGCGAACGGATAGGCACCGATTGGCTGATCAGCAAAGGCCTTCAGCCGGGAGATAAAGTCGTTGCTGAAGGAACGCAAAAGGTTCGCCAGGGATCTGTCGTCGATCCAAAACCATTCACGATTGCAACACCCGCTAAACCTGGAGAAGCACCGACTGCACCCAAAGCCGAAGGCAAAGGGTAAGCCGCCATGTCGAAGTTCTTTATTAACCGGCCCATTGTGGCCATGGTCATCTCTATCCTGATGACCTTGATTGGTCTGGTAGCAATGTCGGGCCTGCCCATTGCGCAGTTCCCGAAAATTGTGCCTCCCGAAATCAAAGTTAACAGCAACTATACCGGTGCTGACGCGTTGACCGTCGAACAGGCGGTCGCGACACCGATTGAACAGCAGATGTCCGGCGTCGACAACATGAACTATATGTACTCGATTAACGCCAACAACGGCCAGTCGACCTTAACAGTGAACTTCGATATCGCCACAGATGCAAATACTGACCAACTGCTGGCACAGATGCGTCAGGGACAAGCCGAGTCGCAGCTGCCTGCAGCAGTTCGCGATACCGGAGTCACGGTGCAGAAGTCGACTTCCTCGCCGCTGATTATGTTTGCGTTGTATTCGCCGAAGGGGACGTACGACAATGTCTTTCTAGCCAACTACGCCTACATCAACCTCAATGACCAAATGACACGGGTCAAAGGAATCGCCAGTGTCACTGTATTCGGTGCCGGCCAGTATGCGATGCGACTGTGGGTCAAGCCTGATCAGCTGGCAAAGTTGAACATCACCATCCCCGAAATCATCAGCGCCGTCAACCAACAAAATACTGTCAATCCAGCCGGTTCGATTGGTGGCGAACCAGTGCCGGCGGGTCAGGAATTTGCTTACGCGGTCCGTGCCCAGGGGCGTTTGATTAGTGAGGAGCAATTCGGTCATATTGTTTTGCGTGCCAATCCGGACGGTTCGCTGGTGCGTCTGGGTGACGTTGCCCGCATTGAACTTGGTGCGCAGAACTATAGCCAGCAAGGTCGCCTGAACGGCAAACCCGCAGCACTTGTCGCGCTATACCAAATGCCTGGCGCGGATGCACTTGAAGCCGCCGCTGGGGCCAAAGTGCTGATGGAAAAACTTAAACAGAGATTCCCGCCGGATCTTGAATACGTCGTCGCGCTGGACACCACCTTGTCGGTCAGCGAGGGTATCAAGGAAATTCAGCACACCTTGTTTGAGGCCTTGGTGTTGGTGATGATTGTGGTGTTTGTATTTCTGCAGGGTTGGCGCGCGACCTTGATACCACTGCTGGCGGTCCCGGTCTCACTGGTCGCCACGTTTATGTTTTTCCCGATGTTTGGTTTCTCGATCAATACACTATCCCTGTTCGGCCTGGTGTTGGCCATCGGGCTGGTGGTAGACGATGCGATTGTTGTGGTCGAGGCAGTGGAACACCATATCGAGCATGGCCTATCGCCCAGAGATGCCACACTGAAAGCCATGGAAGAAGTTACCGGACCGGTAATCGCCATCGCCGTCATTTTGTCCGCCGTGTTTGTGCCAACGGCTTTTATTCCCGGCATCACCGGTCAGCTCTACCAACAGTTCGCAGTCACCATTGCGATCTCGGTCATTATCTCGGCGTTCAATGCCCTGACCCTCAGCCCGGCGCTATGCGCGTTGTTGCTGAAGCCCAAGGTCAGAGGTACCGGTGCGTTACAGAAGTTCTACGACGGGTTTAACCAGTGGTTCGGTCGCGTCACCAATGGCTATGTGGGAGTGTGCCGACTTGCGATTCGCCGCAGTGTCTTGAGCCTCTTCTTTCTGGTTGCGGTAGTTCTGGTTACCGGCGTGTTTGGCAAGATTGTTCCTGCCGGATTTCTTCCGGATGAGGATCAGGGCTACGTTTACGCCGGCATCCAACTTCCCGATGCCTCCTCGCTACAACGCACGGCAGAGGTGGCCCGTCAGGCTGAAGCGCTGATCATGCAGGTGCCAGGAGTCAAATACACGACCACAGTCATTGGCTACAGCATGCTCAGCCAAGTGACCAACACCTATAGCGCCTTCTTTTTTATCACGCTGGAGGATTGGGCCGAACGAAAAAATCCTGAGGAGCAGTACGCGGCGATCAAGGCAGCGCTAACCCACAAGCTTGGCGGAATTCCAGGTGCGATTGGATTCTCGTTCCCGCCTCCGGCAATCCCTGGTGTCGGCGTTTCCGGTGGAGCGACCTTCATTCTGGAAGATCGTGCCGGCAAAGACATTGCATTTCTTGCCGAGAATACGACCAAGTTTATTGAGGAGGCAAAGAAACGCCCTGAACTGGCAGGAGTGTCGACTACTTTCCGACCCACGGTACCGCAACTATTTATCGACGTTGATCAAGACAAGGTTTTAAAACAGGGCGTCAATGTCAATGACGTTTACAAGACATTGCAAAGTTTTCTGGGTAGCGGCTTCATCAACTACTTCAACAAGTTCGGGCGACAGTGGCAAGTCTATGTGCAAGCGGAGGGTGATTACCGCACTAAAATTGAGAATATCGGTCAATTCTATGTGCGCAACTCCAAAGGTGAACCAGTGCCACTCTCGGCGCTGACATCGGTACGCAACATCTCAGGGCCGGAATTCACCATGCGCTACAACCTTTACCGGAGTGCCCAGATCAACGCCTCGGCGGCACCGGGCTACAGTTCGGCGCAGGTCATGCGCGCGCTAGAGGAAGTCTTTGCCGCCACCATGCCGATTGAAATGGGTTATGACTACATGGGCATGTCGTTCCAGGAGCAGAAGGCACAGCAGGGCGTGTCACCGATGGTGATCTTTGCCTTCTCGTTGCTTTGCGTGTTCCTGATTTTGGCCGCACAGTACGAGAGCTGGTCACTTCCTTTTTCGGTTCTGCTTGGCACTCCGATTGCCATCGCTGGTGCTTTTTTTGCATTGTTGGTACGCGGTCAGGAGCTCAATGTCTATGCCCAAATCGGCTTGGTGATGCTGATTGGCCTGGCCGCCAAGAACGCGATTCTGATTGTCGAATTTGCCAAGATGGAATATGCCAAGGGCGAGCTTTCGCTGATCGATGCAACACTCAAAGGTGCGCAACTTCGTCTCCGCCCGATCCTGATGACCTCGTTCGCCTTCATCCTTGGCTGTGTCCCCCTGGCGATCGCCAGCGGTGCCGGAGCGATTTCGCGGCAGGTCATGGGCAGCACCGTAATCGGCGGAATGCTGGCCGCCACCTGCATTGCTATCTTCATCATTCCGGTAACGTTCTACATTGTCGAAAAGATGTCTCACAAGGGCGCGACGGGAACAGCGCATACCGACGCAAACTTGGCTAACGACGTTCCGGCAAAGGCCGCAGGAAACGGAGGCGACCATGCATAAGCACTTAATGATTATGCTGGCGCCGTTCCTTCTTGGCGGCTGCATGATGGGCCCGGATTATGTTCGTCCGCACAGCGAAACACCAATAGCCTGGCGAATCAGTGACAGAGATGCCAAAGATCTGGCCAATACCGTCTGGTGGGAGCAGTTCAACGATCCGGTTTTGAATGAGTTGGTGGCAACGGCATTGCGCGAGAACAAGGACCTGTTGATTGCCGCCGCACGCGTAGAGGAGTTTGCGGGCAACTATGGCTTCGTCCGTTCCGGTCTTTTCCCACAGATCGGTGCCGGCTATGAACCGTCGCGGCAACGTGACCTCTCGGCAGTCGTTATAGGCAATAGTTCAGGCAGTATCTACAACAGCTACAGTGCAACCTTGAACGCCAGCTGGGAAATTGATATCTGGGGCCGCATCCGCCGCCAGACGGAATCTGCGCGTGCTCAATTGCTCGCCAGCGAAGAAGGACGACGCGGTGTGATCTTGTCATTAGTAGGCAGCGTCTCTGGCGCCTACATCAATTTGCGCGATCTTGACCGCCAACTAGAGATTGCCCAGTCGACCGCCAAGAGTCGCGGTGAGTCTCACGAAATATTCAAGCTCCGTTTTAGTGGCGGTGTCATCTCCTTGCTAGAGCTAAGCCAAAACCGGTCTCAGTATGAAGAGGCGTTGGCGAGCATTCCGCCGATCGAAAAAGCGATTGCCCAGCAGGAAAATGGTTTAAGTGTGCTGCTGGGGCGCAACCCGGGTCCGATTATCCGTGGCAAGAACATCGACCAATTGACACTTCCAGCGGTACCGAGCGGTCTGCCTTCCGAGTTGCTTGAGCGCCGCCCGGACATCCGGCGCGCCGAGCAAAACCTGATTGCTGCCAATGCCCAGATCGGCGCTGCCAAGGCCGCCTACTTTCCAAGCATCTCACTGACCGGATTCTTGGGATCTTCGAGTACCAGTTTGAACAATTTGTTCGAGAGTCAATCAAAAGTATGGAAATACGGAGCGCCGATCACTGTTCCGATTTTCACCGCCGGGGCGCTTTCCGGTCAGTTGCAGGCTGCGGAAGCCTCGCAACAACAGGCTTTGTTTGCCTATCAAAAAGCAATTCAGGAAGCATTCCGCGAAGTGAACGATTCGCTGATCAACCAGGATCGGACGCGTGAGCAACTCAAAGCACAAAAGCGTCAAGTCGATTCATTGCAACAATATGCGTCGACTGCCCGTCTGCGCTACGAGAACGGCTATACGAGCTACATTGAAGTTCTGGACGCCGAGCGCGCACTGTTTAATGCGCAGCTGCAGTACACGCAGACCCAGCAGGTCCAGATGCAGGCGATGATCAATCTGTACCTGGCAATGGGTGGTGGCTGGGTGAACGCAGCGGAAAAGATGACCAACGTGAGCTTGAATCAACCCGGAGATCGTGCACCCGAGGCGCGGTAAGACGAACATCCTCACGTTAACGATTAAAGGGTTCGCGATGACCACGAAAGCAAAATACGACAAGCTTTTGTCCCTTGCGGCGATCTTGCTGGTTGCCGGTTGTGCGCAAGTGCCACCGAGCAACATTACGCGCGATCGATTCGAATATGGGGAGACATTGGCGGAGTCAGCAAAGCGTCAAACGCTGATCAACATCGTCCGTCTGCGTTATGCGGATACCACGCTATTCATGGACGTCACATCCGTCATCAATAGCTACTCGATGGCCGGTAAATTGAGTGGTGGTGTCGTGTTTCGTCCATCAAATCCGGAGGGAAAGGACATTTTGCTGGGTGGCGAAGGAGCCTGGTCAAACACACCAACGGTCACCTATGCTCCGCTGGGCGGGGATAAATACACACGCAGCCTCTTACGCCCTGTGGCTCCAGTATCAATCTTTCAAATGCTCCAGGCGGGTTGGCCGGCAGACCTGCTTTTCCGCACCTCCGTCCGTTCAGTCAACAACATTTCTAACCGCCGTTTGGGCGGTTCTGACGCGGACCCCCGCTTTGATGAAATGCTCAAGGCGCTGGACCGTGTAATGCAATCCCAAGCGGTAGGTATACGCGTAGAAGAAAGCAAAGGCGGAGATGGATCAGTGATGGTCATTCGCAGTGGCGATACACGCGAGGTTGAGCGGGATCTCACCTGGCTGCGCGACTTGTGGCAGATCGACCCCGGCACCACGGAAATTAATGTTTCCTACGGCGGCGTCCAGCGCAATGGAAAGGAAATCGCCGTACTTACCCGCTCGATGTTGGAAATCATGCTGGCCATTGCACTCGACATCGATGTTCCTGCGGCGCATATCGAGCAAAAGCGCGTTCTCCGGGGCGCGCAGGGGGATGACACGCCACGCCTTGTGCGAATTCGGTCCGGTCCCGTGGCACCTGCGGACGCCTTTGCTGCTGTACCTTTCAAGGACCAGTGGTTCTGGATCGACGACACTGACGTAATCTCGAAGATGCGCTTTTCGTTTTTGATGATTTTGTTTTCACTCGCTGAGGCCGGGACCTCCATCACTGCACCGGTCGTGACGGTTCCATCACGTTAGCAGTGTACGAACTCGCCTGTTCCTATGGTCTAGTCGGGGCGCTTGGCGGCGCGGGTATTGAAGACGTCAAGCTGCCCGCGGATTCCGCACGGCCGCCGTTGCGTGACATTAGATGAATGTGAAATCAGACCCAGAGGTGCCAGCCCTTTTACGTTCTGGAGGCGAGCCATCAGTACGTTTTTCAGCGCAGTTGCGTGATCTGCTCAAGCAGTTAGGTGATGCTCCGATACAAATACGCGAGCTGTTGGAAGCTACTCAGGAACACAGCATCCATCTAATCTTGCTCCTGATCGCCCTCCCCTTTGTTGGACCGGTACCATTACCTGGATTTTCCACACCGTTCGGCCTTGTCGTCACCATGCTCGGCACCGCAATGGCGCTTGGCCGAAAGTCGTGGCTACCGGAGGCTTTCCTGCGGCGTGAATTGTCGCCACAGTTTTTAGGCAAATTGTTGCGCGGTACATCGCGCATCATGGAGTTCATAGAACGTTTTTTACGACCGCGCCTGGGTTTCGTCGAGTCCAACATGTTGTTTAGTCGGGTAGCGGGAATTCTTATCGCGGTTTCCGGTTTGTTGCTGATGCTGCCGTTGCCGATACCGTTTAGCAATTCAATTCCCGCTTGGACGGTGATTTTTCTGGCGGCTGGCTCACTTTGTCGCGACGGCCTATTCTTTTTTATCGGCTGCGCATCCTTTCTGGTATCGGTAGTGTTCTTTGCGCTACTGGCACTCGGGGGCATAGTAGCGGTCGAACACTTGCTCAGATAGACGCTCCAAGACTCAATTAAAACTCCTTCCGTTGCATTAATATGAATTTACTATCTGCGCGGTCGCACCCAAAATAAAACAACAATGAATCAACGAACAATTCTGATTGCCGCCACATTAATGGGAGCCCTAGCCGTGTGTCTGGGGGCCTTTGCAGCACATGCGCTAAAAACAACGCTCGTCGCGAACGGGCGGTTAGATACTTTCGAATTGGCTGTCCGTTATCAGTTCTACCATACCGCTGCATTGCTTGCCGTCGGGATACTGTACGAGAAGTTTCCACGCCTTGGCTCCGCCGCTATTTTCTTCATCCTGGGAACATTGATTTTCAGTGGAAGCCTTTATATGCTTTCCTTGAGTAGCCAAACCTTTTGGGGTGCTGTTACTCCGTTCGGTGGTGCAGCGCTGATAACCGGGTGGCTAAAGTTCGCTTGGGTCATCTACCGACAGCGAACTGATTAGGGGTTTTTGCACTCATCTCGGGCGAAAGGCTGCGCTAACTCTTCCGATGATCAACTGCGCGAGAACTGTGTGTGGTACCACGGGCGGGACTTGAACCCGCAAGGCCTGGTGGCCGGCAGATTTTAAGTCTGCTGAGTTTACCGATTTCTCCACCGTGGCAGGCGGAGGTATATTCTACTTGGCCGGAGGTCAAGTGGTGCAGTCACCATTCAAAGTTCCGGATGCGCTGAACGCCGCTTGATCGCGAAAGACAACGGCGTGCTGCCAGCACCAACTCGCTGATTTGCGATTGGCCCTTGTGGTCTCTTCATACGCATTTTGACTGTTGCCGTTTGGCATTTTCTGATTTGGAGTGTCTATTGAGGTTTGACCCGCGGATGCCCACCGCGAGCGGCCCGAAATAGTGGATCAGCATACATGGCGGGAGTTGCAATTCAGGTCTCATTGTGACCAGCCGCATGCCCGGCAAACACGGTGCGGCATAGGGTCACCGAGATCATCACGTCATTCATCGCAATCAAATTTCCAATTCCGTTTTTTCGATGTTCTGCGTCGAGATATTCGACTTGTTCGATGTATTAGATTTTCTTAGCATTACTTCCGTCATCAAAGCGACATATTGATTGATTAGCTTTACAGGCTTACAGGCGCGATCGAGCACGCAAGTCGTGGAGTCATCGTTGCAGCAGTCGTTAGCGCAGTCCCGCACTACATCTCATCCGTTGTTCTCAATGTTTATTTGCTTAAAGGAGCATCAAAGTGAAAGTCAGCAAGGTTGCAAATAATCGTCTCGCAACAATTACCGCTTCGGTTTTGTTGACCGATTCGACCTTGCGGCTGTGCCGGGGGCAACCTGCAGGACCCGACCTGAGTATCGCTGCCAGCAGGCAATTTGGAGATCCTCAATCATGAACTTGCGCGACGAGATGCCTTTTACTCCATTGCAATGCCGGAGGTTGTTTGACGCAGTACTGGTTCATGATGAAATTCATCTGGATTCACCACTGCCCGATCAGGTGCATCTCGATTACAGCACCGAGCAGTTAAGCAAGTGCTATTTGATTTCCTGGCAATTGTGGAAGGAAGGCATCGACCGGAATGCCTTGGCGCGGTCAGTTGAGAACATCTATCTGCATCAGTCTTTTGAGCCGGACGAGCGACTTGTTTTTAAACACGTCCGTGCCAAGTTCAAGCATCTTCGCTGTGCCTACACGACCCTCGACAGAGGGCACCGCTTGCCACGGGGATTTCAACAGCTGACCGCGATGATGGGTAATCTGAAGGATGCCATTGACAACAAACAGGGTGCTACCGCACGCTGGTCAGCATTTGTTCTTGGTGTGCTACTCACCAGGATTCCATTCGAACTGCTGACGCTGAACGTCAACGCTTTTAAGCCGTCGACAGCACAATCCTTTCGCGCTCATATTCTTCAGCAGATGGATTGCATTCGACACACCCTGGCCAAAACGAAAATAACGCCAAAGGAATTTCACGAGTCGCGCAAGATCATCAGCAGGCAGGTAGCGCTATACGACAATTTGAAAATTTTGTATCCCTCGAATTTCCATTTCAATATGTCGCGATACGTGAACACCATCAACGGGTTGATGGGCACCATGCACGACAAATTCGTCATTGAGAAAATTGCAGAACCAAATCGATATTACGTAAACACCTTTGAAATGCCTGATGACCTTAGGTATCGTCTAACCAGGCTTTCAGAGAGATTCCTTGAATTGGGTGGCAAAGGCCGGTCGGGGATCAATGCTCATGGCTTGCCGCTGCAGGCTTATTAGCTGACTGCAGGCATATGCAATCAAACTTACCATGAAGATCGCCTATATCACCAGCTCTTTAGAGGGTGGCGGTAGTCAATTCTTGATACCGGCAGTTACCCGTGTGTTGCGCAATGCCGGCGCAGAAGTACAGGTCTTTGCACTCTCAAAGCGCGATGGGCGAGCCTTGCCGGCGATGCTCGCCGATGGGTTGCAAGTCCACGTGCGTGAAGGCGGTGACCGCGATCATTTGGCCGCCTATATATGGCTGGACAAGCAGTTGAAATCCTACCAACCTTCGCTAATCTGGACCTCCGTGACAAGGGCCAGCGTCATTGGCTTGCTGTTGGGACTGCGTCACGCGACGCCGGTGGTCTGCTGGCAACACAATGCGGAGTTGAGGTTGACCAGGCTCATTCCGCTGTGGCTACTGCGTTGGCGACCGGCAATGTGGCTCGGCGACTCTGACTTCGTCACTGCGATTACGGCCAAGCGTTTCGATGTGCCGCCCGAACGCTTGGCGTGCTGGCCACTCTTTACGGCAAAGCCGGATACACCGCAAGCGCAAGCATGGTGTCCCGGTCAAACCCTGCGTCTTGGTAGCCTGGGTCGTTTGCATTCTCAAAAGGGCTATGACGTATTGATTGATGCATTGGCGTGCTTGAAAAGGCGTGGCTTCATTGCACCAGTGCCGTTCAAAATTGCCATTGCCGGCGACGGTCGTGACCGTGAAAAAATTCTCAGCGCATTGCGGCAGGCAGATATCGGTGAACAGGTGGACCTTGTCGGCTTTGCTGATCGCCCACTCGATTTCCTCGCAGGGTTGCACCTGTATCTGCAACCTTCCCGCATAGAAGGATTCGGTATTGCCATGCATGAGGCGGCGCAAGCCGGTCTACCGATCATCGCGACCAGTGTCGGGCAAATGGGATCCACAATTGAGCCAGGGCACAGTGGCTGGTTGGTCCCGCCGGGGGATGCCGATGCCTTGGCCGATGCCTTGGCAGAGGCACTGTCCAATCCGCAAAGATTGGCCGCCATGGGACAAGTCGCGCGTGCCCGAGTGCTACCCCGTTACAGCGCTGACGTCTTTCGTATGGCGGGTGAATGCATCCTCGAGCGTCTGCGTGTCGGCGATCTTCGACCCACACCGCCAACGCTTGCGCAAAGTCACTAAGGCAAGCACTTTCGTTTCCGAAAGCTGAGCGGTATCGCGAAGGCACGCAATTGCTGAAATCCGGCGCAGGCAAGGTGCGCCAGCGCACCCGCCAACGTTTTAAGTGGGCCGCTTGAAATACATCAGTATCAACATTCCAATCAGTGGAATCAGCGCTGCAGCGGTAGCCGCCACCCCCGCCCCGATCAGCCCGAGCTTTGACGTCAGCATTACCAACAGCACCAAATAAATTAAGGTAGACAACACATACAAGCGCAACACCTTGGCGGCGTGACCACTGGCGTAGAGTGCCGAGCGCAGAGGTGAAGCGGACAGGTCGAACGTTGCCGCCAATAACATCAAAGTCAGCACCGGTGCGGCTACGGCAAAATCTATTCCGAGCAGTCTAGCCAGCAAAACGTCACCAAAGAAATAACTGATCGTGACAAACACCAAACCAAGCGCGCCACCGAGTGCAACTGTACTGTAGGTGATGACCTTGAACGCGTCACTGCCTTGGTTCCAGCTTCTGGTTAAATCAAGAAAAACCACTTGCCGAATCAACAATGCCGGCTTGGCCAACAGACTCGAAATCTCTCGCGCTAAACGCAGCATCCCTGCTTCAGCCGGGCCGAGCAAATAACCCACCAACAAGGACGTCGTGTGTTTGGGCAAAACATCCAAGTTTGACTGCCAGTAGATCACCCACAGAAAGTGACGCAAGCCATTGAAATCACCAAGCGTCACATCTTTGATCTCAACACCCGCCAACACCGGCTTCAGGCGTTCATTGTATTTTTGCTTGGCATGCCACATCAAATAAAAATTCTCTGCTGCATAAGCCGCTGCCCGAATCGCGATGAATACCTGTAGCGAACTCACAAACCACCATGCCAGAACCACCCCGAAAAACAAGACGATCGGTGCGATGGTCATTTGTCGGCCGATGATATCGACACGATCGTAGAGCCGCAAAATGCCCATTGACGTTCCGGTGCCTGTGGTGATCAAGACCACGCTATATGCCGCCAGCAATGTCACATGATGGGGATCCATACCCATTAAGGGACCTGCCATCGGCGCGATGATCAGCGCCAGTACAGTCGCCATGGCGCTGGTCCGGCGGTCGACGCGGCGGCAGACGCGAATCAGGCGAGCAAGTGTTTTGTTATTACCGTCATCCAGCGCAGGCACGCCGTAACGCACCATCGCATCTGCCGTCCCAAAGTCGAGCAATGCTCGTAGCAACATGGCGTAGGTATGAATCAATACCACCATGCCAAACTCCACCGGCCCGAGCGCACGCGCCATCAGCGCAGTGGCAGCAAAGGCCATGATTGCTGCCGCGCCGCGCCCACGGACCAAAATCCAGAAGTTCGCCAGTACACCGTGCATTGGCTTGGTCATCGTTGGGCTGGTTTCTCGCTGGCAGGCATGTGATCCATTTTAGGGTGCACAAGTCCAGGCTGGTACCGACACTCGAAGCAAGCCAGGTGTTTTCTTACCGAGGTCCGAAAGTCATCTGCCAATTCTGCTTTACCTGCATTCGCCATCGCACTCGTATTCTTCCGGGCTGAGTGTTCGATAAAGCTCAATGATCGACTACTGCCTCGCCATACAGCGCGTCACCAGCACCAACTGGCGAAATTCCGTTATTACCGCATCCTTCGCGCCATCGCACTACATCTTCCGGGCGGTCAACGTCCCACAGTGTTTCCAACTCGCTCCAATGCAAACCTAGACACTTCATGCGTTCGCGCGTTTGCGTCATTACCCGTTCGCTCCCCCAATCGACGTCATGGAATATCTCTGGCAGGGCACGCCTTAGTCCCACCAATGCATAACCACCGTCTTCTGCCGGAATAAATACTGCATCGTTGCCATCTTGCAGCGCCTGCGCGGCCTGGTGCAGATGAGCAATGCTCATCACCGGGCAATCGGTGCCGATAAGCAATGTGAAGCCCTCTGCAGCGGCGAATACCGCTGCCATGCGTTGTCCCAAATTACCTTCTACCTGGCAGTGCAAGCTGACCTGTCCGGCGAATCCGGAGGATCGCGCAATCGCCCGAAAAAAGCGTTGCTGCGGGTCTGGTGCGCACCACAAACTCACCTCACCAAGTTCGGCAGCGCGGGCCATGCGCAGCGCGTGCAAGCTCAATTCGCGGTGAATTCGCGCGGCAATAGCTTCACCCAGGCTCGGCACCAGTCGCGTCTTGGCGTAACCCGGCACTGGCGCTTTGGCCAGAATTGCGATACTCGTGTTCTTAGTGTTCACGAGGTTGATAGCCGTAACTGCGGGCAAGCCGGGCCGGCGAAACACCAAGAAAGTAGGCACCACGTAACCACCACATCAAAGCAATGGTGCGCCACTTGCCATCCTTTTCCCACCGCCGTGCCGAGGTCAACACCGGTGGGCCCAAACATGCCGGCGAGGAAGCGCAGCGCAAGCGTTTTGATAGCGCGATGTCCTCCATCAGCGGCAGTTCGGGAAAACCACCGACACGCTCAAACAAAATGCGCGAGACGAATATCGCCTGATCTCCAGTGGCAACTCCGCTCCAACGCGAGCGCCAATTCATCATCCGCCCAACCAGTGCCAGCATGCGATCG
The DNA here is from genome assembly GCA_016718525.1 of Rhodocyclaceae bacterium. Classification (GTDB taxonomy): domain Bacteria; phylum Pseudomonadota; class Gammaproteobacteria; order Burkholderiales; family Rhodocyclaceae; genus JADKHX01. The sequence goes on from JADKDD010000001.1 coordinate 1,375,546, forward strand.
GCGCTGTCAATACGAACATCGAAACGGCCCCAGCGTCCACCCCAGGCATGCGCCGTGGCCCAGGCAACTTTCTGCTCATGGTCTTCGCTTACGCGGGTATCGGCATGGACAAACCACAGTACATTGCCAGTCGCTGCGGCGGCACCCGCATTCATTTGGCTGGCGCGGCCTCGCGGTGCGCTCAGGACCTGATCAGCCAATGGGCGCGCCAATTCCAATGTTGCGTCGGCGCTACCGCCATCGACCACGATCAGTTCGACTCCCCTGCTCCGCGCGCCTTGCAATTCAGTCAAGCTGGCGACAATCGTCGGCGCCTCATTGAGCACCGGCATCACAATGGAAATTTTTACGTCGTTCATCGAATGCCAAACACCACCGCAGTTACGACTTATCCACGACGCCAGGTGTGAAATTTCGCCACCAAGGCCAGCAATCCCAGCGGGGCGTGGGCTTTCTTCCAGACACCTGCCGCATATTTGTTTGCTTCCGCCAGCGTCGGATATATATGGATGGTACCGAGCATCTTGTTTAACCCAATACCGTGGCGCATGGCGAGTATGTATTCGGCAATCAAGTCACCGGCATGTTCGCCGACGATAGTGACGCCGAGAATCTTGTCTTTGCCCGGAACGGTCAGTACTTTGACGAATCCATGCGCTTCGCTATCAGCAATTGCACGGTCGAGGTCGTCGATACCATAGACACTTACTTCGTAGGCCACGCCCGCCGCCTTGGCGTCGGTTTCGTTGAGACCAACCCGCGCTACTTCCGGCTCGATAAAGGTGGCCCATGGAATCACCGAATAGTCGGTGCGGAATTTTTTGAAGGGATCGAACAGCGCGTTGACCGCCGCGTACCACGCCTGATGCGCCGCAGTATGGGTGAACTGGAACGGCCCGGCAACGTCGCCCGCAGCATAAATATTGGGGTATTTGGTTTGCAAAAATTCGTTGGTCGCTACCGTTCGTTGCGCCTCGATGCCCAACTCCTCCAGGCCATAGCCTTTGAGGTTGGCCACGCGGCCGACGGCAACCAACACCGCGTCATAAGGGATCTTGACCTGCGCTCCCTTGTATTCGGCAAGCATGATCTTTTCGCCCTCGTCCATCATGCATGCGCTGGCTTTGTGCTCCAACAATACTTTGATGCCTTCGGCCGCGAAGCGCTCGGCTACCATGACTGACACCTCGGGGTCCTCGCGAATCATCAGTCGCGGCAGCATTTCAACCTGCGTCACCTGTGCACCCAGGCGGGCAAAGGCCTGGGTCAATTCGCAACCAATCGGGCCGCCACCGAGCACCACCAGACGCTTCGGCAGCACCCTCAGTTCCCAAACATTGTCGGAGGTCAGGTAGCCCTGCTCGGCAAGGCCAGGAATCGGTGGCACGAAGGGGCGCGCACCGGCGGCAATCACGATACTGCGCGTGGTCATGCGTCGAACACCATTAGCGTCGGTGATTTCAACTTCCCATGGAGAGACAATCTTGGCAGTACCTTCAACCACGTCGACCCCCAACTCGGTGTAGCGTTCCACCGAATCATGCGGCTCGATATCCTTGATGACCTTTTGCACTCGCTCCATGACATCGGCGAAGTCAAATTCGGCGGTCGCCGAGCGGATGCCGAACTCTTTCGAGCGCCGCATGTGCGAGAGCAATTTGGCCGAACGAATGATCGCCTTGGACGGCACGCAGCCCGTATTCAAACAATCACCACCCAGTTTGTGTTTTTCAACCAGGGTCACTTTGGCTTTGACCGCCGCTGCGATGTAGGAGGTGACCAAGCCCGCCGAACCACCGCCGATCACGATCATGTTGCGCTCGAATTTTGCCGGACGGCTCCATCCAGCGTAGACGCGCCGGGCTTTGACGACATCCACAATGCGCTTGGCGATCAAAGGGAAAATGCCCAGCAGGACAAACGAGAAGATCAAGCCCGGCGACAAGATTCCGGATAGTGATTCCAGGTGTCCAAGCTGCGTGCCTGCATTCACGAACACGATCGTCCCCGCCAACATACCAACCTGGCTAACCCAATAAAACGTCCAGCTTGGAATCGGCGTCAATCCCATAACCAAATTGATCACGAAGAACGGGAATGCGGGAACCAGTCGCAAAGTGAATAAGTACAATCCACCTTCGGCACGCACGCCATCGTTGATCGCTTTCAAGCGGTCACCGAAGCGCGCCTGTACCCAATCGCGCAGCAGAAAGCGCGAAATCCAAAACGCCAGCGTGGCGCCGATGCTGGAGGCAAATGACACCAGCAATACGCCCCAACCCAACCCGAACACTGCGCCGGCCGCCAGGGTCATGATGGCCGCGCCGGGCAAGGACAGCGCCGTCACGGCGACGTAAGCAACGAAGAAAATTCCCGCGCTGAGCAAGGGTTGCGAACTGACTTGCGCCGCCACCGCAGCTTGCTGACTCTTGAGATAGGCAAGGCTGAAGTATTGGGAAAGATCAAACGCAAAGAAGGCGACGATGAAGACCGCAACCAATGCAAATATGGCGAGTCGTTTGTGGTTCATTGGTTCAATCCTTCAGTTAACAAACAGCGTCTCGTCATCCGCTACGGCGACGAGCGCGTCTTGTGCGCGACCGCCCTGTAGCGCAGTGGTTTTTTTAGCAGTCGTTTCACCAGCACCAACTGACAAAGCGTAATCGGGCCCCTGGGAAATTCGCCCGAAATATGACAAATGCGCAGGAGATTGCGGTGGCCAGTTGCGCAGGAATTCGGCCTCCCATTTCTTGGTGTCATAATGAATTGCCAGCGCATCAACGTGCACGCCGCGTACAACACAACCGTACAAACTTGGATGCGGCGATGGCTTTATGCTGATCCGCGTCAAGACTCCGAAGTTGCTGGTGGCGAAGTTTGGCATTCCAGCTGCGCCATTGTTGATCACAACTTTTTCATCGCCATCGAACCTGCACAACGCTGGCAAACAAGTATGAGTGCTCGCGAAAACATCGACACTGGCATTGGCGAAAGCCGCGGCACGCCAGCCCTCGTCAGCCGGATCATCCAACGCGCTAACGTCAAAACGCCAACCGGCCAGTGAATCGGCATCCCCATGAACGACTCCAACGCTCACCGCTCCCACCTGATATCGGGCGACCATTGGCAAGGAATCGAGACGCGCAACAAGTCGCGGATGTCTCGCCGCTGTTTGCTTCAAGCTCGCATGAATCTGATTGGACCGGGCAACCGTCGCCGCATCGACGTTCTCCGGATAGGCGCAGCCACAGCCGGCCTCCGCGTCTGCTGCACCGAATTCCGCTTCAACGTTGCCCAGAATTGCGTCATGGGCGAGCACGTTCTCGTTGATGGCAATAAAGCTCTCATTGTCAACATTGAACCAATTGAAATCGCCGTTGAAACACAGACGTGCATCGTGCTCGAGCGCGTGCATCTCCAAAACAGTTTTCAGCGCCTCGCGGTTGCCATAGAGCCCACCAATGACATACAAGGTGTTGACCATGCGCGTGGGCGCAACGGCGATGGCTCTCGCGCCATAGCGATAGCGCAGGGGGCAAACGCGCCCGGCCTCACTCATGAATGATGACCGGCTGCGGTGACTGCGGCGGGTGATTTCTGTGACAACCACAGGGGCAGGAAAAATACCAGCGTGCAAAGCAGCAACCCGTACAAATTGGTCCCAAGCAGAGTCGCATACTTGCCGCTGCCAATCGCCCAACTTGCCGGTATCGAGTTTATGGCTTGCAATATGCCGAGCACCAAGCCACACCAGAAGGACAAATGAAATGACAAGGGTGAGTAATTCACGAAACGGGAAAACAGGAACACGGGCGCCAAGCCAATCACCATCGTGCCGCTAATCGTCGTCGCTTTCAGGATGTCGGTACCGGCAATCATCGGCAAATTACCGAGCAGGGCAAACACCACCATCGTCAGCGAACCGATGGTCATTGCTTTGGGTGACGGCAGGCGACCGGCCAACAACGGCAATTCGCGCGCGACCAGTTTTGAGAGCGAAGTAAATGTGGAATCCAGCGTTGAGCCAGCAGAGGTCACCATCACCACCAGCATGGCAAAGAATCCGGCAAAACCAAGCCCTCGCGCCACATCGGCGGGGACATTGCTGGTGATGGTCATGCCGTCCAGCTTGGCATGGACACCAACCAAACTAAAGGCAAAGATTGCGATAAAGCCCAGCACGCCGGCGACGATAAACGCCCGCAACATGGCTTTCTCTTTAGTGATGAAGCCACGGTCGGTGAGAACCGGATCATGAAACGGATAAGAGAACACTTGCAGCAATGCCACCAGCAACAAATCCACCCCGCCATTAAGCGTAAAACTTCCCTGACTCAACAAAGCCTGAGGCCCGTGTGCCGGCAACACCAGCGCCATCACCACGGCGACAAACAAAATGAACACAATGGCCTGAATCACATCACTGAAAATCGAACTGCGCAAGCCTCCTTTGAGGCTGTAAAACAACACGGCCGCAGTGAACAATAAGGCGGCGCCAATGAAATCACTGGAACCATTGGCGCCATAGTAGCCGCCGACTACAGCAGTATTGCTCCACACCTCATTGAACAGTCGAACCAATATCGCCGCCGAGAACGCCAACGCCGCAGCGCGTCCATACTTACCTACCAGAAACGGCACCAGGCCGGTGGCGCCTTCCTTGGTGCGCAGGTGATAAATGACCAGCCCGGCGAGCGGAATCGACAGCCAATAGGCGGCATAGGCCAGACCGCCGACCACGCCATACGCCGCGCCCAGATTTGCTGCGTTGGTCACCGACTTGGCGAAGATCCAACTGATGAAAATGCTCAGCATCAAGGCCCACTCGGAAGCTGGACGCCCCGCCTCATCGTGGCCGCGAAAAAAACCACCTTCATCCTTGGAGCGCGGCACCACCAAGTACATAACGGTGCCGAAAACCAACAAAAAACCCCAGAAGAAAATCCCCTGCATCTCACTCATGCCAACACTCCTGTGAGAAATACTTCAAACACCGCAGTTTGGCGCAGCCGCCGTTGCCGACATCGGACTTTCGTCGAGCGCGCCACCGCAACTGGAACCCTGCCCTGCCGTGCAGCCATAACAATGATCGGCCACACGGATCGGAATGTCGTCAAGCAGCGCCGACGTGACATCGGAAATATGCAGGCGCCCCTCACCCTTACCGGATATGGACAAACCCAACTGTTGATTGAAGTCGCAGTCAAACACGTATCCTTGCCAGTCGATACTGATCAGGCTGCGGCACATCACCTGGTCAAGGTTTTCGTCGCGATGCGCTGCACGCAACGTCGCCATATAGCTGTTGAACTGCCCTTTCGAAATCAAGGTGCTGCCGAATCTTTGTATCGGCATGTTGGTGATGGTGAACAGCTGATTGAACACAATGTCGAAATTGTTTCCCAAATGCCTTTTGTAGTCGGCTTCCAGCGCGACTTGCGGTGGCGGCAGACTGGGGCCTTGCGGGTTGTACACCAGATTCAAAACCAGCCCGCTGCCCTCCTTGCCGTAGCCTAGCGCGTTAAGTCGCTTTAACGCCTGGATGCTGGCATTGAAAACACCATCACCTCGCTGCTTGTCGACGTTGTCTTCGGAGTAACACGGCAGTGAGGCGACGATCTCCACTTTGTGGGAAGCCATGAAATCGGCCATATCCTCAAATCCGGGTTCTTCCAGAATGGTCAGGTTGCAGCGATCAATCACCTTGAGGCCACGGGCTCGAGCGGTAACCACCAGGCGACGAAATTCAGGATTGAGCTCCGGCGCGCCACCAGTGAGGTCAATCGTGCGCACCTCGGGACTCGCCGCGATGAAGGCGATCACCGCCGCAATGGTTTCCGGTGTCATCTCTTCCTTGCGTGTGGGTCCGGCATTGACGTGGCAATGCAGGCAGCTTTGGTTGCAGCGATAGCCAAGATTGAGCTGCAAAGTATCGATCGCGCGGCGGCGCAAAGACGGGAAATCGGTGCGGGTGAGCAAGTGCAAGGTGGCGTGCATGTTCAAATTCCGGGAATGAATATTGTGTTGGACGCAGCAAACGATGGAATGCTTACAGTTTCACTGAAAATCTTGAAATCTGCTTCTTGGACTAACGACGGCGTATGGTCAGCACCAACTGACAAGCCGTGACAGTTCGGTTTAACCAACCCGCTCTTCCAGCAAATGAACCTTCACTTTTTTGCCCTTTATTTTCCCGTTCGATAATCGACGTACTGCCTCCCGCGCAATTCCTCGCTCGACTGCGACATAGGTCGACATTTCAGTCACATTTATCTTGCCGACCTGATCCTTGGCGTATCCCGCCTCGCCGGTCAATGCGCCGAGTACATCACCGGCGCGGATTTTTTCCTTTCGCCCCCCGAGAATTTGCAATGTCGCCATTGGCGGAAGCAATGGTCCCGAGCCCTTGCCGCCTATGTCGTCCAGTTCGCTCAGCGGATGCCAGGTCGCTTCGAATCCGTTGGCTTTCTCGATATTCGCCAGGCGACCCATTTCATCACCACTCACCAGGCTAAACGCCCAGCCCTCGTTATCGGCGCGCCCGGTGCGACCGATTCGATGCACGTGAATCTCTGCATCCGGCGTAATGTCGACGTTGATCACCGCTTCAAGTTCCTTGATATCCAAACCGCGTGCTGCAACGTCGGTCGCGACGAGGACCGAGCAGCTCCGATTGGCAAACTGAATCAACACTTGATCCCGCTCGCGCTGTTCAAGCTCACCGTGCAACGCCAGTGCATGGACCCCTTCGGCACGCAGGACATCCAGCAAATCACGGCATTGTTGTTTGGTGTTGCAAAACGCCAAAGTGCTGACCGGACGATAGTGTTTCAGTAATTGCCCGACGGCATGCAAGCGCTGGTCATCACGGACCTCGTAAAACCGCTGACGAATCTTGGTTGCCTGATGCTGTTCAAGCAACTTGATCTGTTGTGGATTGCGCAAAAACTGTTTGCTCAGGCGCTCAATGCCTTCCGGGTATGTTGCAGAAAACAGGAGCGTTTGACGATCAACCGGACAAGCACGTGCAACGGTAGCAATGTCGTCGAAAAAACCCATGTCAAGCATGCGGTCGGCTTCATCCAGCACCAGCAATGCCAATGCGTCGAGATTCAAGCTGCCGCGCTCCAAGTGATCCATGATGCGGCCCGGCGTGCCGACCACGATGTGCGCGCCATGCTCGAGACTCGAAATTTGCGGACGCATCTGCGAGCCACCGCACAGCGTCAGAATTTTGATGTTGTCCTCGCTACGCGCCAGGCGGCGAATTTCCTGTGTCACCTGATCGGCCAATTCGCGCGTGGGGCAAAGCACCAGTCCCTGCACCGCAAAGCGCCGTGGGTTGAGCAGGGTGAGCATCGGCAAGGCAAACGCCGCCGTCTTGCCACTGCCGGTTTTAGCTTGTGCAATCAGGTCCTTACCCGCCAACGCCAACGGCAGACTGGCCGCCTGAATCGGCGTCATGGTAAGGTAACCAAGCTGGTGCAAAGTGGCTTGCATCGCCGGGGACAGCGGTAATTGGCTGAACGGGAGGGGGGGGCTGCCTGTGCTCAGGCTTGCCGGAGTCGTCTGTGTCATGCCAAATTATAGGGCGCCACCAGCACTCAATCGCGCGCGGGCTCAGGCAAGGCACGCAGTTCGACCACTTAAGTCGCGTTGACTTCGGCACTACGGTGGAAATTTAATTGCAATTCGACCCCATTTTGAGGATAATGTCGGTCTTTGCTGGTTCGCGCAGTCCGTTGCAATGCGCCACGAACCGCACCTGAGAGGAAATCAAATGAAAGACGGAATTCACCCAAACTACGTTGAAATCGCCGTTGCCTGCAGCTGTGGCAACAAGTTCAGCACCCGCTCGACCAGCGGAAAGCCGTTGAACGTCGAGGTTTGCTCACAATGCCACCCGTTCTATACCGGCAAGCAGAAGATTGTCGACACGGCAGGTCGCGTTGAGCGTTTCCGCCAGAAATACGCAACTCGTCCGAGCGCCTAAACCGCGACTGATGACAACACGAGTCGTCTTGAAAGACGCACAGAAAAAGGCAGCCTCGTGGCTGCCTTTTTTCATTTGAACTGACGCAAAGACAACCCATGTTCGCCCGACCCTGGCCCCCAGCGTTTCCACTCACCGGCAGAATGGTCATTTTGCTTTGCTTCGGCGTACTGTTGGTTGGCCTGATCGGTCACGATCCTTGGAAGACTGATGATGTAATCAGTCTGAATCTTGCCCGGAGCGTTGCCCAAGGTCACTGGTTGGTTCCTCAACTGGCAGGCGAGCCATGGCTGCAATCCCCTCCGCTGTATTATTGGCTGGCAGCGATATTTGGGACCGTGTTTGGACTTGTCCTTGAGTGGCACGATGCGGCACGCTTGGCTTCTCTGATGCTGGTATCAGTTGGACTCACCGGTATCGCCTACGCGGCGCGTACGTTTTTTGACTTGGAAGCTGGTCGCGTCGCGCCCCTATTAGTAATTGGTACATTGGGAACGCTAGTGCCGTTTCACGATGCGCAACCAGCGTTGCTTACCTTCGCCGCACTTTCCGTTGCGGTTGCCGCGTTGGCCGCGTGGCGCAAACACTCGCTGCCCGCCGGCGTCGGTTTAGGGTTCGCACTGCCCTTAGCTTTCCTTGGTGGCGGTCTGGATTCATTTGCTTTGTTGATCGCCATCGTGTTCGCCTGCGCACTGCATCCGAGATGGCGAACAGACAGCCGACGGACCTGGATAGTAGCGGCGATAACGGCGGCTCCGTTGTTGGCAATTTGGCCGATATTGGTGTCCAACCATGCGTCAGGCAGTTTTGCCGGTTGGTGGTCTCATGAGTTGACTACGTTGCAACAACCGCCAGTATTTGAGGGACGTCGTTTTTCCTACCTGGTTTGGAGCCTGTGGCCGGTCCTGCCGTTTGGCTTATGGACCCTTTGGATGCAGCGGAAACAACTGATGCTTGCACCAAGTTATCTTCCTCTTGTCGCGGTGATTTTCTGCACGATCTTTTACTTTCGCAGTACGGATGTGACAACCGGGGTTCTACCGTTGGTCGGCGCAATGGCGGTTCTCGGTATGCAAGGCGCCAATCGCTTGCGACGTGGTGCCGCAGGCGCATTCGACTGGTTTGGTGCGACAACGCTAACTATGTTCGTTGCATTGGCTTGGCTGGGTGGTATTGCAATATTGACCAATCTACCCGAGCCAATTGCGAAGAATTTTCGGATTCCGGCCCCAGGGTTTGTTCCGCATTGGTCATGGATGGCGTTCAGCATATCTGTGGTTGCTACATTGGCGTGGATGCGACTGGTTGTTAGTGCGCCACGCTCGCCGTGGCGTCCCATTACCGGTTGGGCCTGTGGGGTCGGGACCATTTGGATCTTGCTCGGCATGTTGTGGCTGCCATGGATTGACTACACCAAGTCCTATCGCAAGCCGAGCGCGGACCTGAAAAACGTCGTTGGCAACTACAGTGGTTGTATCGAGCGTCAGCGCTTGAGCCCTGTCCATCGTGCATCGTTCGACTACTTTGAAGGCATCCGGACCCAGGCAGTCAGCACCTCGGATCAAGCATGCAGATTTCGCATCGTCCAGGCTTTGAATGGTCAAGACTCAGACCTGAAAGGTTGGCGCATGGTTCTTGAGACATCAAGACCGGGTGAGAAACGCGAACGAATTCGACTTTATCGCCGAATATCAAAGGGCTAAGCCTTGAGAAAGTGCTCGCGGTAATACTTGAGCTCTTCAATCGACTCGTAGATGTCAGCCAATGCCTCATGTTTGCCGTGCTTCTTTAAGCCTTTGGCAATTTCAGGTTTCCAGCGTTTACACAATTCCTTCAGCGTGGAAACATCCAGATTTCGGTAGTGAAACCAATCTTCCAGTTTCGGCATGTGCCTCGCCATAAAGCGTCGGTCCTGACAAATCGAATTCCCGCACATTGGCGATGCAAGTCGCGGCAAATGCAATTTCAGGAACTCCAAGGCAGCAGTTTCGACATCGGCTTCAACGGTCGTAGAAGCAGTCACTCTCGCAGTGAGACCTGATTTGCCGTGAGTCGACGTATTCCAAGAGTCCATCGCCGCCATGACTTCTGCAGATTGATGTACCACCCACACCGGGCTTTCCGCCACCAAATTCAATTGTGAGTCAGTAACAACGATGGCCAACTCAATAATACGGTCGGTATCAGGATTAAGGCCTGTCATCTCCATATCCAGCCAAGCAAGGTTGTTTTGGTCCTGTGCCATAATTTTCCTGTAATTTTCCGACGAGTCAGCGGATATTGTCGCATAGCCTTTGTGCCCAACGCCGCCCGATAGGTCACTTGAATCCAGCCATTGTTCTCGCATCACGGTCCTTATGACGCCATCAATATTCTCCGCGATTTTTTTGCTCACCTTGCTGACTACGGTCGTACTTCGGCTGTGGCTATTGCATCGGCATCTGGCACATATCGCCGTCCATCGCAATGCCGTCCCGCCCGATTTCTCCGCTAACATTACACTCGCGGAACATCAAAAAGCAGCGGATTATGTTACTGCCAAGGGAAAACTGTCCCGTCTAGAAATGGTACTTGACGCCTTGCTGTTGCTCGCTTTCACGCTAGGCGGGCTGCTACAGTACTTTGACACGCAACTTGTTCCGCTGACGGGTTCTGGATACTGGCATGGCATCGCATTGTTTGGTTTGGTCAGCGTAACCGGGTACCTGCTGGCGTTGCCTTTCGAATTGATCCGTACCTTTGGCATCGAGGCGCGATTCGGATTCAACAAAATGACGGCGGGACTATGGCTGCAGGACTTGCTGAAAGGTGCAGCGGTCACGGTACTGATCGGCATACCATTGTTGTTATGTGTGTTTTGGCTGATGGATGTTATGGGCGAACACTGGTGGATTTACGTCTGGCTGGTTTGGATGGGTTTTAATTTGCTGGTACTTGTGCTCTATCCGACTGTAATCGCACCGCTGTTCAACCGCTTTACGCCATTGCAGGACGACGTTCTGAAAACCCGGATTGAGAACTTGCTGACGCGCTGTGGCTTCTCGACCTCCGGCCTCTTCGTGATGGACGGATCACGCCGTTCGTCGCACGGTAACGCTTATTTCAGCGGCTTTGGTCGCGCCAAGCGCATCGTTTTTTATGACACCTTGATCGAGCGTCTGGCGCCTCCGGAAATCGATGCTGTCCTCGCACACGAACTAGGCCACTTCCGCCATAAGCATATCGTCAAGCGGATCGCCTTTATGGCATTCGCCAGCCTCACATTGCTGTGGTTGCTGGCGCAACTGATGACACAGCAGTGGTTCTTTGCCGGACTCGGTGTGACACCAGTTGGTGCTGGCGGCACGCCGTTAGCGCTTTTGCTGTTCTCGATGGTGCTGCCAGTCTTCTTGTTTTTGCTCTCGCCGCTCAGCGCCATGGTGTCGCGTCGACATGAGTTTCAGGCAGATGCCTATGCAGCGAGTCAGGCATCAGCAGCCGATCTGATCAGCGCGCTCGTCAAACTTTATCGCGATAATGCATCGACTTTGACCCCAGACCCTTTGCATTCACTTTTTTACGACTCGCATCCTCCGGCGGCCACCCGAATTGCTCACTTAAGGAACTTGTAAAAATACGATGGACATTGATACACCATTGCAACTCCAGCGCTGCATTGCCTGTAAAGATGGCATGCCTGCATTGAGCGACGCACAGGCGCAGCAACTGCTCGCCTCACTGGTCGACTGGCAGCGAGATGGCAAAGGCATCGTCAAGATATACCACTTTAAAAATCATTACGAAACGCTTGCTTTTGTCAATGCGCTGGCGTGGGTTTCTCATCGAACCGATCACCACCCTGACCTGCTCGTCGGCTACAACCAATGCCGGATCAACTATTGGACGCATGCAGCCAACGGGCTGTCGATCAACGATTTCATTTGCGCAGCGAAAGCTGACGCGTTGCTCGCCATTTGAGTTCGAATCGGCGCGGAACCATCGTTGCGGCTTTTGGCCGGCACTATGAAATTGAGTTCAGTGACGGTACCACTACGACCGGATACCCACTAGGCAAGAAAAGCATTTACACCTGCGGCGACGAAGTCGATCTCTCCGACGATGGCCAAATTCTTTCGCTGCACCCGCGTCGTACTCTGCTCTACCGCGCTGATGGTTACCGCGAAAAGCTGATCGCCGCCAATGTCACGCAGCTTGTTTTGGTGGTCGCGACCGAACCGTCATTTAGTGATGCCTTGCTCACCCGTGCGTTGGTCGCGGCTGAACACGAAGGCATGCAAACACTGATCGTTCTCAATAAATGTGATCTGACCAACAGTCTGGCTGCAGCCCGCACCCTGCTCGCGCCTTTTGTTGCACTTGGTTATCGAGTGATCGAAATGTGTGCCAAGCAAGATGTAACTGCGCTAAAAACGCTTTTGAATGGACATGTCTCGGTGTTGGTCGGGCAGTCCGGCATGGGCAAATCAACCCTGACTAACGCTTTGATACCCGGTGCGATGGCGGCGACGCGCGAGGTTTCTGTCGCTCTCGATTCCGGCAAGCACACCACCACGCATGCGCGCTTGTATCGTTTGCCGGTTGGTGCTGATAGCACGCCGTCGATTGCCAACGCCGCGCTGATTGACTGCCCCGGCCTGCAGGAATTCGGTTTATCGCATCTCACACCTGCCGAAATCGGCCACGGCTTCCTCGAGTTCCGTCCGTTGCTCGGGCAGTGCCGCTTTCGTGATTGCCAGCACCGCAGTGAGCCGGGCTGCGCCATAAAGACTGCCATCGAATCCGGTAACGTGCATCCGCGCCGCCTGGAACATTTCCATCAACTGGTTGCGGCTCTGGGTAAGATTTAGGTATGGACAGGACAGAACGCTTTTACAAAATCGACCAGATGATTCACGAGCGAGGCGTGGTCAGTTTTGTGCAGTTGATGGACGCGCTGGAAGTTTCACGCGCCACGCTAAAGCGCGATCTCGAATACATGCGCAGCCGCCTTAATGCACCGATTGTCTGGGACCGTGATGCCAACGGTTACCGCTTCGACAGTCAGCACGCTAATCAACACGCGCAATACACGCTGCCCGGCCTCTGGTTCAACTCCGGCGAAGTGCATGCCTTGCTGACCATGCAGCACTTGCTGAGTAATCTAGATCCTGGCGGCATACTGAATCCGCACATTAGTCCGCTGCTGGCTCGCCTGAACGGACTGTTGGGTACTGCCGATAACAGTGCCGAAGAAGTACGCCATCGCGTGATGATTCTGGGATCCGCAAAACGCAGCTTGAAACTCGTTCACTTCGAGCGTGTTGGGTCCGCACTGTTGCATCGCAAGCGTTTGCGGCTGACTTACTTTGCGCGTGGCAGCGGCGAAACCAGCGAACGCGAAGTGTCGCCGCAGCGCCTAGTCTATTACCGCGACAATTGGTACCTCGACGCCTGGTGCCACCTACGCAACGACTTGCGAAATTTTGCGGTTGACTCGATTCGCCGGGCTGACATTCTTGAGCAGAAGGCACGCGACATATCGCCAAGATCAATGGACCAAACACTTGGTCCCGGATATGGAATTTTCAGTGGCAAGCGCGTCAAATGGGCAAAACTGCGCTTTTCAACCGAGCGTGCGCGCTGGGTTTCCCAGGAATCCTGGCACCCGGAACAACGCAGTGAAACAGATAGCGAGGGGCGTTATATCCTCTTACTCCCGTACGCTGATCACCGCGAGTTGATCATGGATATTCTCAAGTTTGGCAACGATGTTGAAGTCCTCGCCCCACCCGATTTGAGGCAACGAGTGGCGAGTGAAGCGCGCTGTCTGGTCGACCTTTATTCGCGGTGACCGTAACTTAAGCCCCAGCCTGAATCTTCCGGATCGCACGAAACTGCAGCATCAGCGCCACAAGGCCAAGCACGGCACACATGAACCATACCGCGTGACCACCAAACTGGTCGTAAACGGTGTTTCCCAGCAAGGGGGCGACCATTGTTCTCCCGCCCCAAATGCCGTTGTAAATCGCCAGATAATGCCCTGCTCTACCCGCATCGGCGCGCAACATCACCATCGCCAATTGTGGCGGCATCAACAGCATTTCTCCTACCGTATAAACCGCTGTCGACAAAAGCGCCATGGCGATACTGGCAGTCTCCGCGAACCCGGCACCGATCGGCAGGATGGCGAATCCAAAAGTCAAAATCGCCGCGCCAGCCATCATGGTTCGCCGCGGCGGCCAATATTCGGTGCGCACGGTAATCGGAATTTGCAGCACAGCAACCATGAGTCCGTTTAACGCAAAACAGGCACCGATCCATTTCGGCGACAACGCATAGTATTCGCGCAGGTAGTTGGTCATTGTGCTTTCGGACTGCGCATAAATGATCGACAGCATCAAACAGGCCAGCATAAATGTCATGAACGGACCGTCGAAATATGGCCATCGCTGAGCGACAGGTATGACCGGCACAAAGCTGTCCGGAGTCAATTCATCGGCCCGACGCAATGCCCACCTCAGAAAAATGGCAGCACCAACGGCTGTTATGGCATCGGCAAGAAAGACATAGCGGTAGTCAAACTCGGCAAACCAACCGCCGACCAGGCCACCCATGGCAAAACCGAGATTGACGGCGACCCGTTGCAAGGCTTGAGCGTGCACCCTGACCGACGGGGCGCAATTTTGCATCATCACCCGCTGCATGCTCGGACGGTAGCCACCATCACAAAGGCCACCAAACAACAGCGCCAACGCAAGCGGCACAGTCGCATTCACGCCACCCAAGATCAGCAGGCCAATTGCACTTCCCACGAGGCTCCACAGCATCAACTTGCGCGCAGAGAACCAGTCGGTCAGTACAGATACGACGAACGAACCTGCGAGCAAACCAGCACCATAGATCGAAAGCAGAACGCCAACGGTGCTCAAGTCAAAACCGAGCGACTCATGCAGATATAAGGCCATAAACAACTTGGCCGTGCCACCCATTCGATTGATAAAACTGGTTGCTGCAAGCCCATAGGCGATCAGCGGAACGTTGACGAACCGCGATTGCAGGCGATCAATCCACTTCATCGACGTCAACTAACAGTGGGAAGGAACGGGGACGCTTGCGTCCCTGGTGGAATCAATTGACCGAACCACCGAGCAATGTTCGGAGAATGGCAGACACACCCACATGCTGATGCGTAGCCAGACGCATGTGGGCGCGGGTGAATCTTTTACAACCTTTCCCAAATCGTGGTGATGCCCTGACCACCACCAATACACATCGTTGCCAAGGCATATTTGCCGTTCACCCGTTCGAGCTCATACAGGGCTTTCGTGATGATCACCGCACCACTGGCGCCGATCGGATGACCAAGTGCAATTGCCCCGCCATTGACGTTGGTCTTGCTCAAATCCAGACCCAAGCCCTTGGCTACGCCTAGAGATTGCGCGGCAAAAGCTTCATTGGATTCGATCACATCCATCTGCGCCAGCGTCAAGCCGGCCCGCTGCAACGCCAGCTTGGAAGCCGGAATCGGACCCTCACCCATCACCTCGTTTGGTACACCCGCAACCGCATAGGCGACCAATCGTGCCATCGCTTTGTGGCCGCCCGCGCGCGCTGCAGCGGCATCGGCGAGCAGCAGAAACGCCGCGCCGTCATTGATGCCGGAGGCGTTGCCTGCGGTCACGGTGCCGTCCTTCTTGAACGCCGGCTTCATCTTGGCCAGTGACTCCAGCGATGTGTTCGCTTTGACATGCTCGTCGGTATCAAACACCACATCGCCTTTGCGGGATTGCAGCGTAATCGGAACGATCTGTGATTTGAATCTACCTTCTGCGATGGCTGCGGCAGCACGCTGATGGGATGCCAAAGCAAAAGCATCCTGCTCTTCACGCGAGACTCCCCATTTGGCTGCCATGTTCTCTGCGGTGATGCCCATATGACCAACGCCAAACGGATCGGTCAGTGCTGCGACCATGGTGTCGATCATTTTGCTGTCGCCCATGCGTGCGCCCGAGCGCATTGCGGCAGACAGGTAACCGCCACGTGACATGACCTCGACGCCACCGCCGATCGCGAAGTCGGCATCGCCAAGCAGTATTGCCTGCGCCGAATTTACGATCGCTTGTTGCGCAGAACCGCAGAGTCGATTGACAGCGAACGCCACCGAGTCCATCGACATTCCACCTTGTATCGAGGCCACGCGCGCCACGTACGGATAGCGCACTTCAGTTGGAATCACGTTGCCGACTGCCGCAAAGCTGACTTGTTTCGGATCGACGCCCGACCGGTGTATCGCTTCCTTAATGACCAAACCGCCCAGTTCGCACGGCTCCATTCCAGACAAGGCACCAGCGAAGGTACCGACTGCCGAACGCACGGCGCTCAGCACAACTACATCACGTTTATCCGCCACGATTCACTCTCCTTTAAGAAATCAAAAACTCAACTGCCATGACGACACCAAAATCAGCGCCAGTAAGCTCAAAAATAACAACAGTGCGCGCCAGACCAACGCTGCCGCGCGCTGCATTCCGTTCGAATCCGCATCATCACCCAACCCGAATTCGCTAATTGCACCGTAACTTCCTGTTGGTCCAGCCATTGAGGAACTGACCATGGTCAAGCGTACACCCAACGCACCGGCGCCACTGGCAACAACGATAGCGCTGTCTGCATCGGTCGTTTGGTCCGCTTGATTGCGCCAGCACTGTATCGCGTCCTCAAAATCACCGACCACTGCAAATGCCAGGGCAGTCAGTCGGGAAGGAATCCAATCAATCACCATAAAGGCCAGGTGAGAAAACTCGCCATAACGCCCGTCATTCGTTGCATCAGGCCTGCCCTGACTGGCCCGCCAAGGTCGCCCCCAGCTTTCGTCAAGCAATTGGGCCGTTCGATATAGCAAAGCACCTGCCGGACCAATTAGGGCAAACCAAAAAATCGGTGCAAATACGTGCTGATGCGCCTCATCCAATCCACGAACTATTGCAGAACCGGCGATCTCTGTAGGGCTCAAACGATCAGCGTTGCGTCCACGCCATGTGGCTAGGAGCGTTCTTGCGCGCTCTACCTCGACAAACGTCAGTGCAGATTGAATGGCGGTAAATTGATTGCTGAAATGCCGGAGACCCAGCGTTAGATAAAGGACGCCAAGACTAAAAACGAACGCCCAGAAGGGTTCCTTTAATGACAAAACAATTGAAACAACCAATACACAGAAAGTTGGTACTGCTACCAGCAAGCCCCATCCCAAGGCACCGTTTCGGTATTCGCCATCGTTGAAATACTGCATCACCCGTTGAGCAAGACGAAGAAATGGAGCACGAACAAGCCGTTTCGCCGGTAAGGCCTGAAATTGCTCAAGGATCAATACCAATAGGATCGAAATTAAGCTCATGAAATAGGAAACAAGAAGTCTCTAAAGCTAATCAACATACCGGCCGTGGCGCCCCAAATATGGTAGCCACCCCAGGGCATGGACCAATAAGCGCGGGTCGTACCACGCACGTCAACTTCATGACGCACGTGATTGCGCGAATCCATCAAAAACTCCAAGGGTGGCTCAAAAACATCCGCCACCTCAAAATCGTCTAGCTTAAGGTTTAACGGTGGCCGCACCAAGCCAACTACCGGGACGACGCTGAAGCTTGTAATAGTCCGAAACACAGGTAGCCGCCCGATAATCTCTACCTGAGAAGGTATCAGGCCGACCTCTTCTTCCGCCTCGCGTAGTGCAGTGGCTTCAACCGAGGGATCGTCCGGCTCGCAACGACCGCCGGGGAAACTGACCTGGCCGGCATGATCGCGCAGGTGAGCCGTACGTTGAGTGAGCAGAACAGTTAACCCGGTCTCGCGCATGACCACCGGGATCAACACGGCAGCAGGTATCAGCTCGCCTTTAATCAGATCAAGATCTGCTCCGGTAGGGTCTGCGGAAATCATTTGTTCGCCACTCTCGACGAAGCGTCGTCGCAGGAAAACCAACATTTCATCAGCAGTTCCTGACAACCGGCTTGCAGGCGATGTATTCACGTTGGATTTGCTATCGTAGTGGCCGGCGGTCGATATCGCCGCCAAACTCAGTCGCGGAAATTACCGTATTGCAACGGAAAATCGGTAATCGTCTTGCGCACCAAGGCGATGGTGTCTTGCAGCAAATCCCGCTTGGCGCCGGTGACGCGAACGGCATCCCCTTGAATACTGGCTTGAACTTTGATTTTGCTGTCCTTAATCAGCTTCACAATCTTCTTGGCCAACTCAATTTCAATTCCGACCTTGATCTTGAGCACCTGTTTTGCCTTGTTTCCAGAAACCGTTTGTATGTCCCCAGCCTCCAGCCGTTTGGTACTCTCGTGCTCCTTCTTTTCCATCTCCGGAAACAAAATGTCCTTGACCTGACTAAGCTGAAACTCCGAATCACCGTGAATGGTGATTGTTTTGTCTTTCTCGTTCAGTTCGGCGCGCGCAGAACTTCCTTTGAAGTCGTAGCGATTGCCAATATGGCGACCGGCGATATCGACTGCGTTCTTGAGCGCCACCATATCGGCTTCGGAGCTGATGTCAAATGAAGGCATCGGGTGGCGCTCCCTTAGGTAAAATGACAGATATAGTGATACGGCTCGCCGCTCACTTCAATATCAAAACTTGAGTTTTCCGGGACAGCGAATAACTCACCAGCCACTACGGTGGCCCAATCCGCACCCGCCAGCCGATAGCGGCAGGATCCTGCGACAGTTTCCATAATCTCCGCAGCGCCGGTTTTAAAGGTCAGCGTCGATGGCAGAATCACACCGACACTTTTGCGGGTTCCATCAGCCAACTGAACCGTGTGACTGACGCATTTGCCATCAAAGTAAACGTTGGCTTTCTTGACCACCGATACATCATCAAACTGTGACATCCAGGCTCTCCTATTTCCTGCCACGGCGCGAACTTGTGGTGCGGTTCGCAGCGATTCGCATCCGTAACGCATTCAAACGAATGAATCCGTGCGCATCCTTTTGGTTATACGCACCCTCATCGTCTTCGAAGGTAGCAATCGTCGAATCAAACAACGAATCCGTCTTCGAATCACGACTAACCACGCTAACACTGCCCTTGTACAACTTGACTCGCACCCAGCCATTGACGTTTTGTTGAGTGTGATCAATCAGTACCTGCAAAGCCTTACGTTCCGGACTCCACCAGTAGCCGTTGTAAATCATGCTGGCATAACGTGGCATCAGATCATCCTTGAGATGGGTCACTTCGCGGTCCAGACAAATCGATTCAATGGCGCGATGGGCGCGAAGCAGGATAGCGCCGCCCGGCGTCTCGTAACAACCGCGCGACTTCATGCCGACATAGCGGTTTTCGACCAGATCCAGCCGACCGACACCATGTCTGCCGCCAATCCTGTTCAGCGAAGCAAGCAAATCATGCGCTTTCATTTTCTCGCCGTTAATCGCGACAAGATCGCCACAGCGGAATTCAAGGTCCAGATACTCGGGCTTCGCCGGCGCCTTCTCGGGCGAGACCGTCCACCGCCACATCGACTCCTCGGCTTCAGCGGCCGGGTCCTCCAGATGGCGACCTTCGTAGGAGATATGCAACAGGTTGGCATCCATTGAATAAGGCGAGCCGCCTTTCTTGTGCTTCATCTCAATCGGAATCCCATGGGTGGCGGCGTACGCCAACAGCTTTTCGCGCGACAACAAATCCCACTCGCGCCACGGCGCAATCACCTTGATGTTCGGCATCAACGCGTATGCACCCAACTCGAACCGTACTTGATCGTTGCCTTTGCCAGTAGCGCCATGAGAGATCGCCTCTGCGCCGGTTTTACGCGCAATATCAACCAAGCGCTTGGCAATCAAGGGACGAGCAATCGACGTGCCAAGCAGATATTCACCTTCGTATATCGTGTTGCAGCGAAACATCGGGAAAACGAAGTCGCGCACGAACTCCTCGCGCAAATCATCGATAAAAATATTCTTCGGTTTGATTCCCATCTTCAGCGCTTTTGCTCGTGCCGGCTCAAGTTCCTCGCCCTGCCCCAAGTCAGCAGTGAAGGTCACCACCTCGCACTGATAGTTGTCCTGCAACCACTTCAAAATCACCGACGTGTCCAAACCACCGGAGTAAGCCAAAACCACCTTCTTTACATCACTCATTTCAAACTTTCTAAAAGTTACGGAATCGATTTTCAAATTCTTGGCGGCGTCCCGCCAGCACCAACTGACGCAACAAAACTCAATCGTCAATGACACCCATCAACAAAAATTCCATTAGCGCCTTTTGCGTATGCAGGCGATTTTCAGCCTCATCCCAAACCACGCTTTGTGGCCCGTCAATTACCGCTGCAGCAACTTCTTCGCCGCGATGGGCTGGCAGGCAGTGCATGAACAATGCCTGTTCATTGGCGCCGCGCATCAGCTTGTCATCGACTTGCCAGTCTGAAAAAGCTTCATGCCGACGATCATTTTCGGCCTCGAATCCCATCGAAGTCCACACATCCGTGGTAACCAAATCAGCGCCAGCCACCGCCTCATGCGGATCACTGAACTGAGCAAAGTGTGAATTGTCCTGAATTCCTGCTCGAGCTGCATCGACCTCATAGCCAGGCGGTGTCGATACGTGAACTTTGAAGTCCAACACTTTGGCCGCCTGAAGCCACGTCTGGCAGACATTATTCGAATCACCGATCCACGCTACCGTCTTGCCTTGAATCGAGCCACGATGGTCAATGAACGTGTAGATATCGGCAAGAACTTGGCAAGGATGGTATTGATTGGTCAAGCCGTTGATCACTGGTACTCGGGAATGCCCGGCAAACCGCTCCAGTATTTCCTGTTCGTAAGTGCGGATCATCACGATATCGCTCATGCGCGAAATCACCTGTGCAGCGTCTTCCACTGGTTCGCCCCGGCCCAATTGTGAGTCACGCGTATTCAAATAAATCGCGGCACCACCCAGTTGATGCATTCCTGCCTCAAACGAGAGCCGCGTTCTGGTGCTCGCCTTCTCGAAAATCATTACGAGCGTCCGGTCCTGCAACGGCCAATAGCGCTGGTAAGACTTGAACCGCTTTTTAATCCGCCGAGTACGCTCGAACAAGTAGTCGAGTTCATTGCGTGTAACGTCTTTGAACTGTAGAAAATGACGCAATTCGCGCTTCATGATCAGCTCGCGTTTTTTGGCGCAGCTTGTTCCGCCAAAAACTTGGCGGTAACAGCAGCCAGCAACTCAACCAATTCGTCGGCTTCGGTATCAGTCATGACCAGAGGAGGTAGCAAACGAATGACGTTCTCGGCGGTGACATTGATCAACAGACCTGCGGCGAGCGCTTGCTTGACTATATCGCCACACGGCCGATCCAGCTCAATCCCTATCATCATGCCCTGGCCACGAACTTCAACGACGCCAGCCAGTCCTTCAAGTTTCTGACCCAATCCACTGCGTATGCGCTCACCCAAGTCACTCGCTCTCGTCAGCAGATTGTCGTTATCCATCACCTCCAGCGTTGTCAGCGCTGCGACGGCCGCCAGTGGATTGCCACCAAAAGTCGAGCCATGATTGCCCGGCTTGAACACATCAGTTGCGCTCCCGGCAGTCACGCAGGCGCCAATTGGGACGCCAGAGGCAAGGCCTTTGGCGAGAGTCATCACATCGGGGCGAATCGCGGCATGTTGATGCGCAAACCAACGACCCGTGCGACCGATTCCACACTGCACCTCATCGAGCATCAACAGCCAGTTGTTTTGGTCGCAAACGGCGCGTACGTCTTTGAGGAACTCAATTCCAGCTGCACGAATGCCGCCTTCACCCTGCACCGTTTCAAGCAGCACAGCCACCACGTTCGGGTTGTGCATGGCTACCTGTTTGATCGCCTCAATGTTTCCAAACGGAACGCGTACAAAACCAGTCACCAAAGGCTCAAATCCGGCTTGGACCTTCCGGTTGCCCGTCGCCGACA
This sequence comes from Rhodocyclaceae bacterium, assembly GCA_016718525.1. Taxonomy (GTDB): domain Bacteria; phylum Pseudomonadota; class Gammaproteobacteria; order Burkholderiales; family Rhodocyclaceae; genus JADKHX01. The sequence continues at coordinate 1,397,469 of JADKDD010000001.1, forward strand.
GCGTCGCCAGGGTGCGGCCATGAAACGCTTTTTCCATGACAATGATGGCCGGACTATCAATCCCGCGTTGATGCCCATACAAGCGGGCAAGCTTAATCGCCGCTTCGTTAGCCTCGCATCCCGAGTTGCACAAAAAGACCTGATCCATACCGGACAACTGCGCCAATCGATTGGCCAATTGTTCCGCTTCGGAAATTTGATACAGGTTCGATACGTGAATCATGCGTGCGCACTGGTCGGCAATTGCCTTAAGCAGCTTGGGATGAGCATGACCAAGTGTGTTGACTGCGATGCCGCCAATACCATCAAGGTAAGATCTGCCCTCGGTGTCATACAGGCGGCATCCGACCCCATGGGTAAACGCGACCGGCAATCTGCCGTAGGTATTCATTAAATGCGACATTGCGCGACTCCGGGGAAACTAGGGACCGAAAAACAGACGGCGGCCCCGATGCACCTCGGCCGCCGCACTTCCAGAGGGAGTAATCTTAAGTCAAATCAAGGGGGATGTATAGGCTGCGTTGAACCGGCGAAGCTCCTATGAGGATTGCAATTTTCAATCAAAAGGGTGGCGTTGGTAAAACCACGACCACCCTAAATATTGCCGCCGCAGCGGCACGGCTTGGCCAACAGGTGTTGGCAGTCGATCTTGACCCTCAAGCTCATCTCACCTCAATACATCGGGAAGACACCATCAGCGAGTCGCGAGACAGCATCTTTTCTCATTACCGCGATAACCGCCCGATGTCTGAGTTGTTACTTGAATGGCCGGGAATTGGATCGATCATTCCGGCCCATGCTGAATTGATCAAAGTAGATTCATTGTTTGGCAAAGGGCCGGCAATCCTAAACAAACTAAACGCAGGATTACATGCTTTGGAACGGACTCACGTTCATCAGTTGACAGTAATTGACTGTTGCCCGTTTCTGGGTGTCCTGTCGCTCAATGCCCTGTTTGCGGCGGATGGGCTTGTAGTTCCGGTGGCTTCCGATTTTCTATCGCTGCGTGGCGCACAGCAAATTGACCGTACCTTAAAGGCCCTGGAACCTGTCCTCAAGCAACGCCTGGCGCGCCGCTATGTGCTGACCCGATTTGATCGGCGCAGAAAGATGTCATTTGAAATCCATGCAATGTTGCGCGAGGCATTTGGCGACGATGTGTGCTCCACGGTAATTTCAGAAAATGTTGCCGTAGCTGAAGCGCCATCGCATCATCGTGACATCTTTAGCTATGCCGGACAAAGTCGCGGCGCACAGGATTATGCAGAGCTATTCGACGAACTCACCAGTTCAGCGTTTTACCAAACGCCGGCAGGAAATGCCTAACGAACAATAAGGCTGGCGACCTCCTCAAAGCTTGGGACGGGAACCCTTACGCCGCCACGATGACAGATGCAATCAACGATCTGACATCGCGGGTACATCTGGCGTAACTTCTTTTGCGCCTCGATCTCATCGCGGCCGTGGATCATCAAATTTTCGACGATCGATCCGGAGCGTGTCCGAATTCGAAAAGCATACTTTACGATGGCATCGGAGAACATGAAAACCCCTTCCTGTTCAATGAGTTTGCGCAAGTATATGCAGTGATTTCTGTAAAAACAATGTATTTCTCTAATTACACACGATAAAAGGCAAAAACCCATCAACCTCAAATGTCATGAGTTCTCATCCTTTGTCGCTCCGAAGAATCTTGTCCTTGTTGGTAGAATCGTGCCAATGAAAACACTACGCCGGCTAATGCGCTTGGATCTCAAGCTTTGGCGCCACAATTGGCCCAGGCACCCAGGCAATGTACTCTCTCGAGGCTGAAAACTTTATCATCGTCGGTATCACCACCTCGGGCAAAAGATTCAGACCCAGCGACTGGGCAGAACGATTGTGCGGTGTGATGTCAATATTTGGCTCTGATCGCCCCATGGCCTACTCGCCATACGCGCAACCTGGTACCTATGACGCGCTCAAGTGCGTCTATGTTGACGCCAGAATCCGCGATATCGAACCAATGGCCTACACGTTTTTGGTCAATTTTGCCAAAGACAATCAGTTAAAGGTGGCACCCTGGTCCGACCGGGAATCGCATGCTGGCAAGGTAATCAGCGATCAGTAGTGGCAATAAAAAAGCCGCCCGGAGGCGGCTTGTAGTACCCAGCAAAGCAAATCAAATCGCTTTGATGGCTGCAGCCAAGCGACTCTTGTGCCGCGCTGCTGCGTTTTTGTGAATGATCTTCTTGTCAGCGATCGAATCGATCACGCTTTGCGAATCCTTGAACACTGCCTGCGCTGCAGCCTTGTCGCCAAGGCCAATCGCCTTACGGACCTTTTTGATGGCCGTGCGCAGGGTCGAGCGGAGACTGACGTTGTGGGTGCGCTGCTTGTCAGCCTGACGTGCGCGTTTGCGCGCTTGAACGGTATTTGCCATGTGAGAATCTACCAGCGAAATCAACGAAAGGCGGGATTATAGGCAATTCTTCAGGGGTTTGCAAGGCGCTGATCGAGGGAATAGCCGCTACTATCACCATATGAATTTACTCCGCACCCTCGCCACGGTCAGTGGCATGACGCTTCTTTCACGCATTCTCGGATTTGTCCGGGATTTTGTCATCGCACATGGGTTTGGCGCAGGAATGGCAACTGACGCTTTTTTCGTCGCCTTTCGCTTACCCAACTTGTTGCGCCGGCTTTTCGCCGAAGGCGCCTTTTCACAGGCTTTTGTGCCAATTTTGGCCGAGTACCGTAACCAGCGCGGTGACGAAGCCACCAAAACACTGGTTGATCACGTCGCCGGGGTATTGTTTATATGCCTCGTTGGCATTACCGCACTGGGCGTTTTGGGTGCTCCATTGCTGATTGCCTTCACCGCACCTGGATTCTCGGCGGACCCGGAGAAGTTCGCGCTGACGGTTGAGCTGACTCGGATTACCTTTCCCTATATTCTGTTTATGTCGCTGGTAGCCTTGTCGGCAGGCATCCTGAACACATGGAGCCGTTTCGCCCTGCCGGCATTTACACCGGTTATGCTGAACTTGTCGTTCATCGGTATGGCTTTGTTTGCCGCACCGTTGTTTGACACACCAGTATTGGCCCTGGCATGGGCCGTGATCATTGGCGGCATCCTTCAACTGGCGATCCAAATACCCGCGCTGAAACAGCTGGGCATGCTGCCGCGCTTGCGGCCGGTATGGCGTGACGAGGGTGTCCAGCGCATCCTCAAACTTATGGCACCCGCCGTGCTCGGCGTTTCAGCAGCGCAGATCAGTTTACTAATCAATACGGTATTTGCATCGTTCCTGGTAGCGGGAAGCGTATCGTGGCTGTATTTCGCCGACCGTTTAATGGAGTTTCCTGCCGGGCTCCTGGGAGCTGCTTTAGGGACCATTTTGCTACCCAGTCTGTCTCGCTCCCACGCCACCGACAATCCGGTCGAGTTTTCGGCGCTGCTGGACTGGGGACTTCGACTGACTTTGCTGTTAACGCTACCTGCCTCGTTGGCACTGGCTGTCCTCGGAGTGCCGCTCATTTCGACACTTTTCCAACACGGTTTATTCGATGCCAATGACGTGTTACAAACACGTAGCGCGCTTGCGGCCTACTCCATCGGCTTGACCGGTTTGATTCTGGTGAAGGTTTTGGCGCCGGGCTTCTACGCGCGCCAGGACATTCGCACACCCGTACGAATCGCCTTGATTACTTTAGCCTTGACACAATTGATGAACCTTGCGTTTGTCGGTTGGCTGAAGCACGCCGGGCTTGCCTTGTCGATTGGTTTCGCTTCTTGCATCAACGCCGGATTGCTTTGGAACGGGCTACGTAAATCCCGCGTGTACCAGCCGATGCCGGGGTGGGGACTATTCGCCAGCAAACTTTTCGGCGCTTTGATCGCATTATTCCTGGTGTTGTACTTCGGCATGGGATCGGAGACCAGGTGGTTGAGCATGAGTTTCTCGCATCGCTTGATCAATCTATCAGGTCTGGTCGCCGCTGGCCTTACTGCTTATTTCGGCTTCCTGTGGCTAGCTGGATTTCGTCTCGCCGATTTCCGCAAAAAGGCCCTTTAGCCGCAGACCCGGGATTGCCCTCGGTTCGAAACACCAGACACTTGGACGCTACCAGAGCGCGACCGAAAAGACTCTATCCCATCTCCTCTCTCCAGTTGGTGCTGGATATGCAGTGTCGGCTTTGCACAGCCGACCCGCTGCAAAGGCGCAAAGCAATGCTTTGCGAATTCCCTGTTTCGCCGCCGTTAATCACATTCTCAGCGCCGTGCACCCATAAAAAAACGGAACAGCCCTCAGGCTGTTCCGTTCAAACTATCACGCTGATTGCACCCGGGGAATCCCCGGGTATCTGTCAGACAGATATCCCAATCATCATGCGTGGGCGGGCGCGTGAGCGTGACTTTTACCGCGCATCCGCTCACCGACCAGGAATGCAGCGAGCGAAGGTAACAACAGGATTGCGCCGAACATATTGACCAGGAACATGAACGCCAACAGCAGGCCCATGTCAGCCTGGAACTTCAATGCCGAACCCATCCATGTCAGCACCGAGATGGTCATCGTCACCGCAGTAAAGACAGATGCCGTACCGCGCTGTTTCAGCGCGGAGACGAACGCTTCACGCAGCGACAGTCCCTCTTCTCCAATTTCGTGCTTCATCCGCTCGAACAGGTAAATACCGTAGTCAACACCGACACCGACCCCTAGCGCGACTACCGGCAAAGTATTCACCTTCATGCCGATACCCATGGTCGCCATCAATGCGTTACAGAACACGGTCACCAAGCCCAGTGGCAGGATGATGCACAAAGTCACCATGAATGACTTGAATTCCAACATACACAGGACAGATACCGAGAGGAACAGCGCCAGGTTCACCCACTTGTCGGCCGCATGCACCGCCTCGTTGGTGGCCGCCATTACGCCGACATTGCCAAGAGCCAGACGGAATTTGAATTCTTCCGTGTCGTTTTCAGACTTGAACAGTTTGACCTGCTCGACCACATTGCTGATGGTACTGGCGTCGTGGTCGGTAAGGAACACACCAATCGGCAGGACGTTACAGGTCGAGTTCATGAACTCACCACCCGCTCGCGTTGCCATACCAACACCTTGAGCAATCTGAGCGGTCTCTTCAGGCAACATGCGCCACTTGATATTGGTCTCGGCATACGCCTGGGTGATGTTGGAAACAAAACCCGGTAGCGAACGAACTGTCGCCACGCCATCGACTTGACGCATCGCCAGGTCAAAAGCTTCGACCTTCTCGATCACCTCGCGTTTCACGCATGGCGATTCTTTGCTTTGGTGTTCCGCAATCACTTGCAGGATGTCGACGCCAAGCGCAAAGTTGTTGGTGATTACCTCGACGTCCTTGTTATACCGGGAATCAGCGCGAAGCTCAGGAACACCGCGGCCCTGGTCACCGATCTTCAACTCTCGGGCTTTCATGCCGGAGACAACCAACAAGACCAGGCTGATCGCAATTGCGATTGCGCCGACCCGTTTGGTTGCCAGTACACCGAGCGCTTCCCAAAGCGCATTGCCCGAGGCCTCGTGGCCGCTGCGACGCAACGCATCCATGTCCTTGAACGTCGTGTACGAAAGCAAAATCGGCAGCAGCATTTTGTTGGTGATGATCATCACCGATACACCGATGGTTGCGGTTACGGCAAGTTCGTGCACCATTTCAATTTCGACGAAACCGATCACCATAAAGCCCAAGGCATTGGCCACCAATGCCATCGTGCCCGGGATGAACAGTTTTTGGAAACAGGCAGTCGATGCGTCAAGGCCGTTCTTACCGGCCAGCGTCTCCAGCTTCCACGCGCTGGTCATCTGCACGGCGTGGGAGACACCAATGGAGAAGATCAGGAAGGGCACCAGAATCGACATTGGATCGATGCCCAAGCCAAAGATTGGCAGCAGACCCAACAACCAGATGACCGGACATACCGCGCAAACGATACCAAGGCCGGTAATTTTCCACGAACCGCAATACCAACGCAGCAAGAAGGTCGTGATGACGAATGCCAGTGCAAAGAACTTCAGCACGCCGCCTGCGCCGGCAGCAATATCACCGGCGGATTTTGCGAACCCGATGATATGCAGGGTGACCTTGTCGTTCTCGTACTTTTGACGGATTTCCTCAAGTCTTTTGGCAACGACCTGCACGTCCAAGCGCTTGCCGGTTTCTTGATCAATGTCTTGCAGGGTTGCCACCACCATTGCCGCGCCATGATCTTTCGCGACAATACGTCCCACCCAATCCGACTTGAGAACTTTCTCTTTGACAAACGCCAGTTGGTCCGTTGTACCGGCAAAATCCGAGGTCACCAACACATCGCCCTTAAATCCATCCTCAACGACTTCGTTGTAGCGGACATTGGCACTGAACAAGGAAGTCACCGAACTGCGTTCAACCCCTTTGATGTAAAAAACCTCCTCGTGAACCTTACGCAAGGTATCCATAAACTCCTTGTCGTAAATTTCGCCGTTGGGCTGCCGTTTCAACGCCACCAATATCTTGTTGGCGCCACCGAAGGTTTCCATGTATTGGATGAACGTCTGCATGTACTCATGCTTGAGCGGGATCATTTTGGTGAACCCGGCCTGAATCGTCAGGAAGCTCGCCATATAGCCGAGGCCGATGGTGATCGCTATAAACAGGACTAGCAACTGCTTGCGATAGCGGAAGATCGGGTAGCACAGGGTACCCACCCAATTGGAGTCAAAGTTGCTCCGTTGAAGGCCCGCCAAATGCGCGTCGTCGGTGGCCAAGTTGTTTTCTTTGTCGGTCATTGTCTGCTCCTACCTGATCTTATTGAATTGATGAGATGCGTGCAGTGTTCCAAGCGTCAGCCTCGACCACGCCGACGCCACCCTCACCGACCCAAATGAACTCGTTCTTGCCAATCTCGACAACTTGCGCGAGTCCGCGACGGGTCTTGGTGTTGGAAAGCGTGAAGCTCGCCCCATTGTCGCGACTTATGGCGACCAATCCCACATTGCCAACCAGGACCAGTGTGCCATCGGTCAGAAGCAGGCCGTTGTTGAAACCGGTTTTGGTTGCCACAGGAATCTTGGTCCATTTGGCGCCACTGTCAGTTGAGCGATAGACCGTGCCGCGCATACCAAAAATAATCACCGAACCATCTTTAGCGGTAACCCCTCCGAAATATGAACCAGGGTACTCAGACTTGATCGGCTCGTAGGTCACGCCATTGTCGGTCGAGCGACCCAGACTGCCATTTTCCGCGACCAGTACCAATGCCTGTGGGGCTTTGATGACCTTATAGATATGACGATCAAAACTTTCAATCTTGGACAGGATATGCGGCCGCGTCCAGGTCTTTCCCGCATCGTCCGAATGAAGGTACATTCCGAACGCGCCGTAAGCCACCACCTCCTTGCCACCCAACCGCGTGATACCCAAGACCGAATCGAAGCCAATTTCCGGAATCTTCACCTGTACCCAGGTTTTCCCCGCATCTTCAGTTCTTAGCACCGAACCACCATGACCCACCGCGATTCCGACTTTGTCATCGAAAAAGTCACCGCCGTGAGTGTCCGCGTCACCGGCGCGCGTACCGGCGTCCAGGTCTTGCCGTTGTCATCAGAGAGCATCACGACACCGCGCTCTCCCACCGCAACGATGCGTTTTCCGGCCAGTGCGACGTCGAGCAGGATGACCCGATCAGGCTTGATCGGCGCCGCCGTAACCGCTGATATATCGGTATTTGCCACAACGACATTCGTCGCAGTGATCAGGCCGATCACCAGCAGCCATGTAAATGCCAAAAACTTGCTTGGGTTTGCCCGGTTCACTTGAGTATCTCCTTTTGTATTTTCTTTTTTGCTAAACGCAATCACACCACAACAATCTGTCACCAAGCCGCAGGTACCACACTACATGATGTCGGTGTGCATATCAATCTGATCCGGAAGCGAACCGACCACTCCCGAATCACCCACGAAACAATATGACATCACAACGATCTAACCTGGCATCGGTGACATTATCTTCGCGCCGCAAACATCCGCAGGCACGCGAAATAGACCAGTGGCAAAAAAAGACGCGGGTGGATTTCTCCGCCCCGCGTCAATTCGTCTTTGTCTAACTAAAGACTCTGTCGCCGAGCCTTGGGAACCTTACTTGGTTCCCGTACGGCGCAAAGCGTCAGGCGTAAAGTCGTCAGCTTTGCCTTTCAGGTTGTACTTCGGATTGCCCGGCAGGTCATTGTCCAGACCGCCAGCCAAGTAGGCACCGTTGGTCAAGTCATGAAAACAGGTAAAGCCGACCCACGGTACGCCTGCATCGTAGAACTGCTTGAAGCCGTGGACACCGACGCGCCACAGATCACCTCGGGTGTCATACGCATCTTCCCAAAGCACGACCCAGCTATCTTCATCCAACAGGAAGGTGCGCTTGCCGTAGCTGTGCTTTTGTCCGGCTTTCAACGTTGCCTCAACCACCCAGACGCGATGCAATTCATAACGCATGAACTCCGGGTTCATATGGTTCTTGCTCAGCAACTGGTCATACTTTGTGGTCTTTGCGCTGGCTTTGTAGACGTTATACGGAACGTACATTTCCTTCTTGCCCACCAGTTTCCAGTCGAAGCGATCCGGCGCGCCGTTATAGCCGTCATACTGGTCGGTAAAGCGCAGACCTTCGGTACCGTCATTCACCGCATCATAGGCCAAGTCAGGTGCGCGACGAACGCGACGCTGACCAGCGTTATAGATCCATGCGGAACGCTCAGCTTCGGCCAGATTCATCGGCTCATGAACCAGAAACACCGTGCCAACCAAAGTTGCCGGTGCCTGGAACCAGGTAAGGAAGGAGAACTTACGATTCGGCTCCTGCTTGTCAAGATTGGTTGAATAAATCCGCCGCTCGGTGGCCGAAATCTTGAAGTAATCGCCACTGGCGCGCACTGGAAAGGAGTTGCCCGGCCGCTCCAAACCGCCACCAATATAACGGTTGGTCGCGTTAAAGATGGCCTCAATGCCGTTCTTGGGAATCGGGAACGGATAATATCCGGCGCCCAGCTTCGCCACACCGATATTCCGGTCGACTTCGGTCGTCAACGCAACGGTCTTGGTAGCATCAGTGACCTCTTTGGGGATCGCTGCGGTGCGGTGTGTCGGGTACACAGGCATGTTGAAGGTCGGGTACTTCTTCATCATGGCCAACGCACCGGCCGTCAAATTGGCCTTGTATTGCTCTGCATTGGCCGCATTGATCACGAACTTGGGCTTCTCTGATGCGTAAGGATCAGCGTAGCCTTTGCTGGCATCCCAACCTGCCGGCGGTGCCTTCAGGCCACCGTCATAGGCTGGAATGGTACCGTCCTTGTTGGCGGCCATTTCGCCACCCACCGGGGTCAGGTCCTTACCCAGCCTGGCAGCTTCGTCACCCGTCATTTTGGCCAGTGTGGAACCGGCAAAGCTGGTCAGCAGAGCTGTCGCGATAAGCGTTTTTGTAAATTTCATCGTTGTCTTCTCCTTGGTTTATTCAATTAGAACGTATAGCTATAGCTGATGGACGCATTGTCTCTATCGTGGAATGGATCGTACTTGGCGCCGTCGGCAAAGGTGGTGTAGTCAATTCGGATATTGTGCGCCTTGTTCAAGTTGAAGTTCAGGCCGGGGTTAATGGTCTGACGTCCTTCAACAATCTGGCTATCCATCGAAAATCCGTGAAGATCGCGGCGGTAAAACAGGCTCGGCGAGACCACCCAGCTGCTGCCCATGAAGTTGGGATATTCGAGTGACACTCGCACCGCCATGGAGTAAGCATTGTCGGTAACAAAACCCTTGGTTCCGCAACCTGGGTAGTACCAGTTGTTGGCAGTCGGATTGGCCGCGCTCGCACAGGTTCGAAGCGAGGCCAGTGCGCCATTCCAGGTTGTTGAATTTGCGGGACCGACCACAAAGTTACGACCATAGTGGATGCCGTTAGGAGTAGCGTCCGGCACATTGTTCCACTGCGCCATCATTTCGCCTATCACCAAGCCATTTGTCGCGCCAAGCATGGCCGGCAAAGTACCGACGCCATTAACTTGCAACTGCTTCTTGTCAAACAGGTCGTAGCCGCGAACATAGCCGCCAGGACCAGCAGCTCGAAGGCGCGCGGTCAACGGACCTGAATTTGCCAACGTTAGGCCACCAATCTGCGGCAAAGTAGCACCGCCGAGTGAAGGATTAGGAGTTGTTGCCGCTGCTCCGGTGACATTCAACAAGGCGTTGCCGACCGCGAATCCAAACAGACCGAAGAGCAAGTCGTTGCCGTTAATCTGCACCGGTACATCTTTCTGATAGCTAGCCTCGATGCCGAAGGAAATATCCCAGGCATTAAAGGCCGCACTGATACCATAAATCTTGATGTCTTCAGGATATTCCCAACCACCGGTGAAGGTCGACCCAGCGTTGGCCAACGCGAAGCCAATGGTGGACGACACACCAGCCGGGCCGCCGAGCCCAGTATACAAATTGGTCGCCGCGGCGGTTCCCTGAGCGATGCCCGCTGCCGTAGCATTTCTGGCACTAACCACCGGAATTCGCGCGTGAATGTTTTCTGCAAAAATTCCGATTTCCGTGTCAATCGCCGAGATTGGGAAATGGAAGGCCAAGGCCCACTGTCCGCTGTCTTTCGGTAACGGCACAATATCTGAGCCATGGGCATAGGTTGTGACCTTAAACGGCCCGGCTAGCGGATTGCTCAATGCAGTAGTACCGTTGTAATAGGCTGCATTTGAGCCGGTTACTGCAGTAACCATGTCGCATTTCGTGAGGCCAGTACCAATTCGGCCCTCGGCTGGCGCCCAGTAGGTGCCGCAATAGTCAATCGCACTGCGCTCCCATTTCAACTGGTAATAAGCATCGACCGACATGCCGTTGCCTAAACCCATGTTTCCGGAAAGTGACCACACGGGCAGCAATGCTTCCTTGATTTCAGTACCTGCACGGCGCAGGGCCGTGGTATCGAGCGGCGCCAGTTGATTCACGCCTTGGTAGAACACGCTCTCGCCCCAGTTCACTGCTTGACGACCAACCCGAACCTGCGCTGGCATATTGCCGACATCAAAGCCGGTATACACATAGGCATCCAGCAGATAGGTGCCATCGAAGCGATTGAGCGGATCCCAATCTTGATCGGAAAGCTTTGCCCCGCCAGGAACCCGTGCTGTCGGTGAACCGAGTGCGGGGGAATTGGGAGCCGTATTTGGACCTGAACCCAACGCACCGGCATAGCCGTTATTTTGGTGACCGTAAGGAACCGTTTCATTATTCAAAGCTTGGTCGTACCAAGCTTTCCAACGGATCAATGCGCCACTGTCACCTTTCTTGATTTCGATGTCGTTGATCAGCTTGAACAAAGTCTGGTAACGGTCGCCCTTGTCGTAATTGAGGCTTGACGTATCGGTACGCGCGCCGGCAATATAGCCAAGATTTTGCCTGGCGTTAAGAACTGCCGCTGCGTTGTTTTGCGGGAATGGATTCGGCGCAGTGACTGCCAACGGCGCCAAGCCGGCGGAGACGGCGTTGTCACCGAAGATCAGACTGTTGTCGCGGCCTTGTACGCGCCAGGCCGAGGTTGCAGAAACCACAGTGCTGACGTTAACTGTCCAGCCACCATCACTCGTATAGTCCCACGCCATGGCTGACGTAGCACAAGCAGCCATGACAGCTGCTGCGGTGGCGTTGCGCACAAAACGGCGTTGTCCTGCAAATTGATTTTTTTTCATACTAACTCCCATGGTCTCATCCTCGTTGATGTTATGCATCTGTTGTATTGGATCGGTTACTCAATATTTCTACTTGTTTGCCTGGACAAATGCTGCAATGCACCACAATGTGCGTCTCCGCACAGACTTAGTGCCCAGTTCACCCACCGGACGAAAAATAGCAGAGTAGTTAATAAATCCGTAACACTTCTTTACGTTTGGCGTGGAAAGATTTGCGTTTGTCGGGAAATTACAACACGCCGTGCCCTCGCGTTGGTGATACGTGAATTTGTTAAGGCTAGCGTAAGCCAGTTGGTGCCGGTGGGACGCCACCGATTGCTCAACGCGGGCGCCAAGAGTGCGGAGAGAGGCTAGTCCGGAAGTGGCCAAACGCCACTGAGAATTTTGTCCGCCCAGAGCAGCGCAGTGATCGTCTTTGCATCGGTGATCTCCCCATCTCTGACCGCCAACAGCGCGTCTGCAATGGTCATTTCATGAATCTCCAGGTGCTCACCGGCGTCGCGTTCGTGACCGACGTAGCTCAGCCCCTGCGCCCAGAATATTTCAATATGCTCGTCCGAATAACCGATGCACGGATGCATGGTTGCCAAGTGGCGCCATGACTTTGCGATATAGCCGGTTTCCTCGCGCAGCTCACGGCGTGCGGTATCCAGCGGATGTTCATTGACTTCGATCTTGCCAGCCGGAAGTTCGAGGAAGACTTGATGCAAGGGGTAACGAAATTGGCGCTCGAAAATCAAATGCCGGTTATCGAGCAAGGCGATGGCCACAACAGCACCCGGGTGGGCGATCCACTCACGGACCGCTTCGGTTTCATCGTGGTGCCTAATTTTGTCGCGATGGACTTTGAGCAACTCGCCGTCAAATACCAATTCACTGCTTAAGGTGTGTTCGATCAGATCGCCATCATTCATCGTACAGGTTCCGGATGATCCTGCTTGTTCTTGTCAGCCTGGCCGCCGACATTGATGGTCGTGCAAGTGTTCTGCCATCGGGTTCAATGCAGTCAGTGCGCGATCATCCGATCAAACTCTTCATCACCTCGTGACTGAGCAGCATGACAGAGTCGGGGAAGATTCCCAACCAGGCGACCGCCACGCCGGTACCAGACAGCAAGATGCGCATATCGAGGCTGCTCCGCAGCGGCGCGGTATCCAATGGCGGATCGAAATACATCAGTTTGACCACGCGCAAATAATAGAAAGCACCGATCAGCGAGAACATGACGGCTACAACCGCAATGACCGTATGTCCGGCGTAAATGAGCGTGAGCAAGACCGAGAATTTGGCAAAAAAGCCGATGAAGAAAGGGATGCCCGCCATTGAAAACATCAGGATCAGCATCACTGCCGCAAACCAGGGACTGCGCTGGTTGAGTCCTTTAAAGTCTTCAAGGTTCTCGGCTTCATGATCTTTGCGCGATAACAGCAAGATCATGCCGAACGCGCCCATGCTCATCAGCACATAGGCAAACATGTAGTACAACGCAGCGCCATAGGCACTGATCGCGACATACGGATTGGCCGGCAACGTGAGGATGCCGGAAGCCAGGCCCAAAACCATAAACCCCATATGGGAGATTGCCGAATAGGCCAACATGCGTTTGAGATTGGTCTGTGCGACCGCAGCCAGATTACCCAGACCGATTGAAACGATGGCCATAATCAGCAGCATGGTCTGCCACTCCAGTGCCAGGCCAAGCAAACCATAAACCAACAAGCGCATGGCCAGCGCAAAGGCTGCGAATTTGGGTGCCGAACCGATCAACAAGGTAACAGGTGTTGGCGCACCATGATAGACATCCGGAATCCACATGTGGAAAGGTGCCAGGCCCAATTTGAAAGCGATCCCGGCCACCGTGAACACCAAGCCGAATACGAGAATCGTTTTTGGTGTCTGCATCTGATTGACGGCCTGAGCTACACCGTTAATTTCCAGCGTTCCGGTCGCGCCGTAGAGCATTGACATGCCATAAAGCAGCAGTCCTGAGGCCAGCGATCCGAGTACAAAGTACTTCATCGCTGCCTCGGTCGAACGTGATGAATCCCGATCAATCGCGACCAGCGCGTATAAGGACAGCGAAAGCAACTCCAAACCGAGGTAGAGGGTAACGAAACTGGCAGCCGAAATTAACACCATCATGCCGATAGTGGCAAACAGCACCAGCAGGTAGTACTCGCCCTTATCGAGACCGCGCTCAGCCAGGTAGCCGCGGCCATAAATGATCACCATGATTACCGAAATGTAGGTCAGGATTTTGAGGAAGTCGGCAAGCAAATCATCGACAAACAGATTGCTGAAGGTCAGGGTTGTTTGACCATCCGCTGTCAGCACGGTAATCACCGCTGCACCAAACAGAGAAGCCACAGTCAGCAAGCCAACCACCCAACGCCGGGTTTTACCAAATGCGAGGTCGACAAAAATCAACACCATCGCCATGGTGATGAGAAACAGCTCCGGGGCCGCCGGGTAGAGGTCGGGCAACACGAAGTTTTCGAGCATTATCTTTCTCTGATCCGCAACATTTGTGGTGACTGGTACATGGTCAATTGGTCAGCCGGCGTGTAAGTTAAAGCTTCGACTGCCCGATATGATTAATAAGATTCTCTACAGAGGTGTGCATTACTTCCGTGAACGGGAACGGGTACAAGCCCATCGCCAGAACCGCAACGGCAAGAATACCCAGCACCAAAAATTCACGGCCGTTGATATCTTGCATTTCTGCAACGTGATGGTTGCTGACTTCGCCGAAAACAACGCGCTTATACATCCATAGCGTGTAAGCGGCGCCCATGATGAGTGTGGTGGCCGCGGCAAAGCCGATCCAGAAGTTGAACTTGACTGCGCCAAGGACCACCATGAATTCGCCGACGAACCCTGAGGTGGCCGGCAAGCCGGCATTGGCCATCGAGAACAACAAAAAGAATGCGGCGAACTTGGGCATGCTGTTCACCACGCCACCGTAGTCGGCGATTTGGCGGGAGTGCACCCTATCGTACATGACACCGATACACAAAAACATCGCCCCGGAAACAAAGCCGTGCGAAATCATTTGCATTAACGCGCCTTCGATACCCAGCGTGTTGAACATGAAGAAACCAAGCGTGACAAACCCCATGTGCGAGATTGACGAATACGCCACCAGCTTTTTCATATCGCTCTGCACCAGCGCAACGAAACCAATGTAGATCACCGCGATCAGGGACAGGGTAATCATGAACGGCGCCATGGCTTGACTGGCATCCGGCACAATTGGTAGTGAAAACCGCAGGAACCCGTACGCGCCGAGCTTTAGGGCGATGGCCGCCAAGACTACGGAACCACCGGTCGGTGCTTCGACGTGCGCGTCGGGCAACCACGTATGCACCGGCCACATCGGCACTTTGACCGCAAACGACAGCAGGAATGCGATGAAGATCAATCCTTGCGCGGGCATTCCCAAGGGCAGTTGGTGCCAGTCAAGAATATTGAAACTGCCGCCGGACTCAAGGAACAGCCAGATCAGCGCAACCAGCATCAACAGTGAACCTAACAAGGTATAGAGAAAGAACTTTATCGCCGCATAGACTCGATTCGGCCCGCCCCACACACCGATAATGAGATACATCGGAATAAGCGACGCTTCAAAGAATACGTAAAACAAAACACCATCGAGCGCACTGAATATTCCGTTCATCAAGCCGGACATCACTAGAAACGCAGCCATATATTGCGCCTGTTTCTCTTTAATCACATCCCACCCTGCCAGCACCACGAGGACAGTAATAAAACTGTTGAGCAAGATAAATGGCATGGAAATACCATCAACACCCAAATGGTAAAAAATGTTGAAGCGGGAAATCCAAGGCGACCGTTCAACGAACTGCATCGCCACTTCGCGATTGTCGAAGCCGATAAACAGCGGCAAGGTCACCAGAAAGCCCATCACGGCGACCAGCAGCGCAAGCCAGCGCACAGCATCACGCCGTTGCGACCCCAATAAGAGTAAGGGAAGCGCGCCGAGTATCGGCAACCAGATGGCAAGGCTCAGCAGTTGGGAAGTTTGGGGCGAGTTCATCAAAGTAAGTGATTAGGTGCCTGAAGTCCAGAACAGTGCAAACATGAGCAGCGAAAACACACCAATGATCATTGAAAATGCATATTGATATATGTGGCCGGTTTGGAAAAGTCTGACCAAGCCTGAAATCCAGCCAACAACGCGAGCCGATCCATTGACCATCACGCCATCGATGACAACCTGATCGCCGGCTTTCCAAAGTCCTCCACCAATCAAACGGGCACCACCGGCAAAAAAGAAGTCATTGAACTTGTCAAAGTAATACTTGTTCTCGAGCAGGGTATAGATCGGCATGAAACGTTGTTTGATCGCCTCAGGAATGTCAGGACGTTTAAGGTAGAAAAACCAGGAGAGCGCGACGCCCGACATCGCCAGCAGGAACGGCAAAGACATGACCCCGTGCAACGCCATCGCCACCGGACCATGGAATTCGTGCGCCAGTTCTTCCATCCCCGGATGCTTGATCGCATCAATGACCACGGATTCACCGAACCAGTCGCCAAACAGCATTGGAGAGATAGTGAAGAACCCGATCAACACCGACGGAATCGCCAGCATCACCAGCGGCAGAGTCACTACCCAAGGCGACTCATGCGGCTTGGCAGAATGATGACCATGATCGTCATGCGCCGCATGATGATCGTCGTGCGGCAGTTGGTCGAAACGCTCCGTGCCGTGGAAGACCAGAAAGTACATCCGGAAGGAGTAAAACGCCGTGACAAAGACACCAAGAATCACCGCAAGATATGCAAAGCCCGCGCCTGGTATATGCGACGCATGAACCGCCTCGATGATCGAGTCTTTAGAGTAAAAACCGGAAAAGAACGGGAAGCCGATCAGCGCTAAAGAACCGAGCAAGGAAGTGATCCATGTGATCGGCATGTACTTGCGCAATCCGCCCATATAACGAATATCTTGATTGTGGTGGCAACCCATAATCACCGAGCCGGCACCAAGGAATAGCAGCGCTTTGAAAAAGGCGTGGGTCATCAAGTGAAACACCGCTACGGAATATGCCGACACACCAAGCGCAACCGTCATGTAGCCCAGCTGCGAAAGCGTTGAATACGCCACGACACGCTTGATGTCATTCTGAATGATGCCCAGGAATCCCATGAACAATGCAGTAACCGAACCGATTACCAGCACGAACGAGAGCGCGGTATCGGATAGTTCAAACAGTGGGGACATCCGCGTCACCATGAAAATACCGGCGGTAACCATCGTGGCAGCGTGGATCAGGGCGGAAATCGGTGTCGGACCTTCCATCGAGTCAGGCAGCCAAACATGCAGCGGAACTTGCGCTGACTTGCCCATCGCACCGATAAACAGACAGATACAGATCGCCGTGATCAACGACCATCCGGTTGCGACTTCGGTTGTCGCCGCCAGGTCAAGACGCATCGCAAAGACCTCGTGGTAGTCCAGAGTCCCGGCGTATGCGGCAATCAGACCGATGCCGAGCAAGAAGCCAAAATCCCCAACGCGATTGACCAGAAAGGCCTTCAAGTTGGCGAAAATCGCGGTCGGCCGCTTGTACCAAAACCCGATCAGCAGGTACGAGACCAAACCAACAGCTTCCCAGCCAAAAAACAGTTGTACAAAATTATTGCTCATCACCAGCATCAGCATTGAAAACGTAAACAGCGCGATATAGCTGAAAAAGCGCTGGTAGCCCGGGTCGTCTGCCATATAGCCAATAGTGAAGACATGCACCATCAGCGAGACGAACGTCACTACGAGCATCATCATCACGGTCAGCGGATCAATCAGGAAACCGACCTCAAATTTAAGACCGCCGGATTGCAGCCAGGTATAAACCGGTCCGTTGTAGTGGTGCCCGGCCTGAACGTCGAAATAGATCACCAATGACGCAATGAAAGCGACGGCGACACCAAGGATCGTAACCGTGTGCGCACCGGTCCGGCCGATGGCCTTGCCGAACAACCCGGCAAGAATTGCACCGCCAAGCGGAGCCAGCGGAACCAACAAATACAGTGAGGTCATCTCCATTTCGGTCGCCCCTTATCCCTTGAGGCTGTCGAGATCATCGACATGAATGGATGAAAGATTGCGGAACAGGACGACCAATATGGCCAAGCCAATTCCTGCCTCGGCAGCTGCCACCACAAGAATGAAGAACACAAAGATTTGACCATCGAGATTATTCAGGTAATGCGAGAACGCAATGAAATTGAGGTTCACCGCGAGCAGCATGAGTTCGATCGACATCATTAGCACAATGAGGTTCTTCCGATTGAGGAAAATGCCGACAATAGCAATCGAGAACAACATGGCGCCGAGTATCAAGTAGTGCGAAAGGGACAGCATTAAATCAATCCCCCTTTGGCGTAGCCGATGAACCGGCCTGCAATGAAATATTCGTTTCAGACTGCATCTTGACCATCCGTACGCGATCGTTTCGCTTCACTTTAATCTGATCCGATGGATGCACAGCTTTAGTGTCGCCACGTTTTCTCAGCGTCAACATGACTGCAGCAATAATCGCGACCAAAAGAATCAACGAAGCAATTTCAAACGGCCACGCATATTTGGTGAATAAAAGGCGCGCCAACTCTTTCGTATTGCTGGCCCCGGCCGCCACGTTCTGGCCGGGAAAGTTTTCCAAACCAAAATAGCGCCCGCCAACCACCAAGATCATTTCCCCCAGCATCAATAGTGCAATCACGCCTCCAAGCGGCAAATAACTCCAGAAGCCCTGGCGCAAGCGCTCAATATTGACGTCAAGCATCATCACCACAAACAGGAACAACACCATGACCGCGCCAACGTAAACCATCACCAGTGCAATGGCCAAAAACTCGGCTTGCAACAACATCCAGATTCCAGCGGCATTAAAGAACGCCAACACCAAGAACAGGACGGCATGCACCGGATTGCGGGCAGTGATGACACGCAAAGCCGATCCCAACAGCACCGCTGCAAACAGGTAAAAAAGGATGGTCTTGAATTCCATATTCAGTCTATTTTGATCCGGGCTTAACGATACGGTGCGTCCGCAGCGCGGTCGGCAGCAATCTGTGCCTCATAGCGGTCGCCATTGGCCAAGAGCATCTGCTTGGTGTAGTAAAGGTCGCCGCGTTGTTCGCCGTGATATTCAAATATCCGGGTCTCCACAATGGCATCAACCGGGCAGGCCTCTTCGCAAAACCCACAGAAGATACATTTGTTCAAATCGATGTCGTAACGCGTTGTCCGGCGACTGCCATCATCACGCTGCTCTGATTCAATAGTAATCGCCAAAGCCGGGCAAACCGCTTCACACAATTTGCAGGCAATGCATCGCTCTTCGCCATTCGGATAGCGGCGCAGCGCATGCAAGCCACGGAAGCGGTCACTTTGCGGCGTCAGTTCTTCCGGATACTGAATGGTGATTTTGCGCGCGAACATGTAGCGTCCGGTTAACGCCAAACCCTTGAACAGTTCTTTCAGAAACAGACTGCCGATGTAATCTTTAGCACCCATGACTTGTCCCTATTTCCAAATAGTCAGCGGCGACATCATCCACATGCCGACGACCAGTATCCAGACAAGTGCGAGCGGCACAAATACTTTCCAGCCCAAACGCATAATCTGGTCGTAGCGAAAACGCGGGAAAGTTGCACGTATCCATAGGAAAATGAACAACACGCTCGCAATTTTTATCGCCAGCCAGTAAAAGCCGTCAGGCAAGAATCCAACCGGCGACAGCCAACCACCGAGGAAAAATATCGCTGTCATGGTCGAAACAAGGATCATGCTGGCATATTCGGCGAGGAAGAACAGGGCGAATGCCATGCCCGAATACTCGACCATGTGACCTGCGACGATCTCCGACTCACCTTCCACCACGTCAAACGGCGCTCGATTGGTTTCCGCAATACCGGAAATCAAATAGACCCCGAACATTGGCAGCAACGGCAACCAGTTCCAGGAAAGGAACCCTAAACCCATGCCGGCGAACAAGCCCCGCCCTTGACCTTCGACGATATGAGTCAGATTCGGGCTGTTTGAAACCATCAGTACGGTAATCAACGCCAGGCCCATCGAGATTTCATAAGACACCATCTGAGCGGCCGCGCGCATGCTGCCAAGGAACGCGTACTTTGAGTTCGACGCCCAACCGGCGATGATAATTCCGTATACGCCCACCGATGAAATCGCAAGCAGGTACAGCATTCCTGCATCAATATTGGCGAGAACCCAGCCCTGACTGAACGGTACGACCGCCCATGCCGCAAGTGCCGGTGCCAGCGCCAATATCGGAGCCACGACGAACAATGTCTTGTCTGCCGCCGTTGGGAAAATGAAGGAACAGCTTGATCCCGTCGGCAATTGGTTGCAACAAGCCCCATGGGCCTACGCGATTGGGGCCAATCCGTACCTGCATCCAGCCGATAACCTTGCGCTCCCAAAAAGTGAGGTAGGCAACGCACAGCATCAAGGGCGCAATGATCAGGACGATTTTCACCAGCACCCAAACCAGCGGAAACAGCGGACCAAGCAATGCTTGAACCGGTGGCAGGACGATGGCGAGTAACTGATCCATCATGCCCGTTCCACCGAAATGGTCGACGTCATCGCACCAAGTGGCGCAGTGAGTTGATGCGCCGCAGGGATTCGAACGGCGTTGTCGGGCAAACCGCTGTCCAACCGCGCAGCGAGTACGATCGACGGCGTGTCACCAGCACCAACTCGCACCGCTTCACCATCGGTGAGGCCAAGACGGGCTAGAGTGGTTTTGTTCATAGTTGCCACTGGTGTACTCGCGTCTCTGGTTTGTTGCAGGGACGCGGCGCGGCGAACCAATGGATCGGCAAAATGTATTGGCACATCTGTCACACGCTCGAACTGATCGCTTGCGCCGGATGAGGTAGCCAAAGAAATACCGTTGATCCCGTTGTCGAGTCCGCTGACGAATTCAACATTCTGACCGATAGCTTCAGCACGAACAGTTTCGCTGCTGGTGAACTCAAATCCGGCTACTTCCAGCAAATTGGCCAGAACGCGCAGAACTTTCCATGCCGGACGACTGTCACCCAGCGGTTTAGTGCTGGCGTGAAAACTTTGTACCCTGCCCTCAGTATTGACAAACGTACCAGAGGTTTCGCTAAAGGGTGAAACGGGTAACAACACATCCGCATAGTCGAGCATGGCGTTCGACTTGAATGGAGTGAGCATCACCACTGTTGCAGCCTGCTTCAGCGCGGAAACAGCCAGCACCCCATTGGCGCAATCCAGATCCGGTTCGGCACCAAGCACCAAATAGGCTTTGCGCGCTTGCTCAAGCATAGAACGGGCGTTCAGGCCGCTACTGCCGGGAGCCGCCTTGACGACATATCCGCCGACGCTATTGGCAGCTTCGCCGATGAAACCAAACTTCGCGCCAAGGACTTGACTGAGTCGCTGCGCAAGTTGGTGTAACTGTCCGGCACGCGCATGTTGCTGCGCAAAGTTACCCAACAAAATCCCGACCTTACGACCTGAAACCAGGCTAACAGCAATTTTTCGGGCCTCGTCTGAGACATTTACTGCAGCTAGCTCTGCATCCACACTTACAGATCTTAGTTCCGCGCACGCTTTCAGAATCTGCGCAAGCAGGGAAGGCAATAAGGATGGAATGGTGATTGTCTTGGCAAAAACCTTGATCAGCAAATCATCATCCGCACTATGGACGATGCTAATTTGCGCGCCGCGCTTGGCGCGCTGACGCAAACGCTGAGCGAGTAGAGGATGATCTTTTCTGAGGAATGAACCAACCACCAGGACACGGTCAAGCTCGGAAATCTCGGCGACCTTCAGCCCCAACCACGGGGTTCCCTGTCGCTTCCCGTCGGACGAAAAATCACTTTGCCGCAAGCGGAAATCAATATTTTCGCTACCCAGCCCACGCAACAGCTTCTGCGCAAGATACAACTCCTCCAGCGTTGCGTGCGGACTCAGCAACCCGCCGATCGCCGACCCGCCGTTCGTCTTGGCAATATCCCTCAAAGCGTGGGTGACGTAATCCAGGGCAACGTTCCAATCAACTTCGTTCCACCGGCCGTCTTGCTTTACCATTGGTCGTGTCAGGCGGTCCTCGCTATTTAACCCCTCATAGGAGTAGCGATCCTTATCGGACAACCAACATTCATTGACGTCTTCATTTTCCAACGGCAAAACTCGAAGCACGCGGTCGTGTTTGGTTTGAACAATCAGGTTGCTGCCCAGGCCGTCATGTGGGCTAATTGATTTGCGGCGCGACAGCTCCCAGGTCCGCGCCGCAAAACGAAACGGCTTGGAGGTCAGTGCGCCTACCGGGCAAATATCAATAATATTGCCGGATAGCTCGGAGTTAACGGTTTCTCCAACGAAGGCCATCACCTCTGCATGCTCACCGCGAAAGGCCTGACCAAGCTCCATCAATCCAGCAATCTCTTGCGTGAAGCGTATGCAACGCGTGCAATTGATGCATCTCGTCATATCCGTCGAAACGAGCGGCCCGAGATTTTTGTTCGGAACCACGCGTTTCTCTTCAGTGTAGTTCGATGCGGAATCACCGTAGCCGACTGCAAGATCCTGCAACTGACACTCGCCACCCTGATCGCAAATTGGGCAATCCAAGGGATGGTTGATCAGCAGGAACTCCATCACGCCTTTTTGCGCTTTAACCGCCAAATCTGAATGTGTAAACACTTTCATACCGTTAGTCACTGGCGTGGCGCAGGCCGGCATCGGTTTCGGCGCCTTTTCAATCTGCACCAAACACATTCGGCAATTTGCTGCGATCGACAACTTCTTGTGATAACAAAAGTGCGGGATATAGGTCCCAAGCTGGTGCGCCGCTTCAATCACGGTGCTCCCGTCCTCCACCTGCAACGCAACGCCGTCGATTTCAATCTCTAGCATTAGGTTGCCTCCACCCGAAAAAATCCGCTGCCGGCGCGTTGGACAGCTGGATCAACCAGACATGTTTTGTTTTCGATGTGATACTCGAACTCGCTTCTGAAATGATTAATGAAGCTGCGGACCGGCAAAGAGGCAGCATCGCCGAGTGCGCAAATGGTGCGACCCATAATATTGTCCGTGACCCGGTTCAATTGATCCAAATCTTCCGGGCGCCCCTCACCATGTTCGATGCGATGGACTACCCGATAGAGCCAGCCGGTACCCTCACGGCACGGGGTGCATTGCCCGCAGGACTCCTCAAAGTAAAAGTAGGATAGTCGCTCCAAGGCTTTGACCATACAAGTCGTTTCATCCATCACAATTACTGCACCCGATCCCAACATCGATCCGGCTTTGGCAATCGAGTCGTAGTCCATCGTGGTGTTCATCATGATTTCAGCGGGCAATACTGGCGCCGAGGAACCGCCGGGGATGACCGCCTTGAGCTTGCGTCCGCCGCGCATACCACCAGCCATTTCAAGCAGGGTCGAGAACGGCGTACCTAAAGGAACCTCATAGTTCCCGGGACGATTGACGTGTCCCGAAACCGAAAATAGTTTAGTGCCGCCGTTGTTTGGCTTGCCCAGACCGAGGAAATTCTCACCACCCATGGCAAGAATGAACGGGATCGCAGCAAACGTCTCGGTGTTATTGATTGTTGTCGGCTTTCCGTACAAGCCGTAGCTTGCCGGGAATGGAGGTTTATAACGTGGCTGACCCTTTTTGCCCTCAATTGATTCCAACAAACCGGTTTCTTCACCACAGATGTAGGCTCCGTACCCGTGATGAGCAAACAAGTCGAAGCTGAAGTCTGATCCCAGTATTCTGTTACCGAGAAATCCAGCCGCACGGGCCTCATCCAGCGCCTCTTCAAAGCGCTCGTAGATGTCAAATATCTCGCCATGGATGTAGTTATAGCCACGTTGGGCGCCCATCGCGTAGCCAGCAATGATCATTCCCTCGATTACCGAATGAGGATCAAACCGCATCAGGTCGCGGTCTTTGAATGTCCCCGGCTCGCCTTCATCGGAATTGCAAACCACGTATTTGTCGCCGGGGAATGCACGCGGCATGAAACTCCATTTGAGGCCCGTCGGGAAACCTGCGCCGCCACGTCCGCGCAACACTGATTTCTTGACTTCCGCGATCAAATCATCCTGAGAAACTTTGTCGTTAAAAAGGCGACGTAACTGTACGTAACCACCCCGCGCCTCGTAGTCACGCAATCGCCATCCAGCATCGCCACGCGACCATCCTGTGGTCAGCAAAGGGTTAAGGGAAGCAATCAACGCCATTGATCAGACCTCAGCCTTGCCATGTCCGCACTCGGCGAGCAAAGCGTCAATTTGTTCCGGAAGCATGAAACTGCACATCCGTTTGTTATTCAGAATCATCACCGGAGCATCTCCGCAGGCGCCCAAACACTCACCTTCCTGCAAGGTAAAACGGCCGTCCGCAGTTGTCTCGTTGAAACCAATACCTAGCTTTTGCTTGAGGTAGTCGGCGGCATCGACACCGCCGGAAAGCGCGCACGGCAGATTGGTACAAACCAAGAGCTTGAATTTTCCAACCGGTTCAAGGTTGTACATGTTGTAGAAGCTGGCCACCTCATAGGCGGCAACTGGTGCCATTCCGAGCACGCCAGCGACAAACGCAATGGTTTCCTTTGCCAACCAGCCTTTCTCATCTTGAGCGATTGCCAGCGCCGCCATAACCGCGGACTGGCGCTGGTCGGCGGGGTATTTGTCCGCTTCGCGCTCTATCCGTTTGAGGGCATCGGCACTCAACAGGCTGGTGGCAATTTCACTCATCGATCCGTGTCTCCAAGCACCAGGTCAATCGTCCCGATGATTGCGGTGACGTCGGCAATCATGTGCCCGGTCATCATTTCATTGACCGCCGACAAGTGGGCAAAGCCAGGGGAACGCAACTTGATGCGGTAAGGCTTATTTGCACCATCCGACACAGCCCAGACGCCAAACTCGCCTTTGGGATGTTCGATTGCGGCGTACGCTTCACCGGCCGGAACGTGCATTCCTTCCGTGAATAACTTGAAATGATGAATCAACTCTTCCATATTGGATTTCATCGCTTCGCGCGACGGCGGCGCGACCTTGTGGTTGTCGGTAATCACTGGTCCAGGATTAGCCCTTAACCATTCAATACACTGGCGGATGATCAGGTTGGACTGTCGCATTTCCTCAATTCGAACAAGGTAACGGTCATAGCAATCACCGTTGGTCCCAACCGGAATGTCGAAATCGAGTTGATCATAAACCTCGTAAGGCTGCTTCTTTCGCAAATCCCATTCAACGCCCGAACCGCGCAACATTGGCCCTGTCAATCCGAGCTGCAACGCGCGCTCAGGACTCACCACCCCAATTCCGACCGTACGTTGCTTCCAAATCCGGTTGTCCGTCAACAATGTCTCGTAGTCATCAACATAACCGGGGAAACGCTGCGTGAAATCGTCGATAAAATCAAGTAAAGAACCGTCCCGCGCCTTGTTCAGAACCTTGATATCATCGGCGTTCTTGAATTTGTTTTGTTGATACTTGGGCATCCGATCAGGTAAATCACGATATACACCGCCCGGCCGATAATAGGCGGCATGCATTCGCGCACCTGTCAGCGCCTCATAGACATCCATCAGATCCTCCCGCTCACGGAAGGTGTACAAGACCATCGTCATTGCACCAATATCGAGCGCCTGCGCGCCGACGTTCAGCAGGTGATTGAGGATACGGGTCACTTCATCCATCATCACTCGAATGTACTGCGCCCGCAATGGGACGTCCTGACCCAGTAGCCTTTCAATCGCTAAGCAGTACGCGTGCTCGTTGCACATCATCGACATGTAGTCGAGGCGATCCATGTAGGGCACTGACTGCAGCCAGGTGCGTGTCTCACAGAGCTTTTCTGTACCGCGATGGAGCAAGCCGATGTGCGGGTCAGCCCGAACCACAACTTCTCCATCCAACTCAAGTACCAGGCGCAAAACTCCGTGAGCCGCTGGATGCGCCGGGCCAAAATTAATCGTGTAGTTCTTGATTTCAGCCACGACTATTAGCCTTCCCATATTGCTCTTCTCGCACGATCCGCGGCGTCACCTCGCGCGGCTCAATGGTTACTGGCTGATAAACCACCCTTTTCTGCTCTGCGTCATAACGCATTTCGACATACCCGAAAATCGGGAAGTCCTTGCGGAAAGGGTGACCGACAAATCCGTAATCCGTCAGCATCCGGCGTAAATCACTGTGACCGTCAAAATGGATACCGAACAGATCAAAAGCCTCGCGCTCGTACCAGTTGGCTGAGTTCCAAATTTCAGTCACTGAAGGTAAAACCGGGAACTCCTCATCATCAGCGAACACACGAATTCGCAGCCGCCAATTGTGGGTCAGCGACATGAGCTGACTCACCACGCCGAAGCGTTTACCTTGCCAACCGGTAAATTCCGAGTAATCGATACCGCTGAGGTCGATCAATTGCTCAAATTTCAACGCCGGGTGATCGCGCAGGCCGTGAGCCACTGCCAAGTATTGGGCTGGAGCAACTTCAATGGTGAGTTCACCAAGTCTGCAAATCGTTTGGCTAATGCGCGAGCCGAGCTGCCCTTCAAGTTGCTGCGCAAGACGATCCAGTTTGTCACTCATATTGGCGTATGCAGGTCCAAA
Source organism: Rhodocyclaceae bacterium (assembly GCA_016718525.1). Classification (GTDB taxonomy): domain Bacteria; phylum Pseudomonadota; class Gammaproteobacteria; order Burkholderiales; family Rhodocyclaceae; genus JADKHX01. The sequence continues at coordinate 1,423,882 of JADKDD010000001.1, forward strand.
TTCGATTTAGCGGGCGATCGTATTGGTGCGTGTGATCTTGTTCTGCAACTGAATAAAGCCGTAAAGTAGAGCTTCAGCCGTGGGTGGGCAGCCCGGAACGTAGATATCAACCGGAACTATCCGATCACAACCACGCACAACCGAATACGAGTAGTGATAGTAACCACCGCCGTTGGCACATGAACCCATGGAAATTACCCAACGCGGTTCAGACATTTGGTCATACACCTTACGCAAAGCCGGCGCCATCTTGTTTGTCAGGGTTCCAGCCACAATCATCACATCTGATTGACGCGGACTGGGACGAAATACAATGCCAAAACGGTCCAGGTCATAGCGCGCGCAGCCGGCATGGATCATCTCGATTGCGCAGCAAGCCAAGCCAAAGGTCATGGGCCACATTGATCCGGTTCGTGTCCAGTTGATCACCGTATCCATACTGGTGGTGATAAAGCCTTCTTCCAGGACGCCTTCAATACTCATTGTGCACCCTCATTCCCAATCCAAAGCGCCCTTGGCCCAAGCATAGATGTAGCCAACCACCAAAATACCCATAAACACAAACATTTCGATGAAACCAAAAAACTTGACCGCAGGCGTATTGACTATTTCCTGGAAAATCGAGGCCCATGGAAACAAAAAAGCAATTTCAAGATCAAATAGGATAAAGATGATCGCAATCAGGTAGTAGCGAACGTCAAACTTCATCCGCGCATCTTCAAATGGTTCAAAGCCGCACTCAAATGCGGAGAGCTTTTCAGCATCCGGGCGATGAGGGGCAACAAAGCGACCCATCAAAATTGGCATGCAGCCAAAGGCTAAGCCGACGAGAATAAAGACGAGGACGGAAAAGTAATTTTCTAGCATTTGCAGTGGCGAAACACGGTGGCCTTAGTGTTCTACGTTTAAATCGCCGGCGCCATGTCGTCTAGCGCCCCCACTTTTCTGTCATTAACCATCAAAACATCGTACAAGCTACAAATTTAAACCAACTTTTAAACCAACTTTCAACCTTTTAACAACAGCAAGCGCATTTGAACTTCTCGTACCGTTGGTTTGCAACCGGACAGTGTTTTGCTTTCCTGCACTTGCACACCAAACCTCTCACTACATCTTCGCAGTTTGTCACCTTTGGAGGGGGCGACTTTGACAAAGATCAAGCAATTAAGAAACTTATTTCGCCATCCATCAATTTATTGCCGACTGATATTCACGCGTCAGTTCGTTTAATCGTCAGCGCCAAATGCCCTGACACTGGATTTTTGTTGCATTTCCTATATCGCCGAAAAGTACGAACCTCAAATTTCCGCTGATCCTGTAACTGGTGCCGACGGTGAGACTCGAACTCACACGACTTACGTCACTACCCCCTCAAGATAGCGTGTCTACCAATTTCACCACGTCGGCGCTGCGCCATCAGCAAAACTCAATGAATTATAACTAAAAGGCACTCGCAGCAAGCATCTCAGTCAGTCGCGTTTGCAGAAGTTTTTATCTGCGCACACATCACACTCAGGACGGCAATAGGTCTCCTTGCCGGTTAGCCCTACTTCGGTATTTCGTTTGAACGTGAATCTGTAGGTGCTGCAGGTGTGGCTGTTGAAGGAGCGGTTGCCGGGGTTGTTGCAATCGCGGCACTATCCATCACGCTGCCCGTAGCAACAGGTTTATGCATGGCGATGTAGGCCAGACTCAAACTGGTGATAAAAAAAACTGCAGCCAAACCGGCGGTCAGACGTGACATAAAATTTGCTGATCCGGATGCGCCAAACAGACTGCCGGACGCGCCGCTACCGAATGCTGCTCCCATGTCGGCGCCCTTGCCGTGTTGCAGCAACACCAGTCCAATGACTGCAAATCCGACGATGATGTGGATTGTTAATACCAATGAATATGAAAGTCCCATGTTGTTCTCCGTTGTTGGCCCTTTAGGCCGCCTTCGCAATTGCTAAAAAATCTTCCGCTACCAAAGAGGCGCCACCAATCAAGCCCCCGTCAATATCCTTTTGCCGCAATAGTTCCGCAGCATTGTCGGGCTTCATACTGCCGCCATACAGAATCTGCAGGTTCGCCGCCACAGTCGGGTCGGCTTGCTCGATCCTGGCCCGAATTTGCGCGTGCACTTCTTGTGCCTGACCGGGACTCGCGGTACGACCCGTGCCAATCGCCCAAACTGGTTCATAGGCAACAACCGCTGTCGACAAAGCCGCAACGCCGCTCTTTGCCAACACCGCATCAAGCTGGCTTGATACCACCTGCATCGTGACCCCTGCCTCGCGTTCGGCTAGTGTTTCACCGACGCAAAGAATCGGTGTCAGTCCGGCGACCTGCGCTGCAGCAAACTTTAAAGCAACCGATTCGTTTGTGTCGCCGTAGAAACTTCGGCGTTCGGAATGACCTACCAGCACGTACCGACAACCAAAATCGGCAAGCATGGCCGCACTAACCTCGCCGGTGAATGCTCCTTTCGCATGCTCGGACACATCCTGTGCACCGAGCAACACGGGCGTCCCGGCCAGCACGGCGGCGGCCTGAGACAAATATGGGTAGGGCACGCAAACCGCAAGTTGCGCATTCAACGTAGCAAACACGGTATTGGATAGTGCTGCCAACAAATGTGCGTTGGAGGCCAGCGAACCGTTCATTTTCCAGTTGCCAGCGACGAGCTTTGTACGCATGAATTTGAATCAACGAGCGAAATAGGACACGATTATAGCGGCCTTACTCCAAAACAGGCATATTTGCGGCGCCCGTCCGATTCCTCATTTGGTGCTGGTGAAACAACCGCAGACCCCGAAACAACCCTGCGACAAGGCGATCTAGCAAAAGATGCGCTCTTCGTCATAGCGTGCGGCAACACGCCGTCAAGGACTGCTTCTATTGGCGACTCGCCGACCTTCGTAGCTAGCCGAAACGCCCGGTAATGTAATCTTCGGTAGCCTTCACTTTTGGCTTGATAAAGAGCTGCTCACTTTCGCCAAACTCCACCATCTCACCCAAATACATATAGGCTGTGTAATCAGAAATCCGCGCGGCCTGCTGCATGTTGTGGGTAACAATGAGGATCGTCACCTGATCCTTGAGTTCCATCAACAACTCTTCAATGCTAGCTGTAGCTATCGGATCCAGCGCCGAAGTTGGCTCATCAAACAAGATCAGTTCAGGGTCGGAAGCCAATGCCCGCGCAATGCATAACCGCTGCTGTTGCCCGCCGGACAAATTAGCCCCCAGTTCGTTGAGACGGCTGCCAACCTCATTCCACAATGCGGCACTCTTAAGTGCCTGCTGAACCCGATCTTCGAGTTCAGTTTTGTTTTTCATACCACGCACACGCAGACTGTAAGCAACATTTTCAAAGATCGACTTCGGGAACGGGTTAGGTTTCTGGAACACCATGCTCAGTCGCATCCGGACTTCGATTGGATCGACATCAGGTGACAGTAGATTGGTGTTATCCGGGTGCAAAATGATTCCGCCTCCGGCATACCGATTGCCCGGATAAAGATCGTGCATACGATTGAAGCAGCGTAGCAAGGTCGACTTGCCGCAACCGGATGGACCGATCAGCGAGGTAATACACCGTTCATACACCGGCATCTCGACCTTTTTTAGAGCGTGGAAGTCACCATAGTAAAAATCCAGTTGCTTTACCTCTGCCTTCAATGCCGGCGCAGGGACGTGTGTTGTTTCCGTTTCGATGCTCATGTGGTCACCAATTGATATTTTTTCGGAGTCGGTAGCGCAGGTAGATGGCCAAGCCATTCATCGCCAGCGTCATGAAAACCAGAATGAAACCGGCAGCAGCCGCGTTCAATTGAAATGCCGCTTCCGGTCGCGATGTCCAGTTGAACATCTGGATCGGCATGACCGTAAATGGGGCAAATATCCAATCGAACATCCCCGCCGGCGGATCACCGGTGAAAGGCGCGGTTGGCAAAAAGGCAATAAAGGTCAAAGCGCCAATAGTAATAATCGGCGCCGTCTCGCCAATCGCGCGCGCCATCCCGATAATGATTCCGGTCAAAATTCCCGCGCTCGAATACGGAAGAATATGATCGCGGACAGTTTGCCACGTGGTCGCCCCACAGGCGTACGAACCCTCGTGAATAGATTGCGGTATCGAGCGAATCGCTTCTCGGGTCGCCACGATTATGACAGGCAGAATAAGCAGCGCCAACGTCAAACCAGCTGACAGGATGCTCTGCCCAAAGCCGAACTGATAGACGAACAGACCCAGTGCCAGCAAGCCATAAACAATTGACGGCACACCTGCCAGATTGCTGATATTGATTTCGATAATCGCGGTGAACCAGTTCTTTGGGGCGTATTCCTCAAGATAGACCCCTGCCGCGACGCCGACAGGAATCGCAGCCATCGCAGTGACCAACATCACAAGTATGGTTCCCACCCACGCCGACAAAATCCCGGCCTTGGCGGCGTGCCTCGACGGAAACGATGTAAAGAATTCCCAGTCAATCCGCGAGAAGCCCTTCATACCCATATCGACAAACAAGGTGACAAACATCAGCACCCCGAACATCATCGACATAATCCCAAGGACGACGAAAAACGTATCCCAGCGTTTGGCAACGACAATCAGCCTGCGGATTTGCTCTACGCGCGCCTGATCCATTTCAATACACCTCTCTATATTTTTTGCGCAGCCAATAACCCAGCAAATTGAACGTTAAAGTGATCAGCATCAAACTCAAGCCTGCGACAAAAATAGTCTGGTAGCCGATCGATCCGTGCGGCAAATCGCCTAGCGCGACCTGCACGATGTAGGACGTAATGGTCGCTCCAGGCTCGGTCGGGTTAAACGTCAAATTAGGCTGCATACCGGCTGCTACCGCCAGAATCATCGTCTCGCCTACCGCTCTGGATATTCCCAGAATATAGGCCGAGGCGATTCCGGAAGTCGCTGCCGGCACAACCACTTTGAGCGCGGTTTGCAGGCGCGTCGCGCCCATCGCGTACGAGCCTTCGCGCAGCGCCATTGGCACAGCACGCATGGCGTCCCCGGACAGCGAACTGACATAAGGAATGATCATCACGCCCATGACAAGACCAGCAGAGAGCAGGCTGAAGCCAGGAAGGTCGGGCCAGAACCACTGCAGGATTGGCGTCAGCACCACCAGTGCAAAGTATCCATAAACGATCGTCGGCACGCCACCCAACAACTCAAGCAGTGGCTTGGCGATTTCGCGCACACTAAATGGCGCAAACTCTGACAGGTAGATGGCTATGATGGTGCCGAGCGGAATCGCAATCAGTAACGCCACAACCGAACTGGTAATGGTTCCGGATAACAAAACCGTAATCCCGTAGTGGGCATCATCAAACAACGGCGTCCACTGCGTGTCAAACAGAAAGTCGGTCAATGGAACCGTCTGGAAAAAAATCCACGATTCTTTAACCAGAATGTAAACGATGGCGACCGTAATGAACACGGAAAACGCTGCCGCACTGAGCATGATGAACTCTATCACCCGCTCTTTGATATTGCGCGACGCCTTTTTGCTCAGCCGTTGGCTAACGTGCGTGGTAATCGCTGCGGAATCAAGTGAGGACATATTGTTGGTCGCTTTTACATGCGCAAGAATTTCAGAACTTCCGATTGTCGTTATCGACTAACTATACTTAAACACAATGAAAGGGCGCGCAAGGCCATATTGCACGCCCTTGAATTCACGATTGATTACTTTGCTTCCAGTTTCATCAGTTCTTCAATGGTCATCCCAACCTTGTTTTCGCCGCCAAACTTGCTGCCTTTCTGGCGTTTGGCAAAGTGATCCGAATTGTAGGTATAGGCCTTGGGCGGAAGCGGAACATACTTCACTTCCTGAGCCATTTTGGCGCCCGTTTTCATATAAAACTCGACAAACTCTTTGACTTCCGGCTTGTCAGCTGATTTGGCGTTGACGTAGATGAAAATCGGCCGCGCAAGCGGTTGATAGCTACCATCAATCACCGTTGCGCTGGAAGGCGCTACGGCCGGCTTACCAGCTGCCGCAACGATCGGAACCGCTTTCAATTTATCTCGATTTTCTTCGTAATACGCAAAACCAAAGAAGCCCAAACTACCCACGTCCCGTGAGACACCTTGAACCAATACATTATCGTCTTCCGAAGCAGTGAAATCGCCACGACTGGACTTTGACTTGCCGGTAATCGCTTCGGTGAAATAATCAAACGTGCCGGAGTCAGCGCCGGCACCGAAAAGCTTTAGCGGCCGATCCGGCCATGCCGGATTGACTTGTTTCCATGTCATCACCTTGCCTTGTGCGCCAGGTTCCCAAATCATCTTGAGCTCTGCCACTGTCATCGACTTGATCCAGTCGTTCTTTGGGTTGACCACGACGGTCAGCGCGTCATAAGCAACGGGCATTTCGATATATTCAATGCCAGCCGCTTTACATTCATCCACTTCCTTTTTCAGGATTGGGCGCGACGCATTCGAAATGTCAATTTCGCCACGACAGAATTTCTTGAAGCCGCCGCCAGTACCGGAGATTCCGACCGTCACGCGGATACTGTTCTTCTTGGCTTTTTGAAATTCCTCGGCCACTGCCTCGGTAATTGGATAGACCGTTGACGAACCATCAACTTTGACCAATGCCTGAGCGAACGCGTTGCCCGCCACGAAGGCGCCTGCAAGCACAACTGCCATCAAATTCATCGACTTCTTCATTACTTTCTCCTAGCATTAAGGTAACCAACGGAACGGAGTCTAGTGTGCGATTGTTACAGTTCAGTGAAACCCTGCGGCGATGCCAGCTTTTGACTTGTGCGGCAGTTCGCCTTCAAATGGTGGGAATCCTGCTGATGTTTTGTTTGATTCAAATTGCATTGATCTATCGACGTTCGAACACGTCGAGACGCGAGCAACTGGTTCGAGTATGGGCATTGCGCCTGTTGCGTGTACTCAAAGTCACAGTCAGCTATCAGACACCCCACGATAAACCGCAAATAATCAGCGGGTTAGTGGTCTGCAATCACATTTCATTTTTGGATATTTTCGTCATCAATTCCGTATTGCCATCCCCTTTTGTTGCCAAAAGCAATATCGCTTCGTGGCCCTTTATCGGCTGGCTGGTGACTCGCACCGGCACGGAGTTCATTCAGCGCGGAAGCAAGACAGCTGCGCACCAAACACAGCAACGTATAACCGCCCGCCTATCCGAGGGTGAACGATTCGCCGTTTTTCCCGAGGGCACCACAAGCAACGGCGCACAGGTGTTGCCATTTCATGCGGCGTTGTTTCAAAGCGCAATCGATGCCTCAGCACCGCTGCATTGCATGGCGCTGAGCTATCACAATCCTGATGGCTTGATTACAGCTGCCCCTGCCTTTGTTGGTGACACGACGCTCCTTAAATGCATGTTCAATATTGCCTGCGCCAACGGGATTACCGCCAGATTACAGTTACTGCCGATCGACGAGCAAACAGCGAGGGACCGGCGGAAGATGGCGCATCGCGCGCAACATCGAATCGCAGCGGCAATTGCGTCTGTTAATGCCTCGGCCTCCACCGCCAGCTAAACCTGATTCCATCTCGGTGGTGACCGCCCTTCCATAGCCGGTTTGCGGTCGTAGGTCTGGGCAATTGGAGGCAGGTAGTGATTGTCCATAACAATCGTTGGTGCGAAGACGAGACGCTGTCATCTAAGTTCAACAAAACCGAAATCTTGTGGTCATGCTCGGTTTGGAAAATTAAGGTGTTGCTCAATCAAGAGGAGAACCCTATGCAAAACAAACCGAACATTGATTGGACCGATGCCGGTCGTTTTACCGAGTCACAAAAGCAGTCGGCGACACCTAACAGTCACTACCGGATTGGTCTCGCTCGTACTCAGGATGATGTCCTGGCCGCACAGCGCTTGCGCTACAAGGTGTTCGCTGAAGAAATGGGTGCGCAACTATCGACTCGATTGCCCGAACATGACATCGATCACTTCGATGCCGTTTGCGATCATTTGATTGTGCGTGAAATCAACACTGACAAAGTCATCGGCACCTATCGTATCCTGACACCAGCCGCGGCGAAAAAGATCGGGAGTTACTACTCGGACGACGAATTCTTCCTGAATCGCCTGCAGTATCTGCGCCCTCGCATGGTCGAAGTCGGTCGATCCTGCGTTCATCAGGATCATAGAAATGGCGCGGTGATCACCATGCTTTGGGCCGGATTGGCTGAATACATGCTGAAGGGTAATTTCGATCATCTGATGGGTTGCGCTTCGATCGGCATGGCGGACGGCGGCCACAATGCGGCAAATGTCTATCAGCAGCTCGACCCGAGCGTTCTGTCGCCCATCGACTACCGCGCGTTTCCGCGCAACCGCCTGCCCCACGAATCACTTGCCGATGGCAGACCCGGCGTGGTGCCACCGCTGATCGGCGGCTATCTGCGGCTTGGCGCCTGGATTTGTGGCGAACCGGCATGGGATCCGGATTTCAATTCGGCGGACCTGCTCATTTTGCTGCCAATGTCGCGGATGAGCCCGCGCTACATGCGCCACTTCCTCAAAACCAAGGGGTGAAGCGCTCTTTTGCACGAGAGGGTATAGCAGCGAGCCGCGTGCGATCAGTTTTCATTTCGGACGTCCACTTGGGGACGCGTGGTTGCCAAGCGGACCGGCTGCTGGAGTTTCTTCGCAACTACGATTCTGAATATCTCTATCTGGTTGGCGACATTATCGATTTTTGGGCGATGAATCGCAGCATAAACTGGACCGTTGCGCAAAACACAGTGGTCCAAAAGCTCTTGCGGCGTGCCCGCCAGGGACAAACTGTCATCTTCATTCCCGGCAACCATGATGAATTGCTGCGTGAATACGATGGCGTGTCGTTTGGCGATATTACGATTCAAACCGAGCATATTCACGTCATGGCCGATGGACGAAGATTTTTACTGATTCACGGCGATCAATTTGATCAAGTGACGCGCCACCATCGCTGGCTGGCGATCCTTGGGGATGTCGCTTATGACGGACTGGTGCAGCTAAACAGCTTGCTTTCCTCGACGCGCCGGCTGTTGCGCATGCCGGGCTATTGGTCACTTGCCGGTTACGCCAAGAATCGCGTCAAGCGCGCAGTGTCATTTATCTTCGACTTCGAAGACTCGGTGATTCGCACCGTCCGTGAGCGTGGACTGGATGGTGTGATTTGCGGACACATACACAGCGCGGTGATTCGCGATGCAGGTGACATCGAATACGTCAATTGCGGTGACTGGGTTGACAGTTGTACCGCAATAGTCGAGCATCTGGACGGACGTTTGGAGTTGATCAGACACGCAGAGTCGTCTGCGAAGCAATTTGACGGCGTGCCGTCAGCACCAACTGACTCGCCATTGCACGCAGCTTAAGCATCGGTGAAACCGGCGTGACCCAGCAGCTACAATTGAGCAACCACCTATAGCAATGCCTGTCATCCATGCCTCATAGACATACACTGAAGCTCTCAATGGGTGAAGGCGACTATGGTCGCCTTTTGCGACATCGGCTGTTTCGTCAAACACCGGTGGCATCGCGCGAATCCATTGTCAACATTCATTACGACACGCGGACGCTGCAGCTGGCAATGCGGTCTGTTGAATTGAGTTTGCGGAGGTCTGGGTCATCGTGGATTCAGACCGTCCGTTACGCCGAAAACTCAAGTGATGCTGAATCGTTGATGACAGAGTGGACCGCAATCTATCTCAACCATTTTGATTTTTCCGGTGTGGAAAACGCGAAACTGGCCGCTTGGCTGAGTCAGCGAAAGATCATTTCCCGCATAACACCAATCTTTGAATCGAACCTCCGCCGCACAACCTGGCAGCTTCGTCCACAACCGGGCGTCGTTGTTCAAGCAAAAGTTGATCGCGGAACATTGGTTTCCTCCGGGCGCCGTGAATCGCTCATTGACCTGGACTTGCACCTGGTCGACGGGTGCCGCGAAAATCTCTTTGAAGTTGCCGCGCAACTCGCCGCTCACGTGGCCCTTACCCCCCAATTGCGAGACAAAGCCGGGAGAGGTTGTCGTTTGTTCCTTAACAGCAAGCAAGTGCCGGTCAAGGCCGAGAGTTTCACCTTACCCGCCGCCGTCGCTCCTCTGCATGCGTTTAAGCACATCGCCTTCTCGTGCCTGCAACACCTGCACGAAAATCATGCCGGTAGCGTAGAGAATAGCGACCCTGAGTACGTCCATCAAATGCGCGTAGCAACGCGCCGTTTGCGTGCAGCCATACAAATCTTTAAACCCTTGCTGCCGACGTCATTCATTGAGCAGATCATTCCACCTTTGCGGGACTTGATGCAAAATTTGGGTCGTGTGCGAGATCTTGACGTACTTACCTCCGAGATCGTCAATCCTGTCGCTGCGGCGCTGCCTGACGAGCCGGGAATCATCGCGCTGTCTGCGGTGATTACTGACCGGCTCTATCAGGCCCGCACCGATGTAACGAAACGTTTGCTCGCACCTGACTATGGCGGGTTACACCTGCAGGCAGCCACAATGCTTAACCGCGCGCCTTTTGCAGTAGCGGTAATCAAGCCGAACAAGTCAGAAATACCTGAAGACTGCGTTGATGATGAACAACCAGCGCTAACAAAGTTTGCTCAGGTGCGCTTGAATAGTCTCTTCGAGAAATTACTTACATCCGCAGCTGCGGCAAGGATTGAACACCCACCTACGCTACACAGGATGCGAATTTGCATCAAGCGATTGCGTTATGCCATGGAGTTTTTTCGACCAATGTCGCCAAAAAAAAGGGGCAGCAAGGTGCTCGCAGCTTTGGCTACTGCGCAAGATAAGCTAGGGCAACTCAACGATCTCGCTGTAGCAGGCGAGGTACTCATGGCCTGTGTTGCAAACGATCGTCATTTGCATCGCGCCGTCAGTTTGGTTGGCGCATGGCATGCACAGCGCTACGCTGATTTATTGGCTGATGTAGTCACCGACATCAGAAAGATCCAAAACCTGAAGTTGCCGCGACTCGAATAACGGCCAATTCCCGGGTCTGTCAGGTGCGCTTGATAGCGCCCGCCACCACGGCAGCTATCGCTTCTGCGTGCCGAGCGACTTCATCGGCCGCTTGACCCTCGACCATTACCCGGAGGACAGGTTCAGTCCCCGATGCCCGCAACAACACGCGGCCCTTCCCGGCCAACGACTTCTCTGCTGCAAACACTGCCGCGGAAATCTGTTCGTCAGCAGTCCAGTCAAAGCCAGCCTTGGTCTTTACGTTGATGAGTATCTGAGGGTACAACACAACATCGGCACAAGCATCGGCCAGCGTTTCCGAACCGGCAACAGAGCGCAATGCTGCCAAAACCTGCAAAGCGGCGATGATCGCATCTCCAGTGGTATGCCGGTCAAGACAAATGATGTGTCCGGAGTTTTCTCCACCCAGAACCCATCCGCGCTCCTGCAGCATTTCCAACACATAACGGTCGCCCACTTTCGCCCGACCACAAGTCACACCGAGACGTTGCAAGGCGTGTTCCAAACCAAGGTTGGTCATCAGTGTCCCTGCAACTCCGCTGACTGTAGCACCCGCGTTTCGCCTGATGCGGTCGCGGGCAATCACATACAAGAGTCGGTCACCGTCAAAAATTTCGCCGTTTGCATCGACCATCACCAGACGGTCACCATCCCCGTCAATGGCAATTCCCAGATGAGCACCAGTTTCGATTACCCGCTGCCGCAGTGCTTGAGGAGCAGTTGCGCCAACGCCATCATTGATATTGAAGCCATTCGGTGCGTCACCGATCGCAACAACTTCCGCACCTAGTTCATGCAGAACCTTTGGCGCGATGTGATACGTCGCTCCATTCGCACAGTCAACCACGAGTTTCAAACCACGCAAATCCAGTTCGCCCGGAAACGTGCTCTTGCAGAACTCAATATAGCGACCCGCCGCGTCATCAATCCGCCTTGCCCGACCAAGGCGTCTCGATTCCATACACTGTAGGGGCTCATCAAGCCATCGCTCAATTTCGAGTTCGACGACATCCGGCAATTTAAGACCCTGCGCCGAAAAGAACTTGATCCCGTTGTCGTGATAAGGGTTGTGCGACGCCGAAATCACCACCCCCGCTTGCAACCGCAGCGCCCTGGTGAGATAGGCCACTGCTGGTGTCGGCATCGGGCCGCATAAATAAACGTCGACGCCTGCGGCGGCGAACCCGGCTTCGAGCGCAGCCTCCAACATATAGCCTGAAATTCTGGTGTCTTTGCCGATCAACACACCGGGGCGATCACCATGCGGTAAGTCGTCATTTGCCGCCAACGTTTTACCTGCGGCGTAGCCCAGGCGCATGATGAAATCAGGAGTGATCGGTGCCTGACCAACCAGACCACGAACTCCATCGGTACCAAAATACTTACGGGTCATCCCTACTCTCCTGACAATACACGGATCTCAGTCTACCTGCTGTTTCTAGATTGATTTATGCGAAATGAGATCGCCGCTTCCCTTGCTCGACGATGAACACGGCACGCGTTTAACACCGATTGTCATCTGAACGATCTACTGCATTGACGAGAGTTAGCGCGTCAACCGTCGCCGCTACATCATGGGTTCGTACAACCCGCGCTCCCCGCTGAACTGCCAATACGTGCGCAGCGATTCCAGCCGACACCCGTTCGCCACTGTCCCTCCCGGTCAGCGATCCCAGCATTGATTTCCGCGACATCCCAACCAACACAGGCAGACCCAACGGTTCCAGGTCCCGCAAATGGCGCAGGAGTGCCAGATTGTGATCCAGCGTCTTACCGAAACCGAACCCCGGATCGATCACGATGCGATCCCGCAGGATTCCTGCTGCGTTTGCGGCGGCTGTTCGCTCCATCAAGAAGCTGCGCACGTCGGCAACCACATCAACATACTGCGGAGCGGCTTGCATAGTGGCCGGTGAGCCTTGCATGTGCATCAAGCAAACTGCCACCTTACTTGTCGCCACTATCTCAAGCGCGCCTTTTGCCCGCAGTGCGTTGATGTCGTTGATCATATCGACACCGGCATCGACGACTGCGCGCATGACCGTTGGTTTGGTGGTGTCGATTGATATAGGAATTCCGCAATCCATCAATTTTCTGATGACCGGCAACAGCCGCTGAATCTCCATGTCGACTGGTACGGCATGGGCACCGGGGCGCGATGATTCAGCGCCGATATCGAGGATATCAGCCCCCTCTTTCAACAACCTCAATCCGTGGTCGATTGCTTGATCAACATTGCTGCCGAGACCATCCCCGGAGAACGAATCGTCAGTCAAATTGACAATTCCCATGACCAACGGCCTACCTAAATCGAGGGTATAACGCCCGCATTGAAGGAACTTGGTCATGGAATTATCAGCGCCACTGGGCTCAGGGCACAACATTTTTGCGCCGAATCACGTCTGCACTTCTTTCATCAGCGACGGTCGAAGCCGCGCACCTGCATGCAACTCAGCAAGGTCGACAAATTTGAGGTTTACTCAGGCCGGAGCTGGCGCAGTCGGTTCCGCATCCGGTGCTCCTGGAGGCACCTTCGGGTTGGTGGTTGACGCGGATGGCTTTGGTGCGCGAGGCGCCGTGCCGGACATAATGTCCTTGATTTGATCGGCATCAATGGTTTCCCATTCCAGCAAAGCCGCGGTCATTGCCTCTACCTTGTCGCGATTCTCCTCGAGCAACTTCTTGGCGAGCGCATATTGCTCATCAAGAATCCGGCGGATTTCCGCATCTACTTGTCGCATTGTCGCTTCCGACATATTTTTGTGGGTTGTCACCGATCGACCAAGGAACACTTCACCTTCGTTTTCGCCGTAGACCATGGGACCAAGTGCATCGGACATGCCATATCGCGTCACCATGTCCCGCGCGATTGCGGTGGCGCGCTCGAAGTCATTGGCTGCACCGGTTGAAATTTTGCCGACGAACAATTCTTCAGCGACACGCCCGCCGAACAACATTGAAATGTTTGCCAGCATTTGGTCACGGTAAAGACTCAAACGGTCTGCCACCGGCAACGACCACGTCACGCCTAGTGCTCTTCCGCGTGGCATGACAGTCACCTTGTGCACCGGGTCACAGCCCGGCAACAGCGAACCGACGATCGCGTGGCCGGATTCGTGATACGCCGTGGCGCTCTTTTCCTCGGGTGAAATCACCATCGATTTCCGTTCCGGCCCCATAAAAATCTTGTCTTTGGCTTTCTCGAAATCTTCCATATCGACAAGGCGCTTATTGCTGCGCGCAGCAAACAAAGCGGCTTCATTGACGAGGTTGGCCAAATCAGCGCCCGACATGCCCGGTGTGCCGCGTGCGAGGACCATCGCATCGACATCAGCTGCCACCGGTACTTTCCGCATATGTACTTTGATGACTTGTTCGCGACCGCGAATATCCGGAAGCGGCACGACTACCTGACGGTCAAAACGGCCCGGACGCAACAATGCTGGATCAAGCACATCCGGACGGTTGGTGGCGGCGATCACGATCACGCCAACCGAGGCTTCGAAACCATCCATCTCGACCAGCATTTGATTCAGTGTCTGCTCACGTTCGTCATTGCCGCCGCCGAGTCCGGCGCCGCGTTGACGACCAACGGCGTCGAGCTCATCGATAAAGATGATGCAAGGCGATTGCTTCTTCGCCTGCTCAAACATGTCACGCACACGAGCCGCACCAACACCGACAAACATCTCAACGAAGTCAGAACCTGAAATCGAGAAAAACGGAACCTTGGCCTCACCGGCAATCGCTTTCGCCAGCAGGGTTTTGCCGGTGCCTGGGGAACCGACCAACAGTACGCCGCGCGGGATTCGACCGCCCAGTTTTTGAAACTTAGTTGGATCACGCAGAAAGTCGACCATCTCGGACAACTCTTCTTTGGCTTCGTCGCATCCCGCGACATCGGCAAAGGTCACGATGTTGGTCGATTCGTCGAGAATCTTGGCGCGGCTCTTGCCAAATGAAAATGCCCCGCCACGCCCGCCACCTTGCATCTGGCGCATCACATAGACCCATACGCCGATCAAGAGCAACATCGGGCCCCACGACATGAATATGCTCATCAGCAACGACTGTTCCTCATCCTGCTTGGCAACGACTTTGACGTTGTAGCGAAGCAAGTCGGAAACCAGCCAGGGATCGGACGGCGAAAACGACGTGACTTTCTTGCCGTCAACGGTGGTTGCCTCCAGTGTGCGACCTTGAATCATCACGCTGGCGATCCTGCCAAGCTTTGCTTCCTCAAGAAACTCTGAGTAACCGAGGATATTGGTTGCCGCTTGCCGGGTGTTGAACTGATTAAAGACTGACATCAGCACAATGCCGATCACCAGCCAAATAGCCATCGTCTTGAACATATTATTCACTGTACTGCCTCGCTTTCAGTTCACCTCGCGCTCGACACTGAGCGGACCACATGCTTCGACATTCTATTCTGCCAATTCTAATCGGCAACCTCACGACTAAACGCTATGTACTTCGTCTCAAATGGTTACGACCAAACGCTACATCAATTCACCACTGTGCCGCTTGCTTCGCCCCAACAAATAGACCTCGGCACTTTTGTCTCGCGACGCTGCTGGTTTTCGAACCAACAAGGTTTCAAATACCTCGTCGACTGCCTTCCTGAGTTCCATATAACCACTACCCTGAAAAACTTTGACCAGCAAGTCACCACCCGGCTTGAGATGTCGATTGCAAAAATCCAATGTTAACTCCGCCAGATACATCACCCGCGCCTGATCGGACGAACCGATTCCCGTCATATTGGGGGCCATGTCCGACAAAACAAGGTCCACCAGGCGCCCATCCAGTGCTTTCGTCAATTCAAGCAATGTTTGATCTTCGCGAAAATCCCCCTGAATAAAGGTCACCCCACGGATTGGGTCCATCGGGAGCATGTCCATCGCCAAAATCCGGCCGTTACCGCCTAAGCGCTTGGCGGCAACCTGCGACCAACTCCCCGGCGTTGAACCGAGGTCTACGACCGTCATGCCGGGTTTAATTAACTTGTCACGATCATCAATTTCAAGCAGCTTGAACGCCGCCCTCGCTCTCCACCCATCAGCTTTGGCGCGCAACACATAGGGATCGTTGACGTGCTCCTGCATCCAAACCTTACTTTTCTTGTGACGTTTGCTTTTCAGTGTCACGTTACAATCCTGAAATGACTAAAACTGATACCCCAAAAATTCCCGCAGCCGCACTGACGTCGGATCGCCGTCGCGCCTTGCGTGCCGAGGCTCACCACCTTAACCCGGTGGTTTCGATCAGCCAAAAGGGACTCACTGCCACCGTCCTGGCCGAAATTGATCGCAGCCTGAAGGTTCATGAATTGATCAAAGTACGTTTGTATGGAATTGAACGTGAGCAACGGTCCGCCTTGTTTGCGGAAATCTGCAACGAACTGGCATGTCAAGAAGTACAGCATATCGGCAACTTATTGGTGCTCTGGCGTAAAAAGCCGGCGGCGGCAAAACTGCCGCACGATCAGTTGGTGCCGGCGACACGCCGTCAAAGAAGTCAACCTGCCGCTAAAGGCACGGCAAAACCTCGCAACGCGCCGACCAAGCGTCAGGCTATGGCGGCGGAGGGACGCAATGCCGCCGGACGGCCTTTGCGAAACACTCTGGCCAAGAAAAACACTGTCCGTTGAAAACCTGACCGGAGGACATGTGGCCAAACACGGCACAGTCAGGGCCGAGTCACAGATAGCGAACGTCCAGAATCTCGTACTCCCGAGCGCCGCCCGGTGTCTGCACTACAACCACATCACCCCCAAATTTGCCAATCAGGGCTCGCGCGACCGGTGAATTCAGGGAGATTTTGCCGGCTTTGATATCCGCCTCGTCATCGCCCACGATTTGATAGGTAACGCTATTCCCGCTGTCTGCATCCTCAAGGTCAACTGTTGCCCCGAAAACAACGCGGCCGTCGACGTCAAGTGATGCCGGATCAATGATTTGCGCATGACCAAGCTTGCTCTCAACTTCCTTGATTCTGCCTTCGATAAAGCCCTGACGCTCCTTTGCCGCATCGTACTCAGCGTTTTCTGACAAATCTCCGTGCGAGCGCGCCTCCGCAATAGCGGCAATAACCGCCGGTCGATCCACCGTTTTCAGACGCTGCAATTCTTCACGCAACAATTGCGCCCCATGCACCGTCAAGGGAAATTTTCCGCTCATATCAATTCTGGACCAGTCAAATATTAGTGCGACAGCTCTGCGTGCAAAGACTGTAGGGAGTAGGTTTCAAGGCCGGCATGCCGGATTCCGGCACAAGCTGCGCGACCACCCTCAACCGTAGTGTAAATGGTCACCCGCGCCGCAAGTGCTGATGTACGAATTGAACGCGAATCGGCAATCGCCGTGCGTTTTTCGTCAACGGTATTGATGATGAACTGAATCTCGCCGTTTTTTATCATGTCAACCACATGCGGTCGTCCTTCTGTGACCTTGTTGACGGTTGCCACGGGCAGTCCTGCCGCCGTGATGACGGCCGCTGTACCTCGCGTTGCCACCAAGTGAAATCCCAGCGCGTGCAGTTCATGTGCAACCTCAACCGCCTTCGCTTTGTCACCGGGCTTGACGCTGATAAATGCACGACCTGCGATCGGCAAGCGGGTACCGCCGGCGAGTTGGGATTTCACGAAAGCCTCGCCGAAGCTGCGCCCGATGCCCATCACTTCGCCGGTCGACTTCATTTCCGGGCCAAGCAGGGTATCAATACCGGGAAACTTGTTAAACGGGAAGACTGCTTCCTTGACCGAGAAGTATGGCGGCACAACTTCACCGGAAATTCCCTGGTCAGCCAGACTGCGACCGGCCATGCAACGCGCCGCAATTTTTGCCAGCGGTCGACTGGTCGCCTTGGATACAAAAGGCACTGTTCGCGATGCCCGTGGATTGACCTCAAGCACATAGACCACTGCCTCATCGCCCTTACCCTGTATCGCAAACTGAACATTCATCAGTCCGACAACGTTGAGGCCATGCGCCATCATTTCTGTCTGCCGCCGCAATTCGTCCTGGATGGCGGTGCTCAATGAAAATGGCGGCAACGAGCAGGCCGAATCGCCCGAGTGAACTCCCGCCTGTTCAATGTGCTCCATGATGCCGCCGATGATTACCTGGGTACCATCACACATGGCGTCAACATCGACCTCGGTTGCATCATTCAAAAACCGATCCAACAACACCGGTGAATCGTTCGAAACCTTGATGGCGTCACGCATATACCGCTCAAGGTCTTGCCGTTCATGCACTATTTCCATGGCGCGACCGCCGAGCACATAGCTCGGTCGCACGACCAGCGGGTAACCAATTTCATCGGCGAGACGAATCGCGTCAGACTCATTGCGCGCTGTCCGGTTCGGTGGCTGTTTCAGTCCCAACTCGTGCAACAGCATCTGGAAACGCTCGCGATCCTCTGCCGCATCAATCATGTCAGGCGTGGTGCCAATGATTTTTACGCCATTAGCCTCGAGTTCACGTGCACGCTTCAACGGCGTCTGGCCACCGAACTGCACGATCACGCCGCTCGGCTGTTCTACATGGACAATCTCCAGAATATCTTCGAGGGTTAGCGGCTCAAAGTACAGTCGATCCGAGGTGTCGTAGTCTGTTGATACTGTTTCCGGATTACAGTTAACCATGATCGTTTCATAACCATCTTCGCGCATTGCCAAAGCAGCATGTACGCAGCAATAGTCAAACTCGATTCCTTGACCAATCCGGTTTGGTCCGCCGCCAAGCACCATGATTTTCTTGCGCGTCGTCGGCCGCGCCTCGCACTCATCCTCATAGGTCGAGTACATGTAAGCGGTGGCAGTTGAAAACTCGCCAGCACAAGTGTCAACCCGCTTATAGACCGGTCGAACGCCTAAAGCTTGGCGATGCTGGCGCAACGGCGTCTCGCCAGCACCAACCAGCAACCCGATACGTCGATCAGAGAATCCCTTGCGTTTCAGATCGCGCATCTTCGCAGCGTCGAGGTCGCCAAGCGTCATCGACTTCAAGCGCTGCTCGGTACTAATGAGATCTTCAATCTGGGCCAGGAACCATGGATCGATTTTGCTCAGATTGAACACTTCCTGCTGCGTATAGCCTTGCCTGAACGCCTGTCCAACGTACCAGATCCGCTGAGGGCCGGCACTGGCCAATTCGCGATTAATTTCTTCGCTTTCGGCGACGACGTCGTCAAATCCGTAGGCGCCGACTTCCAACCCGCGCAAGGCTTTCTGCATCGACTCCTGAAAACTGCGCCCAATCGCCATCACTTCGCCAACTGATTTCATTTGCGTCGTCAAACGGTCATTGGCTTGCGGGAATTTCTCGAAGGCAAAGCGGGGAATTTTGGTCACCACATAGTCGATTGACGGTTCAAACGATGCAGGTGTTGCGCCACCGGTAATTTCATTGCGCAGTTCGTCAAGGGTGTACCCAACCGCCAATTTGGCGGCAATTTTTGCAATCGGAAATCCGGTAGCCTTCGATGCCAGGGCCGACGAGCGAGAAACCCTAGGATTCATCTCAATCACGATCATGCGCCCGTCTTCCGGATTGATCGAGAACTGTACGTTGGAGCCGCCGGTATCCACGCCGATCTCGCGCAGCACTGCAATGCTGGCATTGCGCATGATTTGGTATTCTTTATCGCTCAGCGTTTGCGCCGGTGCAACCGTAATCGAGTCACCAGTATGGACGCCCATCGGGTCAAGATTTTCGATCGAACAGACGATGATGCAGTTGTCGTTGCGGTCACGCACCACCTCCATCTCAAACTCTTTCCAGCCTAGCAAAGACTCTTCGATCAGCAACTCTTTGGTCGGGCTCGCCTCCAGACCGCGCTTGCAAATCTCAACGAACTCCTCCTGGTTATAGGCAATACCACCACCCGAACCGCCCATCGTAAATGACGGACGGATGATCGCGGGAAAACCGATCGCACCTTGTACCTGCTGCGCCTCCTCCATGCTGTGAGCGATGCCGGAGCGGGCGCTGCCGAGCCCAATGCGGGTCATTGCCTGCTTGAACTTTTCTCTATCCTCGGCCATGTCGATCGCTTCACGCGAAGCGCCAATCATCTCCACACCGTATTTCGCCAATACGCCATGCTTGGCCAGATCGAGCGCGCAATTGAGCGCCGTCTGCCCGCCCATGGTTGGCAAAAGCGCGTCAGGGCGCTCTTTGGCAATGATGTTCTCGACCACTTGCCAGGTAATCGGTTCGATATAGGTAACGTCCGCAGTTTCCGGGTCCGTCATGATGGTTGCCGGATTGGAATTCACCAATATGACTTTGTAACCCTCTTCACGCAGGGCTTTGCATGCTTGCGCACCAGAGTAATCAAACTCGCACGCCTGACCAATGATGATCGGGCCGGCGCCGATGATAAGAATGCTGTGTAGATCGCTACGTTTTGGCATGAGTTTAGGCTGTGAATATTCGTTTAATGCAAGGTTGCACCGGCAAGTTTTGCGCCGAAAGCCAGGAACAAGGTGCCGACACCGGCAGTTGCACCGGCTGAAAGCAGGCGCCGACGGCGAAACTGATCGGCCAGATGCGCACCGCCGAAAATCAATGCAGAAAGGTAAAGTGCGCTGAAAAATTGAACAATCAGGCCAAGGATCGCAAACGACAGCGCCGGATGCTCATAGGCCGGATCGACGAACTGAATGAAAAACGAAATGAAAAAGAAAATCGCCTTCGGATTCAGCAGACTGATCGTGAGCGCGGTACGAAACGGGTGCGTAGCGTCTCTTGTGTCTGGTGGAGTGACCAAATTCGCATCCTCCGACAGTCGGATAAATGCGCCGCGGAGCATGTTCATGCCAAGCCATGCCAGATAGAGCGCGCCAGCGTATTTCACCAAGACAAACAACGCCGGTGTCGACTCGAGCAGTGAAGCAACGCCGGTTGCCGCAAGAATCATCAGAATCGCGTCGCCCAGAAACACTCCAAAAGCGCCCTGATACCCAGAACGGATGCCACGTCGCACAGCGACTGACAAGACATAGAGCGAATTCGGTCCCGGCAGCAAAATGATGAAGATTGTGCCAATCACGTAAGTTGTCAGGTCGGTGATTCCGTAGTACATGATTTCGGATCGCAAACCTAGCGCGCCGGCACTGACGAAGCAGCCTGCATCAGGTCAATGAATCGATCAAACAAGTAAGCCACATCGTGCGGTCCCGGACTCGCTTCCGGGTGGCCTTGAAAGCAAAATGCGGGTTTGTCGGTCCAGGCCAAGCCCTGCAGACTACCGTCAAACAAGGAGACGTGCGTCACCCGAACGTTGCCTGGAAGCGTCGCGGGATCCACCGCAAAACCATGGTTTTGGCTGGTGATCATTACCTTGCCACTGTCCAGATCTTTAACCGGGTGATTCGCGCCATGGTGACCAAACTTCATTTTCAGTGTTTTCGCACCTGCCGCGAGACCCATCAGTTGGTGGCCGAGGCAAATGCCGAAAACCGGAATACCGCTGGCGAGAATATCGCGAATGGCCGAAATTGCGTAATCGCAAGGCTCAGGGTCACCCGGGCCATTTGAAAGGAAAACACCATCAGGTTCAAGTGCAAACACGTCTGCCGCGGGCGTTGTCGCCGGCACAACAGTCAGGCGGCAACCTCGCGAAACCAGGCACCGCAGAATGTTTCGCTTTACTCCAAAGTCATAGGCCACGACATGAAACTGATCTGCCGTCGCCACTGGAGTTGGACTGAGATTGCGCGCGTAGCCCGCGCCGAGGCTCCACTCCCCTTCGGTCCATGTGTAAGCCGACTTGGTGGTAACGACCTTAGCCAAATCCATACCGGCCAAACCGAGGAAATTTTGCGCCTGCGCAATAGCACCTGCCACGTCAAGGTTCTCTCCGCTCATCAGACAACCACTCTGCGCACCATTTTCGCGAAGAATTCTGGTGAGTTTGCGGGTATCTATATCGGCAATACCAAGAACATTTTCAGCACAAAGATAGGTGTCGAGCGATTGCTGGCTGCGAAAATTTGAGACCATCAGCGGCAAATCGCGAATTACCAACCCCGCAGCATGAATACTGGAAGACTCATTGTCTTCCGGATTGATTCCGTAGTTGCCGATATGTGGATACGTCAGCGTGACGATCTGCCGGCAATACGATGGGTCGGTAAGGATTTCCTGATAGCCGGTCATCGCGGTGTTGAACACAACTTCACCGACGCTGGTGCCTGTGGCACCGATGCCCTTACCCCAAAAAACAGTGCCATCGGCCAAAGCAAGAAGGGCGGATGGGGACTGGGGCACGATAGGACTCCACTAGTTAGGACTGGCAACACTTTGGCTACACTTGGGTATCAAATCTGCCAAAAACTCGACAAGATTTTTTACGCTTGGCCAAACCCTTCAATTATAGCGACTTAGCCTCCCGCTGGCTAATTTTCGCCTCCTCCTATTGCAGGCCGAGGACATCCTGCATATCGAACAGCCCATGCGCTTTGCCTTGCATGAAGCGTCCGGCCCGCAAAGCGCCGAGGGCGTAAGGAGCTCGACTGCCTGCCTTGTGCGTAATCTCGATACGTTCGCCAATACCAGCAAATAAGACCGTGTGATCACCGACGATGTCACCACCACGGATGGTTGAAAAGCCGATTTGAGATTGCGGTCGTTCACCGGTATGGCCTTCCCGCCCGTAAACGGCGCAATCCACCAAATCACGCCCCAGAGCCTTGGCAACAACTTCTCCCATGCGCAGCGCGGTACCCGAAGGTGCATCCACTTTGTGGTGATGATGGGCTTCAATCACTTCCACGTCATAACCATGATTGAGAATCTTCGCGGCCACATCCAATAAGCGAAAAACCGCATTGACACCAACCGCCATATTTGGCGCAAAAACAATCGGAATCTCGGTTGCAGCGGCGGATATTGCGGCTTTTCCGGACTGATCAAAACCGGTCGTCCCGATCACCATACCAACTTTGTGGCGCCGGCATGCAGACAAGTGAATCAGTGTTCCTTCGGGTCGGGTAAAGTCGATCAGGCAGTCGGCAAGGCTCAGCGCCGTATCAATATCATCAGTTATTTTTACCCCACATTGCGTGCCGTTCATTTCTCCAGCGTCTCTGCCTATGCAGGGGTCGCCGGTTTGCTCCAAGGCAGCGACCAATTGCGCATCGCCTTCGTTCAGAATCGCCTCTATCAACGTTCGGCCCATACGGCCAGCACTGCCTGCAACTGCATAACGAATTTTGGGCATATTCCTACTTAACCGCGCCTTCTGCATCCGGGTTGATAATTTCGATCATCCGGGATGGCGGCTGATAAACATAATTCCCGGTAGCAGCAGCAACGGCCACGTCGCCGTCAATGCGCACCACTTTGTTGTCTTTAAAGAATACCGTCAGGCGGCGGTCGACGAGAATCTCGTTACCGGTAACAAAACGATAAGGGTAGTCCCATCGGTCGGCGTGGAAAGCATCCATCACCAGCGGTGAACCCAGGATCGAACGCACCTGGTCTCGTGACTGACCTACTTTCAACAGCGTCGCAGTCTGCGTTGAAATAAAATTTCCCTGCCGCACATCAATCTTCCAGGGATTGATCCAAGTCTCGAAATCGCTGGCGACTTCCTTACTCGGTCCGTTGCTGCAAGCAGCAATCAAGGGCAATAATGCAAGCAAATATCGTTTCATTGAGACTTCACTTTGGTGACGTTCGAGCAATTACAGGTTTTGGCTGGTGACGAACAGGTGGCTGACCTCGAATACTTGGTCGACTCACTGTCGTCACAGCAGGCCGACGAGTGCATTTGAGTTCCCAAACGCAGGCCAGAACTATATCATAGGGCACCGAATCAGACTCGATATCTCCAGCTTGGCTCGAGCGACGTTTTACCGTTTTCACCGAAGTGAAATCATTTCTGGACTCTCTCATGCCCAATTCCGACGACCTCAAGAGTAGCGGCCTCAAGGCAACCGCACCGCGCCTGAAAATTCTTGAGTTGTTTCATAAAACACAACAAGCAGGAAGCAACCGCCACATGACGGCTGAGGATGTCTATCGCCTCCTGCTGGCAGAAGACATGGACGTCGGGCTGGCTACGGTTTACCGCGTTCTAACCCAGTTCGAGCAGGCCGGCCTATTGCAGAGGCATCACTTTGAATCCGGCAAATCAATTTTTGAACTGAACGAAGGCAATCATCATGACCATCTGGTGTGCCTGCAATGCGGCAGGGTTGAAGAGTTTTATGACGCTCAAATCGAGCAGCGACAAAACCGCGTTGCACAGGAAAGAGGATTTGCGGTGAAGGATCATGCTCTTTATCTTTACGCCGACTGCCTTAAGAAGGGTTGCCCGCACGCCAAGAGCGCGCGTTAATGGAAGCATTTCTGACATCGGCAACACTTGTGGCAATTGCCGAAATCGGCGACAAAACGCAGTTGCTCTCGTTCGTTCTGGCGGCGCGCTTACGCGCACCAAGTTCAATCATTGCCGGAATTTTCGTTGCGACCATTTTTAATCACGCCCTTGCCGGTAGCGTCGGTGTTTGGCTGGCACAACTTATCTCGCCGCAATGGTTACCTTGGATAACCGGCGCGCTCTTTATCGGTTTTGGCCTATGGGCGTTGAAGCCCGACACCTTGGATGACGAACCGAGTTTGCATCCGGCAGGTGCATTCGTCACCACGACGATTGCATTTTTTCTCGCCGAAATGGGCGACAAGACCCAGTTCGCAACCATTGCGCTCGGCGCCCAATTTCAAGGCGCGCTCACTGCAGTAGTGGTCGGAACAACGCTTGGCATGATGCTGGCAAATGTGCCGGCGGTTTTGATTGGCGACCGTTTGGCCAAGCAGTTGCCGCTGAAGCAAATTCGCTGGCTGGCGGCAATTCTTTTCATCGCTACCGGAATCGTCACCATATTTATACGGTAATTAAACCGCCCCGCCTTCACCCCGAGATACGTCATTTTCAAGTAGCATCAAGCGCTTCCCAAAGTGGATGAAGACAATGAATGAGACGGTTCTGATAACCGGCACCTCTAGCGGCATCGACAACCTCATCGCGCAATGTGATAAGTTCAGTATGTCCGCAGGCAACAAGGAGGCCGATCCGCAGGTGGTGGCCAGTACAATATTTGCGGCTTGTACTGAGGGCTTGACCAAATTGAGCTATCCGATGGCGTTCGCTGCAGAAATGTTGCTGCCACCGCGGCGCTTTTTTCCTGAAAGCTGGTTCTTTGCCTTGATACGCAAGTTTTACGGAATCTAACCGATGCCACACACAATGGGTAAGGCGATCGATTTGCTGATTCGCCAATTTACTTTTGCCGACGCCATTGCACTCGGCTGGTTTTTGTTTTGCTGGATTGCCTATGGCCTGTTTGCTGAACACAGCGGCCATGCGCGGCGTGGTTTGGCTGCGCTCACCAGCCGTTACCGACTTGAGTGGGCAAGGCAACTGCTGGCACGTGAGAATCGCATCATGGATCCGCCCCTTGTCCATGTCTTGGTCAGTAGCGCATCGTTTTATTCCAATACGACAATCTACATCATGGCTGGTTTGATGGCAGTCCTGGGAACACTGGATAAAGTCGTTAAACTCGCGGCAGACCTGCCGTTTGGCGAAACAGTCGGGCAGGATTTGACAGAAGCAAAAATTCTTTTGCTCTTGTTCGTTTTCGTTTTTGCCTATTTCAAGCTGAGTTGGTCCTTGCGTCAGTACAACTTACTTGCAGTGATGATCGGCGCCGCGCCGCCAGCGTCGAGCAACGAAGAAACTCGGGAAAAATTTGCCAGAAAGATTGCCACAGTCAGCGGCTCGGCAGGGAATGAATTTAATCGCGGGATTCGCGCATATTATTTTGGAGTTGCGGCGCTGTCTTGGTTCATTCAGCCGTGGCTGTTTGTCGCTTCTACAACTTTGGTTGTAATTGTGATGTATCGCAGAAATTCAGTTAAAGAACTGACTCGCGTTTTAAAAGAGTAAGTTATTCTCGGTAACAATTCGTCCTTTGGTTTTTGCCGCCGGGACTTCCGCGCAACGGCGGCGGGACAATAATTTAGATCTTCCGACCCGAATGCGTCACCGTCTTCCATGCCCCGAATGCGGCCGCAGTTCCCGCGGCTCCCTCCGGTATCTTTGGCCATGGTGCGGGCGGGGCAAATCGACGTTGCGGTTTCTTTGTTGAATCCGGATGACCTTTGGAGCTGTTCGAACCTAAAGCATCATCGAACCGTATCTCCTCGCTGCCTTCATTGAGATCTTCACTTTTCTCTTGCATGTCCATCCTCCTTCTCCTCACACCCAGACAGCACAACACAACGTCGATCACAGTTTAAACTCGGACTCCAAAGCACAATTATGTCCATCTCAGGTCACCTTTGTGAATTGCTTGCCAGCTTGCAGTTTTGGCAAAATAACTAACACCAGACGGGCCCAGCAATACTAGTTTCATCTCGGTTAATCATCAAACATGCGCCAACGGTAACACCGTAAGGCTACCGGACCGGCGCCAGTTGTAGTCTACATAGTAGGTGGTCGCAGAAATGATCGAAATTCGCGAAATCGTTAAGGGCATCATTCAGGTCGTTATAAATCGACCGCCAGCCAACGCACTCAATATTGAAGCAATCCAGGATCTTGAATCCAAATTTGTCGACTTGGCAAGTAACCCGCCAGCTTATGGGGTAGTCTTTACCGGACACGGTGCGATTTTCTGCGCGGGAGTCGATACCCGTGCCTTTAACGGGTATGGCGGGCAACAACGCTTGGTGATGGCGCAGTCAATCACACGAATGACCGCTGCAATACTTTCATTACCGGTGCCGCTGGTCGCGGCAATCAACGGACATGCGCTTGGCGGCGGATTGGTGTTGAGTTTGTGTTGCGATTGGCGAATTGCAAATGACGACCCGAAAATCAAACTCGGCCTTCCCGAGGCAGTCGCGGGCGTCGCATTTCCCGCTGGGCCGGTAGAAATACTTCACCACGAGCTTTCCGGTTCTGCGGTGCGACGGCTGACGCTTTCCAGTGAAACGATGTCACCTCAATCGATGCAGACGCTCGGCGTAATAGACGAGGTATGTGCGCGTGACGACCTGCTTGAGCGCGCACATGAGCGCATTCGTGCATTTGCTGACCAACCCGGATTTTCGATCGTCAAACGCCAAATTCGCGGGCCGCTTGCGGATAAAGTCAGCGCGCTCGCGCGAGAAGGAAGTGAGCCGTTCTGGACACCGTGATGGTGGGCGCACTCGATCAAAAATTAATTGCACTCCAAAAACTCGACCCTGTCAGGTTGATTCAATCCCGAATCGAAAACTTCCGATGAACGGCTGGGTGTTTCCCCAGTCGTCAGTTGGTGCTGGCCAGACGCCGATAAACTCCCTAACGCCTGTCCTCAGACGACAGAAACCCGAGCCAATCGATCAAACGTTGTCCAATAAAAATCCCGTCCCCAGCCGACGCTAGGAAAAACCACGCCTTGGCTGATCCCGCCAATTCTCGTTCGCCCTTTTTCTGAACCGGTTTCAATATCCAGTACGACGACTTCTTCTCCGTGATTGTGGTAGTCGTTAGTCACCAATTCACCGGTATCGGAATACAAAATCATATGACTGGCACAGCCAAAAGACGATTTCTCCCATAATGGACTTAATGCGTCTGTATCGAAATCGAACCGCCACGCTCGTAGAAACCGGTTGGAGGAATCGAAGGCGATGACAACGCGCCGTTGCAGATCGATCAACGGCGGGTTGGTGATGCTGCCGCCTTTGATGCCCGAGATCGGGATGATCTGTGCGTCATTTGAATCGCTCAACGAAACACGGATCAAATTGTTCGGCGTTTGGCGCACACCGTTACCAATCATTTTGACCATGTAGGTGTGCTTGCCGTTGTCCATGAACCAGGCATTTTTGCCATCGATAACGGCGTCCCAACCGTACGTTTGGGTACTGCCGCCGATATAGTTGAAGCGCCACGCCTGATCAAAATCGAGCATGCCTGAAGCATCATTCCAGTGATAACGGAACGCGGTTTTAACACCGATGACATAGACAGTGTTACCCACCGCCGAGAGCCTTGCGATACTCGGTTCAGGACATATCGTCGGCGGGCTGGCGGCTTGCATGGCTGACGTGTCTATTACAGATAGCGTCGAATGCCCGACATCCGAAATGTCCTTGGTCACCAGCAGGCCGTTATCCAAAATTACAAAGGAGTTGTGGGGCCGATTGATTGGCAATTGAAAACTCGCCACCAGTTCGCAGGAGCGATTCAGGCGATGCGCATAGCGGCCATAGACCACGTACAAATCGCCGTTGAGATGCACGGCGATGCCACCCGGCCAGGCAGGGCCGCCCTGCAAGCGTGGTGATTTATAGATTGTTTTCAGGTTCTGGAAATCAACGCGCTCGACGCAGCAGGTGGTGGGCAACCCAAACTTGGAACGAACCATCGTATGAGTGAGCAAAAAAACCTCACCGGGATCGCCAAGCACGGTCATCGTTCCCATATGAATCTTGCGGACAATAGCCTTTAACTTTTCGCCGGGTTGGATATTCAGTCCGTTGCCAGACAACGGTGTTGAGAGTCGCGCCGGGCCGCCATCTTCACCTGGCCACGGGCTAGGGTAGTAGGCTTCTCCTGTCATAGTATCAAGGCTGGTCGCAGCGCAACGTCCGGCGCGCGGGCTCGACAACAGACTTTTCTGTTTCGTAATTCCCGGTCAACACCCGCATCAACAAAAATCCCTGTGTTGATGGGGAAGCAATCAGTTTGCTACCAGTCGGTGTTACAGCAGATTTTGATTCTGGTCCGACCAACCACAGGTCAACTGGTGCACCGCCAGCTTGACGATCGTTGACGACGAAAAAGTTATCACTGTTGGCCGCATACAGAGCGATTGACCAGTAGCTCTTCAGCCCAGGATTGGCTGATACTCGCACCGGACCTTTACTCAAGTCGAACACGCACATCGAGTACAACATATCGGGGCTGGGCATCACCACGTCACGCGAGGCTGCAGTAATCGGAGCAGAAAACGCGGCGCGGTTTTGCATATTCAGTGCTTGCGCCCGCGACCCATTCATCACCACCTGCATGATGAGTCGAGGTGCCGCCCAGATTGTCAGAAAATGAATTGCGACGACGGCGGCGATAAAGATCAGCAGAGTTTTCATTCGCCCACTCATCAAGTCATTCATGGCTGACATTCGCCTATGGCAACGATGGACGGCGCTTGCAAACTTGACGGCGCCGTCTGCAGTGAAGGCTCGGGGTTATACAGTCGAAGCGT
Organism: Rhodocyclaceae bacterium; assembly: GCA_016718525.1. Classification (GTDB taxonomy): domain Bacteria; phylum Pseudomonadota; class Gammaproteobacteria; order Burkholderiales; family Rhodocyclaceae; genus JADKHX01. The sequence goes on from JADKDD010000001.1 coordinate 1,453,151, forward strand.
CATTACCAAGCCCCGGTCACCCGGTGTGGGAACCCAATGCAGGCCGGCTGTTTCCCGCGCACCAGTCGTAAACGCGAAGTCACCCTTTTCGTCGAGTTGCGCAGATGTGCCGTTCAAGCTGTAATGACGATTCGGTGCATCGAATAAAAACATGTCGTCAGCGTAGGCTGTGATACTCCACCAGCGCGCTTTGGGCGGCGCGCCGCTAACGCGGTAGGTGCACCGCGAACGCAAAGGCTTGCCGGCATCGTCGGTGGTGGCAACAAAATACATGGTCTCGGAGCGGCCCAAGGCAAGCAAAGCATTAACCGCGATTCCTGCACGCGTGTACATGTCCGCGTCGGTGCTACCGGCACGAGTATTTGCCTTCCAGGCACCTACCTGGATCGAATCACCGCCGGACGGCATCTTTTTGACTGCCCACCAGGCTGAACCGATGCCCAGCACAAGCGCGGCAAAGCTCCAGACGAGGAACTCTGTAACACGCCGTAGTCGGCTCTTCATCAGCGAGCCTGCGGTTTCCATATGGGAAGCATAAAGTGCGAAATCATTTACCAACTCTGCGTCGCCGCCAATACCAGATGCCGAAGACCAATAGCCCGATCCCCGCCACAATCCAAGGGGCGTTTCTCAGCAATTTCGGCAAATAGTAATTGTGAAACGCGTTGATCTGCACTTGCTCAATCGGGTCATAGTCCTCGGGCATGGCCAGCACACCGTTCGCCTTGGCGTAGGCAGCGTACTCACCCTGCAAGGACTTGAAGACGTCTTGGAATTTCGTTTGCAGATCGACCACTTCACCCGGATCGGTATCGATGTTATACAAGTGCCACTGGTTATCTCCCATCGGTTTCATGTTTTTCAAGAGTTTGAACTCACCTTTGTAAACCGCAACGTTGCCGGACAGTTCATAGAAAATCGCCTTGTCCGCGGCGTGCACTCGCTGCGTCTGCCCGGTAATGACCGGCAACATACTTTGACCGATCATGGGTTCGACCGGTTTGCCTTGGTAGTTTCCGTCGGTTTGTTTTGCGCCAGCCAGTGCCAATAAGGTCGGCGCAATGTCGGCGACATTGGTGAGTGTTGATTTGACCGCGCCGCGCGGCTCACCAGGTATCCCTGAAATAATCAATGGTACGCGGATACCACCTTCACCTGCCCAGAATTTGAACGTGTTCAACGGCGAAACAGCTGCCGCTGCCCAGCTAGGCCCAATAATCGAATACGCCCCCTTGCCGCCCAAACGGTCAATCTCAGTCGAATAATTGGCGTCAATCCAGAGCTTGCCTGCCTTCACCGCAAATGGATCAGAACCCTCGGCACCATTGTCCGATAAAAAAATGAATACCGTATTGTCAAACTGACCACTTTCCTTGAGATAAGTAATCAGGCGACCGATCTCGTGATCCATCGCCTCGGCCATCCCTGCATAAACCTCCATGCGCCGCTCCTGATAGGCCTTGTCTGTCGCACTGAGCGCATTCCAGTCGTCCTGTGCCATCGCTTGCATCGGTGCATTCCTGGGAATCAAACCAAGTTCGACCGCCCGGTCGCGACGCTGTTGGCGTAACACCGTCCAACCGTCTTTGTATTTCCCTTTGTACTTGTCGACGAACGCTCTAGGCGCCTGGAGGGGGATGTGATTGGCCTGATAGGCGATATATGAAAAAAATGGTTTGCCGCTGGCTTGGGTCGCCTTGATGTACTCAATCGCCTTGTTGGTGAAAAAGGTGGACGAGTAAAAATCATCTGGTAAATCCGTTTCCTTGCCATTGTCGATGAAGTTAACGTGCTCTTTCAGTGTGGCATAAGGGCGTTTTTCATAATTGTCGGAGCCACTATCCGCCTGAATAAATGACCGCTCGAAACCTCTCGCCAGCGGCGTGTTGTAGTCCTCGTGGCCCAGATGCCATTTGCCGGCAACTGAGGTGGCATAGCCGCTGTCGCGAAGCAAGCTGGCGACTGTCACCACGTGGGTCCCAAGCACGCCGGTATATCCCGGCTTGCCCAAATGAGAGCGCGGGATCGTCTCCGGCATATTGCCAACGCCGTTGCGATGATGGTCGACACCCGTCATCAAAACAGAACGCGTTGGCGCACAAGAGGCCGTGACATGAAAGTTCGAAAAACGCACGCCTTGCTTCGCCAGCGCATCCAGATTCGGCGTCGCCATCTCACCACCGAAGCTTCCGACATCACTGAAACCAAAATCATCGGCAATGATCAACATGATGTTTGGCCGTTTGAGAGTGTCGCCAAATGCGCTGGTTGAAACGAAAATTGCGACAAGAAAACATGCAATTATTTTCATCTAAGCGCTCCGGTCGTGCTGTATCTGCGAGGGATAGGAGGCATAGACCGGTCCATGCCAGTCATGGACAGACCTGCTAACCGGCGAGACGTTGTTCACACCAACAAACAAATTTGGAAAAATCACCTGCTCGCCACTGTCGCTACCAACCGGGAATCGGCCAGCGCTGCGGTACGATGATGAACAATAGCAAGATACTCCGGTGATTGAATCATTTTCAGGAACGCACCCTTGTTTGGGTATTGCACCAGCAGAACTTCGTCCCACGACTCGCCTGTTGGCGCAATCACAGAACAGTATGCATCGCCGACCCAAACGGGTTTGCCACCGACCCCAGCCAACAGCGGCATAACGTGTCGTGAGTAGGTGGCGTAGGCCTCTCGCCCGGTCTGGCCAGTCGCTCCTGCGTCGGTTGCGCCGGGTTTGTATGACGAAAACTCGCGAAAGCGCAGCAGGTTCAGCATGGTCACCGCAGTGTCGTTTGGAACGTTGTTGACAAGTGCGGCCAGACTTTCAGGCGAAGGGTGCAGCGAAGTAACGAACGCGGTCATGAGGATTTCCTCGGGTTGTACCAAATGGGCGACGTCCAGGCGCGCTCTTGGATCGTAGCAGGTACATTGGACGGGTGATCAACACCTAGTTTCATGGCATCGTACTGGCTATAACGGCAGACAGGATTTTCCAAAATACGGGCATAGTAAAAAGCCGGGACTGCCGGATCAAACTCCGGATCGTTCCACGTTGTCGACAGTTCGGTGGCGCCCTTGTCTTTCGAGATACTGCAGTCTGTCAGATTGACCTTCGCACCGTTATTGGCGCAACGATGTGTGAGCGGATCGGGACGAATACCATCCGAGCAAACCACGTCATAGACTCGCTCCACTGCTTCGCCGCCACTGACCCAACCTTTAACTACCTGAATACGCTGCAACGGTGCCGAATTGGGATCGCGCACGCCATAAACCAGAAGCGATGGTACCTTGCCAGCGGAAGCCTGGCTCAGGTCGCCGCCCATCGGCACACCGTTGTCGTAGGCAAACTTGATTGCATCGCTGCGCGTATGCAGATCGGTGGGGAAGTCGTAACCGGCAAACATTCGCGCCCGCACACGGGTGCCACTGGTGCCGAAGCTTTCCTTCCGTTTGAGTGCATCCCAAATCGCCTCGCGGGTGTTTTCCTCGGCCCAGACACCAGCCAATCCCCCGGGATTGACCACCGCCGGTTTGAAGTTGAGCATCTTGCTGACGATACCGCGCTTGATTCCCAGGCGTTGTTCAGGAAACGCGTCATTAATGCCGCCATGACCATTCCAGGTACTCTCTTGCGTGTCGCCAGGTGTGCCGTTGTGGTTGTCGGTGGCGGCGACGATACCGAACTTGAAGGGGTTAAATCCTAGCGCCTTTTCTTCAACCAAGCCCTTTTTAAGTATGTTGCGCACCATGTCATTGTTCGCCACACACTTCGGCGCATGTTGTCCCCGCTCAGGGTTCACTTTCGCCTCTTCTGCCGTGCATGCCGGAAAGATATTCTCAAAGCCGCATTGTTCGTCGGTAGTACCAATGCCGATGGTGCATTCAGAACCGCCTTTGGCCTGAAAAATCTCGATTAGCGCATCGTAGCGCGCCCGCAATGCCAGACTCTCTTTGGCTATTGGCGTCCCGTCGCTATTGTTTTCACCGAACATCAGCCCCCATGAAAAATTCGGGTTGTGCGGAATCGTCAGCACCTGACAGTCGCCCTTGCACTGCAGGTCGAGCCAGCGCAACAAATCTTCGGCAAATCCATCCATGGCGGAAAAAACATTGGTCGGAACTTTGTTGCCTCGGAATATCACGTTCCGATGGAGCATGCCGCCGTCTTGCAAGGTGGGGCTGTATTCAAAACCGTTAAAGGTTGTGAAGTAGCCGGGTTCGTAATGCTCCTCGGCGGCACGTTGATTGTCCTGCCACACGCCTTTTGCGCCATCAATGCATTTCGCACCGCGCTCGCCACACATGCTGTCGCTGTAGCGCGCCAGATTCTTGCCGTCTTGCTTGGCGTTGGCAAACAACAAGGGGAACATCAACAAGATCTGGTGCCGCATACCAAGGCAACTTGGTACCCAATAGCTGCCACTATTACGGTCAAAACACTGATGTATCGTGCCCATGCCTTCGGCGTGGTCAGTGATCGCGGCGAAATCCAGCGGGACCAGCAGGCGCTGTTTTTGCCGCGATCCGGGCAATTCCACTTCTGCCCCTTTGGCAAACTCATAGGCACGGCGCGGGCCATAGCGTGCATCAAAAATATTGGCATCTGACGAAATCGCGGTATGCAAATGCAGTTCGCCGAAATAGGCATTGCGTAAGGGGTTGGCTGCCGGACGCGGACGCGCTGCGGCTTTGGCGACGGATACTTCATCCATCGGATTTCGAACTTTGTACTCGAGATAGGCGAGCACGACGCCGGCTGCCAAGGGCAGTCCGACAACAATCGTAATGATCACGCGCTTGAATTTCATCGATAGTTCACCTCGCCGGCAACGAATTTTGATCTGGGGTAACACGTAACCCATGGAGTTTAAGGCGCGGAACATTTAAGGCAAGCAGGGACGCACCGCCAAGTGGTGTCAACCAATCGCGCACGCTTTGCTGTTCGTCCGCAGACATCTGCTGGTAGACATCCTTTGCACGCTGCGCCATCCACAGCGTGTATGGCAAGGCCTTGCGGCGGAACCGCCCTGCCCCCATTGGCACCTCAACATCCGCCAGACCACGCGGTAACGCTCGGTCGGGTGGTAGTGCCGGCAGCGCTGCTTTGACCTGTTGATTGATACCGTCGAGAAGCGGAATGAATTCGGCAAAAATGGCGCGAAACACCGGTGAGAGTGTGTCAGCAATGGCGTCATCAGTCAGTAGTACGGCATGGGTCTGGATCGGCGCCTTCGCCATGCGGGCTATCCATGCACGCAGACATGGTCGCGGCGCAATCAGTTCGCGCGCCGGCCAAGGGTCGCGGCCGAGATGTCCGTACATGGTTCCAACAAGGCCGAAGTCGCCGATGGTCGGGCGCTCACCAAACAAATAGGAATGCCGCGCGAAATGCTGTTCCAGCAAATCGAGCATCCCGGTCGTCCATTGATCCATCACCGCAAATTGCTCCGCCCGCACACCCACCGTGTGCAACATGCCGCGCAACGTGGCGGCGACCTTGGCCACCGCGCGCCGCTGCACAAAGGCCGGAAGTTTCGGCAGCAATGCGCTGCCGGCCTCGCGCTCAAACAAGGCGTAGTTTTCCGGATAACTCCAGCGTGTATGCATCGCAATCGGCACCCACCATTCATCACCCCAGGCTTCCATCAGGTAAGACGCAAAGCGTTGCACCGGCGTCGGTGGCACGACGGATGCATCCGGAAAACGCTGCTCGAGGTAATCAATGATCCGGCTGGAATCGTCAATCCATTGTTGTTCAGGTGTCACTAACACCGGCATCACTACTGCACCTACTTTACGTTTGATCCGCCACATCAGTGTGGCCATATCGACGTCGCGATGAACAAAGGGAATCTGCTTGTAGTTCAAATAGCACAGCACCTTTCCGGTGAAATAGGAAAGGTGCCAGCCGTAAAGCGTGTAAGTTGAATTCGACATGGCCAGGCTAAGTTCTGGCGACCGCAGCCGTTGCTGCGATCAAGTCCTGCTCGATCAGCCACATGCGATCCTGACCCCAATGCGCCGGACGTTGATCAACGCGAAATGACGGCACGCCCCACAGTCCCTCGTTGAACATTTCGGCGCGGTTGGCTTCGGCCACTTCGCGCCATGACGAATCGGCGAGTGCCGCCTCAACCATCGCCGCACCAACCCCTGCCCGTTCAGCGATTTTCTGCAAACCGCTATTGCTGCCAGCGTCGATGCCATCGGCGAATACGCCCTGCAAGAATGACAAGGCGAATTCGGGCCCCCTGCCTGCCTTGATCGCGTGATGCAAAACAGCCAGTCCGCGTTCCGTTGGTTCGCCCAAGGGATCGGCAATCCGTCCGAAACGCAGGCCTAGAGACTCGGCCTCACGTTTGGTGTCGCGCGTAATGTAGAGCCGCTTTTCGATCGGAACCGGCAGCCCGCGCATTGCCATCGGCAGGACAAATCGAAGCTGCAAATTCGCACCGTAGTGTTTGGTCAGTTGGATCACCCGCGGCACCGCGATATAGGTGTAGGGGCTGCGAAAGGACAGAAAGAAATGCAGGTCTGGATGTGCGCCGTTGGTCGGTTGGTGGGCACAAGTGACACGAGGCACCGGAGCGATCAATGCGAGTCTTGCATTGCGAGCTAAACCCGCCGAGCGCAGTCGATCCTCCAGATACTGCAGGCGATCAATCCCCCAGTACCACTCGCTTTCAAAATACAGCGTGCCGCCGAGGTAGTGTCCGAGTTTTTGGCGGAGTACAGCATTTGCTTCCAGGGCGGCGGCTGCGACTGATGGCTCGGCTGCCGGGAAGGCAGTCATTGCCGCAGCATCGCCACGCCAAAGGGCATCACTGATCGACATGGCAGATTCGAGCATTTCACTACTGGTCACCATGGCCGAAAATGCGGCAACCAAGGCCTGATCCGCCTGTGCAACCAAGGCAGACTGTGGCTGTTTCTGCGGATCGACAAAGCGCAAGCCCATTTGTTTGGCCAACACGGTCGCGTCGCGGCGCGACCAGGCTTCCAGGCGGACACGGTCGGGTGCAGCGGCCTCGGTAGGAATCGATGCAGCATGCAAAACCAACTCGATTTGGTAGTTCGCCAAGAGTGTCGGCAGCACTTGCAACATCAAGTGCGAATATGGGTCGTCGGTCTGATGGAAGTAATGCACCTGCGCTGGTGCCCCCCTTAGCTTTCGTTTCAGCCCTGCCAGTCCCCGCCGGCCATTACGCAGTCGCGGGCTGGTGATCAAGGACGTTATGACGCCACCGATAACCGCCTTGGCACTCATGACTTCGCGCCCGCCTCGCGATCCACCCTCGTCAGGACCCGGCGCGAGGTTTCCAATACGACGAGCAACACCACTTCAACCACAAACGAGCGGATCGCCGGTTGGCTAATGCCATCCATGAGGATGTGCACTGTGCGACCAAGCAGAAAGGTCGCCATGAATATCACCGGCACCCATAGCCACTGACTCTTGCCCGGTCGCGCACCGAAGAAGGTGAACAATGCGATGGCGAGAAACGGCCCGCCCAAATCGGCACGTAAGGTTCCCCAACCGTCCAGCCGAGTTGGGAGGATAGAAAAATCAGGTTCCATTTGCGCAGGAGCAATCATGAAACCAAGCGCGCCCAAGAGCGTCAGCAGGCCGATGACGTTGACCAGAATTCGCGATACCCGTTCCATGTTTGCTCCTTAGTTTGTGAATTCGCCAGTTGGTGCTGACGATACGCTGTTAATCTCAATCACTTAAAGCATCACATCATCTTTGCCCATACCCAATCCGGGATATGCCCAAACACCGGCCGCATCCACCACCACGGGAAGTGCGGCACCACGCCGTTGCGGACGCGTCGCTCAATCAAGCTGACGATTTCTCTTGCGGCCTTGTCGGCAGACACAACAAACGGATACTTGTGCATGTTTGGGGCAATCTCGGTCAGGATAAAACCCGGCAGTATTTTCGTGATGCTGATGCTTTTGGCGCGTAGCTCAACCCGCGCGGAATCAAGAAACATCGAGAAAGCCGCCTTGCTGGCGCAGTAAGCGCCCTGCCCCGGAATCCCTTGCAAGGAGGCCAGCGAGGATATGCCGACAATTTGCCCGCCACCGCGCGTCAAAAAATGTTCAACCGCCGCATCGACCGTTGCAATGGCACCGATCACATTGGTCTGAATGATGTTGGTTTGTTTGGTCAGATGCCCCTTGCCGACAAACGTGGGCTCGTTGATCCCGGCATTAACCACGACAATATCGGCACCGCCCAGTGCCGCGAATAGGGCGTGCAGTGCCGGGCCAACCATTTTGGTAGCGTCGACATCGAGGCGCTGCAACTCGATGCTTTGCGCCAACGGATGGGTGGTGCGAATTTCATCACGTACCCTTTCCAGCACCTCCATCCGCCGGGCAGTGAGACCAAGCTTATAGCCGCGCGCAGCAAACTCGAAGGCCAATGCTCGACCAATGCCGGCAGATGCGCCGGTGATGACCACTGCTTTTTGTTGATGTGTTTTGGCAACCATTGATGTTTCCGTTCTAGTGCCGATTGACGAGTTTGATTTCCTTGCTGCCGGGCAGCATCGAAACAAAATCGCCATCGGCGCCCACCTTCAACTTGCCGGTGAAGATGTCACGTGACTTGCCGAGGAACCAGCCATCCATGGCGGTCATCGGCAGCGCCGGTACCACATGAGTCAGCAACACATAACCCACGCCGGCGTCGCGCGCAATCTCTGCAACCTGTTCTGGTGGCGTGTGATAGTTCGGAATGTCACCGAAGATTTTCGCCAGCTTCTTGTTTCCAGCCAGATCGGCTTGTGTTTGCAACAAGCCGACCAGTTTGGGATTCAAGGCTTCATGCACCAGTAGATCGACGCCCTTGGCTTCGCGCTGTACTGCGGAAGATTTGGCGGTATCTCCGCTGATGACCATCGTGCGATCCTTGTAACGAATCCGGTAACCAACGGCCGGATGAATCGGCGCATGCATAACGCTGAAGGCAACGATTTGCAGATCCGGTTCGTCAAGTAGCACCGTACGGCCCTCCTTGATTGGCGTCTCAAAAACGCGCGCCTCACCTCCGAAGCCGCCCGGCGCCATCGTTTCAATGCCGTGATGCGCGACCCGATAAGTCATGTCCTGCGAATACACCTGATTCAACCCGTTCACGATCAAACTCACGCCGGCTGCGCCGTAGATCGGCAATGGCTTTGTGGTCGGGCGACCGCCCCAATGCATCAACATCAATTCGCCCAGCCCGTCGATATGGTCGGAATGAAAGTGGGTGAGAAACACCGCTTCGATATCGCCGGGGTTAAATCCCAGCTTGACGATATTGCGCCCCGCGCCGGAACCGGCATCAATTAAAAACAACCGTTTGCCGGCAACGACTATCGTACATGGCGGCTCGCGTTTCGGATCCGGCAAGGGTGAGCCGGCACCGCACAGCCCTACATGCAGGCCGTCGGGAAGGTCGGCAAGAAAGTTTTCCTTCATACGTTTTGCCGCGGTCTTGGTCACCAGCTGCTCAAAAATCTGGTTGCGAAACCCGACTGCCAACACAGCAACGACGACGATTACTCCCACCAGTCCAACGATAACTTTCTTTACGCTCATGCTTCACTCCCGAAATGTCTGGTCAGATTCTTGAAATACAGTTTGTTGGTTTTTTCATTCTCGCTGGCCGCCAGCGGCGCAACAATCATCTTGACGAGACTGGAAACGGGCAGGATCAATTCACCACTCATGTCAAAGTGAATTGTCGTCGAATGCTTGTTGTCGATGATGATCCAATGCCCGGAGATCAAGCCGTTGCCTTCGCCTTTGATCGGCGACCAGGTAATCGTGCCATTTTTCCGGTCGGCGGCATAGGTACAGGCGTAGACGGTTTGCAAATTGAACTTTTCCGTTCCGGCTTTACCGAGCTCCCATCGATAGGCGTTCTTTTTCAATTCAACCAATTTGTCCACATTGGGAAAGAACTTCGCCGAGGCGGGCACATCGGCAAGCAGGTCGAACACTACCTTGACCGGTGCCTTGACAGTGAACTCATGCTGCATCTTCAGATTGACTGTGACCGTCATTGCCTAGTCCTCATATCGTTAATCGCTGGCTGCCGGAAGCAGTCGTGTTGCGTCGCTAGTTCTGCCAATAAATGTACTCATCAGTCAACGCCGGCTTTTGATCCAGCGTCTTATCGATCGCAATTGGCGATTCGAGAATCGACGGCCATAGCGAGGGCGGCAGCCTGGCATTGTGTGCCGCCAGCATCGCCTTCAGGTCGGCAATTTTGTCTTTGCGCTTGTCTGCCAGATTCACACGTTCGGTTGGGTCTTCATTTAGGTTAAACAGCCAAATTTTCTTGGGCAACTCGGACACCTGCATTTTCCAGCCCTCAAACTGAATCGCCTGGTAACTGCCATCGTTCCAATACAAGGGACGGGCAGCCTGAATCGGCTTGTCCCTGGCATCACTCACGCCGAGAAACGGCAGCAGACTGACCCCGTCAATAACGCGATCAGGCGGCAACTTGCCGCCTGCCGCAGCGACCACTGTCGGCAGAATGTCGATGTTCGATACAGGTGTCTTGTAGTGTGTTCCGGCGGCGATGTGTCCCGGCCATTTCGCCACATAAGGCACACGCAAACCGCCTTCAAAGAACGTCAGTTTCCAGCCCCGATACGGCTGATTGACTTCAGGCAGCCCGATGTAGTTCGGCGCGCCGTTATCACTGGTGAAGATCACGATCGTGTTTTCGTCGAGTCCTTCCTCTTTCAGCGCTTGCAGGATTTTGCCGACACTGCGATCGATCGACCGAACCATCGCCGCGTAGACGCGACGACGGTGATCCTTGATGTTGCTCAACGCGTCGTAATCTTCCTTTTTAGCCTGCAGTGGCGTATGCACACCCCAGTGCGCCAGATACATGAAGAACGGCCGGTTCTTGTTGCTGCGGATCGCGCTTACTGCTTCATCGGTGAGATAGTCCGTCAAATATTTGTTCGGCTCGAACCATGTACCGTTGTTGTAGCTCACCGCGAAGCGCATGTTCGGCCACAAAAAACCATCAATGGGATCGAAATCCTGTTTCGAGTTCACCACGTCGGGCGAGTTCTCCGGCAGATACAAGCCGCTCTCCATATAGAGGCTCTCGTCGAAGCCCTGGTTGTTCGGGCGCAGTTCCTTGGTTCCACCAAGATGCCATTTGCCCAAATGCATGGTGTGATAACCGCGCTCCTTGAGCAACTCGGCAACCGTGATTTCCGATGGTGGCATGCCAAGTTCGTTGAACTCCTTGAGCTCCTTGACCTTGTCCTCATGCGTCACTATCGGCAACAAACGATCATCACTTTTGATCAGTAAAGGCAACATCTTGAGCATGTTGCCTGGCGTTGGAGTGAAGTTCACGCCGAACCGCGATGAATAGCGGCCCGTCATCAACGCAGCGCGTGACACGGTGCACACCGCGCTCGCCGCATAGCCGGCATCAAAGCGCACACCGTCAGTGGCAATCGAATCGATGTTGGGTGTCGCCGCGCCGCTGCCAGCGTAGCCACCGCCGTAAGTGGTCACATCATTGATGCCCATGTCGTCAGCCATGATGACGATGATGTTGGGTGGGCGCTCGTTCGGCGGCAATGATGCGGCCGTTGGCCCGACAATCCAAGGAACAGGATGATTAGTCTCACGCGGATGCTTGATGTCGGTCAGCCATCCAGTCATGTTGGTGAGCAAGTAAATGCGATTGAGATACGCCGTCAGCGCCAGTGCAATCAACACGCCGAAGGTAAATGCAGAAATCTTCTTGATCGTCATGACTGCCGTCCCCACGACATTGGACGAGCGCTCATAGCGAGTGAAAAAACACGAAATGCATTACCGCACCAATCACCGCGAGAAATGCCGCGACCAGCGTCCGCACAGCAAATAGACTAAGAATCGGCGCGGCAGGAAACACCTGAGTTCTTTCAATCGAAGCCCACTTGTGGATGGCAACACCGAGCGGCGCAATGTCATGCGCCATTTTGAACAAGTCGCGCCGTGAACGATAGCGGACGACGGCAACACGGTCCCACTCCATGTCGCCGCTTTTGTCGATAAACCGTCCTTGTGATGACCCGACGAACACCGGCACGCCGCCATACTTCAACAGATACGGCACCAGCGCGCGGTTATAACGCGCATCGGCCGCCAAGACGTTGTCGTCGTAAGTTGAGCCCGGAGGGTAAAGCGCTTTTTGTCGATACTTGATCAAATTAACCATGAAAAACTCATTTCCATCGTCGTTGGTTGCAAGCTGTTTTAACTCCGCAAGAATTTCACCGGGGGCTTGGTCCACTGTTTGTGACTTTCCGCCGGTCGTCGCGGAAATTTTCCCGAGACGCCGATTCACTTCTTCAACCGTCATCGGCTGACCACGCCCGCCATACCAAAACAGGAAGGCGACATAGAACAGTGCGAGCACGGGTACCAGGCCAAAGCTGGCTGTCAACGTGGGCATACGTAACACCTTTTTTGATCGCAACCAAACAACGCAACGCCAATGACAGCGTCGCTTCGTCGGTAAGACACGTCAATCACAGACTGATTCCCGGCACAACAAAAGGCAACCGGTCTCATCCAATAGCTGGGCCGCCAGCGACTGATCAGAACTACTCAGCGCAGCAAATTCTTCGCGCAACCAGCGCAGACACTTGCCTTGGTAGGCCACAGTTTGCAGTACCCAATGCTCGCCATCAATGACAACATCTACCTGTTTGGTCCTGGCCTTAAGCGCTGCCTCGTTGGCGAGTAGTAAAGGCACATAGGTACGGCCGACTTCAACGAGCAAATTGATCAAGGTCTCAGGGATGGCATCCGCCGATAGCCATCCGTCTTCAGTCGGCTCAAGGCCGGAGAGGTCTTCCATCAAGCCCACCCATGCCACGACGCGCCTGGAAACGGCAAGCGCTACGTCCATTGACGTCGGGTCAAACTGCGCGAGTTGGGTAAGCTGGCCGTAGAGCGCGAAGTCCGATGTGCCGGGACGCGCGCCCATCAAAAACGGATGCTGCTGCAAATGCAGGTCGAGCAGACCGAGCAGTCGAACATAGGCCGCTTCAATCAACGGCGCAGTGGTTGGATTCGAGCCGACAATGCCAAGGCGCCCCGTCTGTCGTTGCGTAAACTGAATCTTGGCCAGACTGACTGCCGCTTCTGGCGTACAGATACCGGTATATTGCAGCGGAAGAATGTCGCCGGCCTTCTCAATGTCTCGCGCGTAATGCCAACGGTAGTGGAACATCGCCTTGGTTACCCATTCGTCGGCATAGTCCTCTAGCAGACTATCAACAAACCGCATGATCGGATCGGAGGGCAGCACACTGCGTCCTTCAACCTCGCGCTCAAAGCGACGAATCAATGGCGTCGAATCGGTGACTGCCTCAAGTTCGCCTTCGGTATTGGACAGATAAAAAGTCGGCAGCAGCTCGACAGCCGGTTTTGGCAATCCGGCCCTTTCGGCGGCGGCGCCCACCATCAAACGATAGGGGATGTGCCGATAACGCAACACTGCCAACATCTTGCGCGTATAGGGAGAGCCTGGCGCACCCTTCAGCGCAATGGGTTTTGGCATCTGTGTCATGCGAAATGGTTCAGGCGCCGCTGACTACAACGTATTGATCCGAGTGCTCCCCCAACCATGCTTGTGCATGTGGCGCGGCTTGTTTGGTGGGATGAAAATCGGCCGCCAGGTACTCGCGCCAGGGGCCAATATTGCCGCGAAACATTCCATCCTTCGAGAACAAAACCTGTGCGGCACTACGCCATGTCGACCACTTGAACAAACTGTTGTCGTCCCACAAATTGCGGATAGTTTGGCGTGCCAGATTCGACAGAAAGATCATCGTAATTATGCGAAACACTTGCCGACGAACGTCTTCTGTGCCGTCCATTGCGCGAAAAATGTCAAAAGCAGTGCTGCGATGTTCCGCTTCCTCCGCCGCGTGCCATTGCCAGAGCGTAACCAAGCGAGGCTCGGAACCTTCAAAAACTTCCGGGTGACGAAAAATCCACGCTGACAGAATTGCTGTGAAGTGTTCGACAGCTGCCGTGCTACCGACGTGAAACCGAACACTGCGCCAGGCGTTCGCCGCGATTCGCTTCGCTGAACGGGGAGCCCATGTGTTGTGGCAGCCAAGGCGATCAAGCTGTGCATTGAATGTCGCATGGATGCGTCGATGCGTTGCTTCCTGAGCAACGAAACCCTGAACTTCCTTTTCAAACGCCGCCCGCTTTTCCTCGGGCAGCGCCTTTAGCCCGGCACGGACAGAATCAATGAAATACTGCTCTCCAACCGGAAAGCTCATCGACAACGCGTTGAACAGTGCCGAACGGAAAGCATCACCGCCATTCCAACGCAAAGCGAACGGTGTTTCGAGGTCGACCAATAAGCGGCGAACAATCAAGTCGGTCATTTCAAATCTCCTTTTTCGTCAGTTGGTGCTGATGACACGCCGTCAATCAAACCTAGGCCCGATCACGCAGCTCACGACGCAGAATTTTGCCGACATTGCTCTTCGGCAGTTCGTCGAGAAACTCAATTTGGCGCGGTACCTTGTAGGCGGTCAGTTCTTTGCGGCAATGCGCGATCAGATCCTCGGCCGTCAGTGCGGGGTTCTTCTTCACCGCAAACACCTTGATCGCTTCGCCAGTCTTGGTGTCCGGTTTACCAACCACCGCAACCTCAAACACACCTGGATGCATCATGAGCACTTCTTCGATCTCGTTCGGGAAGACGTTAAAACCGGAGACCAGAATCATGTCCTTCAAGCGGTCGACAATACGGAAGAAACCCCGCTCATCAACGGTCGCTATATCCCCGGTGCGCAAGTATCCATCCGGCGTCATGACATCAGCAGTCTCCTGCGGACGGTTCCAATAACCCTTCATCACCTGTGGCCCGCGGACGCACAATTCACCTGGCTCGCCCAACCCGACTTCATTGCCTTCGGGATCGCGTAAGGATATTTCGGTTGAGGGCAACGGCAGACCAATCGAGCCACTAAACTCGGTGAGATCAAGCGGGTTGAGTGTCACCGAGGGTGAACATTCGGTGAGTCCGTAGCCTTCGCACAAAGGTGAGTTGGTAATGGTCTGCCAGCGATCCGCCACAGGCCGCTGTACCGCAGTACCGCCACCCACTGCAAAACGACATTTACTGAAATCAATCTTGGCGAAATCCGGGTCGTTGATCAACGCGTTAAATAGGGTATTTACCGCCGGCAGTGACACAAACGGATACTTCGCCAGCACCGCTACAAACGCTTTGGTGTTGCGCGGGTCCGCAACCAGAACATTGGTACCGCCGAGGCCGATAAAGTTGATCGTCATTCCGAGCGCAAAGATGTGATACAGCGGAATTGCGGTGACGGTGACCAGCAACTCGTTGCGATCCAGGAATGGCTCGGTCCACGCCAGGCCTTGTTTGACGTTGGCCAATACATTCAAGTGCGTCAGCATTGCGCCTTTGGACACCCCGGTGGTTCCGCCGGTATATTGCAGAAAAGCCAAATCACCCGACGAAATACTGACTTTGGTGAACATCGCCCCCGCGCCGCGTGACAACATGGTACGAAATTCGACTTTGCCCGGTAGCGAATAGGGCGGCACCATTTTCTTCACGTTTCGGACCAGGAAATTGCCGATGACCCGCTTGGCAAACGGCATCATGTCTGCGACACCGGTCGTCACCACATGTTTCACTGAGGTCTTGGCGATCACGCTCTCGACTGTATGGGCGAATTGTTCCAGCACGATGATGGCCTCGGCACCGGAGTCCTTCAACTGGTGCTCCAATTCACGCGGTGTGTATAAGGGATTGACATTCGCCACCACATAACCGGCGCGCAACAAACCAAACAAGCAGATTGGATACTGCAGAATGTTGGGCATCATCAACGCCACGCGTGCCCCTTTGGGCAAGCCGATCACCGATTGGAAATAGGCGGATACCTGACGAGAAAGCACATCAAGCTCGTTGTAGGTAATCGCCACCCCGGTCGCGCCGCTGACGAACGCCTGACGCGGACCGAAGTCACGTACCGCATGCTCAAGATAGTCGGCGATCGATCCGATGACAGAGAGATCAATCTCGGCCGCAACACCTTGAGAGTAACTTTTCAGCCAAAGTTTTTCCATGATCTGCCTTTTCTCCAAGAAATCACAGTCCGCCGCCAACCCAATCGCCGGTGCGGTTCACGCAAATGAACCGCTAACGACTCACCTGTTAGGCGGCCAACAGTTTTGAACTGATCACCTCAAGGTGGTAATCGGCATTACCAAACAACGCCACGATACAGGTAAGTCGCTTGAAATAGTGACTGACCACCATTTCTTCCGTCACGCCCATACCACCGTGCAACTGGATCGCCTGCTGTCCGACAAAACGGGCGGCATCGCTGACCTGAACCTTCGCCGCCGAACACGCCCAATGGGCTTCCTCCGCGGTTCCACTGGCTACGCGAACGTTTGCCAACATGGTTGCCGAACGCGCCGTTTCGGCCCAGACGAACATATCGACCATACGATGCTTGAGTGCCTGAAACGTACCTAGCGTCACCCCGAACTGTTTGCGCGTTTTTAGATACTCGCTGGTGATGTCGATCATGGTCACGATGATACCGACGGCTTCCGCACATAGCGCGGCGTTGGCCACGTCAAATGCGCGGTTGAGCACCGGCCCAGCATCACCCTTGCCACCGACTCGCGCACTTTCGCTCACGCTCACCTGATGCAGTTCCAAGCGCGCAACACGAGTACCGTCAGGCATTTTTTGGTCATGCCAGGTCACACCGGGCGCCTTGCTGTCGATCAGGAACAGGGACACGCCGTTGCCTTCGTTGACCGAGACCAGCACGTTGTCTGACTGAGCGCCATAGAGAACCTGCGCTTTGCTGCCGCTGATCACCAGCCCATCGCCCGGGCCCTTCAGTGACGTTGCCAATACCTCAGCGTCAAAACCTTTGCCCGGCTCTTGGTGCGCCAGCGCGACCAGTAATTCGCCACTGCCGATCGAAGGCAACAACGATTCCTTCTGACTGGAACTGCCATGAGTGGAAATCAATCCGCCTGACACGATCACCGTGCCAAGATAGGGCTCGATCATCAGGCCGCGGCCCAGTTCTTCCATCACCACCATGGTGTCAAGCGCACTGCCGCCGAGTCCACCGTGGGCTTCCTCGAACGGCAAGGCCAAAACGCCGATCTCGGCCAGTTGTTTCCATGCTAGTGGCGAAAATCCGGTGGCGTTCACTGCTCCTGCAGCCTGTTCGGCCACCAGCGCTTTGCGCTTGGCAAAAGAAAATTCTTTGGCAGCAAACTTTCTCAGGGTGTCTTGCAGGGCTTGTTGGTCTTCCGTTAAGTTCAGGTTCATAGCAATGTCCTCACAGGCCCAAAACCATTTGGGCGATGATGTTCTTCTGGATTTCGTTGGAGCCACCAAAAATACTCAGCTTTCGCATGTTGAAGTAGCGGTTGGCGACCGCGGGATCGACATAGGCGCCACCGGTCACCTGCAGGATCGCCTCGTAGATATTCTGGAAAATCTCCGTACCTCTGATTTTCAAAATCGCCGCTTCGGCGCCCGGTCCGCGTTTGCTGCCGCTCGCCGACACCACGCGCAACAGCGTCATCTCGTGCACCGCAAGCTCAATCTCCAGCCGCGCCACACGGTCGCGCAAACGGACATCAGTCTTCATAGCCTCGGCAGCAATGTCCTTTAGTTCGGCCAGCAGGCGCTTTCCTTGCGGTACCAAAGCCAGCCCGGTGCGCTCGTGTACCAACAAGAACTTGGCATAGGACCAACCCTTGTTTTCTTCGCCAACCAAATTGGTGACCGGCACGCGGACATTGTCAAAAAACACGTCATTGATCTCGTGCCCACCGTCCAACATGATGATCGGCCGCACCGTCACTCCCGGCGAGTGCATGTTGATCAGTAGAAAACTGATACCGTCTTGCTGGCGCGCATCACTGCTGGTACGCACAAGACAGAAAATCCAGTCGGCGTGTTGCGCGAGCGTCGTCCACGTCTTTTGCCCATTTACTACGTAGTGATCGCCGTCGCGCTCGGCACGGGTGCGTAGCGAGGCCAGATCAGAACCGGAACCCGGCTCAGAATAACCCTGACACCACCAGTCTTCCCCGCTCAAAATCTTCGGCAGGAAAGTGCGTTGCTGCTCAGGCGAACCAAAGGCCATGATCACCGGAGCGACCATTACCAGTCCAAACGGTAACTGGGCCGGTGCACCAGCGAAAACGCACTCCTCATCAAAGATGTAACGCTGCGTCGCATTCCAACCCGTGCCGCCCGCTTGCTTGGGCCACATCGAAGCGCCCCAGCCGCGTTGGTTGAGAATTTGCTGCCAGCGCACCGTGTCTGCTTTACCGATTTCTGCATGACCGCGGACTTTCTGTTGAATGTCGGCAGGCAAATTCTTTTCCAGAAAATCGCGCACTTCGGCACGAAATGCTACTTCAGATTCATCAAAATCCAGATTCATTGTTCCAGTTCCTCGTCAATAATTCAAATCAGTCAGGCAAAAAAATATTCACGCAAAGTTACAAAAGCGAAAGCATCAACCCGCGACTCGGTGGCACTTTATTGTTGATCAAGGCCAGGAAGCTTTCAGTTACTGCCGGCTCGCCACGCTGATGCGTTATTTCAAGTTGACCTTTGATGCTCCAGGAGATTTTTGCCGAGGCACCGAAGGCTTTGGTGACGGTGACGCCCGGACCCCAGTCCTTGTCGCGCTTGGCAAATCGCGCCGGGGCAAAAAATACCGTCGGCTTCGCACCCGGGAGCGAATCTTCGCGCTGCTCCGTCTCCCAGTGTGTCAGGCCGACCAAACAGCTATCTTTTAGATTGTTCTTGAAGTGCCTATGCACGCAGGTCACCACGCCACCATCGCCCGACATGTCAACGAATGCGGTCGGCACATTGGCTGGCAAAGTGGTGATCTGGTCATAAGTCATCACTTGGTCATAGACGCCCAGTCCATTGACGAATCCGACGTTGCCCGGTGATGTCAGACCGACCACTTTCTGCGAAACATCGGCATCGTGATGCAACAGATGGGCCAGACCAAAGGCCGTCTTCGATGATGCAGATGCAACGACGACTTGCTCGGCGCCAAAGAAATTGTTGTCGACCAAGAAGTCATAGATGACAAAGGACGTTGCAAACAGCGGAAACAACAGACACCGCTCATCTTCCATTGCCTTCAATGGCGCAGGGTCGTTGGCGGTGCGATGGTATTGATTGTATAGCCGCGGCAAATCCGCACGGTGCGGGGCAAAGTCGTAGAAATTGGTATCGCTGACCTTCCCCGGCGTTACCGTCAGATGCGAGGCCATCGGGAAATATCCCCAGATTCGCTCGCCCACTGAAAGCCCCGCGCAACGCGACTCGACCACATCAGCAAAGCCCCACACGGGCACGATGCCCCACTCGCCTTCGGCGGGGAAAAACTTCCAATAACCGAAGGTGTCGCCGATGACCGCATAGCTGACGTTATTTGCGGTCAATGCAAATTTGTCTATCGCCATGCGCGCTTCGCCATCACCCAAAGGCTTGGCTTCATGGTGGACGATTTTGGTTTCGCGCAATGCGTTACGCTTGACCCAAAACTCGGTGACTTGCATCAAAATGCTCCTTTGGTGTTTGGCCGGATTCCGTTTATGATTTCATGAACCGGGTTCACAAGTGTACGAGACTTTCGAGAGCCTGTGTTTCAGTTTTTCCGGAGCCTCAATATGCGCCAAAAAAAGCCAATAAAGTCCATAAAATCAATTGTTAGACTACCAAAGCAGGACCGCTCGAGGCAGACGGTTGAGGCTATTTTGGAAAGCGCGTTTCAGATTTTGGAGGCCGATGGACTCGATGGATTCAAGGTTGTCAGCCTGGCCGAACGCTCCGGCTACAGTGTCGGCACTTTGTATCAGTATTTCGACAATATTGATGCGGTGATGCTGGCGCTGGTCGATGCAGAAAGTGAACGGCAGCGCCAGACCCTGTTGGCGACCTTCAGCGATATGGCCGCCCAAGGAGTGGCGCAGCGCACAAGCGACATCGTTCAAATCATGCTGAACTCGTTCTCCGGGCGCAGAGCCGCGCAAAAGGCGATCATTGAATGGGTCCTGTCGCGCCCCGAAGTGCGACGCATCGAAGGTCGCAATACCTTCCTTGGTCAGATATTGGCGTCAGTCTCAATCCGCTCTCAAGGCTTGAGCATGAGCCGACTGCTGACGCCGATCGAAATGTTCATCCTTTCGCGCTCGCTCATGAACACGTTGCGCAACGCCATCTGGAGCGAGGAATACATGATCGACTCACCTCAATTTGCGCAAGGCTTGGCTGATCTCGTCGACGGCTTCACCTACCAATTGGCGAAACGGGACGAGGCAGAGCGCAAACTCCTGGAAACGCAAAGACTGAACAGGAGGGAAACCTAGTTCCTGATTGATTCCCTCGAACAAAAGCCGCCAACGAAATTCTTCGCGGTCGGCACTTTCGCAAACATGGAAACTCAGGCTTGCCACACCATTCTTGAATTTTCGTGAATGACGCTGGCGCCGGCAATCGTCACACCGTCAATCAGCTCCTCTTGAGCGTACCCTCTCCCTTTGATACAAGACGGACACCCGATCACCACATCACCGCGTTTCATGAAGTCAACACGTTAAAACGTACATTCGGGAACCCGATATAAACTAGGTTCCCGCGTTCTTCATAACTCGTCCTGAGGAGACACATCATGAGTAATGGCAATACGTACAACGGCAGTTGCTTTTGCGGTGCTATCCAGTTCTCGGTGAGCGGTGAGCCCGCGGCCATGGGTTATTGTCATTGCGAAGATTGCAGAAGATGGTCGGCAGGCCCCGTCAATGCATTTAGCTTATGGCAACCCGAAGCAGTCAAAGTCACTCAGGGAGCGGATGAGATCGGCACTTACAACAAGACGCCCAACAGCTATCGCAAATGGTGCAAAAAGTGTGGTGGACATATCTTTACCGAGCACCCCGGAATGGGGCTGACCGATGTCTACGTTGCGGTCATCCCTGACTTTCCCTATCAACCCGGTGTCCACGTGTTCTACAAGGAAACCAGGTTGCATATTCATGATGGCCTGCCAAAAATGCAGGACGTCCCGGCGGAAATGGGTGGCTCAGGAGTCACTTTGCCGGAATGATCAATTTGCCGGGCAGACCTATTTTTTCACCGGCTGAAAGCGCTTTGCAATTGGGCGCAGATACCGTTGAATCGATCCGGCATCGCGATTGGTTGAAAAGAAGGCGATGACCAGATCGCGGTCCGGCGAGACGTAAGTGCCCTGCCCCATGAACCCGCTTTTGAAAAAATCACCGTCGGCAAAAACAGCGTCCCATTGCCTGCTGTTGCTGACAACCGTTTCATTCAAACGCTCGCTGAACACCGGCCCATCATAGCCGTTCATGAAAAACTCATGGCTGCGCACACCATCCCGTACGCGCTGAACAATTGAAGGAGTAACGATGCGCTCCGTCGCAACCTTGTTCCAGCTCGGCGTATATAACATTGCATATCGTGCCATGTCGCGCAAACGACTGGAAACCAGTCCATAAGGCGCAGCAGTTCCGTCGGGTGCGAGGTGCACCTGAATTGGACCATCCACGTACAGTTTGGACCATACCCGATCGTCGAGCATGTCCGCCCACCGTTGTTGCGCTACTTCCTCAGTCAGCAACACGAGCGCCTGAGTCACTGGAGAACCGTAATCAAAACTGGTCCCGGGGTCACGCACTTTCTTCGCACTTTTGAGCACGTCACGTACGGTTTCTATCTGTCCCGTTCGCCGATTTGGCGTACCCAAGTCTGCCAGGAAAAGCCGGATCGCCAAAGAGTCAGGATTGCGTCGCGTTTCATCGTTTTCCTCCGTATCAAGTCCGGGAGTCATGTCGAGGACATCGAGCACACGAATTCCCTCCCACGCCGTGCCCCGAAAATCAGGCAGATAGGCTTCGACCGGTCGTTGCAGATCAATTTTTCCTTCATCGACCAGCAGATCGATCAACAGACTGGTCATGGTCTTTGCGCATGACGCCCACAACAGGCTATCGTCAGGACGCATCCCTGGATAGCGTTCGTAGACGATTTTTCCGCGATGGATGACGATAAATCCACGAGCACCGCTTCGCGGATCGGCCAGGAACTCATCAAGACTGATATCGCCCAACCGGGAGACCGCAGTAATCTTGCCCAAGGTCGGGTCCGGACGCATCTCCAGTGCTCGTGTTGCCTGTCGCCTTGGCACCAAAGCGGTACGCATATGGCGAGCGATGTGTCCCGACCAATAGGCGGATACGTCTCCGCCGTTAAGCAACTGAGTTACTACTGTACTTTGCTCTTCCAGTTTCTTGATCTCGGCCAATGAACGCGTTTGATCTGCACCTGCCTGACTGATGATCAGAAGGCTTGAAAGAGCCACAACGGATTTGAATGAATTCATGCCGATTCCTTAAGTAAAGTGCGACAGAAGCATACTGTCGTACGCCTCCTTTTTACAAAACATTTGCAGTTGAGAATTGAATTATTACCAGCCATCCTACTTTGCGCACTTGGTGCCGCCAAAGCATTCAGTAACATGGTTAGCATATGAGAATGTGCAACGGCACGTGATTCATAACGAGGAGAAATCAATGCCCAACGGCGCTCGAGCCATCTTAGTCTGTTGACGCCGCGACACCGAGTTCGCATGCTGCCGCGGCAAAGTTTCCGCACTTCTCGGCTTCGGACAGGGCGAGCGACTGCTGGATACCGTGCATTTTGTGTCCCGCCATACTGAAGAAATTCTGTCGGTAATTTACGCTATTCACGTTCGTTGTTTAGGTCGGTACATTTGCGTAAGCTCCATCTCTCGCAAGCTTCCTGCAACGATCGACCGGTAACCGATCCGCGGATATCAAGCAAAAAGGAAACCATCATGTACGTTCACGAACAAACCAATCCAGCAGTTACTCCAATGCCCGGTTTATCGCACAGCACTTGGGCGGGGCAGGACGAAGGCATGAGTCAATTAAGCGTGTGGCGCCAATCGATAGGACCCGGTGCAGCCACCCCACCTCACCGTCATGACTGCGACGAAATCATCATTTGCTCAGGCGGCAAGGGAGAAGTGCATATTGCCGGTGCAGTTCACGCATTTGAGGCGCGCAGCAACCTGACGCTGCCACGCAATGTCCTTCACCAGATTTTTAGCGTGGGTGACCGCGCGCTGGAAATTGTTGGCATATTGGCCGCGTCACCGGTCGACGTGTTCCTTCCCGATGGTCAAAAAATTGACTTGCCTTGGCGCACCTGACGAAATCGCCACTTGCCATTGTCCTGACACCCGTGACCTGGATTAAAAAGGCATAGTCAGCCGACCAACCTCTGATTGCCAACGGGCGCGCAATCCGTCCGAAATGACCTTTTTCCGGATTCCATCACCGGCGATAACTGCAATTCTTTTTGTATTCATGTCTGGCTCGCGGACACGATGCCGCACTGTCCTTTTCACAGTGAAGGGGAAGCATAACGTTTCAACAAGATACGTTTAAGCTGACCAGTGTGCTGCTGCTGAGATGTTGCGCAGTTAACCATCTGCGTTGGTTCTTGAGGAGACCAAGAGGGCACCGCCGACTGAAAGCGGGCGCAGTAACTTTCTGTCCGCCCGCTGACCAACGGTCACTCGAAGCAGCGTGTGTTGATAGGCAATCTGTCGCTTCGCTGTCAATTTTTCACCGTATCTATAAGATGAGAACCATCACTTCACATCAATTCGGCGACCAACTCAATTGCATATGATTTCCGAATTCTTGAGTGCCCAACGAAAATGGAGTTGGAGTTACGCGTAAATGATCAAACTTACCATCAATGGTAGATCGGTCGAGATGGAAGACGGCTCGACATTGCTTGATGCTGCCGGAGTTGCAGGTGTGCATATTCCTACGCTCTGTCACTATCCGCGCCTTCCGTCACATGCTGTATGCAGGATGTGTCTGGTGGATGTTGTTGGTGAAGTTCGGCCACAACCTGCTTGCGTCACAAAAGCTAAAGATGGTGACGTCGTTACGACTGACTCAAAGGAGCTGCAGGAATTTCGAAGGACAAACACCGAATGGCTGCTGTCACGTCACCCAAACGTCTGCATGAAATGTGAAGTTAATGGGTCTTGCAAGTTGCAGAGTCTGGTTAGCGAAAATCAAATAGAGAACCCCTGGGGATACCTGCCGATCGGATCAGAAGAACATCCGGAACATAAGCTGGTTGACCACACATCGCCGAGTATCTGGCGCGACCTGCAAAAATGCGTTGAGTGCGGATTGTGTGTCGAGGCCTGTGGAGAGCCGGGGCAACAACAGCACATAATCGGATTTGCCGAGCGTGGATCTGATCGTTTGCCCGTAACTGTTTTTGATCAATCTCTGGCTGACACCAAGTGCATCTCATGCGGTCAATGCACACTTGTCTGCCCTGTCGGGGCATTGATCGAGACGCCACACTGGCATGATGTTCTGCATACCCTGGATGCACGTCGCCGTGTATCTGCAGTTCAGGTGGCTCCTGCAACGCGTATAGCAATTAGTGAAGAGTTCGGAATGAAACCCGGTACGGTGAGCACAGGCAGAATGATTAATGCCCTCAAGCAGTTGGGCTTTGATTACGTGTTTGATACCAATTTTGCAGCTGATTTGACGATCATGGAGGAAGGAACAGAGTTTCTGGCGCGCCTGAAGGCCCGGGAGATGTTGCCGATTTTTACTTCGTGCTGTCCGGGATGGGTGAACTGGGTTGAGATCAACCGACCTGATTTACTGCCACACCTTAGTACGACAAAGTCTCCACAACAAATGCATGGCGCGCTCACTAAACGAGGAGCGTTCGCTCGTGCGCTTGGCCCCGAATTCGCAGATGGCAAGGTGGAGCCCTACGTTGTCAGCGTGATGCCTTGCACAGCCAAGAAGGATGAGGCTATGCGGCCCGGCCTGTCAGGTGACATAGACCACGTCCTCACAACACGCGAATTGGCAAGAATGATCAGGGCTCGCGGGATTGCGTTTGGTTCGCTATCCGAGAATGCTGATTTTGATAATCCGCTCGGCGAGAGCACAGGTGCCGGGCAAATCTTCGGCGCATCGGGTGGCGTAATGGAAGCGGTTGTGCGTACCGCGTCCCATCTCATTGGCCACGAGAGTTCGCTTCAATTGGAATGGAACCAACTCCGCGGTATAGGAGCGGGAATCAAGACAGCCGAGGTCCCCGGTCTCGGAAAAGTCGCCATATGCAATGGCATCGCTGCAGCGCAGCGTATGCTGGCGACGGAAACTTGGCGCGACGAATATGTTGCAATAGAAGTCATGGCATGTGTTGGCGGGTGTCTGGGCGGCGGTGGCGAACCAAAGTCGATGGATCCGCTGATCCTGGAGAAACGCATGCACGCAGTTTATGCGTTGGATAAACAGTCACCACGACGACGCTCGCATGAGAATCAGGAAGTTCAAAAGTTGTATGCAACAGATTTGAAGGAAACGAATTCCGTTCGCGCACATGCTTTGCTTCACACGAGCTACGCCGCAAGGAACTCAAAACGATTGCTCTTGATGCGCTTTCTCGACTGCGTAGACAGGAGAGATTCAAGTGGTGCGGCCAACCTGCTTCATCCCGATGCGCTTTGGTCAACAGCCTCACCTTTCGGTGACATCCATGGAACCTCGGGCATTGAAACACTGATCAAGTCTCGCTTACCACCTCGCAAGTATGGCCCTGAATATCAGCGACATCGGATGGAATCCGCCGCTGATATCGACGACCTCACCGTCCTGTCACCGGCTGGCGAACGATGCCGGTTCAGTGTGGAGATAGACACGCTGTACGAGGGTAGTCAATCCAAACAGGTAATCAAAAGCCTGGTCAGGGAAATCCTGTAAACAATTTCTGCAAAGACATCGATTGATGCAACTGAGCTTGCCACCTGGATAGGGACGCGCAGAAGATCGCTCGGCACTTTGCAGCCATTTGTAAGACATGGCAGTTCCTTGGTGACAATTGCAGCAACGCTGAAATTCGTCAATCTCGTTTGCTGACATTCAAGCTGAATGTCGGCTATCTGAAAAATTGAATGGGCGCTTCAGACTGATTCCGGCCTGCAGACATGGGCATAGGCAATGTCTGGTCCACTTAATTTCCTGCCACTCGATTTGAGCTTGAACGAATGATGAAACCCTGTCCAATGGAACTGGTGGCCAAAAAAATGGAGACCGATCATTTTGCCACTTGCGCGTAGTGCAGAGCTGCAGAAATTAGCTCCGGCGACGACGATACGACAGCAGGCCGTACGAAAATTGCTGCACGCCCATGTTGTGCCGCTGGAGCGAGAAAGTTCTTGCATACCGCATAGTATTCTCTACAAAAGAAATCGTCGAAAAAAATAATTGCCCCTGACGGTGCGAAAAGTAGCGTTGCCAGAAAGCATGCAACCCTAAAACGCCCGTCTATCAAAACCAGGTCTGGATGAAAGTTTGCTGTGGCTAGTTCCCGCCATATCTCGAACGAATACTTATGCCAATTCCCAATCCCTGTGTTCGTCGTCGGGTAACCCCATTGCCTGATGGTTCCCAGATTGATATGGCGCCCTCGATAACTCGAAGCAAACCTGCCAGCTTCAACGCCAAGGGAATTCAGCAACTCGCTATCGCTATCGATGCTGATGATTTCTGGAACCTTCAAATCCAGCGCCGCAAGAGTGCTACCACCCGCGCCGTATTCGAGGTATGACTTGGAGGTACTTAGTCGTGCGAGAAAAGCAGTCCGCTCCTCCTGAGGCATATACGGCATGCGGGGTATCGATATGGTGCGTTCAGATACCATTCTTGGTGTCCTTACGCTCAGAACACCTGATCAAGCAACGTCTGAGTATGCAGTCGTCCGATGATGATTTGCTTCATCGCATTCGCCTTTACATGAATTATTGCGGCTGGCTGGGCAGGATGCCCAGTGTGGGGTAATCTTGCGCGACCTTGGTGTCCGCGTCTGTGTGCTGGCGGACAGAGGCAGTGCAAGCTGATGTGGTGCGAGGTTGGCAAAACCTTGATAACGGCGTGCTGTCAGCACCAACTGGCGATCTCAACTATTAAATGCGACGCGATGCATGTGGATATTTTGCTGGATGCGGCATAGGGTTTCGGAGGCTGAATTTGTAAGAGCAGGATGGCGATTTAAAGCTCTACAGGATCGCCGGCTTCTTTTCGCCGTGAGCGGCAGCATTCGCTGCAAAGCCGAAATTTGCCTTGCTCCGTTTCCGAGCATTAACTCGAGTTTCGGATTTGTCTTGAGTCGAACGTCGGTAAAAGGTCTAGGATTCAACCGGTGGTTGCAAAACACTTAAACCGTAAATACTGAAGAAGCGTTGCAGCGGAAACAAAGAATCCGGACTTGTACCACCTGACGAAAAAAGCGATCGTGTGCGAGCGCCGGAAAAATCCTTATTGACCCACGAGCAACGAAAACCCGAGACCAAACATGATGACGCTGATCATGGAGTCCAGCACACGCCATGCAACTGGTTTTCTGAACAATGGACCGAGGAAGCGCGCACCGTAGCCAAGTGCAAAGAACCAGACAAAACTGGAAATCGCAGCCCCGGAAAAAAATACCCAGCGCCCGCTTCCTTCACGCTGGTTGGCTAACGACCCGAGCAGGATGACGGTGTCCAGATACACATGCGGATTGAGTAGTGTGAAAGCAAGGCAGGTTGTCATCGCGGCCCCCAGCGTTGAGCCAACTGCGGCGTCAATCACCAACTGATGCGGATGCAATGCGCGTCTGGCGGCAACTATGCCGTAAGCGAACAAGAAAGCAGCGCCACCAAAGCGCGCAATATCGAGCACAGCAGGAACTGACTCGATCAGTGCGCCTAACCCGGCGACCCCTGCAACCATCAACAGCGCATCTGACACGGAACACACCAGCACAATCGGCAACACATGCTCCCGGCGAATTCCCTGGCGCAAAACAAAGGAATTTTGCGCACCGATGGCGATGATCAAGGCGGCACCAGACAAGAATCCGGCAATGAAGTTTGCGGTCATTCGGTTGTGAAAATGCTTTCGATAAAGTGTGTGTGAATATACGTAGACGACTTCCCGAAGCGAAACTTACTTTCGGCGCAAACATCTTTGCACGCAACCAAAAATCGCTCTTTTAACTGTCGTGACGCTGGTTTCGGAAGGACAACGCCGATCAATGGTGATTTGAGCACTTAAACCGGGTGAACCGGAAGTTTGCCGTTGAGTTTAGTGTCGCCATAAACGCGCAACACTTGCGAGATGACGATCTGGTAGCCGTTCAACCAATTGCCTTGACCTGCCTTTGCCTGGAGATGCGCTGGATATTTTGTTAATTGCTGAAGCGCATCCAGGGTTTCCCAGTAATAGACGTTGGAAACCAGCCCGGTTGTCTGGTTCTCCCAGCTTTCTTCTCCCAAATAACCCGGAATCGATTTGGCGAATGCGGCTATTTCCTGATCCAGACGATGGAAGGTTTCGTCAAACTGACCGGGCGCGAAAATGAAGGTAGATGAGTACATAGTGACAAAGGGTTTATGTAAAACAAAGTCTGGGTTAGCAAATGACAACCGGCTAAATGCTAGCACCTCCAATACTTGCTGTTGATGGATAGTTACCCCGGCGCTTTTATTGGTGATCGGTGTCACCAGTGTTTTACCTCTTTCACTCAGCAGAGTGGCGCGCACCCTTCCTAATCTGATAGCCTGAAACCTGAGAAGCGTGAAAAATCTGTTACGCCATTCCGGGAGACACACCAATGGGCTATCGGCTAAGTTTTGTAACTGCTGCATTGATCTGCAACGCAATCATGTCACCGGTCCTTTCTGCCACACCGGAAAATAAACCGTTGACTGCGGATGCGGTGTACGTGAACGGGAAGGTAGTGACGATGGACGCCGCCGGGCATGTGGTTCAGGCACTGGCCATCCGCGACGGCAAGATTCTCGCAACCGGCACCAACAAGTTCGTGAAACGCTACGCGGATTCCGCCACCAAAGTCGTCGATCTCAAGGGGCGAACGGTGCTACCAGGATTCATCGACAACCATGCACATCCGCAGATTGCAATACGCATGCAGACCTATCTTGATGCACACTTTTCAGTGGTGCCTTCGCTTGCCGTGATGTTGGAAAAGTTATCGGAACGAGCCAAAGCAACGCCACCGGGTGATTGGGTAATCGTGGCCGGGTCCGCCGCGAATACCACCTACTACACTGAAAAACGCAACCCTACTCGACGGGAACTGGATGATGCTGCACCTGGCTATCCGGTGCTTTACCTCAACGGGCCGCACACGATGGTCGCCAATTCATTGGCACTGACGAAGATGGCGGTGAAGCACGGCGAGAAGACACAAAAAG
Organism: Rhodocyclaceae bacterium; assembly: GCA_016718525.1. Classification (GTDB taxonomy): domain Bacteria; phylum Pseudomonadota; class Gammaproteobacteria; order Burkholderiales; family Rhodocyclaceae; genus JADKHX01. The sequence continues at coordinate 1,482,613 of JADKDD010000001.1, forward strand.
GGGCATTTGTTGAACTTGATGAGAGCGGCGCTCCAACCGGCGTTATTCATGAAGGCAGTCCTTTTTTTCCGGAGCTCAAACTTCCCGCTGAGTTGCTTCAGCGCTATGTCAAGGAAGAAATTCCCGCCTACTTTCTTCCGCGTGGCTACACCACTGTCACCGACATCATGCCGTTGCCAAACTATGATGCGGTTCGACAGGTCGCCGCAACAGGAGCGCACATGCCGATACGCTATGTCACCGTGGTGTTCGCTGACGCCGGTGGCAAATACCTGCCCAAGGACCTGTCTAAACTAGCTATGCCGCCGTCAGCCGACCCCGACTGGTTCCGCTTTGCGGGAATAAAAATCTGGTTGGATGGCGATATACCGGTGCGAACAGGCTTTTTATTGGGTAACTATGCCGGCGAACCCAATGCGCACGGTTTTTCAACGAATACTCAGCAGGAACTCAATACCTTGGTGTCGCGCGTTCATGAGGCTGGACTGGGCCTGTTCATGCATTGCACCGGCGACCGCGCCAACGTCATGGCGCTAGACGCCTACGAGCAGGCACAAAAACAAGGGGGGCCCAAAACGCTGATGCGCATCGAGCACCTTGGTGTCTTCATGTTGGGTCCCGATGTTTTGCCGCGCGCCAAAGCGCTGGACGTCAAGGCAATCGTGACGCCCGGATGGATCTACACCTTGTCCGCGGTGACAGTGAATAACCTCGGTGCTGCCATTGCCAACGTACAGGCATTTCAATTCAAAAAAATGATCGAGGCGGGACTGGAGCCGGCGTATGGTTCTGACCTTACCGGTTTTCAGCGCGGCACAGACAATCCGTTCATGCACATTCAAGCGCTCATTACACGCCGGGCCGCTGATGGCAGCATCTTTCTTCCAAAACAGGCGGTGACGATGGATCAGGCGCTCCGAATGATGACAATTTGGGCGGCCAAGGGAATCGGTGACGAGAAAACCAAAGGCTCACTGGAGCCCGGAAAATTCGCCGACATGATCGTGCTCTCCGACGACATCATGACCATCGACCCGACCAAAATCACCAGCATCAAGGTAACCGAAACGATCGTTGGTGGCGAGCGCGTCTATCAGCGTCCGGGGGGTTGAACGGACGCTGTCAGCATCACCCTATTTTGGAGCGTGCAGCCGCAACCTGTTCTCCCTTTACGATGCTCGCACGTGAAATCAATCACGGAGCAAAGCCCCGCTCTGCCAACCCCTTCGATAACTCGCGGATTTACAGGCGTTGCAAACTAATCGGCAAGCCGTCGCGCGGCTTGGCGATCGGCACCAGTTGATAAGGCATGCGATAGCCTTCAGGCACCTTGAAGCGGAACCGTCGCAGCACCTGGTGCATCACGCTTTTGACTTCCATATCGGCAAAATGCTGACCGATGCACAGGTGAGCACCGCCACCGAACGGTAAATAAGCATAGGCATGCTGACGGTGCTCGGCGCGCGCGGGTGAAAATCGCTCCGGATCAAAGTCTTCCGGCGTGGTCCACAGCGAAGGCATGTGATGAGTGTGAATCGGAGAGATGCCCACCTGCGTGCCCTTGGGAATCCGGAAGCCGCCAAACTCGCAATCACGTGCGGCCTCGCGCGGGATCGCGGTCAAGGGCGGGTACATCCGCAGTGCTTCCTTCATCACCCATTCGGTGCGCTCGCAACCAGCAAGGTCCTGGTAGCGCAATTGCGTCTCCGGCAACGCCTGCGCGTCCTGCCGCAGCCTGTCCTGCCATTCCGGGTGGCGCGCCAGACAATAAAACATCGTGGTCAGCGCCGAGGTGGTGGTGTCGTGTGCCGCCATCATGAGAAAGATCATGTGGTTAACCACCTCGTCGTCGCTAAACCGCTCGCCATCCTCGCCGTGCGCGTGGCACAACTGGCTGAACAAATCCGGGCCTTCTTTGGCGCGCTTTTCGGTCAACTTGGACTGCATCACCCGCACCAGGTAGCGACGTGCCCGAACGCCGCGCCACATCGTCAGCGGCGGCAAGGGCTTGCGCAGCAACGCCATTGAAGCAGCAACCGTGTCGACGAAGGCCTGATTCATCCGGTCGGCTTCCGGCCCCAGCGTCATACCCATGAACACCCGCGCCGCGATGTTGAGCGTGAGCGCCTTGATCTGCGGGAAGACCCGCATTGGTCGCCCGTTATCCTCGGGCCAGCGATCGAGCACACCCGCGATCACCGGACCCATGTCCTGCACGTAACGCTCCATTGCGGAGCGTTTGAAGGCACTCTGCATGATGCGGCGGTGATGTTTGTGCTGGGGATCATCCATCGCCATGATGGCGCCCGGAAACACCGCATCAATAAAGTATGCCCAGCCGCCCCGGCTGGAAAAATTCCCTTCGCGATCGTGCAACACAAACTGGTTGGCATCGGGACCCAACAGCGTGACATGCTCAAAAAAAGTTCGCGAGCGCACCACATTGCCGTGTAAGGCCAGCGACTGAACCTCTGCCAGCGGATCACGCAGGTACGTCAGCAGATTGCCGATCAAGGGCAGGCCTTTAACCAGGGGGATGTTTTCGTAGGGAGCGACGTTCATAGGGCAAGCCAATTATTTGGTGACTAAAACTGAATGGTATTGAGTGCGCCATTCAGCGGGTGGTGATCATACCAATCAGCAATCGGCTCGCTTTCGTTTGCCTTAACGGCGTGTGCACAGCACCAACTGACGAGCATTGAGGCGCAATAGCGGTCAATTGTCTACTCGGTGTTGCGGCAGAAACCGCCATCAACTCGTTTACAAAATTTCAAACAGATGGTACTCAACGCCTTCAGCACGCTGCAAACCTGCTCCTACAACGAGCATGTCGGTGAGCCAGCGGTAACGAGCATCCCCCGTCTCAAACCGCGCAACAGTGCGCAGTTGATACTCATTGTCATCCAACCGTTCGCCCCGAGCGAAGCGCAGCATCACCTCTGGCGCAGCCCGAAAACTCCCTTGGTAGCCCAGGTAAATCAGCACATTGTCATCGGTTTCCAGGGTCAGCCGCACATCCACAAGCATCACTCCATCAGCACGGTTGAGAACCCAATCCGCGCCGCCGGGACGCACGATGCCATTCAGGCGTGCACCACTGAATTGACCGCCTGACACCGGCACGATGCGGCGGCGTCCTACCGGCGTGCTGCCGATATCAACCATTTCTGCGAACGAAACGTTGAGTTTGAGCACCATCAAGGGTGCCGATTGCAAAGTTTGCATGGTCAATGTCCTGGTGAGGAATTAATCCTACGGCTAAATTTGTGCCTGCCTCGATGAACGCTTACGGCTCCGACCTATCTTTTGATCGCAACGAATTTCACCAAGTGTCCACGCCATAGGTCGTGCGCGCCTTCACCACTGTCGAGGCGAGCGACTTCGATAGCCACGCGCGCGTCTCCGCCGGATCAATCACCGCATCAATCTCCAGCGTAGTCGCTACATTGATCGCCTTGCCGCGTTCGTATTCCTGATCAACCAGTTTCCTGAACAAGCTTTCCCGTTCGTTCGGATCGCTTACTGCCGCCAGTTCCTTGGCAAAGCCCAAGCGTACCGCGCCTTCCAGGCCCATCGCGCCAAACTCGCCACTGGGCCACGATACGGTGGCCATCGGAACATGAAAGCCGCCACCGGCCATCGCCATCGCCCCCAGACCATAGGCTTTGCGCAGCACGATGCAGAAAAACGGCACGCGCAAATGGGCCGCTTGAACAAACATCCGGCTCACATGCCGTACCTGCGCTTTTTGCTCGATCTCGGGACCCACCATAAATCCAGGAGTGTCTACCAGTGAAACCACAGGCAAGCCGTGCGTATTGCACAGTTGCATGAAGCGCGCAGCTTTATCCGCAGCGTCGGCATCGATGGCACCGCCAAGGTGCGCCGGGTTGCTCGCGATGAGGCCTACGGGGCGTCCTTCGATCCGCGCCAGGGCGGTAAAAATTCCTGCGCCGAAGCCGGCGCGCAGTTCGACTAAAGCGCCGTACTCGGTGTCGGCGACCAAACGCAGCACTTCGCGCATGTCGTAACTGCGCACGCGGTTTTCCGGCAAAACATCGCGCAAGCGCATTGGGTCGGCGCCGGTCCAGTCACCGCGTCGGCCATTGAAGAAGCCGAGATAGTGCTTGGCTGCATGAACAGCCTGCGTTTCATCGTCGACCAGAATATCAATCACGCCATTGGCAAACTGCACGTCGCTCGGACCGATTTGTTCCGGAGTAAACACACCCAATCCGCCACCCTCGACCATTGCCGGACCACCCATGCCGATATTGCTTGCACGCGTGGCGATGACGACATCGCAGCAACCGAGCAGCGCCGCATTGCCGGCAAAACACCGCCCGGCGACGATGCCAACGACCGGCACTTGTCCGCTGAGGCGGGCAAAGCTGGCAAAGGTCGCCACATGCAAACCGGCAACCACATTGGCATCAACGTCGCCCGGTCGCCCGCCGCCGCCTTCGGCAAACAACACCACGGAGAGCTTTTGCTCCAGCGCGATGCCGAGCATGCGGTCGGTCTTTTGATGATTGCGCATGCCTTGTGTGCCGGCCAGCACCGTCGCGTCATAGGCCATCACCACACAGCGCACCCCGTCGATGCTGCCGATCCCGGTCACCATGCCATCGGCAGGTGTATTGCGAATCAAGTCATCCTTGCTGCGCCGGGCCAACTGCGCTGCGAAGGTCAGCGATCCGTATTCAACGAAGCTGCCTGCATCACAAAGGTCAGTAATGTTTTCACGGGCGGTGCGCAGGCCGAGCGCATGGCGTTTGCCCACGGCTGCGGGCCTTGCAGCATCCAATGTCAGCGCGTTGCGGTCCAACACTTCCTGCAGGTCAGCACGCACACGCTTCGTCGCTGCCTCCGCGACCTCCGTCGTCACTGACACCGTGCGCTCAGCACCAACTGAGGTAACCGAAGTCAATCGGACCAGCATTTCGTCGGCTTCCACCAGATCACCGACTTGCACCAGCAAAGCAGCCACCTCGCCATCCTGATCGGCGCGAATCTCGTGCTCCATCTTCATTGCTTCAATCACCAGCAGCACCTGCCCGCTGGTCACCCGCTGGCCCACCTCGGCCAACACATGAACCACGGAACCGGTCATTGGCGCGCAAATTTGAGTCATTGAGCATTCTTCCGGTTGTCCAACATCTCTGCCGCATGCCGGCGCGTCGTGTCGGTAATTTTTTCACCGCCCAACATGCGGGCGATTTCGTTCGTGCGCGCCTGATCATCCAGCACATGAACCAGCGAAACGGTCGCACCGGCTTTGGTCTCCTTGGCGATGGACCACTGCCAGTCGGCCTGTGCCGCGACTTGGGGCAAATGAGTGACGCAGAGGACTTGGCGAGTGCTGCCCAATTGACGCAACATCCGTCCGACGATCTCTGCCACGCGACCGCCGATGCCGACATCGACCTCGTCAAATATCAAGGTACCGGCTTGATTCGCTGCGCTGGCGATGACCTGCAAAGCCAAGCCGATGCGCGACAACTCGCCACCGGAAGCCACTTTAGCCAACGGCCGTAGCGGTTGGCCGACGTTCGCAGTCACCAGAAAGTCAACACTCTCCAAACCAAACGCTGCGCCCTCGGGCAAGGTGTTCAACGCAATTTCGAAACGTCCGCCAACCATCGCCAGCTCTTGCATGCCGGCGGTGACCGAGGTCGACAGTGCGGCCGCCGCCTTTTTGCGCACTGCGGATAGTTGCTTCGCCACTTGATGGTAAGTCGCGTTGGTTGACTTCTCGCGCGCCGCCAGAGCAACCGGATCTGCCCGCAGCGTCAGTTCGTCCAGACGGGCACGCAGGCGCTGCAGCGTGGAAGGCAGTTCAGCCGGGGTCACGCGATGTTTGCGCGCCATCTGGGTGACGGCATCGATCCGCGCATCGAGTTCGCTCAAGCGTGACGGATCCATCTCAAGACGATCCTGATAACGCCGTAGCGCCAGCACCAACTCATCGAGTTGAATCAGTGCGCCCTCAAACAATTGTGCGGCATCAGCCAGTGCAGAATCAAATGCGGTCAGCTCGCTGAGACGGACACTGGCGTGCTGCAAGCTGGGTACGGCCGCCGCATCACCCTCGTCAAGCGCCGCTAGTGCAGCACTGCAGCCCTCGATCAAGGACGCGGCGTTACCCAGGCGACGATGTTCAGCCTCGGTTTCCTGCCAGGCGCTCTCGTCAAAATCCAAAGCCGTGAGCTCATTGACCTGCCATTCGAGCAACTCGCGCTCGCGGGTGGTTGCTTCGACATCTTGTTCTGCGGCCAGCAGCGCTTCTCTCGCCTGCCGCCATGCGGCATATGTCGCGCCGGTTTCGCGAACCAGCGCAGCGGCTCCGGCGTGAGTATCGAGCAGCGCACGTTGCGCCTCGGAGCGCAGTAAAGAATGGTGTGCGTGCTGACCATGAATATCGGCAAGCAACTCGCCAATCTCACGTAACTGCCCCAGCGTGGCCGAGGTGCCGTTGATGTAGGCGCGTGACCGCCCGCCGTTATCGACCACGCGGCGCAGCAAACACTCATGCGTATCGAAATCGTGATCACGCAGCCAGGTTTCCAGGGTGCTGCCTGCAGCCACGCTGAATTCCGCCGACACCTCCGCACGATTACAGGCGACCCGAACCACGCTGGCCTCAGCGCGCTCGCCCAAGGCAAGTGCCAGCGCATCAACCAGAATCGATTTGCCCGCCCCGGTTTCGCCGGTGAGTGCGCCAAAGCCGCCACCAAATTCCAGCTCAAGGCGGTCAACGATGACGAAATCGCGAATCAATAAACGTTGCAGCATTTCACCTGAAAACTTTCGAGCATAGCGAGCTAACTAGTAGCCCCGCCCTGGGCGGGGATGGGGGTGGGGGCGTTCAATTTTGCCTTGGCTTCTAGTGGCGGGGGAAAGCACTCCAGCTCAGCTTTTCGCGCAACATCGCGAAGTAGCTGTAACCGGGTGGATGCAACAAGGTAATGCTGTGCACTGTGCGGGCAACGCGAACCGTATCTCCGGCGCGCGCATCAAAACGTTGCTGTCCGTCGAAATGCACACCGGCCTCGTAGGTCGGCATCAGGCTGATCTCCACCACGCTCTGGTCGCTGATAGTGATCGGCCGGTGGGTCAGTGCGTGCGGGCACAACGGAACAATCGCAATCCCGGCAACCGAGGGGTGCAGGATCGGCCCGTTGGCGGACAGCGCATAGGCGGTCGAACCGGTCGGTGTGCAGACAATTAAACCGTCGGCGCGCAAGACGTGAATCAGCTCGCCATCGACCTTGACTTCCAGCTCGATCATGCGTCCGACATCGCCTTTGTTGGCGACCACATCGTTCAGCGCCTGCGCCTCAAATACCTTGACCCCGTCGCGCCAAACCTCGGCATTCAACATGAACCGCTGCTCGCTGGTATAGGCGCCGTCGAGTACCGCTGCGACCCCTTCCAGCATGGTGCCACGAGCGATATCGGTCATGAAACCGAGTCGCCCTTGATTCACACCCAGCAAAGGCACGCCGAATTGCGCCAGACGGCGGGCTGAGTTCAACATGGTGCCGTCGCCACCGAGTACGATTGCCAGATCTGCGTCAGCACCGATCTGCTCATAGTCGGCCATTTCAAAATCACCGGTCGCCAGCGCGCTCGCAGTTTCCGCTTCAATCAGTACGCCCAATCCGCGCTGACGCAAAAAAGCAGCCAGACTGACGACCGATTCGGCAACTTCGGCGCTTTGATATTTGCCGATAATGGCGACAGTCGCAAAGGCGGACATGAGGGCAGTATTTGACGATGCGGGCATAGCTGCCGATTTTGCCATAAACATATCCGCTATCCCATTGGCGCAAGCGGCGCCTGAAATTGCATAATGTCGCCTATGTCCGGACTAGACCCACGCGCCCAAACCCTGATGAAAACCCTTGTCGAGCGATTTATCGCCGAAGGGCAGCCCATCGGTTCGCGCACGCTATCCAAATATTCAGGGCTGGAGCTCTCGCCGGCCACCATCCGCAATGTGATGTCTGACCTTGAGGACATGGGCTTTATCACCAGCCCGCACACCTCTGCCGGCCGGGTTCCGACCGCGCTCGGCTACCGCCTTTTCGTGGATACGTTGCTGACGGTGAAATCCTTGGCGGGCAATGAATTGTCGGAAATTAAAGAGGCGATTCAGCCCGATCAACCCACCCGCGTTATTACCCAGGCCTCACAGCTGCTCTCGCAACTGACGCAATTCGCCGGGATCGTCGTGGTGCCGCGGCACAAGCAGGCACGGATTCGCCAGATGGAGTTTCTGAATCTCTCCGATAAACGCATTTTGCTGATCATCGTCACTGCAGATGGCGATGTACAGAACCGGATTTTGTTCACCCAGCGGAATTTTTCCCAGGCTGAGTTGATCGAGGCGGCGAATTATTTGAATCAACATTGTCTTGACCTGGATCTGGAACAAGTGCGCGTTCGCGTCATGGATGAATTGCACCAACTGCGCAGCGACATGACGGCGCTGATGTCAGCAGCGATGCAGGCCGGCAATCAGGCGATTTCCGACACCTCGACGCAGTATGTGATCAGCGGAGAGCGCAATTTGCTCGGCGTGGAGGACTTCTCGTCAAACATGGGTCGCCTGCGCCGGGTATTCGATTTATTCGAGCAAAAGACCGGCCTCGCACAACTGTTGGAACTTTCCACTCGTGCCGAGGGAGTCCAGGTTTTCATCGGTGGCGAATCCGGTATTGCACCACTGGATGAGTGCAGCGTCGTGGCCGCACCGTATGCCGTCGATGGCCAGGTCGTCGGTACCATCGGCGTGATCGGTCCGACCCGGATGGCCTATGAGCGCGTGATTCCGATTGTTGACATCACCGCCCGCCTGCTCTCGTCAGCGCTGGCCGCTCCCTGACATGTCGCGCTACCACCTGGAACCGCCTCGCAAGCATGGCGACCCGCACCATACGGCGATTCTGCTGGTGAATCTTGGGACGCCCGACGCGCCCACTGCTTCCGCGGTGCGACGTTATCTCAAACAGTTCCTGTGGGACCCGCGTGTGGTCGAGATTCCCCGTGCCATTTGGTGGTTTATTCTCAATGGCATCATCCTGACCGTGCGCCCGGCCAAATCGGCAGCCAAATATGCGCAGATCTGGACCCCCGCCGGATCACCGCTGAAAGTGAACACTGAAGGTCAAGCGACCAAGCTTCAAGCCTACTTTGATGCACGCCCGGACAACGCCGTGAAGGTAGCGTATGCGATGCGTTACGGCTCGCCGGCAATCGCCGAGAAGCTCGACCAGTTGAAGGCAGGCGGTGCACAGCGCATATTGGTTCTGCCGCTGTATCCGCAGTTTGCCGCCAGCACGACCGCCAGCGTGATGGACGATGTTGCCGACTGGATCAAATGCACGCGCAATCCGCCCGAACTGCGCTTTGTGCGCAACTATCACGACGATTCCGCCTACATTGCTGCGCTCGCCACCAGCATTCGGGAAGACTGGGCAGGTCACGGCCGACCGAAAACCTTGGTAATGAGTTTTCATGGCCTGCCGGAGCGCTCGTTGCACCTGGGCGACCCGTATTTCTGCGAATGCCAAAAGACCGGGCGCTTGTTGGCCGAAGCATTGCAACTGTCGGCAGACGACTACCGCATTACCTTTCAATCGCGCTTTGGTCGCGCCAAATGGCTGCAGCCCTACACCCAGGCGACGATCGAACAACTCGCCCGCGACTGCGTCGGCCAGGAGAATTCACGCACTGATGTGGTCTGCCCCGGCTTCACCTCGGACTGTCTCGAGACACTGGAAGAAATCGCCATGGAGTGCAAGGCCGCCTTTCATGACGCCGGCGGAAAGCACTTTCACTACATTCCTTGTGTCAATCAACGCGATGACTGGATCGCCGCGTTGGCGGGCGTAGCGGGACGCCATCTGACCGGTTGGCCGGTAAGCGCTACCGTCGATAGCACAGCCGCGCAACGTGCGCGTGCCCTTGGCGCACCAATGTAAATTCCCGAAACTATTTGAGGCTTAAGGGGCCACCTATGGAACTGAAAATTCGTCACGCCGAGCCGGCTGATTTTGCCGCGATTCATGAAACCTTCATGCAGTCAAAGGCACAGGGTGGAACGCTGCAAAACCCTTATCCTTCGGCCGAAATGTGGCGCGAACGGTTGAGCAAATCATCGGCTGATTTTGTATTGCTGGTGGCTTTGGTTGATGGCAAATTGGTGGGCAATGCGGGAATACATTTGAGCCCGCGGCGGCGCAGAACCCACGCTGCAGACATCGGTATGGCGGTACACGACCAGTATCACAATCTGGGCGTCGGTACTGCGCTGATGGGGGCAATCGTTGATCAAGCAGACAATTGGCTCAACCTGTTACGTTTGGAGCTGACGGTATTTACCGAAAACGAGGCGGCGATCAAACTGTACAAAAAGTTCGGTTTCGTCATTGAAGGCACCCACATTGCTTACGCGCTGCGTGACGGTGTCTACGCGGATGTTTATGCCATGGCGCGCCTGCATCCGAAGCAACCAATCCTCAAGAAAAGGGCAACGGAGGAAAGATGATCAAGCAAGTTGGTGATACCGTGATCCAACCCAGACATCGTGCATCGTGCCACTGTGGCGCAGTGGTGCTGGAACTCGATCTGCCTGATGGAATCGTCGATCCCGGACGTTGCAATTGCTCCATGTGCGCGCGACGCGGGGCAATCGTTGCGCGGGTTCCGCTGGCCGGACTCAAAGTGATCGAAGGTCAAGATGCGCTACATCTTTACCAATTCAACACCAAAACCGCAAAGCATTATTTTTGCTCGATCTGCGGTATCTATACCCACCATCAGCGCCGTTCCAACCCGCATCAGTTCAGCTATAACATCGCCTGCCTTGACGGCGTCAACCCCTTTCTGCTGGGCGAAGTGCCGACTGGCGATGGAATCAATCATTCGTCCGACCGCGCGGCACAGGTCTCAAGCTAGATTTTTTTTGCCGCTGGCATCCAACACAACCAGCGATGGCGCTTGAGAACGCAGCGGAGTATTCGTCGGTCGACGCGCAAACCCTGACGCCGCTGGTTCGTTGTCTGCTCGCCGACCAACAAGCCGATCTGCTGGATTGGTCGTTTACGCAGCTGCCGTGTTTTGGAGTCAATCCGGTGACCACAGGTATTTACCGCTTTTCCGGACACGCACAGAGCGGCGGCAAAGCCAGACCATGGTCTCTGATTCTTAAGGTTCTGCACTGGTTAGACCTTGGTAGCCGAGGTAAAGACTACCTCGACAATCCCTCGGATTGGAATTACTGGCGACGGGAAGCTGAGGTCCATCGCTCTTGCATTCTCGCGAATTGGCACGGCGGATTGCGTGCTGTGCGCTGCTTGCGTGTTGTTGAGCCCGCGCCAATGACATTCTGGATTTGGCTACAAGATCTCGGCGCACAAGATCAAAAGCCTTGGCCGATGGAGCGTCACGTCCTTGCGGCTCGGCATTTCGGCGAATTCAATGGTGCCCATGCCGGCTTCGTGTCAGGTTCCGACAACGAAATTTGGTTGTGCCGCCACTTTCTGCGCAAATGGATTGGTGCACTACAAAGCTGGGGTCTGAATCAGACTCTTTCCGATGCCACTTTCTGGGCTACTCGCGACGCGCAAATCGCTTTTCGGCCGGACACCGATGTCCGCGTGCGACGATTGCTGGCGAATGCCGATGGGTTGTGCAAGCTCTTGGCGGCGCAGATGCAAACGCTCAGTCATCAAGACTGCCATCAGGCAAATCTGTTCGCCACTGGAAATCCGCTGACGGAAAACACGACGACGGCGATTGACTGGTCGTTCCTCGGACTTGCTGCCATCGGTGAAGATCTGGGTACGCAAATCGGCGGCAACTTGTTCAATCTGTTTGCCGACGCAGCGAATGCAAAAGACTACTACGGCGCCGCCACAGCGGCTTATCTCGACGGGCTCACTCAATCGGGCTGGCGGGGCAACCAGAACAGGATTTGCTTTGCTACTGCGACAGCGGCCTGCTTGCGTTATGTACCGTTCGGTGTGATGTGGCTGCAAGGCTGCATACAAGCCAAGGCACGTGGAGAACTTTCCGGTATCGACCACCTTGCACAGGAGCGCCGACTGGACACGGATGATGTTCTGCTGCGTTGGGGTGCGGCCATGAGTTTCCTTTTGGAGCTGGGCAACGATGCAATCCGCTTCGCCGGACGCCACTAGCAAATAGTTCTAGCTTGGCAACGCGTCAAACCGACGTTTGACGAAATCACCGAGCTCGGCAATTGAATCATCGGCGTCTCGCATCTTGCCGCCAAGCGCTTGCCAGACATGCCACATGCCCGGCCAAACCTTGATTTCAGCAGTTCCACCCGCTGCTTGCACCCGCTGGGCAAGCCATAGCGAATCGTTGAGTAGCGTTTCATGCTCGCCGACATGAATCAACATTGCCGGCATCCCGCTCACGTCGGCGTAATGCGGTGACACCATCGGGTGGATCAATGGCGTCGCACCCGCGTATGCAGCAGCTGAAACGGCCAATCGCTCCGGCGTGGGGAAATACGGGTCCACGCGCGCTTTGGTTTGATGCGTCTCGCTGGTCAGCGCCAGGTCGGTCCAGGGCGACATGAGAGCCAAGGCAACCGGCATCTGCGTCCGCGTCTCACGCAGGCGTTGAACGAGCGCCAAAGCCAGACCGGCACCAGCGGAATCTCCGGCAACGGCTATACGGCTGGATCCCGCCGCCAGCAACTCAGCGTACGTAGCGACGGCATCATCCAACGCTGCCGGAAACGGATGTTCCGGCGCCAGCCGATAGTCAATGATCAAGCTTGCGCGTCCGGCCGCTGCGGCAAGACGCCCGGCCAAAGCCCGGTGCGTGATGCAGGATCCACCGACATAAGCACCGCCATGGAGATAGAGCACCACGCCGTCCGTAGCCGCACTGTCAGGTCGCAGCCATTCCGCATGGACCCCGGCGCTTTGCGTTACCTCGAGTTTGACGTTCGCCGGTAGTTTGAACAGTTTTTCCGCTGCTGCTTCGCGTGCCTTGCGAAACTCCGGCAAGGGCAAGTTGAGCGCGCGCAGTTTGGCGAGCTGGCGCTTCACGACGAAATACAACAGGCGCGATTTGAGAGATTGCACCGTTTTGCTCCTTTTGGCGGGGAAATGACAAGCGCGGAGTCGCATTTTGACGCATAAGCGCCGTCAGACTTGATTCCGGCGCACTCGTCGCCATCTCAGTGACATTACCCAAGGAATCTCCGATGATCGACTCAAAAATCGTTGTCTGTCCGCACTGTCACACTCAGAACCGCGTTTTGTCGGATCGTCTGAGCCAACAGCCGCGTTGCGGCGGGTGCAAACACGCCCTGTTTGTGGGCGAAGCGCTGACGCTGACTGAAGCCACCTTTGACCGACATATTGCCCGTTCTGAACTGCCAATAGTCGTCGACTTCTGGGCCCCGTGGTGCGGGCCGTGCAAGATGATGGCGCCGGCATTTGCTCAAGCGGCAAGGGATTTGGAGCCAAGTTTCCGGCTCGCAAAGGTCAATACCGAGGACGAACAAGCCCTCGCCGCGCGCTTCAACATTCGCTCAATCCCGACCATCGCCATTTTTCGCGACGGGCGTGAGATTGCCCGTCAGGCAGGGGCGATGAATGCCGCAATGCTGACGGATTGGATCACCAAACCCCGGTGAACCCGGCCCTGCCCCCTCGTGGCGGGGATTTTGGTGGATTGCCAATTAGTTTTCCCCAGTGGACTTGAACTTAGCCAGGTAGCCCTGATATAGGGCGGGTTATTCAAGGAGCCCGAACATGCAGGAAAACCACACCGGCGACACACGGCCTGCCGCAGACGAAATCAACGGCGCGGCATCAGCACCAACTGACGAATCTAATCAAGGCTCGGTCGAAGTCATGCCCAGTCTTGAGGAAATGCTCAAGATCGCTGAACTCAAAGGTCAGGAGCATCACGACGCCTGGCTGCGCGCCAAGGCCGAGACCGAAAATGTCCGCCGCCGCGCCACTGAAGATATCGACAAAGCCAGAAAATTTGCTGTGGAAAAGTTCGCCGGCGAATTGCTAGCGGTGAAAGATAGTCTGGAAGCCGCACTGGCCAACGAGAATCAAAACGCAGAAAATCTGAAAGCCGGGGTGGAGCTGACCTTACGTCAACTGTCCAGTGCGTTTGAAAAGTCCCGCCTCGCCGAAATTGCGCCCCTTGGCGAAAAGTTCGATCCGCACCGCCATCAGGCAATCAGCCAGATCGAGGGACCTGATGCAGCCACCGAGGCCAATACGGTGCTTACCGTTCTGCAAAAGGGCTACAGCCTGGCCGATCGCGTCCTGCGCCCGGCGCTCGTGGTTGTGGCAAAGGCCAGGAACAACTAGCCAAAAAACTACGGCAGGACTTGAACTTACGTCACGCAACCCCATATTCGACTCAAGCATTTATTACCAAATTCAGAAAACAAGGAAAACATCATGGGCAAAATTATCGGCATCGACCTCGGCACCACCAACAGCTGCGTTTCGATCATGGAAGGCGGCAAGCCGAAGGTTATTGAGAACTCGGAAGGCGCGCGTACTACGCCGTCCATCGTCGCCTACGCTGAAGACGGCGAGATTCTGTGCGGTGCTTCTGCCAAACGTCAGGCGGTTACCAACCCGCACAACACGTTGTACGCAGTCAAACGGTTGATTGGCCGCCGCTTCGATGAAAAGGAAGTCCAGAAAGACATCGATTTGATGCCTTTCAAAATCGTCAAAGCCGACAACGGCGATGCATGGGTCGAGGCCCGGGGCAACAAGATGGCGCCACCGCAGGTTTCTGCCGAAGTGCTGCGCAAGATGAAAAAAACCGCTGAGGACTACCTCGGTGAGGAGGTGACTGAAGCGGTCATCACCGTTCCTGCCTATTTCAATGACAGCCAGCGCCAGGCAACCAAAGATGCCGGCCGGATCGCCGGTCTGGAAGTCAAACGCATCATCAACGAGCCGACCGCTGCTGCGTTGGCGTTTGGTATGGACAAACAGGAAGGTGACCGCAAAATTGCCGTGTATGACCTCGGCGGCGGCACGTTCGACATATCGATCATCGAGATCGCTGAACTCGACGGCGAACACCAGTTTGAGGTGCTCTCCACCAACGGCGACACCTTCCTCGGCGGTGAAGACTTTGACCAGCGCCTGATCGACTACATCGTGGCCGAGTTCAAGAAAGAGCAAGGCGTCGATCTCAAGAACGACGTGTTGGCTTTGCAGCGCCTTAAAGATGCGGCCGAAAAAGCCAAGATCGAACTCTCGTCGAGCCAGCAGACCGAAATCAATCTGCCGTACATCACTGCAGACGCGACCGGCCCGAAACATTTGACCTTGAAGCTCACCCGCGCCAAGTTCGAATCGCTGGTCGATGAGTTGATCGAGCGCACCATTGCGCCATGCCGCATCGCCATCAAGGATGCCGGTGTCAAGGTCAGCGATATTGCCGACGTCATCCTCGTCGGCGGTATGACCCGCATGCCAAAAGTACAGGACAAGGTCAAAGAATTTTTTGGCAAAGAACCGCGTCGTGATGTGAATCCAGACGAGGCAGTCGCTATCGGCGCCTCAATTCAAGGTGGCGTGTTGCAAGGTGACGTCAAAGACGTGCTATTGCTTGACGTTTCGCCGCTGTCATTGGGAATCGAAACCATGGGTGGCGTCATGACCAAGCTGATTGCCAAGAACACCACCATCCCGACCAAGACCAGCCAGACCTTCTCGACCGCTGACGACAACCAGAGTGCAGTGACGATTCACGTCTTGCAGGGCGAGCGTGAAATGTCGAAGGGCAACAAGAGCCTTGGTCAGTTCAATCTGTCCGATATTCCGCCGGCACCACGCGGCATGCCGCAGATCGAGGTTACTTTTGATATCGACGCCAACGGTATCCTGCACGTTTCGGCCAAGGACAAAGGTACCGGCAAAGAAAACAAGATCACCATCAAGGCCAATTCCGGATTGACCGAAGAAGAGATCAACCGCATGGTGCAAGACGCTGCCGCCCATGCGGAAGAAGACAAGATCGCCCACGAAATGGTCGAAACGCGCAACCAGTGCGACGCGATGGTGCATTCAATCAAGAAGGCAGTCGCAGAGCACGGCGACAAGATTGAAGCGGCCGAGAAGGAAGCGATCGAAACAGCAATCAAGGAAGCTGAGGAAGCGCTGAAATCGGATGCCGACAAAGCGACCATCGAAGCCAAAACCGAAGCGTTGATGAAAGCCTCGCAGAAGTTGGGTGAGAAAATGTACGCCAATCCGGCCGGTGATGCTGCCGGCGGTCCGGGCGCCGCAGGTCCTGCTGGTGCAGGTGACCACGGTCATGGCGCCAAACACGATGACAACGTGGTTGATGCCGAGTACACCGAGGTGAATGACAAGAAGTAACGCCCGCCTCAGCATGTAAGGATCGGAGAATCGGGCAAATCCGCCGATTCTCCGTTTGCTCTTTCAGGCTCGCCTGCTCACCAACGTACTGCTCTACCGAACCATGGCCAAAAAACGCGATTTCTACGAAGTGCTTGGCGTCAACCGTGACGCAAGTGATGAGGACATCAAAAAGTCCTACCGCAAGTTGGCGATGAAACATCATCCCGACCGCAATCCTGACAACCCGAAATCAGAAGAACTCTTCAAGGAGGCCAAGGAAGCCTACGAAATTCTCACCGACCCGAAAAAGCGCGCGGCCTACGATCAATACGGTCATGCCGGCGTTGATCCGCAAGCAGGTGCTGGAGGTGCCGGCATGGGTGGCTTCGCAGATGCCTTTGGCGACATCTTCGGTGACATCTTTGGTCAGGGTCGTGGCGGCCAGGGTGGTCGCTCCAATGTGTTTCGCGGTGCTGATCTGCGCTACAACCTTGAAGTCAGTCTGGAAGACGCCGCCCGTGGCACCCAGACCCGGATCAAGATTCCGACCATGTCTGAATGCGAGCCTTGCAAAGGCACCGGTGCCAAAAAAGGCAGTGAGCCGAAGACCTGCCCGACCTGCGCCGGCCACGGACAGGTGCGGATGCAGCAAGGGTTCTTCTCGATTCAGCAAACCTGCCCGAAATGCCATGGAACCGGGCGCTACATTCCAGACCCCTGCAACTCCTGTCACGGCACCGGGCGGATCAAGGATCACAAAACCCTGTCGGTCAAGATTCCGTCAGGCATTGACGAGGGCGATCGCATCCGCCTCACCGGTGAAGGTGAAGCCGGCGTCAACGGGGGACCGAGCGGTGACCTGTATGTTCAGGTTCATTTGAAACCACACAGCGTGTTCAAGCGCGATCACGACGATCTGCACTGTGAAATGCCAATCAGCATCAGCACCGCGGCGCTCGGGGGCGAAATCGAAATCCCGACGTTGGAAGGCGTTGCGCGCCTCAAGATTCCCGCCGAAACCCAAACCGGTAAAGTCTTCCGTCTGCGCGGCAAGGGCATCAAAGGCATACGCTCCGTCGCCCCCGGCGATCTCATGTGTCATGTCGTCGTTGAGACACCGGTCAAGCTGACCGAGCGCCAGCGCGAACTACTCACCGAGTTTGAAGAAATCAGCAAAGGCAACACCAAGCTGCACAACCCGCGTGCTCAGGGTTGGCTGGATCGAGTGAAGGAGTTTTTCAGCACCTGATCGCGTCTGCCCGGTCAGTTGGTGCTGATAGCACGCCGTTAAGTCACGAGTCAAATGCCATGCGACAATGCGAGTGGTAGTTGGATCGCGTAGCTAATAAAACAATAACGGAGGGCAGCATGGATCATTTAAGCGGACTGGATGCGGCGTTTTTACACCTTGAAACGCCGGAAACGCCAATGCATGTTGGCGGTTTAAGCATGTATGAATTGCCGCCTGAATACAAAGGTGACTTCGTTGCCGACGTGGTCAAGCACATTCAGAGCCGCATGCATCTGGCGCCGATTTTTCAGCGCAAGCTGGTCAACATGCCGTTTGATCTGGCGAACCCGGTGTGGGTAATGGATGATCATCTGGATATCGAACACCACATTCGCCACGTGATCGTTCCGCCGCCGGGGTCACGGGCGCAGGTGGACCGTCTGGTATCACGGATACATTCCAGCCTGCTTGATCGCAGTCGCCCGTTGTGGGAAATGTATGTCCTCGATGGTTTGCCGACGCCGCCCGATGCACCCAAGGGAACGCGCATTGTTGGTGTCTACAGCAAGTTCCATCACGCCGGGCTCGACGGCATGGGTGGTCAGGTTTTGATGCAGGCGATCATGGATACGACGCCGGAGCCACGCCAGGTACGCCCGGCAAAAGACCGACGCCCTGCATCGCGCGACAATTTTGGCATCGCCGAATTGGCTGGTGCCGGGATCAAACACAATTTGGTTCAAACGGTAAAGCTGGTCAAGTCGCTACCGGGGTTAATCAGAACCGCACGCCGGACCATGCGCCCCGCCAAAGTCGCCGGCGAGATCAAGTCCGCCGCCGAGAAAACGCACTGGTTTGCGCCGCGCACTCCACTCAATGTCGGCATCACCAATCAGCGCAGCTTTGCCCGCTTTTCAATTCCTATCAAGGAAGTGAAGGAAATCACTGCCGCCAACAAAGTCAGCTTGAACGACGTAGTGATGGAAATCTCGTCGGAAGGCATGATGCGCTATCTGGCCGATATGGGGTGCCGGCCAAAAGACTCATTGCTGGCCGCAGTGCCCGTGAGCCTGCGCCCGGAAGGCAATACCGACATGAGCAATCAGGTGTCAATGGCGAGAATGAGTTTGGCCAGTAACATCAAGGACCCGATTGAACGATTGCAGGCCATCCGCGCGTCGAGCCAAGGCGTGAAGTCGGTGATGACTGAAATGAAAACCCTGCTGCCGACCGATTTTCCCTCCATTGGCGCACCATGGCTGTTCAGCGCCTTGGCCAACGGCTTCGCCCGCTCACGTTTGGCCAATACCATGCCCGCATTTGCCAATGTGGTGATCTCTAATGTCCCGGGTCCGAATATCACTTTGTATTTTGCCGGCGCCAAACAGATCAGTACCTACCCGGTATCCATCCCCTATCACGGCATGGCGCTCAACATAACGCTGCAAAGCTATAACGGCTGGCTCGACTTCGGACTGATTGGGTGCCGTCGGGTAATGCCGGACATTGCCGATCTGGGCAAATATATGCAGGCAGCGCACGCCGAACTGTTGCGCCGTAGCCGTGAAATGGCAGCGGAGGCGCCCGCTGCAACACCGGCTAAAGCGGCAGCAAAACCAAGCAAGCCGGCTGTTGTGAGAAAGCCGGTCATGGCAAAGCGAAAGGCGAAAGCGAAACTGAACGCCAAGTAACTCGACACCGGTCTTCCCGCACCCGCGGAGACCGCTGTGCTCGGCCTAGAACCTGATCTGCGCGCCGATGGCGGCAACACCGGCGCGAGCGACCTCGGCATCCTCTCCCGGTTTGACACCGGAGACACCAACTGCGCCAACACAGTAACCGTCGACCACAATCATCTCCCCACCTTCGATCGGCAGGCACGGGAGACGCAGTGCCGCAGTACGCCCATTGTTGACCATGTCTTCGTAATGTTTCGACGGTCGTCGCGTCATTGCACAAGTCTGCGCTTTGCCGGGCGCCACGCTCGTGCTCATTGCAGGTGCGCCGTCCATGCGCTGCAACAGCATCAGGTTGCCCCCGTCGTCACAAACCGCAATTGTCACCGGCCATCCTTTGGATACGGCAAATGCCTGCGCCGCGTTCACAATCGTTTGCGCATCGACAAGTTCAAGCGTTGGTTTGGTTTTCATTTTCCGTCCCATCCTATGAGCGCTTACGATTGATGTGTGAAATTGTTGCAATAAATTCAAGCGTCCGCTGCTTATGACCGAGTATCCTACGCGCACATCGCAAATTTATCTGCTGCGATGCGGCCCTGCCATCCGCTGCGGCGCAGAGCTGCCACCCCGCGACGCGGCGTCCAAGGCATGCAGAGCACGTACTTTGCGCGGCCGTCCTATACGCACGGTTCTTTCTTGTTTTCGCTTTGCTTTATCGGCACCGACTGGTACCGTCGTCCGCGATATTTCCCTTGAAAATCTTGACATGCTCGGTTCACTGCTAAATTCTCGACATTTTGCTATCCCGGTCCGACTGTTGCTGACCTACCTCGCATTCAATGCCTTGGTACGATTTGGCCTGCTGATTTTCAATGCGGACTTTGCCTTGCTCGCGCCATGGCGCTCGATTCCGATATTCGCAATTGGTGCCTTGTTTGATCTGGCCGCTGGAGTCTGGTGGTTACCGCTCATTGCCCTCATTACGGTGACCTTACCCGCCAACTGGCCACGCACCTACCGTATCGTCGTCGGGATTGTCCTGTTGATCGTTTGTGCGGCACTTGCGTTCGTGTCGGTATCCGAATTTTTCTTCTGGAATGAGTTTGCCTCGCGCTTCAATTTCATTGCCGTCGACTATCTGATCTATACCCGTGAGGTGATTGGCAATATCAGCGAGTCCTATGACCTGCGCCCGGCATTTGCCGGCATTGGCGTGGTGGCGTTTGGTCTGTTCTATACCCAATGGAAAACCATCAAGGCAACCTCTATCGCGCCCGCATTGCCATGGCGTCAGCGTTTTGCCGGGCTCGCCGTTATTTGGTTCCTGCCGGTGCTTTCGTTCTTTGCAGTTGAACCGCGCTATAAGGAATTCACCGACGAATCGCAGGCGGTGCAACTGGCAGGCAATGGACACTATGAATTTTTCAGCGCCTTCCGCAACAATGAAATCGATTACGCGCAGTTCTATCGTTCTGATACGGTCGCCAAGGTTTACAAGACATTGCGCAAAGAATACGAAATCCTGGCGCCTGCCGGCTTCAGTCCGGATTCACCGATGCCAATAGAACGGGACATAGTCGGGCGTGGCCCCGAAAAACGCTTGAATGTGGTGTTGATATCGGTCGAAAGTTTGTCGGCCGATTTCATGTCGGCGTTCGGCAACAAGGATGGATTGACGCCGAATCTCGATGCGCTGGCGAGTGAAAGTCTGTTCTTCACCAAGTTCTACGCCACCGGTTTGCGCACTGTTCGCGGACTGGAGGCGATCACCCTATCCATCCCGCCAACGCCAGGCAACTCGATCGTCAAACGCCCGAACAACGCCAATCTCTTCACACTAGGTGAGGTGTTCAAGCAGCGTGGTTACAAGCCGCTTTTTCTCTACGGCGGCTATGGTTATTTTGACAACATGAATGCGTTTTTCAGCGGCAACGGCTACGCCGTGGTCGACCGCACCTCAATCAACAAGGATGCCATCCACGGTGAAAACATCTGGGGCGTTGCCGATGAGGATTTGTTCACCATGTCGCTTGCGCAACTCGATGAGTGTTATGCCAAACAGCAGCCGTTTTACGCGCACATCATGACCACAAGCAATCACCGGCCATTCACTTACCCCAGCGGGCGCATCGACATCCCCTCTGGTACCGGGCGCAACGGCGCGGTGAAATACACCGACTGGGCGATTGGCGACTTTCTACGCCGGGCTAAAACACGGCCGTGGTTCTCCAGCACCGTATTTGTCATCCTTGCCGACCATACTGCGGCCGGACGCGGCAAGACAGACCTGCCGATAGAAAATTTTCACATTCCCATGTTGATCTGGTCACCCGGCAATATCGAACCGGCAGTGATCAAGACCTTGTCATCACAGATAGATGTCGGTCCCACTTTGCTTGCGCTACTCAACTTCAGCTATCGCTCAAAGTTCTTCGGCCACGATATTCTGCACGATGGTCCAAGCCACCAACGCGCCTTCATGGCGAACTACCAATCTGTGGGTTACCTCGAACACGGCACACTGATTGAATTGCGCCCGCAGCGCCGCTGGCGCGCGGTGGACGGTGAAAGCGGCAAGGAAATTCCCGCCAATGCAGCCGCGTTGAAATCGCTTGATGAAGCCGTCAGCTACTACCAGTCGGCGTCCGAAGCCTATCGGACTGGAACCCTTTCTGCGCCGGAGAAGAAATAATCAGTCAGTGCCAAGCAAGTATTTGCGCATAAACGCAATCTGCGAATAGAACAAATAGTCGCTATTCGCTTTCTTGGCAAACCCATGCCCCTCGTTGTTGGCCATCATGTACCAAACTGGTGTATCGCGTTTCTTCAAGCTTGCCACGATCTGATCTGCTTCCGTGTATGGCACCCTTGGATCGTTCTTCCCCTGCACCACAAACAGTGGTTTGGTAATCCGGTCGGCGCGATTCAGCGGTGAAATTTCCTGCAGGAAAGCGCGCATGTCGGGGTCGCGTTCGTCGCCGTATTCGACGCGGCGCAAATCGCGGCGATAGCTTTCAGTGTTTTGCAGGAAAGTAACGAAATTCGAGATGCCGACTACATCAATTGCACCAACAATATGCTCGGGATACAAGGTTGACACCGCCAACACCATATAGCCGCCGTAACTGCCGCCAATCACCATCACGCGGGAGGCGTCCAAGTCAGGCTGCATGGCAATCCAGTCAAACAATGCCTTGATATCCTTCACCGAGTTTTCGCGCAGGCGCCAGTTATCCAGCTTTAAAAATGACTTGCCGAAGCCGCGCGAGCCGCGCACATTCGGGTAAATCACCGCGACGCCCAACTCATTCACAAAGTAATTATTGCGACCGCCAAAACTGCTGGTGTATTGCGATTCCGGTCCACCGTGAATACTGATCAACACCGGGCGCCTGCCGGGAAATTTTTTGGTGTCGGGACGATAGGCGAAACCTGAGATAACCAAGCCGTCAAAGCTTTTCCAGCGCACCAAATCCGGCTCAACAAAATTCGCTGGATCTGCACCACTAGCTTCATGGTGCGTCCAGCGGGTGAGTTCCTGTGTCTTCACCGAATACGAAAAAACATCACTTGGTGATTTTGCCGCGCTCACCGAGATGGCCAGCGCATCGTTGTTGTTGTGCCAACTGATTCCACCGAGACTGGCCAACGGAAGTTTCGGTATTGGCAAGGTCTTTTTGTCGGCCACACGCATCAAATGCAAAATATCGGTGCCGTCTTCATTGCTCACAAAGGCAATCAGCTTGCCGTCTTTGGAAACGCTATAGCGCTCGACGTCCCACTTAATAGCGGTCGTCAGCACGGTTGACTGACGGGTTTTCAAATTGACGAAGACCAGTCGTTTGAATTCAGAATCCCGATCTGACAAGGCGTAAAAACCTTTGCCATCATGGCTGAATTGCACCGAACTATAAGCAACCGGTTCGTCGGTCGCAGTGGCGGATTTCTCGACAAATCGCATGCGCTCGCCGGTAGCCACATTCAACAACCAGATGTGGCTTTCATTGATCGACACATACTCAATCAGTGAGATGGTCTGATCGTCCATCGACCAGTCCGTGCCTTGCCATCCGCCCCCAGGCAATGTGGCAACCAGTTTGGCACTTTGCGGATCAGTCACCATTCGTTTCGGGTCGCCGATATACAGTTCGGACACAATGCTGTCGGCACTGCCGCTGCGATTTACCGGTACGGTGATGTAGGCCAGCCGATCACCTTTTTCCGACCACGCAAAATCCTGCACGCGTCGATCTGTTGGGGTTATCGGCACCGCCTTGGCAAAGGCTGCTGCCGAATCGGATTCGGCTCGATAGAGACGGAACACTTCATTACCGCCGGTATCCTTGGTAAACACAACAGACTCGTCGCTCACCTTTTTTGTGACCGACGGCCGGCTCACGAAATGCACCGGCTCTGGATAATCCGTCCGTAATTCCATCGCTGCACCTGGCCCGGCAACCGCGAAGAACTGAAAGGTATTCTGATGTCGCCGCTTTACCAGCATTTCCATTTTCGTTGGATGCCAAACGGCAAACAAAGTCGGCTTGTATTCGGTATAACGCGCTACATCACTCACCAGTGATGCCGGCACAGGTGGCACCGCATCCAGCACCAAGGCTTCGGGCGGCGCAATTGCCGTAGCGACAGGCGCTTGTGCAAGGGCAGATGTCGCACAAATCGTGCCTAAAGCTAAAAGCAATCGAATGGAACGAAGTCTGCGATGTTGTGGCTGCATGGCAATTCACTTTCTTTGGGAATCTATAGTGCTGCGAATGATTGCACAAAAATGAATGCTACCGATACTTGTTCGCTGACGTGACTATCCAAGCGCCGCCCGAGTACCGAAGGCGGGTCAGTTGCACAGTGTCAAGGCATCACTCAGCTTCGCCACAAACTGCGCGCCGTGTGGCAGTAGGACTGGACCGAACCCACGCCGTAAATTCGACTGCGTTCGACTAATCAATCATCGCCGCCGAACACGCCACCAATCACGCCGCCTAACACGCTGCCCTGCTCGCCTCCGCTTCCACCGCCACCCTTACTGCTCGGTGCAGCAGCAAAAATCCGCGAGGCCAGTCGCGCGAACGGCAAGGACTGCAGCCAGACGGTGCCCGGCCCGCGCAGCACCGCAAAGAACAAGCCTTCGCCGCCAAACAGTGCAGTCTTGACACCGCCAACAAACTGAATGTCGAAATCGATACTTGGTGTGTAGGCAACCACGCACCCCGTGTCCACCCGTAAAGTCTCGCCGGGCGCCAGGTTGCGTTCGACCACCATGCCGCCCGAGTGCGCAAACGCCATACCATCGCCATCAAGCTTTTGCATGATGAATCCTTCACCGCCAAAAAAGCCGGCACCGATTTTCTTCTGAAAGGCGATGCCTAGCGACACGCCTTTAGCCGCACAGAGAAATGCGTCCTTTTGGCAGATCATCGTCCCACCGTATTTAGTCAAATCGAATGGGATAATCTTGCCGGTGTACGGCGCGGCAAAGGCAACCCGCTTCTTGCCAACGCCTTTATGGGTATAGACCGTTGTAAACAGCGACTCACCGGTAATCAGGCGCTTGCCGGCGCCGACCAGTTTGCCGAAAAACCCGCCTTGCTGGGCCGATGCGTCACCGAACACGGTTTCCATCGCGATGCCATCTTCCATGTACATCATGCTGCCAGCTTCGCCGATCGCGGCTTCTCCGGGATCAAGTTCAATCTCGACGAACTGCATGTCGTCGCCGTGGATGAAATAGTCAACTGTGTCCATTGCCATGGCGTTACTCCCGAAAAATGATGATTGCAAAGAATACCGCATGGTCGTTAACAACTTATGACCAAATCAGGGTAATTTTTGTTGCCAGCCTGCGTCTCGTCGTGCATAGTTCGCCACCTTTTTAAATCGTTAAGCCGGTCAATCAACCATTACTCATGCTGCCAACCATAGAACAACGCATTGCCGCCGACATTGGCGCCCGCCCGCAGCAAGTTTCCGCCGCTGTACAACTGCTCGATGAAGGTGCCACGGTACCGTTCATCGCCCGGTATCGCAAAGAAGTTACCGACAACCTTGACGACACTCAACTGCGTCTGCTCGAAGAACGTCTGGGCTATTTGCGCGAACTGGAAGATCGTCGTGCCGGCGTGATTGCATCCATCGACGAACAAGGAAAATTGACGTCCGAACTACGGGCGTTGGTGATGAATGCCGAGACCAAACAGACTTTGGAAGATCTTTACCTGCCGTATAAGGTCAAGCGTCGCACCAAGGCGCAAATCGCGCGCGAGGCCGGCCTGGAGCCTTTGGCGGATGCTTTGTTCGACAACCCGACACTAGCGACTGAAGTCGAAGCTGCTAAATACGTCTGCCTTGAAAAGGAACCGCCTGAGAAACACGTGCCGGATATCAAGGCAGCTCTGGAAGGCGCACGACAAATATTGATGGAGCGCTTTAGCGAAGATGCGGCGCTGCTTGAAAAACTGCGCCGCACACTGAACGAGGACGCGCTGATCGTTTCAACGGTGGTCGCGGGTAAAGAGAATGAGGCGGCGAAGTTTCGTGATTGGTTCGATTTTCGCGAGCCGATTAAATCGATTCCGTCACATCGCGCGCTGGCCTTGCTACGCGGTCGCAATGAAGACTTTTTGCGCGTTGCGATCAAAACGGAACCGGAATTACGCGACCCGCCGGAAGCCTCACCGTGCGTGCGAATTGTCAGCGCGCACTTTGGCATTGCTGACAAGAATCGTGCCGGCGACAAATGGCTTCTGGAAACCGCGCGCTGGGCGTGGCTGGTCAAACTTTCATTGCATCTGGAAAGCGAGTTGATGACACAGGTGCGCGAACGTGCGGAGGCCGAAGCGATTCGGGTCTTTGCGCGCAACTTGCATGATCTGCTGCTGGCCGCGCCGGCTGGACCGCGCGCGGTCATCGGGCTGGATCCTGGTATTCGCACAGGGGTAAAAGTAGCCGTGGTTGATAGCACTGGAAAGCTCGTCGATACCGCTGTGATCTACCCGCACGAACCGCGCAAGGACTGGGAAGGATCGCTGGCAACGTTAAGATTGCTGGCGCAAAAGCATCATGCAGAACTCATCAGCATCGGCAACGGAACGGCCAGTCGCGAGACCGACAAGCTGGCCGGCGATTTGATGAAACGGCACCCCGAGCTAGGCTTGAGCAAAATCGTTGTGTCCGAAGCAGGTGCATCGATTTACTCCGCCTCGGAATTGGCAGCAAAGGAATTTCCTGATCTTGATGTCAGCCTGCGTGGTGCA
This sequence comes from Rhodocyclaceae bacterium, assembly GCA_016718525.1. Lineage (GTDB taxonomy): Bacteria > Pseudomonadota > Gammaproteobacteria > Burkholderiales > Rhodocyclaceae > JADKHX01. Next base: position 1,509,194 of record JADKDD010000001.1, read on the forward strand.
GTCTCGATTGCCCGGCGGTTGCAAGACCCGCTCGCTGAACTGGTCAAGATCGACCCCAAATCAATCGGCGTCGGGCAGTACCAGCATGATGTGAATCAATCCAAACTCGCGCGTCAGCTCGACGCTGTGGTCGAGGATTGCGTCAATGCGGTTGGCGTCGACGTTAACACTGCGAGTGTGCCTTTGCTCACCCGTATTTCCGGTTTGAACAGCACGCTGGCGGGCAATATTGTGGCGCATCGCGATGCCCACGGCGCGTTCAAATCGCGCGAAGCCTTGCTAAAGGTACCGCGCCTCGGTGACAAGACGTTTGAGCAAGCCGCAGGCTTCTTGCGCGTAGCCAATGGCGACAATCCTTTGGACACCTCATCGGTGCACCCGGAAGCCTATCCGGTGGTCGAACGCATCATCAAAGATATCAAGAAAAGCATGAAGGAAATTCTTGGCGACAGCCGTGCGCTACGCGATCTGGACGCAAGCAAATATGTCGACGAACGCTTCGGTCTGCCGACCGTGCAAGACATCATCAAGGAACTTGAGAAGCCGGGCCGTGATCCGCGCCCGGAATTCAAAGCGGCGACATTTCGTGATGGCATCGAAGCGCTGAAGGATTTACTGCCAGGCATGTTGCTCGAAGGCGTGGTCACCAACGTGACGAACTTTGGTGCATTCGTCGATATAGGTGTACATCAGGACGGTCTGGTGCATGTCTCTGCGCTGTCGAACAAGTTTGTCAAAGATGCGCATGAGGTGGTGAAGGCGGGGCAAGTGGTAAAAGTCAAAGTGCTCGAAGTTGATCTGGCGCGCAAACGTGTGGCGTTGACCATGCGACTCGCCGACGAGATTCCGAAAGCGACGAACTCGTCCAACCCGCCAGTTGGTGCTGGCGGCACGCCGTCAAATCGTGGTGGGCAAAACAACGCGTCACGTCCGTCCAACGTCAAAGCAGTGCAACGGGAAGCTGCTCCGGCAGGTGGTGCGATGGCGGCAGCCTTTGCCAAACTCAAGCAGTAACAAGCGTCCGATAGTTTGGGCTAACGCAGCGCCGCGACGATCTTCATCATCGTCGCCCAATTGCGTGTGGTGACTTCAGTCTTGAACTTGCCAACCAAAGCATTCGCGGCCTTGCTTTCCAAAATGCCATCGGGACACCACAAAAAGGCTGCATGTGCGCCAAGATGAAAGCGCTCCGGCGGCACTGCCAACGGCGCTAGCGTCTTCAGCAACTTGAGCGACTCGTGGTCCTGAGTTACAGCCACCAGCAATCGCGATGGATCAGTAGCGATATCCAGCAAATTGTTTTCATCGCAAGCCGCCACCAGCTCCGTCGCCGTCTTGACGATAACCGGGACGTCGATGTTTAAACGTTTATGTACCGCCTCGCGGATTTGTGCCGCATGTATCAGCGGTGAGCGCGCGGCACTCGCGAAGATTGCGTTACCGCTGTTGAGCAAAGTCTGCACTTCGGTGTAGCCGAGGGTTGCGAGGATGTCGCGCAGATCCGCCATCGGCACACGCTTGGCGCGGCCGACGTTGATCCCGCGCAGCAGTGCGACAAGTCGACTCACAATCTGCCGGAAAGCGCAAAAAAATTGCTTGTGCCGGAGAGCACTACCACACCTTGCAACGCTTTTCGGCAACCATCGGCTGTCCGGTCTTGCAGGAAAATGCCTGTTGAAATTCGGGCATATTCACCATCAGTCCATTCACCCGATACTTGCCCGGCGAATGCGGATCAGTGAGTGCGCGAGCACGCAAATCATCGGGGCGACTGTTCTCACAGGCCCACTGGGAATAACCAACAAAAAAACGCTGGTCCGGGGTCAACCCGTCACGAGACTCCAGTTTCTTGCCGGCAACCTCCATCTTCCATGCCATCCACCCCAACACCAAGCCACCGAGGTCGGCAATGTCTTCACCGAGCGTCAATTTGCTGTTGATCTTGATCTCGTCGACGATGGTGTACTGAGCATATTGATCAACGATGCATTGCGCACGATCATCGAATTCCTTGCGATCTTTGTCGGTCCACCAGTCTTTGAGGTTGCCCTTGGCGTCGTACTGTCGGCCCTCGTCGTCAAAGCCGTGTGTCAGCTCGTGCCCGATGGTGCTTCCGGTATTGCCATAGTTCGGCGCGTCGTCCATTGCGGGGTCGTACAAGGGGGGTTGCAGGACACCAGCCGGGAAGTTGATGTCGTTCATCTGCGGGTTGTAATAAGCATTCACCGTTGGCGGCGTCATACTCCATTCACTGCGGTCCAGCGGTTTGCCGATCTTGGCAATATCCCGTCGTGATTCAAAGACATTGCCTCGTTGTACGTTGCCAAAGTAGTCATGGCGGGCGACGACAAATTTACTGTAATCGCGCCACTTGTCGGGATAGCCGATCTTGTTGACCACCGTATGCAGTTTCTCCAAAGCCCTTTTCTTGGTCGCCGCGCTCATCCAGGACAACTTGTTTACGTCCTCCTCGAACGCCTGTTCAATCTGCCTGGTCATGTGCAGAGTCTTTTGTTTCAGTGCCGGGCTGAAATTACGATTGACGAACTCCTGACCCAAAGCCTCGCCGAGTTGTGTATCGACCATTGCAACACAGCGTTTCCAACGCGGTTTCAATTGGGGAACGCCACGGAGAGTCTGGCTGAAGAAGCTGAAATTTTCGGCAACAAACGGACTCGACAAATGTGGCGCAGCCGACTTCACCAGATGCCAGCGCATATACGTCTTGATGTCGTGCAAATTGCTTGACTTCAGAAGGTCATCAAATGCTTTGAAAAATTCCGGTTCGGTGACGTTGAACTTCGTCACGCGATCAGCACCAACGCCCTTTAGATATTGATTCCAATCGAACGACGGGGTCAGCGCACGTAACTGCTTGCCGTTCATTTTATGAAAGCTCTTGTAAGGATCGCGCTTGTCCACCATCGACAAGGAAGCGCTTGCCAGCGCGGTCTCGATGGTCATCACGGCGGCTGCACTGCGCCGCGCAAGCTCATCGCTATCGCCCAACAGCTTCATCATCGTTGCAATGTGTGCAACATACTTGTCGCGAATGGACTGCGACTTCGCGTCAGTCTTCAAATAGTAGTCACGGTCAGGCAGTCCCAATCCCCCGGCGACCGCGAAGGCAATCACACTCGATGAATCGGCAAAGTCCTGATTCGATCCAAAACCAAAAAAGAAACCTGAACTCGCGGTGTCAAACTGCAGTCTGGCCAAAGTTGCAGGCAACTCTTTCACCGAATTCATCGCCGCAATCCGGGCCAAATCAGTTGCCAGCGGTTCAACCCCGCGTTTCTCGACGGCTTCCTCATTCATACAGGCGGCAAAATAGTCGCCAAGTTGCGTCTGCCGTGGATCACGAGCGTCGGTCCTTTCCGCCAGACCCTGGAGGATGCCCCAAAGATACCGCTGATTATCTTGCGTTGCCTTTCCGTACACGCTCCAGCGCGGCTGGTCATCCGGGATCGGGTTGTTCTTCTGCCAACCACCGCAGGCGAATTGATAAAAGTCAACGCAGGGATCGGCCGTCCTGTCCATACTGCTGACGTCAAGACCTGGTGTGTATGGCAGCGTCGCGGTTGGTGCATCTGCAGCGTTGCTGAGACCGGCGGACAGCATTAAGCCCATCAATACTGAGATCGAAGCACGTGTTTTCATAATTAGGTCCCGGGGGAATTGCGTTTATTGTTGACGACAACTGCATTGGCCAGGCGACACTTTACCGTCTTTGACAATAGTTTCGCTCGGTGTAATGTCGAATATGCCTATGCCCTGGATAGCAAAAATCGAGCCGTTTAACCAGTTGCGCAAACGTTTGCCGGAGACTTACGATGTCTGATCAGTCCAGTCCTGCTCATCCCGTCGAGTCATTGCTGAATTCCGCGATGGCTTTTCTCAAGCACTATCCGCCCTTCGATGAAATGGACGAAGCCAATTTGCGCTATCTCTGCGGTCATCTGAGTCTGGCCTACTATCCCACAGGCACAGAGATTCTCACCAGCGGTCACGGTCTGCCGCCATACCTCTACATCGTGCAGCGTGGCGCGGTGCAGTTGCGCCCTTCGGCGGGATACCATGTGTCCGGCGCCAATGTTCTGGCGCTCGGTCCGGGCGAATGCTTTTCAGTGTATGCCCTTATGGAACAACGCGCAGTCGGCTCGCCCTACACCGCAGTTGCCGATACCTTTTGTTATCGCCTGCCCGCAAAAATCTATGCGGAATTGCTGCATCGCAGCCAGCGCTTTCAGGAATTTTCGACGCATTATCTGCGTAGCTTGTTGCGTGATTCGCGCCGCCTGATTCAAATGCATTCCGCCAGCGCTGCGGCCGAGCAACACGCGATGAACAAGAACCTTTGCGAGCTGAGCGCCAGGACTCCAATCGCCTGCGCGGCAGATACATCATTGGAGGAGGCTCTGCGAAGGATGCATCAAGCACGAGTCGGTTCAATTGTGGTGATCAATGCTGACAACGAGCCAATCGGCATTTTTTCGCGCTCCGATGTGCTTGACCGCGTCACGCTGGCTCGTCGTGCGCTGACCGATCCGATCAGCATCGTCATGACGCCAAAACCGGTCACGATTGGTGGCGAAGCGACAGCCTACGACGCGGCGTTGCTGATTGCCACGCATGGAATCCGTCATCTCCCGATCACCGACAATGGAAAATTGATTGGGGTGGTCACCGAGCGCGACTTGTTTGCACTGCAAAGGGTCAGTGCGCGCGGCATCAATCGAACGATTACTCAAGCCGGCAACGCCGACGCGCTGGAGCAGGCCGGACGGGATGTGCAGACCTTTGCCCGTACCCTGTTTTCCCAGGGGGTTTCTGCCGAGCAGTTGACCAACCTGATCACCACGCTAAATGATGCACTCAGCCAACGCGCCGTGGTTCTGGTGCAAAAAGATCATGACTTGCGCGGTATCAGTTGGTGCTGGCTGACTTTCGGCAGCGAAGGGCGCCAGGAGCAGACCGTGAGCACCGATCAGGATAATGGTCTGGTGTTTTCAGTCGGTGCAGGCGTGGATGTCGAACAGGCCCGCGCGCGCTTACTGGCATTCGCGCAGGCGGTGAATGCGCAACTTGATCGGTGCGGTTTTCCGCTCTGTTTGGGACAAATCATGGCCGGGAATCCACGTTGGTGCTTGAGCCTGAATGAATGGCAGGCGCAGTTTGCTGATTGGGTGAACAACACCAACCCGGAAGCACTGCTCAATAGCGTCATTTTCTTTGACTTCCGTGCCTTGACAGGCGACGAAGGTCTGGCAATTGCGCTTCGCGAATATCTGAACCAACTGGTCCCTGACAACACCCGCTTCTTGCGCCAATTGGCGCAATACGCCTTGGAAGTTAAACCGCCATTAGGGCTCATTCGAGATTTTGTCACTGAAGAGACAGAGGACAAATCCTCGTTCATTGACCTCAAAAAATCGGCCGGACGATTGTTTGTCGATGCTGCACGGGTGATGGCCTTGGGCACAGGGATCACCGCAACCAACACCGCATCGCGCATCAGGGCGGCCGGGGGTCTGTTAAAAATGAGTGAGGCGGACATCGGATCGGCGGTCGATGCCTTCTTCTTCATTCAGCAACTGCGCTTGCGCAGTCAGCTTTCAAGCGATGAAGCTGAACGCGCCGTCGCCAATCGTATCGTGCCTGAGACGCTGAATGAAATAGATCGGCGGATTCTCAAAGAGAGCCTGCGTCAGGCACGCAAGCTACAAAGCCGTCTGCAGCTCGACTATCAATTATGAGTTGGTGGTCCGACCTGGCTGGAAGGCGCCCGCCCCTATCGTCGGCGCAGACCGCGGCCCTGAAAGCGTTTGTATCGATGCCCGCGTGCGACCAAACGATCGAGATCGAAGCACAGCGCTTTGTGGTGGTTGATGTCGAAAGCACCGGCCTCAATTTGTCTACCGACCGACTGATAGCCATCGGTGCCGTGACGGTCAGCAACGGCGCCATACAGCTCGACCAGGGACTCGATGTCGTGTTGCAACAAGCTGCGCCGAGCGCAGTCGACAACATTCTGATTCACGGCATAGACGGCACTACTCAAACCACAGGCAAGGACCCGGCCGGAGCATTGCTGGAATTTCTCGCCTTCATTGGCAACTCACCGCTGGTTGCCTACCACGCGCCGTTCGATCGCAGCATGATCAACAAGGCGACCAAGACTTACCTGGGAATGACCCTCAACAATCCGTGGCTCGATCTGGCATTTATCGCGCCGGCTCTATTGCCTGAAATGGCGAAAGGCAAACAAGGTCTGGATGACTGGACACGCGCCTTCGAAATCGTCAATACCAATCGCCACAATGCTGTTGCCGATGCCCTGGCAACTGCGCAACTGCTGCTGGTGCTGATTTCCCGGGCGAACCAGGAAAATGCCGTCAGCTTGCGCGACCTGATCAAACTCGAAAAGGCTCAGCAATGGTTGACGCGTTAGCGCTGCGCAATTAGTGATTGTTTTCCAGCTAGTGCTGATGGAACAACTGTTGCAAAAACGACTGCACTAAACGACGCACTCTTCGCCATAGCAGATTGCTAGTCGTCGTCACCCTGACGGTTCGAACCGGCAGTGGGCTCTAGGTTATCCTGCTGGCTGACAATTTCCATCTCGCGGCACTTCGTCGTTGATATCACTTGACCACTCCAACGCCCTCCGTGAAAAACCGCGCACCTCCCGCTGCAATCCAGGCGCGCTTCGTCACTGGTTCGCTGTTCCGGCATGTGGTGGTGATGTCGACGACTGGCGCGATTGGCTTGATCGCGGTATTTCTGGTTGATCTGATCAACCTTTTTTATATCTCACTCCTCGGCCAGCAGCACCTCACGGCTGCAATCGCCTTCGCCGGCGTTGTCGGTTTTTTCCAGGTCTCGTTTTGCATCGGCTTGATGATTGGTATTGCGGCCGTAGTTTCGCGTGCGACCGGGGCAGGAAGGCATCATGATGCTCGCCGCATGGCTACCGCAAGTCTGGTGTTGATGGGTGCGTCCTGCGTTGTGGTGGGTGGCACAACGTACGTTTTTCTGGACGAAATTCTTGGTTTGTTGGGCGCAACTGATCAAACCCGTCTGCACGCGACTGACTACCTGCGGATTACCGTTGCATCAATGCCGGTGCTGGGCATCGGGATGGCCTGCTCTTCGCTGCTGCGTGCGGTCGGGGATGCCAAACGTTCAATGAATGTGACCCTGGTCGGGGCACTGGTAACAGCAGCGCTGGACCCCATCTTGATCTTTGTGTTTCGTCTCGACCTGATCGGCGCTGCAATTGCAGTGGTCCTTGCGAGATTGGTGATGGCGGCCGTTTCATTGCACGGCGTACATCGCTCTCATCATTTGCTCGGAAAATTCGAATCAGCGCACTTTGCGGCAGATGCGCGCGCTGTCGGTCAAGTCTCCGGTCCGGCGATTCTGGCCAATCTGGCCACGCCGTTTGGCGTCGCCTTCGTCACCATCTTCATGGCGCCCTTCGGCGCAGCGGCGGTGGCCGGGATGGCGACGATTGATCGTTTGACGCCGGTCGCCTTTGGCCTAGTCTATGCCTTGAGTGGCGCGGTCGGCCCGATCATCGGACAAAACCTTGGCGCGGGTCGCATCGACCGGGTGCGACAAACCTTGAAAGACAGTCTCAGCTTCATGGCGATGGCGGTCGGCGCGGCATGGCTGGTTTTGGCGCTGGGGCAGGGATACATCATCAGCGCCTTCTCGGCAAAAGGTGTCACCGCCGAATTGATCTCGTTGTTTTGTTCGTTTCTCGCCGCCAGCTTCGTTTTTATCGGCGCCTTGTTTGTCTCGAATGCGGCCTTCAACAACTTGGGCAAGCCGCTCTATTCAATGGGGTTCAACTGGGCGCGCGCTTCACTGGGTACGATTCCGTTTGCTTATGCGGGGTCACATTACGGGCCAATCGGGGTGCTGGTTGGCTCGTCGTTGGGTGCCGTGATATTCGGATCCTTGGCGACCTGGGTCGCGTTCCGAATCATTGATGGACTGGAGCGTCAGCAGAGCGAGTGCAAAGATTGAGCTTCGTCACTCACCCGGTTATTGCCTTGCGTTCTATTCCGCTCGCAAGGCTCGCTTCAACTCGATCCCGATTTCAGGCTTGTGGGCAAACGGGTCTGTCGGATTGCGCGCCAGCATGACGTCTTCCATCCGCGTTTGCACCGAACCAATCGCTTTGGGATGGCTATAGATATAGAACTTGTTGCTTGCAATCGCATCGAACACCATCTGCGCGACCTCGGCAGCACTGACCTTCCCTGAACCAACCGCCTTGTCACTCATCGCCTGGCCGATTAACTGACTGCGGGTCGGCGGCGCCGATGCCAAATCAGCCGGACGATTGCGATGACTCTTGTTGATTCCGGTGGTGACGAAAAACGGGCACAGCACTGATGCGCCAATTTGATCGGTGACCAGTGCCAAATCCTGATACAGGGTTTCGCTCATGCTCACTACCGCATGTTTGGTGACGTTATAGACGCCCATGTTTGGCGCGTTCAACAGCCCAGCCATGCTGGCCGTATTAACGATATGACCTTGATAAGTCGGGTCGCTTTTGGCCGCAGCCAGCATCATTGGAGTAAATACCCGAACACCGTGGGCAACACCCATCAAATTGACCCCGACCACCCATTCCCAATCGGCCAGCGTGTGCTCCCAAATCAGGCCACCGGCACCCACACCAGCGTTGTTGAAGACGAAATGCGGTGCACCGAAGCGTGCCATCACCGCCGCGCCCAGGGCTTCCACCTCCGCCGCCTTGGCGACATCGAGCTTGACCGCCAGAACCGGTGCGCCTAGCGCCCGCATCTCTGCAGTAGCGGCATCCAGCGCGTCCTGTTGCACATCCGCCAACACCAGATTCATCCCCAGCGCCGCGCCAATGCGTGCGCACTCCAAACCGAAACCGGAGCCTGCACCGGTCAGCACAGCTGTTTTGTCTTTGAAATTTGTGATCATGAATATCCTAATGAGTGGGCGGGCCTTCCGCCATAAAAAACTACAAATTAATAACCGGGAATGGCAAGATTGTCTAAATCAGCTTGACCAATTGCTTGCCGAAATTTTTGCCTTTGAGCAGCCCGAGAAATGCCTCTGGCGCAGACTCAATGCCCTGCGCAATTGACTCGCGCGGGCGGAGTTTTCCGGTGGCGACCATGGTGCCCAGTTCCTTCAGCGCCTCGGGCCAAATTTCCATATGTTCGGAAACGATAAAACCGCGCAGAGTCAAGCGATTGATCAGCATCAGCGCCGGATAACTGAGTGGCATCGGCTTGCCATCGTAGCCGGCTATCATTCCACACAATGCAATGCGGCCAAAGGCGTTCATGTTGAGCATCACGGCATCGAGCACCATACCGCCGACGTTTTCAAAATTGCCATCGACGCCATTCGGACAGGCTTCACGGATCGCTTTGGCCAGCGAACCTGCGTCGGTATGCGGCTTGTAGTCAACGCAGGCATCAAAGCCCAGTTCCTCAATCGCATAGGCGCACTTTTCAGCGCCGCCGGCGATACCGACGGTGCGGCAGCCGCGTGATTTTGAAAGGGCGGCAAAGGCGCTGCCAACGGCGCCTGTTGCTGCGCTGACCAGCATCGTTTCACCGGCTTTTGGTGTGCAAATCTTGACCAGACCGTACCACGCGGTCACCCCCGGCATGCCAACCGCGCCAAGGTAATGACTGAGACCAACATGAGTCGTATCGACGATGCGCAACATACCTCCTGCAATTGCCGCCGGAGTCACCACGCTGTATTCCTGCCAACCGCCCATGCCGAACACTTTCGCTCCCACCGGAAAGGCGGCGTTTTTGGATTCGACCACCTCTCCGACCGTACCGCCGCCCATGGTCTCGCCAAGTGCTTGCGGTTCCGCATAGCTCTTAGTGGCATTCATCCGCCCCCGCATGTAAGGATCCAGGCTCATGTAGTGATGGCGGACCAATACCTCGCCGTCCTTTAGTGCTGGCGTCTGAGTGACGACCAACTGGAAATTGCTCACGGTGGCTTCGCCATCAGGGCGATTGACCAAGTGGATTTGCTTGTTTTGTGGCATGGTGTTTTCCTTGGAAAAGGTTAAGTGCCGCCGGATGGACGACATTGAGGTTCGGCAAAGGAGCAATGCTAGCAAATACTGATGTGGTGATCTGCTCGTTAGTACGAGTTTGCCTCAGTTGGTGCTGACGTACTCTGCATGGCGGGGCGTCCGCTTCGCAGAGAGCCGACGCTGTTAAACCATCACCATCGCCCTACTCAGTCCGCAATGCCTCCACCGGATCCAGCCGCGCAGCGTTTCTTGCGGGCAAGACGCCCGCGAGCAACCCAATGACCATCGACAAGGCTTCGGCCAGGATCACAAAGCTGATCGGGGTTGACACCGGTAGCGCCGGGACAAACAAGTGGATCGCCTGCGCCAGCCCGATACCCAAAATCAGCCCCATCAAGCCACCAATCGCCGCGAGCGCCACGGCTTCACCCAGAAACAGACCAAGAATCGTTCTGCGTTTTGCACCTAGAGCGACCAACAGACCGATTTCACCGGTGCGCTCGGTCACCGCAATGGTCATGATGGTGACGATTCCCACGGCGCCGACCAGCAGTGAAATGCCGCCAAGTGCGCCAACTGCCATCGTCAGCACGTCGAGGATGCCAGACAAGGTGACGAGCATTTCCTGCTGGCTGATGATGGTGAAATCTTCACTACCGTGGCGACCCTTCAAGAGTTCCTTGATGGCAGCGATGACCCTTTGTGTGTCGGCACCTTCTGTTACTGCCAAATCAATTTCGTTCATTCCGTCGCGATTGAACAAATCCATCGCACTGGCTGCAGGCACGAACGCGGTGTCGTCGAGGTCTATGCCCAGAAACTGACCCTTGTTCTCCATCACTCCAATCACCCGAAATTGGGTGCCGCCGATGCGCAACCGCGTACCCAATGCATTTTCGACGCCAAACAATTCCGCCTTGAGTTTGGAGCCGAGAACCACCAGATTGCGCGCGCCACCGGAATTATCCGCCGGCAAAAACTGGCCACTGCGCACAGTCAGCTTGAAGACTGCCGGCAAGTCAGAACCGACGCCATATACCGTAACGCGGCGCGAACGGCCGTTACCGTCGACCTCCGCATTGCCAAACAAACTCGGTGTCACGGCGGCGACGTTCGGCAGTCGCACCAGTGCGGCCGCATCTTCCAACGACAGCGGCCGCGCGCTGCTGGGCAGGCCGGCGACCGGCATACCGCCGGTCTTGGTGCGGCCCGGATGGATGCCGATCACGTTGGTTCCGAATTGCGTGAACTCAGCGAGAACATAGCGATGAATTCCCTCGCCGATCGAGGTCAGCAAGATCACCGCCGCAATACCGACGGCAATACCGAGCAGCGTCAGAAAGCTGCGCAAGCGCTGGCCGAGGATAGCGCGTATGGCAAGCGCGAGGGAGTCGGAAATGGTCATGAGTTGGTGCTGACAACCCGCCGTTAATGCTTCATCAAAGCCTGCACCGGATCCATCAGTGCGGCGCGACGAGCTGGCATAAGGCCAAAGATCAAGCCGGTGCTGAGTGAGGTGACCAATGCTGCAATCACCGCCCAATTCGGCGGGTAAGCCGGGAACACCGGATACAAGGTGCGAATCGCGAAAGCGCCAAACTGACCGAGCAGGTAGCCGAGTACGGCGCCGAACACAGAGAGCATCCCGGCCTCGGCGAGAAAGGCTCGACGGATGGTGCTGCCCCGTGCGCCCAAGGCTTTGAGCAGACCAATTTCCCCCGTGCGTTGCGTTACCGCCACCAGCATCACGTTCATCACCAAAATACCCGCCACTGCCAGGCTGATCGCTGCGATGCCGGCCACCGCCGCCGTCAACGCGCCAAGCAGTTTGTCGAAGGTGGCCAGTACAGCGTCTTGCGTAATAACCGTGACATCTTCTTCGTCGCCATGGCGGCTCTTGATTTGTGCCAATGTGTCGCGCTTGGCCAGATCAATTTGCTCGCGACTTTTGGCTTCAATCAAAATTCGAAACAGCGTGTTTGAATTGAACATCGCTTGCGCAAACGCCACCGGCACATAGACCAGCTCGTCGGTGTTCATGCCCATGCCTTGGCCGCTTGGGGCCAAAACACCAATAACTCTGACACGCCGGTTACCCAAGCGGATAAATTGCCCGACCGCAGGCTGGCCGGAAAAAATCTCTTCGCGAATCTTTGCGCCGATCACAGCGACAGGCTGGGCACGATTCCAGTCATCGTCAGGCAGTGCAGTACCTTGACCGATCTTGAGTCCGCGCACATCAAAATATGATGCGGTGGTTCCAGCGACCAAGATCTCGCGCAGACGACCGTTGAAGCTGATCTCCGAACTACCGACTGTCAGCGGTGCGAGCCGTCGCACCGAGGGCGTGCGCAAAAGTGAGGTGGCATCGTCGATAGTCAGGTCACGCGGCGTACGCGCCACGGCATTGGCGGGATTGAATCCACCTGTTGCAGAGCGACCCGGCAAGACGATAACCAGGTTGCTGCCCAAAGAGGAAAACTGATCGACCACGTAACGTCGCGCGCCATCGCCAAGCGCGGTGAGCACCACCACAGCGGCGACACCAATTGCCATTGCCAGAACTGACAGCGATGTACGCAAAGGGTAACCGGTAGCGGCATCGCGGGCAAAGCGTAGAACGTCAAGCTTACGCATGAGGCAGAGCTTGTGTCATGACGCTACCGCTGCACGCGCGATACGTGACTGTGCGAAGGCCATATAGATCGGGATGATGAGTTCGAGCACCGTCATCGCGACGAAGAAGTCATTGGGCGGACCGACAGCAAAGATCGACACAATGCGCGCCAAGCCGCCGACAAAAAATGTCAGCGCCAAAAAGTAAACAACTTTTGTTTTACGTTCTATATCGCGGACGCACCAGATAAGCACCGCGCCGTAAGCCGCAAAAAGCGTGGCGTAAAAGCGGTCTTCACTATCCATGGTTGGATTGACCGGGACGGATCCGGGGATGGCGGACGGCCCAAAAATGACATGCAGGAGCGCGATCAAAATTGCAGTTATTCCGAACAAGACCAGGAAAATCTGAAATATCTTCTTCAAGAAATGACTCCTCAAGGTCAAATTTTCGTCTAATCGACAGGCATAGAAGGATGCGTCAGAGGACGAGTGATCCGGTCGACTTTGAGTCTGCCATCTTCCATCATCAACTGTCGCCGTGCGCGTGCGCCTAGCGCTTGATCGTGGGTCACCACCAGTAGCGTCACACCCTGCTGATTCAATCCCTCCAGCAGATGCATGACGTCTTCACCGGTTGCCCGATCAAGGTTGCCGGTCGGCTCGTCGGCCAACAGCAAGGCCGGCTGCATGATGGTTGCCCGCGCAATTGCCACACGTTGCCGCTGGCCGCCGGACAATTGGTCCGGTCGGTGATCGGCGCGGGTGGTAAGGCCAAAATCATTGAGCGCCTTGCTCACCCGGCGCGTGCGCTCCGCAGCTGGAATACCGGCCAACATCATCGGCAGTGCAATATTCTCCGATGCAGTCAGCCGCGGCACCAAGTGAAAGCTTTGAAAGACAAAGCCAATGCGCTGACTTCGTACTTGCGCTTGCTCGTCGCCGGACAAGGTCGTCACGTCCTTGCCTTCCAGTCGATACACACCGGCATTCGGGCTATCGAGCATACCCAGTAAGTTAAGCAGCGTCGATTTGCCCGAGCCGGACGGTCCCATGATGGCGACGTATTCGCCGGCATCGATTGTGAGATTGAGCTGCGACAGCGCATGCACTTCGGTATCGCCCAAGTGAAACACCCGTTCAATCCCGGAAAGTTCAATCAGCGGCATAAGATATTGATCGCGTTGCCAGTTGGTGCTGGTGGCACGGCGTTACTTATCAACTGCCTTGGCTGCGGCGCCAACTTTGACGCCTTCGCGCTCCAGCGAAATAACGATACTGTCGCCTTCCGCGAGACCATCGACGATTTCGGTGAATTCCCAGTTTGAGAGACCCGTTTTGACGGCGCGATCGACCAGCGTTCCTTCACTCAACATCATCACGCGGCTGCCCTCAACCAGGGCAGACGTCGGAATTCGAATCACTGATGCACGCGTGGCCAGCATGATCTCCACGTCGGCACTGTAGCCCACCAGCAACGGGCTCTTCGGCGTTTCAATAAAACTCACTTCGACATCCACGGTGCGCGCCTGCTTTTCCACGGCAAGCACATACGGCGCAACGCGCTTGACCATGCCGGAAAAGGTCTGCTTGGGCAGCGCGTCCAGACTGATCCGGACCGGAAGCCCGACATTTATTTTCGGCGCATCGACCTCGTCCATTGGTGCTTTGACGTAAAGGCAAGATTCGTCAATCAAGTCAATCGCAGGTGGGGTCATGATTCCGGGCGGCGACGGCGTGGAATATTCGCCCAACTCACCAGTGATTTTGGCTACCGTGCCATCAAAGGGCGCGAACAAGGTCGTTCGCCCCTGCTCCGCCTTGGTCACCCCTACCCGAGCCTGTGCGCCGGCAACCTCGGCGCGCGCCGTCTCACAAGCGGCGCGTCTCGCCTGCGCTTCCGACTTCGCCGTGTCTTCGCGCGCGTCAGAGACGAAACCTTTGGCGCGCAAAGCGGTTTGACGTTCGGCTTCGCGCGTCGCATTCGCCGCCATGGTGCATATTTCAGTCACGCGCTGGGTGCTGGTAAAGCGCTGCGCCTCAGCAAGTGTTTGCTGGGCCTTCTGGTCGTCATTCCAGAGTTTCATCAAGAGCTGACCCTTCTTGACCTTGTCGCCCTCTTTCACACCGAGGTATTCGATCCGTCCTCCAAGAATTGGAGAAAGCTTGGTGCGTTGGCAAGCCTCGACCGTGCCGGCGCGGGTGTTGACCACTGACGAGACTACATCGCCGCGCTCGACTTTCTTGAGTACCACCGCGACCGGTTTAGGTCGGGTCAACCAATAGGCCCCCGCCGCCAACACGGCCAGCAACAGAAAACCAATAGCCAAGCGACGCACAAGCACAGAAGCAGATAATTTCATGCCGTCAATTATGCCGCACACTTAACCCTGCGAAATGTGGTCAAGCGCACCAAAATCGTCAGCAATGGTTAATCCAGCGTTTGCGTGGCATAGTTCGGCTCACCGTCCTTGGTCGAAAGTTGAACATGAAACACCGTGCTAGTTTTGCCGACAACCTGCGTTGCTTCGGTGTCATCGCCACGTTGGCCATTGGCTGTGTTCTGGCTGCACCAGCCAGCGCCGGATGTTCACCCGCTGCAGCAATGCACGATCAACTCAAATTATTGAAGCGCGATAAATGGCAATCGGTCCAGGATGCGGTCAGACAAACCATGTCCATCGATTTACTTGATTGCCTCGGCGCGCCAGACCCGGTTCTGCGCGACGAACTCACCTTTGAAGCTTTGAGCGCCTGGATGCGTGGCAAGCAATTAACGCCGGAAACACTGCGCATCATCAATGGCAAACTCCAGGCTGTGCTAAACGAAAGCAAATCCGCTGCAGGCGGTTTTACCGACTCAGCCGGTTTCCTGCAACCCTTTGCTGCATTGACCTTGGCTGAAATCGCGCGCGCTGACCGGATTCAAGCTTTTCTCACGGACAAGGAACTCGATGGGCTCGTTGACACCGCTGCCAACTACCTGATCAACGTTCGCGACTATCGCGGCTATGTTGAAGGCGAAGGTTGGCGCCACGGTGTCGCCCACGGTGCGGATTTGATGTTGCAGCTCTCACTCAATCCGCGTCTGACGAGATCTCATCTGGATCGCATCCTCGCTGCAATTGCCAGCCAGATCGCGCCACCCGGCGAACATTTTTATCGCTACCATGAAGGTGAACGACTGATGGCGCCGGTGTTCTATATCGCCCGTCGCGATACCTATCAAACTGCGGATTGGGATACCTGGATTACAGCATTGAGGCAAGCGCCCAAAGACCAATCAAATGTCTCCCAAGCTACCCTCGCACGCCGCCACAATCTTTCCGGATTCTTGCTTCCGCTTTACTTTTCACTAAGAGAGTCCGGCGATATGCGGCAACAAGAACGCCTGCTGCCGGCGACCACGAAGGCTTTGAAGGCACTCGACTAAACAGGTATCAAGACACCGGGCACAGTCTCCGTCGAGTCGCCGTTTGCAGCGTCAAAACACGAGCGTGGCCCAAGCCGGATCAAGTGCCCTGTCGACGAACGCACTGGCACCAGAGCTGCCTGAATACTCCGGTATCAAGGCATCCTGCCCGGTGATCAAAGTTGACGTTGCCATCGCGCAAGCGCGAAAACTCACGTGACCGTCAGCAGCCTGCTGCATCAGATCGTAAATCGAGGTGTCCAGACCCGGCCACGGCCGCAAGGCCTTTGCGACACCAACCACCAGGAGGCGAACCGCAGGTCCGGAAAAATGGATCTCGACCTCACAATCAAATGCACTGGCGGCAGCAGCATGTACAAATGGGGTGGCGCATAGTTCAGGGCGGTCCGGCGTCGCTGCCCAAAGCAGAATCGCGAGCTTACGACGGTAATTTGTGTCGCTGCTGACAGTCATAGGAATTTCGCTGAAGGTTCCATGCGCTGTATGTGTGAACGATACACGTTGGCATCGACCAACCGAGTATGTTCGAGTTCCCAGGCTATCGGACGTCCGCGCACCATCCATGCCTCGTCATACGGATCATGGTTCAGAATCGTTGGTGACGCCTCGAGTCTTTCGTTTCCCTCCAGAATAATGATGGACAGCGGGGCGTGAACAGCCAGAACTGTTTTGGCACATTCAACCGTTGCGATTCCCCGCCCGAAGGTGCATTCAGCGCCATTCGGCTTGGATGTAAACGCAACAATTTCGCCCGCAAGAAATATACCGTAGCTGGTGGCGCCGATAAATACCTCATCACCAGATTGCTTTATCCACATGTCGTATTCCGGATCGTAGAGCAACGGCTCGGGAATTTTTCCGATGAACGCTTGACGCGGCATGAGATCAGCGACAAGACGGCGGAAGAGAGCGGGAGTCGAACCCACCCGGGACCGCATGGCGACCCCTTCCGGTTTTGAAGACCGGACGCCCCACCGGGGAACGTTCTCTTCCTTTGATCATGAAGAAGCTTCCAATACTTGAGTTGAGCAGTTTGACAATTCCCACTGGTACAGGGACCCCTCCCGGCGCAACTGATGCTCGTCCCTCACTCGTCGAGTGTAGCCGATGCGATCAAAAAATTCGAGAATCTGAATCGCCACCTTGCGCCCCCCACCAATGACATCGCGCAGCGAGGCGGCCCGGACGCCATGATTCGCATCACTCAGCTCGCGCACCTTTTCAGCAAGTTCTGCAACCGCATTGGCACTGAAGTAGTGGTCGTGCGCTACCAGATAGAGTTCTCCCGCGCGCGCGATTCGACGGAACAATTGACGCACAACTTCTTCCGGTAATCCGCTCATCCCGGACACGTCACGCACCCGGGGCGGATTGTACGGAGACGCATTAAGGTGCACTTTTAAAGCATTGAATAGATCACGATCAGACTCAGACATTTGCGCAATATGCCCCGCAAGGTGAAGCCATGAACGCGTCTGGGCAATAACACCTTTGGCGAGAAGGTCAGCCACTAATGTGTCAAAGGCACTGCGCGATAAGGTCGCAAGTGTCATGCGGCGCAGACGTTCGCGCTCGACGCCGCTCATCTCCGGTGCACGCTCGTGTTCAGACGCCAATGCCCCGGTAAGGCGCAGCGCCAGAGCTTCCCATGCATCAACGGAAAAGCCGATCTGTTCATCAGCGGTTTTAATCACGCGTAAATTTGCCTGATGCCACAGGCATTCAGCGTCGTGATCGGTCAAATTCCAGTTGATGGCGAACCGGTGCAGGTCGATCCCGGCAGGTGCACGCGCAGTCTGAATTTCCAGCACATGCGATGGATCTTCATCCCGCATGGCATTGAGTAACTCGAGTCTCGCGGCTGCTCTCTTATGGCGAGATGGCGGAAAGATGTCCAGTACGCGCCCACCGGCGACCGTCCGCTGCGCGCTTGCATCGCGTAAAACGAAGTGATCCCCATGAACGCAAAACGTCGGGTGCTCAAGCACAATTTCCGCCAGCGCACACTCGCCCGGTGCCAGCGAGGTGCCTTCCAATAGCGCTACGCGTGCCGGGATATCCGAGGTTCCCAGATGTAAGTGAACTGCCTGCCAATGCAACAACGAAACTTGGTCCCGCGGCACGCTAAGCTCCGCATGGAATCGAGTGATCGAAAGCGCTAACGCAGGGTCAACCAGCCACATTCCACGCTTGAGGTCCTGACGCTCAAAATCCCCAACCAATGCAAGTGCGCAGCGCTGCCCGACCTGTCCGCTCGCGGCAACCCGGTCTTGAACATGCAAGCTACGGATGCGCGCCTTGATCGGACCACTTTGACCCGAAGGAACGATCATGGCTGTGTCGCCAACGCCAATTTTTCCGGAGTGCGCAGTACCCGTGACAACCGTTCCGGCACCGGACAAACTGAAACAACGGTCTATTGCAAGCCTGAAACGACCTTCGGGCAACCGCTCCTGATGCCGAGATGCAATCGCCAGCAGATGTGACCGCAAAGCTGACACACCATCGCCAGTGACGGATGAAAGCGGGAATATCGGATAACGTCCCAGGAAACTGTCTTTAAGCAGATCTCTGACTTCGTCGTGCGCCGCCACAAGGCGTTCCGGGGTGACGAGGTCACTCATTGTGATAGCCACTGCTCCGTGTTTTATCCCGAGCAGATTGAGTAAGCCCAAATGCTCGCGGGTTTGCGGCATGGGACCATCAGTTGCGGCAATCACCAGCAATACAAAATCGATTCCGGTTGCACCGGCCAGCATGTTATGAATCAGCCGTTCGTGCCCGGGAACATCAATAAACCCCATGATTGGGGATTCCGGTTCACCGGCATCCAACGGCATATAGGCATAGCCCAGATCGAGCGTGATTCCCCGCCGTTTCTCCTCGGGAAGCCGGTCAGTATTGACGCCGGTGAGCGCTTTCACCAATGTCGTTTTACCGTGATCGATATGACCTGCGGTGCCGATAATCATTGTGGCGCTTTAAGTGCAGCGAGACACGCTAAAAAGTCGTCCTCGTCAACTGAATCGAGACAGCGCAGATCGAGCAACAGGGAGCCATCGTCGATGCGACCAATAATTGGTCTGCCCGGATAGTCCACATGACGCAAGCGGCGTTCAATCAGATTAAGCACGCCACTTCTCTTGCCTTTTGGCCGGATGGCAAAGCCGGCTGATTCCAGCCGGTCGGCAGGCAACGCACCGGAGCCAATCTGCGATCTCAACGGGACTACCTCGACGTTGACAGGCAATTCGGTCAACGCTTCCAGCAACCCCGGCAATAATCGCAGGGTCTGTTCGCGGATATCCGCCTCCGTCCTGGTGAGATGGCGCAATGTGGTCAGCCGGTGAGGTAGCCGGTCTGGATCAAGATAGAGCCGTAGCACGGCCTCCAGCGCGGCGAGTGTTATTTTTCCTACGCGCAATGCGCGTTTGAGCGGATTTTTTTTGATCTTTTCAATCAGTTCACGCTTGCCCACCAGCATTCCAGCTTGCGGCCCGCCAAGAAGCTTGTCACCTGAAAACGTCACCAGATCGGCGCCGGCGGCAATGGCTTCACTTGCGGTCGGTTCATAAGGCAATCCCCAAAGCCTGAAGTCAACCAAAGTGCCGGACCCTAGGTCAGTGACCATCGGAAGTCCATGGCGATGCGCAAGTTCAGCCAACTCACTTTCCGCCACCGAGTGCGTAAAACCTTGAATGGAATAATTGCTGGTGTGCACCTTCATCAGCATCGCGGTTCGCGCAAGCGGCGCTTCATCGATCGCGGCAACAAAACCCTTGAGGTGCGTTCGATTGGTGGTCCCGACTTCAATCAGCTTCGCCCCGGCGCGGCTCATGATGTCGGGGATGCGGAATGCACCACCGATCTCGACCAGTTCCCCGCGCGAAACAATCACCCGTTTTTTTTGGGCCAGCGTATTGAGCAACAAAAACACTGCTGCGGCATTATTGTTGACCACAGTGGCAGCTTCAGCACCGGTAATCTTGCACAGCAGATCATTGACGATTTCGTCGCGATCACCTCGGCCGCCGCTTTGGAGGTCAAACTCCAGTGCACAGGGGCTGCGCGCCGCTGAGACGATCGCCGCAATCGCCTCCTCCGGCAGCACCGCACGGCCAAGGTTGGTGTGAAGCACAGTGCCGGTCAAGTTGAGAACAGGGCGTAACTTTGGCGTCGATAACGGCGTGTCACCAGCACCAACTCGCGCGACCAACGTCGCCAGTGAAGGCGCAGCGCCGCCCCCTTTAATTTCGCTCCGCGCATCCGCTAGTACATCCCGCACGAGGTTGGTGACTAAGGCACAACCATGGCGCTCGACCATTAACGATATCTGTTCCTCAGCGAGCAGGCGATCAACAGATGGAAGCTGTGAAAATGGGTTCATGATTTCACCCGCACCGGGCAGAAATGTGAAGCAGGAATATTACCCCTCGCCAGGCATTAAAAGGAGATTCGGTCCGGCCCGGGAGTAACCCGCCTCGTCAACCAGAATATCGAGCGCCAAGGTGGCGAGATCGTCCGCAACCGGATCAAGCCCACCCTTTTCCACATAAACAATTTTCAAATAACTCATGCAGGTCTCGCAGGTTTCCGCACGCACCGCTTCCGGATTTTTTAACCCGTCACCTTCAAGCTGGCGGTAACTGATGTTTTCATTGGCGTCACACGCTGCACATTTGACCCGCACCAGATTCCATTCGGTATTGCACAGTGCGCAATGCAAAAAACGCAGGTTCGCAACATCGCCGGCAGTCTTGACGATACTGGCCACCGGCAAATAGCCGCAGCACGGACAAACGCCAGCGACATCAAGCGTGGTGATTTTCGTATTCAAACGAATTGCAAGACCGGTCCAGAGCACCTGTAGTGCCGCCGCCACGTAGGGAAGAATCGCCACGTCATCGCCATACAGTTCGGTGTGAAGCACTTGCTCAGCCAAAGCCTCAAGATGTTGGGTGGAGAGTGTGCCCACACGTTCCAGATCGGAACGTGCGGCCTCAGTGGCGTATGGCATGACGGCCGCGACAAGTTGATGCAGCAGACCATGCCAGACCGGATCGCGTGGCCAAGATTGCGCCGGCAACGTGGGCATTCCGTAGTCACGGGACTGTTGCAGTGCCGTAAGAGTTGGTAGCGGCAGATCAGCGGGCAACGTCTGCAGAGCGTCGTGCTGGGCGCGACTCAATACGGCAAGAAACCGCAGCCAATCGCCCAGGCTGTGGCCTTCTGCAAGTTGTTCCAGACGTCTGGCACGAACAGCGAATAATTCGCTGTCGGGGGTAAGGACTAACGGGGGTTCACTCGACGATCTGATTGGAATAATTGGGGTAGTGGAGTTCATGAATGCGATCAAAGGCCCGGGGGCAAAATAGCCCGCAGGCCAATGAAAAAAACAGCACGATTGCAACGAACGGTGATTACTTGCCTGTCACTTGCCGATACCAGGCGCGATGATGCTGTTTGGCCCAGGCGCGAGTCACCGTGCCATAGACCATGGCGCGGATTGTCCCTCTGACCCAAATCGCGGCATAAACATGAACCATGACAATGCCGATCATAAAGGCACCAATCGCGGCGTGAATGACCGCGCCGAGCCGCACCAGTTCAGCCGGGAAGCCGAAGTAAGCCCGCCATAGCACCACACCGGATATCGTCATCAGCAACACACAAATCGACAGCATCCAAAACATCATCTTTTGGCCGCCGTTGTATTTGCCCTGTTCGGGCATGTTGTGATCATTGCCGCTAACCATTTCCTTAGCGCGGGAAAGCCACTCCTTGTCAGCCGGTTGCATGACATTCAGCGCTCGAAACCGCAGGAACATCGAGACGAATGCCACTGCCATCAATACCCCAATAAAGGGATGCAAAATGCGCGTCCAAACGCCGCCGCCGAACAACATCGTCAGCGGCCAGAACGCAGGATGGAAAAAGGCGAGCCCGGAGAGTGCCAGCAAAATGAAGCTGATACCAACGACCCAATGATTAGTCCGCTCCGGTGCCGTATAGCGTTGCAGATCTTTCGGATTGCGAATCATTTTGCGTCCTCCTTGGCAATTTCGTCTTCCAATTCCTGGCTAACTTCATTCGGTCCTTTGGAGACAAAGTGGAACAGACTCCCCAGTGCCACCGCAGCCATTGTCAAACTGGCCAACGGCTTTGCAAAGCCTTTCCACAGGGCGACCAATGGACTGATGCTTGGATTGTTCGGAAGCTTGCTGTACAGCTCAGGTCGATCCGCGTGTTGCAGAACATACATGACGTGCGTTCCTCCAACCCCTTGCGGATCGTATAAGCCGGCCTGTTCGAACCCACGCGACTTCAGGTCGCCGATACGTTTGTCGGCGTAGTCCTTCATTTGCTCCTTGGAACCGAACTGCAATGCACCTGTCGGACAGGCCTTTACGCAAGCGGGTGCCTGACCAACTGCGACTCGGTCGGAACACAAGCTGCATTTGTAGGCTTTGTTATCGGCCTTGGAAATGCGCGGGACATTGAACGGGCAGGCAGGGATACAGTAGCCGCAACCGATACAGTTTTCCTGATGGAAGTCGACAATCCCGTTGGAGTATTGAATGATCGCGCCAGGCGACGGGCAGGCTTTAAGGCATCCCGGATCCGCGCAATGCATGCAGCCGTCCTTTCGGATCAGCCATTCCAGTTTGCCTTGTTCCTCGACTTCAGCATACCGCATAACGGTCCACGATTTGGCCGTGAGATCTATCGGGTTGTCATATACCCCTGTACAAGTTCCAACCTCATCGCGGATATCGTTCCATTCCATGCAAGCAGCCTGACAAGCCTTGCAGCCAATGCAGGTAGAAACGTCGATCAACTTCGCCACTGCGGTTGTTTCGCGAATTGACGGAGCTGGTGTGGTGGTTGCCGATCGGCGGGCGATGTCCAGACTTTGTAGAGCCATGTCGTATCTCCCTTATGCCTTTTCGAGGTTAACCAAAAACGCCTTGTATTCCGGCGTCTGGCAATTGGCGTCGCCTACAAACGGCGTCAACGTATTGGTGATGTACCCGGGTTTCGTTTCACCCTTGAAGCCCCAGTGCAGCGGGATACCCACTGTATGGACTTTCTTGCCATCAACGTCGAGTGCCTTGATGCGCTTGGTCACGACTGCCACCGCCTTGATGTAACCGCGGTTACTACGCACCTTCACCACATCACCGTTACCGATGCCTTTTTCCTTTGCCAGATCCTCCCCAATTTCGACAAATTGTTCGGGCTGCAAAATGGCATTGATCTTGGCGTGTTTGCTCCAGAAGTGGAAATGCTCGACCAGTCGATAGGTCGTCGCGACATACGGGAAGTCTTTTGCTTTTCCGAAGACCTCCATGTCGCCCTTGTACACTCTGGCTGCCGGGTTGCTGAGTGCTTTGGGGTTGGCGGGGTGGAACGGGTTTTTGTCGAGCGGCGTTTCAAATGGCTCGTAGTGTTCGGAGAACGGGCCTTCCGACATCGCCGGCGCAAACAAACGGGCCACACCCTCAGGCGTCATGATGAACGGCATGACATTTTCTTCGGGCGCAGCATCTGCACGCATGTCGGGCACGTCATTTCCGCCCCACTTGTCACCAAGCCATTTGATCACCGCACGTTTGGGATCCCATGGCTTGCCCGCCACATCACACGATGCACGGTTGTAAAGAATACGTCGGTTGGCAGGCCACGCAAAACCCCAATTCAGCGTCTGTCCCAGTCCCGAGGGGTCGGAGTTGTCGCGCCGCGCAGTCAAATTGCCGGCCTGCGAATAGCAACCACCGTAAATCCAGTTGCCGCAAGAAGTGCTGCCGTCGTCCCGAAGTTGCGCAAAACCTGCCAACTGTTCCCCTGCTTTGGCCAGTACCTTGGTGGCATCTTTTGGATCGAAGACGTCACCAAGCGCCTTGCCGGAAATTTCCATCAACAGTTCGTCTGGTGATGGCTTGCTGGCAATGCGATGCGGCCAGGTCAAATTCAAGATTGGTTCCGGGAACTTGCCACCATCCTTGCTGTACATATCCTTCAGCTTGAGGTACAGGGCGGCCATGATTTCGATATCGCCCCTGGATTCCCCCGGACCGTCCGCTGCCTTCCAGTGCCACTGGATAACGCGGCCGGAATTGGTGAACGAACCGGTTTCTTCCGCAAACAAATTGGCCGGCAATCTAAACACCTCAGTTTGTATCTTGGACGGATCGGCGGTATTGAACTCTCCAAAATCTTTCCAAAACTCCGAAGTCTCGGTCGCCAGGGGATCCATGATGACCAAATACTTGAGCTTGGCTAATCCATCACCCACCTTTTTCTTGTTTGATACTGCTGCCAGCGGATTGAAGCCTTGACAAAAGAAGCCATTGAACTTGCCCTGATACATCCGTTCGAACATGGCGAGTACATCGTAGGACGTATCCTTCTTCGGCAGCCAGTCATAGGCGTAATCATTCTTGTCAGTTGCAGCAGGCCCAAACCAAGCCTTTTGCAAACTGGTGAACCACTTTGGAAAGTTCTGCGGGAAGTTCATTTGATTCGGCCGCAACGCTTTGGGAGTACGCTTTTCCAAATAGGTTTTTCGATCGATGTCGGCGTCGACTGGTGCCCCCATGTAGCCGGGAAGATTGTCCGAATACAGGCACATATCGGTAATTCCCTGGACATTGGCATGGCCTCGAAGTGCATTGATGCCACCGCCAGCCATGCCCATGTTGCCGAGCAATGTCTGAATGATCGCCATGGTCCGGATATTTTGCGAGCCGACCGAATGTTGAGTCCATCCCAATGCATACAGGATAGTCATCGTCTTGTTCGGCGCAGCAGTTTCGGCGATTAATTCACATACCTTCAGGAAAGCATCCTTTGGTGTGCCGGTAACTTTGGAGACCAGGTCCGGTGTGTATCGGCTGTAATGTTTCTTCATCAGCTGAAAAACGCAATGCGGATCCTGCAGTGTCTCGTCAACCTTTGCGAATCCATCCTTGTCCACTTGATACTTCCAGGTGTCCTTGGCATAGCTGCGTTTCTCGGCGTTGTAGCCCGAGAATATTCCGTCATCAAAGCTGAAGGCTTCGTCAATCAGGAAGCTCGCGTTGCTATAACTCTTGACGTAGTCGTGATGCAACTTGTCCTTTTCGATCAGGTAATTGATTACACCGCCGAGAAAAGCGATGTCAGTCCCTGCGCGAATCGGCGCGTAGAAATCAGCTACTGCTGCAGAACGGGTAAATCGCGGGTCGACAACCGCCAACTTCGCTTTGCGATCCTTCTTGGCTTCAATGACCCATTTGAAGCCGCAGGGATGTGCTTCGGCGGCATTGCCACCCATAACCAAAATAAAGTCGGCATTTTTAATATCGACCCAGTGGTTCGTCATCGAACCACGCCCAAATGTCGGACCCAGACTGGATACCGTGGGGGCGTGTCAGATGCGCGCTTGTGTGTCGAACGCTACATTGCCAAGAGAACGAAGAATCTTGTGGGTGAGGTAACCGATTTCGTTGCCTGCCGCGGACGACGCGAGAAAGCCGGTCGTGTTCCAGCGATTAACCGTTACGCCATCAGTATTTTTTTCGATGAAGTTCGCGTCGCGATCCTTCTTCATATGGGTAGCGATTCGAGTTACGGCATCGTCCCAGGAAATTCGCTTCCACTCGCTGCTTCCTGGCTCACGGACCTCTGGATATTTGAGGCGGTTCGCACTCTTCACCATATCAAGAAGGCCGGCACCTTTCGGGCAAAGCGTGCCACGATTCACAGGATTGTCCGGATCGCCTTCGATGTGAATGATGTCCGCTTTCGCGTTCTTGGACTTATCACCCATGGTGTAGATGAGCACCCCACAACTGACAGAGCAGTAGGGGCACATATTTCGTGTTTCAGTAGCGCGCGCCAATTTGAAAGTGCGCACTTCCGCCAGCGCTGCCGTTGGTGAAAATCCCATCAGCGCGATGGAGGATCCACTTAATCCGGCACCGCAGACCTTAAAGAACTGCCGTCTCGTCACATGCATTTACCGCTCTCCTCTCAAATAAAAATTATTCTGCGGAAAAGCTGCACCAGTGAGTGATATGCTCAAGATGTCACGGCATGTCTAGCACCGGTCTTACTTATACTACTCTCCTTTTTTCGGATTTGTGAATCTCGGGTTTCGGTGATGCAAGCAGACAGAATTTCTTTGCCTGGAAGGCCTTTGCAGCTTCTGTCTTTGACAGAAAAGAGAAGTCAGCCCACCAGGTGCGTGAGTCCGATCTTTAGTCTGAGCACTACCAACAACGGAGCTGAATGAAAAAAGCGTTGCCGAGCAACTTGTTCACGACGGAAAGGCGAACATCCGAACGCCCCGGTGTTCATTGCTTCGCGAGTGACCATGGTATGTCACTGGTGAAATGACGCATTGACACGATTTGAGCGCTTACTGTGGTGATTAGAAAAAATGCCGTTGGCAGATCAAACCATTGATCAGCGTCAACATAGTCCATGATGAATTGATGTAGAAGATAACTTCGGCGCCGTCGATTTATTTGACGTTTCGGCGGCGCTTGTTTAGGGTTTGCGTTTGAGTGACTGCTGTTGTCACTGAGTCAGAATTCTGGCCAGTTCCGGAAAATTGCGTTGTTGCCGGTTTGCGTCAGGCGGGTCAATCGAATTATTGGCAGGGAGACAACTTTGCGGCCGACCGATACCAGCAATCCGGACTATTTCCATCGTGTGGTTGATTGTCAGTGGGCTTGCCCTGCACACACCCCGGTGCCCGAATACATACGAATGATCGGCCAAGGCCGTTATGCCGATGCCTACATGGTGAATTGGGTGTCGAATGTGTTTCCCGGAATACTTGGCCGCACCTGCGACAGGCCTTGCGAGCCGGCTTGTCGACGCGGTCGTGTGGAGGAAAACAATGGTCAGAAAGCCGAGCCGGTAGCGATCTGCCGCCTGAAACGGGTGGCGGCCGACATGAAGGGCGATGTAAAAGCACGGATGCCGACGATTGTGCCATTCAATGGCAAACGGGTTGCCTGCGTTGGTGCAGGTCCTGCTTCGCTGACCGTTGCCCGCGACCTTGCACCGCTGGGATATGAGGTGACGGTGTTTGATGGCGAAGCCAAAGCCGGTGGTTTTATCCGCTCGCAAATCCCGCGCTTCCGACTGCCCGAATCGGTGATCGATGAGGAGACCGGGTACATTTTCGACCTGGGCGTCAAATTCCGCCACGGTGAAAGGGTCGATTCGATGCGCGAACTACTGACCCGGCATTACGATGCGGTGTTCGTGGGTTGCGGCGCGCCACGCGGACGTAACCTCGATATTCCCGGTCGGCAAGAAGCTGCCGAAAATATTCACATCGGAATTGACTGGCTGGCATCGGTGTCCTTCGGCCACATCACTGAAATCGCCCCGCGCGTCATCGTCCTTGGCGGAGGGAATACGGCGATGGATTGCTGCCGTTCGGCCAGGCGCCTTGGCGGCAGCGATGTCAAAGTCATCGTGCGTAGCGGCTTCGACGAGATGAAGGCTTCGCCATGGGAAAAGGAGGACGCGCAGCACGAAGGAATTCCGATTCTGAATTTCCATGTGCCCTTGCGGTTTGAACATGAGAGCGGAAAGTTGACCGGGATGAGCTTTGATGTGGTCAAGGCCGAATACGACAAGAATGGCAAACGCACACTCGTCTCTACCGGGCAGCCGGAAGTTTTCGTCGCCTGTGACGTGGTATTGATTGCCGTCGGTCAGGAAAACGCATTCCCATGGATAGAAGTGGAAACCGGTATCGCGTTTGATCATTGGGGACTGCCGGTACTCAACGAGCATAGTTTTCAATCGACCCGGCCGGAAGTTTTCTTCGGCGGTGACTCGGCATTCGGTCCGAAAAACATCATCACGGCGGTGGCGCATGGCCATGGTGCAGCGATCTCGATTGACCGTTTTCTAAACAAACAGGATGTCAATCAGCGACCTGCGCCTCATGTCACCATCAGCTCACAGAAAATGGGCATTCATGAATGGAGTTACGACAACGCCATTTCGGATGATCACCGCTTCAAAGTGCCATGGGCAAAGGCCGAAACCGCGCTGGCAAATATCCGCGTCGAGGTTGAATTGGGCTTTGACGCCGCCACGGCTTTCAAGGAAGCCAATCGCTGTCTGAACTGCGACGTGCAGACGGTATTCACCCGTGAAACCTGTATCGAATGCGATGCCTGTGTGGACATTTGCCCGGTCGATAGCATCACCTTTACCACCAACGGCGATGAAGGGGATTTGCGTAAGCGCTTGAAAGCACCAACGTTGAATCTTGCCCAAAGCTTGTATGTGTCTGCCGAATTGAAAACCGGGAAGATCATGGTCAAGGACGAAGATGTCTGCCTGCATTGCGGCCTTTGTGCCGAACGCTGTCCGACCGGGGCTTGGGATATGCGTAAGTTCTTGCTAATCACCAGTCAGGCGGGTAATGCACGTTTGGGCGGCAAAGTGAAGGAGCCGGCATGAAAAGGATCGAAGCAGTAAATGATTTTGTTATCAAGTTTGCCAACGTCAATGGCTCCGGTTCGGCGTCGGCCAACGAACTATTCGCCAAGGCCATTCTGCGCATGGGTGTTCCGGTCAGCCCACGCAATATTTTCCCGAGCAATATTCAGGGCATGCCGACCTGGTATGAGGCACGTGTCTGCAGCAAGGGCTATCAAGGCAGGCGCGGCGGCGTCGACATGATGGTCGCAATGAACCCGCAAACCTGGGATGCGGATATCGCCGAGATCGAACCGGGCGGTTACCTGTTCTACGACAGCACGCGGGCAATGCCGAAATCCAAATTCCGTGAGGACATCAACGTCATCGGAATTCCGCTGACCGAGATCAGCAATAACGCGTACGCCGATGCGCGCGAGCGACAACTGTTCAAAAATATCATTTATGTCGGCGCCCTCTCGGTGCTGCTCGATGTTGAAGCCAGCGTATTTGAAAAATTGTTTGCCGAGCAGTACAAGGGCAAGGAACGTCTGCTGGCGTCGAATATCCGTGCCTTGAATCTCGGTCGCGACTACGTCAAGCAACACATCGCTGCGCCGCTGGGCATTCGCGTTGCCCGCAGCGACCGTGTCGGTGATCAGATTTTTACCGACGGAAACAGTGCGGCTGCGCTGGGATTCATCTATGGCGGCGCAACCGTAGCGGCGTGGTATCCGATCACGCCTTCGTCATCGGTGCCAGAGGCGTTTCAACGTTATTGCGAGAAGTTTCGCGTCGACCCGGTTAGCGGGCAGCACAACTTTGCGATTGTCCAGGCGGAAGACGAACTGGCGTCAATCGGTGTGGTGGTTGGCGCGGGATGGAATGGCGCACGAGCGTTTACCGCAACGTCTGGTCCAGGCGTTTCGCTGATGACCGAGTTCATCGGACTCGCCTATTTTGCCGAGATACCGGTCACCATCATGAATGTCCAACGCGGTGGGCCGTCTACCGGGATGCCGACACGAACCCAGCAATCCGATTTGACCGCTTGCGCCTATGCATCGCATGGCGACACCAAACATGTCTTGCTGTTCCCTGAAGATCCACGCGAGTGTTTCGAGTTTGCTGCAGCGGCACTGGACTTGGCGGATCGACTGCAGACCCCGATATTTCTGATGTCAGACCTGGACATCGGGATGAACCAGCGGCTGTGTAGGCCCTTTGAGTGGGATCCGGCGCGTGACTATGATCGAGGCAAAGTGATGACCGCTGCCGAGCTTGAATCCGGGCGGGATTTCGGTCGTTACAAAGACGTCGATGGGGATGGTATCCCCTGGCGCACGCTTCCCGGCACCCACCCGACGCTTGGCAGTTTTTTCACCCGCGGCAGCACGCGCGATGCGTATGCCCGCTACTCGGAGCGCGGGCCGGATTATGTCTATAACGTTCAGCGCCTGTTAAAGAAGTTCAAGACTGCAGCCTCACTCGTGCCCCAACCGGAACTTCGTCCGGCGACGCAGGCCACCAAGCTGGGTGTGATTTATTTTGGTTCGACCAGTCCGGCAATGCTCGAGTCGATTGACTTATTAGCCACAAAAGGCATCCATCTGGACGCAATGCGCTTGAAAGCGTTTCCGTTCCCCGAATCAGTTGATCAATTCATTGCCGAACACGACCTAACCTACGTCGTTGAGCAGAATCGCGATGCGCAAATGCATTCGCTGCTGGTCAACGAGTTGGACATTGATCCTGCCCGCCTGTTGCGCATACTGCACTTCGACGGAACGCCGATTACTGCCCACTTCATTACCCGCGCCATAGCCAAAAGTGCGCCCGCTGCGGCAATGGCCGCGAAAAATCTGCCCGCAAGACCGGAGGCCGCATGACCTATCTGACCAAGCCCCATTTGCATCATCCGACCCTTACCCGCAACAAGGTCGGTTACACCCGCCGCGACTATGAAGGCAAAATATCCACGTTATGTGCCGGTTGCGGCCACGACTCAATTTCTGCGGCAATCATCCAGGCCTGCTGGGAACTCGATATTGAACCGCATCGTGTCGCCAAGATGTCCGGCATCGGCTGCAGTTCCAAAACCCCGGATTATTTTCTCGGCGCGTCGCACGGTTTCAATACGGTTCACGGCCGCATGCCGTCGGTGTTGACCGGCGCGAACCTGGCCAATCGTGATCTGCTCTACCTCGGTATTTCAGGCGACGGCGATTCAGCTTCAATCGGCCTCGGGCAGTTTGCCAATGCCATGCGCCGCGGCGTGCGGATGGCCTATATCGTCGAAAACAATGGCGTTTATGGTCTGACCAAGGGGCAATTCTCGGCAACCGCTGACCGTGGGTCGAAAAGCAAGAAAGGTGTCATCAACAAAGAGAGCGCGGTCGATCTGGTCGGGATTGCGTTGCAGCTCGGCGCGACGTATGTCGGACGCAGCTTCTCAGGTGACAAGGAGCAATTGGTACCGCTGATCAAAGGTGCACTGGGTCATGGCGGTGCGGCGTTTATCGATGTCATCAGTCCGTGCGTGACTTTTAACAATCACTCCGGCAGCACCAAGAGTTACGACTATGTCCGCGAACATAACGAAGCCGTCAACCGGATTGATTTCATGGTGACTCACAGTGAAATTACCACCAGCTACGCCCCTGGCGAAGTGACCGATGTGCCGCAGCACGATGGTTCAATGTTGCGCCTGCGAAAACTGCACGCTGACTATGATCCGACGGATCGCCTGGCCGCGATGAACTACATGAACGAGCGTCACTCATTTGGCGAAGTGCTTACCGGTCTGTTGTATGTTGATTCGCACGCCAGTGATTTGCACAGCGCCCTGAACACAAGCCGTATTCCGCTCAATGCACTTGGGGTCAAAGAACTGACGCCGGGATCTGCCGTTCTAGAGAAAATCAATGCCGGATTGCGATAAACAATCCGCCGTTTTCACCGTTTAGAAAGCGAGGTCAATCATGACAGAGCGCACAGTATTACAGTCAATTCAGGGGCAACGGGTATTGGTAACCGCTGCACCACACACCACAGTGGTGGAGGCCGCCTGCATCATGACCCGTGCCGGCTGCGGCAGTATCCTGGTCACCGAAGTTGATGGATCGCTGAGCGGAATCCTTACTGAACGCGATTTAATGACGCGTGTACTGGCCAAGGCACGCGATCCCGCCAAAACAGCGGTGGCCGAAGTGATGACGCGCCACCCGTATTGTGTTGGCCCGGAAATGCCAGTTTCGGAGGCTGTGGTCATCATGATAGAACGAGGATTCCGGCACTTGCCTATCGTGTCCAAAGATACCAAGATCATGGGCGTGTTCTCGGTACGAGATGCCTTGCCGCGCGAGATTGATGCCGCGGAATCGCTTGCCGAATTTCGCGACCAAATGAATGATGCGCTCGGCTGAAGTGACCAGGAAGGTGTCTGCATCGTCGCTCCGTTGAAACAACCACGATCGGGTTGCCGGTTAAACTGCGTGTTGCATTGACAACACCAGATGAGAATTTGATGACCGCAACAAATCACAACTCACGATGCACGATATATGGCATCAAGCATTGCGACACCATGAAGAAGGCCTTTGCCTGGTGCGCAGCGCATGACGTTGCCTACGACTTTCATGATTACAAAAAACAGGGCGTTCCGCGTGAAAAGCTGGTCGCCTGGTGCAAGCTTGTCGGTTGGAAGAGTCTGCTCAACACCAAGGGAACGACATGGCGACGACTCGATCCGGAACCGGTGATTACTGCACAGGGACAAGCGGTGGCGCTGATGCTTGAACACACCAGCCTGATTCGTCGCCCGGTGGTGGAAACCACCGATGGGCGGGTGCTGGTAGGTTTTGATCCGACCTTGTTCGATAGCTTCGTGCGCTGAGTCAGACGATGGATACGGTGCATAGGTTTTTGTTCGAGGAGCTGGATATTCGCGGCGTATTGGTACAGCTCGGGCCGGCATGGCGGGCGATGCATGCGAGGCGAAACTATCCGGATCCGGTGCGCGAACTGCTTGGCGAAATGGCGGCAGTGACGACGTTGATGGGCAACAACCTGAAAACCCCTGGCCGCTTGTCGTTCCAGCTTCAGGGGAATGGCGTGGTGAGCATGTTGGTGGTTGATTGCGATGAACAGTTGCGCCTGCG
Source organism: Rhodocyclaceae bacterium (assembly GCA_016718525.1). Taxonomy (GTDB): domain Bacteria; phylum Pseudomonadota; class Gammaproteobacteria; order Burkholderiales; family Rhodocyclaceae; genus JADKHX01. The sequence continues at coordinate 1,541,898 of JADKDD010000001.1, forward strand.
GGGAATGGCGCGAAGTGATTTTGGCGCTGACGAGTTTATCGTCACCGCTACTTCGTCCAAAGTCAGGCGCGGGCGCCACGCGACCAAAGCAAACCAGGATGACAACGGCGTTGGCGCTCCGCAAAGCGGACATTCCGCCATGCAGAGCCTGCCAGCACCAACTGACGGGATAGCCGATCTGGTCGGTGACGGGCAACTGGTTTTGACTTTGCAGACCGATGGTGCTGATCCTTATCAAAGCTATGTGCCGATCGAGGGAGATTCCCTCGCCCGTATTTTCGAACACTATCTGGCCCTCTCGGATCAACAACCGGCACGCTTGTGGCTTGCGGCAAACGAAACCAGTGCCTGCGGTCTGCTGCTACAGAAGCTGCCGAATGCCGATGAACGTGATGCCGATGGCTGGACGCGAGTGGAAACGCTGGCCGACACGGTAACCGCAGAAGAGCTCAGCCTGCCGCCGGAATCATTGTTAAGCCGGCTTTTCGGCGAAGAAGAAGTCCGCCTTTTCGCTCCGCGTTATGCCACCTGGCACTGCCCGCGCAACGAAGAGAAGGTCCGTAACGTCCTATTGTCACTCGGTCGCGAAGAACTGGAGGCGATGCTTGAAAAGGCTGACATCATCGAGGTCGATGACGAGATTTGCGGCCACGAGTATCGTTTCGGGCCCGAGATACTGAACGAGCTATTTCCACCCGAAGGCCGCGTTTTACATTAGGGACAGTTCGACAACCGCAATAAAACGAGCCTTCCTGGAATTGGTTCCTTGCCAAAAATCACTCGGCATCGGGCTGATTTTGCGGTGCGGCAGAAATGAATGCCGGCAGCTCGCGACAACTGGCATCGATGCGAAGCAGCGTTGGATAAGGACTTAAATCCAGATCAAACCGTCGGGCGTTGGCCATTTGCGGGACCAAAAAAACATCTGCCAGCGTCAGCGTATCACCGTGACAATAAACACCAGTGGCCGCTTCATGCGACAGTTGATGCTCCAACGCACCAAAACCTAAGGCTATCCAGTGGTGATACCACGTGCGTTTTTGCTCATCACTAAGACCCAAAGTACCGGTAAGGTAGTTCAGAACCCGCAAGTTGTTTAGCGGGTGAATTTCGCAGGCGATCGCTAGAACTATTGAACGGACACGTGCTCGTGCAACAGCGTCCGCCGGCAACAGAACTGGCAGGGGGCAGACCTGCTCAAGATATTCGCAGATTGCCAGCGACTGGGTGATGAAGTGACCTTCGTCGTCGAGCGCGGGTACCAAGCCCTGAGGATTCAACGCAAGGTATTCCGGACGCTTTTGCTCACCGCCGCCGCGCAACAAATGCACCGGTATCATTTCCGGCGTTAAGCCTTTGATTGCTAGCGCAATTCGAACCCGATATGCAGCCGAGGAGCGGAAATAGGTGTAAAGCTTCATGACCATTAGGTTGTTACCCCCAGACTAATTGACTTGGCATTTTCATGCCGATGACACGGCACGGAAATGACTTATGCAATGTGCGTTAGCGATGACCATGGTAATTTTTTCGTGCAAGCCGTCGCAGTGGTACACAGTTGATAAATCCTGACCTATCATGATTACACAAATCAACACCGAGTCGTCAAGACTGAAATGTCTGTAAACCCACCCGCCCTGTTTGCCTTTGATGCACACGTCAGCAGCCTTGATGACGCGGTGAAGCTGTCACAGGGAAGGTCAGTTACTCGTTTGCTGCCGTTGGCATGGCACTTGCGGCAGCGAGATTGCGCACGTGCCAGCGCATTGACTGATGAGATCGAGTCCTTGTTGCCCGGCGCGGGGCTAACCGACGTCGAAAGGTCGGTGACCGTCGCGCGCGTGCGACTGATTCAAGCTGAGATACAGGCACTTTTTGCAGAACTCGATGCGGCCGAAGCATTAGCGACCGAGGCCATCAGAGAATTTGAGCGCGTAAAGGATTTGGCCGGGATTGGCGATGGATATTGGCTACTGGCATCTATCTGGACCGATCGCGGCATCGAGTCACAGGTGGTCAAGAGTTTGTCTGCAGCTTTGCAGACCTATCGACTTTCCGGCGACCGGGATCGAATTGACGCTGCCATGGCGAGATCGATAGCCAATGACAGCTTTGCCGATACAGCAAGTGCTGCAGAAAGCTTGGAGAGAGAGTTTGCCAGTGAAACCGAAGCTCAAACTCCGCATGCCATGTGGATTTCGGTCGCCCGGGCAAACGTCGCCGGCCTGACCAACGATCCGCTTAACTCAATCAAAAGTGATCTTCGCGCTCATCAGATTGGGTTGAACAGTGGTCAGATGCGCCAAGCACTCGTTTGTGCGGTGAATGCATCGGAGAGCTTTGCCACACTCAGCGAACTCGACGCGGCGCTGGAGTGGAGCGAACGGGCCCTGCAAATGGCTCGCGCGACAGGGTGGCCTGCATCAATCGGCGTCTGCTTGATGCAGGTTGGAGATGTCATGCGTTTGTTGGGCAGGCCGGATGAGTCACGTGCCTACCTTCAGGAAGCGCTTACCGTGATGGTCGCTTTGTCCCGATCGCGTAACCATGAATTAGTACTCGGCAATCTTGGCCAACTGGCTTTGGATGTGAGAAATCACGCCGAGGCACTTGATTGGTTTGACAAATTTGAGCATCACTTGGGCGCCAACGGCGAAGCCGATCTGACGATGCGCTTGCGTCGCGGTCAAGCGACCGCGCACTCGCGGTTGGGACGCGCAGAGCAAGCTGCCGTTTATATTGCTGAGGCACACGGTCTGGCCCAAGCGATGGGGAACGCCGACGAACAAATCCGCGTATTGCGGATCTATGCCGAGATACACCGCGATCATGCGCTCCCCGCACCCGTGGCCATGGAGTCACCGTCAGCGGAACTGCATTACCTCAATCAAGCCATTCAAATCGCCGAAACTATCGCCGGGTACACACCGCCGATTGGACTCCTCAATCAGTTGGCACGCGCTTACGCCTCGGTGGGTGACTACCCGCAAGCCTACCAATACGCAGCAGCCGCCAATGAAGCGGGAAACCGTGTGCGCCTGGGCAAGGCCCAAAATCGAGCCCTGGCGATGAAGATCCGGCAGGAAATTGATCGTGTCAGTGCCGACAGTTTGCATCACCGCGAGGTTGCCGCAGCACTGCAGGAAACCAATGCAACCCTTGAAACGCTGGGTACCATCGGTAGGGAAATAACCGCAAGCCTGGATGCAGGCGAAGTCTGCAAAGTGCTTTATCGCCATGTCAACGCGTTGCTCGATACAACATCCTTCTGGATCTTCATGCTTGATGATACCGGGGAAGTTCTCACCTCCATTTTCGGTGGAGAAAGCGGCCAGCAAGTTGCAATTAGTTATTCCATCCCGCTTGATCATGCCACCTCACTCAGCGCGCGCTGCGCTCGCGAACGCCAGGAAATTGTGCTCAACGAGCTGCCCGAGACGCTCAAGGCGCCAACCATTCCAGGTACTGTTCCCAGCAAGAGCTTGCTGTTTGCCCCGCTCGAAGTCGGCTCGCGCCTTCTCGGCGTAATGACCATTCAGTCGCTGAGCGCCAATGCCTACGGCGAGCGCGAACGCTCGATCTTCCACACGCTTTCGGCGTATGGAGCAATCGCCCTGGATAACGCAGCCGCGTATGCAAAAGTCGAAGCTGCACGCGCAAAGACGGCGATGCACGAACAAGAATTGCGGATCGCAGCAACTGCCTTTGAGTCCCAGGAAGCGCTACTCATCACTGATGCCGAACGAAAAATACTTCGCGTCAATTTGGCGTTCTGCCGGACGACAGGATGGGAACCCAAGGACGTGATCGGCAAGCATCCCGAGATATTCCGCTCACCTCGAACGCAAGTGCAGGAATACGAGCGGATGAATGCGGAACTTAGTGCTACAGGCGCCTGCCAAGGGGAGATTTTTGCGCAGCGCAGGGATGGCAGCACGCTTCCTGTCTGGGCGTCAATTTCATCCGTGCGCGATGACCTGGGAGAAGTGACAAACCTGGTCTACTCGGTGATCGACATCACGGACCGCAAGCTCGCCGAAGAGGAAATTCGTAGCTTGGCGTTTTACGACCCGCTGACGAACCTGCCGAATCGTCGGCTATTGCTTGATCGCTTGCGGCAAGCGATGGCCGCTAGTGCGCGTAGTGAACAGTATGGTGCAGTACTGTTCATCGACCTGGACAATTTCAAAAACCTGAACGATACACGCGGCCATGACATTGGCGATTCGCTTCTGCTGCAGGTCGCCCAGCGACTGGCGGCGTGCCTGCGTGAAGAGGACACCGCTGCCCGATTGGGAGGTGATGAGTTTGTCATCCTGTTGTCTGAGTTGAGTAGCGGGGCATTGGAAGCGGCGGAGAAAACCGAGCTGGTCGCCGAGAAAATACTTGCAGCACTAAACCAACCGTATACGCTTGGTGAGCAGGTTCATCACAGCACACCAAGCATCGGCGTCAGTCTGTATTTAGGGCAGACCAAATCCATTGATGACCTGCTCAAACAGGCGGATATGGCCATGTATCAGTCAAAGGCTGCAGGGCGAAATACGATCCGGTTTTTTGACACCGCAATGCAAACGGCCGTCAGCGCTCACGCAACGCTGGAAACAGACTTGCGCAAAGCACTGCGCGGCAGCCAGTTCGTTCTCGACTACCAAGCCCAGGTTGACACGAATGGCGTCGTTGTCGGCGCAGAAGCCCTCGTGCGATGGGATCACCCGTCCAAAGGGCGCGTATTGCCGGCTGATTTCATTCCGTTCGCCGAAGAAACCGGACTGATTCTGCCACTTGGGCAATGGGTACTTGAGACGGCATGCCAGCAGTTGCGACGTTGGGCCGGCGAGCCGACGACCAGTCACTTGACGCTTTCAGTCAACATCAGTGCGCGTCAGTTTCATGCCACCAACTTCGTTGATCAAGTCACTTCCGTATTGCAGTCGACTGGTGCTGATCCGACCAAACTCAAACTGGAATTGACCGAGAGTCTGCTGCTCAGCGACGTAGAGTCGGTAGTCGCCACCATGAAAACGCTGATTGCTCGCGGTGTGTGTTTCTCGCTCGACGACTTCGGCACCGGCTACTCCTCATTGTCATACCTGAAGCGGCTACCGTTCGAGCAACTGAAGATCGACCAATCCTTTGTTCGCGATATTTTTGTCGACGCAAATGACCTGGCTATCGTCAGAGCAATTGTTACCTTGGGACAGAGTCTGGGTATTTGCGTCGTTGCGGAGGGCGTTGAAACTGCCGATCAACGACAATTCCTCGAGTCAGCGGGGTGTGAAAAGTTCCAGGGATATTTGTTCAGTCGCCCGGGCCCGGCTGAAGAAATCTTGTCGACCTATTGATCTGTTGCCAGATCAGACGTTTCCGGCAGCACAATTTCCATATCACGCTTTGCTAGGCAAGTCGCTCCACCTTCTGCTCGATTGCGCCGAATATTGATCTGCCATCGTTGTCCAGCATTTCAATTCGCACTGTGTCGCCGAAATCCAGATAGGGAGTGATCGGTTTGCCCGTGTCAAGTTGCTCCAGCGTCCGGCGCTCGACGATACAGGCGGATCCCTTGCTACGGTCGACATTCGAAATCGTCCCGCTACCCACGATCGATCCGGCTTCCAGGTCCCGTGTCTTTGCCATATGTGCAATGAGCTGGGCAAAATCAAACACCATATCCGTACCGCAGTCAGGTTGTCCAAACGCTTCACCGCGGACTGTGCATCGCAAGGGCAAATGCACGCGACGACCATCCCACGCATCACCCAGTTCATCAGGCGTTACGGCGACAGGAGAAAATGCGGTCGCCGGCTTGCTCTGCAAAAAGCCGAATCCTTTGGCCAGTTCAGCCGGAATCAAATTTCGCAAGGTCACATCGTTGACCAGCAAAAGCAGGCGGATCGCCTGGGCTGCCTCAGCAACGCTCGCGCCCATGCCGACGTCGCCCGAAATTACTGCAACTTCACCTTCAAGATCGACGCCCCATGCCGCATCTGCCGCCACAATCGGATCGCACGGACCGACAAAACTATCTGAACCGCCCTGGTACATCAACGGATCCGTCCAAAATTCCGGGGGCATCTGGGCGCCTCGCGCCCGCCTCACCAACTCAACGTGATTGACATAAGCTGAGCCATCCGCCCACTGAAAGGCACGCGGCAAAGGAGAATGGCACTTGTGCGATTCGAACGCTTCACCTTCTGCACTTGCCATATTCAGTTCCGCGTAGACATAAGCAAGTCCGGGAGCCAACGCATCCCAATCATCCAGCGCGGCCTGCATGGTTGCAGCAATCCCGGGCACGCGCCGGCAACGCTGCAAGTCTTTACTGACGACGACCAAGGTTCCATCACGCCCACCGGCCTTCAGACTCGCAAGTTTCATAGACCACCATCTTTCATTTCACCAGTTGGTGCCGGCAAGACGCCGTTCATCGTGTCAGCGGCCCCAAAACTTCCATCATGCATCCAGCGCGCATGACGTGGCGCACGGCGGGTTTGTGCCCACTCGTTGAGCATCTCCCATTTGACCTCATCCAGGCGCTCCAGCATCCCCGGTAGCGCCGTGTTGGCGGAAAGCTCCAGACGATGCCCGTTCGGATCGAAAAAGTAAATTGACTTGAACAGCGTATGGTCAGTTGGTCCGATCACTTCAATGCCTGCCGCTTCCAGACGCGCCTTGGCCGCAAGTAATTCATCGACAGAGTCCAGTTCCATCGCAAGGTGCTGAACCCATGCAGGTGTGTTGTGGTCTCTATCCATCGGTGGTTGCGTCGGCAACTCGAAAAACGCCAGCACATTGCCGTTGCCGGCATCAAGAAACACATGCATATACGGGTCGGGTTCGCCGGTCGACGGCACTTGATCCTCCGCAATTGCAAGGACGAACTTCATGCCCAGATGCTTGCCGTACCACTCGACTGTTTCCTTGGCGTCCTTGCAGCGGTAGGCAACGTGATGAATTTTCCGGATCTTCATGCAACCTCCGTTTTAAGCATTGGACGGGTCAAGCGTTGGCAACTTGCGCAGTCGCGGATAGAGAGGCGTGAAGTCTTGTGCGGTTTCGCGGAAAAGTTGCTCGTAATTGTCAATCACGAAATAAGTATCTTGAAACCGGTCAATGCGGTATTCGGTTTGCATCACGCGCATGAGGTCAAAGCCGAGACGATGGGGTGATGGGGAATCAAGACAGTAGGTAATCTCGCCGCCGGACGAAAGAATCCCCGCACCGTAGGTTCGCATACCGTCGGGCGTGTTGATCAGCCCGAACTCAACCGTGTACCAATACAGCCGCGCCAAGTACCCTAGTGCGTCCAGGCCAAGCGCCTTCATGCCGCCCTTGCCATACTCCTGCAAATAGTCGGCGAAAACCGGATTGAGCAGCAGGGGTACGTGCCCAAAAAAATCATGGAAAATATCCGGCTCGACTATGTAGTCAAACTCTTCCGGTGTGCGCAACCAAACCGTCACTGGAAAGCGTCGTGCGGCCAGGTGAGCAAAAAACACATCATCAGGAACCAAGCCGGGAACCGCAACAATTTGCCATCCCGTCGCGGCGCCAATCAGGTGGTTGGCGCTATCAAAGTTGGGAATACCGTCGCTCGATAGCAACGCGACGTTTTCAATGAACTCCTCACACGCATAGCCGGCGAGCTTCGCACTTTGTCGCTCGACGAGGCGCCGGTACAGGTCATGCTCGGCGGACGAATATCCACTGTAATTCTGCGCCACCGTGTAGTCGGCGCGCATCCGGGAGTAGTCGCCGCGCGGCTCATGCTCGGGTTTGATCATTCGGACAGCACACCGCGCTTGATCTGATCAAGCTCAATTGAGTCGAACAGTGCCTTGAAATTTCCTTCACCGAAGCCTTCATTGCCTTTGCGCTGGATGATCTCGAAAAAGATCGGGCCAATCACCGTTTCAGTAAATATTTGCAGCAAGTAGCCCTGCCCTTCCGAGGGTGCACCGTCAATCAAAATCCGGCTAGCGCGAAGCGCAGATACGTCCTCCTTATGACCCTTCACGCGCTGGTCGATCTGATCGAAATAGGTATCCGGCGTGTCGAGAAACTTGATCCCGTTGGCTGCCATTGCAGTCACCGTTGCAACGATGTCGTCGGTACCGAGGGCGATATGTTGAATGCCTTCGCCTTGGTAGGCGTTGAGAAACTCTTCAATCTGACTCTTGTCGTCGGATGACTCATTGATCGGAATGCGGATCTGGCCGCATGGACTGGTCATGGCTTTGCTCTTCAAACCAGTAAGCTTCCCTTCAATATCAAAGTAGCGAATTTCACGGAAGTTGAACAATTTTTCGTAATAGCTGGCCCATACGCTCATTCGGCCGCGATGGACGTTATGAGTCAGATGATCGATGTAGGTCAGCCCGAAGCCGCGATTTTCGACCTCATCGCCCAGGGCGACGAAATCCACGTCATAAATCGATTGACCACCATAACGGTCAACCAGATAAATCGGGCAGCCTCCGATTCCCTTGATCGCCGGAATCTGTAATTCCATGGCGCCGTATTGCTGCATATGCGGTTCAGCACCGAGGGAGCGGGCCCGTTCGAAAGCTGCCTTGGCATCCGTGACGCGAAACGCCATTGCACATGCTGAGGGTCCATGGACGCGGGCAAACGACTGCGCGAAGCTGTCATGTTCGGCATTAACAATAAAATTGATTTCACCTTGCCGGTAAAGCGTCACATCTTTGGAACGGTGTCGTGCGACTGCTTTGAAACCGAGCTGACAAAACAAGGCGCCGAGCAACTTTGGATCCGGTGCAGTGTATTCAACAAATTCAAAGCCATCGGTACCCATCGGGTTGTCCCACAGTGCAGGGGCGGTCCGGCGGGCTTGTGCGAGATTGAGTGGCATATTTTTCTCCAGGCAAGCTTTTTTATTGCAAGTGACGCGCATGATAGTCCTGCTTGACGCTAGTGAAAAATGAGTTTCAAAACCTGCCGCCATGACCGACTGCGGGCAGTTCAGTTGCTCAACGCGAAAATTAATCGCCGGCATTTTCCCCAACCGGTGTTTTTTCGTGCATCTGTAAACAAGTTCGCGTCACTCTAACGATGCCCCTGAATAGAATAGCTTAATGACACCCATCGATATCAGCGAACAATCCGGCGTCCGTTTTTTGCATTTCGGTTCTGAATGGATTCAGGGAGCGATGCGCATTGCACGGCCATTTGCGCTGGAACTCGAGTACACCCGCGAGATGATGGTGCCGCTATTGATGTATCCGGACGACTGGCCAAAACGCGTGCTGATGATCGGGCTTGGTGCAGGTTCTCTGCTCAAGTTCATGTGGCGATACAGAGCCGGTTCCCGCATCACGGTCGTCGAAATTGATCCGCGTATGGAGGCGGCGGCGAGGCAGTTTTTCAAGTTGCCGGACAACCCCGAAAGGATTTCCATCCGGGTTGGCGACGGCGCAGATTTCATGATTACCTCGCGACATCAGTATGACCTGATTCTGGTCGACGGTTTCGATGCCGATGCTCGCGCCAACCGCCTGGACAGCGTCTCGTTTTATCTGAATTGCCGCGCCCGTCTGTCCGCGGATGGAATGCTTTGCGTGAACTTGCTGTCGCGCCGCAAGGATTTCGGCAAAAGCCTCGCGCGCATGCAGGAGGCCTTTGAGGGACATGCCATTGCATTCCCATCCAATGACGTCGGCAATGCAATTGCGCTGGCCACCAAAGACCACTCGCCGGAACCGTCGGTCAAGGATCTTTCACTCGCAGCGAGCGCACTGAGAAAAGCAACGGGGTTAAACCTTGCACCGCAACTGGCGCGTATCAGCAAGTCAAATCACTTTCCTCGCGGTACGCTGAAAATCTGACGTAACCGAATCAAGCCGGTGCCAGAACGTGCTCGACCAGTCCGGTCCAATAACGAATGCCGTGAGGGATGATGTCGTCGTTGAAATCATAGTAGGCATTGTGCAGCATGCAGTTGCCATCCCTGCCGCCATTTCCCAGCCACACGTAACAGCCGGGAACGGCCTGCGCCAAATAGGCAAAGTCCTCTGCCCCCATGCTCGGCTTCAAGTGGGTCACCACATTACTGCTGCCCAATACGCGGCGCGCAACCTGCCGAGCGATCTCTGACGGCATAGCGGCATTGATAGTTGGCGGATAGCCTTTGACGTAGGTGAAGTTGATATTCACACCGTAGGTGGCCTCAATACCGGTACATATCCTGCGCATGCCCATCTCGGTGCGCTGCTGGACCGATGCATCCAGGGTCCTGACCGTCCCGCTGAGGGTTGCCACTTCGGGCAATACGTTATCGGCAGTGCCGGCGTGAAATTGGGTAATGCTGATCACCACCGAATCCAACGGATCGGTGTTCCGTGAAACCAGCGACTGCACGGCATTGACCAGACTGCTTCCGGCAACGACCGTATCAACTGCCTGATGCGGCATTGCCGCATGGCCGCCACGTCCGGTGATTTCGATTTTGAAGCGATCGGTGCCGGCCATGACCGGTCCTTCCATCACCCCGATTTGTCCGGCCGGCATTCCGGGCCAGTTGTGCAGGCCAAAAACCATCTGCATCGGAAATCGCTCAAACAGCCCTTCCTCAACCATGACCCGGCCGCCGCCGTCACCTTCTTCTGCGGGCTGAAAAATCAAATACACGGTGCCGTCAAAGGCATTTGCCTGCTGCAGTTTGAGCAGGGATTCCGCTGCGCCAAGCAACATCGAGGTATGTCCATCGTGACCACAGGCATGCATCAATCCCGCTGTCTTTGAGTGGTGCGCAAACGTATTGAGTTCAGCCAGAGGCAAAGCGTCCATATCCGCCCGCAGTCCGATGGCACGATCACTGGTACCGCACTTCAAACTGGCAACGATGCCGGTCTTGGCGATGCCGCGATGGTATGTGATGCCTAATTTCTCCAGATGCTCGGCAACCTTACCGGCGGTCCGGTGCTCGTTGAACGCAAGCTCGGGATGCGCGTGGATATCGCGGCGAAACGCAGAAATCCGTGTCGTCAAATCAGGTAATAGGTCGCTGAGGGCGTCTCGGGTCATAGGCCTGTCTTCAAAGAATGATTTCAGTGCAATCCTAGCCGGAAATTGTTACTCGCGCATTTAGAATGCAGCATGATCTTACTAAAAGTCGCTGAACTCAGAAAAATCGAGGCGCTACACGACAGCGTCGCCGCCTCCCGCTCGTTCTCGCTGATGGAGCTTGCCGGTAGCGCAGCCGCACGTACCGCACAGAATCTCTGTGCAGCGGACGCCGCGGTATTGGTGTGCGCGGGGCCCGGCAACAACGGTGGTGATGCCTTTGTGCTCGCCCGCGAACTGCATCGACGCGGAAAAGCCGTAGTAGTGCATTTTCCCGGGAACGCAGCAGCGCTGCCGACAGACGCGCGTGTTGCCCACCGCCGCTGCATTGATGATGGCATCACCATGCACGAATCGGTGCCTGAGGGAAATTTCGGGCTGGTCGTTGACGGCTTGTTCGGAATCGGCCTGACGCGTCCGATCGAGGGCAAATATGCCGACCTGATTGCCCGCATCAATGCATTTGCCGGTCCCGTGCTGGCACTGGATATTCCAAGCGGGCTGGATGCCGACACCGGCAACATCCTCGGCTGTGCCGTCCGCGCAAGCCACACCATCACTTTTATCGCGGCCAAACCGGGCCTCTATACCTTGGCGGGTCCTGATCACTGCGGCCGCATGCAACTGGAGACGCTCAAACTCGATGTGGCGCCGGGCAGCGGCGCGGTTTTGTCGTTGGCAGACTACGCCCATTGTTTGCGTCCCCGGCTGCAAAACAGCCACAAGGGCAGCAACGGTTCGCTGGCCGTCATCGGTGGTGCGGAGGGAATGCTCGGTGCTGCGATTTTGGCGGCGCGCGCCGGTTTGCATCTTGGCGCAGGAAGGGTATTTGTCGGCACGCTGGCGCCCATCGCCAGTGACCCGGGCCAACCCGAATTGATGATGCGTAATGTGGCAAGTGCCTTGGAGCACGGCACCGCACTGGTGATCGGACCGGGACTTGGACTCTCCAACGACGCACTGGAAATCATACGCCGTACCCTCTTCGGGGCACCTCCGGCCATTCGGCCTCCCAGTACCATCAGCACCAACTGGCGAGATCCGGCGCAACAAGCGCCCCCGCTACTGCTGGATGCGGATGCGCTGACACTGATCGGCGCACACCCGGTATTGGCAAAGAATATTGCACGTTATCCCGCGCCGCTGCTGCTGACACCGCACCCGGCGGAAGCCGCCCGGCTGTTGCAATGTGAGACCGATGAAATTCAGGCTGATCGGGTGGGAGCGTCGCTAAGGTTGGCCCGCCGTTTTCACGCCGTGGTTGCACTCAAGGGCTGCGGTACGGTCGTCGCGCACTTTGACGGGCGCTGGCGCATCAATACCCGCGGCAACCCCGGCCTGGCCAGTGGCGGCACCGGTGATGTCTTGGCGGGAATGACCGGCGCCCTGCTCGCGCAGGGCTGGCCGGCATGGGAAGCGTTGGGTGCTGCCGTGCAGTTGCATGGCGCTGCCGCAGAATACTGTGTGCAGCAAGGCAGCGGACCGATCGGCTTGACTGCAAGCGAGATCATCGGTCCCGCAAGGGAACTGCTCAACACATGGACGAACGAAAGCGGATTGACCCGCTAGCCGCTGTCGCTTAAGCGATCTTCGACCCGCGCGTCGACAACACGTTTGGCGGCGCAGCAAAAGTATCGGCCCGCGACACTTCCCAAAAAATCTTGAAGGCCGGCAGTTCAGACAATGCGCTGAGCAATTCGCCCGGCTTGATCCACGTGTGCAGGGTCGCCAGGGAGCGAACCTCGGTCGAAGAAATTCGCCGGATGATGTGTTCGGGACCAAGCTGGCTCGGATGCGTCAACCCCGCAGCGGCAAGCAACTCCTTCAAAGCGATCAAGGTCGACTGATGAAAACTGAATACCCGCTCGGCCTTGTCAGGCACCACCAGGGCGCGCATGCGCTTCGGATCCTGAGTCGCCACGCCGGTCGGGCAATGGCCGGTATGGCAGGTTCACCTCACTTACTCTTGCTTCCATATCGCGTCGCGCATAAGAATTGCTGACTGAAAACCCGCCTTGGTCTCTCCCAAAACTTCCGTTTATTGCCATCATCGCCGCAATGTAAAAACGACGCGCGCGCTCCAAGTCAGATGTAACGCTCTTGTCAGATCTAGCCGCATTGAACTCCTCCCCGGGAATATGGAGTAAGTTTGATAACCCTACATAGCTCAGCCGAATTGTCACGCAAATGCCGAAAAAAATTTACCACTTCACCATTTATGTCGTTGATGACTTCAATAGCCGCAGGTTGTTTTGCGCATGTCAACGCAGCGGAGCCGCAGAATGCTTCCACCCATGCGTTGTGTACAGGAAGTGTGCCAACAATTTTGGAAGCGACCCGCTGCTTTCCACCGTAGTATCCAAATGGAGCCTTTAGTGGTGTCCATTTTTTTTCATTGCCTACTGAACTGAAATTTGCTACTACTGGATCTTTTTGCATACGATTACATTCTCTTCAACTTGCCAAAACTTGGAGCTCTGGTAAACATTTTTATAGGGATTGTCAATTACGAGTATCTGCTTACAATCGAACACACTGGAAGCGATGACCGGGAGTAGGTACAAGAAATATTTTTCACCCAGCAGTTGCGAAACCTCCAGCTCTGAGCGCGTCCAATAGAACTGATACGAGTTTGGCGGCACTGCTTTTACTTCGATATAGCGTTCGATCGCGCCGCCGTTCTGCAGTGTTACGCTTTTGATGTCGTAGCAGGCAAACGGATTCTCCGCTGCGATGTGCTCCACTTTGTGTGACCATTGAGCACCCAACCGCAGTTGCTCGTATTCGAATGCGGCAATCTCAGCCGCAAGTCCAAGTTGTTCCTTTCGTTCAACATCAGAGTGGAAACTCTCCTTAGACTTGAATCGTTTGAAGTTAATTGCCCATATATATAGGTCAACCGCGTTTTCGTGAAGTACGTAGTCGTCACTGCTCGGCCGGTAAATTACGGCCCCGAGATCCATTAAGAAGTTGCGAATGGCGCTCTGCTGAAGTCGCCTCGATAGTAACGGACGATAAACGAGAATTGATTCATTCATACTGAACTGCAAAAAATAATCCGCCAGCTCACCTCGATATGGGCTTTCTGGTGAAACCAGAGTCTGACAAAGCAATTGCTTCAACTGCTGGTCATTCTGTAACGCGTCACATGCAGCTTCACCGTCCTTACAAAATGACACTTCATCCAGACGTACGACTACCCAATTAATATTTTGGAGAAATTGAAGGGTTTCTTCAAAATTGCGCGCTTGCTCGCAGTATGCCGTCCTCACGAATTGAGTTCGATGAATCGTGACCTGAAGCAGTACACTTAAAAGGCGCTGTACTTGTTTCGTTTCAATCTTCGACCATAGTTCCAACCGCTTATCTGAAGATGTTTTCATAAGCAGCTAACTCTTCGTCTTCCGAAAACATATCCAGTGAATAAACTGCGTAATCTCTATCTATGATTGCGCTCATATTTTCTTTGGATTTTCTCAATATGTTTTTAAGGATGTCATCTTCAATCGTGTCGGCGTATTGTAGGAAATCGTAATGTGCGATTTTGTTTTCTGATCCACCTACACGATGTATCCGGTCCAAAGATTGTAGGTACTGTGCGCAGTTATAAGACAAGTCGTAATAAATTGCGTGGGAACACTCTTTGTGAAGTGATATTGATTCAGCGCAAGCCGCCGATTTGCACAAGAACATTTAACCCCGCTGGAACAACTTACGAAATCTTCGATTATTTTCTCTCTTGTCATCTCCCTGGTCGACGCTGTTTGCTTCAGTCGGTGTCCCCCCATAGATCAGTTCTGTTTTATGGCCTGCTTTCACTAAGGTGCTTTGCAGTAGCCTCAAAGTCTCAACCAAAATTAGACCAAATGACCACTTTCTCGCCCTGTTGTTGTAGAGTCCAACTCGCTCAATCGTTACCGCGAGCTTTGCGGGAGACTCCAACTCATCGTAATGTTTGATCGAATCAACTAGGGACATCTCACCTTTTATCAAGTCTTCGCTGTACTCAGAAATGGCGCTTCCGAGTAGCCGGGCATAAGACATGCATTGTCTAAGCCTTATCATGCGCCCTCGCCGTAACCGAACCAATAGTTCATAGTCTCGGAAGTCGTCATCAACTGAAAGATCGCGAATTTTTTCAATGATTGCATCGTAGATACGTCGTTCGATGTTGTTCATCTGAATTAAGATGGGGACGGAAATCTTGCTTGGCCAGCCCAAGTTCGCTCTTTCTTACTCTATAGAAAGAGGGCCAATCCGAGAGTCCAGCAATTGCGCTGCTTCAGAGTCGTTTTTCTTTTGAATATCGCTTGTGATTCTAATGCGATCATTCTGAGATATCGGTGAGCATGATGGCCAAAGAACATCAAAGTAGTTAAAGGCATCTGCATACGACTGTGGAAACGGCGTACCAGTCAAAACCCATCTTACAGTTGCATACTTTGCGACCGCCAATACAGCATTTGCCCATGCTCCGCCCTGTTGCTTGATGTAGTGCGCTTCATCAATAACAAAGGCGAAACGTACATCACGCTGATTGAACAGCAATCTTGCGCGCTCCCAATCCATCTTAAGTGTCTGAAAGAGGTGAGGTAAAGATCGCAGAGATTATCTTTGCTCGCGTAATATTTATTTTGCCGATCTTCGACATTACCACCGGCCAATATTTCGAACGAGGGTAGCTTGCCAGTCACGGCTTCAAACTCCATGCGCCATGGGGCGAAACAAGATGGCGGGCCTACAACGAACAGGGAGTCGACTTCACGTCGACTTCGTAGCCATTCAAAGACGGACAGGACGACAGTCGTCTTGCCACTCCCAGGCACAGAGAAATTCGCGCCGTTACGCACCGCCAAGAGATGCAAGGCGGCCTTGACTTGGTGCGCTTTGAGTTGCCGTGGAATTCGGCTTACCAAGAACTCCAAAAACTCCCGGAGACTTTTCGACTCGGTTGCGCCACTTTAAATAGGGCGCCCGCCTCAAGGGCTTGGCTCAGATCTTCGCGCAACCGTTGCAGCTCTTGTTGCGCCAACATTACATCTTGGCTCAGGTCTAAGTGAATTTCTGCTTTTGCCAAATAGCTTATAACCTTTTGAAGCAGTTCAGGTGCTTTCCCAGATTGCGCAATGTACGACTTTGCATTTTGGTGATGACGAAAACCCCATAGCGCCATTTGACTATGGTGTCTACCGCGCAACAATTGTGAAGGATCTTCGACTACAAGCTGCCCGTCTTCAAAAGTTATTTTGCAACTCATTTCTTACGAGTTACATCGTTCTTCTTTTTCTCGTTGTTGTACAACTGATGTTCAATGTCCTTCGCAAGAACCTGAATGTTAGACGCAAGTTCACGTGCTTTTTGATATTGAGCATGGGGAATGTTTTCCACTACAAAATCCTCATGAGTGAGTTTCTTTAGAGCAGCTTCGAGTAAGGTCAACGGCGTCTCTTTTTCCGCTGTTGCGTCAACGAAGTCCAATGCTTTCTTGGTAAACATGATTAGCTTTTGTTGGTGAAGATGCGCCCACTTCTTGTCAATAACATCTAGCGATAGCTCGTTCCCTTGCGCGTCAAATTGATCGTTTTGCGGAAGATTGGAGTCGATTTCATTTGCAATATTCACAACCTCTTTCTGCTCTCTTTCAACGCACAGATCTTTGGTAATGCCCTCATGATTTGATGGATCTTTGGTAACCAGGTAGTGCGCGGAGGCGGATTATCTTAAACGCGGCTTCTTCAATTGCGCCAACATCACCTCCTCAATGCCATGCTCATTCCGCCATTGGGCGTTGTTGAGTTTGGTGTGAAATATCCCGCTGTAGTCGATAAAAGCTTGCCAGCGGCCCTCACTGTCGGACTTTCCGGTCGAAATAGTTCCGTACATACCTTCACGGTTGAATTGATGAAGGTAACGATCAATGCATTCAACGGGCCAGACAAACTCCTTCTCGTATTCCTTAATCGCCTTTTTTAGCTCCTGCTCACTTGCTCTCACATAACGAGGATCATCTCTTAGTTGTTCTTCAAGAGGAAACCCCAAATCAATCTTTCGCCGGATTGATAACGCTCTATCGAAACCGTAATACTCGATTTTCCATCACTTTGTAGCTGATATCGATTCTCAAGGTGTTCGATCTCAAGGAGGCTTGGTGGGCCGCCTGGCTCACCACGGCCAGGGAGAGAATGACCACTTTTAGATACTTATATCGTTCGTCTCAGGGTGTTGCCGAAGCAGTGATTCGAAAACCATTTTTCGGCGATTCCGTTAATTAGAAACCCATCGCAGGTAATTATGGCGGGCTCGTTCTGTCCGCTATGTTCAATCGACTTCGTCAGAGTTTCCGTCATTTCCGAATGCTTTTTTTCTAAGAACTCTTGAAGAATCTTTTGGTGATCATCGTCTTTCTCGTCCAAAAGACCGTTAAGCTGTTGGTAATTCATTACGTCAGAAGCGATGCGGCCATTGTCCTTCCGATATCGCAGGAGACCTATCGGCACGATCTCTATCGGACGTTCATAGTTCCTTTGTCTCTCGTCTCTAAAATTTGTCACGTAAGTTGCTGGCTTCGCTGTTCTGGTTTTTTGAGCCTGGATTGCACTTGCAAAATCGACGACTATTTCTCTAAGTTGGTCTTGTTTAATTGGATTCATTTCAACTCCCGCTGTTTGGCTTGTGTTGTTCAACATGAATATACATTGAGCTACTTAAAGAATCGCCTCACCAAGTTACTCATTATGGATTTCCATGTCGAGGCATCACTACCCGAGCACGCGACGCTAGGTGAGTTTCGACCCGCGCGTCGACAGCACGTTTGGCGGCGCGGCAAAGGTATCTGCCCGCGACACTTCCCAGAACACTTTGAACGCTGGCAGTTCAGACAATGCACTGAGCAATTCGCCCGGCTTGATCCACGTGTGCAGGGTCGCCAGGGAGCGGACCTCGGTCGAGGAAATTCGCCGGATGATATGTTCGGGACCAAGTTGACTAGGATGCGTCAACCCCGCAGCGGCGAGCAACTCCTTCAAAGCGATCAAGGTCGACTGATGAAAACTGAATACCCGCTCGGCCTTGTCAGGCACCACCAGGGCGCGCATGCGCTTCGGATCCTGAGTCGCCACGCCGGTCGGGCAATGGCCGGTATGGCAGGTTTGTGCCTGCAAACAACCAAGGGCAAACATAAACCCGCGTGCCGAATTACACCAGTCGGCGCCCATGGCACTGGCCCGCGCCACATCAAATGCAGTGACGATCTTGGCCGAAACGCCGATCTTGATTTTTGACCGCAGGTTCACACCGACCAATGTGTTGTGCACCAGCATCAGTGCCTCGCGCATTGGCGCACCGACGTGATCGGTAAATTCCAGCGGGGCTGCCCCGGTGCCACCTTCACCGCCATCAACCACAATGAAATCCGGCGTTATCCCGGTCTCTAACATGGCTTTGACCACAGCAAACCATTCCCACGGATGGCCGATTGCCAGTTTGAATCCAACCGGCTTGCCACCCGACAAGGCGCGCAGACTGGCAATGAAATGCATCAGCTCCAATGGCGTCGAAAATGCCGAGTGACGCGCTGGCGATACGCAATCGGAACCGATCGGAACGCCCCGCGCTTCAGCAATTTCGGCGGTGACCTTGGCTCCGGGCAAGACGCCGCCGTGACCTGGCTTGGCACCTTGCGACAGCTTGATCTCGATCATCTTGACCTGATCCGACGCAGCATTCTCGGCAAATTTGTCGGCATCAAACCCGCCCTCGGCATTGCGACAGCCGAAATAGCCGGAGCCGATTTCCCAGGTCAGGTCTCCGCCATATTTCCGGTGATGGCACGAGATCGATCCCTCGCCGGTGTCGTGATAAAAATTGCCGCGCCGGGCGCCTTCATTCAGCGCCAGAATTGCATTCGACGACAAGGCGCCGAAACTCATTGCAGAAATATTGAAGATGCTGGCTGAATATGGTTGCTTGCAATCCGGACCGCCGACCAGCACACGGAAATCCTGACTGGATATGGAGGAAGGTGCCATGGAGTGGTTGATCCACTCGTAGTGCGGCTCATACAAATTCAACTGCGTGCCGAACGGGCGCTTGTCCACCATCCCCTTGGCGCGCTGATAGACGATCGAGCGCTGTGCCCGCGAAAAAGGCAGTTCATCCGAATCCGCCTCGATGAAGTACTGGCGAATTTCCGGGCGGACCATCTCGAAGAAAAACCGGAAGTGTGCAATCACCGGATAGTTGCGGCGAATAGCTTGCGGCCCGACCGTATAGTCGATGTAGCCAATGTAGGTCAGCACGCCGAAACCAGCTGCCGGAAGCAGCCACAGCAATGACGACGAGGCCAACACCGTGAATAAAACGCAGAGAGCGGCGCAGCCCGCCCATGCCCAATACCGCTGCGCGACGAGTCCGTCCAGAGCTTTCAGCATAACGACCTCCTCCTCAAATACTGCTGCCCTATTCGGCTGGGCTTGCCGGACAGTCTAATCCTGTCTTCGGCGGTTGCCCACACTGGCCAAATCATCACTGGAAGACAGCATGACTTGCGATGACTGCGGTCCAGCCCGATGATGAAGTGACCCGAATGGTAAACTCGCCGCCCACTACTTCACCGGCTGGCAGCACCATGAAAATATCTGCTTCCCTTCTCGCAGAAGCTGAACGGAATGTGCAAACGGCACTCGACGAAGACCTTGGTACGGGTGACCTCACCGCAACACTTTCGCCTGCCGGACGTCGATCGCGAGGCACGGTTATTTGCCGGGAGGCCGCAGTAATCGCCGGTATCGCCTGGTTTGACGCCTGCTTTCATGCCTGGACAGCGCGTCCCGCATTCGCTGGCATGTAGCAGACGGAGAAGCCGTACGGCCCGGCCAGGCCTTATGCGAGATCGAAGCCGACACCCGTGCCTTGTTGTCCGCTGAACGTGCCGCGCTCAATTTCCTGCAGCTGCTCTCGGCAACGGCAACCGTCACCCGCCGCTATGTGGATGCAGTGGCCGGCACCAAAGCGACCATCGTCGATACGCGCAAGACGATTCCCGGTTTGCGTCTGGCGCAAAAATATGCCGTGCGCTGCGGTGGCGGCACCAACCATCGCCTGGGTCTTTATGACGGGATTTTGATCAAAGAGAATCACATCATTGCAGCAGGCGGCGTTGCGTCCGCAATGCGTGCGGCTTTGGCCATCGGCAATGCAAATGTTTTTATCCAGATTGAAGTCGAAAATCTGACGCAACTTGAGGAGGCACTGGCTGCCGGTGCCGAACTGATCTTGTTGGACAACATGAGTCTGGATCAGATGCGTCAAGCCGTATCCATCACCGCCGGACGCGCCAAACTCGAAGCCTCAGGCGGTGTCAACCTCGAAACCGTCCGCGCAATCGCCGAAACCGGCGTCGATCGCATCTCAATCGGTGGCCTGACCAAAGATGTGCGGGCGATCGACCTTTCCCTGCGGCATCACGAGGAATGATCTGCTAGAATCCGCGCCTTGCCCAAGCGGCAGTCATGCAGCATCGCCGCGGAGAGGTGGATGAGTGGTTTAAGTCGCACGCCTGGAAAGCGTGTGTAGGTTCATAGCCTACCGCGGGTTCGAATCCCGCCCTCTCCGCCAGATCCAGATTCTCTAAAGCACCTCAGAGAATCAAAGAACTCTAAAAATCAAGAACGAACCCCGGTTTCTACATTGCTGCTCATTACACGGCGTGTTGTCAGCACCAACTGGCGAGATTGAACGTTTGCCTTACAAATTCCCCGCGATACTGAACCAATGGGTTACGGGACGCGGCTAGTTTTTGTTAACTTTGCGACCTGTCTCTTACTAGTTATTGCCTAGCAGTTATTATCTGCAGGTGACATGATTTGAAATATCTTTACTGTGTCTGATAAATCCTTCAACCGAAAAATCGTTGTCGACGGTAGAGAGTTTGAGTCGCTAAATAGCGCTGCTATTGAATTTGGCATGTCACGTAACACGGTCGATTATCGACTCTCAAAAGGATGGACGCCGGAACAAGCATTGGGTCAGGAGCCACGTCCAAGTCACGCTGCGCGAACTCCCGGTGTTGCCGTCGTAGTGCAAGGCCAAGAGTTTGCCAACATTAAGCAGGCAGCCAAACATTTTGGTCGAGCTTACACTCACATCTTTGACAGACTCAAGGCAGGGTGCACGATCGAGCAAGCACTTGGCTTGGTTAAGCGGACAGACTCACTGCAGTCCGAGTACCCTGATCTGGCAAAGCAGTGGCATCCAAACAAGAATGCTCCTTTAACTGCGGATGAAGTATCACCACATTCAGGTCAAAAGGTATGGTGGTTGTGTTCACGCGGTCACGAGTGGAACGCTGTCATTAACAGCCGGTCACGAGGGATGGGCTGCCCTTTTTGTGCAGGCCAAAGGCCCACGGTAGAACGGAATTTGGCGACCGAAAATCCGAAGTTATTGGAGGAATGGGATTGGGAAAAAAATACCAATAAACCGCCTGAAGCCTTTACTCCACGATCAAGCGAAAAGGTTTGGTGGCGGTGAGAAAGGCCATTCTTGGCAAGCCACCATTTCAAATCGCACTCGTGACACGGCAAATTTATGCCCGTGCTGCAGCAACAGAATTTTGTGCAAGGACAATAGTTTGGCCCAAGTTCGCCCCGACATTGCTGAAAGTTGGCATCCTTACAAGAATGCGCCTTTGACGCCAAGTGACGTAATTGCGGGTGGCAGTAAAAGAGTTTGGTGGATATGCAAGCACGGTCACGAGTGGCAAGCGACAGTTGGAAGTCGAGTTCTTGCTGGCACTGGCTGCGCCAAATGTACGCTTCAAACGTCCAGAATCGAAATTGCTGTCTATTCAGAGCTTGACGCATTGTTTGCCGGTGTCGCATGGCGTGAAAAAATTTCGGGCTATGAATGCGACATATACCTCGCCGATAACAAGATTGGCGTTGAAATAGATGGCGTCTCTGGCACAGTCGGCGGCCTGACCAAGAGGTAGCAAAATCAGCGGCATTTGAAGCAGTGGGTATTCAACTGTTTCGATTAAGGGAAGATGGCTTGCCCCTGTTAAGTGAGCGCGACATTACTTTTAAATCTTCAGAAAGCGAATTTCTTGTCATATCTCGACTGATCGGCAGTCTGTTGAAACATGCAGAACTTGCGGACCAACAACGTGCAGTGCTGCGTGTTTATCTAAAAGGGCCAGGACTTGGTAACGAAAAGTTGTATCGGAAATTGCTGGCCAATCTGCCTGCGCCACCACCTGGTCAGTCCTTGGCGGACATGCAGCCAAACATTGCGAAGCAGTGGGCTTTTGACCTAAACGCGCCACTTTCACCTGAGCATTTCAGGCACCAAGCCAATAAGGCAGTTTGGTGGCGATGCGAAAACGGTCATACATGGAAAGTTTCGATTAACACTCGTGTGCAAAACCAGAGCGGCTGTTCCGCCTGTCCTCGCCCGATTCTCAAGGTGACAGATGAACGGAACCTGGCCGCACTCAACCCGAGTTTGGCGCTTGAATGGCATTCAGAAAAGAACGGCGATTTCCGGCCCGAGGATGTCCGCCCGAAATCAAATCGAAAGATTTGGTGGAAATGCAGCAAAGGACATGAATGGCAAGCAACAATTAGTAGCCGGGCCTCAGGGTGTGGTTGCCCTTATTGTTATGGTCGTTTTGCTACAAAAGAAAACAATCTGGCAAGCAAATACCCAGAGCTTTTAAAAACATGGGATTTTTGAAAGAACAAAAGGCATCAACCCCTGCAGATTTCACGCCACATGTAGGTAAAAGGTCTGGTGGAGTTGCAGCAAAGGGCACAGTTGGCAAGCCACTATCTACAACCGATCTAAAAATAAGTCAGGGTGCCCCGCTTGCGCACAAAAAAAATCCAGGAAATATTCGATTGAGTACATCCAGGCGCTCGCAGAGAAGCGCGGTGGGAAATGTTTATCAACTGAATACACCACATGTAGATTGAAACTTAAATATTGCTGTAAAGAAGGGCATATTTGGGAAGCACGTGCAGACGCAATCTTGTATTCAAGTAAATGGTGTCCGGTCTGTGCGGTTGCGCGTTGAGAACTCAAGCGAAATTGTTTATCGCCAATTCAGACCGATACATTTATTCTGAATCTCACGAGCGCAGTCGCCAGGAAAAACTTTACGGAATAATCCCGGTTTCCGCGTTATTGCTCCTCACACGGCGTGCCGTCAGCACCAACTGGCGGAATTCAATCATCGCTTCACAAGTTCACTGAAGTTCCGACCCACCCGGTTTTCGGAATGTGGCTATCGCAAATTGATGCCGGGGCCCGTCCCCGGAAATTCAAATTCTTATCGCCGGCTAATGATGATGTCCATGTGCACCATGAACATGGCCATGGGTAATTTCCTCATCGGTCGCGGCGCGGACGTCCAGCACATTGACGGTGACGCGCAGTGTTTTTCCGGCGTAAGGATGATTGGCGTCGAGCAGGACTTTGTCACCTTTCACTTTGATCACGGTGAATTCAACCGCAGTGCCGTCCTCGGCACGCGCCTCGAGTTGACCGCCCACTTTCACACCTGGTGGAAATTGGCTCTTGGGTATGGTTTGCATCAGACTCTCGTCGCGTTGGCCAAACGCATCCTCTGGTGCAAGCTCCACGGTCGCCTTGAATCCCGCTTCCTGCCCTTCGAGCTGCGCTTCCAGTTTCGGAAAAATGTTGTCGTAACCGCCGTGGAGATAGGCCACCGGTTGATCATTGCTGCTCAAGATCTTGCCGGTCGCATCCTGCAGTTTGAGCCGTACAGTTACCGCTGTATTTCTTTCAATTTTCATGTTCGTTGCACAATAGGTTGGAACGGTTTTTTCTGATTGGATGTCATTGGCATGCGTTTGGTTGCAGCGCGCGCTCAGCGCACTGCGGCAATCACCATGGCCGTCGCGGCAGTGATTTTCTTGGCATACGGAACATGCAGGAATTCGTTCGGACCGTGGGCGTTGGACTTGGGGCCGAGAACGCCGGTTACCAGCATTTGCGCCTGCGGGAATTTCACCCCAAGCATGCCCATGAAGGGAATGGTTCCGCCCTCGCCAAGATAGGCAGCGCTGCGGCCGAACACGGTCTGCGATGCGCTGTCCAATGCATCCTTCAGCCATGGCGCAAATACCGGCGCATTCCACCCGGTGGCGGCGGAGTCGTAGTCGAACCGCACGGTGGCTGAATAAGGTGGATCGGTTTCGAGAATTTTTTTGAGTTTCGCTGCGGCTTGCGGTCCATCAACCAGTGGCGGCACGCGCAAGGACAGCTTCAGATTGGTATAGGGGCGCTGCACGTTGCCTGCGGCAGCCACTGGCGGCAGGCCATCGGCACCGGTCACTGCCAATGCTGCGCGCCAGGTCCGGTTCAGGATGATCTCGACCGGATCTTTGGTCACCGGCTGCGCAGACAACGCGGCGGTTTCGCCGTCGTCGCAGCAGCTTGCCCAGGGAAAGCGCTGCCATAGTGTTTCGCCAAGAATCCCTGCGGCGAGTGTCGCCTGTTCCATCCGGTCGGGCGGGATCACGCAATTGAATTCCTGTGGCTTGACCACGCCAGTGCCGGAGTCATCAATACGGTCGAGCAGTTGCCTTGCAATTCGGAACGACGATGGCACAACACCGCCGGCGTCTCCGGAATGTACGCCCTCGGTCAGAATTCTGACTTCCAGCGTGCCGTTGACCAGACCGCGCAGCGAAGTGGTGGCCCATAGCTGCTCATAGTTTCCTGCACCGGAGTCAAAAGCGATTACCAACTGCACGTCGTGCAAACAGGGTGACAAAAAGTCCAGATAGGCGGGCAAATCGTAGCTTCCGCTCTCCTCGCAGGTCTCGATCACGCCGATGCAGTGCGCCCGGGGAATGCCTTGCTGGTCCAGCGCCTTGATCGCAGCGAGTGCCGCGAAAACCGCATAGCCGTCATCGCTCGCGCCGCGTCCGTAAAGTTTTCCGTCTTCGTAAACCGGGATCCACGGGCCGGTGCCTTCGCGCCAGCCGGTCATCTCCGGCTGCTTGTCCAGGTGCCCGTAGAGCAGCACCGTACGCTCCTGGTCGAGCCCACCGGTTGCAGGAATATCAAAATACAACACCGGCGTGCGTTCGCCCAGACGGATGACTTCAAGGGTCAGGCCGGCGATGCCCTGCGCCTCCACCCCAGCGTTTTGCCTGCGCCACCGCCGCATCAAGATAGCCATGCTTCGCCCAGTCTTTGTCAAAAGACGGTGACTTGGCCGGAAGCTTTACGTACTCGACCAGTTCGGGAACGATCTCGCGGTCCCAATGTGCGGAGATATCGTCAAGTAGTTTGGTTGTGTCAATCACAGCAGGCGCAGCAGGGTGACGTGCGTTCATCGAACATCTCCTCGGAAAATTAGGGCAATTTTACTTGCCCCGTCCCAATGTGGTCTTCACTTGCAGGAATTGACGTATCAATACCAAGACAAATGGCATCTGACTTTTACAGCGTAAACGCATCAAGGCAGTATCGGCATGGCGACCATTCACCAACCGAAAATTCTGATTATGGCTTTACTGCAATGTAGTTGGTTCGGGCTAAACTGTTGAACAACAAAGCGCCGTGAGTCAGTCGCTTTGGATCATCCGCGCCCGTAGCTCATTTGGATAGAGCACTTGGCTTCGAACCAAGGGGTAGGCAGTTCGAATCTGTCCGGGCGCACCAATTAGGTATGAAAGTGGGCACTTGTTCCGAGTGACCCACTTTGTTTTGGTCCATCGCTGCCGCAGCAGCGAGTGACACTCTCCTTTGATCGTTGCCTGTTTCCTTCCACGACGATTTCACTCACCAGCAAATTCAAATAGCTTTGGCGAAGCCTGAATCACTGGACAGCAATCGCGTCCGCAAGGCCTTGCAAAGGTCTCAATCTGACTGGCCTTGATGTGTTCGACAGGAAGGGAGTGATCGCGCCTCACCCCTGCCATATCGATCAGCAAGGCCTCGCGTGATGCTTTCAGTTGTTGGGCGCGGCGTTGGGTGACTTGTCAGGCTGATCGTGCCTGTTTCAATCGCATCCAATAGCCGATGTTGCCGTTCCTCGGTTTGCTTGAGTTGGCGATTAAGCTGATTGATGCGATCCTGTTGCGTACCTTCGACGACTTGATGCGCTTGCGCAGCGCGGTCATCATGGTTTGCAATCTGTCCGGTGCAAATATCTTCTCCGCCAGTTGATTGAGGATCAACTTGTCGAGGTCTTTCATTGGAAAGTTGCCGCTGGTCAAGCATGGTTGCCTTTGTTCTGGCGACTGGTGCATTTGTAATACTTGCAGCGCCCACTCTTGCCGGTGGCGATGGTCAGGCTACCGCCGCAGACCCGCACTTGAGTAGCCCGTCAGCAAGGTTGGTGATGAAGTCCGGCGCGGTGGTGCTTTATCGGGTGCGCGAGATTCCCGCTTGGCGCGGACTTGCTCGAAGGTGGCCGCGTCAATGATTGTGGTATGCGTTTTGCCCACTCGTCAGGTGGTCGCTTGGTGCCACCTTGGAGTCGATTACGTTGGCCAGTAACGCCCACGTAAAGCGAATCAGAGAGCAAGGTGTGGATCTTCTGGATGCCCCACGTTGCCACGCATCAGCAGCCCCTGGGTGGTGAGGTGCTTGGTGAGTTCTTTGCAGCCCATGGCGCGGCCTTGATAGCCGTGTTGGTAGAGGTCAAAGCCGCGCACGATACCCGCCCGGCCCGTCTATTTGAGTCGCTTCTTCTTGCGGCCAGGACTGCCAGAAATGTCGGTGGCGTTGCCTTGTAACCAAAGGGGGGCGAGAGCTGAAGAAGCCCTGCCTTGCGTTTTCCTTCATGGCGCGAGGTGTGCTTGGAGTTCTCTTTGATTGGTGTTCATCGAACAGGTTAATGATCGCGCATCATTTCGCCGCCAGCATCATCGCTGGTCGGTTGAGTAATCGAGATGACCTTGACCTTGTTCTTGATCAGCTTGCGCTCATACACGCCAAACTCTATGCCATCACGAAAGAAGCGCGACAGGCTATGAATGATGATGGCTTCGAACGCTGGAGGTTTCATCATCGCATCCGCAATCATCTGTTGAAAGATCGCGCTTGTCATCGGTGGCCGATGCGCCAGGTTCAACGTATTCATGGACAACTAAATGACCGTTCGCCCTACCCCATTCGTTAAGCTGGCGCAGTTGGTCGGGAATTGAAAGATCGTTGTCAGCCTGTCGGCTGGTCGAGACTCTGGCGTAAAGGGCTATTTGCATTTCGTTCTCCGTATAACCACCGTAACCGCACCCGCATAACTGAGGATCAACAAACAGGGCAGCATGTCAGGCCAGGCCTACGGTGCAAGTGCGCAGCCTTGACATGCTGCCCTGTTTTGTGTTTTGATCTATATGCGGTTGCGGCAACTCGTCGGTCCTCAATCTTCCGTGCTTTCGTCCAACGTCCGCGTTAGAAGCAAAAGCTCCAGGCAAACCATTTCGATCAAGTCAGTTCCGCACGGAACGCTCTTGACCATTTCTGCTTTATAGCTGATATTGAAGTGTAGTTCGTCGCTCACTCATGGTGGCACCTCCCTTCCTGCATGATCTATTCCGCCCCTTCCTCGCCTGACGAGGTTCAGCATCCAACTTGACCAACGCCCTCTAACCCACCCGGCCAAACTCGTCGAGAAACAACTTCTTGAACGCATCAAACTGCGATTGCGGCAGTGCAGCTTGCGCGTAGAGCAATACCCGATTCTTGTGCGCATTGACAGTTCGGAGGATGACTGGCGCGATCATCACAGCCCCAAGCGCATTTGATCCCACAGCAAAGGATCGTGCATCCGATCCATCAACCAGCGAAGGTGATAAATCGCTTCTTCCTTTGATACCTGTTCTTTTTTCCGCTGAAGGCCATGTATCGCCGCCACCCGCTTGAGATAGCCGTACACGGCAATGCCCAGCATCACCATGCGCTCTTCGAGTTCCGCTTGCGGATCACAGACACGAATCACACCCAAGCAGTCGAGGGCAGCGACACGTTCGGCAGATCAAAGAGGATGCACCGGCCAAGCGAACGGTTACTGTCCTCGGTACGAATCCGCAGACTGGGGTCGACTCAACCAGTGGCCGCAGCACATCACCCTGTCCATCTTCAGATCGTTGAAGCTACGAATACCGCGCAAGCGCAGCAGGTTCTTGCGGATTCATTCGATGCGCCAGACATCCGTTCTCACCACAACGGGAGTGAACCCACGTCTTGCCGCTTTCTCGGCAATTTCATCGGACTTGTTATAGACCCGCAGCACTATCGGGCTGGTGCCAAAACTAAAGGTTTGCACTTTGCGATGTTTGCGGTGCTGGTTGTCTTTGACTGCCGAGGTAACAAAGTTGTCCTCGTCGAAGTCGATCGCATCTATCCAGTAATCGAAGGTGAAATCGACACGCGACAGACTTTCTTCTTTGTAAGCCATGAAGCCGACTGATCGCGCCCAGTCCAAGAACCGCTGATGCAAGCCAAATGCGCCTTGGTGCCAGAGTGCATGACTGCGAAAGGTGACATAGAAATTAGGATTATTGAATTCGCCGCACTGGACGCTGAATACATCATTTTCGAGCAACAGCGGAAAGCCGCTTCTGGTGCCGTGATTTGCCAGCAGAAACTCCTCCGTTCCGAGGCGGACGGCTTTTGGGTGTCGCGTCTTTGATTGCCTCAGTAATTCCTTCTCGAATTCCAATCTAGCGAAGCTCAACGAATCATCCGATGAAGGCGCCAGATAGTAGGCGCATTCGATGGTGTCAAAGCCGGTGAGAAGGTGACGGAAGGCCATGACCTTCTTCCTGAATTCCGCCTCAGTCATGCACCGATCATCATAGAGTGCTTCAGGTGTGGCGTTGCCAAGCTCACGCTCTAGTTCTGCGTAATGCTTGTTTGCGATGTTGCGAAATCTACCGCGCGCACCACCCCAGTAAAAGAGCGGTTTGTACTCTTGGCCAGTCGATTCTGCGGTTTGTCGTTCCTGAGGCGCTCGTCGGCGCGACTAATCGCATTGCCTTGAGTTAATGGAAGCGCGGCCTCCAAATCATCGAGCGCCGCCGTTAAAAATCGGCCACGATCTGCGTCCGGTTCTTGCGCGGATACATCTCCCCAAGCGCAGCAATCTTGGCCGCGATATGGACTGGCAGACGAAACGAGAACTGCTTGCTGACAAGGCGCGCATTATCGGGGCCAGCCCATGTGTCGTGAAGGTGTGAAGTTTTCATATAAGCCTTTCATCCGTTAATCGAATGTCGAGCAACTTACATAACATTCAAACGAATGTCAAACTAATTACGCATTCGGTCGTTTATCGTGGGTTCTGTTCGAGCGGCTGCGCGTTGCGCAGTGCGCGCGAACAGCCCGACTTCTTGCAGAGCAACAGACCTTCGGGTAGGCTCTAATGCAAATTAAATTTATCCAATGTATTTATATCCCCCCGTGTTACTTGAACGGGGGGGTTCGCGAAACCGGAGTCGCTTATGGACATTGCTAGCTTTACGCTTTCGTTTGAAGGACAGAATTCAGATGCCCATCGAATTGAGTTCTATGATGTTGCTCAAGCTCTCATTGGCTTCCAGAGGTCGCTTGCGCTAACAACGCACTTAATTCTGAATGACAAAATAATCACTCAATCGCCCTCGTTAAAAGGTGCGCGTATCTTTGCGATACCTGCTGAGGAAGGCAGTTGGAAATTTACGGCGGTGGTGTCTACGATGCTCGCCACCGGCGCTTACAATTTAGGCACTGCGCCGAAGGAAACTCCATTAGGTCATCTGGTTTATTCGCTTTACGACTATGTGATTTCCGAAAGCGTTGGTGTGCATGTTGATTATGCAAAGTCCTTGGGGCAACAATACGAAGAAGTACAAAAAAGGAAAATCAAATTACCGCTAATTGATCAAAGCAGAGCGGATTCGCTCGTTGAAAAATGTGCTACAGCGGTAAAGGAAATGCACAGACCTATATTCATGACCGAGACGGCTACCACGGGTTCGTTATCCGGCAACATCAATGGGCGCAACCTCCCTCTTCAGACCCCGCTAAATATTCAGACTTACGAGTTTCTACAGGAGACGTACTCCGATCCCGCAACGAGCGTGATTCTTGGGCGTGTATCTAGTTATAACAGCAATACATACAAAGGAAGAATTTACGTTGAGGAAGTGGGGCGTCCAGTTTCCTTTGAACTGGCGCAAAATGCTAGAAATGCAAAGAGTCTCCGTTTAATTACTGAAAGCCTAAGTGCAAGTGTCCTAGCAAAGGATGCAGATCGGGGATACATAAACTGCGAAGTAGTGAGACAACTGAGCAAATCAGGGCAACTTAAGAACTACAAAATCCTGAGAACGAGCGCGCCCGTGTAATTTTTTGGTAATCAATAATTTTCTTCTTGGGGTGAGCCACCAAGAAGAGTTACCCAGGGACACATATAAACCAAATGTACTACTGATTTGACTCTTGATTTATGCACCGTCGTGCAGTTCAATTTATTGCTGAATCTCTGACAGAGTTACTTTCCAGCAACTGTCATTAGTTGAAACGCTACAACAATTCCGTCGCGATCCCTAAATGCAACGTCACTAGCGCCTGCCCGCCATATAGTCATGCCTGGCATTGATAATTTCGGCTGCCCATATTTTTGATTGAGGATATTTGTTGCTTCGGCGACGGGCATTCCAACAAAAAGGCCTTCCGAACTTTTTGCTGCGAAGGGTTTGTAAATTTCAATCGTCTCTGCAGTCATTTGCCTGTCCCTGCTCACATATACCTCGATTCCTTTGCTGGGATATTTCAAACCCATCATCGAACCGGCTGAAGCATCCTCATTGAATTCTGGCTTGCCAAGTATTTGGGTAACTTCGGCATATGTCGAAGTTCCCACAATCACTCCCGAAATGTTTTTTGGCAACTCAATGCTTTCTTTCTGAGTGTTGCCGCAACCACTTAGTGTTAGCAAAGCCATGCAGGATGCAATTAGTACCTTTGTCATTTCATTTTTCCTCGCTACTACCATCTAATCTGGCAATCAAGTCAGCATAACACGGTAGTTCTATTTTCGTTTTTGGTGGCGTTAGTATCGTTGCATTGCCGAATCAAATAGACCGCCGCAGCGAGCAAATGGCCGCTCAGTTCAATCGGCTGCCAAATGCCTAAACTCTGACAAGCCGCGCGCCTCATTCGTTCAACCAACCGACGTTTCGACGCATGGCTCGTCAAAAGCCAAATAAGAGTGGCCGTCTGCGATTACTTTCCTACGATTGAGCCGAATGAGATATGTTCGGCCCATTGCCCAGATTCATCCTCTTGGGCGCACCAATTTTGTATCCCGACCTGGCTAGCCAGTAGTGCCTGTCAATCGCGCCACATAGTTTTTCGCCAATTTGCCACCAGTCATTTGGTCAAGTTTTGAAAGAATCACATGACACAGGTCGTATGACTCCAGAACGTCATGGGCAAGTACCGCATATTTTTGAAGTTTTGTTGCGTTGAGACTTTCTAGATTCATCCAATCACGCACGTACAAGGCATCAGACCACAAGACCTGACTCATCGCTGCGTTCGGGTCGCCATTGGGTGCAAAGGGCTTGAAGGCACGACTACCTACACCGCGAAATGCATGGAACTGGAAACCGGCATTTCTCAGGAACAAGTCTACGTCAGCAAACATGGGTTGCCCTATGTAGACCTCGACGAATTCGACTTCAGTTTGGATTACCAGTGTGCTGGCAAGTGCAGTCAACGAATTTCGAAAAACCGAAAGTTCGCTGCCCTGAACATCAATTTTGAAGAAATCGACATCAGTAATTTCGGCGATGTCATCAAGTCGCATAGTCTTTACAGGATGTTTTGCGACAACGGTGGTCCATTCCGCCAAATTCTGAAACTTCTCCAGGAGTCGGGTATTTGGCTCAAACAGCGAACCTGTTGGCATCCAATTCGTTTCGTAAAATATGCCATCCTGGCCGTCGCCGATGAAATGCGGAAAGAAGCGGTGCGGCGCGCCATACATATTGTTTAACCGCTCACACTCTTCGGTATTCGGCTCGAAACCTATTACGCTGGCTCGACCGACATCAACAAGTGATTGGTATGGTGGACGCTCGCCTAGCGACGCTCCAATGTCAAGGACAGAAATCAAAAAACTATCCGGAAAATACTCCAACAAACTCCACACGTGGTTTCTGCTCCCAACAGACAGTCAATAATCGGTAGTCGGCCTTAATGCTTTGTAAGTTATCTGTTCTACGCAAGTCAGGTTTGAAGACCATTAAATCGCTTATGTTTGATTTAGCGAAACCTACAAAAGCGCATGCACCGTGTTTATATGTAGGTTGGGCCGCAGTTGGCGGCGGCCTCTGCAATGACGGCGTCCCACCAGCACCAACTGGCGTACCGTGTAACTTGATCGAACAAGCTTAAAACAGCACCACACCACGGATCGATTCGCCGCGTTTCATCAAGTCGAAACCATGATTGATGTCTTCTAGCGGCATCGTGTGAGTGATCAGATCGTCGATATTGATCTTGCCTTCCATGTACCAGTCAACAATTTTCGGGACATCGGTGCGACCTCGTGCCCCGCCAAAAGCCGAGCCTTCCCATTTGCGGCCGGTGACCAACTGGAATGGCCGGGTGCTGATTTCTGCGCCTGCTTCTGCGACACCGATGATGATGCTGCGCCCCCAGCCTTTGTGAGTGCACTCGAGCGCTTGACGCATCACCTTGGTGTTGCCGATGCACTCGAAACTGTAATCGGCACCACCATCGGTCAGCTGCACGATAGCGTCAACCAGATTTTCGACTTCGGTTGGGTTGATGAAATGCGTCATACCGAATTTACGGGCAATTGCCTGCCGGTCCGGATTGATATCAACCCCGATGATTTTGTTAGCGCCGACTATTTTTGCGCCTTGTATCACGTTTAGTCCGATGCCGCCAAGACCAAAGACAACAACGTTCGCACCGGCTTCAACCTTTGCTGTAAAAAGCACTGCGCCGATTCCAGTGGTGACACCACAGCCGATATAGCAAACCTTGTCGAACGGCGCATCATCGCGAATCCTGGCCAAGGCGATTTCCGGCACCACGGTGAAGTTGCTGAAAGTCGAGGTCCCCATGTAATGCAGGATCGGTTTGCCGTCGATACTAAACCGGCTGCTACCGTCAGGCATCAGACCCTTCCCTTGCGTCGCCCGGATTTGCTGGCAGAGATTGGTCTTGCGGCTCAGGCAAAACTTACATTGACGACATTCCGGTGTGTAAAGGGGGATGACATGATCGCCAACCTTTAACGAGGTGACACCCGGTCCAACCTCAACCACCACTCCTGCGCCTTCATGACCCAGGATTGAAGGGAATATGCCTTCCGGGTCAGCGCCTGAAAGTGTGTAGTAGTCGGTATGGCAAATTCCCGTTGCTTTGATTTCAACTAAAACTTCGCCCGATTTCGGGCCGTCAAGGTCGACGGTTTCTATGCTCAATGGTGCATTGGACTTCCATGCGACGGCAGCTTTGGTTTTCATGATCTCACGGGCACAGATTGGTCAAGTGTGTCCAAAAACTATAACCGACTTTTGAATTTGATAAAGCATGCAAAAAATTGACAAAAAAATAGCGAGATTGCTCCCGCTATCCTTGTGCCGATTTGACCGGCTTGCGCCGGTGTATTACTTAGGCGCAGCTTCAGTAGCAGGCTTTGCCTTTGTTTTCTTTGATTTCTTCTTGGCTGGCTTATTTTCGCCTTCAGGCGCAGCGGCCTTTGCCGGAGCAGCCGCTTTTGCAGGCGCCGCTGCAGCCGGAGCCGCAGCGGCTGGTGCCGCAGCTGCGGCAGGGGCTGCCGGTTTGGCTGCGTCAGCAGCATAGAGTGATGTCGCGAAAAGACCGGCAATCAGCATGGCAAGAACTTTATTCATAGTAAATCCTCTCTCGTAGTTAAGTACTGCATAGATTTCGACAGGCACTGGTAATCCGCGAGTCATCCCCAATAACGGTCTCTTGCGACCTTGGTTGACCTACCGGGACGTATTGTCTGCAGAACACTTACTCCCTCCCGTTGGTGACACTTACCAACCATTTCTCCACCATGTGATTGAATCAATCAGCGACTAGCGTGTTTGGCAAACGCCGCATAATGCCAAAGCCTTTTCAGATATTTAGCTAACAACAGGTGGATTCGCATGGATGCACGCGTTTTCACTTATCGGCTTATAATTGGATGCGCGTTCTAAAGCACGTTATCAATACACATAATTCGAGGAGTTGGCAATGATGAAATCAATTTGGTATTTTTTGCGTTGGTGCACGCTGTTGGTTTTGGCTCTGACAACGCCGATTTTGTCGATTGCCCATGCCGCTGGAAAGCCAAACATTTTGGTGATCATGGGTGATGACATCGGCATTACCAACATCAGCAAATACAGTCATGGACAAATGGGTTATCAAACGCCAAATATTGACCGAATTGCCAACGAAGGTGTGATGTTCACCGACTACTACGGCGAACAAAGTTGCACCGCCGGGCGCTCCGCATTTATTACCGGGCAACACCCGATCCGCACCGGCCTGACCAAGGTGGGTATCCCGGGAGCACCTATCGGTTTGCAAAAGGAAGACCCGACATTGGCTGAGTTGTTAAAGCCGCTGGGGTACACCAGCGGCCAGTTCGGCAAAAATCATCTTGGTGATCGGGATGAGTTTTTACCCACCAATCACGGATTTGATGAGTTCTTTGGCAATCTCTATCACCTCAATGCCGAGGAAGCACCGGAAGACATGGATTGGTCGAAGGATCCGATGGTGAACAAAATGAGTCGACCGCGCGGCGTAATCCATAGCACCGCAGACGGCAAGATCGAAGATCTTGGCCCGCTGACCAAGAAGCGGATGGAAACCATTGATGAAGAATTCCTCAACGCCTCATTACGCTTCATTGACAAAGCACATAAGGCTGACAAACCATTTTTTGTCTGGTTCAATTCTTCGCGAATGCACTACTACACGCACCTGCGCAAGGAATCTATCGGTCTATCCGGCCAGGATTTCTACAACGATGGCATGGTCGAACATGACGGTCAAGTAGGACAGCTGCTGAAGAAATTGGATGATCTTGGCATCGCCAAAAACACCATCGTTATCTATACAACCGATAACGGGGTGCACTTCAATCAATGGCCGGATGGCGGAATCACGCCTTATAGAGGCGAGAAAAACACCAACTGGGAAGGTGGTTTTCGCGTTCCAATGCTCGTTCGCTGGCCTGGCCACATCAAACCCGCGACCATCTCCAATGAAATCATGTCACATCAAGACTGGGTGCCAACGCTGATGTCGGTTGCCGGTGCGCCAGGGATCAAGGAAAAATTGCTTGGCGGATATACGGCTGATAACAAGACCTTCAAAGTTCATCTTGATGGCTTTGACTTTCTACCTTATTTGGAAGGCAAGTCGAAACAGGGACCACGTGGTGAGTTTTACTATTTCAGTGACGATGGCAAGTTTCTCGCCATGCGTAACGGCGACTGGAAGCTGGTGGTCTCGGAGCAACGCTCACATCGATTTGACGTCTGGCGTGATCCCTTCGTTGAACTGCGCATTCCCAAGGTCTTCAATTTGCGTCGCGATCCGTTCGAAAAGGCCGATACTGATTCGAACAGCTATAACGCTTGGTGGGATCACAAGATCGCCTCCACTGCCCCGCCAGCCTATTTGAAAATAATGGGGTTCTTGACCACATTCAAAAAATTTCCCCCACGGCAGCGCCCGGGCTCATTCACCATCGATGACAAGATGGTCGAGAAATTCATGACTCCGTAATTCGTCGAAACAATTGAGAAAAGGTGCCGACAAGATGTTGTCGGCACCTTTTTTATTCACGGAAACAAGCCCGGTTGCTAATACAACAAATGCGGTTGGCGTTTTGCCATCCAGTCACTTTCATCTGCTGCCGCTAGCAGGTCGAGGTCATCAGGCGATGCCTCCACATCGTCGACCCACTGACGCAACAACTCACTGCCATTGATCAGATCGATGGCCAATCGACCTCGCTCATACTCATAGGCAAAATCCCGCCACAGCGGATAGTTTGGCTGCAGGTTGCGTATGGCCTTGAAAGCCAGTGCCATCAACCGCCACGGTTGAAAATCCTCATGCACATAGTGATCTGCCACATCAACGTGTATCTGTATTCCCTGGCAGAGTTTGCCTGAATGTTTATGGAACGTCGGCTCAAACCAACAGGGGCGCAAAGTGCATCCACTTAACCACTGCGGCGCTATTTTTTTCATAGTCGACAGAACCGCCAGTGCATCAATATCCGGCGCACCGAACAACTCAAGTGGCCTGGTGGTTCCGCGACCTTCGGAGAGTGTCGTACCTTCCAGCATCACGGTACCGGCATAACAACGCGCCATCGACACACTGGGCGCATTGGGGCTTGGATTAACCCAGCTACGTTGGTGACCCGGCCAACCGTAGCCGGGTGCGGCATCCGGCTGCCATCCGTGCATCGTAATGACTTCACAATCGACATCGAGTCGGTAATGTGCCATGAACCAACGCGCCAACTCACCCAACGTCAAGCCGTGGCGCATAGGTAAAGGTCCGGCGCCAACGAAACTCTCCCAACCATCGCGCAGACTTAATCCTTCTACCGGACGCCCTGCCGGATTCGGTCGGTCAAGCACCCAGACCGCCTTGCCATGCTGTGCTGCTGCTTCGAGGACGTAGCGCAAAGTAGTAATGAAGGTATAGATACGGCAGCCCAAATCCTGCATGTCGACCAGCAATATGTCGAACGTGTCCATCATTGCCGGCGTCGGCCGACGCACTTCACCGTACAAACTGAATACGGGAATGTTATGGATGGGATCGACGAAGTCCGCTGATTCGACCATGTTGTCTTGTTTGTCACCCCGCAGGCCATGCTGCGGACCGAACGCGGCGGTAAGTTGTATTCCCGGAATGGACGCCAATGCATCCATTCCGTGCGAGAGTGATTTGGTCACCGAAGCCGGGTGCGCAAGATAGGCAACGCGTCGTCCAGCAAGGCGCTCTTGCAACGACTTCTCTGAAAGTAAGCGATCTAGTCCAGTATCCATTGTTCAGCTCATGTAAGCGCCAGCACGAAGCCAGCACGGTGATGAAAATCAGGTTGGGCGCAAGGATGATGTGCCGCCCAGTAGCTTAACGAGCCACCTTCCTTTTCAAGCACTGCGGTCGCATTCAATTCAAGATTACCAACGCATGGAAGGCACTCGCCTTTTAGCTTCACCTGAAGACAAACGGCATCATCTGAGATTTCTGAAAAAATCTTTGGCGCAGGAATTGATGGTAGATCCGAAATTCGCTCTCGATAGCCGGAAAAATCATATGCAGCCCATCGACCATCCAAGGAAAAGTTGAACTCTCGATAGCACTGGTCACCACTGGTCCCGATAAACAATTCTACGCAGCTATGTTTCCACAACTCGTCAACCCTTGCAGGCAAAGTGTCTGTGACTCGGGGTTCGGTCCATTGAATTCTGGATCGTGGCAGAACAAACCGAATATTGATCTGATCGCATTCAAGCTCGCGCCATACAGAGACACTGACACGCCAGTCTGCGCAAATATCACAACTTGGATGTGCAATCAAAGGATGAGGACTTGACGGGGGTGCGTGAATCATCGTTCCCATATTACGAGAGGACCAGGTAAAAGTCAGCGCTTCTGGATAAGCCTCACTGATGTTCTGCCGCTATGGATAATTTCGCCGTGAGTGGTGATGCTTTTTGGAAAGTTCTTGTGTGCTGGCGGACCGGGGCTACTCCCGAATGAACTTCCAAGCCGAATCCAATATCTCATCACCCATGTAGGTTTGGCCCAATATTCGGGGAAAACGGTAATTGGATTGCGGAACGGTATGTCCACCGCCCTTTACGGTCACCAGGCGGACACGGCCGGAAGGCGAGCTCCAGTCTTGTTGCGAAGCGACGATCCCATCTCGTTCCTTTAATGATGTCGATTCCGACGCAACCAGTTCCCTGGCGCTCGCGAACCATTCGGCAGTGCCTTGGGCTGACAGCACACTACCGCGATTACCGAAACCAAACAACGTTACCTGACCACCACCGTAGGGATTGACCGGATCCTCTGTTCCTTCGACAAACACCAAAGAACGTGTCGTTCCAACGGCCAACTGGCAGTCCATGTTCTCTCGCGCCGGAAGATTTGCGCTGATGGCGATAAGGCCCTTGAGGAAGTTCCTGGTCTCCATCGCAAGTCGCAGGGCCATTTGTGCTCCATTTGAATATCCGACGGCGTAAACCTCATACGAATTTGCCTTTCTGTCCTTGACCAACTGCCCCACGATTGCCTTGGCGAAACCGACGTCGTCGATATTGAGTGTGCGGGCACTGTAGGAAGCCATACGCCGGCAATCATTGAAGTGGCCTTCTACGCCATCCGGATACACGACGATGAGGTTTTCCCGCTCCGCGATTCTCTCGAAAATCGCACCGACATACCCACGCATTTGCTGGCCACTGCTACGAGATGGATGAAACGCCAACAAGATACTCGCTCCAGCCTTGGCTGTCGGTGGCGTATAGACAGTGTAATGTCGCTCATGCCCACCGAGACTGATCGTCCGCCGTTCGACTTCACCCGATGGCTCAGTTGGAGGTGGCGAGTACAAGAAATAGATTGCCGCTGCACCGATGCATGCAAGTCCAAGAGCCGAGGTAATAAGGATGGGGCGTTTCATCGCATATTTGCAGGTTAATGGAATTTCACCGCAAGGACATTTGTCATCTTTCGGATCCTACTTACCAAGCATGTAAAGCTGCCAAAGATCCTTGTGGCTAAGATGCAGCATTGGTTGAATCGCCAACTGGCCGGTCTTGCCAATACTTTGTTGTAGGTACTGTAGCTCGTCAAATTTGCTGCGCGTTTCGTCGTCAATCGGAACATCGAACCCACTTTCGCGCATGATGAGCAACCCCTTTGCTCGCAACGCCAACTCAGAATGCAGGCGAATGTAGCAAAGAATATCAGCAATGATTGGACCAGTGAATTTCTCCTTTAGCGCTGATAAATAGGTACCCAGGGGCGAGTCCGTCAGCTTCCCGGAATTGATCAGCCGGAGCACTTCCGCGTCCGCATCGAAGCCTGTGCCTAACCATTCACCGATCGACTTTTCACTACGTTGAAAGATCACAAAGAGCAACATCGGCAATGTCACCAAAACGATCAGTGCGGTATAAATTGGTGGCAAGAAAGAAAGGTTGTACACCGAATGAATTACTACCGCCAAAAGGTAACCAGGTAATAGTGCAATCAGCCAGTTTGCGTTGCTTCGTTCGATCCGATTGACACTGATCATCGCAAAAACGGCAGTCGTGCCACCGTGCATGATCGCGGTGCCGAACCCTCTAATTATCCATGTACCTATACCGACGTCGACTGAAAGTCGGGCAACATAGTAATAGGCGTTTTCAACCACAGCGAAGCCCGCGCCAACTGCAAACCCAAAAATTGCCGCGTCGATCAGGAAGCCAATCCGCCGAAGGCGAATAAGGAAAAAAACGATCAGACCTTTTAACAGCTCTTCAATGAACGGCGCGACAAAATGGGAAAAGCTGGCAAAGTCAATTTCCGAACGCTCGATGACCATACCGTTCAGGTAGTAGCAGATCCCTGCTACGCCGGCACCGGCAACGATGACCGTAATTACCGCGCGCAACTTCACCAATTTATAGCTGTCGTAAAAAAGCAGGACAGCCAGAAAGACCAGCACCGGTAGCAATCCTATCGCCGCCGGCAACGCAGAAATTGGGTTCATGGATATTTCGGTCGCAGCTATAGAATCTTTAATGACACCATGAATTCGTTTCCGGCGCGCCGACTGCCTTGCCAGCCCTGGGCAAAACCGAATGACAAAGTCAGGTCGCTCCAGTGCAGAACGCTAAAACGAATGTCCGCCTGCGCACCGACACTTTTGTGCGTCTGGCGCAACGAAGCGTCATCCGGATTGGTGGACAAAGTTGTTGCAAAAATCGATGGTCGTAACCACGTCGCATGAAATGCCGGCAAACCCGCAGTTCCAAAAATAACTGGAGGCAAATTCAGCTCCAAAGTCGCTTTCGCAAATGTTTGACCACTGATCTGATCTATTTCAAATCCCGGCAACGTCCCATACTCGTGATAGCGCTTGATTTCCCGGCTATCGACATAGTTATTGCCGAATCCACCAAAATAGAAGCTTGCCTCTGGATTGGATCTAGCACCGCCGGATGCACCAACTGCGCCTCGAAACCAAACCGAAGAATGCGCGAACGGTAGGGGATATCCCGCATCAACGGTACCAACGACCTGAGGAACGACGTCACTCTTCATTTGAGCGGCACTGCCGGCCAACGAAAGCTTTAGTCCCTTTTCGTCGTCCACAGCGCCTAACGAGCGTCTGACATTGCTGTAATAGAGGCCAGCGCCGGCGGTCAACATTCGACTAACGCTGCTGCCCACATTTTGAGCCTCCGGCAGCGTATCAATGCCACTGACATATTCAAAATCGTATTTCAAGGTTAGCGAACGCGGATCGTCATAAATGAGCAGGTCGTCGTAACCCAGTTTCGCCGCAAAGCCCTTACGACTAAGCTTAGTCGGTCCGAAAATATCGTAGAAGTCTGATCGATTAATTGCAAGAGAGCCTCGCCAGCTCAGGTACTCGCCGGTTAACTCAATGTGACCGTGCTCACCAGGAGAATAATCATTTGAGGGAGTGTAGGCTGTCGTCAGACCAAGCTTCGAAAAACCCAGCGTATCGGAAAAGTTGACGTGATATCCAAGGCCGATGGAATCTTTGTAGCCCTGAAAAACAGGGAACGCATTTTCGACGGACATGCTCTTCAACGGGACGAAATGCTCGCGGTCGACAATCTCTTTGTCCACATCGACCTTGCTTGGTGGTGGTACTTGCCATGTAGTCACAACCGGATATTTTTCTGCAAGTTCCGCGCCAAGAAACTTCGTCGCACTGACATCATCGATCGGCTTTGCGGCAATAGTTGCGGGCAGAAAACCGGCGCCTGAATAAGTCAATACCAGCAACCGCCCGTCAGACATGGGTACCGGACGAAAGAAACCGATTTCTGCGTTTGATACGGCGACAACATCGCCGGTGGCAACTTCATAACGGAATATGTTTGATACGCCTGTGTAATAACTGCTACCGTACAAATAGCGGGAGTCGGGCGAAAAGACAAAACTCTCAGGAACGGACTGGCCGAATTTGTACTCACTAATCGGCTTCATTTTTCCAGCGAGCACCTCTTCCAGTTTCCAGACGCGCAGGAACTGATCACCACTAAGCTCCCCTACCGAAGCAGAAAGCAACTTTCCGTCGGAAGAAATATCCAGATCGTAAGGAACATGCTCGTAGGGAAACTGATGTATGTCGTCCCAATCATCGTAAGGTACCGGAATGCGCACCAAAGTGGCGATACCGCGTGAGTGACGAACCCCAATCAACGACTTGTCGACAGGATTCACGACAATCTCACCGATCCGCGCATCCTCGAGCAACATCGTTTCTTCCCCGGTGTCGAGATTCACCGACATAAGGTCGCGCTTCTTTAAATTGTCATTGGTATAGAACGCGGTTCGCGAACTCTTATCGTAGGCAAACGACGTGACCCGATACAGCATGGCTCGTTTGATGTCTGCCAATCGCTTGATATTCCCGTCCTTCAAATCGAGTACGCCAACATGATCCACAATGCCTGGAACACGAAAGCCCGCGAGAATCTGCGATCTGGATTCGTCCAAATACACTCGTGAAATTGAGCCAATCGGCTGGTTAACCAGCGGCTTGTGTGGGGTGATTGGATGTTTCCGCACTTCCTCAAGATTCTTTCGCTGAAAGTCACGCTCAAATGCTATCCACTCCTGCCACGCTTGCTCCAACGGTACTCCAAAGACATGTTCAAACTGGTCGGAGTAGTAACGCCGACTGTCTTCGTCACGCCGAATCCATGCGACTACTTTTTCCGGCGTATAGCGATACGCTAACCATGTCATGAACCTTGTTCCGTAAAGGTAGGCATTGGCACCAACCTGAAAATCGGAGCGAATGCCCTTGGACACCAGTCCCAACGGGTCGTAAAAGGGAACATCGTCACGCACCATCGCTCGAAATACCATTTCATCGTAGCCGCCCTGAGCACGTCCGAGACCGCCACTCATCCATGTTTCCATGAAGACCGCGCCACCTTCAATGTACCAGCGAGGCGCAGTGAATCTGGGCACAGTCAGATAGTTGTACAAAATCGTCTCTGGATTTTCTGCTTGAGGAGAGACCTTGCCCATAAATATTGATCGCCAATACCGATCTTGAGAAGAGGAAATATCTCCCTGAACCAAGTGAATCAGCTCATGGTTCATCGTGGAATAGAACCGTTCACTCGCCGTATTGGTTTCAAAAGCGTGCGACTCAGGTGCAACGTCAAAAATAAGACGCGTGTGTGGAGCAACCAAAGCGTGTGCGTTCCCATAATCCGCAGCGTCCTTTAGCAAAACGGTAACTGATTCGGATGGCACCCAGCCGAAACGCTCCTTTTGCCAAGCCATTGAATTGGTAAATGTCTGTGCGGCATGGGGGGCCAGGAAATCAAGCGAATCAAAATAGATCAGGCGCGCACTCGAGGTGTCAATGTACGACATGCCAAGTGGATTTTCATCTGCGCTCGCTGTGCCCATTGCAAGAGCGACAAACACGACCAACCACTTTGATCTCATTCCATTTGTTCTTTCAAATTGTTATGCCCGGACAGCATACCAATCAATTGCGTAAACGCAAACTGCCCGCACAAAGGCGGGCAGTCGAGGAGCTTTTAGTGCTGCTAAGCGCTAAAACTACTTACATCGTCTTCGCATCTGCAGACTTGTCGGCTGCTTTGCTGGCTGCTCTGTCAGCTGACTTATCTGCTGACTTATCGGCTGACTTATCTGCTGACTTATCTGCTGACTTATCTGCTGACTTATCTGCTGACTTATCTGCTGACTTATCTGCTGACTTATCTGCTGACTTGTCGGCTGACTTGTCGGCTGACTTATCGGCTGACTTATCGGCTGACTTATCGGCTGACTTATCGGCTGACTTATCGGCTGACTTATCGGCTGACTTATCGGCTGACTTATCGGCTGACTTATCGGCTGACTTATCGGCTGACTTATCGGCTGACTTATCGGCTGACTTATCGGCTGACTTATCAGCTGACTTGTCGGCTGACTTGCTTGCCGAGTTTGCCGCGGCATTACCTACATCAGCACCATTTTGAGCGATTTGCGATTGTGTAGTTGAGCTGGGCTGGACGTTTGCGTCGGTCCCTTGAGTCGAACGATACCGGACAGCTGGAGCTATCGTGCCCGAAGTATCAGCACTGGTGTTGGGAAACCCAATACCCGAGGTCACGGCAATCAACGCAGCAGCAGCAACACCACCGCCGATCAAGGCTTTCCCCATCACGCCGCTAAACAATCCGTTATTTTCTTTGCTCATAATTACCTCCACAAATGATTGAATTGATTGAAAAAGCCCACCAAACGATATCCTACTACGTTCTTTGTAACCTGAATTTGAATCGTATGTACCAATTACGGTCGAACTTCGCAAAAGTTGGTCACGTTGTTCGTTTCCGTTTCCCGCGTCTTCTTTTACTTGGGTCATTGCCAGAACTGACTCTATCAAGCGCGCTGGCGGAGAAAGCGGCTGCACGCTAGCCAACAGCGACGATAGCTGCCGCATCTCGGCTAATTCAGCGGCAACGAACGGGTCTCGTTTAACGATTTCCGCAAGAGCGATTTCTTCGCTCGGAGTCGACGCTCCATCAACTGTCTTGCCAATTAAGTCGATTGTGGCGTTATCAATCATACCGTCACCATTCTTAGATCGCCCAACAGCTTTGCTAGACGTCTGCGTGCCTCAAAAATTCTCGATTTCACCGTCTTTTCCTCCAGTACCAGGATTTCAGCAATTTCCTGATAACTGCATTCATTGAAGTGTCGGAGCGTTATCACAGTGCGATCATCAATTGTCAGTTGCGAAAGAGCCTGCTGGATGCGGTTAGAGACTTGTCGATCCTGATACTGCCATTCGGGACTGGCGCTTTCCGGTGCCTCAAAGTCGGCATCATCATCGAGGGTATCGTGCTTTGACGAGCGGCGCAAAAAGTCAATTGACTCATTGATTGCGATCCGATAGATCCAGCTAAAGAACTTGAATTTTGGGTCATAGTCATCAAGGCATTCAAAAACTTTGAGAAAAACAACCTGGGAAATGTCACACGCATTATCTGCGTTACCCAATATCCGATACGCCGCATTAAAAATAGGTTTCTGATACCGAACCACCAAGGCTGAAAAGGCACCTGTATCGCCCGAACGAAACCTGCTCAGGAGCTCCTGATCTTGCCCGTCTGTACCAATTACGCGTGAACTCACGAAAAGTTGGTAAGAAAATTTAGTCCGGCAGCAGTTCGATTTCAACAATCAAATCGAAACCGGAATACTGAAAAATGTCACGGAT
Organism: Rhodocyclaceae bacterium; assembly: GCA_016718525.1. Lineage (GTDB taxonomy): Bacteria > Pseudomonadota > Gammaproteobacteria > Burkholderiales > Rhodocyclaceae > JADKHX01. The sequence goes on from JADKDD010000001.1 coordinate 1,586,545, forward strand.
GTGCGGATTCACTCCGGTTAGGCGAAGTTTGCCGTTCGCCGACAACAAGCGCTTTTGGGTCTTTAGCAATACGCCAAGTCCGGCGCTGGAGATATACTCGAGTTTGCTGCAGTCGACGCTTACCTGATTTGACATCTTGTCGAACACCGCTTGAGCTTGAGCGCACTGCGAGGCATCGAGGCGGCCTGACAAAATCAAATTTCCCGATGTATCTGGTTCAATCGAAAACAAGTTAATCCCCTAAGTTAGTTCTGTTCGGTGGTGACAGGGTCAAGGACGGACTTACTAAAGCGCGTGATACTGATGCGGGTTTCAGGATCGTAGTGGTACTCAATATTGTCGACCAACCGACGAATGAGGTGCAATCCAAGGCCACCGGGCACACGCTCTTCAATTGGTCGGCTGACGTCAACGTCCGGTGCTTGGGTGATGTCAAACAAATCAACGTCATAATCAATCAATGTAACTTCAATCCCGCGCGGCAATCGCACAAGTTCAACGTCAACATCGGCAACGCTCATCTTGCTGTACTTCACCATGTTAGTGAAAAGCTCTTCAATCGTGAAGTCAATAGACGTCATCAAACGTGGATCGGTTTGGTACGCTCCACTGACGCGAGCGGTAAAGGCAAATATTTCTTGTAACGAGTCAATTTTACGGTGAAAAGCTTGGCGCACCGGCAGTCCCTCGGGAGTCCGTTTCATAAAAACAATCGTGATGTCGTCTTCTTGCGTAGCTCCGCCAGCAAAGCTTTTGACTGCCGCCATTAACGACTCGCTCAAAATTGGCAATGGCTCGTGAAGCTTGGCGGTGATCAAGTCCATTACCCGTTGTTCGCCGAACATTTCTCCGTTGCGGTCATGATATTCATAGATACCATCGGACAACAAGACCAGGATATCTCCTGGTTCAATCGGCAAATTGATGGCGGAACGACGAGTAGCGAGCGGCATAGCCGCCAACGGGAAGCACGTTGGACCGTACCTTCGCCATGCCCCGTCCTTGGCAATGTAATGCAGGATCGGCGCTTGACCGCCGCTGTGATACTGCATTTCGTGCTTGCTGGTATCGAGCACCCCAATGAATGCAGTAATAAACCGGTCATCCGGTAAGGTCTCGTTCAGCTGGTTGTTTAGTTGCAGGTAGGCCGTATCGAGGTCGGCGCCTAACCGAAATGCCATTCGCAACATAGCGTGCATTTGGGTTACATGTAACGCTGGTGCCAGCCCGTGTCCCGTTGCGTCACCAAGGACGACAAGTACGTTGGCACCTAACATCGCTACATCATATGTGTCCCCACCGGTCATGTCGGCCGGCATTGACGAGCCATAGACTTCATAACCTGGAATCGACGGCATGGTTGCAGGCAAGGTACTCATCTGCACAACGCGCGCGGTTTCGAGTTCCTGGCGCATCTTCTCGCCCTCGAACAGTGCATCGGTCATCCGCACACGTTGAATCGCCACTGCACATTGCGCAGCCAGAGAACTGGCCAGCTCTTCGTCGTCCAAGTCAAATACGCCGTCACGCTTATTCAAGACCTGGAGAACACCGACGAGGGCATCTTTATGATCAACCAGCGGCAGGGTCAACATGCACCGCGTGCGGTAATTGGTCTGCCGGTCAAGCTCCGGATTGAAGCGCGGATCCGCATAACAGTCTGTGACATTGATTATCCGCCGGCTTAGTGCGCAACTACCGACCAAGCCTTTGCCGGCTGGCACATTAACCGGGGCGATACCTGTGGCTACCTGCAGGATGAGTCCATCGCTGTCCTCGTCATATAACCACACCGTTCCACGCTCTGCATCAAGAATCTGTTTGGCGGCACTGATGACTTCCGCAAGCATCGTTTCAAGATCAAAGGGAGCAGCCAAATGCCGCGTTACTTCAAGTAGCGGCCTAAGATCGTGAGCCAACGACTTTCGTGATGTCGCTACCAAATCATTGTCGGACACATCAGGCATATCAGCGTTGCGCCTCGGCGGAAAAAGTGAAACCGACCGCGTTGCAGGGTCGGATTAACGAAAAAGCCTTCACCGAATACAGGATAGTCGGCGGAATTGAAATATGCTAACGGTAAATCGTGTGCCTTGCAAAAACCTGAACAACAGTGGCACAATTCAACTTTTCAACCAACGAAGGTAAGTCACAATGAACAAAACGGAACTTATTGACGCCCTGGCCGCACGTGCTGAACTGACCAAAGCTGAAGCTGGCAGAGCAATTGATCATTTAGTCGCCATCATCACTTCTACGGTGACCAAAGGCGAATCTGTTGCACTTATCGGATTCGGTACATTCAAACAAGTTCTGCGCGCCGCGCGCGAAGGGCGCAATCCTGCTACCGGTGCCAAGCTGAAAATTGCTGCTGCCAAACTCCCAAAATTCTCAGCTGGTGCTGCGTTGAAGGCTGCTGTGTCCGGCAAGAAAGTCGCACCAAAGAAGGCGGCCGCGAAACCGGCAGCAAAAAAACCTGCAGCAGCAAAGAAGCCTGCCGCAAAGAAGAAATAAGCTTTACTTATACGTGCAAAAAGGGGTGGTCTGATGACCACCCCTTTTTTTTCGCATTTCGGACGTCGCCGCTGACACCACCGACATAAAGGCGCCCGTACAGTCAACCATATGTGGCGTCATTGATTTGACCGCGAGTGTTACTTGGTATACGTGTGGTCACAGCAGGTCGAGAACTCGGTGACATAAATGGTCCGAGATTGATTACTTCGACACGCTGTTTCATGAGAGATTGAGTCAGTTGGTGCTGGACACACGCCGTCGTTGACGGGTCGGAACGCAAATGAAGAAGATGCAAGCGCACCGTGCCTTTAACGAAAGCATCATGAGCGGATTTAATAGAGACCAATTGACGATGGTCGGATGAAACGAGCGCTCAATATCGACAGAAACAAACTAAGGCGGTCAAACGGTTTCGACGCGAACAGAGAATTGTGGTTGTCGCTGTCACGACCTATTGGTTTGCGTCCACTGGACGATTGCGTTGAAAGGCGAATTAATCTAACTCGGTAGCGCCGGTGTCACTACAAAACAATGGCGCGAAGTCAAGTCGCGAAATCATCGTCTTGTTGGATGCAGAAACGCGCGAACTTTGCTCGATTGGATATTTCAACAGCATCAAGCTAAAACAGAGGTCTTACTAGTTTGCGCGAGACTTACGTAGCTTCACTAATGTTGCATCGTCGACCCACGCAATCTGTCTGCCCGAACGTGTCTGAACCCGGTAACTTTCCAGCAACCGCTCGCTGCAGTCCTGACTGAGTTTACGGATTGTGTTTGCCAATTGCGCATATAACCCATCCGTGACCAGCGCCATGCTTCTTGCTTGATCAAGATCGCGCAGCATTGCATCCAGGTGGGTCATCCAGACAAGACTCCAACCAAAACGCCCATTTGTCTCTGGCTCATCAAACATCAGTTTGTGCGCGGCACCGGCATAGTCCCGACGTTTTATAAGTGGTGCTTTGACCAAGTACACGTCGCCCACTAACGACGAACGGAAAGGTAGTATTCGATCATGCGCGACCGCCGCAAAATCACGATCCAATCGCTTAAACCGGTCGACAAGGTTGCGGCGCCATGATTGAGCAGCGCCTATCAAATACGTATGTCCGTTGATGATGCTCTCGAAGTCGTAGCGCGCGTAACTGACATCAGAGTTAACCAACCATTCATTTACAGCGCTGCCACCATCTTCATCCATGGCAATGACTTCCGATGTCAGCAGGGCAGCATTCGGTAACGCCCGAAATACACCGACCAATGCTCTGGCGCGGTCAGGATGGGACTCGTCGTCGCCGTGCGCTTGGCAGACGATGTCGCAACTTGCGTGATCAACAAGCAACGCCAAATGATCCCGCCAAAGACGTTTGCTGCCTTTGCGCATGACCAGTCGGTGATCCGATCCGTGACTCGCGAACCACTTCCTAGCTGCTTGAATGGCGCTGTTAAAAGTTTCATCACTGGAGGCATCGTCCGAAATAATTACTTCAGCAATGACCCCTCGTTGAGCAAGCACAGACGTGACCGCACTTTGAATAAAACGCTGATTCTGATATACCGGCATCAGAATACTTATTTCCGGTCGTGATTTACCTGGCCATAATTCTATGAACTGGTCAGACACGAAATTGTGATCGGTCACCTTGGCACCCCCAGTACTTCGGCGCTATTGAACAACCGGAACAACGCCCTGCTCGTTCGTCCGCGTGCCCGGAAAGTTGCGCACCCACTCTAATGTGCACTTTATCCCCGTAACCAAATCGTACTGAGGGGACCACCCGAGCGCCGCCTTGGCAGCTGAGATGTTTGCGAACCGGTGCGCTTGATCGGTCAAGCGCGCGGTCAGCAGTTTGCTGCTTCGTGGAATCTTCCGGCCCAACAAGTTCTCCACAACAGCTAAAACCTCATCATTACTGTGTTCGAGCCCGCTTCCAATGTTAAAAGTACCAATGGGGACCTGAGGCTGTGCTGCCAAGAGAAAGGCGCCAACGACATCCAGAACGCAGATCCAGTCGCGACGAGACTGGCCAGCCGCCAAACTAACCGATTGGTCGTTAAGTCCTGCCCGGATAACGGTTGGCAGGAATCGATGACCTGACTCCCAAGGCCCATAGACATGAAACAGGCGGAGCTGGGATATCTCCAGATTGTCCTGTTGTGCCGCCTGACTAAACAACACACTCGCGGCCGCCTTGACTGCCCCATGCAAAGTGTGTGGCGTCAAGGGATTGGACTCGGATATTGGTTCATCACATGGACCATATTCAAGCGAGCTTCCCGCAACAATCAGGCGGCAGCTTGATTGGCGACGCAGAACTTCCACAAGATTGGCTGCTCCAAGCACGGTTGTTTGTACATATCGCATCCTTTGTCCATCCGCAATGCCACGCTCGGTGGCTAAATGAAATATGGTCTGAGGACGACAAGCATTCACCGTCCTGAAGAGCTGGTCACAATTACTGACATCTGCCACATGCACAGTCAATCGATCGACACAGTCATCGAGCCGCCAAGGTGCATCTGCCTGTCGCAACACAATGTGTACGTCCGCCTGGTATGCGAGTAATTGGCGAGTCAGATTGGCACCGATGAAGCCGCTGGCGCCGGTAATCAGGACGCTGCGGCCAGACCAGAATGCTCGCGGAGAATGGTCAGAGTCAGACATTTGATTCGACACGCCCAATCAGAAAAGCTAGCTCCCTATGATCGGATTGGCGCTCAGCCTCGGAGCGTGCCATACATTGCTGCCAGCAAAGGTGGATCTCGCGGACAATCTCGGCAGGCGCCCTCAGCAATGAATCACGGCGAAAAGATCGTCGCAAAAAAGTGAATTCACATCCTAATCGTTGAAATTCTTGCAACAGTCGAATTGACGGGATCGGGTGACCTCGATGCACATCAGTGAGACCGCCTACACCGAAGCGAATGCTGCTTAAACCTGTGCGAGCGGTTGCGACTGAACCATCGCAAAGCGCATTGAATATGGAGCCACCGCCGCGACTGATTGCAAAATCGATCAAACCGAAAAATGCGTAGTCAACTGGCAATTGATTGATCTGCGGGGCGAGCAGCAATGCTTCTTGAGTCTCAATCATGATTCCCGTCTGGCATCTCTTGCCAATCATGTCTAGAACACTTTCAACTTCAGCAAGACGGGTAACCATTGGGAGCAATACCACCCGGGCGCCGCTCCCGATCGCCATCTCAATTTCATTGGCAGTATGGCGGCCAAATCGATTGATGCGGCACCAGGTTTTTGCTTTCTCGATCGTTGAGATCGCCTTCAACTGCTCCCATGTTCCCGGGCGAATTTCTGTATCAAATCCAAGCTGCCTAAAATTCTTTCCAAGGACTTCAATGTCGACAAGAAAAGACGAAATACCTGCCCTTATCATTTGCCGAGCGTTTTCAACATCGTTTTCAAAAAGAATTAGCTCCAACGAATGACCCATACGATTACCAATACCTGTTCAAAGAATATTACCTGCATCAAACTCCGAAGACAGTTATGCGGGGCGCAAGAACCTGACGCTCAATGTTGGCGCCCGAAGATTTCAACCCAGGCCACATAAATTTACCGCCACCACGTTTCCGATGGTAGCAATCCGATAATCCTATTAAACTTCGTCATTCGAGTCGGCAACTGTACACTGATGTACCATCGCAACTTCAATCTGGCGCACAATAGCATTACGCCAGTATGTGAAACTCATTGAGGAAATCACTTTTAATGCCCGACAGTACGAAACGAAAGAAACTCACTGAAGCCGAAAGTGAGCAGTTAATTTCTGAGCACACGCCATTGGTGAAAGCGATGGCTAAGTCTTTGCTTAGAAAGCTGCCGTCCAGCGTTGAGCTTGATGATTTGATGCAAGACGGCTTTATCGGCTTGCTGGGCGCAATTCTTCAAAATACGAGAGATGGGGCTGGCGGGCAGTTTCAAAAATATGTCTCCCTGCGCGTGCGTGGCGCAATGCTCGACGGTCTTCGCCAGCTTGACCCGGGTACGCGAGAGGTTCGTCACTCAATGCGCCGCGTTGAGCATGTCATTCACCAGTTAGGTCACAGTTTGGGGCGACCTCCAAGTGAAGCAGAGGTGGCGGCGGCTCTTGCCATGCCTCTCGGTGAGTATCACCGTCTGCTTGAGCAGGCTCACGGTTACACCTTGTTCTCGCTAGACGACTTCGTTGAGGAGGCTGCACCGGAGCACTTTCTCGACTGGTGCGTAACAACCGGATCTGATCCGGTAGCGGCGTTGGAACGTCGCCTGCTTCAGCGCAAGTTGTTAATGGCGATTAGTGATTTATCAGAGCGAGAAGAAGAGGTCATGGCATTGCTTTATGTCGACGGCCTGACCATGCGTGAAATCGGTACGCATTTCGGAATCACCGAAGGGCGGGTGAGCCAAATACATACGCACGCTATCGCTACTCTGCGCTCCGCCGTAATCGGAACCGAGACCCAACCCTCGATTCTTAAACCAAGGCAGCGAATCTCGCCAGCAACAACAAACTAATTGATCAGCTATTGGGTACTTGACTCGCGAATTCAAAACACGCAAAAAGCCATAGGCCTTGCTATTGGGCGAGGCAAATTTATCCTCAACTGAAAACGTCTCGGCTATTGTTCGATGCCGACGATGTCATCTGACTCAAACTCGTCCGGAATAGTGCCGTCACCGATGCCGGTTACCATGGCGGCCAGGCTCTCGCTTTGTTTAATAAAGTACTCCGCGCTGACCGGATCAAAAAAGCGCTGACCCTGCGCGACATCACTGAATCTTATGCGTTGGAGGTTTGGTTTATTTGTCATGCGAGTTCACTTCGAAAATTATGTAGATCTGTCAGAGATACTGTTGTCCGGTTGGACAAAATCAACATCATCACGACCTGTTAAGTTGCAGATAAATCTGTGCCGCTTACTCCATCAATTTGAAAGCCGGAAGTAAGGTCAGGAGAGCGCTGACGATCGTCAAGTACATAGTGCCGGACCTAAATGTCTTGCGCGTTAAAACTTCCCCCATCGAGACTATTTTAACTGTCTAATTGTCACTCATTGTCGTTCGGTATCGATCGACAAGCGGAAAATGTTGAGGATCAACGTGACAAATGTGCTGACTCCGACAAGCATCGATGTATTGCAGCGGGGGTTATTCGAAAAGGCGAAGCAGCAAAGAGACAGCCAGTTCCATGGCCTTTATGCAGAAGTTTTCCGCGCCGATGTTTTGCTGCACGCATACCTATTGTGCCGAGCGCGCAATACTCATGCCGCCGGTGTCGATGGTATAAGCCTGGCCGACATTGCCACGTATGGCGCGCGTAAGTGGTTGAAAGAGCTCGAGTCGGATTTAAAGGAACAGCGCTATCAGCCCAAAGCATTGCTGCGCATCGCATACATTTTGGCGGAGGGAAAAACTGTCGCCAGGGACATTCCGACACTCCGCGATGAAGTCTGCATGACCGCTGCAGCCATTGTCGTCGAGCCAATTGTTGCCGCTTGGCTGGCCAGTCTGCTGGATCCAACCTCACCCCGCAGTCGATCACCACTCGAAATCGACGACTGGAGAGCTGTCTTGGAGACCAGCTCACTTCAAATGAGACGTCGCGTAGAACCACGCTGGTTGGAATACTTGGCGAACGTCTCGCACAGCGATGTAACAGCGGCATTATCTTCGCGGATTGCAGATCCGTCGGTAATCAAATTGTTTGGCGGTTGGCTGACATGCCCGATTGCAATTGACGCTTCCAAAGAGGGAACGCTTAACCAAGAAATTGTGGCGACCCAGAGATGGAACATTCCCGAAGGTCTTCCAATTTCACGGATCTTGCACTGCCTTGTACTTCTGCAGTCCTCGATAGTCCATCAAAATCGCCGCCGTACAGAACTGGGGAGCAAAGCTTCGAGGCAACTTCGAGGCTTGGTCGATTGGCTTTCGACAGCCTCTAAACGCGAGGATCTTCGCGGTCCAGGTTTATTTTCGACGCTAAGGAGCACTCGGCTTGGCAGAGCGTTGACGTTAAGTCTGATTCTTCATGTCTGCGTGCTTTCGTTGCAGTTTGGCGAACCCGGTGCAGGACTGCCGCTTTTTGGATTGCTGGGCGAAAACCGCCAGGCAACCATTTCTGATCTAAATGTCACGCTCAAACAGGTGGAGATAGCAGAAACCAGTCCGCCGGAAATGCAACAGCCTTACAAGGAAAAGCAGGAGCAGAAGTCATCTCCACCGGCCAAATCAACGCAACCGGAAATCCGATCGCCAGGCGAAGCAACGGTTGCAAAAATCGTTGAATCGACGCAAATCGTTCCTGAAAACTTACCTGACAACAAGGAGTTATCGGATTCGATTGTTCCCGCCACGAAGTCACGGAAGGCAAAGCGGCGAGAAAGCGAAATACTGACAACTCCGGCGGAGAGCACGTGGACTCAACCCGTTGTCAAAACACCCATCGAACATGACGATCAGGATATTTCCAAAACGAATGCCGATAGACAACTGGAAGAAGAACGTATCGAGAAGGAGCGGTTGAACGCGTTAGCTAGGCTCGAAGCTGAAAGGGAACAATTTGCAGCGGCAGCAAAGGTGCGCGACGAGGCCTTGGCACGCAAACGTCGCGAAGAAAGCGCGCGCGAGGAAGAGGAAAAGCTGAAGCAGGCCGCAACGGCGCTGGCACAGGAAGACGAGCGGATACGTGCCGAAGCCGAACGGCAAAGGCAGTTGGCAGCGGCCCGTGCTAAAGAGGAAGAGCTGGCCCGACAACGCGCCGACGATTTGGCTCGGGTGGAGGCAGAAAGAGTCAAGCAACAACTTGAGGCCAAAGCGGCCGCGGAACGCGCTGCCAAAAAAGCCGCTCTGGAAGCGGAGCTCGCTGCCAGGGAACGCGCCGCAGAAATAGCGGCACAAGCAAAACAAATTGAATCCGAACGAATCTTGTCGCAGGAAAAAGCACGCGCAGCGCAGCTTGCATCTACCCCGGTTGCAACGATTTCCGTGCAGTCTCAGACGCCCGGCAACACATCCCAAGCGCTCTCCGGAAGCGGACGCGACCAATCGGCAGGTTCGACCTCTGTTGCAGGGCGGGATCTGGCCGGCAGCGCTTTGGCGGCGGCTAGAAATCTGCCGTCCGGTCTGGTTCCGCGGGCCTCGCTGGAACCGCCATCGCAGCGACGAGCGAGCATCCTCGGAAATGATCCAAAGGATATTCAACTCGCCTTTTATGGTGAAGGATGGCGCCAAAAAGTGGAACGTATCGGCGCATTGAATTTCCCGTCGTTATCCAGAAATCTTGTTTACGAACCGATGGTGGTTACGGTCAGCATTAATAGCGATGGCTCTTTGGCTGGCTTGCGCATTGTCAAGAGTAGCGGGCATATTGAGCTCGACAATGCCGTGCGCCGAATAATCGAGATGAGCGCGCCGTTTTCTGCGTTTCCGCCAGACATGAAACGAAGCTTTGATGTCGCTGACATTACCCGAACCTGGGTATTCGTCGGTGACCGCCCGCTAATCAATGCCCAATGACGACAGATTCATCCCCGCTTCAATTACCACACCCCTAAAATCCGAACGACGTTGCTAATGAAAACTAACCTTGATAGCTTGAATAAATCCCCAACACAACGTCTGGAGATCATATGACACAAGCCGCTGAACACTTACGCGGGGCATGGAAACTGGAGTCTTTCGAAGCCGAACTACAAGCTTCCGGGCAGCGATTCAAACCATGGGGTGAGAACCCAAATGGCTATTTCATTGTGGAACCGGGTGGGCGAATGATCGCCTTGCTGACTGCGGGGGAGCGTCCTGTCGGAGAGGCAGATGGAGATTTGGCAAGCTTGTTTCGATCAATGGTCGCATATACCGGCCGTTATCGAATCGAAGGTGATCGCCTGATTACCAAAGTGGATGCTTCGTGGAACGAGGCGTGGAATGGCACAGAGCAGGAACGGTTCTACCATTTTGAGAAAGATCACTTGGTGCTAACCACCACATGGGCGCCAATCAACTTTCTCCCAGGATCTCCTGTGGCCAGAGGAATTCTCTCTTGGGTGCGCACGTAGTCAGCGCGACCGTCGCTGGAGAACGAAAACCGGATGCCGAGCGGGCAACAAATAAGTCGGCACCGGTCAGTGATGCACCAATAATTTATGTCTTCGCGCCCGGTTCCCGGCCAGCGGCACGTGGTGGCGTGTAGCCAGATATCCGGGCCAGTATTCCCCTTACTTCCTCTCCATCGTTAAACTTAATCACCGTGCACTGGGATACCTCACCTTTGGCGGCGAGTTCGGAAAGTGATGCACGTACGTTTGCCAAGGGGATACCTGTTGCCGCAGCAATTTCGGAATCGTGTAACTGACCGCGCTTGCGCAGACATTGGAGAACCGGAGCGGATTGCATGGTGTTCGTACCAAGGGAATGAATATGGTATCGAGACTAAACGAATCAATTAGGTGTAACACCCCAAAATCGACCAATGCTCGAACGAGAAGTGTCCCCGATAGACCTTTGGAATTTCAAGTCTGCAATTTGCAGTGGCTATCTCGTCATTCCCGCGGTATGGACTCACCGTATAGCCTTTGCTCACGCCAATGAAAAGCAAAGGCCACCTTGCATGATGACATCCAACTGCCAGTCCGTCTATAAACAACTATACGGCGGCCTCAACTCGCCTGGTGGTCATTTACGCAGCTGGAAGATAAATGGCGCTATGCCGGGTTACGACAAAACGCCCCATGTCTTCAGTTGTACGCGCAGCGTAGGTCATCGCCTTCGGTGTCACCACAAAGCGCCCCATATCTTGGTATTGAGCAGGCATGACCGGCTGTGTTTCGCGTTGCGCATCCCTGGTAAGCGCAACGGCGCCGCCTGCAGACAACAGTAATGCGCCAACAATGGTGGCAGCGATAAAGCGACTGCTTTTGTAAAGTGTTTTCATGATCTCTGCTCCAATGTGTGTTGCGATGGATGCAGGTTATTGATGCGTCTGTCATCGTTCCAGCACAATGCGATGGACTGCTGAATTTTTGGAGCAGGCGGTGTCTAATGCTGATAGACCATGGCCAACCAACTAAAACATCAGCTGCCAGTGATCGCTTTGGTGCTTCTGGGAGGATGTGTGTATTTGCCCAATACCATCACGACCTATAACGAGAAATGCCAAACCTACGAGCGGCATATGACCTTGGAAGTACAACAAATCGGCACGCTCTCAAGTTGTCAAGGCGAGGCCTGTGCAGGTGCGTTAGTAGCCTTCGGTGCCGTCTCAGCCGCCACCGCCATAGTCTCCGGCAGTATTGTCATTATTGGGAACGTTGCCTATTGGCTGGAAAGTAAGGGGCAGTGCATTGGATCGCCCATCAAGCCTGTATAGCAATGAACTACCTTGCCCATGCACTGTTGGCCGGCCAGTCTCCCGCGCTCATTGTTGGCGGCGTTATCGGGGACTTTATCAAAGGCCCGCTACCGGGGCTACTACCCCAAGACTTGACCCGAGGTGTCGCTCTGCATCGGGCGATTGATTCCTTTGCAGAAACTAATCCGGCATTTTGCGCAAGCCGGAATCGGGTGTCACCCGCACGTCGTCGTTACGCCGGGGTTCTGGTCGATATCTTTTACGATCACTTGCTCGCGCGCGATTGGGACCAAATCCATCACCAGCCGTTGGGTGATTATTCGGCATCCATTTACCAATCAATCGCGGACCGACTTCACGAAATCGCCACACCTGCCCATTTCGCCCTGAAGTTGATGGCCGAGGAAGATTGGCTTTCCAGCTACGCACGCATCGATGGGATCAGCGATGTCCTGGCACGTATGTCACGACGGGCCAGACAACCCAATCCGCTGGCAGGTGCCGAGGAGGAATTTCTTTCTGATCCGACTGGATTCGCCACCGATTTTTACGATTGGCTCGGGGATGCCGGACAATTTGCCCGCAGCTGGATCGAGCGAGATGTTACGGATTGATTTGCCCTGAGTGTCAGCAAAATCTATGGCAGCTGATCCTTTTTGACCAACTGTTTCATAAAGGCGACCTCGTTTTTTGTAACGCGCGGGACTTTTTGCGGTCCCATGGATTCAACCAGTTTCACGAACTCATCAAGTTGCAGAGGCGCGGAAAGTTCTACATCACTTGCGTCAATCCGTTCATACAACTTGAACAGACCCGCACCAGTCAGTGCCATCAAGAAATGGCGGCCATCGCTTCTGGTGTTGAGTCGGGCTATTGCGGCAGTTGCTCGGGTGGAACGCATAGGCGCTTTGTCTTTCAAACGAGTCGAATGGGAGTTTACATGCTCAAAACGGACTGCTTGCAATCACATGCTGAATTGAGCTCACTGTCGTGTATCCCTAAGGCGTGTCACGTCACAAATGTGCCACCAGTCTTTCGCTGAACGTTCCGTCCAAACCTTCTCATACCGAACCACCGAACTTTCGGTACACCACTCCTGCCGCACCCCCAAAAACACACAAGCCACCCCGGAGTATGGCCACTAAGTGCAAGACGCGTGACAGAGAATTTTTGAAATCAGTACCGGCAACCCACTTGGGCAACCTGAATGTACACCGCTACGTGCTGGATTTCAGCGAAACGACCGATTATTACCGCAGGGCAAACAAACGTCACCGTCTTGGCGGTAACCACAAAACGCCCCTTGCCTTGCGCGTAGCTCACTGTTTACTTAGGTTGATAGGACCGATGGTCAAGGGCAACGGCGCTGAATTTGATGCCGTGGAGGGCAGGGTGAGCGTTCATAAGGTAATCGACTATGCCTTCTTTACAAATGCCGACTTTAGACCCATGGATCCAATGCCATCAATCTTGCAGTCGATATCGTGATCACCATCGACCAAGCGGATGTTCTTTACTTTGGTACCAACCTTGACCACGGACGATGATCCCTTGACCTTGAGATCCTTGATTACAGTCACTGTATCGCCATCTTGGAGAACATTGCCGACCGCATCGCGAACGACACGCAATTCGTCAGAACTCTCAGTTGCTTCACTTGACCACTCGTGTGCGCATTCAGGGCAGATATACATTCCGCCATCTTCATAGGTTAATTGCGAACCACACGAAGGACATTGGGGAATTGTGTTCATCTGGCGATTTCCAGTTTTGGTTTGTCTTTTATGTATTGGCAGAAGCGATATCGACCGCTGTCACTTCTGTAATGTCGCATCCTCAATAAGCACCTTGTAGGAATACCCTGCACCGAAATCCTTGTCGGTCCGCACGATACCTTTTACCGTAATGACATTGCCAATTTGCGTCTCACTTACGGTGGTCACGAGAATGTCGTTCGTGTTGTCTGCAGTAGAGCCTGAGCCGTCGCGCAGGTGAATCCAGTTTTTACCCATGATCCCGGGGTTGTACTTGACAACCTTGCCGCTGACGACAACGGGTTTGTCCTTCAGTTCGGCGGTCTTCGTCAGAATTTCCGCCACTGTCCGGGCATTGGCACCGCTCGCCTTCGGAACAACAATGTTCTGCGTATCCGATGGTCTGGCAATGGCTGGATGAGGTTTAGCCATCGCACTGCCATTTGATTGAGCGCTAGCCCCGGAACCCGCCAAATTACCAAACATGATGGTCGGAAAGGTCTTCTTCAGCGATTTGCTTTCGAAGTTGCTCATGACCGTTACGTTTTCAATTGTGACCTTTGCGCCAGTCTTGACAGGAGATTTGGCAACTGCGGCCCACGTTTCTTCGTCTTTGGTCTTCAGGCGGAGATAGGTATAGCTCTCGACATCCTTGACCTCAAGCACTTCACCACTCACGGTGCTTGTCGCTGGTGTGGTAGCGGCAGAAATTTCACCTGCCCAGAGAACTGTAGCGGTGATGACGGTGAGGATTGATAGTGCAGTCTTCATGACCTGGTTACTCGGTAGGGTAGATTGATAGGAAAACAGCAACGTTTATCGAGGCTGCTACCCCTGCAAGATAGCAGACTGGATATACCGACAACGAAGCCATCCATCCACACCGCCGGACTTTCGGTGTAACGATCCCGTCGTAATCCCAAAAAAATACAAAAGTCACCTGAAAGGATCGCTACTAGTGCAATTGAAGCATCAGAGATATGCGGGTGGCTGGGTGAGGTTGGTCGATTGGCCAGTTGGTGCTGGTGATACGCCGTTGGCGTTGAAAAAATCCGAAGCAAATCGTCCGATAGATAAGAACTAGTGGCTCAGGAACCCGCCCCATTCCTGATACAGATTCACATCTTGATCGCAAACGCTTCCTCAATAAGCAGCTTCGCTTCTGCGCTATCCCAATCCTTGGCCCCAAAGTGTTTGCTCAAAACCCGTCCTTGACGATCAACCAAGATCGTCAGGGGAAGACGGTCGGCACCGAGCATATTTTCCATTAGCAGTTTTCTATCAATGTAATTGTCGAAAGAAGTACCTGACTTCTCCAAGAAAAGATAAGCCGCCTCGATGTCGTCATCAGTAGAGATGCCAATTACATTGAATTGTTTTCTCCCATAACGTCGCGCAAGTCGATCCAATGATCCCATCTCCTGACGACATGGAGCACACCAGCTAGCCCAAACGTTGATGATCAAGGGCCTGCCACGGTAGGCTGACAACATTTTTGACGGCACGGTCAGACCGTTCAACTGTGCGTCGCCGAGCCTGCTACCGACCTCGACTTCGCCAGGGGTCTTCGCCGATGAGGAAGGAGCAAAGGCTGCATAGCAACTCAGCACAACTAACAAGAATATCGATTTCATCATTTGGTGCGCGGCCATGCTCATGGATTCCATATCTGCGTAATGTATCTCACCATCAGATTTCTGACCAAGCATCACCGCGTATCAACGCAAGGCTCATGATCAATCCACTGATTTGCAATGAGATATGAGCGCTGGGTTGATGCCGATTCGCGTATCACGGGCGCCTATACCGCACTGCCGGACTTTCGGTATACCGCTCCCGCCGTGCCCCCAAAAACACAAAAGCCACCCCGAAGGATGGCCACTAAGTGCAAGACGCGTAACAGAAAATTCTTGGCTCCTCGACCTGGGCTCGAACCAGGGACCTACGGATTAACAGTCTTCAGGCCGGGAACGGAAACGCATTCTAGCGAATTCTGAAAACTTCGCAACCCCCTGAATTTCCACGATTCAGATGTCGTGGCCTGCGTGGCGGTGTTCCACCGGGTTCCGGGGTTTTGTGTAATTTTCTGTGCTCGATTACACAGGAACTACACAGAGATTTTCACCACTCCCCTGTATTGGCAAGGGTTTGCAGGCGCGACGCGGCGGAGATTCAGCTACCGGCCCAGGCTTGCCAGCCTCAAAAGTCGGCGCTGGCGACACGGCGATTATTGCCGCGCTACGGCTTCCAGAGCGGGCGATTACGCCAATCGGCGGGGAATCCAAGGCGATCCGCCCGCACCCTGGGATGCTCGGCGAGCAGGTCTGCAAGTCGCTGTGCCCAATGAGTATCGGGCGAAACAACTTTCAGCAACACTTCGGCCATGACCGCCTGGGCATAGAAGCGGGTCGTGTCAGGCAATTCGGCCGCGTATTGCTTGGCCTGAATCGGCTTGATCGTGTAGGTGCGGTTCCACAAGCGCTGGTGATGTGCCGCCAGGTTGCGCAGGTAGGACAGCGCATGCAGCCAAGAGGCGAGCACCGCGCCGTCGAGGCCGAATGCCTTTGCGACGACTTTCTGGTTCTGGCGTGTCAGGCTCTTGAAGGCCAGCGACACCGTTCCGAAGGAAAGCACCTCGAATACCATCCACGACGGTGGTAGCCCCGGATCACCGTATTTGTCGTAGTAGTGCTTGATGAAGGTCTGGCGCATCGCCGCCCGCGACGTATCGTGGCCGATGTCGTCCTTGATGCGGGCGATGAATTTGTCGTGGCGGTAGCTGGGGACGAAATGGACGGTATCCATGAACCAGTGCGGTCCGTGCAGTTCGCTCATGGTCTGCGAGAACTGGGCGCGAAAGGCCACCTCGATGCGCTCCACGGCATCCATCACAGCCAGCCGCAGCTTGCGGTCGAACACGTAAAGGTCAAGGATGTCCTCGAAGCTCACGCCGTCAAGGAAGCGATGGGAACCATCGGCGTTGTAATTCACCTGATACGGCAGCGCATAACCCGCCAGCCGGTAGTAGCCGACGAAGCGCAGGTAGTGCCGGGCGCGCCCCTCGTCGGCAATCGTCAGCCCGCGACTGCGTAGCAGCGCGATCTGGTCGTCAAGAGGAATGGCGGGTTTGGTGAATTTCATGGGCAATAAAAAACCCGCCGGGGTGCGCTTGCAAGCAGAGGCGTGGCGGGTGTTGTTGAGAAGAGTATATGTGGCGAGCCCAACTATGGTCAAGAAGAGAATGTAACGGCAAATGCCGGATCAGCGGAGAAAAACCGCATCAATTACGTAGTTGGCGCCGGCCGGCGCGACACGGGGAAAGTCGGCGGTGGCGACACGGCGATTTTGCGAAACAGATTTATGGAGTGACGCCGGTAGCGTTATGCCGTTCAGCTTGACGCATTGGCTATGGCGTCAGGGCTAAGAACAAACCCTGCCTCACGAAGCCTGTTTGTGAGCTTAGGAACTGTTTCCTTTACATGATCATTGAACGAGATGTAAAGAACTCCCTTCGCATCTGATGGTTCTTCCAAATGCCCCTTCTTCAAAATTGCAATGTTTGGTCGACCAATTGCGGAGATGAGCATTCCCAACTCTAGGACAACGTTCTGCCGCGCCCGCGGCACAGCTTTGTCTGGACCATCCGCCTTCGCATACCCAACGTCGTCTGGCGTCATTAGCACGATACCAAAGCGCGCCTGAGATGCGCTAGGGCCGATTTCCTTTTCGAGCGCTTCGATAATAGTTAATCCTCCGCCACCAGAATTCGCTAGAACAAATGGATTAAGCCCCAGTTTGTGCACAACAAGTTCCAACTGTTCGCGGGCAACGGTGTCGTGTCCGTGAACCACAAAGACCTTCTTTGATGCAGTGCTGGGATTAGATGGATGAACTGGGGCCGGTACGCTCTCGGAGGCTGACGAGGATGGTACGACTCCACTGTATGAGTCCCATGCCGCAGTGAAACGCTGTTTTGATTCTTTGTTGCCTTGAACCGATACTGTTCCAGTGGACGCAAACCAGTTGATGATGGCGCCCTGTTTGGTGCGAATCTGTTTACTGTGTTCTTGATCGAGAACCTCATCGATCGAAAAGCCGCACGCCTCGATGATCGTCTTTAGGTCATCCAATGAGCCACTATGCTTCATGAGCTACTTCCTTGTGTAAGGCATAACGTTTGACGCAACTGGCGCTACGCAGATTTATCGCGGCGCGGCCATGCTGATGGATGGTTGGGCGACAGAACACCTACCTGCTACTTTACAACACGGCCAGACTTGCACGAGGCCGGAAAATTCTGCCGGACGAGGCATGCGATTTTGCGAAACTGAAAAGTCGGCGCTGGCGACACGGTGGTCGACTTGCTTTTGGGGAGCCCCACCGGGGCGGACGGGAAGCGGTGCTGCCGAGGCGGGAACGAGCAACGCAGTGCGAGCCGCCGCAGGCAGACCCGCTGGGCGGGCGGGGCAGACAACACCACACTGCGCGCAGCGCCTGAATAAACAGACGCAGCGACAGCCGCGCTGACATAGCTGTTGTCCGGGCTGGGGCGCAAGACATAACCGACCATTACCCGAACCCGCAGGGCGCGCCAGCGGTAGGCCACCAAGCGAAGCCCTGCGCAGCGACTGGCCTACTTTGGGTAATGCGCGGTTATGTTGAATCGCTTGCGATTTACCCCTGCCCGGCGGTGTGCAGTCGAGCGCAGCGAGCACCCTGGCGGATTCAAGCCAACAGACGCGAAGCGCAGACCGGTTTTGCGTTTGACTGGCAATCCCGCGCAGCGGGTTTGCCTTGGCCGTGTGCGACCTGCGGAATGAAGCAGGAATGAGGACGGGACGCGGCAAGGTTTTGGCCGCGTAGCCGCCGAATGGATGCGCAATGCAGCAGGTGGCACGGTCTTGACCTTGCAGGCTGACACGCCCGGCATCGCAGCCGTCCGCTTCACCGCAGGTAAGCGGCGGCGGGCCACGAAGTGCAGGACGGCGAGCGGCGCCCCGGCGTAGCCGCTGAAGCCGTGAGCGGCTTTATGCTGACGGCGCAGGCGGCGGGCAGTACGCACCACGGCTCGCCAAGGGCAAAAGTCGGCGCTGGCGGTACGGCGATAGCAGGAGAGACAAAGCCGTGACGCAGCTTTACCGCGTGACGGCGCGGTTCAGATCACGACGCGGTAGCCGCCTGCAAGCCGCAAGCCGGCGAGCGGTTTTTTCGCTGGCCGGCGCAGTGGTGCAGCGGCGGCGGGGCAAGAGGGACGGCGGTGAGCGAAAGCACGAAAGCCGTGGCGCGGCCTTATCGCGCGACGGCGTGGTGGAGTCCGTGACGCGGTAGCCCGGCAGGCGGCTTGCGGCGCACTGACTATCGCACCACGCGCCAGGAGCAAGCCGCATGACGGGCGGTCGGAAGGTGATGCGAAATTCGCGCGCGGCGTCGGTTCGGCAACTGACACACTGGACACAGTTAAAAGTCGGCGCTGGCGACACGGCGCTACACTAGAGGGGGCGAACGATCCGACTTCCTCATCATAATTCTTATACTCAGACCCATCACTCGGGGTAATGTATGCCTCAAATGTCCGACGATCATGAACAGCCGCAGCCGGTTTCAGCGCTGCCGCCAATTGCCCCAAAAAAATTCCTGACTAATCAGGGCGACAACACTCTGAGCAAGCGGCTGGAGAAAATTCTGCCGCTGACGCATGACTTCGATTGCCTTGTAGGGTATTTTTTTATCAGCGGCTTTTTTCGGCTTTACCCTGCATTGGAGCGGGTAAAGAAGGTCCGCATTCTCATTGGCCTGAAAAACGAGCAGGTCATACACGGCTTGATCCAGATTGCGAAAGATTTGCCGGATGAAAATCCCCCGTCCACTGCCGAGGTAAAAAATACCTTTGGCGGGATGCTCCGCAGGGAACTCGTTGAAGCGCAGGATTCGCTTGCCATTGAGGTCGGCATCCAGAAATTCATTGAGTGGATTCGTTCGGGCAAGCTGGAGGTAAAGCTGTACCGGGAGCAAAACATTCACGCCAAGATTTACATCATGACCCCCGAACAGGCAACACCTGATGTCCATCACGGCTACGTCATAACAGGGTCGAGCAACTTGTCCCATAGCGGGCTGGAGGGCAATCTGGAATTTAACGTCCTGCTCAATGAGCCAGAGGAGCACGACTACGCGCTATATCGCTTCAACGAACTTTGGGCGGATGCTGTGGATGTGAAGGATGTCCACGAAACCATCATTGACACGGTGGAAAAAGAATCGCCCTTTGCTTTTTTTACCCCGCACGAACTCTACCTCAAGTTCTTGGCGGAATACTTCCGCGACTACTTGGGCGACCGCTCCAAGCTGAGCATGGGAATGCTGCCGCAAACTTTCAAGAAGCTGCAATACCAGGAAGATGCCGTATTCACCGCGCAGCAGATGCTCAGAACCTACGGCGGCGTCTTCATTGCCGACGTGGTGGGCTTGGGCAAAACCTACATGTCGGCGTTGCTGGCATTGCAGCTTGATGGCCGCTGTCTCGTCATCGCTCCGCCGAGCCTCCTTGATGAAAACAGCCCCGGATCATGGCGTAACGTGTTTCGTGACTTCGGCATCCCCGGCCACAAGTGCGAATCTATTGGCAAGCTCGAAGAAGTCTTAGAACAAGGCGTTGAAAACTACAAGTACATCTTCATTGATGAATCCCACCGCTTCAAAGGCGATTCGACCCAGCGTTACGAACTGCTCACGCGCATTTGCCAAAACAAGGGCGTTATCCTGGTTTCCGCCACCCCCTACAACAACACGGTTGACGACATCTACAGCCAACTGAAACTATTTCAGCCGCCACGCAACAGCACGATTCCCGGCTTGCGTAATCTCGAAGCGTTTTTCGACACACTGCGGCAACGTCTCAAGGGACTGCATCGTCTTGATGATGCCGAGGCATACATCGAGGCAGTAGGGCGCAATGCACTTGATCTGAGGAATCGTGTTCTCAAATACGTCATGGTTCGGCGCACGCGCAGCGAGATTGAAAAGTTCTATGGCGATGACTTGAAGAAACAGAATATTTGGTTTCCCAAGATCAACGATCCCGTTCCATTGCTCTACCAGCTTAATAAGACGGAAAGTGATGTCTTCACCAGCACCTTGGAACGTATCACCAGCGCTGATTTCCATTGGGCGCGTTATCAGGCACTGAACCCGGACTATTACACCGGACCAACTGAAGACCGCGCCGTGCAGGGGCAGCGCAACCTCGCCAAATTCATGAAAATCCTGCTGGTCAAGCGTCTGGAAAGCAGCTTCCACGCTTTCAGGGAAACCCTTGACCGCTTCATCAACACTCACGAGCTTGTACTGCAAGCCTTTGCCGACGGCTTTGTCTATACAAGTAAAAAGTATAGCCACAAGGTGCTGGAGTTCATGGAGGATGGCGACGATGCCGCCATTGAAGCACTCATTTTGGCGGAGAAGGTAGAGAAGTTTTCCGCTACGGAATTCACCCCGGTTTTTCCCCAGCATCTTGAGGCAGACTTGACCACTTTGCGCGCGATCAAGCAATCATGGGCAAGTGTGAAACGTGATCCAAAGTGGGTAGAGTTTGAGCGCGAACTCACATCGCAACCGGGCTTTACAGCCGGGAAACTCATCATCTTTAGCGAGTTTGCCGACACTGCCCGTTATCTGGCTGAACGCATCAAGAAGGAAGTTGAGCCCAAGACCCTGCTATTTAGCTCGGCCTCCAGCCCCGAACAACGCCGCGAAGTTATCGCCAGTTTCGATGCCAACAGCAAAGGGCGCAGCGATTACCGTATCCTCGTCACCACGGACATCCTCGCGGAAGGCGTGAACCTGCATCGCTCCGCCACGGTCATCAATTACGACATCCCATGGAATCCAAGCCGCATGATGCAGCGGGTTGGGCGCGTGAATCGCGTCGGCACGAAGTTCAAGACCATCTTCACTTACAATTTTTTTCCCACTGACGAAGGCAACAATGAGATTGCCCTGAAAGAATCCGCCAAATCCAAGATACACGCCTTCATCAAGCTGCTGGGCAACGATGCGCGCCTGCTGACAGGTGATGAGGAAATTACCTCACATAACCTTTTTGACCGCATCAATACCAAGAAAGCCGCCGAAGGCGACGAGGCCGAGACCAAAAGCGAATTGAAATACCTGCGCCAGATTCTCGACGTAAAAGACAAACAGCCGGAATTGTTCAAACGCATTCTCTCCCTGCCACGCAAGGCGCGCTCGACCCGGTTGCACGCGCCAGAACCAGCCTCGGCAGACAAGCCGGACGCCGTACCGATGCCGGATCGCCCCGCTGTGATTACTTATTTCCGTCAAGACCGACTGGATAAATTCTTTCGTGCCCACGCCCATGCGGGGTTTGCCGAAGAGCTTGATTTCTTCACTACCGCCGAAACACTTGAAACCACGGCCAGCGAAGACAGGCAGTCCATTCCGCCGGAACAGTTTTATCCACTACTGGATAAGAACAAAGACGGGTTTCAGAGTGCTACTAGCCCCACTATTGAGAGCATCATGCCCGCAACCGCATCGGGCAGTGGCAACGAGGCGATTATTTTGAAGCGGATGCGTGCCAAGGATTTTCGCTATTGCGATGCGTTTAAGGCGGAAGAGAAGAAATTCATCAAACAGGTCGAGCAGATTATTTCGGAAGGCCGCGTCGGCAAGCACACCCTGCGCAAAATCAAGGAGGCATTCGATAAAACGGCCGACTTTCTCGAAATGCTGGCAATTCTGCGCAAAGAAGTGGCTGGCGAATACCTGCTAGGCACACCGCACAAGATTGACAGGAACGCATCGTCCGCGCCTCGGGAAGTGATTCTTTCCTCATACCTCCCCTAAGGAATTCCACGGCAAATGGACAAGACATCAGCCCAGCGCATTGTTCGCGATACTTTCAAGGCATCCTTTGACCGGAAACGCTTCCGCGATTTCATCAGCGAACTCTGCAACGGTTTTGATGAATCGAAAGCCATCTCCTCAATGGGCGTACCCGACGCGTTCTCGGTCCATATAAAGAGCTGTCAGCGGCTGGGCACGTTTGAATCCGCCGAAGGCGAGCTGGCGGATGTGCTCATTGTTCACCTGACCGAATCCTTCAAGCTGGAACGCACCCGCACCGCCTTGCGTGATTTTGTCGCCCACAAACTAAAACGCGATGAGAGCTACAAGGAAGCTGGCCTCGTCGCCTTTGTGGCGCCCGATTCACAGTCTTGGCGGTTTTCCTACGTCCGCATGGAATATGAGACCAGGCGCGACCCGGAGACCGGCAAGATCAAATCGGAAGAACGTCTCACTCCGGCACGGCGTTATTCTTACCTCGTCGGTGTGTACGAGGAATGCCACACTGCCCAAACCAGATTTTTGCCCCTTCTTCAGAACACTTCAGACAAACCGACTCTCTCTCAGATCGAGGATGCTTTCAGCGTCGAGTCGGTCACCAAGGAATTTTTCGGTGAATATGCGCGACTGTTCGTGGCCACCGAAGCCGCGCTGGCCGCATTGGTGGAAAAGGACAAAACGCTACGCGCCGACTTTGAAGCCAAGCACGTCAATACCGCAGACTTCACCAAAAAATTGCTCGGCCAGATCGTCTTCCTCTATTTCATTCAGAAAAAGGGCTGGCTTGGCGTGGCCAAGGGCGGCAAGTGGGGCGATGGCCCGCGCCATTTTCTGCGCGTGTTGGCCAATCAGGCCATTGAGAATAACCAGAACTTGTTCAACGACGTGCTGGAGCCGCTGTTCTACGACACCCTTGCCACGGATCGTGGCCATGAAGCATGGTGCGAAACCTTTCAATGCCGCATCCCGTTCCTCAATGGCGGGCTGTTTGAACCCTTGGCCGGATACGATTGGGAAAACACCGAGATCACCCTCCCGAATAGCTTGCTGACCAACCGCGAAACCAACAAGGCGGGTGACATTGGCACTGGCATCCTCGATGTTTTTGACCGCTACAACTTCACGGTCATGGAAGACGAGCCGCTGGAAAAAGAAGTCGCCATTGATCCAGAAATGCTCGGCAAAGTTTTCGAGAATTTGATTGAGGAAAATCGGCGCAAAGGTCTGGGTGCGTTCTACACCCCGCGTGAGATTGTCCATTACATGTGCCAGGAAAGCCTCATCAACTATCTGGACACGGCGCTTAATCACCCCCTGAAACCGATAGGCATGGTCGCGCCGGAGCCGGAAACGCCGCCGCTTTTTGTGGATTCAGATGAAGTGCCGCAAGCCCCA
This sequence comes from Rhodocyclaceae bacterium, assembly GCA_016718525.1. Lineage (GTDB taxonomy): Bacteria > Pseudomonadota > Gammaproteobacteria > Burkholderiales > Rhodocyclaceae > JADKHX01. The sequence continues at coordinate 1,610,426 of JADKDD010000001.1, forward strand.
ACTGGACAGCAGGAATTTCTTGAATCCACAACCCGCATTCTGGTGCCGCGTGAAGAACTGGCTGAGTGGATAGGCCAAAGCGACCAGTTCGCCCATTACGCCGCCGCCATCGCCGCAGGCACCAAGGGCGACCATTACCCCAAGCCGCCCGCCTCCATCCGCAAGTATGCCCGCGAGATAGATGAGCTGCTTCGTGACATCACCGTATGCGACCCCGCTGTCGGCTCTGGTGCATTCCTTGTTGGCATGATGAACGAAATCGTGCGCGCCCGCATGGCGCTGACGCCGTACTTCAACGACATCGCCGAACGCACCGCCTACCACTTCAAACGCCGTGCGATTCAATACTCGCTTTACGGCGTGGACATTGATACCGGGGCGGTTGAAATTGCCAAACTGCGGTTGTGGCTTTCGCTCGTCGTGGATGAGGAGGACGTACAGCAAATCAAACCGTTGCCGAATCTGGATTACAAGGTTGTTGTAGGGAATTCCTTAATCGGGGTCGAAAAGAATCTGTTCAATCAAGGGTTGTTCAAGAAGCTTGAAGAGATTAAGCCGAAGTTTTTCAACGAATCCGACCGCAATAAAAAAACTCAATTAAAAAATCAGATTGATGACTTGATTCACGACTTAACCAATGGGTGTGAAGTTTTTGATTACGAGATTTATTTTTCGGAGGTTTTTCACTCCAAGCAAGGGTTCGATGTTGTGATTGCGAATCCGCCGTATCTTGGTGAATCGGGTAATAAGGAAACATTCCGATTGATTTCGGCAAGTCCTTTAGGACGGCGCTTTTACACTAGAAAGATGGACTTGATTTATTTCTTTTTTCATCTAGCGCTAGACCTCGCTAAAACTGACGGATCAATGTGCTTTATCACTACAAGCTATTGGATTACAGCGGACGGCGCAATTAAGCTGCGTACCGATTTGAAGGCGCGAGCCTCAATTCGTCAATTGTTGAATTTTGGCGAGTTAAGGTTGTTTGCTACCGCACAAGGCCAGCACAACATGATTACTCTTTTGACAAAGAGCAGTGATGGTGATGTTGCTCGCACGCTTATGACGAAGCGCAGCGGCGAAGCCAAACCAGAACTTGTCAATTCGATCTTGGCTGGAAAAGACCCGGAAACCGATTATTTTCAAATAGCGCCTCAACAACTGTTTAGTGGTGTTGATAACCACATTCGCCTGTGGTCAACAAATGTACAAGCCGCTGGTTATGGATCAGCGATGCTCAATCTGGCGAAGATAGACGCTATGTCGCGCCCACTCGCAGACTATGTCGAATGTGTGTTTAAAGGCGTGGAAACTGGTTGCGATGTGGTTAGAGGCGAACTTATTCAGGCTGCTTTGAAAAAGAAGTTGATCACTCCATCAATGGCTGGGTGTTGGAAAATTGGAATGGGAATTTATGTTCTTTCCGCCGAAGAGCTTGGACAGCTTCACCTAACAAGCGACGAAGAGCGCGACTGCGTAAAGCCTTTTTACAAGAACTCAGACATCATGCGTTACTACACACCATTCAAAAAACCTCGATTTCTTCTTTACGTAGATAGCAGTACTGACATCACTCAGTATCCGAACATTAGGAAACACCTAGAAAAATTTCGCCCGCTTCTGGCGGCGCGTGAGCAGGCGGTCACCGAACCTCATAACTGGTTTTGGATTCGCGGGGCCAAACGAAAATCGCTCTTTTATCGCAAGGATTCGATAGTGGTTCCATACAGAGCGAATTCGAGTCGTTTTTCTGCCTGTAGCCAAGATATTTTTGGCGCAAGCGATGTCTATTTCATAACGTTAAAACAGGAGTTTTCTAATCGGACACTCCTTGGATTTCTCAACTCGTCACTCGTGTATTACCACTTGCGGCATCGTGGAAAACGTAAAGGGGAAATCATTGAATACTTTAAAAGCCCTCTCGAAAGAATTCCAATCCATAAAAAATTGCTCGAAGATAGCATCTGTACAAAATCATTTGAGAACGTCGTTGACAAAATTCTAGCGGCGAAGAAGCGCGATCCTGACGCGAACACAAGCGCACTGGAGCACGAGGTGGACGAGTTGGTCTATGCGCTCTACGACCTGACCCATGACGACATCGCGCTAGTCGAAGGCGCTTGCTAAATGTGCCCGCTCGACAAGGTTGCGTGATGAGGCTGAAAGTCGGCGCTGGCGATACGGCGCCGGCTCGGCGTTGATCAGATCGTCGCGCTGCGTCCACTTACCCAGTGCGCACACTCCGCGCCTTCGGATTCACCCGATACCGCACATGCCCGCGCATCTGCCAGCCGGCCGCCTGGGCGTCGCGCAGCAGCCAGCCGGCTTCGGTCAACTCGTTGAGCGCTTCGGCGACGATCTCGGCGTCGTCGAGCAGGCTCCATTGCTTGCGATAGATGTCGCGGGCGGTGAAAGTTTCCTGTCCGTCGAGCGCGCCGGCTGCAATGCGGCGCGCCAACTCGCCAGCGGCTTGGCTTTGCAGCGTCTGGCCGAGGGCGAAGATGCGGCAAGCGTGGGCTTCGAGATAGCTGCACCAGCCTTGCGCGCGGCGCGCGGCGGATTCGGACACCGGGCCGGGCGGCTGGCCTTGCCCGATGGCGGCGGCGCGGTCGATCAGGTGAAACAACAGGGCCAGCGCGGCAAAGGTCTTGGGTTGCTTGGAGAGGTATTCGACCAGCAGCGGCGGCGCGTCCGGCGCTTCGATCTTGTTCAGGTGCAGGTCGTCATACCAGGCGGTGAAGATGGCTTGTCCGCCATCATCGAAACGCAGGTGCGGAATCGTGCCGTAGCGGTCGGTTTCGGCCAGCGCGGCGAAATCGGCGCGGCCCAGCGAATCGAAGATGGCGAAGGCGGTATCGCGTGCGGCGGCATCCGGGTATTCATCGACCATGCCGGCATAGGGCGCGGTGTCGGGATAGACCAGTAGTTGAAAGCGTTGCAGAAGGCCGTCGTTTTCCTGCCGCGCCTGGTAGAGGTAGCCGCGTACCTTGTCCGGCTGGGTGCCGCCGAGAATGGACACGCACATGTTGTCGCAGATGACATGCCCGCGCCCGATGCGGTCCAGCGGAAAGCTGCCGTGGCCGTTCCAGGCTTCAAGGTAGAAGGCGCGATCCTGCTCGTGGCCTTGCTTCTCCCAGCCTTTGAGCAGGCCGACGAGTTCATCGCGAAAGACCAGAATGCCGCGCGGGTTGGCGGATAGCAGATCGTGCAGGGCTTCGATGGTGGCGTCGTTGGTGCGGAAGCGTGCTTGCAGGTTGCCGGTGGGCGGGGTGGTAAGCGCGGCAAGTTCGAGCTTGATGACGGCGGCGGCGCGCGGCTCCGCAGAAAGTCGGCGCTGGCGGGACGGCGGTTCTTTCTTGCCTTTGGCTTCGACATAGGCGTCGGCGGCAGCGGTGGCCCGCGCTTCTTCGCGTTCGGCCTTGATGGCGGCTTCGAGTTCCTTTTTCAGGAGCTTCTGCTTGATCTTGGTTTCGGGATCGGCAGCGGCGGCCTTGGCCTGCTGGGTGCCGTCCTTGGCAGCAGATTCAAGCCGACCAAGCGCCTTGAGCATGTCGGAGAGCGCCGGAGTCTTCTTCTTCGAGGGCGGGCCGATCACGCCGCCCCACAGGTTGGGCACCACCAGCCAGTCGTCGCGGCGCTTGGGGCGGATGCCAACGGCGGCACCGACCACGCCGGCCAGCGCCACCAGCGCCCCGACGGCGCAATAGTCGACGGGGCACTGCATCCGGTGCGCCACGTCGGCGATCCAGCCGCGCAGCGGCGCGGGGATCAGTTGCGGGTCGAGTGGTGGCACTGGCGGAAGTTGCTGGCCAATGGCTTCAGGCACTGGCAGCGCGTCATATTCGGCTTGGCGCGCGGCGGCGACATAGGGCGCGGGGTCCAGCCATTCGCCAGCCATGCGCTCGAAGCTGCCGCCACCGGGCGGCGCAAGGAAGGGCTGCGAGAGTTTTTCGGCGCAGGCGTCTACGCCGGGCAGCGCGAGCGCGGCGGCAAACTGCCGATAAGTGCCGGGCCAGTCGCGTGCCGACACGGGGGCGGCAAGCGGCAAGATCACTCGCAGGCGCGGCGCAGTGGGTGTGCTGCGCTTGGTGGTGTAGATGGCACATTCCATGCCGGCCAGCGCGGCGCGTGTGCGGTCGAGGCCGGCATCTTTGTCGATGTCGAGCACCAGCGCGGTCATATTCACCACGTCGATGTCGCGGCGGGTGGCACCTTCCTTGAACTCGGCATAGATCAGCGCCGGCACGCTCTCCGGGTCGTCGGCGCGCGGGCCATCCTGCATCTGCGTGAAGCGATCCACCAGTGCGCCCCACCGGGTTTCAGCCGGCTCGATCTGACTGGACTTGACGCCGCCTTTCTGCACCGCGTAGCGCAGCAGTCTGTCCAGTGTGTCAGTTCGCTGGTCACCGGTTGCAGTGTTTTCTTCTTGTTCTGTCATGGGGTGGTGCTCCAGGCGCCCAGCGCTTTGGCAGCAGCAACAAAGCCAAAGCCGTAACGGGCCATGTGAAAGTCCAGCACGCCGCGCCCGTGTGCGCCGCACTCGGGGACGTGGCAGCGAAATGCGCCGGTGGCGAGATTCACCGTCAGGCTGGGGTGGACGTCGTCGTGAAACGGGCAGCGGGCCGAGGCGTTGCGCCCTTGCGGCCGAAGGCGCTCAAGCTCCGTGGCGTAGTAGGTCAGGGGATCGGGCAGGCGGGCGCTGTCGAATTGGCCGCGCTTGGGCTTCGTACCTGCCATCGGGTAACGCATGGCGCCCGCCTCAAACGGGACGCTTCTTGGCTTGGGCGGTGCTGGTCAGGCGCCCCTGAGAGTTCATCCATTCGTCGACGTCAGCCGTGAAATAGAAGATCCGGCCGCGCTTGACGTACTTTGGCCCGTTGCCGTTGCAGCGCATCATGGCCAGCGTTTTTTCGGACAGACCGGTATAGGTCGAGGCGTTTTTCGTGTCCATACGGCCGTCGGGGTAGGTTCTGACTTGGATGGGGGTAACTATGGCTGTGCCCGCAGTAGCGGGGCTTTTTGGGGGAATTGGCGCGATCATTTGAGGTTCTCCTGGTTGTTAATTTGACAATTACGAATGATATAGATGTTATTTCGTTTGACAAGTAACAACTTCATAACTAGAATCAAATCGAACTTCCGAGAACTTCTGATTGAAAGGACATCCCAATGACCGAGAAAAAGCGCAAGCCGAAGGCGACCGGCCCGCGTACCGAAGTGTTCGCCATGCGGCTTGATCCCAAGTTGAAATACCTGGCCGAGATCGGCGCGCGGAAGCAGCGCCGCTCATTGGCGAACTTCATCGAATGGGCTTTGGACGAAGCACTCAAAAACGTGAAGCTAGTCGAAACCGGTGAATTCAATGGGCAGTCCGACCTCAGCGTTCATGTTGAAGCGAACAAACTTTGGGACCTGGAGCCGTCTGATCGGCTCATCAAGCTGGCAGAAAGCTATCCAGACCTTCTCACCTATGAAGAGCAGTTGATCTGGAAAGCGATTTTTGAGATTACGGCTGGCGAATCCTACAAAGATGATGCTGGAAAGAACCAGTGGATCGCCTACGATTTCGTTGACGGAGAAGGCAAAAACAAGCGAGCCGACCGTGTAACGGTCAAAGAGTGCTGGCCAACTCTGGTTGCCTACGCGGCGGGCAATGCGACAGAGGCGGAAGTAAAAACCGCATTGAAAACCACTATCCCTTTCTGATCGGACTCAATCATGGCCAAGACCTTTTCCAAACTCACCCGGCCGACCATGCGCAAGCTCGCTGCCGGCGACAAACTCAACGAGCATGGCATCACCTTCGAGCGGCAAGCTAACGGCGACGGGGTGTTCACGGTTAACTTCATGGTCGATGGCCAGCGCATCCACCGCGTTATCGGTCGCGAATCGGACGGCACTACGCGCACGCAGGCCGAGGAATTCATCGACAAGGCGCGGCAGGATGCCAAGGCCGGCCGGCTGAATCTGCCTAAGGGCCGCAAGCTGGCGCTATCGTTCCGCGAGGCGGCAGACAAATACCTGACGAAGTTGGAGCAGGAAGGCGGCAAGGACATCCCCATGAAGCGCTATCGTCTGAATCAGCACCTTGTTCCGTTCTTCGGAGACGCGCCGCTCTCGAAGATCGCCACCTTCGACGTGGAACGCTACAAGAAGCAGCGCGGCACCGAGTTGGTCATGCGCCCCAACGGGCCAGGCGGCAAGCCCGTCTATGGCGGCGAAACCAAGCCGGCGACGATCAACCGCGAACTGGCAGCGCTTTCGCACCTGCTCAACAAGGCCGTGGAATGGGGTTGGCTGGATCACAAGCCGGCCACCATCAAGCGCCTGAAAGAGCATTCCGGCCGCATTACTTATCTGACGGTCGAGCAGATTGATCGGCTACTGAAGGAAGCCGCCGCCGACCAGAATCAACAGATCCACCCGTTCATCCGCATCGGTCTGGACACGTCAATGCGCAAGAACGAAATCCTCGGAGTAAGGCGCGAGCATATCGACCTGGAACGCTTGGTCATCTATATCCCGAAAGCCAAAGCAGGCGCCCGCGAGCAGCCGATTACGCGCGGCCTTGCTGAATACCTCACGACCTATGTCGCCAGCCTCCAGCCGGGCACGCCGTGGCTGTTTCCGTCAGCCGCAGCGAAGGAAGGGCGCACGGTCAATCTGGACAAGCCGTTTCGTCGTTGCGTGATTGCGGCCGGCCTCGATGTAAAGCAGGTGGTCCGCCACACGCTGCGCCATACCGCCATCACCCACCTGGTGCAGGCCGGCGTCGACCTGCCGACGGTCAAGCGCATCAGTGGCCACAAGAATCTGTCGATGGTCGAGCGCTACAGCCACCAGAACGGCGCGCACATTCAAAGCGCAATGGACAAGCTATCCGACCGCTACAACACGAAAGCGTCTTGACGATTTCTCGGCGCGATTACACAGGAATTACACAAAAGAGTAAGGCCCCGCAGATCGTGAAACCTGCGGGGCCTTGGTATTACTGGCTCCTCGACCTGGGCTCGAACCAGGGACCTACGGATTAACAGTCCGGCGCTCTACCGACTGAGCTATCGAGGAATTGTTGTTTTGGTGCGGGCCGAATTATAGCGGCGCGGTTTGCCTACCGCAACCGCCAAATCAGCTTTTCAGCACAGCAGCCATCGCCTTGGCGACATAGTCAATATTCTTGGTATTGAGCGCAGCAAGGCAAATCCGGCCTGTACTGACCGCATAAATCCCGTATTCCGACCTCAGGCGCTCGACCTGCGCCGCCGTCAAGCCGGTGTAGGAGAACATTCCGCGCTGGCGGGTGACGAAACTGAAATCCTGATCGACGCCGCTCTCTTTCAGCTGCGCGACAAGTGCGACCCGCATGGCACGGATTCGATCGCGCATACCTCCGAGCTCGGCCTCCCATTGGGCGCGCAACTCAGGGTTTGCCAGCACTGCGGCAACCACTGCACCACCATGGGTCGGCGGATTGGAGTAATTGGTACGCACCACGCGCTTGACTTGCGACATGACGCGGGACGCCTCTTCCTTGCTGTCGGTAACAATGGTCAGCGCGCCAACACGCTCGCCATACAAAGAAAATGATTTCGAGAAACTGCTTGAGACAAAGAACTGCAACCCGGACGCGGAGAACAGGTCAAGTGCCACAGCATCCTCTTTGATGCCGTCGGCGAACCCCTGATACGCCATATCGATAAAGGCGACAAGATTTCTGCTGCGGACGATATCGACGACGGTACGCCACTGATCACTGGTAATGTCGGCCCCGGTCGGGTTGTGGCAGCAGGCATGCAGCACCACAATGCTGTTGGCCGGAAGCGTCGAAAGATAGGCAGACATTGCCGCGAAATCGACTCCTCGTGTTGCTGCGTCATAGTAGGGATAGTTCTCAACCACAAAGCCTGCCGCCTCGAACAGGGCCCGGTGGTTTTCCCAACTCGGATCGCTGATATGCACCTTGGCCTCAGGGTAGAGGCGCTTGAGAAAGTCTGCTCCAACTTTCAAGGCACCGGTACCACCGAGGGCCTCGACAGTGACTGCGCGACCATCCTTGATGATTGCGGAATCATCACCGAACATCAGCTTTTGCACCGCCTGGTTGTATGCAGCGAGACCTTCAATCGGCTGATAGCCACGAGGCGGCATGGCTTCAAGGCGGGATTTCTCGGCTGCTTTGACAGCGCCGAGCAAGGGAATTTTGCCGTTGTCGTCGTAATACACGCCAACGCCGAGATTGACTTTGGTGGTGTGGGTATCGGCGTTGAAGCCTTCGGTAAGCCCAAGGATCGGGTCGCGGGGGGCGAGTTCAACTCGGAAATGCGGCCCGGAAAAAGGTTTAGGGAACGATTTCATGCCTCATTCCGAAGAGGCGGTGATGTTGGTTGAGCGAAATTCGTCAGTTGGTGCCGGTGACACGCCGTTAATAAACAAGCTCGGCGCGAAGGCATAATGATACGCGACCTGAGTGACGGACGTTGCCAGGGCAATGGCTTGAATGAATCCTCTAGGGAGGGTGGGTGGGGCGTGTTCGGCAGCAAAAGCAGCTATAAACCAAGTTGGGCGAAATTCAAAACAAGACTAAAGGACGATCAAAGTGGGTGAAGTACACCAAATCAAACATCAGGTTTTGGAGTTCGAAGGCAGCCCGTGGCGCCTGCATCAGCCGTTTCTGCCTGCCGGTGATCAACCCGAGGCGATACGACTGCTGGTTGAAGGTATCAACGATGGCTTGTCGTTTCAAACCCTTCTGGGCGTAACCGGGTCGGGCAAGACTTACACCATGGCCAATGTGATTGCGCGAGTGGGCCGCCCGGCATTGGTGCTGGCACCAAACAAGACGCTGGCGGCTCAGCTCTATTCGGAGTTCCGCGAATTCTTCCCCGAAAACGCGGTCGAGTATTTCGTTTCCTATTACGACTACTACCAGCCGGAAGCTTACGTTCCATCGCGCGATTTGTTCATCGAGAAAGACTCGGCGATCAATGAACACATCGAGCAGATGCGACTCTCTGCCACCAAGAGTTTGCTCGAACGCCGCGATGTGCTGATTGTGTGCACGGTGTCGGCGATCTACGGTATCGGCGATCCGGTTGATTATCACAGCATGATCCTGCATCTAAAAACCGGCGAGAAGCATGGCCAACGCGAGATCATCAAACGCTTGACGGAGATGCAGTACGAGCGCAACGACGTTGACTTTAGTCGCGGCGCCTACCGCGTGCGTGGCGACGTAATCGATGTGTTCCCGGCTGAGAACGCGGAAAATGCCATTCGAATTACGCTGTTCGACGACGAAGTTGAAACCTTGACCCTTTTTGATCCGCTGACCGGTCACACGCGGCAAAAGCTGGGGCGCTATACGGTGTTTCCGTCGAGTCATTACGTCACTCCGCGTACCACAGTGTTACAGGCCATCGAGAAGATCAAACAGGAGTTACGCGATCGCGTTGAGTATTACTCGAAAGAAAACAAACTTGTTGAATTGCAGCGCATTGAGCAACGCACGCGCTTCGATCTGGAGATGCTTGATCAGTTAGGGTTTTGCAAAGGCATCGAAAACTATTCTCGTCATTTGTCTGGACGGCAACCCGGTGAGCCGCCACCGACCTTGTACGATTATTTGCCGCCGGATGCATTGATGTTTGTCGATGAATCGCATGTGGCGATTCCGCAAGTCGGCGCGATGTACAAGGGCGACCGATCGCGCAAAGAAAACCTGGTGGACTATGGTTTCCGCTTGCCATCCGCCCTGGACAATCGACCTCTGAAGTTTGAAGAGTTCGAACGTTTGATTCCGCAGACAATTTTTGTCTCCGCCACCCCCTCGACTTACGAGGAAGCACATCAGGGACAAGTGGTCGAGCAGTTGGTGCGGCCGACCGGCTTGATTGATCCCATGGTCGAAGTGCGACCGGCATCAACGCAAGTGGATGACCTGCTGTTGGAGATCAAGCGAAGAATTGCAGTGAGTGAGCGCGTGCTGGTGACGACGCTGACCAAGAAACTGTCAGAGCAACTCACCAACTACCTCGCCGACAATGGCATCAAGGTACGCTATCTGCATTCGGATATCGACACCGTTGAGCGGGTCGAAATCATCCGTGATTTGCGTCTGGGTGTGTTTGATGTATTGGTCGGAATCAACTTGTTGCGGGAAGGATTGGATATTCCCGAAGTCTCGCTGGTGGCGATTCTCGATGCCGACAAGGAAGGCTTCCTGCGCTCCACTCGCTCGCTTATACAGACCATGGGACGCGCGGCACGCCACCTGAATGGTCGCGCGATTTTGTACGCCGATCGCATCACCGATTCCATGCAGCGGGCGATGGACGAAACGGAGCGACGACGCAACAAGCAGATCGCGCACAATCTTGAGCACGACATCACTCCAGTGAGTGTGCAGAAGCGCATCAAGGACATCATCGACGGCATTTACGATGCCGAAGTTGCCGGTCAGGATCTGAAAGTCGCAGAGGAAGCAGCGCGATACCAGGTAATGAGTGAAAAGGATTTGTCGCGGGAGATCCGGCGACTGGAAAAGGCAATGCAGGAACATGCCCGCAACCTTGAGTTTGAACTAGCGGCGGCCGCACGGGACGAACTTTTCCGGGTCAAGCAACTGGCCTTTGGCGGACTTGCCCATGACACCATCGGGAACGCCAAGTGACGCCGACTCGTGTCTTGTTTGTATGTACCGGCAACATCTGCCGTTCGCCGACTGCCGAAGGAGTTGCCCGCGCATTGGCACAGCGACAAGGTCTGGCCGATGCCTTCGAGTTCGATTCAGCCGGTACCCACGATTACCATGTCGGCGAACCGCCAGATCCGCGCACGATTGCCGCCGCCGCTGGACGCGGTTATGACCTGTCCAAGCTTCGCGCACGGCGTGTCACCAGCACCAACTATGCCGATTTCGATCATATCTTTGCCATGGACAGTGACCACTTGCGGCTGATGCGTGGCCATTGCCCTCCCGTGCATCGACACAAACTGGCAATGTTCATATCTGACGGGAGCAAAGGTGCCGACGTGCCTGACCCCTATTACGGTGGACCAGAAGCATTTGAACTGGTGCTGGATCTGGTCGAACAGGCATCAAAGCGGATGCTGGAGCAACTGCGGCCGCGATAGAACTTGAGGCAAAAAAAACCGCGCGATGCGCGGTTTTTTTGAGGCTGCGAGGCGACAACTACTCGTTGCGTGTTTCGACCATCTGCAAAGGCTCGGCCACGATCTGAACTTGCGGCCGTGGCTTGCGCCCCAAAACCACAGGATCGGGTGCATAAGCGACAAACGGCGCCGCGTTTTGTGTTTCGATCATGATGAGTCCGGCCTGCTCCAGGGCTGGTTTCAAATCAACCGGCGCTGGCAGCGGAGCCACGATCGCCGGTGCTTGCTGAACGGGCGCGGGCATCTCCGGCGCTTGGACCGCAATGGTTTCAGGCGCGGCAATTTCGGCCGACACGACAGGCGTAGGTTCGGCCGTCGGCACAGGAATAATCTCGGCCGGAATTGGAATGGTCCGCTCAAACGTTTCGGGCGCCACTGCAGGCTGAGCAACGGCAATGCTGGGTGTGACTGCAACGTCAGGTGCTGCAGCGACAACGACAGGAGCAAACTCGCCCGTTGCTGCTGGTGAGACCTGCATGCCGGGATATTCGCTTTGCGCAGCGCCAATCGCGCTGCTTTCGGGTACAGCGTGAGTTGCTACGGCCATGGTCGCAACCGCAATGGCTACTGGCGCATTCACCTGCACCTGATCAGTCACCGGAACAACCGTTGCAACGACCGCCGAATCCGTTGGCGCGGACCCGTCTGAACGATCGCCCCGACCACGACCACGACCGCGGCGGCTGCGACCACGACCACCACCCTCGCCTTCGGCTCTTGGCGGACGCTGACCTTCCGCACCTGGAGTTGCCAGGGCGGGTGTTGTGTTCGCAGGAGCGGCATCACGCGGCGGACGCGGCTCGCGTGGCTCACGCGGTGGGCGCGGCTCGTTACGTCCGTCCTTTTTCGCGGCTTGTGGTTGTTGGCCGGCTGCCTGGTTTTGATTCGGATTCGCAGAACGGGGTGTTGATTCACTACGCTGACCGTCGCGCTGACCATCACGACCACCCTGGCGATTGCCGTCACGCGAATTGCGGCCACCACGTCCATCACGGCCCTGACGACCATCGCGGCCATCACGGCTCGGACGGTCACGACGCGCGGACGCCTCGACCGTTGGTGCGACAACGACCGCAGGAGCTGCAGGCTTGTCACTGCTGAACCACGAAACAATGGTGGCCCACAAACCTGGTTGTGTCGCAGGTGCAGCAACAATTAGGGGCGAAGCTTCGCGTGCAGCGACGATCGGTGCCGGCTGGTCCGGCGTAATGCCCTTGACCACTGCTTCGATCTTTGTCGGCTTGGCTTCGTTTTGCGCTGATGGTGGTTGATAGGTTTCTTCCACAGGCTTTTCGGCCATTTGATAACTGGCCAACGCCAGCCCTTCGGCGTTCAACTGGTCGTGGCGCAAGCGAATGATTTCATGCGCCGGGGTCTCAAGATGTCGATTTGGGACGATGACCAAATTAACGCGATGGCGTATCTCGATGCGCGAAATATCCACGCGCTTCTCGTTGAGCAGGAAGGTGCCGACATCGACGGGGACCTGGCAATGTAGCGCGCCGGTGTTTTCCTTCATCGACTCTTCTTCGAGGATGCGCAGAATGTGCAATGCTGCGGACTCGGTGCTGCGGATGTGGCCGGTACCGGTGCAGCGCGGGCAGGTAATGTAGCTGGTTTCTGCCAGGGCCGGACGCAGACGCTGACGGGAGAGCTCGAGCAAACCAAAGCGCGAAATTTTGCCGGTCTGTACCCGCGCGCGGTCGTGGTGCAAAGCATCGCGCAAGCGGTTTTCGACTTCGCGCTGATTTTTGGTCGATTCCATGTCGATGAAATCGATCACGATCAGACCACCCAGATCGCGCAAACGCAACTGGCGCGCGACTTCGTCGGCCGCTTCACAGTTGGTGCGCAATGCGGTTTCTTCAATGTCGCTACCTTTGGTGGCGCGGCCGGAGTTCACGTCAACCGAGACCAGGGCCTCAGTGTGATCAATCACAATTGCGCCGCCGGACGGCAAGGTCACTTGCCGCGAATAAGCCGATTCAATCTGATGCTCAATCTGGAAGCGCGAGAACAAGGGCACATCGTCGTGATAACGTTTGACCCGATTTACGGTACCGGGCATGACGTGGGCCATGAACTGCTGGGCCTGCTCAAATACATCGTCGGTGTCGATCAGAATCTCGCCGATCTCGGCGTGAAAGTAATCGCGAATCGCACGGATCACCAAGCTTGATTCCTGATAAATCAGGAACGCGCCACTTTGCGCCTTGGCGGCACCATCAATTGCACCCCAAAGTTGCAACAGGTAGTTCAAGTCCCACTGTAGTTCTTCGGTGTTGCGGCCAATACCAGCGGTACGGGCAATCAAGCTCATGCCCGCAGGCACGTCAAGACTATCCATCACCTCGCGCAATTCTTGCCTATCCTCGCCTTCGATACGACGCGATACACCACCACCGCGAGGATTATTTGGCATCAAGACCAGATATCGGCCAGCCAGCGAAATAAAGGTAGTCAGTGCCGCACCCTTGTTACCGCGCTCGTCTTTTTCGACTTGAACGATAAGCTCCTGGCCATTGGAAAGCACGTCTTGAATGCGGGCTTTGCCGGCATCCACGCCGGGCTTGAAATAGCTGCGCGAGATTTCCTTGAAGGGAAGAAAGCCGTGACGTTCGGAACCGTAATCGACGAACGCCGCTTCGAGACTAGGCTCGATGCGGGTGATGATGGCTTTATAAATGTTGCTTTTCTTTTGTTCCTTGGTGGCCGACTCGATGTCAAGGTCAATCAGTTTTTGACCATCAACGATCGCGACGCGGAGTTCCTCGGCCTGCGTCGCATTAAATAGCATGCGTTTCATGTGTTCTCCCGCGCGCAACAGAGCAGGCGGGCACAACAAGTCGCACGTCACCAGCGCAATTACATGGCGCTATGTGACGCGTTCAGGGTTTGCAGTTTCATCGGCAAAATCATGGTGCCTCATATGGTTGTGGCAAACGGGTGAATAACTTGTTTCTAATGGCGGCCGCTGATTTTTCTTATGATCAACGTCCGGCAATCTGTGCCCAGTCTGTAAGTGGTGCGCGCAATCAAGTAAAATCGCTCTCTTTTCGGGCGAGCGAAAAACCCGGAGGTCAGCGGGCAAGGCAGTATGTGGAGATTGATTTCCGACCGTCCAGCCATGTTGTTTCGTGATCCGTTTCCGCCAGATGTCTAAATAAGCGAATTCGGGGCAGAACCAACAACATCCCGTTACCTGCGCCTCCGATGCCACTTCGGGCCATCGGGCACGCCGTTCCGGAACGGCTAACCAAGGCCTTAGTATATTGCAAATGAAGGACTTGAGAAAAGATTCGGTGGTGATGCTTGAGGTTGGCGACGACGCGGCCGGGCAGCGTATCGACAATTTTCTGCTCAAAATTGCCAAAGGCGTGCCGAAAAGCCACATCTATCGCATCCTTCGTAGCGGCGAAGTACGGGTCAACAAGGGCCGCATCGGCGCCGACTATCGGCTGCAGCTCGGTGATCAGCTTCGGGTTCCGCCGATCCGGACCGCCGAAAGACCGGACCAAGCCGCTGTTCCCGCCCGGGAATTTGATCTCGCCTTTGAGGATGACGCGCTGATTGTGGTCGATAAACCTGCAGGAACGGCAGTGCACGGAGGCAGCGGTGTCAGTTTTGGGGTGATCGAGCAGTTGCGCCGTGCCCGTCCGCAAGCCAAGTTCCTCGAACTGGCACATCGGCTGGATCGCGAAACTTCCGGCCTGCTGGTGGTAGCGAAAAAGCGCGCGGCCCTGGTCAAGCTACACGACCAGTTTCGTGATGGCCAGATCGGCAAACGCTATTTGGCGCTGGTGAAGGGGCGTTGGCTTAATCAGATGCAGCATGTGAAGCTACCACTGTACAAATACCTGACCGAAGGTGGTGAGCGCCGGGTCCGCGTCAGTGATGACGGCAAAACTGCGCATTCCATTGTCCGTCTGGTGTCGCGCTGGCAGAATTTCAGCTTGGTCGAAGTCGAGTTGAAGACCGGCCGCACTCACCAGATTCGTGTGCATTTGGCGCATCTTGAGTTTCCGATTGCCGGTGACGACAAATACGGTGACTTTACGCTGAATAAGGATCTTCAAAAAACCGGACTCAAGCGAATGTTCCTGCACTCGACGAAACTCGCGTTGCCGCACCCCTTGAGCGGCGAATTGCTCGAACTTGAGTCACCCTTGCCTCCAGAACTGGCATCGTTCATTGCCAAGCTCGATCAAAATGAGGCTAGGGACATCAAGCCAACGCAACGTTAAGTAACGCTAACAACCATGACCAAGAAATTTCAATTGATTGTTTTCGACTGGGACGGCACGCTGTTTGATTCGACCCTGCTCATTACCCAAAGTCTGCAAGCTGCTGCTGTGGCGATTGGGGTACCGCCACCGTCGGACGCGCGCGCCAGCCACGTGATTGGCTTGGGCTTGATTGACGCGCTACGCTATGCGATGCCCGATTTGGAAGAGGCGCGCTATCGCGAACTGGCGGAACACTACCGCGACCACTATCTGGCACGCGACACCGATTTGAATTTGTTTGATGGCGTACATGAACTGCTGGACCAACTCCTCGACGCCGGTCACATGCTGGCGGTGGCGACTGGCAAGCCACGCCGCGGTCTTAACCGCGCTTTTGCCGCAAGCGGCTTGGGTTCGAAATTTCACGCCTCACGCTGTGCCGATGAATGTCACTCCAAGCCGCACCCGCAAATGCTCGAAGAATTGTGCGATGAATTCGCCTTGCCGCCATCTTCCATTTTGATGGTTGGCGACACCACCCACGACATGCTGATGGCAAGTAACGCAGGCTGCGCAGGTCTTGGTGTGACTTATGGTGCGCATAGTCGGGAAACGCTACATACTGCGTCTCCGCTGCATTGCGTCGACTCGGTACCTGAGTTGTCAAAATGGCTAAAAACGAACGCATAATTTGCCAGAGCGACGACCTTGTCGAGGGCGGCAAGGGAGTTCGTTTTGAGGTTCTACTGGAAACCGGAGCCGAACCGGCCTTTGCCATTCGGCATGGTGGTAAGCCTTTTGCTTACGCGAATCGCTGCGGACACATCCCAGTCGAGCTAGACTGGCAGCCTGGTGAATTCTTTGATTACAGCGGCTTGTATTTGATTTGCGCAACCCATGGAGCGCTTTATGCGCCGGAAACCGGACGGTGCGTCACAGGAAGGTGTGCTGGCAAGGGCCTGCAATCCATTCCAGTATGCGAACATAGCGGGAAAATATTTATGACTGGGGAAGGTGAAAGCAGTGAGTGACAATAACGTAGTGCAGGGTGAACCCAATTGGGAAAAGCGGGTTCTGGAAAAATTGGCACTCGAGTCCATTGCCGAACAACGGCGCGGACGGCGTTGGGGTATCTTTTTTAAACTCCTTGGATTTGGCTATTTGCTTGTCGTACTCGGCATTGCCATGGAATGGTGGGGAAGCGAAAAGATCGCCGAAGCTGCCAGACACACTGCTTTGGTCCGACTTGAAGGTGTGATTCAGGCCAAGGGCGACGCGAGCGCAGAGAACATCATCAGCGCTTTGCAGGCGGCTTTTGAGTCTGAAGGCACTGCTGGAGTGGTATTGCGTATCAATAGTCCGGGTGGCAGCCCTGTTCAAGCCGGCATGATTAATGATGAAATCCGGCGCTTGCGCGCATTGCATACCGAAGTGCCGCTGTACGTGGTGGTCGAAGATGTCTGCGCTTCGGGCGGGTACTACGTTGCGGCGGCGGCCGACAAGATTTTTGTTGATAAGGCCAGTATCGTCGGCTCAATCGGTGTGCTGATGGATGGCTTTGGTTTTACCGGAACCATGGAAAAACTGGGCGTCGAACGGCGCTTATTGCACGCTGGGGCAAGCAAAGGATTTCTCGATCCGTTTTCTCCGTTGAGAGAATCCGACCAGGCACATGCTCAAGTAATGCTCGCCGAAATTCACCAACAGTTCATCGATGTGGTGAAAAAGGGTCGCGGCAAGCGGTTGCACGAAACTCCGGAAATGTTTTCCGGACTGATGTGGAGTGGTGCCAAGAGTATTGAGCTGGGGTTGGCCGATGGCTACGGTAGCCTCGACATCGTCGCGCGTGATGTGATCAAGGCGGAAGAAATTCGCGACTACACCGTGAGGCAAAATCTTGCTGAAAAATTTGCCAAGCAGTTTGGCGCCGGCGCCGCATCCAGCATCGCCAACAGCGTGGGTGGTTTTTCGCTACGCTGAGTCACACAGCGACTTGGGTGATGCTACGTACCCGAGTCGCAAGTACGTCCAGTCCCAGTAGTGGTAAAGCACTTCGCAGGCGATGCGATTGACCGGTAGTTAGCAGTTGCAGGCTGCCGCTACTGTTGCCGTGACCCTGATGCAAACGCATCGCTTGACGTGCAATCGCCGCGGAGACGTCAACCAGTTCTGCTCGTGGTCCGGCAATTGGTTGCAAGACATGCGACAGGAAACTGTAGTGAGTGCATCCGAGCACAATGCGGTCGACTCCACTTGCCAGGAGCGGATCGAGCCAACGTTCGGCATCACGGGCAAGGCCAGAGTCGTTAATGTGGCATTGCTCTACCAGCGTAGCCCATCCGGGACAGGCCACGATATCGACGTGCACGCCAGTCGCGTGTTGTTTGACTAATTGCGCCAACCGCTCGCTTCTTGCCGTTGCTTCAGTCGCCAAGACAGCAATCTTTCGGCTCAGCGACGACTCGGCTGCCGGCTTGATTCCGGGTTCGACGCCGACCACCGCAATTCCAGGGTATGCGGCCCGTAAAGATTGAATCGCCGCAACGGTTCCAGTGTTGCAGGCGACCACCAGCATAGTGCATCCAGCACCTACGAGATGAGCACCAAGCGCCAGCACGCGCTGTTGAATAAAGGCCTCGGACTTGTCGCCGTAAGGTGCGTTGGCACTATCAGCCAGGTAAATGTAATCGGCATCGGGCAACGCGCAGGTCAGTGCAGAAAGCACGGACAAGCCGCCAAGACCGGAATCAAAAACGCCAATCATGCGTTAAATTTTTGTCCGCCAGTTGGTGCTGGTAGGACGGCGTTGCCTATGCAGCAACGACAGGGATTTTGCCGATTTTGGCCTGCCACTCTTGCGGGCCCGTGGTATGTACCGATACACCTGAGGAATCTACCGCCACAGTCACCGGCATATCTTTGACTTCAAACTCGTAAATCGCTTCCATTCCCAGGTCAGCAAAGCCGACCACCTTGGCGGACTTAATCGCCTTCGAAACAAGATACGCTGCGCCACCCACTGCCATCAGATAGGCCGACTTGTTATCCTTGATCGCGGCAATAGCCGCCGGGCCACGTTCTGATTTTCCGATCATCGAAATCAAGCCGGTTTGCTCCAACATCATGCGGGTGAACTTGTCCATCCGCGTTGCCGTGGTTGGGCCGGCCGGCCCAACGGCCTCATCCCGCACCGGATCTACCGGACCCACGTAGTAAATCACCCGATTGGTGAAGTCGACCGGCAGTTTTTCTCCCCGCCCCAACATGTCAGCAATCCGCTTATGTGCAGCATCACGGCCCGTCAACATCTTTCCGTTAAGTAACAAGGTTTGCCCTGGCTTCCAGGCGGCGACTTGCGCTTTGGTCAGCGTATCGAGGTCGACCCGGGTCGAGGTCTGAGTATTCGGCTGCCACGTCACTTTCGGCCAATCCTCGAGGCGCGGTGTCGCCAGTTTCGCTGGTCCGGAACCATCGAGGTGAAAGTGCACATGGCGCGTTGCTGCGCAATTTGGTATCAGCGCCACGGGCAAATTGGCAGCATGGGTCGGATAGTCCAATATTTTCACATCCAGCACCGTGGTCAGACCGCCGAGCCCTTGTGCACCGATACCCAACGCATTGACTTTTTCGTAGAGTTCCAGGCGCAGTTCTTCGGTTCGCAGCAATTTGTCACCGCGCGCCGCTTTGGCCTTGAGTGCATGAATATCCACCGGTGCCATGATGGCTTCCTTGGCCAACAACATGGCCTTTTCCGGCGTACCGCCAATACCAACGCCCAGAATCCCCGGTGGGCACCAACCCGCACCCATGGTCGGGACGGCTTTCAATATCCATTCCACCACATCATCCGACGGATTGAGCATGGCGAATTTGGCTTTGGCTTCTGAACCACCGCCTTTTGCGGCGCAAATCACCTCAACACTATCGCCGGCAACGATCTCAAAATGTACGACAGCAGGAGTATTGTCTTTAGTGTTCCGGCGTGCGCCAGCAGGATCGGCCAGCACCGACGCACGTAATGGATTGTCAACATTGCCATAAGCGCGGCGCACACCTTCGTTGACCATCTCCTGCACCGAGAGCGCAGCGTCCCAACGCACATTCATCCCGACTTTCAAAAATACCAGTGCAATCCCGGTGTCCTGACAGATCGGTCGATGCCCCTCAGCCGACATTCGGCTATTGGTCAAAATTTGTGCAATGGCGTCACGCGCGGCAGGCGACTCTTCGCACTCATAGGCTTCACCCAAGGCTTGAATGTAATCCAATGGATGGTAGTAGCTGATGAACTGAAACGCGTCAGCGATTGATTGAACAAAATCTTCTTGGCGAATGGTAGTCACGGTGATCTCGCGGGAAAGGATATGAACGACTTGGATTTACCTGCCTATTTGTGTTCTGCAATGCTTAGTGTCTGCATCATGAGCTTGTCGGTGTAGGCGATAGCAATTGCGGAAATCAGGAAAGCAAAATGGATCGCGACCTGAGCAATGATCACCCGGTCTTCGAGCTGCGCAGCATTGATGAAGGTGCGCAATAGGTGGATAGACGATATGCTGATCAGGGCTATTGCCAGCTTGACCTTGAGCACCCCGGCATTCACATGTGACAACCATTCCGGACTGTCCTCGTGCCTTTCGAGATCAATTTTCGATACAAAAGTTTCGTATCCCCCGATAGTCACCATCAACAAGAGATTGGCAATCATCACGACATCGATCAGGCCAAGCACGATCAGCATGACCTCTACCTCGGTCAGCGTGCCGGTTTTGGTTATCAGGAGCGACAACTCATGCATGAAATAGTAGACATAGACTCCTTGCGCAGCGATAAGTCCAAGATACAGCGGCGCTTGCAGCCAACGGCTCCAAAAGATAAATGCTTCCAGCTTGTCAATTGCAGATTTCATGCTTTGCCTTTGCTAATTGGTTTACAGAATTCTAACTCAGCACATTTTGGCGCCGGAAAGTTAGCCCTGAGATGGCCAATATTTGGCTATCCAGTCGACTTGCAGCCCCAATTTTCGGATAATTCGAACATATGACCTGCGTCGGACGTTATCAATGGCGCGGGTTGATTTTTTTCTAGCACCTACTGTGCTGCACCACTGCTTTGAAAGTCCCCGACATGACTGCAAGAATTCTTGATGGAAATGCGCTATCGGCTACTGTCCGCGAGCGACTTGCGCAACGCGCCAAAGCACTCGCCAAACAAGACGTAACCCCCGCATTGGCAGTGATTTTGGTCGGCGACGATCCTGCGTCCGCAGTATATGTACGCAATAAAGTCGCCGCATGCGAAAAGACTGGCGTGCGGTCGCTGAAGTTCTCCTACCCGAGTGACGCCTCCCCGTCAGCGGTGCTGGACAAGATCGCCGAACTGAATGCCGACCCATCGGTACACGGTATTTTGGTGCAGCTACCACTACCCGCACACTTTGATGCCGACCTGGTCCTTGAAGCGATTTCCCCGCTTAAAGACGTCGACGGCTTTCACGCCAGCAACGTCGGCGCCCTGGCGCAAGGGAAGCCGCTATTTATCCCCTGCACTCCTTACGGTGTGATGGAAATGTTGCGCAGTGAAAATGTGGTCCTTAAAGGCGCCGAAGCAGTTATTGTAGGGCGCAGCAATATCGTCGGGAAACCCATGGCTCTGCTACTTCTGCAAAACAGTGCAACGGTAACCATCTGCCATTCGCAGAGTCGTGATCTGGCCTTTCACACCCGCCGTGCGGATATCCTGATTGCGGCCGTTGGTCGCCCCAAAATGATCACCGGCAACATGATCAAGCCCGGCGCCACGGTGATCGATGTAGGGATTAATCGTCAGCTCGATGGTCCCAATGCAGGAAAACTTTGTGGTGATGTGGATTTTGAAAGTGCCAAGGAGGTCGCGGGTTTGATCACGCCGGTCCCTGGCGGAGTAGGACCGATGACCATAACCATGTTACTTGCCAACACCCTCGAAGCCGCTGAAAGAAATCTTGGCCGGGGATTGGAAGGCAACTTGAAAGGAACTTCGTGATGGCTGCTAAAAACTCACCCGTTGTCGGTATCGTTATGGGTTCGGATTCGGACTGGCCAACCATGCAGGCGGCAGCAGCGCTGCTCAAGGAATTCAGCATCCCTTTCGAAGCGCGAGTGGTTTCTGCACATCGCACACCGGACTTGCTGTTTGAGTATGCCACTCAAGCTCGCAGCAAAGGCTTGCGCGTCATCATCGCCGGTGCTGGTGGTGCCGCGCATTTGCCTGGCATGCTCGCGGCCAAGACATCCGTTCCCGTCTTTGGTGTCCCGGTTGCATCCAAACATCTTCAGGGCATGGATTCGCTCCTATCCATTGTGCAAATGCCGAAGGGAATTCCTGTTGCCACGTTTGCCATCGGTGAAGCCGGCGCAATCAACGCTGCACTGATGGCCGTATCAGTGCTGAGTGCAGGTGATGCAAAGTTGGAGGCGAAGCTGGAAGCCTACCGAGCAGCTCAGAGCGAGCGTGTTCTGGCAATGAAATTACCGGCCAAGTAATGGCTGATTTTCACTTTCGGCTGCTCAATGTTTTTGCCGAAACTCCGCTGGGCGGTAACCCCCTTGCGGTGTTTGAAAATGGCACAGGTCTCGATGACCTGCACATGCAGGCCCTTGCCTTGCAATTCAACTTATCGGAAACCACATTTATCTTCCCTTCGTCGGTAGCAACTGCACGAGTAAAAATTTTTACGCCGACATTTGAAATGCGGTTTGCCGGTCACCCGACCTTGGGCACTGCACATGTGGTCCGCGCTACAAAAGATGCCGGTGACGCCATTAGCCTCGAAATGTTGGCCGGCTGCATTCCAGTGAGTGCACATCATGACGTATGGACTTTACGAGCGAATCCGCCACACACTCGCGCGGTAAGCGCAAGTCATCAAGACATCGCGTCTGCACTTGGACTCGTTGCAAATGACATCGCGGGAGAACCGCTGTGGGTTGACACCGGAAGCGAACAATTGGTTGTTCCGTTGCGTGACACGGCGGCAGTAGACCGTTGCCGCCCCGATGGCCGCTTGATGGAACGCCATTGCCACAACGGACATCGCGCAATGGTTTATGTCTGGGCACGCGACAGTGTTGCCTTAAGTGACAATGCCCAGGATGCCAGTGTGCGTTTTTTCTTTATGAAGGCAGGGGCACCGGTGGAAGATCCCGGTACCGGCTCGGCATGCGCCAATTTGGGCGGCTACCTGTTGGCAACAAATATTCAATTGCCCCAGCGCTGGAACCTGCGACAAGGCGACCATATAGACAAACCCTGTCGCCTGTATTTGAGTTTGGATACCGAACGCAAGATCAACGTGAGCGGCAGAGTCATTGAACTCGGCCGCGGCACCATTACCCTGCCGCTATGAACACTGAAGACATCAAATCCTACTTTGTCGGCCTGCAAAGCACCATTGTTGCTGCGCTTGAATCTGCCGATGGACAAAGCTTCCGGACAGACAGCTGGAATCGCCCTGCTGGTGGTGGTGGCGTCTCGCGGCTGATTGAAGAAGGTAATTTGTTCGAGCGTGGCGGCGTCAATTTCTCCCATGTGGTTGGCGACAGACTTCCGCCGTCGGCCACTGCCCACCGCCCTGAATTGGCAGGGCGCAGATGGGAAGCGCTGGGAGTTTCGCTGGTTCTCCATCCGCGCAATCCGTATTGCCCGACCGCACACATGAACGTCCGATTCTTTGTTGCTCACGCCCCAGAAGCAAAGGATGGATCGATTTGGTGGTTCGGCGGCGGCATGGATTTAACTCCCTACTATGGATTTGCGGAGGACGCCAAGCACTTCCACAGAACTTGCCGAAATGCCTTGATCCCGTTTGGCGATGACGTCTACAAGAATTACAAGAAATGGTGTGACGACTATTTTTTCTTGAAGCATCGCAACGAAGCCAGAGGGGTCGGTGGTGTCTTTTTTGATGACTTGAACGAGGGCGGATTCGAGCGCTGTTTTGCTTTGACCACGAGCCTCGGGAATGCCTTTGTCAGCGCCTATTTACCAATCTTGCAGACCCGTCGCAACTTGCCCTATGCCGAACGTGAGCGTGATTTTCAAGCGTACCGACGCGGGCGCTATGTTGAGTTCAACCTGGTTTGGGATCGCGGCACTTTGTTCGGGCTTCAGTCTGGCGGACGGACAGAGTCCATATTGATGTCACTGCCACCAATTGTGAAATGGCGCTATGACTGGCACCCCGAACCGGATAGCGCCGAGGAAAAGCTGTACACGGATTTCCTGCCTGCCCGCGACTGGCTTGAGCACTAAACGATCAGGACAGTAAAGCCGCGGCCCGGTAACGCCGTGCCGCCAGCACCAACTCACCAAGTTGCTCATGTAATCGCGCCAACTCGCTGTTCGCGTTGCGCGTTTCGCGTATAGACAAAGACGCTTCAAGAAAACTCTTCGCCTTACCCCATAACTGTTGCTCAACGCACAAGCGGCCGAGAACCAAAAGCAAAACGTCATCCTGTGGATGAAGACGCAGCCATTTTTCTGCACGAGCCAACCGCCCGGTAGCGTCCGCTCCACGGCACTCGGCATAAAGTTCGATTAATTTGCTATCCCAATTTAACTCCAGCGCCTGTTCAATAACCCGTTGCGCCTCATCGTGTTGACCACTTTTGATTAGTCCGGTTGCCATGCTGCTCGCGAGCGCCGGGAAACAGCGTTCGTCAGCGTCAAGTTTTTCCCAGAAGCCCTTAAGTGCCTGCGAATCCCCCTGAAGGTCATTTAAATTTTCCAACAGCGCGCGGGTCCGGATGGGTCTCGCTTGTTCCGCAGTCATACCTCGGTATTTTTCCAGCTGCCGCGTGAGACGGGCAACTTCGGCCCAGTGCCCAAGGCCCTGTGCGGCGCGAAGTTGCAAGCGGAGTGTGACAATCTGCAGGCGCCCAGTTGCCGTTTGTTGTTGCAAGGAAGCCAAAGCATGCGCATAGTCTCGATCCGCCAATGCCAGCTCAGCCTCGGTGATCAGGCAGGCAGACTTGAAATCCTCGCCCGACATGAGCGAACGATTGCGCCAAAGTTCGATTCGATCAATATCCCTCAGTGCATGCGCTGCGCGCCACCCCAGCAAAGCCATCATTGGCGCCTGTGAATGACCCGGAAAATTACTTTCCAATACCTTAAGCGCGTGACCATAACGGCCCTCGGCGACGAGTCGATAGGCATTCTGCAGAATATCGGCAGAGCGAATTACTGCCCGCCGTCGATTGAATTCGGCAACCGACTTGGGTAAATGTCGAATGTTGTAGATGGTCCTGACGACGATGTAGGTCAGGACAAACGCAACCGCCAGAAGGACCAACAGAAAATTTAGCGACACCTCTGCGCGCCATGGCGGGACAACGAACATTGCATAGCTGTCAGCAAGTATCGTGCTGGCACCCAGCGCCATGCTGACTGCCAGCACAGCGAGAAACAAAAACCAACTTAAAGTCTGGCGCATGATGTTCTCACCTGCCCATCAATTTGAAGCGAAGTCCATAACACGTCGCCTCTGACCGCGGAACGCAAATCAACAACAGCGTGCACAGGCAAGCCAATTTCGCAGCCTCTCAAATGTAGAACGCTGAGGTCCACTTACGGGCTTACTCGCGGAATTTTGGTAGCGCGAATCGCATTCAACGTCGCTTCAAGATTGGGCAATTGAACGTTTTCACCTTTGCTCATAAGCGTCTTCAAGATTTCATTGGCAGTTTGTACTGATGCAGCCCGTGTATCAAAGAAGCGTATCAAACTGCTTTGTGCCTGCCGCAGTTCCTCTTGGTAGACCTTTCCATCACGCTGCAGCAGCGCCACACGTGCTGCCAAAAGGCGCAGCTTCAAGTTTTCCCGCAAAAAATAAATTTGCGGCGGCATCAGTAGTGCCGGCTCAATCAAATCGACCCGCTCGATTCTGACCAATTTCCGCACTTCTTGCCAGATTTCGCTCACCAGCTGCCGCAGGCGCTCTGAAACGGTCGGCTCTTGCATTGTGACGACGACGGGCGACGCTGCTTTGCTCTTGGCCGGGGAAACTGGAGAAGCATTGACACGCTGCTCAAACGCAAGGGGAAAAGCATCGACTGCGCCAATGATCTTTTCCAGCTTGAGAGTTGCCTCAGACGAATCAGCAATGGCCGAAGATTTCAGTCGGTCAATATCACGCACGATCAAACGTCGCAAAGCAACGAAGCGCGGTGATGGATTGGCAGCCAGGCGCAATTCACTGGACTGTAAAACAATGATTGCCCCTTCGACATTGCCCGCCAACTGGAGTTGCTGCGATGCGGTCATCACCGACTGCTCAAGATCGGCCAGCAGGCGCTCGTCCCGGCTCTGCCTCAAGTCCTGATACTGTGTCTCAAGGGCTGCGGTCTGATTGCCCACTTGATCCAGCTGTGCTTCAAGCGCATTGACACGTTCACGCAGAATCGCCACGCTATGGTGATCAACCGTTGCCTTTGCCAATTTCTGGTCAAAGCTCGCGTCCCGTTTTGCCAACTCCTGACTGAACCCTTCTTTGGTCACTACGTCGGCAGAGTGCATTGCCCACCACAGTGTCGCAGTTACAGCAATCAGCGCGAACCATAACAGCCTGACTGATGGTGGGCGAGGAGTCGACTTGACGATAGAACCTACCGATGCGGGCGGCAGACTATCTGCGGACAAACGCTCAATACTTTTGTCAATGTTTTTGTCGGATTCCATGATCTGCAAAGTATGCCTCCATGCCGCGCAGCAGTCCATCGTCCCCCGCTTCGGTGAGGATGACGTTTTCGAGACCTTCTCGATTTGCCTGTTCGGCAATACGGGCGTGCGGCACGAAGGTCGGCGTATGTTTTAGCCAAGCCTGTCCGAGTCGACCAACCATCGCCAACAAGTTGATGAGCCCTTCACTACTGGTAATCGTAACGGCATCAAGCTTTTCTGCTTGCCACAAATCCAATAGCGGAGTCGGATCGGCGACCGGGCGGCAACGATGATAGCAAGTCAGATACTCAACCAGCGCTCCCCGTTCCATCAATGTCTTACCAAGTAATTCGCGACCACCATCGCCACGGCAAACCAGTATCTTTTTCCCGCGGACCTCCTGCAGCTCAGGCAACTCCAATAGGGCTTCCGAGTCAAAACGTATTGACGGTGAAATTATCCTGGTAATTCCCCGTGCCGCGAGTTCAAGTTCGCTGCTGCGCCCCATAGTTACCGCCGGCAAACCGCTTGGCCACGCGCGATGTCGGCGGAAAATGTCAAGCGCCTTGACAACCGCGTTGGGACTCACGAAGACCACCATGTCAAATTGATCCAGGCGAATCGCTGCATCGAGGATAGCGCTCTGATCATCGACATCTGTAATTGCAAGAACCGGAAACTTGACCGGTACGGCCGCTCGTTCCAACAGCGCCTGAACCATGTGAGATGCCTGCGCCAAAGGTCGCGTCACCACGACGTGACGACCACTCAAACTGGAAGTCGCTGCCGCATGACCTTCAGGTACCGACGGTTTCACGGCATTAACGAGGCGAGAATTTCCTTCGCACCATCGTTGCACAGCATTTCAGCTAAACGATCTCCCAGACTCTCGGGATCATGCAAAGGTCCGCTGAGTTCAGCCCGCGCCATTTGACTACCATCAGGTCGCGCAACAAAGCCACGCAGAAAAATTGTCCCGCTATGAACTTCAGCGAATGCGCCGAGAGGCACCTCGCAACTGCCTCCCAATGCTTTGGATACAGCCCGCTCTGACCGAACACAGGCCGCCGTTGCTGGGTCATTGAACGGCGCCAACCATTCAGCAAGTTCGGGTCGCGAAGACAGTATCTCGATTCCGAGTGCACCTTGCCCCGCCGCCGGCAGCGAGTCTTCCGACGTCAACGTCGAGCGGATACGGTTTGCCAGTCCGAGCCTGGTCAGTCCGGCCGCGGCGAGAATGATGGCGTCAAACTGTCCTTCATCCAGCTTACGCAATCGCGTATCCAGGTTGCCACGAAGTGGCAGCACGCCAAGATAGGGATAGCGCGCATGCAACTGGGACTCCCGGCGCAAACTCGAAGTTCCTACTATGGCACCCGGCGGCATTTCGTCGAGACTCTCATAACGCGTCGAAACGAAAGCGTCCAACGGGCACTCTCTCGCACCTATTGCAGCCAACGTAAACTCCGGGCCAAGCTGCATCGGCACGTCTTTCATCGAGTGCACTGCAAGATCCGCCGCTCCATCCAGCAATGCGGTCTCAAGCTCTTTAACGAACAAACCTTTGCCGCCGATTTTGGACAGCGGCCGATCAAGGATCTGATCACCGCGGGTCGTCATGCCGAGTAATTCGACCTCGCAGGCCGGGTACCGTTGGCGCAACCAGGCCTGCACATATTCGGCTTGCCACATAGCAAGTCGTGATTCACGGGTAGCAATGACAAGACGCTTCGGTGACATGATTGAGCTTATTGGAATTGGGGCAACACACGGTGAAGTTCCTTGGTATGTTGCTGTCTTTTGGAGGTGATAATCTTAGCATGGCGCCCTTCGCTGCAGGCCTGCGGTGCAGTGTTTGCGATCAACAAGTTGACCAGGATCAATCACAGTGAAATCTCCCGACGACAAGGAATTACCGCTCATTAGTGACATTCGCCTGCTCGGGCGACTCCTCGGCGATACGCTACGTGATCAGGCTGGCGATGGTGTCTTCGATTTAGTCGAACGAATCCGGAAGCTGGCGATTCGCTACCACCGTGATGATGATCACGCCGCACGCTCCGAACTTAGCCAGTTGATGTCGTTAGTACCCAAAGAGCACACTAGCCACGTGGTGCGCGCCTTTAGTTACTTCTCACACCTGACCAACATTGCCGAAGACCAGCACCATGTTCGACGTGCACGTGCCCACGCAATCGCCGGCTCACCGGCACGCGAGGGCAGCTTGATCGCTGCGCTACAACGGATGGAAGCGGCGGGAATTTCGCGCCCGATGCTAGTGGAGTTCTTCGCTTCAGCACAAGTCAACCCGGTACTTACCGCGCACCCGACGGAAGTCCAGCGCAAGAGTATTCTCGATAGCCAATGGGAGATCGCCCGCTTGCTGGATCAACGTGATCTCACCGAGCTCTCGCCCGATCAGCGCGGCGAACAGGATGAATCGTTACGTCGCGCAATGCTGAGAATGTGGCAAACGCGGATGCTGCGGCTGACCAAGCTATCAGTCATGGATGAAGTGACGAATGCATTGAGCTTTTACGATACAACCTTCCTGCCTGTGCTGCCGCGAATCTACAGCATGCTCGAAGATCACCTGGCTACTGGAGACGAAATCAAGTCGTTCCTGCGCCCCGGCTCATGGATCGGTGGTGATCGCGATGGTAATCCCTTCGTCACCGCCGAAATATTGGCTTCGACCATGAAACTACAAAGCCGAAAGGCGTTGAAGTATCTGCTTGAGGAATTGCATGAGCTCGGTGCAGAATTACCGTGTTCGGGTGGCCTGACCAGCATTTCGGATGAACTTGCAGAGCTTGCAGGAGCTTCCCCCGATCATAATCCGCACCGCGATGATGAGCCCTATCGCCGCGCCATTGCCGGACTTTATGCACGGCTTGCAGCAACTGCAATGATGCTTGACGATCTTGAGGCGCCGCGACACGCGGTTGCGACAGCGCTTCCATATCAGACAGCGGCCGAATTCTCGATTGACCTGGACATACTGCATCGCTCGCTCGACGAAAATGGTGGCCGTTTGCTGGCCCGCGGTCGACTGCGTCGCCTGCGCCGGGCAGTCGCATTGTTCGGCTTTCATCTGGCGCCACTCGACCTGCGACAAAATTCGGAAGTGCACGGAAGAACGGTTGCCGAACTGCTGAGTATCGCGCGGCCGGGCCTGGACTACCTTAGCTGTTCCGAAGCGCAACGGATTGACCTGCTTAAGGGTGAATTATCGACGCCGAGGCCACTTAAGGCCCCAGGCGTTTCGTACTCTGACGAGACACAAGGCGAGTTGGATATCTTTCTCACCGCGAAAATGATCCATGATCGTTTCGGAAAAGCGGCCATCGAGAACGTGATTATTTCCAAGACTGACAGCGTGTCTGACATGCTTGAGCTGGCAGTGCTATTGAAAGAAGTCGGCCTGCTGCGACCGATGGAAGCAACCATTGATGTCAATTT
Source organism: Rhodocyclaceae bacterium (assembly GCA_016718525.1). GTDB lineage: Bacteria > Pseudomonadota > Gammaproteobacteria > Burkholderiales > Rhodocyclaceae > JADKHX01. The sequence goes on from JADKDD010000001.1 coordinate 1,639,987, forward strand.
GGTTCCCTTATTTGAAACCATTGCTGACCTGGAAAATGCCGGTAATGTGATGGATAGTCTGCTCAGCCTGCCTTTTTATCGCCGACTGCTTGATAGTCGCGGCGGGATGCAGGAAGTCATGCTCGGGTATTCCGACAGCAATAAGGATGGCGGATTTCTCTCTTCGGGATGGGGACTGTATCGGGCAGAGGTGTCGCTGACAAACGTGTTTGCCAAGCATGGCGTTCGCATGCGTTTATTCCATGGTCGGGGCGGTTCGGTCGGTCGAGGCGGTGGTCCAAGCTACCAAGCGATCCTGGCCCAACCACAAGGTGCGGTGCAAGGGCAAATCAGAATTACTGAACAAGGTGAAGTCATTGCCCACAAATTTGCCAATCCGGAACTCGGTCGGCGCAATTTGGAGATTCTTGCGGCGGCTACTTTGGAGGCCAGTTTGTTGGCGCACGAACATGACGCCCCGGAACCTGACTTTCTCGCAGCGATGCAAGCAATGTCTGATAGCGCCTATCGCGCTTATCGCGGGCTTGTCTTCGAGACGCCAGGATTCGAGCGTTACTTTTGGGAGTCGACCGTTATCTCAGAGATCGCCGGCTTGAATATCGGCAGCCGCCCTGCGTCGCGAAAAAAGTCTACCGCGATTGACGATTTGCGCGCGATCCCATGGGTCTTTTCCTGGGCGCAATGTCGACTGATGTTACCGGGTTGGTATGGTTTCGGAACCGCAGTCAGCGAATGGAAAGCCAGGCATGGCAACGAAGGTATCCAGCGCCTGCAAAGGATGAATCGTGAATGGGGATTCTTCCGCAGCTTGATGTCTAACATGGACATGGTGCTGGGCAAGACAGATATCGCAATTGCCGAAAGCTATTCGCATCTGGTCACCGACCAAAAGCTTCGTGAACAAATTTTTACGCGCCTGAAGACCGAGTTGCAAACTTCTGTCGCCGCACTATTGGAAATTACCGAACAACAGGAGTTGCTCGATGGCAATCCTGTGCTGAAGCGCTCTATCCGTAATCGCTTCCCCTACATCGACCCGCTCAATCATATGCAGGTCGAACTGTTGCGCCGTCATCGTGCCGGCGACACGGACGATAAGGTTCAGCGCGGAATTCATATGACCATTAACGGGGTTGCAGCAGGCTTGCGCAACAGTGGTTAAGCAAGCGACACCCTGACGGCGTATTGCCAGCACCAACTGATCGTTGGTCGGCTATCTATTGCCCGCTAACTTTGGCGTATTGCTTTTGAATGTTCGACCCAGCGCTTGATGCGATTTGCGTCTGCAACGCGGGTCAATTTACCCCACGAATCGAGCAGTACGATGATGACGGGTTTTTGTCCCAGCCACGCCTGCATCACAAGGCACTTTCCAGCCTCGCTGATATAACCTGTCTTTGACAATCCGATCTCCCATGCAGAACTTTTTACCAGGCTATTGGTATTGCTGTACTGCATCGACCGTCCGGAAACCGTAACCTCTCCACTCGCAGTCGTCGTGAATTCACGAATAAGCGGATACTGATATGCCGCATCAACCATTTTCGCCAAGTCTCGCGGGCTAGACACATTGGCCTTGGTCAATCCTGTCGGATCCTCAAATCGTGTGTCGCCTAAATCCAGCTCCTTTGCCTTGCGATTCATGGCCGCAACGAACGCGTCCCGACCGCCCGGATAGTATCGTGACAGCGACGACGCGGCCCGGTTTTCCGATGACATCAAGGCGATTCTCAGCATTTCCTCGCGGGTCAATTGAGCACCGACCCGCAAACGCGAACTTGTACCTTTCAGCATGTCAACGTCTTCAGCGCTGATTGTCAGGATTTCCGACAGGTCCGGGTGCGCGTCGAGCGAAACCATGGCGGTCATCAATTTGGTGATTGATGCTATCGGCAAAACTGCTTGAGAATTCTTTTCGAACATGACCGCGCCGGTAATTTGATCTTTGACCATCACTGCCGAGGAACTCAACGCCAATGCAGTCAGGTCTTCGTCACTGACAACCACGTTGCGACGAGACTTTTTAGCGGTAGCAGGCTTCTTGGTCGTTTTGTAAGCAACTGAAGCTGGTTTCTTCGCCTCACGCTGTATATTCGCGGCAAACGTGTCGCTGATCGTCATTACCGATACAAAGCACACCGCTAGCGTGACGGCGAAAAATCCCGGTTTCATTCGCATTGTGACAACTCCATGACAGCTAATATTGAGTCGAGTATAACCTAATTTTACATATTGCAAGCACAGCAATATCCCAAGTTTACCGATATAAATAAAAGGGTTACGGAATATTACTAAACCAATAGGTTAGCTTATCCCAAGAAACTCCCGCACCTCGCTGGCGCGGGCTGAGGCGTCCCGGTAACCCATATTGATCAACGCTTGTGTATATGGCTTTTCGAAAAGCAGATAACTGGTTAACGCGCCCCCACGGCGGTTCATCGCACCAATCCCGCCAAGCAATATGCGCACCGACCGCGGTAGAGCCTCGGCATGTTGAGCAGCCAACTCATCCAGCCTTTCAGATGGTGCAATCACCAAAACGTCGATCGGGCGCAAGGCCATATTATTTTGTTTGCGCACGGCTTCCGGGATCATCGTCAAAGTCTGGTTGATCCGCATCGTGCGCTCCAGATCAACGGACAGGCTGTCGAGAAAAATGCTCGACAAGGCATGGCCGGCAATTTGCGCCAACGAAGGATATTTTTCAGCACCTGGCCGTGCATCTTCAGCCGTCATCCGGCCGGCACCAATCACCAACACCTTATCCGCGCCAAGATGTATCGCCGGAGAAATGGGGGCGATTTGACGCATTGAACCATCGCCAAACCACTCGCGATTGACGTGTACTGACGGAAATACAAACGGAATTGCGCTCGATGCCATCAAGTGATCAAGCGTAAGCTTTACATGCGTACCGACTCGTTGACTGCGACGCCAGGGTTCAAGGTCTGCTCGGCCTTGGAAAAAACTGACACTCTGCCCAGTGGCATATCCGGAACAGGTAATGCTGACTGAATGCAGCGCACGGTTGTCGATGGCTTGTTGAATCTTGTCGAGATTCAAGGTACGTCGCAATAGCGCCCGCAATGGGGCATTGTCGAGCAACGAGCGCGGCGCATGTTGGGTCACCCACCCGAAGGCGAGCGCGCCTAGCCAGCGCGCACCGGATAGTGCGATTCCTAATGGGTCTGCGCGATAAACCTGATGCGCGTGGAAATTGCTCCATACATCATTCAGGTGATCAACACCCGCGCCAAAATCTTCCGCATGGACTGCCAGCGATGCCGCATTGATAGCGCCCGCCGAGGTTCCACAAATAATTGGAAACGGGTTGCGGTTTGGTGTGGGCAACATCTCCCGAATAGCTTTCAGTACTCCCGCCTGATAAGCGGCACGCGCGCCACCTCCAGTCAAAATCAACGCGGTCTTCTGACCCGGGAGTGCCGCCGGAGTTGACGCCTCATCCACTTACGTACCCGGCTTGCTCTGTTGCTGATTAACTTCGACGGAAATCAATGCGGTCACATTGACGATCCGTCTGACGGTCGCCGTCGGTGTCAAGATATGCGCTGGTGCAGCCGCGCCAAGTAACACTGGTCCGATGGTCAATCCATCGCCTGCTGCAGTTTTCAGTAAATTGAATGCAATATTCGCCGCATCCAAGGTCGGCATCACCAGCAAATTTGCTTGGCCTTTCAAGGTTGAATTCGGCAACGCGTTTGCCCTGATCGATTCTGACAGCGCCGCATCCCCATGCATTTCGCCGTCGACCTCCAGTTCCGGGGCTCTATTTCTCAATATCGCTAGCGCCTGTCGCATTTTGACGGCCGTCGGAGTGTCATCGGTACCAAAACTTGAGTGAGACAACAATGCGGCCTTAGGTGTCAGTCCGAATCTACGCACCTCCTCCGCCGCCAGGATGGTCATCTCGGCAATCTGTTCCGAGTTTGGATCGTAGTTTACGTATGTATCACCAATGAACAGAGTCCGTTTTGCCAGTACCAGTATGTTCATCGCGTAATAGTTGTCCACTCCGGGGCGGCGTCCTATCACATCGTCGATGTAATTGAGGTGAAGTGAATGCTTGCCGAAAGTTCCGCAGAGCAGTCCATCCGCATAGCCGTGCTTGACCAGCATTGCACCAATCAGCGTTGTACGTCGACGCATTTCACGTTTGGCATACTCAACACTGATGCCACGACGACACATAATCTCATGGTAATCCTGCCACAGCTCCTTGTAGCGCGGATCAGAGTCCGGGTTAACCAATTCAAAATGCTCCCCAGCGCGAATACGCAAGCCGTGGCGATTGATGCTTTTGTTGACAACGTCAGGACGACCAATTAATACCGGGTGCGCCAAACCTTCATCGACGACCGTCTGTATGGCGCGCAAGACGCGTTCGTCTTCACCTTCACAAAAAACGATTCGCGCAGGGTTTTTCTTCGCCGCCGCGAACACCGGGCGCATGAATAATCCCGTGTGATACACAAAGTCACTGAGTCGCTCGCGATAGGCGTCCATGTCGGCGATTGGCCTGGTAGCCACCCCGGAATCCATCGCCGCCTGCGCCACAGCAGGTGCTACCATCAAAATGAGTCGGGGATCAAATGGTTTTGGAATGAGATACTCCGGACCAAATGACAAGTCTTCGGTGCCGTAGGCAGCACTAACCACTTCCGACTGCTCTGCGTGAGCAAGCGCTGCAATGGCACGCACTGCAGCAACTTTCATTGGTTCATTGATGGTTGTTGCACCAACATCAAGCGCGCCGCGAAAGATGAATGGAAAGCACAGCACGTTGTTGACTTGATTTGGATAGTCGGAGCGACCTGTTCCAATGATCGCATCTGGTCGAACGGCCTTGGCTTCACCAGGGTGTATTTCCGGATCCGGATTTGCCATCGCCAATATCAGCGGATCGCGTGCCATCGTGCGTACCATTTCCGGCTTAAGTACCCCCGCGGTTGATAACCCCAAAAATACATCGGCTCCAACCACGACATCCGCTAGTGTCGTCAGTGCAGTGGCTTGAGCATAGCGTTCCTTGGAAGCGTCCAACCCGGCGCGGCCCTGCTGAATTACTCCTTTGCTATCCACTGCATAAACGTTCTTTGGATTCAGGCCCAAACTAACCAGCAAATCCAGGCACGCTATAGCCGCGGCGCCGGCTCCGGAGCAGACGAGTTTAATTTGACCGATCTCCTTTTTTACTACCCTGAGACCGTTAAGCACCGCTGCGCTGGCAATAATGGCCGTGCCATGTTGATCGTCATGGAACACCGGTATTTTCATCCGCTCGCGCAATTTGGATTCGACATAAAAGCACTCAGGCGCCTTGATGTCCTCCAGATTGATCCCGCCAAAGGTCGGCTCCAAGGATGCGATGATGTCCACGAGTTTGTCCGGATCGTTTTCGGCGATTTCAATGTCGAAAACGTCAATGCCGGCAAATTTCTTGAATAGCACACCCTTGCCTTCCATGACTGGCTTTCCAGCCAAGGGGCCGATATTTCCAAGACCCAGGACAGCGGTCCCGTTGGACACGACTGCAACCAGATTCGCACGCGAGGTATACAGTGCCGCCGTGCTTGGATCGCGAACAATCTCGTCGCAGGCTGCAGCGACGCCCGGAGAATAGGCCAGCGACAAGTCCGCCTGATTGGTCAGTGCCTTGGTAGGAGTGACTGATATTTTCCCGGGGGTCGGGAGCCGGTGATACTCAAGCGCCGCAGCGCGAATACGTTCGTCCATGATGTCCTGAGTCAGCAAATTTGTGTGCAATGTGATTGTAGCGCCGCCTTAAAGGTTTTCCTCGATCACAGAAAACGCCAACGAAGGGCGAACGGCCATATTCGCGTCGCTTTTTTTACCGCTACCCGGTTTCGATGAGCTGTGTTTGAAAGAATGCTCATGTGAGATAATTCGCATCCTCAAAAATCGCATCCAATTTTCAATACACGGAAATTGCCCTCCGCGAGGCCTACCGGGGCTTCGGCGACCTGCGTACAAAATTTGTCATTTCTGTGGAGTTTTCCTTCATGTCTCAAGTCATTCAGCAGATGAATTCAACTTCTCCCGCGCATGTGAAGCACGTCAAATTGGCAGCTTGGGTTGCCGAAATAGCTGCTTTAACGGAACCGAAGGACGTTATGTGGTGCGATGGATCCAAAGCGGAGGCAGATCAGCTTTTCGCTCAAATGGTCGAACGCGGCAGCATGATCAAGCTTAATCCAGCCAAGCGCCCCAACTCATATCTTGCGCTTTCGGATCCCTCTGATGTTGCGCGGGTTGAGGATCGGACCTATGTCTGTACGACCGATCCTGATGATGCCGGGCCGAACAACAACTGGGAAAGCCCGGAAAAAATGAAGGGATTGCTCAAGGGCCTATTCAAAGGCTGCATGCGCGGCAGAACCATGTATGTCGTTCCTTTTTCGATGGGTCCGATCGGTTCGCCGATTGCGCACATCGGCGTTGAATTGTCTGACAGCCCGTATGTCGTTGTGAACATGCGCGTGATGACGCGTATGGGCCGTGAAGTGCTCGAGCAACTTGGCACTGATGGTGAGTTCGTACCTTGTTTGCATAGTGTTGGTGCCCCGATCACGGCTGAAACGCCCGATACCAAATGGCCGTGCAACCCGAACAAATATATTTGCCATTTCCCTGAAACGCGAGAGATTTGGTCGTTCGGCTCGGGGTATGGCGGTAACGCGCTACTGGGTAAGAAGTGCTTTGCATTACGTATTGCCTCAACGATGGCACGCGACGAAGGTTGGTTGGCTGAGCATATGTTGATTCTTGGCGTTGAGTCACCCAAGGGCGAAAAATCCTACGTTGCTGCTGCATTCCCCTCCGCATGCGGTAAAACCAATTTCGCGATGTTGATCCCTCCGACCAGCCTTGGTGGCTGGAAGGTGACTACAGTCGGTGACGATATCGCTTGGATTAAGCCTGGCAAGGATGGCCAGTTGTACGCAATTAATCCGGAAGCAGGGTTTTTTGGTGTTGCGCCTGGCACCAGCGAAAAGACCAACTTCAATGCGATGGCGACACTGAAGGAAAACATCATCTTTACAAATGTCGCACTGACAGACGACGGTGATGTTTGGTGGGAGGGTATGACAAAAGTTCCACCTGATCACCTGATCGATTGGCAGGGCAAAGATTGGACGCCGGCAGATGCAAAGTCCGGTCGCAAGGCGGCGCACCCTAACGCACGGTTTACTGCTCCAGCGGAACAGTGCCCTTCTATCGACGCTGAGTGGCAAAACCCGGATGGCGTACCGATCTCCGCGTTTATTTTTGGCGGCCGCCGTTCAACAACGGTACCGCTAGTTTTCGAAGCATTTAACTGGAACTATGGCGTGTATATGGCCGCAACCCTCGGCTCGGAAACGACAGCAGCAGCGACAGGCGCGCAGGGCATCGTTCGTCGCGATCCATTCGCCATGCTGCCATTCTGCGGCTACCACATGGGTGACTATTTCAACCATTGGTTGCGCATCGGACACCAGATCAAGCGGGCGCCCCGCATCTTCACAGTGAACTGGTTCCGTCAGGACGAGGATGGCAATTTCATGTGGCCTGGTTTTGGTGAAAACATGCGCGTGCTCAAATGGGTTGTCGAGCGATGCAACGGGCGCGCAAATGCCGAGCAGACGATCCTGGGCTGGACACCAAAATTTTCTGATCTTGACTGGAGCGGCAACGAAGAGGTAACTGAAGCGCAGTTCAATCACCTTACCGCCATTGATAATTTGGCTTGGCGAGAAGAATTGAAGCTGCACGCTGAGTGGTTTGAGAAACTCAAAAGTCGCATGCCGCGCGAGTTGAATTTGAAACGCGAATTGTTTGAGTTGGCCTTCGTCGATTGATCTAAATCGCCAGTTGGTGCTGGTGACACGCCGTCAATCGCTTAATGGAACCGAACAGCTCCTCGACGACGAGAATGGCCGACATCCGGCCGTTTCATGTCATGGAACTGATGACCAAAGCACGGGAGTTGGAGTCCAACGGGCACTCCATCATCCACCTGGAAATTGGCGAACCCGATTTCCCCACTGCGCAACCCATCATCACCGCGGCACAGCAGTTCCTTAGCCAAGGACACGTGCATTACACAGCGTCCTTGGGACTACCGGAACTACGCAACGCAATAGCGCATTTTTATCAGACGCGTTACCAACTCGACGTAGATCCGAAACGCATTGTCGTCACTGCCGGTGCCTCAGGGGCCTTGCTGTTGGCTTTAGGCGTGCTGGTGAATGCGGGCGATGAATGGTTGATACCTGACCCAGGATATCCGTGCAACCGCAATTTTGCGAGAGTATTCGATGGAAAACCGGTCGCCGTTCCCGTCAGTGCCGAGTCAAATTTCCAGCCGACTCCTGAAGACCTTGTCCGGCACTGGACCGCAAAGACACGTGGCTTAATGGTGGCCTCACCCGCCAATCCAACAGGAACAATACTGACCCAATCGCAAGTGGCTGATTTATGGCGCGCGATAACTGCGCGAAATGGACACTTGATTGTTGATGAGATTTACCATGGCCTGACCTACGGCTTGGAACTTCAGTCAGCGCTAGCTGTAGACTCGGGCATTTTTGTAATCAACAGCTTTTCAAAGTATTTCGGGATGACGGGGTGGCGGTTAGGTTGGATGGTGGTTCCAGAAAACTACGTGCGCGACGTCGAGAAGTTGGCGCAAAACCTTTTCATCTGTCCCTCGACCATCGCACAACATGCTGCACTGGCAGCGTTCAAAATGGAAACATTGGAAATTCTTGAGGCGAGACGAAGCGTATTCTCTGAGCGACGTACCCATATGTTGGACGGGCTAAGATCATTAGGCTTCGAGATACCTGCTGAACCAAACGGTGCTTTTTACATTTACGCGGACTGCAAGCGGTTTTGCGACGACAGTCACGTGTTCGCCGACGAACTACTGACTAAAGCAGGCGTGGCCATCACCTGCGGCAAGGATTTCGGCGCGAATTTGGCTTCATCTCATGTTCGATTTGCATATACATCGGACATCTCCCAACTCGATGAGGCTCTCGGGCGGATCAGACGCTATCTCGCGTAGGTTCAGTGGACGGGAAAAGAAAAAAGACGCAGCCAAATTTATGCGCTGCGTCTTGTGCATCATGCGGCATCGGGACAGGCATCGCCCGCCCCGACACCCCGGTGCCGTTAGGGACGGGAGCCGGTAGGAAACGGCCAAGCTGCAGCCGGATTAAGCGATGACTTGATACCAGGAGCCGCAGCTGTTGAAGGGGCAGGTGCAGCAGGGGCAGGTTTTGCAGCCGCCTTCTTCGGAGCAGCCTTTTTAGCAGCAGGCTTCTTTGCAGCAGGTTTCTTTGCAGCAGCCTTTTTAGGGGCGGCCTTTTTTGCAGCTGGCTTCTTGGCAGCAGCCTTTTTAGGGGCGGCTTTCTTTGCAGCTGGCTTCTTGGCAGCGGCCTTTTTAGGAGCAGCTTTCTTTGCAGCTGGTTTAGCAGCGGCCTTTTTAGGAGCAGCTTTCTTTGCAGCTGGTTTCTTTGCAGCGGCTTTTTTAGGAGCAGCTTTCTTTGCAGCTGGTTTAGCAGCGGCTTTCTTCGGCGCAGCTTTTTTCGCCGCTGGCTTAGCAGCAGCTTTCTTTGGTGCAGCTTTTTTCACCGCTGGTTTAGCAGCAGCTTTCTTCGGGGCCGCAGCTTTCTTAGCGGCAGGCTTGGCCGCGGCTTTCTTTGCGACCGGCTTCTTGGCTGATGTAGCCATGTTGAACCTCCTTAACAAATTAACAGGAAAGAACCACCACTTACTACTTACTGCAACCCGTCTGGGTTAGCACGGATTATTAATCGCTTTTATAAATTTGAAAGCGACGAATTCCTAAGTTTTTTCCGTTCATCATTAAGCTTTAAAACTGAAGACCGAAAAATTGAAGCCTACATTTCTGCGACCACCCACAGTGCTCGATCACCTCTGAAGCCCCGTCACACAGAGCATTTCAAGCAATGCACGTGATCAAATCTTGTAAAACGGCCAATCAAATGTTCAACGCAACTGCCTTTTTTCGAAAATCTTGAATTTAGCTCAACCCACTAGATGTAGTGGGTCGTGTTCCATTTCCGACTAATTGTAGTAGGTTGAAAATCCGCATGCAAGTTTTTTAAAGATGTTCTCTAACCAGTTTCCGAGGAAAGCAACGGGTGAACGCCGGACGATCAATCTCAAGGTTACGCGTTCTTCAATCGATCCCAATCAAAGCATGGGCCAGGATCGGTCTTGCGACCGGGCGAAATATCGTTGTGTCCGACGACCTCGGTGACCGGATAGACTTCACAAAGTGATTTGATAAGGGGATTTAAGACTTCGTACTGCCGGTCATCAAATGCACAAAAGTCGTCACCCTCAAGCTCAATCCCGATCGAAAAATCATTGCAGCGCTCGCGGCCCTTCCAGACTGAAACCCCAGCGTGCCATGCTCGATCAAGGCACGATACAAATTGAAGCAGTTGACCGTTGCGACGGATAAAGAAGTGCGCCGAAACACGCAGACCGGCAATTCCCGCGTAGTAGGGATGATCGGACGCAACGATAGTGTTGGCGAACAACTGCTCGACCCCTGAGCCACCGAATTGTCCGGGAGGCAAACTTATTGCGTGAATCACAATCAGCTCAATTTCCTGATCGGCCGGGCGACAATCAAAATTCGGTGACTTCGCTCGACGTGCGAGCGCATGCCATCCAAGAGGATCAATTTCAAATGCGCTCGGCATTCAGTCGGCTATACCCAAACGCGCCATGCGATATCTCATGGACCGGAACGTAATTCCCAGGATACGGGCGGCCGCTGTGCGATTGCCGCCAGCCCTTTGCAGAGCATCACTGATGACAGCACGCTCAACCTGGTCGAGATGATCCTGCAACGAGCCAGTCGTCAGATCGCCGGCAATGTCATTGTTGGACGTAGGAACCAGGCCCAAGTCATCTGCGTGAATCACAGGATCGTTGGTCAGCGCCAATGCGCGCTCCAAAATATTCTCCAACTCGCGAACATTGCCCGGAAACGAATAATTGCACAAGGCATCAACGGCATCATCAGCGAGTTCAACCTGCACACCGAGTTCGCGAGTCTCTGAAGACAATCTCTGTAGGATTCTTCGCGCAATCGTCTCAATATCTTCACGGCATTCGCGAAGCGGAGGCATTCTCAACTCGATTACATTGACCCGATAGAACAGATCTTGACGGAAGCGCCCTTGCTCGACGAGCGCTTTAAGGTCTTGATGAGTTGCACAAATCAATCTTACGTCGAGACCGTCTTCGGTCGTCGCGCCGACCTTTCGAACACGCTTCTCCTGAATTGCCCTCAAGAGCTTTACTTGCATCGGTAGCGGTAAATCAGCTACCTCATCCAGGAAAAGCGTGCCCCCGTTTGCCGCCTGAAAAAATCCGTCACGGTCTTCGCCTGCACCAGTAAATGATCCTTTGCGAAAGCCAAAAAACTCACTTTCGACGAGATTTTCAGGGATAGCCCCACAGTTTACGGCGATGAACGGGCCATTGCGATGCGTTGCCTGTGCATGTAGTCGACGCGCCGCCAGTTCTTTGCCTGTGCCTGATTCGCCGGTGATGTAAATCGGTGCCTGGCTTTTCGCTACCCGGTCGATCCGATCCCTTATCTGGCTGATGGCTGACGAAGCACCAATCAACTCCGGCGCTGATCCGGTGGCCGTGGATTCTGTCGCATCAATCTCAAGGGCGGACTTCACTAACCCCCTGAGTTGTTCAAGAGAAACGGGTTTGGAGATATAGTCAAAGGCTCCAGCTTTGAGGGCGGAAACTGCACTCTCTGCGTTACCGAACGCAGTAATAACTGCCACAGGCAAATCGCCCGGCAGTGACGCAATGTGGCGAACAAGATCAAGTCCGTCACCATCGGGAAGTCGCATGTCAGTCAAACATAGCTGGTAACGCTTTAAATCAAGCAGCTTTCGAGCCTCATCCAAGGTTCCAACGCAGTCAGCGTGTAAGCCCATTCGCGCCAAAGTAAGGTCCAGTAATTCACGGATGTCAGCTTCGTCATCAACCACCAAGACTGATTTACCTTCACCGCGTCGTTTGGAATCGTGGCGACCCATCAAAGCTCCTCGAAACTAATTCGGAAATGCGCTCCGACCTGAGACGGCACCAACTCCAGGTAAGCGCCATTGGAGGCACACAACTCGCGCGCAATATACAAACCCAAGCCGGTTCCGTTCCGTTGCGTCGTCACAAAAGGCTCGAATACTTGACCTTGCATACTCACGTCGATTCCCGGCCCGTCATCCATGATATTCAATTCAACGCGCCTGACGTTTTCGGCGATGCACAGTTCAACGCGAACTCCGCCATCTGCCTTTGTTGCATGGCGTAGGGCGTTGCCGAACAGATTCCATAAGACCCGATATAAATGCCCACGATCAAATCGAAAACTTCCGTCACCACCGGCATCAACGATTCGACGCACACTATCCGGATCGTGGAGAGAGAACTCTTCTCGAAATCTCGAAAAGAATACAGACCATTGCAATAGTTCACGGTCCGCACTATCCCGTCGTCCCAATTCCAAAACCTGCGCTACCAGCTTATTCAGACGAGCGGTGTTGTCACCAACGATTTCCGCCAAGCGACGGCGCAAGACGTCCGTCTCATCTTCACGCAACAACTCGGCGGCGTGGGAAATTGCCGCCAGTGGATTGCGAATTTCATGAGCGATATTCGCCGTCAGCCGCCCTAAGGCCGCCAGTTTGAGTTCTTGAGCTTGTTGCTCGAGTCTCTCGATGTCTTCAATATAAAGTAGCGCGTTGCCCATTTGCTCTTGAGCCGGGAGGTAGCGAACGCGCAGGGATTTTCCACGCACGAGTCGCATTGTCTCGACGGTTTCCAATCGATTTACTGACCACACTGAAAATCGTAGTGCAAGCGTCGCCGAAACATCGGACAAATACAAACCCGCACTCACACAACCCAACAATCTATCGGCTGGCGGGTTTGCCTGCTTGATCTTTCCGTCCGGACCGACAACCAATACACCGTCTGTCATATCGCGAATAATTCGCTCACCAATACGAAGCTGGCTGGCCAGTTCTTTGCCTCGCTCGACTGCAAGTGTCTCGTTTGCGACTACCCGTCGCGCCAGAAGTTGAGCCGTAATCGCGGTTCCAAAGAAACCTAAACAGGTAAAGCCGCTACGCGCGAAATCTGCAGCGTCAGCGTTAAACACTAACGCTCGCCAACTCTGCTCCATGAGAATGGACAGCGACGCAAGCGCTGCATAGAACAATGTCAGACGGCCTTGCCCTACCAACCCGGCACCAGCTACGACTACCATCAAAAGCACACCAATACCGCTCTTTTGACCACCACTTGCGTACATCATCAGCGTGATCAGCAATATATCGGTCGCAACTTGAACCGATAGCTGAAGATTGAAGTAGTTGCGCTTGCGCCGTACGGCAGCAAGAAACGCCATGGCTGCGATCACATAGAGGATCGCTGAGCGCACGAACAGCGTCGGATCCTCAATTCCTACGCTCAGCACATCACCAGAAACGATAACCGCCGCAAAAAACATCAGGCTGACAGCAAGGCGATAGAGAGAGAAAAACTGCAGGGAACGCCAAAAAATATCCGGCGCGGAATGAGGCTCCAAAAGCAGCTTATTGTTCATTCGATTGGCGTGCGGCAAGTCGATGTGCCTCGCAGCAGTAAATCTGGTTGCCCTCCGAAACCGACTCGGACGAGGGAAAATTTACTTTGCAATAAGAGCAGCAAGACAGACCTTGCGACGGTGATTCTCCGGGCCCGCTTGTGCGATTAGTCCACCGGCGTAGCCAGTAAATCAGCAGCACCGCAACGACAATAAGGATCAGTGCGCGCAAAAAGAACATCTTATGTCCGCTAAGGTAAAACTTGTAGCGGGTTGGTCGGGGCGAGAGGATTCGAACCTCCGACTCCTGCGTCCCGAACGCAGTACTCTACCAGGCTGAGCTACGCCCCGATGGCAGGGGAATGCTATACGATCAAAACCGCGATTCGTTACAGCAGGAACTTTGGTTGCCCTGAACCCGGGATGGGAAGACATTTTGCCCTCCCCTAATGACGTCTGAGCACCGCAAAGTCGGCGAATTCTATCAGCGTTTTCTTGAATATTGATTCGGGAACCGGATTCAATGACTGTTTGGCGGCGAGCGCCTCCGATTCGCCTAATGCGCGCGAGGCCGGCAGCGCGTCGCAAGAATGAACTGCGGCGAGCACTGCAGCAAAATCATCGCGGCTGCCTGATTCAATTGCGGTCCTCACGGTATCTGCGTGATTAGAACTTCCGTACTGCATTACATGGATTAACGGCAGTGTCGTCTTCCCTTCTGCCAAATCATCGCCAAGGTGTTTTCCGGTTTGCGACTCGTCACCTGAATAGTCAAGAACATCATCAATGATTTGAAACGCCGTCCCGAGATGCTTCCCGTAGTTCTTCAAGCCCGTTTCGATTTCCTCATCAACATTTGCCACGAGTGCTCCCAGTTGGCTGGCCGCTTCAAACAACTTCGCAGTCTTAAAATGCACCACATGAAGGTAGTCCTCAATCGACAAATCTGCGTTGTGGCAGTTCATCAATTGTAAAACCTCGCCTTCAGCAATGATGTTGGTTGCATCCGCCAGGACATGCGTGACTCGATCGCCCGGCACCGAGAGCATCATCTGAAATGCCCTGGAGTAGAGGAAGTCGCCAACCAAAACGCTTGCCGCATTGCCGTAGACTGCGTTAGCCGTCTTGGCCCCGCGTCGCAATGTGGAATCATCAACAACATCGTCATGCAATAGCGTTGCAGTGTGGATGAACTCGATGACCGCAGCGAGCGTGTGGTGATGGTTACCCTGATATCCGCAGGCGCGCGCTGAGGCAAGGACCAGCGCAGGACGCATGCGTTTCCCTCCGGCACCAATGATGTATTCCGCAACCTGTCGTACCAAAACCACATCAGAATGCAGTTTTTGTCGAATGACGACATCCACCGCATCCATGTCCGGTGAGATTGAGGCGTAAGTGCTCTTGGGTTCCACAATTTTCTTCGCTAATTGGCCAATTCAGGATGTTAGGTGTCTGCAGACATCCAGTCAATTATGAAATTCAGGCGATTTGATTTTCTTTGGACGCGACAATTTCAAAGCATTGAACGGCCGTGTAGCACGCCAGATCGTCTGCATCCTGCGGCTTTTCACCTATACTCTGACACCTCAAACTGGAAAGTCCACGAGCGTTGTGGGGACCTAACTAAATGAAGCTCGTCGTACTGAATTTTCTGAACAAACAACTCTCGCCATGATCAACACAGAGACTCCAAAGGATGCACGTGCTTGGTCCGGTCGTTTTGCCGAACCGGTCTCGGAAATTGTCAAACGCTACACTGGATCAGTGACTTTCGACTTCCGTTTATGGCCGCAAGATGTCCGCGGCTCATTGGCTCATGCACGCATGCTGCATCGCCAAAATATCATTAGCCGGCAAGATCTGGCCGATATCGAACGTGGCATGAAACAAATCGTTGCGGAAATCGAATCCGGTACCTTCACTTGGCAACTCGACGCTGAGGATGTCCATTTGAACATTGAGCGGCGCCTGACAGGTTTGATAGGCGATGCGGGCAAACGGCTGCACACCGGCAGGTCGCGCAATGATCAGGTGGCAACTGATATTCGACTCTGGCTGCGCGATGCAATCGATGATATTGACACCCTGATCGTGGCGTTGCAGCATGCCTTAACTGATCTTGCTGAACAGCATGCGGCCACCCCGATGCCGGGATTTACTCATCTGCAGGTCGCGCAACCGGTTACCTTCGGCCATCACCTGATGGCATATTTCGAAATGTTGAAACGGGACCGCTCCCGACTGGCCGATGTTCGCCGCCGCACGAACCTATTGCCTTTAGGTGCCGCTGCTTTGGCTGGGACTACATTTCCGATCGACAGGCTATCTGTCGCGCACGAGCTAGGATTTGATGGCGTCTGCGAGAATTCCCTTGATGCGGTTTCGGACAGAGACTTTGCAATCGAATTTACTGCTGCAGCGGCGATTTTGATGATGCATATTTCACGTTTTGCGGAAGAACTCATTCTTTGGATGAATCCACGCATCGCGTTCATTGACCTACCTGACCGGTTCTGCACTGGCTCGTCGATCATGCCGCAAAAGAAAAACCCTGATATCCCCGAGTTGGCGCGCGGAAAGTCGGGACGGGTATTTGGTCACTTGATGGCGTTGCTAACGCTGATGAAAGGGCAGGCTTTAGCGTACAACAAAGACAATCAGGAAGACAAGGAACCGTTGTTCGATACCGTTACTACGCTCACGGACACCTTGCGCATTTTTGCTGACCTGGTATCAGGCATTCACGTCCGGAGCGACAATATGGCGGCTGCGCTCGACCAAGGTTATGCAACCGCAACCGACCTCGCAGACTATCTGGTTAAAAAGGGGTTGCCGTTTCGCGATGCGCATGAGGTCGTTGCCAGCGCCATACGCCAATGCGAAGAAAATCGTCTGGGTCTCGCAGATCTACCGCTTGCCGAATTGCGCAAATTTTCCGCCTTGATTGAAGACGATGTGTTTAGTGTCCTGACGATTGATGGTTCGTTGTCAGCCCGCAATCACATTGGTGGCACAGCACCAGATCAAGTTCGCGCTGCAATTTTACGTTCGCGACAGCAAGCCTGACATGGCGTTACCTGAACGGATTGGCAAATTCGAGATTCGAAGGAAACTCGGAGAAGGAGCGACATCCACTGTATATCTCGGATTCGACCCTTTTGCAGCGCGCGACGTTGCAATCAAACTGATTTTTCCAGAGATCCTTAAGGACAAACAAAAAGGTCAGCTATACCGCCACATGCTGGTAACCGAAGCGTCACTTGCCGGTAAACTTTCTCATCCTCACATTGCGCAGATCTTTGATGCAGTAGTCTCGCCGGAGGAAAGCTACATTGTCATGGAATACGTCCCTGGCGGGACACTCGAGCCTTATTGCAAACCAAGTACTTTGTTGCCGGTGGATAGACTGGTCGAGATCATTTTCAAATGTACCCGCGCACTGGATTACGCACAGCGCCTCGGAATTACGCATCGCGACATCAAACCAGCCAATATTTTGCTGGCCAGTGCCGGGGACGACCACGAAAAGACCGGCGGAGACATAAAAATCTCGGATTTTGGCGCCGCCATGATGAGTGGTGCCGAGCAAACCCGAACGCAGGTTGCGGGTGTCGGATCGCCTGCCTATATGTCACCTCAACAGGTACAAGAGCAAGCCTTGAACCATCAGACCGACATTTATTCTCTCGGTGTCGTCATGTATCAACTGCTCTCCGGTCGCTTGCCCTATCAAGCGACAAGCAATTACGGAATGATTTACCAGATTTGTCATGGTGAGGCCCTGCCACCATCGACATTCCGTGTCGATGTGCCGCCTAGTCTGGATGCAATCGTTGCGCGAGCCATGCAAAAGGAACTCGTTGCCCGGTATCAAACCTGGGGAGAGTTTGCCCACGACCTAGCCCAGTCCTTTCGCACCAAGCAGCAGGCCTTGCGACATAACGATTTTCCCGACAGCGAAAAGTTTGAAACTTTGCGCGGGCTGGTATTTTTTACTGAATTCAGTGATGTGGAAATTTGGGAGGTCGTACGGTTCTCACGCTGGGAAGTTGTTGCCGTCGATACGGTGGTCATGAAGGATGGAGAACCCGGCGACTCCTTCGCGTTTTTACTTGAAGGTGAACTGCGTGTCAGCAAACGCGGTCGAACACTCGATCAACTAACACCGGGAGAATGCTTTGGCGAAATGGCCGTTGCTCGCCGGAATCAAAATCGTGGCGCCGATGTTGTCGCCAGCACCACCGCCAAGGTTGTGACCATTTCCGGGGAAGCCCTGCGGCACGCATCTGACGCATGCCGCATGAACTTTTATCAAGCCTTTATGATCGTCGTCGCAGGCCGTCTGGACTCAGCCAATGCTCGGCTGGCAGGCATATGACGACCGGAGCTCAGGCACCGTTCAGTATCGGCTCCAGTTGTTTCTGCAATTCTCCGTTTTGAAACATTTCGGTCATGATGTCGCTGCCACCGACGAACTCGCCGGCGATATATAGCTGCGGGACGGTGGGCCAGTTTGAATAGTCCTTAATACCCTGACGGACCTCCGAATCGGCGAGGACATCAACGGACGTGAAATTTTTCACACCGCAGGCGTTGAGTATTTGGACAGCGCGCGACGAGAATCCGCACTGCGGAAACTGCGGCGAGCCCTTCATATACAACACCACCCCATTTCCAGTGACGGTCTGGTGTATTTTTTCCTTGATGTCCATGCGCTCTGTTCCTTTCCAATGCAGCAAAATTAGTTGAGTTATTTAGTCGGGTTAGTTTACTTCGGCACTCGTCCAAGCGTCAAGCATTCAAGCTCGGATTCCCCGAATCCGGCGGCCAAGCGCGCAACAACATTCATTGGTCCTTGCGGCCATGGCGCGTTGTACTCTCGAATCAGCTGACGAAAAGTCACCTCGGGCTCCAGATTTTGGCGGACACACAAAAAACGGTACCAATAGTCGCCAATCGCCACGTGATTTTCCTCATCAGCAAGGATGACCGCAAGGATGCTGACTGCAGCCGTATCGCCCGCAGCTGCAAGTTTTTTCTGAATTGGCGGCGTCGCATCCAGTCCACGTGCTTCCAGCAGACGCGGGACGAGTGCCATACGGGTCAAACAGTCATTCGCGGTCTTTTCCGCCATTTCCCACAGTCCATCGTGCACCGGGAAATCTCCATAGTCATGACCCATCGATTGCAAGTGGGCGCGCAGCAACTGGAAATGCCTGGCCTCGTCCAGCGCAACTTTCAGCCAATCATCGTAATACCGGTGCGGCATGCCTGCGAATCGTACCGCATGGTCTAGCGCGAGGTCGATCGCCGAGTATTCAATATGGGCCACGGCGTGTATCAGCGCAGCACGACCGGCCACCGTTGCAAGGTTACTGCGGGCGGCCAGCGCATGAGGTTGAACTCTTAGCGGGCGCTGCGGGATCCCGCGTCGGATGGGTTCGCTGCAAATTAGGTCAGTTGGTGCTGATGACACGCCGTCAAAGCTATGTTCATCTTCTCCCAAGGTCTGCGCCAACCGTGCCACCGCTGCCAACTTCGCGTCAATAGAATCTGTCGCCAAGGCCTTGACTGCCAGATTTAGAGGATTCATCTCCAATCTCAGTGCAGCGTACGCGGCATGGAAAGCACAAAAACAGGGATCTCCACCCTGAATTCAACGCCATCCGCTGCAGTCCACTGATAGCTCCCCGTCATCGTCCCTACGGCAGTAGAAATCACGCAGCCGCTGGTGTACTCAAACTGCTCGCCGGGTGCCAGTAAAGGTTGCTGACCAACAACGCCAAGACCACGGACTTCCTGGGTCACGTTCTCAGCGTCAACAATCAACCAGTGTCGCGAAATCAAAGCGGCGGATACCGTGCCGATGTTTTCCATCGTGATGGTGTATTCAAAGGCAAATCGTGTCGCATTGACATCTGACTGTTCGGGCAAAAATCTTGTCCGCACAGAAATGTGGATTGCGTAGTTCGCGTCTGGCTCCATAGCTTGCAATTGAACACGAATAACCAGAGTGTAACAAGCACGAATGCCCCAACAAGCGAGTTGACCACCATTACCGATTCCTGCGACACTCACCCCTCCGCGACTGCCGCTCGTATCGTGTTTTTACTTTTCGCGAATCATATGACTAATCCGCTGGACCCTGCAAAGCCCGGAAGTTTTATAGATAGTCTCCGTAATGCGGGGGCGCTGGATACTGACAGCGACGAGCAAAAGCTCAATAAGTCGCTGTTGATGCTGGCCACCGGACTCTTGTGTTTCACAACCATGGTTTGGACGCACGTCTATACCTACATCGGGCCGCAATTCTCATCGACATTGCCATTGTTGGCCCAAGTCTTGTTGATCGGCAATACGCTGCTGTACATCAAAACCAAGAATTTCAATCTATTCCGACTTACTCAACTTGGGCTAATGCTGTTTCTGCCCTTTGTTGCGCAATGGCTTGCGGGAAATTTCATAGCCTCAAGCGGGATCGTGTTATGGGGACTACTTAGTCCTATTGGCGCCTTGTTGTGTTTCGGTGTCCGTGAATCACTGGGGTGGTTTATCGCGTGGGTCGTCCTCACCACGCTGACCGGGGTAGCTGACTTTTATCTGGCCGATGCAAGCACCATGGCACGTTCGGTGGTACCGATACGCACCAGCGTTGCCTTTTTTACGCTCAACTTTATTGCCGTATCGGCAATCATCTATTTGTTGCTGCGGCATTCGATCATCGCCAAAAATGAAATTCAGCACAGCCTCGCCGCAGCACATGAGATGTTGCAAGACGAACAGGACCGATCGGAAAAACTGTTGCTCAATATCCTCCCCGGCGCAATCGCCGAGCGACTGAAAAACTCAGATCAAACCATCGCCGACGGGTTTGCCGATGTCACTGTGATGTTCGCTGACATTGTCAACTTCACTCAAGTGGCCGCCAACATGTCGCCGGCGCAGGTTTTCAGCATGTTGAACCGGATCTTTTCGGCATTCGACGAATTGGCCGAGGAGCACCAATTGGAGAAGATCAAGACCATCGGTGACGCGTACATGATCGCGGGCGGCCTCGGTACGGGAGAAGAACTGTACTCTGCAAAAATTGCCGATATGGCTCTGGCGATGCGCGATTTGCTCAGTCGGGATTTCGCAATAAATTCATCTCATTTGGATATTCGCATTGGAATCGGTACCGGACCGGTGATTGCAGGCGTCGTCGGGAAAAAGAAGTTTATCTACGACCTCTGGGGTGACACGGTCAATATCGCCAGTCGAATCACCTCTGAAGGTGTTCCTGGAATGATTCAATGCGACACAACGACCTATTACCGTTTGCGTAACAGTTTTGATTTCCACGATCCCCAGGTGATTTACCTTAAGGGTAAAGGCGATATGACGGTTTATCGCCTGATTGGCCGCAAGCAGCCATTTAATGCCGCTGACGCTTACTGATTTTCTGATCAGGCAAGCCGCTGTGTTCCACAGGTGCTGAACTGAGCCTATTCAGGCGCTTGAGGCAGGGCTGAGCCGGAAGCAAACCTCTCCATCGCGATTTTCCGACAAAGACATTCGATATCCAACCGACTCAGCTTGCTTGGCGGCTTGGTAAAGACCGATACCCAAGCCGTCCTCGGATGGAACCGGGCCCCGCAGTAGTTGCGTTTGGATAGTGTGTTCAATAGCGCTCCCGTTATCGCTCACGGTGATTGTTGCGCTACCACCATTGACTTGAAGGGTGACGGTCACATTCAGCGCCGGTTCGCGTTGTCTTTTGGACGACAAATTCGACAAAAGATTGTCCATCACTGAAGTGAACATGGCTGTAGGTACCTCAACATCTGCCAACGCGCCATTGCGGATGAAATTGATCCACGACTTACCTTCAAACCGCCGCATAAGTTCTTCCCACCATTGACGCAAAGGAGCCGTCGGTTCAGCCTTCGCGTCTTGGCGCACGCGCAATTTGTCCAAGGTCACTTCCAGGCGCGTCGTGATTGCAGGTAGTTGCCGGCGTAACAAACCACGAAACGCTGCCGAATCATCCGACCCGGGTTCATTTGCCGCGTGACACAACATCTGCATGGACTGCAGCAAATTCTTTACGTCATGGGTCAGTCGCGCACCGGTTTCATGAACAGCCTGCATGTAGGATATCTCTTTCAAGCGCTTTGCCCGCTGTTTATCAGCATGAAACTCACCCAGCAGTTGGCCGAGCAAATTGAAGTGCCACACCAGTGATGGCGGCAATGGATATCGTGTAAACAAGCTGAGGCGGACGTCCTGATGGGTAAACTGTATCGACACGCCGTGTGGTTCCCCCAACGAACCATCGATGCCGGCTGCCGACCACCGGATCCCGCTCACCCAAGGTAGCCCTTCAGTCATCGCAACACAGGCACGCGCGACAAACGCGTCCGGTTCGAGCTCTTCTTCTGCCAAATTGGCCAATGAATGCAACCATTGTTCGGCCGGCAAGCCTATCGACAACAAATATTGCGAGAAAAAATTGCCCCAACCGGCAAACCCGGCATGCGGGCTCCACGTCCAACCAAGTATCAGCAATACTCCGCCAAGTGCGATCAAGGCCCTTAACAAGGCGCTGGCGTAGTCTGATTTGGTCAGCAACATCATTGACAAACTACCGAGTACCAAAACCGCAAGCAGCAAAAACACAAACAAACTATTGACGAAATCAATCACTTCCACCTGCTGCATCTGCAGATTTCCCTGCGGTAGCATCAGCATAACCACAAGCAATAGCGGAAGCACGATACGAGTCGCGTTGACCACCGCAGCAGGTAAGCTCGCTGCCGGCAATGCCAGAGGAGTCGCCAACACCAAAAGCGCCAGCACTAAAAACCCAAGCGCAAACAAATGGAACAGCCGCGTTACCGGAGCGCCCAAAAGTAGAACTTTGCCGCCGACAATCCCTGCCAGCATCAAGATCCACAACATCAGCAACCAACCGTTAATCTCAATCGCAGCCACTGCCGCAAGAATCAGCAACGAAATCAATACGGGAACGGACACCCGTTGCTGCCCCTTGACCAGCGGTTGCCACAAAATGAACAACCCTAAGTGACCCAGGAATAGTGGGCGCACCACTGCGCTGTCTATCGGTTGCGACAAGACGACGAACAAGCACGCTAGTAATGCGATCAGTATTGGTCCGCGCCAAGCTGGCAATCGCGTAATCAGGCGCTCAGCCAAGGGGGTAGTTTGCATATCAACGGCAGCAACGAGAAGGCACAGCTGATTGTAGCGTCAGATGCCCGACAATCCGTCCTGTTTAAGTTGTTGAAAAATCGTCATATTTTTGGCGGAAACCTAACGGTCTCAAGATCGTATCACTATAACTGATTGATTTTATTAATTTAATATATCTGGCATCATTAGTGCTTATAGACTAGCGTTACAGAAGTCCGACCATCAGTTACTTGACACCAACGAACGGAGAACATCATGCGTAGCAAACAATCAGGCTTTACCTTAGTGGAAATTGCCATCGTGCTGGTCATCATCGGCCTGCTGCTCGGTGGTGTGTTGAAAGGGCAGGAGTTGATCAACAGTGCAAAGATCAAGAACGTCGCCAATGATTTGAATGGTATTGCGGCCGGCGTGTATGCCTACCAGGATCGCTACAAGACATTCCCGGGCGACGACGGTGGCGCCCAGGCTCGATGGGCTAGTACCTTCAATGGCAACAAAAACGGCGTGGTTGGAGCGGACCCGACAGGGGTTGCTGCTGCAAGCACTGCCAACTTCAACGATGCTCCTCCTACGGCATTGGCTGCCACTACGAATGAAACAATTCTGTTTTGGCATCACATGCGCATTGCCGGATTTGTTGCCGGTGCGACAACCGCTGCGGACGGCGGCAACCAACCGCAAAATGCCGTTGGCGGAATTGTTGGTATTCAAACTGGTGCGGGCCTTGTTCCCGAAATGGGCGGGCTTGTGGTTTGCACATCAAACCTCAACGGAAAAATCGCCGGTGCAATCGATCAGCAGTTTGACGACGGCGTTGGCAACACTGGTACGTTGCGCGCTTTTGATCAGGTTAAGGCTCCAGTAACTCGTGGAGGAACTAATGTCACAAGGACAGGTCAAAGCACGGCCACTTATAACGCTGCTGACGATACCGAGCTCTACACAATCTGCAAATCACTGTAATTGTTTCATTAAAAAAAGAAAGCCCGCTCCGGCGGGCTTTTTTTATGCCTGTCGTATTCAGCGTCGTCTGGCCGATGAGCGGGCCATTCCACCGCCAGCACCAACCGACCGAAACACGATCGCGCGAGCGGACCACCTGCCGGTGGTTATAATTTCCGCTCAGCTCACACTGGTGTTTGTGCATGAATTCGAAACCTGCGCAGGAAATTCGTGCCCTGGCGATGGGGCGACAGGTACTTGAAATTGAGGCGCTTGCGCTGACCGACTTGGCCAATCGACTTGATTCCCAGTTTGCACGTGCAGTCGCCTTGATCCTCTCCAGCCGGGGGCGGGTGATTGTGTGCGGTATCGGCAAATCCGGCCACGTCGGGCGAAAAATCGCCGCTACCTTGGCCAGTACTGGCACTCCAGCCTATTTCGTCCATGCCGCAGAAGCTGTTCATGGCGATTTGGGCATGATTACCGGCGACGACGTTATGATCGCAATCTCCAACTCAGGAGAAAACGACGAGCTACTCACCGTGGTGCCGCTTATTAAACGTCAGGGCGGACGCTTGATCGCCATCACCGGCAACGAAGAATCGTCGCTCGCGCGCGAAGCCGATGTACATCTGGATGCACGAGTGGCGCAAGAAGCCTGTCCTTTGAATTTGGCGCCTACCGCCAGCACCACCGCTGCACTGGCGCTGGGCGATGCACTGGCCGTCGCCTTGCTTGATGCCCGTGGTTTTGACGCCGAAGACTTCGCGCGGTCGCACCCTGGTGGCGCGCTCGGACGCAAATTGCTCACCCATGTCTCTGACGTGATGCGCACAGATGTACCGACGGTGAGTATGACCACTCTGATTCCCGCGGCACTCGCCGTGATGACTAAAGGCGGTCTGGGAATGCTGGTGGTTGAAGCCACTCAGGGAGAGATCGCCGGAATCTTTACCGACGGGGATTTGCGCCGCGCCATGGAGCAACGTGGTGATCTGCGTCAGGTGATGATTAGCGAAGTGATGAACCGCAAGCCACGAACCGTTCCCGCAGTTCGACTGGCAGTCGAAGCTGTACAAATCATGGAAGCTAACAAGATCAATCAGCTGCTCGCGCTGGATGACAACGGCAAACTTGCAGGAGCGCTAAACATGCATGATTTGTTTCGGGCGAAAGTTGTCTGATGGATAGCCGAAGCCGTGCCATGCATAAGGCCGCAAAGATTGCGTTGATGGGCTTCGACGTCGATGGCGTGTTGACCGACGGGACGCTGTATTTCAGCTCGGCCGGTGATGAAATAAAGGCGTTCTCCAGTCTTGATGGTCACGGCATCAAGATGCTGATGGCGGCTGGAATCCATGTTGCCATCATCAGTGGCCGGTCATCGAGGGCACTGGAGTTACGCGCCGAGAACTTGGGAAT
Organism: Rhodocyclaceae bacterium; assembly: GCA_016718525.1. Taxonomy (GTDB): domain Bacteria; phylum Pseudomonadota; class Gammaproteobacteria; order Burkholderiales; family Rhodocyclaceae; genus JADKHX01. Next base: position 1,665,227 of record JADKDD010000001.1, read on the forward strand.
TCGCCATTTGTTCATGGGAGCGGACGATAAGCCACGAGTCATGTCGGAACTCCTTGCATCCCTGAGCCTGGACTTTGCTCGCGCAGGATACATGGGTGATGACGTGGTCGACATCCCGATTCTCCGTGCTTGCGGTTTCGCGGCAACAGTGGCCGACGGGCATGAGGAAGTCAGACGCGACGTGGATTTTGTCAGCCTTCGTGGTGGGGGCAAGGGCGGCGCGCGCGAAGTCTGTGATTTCATCCTTGACGCGCAAGGCAGGCTTGCGCCGATGATGGCAGCCTATCGCCAACAAAGTAGCGCCAGATCATGACCCAGCGATCGTCAAATATTTGGACTTTGCTTCCATTGCTGCTGATTGCAGGACTTAGCTTTTGGCTGGTCAGCGCGGTTGCTCCGGAGGGCCGAAGCAGCGGTGCATTGCGGCACGATCCGGATTACTGGGTAGACCAGTTTTCAATACGGCGCTTTGACGCTGACGGTCGTCTGCTGAGTGCCTTTTGGGGACAAAAGATGACGCACTACCCTGACGATGACTCAACCGTGGTCGCTGACCCCAAACTCGTCTTCTTTCGTGAACCGGCGGTCAAAATGACTGCCTCCACCGGATTGGTGGGTAAGGACGGTAAGGAAATAACCTTGACGGACACGGTATTGATCAGGCAGGAAGGAAAATCAGGCGGACTGCCAATCGAGCTGCGCACCAACGCTGTGGTGTTGAACCCCGACACTGAGCAAGCGCGTGCGGACGGGCACGTGACCATTTCACAAGGTAAGAGCATCATCTCCGGTCGTGCTCTGACAATTGACAACAAGTCCGGGGTCAGCGTACTTGATGGGCCCGTCACCGCAACATTTCACAACACACCATAACCATGAAAATTACCTCCAGAATGCTTTTGCCAGTGCTACTCGCAGTGGCCGGTTCGACGACACACGCGGAACGTGCCGACCGAAACAAGCCGGTTGGCCTGGAGGCCGATCGCGTGTCAGTGGATGACAAACAAAAAATTCAAACCTTCGAAGGAAACGTGCGCCTGACGCAAGGGACAATGAGCATTTCGACCGGCAAAATGGTCGTCCGGCAGGATGCGGACGGATTTCAAAGCGGTACCGCATATGGCGGCACATTGGCGAATGAAGGGCTTGCCCGTTTCAAACAAAAGCGCGAAGGGCGCAGCGATTTCATCGAGGGTGAAGCCGAGCGCATAGAGCACGACAACCGTACTGAAAAGACTGAGTTTCATGGTCGCGCACGCGTCAAAAGCGGCCTCGACGAGGTTCGTGGCGCTTATATTTCCTATGATGGCAAAACCGAGAACTACCTGGTCGATGGCGCTGGCGGGAAAGGACGCGTCACCGCCACGATATACCCGAGGGACAAGACTAAACCCGAAGCAACCACTAAACCTTGATCTGGGCGCTGCACTAACCGGTTTGGGTAGGCTGCACTATTTTTTGGAGAGTATGCAATGAATTATGAAAACATCCTTGTCGCCACGCACGGCAAGGTCGGCGTAATCACACTAAATCGGCCGAAAGCGTTAAATGCACTGAGCGACGGCTTGTTCGATGATGTTGGTCTGGCGCTGGATGGTTTTGAAGCCGATGAGTCCATCGGCTGCATCGTCATTACCGGTTCCGATAAAGCCTTTGCTGCCGGCGCCGATATCAGCGGGATGAAGGATTACGGGTATATGGATGCCTACAAGGCTAACTTCATTACAAAAAACTGGGATCGCGTTGCACGTTGTCGCAAGCCCTTGATCGCTGCCGTGGCTGGCTTTGCGCTCGGCGGTGGATGCGAATTGGCGATGATGTGCGACATGATCTTTGCTGCCGACAATGCGAAGTTCGGGCAACCTGAAGTAAAACTCGGCATCCTGCCCGGCGCAGGGGGAACCCAGCGTTTGCCGCGCGCGATGGGCAAGAGCAAGGCAATGGACATGTGTCTCACCGCCCGCATGATTGATGCCGTAGAAGCCGAGCGTTGTGGTTTGGTTGCTCGCATCATGCCGGCCGAGACGCTGCTGGCTGATACGTTGGTCGTCGCCGCAGGCATCGCCGAGTATTCGCTGCCGGTGCTGATGATGATCAAGGAATCCGTCAACCGTGCCTATGAGTCGAGTTTGCAGGAAGGCCTGTTGTTCGAGCGCCGCAGTTTTCATGCCGCGTTCGCCACCAACGACCGGCGCGAAGGAATGACCGCGTTTATTGAAAAGCGCAAGCCGGGGTTTACCAATTCATAAACCGGAAGCGGATCTTCGTGTAAGCCGGAAAATGACCGTGCGGGGTCATTTTCTATTTTATCCGCTTGTTTTATAAAGATTAATTATTTTATTGCAGCGCAGCATAAAATCCTTGACAGCGCTTCCCGAGACCCTATAATCCAATTCATGTTGCAACGCACCATTACTGGGATGTCATCCTCTGTAACGCTGGTGTAAGGCAAACCCATCATCATCTCTCATAGGAGCCACATCATGAACAACTTCGTCAATCAAATTGCTGCCGCAAACAAAAATGCTGTTGAAAACATGTTGACTATGGCAAACACCATGTTTGCCAGCACCGAGCGTCTCGCCGCGCTGAACCTTAACGTGGCGCGCACCGCCATGGAAGACAGTGCTGCAACGACCAAGGCCCTGTTTCAAGTTAAAGACCCGCAAGCCATGGTAAGTCTGACCTCTGAACTAGCCCAACCGGGAATCGAAAAGATGGTTGCTTACTCACGCAACGTCTACGAAATTCTTAACGAGACCAATCAGGAAATCGCCAAAGCGGTCGAAGCTCAAGTGAGTGAATTTAACAGCACCATCAGCACAGCGCTCGATCAAGTCGCCAAAACCGGCCCTGCGGGTTCGGACGTAGCGGTGAATGCGGTCAAATCGGCGATCGCCGCTGCAAACTCAGCCTACGGCAATATCACCAAAATGACCAAGCAAGCGGTCGAAATGACTGAAGCCAACGTGGCTAGCTCGGTCGCCACTGTGACTGCCGCCACCAGCAAGACAAGCGGCAAAACCGCTGCCAACGCCGCAACGATCAAAGGCAAAAAGGCCGCGTAACAACGTACCGTCTCCTCCTCCGGCCCCAAAGGGTCGGTTTGAACCCCGATGCAAGCATCGGGGTTTTTTTTGTCTCGATTCACCAGTTGATTTGTGTGGAATGCTGACCGGTTCCTCGGCCATACACCCGCAACCTAAATGCTACGCAGGCGCTTGCCGGCCTCGACAAGGGTTGACGACGCTTTGGCAAAGCACAAACGAACCAGACGCAAATTGCTGCCGTGTGGCGAAAAGACCGACACCGGGATTGCGGCCACACCAGGCTCAGTAGTCAGCCATTTGGCGAAGTCCACATCTGCCATGGTACTTACGGCCGAATAATCGACCAGCTGAAAGTAGGTGCCGGCGCAGGGCAACAGGTGGAGGCGCGACGCAGCAAGTTCGGCACGTAGCTCGTCTCGCTTTGCCTGATAGAAACCAGCCAACTGGTCCGCAAATTCGGGAGCCTCGCGCATGAAGTCAGCAATTGCCAACTGCATCGGATGATTCACCGCAAAGACGACGAACTGATGCGTCTTGCGTAGCTCGGCGGTCAAGGACGCCGGCGCCAGACAATAGGCAATTTTCCAACCGGTGATATGGAAAGTTTTACCGAAACTGGAGACCACGAAACTTCGTTCGCGCAAGGCCGGATAATGCATCACGCTGACATGCGCGACGCCATCAAACACCATGTGCTCATAGACCTCATCACTGACCACCACGATTTCGGTGCCGGCAAGCAAGGCCGCAAGCTCCGTCATGTCATCGGCTGACCAGACACTGCCGGTTGGATTATGCGGGCTATTGATAATCAGCATCCGCGTCCGCGGGCTAAGCAACCGGCGCAATTGGTCAAAGTCCGGCCGATAGTCCGGCGCGGCAAGATTGGCAACGACCGGAGTGCCGCCATTGAGCAGGATTGCCGGGATGTAGGAGTCATACACCGGAGCGAATACGATGACTTCGTCACCCGGCCGGACACAGGCCGCGATCGCGCAAAAGATCGCCTCAGTCGCACCAGCGGTGACCGTTATTTCGCGCTCAACATCGTAGCTCACCTGGTACAGGCGGGCGACTTTCTCGGTAATCGCCTCGCGCAAGCTCGGCGCGCCGTGCATCATCGCGTACTGATTGCTGCCCGCCGCCATGTGATGTGCAACGCGCTCCAACAAACGCGCCGGTGGGGCGAAATCCGGAAATCCTTGCGATAGATTTATTGCGCCATGCTCAAGCGCAAGGCCTGACATGACGCTGAAGATCGTCGTCCCGACATGGGGAAGCCGGGACGGAACTTGCGGCGTAGACACCGTCCCGCTCACGCCGACCAGCTTAGACCGAGAGTAACTCGACCTCGAACAGTAATGTGGCGTTCGGTGGAATCACGCCACCCGCACCGCGTGCACCGTAACCCAGTCCAGGCGGAATCGTGAGTTTGCGCGTGCCACCGACTTTCATACCCTGCACGCCCTCGTCCCACCCGGCGATCACTTGCCGCTGACCTAGGCCGAAGTCAAACGGATCGTTGCGATCTTTGCTCGAGTCGAACTTGGTACCGTTCATCAACCATCCGGTGTAATGCACCGAAACATGCATGCCGGCTTTAGCTTCTGCGCCAGTACCGACGACAACTTCTTCGATCATCAAACCGCTGGCCGTAGTGGTGGTGTTTTCGCTCATCCCAACTCCCGATAAAAAGTACGCATTATCCTAGAAACCTCAGTTGGACGCACCCAAGTGTGCGACTGGCGGGGCGACTGACAAGACGCGAGGAGGACGCAGGCTCCACCCCTGCTACGACGAGCAACAAAGTCAGGCGGCACGCCAGTCGTGCAATCGGGCGCGTAGCGTACTCACCCAAAAGGTGAGCGACTTTAATTGATCGGGAGTCAGTAAACCTTAGTGGTTCTGATGGAAAACAAGCGGTCAGCTGAGGTTTCTAGGATGATGCCCGCTCAGGCAATGAACTGCGCTCCAGCACGGTGAGTAAAGTCGACGTATCCGCCTTGGCATCGCCTTGCGCCATCAGGGCGTTAAGTTGTTGCCCGACGCTCGAAGCGATGGGTAACGGCGCACCCAGACGGACTGCCTCGCCCAGCAACAAACCGAAATCCTTGTGATGCAGGCGCGCTTCCACACCAGCGGCAAAATCGCGCCGAATCATGCGCTCGCCGAACACCTCCAGCACGCGCGACGCCGCTGATCCGCCGCTGACCGCCTGATGCACTTTGGCAAAATCCAGATCGTTGGCACGTGCCAACAGCGCCGCTTCTGCCGCCGCTTCAATTGCCGCCACCATCACCATCTGGTTGCAGGCTTTCGCCACCTGCCCTGCCCCCGGCGCACCGACATACACCGCAGTCTTGCCAATGCAATCGAACACCGGCTTGATCCGCGCAGCGAGCTCTTCCGCCCGGCTCGCGCAACCACCCCACATGATGGCCAAGCTTCCACTCCGCGCCGCGCTGCTGCCGCCCGATACCGGCGCGTCAATGAAATCAATCCCGCGTGCCGCATAAATCCCGGCAATCCGCCGCGCGGTTTCAGGTGCGATGGTGGAGAAGTCAATATGTAGCGTGCCTGTCTCCAAGCCCTCAATCAGCCCGTCCGCTCCCGTTGCCAATCCCTCGACGTCGGTGCTTGAAGTAACGTTGGTGCACACAAGCTCGACACTCCGCGCCAACGCAGCAGGCGAGACGCACAGGGTCGCACCCTGCTCGACCAGCGAGTTGGTGCTGGCGGGACGCCGTGCCCAGACATGCAACTCAAATCCGGCAGCCAGCAAACGCTCGGACATCGCCAGGCCCATGCTGCCCAGGCCAATAAAGCCAACGCGCATAACCTCAGCCCGGCGTGCTCATTTTTTCCAGGAGCTGCAAAGCGGCGATGGAATCGGATTCTCCCAAACCGCTGCCGACCATCGCGTTGAACATTTGCGCCGTAGCCGCCGCAGCAGGGACCGACAGGCCCAGACGGTGTGCTTCCTCCATCACAATGCGCAAATCCTTTTGATGCATCCAGGCCTTGAAGCCAGGCTTGAAATTTCTATCCAACATGCGCTGGCCGTGATTTTCCAAGATCCGCGAATAGGCAAAGCCACCCAAAAGCGCCTCGCGAACTTTGGCCGGATCGACCCCGCTCTTGGCCGCAAAGTTAAACGCCTCGGCCACCGCCATGATGCCAACGCCGGTCAGAATTTGATTGCAGGCTTTTGCCACCTGCCCTGCACCACTGTCACCGATCAACGTTGCCGATTTGCCCATTTTCTGGAACAGCGGCAACGCCCGATCAAACGCCTCCTGCGTCCCACCGGCCATGATGGTCAAGGCTGCATTGATCGCGCCCGTCTCCCCTCCGGACACTGGTGCGTCGACAAACGCAATGCCGCGCTGGCCAAGTTCGACGCCAATCCGGATCGCCGCCGCCGGCGCAATCGTACTCATATCGACAACCACCAAGCCCGGCTTGCCGCCGCTTGAGATCCCGTCCGGACCCAGGCAAACCGCTTCGACATCCGGGGCGTCCGCCACCATCGTGATCACCACATCGGCCGCCGCTGCCACCATCGCCGGGGTCGAATGGACGACAGCGTTAACAGCGGCGAACGGCGCCAATGATTCCGCCCGTCGCGCCCACAGATGCAATCGATGTCCGGCCGCTTCCAAGTGCAGTGCCATCGGTCGCCCCATCAAGCCCAATCCAATAAATCCAACGTTCATCTATTTCTCCTCCACAGCTTTAACAATCAAAGGAATCAGCGCAGCCGGCAAGGCCAATTTGCCACTCAAGGCGAAGGTCTGCGCCGCCACCGACATTTTCTTCCAGGTTTTGGCAATGATATCGATCCATTTCGCTTCATCGTAGTCTGCCTTGGTCTGCGAGAACGCCAACAAGTAATGTTCGATGAACACCAACGCACTGACGTCTTCAAGCAACTGCGTGTCAGCGTTTGCCTTGATCCCGCGTTTCGACACCGCCGACTTGACCCGCTCTATCATCACCTCGTCGTAGCCTGCCTGGTGCATCAGTCGCCCTGCCTCATCCGCATGGAACTTGTATAAACTCTTGCGCCACATCAGATACCCTTCGCGCGTCGCCGGATAGCTATCACGCGGCACCACCCAGCGCCGGATATGCTGCGCCCGCACGGCGAGTTGCGCCACCTCGTCGGCATCCGGGGAGAACCGCTGCAACATTGCACTCATCCGTTGCGAATACAGCAATTCCTTGGGTTGCCCCTCATCCATATTTGGGTCAGCCGAGTTCGCCTGGTCTATCAGCGCAATTACCTGCTGACAACGTGTTTTGTCTTCGGTCATTGCAGCAGGCAGGGCAAACGGTCAAAGCATAATGCCGCGATCAACACACCCCCGGTAAAGGGGCTGCCAAATTCGAAAGGCAAGTGCGAAATTTTCACGAGCGATAGTCCGCATTAATCTTGACATAGTCATAAGAAAAATCGCACGTCCATACCGTTGTGCCGACATCACCGCGCCCGAGATCTACCCGAATAGTAATTTCAGAATCTTTCATGATTTGCACGCCGGAGCTTTCCTCATAACTCGCGGCGCGACCGCCTGCTTCGGCGACTAAAACTTCCTTGCCTCCGCTGCCGAGCCAAACTCGCACCTCACTTGCATCGAGGTCAGTTATTCCAGCGTAACCAATCGCAGCGAGGATGCGACCGAGGTTGGGGTCTGAAGCGAAGAAAGCTGTCTTCACCAGCGGCGAATGGGCAATGGCATAGGCGACGGCGCGGCACTCTGACGGCGTGTTGCCAGCACCAACTGACACGGTAATAAATTTTGTGGCACCTTCGCCATCGCGCACGATCGCCTGTGCGAGTTCTCTGGCAACGTCAATCATTGCCGCGCGTATTGCCGGCCAATGTGCAGAAGTTTCTGACTCGAACGTCACTCCACTGGCACCCGTAGCAACCACGACAAACGAGTCGTTGGTCGATGTATCGCCGTCGACCGTGATGCAATTGAATGACTCATCGGCGGCATCCTTTACCAATTGATGCAACAAACCTGCTGGGATGCCGGCGTCGGTGGCGATGAAGCCGAGCATGGTCGCCATGTTCGGGCGAATCATTCCAGCACCTTTGGAAATGCCAGTGACATTGACTGTCTTATCGCCTATCTCAATACGACGCGATGCGGCTTTGGCGACGGTGTCCGTCGTCATGATCGCGTGCGCGGCGGCGTGCCAATTATCCGCACGAAGATCGGCTTTTGCGGCGGGCAATGCGGCAACCAGGCGATCGGTCGGGAAGTGCTCCAGAATCACACCGGTCGAAAATGGTAGAACCTGCCGATCTTCGCAACCGAGAATCTTTGCGGTTTCGCTGCAGGTCACCAGCGCCGCCTGCAAGCCACGCTGGCCGGTTGCCGCGTTGGCGATTCCAGTGTTAATCACGAGTGCGCGAATGTCAGTACCGATGGCCAGGTGGCGTTGGCAGATAGTCACCGGCGCGGCGCAAAACCGGTTCTGCGTGAACACCCCGGCGGCAGTGCTTCCGGGCGAAAATTCGAACAAAGTCAGGTCGCGTCGGTGGGCCTTGCGAATTCCGGCCTCGGCCGTACCCAAGCGAACGCCGGTTACCGGGAAAAGGGCCTCAGGCGCAGGCGTGCTGTAGTTCACTGGCATCGAAACTCTCCAAAAAAACTGTCAATCAGAAATCTGTTGTGAATCAAACACAGCCGCCCAAAGCGTGCGTACCGCACTCGCTCGCACCTCAACTTCGTGCATTGGAACCTGTACCGATGTGCCATTCAACCTCAGTTGATGTTGCATCCGCCGAAAATCCCGGTAAGCATTGCGCACATCTTCCGCTATTTCGAGCGGAATAAGTTCCAGTTGAGCAGCAATTTTAAGCAGTGCGAGGTTACCCAGATTTGCCGTCAGTGCAGAAAATCTGTGTGAGTAACCAAGGACGAGATACTGAACGATAAACTCGACGTCAACCAGACCGCCGCGATCATGCTTGAGATTGAACATGGCGCCCCCCTCATCGCCATTGGAACTGTTTCGTCTCGTCCCGTGGGCGTCAAACATTTTTTTCCGCATCTCAAGCACCTCAGCGCGTAACTGACTCAAGTCTCGCGGCTGACAAAGCACGTCCGTACGAATATGTTCGAACTCGGCGCCGACCGCAGGGTCGCCGGCGGAAAAACGCGCGCGAGTCAATGCTTGGTGTTCCCAAATCCACGCCGATTCAAGTTGGTATCTGCGAAACGCGTCGAGCGAACTGACCATCAAGCCGGAATCACCGTTTGGTCTCAGTCGCAAATCGGTCTCAAACAACTGCCCGGCAGATGTCTGCGCCGAAAGCCAGGTATTCAGGCGGGTTGCAAGGCGCGAATAAATTTCACCTGCGTCGGCTGTCGTGTCGTCATACAGAAATACCAAATCAAGATCCGAAGCGTAACCAAGTTCCTTGCCGCCCAGCTTGCCATAGCTGATGATGGCAAATCTTGGCGAATCGCCATCGCGTTTTGGCAATTTCCGCCAAACCCGCTGCAAGGCGACTTGTAACATCCCATCCGCAAGAATCGATAGTCCATCAGCCAACGTTTCGACCGTCAGGTTTCCAGCCAAATCCTGCACCAACAGGCGAAACACCTGGGCGTGGTGCTGCTCCCGCATGACATCCATTTGTCTCTCGACATCCGGTTCTGCATCATCAAGCTTGTCATTTAACTCGCTCAAAAAGGCATCGGGCACGATGGTGCTTTGGAGCGTCCGATGGTCAAGCAACTCGTCGAGCAAGATCGGATGTCGCTGCAGATAGTCGGCGGCCCACTTTGAGCTACTGACCAAAGCCGCCAACCTCTCCAATGCGTGCGGGTATTGCTGCAACAAGGCCAAATACGCCGCGCGACGCGAGATCGACTCGAGTAAGTCCAGGCTGCGAACCAGGGTTTCGTCCGGATTTGGTGCACGCGCTGCGGCCTGAATCAACCGCGGTACCAGCACATCAAACCGCTCCTTTATCGCGGTGGTCATTTGTTGATAGCGTGCACCACTGTGCAAGGTTGCAAGCCGCCGCATGCTGCTCGCCGGATCACGGTACCCCAAGCGCTGAAAATCTTCAATGCCGTCGCTTGACTCGCCTTCGTGCCATAAACCATGCAGTTTTGGGGTGTCATCTTCTGGTGCGGCAAACACCGAGTCGAAATGCCGCGACACGTTGCTGCGATGATCATCAAGCTCCGTGACCAGCGCATCGAACGAAGCAAAGCCCATCGTCCTTGCAATTATTGCCCGATCGACGTCCGTTACCGGCAAACTGTGGGTTTGAGCATCATCAAGGTACTGCAATCGGTGCTCAAGGCGCCGCATAAACTCGTAAGCCGCTGTCAGTTCATCAACGGTGGCCTGCGGCAAAATGCCTTGTGTGGTGAGCAAGCGTAATACTGCCAGAGTTGGCTTAACTTGCAGGTTGCGCTCGCGACCGCCACGTATCAACTGGAATACCTGTGCAATGAACTCCACCTCACGGATCCCGCCGGGACCAAGTTTGATGTTGTCGACCATGTCCTTCTTGGCCACTTCCCGACGAATCTGCGCGTGCAGATCACGCATCGCGTTGATTGCACCGAAGTCAAGGTACTTCCGGAAAACAAAGGGGTGCCGTACCGCGTCAAGGGCTTCATGAGCGGCCTTTCGCTCGTTCAAAACGCGCGCTTTGATCCATGCGTAGCGCTCCCATTCACGGCCCTGGACAACAAAATAATTTTCCAGCATGTCCAGAGAACACACCAGCGGACCGGAATCACCATTCGGACGCAAGCGCATGTCAACCCTGAATACCTGACCGTCTTCCGTGACATCGGCAATCGCATTGATCAATGCACGCCCGAGGCGCGTAAAAAATTCACTGTTGGAGATACTGCGGCAGCTTGAATTGTTTTGTTCCGGCACCGTTTCGCCATCTTCACCATAGACGAAGATCAAATCGATGTCGGATGACACATTGAGCTCACGTCCGCCCAGTTTGCCCATGCCGACCACGATCAGCTCCTGACGCGCACCCGTGGCACTACTCGGAATGCCATATCGCTCTTGCAGAGCCGCCAGCAAGACGCCTTGTGCGGTAGCCAATGCACATTCGGCCAAATGCGTCATTGCCTCGGTGACTTCTGCCAAAGGCGCTAACCCGGCCAAATCCCGTGCAGCGACTCGACTTATTACCGTTTGTTTCAATTGCCGCAAGACAGACTTCAGGTTGTCCTCGGTGACCGTTTGTCCGGTCATCCAAGCGGCAATCTCAGTCCCTGTTACGGGTTCATGCAAATCGGCAACCATTTTGGTCGCCAATTCGGGGCGCCGCTGCGTCAAACGGTGCAAGTAACGCGATTGGCTGAGTATGTCGTCAATTAGGGGCATCGGATAGAATTTGGGTGTCCAATACGGCGGCCAGCGCGCTTGTCGCACACGTAACAACCTCCAGTGTTTATTGTAGTCTGCGCCGCACGATCAGCCTCCATGCCCTCTTCTGCATTTTTCTCGCGACTTGCTTCAGTTTTTGGCCGCCGAACGGCGGTATCACCGCCATGGATGTCGAAACTGATCAATGTCACAGCGATACTGCTGACCGTCGCTTATTTTTCGTTCGCGCTGCTGATTTTGACCTTGCGTCTGGCGATACTTCCTCAGATTGAAAGTTATCGGCCGGAAATCGAAGCACTTCTCAGCAAGGCCATTCAGCGTGAGGTGAAAATTCGCCAGATTGAAGCGTTCTGGGTCGGGTTGCAGCCTGCGTTGACATTGCATGGGCTTGAAATAAAGGACGACAAAGGTCGGGCAGCGCTTACGCTCGACACGGTGGAAGCAGAATTGGCGTGGGACTCACTGGCGTCAATGCGCATACGATTGGCACGCTTTGAAATTGTCAGTCCTTCACTGGTCGTACGGCGAAGCGCGGCCGATAACATCTCAATTGCCGGCATGAACGTGGATCCGTTGTCTGATGGTTACGTTGGCGATCCCAACGCTGACCCGCTGGCAAAGTGTGCTTCCGATAGTGCAGCGGCCATCAAGTCAGCAGACGAAGCGCCGTGCGACAAGATCGTGACGGAACATCAGGAACAGGATGATGCTGTCCGGCAGAATGACCAAGCGATCGACTGGTTGCTGGCCCAGCACCGGGTGGTCATCAGAAACGCCAATATTGTCTGGATCGACGAACTCCGACATGCGCCGCCGCTGGAACTCACGCAGCTAAATTTTTCACTGGAAAAGATCCGCGGTCGACATCGCTTCGGTTTCAATGCCAAACCACCATTGGCGTTGGCCTCACGCATAGATTTTCGCGCTGACTTTCGCGGCAATAGCCTGGGCACACTGCGCAAATGGCAAGGCGAAAGTTACGTCGAGTTGGATTACGCAGATTTGGCTGCCTGGCAAAAGTGGATTGACTATCCCGTTGACCTGCCCAGAGGGCAAGGAGCCCTGCGTTTGTGGCTGGGTGTTGAGCGCGGGCAGATTGAATCATTGACGGCAGACGTTCGAATCGATGACTTGCGCATACGCCTTCGTAAAGACCTGCCGGAGTTGGATCTGGCAAAACTGGAGGGGCGGATCTCCGGCCGGCGAACTGAAAATGAATTCTCGTTCAGCTTGAAAAACCTCAGTCTGTCGACCAATGATGGGCTCAGCGTCTCGCCAACCAATATCAACTTTCTGTGGGCAGAGGCACAGCCTAACAAGCCGGCGCGCGGTTTGCTGACTGCAAATGCAATTGATCTCAATGTATTTGCACAGTTGAGTAAACATCTACCCGTCAACGCATCGATACACTCCCAGATAACAGCGTATTCCCCTGCAGGACAGCTGCATGATTTAGGTTTGGAGTGGGCTGGCGACCTCGCAGACTTTCAGCATTGGAAAATCACCAGTCGTTTCGAAAAATTACGCTTGAAAGCGTACGGTTCGCTACCCGGAATCGCGGGGCTCAGCGGATCCATCACCGGCTCAGAAATAAATGGAAAGTTATCGCTAAACGCACAGCAGGCGCAGTTGGACTTTCCGCACCTATTCGACGACTCTCAAATCAACCTGACTGCCTTCAGCGCACAGTCAAGTTGGCGAGCGATCAGTGGAAAGCCGGGTCACTATGACATTTCGGTCGACAAGCTTAGCTTCACCAATCAGGACTTTACCGGCGATGGAAGCGGACATTGGCAAACGACAATCGATGGGACCCTACCTACCGCAATGGATCTGTCATTGAATCTGAAAACGGCAAAAGTCGACTCCGTATGGCGCTACCTCCCGCGTACGGTCAGCAATGAAACCCGCACATGGATCAAACAGAGTCTGCGCGGAGGGACGCTGACTGGGGTAAAGCTCCTGCTCAAAGGCAATCTGGTGGACTACCCGTTCCGCGGTGGCAAAGGCGGTACGTTTGTGGTTAGCGGAAACTTCGCCGACACCAACCTGGATTACGCAGACTACTGGCCTCCGATTGCCGGATTGAGCGGAGAAATTTTGTTCGCAAGTGAGACCATGCGTATCCGTGCGAACAGTGGAAGCGTTTTTGGCGCGTCACTGAAGGATGTAACGGCGGAACTGCCTGACCTTGAGGCCAACGAGCAGATTCTGACAGTTAAAGGTAGGGCCGCCGGACCCACAGCCGACTTCATGCATTTCATTGATACAAGCCCGGTCAAAAAGAGCATCGACAATGCAATCGAAGACATGCAGGCCACCGGCAGCGGTGAACTGGACCTGAAGCTGGTCATACCACTCAGCACCGAGGCTCCGGCGCAAGTGGATGGCACCTTCCGCTTTCTCGCCAATCAGGTGGTCATCGGTAAAGGAATCCCGCCACTCACTGATCTGAATGGCCGGATCAAGTTCACCGCCAACAGCGTCGAGTCCAAAGGTCTGCGCGCCAACTGGCTCGGCTCACCGATGAGCGCTGAAATAAAGGCCGGTTCGGACGGCACAGTCAATGTGACCGGTGGTGGCGAAATCAGCGTCGCCGGCTTGAGAAACGAATATCCCATGCCGCTTTTAGACCACTTGGCCGGCGTGGCAAAGTGGACCGGCAACATTCGCGTAAAAAAGAAAGTGCCGGAAATTTTGATCAGTTCGTCGCTGGTCGGATTGTCATCGAGTTTGCCCGTTCCATTTAACAAAACCGAATCCGAATCCATGCCCTTGCATTTTGAGCGTCGAGCGCCGCAGCCACCCGAAGCAAAGCCAGTCCGATCTCGTGGTGCGCGCGCCGCGGTTCCGGTTCAAGCGAGCACTGTGGATCCCAACCTTTATGACACGATCGATCTGAGTTTGGGAAAAATTGCCCAATCGAAAGTTCAGCGTCGCGGTGACAAGACAGCGACGGAGATCGTGCGGGGCTACCTGTTGGTAAACGCGGCTTCGGTTCCGGTCGAGTTAGCCAGACTGCCTGATCGAGGATTCCAAATCGCAGTGGACGTTCCGCGTGTCGACCTGGATTTTTGGCGTCCGTTGATGACATTTTCGACACAAACACACAAGACCTCAGATGATTCAGCGCATTCAACAGGGGTTCCCGTCCAGTTCAAGATTCGGGCAGACGAATTGCGCGTATTTGGCAAGCGGTTTGGTCACCTGAATCTCAACGGCAATCACACCGACAACATCGCGCGTTTCACGCTGAAAACAACTGAAGTCTCGGGCGATTTCGAATGGGATAGTCGCGGCAATGGAAAACTAACCGGCAAGATTCCGATGTTCTCTATTCCAGAGGCTGCGGTTGCGCTACCCAACGTGAAACCAACATCAGCGAGCGATTTTGCCGGTGATGACAGAACCAGTCAGATACCGGCGTTCGACATCACCGTTGGCAAACTGATGCATAAGGAACGCGAACTCGGCAGCCTTGATCTACAGGCTGAAAACGTGTCTGGCGAATGGCGCGGAAAATTTGATATCCACAATGACGACGCGATCTTGAAAGGGAATGCATTGTGGCGACCATTATCGGCCCAACCCAACGCGCTGTTGGCGCTTGGCGGGGAACCGGTGTACACCTCGGTTGACTTTAGTGTGGATGCAAAAAACATGGAGAACCTGCTTGTGCGTTTTGGTTATGGCGACACAATGCGGCGTGGAACCGCAAAAATTGACGGCAAGTTAAGCTGGCAAGGTTCCCCTCTGGCTTTCGATTACCCCAGCCTTGGCGGCAAATTCAATGTGAATCTGGACGATGGTCAATTCAAACAACTCGAACCGGGTGTCGGCGGTCGTCTGTTAGGGGTGCTCAGCCTGTCCTCGCTGCCGCGCCGAATTACCCTGGATTTCCGCGATATCTTTAGTCAAGGTTTTGCCTTTGACAGTATAGAGGGTGATGTCGTGGTCACACGCGGCGTTATGGACACTCACAATATGGAAATCAAGGGGCCAGCGGCAAGAGTCCTTTTTAACGGCAGCGTTAATTTGACCAACGAAACGCAGGACCTGAAAGTCAGTGTGCAACCTGCGGTAGGCGAAACGATTGCGGTTGGTGCGATGTTGATCAATCCGGTGGCCGGCGCGGCACTTTGGCTGTCGCAGAAACTGTTCAAAGATCCGGTCGGCAAAGCCTTGTCTTACGATTACATTGTTTCCGGAAGCTGGAGCGACCCCAAGGTTGTTCAGCTGGGGAAATCGGTGAAAGAATCTGATAATGCGAAGGCAATGCCATGAAAATTGCCGCGATCCAAATGATTTCCGGGCCGGCCCTTGCGCCGAATCTCGCTACAGCCGGCGGATTGATAGACCAGGCGGTTGCCGGCGGCGCGTCCCTGGTCGCGCTACCTGAGTACTTCCCCTTGATCGGCGCCTCGGACACTGAGCGGCTGGGCATGCGGGAAACCGATGGCATTGGTCCGATCCAGAAATTTCTGGCGACCAAGGCTAAACAACATGGCATCTGGGTTGTTGGCGGCTCGCTGCCACTGCTCGCCAACGATGCTGTCAAACTGCGCAACACCTGCATGGTCTATAGCCCGAACGGTGAAAGGGTTGCACGCTACGACAAGATGCATCTGTTTGGCTTCAACAAGGGTAATGAATCCTATGACGAAGCCAGGACGATCGAACCCGGTGAGACGGTGGTCAGCTTTGAACTGAAAACCAGCGACACCGACTGGCGCGTCGGTGTCGCCATCTGTTACGACCTGCGTTTCCCCGAGCTTTTTCGTGCCATGGGCCAAATTGACCTCCTCGTTTTGCCCGCCGCCTTTACCGAAACGACCGGTCGGGCACACTGGGAACTGCTGTTACGCGCCCGCGCGATCGAGAATCAGTGTTATGTTCTCGCATCGGCACAAGGAGGACGTCATCCGGGCGGACGATTGACTCACGGCAACAGCATGCTTATCGATCCATGGGGCGAAATTCTTGCCCGGATGGATAAGGGTGAAGGCATCATCAGCGGAGAAATCAACCGCCAACGCCTGATTGAAATCCGTTCGAGCCTGCCGGCCCTGCAACATCGAAAACTGTAAAACTGAACCACTATCAAAAAATCACCATACCCCTCTAGGCACATGAAATGAGCAACCACCTTCAAACCGCTGAACAAACCTTATTGGCCCCGCACGGTTTGGCGTCCCGCCAGCTTGACGGGATATTTGGTCAATTGTTCGGTCACCATATCGACTTTGCCGACTTGTACTTCCAGTATGCGCGCTCGGAGGCGTGGAGTCTTGAGGAGGGAATTGTCAAATCCGGCACCTTCAATATCGAGCAAGGTGTTGGCGTCCGCGCCATTTCCGGCGAAAAAACGGCCTTTGCCTACTCCGACGACATATCGCTGTCGGCACTTAAGGCCGCTGCTGCAACCACCCGCGCGATTGCCGCGGCAGGTGCGCCGCGCCTTGTGCCATTGCTGCGCAAAGCCCCTTGCCTGGCGCCGCTCTATGTCGCGACCGACCCGATTGCATCGCTGGACGCGACACAAAAAGTCAAGCTCCTGGAGCGACTCGAAGCTTTAGCTCGCGCCGAGGATTCCCGCGTCAAGGAAGTCATGGCGCACATTGCCGGAACCTGGGAAGTCATTCTGGTCGCCCGCTCAGATGGCCATTTGGCCGCCGACGTGCGGCCCTTGGTGCGCGTATCCATCACAGTAATCATGGAAGACGAAGTGGGTGGCGTAAAACGCCGCGAACAAGGTTCTTCGGGCGGCGGTGGTCGCAGTGATTACAGTTATTACACCGATGATCAACTGAAGACCTACGCCCGCCAAGCCGTACACCAGGCCAGCGTGAACCTTGCCGCAAAGCCTGCTCCTGCAGGTGAAATGACCGTTGTGCTTGGCCCGGGGTGGCCGGGCATATTGCTGCATGAGGCAGTTGGTCACGGTCTGGAAGGAGACTTCAACCGCAAGGGCAGTTCAACTTTTTCCGGTCGCATTGGTGAGCGTGTCGCGGCCAAAGGTGTCACTGTAGTGGACGACGGTACGATTGCGCATCGGCGCGGGTCGCTGACGATAGATGATGAGGGAACGCCAACTGAGCGTACCGTGTTGATCGAAGACGGCATCCTCAAGGGCTACCTGCAGGACACCTTAAACGCCCGTCTGATGAAGACCCGCCCGACCGGAAACGGTCGCCGCGAATCCTTCGCTCATCTGCCCATGCCGCGAATGACCAATACCATGATGCTGGGTGGTGATCGCGATCCGGAAGAGATCATTCGCTCGGTAAAAAATGGCTTGTATGCGGCAAATTTCGGCGGTGGCCAAGTCGACATCACCAGCGGAAAGTTCGTCTTTTCGACTGCCGAAGCCTATTTGATCGAAGACGGCAAAATTACCTCGCCAGTCAAGGGTGCAACGCTGATCGGCAATGGCCCGGAAGCGATGACCCGCGTTTCGATGATTGGTAACGACATGGCGCTGGATTCCGGTGTCGGTACCTGCGGCAAAGAAGGTCAAAGCGTTCCGGTTGGTGTCGGGCAGCCGACCTTGCGCATTGATGGGTTGACGGTCGGCGGAACAGGCTGACCACTGCGTTGCCGACCGACGGCCACGGGTTAAGCAACAGCTTCGGCGCGCGCTCATATTGGGTGCTATTCACTGAACTTCAAGTCCTTGAAAACGACACTCGCGTTCCCATCTTGAACGCAGCAGGTGCTCAGGTGAGGCCTGCATTCACTGTCGCTTTTTTATAAAGGATATGACCATGCGTCAATATGATTTGAGCCCGCTGTACCGTTCCGCCATTGGTTTTGACCGGTTGGCAAATTTGGTTGATAACGCCTTGCGCAGCGACGCGCAACCAAGCTATCCGCCCTATAACGTCGAGCGCATCGACGAAAACAACTATCAGATTACGATGGCAGTCGCCGGATTCACCCGTGCGGAAATTGACATTGAAGTTGAAAATGACACGTTGAAAATCGTCGGTAGCAAGCAGAAGATCGAGCCTGCAAAAACTTACTTGCATCGCGGCATCGGCACCCGGGACTTCGAGCATCGCTTCCAATTGGCCGAGCACGTCAAGGTGATCAGTGCCGCGCTCGACAATGGATTGCTGAGCATCTCGCTTGAGCGAGAAATTCCCGAAACCATGAAGCCGCGCAAGATCAGTATTTCAGGCGACGAAATCACACAGGTGCCCGAGCGCAAAGCGGCGTAATAAAACAGCGTATGGCCGGTGAGAGGGCCTGTCCCTCACCAGTTGGTGCCGGCCATACGCCGTTGTCGCGCACGTGTGCGCTAAAACAATGAAAATTGTCGCGATTGGCGACCGGTCTCGATGATGACCGGCGCAACAAACCGGCTGCGATCGAGTCGGGGCGCCGGATTATCCAAACCTAGTCGCTTGGCCGCAATCCGATAGCGCTGTGCAATGATGTCTGCCAACGGTCCGCTGCCGCGCTGGCGCTGACCAAAGCGGCTGTCGTATTCCTTGCCACCGTGCATTTGCCGCAGCAGAGAATAGACATGCTCGGAGCGCCCTGGTTGATTACGCTCCAACCAGTCGCGAAACAAAGGTTTGACCTCATGCGGCAAGCGCAGGATGATGTATTCAGCCGATGTTGCACCTGCCTTTGCGGCGGCCACCAAGATACTTTCCAACTCGTGGTCAGTCAGTGACGGTATCAGCGGCGCCACCAATACGGTGACAGGAATTCCCGCGGCGGCGAGCGCCTTCACCACGGCCAAACGACGTTGACCTGATGCAGCGCGTGGCTCCATGGTGCGGGCGATGGCCGGATCCAGTGTGGTGACCGAGACTCCCACATGAACAAGGTTGTCACGTGACATAGCCGCCAGCAAATCGATATCGCGCAGAATTAAGGCGGACTTGGTGATCACGGAGACCGGATGGCGGCACTCGTTGAGCAGCTCAAGAATTCCGCGCGTCACGCCAAGACGACGTTCGACCGGTTGCCACGCATCGGTGTTGATCCCCAACGCAATCGGTGCGCACTGGTATCCGGGTTTGGCCAACTCCTTGCGCAGCAAACTCGCAGCATCGGGTTTGTAGGCCAGCTTGGTTTCGAAATCGATGCCGGGCGAGAGCCCCAGATAGGCGTGCGATGGTCGTGCAAAACAGTAAGCGCAGCCGTGCTCGCAGCCACGATACGGATTCACTGAACGGTCAAAGGGTATATCCGGCGAAGTGTTATAGCTGATCACGGTTTTCGCCGTGTCGATAATCATCTCAGTGACCATCGGCGCCAACGCTTCGTCGGCATCAACAGGCCACCCGTCATCAGCCGTTTCGCGCTGCCACGCAGCGTAACGGTTGTCCGGATTGGTCACGGCAGAACGACCGCGAAACTTATTGGATGGAAACGTCATCGCCTAAAATTCCACCTTTGGCACTTTACGAGGATCAGGGTGTTTCGGATTGGCATAACTGTTTTTAAATACAGTCACATTAAACCATGGACGAACCCGAATTAACATCGACGGACACCACATCCGTGGGGTCAACCACGGCGCTACGCGTCAGGCGGACTGCAATGCGTGTCATGCTGGTTGTGCTGTGCCTGTTTGCACTGGCAATGCTGCTACCGACCTCCTACGTGATGCTCATCCTTCACTCGCCGCCTGCAGAGGTCGCGGTAGGCAAGGAGAGCATCTGGTGCAATCAGCGATATCTACCCAAACGCGATGCGATTGTCGCGGTGATTGATCGCTTGCATCAGAAAGTCGCGCTGAACGGATATCTCTATGCGGTGCTTGGCACATATGTTTTGCAAAAGGATAGTACCGAAGGACGAACACACTACTTCGAATTACCAGCCAGGGCGAAGCTGGCTCCGCGCTTGCATCGTCGCAACGTGACCTCCGGTTTTGAAGCTAACAGTTTTGAAATCTACGACAAAGTAAATCCGTCGCATTTGCGTGAGATCGTCGTGGTGTTTAGTGGAAGCGACGAAGACGCGGACTGGCGCACGAATTTTTCATCAGACACTGCCCAGTACGAAGAAGCCATCGCCTATGTGCAGTCGGTCAGTCGTCAGTATCCGCAGGTGCCGATCGCTGTCACCGGCTATTCACTGGGCGGGGCGCTGGCTGTCCATGTCACCAAACATCCAGCTACTGCCGGGTTGGTCTACGCGGCGTGGGTTTTCAATCCCAGCCCGAAGACATGGGCCGACTCAAGCATCAATCCAAAAATCTGGCTGGCCGCGACCAGCAATGACATTCTGAAAATAGCACGTCTGTCACTGTTTCAGTTCCTGCCGGGAGTTGCCGTCATCGGCGCACCAGCTAATCAAAAAGCCGAAAATTACTACCTGATTGAGTCCAATCCAGTGCATGCGCATTTTCGCTGGGCACTCGCCCGCAACATTCTTCACAGCGCCGATCTGGCATTGTGGAAAGCATCCAATGGCACGCTTACTGCCAGCGAACCCTTGGAAATTCTGCAACAATCGCGATTCAATGCCTGCCCGAAACAATGAAGTTCCCCAGTTGGTGCTGGCGACGCGCCGTCGAAGCCGGCTTGTCAAACTCGTCGACATCAACGGCAGGGGCTTAACAAATATGCATTCTGGCAACGTTGCATTGGCATTGTTCTTTCCCTGCCATACGAACTCACATCGCCCTCACACTCGACTGACTGATGTTCTGTTGACCGAATATCCGCGACATCCGAACCAGATCCCTTTCGTCTCTCACCAGCAACCGCCAAGCCTAAGCTCACGATGCCTTTTATAGCTGGCGCTTAACAGTCAGCGCGCCTCGAATTTGGCCGTCACTGTAACCAATTGCCTGATCGGCGGGGTACAAGTCCTTTAACTTGGCCTTGACCTCCAGACTCAATTGTTCGGATTTACCATGGCATCCAAGGCAGATTTGTTGGCTTGGCAATGCCTTCATGTAACGTAGCGTGCGCTTGCCGTCGATGGTAATTATTTCGGATTTTTCGATGGTCGCCAGACTTTCGCCCATCGCGGCGCGGCGATCAAAGTCATGCAGCGCCGCGCGCTCCCAGTCGTCGGGTGTAGCCTTTGGATTGCGGTTCTTTAGGCTTACTCGACGGATTTCCCAGCCTGTCGCCTGTGATGCCGCTGCGGCCATTTTGGGTGCTTTGTCACGACAAGCGGCAATGGCGCCATCTAAATTTCCATTGTTGATTTCTTCTTGCACCATGGCAAGCAACTTTGGTGGAATTTCAAGCGCTTTCCTTTTCGTTTCGGCAACGAGTGCGTCATCCTCAGCCAAAGCATAGGTGGATAACAGAACCAGGGCAGTGGCAAGAATTGCTTTCATTGGTGTATTCCTCGTGTGAAAGGTTCGCTTAGGGTTTCTGTAAGTCGATGGTGCGCGACGTGATGTTGGTGACCTTGACCTGACTGGCAATTCTCGAACCAGCCTAGTCTAGCGATAGTAGGCCCCTATATGCGCTTGGTTGGAAGACGTTGATACAAATCGAACATGAACATCAAAGACATATGGCGCCGACATTGCGTCGGCGCCGGTTCAATGAATCACACCCTCTAGAATTTTTAACTGACACCGGCATATAGTGATTGGCCCATGCCGGGAATGGCAATGCCCCATGGAGTCTAATCAATGCCCTTAGAGGCACCTTGGCCGGTATAGGCGCCACCCTCTTGTCCGGATTGCCACCGATCAAATGCCGCTTTCGGTGGCGGGCCAATGACCGAAAATGACTTGGTTCCTGGTGCCAGAAAAACCACGTAGGGTGTCAGGCCCTGCCACGTCGGATCTACCGCGTATTGAATCACGGCGCTTTGCCCCGAAAACGCCAACAGGCGATCGGCCAATTGGTAGTGTTTGTTCGCGAGCAAGTCCGCATCTGCTTCACTGGGCGAAACATCCATCACCACGGCCACCAATTGTGCTTTCAGTTTCCGCTGTTTGATTTCGTGTGCCAATTGCTTCATTACCGCCGGGCAGTTGGGACACCAGGTTGCTGAGAACAGCACGACTGTTGGCCGCGACATGTCCGCCTGCATCGCCCGCCAGACGTTCGCGTCAAATGCCTCTACTCGCTTTGGCGCAGCCTCTGCCGGTGAGCAGGCAAAGTTCAACAGCGCCGCCGCCAGCATAAGAAAATTATGGTGCAATTTCTTCAACCTGTATCCCCTGTGTAGTTCGCCAAAGCGCAAAGATTCTCCCATCGCGCCTGGCCAACAATGGATGATCATTTTCGTCGGCGGAACGACCCAGTTCCCTGAGCACAAAATGATTGCCATTGTCGGCAGATACCCAGGCACGCCAGTTGGTCGCTTTTCCGTCAAAACTGCGCCACGGGATTACCACTAGTTTGCCTTCACTCGAAATCGTTGCATGCTCCGCGCGTTCATCGGGTAATTCGCGCACCTCGCCGCGCGGCGATCCATCGGCAGCCAGTTTCCCGTATCGAACGCGCCCTGCTCCGTTGCGGATACCGAACCACACTGCGTGATAGCCGCCTTCGGCATCGGGCGCAAGTCCGGGACCATGATGCGGACAGGCATCAATCGCCCAGTGGTCAAAAGTCGCGCGAGTCAAAGCGTTGTTCGCACCGCCTTGCAATGGAGCAAACGCATGGTCGCGCTCGTTGGGTTCGAACACATGCCGCCACATGGCAACCATTCCGCCGTCTGGTGAACTTGCCAGCGCGATACGGCAACACTCGCAACTGTGATCCGCCAGCTTGATATCCGGGCCGAAAGTTCTGCCACCATCTCGCGACTCGTTGCGGTATATCGCCGCGCCACGATACAAATTCTTTTTGCTTGAGGCGCCGGCGTCAGCGGTGATCGCTGCTTCGAGATCACGTTTATCGACCCATGCGGTATGCAGCACTCCGCTGTTGTCGAATGCTACAGACTCGAAGCGGTGCGTAATTTCCTGGGTGTCCTGATGGACAGTGAATGGCGACGAAAATGTCGCTCCCGCATCGGCAGATCGCAGCATGCGAATTCGGCCACTGTATGGTTTCGCCAGCGGTTCCGTGTAAGTGATGACCACCTGTTGCTCTTTTCCGAAGGCGATTTTCGGCCGGTTCTCTCCATCGGCGGCAATCTTGTCATTACCGGTGTTGAGCACACGCGGCAACGACCACCGCTTGCCATCGTCAGTGCTGGTTTGCACAAACAGTTTCTTCGTATCGTCGAGGCCGACGATCCAAAGTACCCCGTTTGGCGCGAATGCAGCGCCGATGGCAATGGGCGGTGCGCGACGCTTTGGCATGCCGCTGCCCGCAGCGGCCGCTGGCTTTTCAGCCGCGGCCGTGTGTGCTTCGTGGGCGGTGGACGGGAATATCGTCATCACCGTGAATACGCCCAAGACAGAGGCCAATGCGCACCGCCGGGAAATGGTGCGCACGGCGCAACTGTTTGTTGTCGAACTTCTCATAAGTCGTACATCAAACTGGCAAAGAAGGTCCGCTGCGGATAAGGATTCGGATTCACGTAATACTTGAAATTGCCGATATTGTTGATCCCTGCAGACGCACTCCATTGTTTATCAATGCGGTAGAGCAGCTTGGTATCGAAAACGCTGTAATGACTCACTGCACCGTAGACGTTGGGGTTCGGATCGTTGTATTGATTCGTGGTCGTATTGAAAAGCGCGTTGTGCTGTCGACCGCTGAAACGGTAATTTAGACTTAAAGACAGCGCATCACTGAAGTGATACAGGCTGACCAGCGTCACCCGCCAGTCAGGAATTCTCGGCTGGTCGGTGCCCTCAAGGCCGGGATTCCGGGTGTCTTCGATGATCTTCGAATTGGTATAAGTCACGCTGCCATTCAGATCCAGGCCGCGCAGCCAGAAATCTCTCATTTCTCCAACCACTTCCACACCGTTGGTGCGTAGCTTATCGACATTTTGAATGCTCGAGATGTTCGGCGTCACTGTCACGTCGGTCTGTGAAATCAATGCGTCGCGTTTGTCTTCAAAGAAATACGAGGTTCTCAACATCCCGCGTTCCCAACGTTTTTGAGCCGACAGTTCGGTCGAGTACACGCGCTCCGGTTTAAGATTCGGGTCGTTTATGCGGATGCCACCCGGACCATTAAATGTCTGGAACATTTCTGCCACTGTGGGATAACGGACCCCTTTGCCAAAAGACAAGCGCAGCGCCAGATCTGCTGCCGCATCCCAAGCCACATGTGCCTTTGGCGAAAAGTCAGTGTAGCTGCGGTCTGGATACACGAGATTCTTCGCATTGGGTGCCACATTCGCCGCATTGTAGTTACTGCCGTCGTACGCCCGCCAATGTTCCTGCCGGCCGCCCAGCATCATCGTCCACTGCGGCGCGATGCGAAATTCGTCTTGCAAGTAGATGGCTTCGGTTCGCGTCTTGCCATACGAGTTGGTATTCAAAACACCACTCGTGCTGCTGACCCAATCAGCAATTGGCGTGGTGGCCGTACCGAAGGTGAGTGACGAAAGCTCATACCGGTCGGCATGCACGCCGAAACTTACCAGTTGCTGAAAACGATCGTCGCCGCGCCAACGACCGCGCAAATCGATGTTCTGCCATCCGGTACCATCGTTGTAGGTCACCTGTCCGCCAGGCTTGTTGACTCCCAGTCCGGAGTCGAGTCCGTTGCGCGGTGTCGCCACGCGGGATTCTTCCTTCTTTTGGTCATAGGCGCTGGCAATCAACTCAGCATCCCAGTGGTTGCCTTGCGCCGTTAGCGAAACACCGTGCATCCAGTGCTCACTATCACTTTTACTTGGTACTGCAGCGGACACGGTGTAATCCACCCCGTCGAGCCGAATGAACTTGTAGGGATTATTAAGCGTGGAGCCGGCATTAAAGACAGTGCTGCCGTTGGTATCTTTCAAGTAGCTATCAACGCGACCTTCCGAATGGTTTTGCCAAATTCCCAAAGTGTACTTGGCAGCGAACATCGGAGAAATCTGATAGCCCACCGATACTTTTCCCATCTCTTGCAACGTCTTATCGATACCGAGCGAGCTGACAATGATGCGCGGTCTGTTGGCGGTATCCAGGTCGCGGTAAACCGTCGATCCGCTGACGTCGGTGAACGTGCCGGGCGCTGCCGGGGCGCCGGTTTTGACCGTAGTGTTACCGAAGGTTTGCGGCTGACTGCGGTTTTGCAGACGATCAGCGGCAACTCGCACGGTCCAATTGTCCGCAACGGTTCCGAACGAAACGCTTTGATGATTACCATCGAAGCGGTCATCGGTACCATACTCTTTAAAACGCTGCGTAAAATAATCCACTTTGATGTGCGCCTCGGCCTGCTTCGGCGCCCGGGTCGTGATATTGACCACACCACCGGCTGAATTTCCAGGATACAGCGCGGAGAACGGGCCGTAGAGCACATCAATGTGGTCAACTTCTTCCGGCGACACCATACCCCAGCGCGGCGCAGTGCTAAAGCTGTTGTTCAGAAAATTCGACAGCAGCAAACCGTCGGCATACACCGTGGTTTGCGCACTGGCAACCGAACTGTTCACGCGCATCACAAGGATCGCGTTACGATCACCGACATAACGTTCGCGTACATGAATGCTCGGAAGATACTGCAAGGTTTCGGGCACTGTCACCGCGTTGATCGTCTCCTCGATCTGCAACTGGGTCACGGAAGCTTGCGTATTCGGGTAATCCACAGGAACCGGTTTTTGCGCGACCACAGTGATGGTTTGCGTCCCGGTGTCATCTCCGTAAGCTGGAAATGCCGCAAGCAAGGCGGCCGCAATGGTGGCGCGTTGCGCGTTGTTAATAAATGATTTCTTGATCGGTGCGCACTTTAGCCGCACCCGCGCCGTTATAACGTTTTGCATGAGTCTGATCCTTATGATGTGCGCCAGCGTTAAGCCGCGTTCAGCGCACGAAAATGTCCCGTCGCGAAGGGAATCAATTGCGACGAACGATTGGTGAAACTAAGGGATCAGACGAGTGGCGGTCCTCGCGGACGATGGCTACGGGCAGCCAGTTGGGCTGGCTGCGCTGCGACAAATGCAGCAACTAAAGTTTCACCAGTTGGTGCTGGCAACACGCCGTCAATGACTTGACTGGCCAGTGGAGCTGTGCCCGCCAGACAAACTCCACAACAACTGTGATCAACCAAGGTGCTTGAGGCGGGCAAAGAATCCGTTGTTGTTGGCAGTCGGGAAATTCCGGCCGAAGTACATATTTCGCCAACGAACCCTGTCATGCCACCAGGCATGACGACCGAGTGCACAACACCCGTCCCCACCATCAGGTTCATTGTCATCGCGAATAAAGCGACGACAATGAACCAATGGCGGATTGAGCGATTCACGCTTCGCAGATTCACGATAGCAAATGAACGTCGACCGACAAAACATAAGTTCACAAGCTTGTACCTGAGGTCGTCATTGATTGTTGGAGGTCAATCACATTGATGATGTATTGCGTCGTCCGAAAATTTCAACTTGACGTTCTAAAAACTCGCCGATAGCCCGGCTTGTCCCCAGCGTCCAGGCATCGGGTAGCCAGGGCGATAGGCATACGTCTTGTCAAAAATATCTTCACATGCCACAAAGATCTCGCCTTTCTTGCCAAGGGCAGCAACCGGATATGACACACGTGCATTCGCTACTGTGAAACTACTGACCTGGTCGACATTGACAGCGCCGGCAGCACGCGGCCGGTTCAATGCATAGACGTCAGACTGATATTGGACGTCAACGCTGACACGAAACTTCTCGATCTGGCCGTTTAGACCAGTGGTCAGTGCACGTTTGGGTGCGTAAGGGAGATTGTCGAGACTTGGATCAAGTAGCGTCAGTCCTCCGAAAAAGGTCCAGTCGCGGCCAAGTGACTGACGTAACGCCAGTTCCGCACCTTTGATCGTGTAGTCCCCCAGATTGATGAATTGCGGTGGTGGCGGCACATTCGGCGGAAAGCCAAAGACGTAGCGGTTTTTTACCTTGTCGTCGAACAAACTGAGATCAACTTGAGTTGCCGAGGTCGGCGTGAACTTGAGGCCGATTTCCGCATGATTCATTTCTTCGGCCGAGAGATCTTTCCAAGTGCTACCCAGTGGCGGAATCAGCGACGACAATACGTTGGTTTCCAAGCCCGGATAGTTGATTCCACGCGAAAGATTGCCAAAAACGGTTAGTGTGTCCGAAACGAAAGAAATGCCGGCATCCGGGGATGTTTTATTACCAAATTCACTGTGCTCGTAGAAGCGCACTCCGGCAGATGGCACCAGATTCCACTGCTGGTTTAGTGTGATTTGTTGATTGACAGCGAGATAGGGTGATGTAACCTTGAACTTTGGTGAGTCAAAAGTCGCTGACGGCGCAGGTAAGACACGATTGAACTCGACGTCTCCGGAAATGCGGTCGTAATCAAGACCGGTAAGCACGGTCCCGCCATTCCATGGTGAAAACTGTTCCTTCCAGCGCAAGCCGCTCATGTCAAATGTCGTCAGTGTGTCGCCATCCAAGCCTGGCTGCTTTAACCAATCGCCGTGTCCGTGATCCCGATAGATCTTTAAATCGCCGCGCCATGACGCATGCTGGTGAGAAATTCCTGCCGTGATCATGCTGGCTTTGGTCTTGTATTCCGGGGCAATGGGAAGGGCAGCGACTCGATTGTCTCCCGGATCATTGGAGGTGTTATCCACTCCAATACCACTTGCGCTCACTGCCCAGTTCTCATTGAGCTGGTAATGAATGCTACCCATGTAATTGTTAAGTTTCCCATCGGCATTATCCCGGTGTCCATTTGATTTGGCATAGCCTTGTGCCAGCGTGTAATCCAGCTTCCCTTGTTTGCCAGTCAGCTGCGCTTGCTCGATAACCGTGCCGTACGATCCCGCAGAAAAGCTAACTCCTCCATGCACACCATCTTCAGTAGCTCGAATTGTTTGTAGATTGATGGACGCGAAATTGTTGCCGTTGATTTGAGGCTGCGGACTCTTGAACACTGTAATTGATCGCATGCCGTTGACGGGCAAGAGATCAAGTAGCGGGTGATTCCAGGTACCCATGTAAAACGGGATGTCGTCAATGTAAGTCTTGATTTCACTGCCTGGACGGCTTGCTCCCATACCTCGAATGAAGACCGCGCCACCTTGGTCGCCCCCAAAGGCGCCCACCGGGTTGTATCGCGAAATTTGCACGCCGGGCGTGCGACGCAACGCAGATGCGATATCCACGGCATTCTGATCGCGCAACTGGTCTTCTGTTACGACAGCGGATACGCTCGAAAAGTCATCGATTCGTACTTCTTCGATAATTGGATGTGCGGTAACTACTACCTGCGCTTGATCGGTTGTCTGGGCATTGGCACTACCTGCGAAAGCCAAAGTGATTGCCAAACCTAAGGTACGTTGTTGTAGCTTCATTGTTGTCAATTCCTATTAGTGTTGGAGATTTGCTGGATGGTTTGTGTGCTGAGATTCACCGGTCATCCCAAATAGCCCAAACCGTTTGACGCGATCTGCGTTGAGATTTTTTTCGGCGTCATTCAGTTGTGTTATCAATGATTGCGCCGTGGCGATGTCAATGCCGGCATCCTTCAGCGCTTTGACTTCCTTAAAGCCATCACCGCCACAGGCGATGATTTCCCATTTGCCGTGTTGCTGGCGAAGTAGCGCACGACCACCCTTTTCGCCTTGTATCCAGTCGGCGATTGCGAAGTCCTGGACGATAGCAATCGGGCCTGTATCTACTTTTAGACTGGGTTGATCAAAGGTCTTGGAAATCAGACTTCTAATTGATTTCTGCTGCATAGCATCGCTCGGTTGAGCTGATACCGGTGACGCAAGGACACCAACCAAGCTTGCAATGGAAACAAGTTGGGCAATGGATATCCGAGGAATTGTCAACATTGAGTTCCCTTCATTTGGTTTTTTGCACTTCTCACGGTTTGCCTTGAAGATTCTGGCGGAAATCGAGCATGAGGGTCTATGACGATTAACGCCGACCCATGGTCGGCGCAAGTCAATGAACAACACGTTCTAGAATTTGTAACTGACACCGGCATAAAGGGATCGGCCCATGCCGGGAACGGCAATGCCCCATGGAATCGAATTGATGCCCATGGTGGCCCCTTGGCCTGTGTAGGCGCCGCCCAACGGCGAAGCGTAGGACTTATCAAATAGATTCTCGATGCCGAAATCGATACGCGTCTGCTTCCATGAATAACTGCCGCGCAGATTGATCAAACTGTATCCGGACGTGACGAATTCATTACGCACTTCAGATACGCGGTCTTGTGACTTCACCATCACGAGTTCGACGCTGTTATCCCAACCACCAGCCTGTTGTGTCAGTATCAGCTTGGCATTGAGCGGCATGATGTTGTAGAGATCGTCGCCCGTGTCGCGGTTCTCGCCGTTGGTGTAGCTGACTAGGCCCTGCAGACCCCACTCACCCCAAGCAGTCTTCGTCAGCGGCACGTGCCCGGAAAGATCAAGGCCATAGAGGCGCGCCTCCTGGTTGATATAGCGAAGCACCACAAACTGATTCACCAAAAGCGTGGTGCGTTGCGTATTCGTAGCATCATTCCATTGCACGGCATCAATGTAATCGTTGACGCGTGTGTAGTAGGGTGTCACCTTTAACTCCCAGGCTCGATCAGTCGCATGCCAGTCAAAGGTGGCCGAAACAGAGTAGGCCTTTTCCGACTTCAGGTCTGGGTTGCCGAAATAGCCGTTACCGTCGCCAACCGTGTTGTTCATGATCGCCATCATGGCTGCGGTGGACCAGGTGTAGCGCTCATACAGATTCGGCGAGCGCACCTTGCGCGCAATGCCAAACTCGATGTCGTAATTGGTATTGGCGGTGTAACGCGTCAGCGCGGTCAGATCCCAGTTATTGTCGGTTTGATTGCGATCCGCGTTGTTGAAGTTAATGGCATCCCGGCCCTGATTCATCATGTCCATCATCGGCACTGGAGGAGGAGGCGTCGCCTGGTTGTAGCCGTGAACGGCGTCAGCGTTGGTGTTCACCCGCTCGTAGCGCATACCAAGGAGTGTCAGCCATTGAGGACTGAGTCGTCTTTCCCATTCGCCAAACAGCGCAGTGCGGTCGCGCTGGCCGTCATTGATGTTCTCGAAAGTGTTCGGTCCCATCATCATGCTGCCAGCCACTGGCGGCCACCAGTCATTGAGGTGATAACGCTGAATTTCCCCTCCAACGCGCAGCAAATCCAACTGGGTGAGAGTGATATCGGCTTTGATGCTGGCACCCGTGGTTTCGCCTTTGGTATTCATCGGCATGCCCAGGCTCGGCGACCCCATCATTCCGTAGTCATACAGTTTGTCAGGGCCGAAGTCCATAAAATGTTCGACCTTTTCGTAATACGCGCGAGCCTCCAGCGTGCCCCAGGCATACTGACCGAGATAGCGCAAGTTGAAGCGATGCTGGGTATTGCTCAGCATATCCATGCGTTGATTCGGATAGAGCTGGTAGGGAACATCCTGATAGCCCAACTTGGCTTCGATAAGATGGTTTTCGCCCTTGAATGCGAATCCCAACGTCTGGTTCTCGGTCTTGTACGCCGTCGAACCCACTTCATTCAGCGCAAGGGTATGCCCCGGTCGCCCGGTCGCCGTGAAGTTCTTGAAGTCGCCGCCAGCGTCGTAGTTGTCGGATTCTGCGGTGGCACCTGCATAGGTCATACTGAATGATTCAGTGGCATAGGTAGCCGACAGATTGCCGCCCTTGGTATTGCCGTTGCTGCGGTAGAAAGCACCTGCCTCACCCGTGAACAGACTGCCCTGGCCGGGCGTCGCAAAAATCGGTGCCGGCGTATCGGCGATGATGGTGCCGCCGATGCTGTCGCCACCGACGCTGACCGGTGTGATCCCGGCATAAACTTTCAAGCGGCCGACATTGGTCGGGTCAATATACGACAGCGCCGGATTCATGTGGTTGGGGCAGGAGGCAATCAGATCCATGCCGTCGACCTTGATGCGCAAACGGTCATCGGCAAGTCCGTGAATGGACGGCAGACTGGACACACCACCGGCACCATAAAAACTGACACCTGGCGAGTTGGCGAGTAGCGTTGCGGTATCGCTGGTGGCAGCGCGTTGAGTTTTAAGACTGGAGTTATCAACGCTAGTGCCGCGAAATGCTTGTGCATCACTTTGCCCAGTGATAACGACGGTGCCTAAGAGCGTACCGTCATCACTGGCCATCCCGATACAGGGAAAAGCGATGAGGGCAGCAGAAAGAGTTTTCAGTTTCATTTGAGTCGATCCAATGTGAAAGAAGCAAGATCGAAAAATTTGTAAAAGTAAATTTGGTGGTGCGCTGAGCCGGCTGCGAAGGGTGGGCAAGCAAGACAGCGCGGCGCGAGAAATGACTTGGCCGAGATCGTCGGGGGGATGCGTGTTTGCATGAATCTGATCCTCTTCATGCGCGCTGGCGCTTGAATGCACCTGGGCGCGCGAAAAAGTACCGTCGCGTTGGAAACAACCAGCGACGGACTAATAGCGAAACTGAAGGATCAGACTAGAGGGGGTCCGCGGGGACGATGGCTACGGTCAGCCAGTGGGGCTGGCCGCGCTACGACAAATACAGCAAGTGCAAGCTCGCCAGTTGGTGCTGGCAACACGCCGTCAACATCTTGCGCTGCAAGTGGAGCAGCGCCGGCAAGGCAAATACCGCAACAACTGTGATCAACCGACGTGCTTGAGGCGGGCAAAGAATCCGTTGATGCTGCTGGCTGTTTTGAAACACCCGTCGCGGTACAAATTTCCCCGGTGAACCCTGCCATGCCGCTGGGCATGACGACCGAGTGCACAAAACCCGTCCCCGCCAGCAGGTTCATGGTCATCGCCAGAAAAGCGAGGACGACAAACCAATGGCGGGCTGAATGCTTCAAGAAAAAATGACGGGCTGGCAGCATGGAAGGCGCATGTTACTGCAAAACTTCCTCCTGACGCATTGAGTCAAATCAAGATCAAATGGCTTGTCGCGCCTTTTCAAAACCCGCCTTGGCCAGAATAAACGCAGCGACGAAGGTAAACAACATGCCGGTACCGCCACCAAAAAAAGAAATCGCTCCGGCCAAATCACCGGGGCCGAAGGGGGTTGCGGCGACTGACAGACCGCGATTGGGGGCAAGGAGGCCAGCCCAGTAAAAAATGGTGTTGGCCCAACCGGTAATGATCATGCCGTAGCCGACCCACCACATTCTTCGGCCCTCCAGCTGCAAATGTAGCGCCAACAGGGCCGCGCCACCAATCATTACACCGTTCAATATGCCGCCCACATGTGCAGCCTGCCAGCCACGCGTAGAACCCGGAACCAGGACCTCCCAAACCGGTAGTGGCCAGAGCGTAACCACACCGAGTAAGGAAAAAACCAGCATGACGCCGGCAACCAGGCCGACAAACAAAACGCTCATGCCATGACCGATCATCAAATTGGCGAGCCGACGGGATTCGGTATTAATTGTCATTCTTTGTTTCCTAGGCTGTAGTTGTCGCAGACGCGACGGGATTGGTGACAAGTTTGAAGGCCGACATCATTTGCTCCACTTCGATATTGCTCAAATGATGTGGATCGGCACCGGCGGCCGTCCATGCGCGCCACGCCATGGCGTATTTGTTTTGATTGTCATTGCACATCGGATGCGTGCGTGGATGGTAATTGCGCCCTAGCACCGGCAATGCTGCGCGTCCCAGTTCAAATCCAAACTTGGCAAAAAACATCCACGCCTTGATCGCCTGCCAAGGCTTGCGGTAATAACCCTCGACCCGAATCATCTCGGCGTAGCACTTGTAGGTTTCCCAAACGATATGCATAAAGGCCAACAGCACCATCCAGCGTCGATACCATTCGTATTCTCCATAGGTTGCTTTATAGACGTCGAAGGCAACGCCGCCATGCTCGACTTCTTCAACCTGATGCCAAACCCATAAGGCACGTATGGTCGGGTCGGCGTCCGCCATATATTTTTCGTAACCATCCAGGATGATCATTCCGGCAAGAAAAGTGAAGGTTTCATAGCCACCAACGAACCCCACCTTGAACTTCCGGCTGCCGGTTTTGAGAGCGTCCAGAAAATAATTTTTGGCTACAGCATCAATCGCCGGAAGCCGTGTGTAATGCGCATTCATGCGTCGCGTCCAGCCTTCAAAATTGAACGCGTGATAGGCCTCCTGGCCAATGATTGCCTGCACATCCTTCACCAGCTGTGGATCGGTCAGATCGCCACGCACCTCGCGCAGCACTGAAACCAGAAATCGCTCGAAGTGCGGCACATGCACCCCGAGTGCGTTGATGAAAATTGAGAAATTCGGGTTGGAACGGCTCCAAACCAGATCACTGGTCCGTACTTGATCAAATGCAAACTTCAGGCGCCGGACCAGAATCGCATCCATCGGATGCAGGCTCGATTTGACAGTCTCATTGGTAACTGCTGACATTCAGACCTCCTGTTCAAACACCCTGTTGTGCAAACCTTCGCGCCGCTACCGGCTTTGATTCCGCATTGGGTACGGCATCGAAATCAGTCCCGCGTTGTCATGCGCAAAACTCGACAGGTACACTTTGTCTTTACCGGGCGACACTGCGGCAATATCTCGAACCGCCTTGCCCTCATACATACTGTAGAAGTCTACACGTTTCAAATCCGCCGAGAGCACCAGAACGCCCGTTTGCGCCGGAACCGGCAACTGTGAATGCGGCAGTCGCAACATCAACGGTTTAATCCATGGATTGGCATGCATCCAACTCGCCAATTTCGAGCGCGGTTTGATCAGCGCCACCCAGACCCGCCCGTCCGCATCGCGCTCAAGACCGTCAGGCAGGCCCGGCAGGTTTTCCCATAGCACTTCGTCCGTTCCAGCCTTAACGCCAGCAAAGTTCAAACGCAAAATGCGTGATTTAGTGGCTTCTGTTATCAATACGGATTGCTCAGCGCTATCCGGTTTTGGCTCAATCAAAATGCCGTCTGCAAAGGTGAAGCCTTGTGCAATCAGGCGAACTGTTTGCTTGCCTCTATCGAACATCCATATGCGACCATGCGCACCCAGTGTGATCGCCTCGGGAATCGCACCGGTACCGGCGGCAGCATGAACATAATCAAACGGTTCAGAAACGTAGATGCGTTGACCATCCGCTGATACGTCCAGATCATTGCAAAATGCGATTGCCCGGCTGTTGGTTGTATTTAGTGATTGCAGCGGAATCGCCGGAAAGGTCTGCTCGCTGAAGACTTCTCCCTGCTTGCCGTTTGCTGCCGCACGCGCTACTGGCGGCAATGGAACACGCAAGAACAGCGGACGTATTTTTTTTGTTGAAATCGTTACTTCGTACACACCGGACTCCACCCCGTCGGAATACTGCTCGTCGTCGAGACGCGAATTGCAAATCAGCAATTTATCGTCGTCACCGGGCAACACTCTCCCGCCATGGGGCGACATCGGCATCTGGACGAAGCGCTCGGCAATGCCTGTCTTTAGATCAACTTGCCATAGCCATTGGTCGCGACTGGTCACGAACGCGCGGCCCAAATGTTCCTGTAACAGGACATCGTCGTGTCCGGGTAAGGTCAAACCAGTACGACTCACCATCCGGCCCAGTTCACCATCGGCAGGTGCCGACATCGCCGCAGGAACCGGACCGAATGCATAAGCTGGAGCATTTTGAAAATAGGCAGGGGGAGCCTGCACCTGCCAAAAACTTGCAGCTGCGGCGATGCCCGCCAATCCGCAACTCGCCAATAGTTTCATCCGACCAGGTTGCTATCAGGCCGGAAAGAAAAAGACGGCGAGTATCCCGAGTCCACCATACATGCCGATCTCCAGGGTCTCGATGAATGGCTGTCTGCCCTCCAGCGCACCACGCACATGCACCAGTACCATCATCAAGGAAACCATAATCAAGACCTGGAAGGTAAACGCCAAACCGATTCCAGTCAGTGCAGCGCGCAACATCAATGCTTCGACAATCAGTACAAATGCGCCCAGGCAACGTCCGAAATAACGCGCCAAATTGCGCCCGTCTTGATCGCCCGGCTGGCGCCACTGGAACCAGCGCGACCATGTCAGGGGGGCAAAGAACAAGGGTAGCGCAAATATCACAGTTGTCAGCGGCATCACCACCCACAGAAACATCTGGCTGTATTCGCCCCACATGCCGATGCAAGAAACCAGGCGTGGCCAAATCTCACTCATGATTTCAGCTTGTCCAAGCCAAACATCTGGCTCAACTTGGCATCAAACGTTTTGGTTGGGAGCAGGCTTTTCATCAGCGGCAGACGCGTACTGTTTTTACCGCCGCGAACGATGATTGGCGGTGCATCGCTCAGCAGCGCATCCACCACCGGCCCGACAAATTCGGCTGCCGGCGTTGCCCCACGCTGACCCGCCTGAGCACGGGCATGTACGCTTTTCTCGACCGACTTGTACAGTGAACCTTCCGGCAGGCGCAGTGCCTCCTCGGCGTGATTGCCAAAGCTCGACAGAACCCCACCCGGTTGTATCGTCACCACGCGGATACCGAACGGTGCCAACTCCATACGCAGCGCATCCGACAAAGCGTGTATTGCCGCTTTGCTGGAACAATAAGCTCCGGCAAACGGTGTGGTGAACAGCCCGACAATGCTGCCAACATTGGCCAACACTGCCCCACCACTTTTGGCCACCGCTGCGCGCAAAAGCGGCAGCGCTGCACGACTCACTGCCACCGGCGCAATAACATTGGTCTCGTATTGGCGACGCAAATCGTCGCGGGTCAAATCAATCACCGCGCCGACTTGCGAAAAGCCCGCGTTGTTAACCAACAAATCGATCCGTCCCTGCTCGCTCTCGACCACCCTGATCGCCGCCGCGATGCTGGCATCGTCATTCACATCCAAAGCCAGTGTCCGCATGCCCGCGGCAGCCAGGGGCGCCAGGGTTTCGATCTTACGCGCCGTGGCATATACGACATGCCCGCGCTGATGAAACTCCTGCGCCATTGCCGCACCAATACCGCTTGAACAGCCTGTAATCAGGACGCACTTTGACATGGTACTTTCTCCTCCAAATGCCCGGTCAATTTAAGCCGGGCAGCATTGTCAACAATCGACCAAGATAGCACGCACCGGGCTATGTCATGTACGCAACGGCACCAGTGAAGCCAATTGAAGCGACACCTGTGTATTGCCTCCAGCAACGCCAGGAGAAATGCGACTACTGCCTCACCAACTTTAACCGCACGTCGATAGTCGGCCTCCTCTTAAACAACGACTCAAGGCGATGCGGCGTTAGGTGACTGAGGAAGCGTTCGGACTCGTCGTTTAGGCGAAGCAGGTCGGGAAATCCCACTGTGGTTGCAATGCGAACGTCCATTTGGCTTCCCGACAATCGACTAGGGCTTTTCGTCAAACGCGTACCCCAGTTCAACCACCCCGCGCCGTAGAACCTCCATCGCCACTGGCACAACTTCCGGTGCGCCACGCACGCCTAGCTCAACGTGGCGCATCACTGTCTCTGAACCGAGAAAGGGCAGGCTGAACGTTTTGACTTGGGGGTAGTCGATTTCAAGTTGTCGCATCATCGGAATCATCGCGCCTTCGACACCTTTCCAGACGAGAATGGCAGCTTCAGCAGTGATATTCACGTTGAACAAATGCTGATAGTGCGTGTCAAGCACCCACTCAACCATTGGCCAAGCCATTTGCGGGAAGCCGGGAACAAAATAATGTTGGCCGACAGAGAAACCAGCGATGCGGTTGTAGGGATTGGGAACCAGATTACTGCCGACCGGAAAGTTGCCCATTTCAAGAATTTGCGGCGTCGGTTTGTAGTTCATCTCGATGCAGCGTGCTTCAATTTCGGCGACCGCTGCCTGGTGATATTCGAGTTCAACGCCCATCGCGGCGGCCGCTGCTTGGCGGGTGTGATCGTCCGGGGTATTGCCGATGCCACCGAAGCTGAAAACAATGTCGTTAGTGGCGAGACTTCGGCGCAGGGTCTCAGTGAGGCGCTCGCGGTCATCACCGATATGTATCGCCCAATCCAGCACAAGGCCACGGGCTTTAAGAAGTTCAATCAGCTCCGGGAAGTGTTTATCCTCACGTTTGCCACGCGTAATTTCATCGCCAATGATGATGGCCCCGATACCTGCGCTAGTACTCATAACTGAACTCCTTGTTGTTGGCGCAGGCGGCGCAGTGCCGCCAAACCCAGATGCACAAAAATCAGCGCCGTTAACACTGGCGCGACCAACTGAATCACGGGCACGTAGGCTACGGCTGCGCCGGTGGCTCCGGCAGCGTAAAACGGAGCGCGTTGCGTCAGAACAAGTTGCTGAAGTTCGGCTTCGGTCGCATGTTCAGCCAGCACATCAAAGCGGAATGTACGCTGGTTCAGCCACATCGTTCCCAGAAATGGCAGAACCAAAACTACGCCGGGGATGATCAGCAGCGGCAGAGCGCACAGACCGATAATCAGAAAGATCCCGCCGGCGACCAGTGTGTTACTCAAACTCCGCCAAAAAACGTTTTCACCATGGCGCACTAAATCGGGATAGTCGTGCTGGGAAATCTGATTCACCATCAGGGGCAAGGCCACAACCGCAACCAACAGGATGGTCGTCAAATAGATCAGCATGACCAGCAATACGATCAGCAAGAAACCGCCAGCCCACTGCGATATCCATTCCCAGCCAGACCATGGCAGCGTCGGGATCAGATAGTCCATCAATTGCATCCCGTAAGGCCAAAGAAGCACGCCGCCAATCGCCCACAACATCACAGACAGGAGTGGCGGCCACAGCACATGCCACAACATGCCGGGGCGAATAATATCGCGCATGGCCAGGGTAATCGCGGGCAAAACGGTGATCATCGGCGGTGCCTTCCTTCCCACATTTTTTGTAGACGCTTCACCGATACTGGCGAAGGTGTTTTGAGTTCCTGAGCGAATAGTGCCACACGCAGCTCTTCAAGCAACCAGCGAAACTCCTCCAGAAACGGGTCGGCCAATAATCCTGTCTGACCGGCCTGACGTAGCGCATTACGTTCCCGCTCCCATGGGCGGCCCAAGCTTTGCCATTCGGCGAGCAAACGCCTTTCGCGCGCATCGTCGCTGCGAGCCTTGTCCAGACGCAATTGGGCAGCCTTCAGGTAGCGTGGATAGTGCTGCAAGCGTTCAAATGGTGTGGCACTGATGAAGGGTTTCTGCATCAACACTGCGACTTGTGCATTGATGTCGGCGCAGGTCAATGGAAAGCCCTTGTGCATCGCCTGCAATTTTTTCTGCAGGCTACTGTATTCAGTCAAGATGACGCCCACCAGACGCAAGATTTCCTGCGCGACCAGCAAGATGCGACCCCGTGCTGCCTCGGTCCGTGCTACGAACGCTGCGGAATCGGCCGGCAACGGATCCATCAGACAACTCCGCTCCAGTGCCTGTTGGACAAGTTGTTCTTTGAGTTCCTTTTCCGTGCCCAACGTCATGAACTGCATTGCCAAATCGCGCATGCCGGGAAGTTTTTCGATCGCTTTAACCTGTGCCGCAAGTTGCAGTGCAAACAAACGCATCAGGCCTTGACGATGCACTTGCTGCGCCTTTTCTTCGGTGTCGAATGCGGCGAGCCGGACCGACTCGCCTTCATCTACCAATGCCGGAAATCCGACCATCGGCGCAGCACCGTTGGCTTTAATTTCCATCAACTCGGGCAGCGTGCCGAAGGCCCATGAGGTGTGGCTTGCGGATGGAACCGCTGACGGCGTGCTACCAGCGCCAACTGGCGAATCAGGAACGGCGCTTGCATACGCCTGCTCAACCCGCTCACGATATTGGGCGCGCAATTCTGCAAGATTGCGTGAAAAGGCCAGCGTTCCGCCATGCTCATCGGTGAGACGAAAATTCATCGCCAGGTGCGGCCGCAGTTCGCCGGGACGGAAGGCATCTAGCGGTAGTTTCATCGCCAATTTCTCTTCGACGGCACGAATCACGGCTCGGGTCAGCGACTCCTCAACGTCGTTATCGCCATCACAAAAGTCACTCACGAAACCATCCAAGGGTTGCAAGCGGTGGCGGTAGCGTTGCGGCAGGGTTTTGATCAGCGCCAGCACTTTTTCTTTGAGCAGACCAGGCACCAGCCATTCGCAGCGATTCGCCGGAATCTGGTTTAGCGCAGTAAGCGGCAGCGTCATCGTCACGCCGTCGTCAGATGCGCTGGGATCGTGGTGATAACGCAACTTGAACGGCTGACCACGATGCAGAAAAAACGGCGGGAAGGCATCGGTCGTGATACCCGCTGCCTCATGCCGCATCAGCTGCTCCTTTTCCAGGCAGAGTAGTTTCGGATTATCAACTTCCGCGTCCCGTCGCCATTTGTCGAAAGCAGCCAGCGTAAAAATTCCCTCGGGAATCTTGGAATCGTAAAAGGCGTGAATCAATTCGTCGTCAACCAGCACGTCGGGGCGCCGTGATTTATGCTCCAGCACCTCAATCTCTTTCATCAGCTTGGCGTTGTGCTGAAAGAAGCGCCACTTCTTGACCCAGTCTTCGCCTACTTCACCTTCGACCAATGCCGAGCGAATCAAAATTTCGCGAGACAATTTGGGGTCGGTCGGCCCATAGTGCACACGTCGCTTGGCGTGAATCATCAAGCCGTGCAGCGTGACCCGCTCCCACGCGACAACCTGCCCCGGACCTTTCTCCCAATGCGGCTCATAAACGTGCCGGCGCAGCAAATGCGCTCCCACCTGCTCCAGCCATTCCGGTTCGATCTTCGCCACACATCGCGCGAACAAGCGAGATGTTTCCATCAGTTCGGCGGCCACAATCCAGCGCCCGGCCTTCTTCACCAAGGTCGATCCCGGGTGAATATAGAACTTGATTCCGCGCGCGCCGAGGT
Source organism: Rhodocyclaceae bacterium (assembly GCA_016718525.1). Taxonomy (GTDB): domain Bacteria; phylum Pseudomonadota; class Gammaproteobacteria; order Burkholderiales; family Rhodocyclaceae; genus JADKHX01. The sequence continues at coordinate 1,705,498 of JADKDD010000001.1, forward strand.
AGTGTCCCTCCTCCTCGGCCTTTAACCCGATATGGCCCAGAAGACCGGTGAGGAGCGCTTTGTGAATCGCGTCATAGCTGCCCGGAATCAGATTTTCCTTCCACCCATGCTCGGTGCACAACACATGTAATTGGGCATGCACATCTCGCCATTCGCGCATGCGCATCCACGACAGAAAATTGGTCCGGCACCACTGTCGTTGCTTGTTGCTCGACTCGTGTTTCCAGATTTCATCAGCTGTATGCCACAGCTTGAGATAAAACAGGAACTCGGACTTTTCATCCTTCCACTTGGCGTGCGCCTGATCCGCCGATCCTGCCTGTTCTTGCGGTCGGTCGCGCGGGTCTTGCACCGACAAAGCAGCGGCAATGATCAGCATTTCCTTCAGACACGAATACTCTCGCGCCGCCAAAATCATGCGGCCAATTTTCGGGTCGAGCGGCAGCTTGGCCAACTCAACGCCGACCTTGGTCAACGCTTTGCTTTCACGTCCCGCGCCAGCGGCATTTCAGTCGCCTCCCCCGCCCGGCGGGGGAGGTCGGGAGGGGGTGTTGTCAAAGCCCCTAGCTCCGTAAGGAGCGTATAGCCGTCCGTAATCATTCGTGGCGGCGGCGCTTCAAGAAAAGGGAAATCCTCTACATCGCCCAAATGGAGGGATTTCATCCGCAAGATCACACCCGCGAGACTGGAGCGCAATATTTCCGGCTCGGTGTAGGCATCGCGTTTATTGAAATCGTCTTCCTCGTAAAGCCGGAAGCAGACGCCCGCCGACACACGCCCACAGCGCCCCGCGCGCTGGCTGGCAGCCGCGCGCGAGATCGGTTCGACTTGCAGTTGCTCGATCTTGTTGCGATGCGAATAACGCTTGACCCGCGCCAGTCCGGAATCGATTACATAGCGAATTCCGGGAACCGTGAGTGAAGTCTCGGCAACGTTGGTCGCCAGCACCACGCGCCGCCCTTGATGTCCGGTGAACACGCGCGCTTGCTCGGCTGCCGATTGGCGTGCAAAGAGCGACAACACTTCCAAGCCCGCTGCGTTCTTGCCGAAAGCATGTTTACGCAAGGCGTCCGCCGCTTCACGAATTTCGCGCTCGCCAGGCAGAAACACCAGCACGTCGCCCGGCCCTTCGCGATGCGCCTCGCTGACGGCGTCGACGATCGCATCGTTCAGGTCGCCATCCTTTTGCTCCTGCCATGGCCGGTAGCGCGTCTGTATCGGATACAGGCGCCCGGACACTTCGATCACCGGTGCATTGTTAAAATGTTTCGAGAAGCGTTCAGCATCAAGCGTCGCCGAGGTGACGATGATTTTCAGGTCGCGTCGCTTGGCGCAGAGTTGTTTCAAATAGCCGAGCAGAAAATCAATGTTCAAACTGCGCTCATGGGCCTCGTCAATCAGGATCGTGTCGTACTGTCGCAGCAAAGGGTCGGTTTGCGTTTCGGCAAGCAAAATGCCGTCGGTCATCAGCTTGATGTAGGTCTCATTGGAGACGCGATCCGTGAAACGAATCTTGAAGCCGACGTAGCGACCAAGCTCGGACTTGAGTTCCTGCGCAATACGCGTCGCAGTGGCGCGCGCGGCAATGCGGCGCGGCTGGGTATGGCCGATCAGGCCATGCAGACCACGGCCAAGTTCCAGGCAAATCTTCGGCAGTTGGGTGGTTTTTCCGGAACCGGTTTCGCCGCAAATCACTACGACCTGGTTCTTGTCGATGGCTTTGGCAATCTCCGCACGGCGCAAATTGATTGGCAGCGTATCGTCATAGATCAAATCAGGCCGCGCCGCGCAGCGAGCCTGCGGATCAAACTTCATTGGGTCAGCTTTTGGATGCTGAGTATCCCGAGCACCGTCATCAACAAGGAACCAAATAAATGTAGCGAAATCGTGGCGACTGCCCAGCCGTATTCGGCGCGCTGAATCAGCGCCACCACTTCCGCCGAGAAACTGGAAAACGTGGTCAGACCGCCAAGGAAACCCGTGATGATGAACAGGCGCATCTCCGGCGATACGTCGACTTGAGCGTGGAAGACAGCGACGGCAACACCGATCAGGTAAGCGCCCAGTAAATTGGCGACAAGCGTTCCCATCGGTATTATTCCGGCGAGCGGATTAAGCCAGAGACCAAACCCCCAACGCAACCAAGCGCCAAGGGCAGCACCAACTCCGACGGCGACAAAGGACATGGCATTCATTATTGGAGTTTGCTCTCGATGGCATCAATCCCGCCTGTGGCCACCAACACACGGATAACCCGGACCGTATCAATATCTGCGGCAATGTAGGCCTGACGCAGAAACTCGGCATAAGGCGCATCCTCGGCCTCGGAGCCGCGAGCGAATACGGTGTTGTAGGTGAAGCGTAAAAAGAGGCAAGTGCTTTCCGGTTCCTCAATTTGTATGGTCAGCAGCCCGCCGCCATGGGTCGGTGTGGTAGGTGTTTCAAACCTTACCCATTGATTCGGCGAGAAGCTGGCGCGATCGTCGATCGTCACCGCGCCGAAATTCAGGCGCCGATCCACACCCGATTCGCCGCGTGACAGGATCTGGCAACCGTCGAGGCCTGGCAGAAACGGGCGTGCATCCTCTACCCGGTACATCAGACCGGCCCACAACTGTGCCCGGGTCAGAAATTCGGCGGCAGGAACATCGGCGTCGTTGACGGCCACAAGGTGTTCAAATTGCATGGTACGAATTATCCTAGAAACCCCAGTTGGACGTGCCTGAGTGTGCGACTGGTGGGGCGACTGGCGAGACGCGAGGAGGACGCAGGCTCCACTCCTGCTATGACGAGCAACGAAGCAAGGCGTTGCGCCAGTCGTGCAATCTGGTCCGTAGCGTACTCACCCGAAAGGTGAGGGACTTTAATCGCTCGAGAGTCACTAAACATAAGGGGTTCCGGTTGGAAACAAGCGGTCAACTGCGGTTTCTAGGATTATGCCTCGTGGTCGCTGTGCTTGTACCGTGCGCCGGTAGAATTGTGGTCTCGCTTCATTGATGCCACGCCACCATGAGTACGCCTGACCACAAACCTGACTCCGCCGACAAAATTTCTCATTTCATTCGCCATGTGATCGAGGCCGACCTCCAATCCGGGAAATATGCGTCGCGTCATTGGTCCGGCAAGCCAGGCCCGAGCAAGGATTCGTCAGTTGGTGCTGGGGCTCTGCATGGCGGGATGTCGGCTCCGCCGAGCGCCAGGACGGTGTCAAATCTCGACTCCGCAAAAATCCGCACCCGCTTCCCGCCCGAGCCCAACGGCTACCTGCATTTCGGCCACGCCAAATCGATTTGCCTCAATTTTGGTCTGGCGGCCGACTACGCTGGCGCGTGCCATCTGCGCTTTGACGATACCAATCCGGAAAAGGAAGAGCAGGAATACGTCGATTCCATCATCGATGCAGTCAAATGGTTGGGCTTCGAGTGGCAGTTCGGCAGCGAGAACAACGAATACTTTGCATCCAGCTATTTTCAGTGGATGTATGAGTTCGCCGAGAAACTGATTGTTGCCGGATTGGCCTACGTCGACTCGCAAAGCGCTGACGAAATGCGCGCCAGCCGCGGTACGCTGACCGAGGGCGGCAAGAACTCGCCGTTTCGTGATCGCACTGTGGCGGAAAACCTCGATCTGTTCCGCCGCATGAAAGCCGGTGAGTTCGCCGATGGTACGCACATCCTGCGGGCCAAGATCGACATGAATTCCGGCAACATCAACATGCGCGATCCGGCGATCTATCGCATTCGCCACGCCACGCATCACGCCACCGGAAACGACTGGTGCATCTACCCGATGTACACGTACGCCCATCCGATTGAAGACGCACTGGAAAACATCACCCATTCAATTTGCACCTTGGAATTTGAAGACCAGCGCCCGTTCTACAACTGGCTGCTCGGTCATTTGGCCGAGTTGAGTTGTATCAACACACCACCGCCGCAGCAGATTGAGTTCGCGCGACTCAATTTGACCTACATGGTCTTGTCCAAGCGCAAACTGATTCAACTGGTCGACGAAAAGCATGTCGATGGCTGGGACGATCCGCGCATGCCGACGCTAGTTGGTGCCCGCCGTCGTGGCTATACCGCGGCCGGCTTCCGCCGGTTCATGGAAATGATCGGCGTGGCGAAAAACCACCAGCTGATCGACATCAGCGTGCTCGAAGAATGCATTCGCGATGACCTGAACGATACGGCACCACGCCGCACGGCTGTGCTTGATCCGGTCAAGCTGATTATTGACAACTATCCTGCCGGGCATGAGGAAAAATGTCTTGCGCCGAACCATCCGCAAAAACCGGAATGGGGTAAGCGCGCGGTTCCTTTTTCCGGTGAGCTGTGGATAGAGCGCGAGGACTTTATGGAAACGCCGGGCAAGGGCTATTTCCGCCTGTTCCCCGGCAACCGGGTGCGCCTGCGCTATGGATTCGTCATCGAATGCACCGGCTGCGACAAGGACGCCGACGGTACCATCACTGCAGTGCATTGCAACTATCTGGCCGACTCCAAGTCCGGAACGCCGGGGTCAGACAACTATAAGGTCAAAGGCAATATCCACTGGCTCAGCGCACGGCACTCGCTGGCCGTTTCAGTGCGGCTTTACGACCGCCTGTTTGCTGTCGCGAATCCGGGTGAAGGTGATGCCGACTTCATCACCGAACTGAATCCCAATTCACTCACCACCATCACCGCGCAAGTCGAACCATCACTGGGCAACTCTGTTGCCGAAGATCATTTCCAGTTCGAGCGTCATGGTTATTTTGTGGCTGACCGGATCGATTCAAAGCCCGGCGCGCCGGTATTCAATCGTGCAGTAACATTAAAAGACGCGTGGGCGAAAGCCACAAAATAGTCCATGCTGTATCTAGACTTGTTTGCCGCGTTGCATGACTACAAAGTTCGCTATATCCTCGTCGGCGGTCTTGCGATGAATCTGCACGGTGTCCCACGGATGACGATGGATGTGGATATCGTTCTGGCCATGGATAACGCGAACCTCGACTTGTTTATTGAGTGTGCACGAGCGATGAAGCTGTCACCTGTCGCACCAGTTGATCTTGGTGATCTCAAAGACCCAAACAAACGTCGCGACTGGTTCGAACACAAACACATGATTGCCTTCGGCTTGCAAAACACGGTAACAAGACCACCGACCATGGTTGATGTTTTAGTCGCACCACAAATAGACATCGCAGTCGCGTTTTCGCGCGCGATCGCCACGCAGGTAGGAAACACGGTGGTGCAGCTGGCCTCAATCGAAGATATGATTCAACTCAAGACTGCGACCGGGCGCGCGCAGGATCAAAGCGATATTGAACACTTGGAGCGATTGCGTGATCAATGAACAACCGGCACAAGGTGGCGGCTTCAGTTACTACGTCAGTGACGAGCAACTGATCGAATTCGCGAAATTGACCTTGTCGGAACGACTGAGCTGGGTCGAAGCCGCGCGCGAATTTACCTGGCTTGCGCAAACACCGCAAACACGTGAAAGGCATGAACGATTGCGTCGTGGTTTAAAGATAGTTTAGGACTTCAATGAAAACTTTCACTGCATCGCTCGCCGCCGCCTGGCAAGACAACAATTCTCTGCTCTGTGTCGGCCTCGATCCCGATCCGGCAAAATTTCCGCCGCACTTGCGCGGCAAAACTGGTGCAATTTTCGAATTTTGCAGTGCCATCGTGGATGCCACGGCGGACTTGGCCTGCGCCTTTAAGCCACAGATCGCGTATTTCGCCGCCAACCGTGCCGAAGACCAACTGGAGGCATTGATCGCCAGGATCCATGATCGCCACCCCGGCATTCCCGTGATTCTTGACGCCAAGCGTGGCGATATCGGCAATACCGCCGAGCAGTACGCCGTCGAAGTTTTCGAGCGCTATAAGGCCGACGCGGTGACCATCAATCCTTACATGGGGCGCGACACCGTCGAGCCATGGCTGGCGTACAAAGACAAGGGCGTCATTTTGCTTTGCCGCACCTCAAACCCCGGTGGCAGCGACCTGCAATTTCTCAACGTCAGCGCGTCAGTTGGTGCTGATGCTCTGCATGGCGGGATGTCGGCTTCGCCGAGCGCCGGCACGCCGTTGTTCGAACGCGTGGCGCATCTGGTGGCCGACGAATGGAATGGCAACGGCCAATGCGCTTTGGTGGTCGGCGCCACTTTCCCTGCAGAACTTCGTCATGTGCGTGAAATCGTTGGTGAGATGCCGCTTTTGGTGCCCGGCATCGGCGCGCAGGGTGGCGATATTGAAGCCACCGTCAAGTCCGGTAAGACAACGAGTGGCACTGGCCTGATGATCAATTCGTCACGAGCAATTTTGTATGCGGGCAAGGGTGAAGATTTTGCCGATGCAGCCCGCATGGTGGCGCTGGAGACCCGTGACGCGATAAACCGGTATCGATGATCACTCTGTTCAGGCATGCTTCACAACAAGGTTACGGCATCACCTTCACTCACCCGACCGGAATGCAAAGCGCTACCGTAAACGCCGAGATTTTGTTTTGCTTCGCGCACAATCGAGCGAAGCACCGTTGGATCTTTGGGTAGTTCGGCTTGGGCGTGGGCGGTCATTCCACAACGTATGGTCGGCACACTCATTTGGCAGGCGACTTCGCCAACATGAATCGTGCGAGCACCCCACTCCGCTTCAATCAACCCGGCAAGTTCAGGCAAGCTCGAAATCAAAAAATTCGGTCGAAACCGACGGACATCCCACGCCGCTTTCGGATTGCGCTTTGCCATTTCTGCCAGTGATGCCGTGGTAAGCAAGTGCAACGGCCACAGATCAAAATAGGTTCCCGGCGGCGAGGTGAACTCGAACAGATCAGCTGGAATGGTCGAGTAATCGAGTGAAGGTTCTCCCTCCTCGCGACTGAGTAGCTCGCGGGTATCTCGCTCCAACTTGGTGTATGGCAAGAGCTTCTCGAACCATGGCCGCCAACGGCTACGGGCGATTTTTCCGATCAACGAAGACCCGGCTTGGGCACGTCGATAATGCGCCTTGTCGCTCGCTGGCTGCAGGCGCATCAAGCTTACCGGGTGTTCGAGAAATTCTGACAGTGATCGATGCACCTGACGATCGTCACTGGCCAAGGACTTACCATCCGGTAGCGTTATTTCGACGTCAGGGATCAAGCTGGCGCGCGGTGGCTCACGGTAACGGGCCGAGCACAACATCAAGGTCGGGAAGTTCTTCGCGCCGCGAATTTCGCCGGCCGCGTCGTCACGCAAGGCCCAGCCACGATCCCCGAGCAAACCCATGTTCCCCGCTTGCACCTCAACTGTGGTCAGTCGTTCGCCCGCCATTGATTTGACCGGATAACGCCAAATTTCGGAAATCGTTCCGACAGTTACGGCACTCATCAATCAGCCGTGTAAAAAATATTCATAACCTGATTGGCTTTTGTCTGCTGAATGTCAAAACCAACCATCCTGCATTTCGAAGCAGGTCGGATCGATGCGCCGCAGAATTTCGGCCTGAGGATAAATTTCAGGCAATTCCCAAGTGATGTAGTAGCGCGCCGCCTGCAACTTGCCTCGATAGAAATCACTATCGTCAGCAGTCGCGCTATCCAGGGCGCGTTCGGCAACGATTGCCTGACGTAGCCACATCCACGAAATCAGGATTCGTCCACACAAATCAAGGTAAACCGAAGCGTTCGCCAACACCGCTTCTCCTCCTGCGGTTGCGAAAGATCTGAGCAAGTGGGCGGTGAGTTCGTTAAGCAGGGCAACACTGTCGCCGACGGAGTTGGCCAGCGGCGCACAAATGCTCAATCCGTCCGCAGCGCTTACCGTCTCACCGATTTTGGATTGCAGCAGGGCCAGCGCAGCGCCTTTGTGTTGCGTAACCTTGCGTCCGAGCAGGTCGATGGCCTGAATGCCGTTGGTGCCTTCGTGAATAGGATTCAAGCGGTTGTCACGGTAATACTGTTCAACCGGATAATCACGGGTATAGCCATAGCCACCCAGAATTTGAATCGCCAGTTCGTTGGCTTTGAGGCAATACTGTGAAGGCCAGGATTTGGCCAATGGGGTCAACAAATCGAGCAACAGGCTGGCGGCATCGCGCTGCTGATCGTCCCCGGTGGCAATGTCGTCAACCAATGCGCCGCAATACAACTCCAGCGCCAGTGCGCCCTCGACATAGGCTTTCTGTTTGAGCAGCATGGCGCGCACATCGGCGTGTTCGATGATCGGCCGCTGCGGCGTGTCGAAATCCTTGGCTTGCGGCGGCCGCCCTTGCGGGCGATTGCGCGCGTAGTCGAGCGAGTGCTGGTAGCCGGCGTAGCCGAGCATGGTGGCACCCATGCCAACACCGATACGCGCTTCATTCATCATGTGAAACATATAGCGCAAGCCTTGATTCGGCTCGCCGATCAGGTAACCGGTTGCACCGCGCTTTTCACCAAAATTAAGCATGGTCGAAGTGGTTCCGCGCCAACCCATTTTGTGCAACAACCCGGCCAGCGCGACGTCATTGCGCTCGCCGATGGTGCCGCTGTCGTCGACCAGAAATTTCGGCACGATAAAGAGCGAGATGCCGCGCGTGCCGCTGGGTGCACCTTTGATTCGCGCCAAGACCAGATGAACAATGTTTTGGCTTAACTCGTGATCGCCGCCGGAGATAAAAATTTTGTTTCCGGAGATGGCGTAAGTGCCGTCGGTTTGCAGTTCTGCACTGGTGCGCAAATCACCGAGCGAGGATCCGGCGTGGGGTTCGGTAAGGCACATGGTGCCGGTAAATCGACCATCGAGCATCGCCGGCAGAAAGCGCTGTTTTTGCTGCGCCGATCCGAAATGATGAATGACATTGGCTGCCGCAACGGTCAGCAAGGCATAAGACTGCGTGGCAATGTTGGCGACCTGAAATATCCCTTGAATTGCCTGTGTCACCACCTGCGGCAGTTGCATGCCGCCAAGTTCATAGTCGTGATGCGCCGCAAGGAACCCTGCCTCAGCATAGGCGTCGAGCGCAACTTTGACTTGCGGCAACATGGTCACCACACCATCTTCGAAAACCGGTTCATGCTCGTCGACTTCACGGTGGTGAGGTGCGAAGTAATCCTCGGCGACACGCCGTGCAGTGTCGATCGCGGCATCGAAAGTATCGCGGCTGTGATCAGCGAAACGCTCGCGCCGGGACAACTCGGCCGTCGGCAAAAGTTCGTAGAGTTGGAATGCAAGTTCGCGCGGATTGATCAGAGGTAGGCTCATCTGGTTCAGCGCCCCACAAACTTGGCGGCACGCCGCTCGACAAAGGAAGCCATGCCTTCTTTGACATCTTCACTGGCAAACAAGGGCTGCAGATCAGGCATCAGCCGCGCAGCGGCGGCGGCATCACTTTCGGCTCTGGCCAATCGGGCGGATTGCAAAGTCACTTGCACGGCAAGCGGGGCCTGTTTGGAAATCGTTTCCGCTAATTCCAGCGCGCGAGTCAATTGTTGTCCGGGAGCGACGAGTTCCTGCACCATGCCCATCCGGTAGGCTTCCTGAGCACTCATTTCGTCGCCGGTCAACAGATAGCGCATGGCGTTGCCCCAGCCGATCTCCTGAAAGAAACGGATGGTCGCGCCACCGACCGGGTAGATTCCCCGTTTGACCTCAATCTGCCCGAAGCGTGTATCGGTGGCAGCGATGCGGATATCAGCGGAGAGCATGAGCTCGATGCCGATCGTGAAACAAATTCCCTGAACGGCATAGATCACTGGCTTACGCACAATCGCGGTACCGGTAAGGCCAAAGGGGTCAAGCGCACCGTCTTCGAGATCCGGAAATTTTCCGGAGGCAAATGACGGCGCCCATTGCGGCAAGTCCAGCCCGCCGGTGAAGTGATCGCCAACCGCATAGACCACGCCCACACGAAGCTCCGGGTTGCGGCTCAGCTCGCCATAGGCAAGTGTCAGTTCCCTATACATGTCCAGATCGAAGGCGTTGCGTTTTTCGGGTCGGTTGAGTCCGATCAACAAGACATGGCCACGGGTTTCTACGAGTAGCGAAGAGGTGCTCATTGTTTGCTCCGTTGGAAGTCGCGGGTTGGTGCTGACCACGCGCCGTTACAGCAGTGGTAGCAACGTGTTTCAGGCATTGATTATTCGATGCGCTTGACTGGTGGCGCAGCCCACGTCCCGTCCAGCGCTGCCGGCTTGGGCCAATACAAGCGCAGATTCATGGTGAAACCGCCACTTGCCGGCGCCGGTAACCAATTGCTTTGCTTGTCGGCGTCGGGTGCGTCGCGCTGGATGTAGAGATCCACTGAGCCATCGGCATTAACTTTGAGGGGATCGCGATCTCCAATCGCAAATCGCTTGATCGGATTAGCCGCAAAAAACTGCCGGTCGTTGTACATCGTCAGCGACCAAAATGCGCGCACCGGCGGCAGATTGTCTTTGTCGAAATGCATCTTGTATTTTGCGCCGCTATCGAAAGGCTTGCCATCCGGATCGGCAAATCCGGATGGATAGATCGCGTCTTCCGGCACGTTTGCGCCCAGCCCGAAATACGCTACGCCGGCGCGCGCCAAATAGTCGGAGCCATAAGCACCAACTACTCCCAAACTCATCCGCCAACCATTGACCTTGTTGCCTGCGCGGCGTACCGCCGCAACAACTTTTTTCTGCGCGATTGGCGGTGCCGCCATAAATGCCTTTTGAACTTCTGGCGAAAGCTTGTTCAGTTCAATGTCTTTGCCAGGCACAATTCCGATTTGGGCCAGACGGTCAAGAATCGGGTAATCGCCGTCATGCGGCGGATTGTCTTTAAGCAATTGTCCAAACAACGCAAAAAATTCTGCGGCATCCATTTTCGTCACTTGCTCGACCGGCGCCGTCATATCCTGTTTGGCATTTACCGGAACAGCAGGGATATTTTTTTTCGGCTTTCCCCAGGACGATAAAGTCGTCGTTGTCAGTCCGGCCTGGAATTTATGCACGGCCGCGAAATCTGCAACGCCATTGGTTTGCGTGCGGCCAATGATCCAACCAATTGCAGTCGGTGAACGGTAGGATTTCATCTCCTTTGGCAACTTTCCCGCCCAATGCGGACCGACAATTGCGAAAACCTGCGCGCCTGTACCTGTAGTGCGCTTGCCAGGCGATGCAAACACATCGGTCCACATGTCCATCAACGGCAAAAGGTAATAGCGCCCCCCGGAATCCGGGACAGTGACGATCAACGGTTCCTTGCTAACGTCATACCACAGCGATGAATACAGCGTGTCGGCGTTGGCGCGAACCACGGCTTCAAACCGGTCATCGGGAAAAGCAGTCGCGTGACCAAACTGATTCATTGGCGCCTTCATCCCGCCAGCGCTGTTTGCGGCTCCCACATTGGTACTTACCCGGCGTGTTACGTCCATGATGACCATCGGGTAGGCATAAACGTAGGCATCAACCGCCAGGTCTTGAATTTCATCGGGGGTCAGGGTTGGCGGCACTGCGAGGCTGTGACTGGCAAACAAGCCAGACCATGCCAGCGCGGCAAAAACCAGAAATTTATTGCAGGACGTTCTCTCAAAGGATGCCACTTTTTATACCCTCCAGATTTTTCACTTATAGACTCAATTGGTCGGTTAAGTAACCGCCATGCGACCGGAACATGAACGCCGAACAGTGTATCGGAGAATGACCTAACTGATTTCTTGCAGTTTTTTCCTGACTAGGGTTTAAGCTACGGCCTCACTACGACGACAAGCAGTCATTCTATGAAACGGGAACCCACGCGCCAGCGCTTCCTCAAAGCCAAAATTGAGCAGCGCAACTTGCGTCGCGGCGGCATCAAACCGCTTCAACTAGTCAATGCCGACGAGGACGACAAGCAGCTGGCGGCGAGACTGCTTGAGCAGGACGATGAACTCCCGGGCAATCGAAACAGCGGATTCCGTTTCAATTTTTTGTTGGTCATCATGGCCCTTACTCCGCTTTACTTATGGTTTGAACTTTCCTTTGGCGTACATTTGCTCAACACCATCAGCGGCAAGACAACGGTTGAGGAGACCGCAGCGATCGAACATTGGGGACGCCTGATTTCAGGTATTGCTGTCTCGCTGCTGTTTGTTACCGTCTGGTTTCGGGAGTGTGAAAAGGGCAACAAGCCATGGGCGGTCAGAATTCTGGTGACGCTCGCAATATTCTTTGTTTGCATTCCGCTGACCTGGCTGACACAGGGCAAAGTTATCGATTTTTATGTCAAGCGTGGAAGCACGGAAATTGCGCTCGATCTTGCAGGCTTGACACTTGCAGTCGCCATCGGCTTTTACCTTTTGCGCTTTTGGCTGCGTCGCTGCATCGTTGAACAAAAGCATGGTGCAGCGATAACCGTTTTTGGTCTTGCCGTGATTCTCGGTACTGGCGTGCTCTTTTTGACCACCACTCACTTATGGCTGCCCCAATTCAACGAAAAAATGGGCATAGCACCCGTGCTGTCGAAACAAATTGGCGAGGAGCGCAAGCAAGCGGCGACCCTTTCGGTATTACGCAGAGGCGCACAAGAGGGCATTTTTCACCCGAAAGCCATCGATTTCTCGCCGCAAACGGCTGCCAGTCCGGAAGGTATGGCCGCCCTGGCATTGTTCCCGATACTCGGCTCCGTCATTGACCAAACACCGCTGGAGGCTGACCGCGCCCGAATCATTGCCGAACTGATGTACCGTGATTGGGATGAACAGTCAGGGGAGACTGCCTATAAGGCGTTCACCGACATTGAACGCGACTTGCGCCGGATGCATGCGGAAGGCTACCAGGCTGCTTCCTTAGCCTTTACCAATAATCCAAGCAAAATAAAGGCTAATCAGGCTTGGAGTGAATTCATTAAGGATCTATTCGGTTTCGAGGGCATGCCACCAAACTTGAGCCTTGATGAGTTTCTCCAGCATCCTGCCACATCCAGATTCATTGCCCGACAAGTTGCCTGCTTCGACTGTCAGTTTCGGGTCGGTATGTCACGTGAAACGTTTGGTCGCGAGTTATACAGCTGGACTCAAAAGCACAATGTCGAGCGCACAGTCGAAAACTTTGCCACCGCAAGTTATTTTGAAGACGGTCGAGATGGCGAAAGGGCGGCGCGCACCTACTGGGTGCCGATTTGGGCTTTGCTGTTCTCGATGGTAGGAGCCTTCACACATATTTTCAAGATGCTCTTTACCGCGGCCGAATACTTTCAGCGCTACACGTTCCATCGAGTCCGTGCCGCAGATTCACTGCTCGCCGACGAGGTTGTCGGTAACTCCAAGATGATGATCGGCGCCTGCGTTGTATTGATGTCGCTGTTTATATTTTTTTCTGACAACCGCGTGACCAGTGACCCGGCCTACCTAAAAACCCGCGAACAACTGTGGGACAAGCATCCGGTCATTGGTGCGGTAGCGGCACATTGGACAATCAACGCACAAGGCCTCATTTACCCATTCACAAAAAAATTGCGCCCGGACTGGCTAAAGTTCAAGAGCGATCCGCTGCATTGGATTCCGTTCGCATCCAGACTGGTCAAGCACGACGAATAAATTAACTAGAGCGGCAGTTGCGCGGGCGTTCGGCTGATGCCATGCGCAAGATGCTAAAGTCCCGGGCTCCCAATGGAGTTCTCTCATGCTAAATCGTGCAATCCTAGGCATCGCCTTCATTACCGGTTTCGGTTTTGCCAATGCGCAAATCGAGGTAACTGATGCGAAATCTGCCAAAGTAAACTCGGCAACATCCGCCTGCCGTCTCTTGTCATCAAAAGACCTTAAGCCGATCGGTTATGAAATCAAGACGCCCCCTCGCGACAATGAGATGGATATGACCACGGAAATGTCCGGCGCACCAACGCCGATACATACAGACCTGTGCTTCTATTACGCCGATGTTGAAAACAGCCGCAAGAGCGTCTCACTAGCCATCGAGCGCTATGAAAAAATGGATGGCATGCTGGACTGGCTAAAGATGAAAAATGAGCAGGCGAAAACGCCAACCACTATCGTTACCGAGTTCGGGAGTACGGTTTGCGAGGAGGGTGATTACCCGGTTACCGTATCCAAGACGGCACCGCAGAGCCCTGAAACAACGCAGTTTTACGTTGCCTGCGACCGAGTTATCGCGAACCATCGATTTAGCCTTTCGGTCGAAAACCCGGCCACCCGCACCGGCTTGCCGTCCGTCGCAGAAACTAAGGAACTACTTGATCTGGTGATTGATCGAAACGGCAAGCTCCGTTAATGAGCCCAGTCATCGACCTTCGCAGCGATACCGTCACCCGTCCGTCTGCCGCCATGCGAGCGGCAATGATGGCCGCGCCAGTGGGCGATGATGTATTCGGTGACGACCCGAGTGTCATTGCGCTGCAAGAAAAACTCGCTGCGATGTTGGGTTTTGAATCGGCCCTGTTTGTTGCCAGCGGGACGCAAAGCAACCTGTGCGCAATTCTTTCCCATTGCCAGCGCGGAGATGAATACATTGTTGGCCAGATGGCGCACTGTTATCGCTGGGAAGGTGGCGGTGCTGCCGTTTTTGGCAGCGTTCAGCCGCAACCCTTGGAGCACCAAAGTGATGGGACGATTGCGCTCGAGCATATTGCCGCCGCGATCAAACCAGACGATGCTCACTTCGCACAGACGCGCTTGCTGGCACTCGAAAACACCTTGGGTGGAAAACTGATCCCGCTCGACTACATCGTGCAGGCTACGGATTTGGCGAAGTCGCGCGGGCTGCAGACGCATTTGGACGGCGCGCGTTTGTTCAATGCCGCCACGGCGCAGGCTGCACAAACCGGCACCGATGTGTATTGCGAAGCGCGCCGGATTGCGTCCGCCTTCGACAGCGTTTCTGTCTGCCTCTCGAAAGGCCTCGGCGCGCCGGTCGGTTCCGTGTTGTGCGGCACACATGCGCTGATTGCGCGTGCTCACCGCCTGCGCAAGATGGCTGGCGGAGGAATGCGTCAGGCAGGAATACTTGCGGCCGCGGGGAGTTATGCACTTGATCACAACTTGACTCGTCTGGCCAATGATCATGCGCTGGCAAAACGCCTGGCCGCGGGACTGGGCGATATTCCAGGCTTGGTCGTCGAACCGCCACACAGCAACATCGTGTTCGTCGATTTGACCGGCCCGGCGCTCCAGCGTTCAAAGTCGTTGATCGACCATCTGAAATCCCACGACATACTGGCGACCGGGCTATACCGGCTGCGTTTCGTGACGCATTTGGATGTGTCGGCGGATGATATCGAGCGTACGATTGATACGGTAAGGGATTTCTTTGGCGGATGAAATGCGAACTCGATTCGAGTTGGCAGAGCCGGAAATCGTAACGCAATGTAATTTATGTCATCTGCGCTTGCAGACCCGCGTTTTTGGACATGATGCGGGACATTCGCCCTGCACGCTCTGAAAGCAAAGATCATGACATCCAGAAAATCCGTCGCTGCCATGCTGCTGGTTACGGGGCTTCTATTTGAGGCCACTGCCTACGCCAATGACGCCGGTCTCACTGTGCTTCTGACAACCGGAACCGGAGCTGCGATTGGTCAATCAATCGGCGGCCGTAATGGTGCCGCTATCGGCGCCGCCACGGGTGCGCTCGTCGGCATCTCACTTGCCAACCAGCAACAGTATCGTCCGCCGACAACGCGAGTGGCCTATGCCCAACCGCAACCCGTTTGGCAACCTGCACCGCTGCCTACGTATCAACAACAGTACGAGCAACACTATCAGCTGCTTAATCCGCAGGCCTATCAGGTACGCTACCAGCCGGTGCCGGTTTATGTCCCAGTCGTGAGGCGCCCTGTGGTCGTATATCCGCGCCCTGTGTACGTCGGCCATCGGGATTGGCACCGCGAACATCCACGCAATCATTACAGGGTTGAGAACCGTCAACATTACGGCTACTGAGCAGCACTGATCGAGTCCAAGCGTTACTTTTTTGCCTCGTGGTGCTCGCCGGCAATCGGACAACTCCGAATCTCGTGAAGCTGTGAAGTGAGTCCGGCCAGCTTTAATTGGCATGTTTAACAGTGCTGTTATCCGGTAAAGTTCGTGCTCCGTGGCCCGACCAAAATCAGGGTGCACGTCATCAACCTTACCTAGTGCCGACATGGGTGAATTGCATCAAGTGTTGACCAGGATGTTCATTCGATTCTTCACCTCGGAGAAATCGGGCGGAATGATTTTGGTCGTGTGCGCGTTGATTTCACTCGTCCTCGCGAACTCTCCGTTCAGCGCTCCGTATCTTGGCTTCTGGCAAAAAGAGATCGGCGGATTGAGCCTCGAACATTGGATAAATGACGCTTTGATGGCGGTCTTTTTCCTGCTGATCGGACTGGAACTCGAACGCGAGCTCTATAGCGGTGAGTTGTCGAACCTCAAGAACGCATTGCTGCCGATTTTTGCTGCCATCGGTGGCATGCTTGGTCCGGCGTTGATTCATTTTTCGCTTAACTCGGGGACCGCAACCCAGGCTGGAATGGGCATCCCGATGGCGACGGACATTGCCTTTGCTTTGGGTGCGCTATCACTTTTGGGTAATCGCATCCCGGTATCATTGAAAGTCTTCATTGTTGCCTATGCCGTAATTGACGATCTTGGCGCAATTGTGATGATTGCTCTTTTCTACACTACCGATTTGTCGGTGTCATATCTAATGGCGGCTCTCGGCGTATTGGCAGTTTTGGTGACGCTGAACCGCTTGCGGGTAATGTCACTTGTGCCATATTTGTTTGGCGGCGCGTTGATGTGGTTTTTCGTCCTTAAGTCAGGCGTACATGCCACCGTCGCCGGTGTGGCGCTGGCCTTTGCAATTCCTTTTTCCACAATCGACAACGATCAACATTCACCATCCCACCGGTTGGAGCACTTCCTTCACAAACCGGTAGCGCTTTTTATTCTGCCGATTTTTGCGTTGGCAAACACCGGTATTACGATTGGCGGGGATTGGATGCAAACTGCGCTCAGCGCGAACAGCCTGGGAATCAGCCTTGGATTGCTGCTGGGTAAGCCTATTGGAGTGACTTTGTTATGTGCTGTTGCCGTCATTTTCGGTGTTTGCCGTCTGCCAGCGGAACTTGATTGGCGGCATATCTTCGGCGCCGGCCTCTTGGGCGGGATCGGCTTCACGATGTCGATTTTTATCACCAATCTGGCGTTTGTCGGCCACGCAGAGCTGATTAATTCGTCGAAAATGGCGATCCTTTTGGCATCAGTCGGCGCGGCGACCGTTGGCTGCGTTTGGCTAGGAATCTTTACCAAACCCTCATCAACCGGGGCGCAACCGAACCACTAGCGTGGACGCGTTGTCAGTCGGATATGCCTTAAGTCTGCTGACCATAGTCTGAAAATTTCAACAACACGCGTTCCATTTCATTGTCGCCGAGTAGGGTCGGTGAACCCAGTTGAATGACCCGCCAATATTGCTCGGCCAAACACTCCAACTCGATTGCCAGCGCCAGTGCCTGTTTGAGATCCTTTCCATAAACCACCATCCCGTGGTTTGCCATCAAACACGCACAACGATCACGTAGTGCCGCGAGGATGGCATCCGATAGCGCCTGGCTACCGAACGTGGCATATGCAGCACAGCGAACATCGTTTCCACCAAACCTCGCGACCATGTAGTGAAAAGCCGGGATCGACATTCCTTGACAGGCAAGTGCCGTAGCGAAGGGCGCATGCGTATGGACGATTGCGCCGGCATCGGGATGCAATGCGTAGATATCTCTATGGAATCGCCATTCGGAAGATGGCTGACGTCGCTGTGACGCCGTGTTATCAGCACCAACTGACGGAACGCCATCAGCATCCAGGCTCACCATATCTGTCGCATCACAGTCCGCATATGCCATGCCTGTCGGCGTGATGATGAAACCGGAAGCACTGCGCGCGCTGACATTGCCAGCGCTGCCGCGATTGATCCCGCTGTCATTCATGGCGATGGCAGTGGCCAGGACTTGTGGTTTCAAGCTTTCCACAGCGCCGCCTGCGGTGCAATTTGATATGGCGCGAAGACGCCCCGCTCGGTAATGAAACCGCTTACCAATTCCGCAGGAGTGACGTCGAATGCCGGATTGAAAACAGCTGTGGTTGCCCCAGTCAGCTCTGCACTCATCCGTTCTTCGATTTGAATACCGGTGCCGGAGGGACAATTCAAGTCAAAGCTTGATATCGGTGCCGCCACGTAAAACGGTATGCCATGCGCTTTGGCGGCCAGCGCCTTGAGGTAGGTTCCAACCTTGTTTGCCGTGTCGCCATTGGCGGCCACTCTGTCGGCACCGACAATCACCAGATCGACGCGTGCCTGCATCATCAGCAATCCGGCAGCGTTGTCGGCGATCAGCGTGTGCGGCACGCCCGCCTCAGCCAGTTCCCATGCGGTCAGTAAGCCTTGATTGCGCGGCCGTGTCTCGGAAACCCAAACGTGGACCGGCATACCGGCATACTGCGCTGCATAGACGACAGCAAGGGCAGTACCGTGCTCGACGGTCGCGAGTCTTCCGGCATTGCAGTGGGTCATCACCTGAATATCCCTGCTGCCGTTGGCATGCGCACGCATCAATTCCAAACCGTGTTTTCCGATCAGTGCATTGGCTGTCGCATCTTCGTCTGCAATCCGGCGTGCCTCGAGCCAGGCGGCGTCGGCACGGCAAGCCGGTTCGAGCGAACACACTGTCTGTCGCATACACTCAAGCGCCCAATGTAAATTGACTGCCGTGGGTCTTGTTGCTGCCAGTACATCCAGAATGTGTTGAAGGCTGGTATCAGAATTGTCCGCGGCTAGTCCCATTGCCACGCCGTAAGCGGCGGTTGCGCCGATCAGTGGCGCACCACGGACTTGCATATCACGGATTGCCGCGGCAACTGTTTGAACGTCTGTCAGGCGGGCAAAAACCACTTTCTGCGGCAGTTGCGTTTGGTCAAGCACCAATATGCAATTGCCATCTTCCTGCAGCGTCCTGACGCCTCGCGCTTGCAGCCTCACCTGCGGCTTTCGATCAGCCTCAGTTCAACTTGCCGTGGCAGTGCTTGTACTTCTTACCGCTACCACAGGGACACGGATCGTTGCGACCAACTTTTGGTGCAACCCGCTCAATCGTGATCGGCGCTTCCGGCTCGCGAATGCCGAGCGCTTCTTCGTAATTTGCGTGATGGTACTGCACGTTTTCCAGTGGCGGTGGCGTCTCCGGGACCTCTATTTGCGCTTCCGTCTGCACTTCCACTGACATCAGCATTTTCGTCACATCGTTACGCACAACCTGCAGCAATCCCTCAAACAACTCAAACGCTTCGCGCTTGTACTCCTGCTTCGGGTTTTTTTGCGCATAGCCTCGCAGATGAATGCCCTGGCGCAAATGGTCAAGTGCCGACAAATGCTCACGCCAATGCAAGTCGAGGCTTTGCAACATAACATTGCGTTCAAAAGCATGCCAGGCAGCGGCATCTACCTTCGCCACCTTTTCGGCATAGTGGGCATCGCCGGCGTCGAGCAAACGCTTCAAAATGTCGTCATCAACCAACTGAGGCTCATCTTTTACCCACTGTCCGACCGGCTGCTCGATACGCAACTCAGCCATCAGCGTGGCCTCAAGTCCCGGAAGATCCCATTGTTCCTCGACGCTTTCAGCGGGAATATGGAGGCGGAAGTTGTCATGAATCAAGCCTTGACGCATTCCGGTAATCGTCTCGGTAATATCTTCCGTGTCGAGTAATTCATTTCGTTGCTGATAAATTACACGCCGTTGATCATTGGCGACATCGTCGTACTCGAGCAACTGTTTGCGAATATCAAAATTGCGCTGTTCGACCTTGCGCTGGGCGGACTCCAGACTTCGGCTCACTAACGGGTGTTCAATTGCCTCGCCTTCGGGCATTTTGAGGCGCACCATGATCGAGTTGAGTCGATCTCCAGCAAAAATCTTGAGTAAAGGATCGTCGAGGGCCAGATAGAAGCGCGACGAACCGGCATCGCCCTGGCGCCCGGCGCGGCCGCGCAACTGGTTGTCAATTCGCCGTGACTCGTGGCGCTCGGAACCAATGATATGCAAACCGCCCGCAGCAATAACGCGGTTGTGCACCACTTGCCAATCCGCGCGCAACGCAGCAATGCGACTGCTCTTTTCGGCATCGGTTAGATTTGCGTCGTCTCTGATCGCGCCGATTTCTTTTTCGATATTTCCGCCGAGGACGATATCCGTACCACGGCCTGCCATGTTGGTGGCGATCGTGATAACCCCCGGGGCTCCGGCTTGCGCAACAATTTCAGCTTCACGCGCATGCTGCTTGGCGTTCAGAACCTGATGTGGCAATTTTTCCTTGGTCAGCAAGGTCGACAGCAATTCGGAATTCTCAATCGAGGTGGTGCCGACCAGAACCGGCTGACCGCGCTCATGACAGTTGCGAATATCCAAAACGATCGCGGCATGCTTTTCAGCTGCCGTACGATAAATCTGATCGTTTTCATCTTTCCGGACCATCGGCTGATTGGTCGGAATGACCACGGTTTCGAGATTGTAGATAGTGTGAAACTCGTAGGCTTCGGTGTCCGCCGTACCAGTCATGCCTCCCAGCTTGGTATACATGCGGAAGTAATTTTGGAACGTAATCGATGCCAAGGTTTGGTTTTCGGACTGGATCTTGACGCCCTCTTTGGCCTCCACAGCCTGATGCAAACCGTCCGACCATCGCCGTCCGGACATCAGGCGACCGGTAAATTCATCAACAATGATGACCTCACCGTTTTGCACCACGTAATGTTGATCGCGGTGGTAAAGCGTATGCGCACGCAGTGCTGCATAAAGATGATGCATCAGCAGAATGTTGGCTGGCTCATACAAGCTGCTGCCCTCGGGGAGCATGCCATATCGCGCCAAAATCTCCTCGGCCTTCTCGTGTCCCGCTTCGGTCAACAACACCTGATGGGATTTCAGATCGACGGCATAGTCGCCGGTTTCCGGGTCGCCCTCGGATTTCACCAGTTCACCCTGGGTCAATAAGGGTGGAACAGCGTTCATACGGACATACAACTCCGTATGGTCTTCGGCCTGACCGGAAATAATCAGCGGTGTCCGAGCCTCATCAATCAGGATCGAGTCGACCTCATCGATGATTGCGAAACCGAGTCCGCGCATCACCCGGTCGGTTGGCGAGTACACCATGTTGTCGCGCAGGTAATCGAAGCCGAATTCGTTGTTGGTGCCGTAAGTAATGTCCGCGGCAAAGGCCATCTGCTTGTCGTCATGCGACATTTGCGACAGGTTGACACCGACAGTGAGGCCAAGAAACTGGTGTAGGCGTCCCATCCACTCGGCATCGCGTTTGGCCAGATAGTCATTGACCGTGATCACATGCACCGGCTTGCCGGAAATCGTATTGAGGTAGGACGGCAGGGTTGCCATCAAGGTTTTACCTTCACCGGTCCGCATTTCGGCAATCTTGCCGCTGTGCAAAACGATGCCGCCAATCAGCTGGACATCGAAATGGCGCATGCCGAGTGTGCGTACACCCGCTTCGCGGACCACGGCGAACGCTTCCGGCAACAACTCGTCCAAGGTCTCACCGGCGGCGAAACGATTGCGGAATTCAGCGGTTTTGCCGCGCAAAGCCTCATCACTGAGGACCTGCATGGTCGGCTCCAGTGCGTTGATGCGTTGGACAGTCTTCGAGTATTCCTTGATGAGCCGATCGTTACGGCTGCCGAAAAGCTTCTTGAGTATGCCAGGGATCATTGCGCGGGCTGCCAGAGGCCGCCGGTAAAAGTGACAATCCTCAATTTTATCATGTGCATCGGGCTATGCGGCCTAGCGATGACTGCCTTCCTGGTCGGTTTTCGGTCTAATAGCGCGCGTTCCCCGGCGTTCGCGGAAACGGAATCACGTCACGCACATTACCAAGGCCGGTGACATAAGCCACTGTCCGTTCGAATCCGAGACCAAATCCGGCATGAGGCACAGTACCGTAGCGACGCAAGTCGCGGTACCAGTTGTAGTGCTCCTTGTCGAGGCCGCCCAGCGACATTCGTGCGTCGAGCATGGCGAGACGCTCCTCACGCTGACTACCGCCGATGATTTCTCCGATTCCTGGCGCCAGCACGTCCATCGCTGCGACGGTCCTTTCGTCATCATTCATCCGCATGTAGAAAGCCTTGATCTCTTTCGGATAATTCATCAACACCACCGGCATCTTGGCGTAGTCCTCGCAAATAAACCGTTCATGCTCGGATTGCAAGTCAACGCCCCACTTGACCGGATAGTCGAATTTCTTGCCCGCCGTTTCGAGAATCCGAATCGCATCGGTGTAATCCATCCGTACAAAATCGGCGTCGATGATGCCTTGTAGTTTGGCAATCAGTCCCTTCTCGATGCGGTCGTCGAAAAATGCCATGTCATCCGGTCGTTCAGCCAGCACCGCCTTGAAGACATATTTCAGCAACGCTTCGGCAAGACTTGCATCGTCTGACAAATCGGCAAAGGCAATTTCCGGCTCGACCATCCAGAACTCGGCCAAATGACGACTGGTGTTGGAGTTTTCTGCGCGGAAGGTCGGCCCGAAGGTGTACACCTTGGAGAGCGCCATGCAGTACGTTTCAACGTTGAGTTGCCCACTCACGGTAAGGAAAGTCTCGCGGCCGAAAAAATCTTGCGCGTAGTCTATTTTGCCGCTCGCGTCACGCGGCAAATTTGCCAGATCCAGCGTCGACACACGAAACATTTCACCCGCACCTTCAGCGTCGGAGGTAGTGATGATGGGTGTATTCACCCAGACGAATTCCTGGCTGTCAAAGAACCGGTGGATCGCCTGGGCAATTGTGTGCCGCACCCGGGTGGTCGCCGCAATCACATTGGTGCGAGCCCTCAGGTGAGCAACTTCACGCAAAAACTCCAGCGAATGTGGCTTGGGTTGTATCGGATAGGAGTCTGGGTCTTCTACCCATCCCAAGACCCGAATTGCTGTTGCCTGCATCTCGAAGGGTTGGCCCTTCGCTTGTGACGGAACGATCGGACCTGTGGCCTCGATTGCGCAACCGGCAGTCAAATGCAGCACCTCGCTCGAATAATTCGGACAAGACTCCGGAACCACCAACTGCAGAGTATGAAAGCACGATCCATCCGACAAATTGACAAACGATATTCCTGCCTTCGAGTCGCGTCGAGTGCGTACCCAACCCTGAACTGTCACTGCGACCTCAGTAGGTGCCTTGCCGCCAAGCACCTTGGCAATTGAGAGTCGGGAGGAAGCGTTTGATGTCATGTTGAATCTCCGTCGATATTTTCGATAGGTCTAAAGGAGCAGTTGATCCGGCGAGCGCCATTTTATCGAGCAGCCGATGCTTGGTATTTGGTCTTGCGGACCATCGCCATAGAGTGCGATTTGTTTCATCGCCAGGAATAGATCGCGGCGGACATCGGCCGCAGCAGTTTCTCTGCGCGAAGCATCCAGGCGGCCGCGATACTGCAATTCCAGGGAGGCGTTATAGCCGAAGAAATCTGGCGTACAAACAGCATCATAGTCGCGTGCGATTTGCTGACTGGCGTCCAGCAAATAGGGGAAGTCAAAGTCACACTCACCGGCCATCATCACCATGTTATCCCACGAATCTTCAGGGTATGCGACGACATCATTACTCATGATGGCCACAGTACCGACGCCGAAATCTCTCAACTCACGTGCATCACGTACGATTCGCTTAATCACGGCCTGCACATACGGGCAATGGTTACTGATGAAGATCACCAGCAGACCGTTCGGACCACGACAATTTGCCAAGGAGTGCCGCCGGCCATCAGTTCCCGGCAAATCGAAGTCCGGTGCATGGCGGCCAAATTCGCAGAGAGGAGTCGACGTGCTGACCATGAATATTGCTGCGCCAATTGGGGATAATGCGGAAATGATACCCAGATTCCATGTTCCGTTTTTGCTCGCGCCTGGCGCGACCGTTGATTTGCCGGCAGAGGCAGCACACCACGCGCTCAAAGTTTTGCGAGTTGGTGCTGGTGACACGGCGGTATTGTTTGATGGTCGCGGTGGCGAATGGCTGGCTACCCTGCAGCCCGCAGGAAAGGGCCTGCGCGCGGTATTGCGAGAGTACTTTGCTGTCAATCGCGAACCGGGGTTACAGGTCAATCTCGTGCAATGCCTGGCGGCCGCCGACAAGATGGACTTTGTCGTGCAAAAGGCTACCGAACTCGGTGTTTCCCGGATTCAACCGGTTGCGGCCAAGCGCAGCGTGATTCGGCTCTCGGGCGAGCGGATGGAGCGACGTGTTGCACATTGGACGAATATCGTCAGTGCCGCCTGTGAACAAAGCGGGCGCAACCGGGTTCCGGAAGTCGCTCCGATTGTTGATCTAACGCAATACTTTGCTGCGGCGACGGCGCACAATGACCTGCGCCTGATCTGTCTTGCACCAAGTGCGGACGTTCCATGTATTCACCTCAGGGAATTACCGCGTCCGGAAAAACCAGTGACGTTGTTGATTGGTCCCGAGGGTGGGTTTGAGGAAACTGAAATCAAAGCGGCGTTGTTTGCCGGATTTCGCACCTTGAATCTTGGGCCGCGCGTATTGCGCACAGAGACGGCAGGGCCGGCTGCATTAGCCGCAATGATGTCACTCTGGGGAGATTTGTAATGTTTGAATCCGCTGAACTAGCTCACAGCATCGACAAAAAAACGTATAAAGCGGCCGTACCAGGCTTGCGTGCTGCGCTGCAAGATGCGCAGTACGAACTCAAGGAAAACGGCAAGATTCCGGTCATCGTTCTGGTGAGTGGTCAGGATGGCGCCGGCAAAGGCGAAACCATTAACATTTTGTACGAATGGATGGATCCCCGCTTTATTTCAACCCTGGCGTTTTCCGAGCCCAGTGACGAGGAGCGTGACCGCCCACCGATTTGGCGATATTGGCGCGCGCTGCCACCGAAAGGACGCGTCGGTATTTTTGCCGGTTCCTGGTACTCCGACCCGATTCGTCAACGCCTCCAAAATGAAATCAGCTTGCACGCACTCGACGCCAGAATCGATCAAATCAACCGCTTTGAGGCGATGCTGGTGAACGAAGGTGCGTTGATTCTCAAGTTCTGGTTTCACTTGACCAAAGATGGGCAGCGCGCTCGCCTGAAGGCATTGGAAAAAGACCCGAGGACTGCATGGCGTGTCACCAAATGGAATTGGGACCGGCTGAAAACCTATGACGAATTGCAGGACGTTGCGGGGCATATTTTGCGGATGACCAACACCGCGTGGGCACCCTGGATTGTGGTCGAAGGTACTGACGATCGTTTCCGCTCATTGTCCGTTGGCAAGATTTTGCTCGACGCGATGAAGCACCGTTTGGCGTCGCCGGAATCTTCGGACGCCCCGGTAGCCCCGCCTTTACCACGCAACATTGACGGTAAGGACGTACTGACCGAACTGACACTTGACCGTGTGCTGAGCAAAAGTGCGTTTGAAACCCAACTTGCCAAATGGCAAGGCCGCCTTGCCGAACTGGTACGCGACCCGCGCTTCAAAGAGCGCTCACTGGTATGTGTGTTTGAAGGCTCGGATGCCGCCGGTAAGGGCGGAGCGATCAGACGGATGATCGCCGCAATGGATGCGCGTCAATATCAAATTGTTCCGGTCGCAGCGCCAACCGAAGAGGAACGTGCCCAGCCGTATCTCTGGCGATTTTGGCGGCACATCCCGCGCAAAGGCCGTGTCGCGATGTTTGACCGCTCCTGGTACGGTCGGGTGCTGGTGGAACGGGTTGAAGGGTTCTGTTCAGAAGCCGACTGGCTGCGCGCATACTCGGAAATAAACGATTTTGAACATGACCTGACCGATTCCGGCGCCATCGTGGTGAAATTCTGGCTGCAGATTTCAGCGGACGAGCAGCTCAGGCGCTTTAAGGAGCGTCAGAAAATTGAGGTCAAACAATTTAAAATCACTGACGAAGACTGGCGTAATCGCGAAAAGTGGGATGATTATCATCGCGCCGTATGCGACATGGTGGATCGAACCAGCACTGGTGAGGCTCCGTGGACATTAGTCGAAGCCAATAACAAGGATTTCGCCAGGGTGAAGGTATTGCGCACCGTATGTCAGCGATTATCTGCGGCATTGGAGAGTGTGCCCGCTAACAATAAAAAACGAGCCGCTGTAAAGAAAAAACCTGAACCAAGTTAATCCAAGGAAATCAGAAGGCACTTCATGACTATTGAGATACGAAACGTTGTTCCGCAAAGCGATCAGCGCCCGGTTGCATGGATCCGCCAAGCCGCGCCTTACATCCACGCCTTTCGCGGTCGCAGTTTCGTCATTGCCTTTGGCGGTGAAGTGCTATCTGAAGGAGTAGCAGAAGCGCTCATTCATGACATCGCCTTGCTTGACGCAATCGGTATTCGCTTGGTGCTGGTATGCGGCGCACGTCCCCAGATTGACGCTGAAATGCGCGCACGCGGCCTTGAACCCAGGTTTCACAATGGCTTGCGGATCACGGATGCCGAAACGCTGGAATGCGTTAAACGAGCCATGGGTGTTTCACACTTCGAGATTCAGGCGCTGCTCTCCCAAGGTCTTCCCAACACCCCTCTGGCAGGCGCCTTTTTGCGCGTAACAGGAGGGAACTTCATTACTGCCAGACCAGTTGGTGTGGTTGATGGCATCGACTTTCAATACACCGGGGCGGTAAGGAAAGTAATTGCCGAGGAAATTCTCGCCGACCTGGCACAAGAAAACGTAGTCTTGGTCACTCCTATCGGAGCCTCGCCTACCGGAGAAATATTCAATCTGGCATGGGAAGAGGTCGCGGAGGCGGTGGCGGTGGCTATTCAAGCAGACAAGCTAATCTATCTTTGTGATGCTCCCGGACTGGTTGACCGCCGAGGGATTGCGGTCGATGCATTGACCGTTGACGAAGCACAACACTTAATCGATAAAAAGATATCCCAGGCTGACGATATCACCCGTGTGCTGCCCAGCGGGGTACGCGCCTGTCGCAAAGGCGTCGGGCGTGTGCACTTTCTCGACCGCAAGGCCGATGGTGCCATGCTCATGGAGTTCTTTACTCGCGATGGCGTGGGCACGGTGATGACTCAAGAGCCTTTAGCCAAGTTGCGCGACGCCAGTGCCGACGACGTGGGTGCGGTGTTGAAACTGATTGAGCCACTCGAGGCCGACGGAACACTCGTCAAACGGAATCGGGAAAAACTGGAAATGGAGATCACCAGGTTTTCGGTGCTCGAACACGACGGGATTGTGGTCGGCTGCGCTGCGCTTTATCCATTTGGTCGCGAAAACTCCGCCGAGTTGGCCTGTCTCGCCGTTATGCCCGATTTTCGACGTAGCGGTTATGGTGATCAGTTGCGTCGTTATATTGAAGCCAAGGCGAAGAAGAAAAAAATCAAACAACTGTTCGTACTTACCACGCGGACCGCGCATTGGTTCATTGAGCGGGGTTTCACTGAGGCAACCATTGACGAACTCCCGGCGAAGCGGCGAGAGTTGTATAACTACCAGCGTCGCTCCAAGGTTTTTGTTCAAGACCTCTAATCTGCACGCGGCTAGAATGTTTGCTTATTACTGCACTGAGGACTACTCATGACTCGCATGGTCAACTGTATCAAACTGGGGCACGAGGCTGAAGGACTGGATTTCCCTCCGATGCCTGGTGAAATGGGCAAGCGCTTGTACGAAAACGTCTCAAAGGAGGCTTGGGCACTCTGGATCAAGCAACAGACGATGTTGATCAATGAAAATCGCCTGAGCCTTGCCGATCCGGCTCATCGGAAATATTTGCTCGAACAAGTCACCAAGCATTTCTTTGGCGGCGGGGCTGATCAGGCGCAGGGATATGTCCCGCCAGCCAACTGACGACATCGGTTGATGGCGATTTACAAGGCTTGATGGCGCCACAGCAAAAGTAGGTGGTTCCATTGAGGCTTCGCGGATTCTTTTACACAGAGCCTGAAATTGGCAGTTGAACAACTATAAAAACGATGGGAGATTGATGTGTTCAGCAACCTGATGCCCCAGCGGCGCGAGTTTTTTGATCTACTTGCCGCTCACTCGGACCGTCTTGTTGGTGCCGCCAACGCAACCTTGCGTCTGGTAAACGCGCTCGGAGGCAACAATGAGGAGATCGAGACGCTGGTAAAAGAGGTGAATCACAACGAGCAAAGCGCAGACAAAATCAAAGCAGACGTCATCACCTTGTTGCATAAGTCATTCACCACGCCGATCAACCGGGATCAGATACACACATTGATTCTTGATTTAGACGAAGTGCTTGATACGTTGCAAGATGTCGCCAACGCAGTTGGCATGTACAACATCACTGATTCAACCAGCGAAGCCCGTGAGATGGCCTCATTGGGTGCCGATGCCTGTATGCGACTGAATCGGGCGGTGATTGCATTGGCCGACAAAACGCGCAGTCAGGAAACGATTGATTTATGCAAGGCCATTGACCAAATCGAAACCAAGGCCGACAAGGTTCAGAAGAAAGCCATTACCAAGCTATTCCGCGACGGCGGCGATGTCTGGGCCGCAATGAAACTCAAAGAATTCTATGTGCTGCAGGAAGCGGTAATTGACCACTGTGAGGAAGCCGCCAAGACGATAGAAGAAATTCTGATCGAAAACTCCTGAGAGGACCCTCGCAATGGAAGGCTTGACGATCAGCGTTTGGGTGCTTGCTCTGCTTATTCTGGTGGCATTGGCGTTTGACTTCATGAACGGATTTCATGACGGCGCGAATTCAATTTCGACCATCGTTGCCACCGGCGCGCTGACGCCAAAACAAGCCGTGCTCTTCGCTGCATTCTTCAACTTCGCAGCACTTTGGGTGTTCCAGCTCAAGGTTGCCGCGACGATCGGCAAAGGTACAGTGGACCCGTCTTTTGTTGATCACTATGTCATTTTTGGCGCGCTTTGCGGCGCACTCGCCTGGAACATCATCACCTGGTTCTATGGCATCCCGTCTTCATCCTCACACGCGTTGATCGGCGGACTGGTCGGGGCAACAGTCGCCAAGGCTGGCGGCATCGGGCCGATTATCTGGAGTGGATTCGGCAAGATATTGATCTTCATCATCATCTCGCCGCTGGTGGGATTTTTGCTGGGTGGCATGCTTATGGTGCTTGTCGCCTGGGTATTCCGGAACCACTCCCCACACCAGGCCGGGCGGTGGTTCAAACATGCACAGTTGTTTGCTGCGGCAGCTTACAGCCTCGGTCATGGCGGCAATGACGCGCAGAAAACCATCGGCATTATTTGGCTCTTGCTGATCAGCGCGGGCGCTGCAACCAGCGATGTTCATACGCTACCGAACTGGGTCGTCTACTCGTGCTATTTCGCCATTGCCTGGGGCACTTATCTGGGTGGATGGCGCATCGTCAAAACGATGGGCACCAAGATCACCAAACTTACTTCGGTCAGCGGTTCCTGCGCATCCATGGGCGGAGCCATCAGCCTTGGTCTGGCGACTCTCGGCGGCATTCCTGTGTCGACGACTCACACGATCACCGGGGCAATTGTTGGCGTCGGTGCGGCGCAGGACGTCAAAGCAGTTCGCTGGGGGATCACCATGAATCTGGTCGTCGCCTGGATACTGACGATCCCGGCGTCGGGCCTGATTGCAGCACTGTTCTGGAAATTCGGGCGGAGTTTTTTAGGATGACCGAGTAGCCGGCTATCGGCCGAGTGGGTCCGATTCTGGCATCAAGGTCAAACGCTCCTGACCTAGCTTCCGTCGTTTTGGGCAATCTCTTTTTCCATTTCGTCGATTCCGATATGGCGAACGTCGCGCCCCATCGCCATATACACCACGTATTCGGAAATATTCTTGGCGTGGTCGCCGATGCGTTCGATGGCCTTAGCGATAAAAATCAACTCCAGTGAACTGGAAATTGTGCGCGGATCTTCCATCATGTACGTAATTAGTTGTCGCATGGCGGCTTTGAATCCCGCATCTACCTCCCTGTCCTGCCTGGCGACTTGCGCCGATGTGCTGACATCAACGCGTGCGAACGCGTCAAGCGCCATACGCAACATGGCCACAGTCAGGTGCGCCATCGGTGTCAAATCAATACGCGGCATAGAGCTGAGGTCGCCGCGATGAATTGCCAGACCGCGTTTGGCAATTTTTTTGGCCTCGTCACCAATTCGCTCGAGGTCGGTGATGGTCTTGATCACCATCATCACCATCCGCAAGTCAACAGCAGTTGGCTGTCGCTTGGCAATGATATGCGCACAAGCTTCGTCAAGCTCAACCTCGTGCCGATTGACGCGCTCATCATTTTTAACAACCGCATCGAGCGCCTGATGATCGCCACGCGCCAGGCCATCCATGGCATGTGTGATTTGCTGTTCAACCAAACCACCCATCGCCAATACGCGACTGCGAATATCCTCAAGTTCGGCATCAAATTTTTTGACGGTGTGATCTAGCATTGCAACGCTCCCTGTATTTGCCGAGACTATAAACCTCACAGATGACAGATTTATTTCAGGCAAGCATTGTTTTCACACCGTGCTCCGATGCCAGCAGCAAAACATCGGCGCCTCGGCAGGCAAACAGCCCGTTGGTCACCACGCCTGTGATTTGATTAATCTCTATCTCCAGCTGACGCGCGTCGGTGATTGCGAGACCATGCACATCGATGATCGCATTGCCGTTATCCGTAATAACGCCGGTTCGCAGTCGCGGCTCTCCGCCAAGCTTCGCCAGCGCACGCGCGACCTGCGCTCGCGCCATCGGGATTACTTCAACGGGCAGTGGAAATCTGCCCAGTTGCGCAACAAGTTTCGATTGGTCGCAGACACAAACAAAACGTCCTGCGACTGCAGCCACGATTTTCTCGCGAGTCAACGCCGCACCGCCACCCTTGATCATTGCCAGGTTGGCGTCAACTTCATCGGCGCCGTCGACGTAGATCGGCATGTCGCGCCCTTCATCGATCACAGAATTGAGATCCAGCACCCGAATGCCGTGCGCTTCAAGGCGCAGTCGGGTGGCCTCTGAACTGGCTACCGCACCGCCAATGCGCTCTTTGATCTGCGCCACTGCATCGATAAAAAAATTCGCTGTCGAGCCGGTGCCAACGCCAAGAATTGCGCCGTTGGGCAGGTGCGTCGCAACATATTCACACGCAGCTTGCGCCACGGACTGCTTGAGTTCGTCCTGAGTCATGTGTTGACCTTCGCTATTTATCGCTTGCGCTGCGGTGGCAAATCAGTGCAGCTGCCATGCGCCATTTCGGCCGCCATTCCGATTGACTCACCGAGCGTCGGATGCGGATGAATGGTCTTGCCGATATCGACTGCATCGGCACCCATCTCTATCGCCAAGGCGACCTCGCCAATCATGTCGCCGGCATTCGGGCCAACCATGCTGCCACCAATGACACGGTGGGTTTCTTCGTCGAACACCAGCTTGGTAAATCCATATTCGGCGCCGTTGGCGATTGCGCGGCCTGACGCCGCCCACGGAAATTTCGCTATGGAAATTTTTCTCCCCGCTTTTTTAGCTTCATCTTCGCCGACGCCAACCCACGCCACTTCGGGGCTGGTGTAGGCGACTCCCGGTATTACGCTGGCATCAAAGTAACTCTTTTGCCCGGCAGCCACTTCGGCAGCAACATGGGCTTCATGCACGGCTTTGTGTGCCAGCATTGGCTGCCCGACGATGTCGCCGATGGCAAAAATATGTGGCACGCTGGTACGTTGCTGATGATCGACGGGAATGTAACCGCGCTCGCTGACAACCACACCCGCTTTGTCGGCACCAATCTTGAAACCGTTGGGCGCACGCCCGGCCGACTGCAAAATCATGTCGTAACGCTGTGCGTCGGCCGACGCTTTCTCACCTTCAAACTTGACCCACAAGCCGTCGTCTTTCGCCGTGACAGCAACTGTCTTGGTCTTCAACATGACCTTGTCAAAACGCTGCGTATTTTGCTTTTCCCAAACCTTGACCAGGTCACGATCCGGCCCCTGCATCAGTCCATCCAGCATCTCCACGACGTCAATGCGCGCTCCAAGTGAAGAATATACGGTGGCCATTTCCAGGCCGATGATGCCGCCGCCAATCACCAGCATCTTTTTCGGCAGGAAGCGTAGTTCGAGCGCGCCGGTCGAGTCGACAATGCGCGGATCTTTCGGGATGAACGGTAGATGTACCGCAGCGCTACCAGCAGCGATAATGGCCTTCTGAAACCGCACAACTTTTTTCTCGCCGGTTTTCTCCTGTGCATCGCCGGTGGTCATTTCCACTTCGACATGATTGGCATCAAGAAAATGGCCGTAACCGCGAACCACCTCTACTTTGCGTCCCTTGGCCATCCCGGTCAGTCCGGTGGTGAGTTTGCCGACTACCTTGGACTTGTGCGCGCGCAATGCGTCAAGATCAATTGCTGGCGGCGAAAAACGCACACCCGATGTCACCATCTCTTGTGCCTCGTCCATCACGGCGGCGACATGCAGGAGCGCCTTGGACGGAATACAACCGACGTTCAGACAGACACCGCCAAGCGTTGTATACCGTTCAATCATCACCGTTTTCATGCCCAAATCGGCTGCACGAAATGCGCCGGCATAGCCACCGGGACCGGCGCCAAGAACCAGCATTTCGCATTCAAGATCCACTTTTCCGGCGTAAGTGCCTGCCTTGGGAGGCTCCGACGGTGGTGCGGCGACCACTGCGGGAGGAACGACCGTGGGGGGCGGCGTACTGCCAGCACCAACTGACGGTGCTTGCGCAGAAGCAGCATCTACCATCGCCACCACACTACCCTCAGATACCTTGTCCCCGATCTTGAGCCGAACTTCTTTGACCACTCCAGCAACAGATGATGGTACGTCCATGGTCGCCTTATCGGATTCCAGCGTCACCAAAGAATCGTCGACTTTGATGGTGTCGCCGGCTTTGACCAAAACCTCGATCACCGGGATGTCCTTGAAGTCCCCAATATCGGGAACTTTGACTTCAACGGCACTCATAGCATGCTCCGCCGCATGTCAGCCAGCAGCGCGCTCAGATAGCTGGTAAAGCGTGCTGCCGAGGCGCCATCGATGACCCGGTGGTCGTAGGACAGCGACAGTGGCAGCATCTGTCTTGGCACGAAGCTGCTGCCGTTCCACACCGGCTTGGTCTGGGTTTTCGAGACGCCGAGAATCGCCACTTCGGGGGCATTGATGATCGGGGTGAATGCCGTTCCGCCAATCCCGCCGAGACTGGAAATCGAGAAACATCCGCCCTGCATCTCCGCCGGGCCAAGTTTGCCATCGCGCCCTTTCTTGGCCAGCTCGCCCATTTCTGCGGCTATTTCGGCAACCCCTTTTTTGTCAGCGTTCTTAATCACCGGAACGACCAATCCATTCGGAGTATCCGCAGCAAAGCCAATGTTGAAATAGCCTTTCAGGATCAGATTGTCGCCATCAAGCGAAGCATTGAAATCAGGAAACTTTTTCAGCGCTGCAACGCTGGCTTTGATTAAGAACGCCAGCATGGTCAGCTTCATGCCGGACTTCTCGTTTTCCTTGTTCATCGATACCCGGAATGTTTCGAGATCGGTAATGTCAGCTTCGTCGAATTGAGTAACGTGCGGGATCATCACCCAATTGCGGTGCAGGTTCGCCCCGGAAATTTTCTTGATACGCGACAGCGGTTTCGCTTCGACACTGCCGAACTTGGTGAAGTCAACCTTGGGCCACGGCAACAGATCCAAACCCGCGCCGGTGCCTGCCGACGATGCTGTTTTGTCCGGCGATGCGCCGCTCGCAGCACCGCTGATGATGCCCTTGACGTACTTCTGCACATCTTCTTGCAATATGCGACCCTTCGGCCCTGAACCCCTGACCAACGCAACATTGACACCAAGCTCACGGGCGAATCGTCGCACTGATGGACTGGCATGCGACATGCTGCCACCCATTGCCTCTGCGGCAAGCTCGCCTGGGGACGGCATGTGTAACCGTGGCGGTGCGCCGATGAGTGCCGGTAGCGGCGTTGCCTGTGTTGGTGTTGAAACCGCCTGCGGCGCAACAGCAGGAACGATTGCGGGTGGCGACGCCGGCGTTACGGCAGGTGCAGCAGCGGACGTCACTGCCGGTGCGGCTGGCGCCGAAGCAACGGCCTTTGACGGTGTGTCACCGGCACCAACTGAGGCATCTGCCGCGCTGACATCCACCATCGCAACGATGGTACCTTCGGATACCAAATCACCCATTTTCAACTTAATCTCGGTCACTACTCCGGCCACCGATGACGGCACATCCATCGTCGCCTTGTCGGATTCGAGCGTTACCAGAGAATCATCTACCTTGATGATGTCGCCGACCTTGACCAGCAAGTCAATCACCGGGATGTCCTTGAAGTCGCCGATATCGGGAACTTTCACTTCCACACTGTTTGCCATTGCCGGCGTCCTTAGCAAGAAATCGGGTTGGGTTTGTCGGCGTCGAGCCCGTACTTCTTGATCACGCCGGCCAACATTTTCTTATCAAATTGGCCGTCGTGCGCTAATGCGGTGAGCGCGGCAAGGACGATCCAATATCGATCCACCTCAAAGAAGTGGCGCAATTTTTCCCGAGTGTCGGAGCGGCCGAAACCATCGGTTCCGAGCACCGTGAAATTCCGTCCGGCGGGAACCAGCGAACGAATCTGCTCGCCAAACAATCGCACATAGTCAGTCGCGACGACTACCGGCCCGCGAGTATCGGCGAGGCAGGCGGTAACATGCGGCTGGCGCGGTTTTTCGCCCGGATGCAGCATGTTCCAACGCGTGCAATCTGCACCGTCGCGAGCCAGTTCATTGAAACTCGGGCACGACCACAAATCCGCCTCGACACCCCAGTCGCTTTGCAACAATGCGGCGGCATGCATCGCCTCGCGGAAAATCGTACCGGAGCCGAGCAACTGAACACGCGGACCGTTGGATGCGGCGCCCTTCGTGAACTGATACATTCCCTTCAAGATCGCGGCCTCACTGCCTGCCGGCAGTTCCGGATGCTCATAGTTCTCGTTCATCACCGTCAGGTAATAGAACACATCCTCCTGCTCGGCAACCATCCGGCGTAAGCCATCCTGAACGATCACCGCCACTTCAAATGCGAAAGTCGGATCGTAAGATACACAGTTGGGCACCGTGCCGGAAAGAATATGCGAGTGACCGTCTTCGTGCTGCAAGCCTTCGCCATTGAGCGTAGTGCGTCCTGCGGTACCGCCGATGAGGAAGCCACGCGAACGTTGGTCGCCAGCCGCCCACACCAGATCCATGGTGCGCTGCAAGCCGAACATCGAGTAACAGACATACACCGGAATCATCTGTACGCCGTGTGTTGAGTAAGCCGTTGCGGCGGCAATCCAGTCAGCCATGGCGCCCGCTTCGTTGATGCCTTCCTGCAATATCTGACCGTCTTTGGTTTCCTTGTAGAACATCATCTGATCGGCATCCTGCGGCACATATTTCTGGCCGTCTTGATTCCAGATTCCG
Source organism: Rhodocyclaceae bacterium (assembly GCA_016718525.1). Taxonomy (GTDB): domain Bacteria; phylum Pseudomonadota; class Gammaproteobacteria; order Burkholderiales; family Rhodocyclaceae; genus JADKHX01. Next base: position 1,740,923 of record JADKDD010000001.1, read on the forward strand.
ATCTGGCGAAATAAACCTTCCATGCCAAAAGTGCGCGACTCGTCGACCACGATAGGCACGACGCGACGACCGATAATCTTGTCTTTCAGCATCACGTTCAGCGCACGCACGAACGACATCGTGGTCGAAAACTCGCGTCCCTCCCCACCGGCTTTTAACAGCGCGTCAAAGGCTTTCAACTCCGGTACCTGGAGCGCATCGGCTTGGCGTCGCCTTGCCGGCAAATAGCCGCCCAGTGCCTGGCGTCGCTCGCGCATGTAGGCAAGTTCTTTGCTGCCCTCGGGAAATCTCAAATAAGGCAGAGATTCGATATCAGCATCACTGATCGGTAACTTGAATCGGTCACGGAAGGTCTTAAGCGACGGCGCACCCATTTTCTTTTGTTGGTGAGTAATGTTTTGCGCTTCACCGGATTCACCCATGCCGTAGCCTTTGATGGTCTTGGCCAGAATCACAGTCGGTTGTCCGGTGTGCGCCACAGCGGCGGCGTAAGCAGCATAGACCTTGTGCGGATCGTGTCCTCCACGATTCAAACGCCATATATCGTCATCAGACCAATGGACAACCATCTTCGCCAACTCGGGATATTTGCCAAAGAAATGTTCGCGCACGTAAGCGCCGTCCTTGGCTTTCATGGTTTGATATTCGCCATCGACCAACTCCATCATCCGTTGCCGCAAGATGCCGGTTTTGTCCTGTGCCAGGAGCGGATCCCAGTAGCTGCCCCAGACCACTTTGATTACGTTCCAGCCCGCACCGCGAAAATCCGATTCGAGTTCCTGAATTATTTTTCCATTGCCGCGAACCGGGCCGTCGAGTCGTTGCAGATTGCAATTGATGACAAAAATCAGATTGTCCAAGCGCTCGCGCCCGGCCATGCCGATGGCACCCATCGATTCCGGTTCGTCCATCTCGCCGTCGCCCATGAAGGCCCACACCTTCCGCCCTGCGCTCGGCGCCAGACCGCGTGCATCCATGTATTTCATGAAGCGCGCCTGATAAATTGCCTGAATAGGTCCAAGACCCATCGATACCGTCGGAAATTGCCAAAAGTCCGGCATCAGCCACGGGTGCGGATAGGATGACAAACCTTTGCCATCGACCTCGCGACGGAAATTATCCAGCTGCGCTTCGGTCAGCCGTCCGAGCATAAACGCCCGCGCATAAACGCCCGTCGCCGAATGTCCTTGCGAGAAAACCAGATCGCCGCCGTGCGTCTCGGTCGGTGCGTGCCAGAAATGATTAAAACCAACGTCATACAAGGTGGCAGCCGAAGCGTAGCTGGCAATGTGCCCGCCGAGACCCGAGTCGTCGCGGTTGGCACGCAGCACCATCGCCAATGCGTTCCATCTGGCATAGGCGCGGATGGTGTGCTCCATCCGGTAATCGCCCGGCGCAATCGCCTGCTGGTCAGACGGTATCGTGTTGATGTATTCGGTGTTGGCGCTATACGGAATATTGATGCCCGCCTGATGCCCTAGGGTGATCAGTTGTTCGAGCAAAAAATGTGCGCGTTCGGGGCCAGCTTGCTGAATAACTGCCTCAAGCGACTCTAACCATTCACGCGTTTCACGCGGGTCGGCATCGGGCGGCAATGTGGCTAAATTTGATGGCGCGTTCGAATTAGCTGACATGCGGGTATCTCCGGAAAGTTAGCGCTTCAGCGGGGTCGCGCTGATAGCCACTTATGTAAGAGGATACGACGAGCTTGATCGGTTGGAAAGCGCTAAGCTTGAAATTTTTACGTGAAGCGCACGCTTACAGATTAAATTCCGCATGGAACAACTGGGCTTAACGCCGACCGATCGGGAGGCGTAACTCGGACCAAGCGGTCGTGCGTCTGAAGTGCTAAACCGCAAACGCCCACTCAGTTTGCAGATAGTCAAAAGCTTGCACGGCGGACTGCATATTCCCCATGAGGGCTTGTTGGCAGGTGTGGGTTGAAGCTGAATTTCGCCATCACAATGACGGCGTGTGATCAGCACCAACTGGCAAAACGCCGTCAGACCTTGAGTATATTGAGCGTTGATTTTTGACAAGAAACGCTCACCGATTTTCGTTGATGTGATTCGAAAAGGAACATTTATGGCACATAGCCACCGCTACGATGCACAGGGAAAACAGCTCTGCTGCACACAGGAAGAGAAGATAAACAGCAGTGCCGAAGCGCTGATAATGCGCAAAACAGCAGAGGTCGGCAACGGGCCATCCGCACGTCAAAATCGTGTGGCGAGTGATCACAAAACACACGAACATGCCGATGATGACGGTCACGATCACTCAGATGGTGGCGGCAGCATCGTCACAATGTTCTTACCTGCCGCTGCCAGTTTGCTGGCACTCCTGATTGCCCTTGGCCTTGACAATTATTTTCCGCAGTCATGGTTCTCGGCTGGTTGCGCACCGGCTGGTATGTTGCCGCCTACTTGCCTGTTGGTTTGCCGGTGCTCAAAGAAGCTTTTGACAGCATTGCCAAAGGCGAAATTTTTTCGGAATTTTTATTGATGGGCATTGCCACTTTGGGTGCCTTTGCCATTGGTGAATATCCAGAGGCAGTAGCGGTAATGCTGTTTTATGCAGTGGGCGAAGTATTCCAAACGCTGGCAGTAAGCAGAGCGAAAACCAATATCAAGGCGCTGCTTGATCAACGCCCAGACGAAGTAACGGTGCTGGAAAACAATCAAGCCACCATCCGCAAGGCCGAGACGGTCGCTATTGGCTCAATTATTCAGCTCAAGGCCGGGGAAAAACTCGCACTTGATGGCGAATTATTATCAGCAACAGCCTCTTTCAACACGGCGGCGCTTACCGGTGAAAGCAAACCTGACACCAAAACCCAAGGGGAAGTGGTACTGGCGGGTATGATTAACCTGAACGTGGTTGCGCAGATCAAAGTGACCACGGCCTATACCGACAGCAAGCTATCAAAAAATTCTTGAACTGGTGCAGAACGCTAGCGCACAAAAAGCACCCACCGAGATGTTCATTCGCAAATTCGCCAAAATCTATACCCCTGTTGTGGTCGCCTTGGCTGTTGCCATTTGCGTAACACCCTATTTCTTTGTTGATACCTATGTGTTCATTGAATCGTTGTATCGTGCCCTGGTCTTTCTGGTTATTTCCTGCCCCTGCGCTTTGGTGATTAGCATTCCGCTGGGCTATTTTGGCGGCATCGGGGCGGCCAGCAAGAACGGTATCCTGTTCAAGGGCAGCAATTTTCTGGACAGCATTTCCACCATCCAAAACGTGGTCATGGATAAAACCGGCACCATGACCGAAGGGGTCTTCAAAGTACAAGCTGTCGACCTAAAGCCTGAGTTCAGTAGAGATGAAATTCTGCAAATGGTCAATGCGCTGGAAGGTCAAAGCTCCCATCCTGTAGCCACGGCCATTCATCAATTTGTCGGTGATCTTGATAGCAGGATCGTGCTGAACAATGTGGAGGAAATTTCAGGGCATGGGCTTAAAGCCGAGGTAAATGGCAAAGAATTATTGGTGGGGAATTTCAGGTTGCTCAGCAAATTCGGCATTGCCTTTGATATCGACCCCGCCAGCATTGTCTATACCGTAATCGCTATTGCTTACGACAAAAAATTCGCGGGCTATATCACCATTGCGGACAGCATCAAGGAAGATGCGCAAGAGACAGTGAACCTGCTGAAAGCCATGGACGTAAAAATTACCATGCTCAGTGGCGACAAGAATTCCGTCGTGCAAGCGGTGGCCATCCAACTAGGGATAACACAGGCTTTTGGCGATCTGCTGCCTGAAGACAAGGTCAACCAAGTAAAAATGCTCAAGGCCCGCAGTGAAACCGTGGCGTTTGTGGGGGATGGTGTCAACGATGCACCAGTAGTGGCCTTGAGCGATGTTGGCATTGCGATGGGTGGTCTGGGTAGCGATGCCACTATCGAAACTGCGGATGTTGTTATTCAGGACGACAAACCGAGCAAAATTCCCGTCGCGATCGCCATTGGAAAACAGACGAAGCGCATCGTCTGGCAAAACATTACACTGGCCTTTGGCGTAAAGCTTGTCGTATTGATACTTGGTGCCGGCGGCCTGGCTACCATGTGGGAAGCCGTGTTTGCCGACGTTGGCGTAGCGCTATTGGCGATAGTGAATGCGGTGCGAATCCAACGGATGAAGTTTTGAAATCAACGCCAATGAGACGAGACAAATTTCATCCGCAAGGACAGAGAATTGAAGGCAGCATTTATGCATTTTGAAGGCATCTTTCAGTCAAAGAAAGGATCGCCGGAGGCTGATGAAATGAAGGTGCTGGTGACATTGATTGAAGCCTACGAGAACAAGCACTATGCGATAGAGGCAGCTGATTCAGTCGAGGCAACTAAATTCCACATGGAATAACAAGGATTGCCGCCGCGCGATCTGGAGGCTTACATCGGGCCAAGCGGGCAACCGTGTCAGTGTCGCGCACCACCCGCGGCAGGCGTCCGGCAACGTCAATCAGCTTTGGTCGCCGACTTCATGTCCGTGGGCATCGTTCAACTGCTTGAACAGGATATGCGTTCCCTGTACGCCGAACAAAAAAGCCACCCGAAGGTGGCTTTTTCCCGACAAAGTGCGAGGCAATCTCAGTTGGTGCTGGCAACACGCCGTTGTTAAGGGTGCTCCAAGTCCCAAATCAGATGCGCGTCAATTAGCAGGCCGTAATAGGCTTTGAGCGCCGCAGCGCGGGCTTGTAGCGCAGTGTTGTTGGCCGCAGTGGCCTGTCGGCGTGCCGTGAGCATGGTTTGCAAATCGGCTTCGCCCAAGGCGTAGGCGCGCTGGGTGAGTGCGGCGTTTTCTTGCATCGCCGTCGCGCCTTCGTTGGCGATTTGCAAGCTTTCAAAACTGCCCTTGGCCATCACCACCGCGCTCGCCGTTTGCGCTTCAATTTGCCGCTGTTTTAACAGCGCTTCGTGACGCGCCATGGTCGCCGAGGCAATGGCTTTGTCGCTTCTTGCACTGCGCGATTCGCCGGGCAAAGGAATGCTGATCGTGATGCCGGAAATTCGCTCAGTGTTGCGCGCTTCTGATGCCGAATAGAAACCCAAAGTCGGATCAGGAATTTTGTCGCTACGGGCACGTTCTGCGTTGGCTTGCGCGAGTCGAATTTGCGTTTTGGACAATTTCAATTCATCGCTTTGCGCTAAAATTCGATCGCGCCAAAACGTTCCTGTATCGTCAATTAAAACCGGCGATGGCAAGTCAATGCGTTGCTGTTTCACCCCAACAAAGCGAGATGATAAACGCGACCACGCCGACCATGCCTGCGTTTTCGCTTCGATGCTCGCGCGTCGTTGCTCAGCCATTTCCGCCCGTGCGATGCTTAGCTCAAGCTTTGACGCATCCCCAGCCCGCTCGCGTTTTTCAACCGCTTCAAGCCCGGTACGCGTTGCTTGCAGATTGGCCTCGCTGAGTTCCAGTGCACGCTCGGCGACTAACCAATCCACCCACGATGTCATCAACTCGCGCCCCGTTGATAACAGCGCATCGCCATATCGTGCTTGCGATTCCTCAACCGTCACCTCGCCGATAGTGCGATCTGCGCTGGCTTTTCCGGGCAAACGCAGCGTACGCTCAACGCCAAAATTCCATTCGTTGGAGCGCGGAGCATTGTCAATACGGCGGCGCTGGCTGATAGCGTACAGCGTCCATTCATACGGCGAACTATCAAGGATATTCGCTTCCTGCAAGGCGACTTCCAGACCCGCACGCGCCGCAGCAACGCTTGGGTCTTGCTCGATTAGTAGTCGTGCGACCTCCGTGGGTAGCAAGCCCATCGGATTCACCGTCGACGCTGCATTGACACCAATTGGCAGCAAAAAAAGCGCGAATAACAGTCCTCTTGTCTTCATACGATTTCTCCTGCTTCAATCAGTGGCGTGATCCAATAGCTCAAGCCTGTGCCAGAAAACTGTTGGCGAATCAAAGCCAGCAATGCATCTTTGTCCGCAGCCGCAATCAAGACTTTGATTTCGGTCGCGCGGCCACGGCCTTGCACCAGTTCGCCCTGATCCAAGTACTCATGAGGCAATCCATGTGCTGCGGTTCGAGTGCTGGTGAACACGGTTTGGCTCGGTTGCATGAGCAATAGGTCGAGCAACTTTTCTTCGACCTCGGGTTGGCATAACAGCGTTAAACATAATTCAGACATGGGACACCTCGGGTTTCGGGAAAGCGAAACGCAAATACAAAATGGGTAGGAGCATCAGCGTAAGCGCAGTTGCTGTAATCAAACCGCCAATCACCACAATCGCTAGCGGTCGCTGAATCTCCGAACCCGGGCCGGTGGCAAATAGCAATGGCACTAAACCAAACGCCGTTATCGCCGCTGTCATCAGTACAGGGCGAAGCCGTCGTTTCGCGCCCTGCACCACCACATCGGCAAGGTCCATACCTTCCGCTTGTAGTTGATTGAAATAGCTCACCAGCACCACGCCATTGAGCACCGCGATGCCTAGCAGCGCAATGAAGCCGACCGATGCGGGCACCGAAAGATATTCGCCAGTAACCCATAAAGCGACGATGCCTCCAACCAAAGCGAAGGGCACGTTGCTCAAAATCAACAAAGCTTGACGCACAGAGCCGAAGGTTGAAAACAGCAACACAAAAATTAAGCCTAAGGCCACCGGCACGACCACTGCCAAGCGCGCCGCAGCGCGTTGCTGATTCTCGAACTGACCGCCCCAAGTGACGCGATAGCCGGTTGCCAGCGGCACCTTTTGTGCCACCAAGGCTTTGGCTTCCTCAACAAAGCCAACCAAGTCACGACCGCCAACGTTTGAAATCACAACGCTGTAACGACTACCCATTTCTCTGTCGATCTTGACCGGCCCTTCGGCGCGCTCAAGCTTGGCGACGCTGGCCAAGGGCACCGTGTTGCCATCCGACGTCGTGATGCGCATGGCTGCAAACTCGGCTGGCGAAGTGCGAACCGCTTCACTTCCGCGCAGCACAATCGGCGTGCGGCGATTGCCCTCAATCACAATCCCCGCACGCTGCCCTTCGATTTGCGTGCGTAGCGCGTCTTGAATTTCCTCAACGCTCAGACCCAATCGCCCAGCTTGCAAACGGTCTACTGCTACACGCAAGTATTGGACGCCGTCGTTTTGAACAGTGTAGACATCTTGATTTCCGTTGACGGTTTTAAGGACTGCTTCAACCTGCGACGCATAGTCGTTGAGCTTGGACAATTCCGGCCCGAAAATCTTGATCGCCAAATCGCCGCGCACGCCGATGATCATTTCTGACACCCGCATCTCAATCGGCTGGGTGAAGCTGTACTTGATGCCCGGCATCGGATCGAGCACTTTTCGCACTTCGTCCATGAGTGCTTCCTTGGATTTCATGCGCCACTGCCCTTGTGGTTTGAGCAACAAATACGTATCAGTCTGGTTCAAGCCCATCGGATCAAGACCAATTTCATCTGATCCCGCGCGCGCCACAAGGCCGGCAATTTCCGGAATCGCCTCCATTAGTGCGCGTTGAATTTTTATATCAATCTCGGCGGTTTGCTCCAAGCTCACAGAGGGCAATTTTTCGATTCCGACAATCAAGTCGCCCTCGTCCATCGTCGGCATGAACGTCTTGCCGACCTGCGTATAGACCACGCCGGCCAAAAACAGCATGCCAACCGCGACCCCCGCCACCAAGCGCTGGCGCTGCAATCCCCACGCCAATGCAGGCTCGTAAAGTGCGAGCAATTTGCGTGGCAACCAGGGTTCCTCGTGTTTGACTTCGCGCAACAAATACGAAGCCATCACCGGTATCACCGTCAAGGACAACACCAGCGAAGCCGCCAATGCGAACACAATGGTGAGCGCAACCGGCACAAAGAATTTGCCTTCGAGTCCTTGCAAAGTCAGCAAGGGTAAGAACACCGTGATGATAATAAGAATCCCTGAAGTGACTGGCACGGCCACCTCGCGAACGGCGCGGTATATCGTATGCAAGCGCGGCAGCTTTCCCGCTGTCGGATCAGTCGCCAAACGCTGCACGATGTTCTCAACCACCACCACCGCAGCATCCACCAACATGCCGATGGCAATTGCCAAGCCGCCCAAGCTCATCAAGTTCGCCGACATGCCGAAGAAGCGCATCAAGATGAAGGTCATCAGTGCGGCGAGCGGCAATACCAAAGCGACCGTTAATGCCGCGCGAATGTTGCCTAAAAACAATACGAGTAACACAATGACCAACACCGTCGCTTCGAGCAAGGCTGCAGAGACCGCACCAACGGCCTTCGTCACCAATGAGGCGCGGTCGTAGAACACTTTGGTGGTCACGCCTTGGGGCAAGGTCGGCTGCAATTCGGCGAGCTTTTTGCGCACGCCTTCGACCACTTTTTGCGCGTTCGCACCCGCCAAACCCAGCACCAACCCCTGCACCGCTTCGCTTTGGCCGTCCTTGGTCACCGCGCCGTAGCGCGTCGCCGTACCCAATTTGACTTCGGCCAAATTGCCCAACCGAATCGGCACGCCGTCTTTCATGGTGACGACTATCGCTTGCAAATCACTCAGGTTCAACACGCTACCTTCGCTGCGCACCAACATCACTTCGTCGCCTTCGCCCAAGCGTCCTGCGCCATCGTTGCGATTGTTCGCGTCAATCGCTTCCTTGATTTGCTTGATCGTCACGCCGCTGGCTGCCATCTTGACGTAATCAGGAATGACCTCAAACGCGCGCACCACGCCACCCAAGGCATTCACATCGGCCACGCCGGGCACCGTGCGCAGAGCGGGGCGTATCGTCCAATCCAGCAAGCTGCGCTTCTCGGCCAAGGACATGCCTTCGGCTTCGATGGTAAACATGAACATCTCGCCCAACGGTGTAGTAATCGGAGCCATACCGCCACTGATGCCCGAGGGTAAGCTATCACTTAAGCCGCCAAGCCGTTCGTTGACTTGTTGGCGCGCCCAATAAATGTCGGTGCCATCTTCAAAATCGATAGTGACGTCGACTAATCCATACTTGGTGACAGAACGCAGAATTTTGGTTTTTGGAATGCCCAACATTTCCACTTCGATCGGCACGGCGATGCGGCTTTCGACTTCCTCGGGTGTCATGCCCGGTGCCTTCATGATGACTTTGACTTGCGTGCTGGACACGTCGGGAAACGCATCAATCGGCAGGCCCACATACGCATACCAACCGGCTCCCGCGACAATTAAGGTCGCCAGCAAAATGAACAAGCGTTGTGCTAAAGAAAACTGAACGAGGCTCGATAACATTATTCGCTCTCCTTAGGATTGAGCCACGCACCTTTAAGCGCAACCAATCCGGCGACGGCAATTTGATCCCCTGCTTTTACGCTACCTTGCACCCGCGTGCGTTGTCCAGCCCTGGCCACGACCTTCACGGGACGCGCTTCAAAGCCTTCTGGGGTACGCACGAACACGATCGCTTGATCGCCTTCGTGCACGACCGCTACCAGCGGCACATCCCAACTGTCGGGCATGGTCGCGGCCGGCATTTCTACGGTGACAAATTCGCCTGGACGAACGGATTTGTTTTTGCCTTGAATCTCGGCGCGCAATGCCACGGTTTGACTGGTCGCGGAGATCAGCGGACTGGTGCTCAAAATTCGAGCACTGAGGTCATGTCCCTGTACCGTAATTTTGGTTCCTCTTGGCCAGTTTTCGCTCTCGGATGCAGGCACTTGGATATCGAGCCACAGCGTGTCGATTTTTGCAATATGTGCCAACTCCGTTGCCGCCTCTACCCGCTGCCCCAACTTGGCAGAAATCTCAGTGACGATACCTGACTGGGTCGCCGTCAGTGCAATGCTGTCTTGTGGTTGTCCCGTCGCGATAATGCGCGCAATCGTCGCCTCCGCTACGCCGCTCAGACGCAACCCTGAACGTGCTTGATTGAGCGTCGCTTCTGCGTCCATCAGCGCGGCTTGCGCTTCCTGAACGCGACGTTTTGCGATGATGCCTTCGTCGAACAATGACTGCTCACGCGTCGCCGCTTGCCGTGCCAAGGTCGCACGAGCGTTCGCCTGCAACAATTGCAATTGCAATTGCCCAAACTCGGGGCTGGCAAAGCGTAGCAATGGCTCGCCCGCGCGTACCGCTTGATTAAGCTGCACCAGCATTTGCACGACGACACCCGCCACCGGCGAACTCAGCACTTGCTCCGCGCGCGGTGGGATCAGCACTTGCGCCGGAAAGCCGATTTTTATCGACTCAGCTTGCTTTTGCACCGGCGCGGTTTGGATACCGAGCGCCTTAATCTGGCTTTCGCCAACCGCGAACATCGCCTTGCGCTCTTCGGCATGCGCGGCTGCGCTCATGCCGTACGCCAGTGCAATCGCCAGCACACCAAGGGAAAATCGGAAATTTGTCTTTTTCATGGAGAACCTCAAAAATCGTCGGGATACGCAAGGCAAAACCGGCCTGCGGATCACGTCTGCGTGAATGGAAACGGATTAAATTCTTGCCGTAACGGCACAGAAATCAGGCTATTTGGACTGGTCGTTGCATGGAAGGGTCAATGATTGCGTTGACCCAAGCGCATCGAACTGCTAACAGATCGTGCGCAAACTAGCAATGCTTCGCGCCTAGGCGCGGGCAAAAATGCCGATGTTTGCGGTGATCGTTTTGCTACGCGAGGCGCAGTGCTCGAGGCGGTCGTTCGAGCAGGGACGAAATGGCCGAAGTGAATGCTTCGGCGCGTGCAGGGGAGTGCACACCAACTGATTTTGGCAAGCTCAAATCGCCAGAACAAGAAGCTTGCGAGGCGAACACCAGATGAACATGGCAATGCTGGTGACCTGCTTGATGGGGTGTTAGTCCATCGCCATCAGGCACGCCGCTAGTTTCATCGAAAGCTTTGACGCTCGAACCACCTGTATCGTCGAGGTCGTGAGCAATATGGCCTAGATGGACAGCATGGATGCGGGTTCGTTCAGCAGCCTCGCAGATATCGGCCATGCTTGCGATTGCCGCATTGAAGGGCAGCAGAAAGGCAAGAAAAAACATGATGAAAGTGCGCATGTATGTATGCTAACACAGCAAAATTGCTATTCAGGCCTGAAACGCCTAGATTTTGATTGCGCACCTCATGCGAACGCGCATAAAAAAGGCCACCCGAAGGTGGCCTTTTTAAACATCCAATTAACCGGAGTCAAATTAGAACGTGTGACGAATACCAGCGCCGTAGCCCGTCGTGCTCTTGCCGGGGATAACCGCAGCACGGCCACCACCACCGCCTTGATTCGACAGCACGCTGGTCATTGCACCGTTGTCGTTATTTACAGTCTGATAACCAGCGTAGAGCATGGTGCGCTTGGACAAGTCATGCGCATACTGAATGCCCCAGCTATCGGAGTTGTTATTGAGCGCTGAACCATCGTTGGCAGCAGCATAACCAACGTACACCTTATCAGCAGGTGTTACAGGAATCTGTACGCCAGCACTCCAGATGTCGTCGGTCTTGTTCATTGGCGGGTTCACAACTGCCGGGTAGTTTCTGTTCTCGTTACGCTTGATGGTTTGATAGCTTCCCATGAGCTTGGCCATACCAAAGTCGTATGACGCGCCAATGAAATACTCATCAGCCTTGTAGCTGTTATTGGTGTCGCTGATTGCACGGGCACGCTGATACACGCCACCTATCGCCAACGGACCGTCCGTGTAGTCAATGCCGGCGGTCATAATGCTTTCCTGGTTGGGATTCGCTGCAGTATTGTAGGCAATGTTATCGCCGAAATTAGGCGCGAACGAATATTGAACAGCCACAGTGAATCCGGACATGTTGACCGACTTGAAGTCAACCGCGTTGCTCAAACGACCAGAGTTCTGGGTGGACAAGGAATACGTTGACGTTGCACCCGGAACAAAACCGTTGGTTCCCAGTGCCGACCCGGTGGTGACCGCATTTCCGCGAACCATTGAATACAGTGGGCTGAAAGTGGTTGAACCCATCGGATCGAAGGTGTCCGACGCATCCTTGCCCAGCGAATTGAATCGGCCCAAGCGTACGGTGCCCCAGGAAGCTGAACTCAAACCAACAAAGGACAGACGGGAATTCGTACCGCCGGTGTTACCGACGCCGCTGTTGACATCTGGAGTCAGACCGTACTCAAGCGTAAATATGGCCTTCAAGCCACCACCCAAGTCTTCCGTTCCTCTGAAGCCGATACGTGAACTGGACCAGCCGCCCGCGTCAATACCGGATGTTTTGGAACCCGTGCCGCTAGAGGTCGACGCCAAGTAGGCCATATCGACGATGCCATACAGCGTCACATTGGTGCTGCTCTGAGCAAAGGCAGCCGATGAGGCCATTCCCGCCACTGCCAGTGCTATGAGTTTCTTTTGCATTTTGATTCTCCTAAGTTGTGGAGCTTACTTTTTTGTTAATTTCGATTTTCGAACTTAAACCATTTCGCTTGCAGCTTTATTACGAGACCATCTTTGCTGCGAAAAAACCGCTTTGGTTTGTTCCAAAGCGGCTTCTTGCTATTTCATATGCAGCCGATTAGAAATTGTGAATCACGCCGAAGCCGTAGCCGCTGGAAGTTCCACCAACGCCCACGAGCACACTACTTTCACCGTAATTGCCGTTACCTGCCGGCGTTTTGAACGCTGCTGTGTTGTTATCGTTGGACATGTGGTTATAGCCAGCATAGGCGATGGTGCGCTTGCTTAAGCTGTGCTCGAACACGGCACCCCAAGAATCGGCACCACGATTGTTGCCGGCCGCGCCGGGCAGTTTGCTGTCAAGTTGTGCGTACATTAAACGCAGCAGATCTGCCTTGGTGACTGGAACGGTTACGCCGAGGCTATAAAGTTCCCATTTGGCGGTGGTTACGCCGAATGCGTTTTGGAGCTTGTCGCCTTGGTAGGTGCCATACAACGCGGCCATACCAAAGTCATAGGTTCCAGCAACACCCCAATCCTTCCGGTTTACGCCAGACACGTTATTAATGTCGCTGGCGCCTGAATATACGAAGCCGATCGACAAGGGACCCTTGTCATAGTCGAAACCAACACCATAGTTACGCTGCTGGTCATTGGTCGCACCACCCACATAGGCAACATTGTCGCCGTTGCAAGCAGGCGCAGCACATGTCGTTCCAGCGTTGCTCGCACCAAACCCATAGAACGAGCGTACCGTCACATCGTAAAACGCTGGCGACTTATATGCGATCGCATTGCTAACCGCACCATTTGAAATGGACGTACCCGTCGCGAAAGCGAAGTATTGCAATGGACTGTAGCTGTTTGCTGCGTCGAGCGAATCGTACTTGCCGCCGAAATTGTCACCGGTCGTATATACGCGGCCTGCCTTGACCTCGCCGAAACCACCGCTCAGTCCAACATACGTTTGACGAGATTGAACGCTACCACCACCACTACCGGCCGGGAGGTTACCGATACCCGAATTGGCATCTGAGCGAAGCTGGTACTCAAGGCCAAAAATTACCTTCATGCCGTTACCAAGCGCTTCTTCACCACGGAAACCAATCCGGGAAGCATCATGGCCACCGGAATTGATACCGGAAGTCTTCGTTCCGAAATCACCGGACGAAGCTTCATACGACATGTCGATCTTGCCGTACATGGTCACATTGGTTTGGGCAAATACTCCCGAGGATGCCAAGCCAGCAACGGCCAGCGCGATGAGTTTCTTTTGCATGGTGAATCTCCTGTTTCGATTTAATGACAAAGGGCTGTAGCACTCGAACTTTGTATCGCTACCTAATCCAATCCCCCTAATTGGGAATCCAGTGCTCATTGTGGCACCACCGGCTAGAGTTGGAGGACTAAAAGTAGGTATTCGTCTCCGGCATCGACTCATTTGTGGCATTTATGCAACACAGATGGACTAATTTCGGTGCATCACCAGTCAATCAAAGCCTCGTCACCGGCATCATCGGACAGCCGCAGAATGACGCGTGACTGGCTGTTCTATAATTCTGACATAGCTTCGTTCCGTTTTCTCTCTCGTTGATAATCACCCATCCAATGGCAAAGAAACTTTTCATTCGTACCTTTGGATGCCAGATGAACGAATACGATTCTGACAAGATGGCCGACGTGTTGGCCGGCTCCGAAGGGGTCGAAAAGACCGACCGCCCGGAAGACGCGGACATCATTTTGTACAACACTTGCTCAGTGCGCGAAAACGCACAGGAGAAGGTGTTTCATGACCTCGGTCGCGTCCGTCATTTGAAATTGCTCAAGCCCGATCTGATCATCGGTGTCGGTGGTTGCGTCGCCAGCCAGGAAGGCGCCAACATCATTCGCCGAGCACCCTATGTTGATCTTGTTTTCGGCCCGCAAACACTGCATCGCCTGCCACAGCTGATGCAAGCACGGCGGGATACAGGAAAGCCGCAAGTCGATATTTCGTTCCCCGAAATCGAGAAGTTTGACGCCCTGCCTCCGGCGCGTGTCGAAGGCAGTTCAGCATTCATTTCGATCATGGAGGGATGCTCCAAATATTGCACATTTTGCGTTGTGCCATACACGCGTGGGGAAGAGGTCTCGCGCCCGTTTGACGATGTAATGCAAGAAGCGGCAGGCATTGTGGCGCAGGGCATCCGCGAGATCACCTTGCTGGGGCAAAACGTCAATGCTTATCAGGGTCCGCTCGGCGACGAAACAGATGACGCCGCTGACCTGGCGTTTCTGATCGAATCCTTGGCGCAAATCGACGGCCTCGAACGAATTCGTTACACCACCTCGCATCCGCGCGAGGTTACCGCCCGGTTGATCGACACCTATCGCACCGTGCCAAAACTGGCGTCACACTTGCATCTTCCAGTTCAGGCTGGTTCGGACCGCATATTGGCAGCAATGAAACGTGGCTACACCGTCCTTGAATACAAATCGCTGGTAAAGAAACTGCGCGCCGCGCGACCGGATTTGTCCTTATCGTCGGACTTCATCGTTGGTTTCCCCGGCGAAACCGAGGATGACTTTGAAAAGACCATGCGTTTGATCGAGGAGATTGGCTTCGATAACAGTTTCTCGTTCTTGTACAGCCCGCGCCCGGGAACACCGGCAGCGGACTTGAAGGACGAAACGCCGCAAGAAGTGAAATTGCGACGTCTGATGCGCTTACAAAAACACATTGAGGCCCATGCATTAAAAATCAGCGAGGCAATGGTGGGTAGCGTGCAACGGGTTCTGGTCGAAGGCCAGTCCAGAAAGGATGCCGGCGAACTCGCAGCGCGCACCGGAAACAACCGCGTAGTGAATTTTGCCGGCAATCCCCGCTTGATCGGCCACTTTACCGATGTCCGGATTACCAGAGCCCTGGCTCACAGCCTGCGCGGCGAAATCGTCACCGCCGATTCTGAAATGCCTGCCGTCAGCGCATGACTCATAACGCGTCGCTTCGGCATATCGATTTGACTTTACTGCCTTTGGATAACACACGACTACAAAATCTCTGTGGCCCGCTGGACGAGAATTTGAGGCAGATCGAAAGCGCATTTGATGTCAGTATTTCGCGACGCGGAGAGCATTGCCGCATCAGTGGCAACCTTGCCCAAGTCAGGCTTGGCGAACAGGCGCTGACACACTTTTACCAGCTTGCCGGCAAACCCTTGCCGATTGAGGCCGTACAACTGGACTTGATTGAACTGGCGCGAAGGGATACTCAAACCAAGCGTGCAGATGTGCAGAGCGGAGTTGCCCCCGCGTTGCTCACCCGGAAATCCGGACTACACGGCAGAACACCGAACCAGGTTCACTACCTGCAGCAGATTCAAGCCCACGACATTACCTTTGGTGTTGGCCCCGCCGGGACGGGTAAAACTTATCTGGCTGTCGCGGCCGCTGTTGACGCGTTTGAGCGTGAACTGGTTAGCCGTATCGTGTTGGTCCGGCCAGCGGTCGAGGCTGGAGAACGTCTTGGATTCCTGCCTGGCGATTTGGCGCAAAAGGTAGATCCGTACCTGAGGCCGCTTTACGACGCTTTGTACGAGTTGATGGGCTTCGAGAAAGTGACGAAACTTTTTGAAAAACAGTCAATCGAGATCGCACCACTCGCCTACATGCGCGGGCGGACACTGAGTCATGCTTTCGTCATTCTTGACGAGGCACAAAACACGACGCCTGAGCAGATGAAAATGTTTCTGACCCGTATCGGTATTGGCGCCAGAGCAGTCATCACCGGGGACGTGACGCAGATAGATTTGCCGCGTGGCCACCGCTCCGGATTGATTGAGGCGCGACAAATTCTGCATGGCGTGCGCGGCCTGGCGTTTGTCGATTTCAACGCATCGGATGTAGTACGTCATCCATTGGTCGCAAGGATCGTAGAAGCTTACGAGCAGCATGGCCAGGTCAAGCCCTGAACTGACGTCACGCCGCGGCAAGGGGCGGTTACCGGATTTGACGCTGAACGTCCAATACCCTGGTGGCAGCGACGACGCACCTTCGCGCAGTGACGTCCGCCGGTGGGTGCGCGCGACCTGTACCACGCCGGCAGTGGTGACCGTGCGATTTGTCGACGAAATTGAAGCGCAGACCCTAAACGCCAGCTATCGCGACAAGGATTACGCAACCAACGTGCTCTCTTTTCCTTACACCAGCGGCGGGCTTCTGGCTGGTGATTTGGTGTTATGCAAAGCGGTGGTCGCCCGCGAAGCACTGGCGCAACGCAAGTTGCTAAATGCGCATTACGCTCACCTGGTGGTCCATGGTCTGCTACATTTGCAGGGCTTTGACCATGAACGCAGTGCCAAGGACGCAAAAATTATGGAGGCGAAGGAAATCGAAATACTTGCCTCTCTGGAAATTTCCGACCCTTACAATTGAACAATGGACCCTTCCCCCAGTCGCCAGACCAGCATCCTTGAACGCCTCACCGCGCTGCTCCTGCGCGAACCAAAGGACCGCGAACAACTCACCCTGATTCTGCGCGGCGCCTTTGAACATCACCTGATGGATGCAGACGCCTTGTCGATCATCGAGGGCGCGTTGGCGGTTTCCGACATGGCGGTGCGGGACATCATGGTGCCGCGCGCACAAGTTGATGCAATCAACATCAATGATCCTCCGGAAAAAATAGTTGAGGTGGTCATAGCGGCGACGCATTCGCGCTTTCCGGCGGTAGGCGAGAGCCGCGACGATGTGATCGGCATTCTGTTGGCCAAAGACCTGCTCCGTTACGTCGCAGGCAAAGAGTTCGATTTGCGCGATGCATTGCGACCGGCAGTGTTTGTGCCGGAAGCAAAGCGTCTGAATGTACTGCTGCGTGAGTTTCGTGCCAGCCGCAATCACATGGCCATCGTGGTCGACGAATATGGTGGCGTGGCTGGTTTGGTGACGATTGAAGACGTGCTCGAGCAGATTGTCGGTGAAATCGAAGATGAATTTGATTTCGATGAAACCGAAGCCAATATCGTGACCGATAACAGTGGTCGCTTCCGGGTCAAGGCAGCGACCGAAATCGCCGATTTCAACGAGGCATTCAATACCACGTTGAGTGATGAGCACTGCGATACCATCGGCGGCCTGGTGATTCATGAGCTTGGTCGCTTGCCCAAACGCAATGAACAGGTGACCATCGGCGGCCTGCGCATCCAGGTATTGCGAACTGATAGTCGACGGGTGCATACGCTGCTGGTCGACCCACAAAAGACACTGCCATTGGCTGACGAAACACCGGCTGGATGAACCTTGCGCCGTTAGCAGTGCGGTTGTCACTTGCGTTCGCCCTTGGCTGCCTGACTGTTACCGGTTTTGCGCCCTACGGCGTGTGGCCAGCACCAACTCTCACGCTTGCCTGTCTGTTTTTATTGTGGCGAGGGGTATCGTCTGCAAGCCATGCCGCGCTCCTTGGTCTGGCCTGGGGGCTGGGTTGTTTCGGCATCGGTGTGTCATGGGTTTACGTTAGTCTGTCGCAGTTCTCCGGCTTGGCACCGGCACTCTCAGTATCGGCGACAATCCTGTTTTGCCTCTATCTAGCGCTCTACCCGGCGCTCGCCGGTGCCTTGTTTGCGCGCGGGCGCAGCGCTGAATCCAGCTCAAATTGGCGGGATATTTTGCTGTTCGCCGGGCTTTGGACGCTCAGCGAATGGTTGCGTGGCAATCTGCTCACCGGCTTCCCGTGGCTGAGCGTCGGCTACAGTCAAAGTCCGCCAAGCTCGTTGGCCGGATACGCCTCAGTTGTCGGGGTATATGGGGTTTCGACCACTGTCGCCTTGACCGGTGCCTTGGCTGCAATTGGCTGGCGCTCGGTTCGGCATATTGCGCTGATTTTGATCATCGTTGCCATCGGCGCAGTATTGGCGCGAATGGACTGGACCACGCCCTATGGCAAGCCGCTTTCAGTGAATTTGTTGCAAGGCAATGTGCCGCAGGATATCAAATGGAGTCCGCAACAAATCGCATTCTCCGTGCAAACCTATGTCAGCTTGGCGACGCAAGAAACCGACCAGCGCGCAGCCGCACTGACCGTGCTGCCGGAGACCGCGCTACCGCTGTTTTTGAATACGGTGCCCGAGAACGTACTGCGTGCGCTGACCAAGCACGGCGACGCGCTGATGGGCGTCCCGGTGGCGACCAGCAATGGCGGCTATGCCAACGCCGCGGTGGCGATTTCGCCAACACTGACAATGCAGGCCTATGCCAAACGCCATTTAGTACCGTTTGGTGAATACGCGCCACCCGGTTTCGATTGGTTTTTCAAGTGGTTGCGGATTCCGATGTCGGGGTTTAGCGCCGGCCAGGATTCGCCGCTGCCGATGAGTATTGCCGATCAGCGCATCTCACCGAACATTTGCTACGAGGATTTATTCGGCGAGGAACTGCTCTACGCCTTGCCGCAAGCCACACTGTTACTGAACATGTCCAATACGGCGTGGTTCGGCGATTCCCTCGCGCAACCCCAGCACCTCCAAATTTCGCAAATGCGGGCGCTTGAAACCGGGCGCGTGATGCTGCGCGCAACCAATACCGGAATGACCGCCATGGTCCTGCCAAATGGCACGGTGGCAGCTCAATTGCCGCCGTTTGCCCGCGGTGTGTTGCGGGTCGAGGCGCAAGGCTACAGTGGGCTAACCCCTTACGCGAAGTGGGGCAATCTGTTGATCTTGCTCTTGTCCATCGGCGCCACGCTACCGGCAGTGTGGCAGCGACGCAAACCGCAGCAGGAGAGCTCAAGCCGTTAGAATTCGGGCTTCACTATTGCCTCACCGCCGGAGTTTTGATGTCAGTGCAGCAAAAAAAACCAAGTTTCCAGGAATCCATATTGCGCCTGCATGACTTTTGGAATGCGCAAGGCTGCGCCCTGCTTCAACCCTATGACATCGAAGTCGGCGCCGGCACCTTTCACACCGCGACGTTTCTGCGCGCGATCGGCCCCGAGCCATGGCGCGCGGCCTACGTGCAGCCTTCGCGGCGTCCGAAAGACGGTCGCTACGGCGAAAACCCGAACCGACTGCAGCACTACTATCAATATCAGGTGGTGCTCAAACCCTCACCCGACAACATTCAGGAACTCTATCTCGACAGCCTGCGCGCGCTGGGAATCAATACGGCTGAACATGACATTCGTTTCGTCGAGGACGACTGGGAATCCCCCACGCTGGGCGCTTGGGGATTGGGTTGGGAAGTCTGGCTGGACGGCATGGAAGTCACCCAGTTCACCTATTTTCAGGAGGTCGGTTCGCTGACCTGCAAGCCGGTGCTCGGTGAAATTACCTACGGCATTGAGCGCCTCGCGATGTACTTGCAAGGTGTTGACAGCGTCTATGACTTGATCTGGGCGCCAGGTGTCACCTACGGCGACGTGTATCACCAGAACGAAGTCGAGCAATCAACGTACAACTTTGAGCATTCGGACGTTGAATGGCTGTTCGCCCAGTTCGCCAAGTTTGAATCAGAAGCCAAGCGGCTGATCGGGCTTGGCCTGCCGCTGCCCGGCTACGAGATGGTGATGAAGGCCTCGCACAGCTTCAACCTGCTCGACGCCCGTGGCGCAATTTCGGTGACCGAACGCGCCGCCTATATCGGCCGCGTGCGGGCGCTGTCGCGCGAAGTTGCGCAAGCCTATTACGATTCGCGTGAACGTTTGGGATTCCCGATGCTTAAGGAAACCAAACATGCGTGATACCTTGCTGATTGAATTATTGGCCGAAGAACTACCGCCGAAATCACTGGCAAAGCTTGGACTGGCGTTGCGTGAGCAAATGCAAAAATCCCTCGCGGATGCCGGTTTTATCGAGAGCGGGAACCAAGGCCATTGGTATGCCACGCCGCGCCGATTGGCGGTGCAATTTGCCGATTGTTTGGCCACTCAGCCTGATCGCGTGGTTGAGAAAAAGGGTCCCTCCGTCAGCTCGGGGTTGGTTTCATCAGTTGGTGCTGTGGCTCTGCATGGCGGGATGTCGGCTTCGCCGAGCGCCAGCACGCCGTCAAAGGCGCTTGAAGGCTTTATGCGCTCGGCCGGAGTGACCTTCGACCAACTCGAACGGGTCAGCGACGGTAAAGCGGAATACTTCGTCGCCCGCCAACACAAGACTGGTGAAACACTTGCCGTGCATTTGCCGACGATGATAGAAGTGGCGTTGAAGAAATTGCCAATAGCCAAGTTCATGCGTTGGGGCGACGGCGATGCGCAGTTCGTGCGTCCGGTCCACGGTTTGGTTCTGCTGCATGGCAACAACGTGTTACGCGGCAGCGTGCTTGGCTTGCCCGCCGGCAATACCACCCGCGGTCACCGATTCATGAGTCAAGGCGAAATCACCATCAATCACGCCGACGATTACGCGAGGACTCTGGAGACGAAGGGCAATGTCATTGCCGACTTTGCCGCTCGTCGCGCCATGATTGCAGAACAGTTGGCGACTGTCGCCGCCGACCTTGGACTGCAGTTCATTGACGACGTCGCGTTGCTCGACGAAGTCACCGCGCTGGTCGAGCATCCGACTGTTTATTCGGCCCGATTCGATTCCGAGTTTCTTGTCGTGCCGCAGGAGTGCCTGATTCTCACAATGAAGGCAAACCAAAAGTATTTCCCCTTGATGCGCGACGGCAAGCTGAGCAATCACTTCCTTGTCGTCTCAAACATGCAGGTAAGTGACCCAAGCAACATCGTCGGCGGTAATGAGCGTGTGGTGCGGCCACGCCTGGCAGACGCCAAATTTTTCTTCGAGACCGACAAAAAAGCCACACTCTTTAGTCGCGTCGAAAAGTTGGATCGTATTGTTTATCACAACAAACTCGGCAGTCAGGGCGAACGCGTGAAACGCTTGGTGGCACTGACCGGCCAGATTGCCACGATGCTTGGTGGCGATGCATCAATGGTCGCAGATAGCCAGCGTGCAGCACTTTTGGCCAAGGCCGACTTGGTCACCGACATGGTCGGTGAGTTCCCTGAATTGCAGGGCATCATGGGCCGCTACTACGCCCTCGCCGATGGCGAAAATGGCGTGGTCGCCGAGGCAATCAAGGATCACTACCATCCACGTGGCGCTGGCGATACGCTGCCACAAGGCAAGGTCGCCTGCGCGGTTGCGCTAGCCGAAAGACTCGATCTGCTCGCCGGCATGTTCGGCGTCGGGCAAATTCCGACCGGCGATAAGGATCCTTTTGCGCTGCGGCGCGCAGCCTTGGGCGTGCTGCGAATTCTGATTGAGCATCGCCTGTCGCTCGATCTGAACGATCTGATCATTGCCGCTGTAAAGCTTCAGCCGACGGGTGTCGGTGATGCCGGAACCGACATCCTGATGTTCGCCTTTGATCGACTCCGCGCCTACCTGCGCGATAGTGGCTACTCACCGTCGGAGGTCGACGCCGTTGTTTCCAAACAGTCTGTGCGTCTGGATCTGGTGATTGAGCAACTCGCTGCTATCCGCGAGTTCATGCAATTGCCTGAAGCTGAAAGCCTGACCAGTGCCAATAAACGTGTGGCCAATATTTTGCGGAAGGCCGAGGAAGCGGGAGAAAGTTTTGTTAATTCGGATGCCTCATTGCTTTCTGAGCCGGCAGAATTGGAACTCAATGCTGCGTTGAATGCGGCCAAACCAGTCGCCGAGGCACACTTTGCTGATGGCGACTTTTCTGCCTACCTGAAAGCATTTGCCGGACTCAAAGATCCCGTGGATAAATTCTTCAAGGATGTCATGGTGATGAGTGATGATGTCGCGTTACGTCATGCACGACTGGCCTTGTTGAGCGGTCTCCATACGGCCATGAATCGTGTCGGAGAACTGTCGAAGCTCGCTACCTAAAAAATGAAACTTGTCATCCTCGACCGCGACGGTGTGATCAATCAAGACTCCGACCAATACATCAAGTCGCCAGAGGAATGGAAGCCGATAGCCGGTAGTCTCGAAGCGATCGCACTGCTCAACCAGGCGGGATATCGAGTCGTCGTATGCACTAATCAATCCGGGATCGGGCGCGGACTGTTCGAAATGGACACGCTAAATGCCATCCACGACAAGATGATCCGTGCTCTGGCAGTGTTGGGTGGGCATATTGATGCAGTATTCTTTTGCCCGCACACCGTGACAGATGAATGCGAGTGCCGTAAACCCAAACCCGGCATGTTCCACGAAATTGAGGCCCGCTTCAATGTCTCTCTGGAAAACGTTCCCGCGATTGGTGATAGTCTGCGCGACCTGCAAGTCGCCGCCGCTGTTGGTGCCAAACCAATGCTGGTGCTGACAGGAAAGGGCAAGAAAACTGC
Source organism: Rhodocyclaceae bacterium (assembly GCA_016718525.1). Classification (GTDB taxonomy): domain Bacteria; phylum Pseudomonadota; class Gammaproteobacteria; order Burkholderiales; family Rhodocyclaceae; genus JADKHX01. Next base: position 1,763,588 of record JADKDD010000001.1, read on the forward strand.
GTCTGACCCTGAATTGCCACGCAACATGCCCAGCTACCCGGACTTGGCTGCGGCGGTTGCTCAGATCATCAAAAGCAATCCCTCGTGAGTTATCTGCGCTCGCTGATTTTTGTGCTGATCATGGTGTTCATCACACCACCTTTGGCACTGATCATCATTTTGAGTTTCCCGTTGCCTCCCCGTGTACGCCTCCATTCAGTCAAGCCATTTGTCAATCTGACGATTTGGCTGATCGAACATGTCATGGGGATACGCTATCGTGTTCTCGGTGGCGAAAACATCCCGTCTACGGCCTGTGTTGTCTTGGCCAAGCACCAGTCAATGTGGGAAACCCTGGTGTTGCAAAAGGTGTTTCGTGACACTGTTTTTGTCTACAAACGGGAGTTGCATTGGGTGCCATTTGTCGGTTGGGGTCTCGCAGCCACGCCGATGATTGCGATTGATCGCAGCGCCGGGCGGGATGCCTTGCGTCAACTCGCGAGTTTGGGTAGCGATCGTTTAGCTCAGGGCTTTACCGTGGTCATTTTCCCTGAGGGCACGCGCACGAAACCAGGAGCACATGAACGCCACAAGCCCGGTGGCGCTCACCTCGCGGCAAAGGCCGGCGCAGTCGTCGTTCCACTGGCACAAAATTCAGGGGAATGCTGGGGTAACCATTTGCTCGACAAGCGTCCCGGCATTGTGACCGTCTCGATCGGTCCGGCAATCAATCCGGTTGGGCTGACCGCCAGCGAAGTGGGACGACGTGCTGAACACTGGATCGAGTCAGAAATGCGTCGTATCAGTCCTCATTTGTATCCTGCATGAATACGCTTCATTCATCCCGAAGCGTGAAGAAAGTACCGCAACTTGTGTTGCGTCTTGGTGCTTCATCAGACAACACAAGGGACTGGTCGGATGGTTGCAGCATCACTTACCTTGGGCGCCAAGTGATGGTTCGGCTTGGTACACATCGCGGTGGCGCCGAGCTGATTGACAATGAATTGCACTTGCCGCTGCCACCCGAAGCCAATGCGCGACAAATTCAGGACGGCGCCGAAGCATGGTTGCGTCAGGAGTGCTTAAAACATGTCGAGGCCCTGTTTGTGCAGTTTCAAGCGCGTCAGTTGGTGCCGGGCACATGGGGAGGCCGTCAGGCCGGAGATGCCCCGCAGAGGGTACGCTGTCTAGCCGTTCAACTCACGTTTGCGGCGCGCAGTCCATGGATTGCAGCCAAGGGGGTGGCGACCCTGGTTTGCAACTGGCGATTAATTGAACTGGCACCTGCAGTTATCGAACAGCATGCACAGAAAGCGATAAGGCACCTTGCTGAGTTGTCCAGCGCCAATACGACAGTTGATATGTTTGGTACTTTGCCCGCCTGAGCGACATGCAACTTGAACAGCTTCTGTTGTTTCGCACTACGCTTCCAATGCCGCCGGATGAACCTCGCCAGCGTCACATTGTGTTGAACCAGACTGCCGTTGCCTACACGGTGCGGCAAGGCAGTCACCGGCGCCTGACACTCAACATCGACGATCGCGGCTTGCGCGTCGGGGCACCAAGACGAACTACTGCCGCCGAAATTGACGCCTTCATTCAACAACATGCAGATTGGGTACTGGCAAAACTCGACGAACTGAGCCGCCGCACACAGCCCCGCCACTTGGCAATCAAAGATGGCAGTCGCCTGCCGCTGCTGGGTAATCTCGTTCCGGTGCGCGTCTTGCCCGGCCACAATCGCAGTCGCTGGATAGCCGATACCTTGTTGCTCGAAGCGCGCACTGACGCAGACCTCAACTTGCTCGCGCGCCGCGCCGTGCAAAGGCGCGCGCTGTCCTACTTTGGCGAAAGAGTCTCGCTGTTGGCACCCCAGGTCCGCGTGCAGCCGCCAAGTGTCGGGCTTTCCTCTGCGCGCACACGCTGGGGCAGTTGTAGCGAGAAGACCGGCATCCGGCTCAACTGGCGGTTGATTCACTTGCCACCCCATCTCGCCGACTATGTTGTAGTGCACGAACTGGCACACCTGCACGAAATGAATCACAGCCCGCGATTCTGGGCGGTCGTCGAATCCGTTTGCCCGAACTGGAAACTTGCGCGCAAAGAACTGAAAGCTGTAGCCCCGACACTCCCACTGCTTTAAGGAACTGAGATGAGAATTTTGCACACCATGCTGCGCGTCGGAAACCTTGACGCATCCATCGCGTTTTACACCGAGATTCTCGGCATGCGCTTGTTGCGACGCAAAGACTATCCCGAGGGGAAATTCACCCTCGCTTTTGTTGGTTATGATGACGAATCAAAAGCTGCGGCGATTGAGCTGACCCACAACTGGGGTGTTGAGTCCTACGACCGAGGCACTGGTTATGGTCACATTGCATTGGAAGTCCCTGATGCTTATGCTGCCTGTGCAGAAATCAAACAGCGCGGCGGCAATGTATCGCGCGAGGCCGGACCGATGAAAGGCGGCACCACAGTCATTGCCTTCGTCGATGATCCAGACGGATACAAGATTGAGTTGATAGAGAGACGGCAGTAGCATCGACGAGAATGTGCATTCACCAGAGAGGAACTTTCGTCGCCGGCTTGATTGAATGCAAAGCTGTGTGACGATTACCACGCGCCAAACTCAACTGATGGTCACCCAGACGTTCAAGGAAAATCCATGTACATGACCCAAACGCTGCATCGCGCCGCACGCTTGCACCCAACCAAGCTGGCGACGATTTACGGTGACCGGCGCACCGACTACGGCAGCATGCAGGACCGCGTCAGCCGCTTCGCCGGGGCCTTGAGAAAGCTTGGCGTTTCACCTGGTGACCGCGTCGGCATGCTTTCGCTCAATTCGGACCGCTATCTCGAATACTATTTCTCGGTTTACTGGGCAGGTGGTGTGGTCAATCCCGCCAATATCCGCTGGAGCGCGAACGAAATCGCATATTCGTTTGCCGATTGCGACACACAAGTGCTGTTGATTGATGACCAGTTTCTGCCGATGCTCGGAGCCATACGTGAGTTGGCACCATGCGTGAAAACCGTTATTCACTGCGGCGATGCAGCAACCCCGGAAGGCTTGCTGAACTACGAGTGGCTGATTGCCGAGACTGCGCCGTGCGACGATGCGATGCGCAGTGGTGAGGACCTCGCCGGCATCTTCTATACCGGCGGTACCACCGGTTTCCCCAAAGGCGTGATGCTGCCCCATCGGGCGCTTTACGCCAATGGCCTGACATTGGTAACTGAAGGCATCGACACGCGCCGGTTCATTGGCCTACACGCTGCACCCATGTTCCATTTGGCTGATCACGCGTTCACCAATGCGCTAGCGATGGGGGGCGGTACACACGTGATGCTGCCGATGTTCAATCCGCAGGCTGTCGCCGAAACCATAGCGCGTGAAAAGGTAAATGCAGCGATGTTGGTGCCAACCATGATACAGATGCTGGTCGACGCGCCCGTGACCCACCAGTATGACCTGTCCAGCTTGGAGTTCATGCTCTATGGTGGATCTCCGATCGCAGAAGCGGTGGTCGACCGCACCTTGGCACTCATGCCACACGTCAAGATGATGCAGGCCTATGGTATGACCGAGGTCGCACCTGTGGCCACAGTGCTGCCACATGAGTTTCATATCGGTGAAGGGCGCCAGAAGGGTAAGACACGTTCGGCCGGACGCCCGGCGATGATTTGCGATGTACGAATTGTTGATACCAATGATGTCGAGGTGCCGCGCGGCACCATCGGCGAGGTTGCCGTGCGCGGACCTGGCGTTATGTTGGGATACTGGAACAAACCCAAGGAAACTGCTGAAGCGATCAAGGACGGCTGGATGCACACAGGTGACGGCGGGTATATGGACGACGAAGGGTTTGTCTATATCGCCGACCGCATCAAAGACATGATTGTTACCGGCGGCGAGAACGTCTATTCAATTGAAGTCGAAAATGCGGTTGCCAAATACCCTGGCGTGATGCAGTGTGCGGTGATCGGCATACCTGACGACAAGTGGGGTGAGGTCGTACATGTTTTCGTCGTGCCGCACGCCGGTGCCAGTGTCACCATTGAGGCTATTCAGGAACACTGCAAAGCAATGATTGCCAACTACAAGCTGCCGCGCAGTCTTGAAATTATCGAGGCGCTGCCAATGTCCGGCGCGGGAAAAATTCTGAAAAACAAATTGCGCGAAAAATTCTGGGCCGGGCGAGATCGCAAGGTTGGATGATTTCGCTATAGAAGCTATGCATCACTCAAATTGTGGTGATACCAGATCTGCAATTCGCCGTTTGGTTGGATTCAATAATTGGTTGAGCCTCAGACTGAAACATGCTGTTTAACTCCTACATTTTCATATTCATTTTTTTGCCGGTCGTTTTCTTTGGCTTTTACCAAATTGGCAAGCATAGTCACGCACTGGCTTGCAGCTGGCTTGCACTCGCCTCGCTGTTTTTTTACGGCTGGTGGGACATTCACTATGTTCCCTTGCTATTGAGCTCGATTGCATTCAACTACATTGCCGGATATTTCATCGGACACCAGGTTGCCCAGCCGTCACACAGTCGATCAAAACTGCCGCTGGCGACAGCGATTACAGCAAATCTGTTGCTTCTCGGCTATTTCAAATACGCCAATTTTTTCGTCGAGAATCTGAACAGTGCTGTTGGCACTTCGCTGCTGCTCGAACAAATTGTCCTTCCGCTTGGCATCTCGTTTTTCACCTTCACGCAAATCGCGTTTCTGGTCGATACCTACCAGGGCAAAGTCAAGGAATACAACTTCGTTCACTACGCGTTGTTTGTCACCTATTTCCCGCATCTGATTGCTGGCCCGGTGTTGCACCACAAAGAAATGATGCCGCAGTTTGCCGAGCGCAAAGTGGTACAGATGGATCTGCAGAACGTTGCCGTCGGACTTAGTATTTTCGTCTTGGGTTTGACCAAGAAAGTCTGGATCGCCGATTCGCTCGCCGGATACGCCACTCCGGTATTTAGTGCGGTGGCTGCTGGTTCTCACCCAATGCTGCTGGAGGCTTGGGTTGGTGCACTGGCCTACACGTTGCAGCTGTATTTTGATTTTTCTGCTTACTCCGATATGGCCATTGGTCTGTCGCTGATGTTCAACGTGCGTTTGCCGATGAACTTCAATTCCCCATACAAGGCCAAAAACATCATCGACTTCTGGCGACGCTGGCACATGACCTTATCGCGCTTTTTGCGTGATTATCTTTATATTCCGTTGGGTGGCAATCGACACGGCAAAGCTCAACGCTATGTCAATCTGACGTTAACCATGGTGCTGGGCGGTTTTTGGCATGGTGCAGGATGGACGTTCGTCATTTGGGGAGCACTGCATGGCATTTACCTGATGATCAACCATGCGTGGCAGGGATTTGCGCAACGCATGAGTTGGGGAGATGGCGGCAAGTTGGGCAGATTCTCCGCGGGGACGCTCACTTTTCTGGCCGTAGTGATCGGTTGGGTCTTCTTTCGCGCAGACAGCGTGTCATCTGCGATTTCCATGCTGCAAAGCATGATCGGAAAACACGGGGTCATGGATCATTGGGTTCCAGTGCGCGAAGCATTGAAGGTCATCGTTCCGTCTCTGCTGTGCGTATTTTTGTTGCCGAATCTGCGACAGATTTTTCTCGGTTATCGCCCCACTTGTGAGGATCTCAGCAGCGTTGCCAGGACGACAGATGCCGGGCCAACGTCGGGCGTCGCCCCTCCTCTCCTGCAGTGGCGGCCAAGCACGTTGACGGCATGGGCCATCGCAGCGTGCTTCCTATTGTCGGTCGGCGAGCTAACGAAAGTTAGCGAATTTCTCTATTTTCAGTTTTGAAAATGCGGAACTATCTCGTTCACTTTTTTGTTGTCGTCACTTGCCTCTTGTTGCCGGCGACGTTCTTTGCTTGGTGGGCGGAACCTCTGGTTGGCGACCTTACTCGCACTGGACATTGGACCGAACGCGACTTCGGCTCGAATACCATCCAACCGGCAATCCATGTCCAGGCCAGCGGACGTTCTTTGGTCAATCCCGAGATTTCTGTCTTGAGTGACTCCTTTGGCGCCCCTAACTTGTGGCAATCCGTGCTCACCGAAACCACAGGTTATTCGGTCAAGTCTTTCAATTATGACAAGAACTGCATCACCAATTGGGTTGCCGCTGCAATTGGGCAGACTTCGAACAAGATTATTGTGATCGAAACCGTTGAACGAAGTTTCGTCGCGAGATTTGCCGACATGCCCCTTTGCAAGAATGCTGAACCTGTACCCATGGAGATTACAGGCGGCACGACAGAACGCCGCAGAACCAGGTGGCCTCCGACGCTCAGTTGGTCATACCTGGCACCCACAGCAATGAACACCGCAGCGATGAATTTCGCCCCGAAAAACCAGATGAATAACGCATCAGTTGCCAATGTTGTCATTGACGCCGACTGCGCCAGGTTTTCAAACCGTCGAAACGACAGAATGCTTTATTTTCGTGATGACGAATTGAAGGAAAAGTGGAGCAAGGATGAAATACAACGAGCGATAAGGAACGTTTTACGCTTGCAACAGGATGTCGAGCGAAGTGGCAAAACGTTCGTATTCGTTATTGCTCCGGACAAGTCGTCTGTATATCGCCGGTGCCTATTGTCTACCGCGAAGGATCAAACAATACCAAACATCAACGGGGCATTGATTGCTGCCGGGATAAATGCACCCGACATGCTAGAAATTTTTCGAAAAAAGGTTCCGGCGACGATCGATTTGTATCGACCGAACGACACTCACTGGTCGGAAGTCGGCTACATTTTGGCTGGTGAAACGGTCGGTCGCTACGCGATTAACAAATCGGGGCGAACCCGCTAGTGTTGATAGCTCAAGGCGAGCTCAGCCGGACAGTTATTGTCCTGCGTGCCTTCCACAAGCTTACTGCCACTCCCTGACTAGCGCGGCGTCTCATCGAGCGTCCGCTTGTAGGTTTCCTGAATTACCCATGCGTCGAAACTCGCACGATGACGATGTTTCGCTACGTCAGCCAGGACTTTGGACTTGGTTTCGTGCCAGCGCTCCATCTGGGCTTCAGACAGAATCATCTCCAGATCGCTGACGTAAAACTTCATCGGAATTCCTGCAGGATGAAATAAGGTCGTCAGCCATGGTTTGTCGACTACCCAACCATCGGTGTACAAGGTCTTACCCTCAAACAGTTTGTTGAGGTGGTTGGCAACTTCTTGAATCGGGTTGCCATACGTTTCAAGTATGTCGCGCGCGATACGGTGAACTTTTTCAGCATCATCGTCCCAATGTTGCCATTCCGGAGCCGGAAAGATCAGCGAGCAATATTTGGTGTCATCATCCAGGGCGACGCCTACTTCTATTGGATAACTCATCCCGCCAAAACCGGATGCTTCAACGTCAATGATGATGGGATTTCTTGTCGGGCAAATGATTACTCTCCTTGATGAAAATTACTGCGTGATTTTGTGATGCAAGTCTAATTCGGAATCAACGACTTGATTATTTGGGTTGCGGACAATTTTGTGTTTTGTTCTACATCGACATGGTCAATCAGTACGCAATGCACATCCCTAGTGCGTTCTTCGACTCGTCCGCACCAACGTAGTGACCAAATTCGGCGACATGACACTTGCATTTCAATTGTTCACCTCGCACCGCTTACCATTTCCAAGTGCAGTAATTGATCGCGCCTTGCCGTCGGGGTCGACTTCATGACGATTCAAACCGAAGGAATGTGCGACGTGGTAACCAGCGCGAAGATCCTGACACCCATAATTCACGTTCGCCAACTAAATCGAAAGACCGATCCTTTGTTTGCATTGTTTCGCGTCCCGCCCTAGTATCAGACTCGCACCACTAGGCGAGTCAAATTACGGGTTGCAACCCGAACATCTGTGACTGAGCAGCAGCTTCTGATGTCAATGCTCGTCAAAGAGGTAAAGCGAGGAGATGACGATGGCAGCCGACGACTTGGCACTTCCCGAAAATATGCAGCTGACGCATCACGGGTCGGACCTTGAGATCACATGGAAATGGTCGCGACCCAGTCTACTGGCGCTGGCCGTTGCGCTATACATTGCTTGGAACATTGCGAGTCACCTGGGCTTCGACAGCATTGACTTGAGCAGCGCAATCAATGAATTGATCCGTGGCGTCATCACGGAACCTTTTCCATTCAACCTGTTCAAACCGATGTTTGCCTGCGCTGTGATTTGGATGCTGTATTTCTTTGCGGCGCAAACACTCAATCGCACTCGCGTTGCTGTCAGTCGCGCCAGAGTCGTGGTTCGTCATGGTCCATTGCCCTGGTTGGGCAATCGAGACATCGAATCGAGCACAATCAAGCAGATCTTTACCAAGATCAACCTGAACGGCAACAACGGGCGGAGCGGCGGCATATTCGCCCCCTACGATTTGCTCGCCCTTGGCCGCAATGAGGAAACCATCAAGTTGCTCAGTGGCCTCAGTCTGACGCGTGAGCAAGCCGCCTACCTTGAGCAAAAGCTTGAGCGTTATCTGGGCATCAAAGACGTCCCGCAGCAAAGCGCTGGCGCGCATGATGAAGCCACCGGCTTTGAGCCAATTGGCGACGTCAGTAACGACCAGGCGTCCAGTGTTCAGCGTCCAATCGATACCAAGGTGTTGCAGATTCAACGTGGCACGTCGCTGATCATCACCAAGCGCTGGTTTGACAATCGCAGCATCGGCATGACCATTTTCGCCGTGGTGTGGACTGCATTTGCCGTGTGGTTCACTTGGACTTGGCTGACGCATATGGGCTCACGACCACTTCTTCCCATCGACCCCGATCCCACCCACGCCATATTGGTGATTCACCTCAGTGTCGGCATTGCTATGCTGTATTGGTCCATCGCCGGACTGTTCAATCGGACTGGACTAACAATAAGCCGCGACAAGATTTCGGTTCGCCACGGCCCGGTTCCGTGGCGCGGGAATGGTGAATATCTGCTGGCAAACCTTCAAGCACTAAAGGTTCAGCGCGCAAGTTGGGGGCGTGGCAAGGGACCAAACGTTGTTTACAAACTGGAGCTTCATGCGACGATGCGTGACGGTAAGAGCGAGAAGCTCATCGGCGGTTTCGATACGCGGGAACAAGCGTTGAGTGTCCAGCAGGAAATCGAGCGATATCTGAAGATTTAGTTCGCGCTGTGGCCTGATCCGGAAGACTTCCAGAGGAGTCGCACCATGTCTTGCTTTGTAACTAAGTGCGGTGGCGACTACTCAGTCGTTTGGTTCACCCTTAATTTCGGCAAATGACAAAACAGCCCAAACTTCCCCCAGTGTTCATCTCACACGGTTCACCGATGCTGGCAATCGACGCAGGCGCTTCAATTCCTGCCTGGATTGCATTGGCAGAAGCTTTGCCACGCCCACGCGCAGTTCTTGCGGTGTCCGCACACTGGACAACAACCTCGCCTGCCGTCAGTGCAGCGGCAACGCCTGAGACGGTTCATGACTTCTACGGCTTTCCGCCTGCACTTTACGACATTCGCTACCCTGCCCCCGGCGCACTATTTCTGGTGGATGAAGTTGCTGAATTGGTTCCCGGTATCGGCGTCGATGAACAACGCGGCCTGGATCACGGCGCATGGATGCCGTTACGCTGGATGTATCCACAAGCAAATGTTCCGGTAATTCAACTTGCGGTGATGCCCAACCAATCGCCCGAATTTCATTTTCGACTTGGCCAACAAATCGCGCCGTTGTTGTCCACCGGCACTTTGATTTTGGCTTCCGGCGGTCTGGTACACAATTTACGCGACCTGGTGTTTGACGCGCCGGAAAATTCAGCAAAGCCCTATGCACGGGAATTCTGCGATTGGTTTGTTGACCGCTTGGAAAGCCGTGACTTACCGGCATTACTTGACTACCGCCGACAGGCACCGAATGCGGCGCTAGCACATCCGACCGAAGAGCACCTGCTGCCAGTATTCGTGGCACTCGGCGCTGCCGGAGCAACGTACACCTTGCGCACTGTTTATCAAGGCTTCACGCTCGGTACGCTGGCAATGGATTGTTTCGCTTTTGACGCGAACTAGAAAAGGTGAAGTCGCTTGCCAGTTGGTGCTGACAGGACGCCGTCATGATTTCCCCCGCTACAATCCAAGCTTATAAAACATAGGAGCATCCGATGCGACGATGGAATGGTTGGGGCGATGACGCCACGATAGCAACGCTCAACCCGCAAGCATTGACGATGTTGGCAGAATTGGCGGGGAAGCCGGTCGCTGCGCAGCCGGTGGATGCGAGTCATGATCACTTCCTGACTGCGGTTCCTGCACCACGATTACCAGCGCATCCCCTGATCACGACCGATGCCGCAGAACGCTTCAAAGTCGCATTGGGCGAGAGCTTTCCGGATTTACTTCGCCGACGCAGTGGCACGGTGCCGCCAATGCCCGATGGCGTAGCCTTCCCTGAGACGAGCGCGCAAGTGCGTGAATTGCTTGATGCGGCGCAAGCGAACAACTGGATTGTTATCCCGTTTGCCGGCGGGACCAGTGTGGCCGGGCATCTGGATTGTCCGGTCAGTGAGCGCCCGGTGCTATCGATCAATCTCACGCGGATGAATCGCCTGTTGCATCTGGATACGCAAAGCCAGCTTGCGACCTTTGGCGCTGGCACATCGGGCCCTTTGGTCGAAGCACAGTTACGCGCACAAGGTTACACGTTGGGGCATTTTCCGCAGTCATTTGAGTACTCCACCGTCGGCGGTTGGGTTGTCACACGCTCAAGTGGTCAGCAGTCCCTGCGTTACGGACGCATCGAACAAATGTTTGCGGGTGGAAAACTCGAAGCACCCATTGGAACCATGGAAATTCCAACATTTCCGGCATCATCTGCCGGACCCGATTTGCGTGAAATGGTATTGGGATCGGAAGCGCGCCTGGGTGTGTTGACCGAAGTCACCGTGCGCGTCACTAAACTCGCTGAACACGAAAGTTTTCATGCGATTTTTCTGCCGGATTGGGATGCTGCCGAAGCGGCAGTGCGTGGGCTGGTGCAAATGAAATTGCCACTCTCCATGCTGCGGCTCTCCAATGCCAATGAAACCTTCACCAATCTTTCGATGGCCGGACATGCTGGATTCATCGGGTGGATAGAGCGCTATCTGGCGTGGCGAGGCTGTGGTGACGGCAAGTGTTGGCTTACACTCGGCATCACAGGTGACAAACGCACGACTGCGAACGCACTCAAAGTGGCGCGGGCTCACCTGGCCAAATTCGGCGCGGTTTGTGTTCCGGTTCTGGGGCCGAAATGGGCGGAGAACCGCTTCAAAGGTCCCTACATGCGAAATGCTCTGTGGGAACACGGCTACTCCGCCGACACAATAGAAACCGCCGTCGACTGGCCGCAGGTGAGAAACTTGATGAACTCGATGGAACAAGCCGCACGCGATGCGTTTGGCGGCTATGGAGAAAAGGTGCATGCATTTACTCACCTGTCGCATCTCTATCCGCAAGGCAGCAGTATTTATTCCACGTTCGTTTGGGCAACCGCCCCTGGGGGATTTGCGCCAAATCATGAACGTTGGCTGCGCTACAAAACCGCCGTGTCGGCGGCCATCCTGGCGCATGGCGGCACTGCGAGCCATCAGCATGGAATCGGTCGCGATCATGCCGCCAGCATGGCCATGGAAAAGGGACCGCTCGCAATGAATGCTTTGGCGCAGTTGTGCCGGTACTTCGATCCCAAGCGAATCATGAACCCGGGGAAGTTGCTGACCGATCTTGGTCAGCGCGAGCAATGGCTGAACTAAAAGGACGCATGTCACGGGCCGACAATCTGGCGCGGCTCGCTGGCCAGCAATGGGATGTGCTCATCGTCGGTGGCGGCATCAGCGGCGCCGGTGTGCTGCGCGAGGCGACACGCCGCGGTTGGCGCGCCGCGTTGATCGAACAGCGCGATTTTGCCTGGGGTACATCAAGCCGCTCGTCCAAACTCGTTCACGGCGGCTTGCGCTATCTCAAGGAAGGACAGTTTGGTTTGACGCTCCATTCGGTACGCGAACGCGATCGCCTGATGCGTGAAGCACCTGATCTGATTGAGCCGCAGAGTTTCCTGTTCGCCAATTGCAGCGGTCGAAAGCCCGGGCGCCATGTGTTCATGATGGGGCTGGCGATTTACGACCGGATGGCCAAAGGCCAACGCAAAAGCCGCTACCATGGTGCCAACGCCACGCGCATGCTGGCACCCGGTATCGGACCGGCCGACATGGTCGGCGGCATCACCTATGTCGACGCCAAGACCGACGATGCGCGCCTGGTCTGGCGGGTGCTGGCAGAGGCGACAAACGAGCATGGACTGGCGCTGAATTACGTCTCGGCGCAATCACCAATTTTCAGTGACGCCGCAAACAAGAAAGTCATTGGCCTCAATGTCGAGGATGTGGAAACAGGCACTCGCTACGAGATCAAGGCGAAGGCCGTGGTCAACGCCACCGGCGCCTGGGCCGATGGATTGCGTGGTGCCGTCAGCGGCAAGCCGATGTTGCGCCCATTGCGCGGCAGTCATTTGGTGATTCCGTTTTGGCGCTTGCCTGTGGCGCAGGCGATTAGTTTGATACACCCCACCGACGGACGTCCGGTATTTTTCTATCCGTGGGAAGGCATCACGCTGGTCGGCACGACCGATCTTGATCATCGTGACGATTTACAAACTGAAGCCGGGATTACGAAAGGCGAAGTCGACTATCTGCTGTTGGCAGTCAATGACCAGTTCCCCGGCCTTGCGATTACCGCCAAGGATATTTCGGCGACTTTTGCCGGCGTACGGCCAGTGATCGATGATGGCAGCGGCGATCCGTCCAGCGCCGGGCGCGATCATGTGGTGCTCGACGAAGCTGGAATGATCACGTTGACTGGCGGCAAGCTGACGACCTTTCGACTCATGGCAGAAGACGCCTTGGCACTTGCCGCACCGCACCTTGGCAAAGCATTTGCCCGCATAGACGCCCCGGTTTTCAGACCGGCTTCGGCAATGAACCCGCGCTGGCATCCGGTAGCGCGCTTCCGCCTGAGTTCGCGTTACGGTGCCGATGCGGCGACGCTCGCGGAAGGAGCCGCCAATGCCGACTTCGACACCATTCCGGGCACCACGATCATGTGGTTGGAGCTTGCTGTCGCCGCACGAGACGAAGTGATCGTGCATCTTGATGATCTGTTGCTGCGACGAACACGCCTGGGAATTTTGTTGCCGCGTGGCGGACTTGATCATTTGAATCGGATTAGTGAAATAGTGCGGCCTGTATTGGCCTGGACCGACGAGCGCTGGCAAAGCGAAGTTGAGCGTTATCGCTCGATCATCGCGACGTATTACGGGCTGCCAAAATGAGGATGGAAAATCAGGCGGATTACCTGTTGGCCATCGACAATGGAACGCAAAGCGTCCGTGCGTTGCTGTTCGACCCGCAAGGCAATCTGGTCGACAAAACGCAAGTGATGATGACAACCTACACGTCACCGCAACTAGGCTGGGTTGAAAATGACCCCGAAGATTTCTGGCGTGCATTGTGCAAGGCATGCAACGCACTTTGGGCCAAGACGGCGGTGCCAAAAAGCGCCATTCGCTGCGTCACTATTACGACGCAACGCGCCACGGTGATCAACCTGGACAAGGCCGGCCAGCCGCTGCGCCCGGCCATTATCTGGATGGATCAACGCCGTGCTACATCGAAATTGCGCCTGCCGTGGTACTGGAACGCGTTGTTTCGTGTCATTGGCATGACCGAGACGATCAAGTATTTTCATGCGGAAGCCGAAGCCAGCTGGATCGCGCAAAACCAGCCGGAGATTTGGGCAAAGACAGAAAAGTACCTGCTGCTTTCGGGCTATCTCAATTACCGCTTTACCGGCCGATTTGTCGACTCGGTCGCCAGCCAGGTTGGCTACCTGCCCTTCGACTACAAGGCCGGCAATTGGGCGGCAGCAAGCGATTGGAAATGGCAAAGCCTGCCGATAACACGTTCAATGTTGCCTGATCTGGTGGCTCCGGGCGAACCGCTCGGCAAAGTCAGTGCGGCGGCATCGCGAGACACTGGAATTCCCGAAGGACTACCGGTGATTGCCGGTGCAGCCGACAAAGCCTGCGAAGTCATCGGTGCGGGATGTCTGACGCCGGAGATTGCCTGCCTGTCTTTTGGCACTGCCGCGACGATCAACACGACAACACCAAAGTACTTTGAGGCAACGCCATTTATCCCGCCTTATCCAGCTGCAATCCCGCATCACTACAACACCGAAGTGCAAATCACGCGCGGCTTTTGGATGGTGAATTGGTTCAAGGAGCAATTTGGTCAACACGAAAAGGCACGTGCCGAACAGCTCGGTGTTGCACCGGAAAGCTTGTTCGACGAATTGGTCAGCGCGGTGCCACCCGGTGCGATGGGCTTGATGCTGCAACCATTCTGGAACCCGGGCGTGCGCACGCCCGGCCCCGAGGCCAAAGGCGCCATCATCGGTTTCGGCGATGTACATACTCGCGCCCACATTTACCGGGCAATCATCGAAGGACTGACCTACGCCCTGCGCGAAGGCAAAGAGCGAATTGAAAAGCGTGGCGGTGCAAAAATCACGCGCGTGCGTGTGTCCGGTGGCGGTTCGCAAAGTGATGCCGCGATGCAGATCACCGCAAACATATTCAACCTTCCCAGCGAACGCCCGCACTTATACGAGACCAGCGGCCTCGGTGCAGCTATTTTGGGTGCGGTTGGTGGCGGGCTGCACCCTGATTTCCCTACCGCACTGAAGGCCATGACGCGTGTTGGCCAAGTGTTCCTGCCGGACCCTCAGCACGTGAATACATACGAGCAGTTGTATCGCAAGGTGTATTGCAAGATGTACCAACGCTTGCAGCCGCTGTATCACGACATTCGCGAAATTACCGGTTATCCGAATGCCGTTGACTGAGGATGGCCGTCACTTGCGGGTCAATGACAGTGAGTACTCCTCACTCGTCGAGGCGCTCGCACGCAAAGTGCGTCAGTCCGCGTGGAAATTCGACATAGTGTTGTGCCTTGCGCGCGGCGGTTTGCGTCCCGGCGATGTCTTGTCACGAATTTTCGACAAGCCGTTGGCGGTGCTCTCGACCAGCTCATACCGCGCGGCAGCTGGAACCGTGCAGGGCCGACTGGAGATTGCGCCTCAAATCAGCTGCGCCAGCTGCAATATTGCCGGCCGCGTACTGCTGGTCGACGACATGGTCGACTCTGGCGAAACCTTGCGCGCTGTTGTGCAATGGTTGGCGGTGCAACATCCCGAGATTACGGAACTTCGCAGCGCCGTGATTTGGCAAAAAGCGATCTCGACTTTCGTACCGGAATACGTCGTTGAATTCCTGCCGACCAGTCCCTGGATACATCAACCGTTTGAGAAATATGATGGGATGAATGTCCAGGATTTGTAAATCTTGTCAGTTGGTGCTGGTGGGACGCTGCATGGCGGAACGTCCGCTTCGCGGAGCGCCAGCGGCGTTGCGTACTGCGTCCACGCCCAACGCGACGTTAATTCAACAAATGAAACACCTTGGGAGATCGCCGCATGAAAAGTCACCTAAAAGTCAGCTTGTTTGCATTTGCTTTCGCCGCGCTCGCGGGCTGTGCGGGTGGCCAGATGCGTACTGCGCAAACTGCGCCATCCCCAACCGACCCGGCGGACATGACGCCGGTACAGCGCTATCACGCAGGCAAAGCACTGTGGGATGAAAAGTGCAGCACGGTGGCGGGGGAAAAGATTTATCGAACTGTCGAGGACGTGGAGGTGGTTTTGTTGATGAAGGTACGACACAAAGCGGGTGACAGGGAATGGGCCGATCCGTTGTGGCCGGGGGCGGCGTTTGCGCAGGAAGGAACCGATGATCACTACATCACGGGCTTCCTAGGATATGAGCACGCACCTGGCATTGGACCTACTGGGAAATTGGGTACCGTGACTCCAAGCAATCGCGGATACATCGCGCCTGATCGCCGTAACAGTAACCTTCCGGGTTATCGCTGGGTCGATGTTATTGACGAAAAGGATGGCAAACGCTGGCGGTATTCGGGCTCGGTCAAGGTAACTGGGCAAATGGATACGAGCGCGATTGGTGTCAAGAAATTGCTTGAGCGCGAACCCAATCACGACCTCAATGTCTATCGATGGACGCTCGATAAAACCCCAGCCCCCGACCCCGCCCCACGCTACGGCGTCACGTTTGAAGACCATGTGATTCCCGAAGAGCGAATTCTTGGCGTGGCCAGTAGCACGGTCAAAGTCATTGACCTAAAAACCAATGAACTGATGGGCGAGCTAACGCGCTACGCCGTGCGTGGCGCGCTGAGTAGAGCCAATCCCAGCCCGTGGCTCACCGCCTATCGCTGTCCCGATCATGCGGTGGGCACCGGAGCCGCTACTCGTAAGTTCGTCGATCAGATCCTAGTACCAAAAAAAATGGAGAACTGAAATGCCTACACCTTTGACCATTGCTGACTACCTGAAATTTGCGAATCTCCAACTCGCCGCTGAGTCGCTCTTCCGTTTCAATGCTACTTTGCCTAGCGCCAATTCGTATGGGGTCAGACACGATAAAAATGCTAGTCTTCAGGATCACTTGAACGGACGACTCGCCGATCACTATGGCTCGCCTTCCCCGCTACGTCATTCCCGGTCAGCCGCAACACATCATTCAACGTGGCAATAATCGCCAAGCTATTTTTGCCTCTGAAGAAGATTTTCAGTTCTTCCGGGATGCGATGGTGGCGGCCTCGATCAAACAAGGCTTGACTCTCCACCCCTATCTGTGGATGACCAACCACATACATTTGCTGGCAACGCCGGGGGCACAGGACAGCATCAGCAAAGTGTTTCAGTCTGTCGGCCGGAAGTATGTTCAATATTTCAATTTCAAACACCGGCGCACCGGCACCTTATGGGAGGGGCGTTACCGCGCTACGGTGGTCGACAGCGAGCGCTATCTGCTCAGTGTCATGCGCTACATTGAACTGAACCCGGTTCGGGCGGGTATGGTGGTGCACCCTCGTGACTACCCATGGTCCAGCTATGTGTACAACGCTGGCGGAACGAATCAGGACAATGTCGAGTGGGTGACGCCGCATCAGGAATACTTGCGCCTCGGCGGCGGCGTTGAAGATCGGCAAGGTGCCTATCGGCATCTATTTTCCGCTGAGACGCCACAGGGTGATCTCAATGCTATCCGCGAAAGCACGCACAAGGGCTGGGTGCTGGGAAGTGAACAATTTGTCAGCAAGATCGAAGCGCTAACCAAACGACAGGCAGCATCCAAGGGCGTGGGCCGACCCAAAAAGGACGGTGATAATCGTGTCTGACCCTATATGCACTGACGAAACAACTACAGAATCAGGAACTACCAGCTACAAGGCGGTCGCGCCAAGGACGGCCCTGCATGCCTTGGACTCCGCTTCGCGGGGTGGCAGCTCTGCGCCGCAGCGTGTGGCCAGACGCCGTCAATCGAGCGGTAGATTAGACAACCGGCAGAGCAATCTTATCCCGCAATGCCATCCAGCCGCGCACCATTCGATACAAGACCCAAATTCCGGTGATCACCACAATAGGTATGGCGATCACTAATCCGACCACGGTTATAGCGGCGATCACCGCAACGACAATCCACATGGCAGCAAACCAGAAGGTACGCAACTGCCAACGCCAATGCGATTCGAGCCATGTGCCGCTGACCCGGCTGCGTGTGTAGTAGTTAATGAACACGGCAATGATTGACGGCCAACTGAATACAAACGCGCCAACGATCGTTGCCGAACTCCAGTACCGGAGATTGCCGAAAAGGCATGCAGCGCGTACATGATGTGACCCAGCCGGATATTTCTGGCTACATCTTCATTGACAATGCCGGGATTGTGCGTTTCAGTCATAGTGGTTTCACCATCAGCAAAGCGTGCCCGGCGTTGGGGTCGAGCACATAAGGGTGGAAGCCCGCACGCACATAGGTGCGCTGAGCCACGTGATTTTCCGAGAGTACTTCCAATGTCAATTTGCAACAACGCAAATCATGCGCCAGCTTCTCGGCGTAGGCCATGAGTAAGGCACCAACTCCTTTGCCGCGTGATCCGCTCTCGACCACGACGTCATGCACATTCAACAACGGTGCAGCGGCGAAGGTTGAAAACCCGACAATGCAATTGATCAGCCCAACGGCTTGACCGCTCGACTCATCCCACGCCAATCCGGCGTGAAAGTTATTCAGTGCTTTTACTCTGGAAATCAAATTCGCACGGGTGAAGGCCGAAAGCGGTGAGCCGCCGCCCATGGGATCACGGGCATAGCCATCGAGCAGACGCAACAATTCCGCCGCGTCCTTTTCGTCATGCAAATCTACAGCACGAACGCTGACGGTCATAGCCCCAAATCTTTCCATATTGAATCAACTCTCGCCTTGACTGCTGCATCCATGACAATTGGCCGACCCCATTCACGGCTGGTTTCAGCCGGCCATTTGTTGGTCGCGTCGATACCCATCTTGCTGCCCAAACCGGCAACCGGCGAGGCGAAGTCGAGATAGTCAATCGGCGTGTTCTCCACAATCAGCGTATCACATGAACTGACGCAAAAAACTCCAGATGCCGAACATCACGCGTTTGGCATGTCCCGGATACTGCTTCTTCATGCTGACCACCGCCAGGCGATAGGAACAGCCCTCCGGCGGGAGATAGAAATCGGTAATCTCGGGAAACTGCTTTTGCAGCAGGGGAACAAATATTTCATTCAGCGCGACGCCCAACATCGCTGGTTCGTCGGACAGCTTACCGGTATAGGTGGAATGGTAAATCAAATCTTTGCGCATGATAATGCGCTCAACCATAAACACCGGAAACACTGCCTACTCGTTGTAGTAGCCGGTATGATCACCATAAAGTCCTTCGAGCGCGGTTTCGCCCGGATGGATAACGCCTTCAAGCACAATCTCGCTCGACGCGGGGACTTGCAGGTTGCTGCCGATGCACTTCACCAATTCGGTCTTCGATCCGCGCAACAGACCGGCGAATTGATATTCAGATAGCGTGTCGGGTACCGGCGTCACAGCGCCCAGAATGGTCGCCGGGTCGCAACCCAGGACGACAGCAATCGGAAATGGCGTGCCAGGGTGAGCGGCGAAGTGATCTGCGAGATCAAGCGCGCCACCACGGTGTGCGAGCCAGCGCATGATAAGTTTGTTCGGCGCGATGACTTGCTGCCGATAAATACCAAGGTTTTGCCGCTGCTTATTCGGACCGCGGGTGACCACCAGCCCCCAGGTAATCAGCGGAGCCGCATCTTGCGGCCAACAGGTCTGGATCGGCAAGCGCGCAAGATCGAGGTCCTTCCCCTCCCACACCACATCCTGGCATGGCGCCGAAGACAACAGCTTCGGTGCCATGTTCAGGACTTGTTTCAATACCGGCCACTTGTCCCACGCATCGCGCAAGCCTTTGGGTGGTTCCGGTTCTTTCAGATAGGCCAACAGCTTGCCGACTTCGCGTAGAGAGGATTTCCAGTCACTGGTTTCCGCAATGCTTGCCGTCACGCCGAGTGCAACCCGTTCCGGCGTGCCAAACAAATTTGCGAGGACAGGAATCGTATGACCTTTGGTCGCTCAAACAGCAAGGCCGGCCCGCCAGCGCGTAGCACGCGGTCGGCGATTTCGGTCATCTCCAACGCAGGATCAACCTCAACGGTAATTCGTTTGAGTTGGCCGATTTTCTCCAGCTGCTGGATGAAATCGCGCAGTGAGTGATAGTTCATAGCGGAGGCGCAAGCTCCAAAGTCATGATGGTTACCTGTCGAATAAGCGAATGTGGTTGGTCGAAATATTGTGACGTATTACGCTGCACCGGCTGGTGAAACTATTTCCCCGCATATCGCTTCAGTTGGCCATTGACGATCTGAACGCGATCACCCGCAAGTATGGGCACTTCGTTCTCAAAATCAAACGAACGAATTTGACCATCGTCCATCTTTACTGTGACAACAGTCACCGTCTTTTCACCTGCCTTTTTTTCAATCGCACTCCCGGCATAGGCACCTCCCGCTGCTCCGGCAACCGTTGCTACCGTCTTTCCTGTGCCTTTACCAATTTGATTGCCCAGCAAACCGCCGACTAGCGCGCCACCGACCAGTCCCACTGCACTGGATTTGCCCTGTTCCGATTTTTGGGTAACCGATTCAACTCGGCCACATGCCGGGGCGCAGGCATCGGCGAGCGGGCGGCGAGACTGTACTAAGTACCAGCCCGCAAATGACTACGGTCAAACGATTTCGCATTTTCATGATGACTCCTTCGGTTCAAAAAACGGTGGGCGATGATTGTCTCGCCAGATTACAAAACTTCAAAAAGTTTGGTGCCCGGTGCATCCGCAACGCTACTTTTTCTGCCAACGGTCGCCCGACTCCAACAGAGACAACGCGCCTGAACCATCCAGCCACACTCTGGCACTGACATTGTTACATAGCCACGCATCCCAAAATGCAGTACTCAGACCCAGGATCACACGATGATGATTCAGGTTGCGTGGCCGATGCTCGCCCGGCAAAGCGCGGTCACCAAAGGCATTGTGTTCGGCACCATCGAGCACCAGTTCGTACTTTCCGTCGGGAGGTAATGCCGGGAACACTGCGAGGCGCGATTCCATAGTGGCATCGCCAACCGGGGCAACGTCACGCGTCCCGGTCATCAGTAACCAGGGAATCCTGACCTCTGCAAAGGCTTTTTTGGCATCTCCGGCACGCGGTGCATTCGGGCTCATGATCACCGCCGCTTTGATACGGGGATCGGTAAAACTGATCTCACCCTTGGCACTGCGCTGCCCGCTAACGGCCTGCGTAGTGACCGCCCCGAACGAGTGACCTGACATCCCCAACCTTCCCAGATCCAGTCGCCCGGTCAATTGCCTTGATTCAGCCGAGTCTCCGGCACGCTGCCACTTCTCCAACTGATCAATCACTACCCCGACATCTTTGAAACGCAGCAAGGCATTCTCGATGCTTGCGGCCTGCCTAATCGAAGCCATACGCCGCTCGGCATGCATTCCCTTCCAAACGGCATCGTCGCTACCGTGGTGCTGGATGAAGACGACCACATAGCCACGCGCCGACCAATGCTCGCCGAGGTAAGGGTTACCTTCCCGGGTACCGCCCAGACCATGACTAAACAGCAGTACTGGTGCCGGTACGGATGTGGCGGGAAGGAAAACCCGCAAAGGTATTTCGCGCTGCCGTTGGGCATCCATGACTGCCAAATCAAGTCTGGTTGATTTGACTGAATCATTGATCCGTAATGGATCATATTCAGCCGTCCTTGCGCAGGCAGGCGCGGCAACGCTCAACGCAATGATGGCAAGTATTACTCGCATGACGCCAACCGAACTGTTATTCATGGCCAGGCCTTTCAATTCCAAGTAAGCATATCTTCACAAGTGTCAGTCGGCTTTTCGCTCGCCAATATCGCGCGCGTAATTGATTAATGATCGACGGTACCTCGTCATATGTCCGGACAAGGCGATCAGTGCAACTGACAGCGCCTGGTTCGGCTGCCCGGAATCTGCCAGAGCCAGCGCCAAAAATGCACTGACCGCATCATCATACTCATCAGACCCACGCAACTGCTCGGTGCGAAGCAGGTCCACGCTTTCAGCGGCGGCGCCGACGTTGCGCAATGAGCTCGCCAGCTGAATCACGGCTTGCCGCCGGCGGTCCTCTGCCAAGCCCAGATTGAGCGCACGGAGATAAAACGGTATCGCCGCAGCCGAGTTGCCGGTTGAATCGTAAGCACTGACCTGTTCACAAGCACCGACGGCGCTGTCATGTGGTAACTCACTGACCAGCGTATTCATTGCAGCAAGAAAACTGTCGCCGCTGTATTGATCCATTGCGACCCACAATGCCGCCAATCGGTGCTCCCAATCCACCATAGAACCCGGACTGTCTATTCCAGAGAAATATTTCGCGTTTCGCCGTGTTTCATCAACCAGATCCGTTCCGGTGCCAGTTGGTGCTGGCGACACGCCGTCAGCAGATCACGCGGCGGATGGTCAAATGCCTCCTGTGTCAGCATGAAGGTGCCCCAATGCACGCCCATCGCCTGCTTGGCCTCCAGATCGAGCATCAAGCGTACTGCGTCATCCGGATTTACATGCATCGCCTTCATGAAATCGCGCGGCAAATAAGCGCCAATCGGCAAAGCCAGAAAATCAACCACCCCTAAGCGCCGCCGGATTTCCTTGAAATCATTCGAATAACCGGTGTCACCAGGAAACAAGAAGCGCCATGGCGGCGCTTTGGCCCGCCGCCACTCAATCGCGAAGCCGCCCCACAGCGTGGCATTGGTATCAAACGGCGTGCGTCGACTCCAGTGTTGTGAAGGGGTAAACGTCAGTCGCAATTCTGGTGAAAGCGCTACGCTGTCCCCCCAATCGAGCTCGACCACATTGGGAATATCCCGCGCGTCGAACCAGGCTTTTAAACCCATGGCGACAAAAAACGCGGCGTTTGTCCCGCTGCAATCATCCGTGCAATCGTGTCGTCGCACAAATGATCGTAGTGATTATGCGAAATCAGCACCACGTCAATTGGTGGCAGTTGCGCTGCCGTCAGCGGCGCCGGCACACGGCGCGGCGCACCAAAGCGCCCGTAAGGGCCGGCAAATTTGGCCAGTGTCGGGTCGGTCAAAATATTCAGTCCGGCAACTTGCAACAATATCGTGACATGCCCCAACCACGTCACTACCGGCTTCGTTTGCCGCAGCGCGAGGAGCGAGTGATCGACCTTCGTGCTCCATTCCTCGGCAAACTTTTGGTAGCCGCCGCGCGGCGCGGACTTTGGCGTGAAGTCGCCGCGCAAGGTACGCCAAACCATTTCGTGCCATGGAAAATTGCCAATCACAACCTCGGGGTCGCTATTGGTAAAGCCGTTGCTGCGACGATGCGTGGTCGACACGTCAACTAGCCAGCAACGGCAGAATCGTCAGATCGACGACGAGACCGGAAAAGACAGCCGCGCCGATCCATGCGTTGTGCCGGAAAGCCTTGAAGCACTGTCCACGATCTCGATGGCGAATAAGAAAATAGTGATAAGTGGCAATTCCCCACGCGACGCAGATGCCGGCCTGGAAACCCCAGCCAAGGCCCTGCAAAAGGCCGATCGCGCACAGTATGCCGAGCGTCATTAAGTAGCAGGCCATGACCGCCAGCACGTCATACTGACCGAAAGTAATGGCAGAGGTTCGAATCCCGATTTTCAGATCATCATCCCGGTCAACCATCGCATACTCGGTATCGTAGGCAATTGCCCAGAAGACATTGGCCAGCAGCATCCACCATGCCACGGCAGGAACTTCACCCTGAATCGCAGCAAATGCCATCGGAATGCCAAATCCAAAGGCGATGCCAAGATACGCTTGAGGAATCGCAAAAAAACGCTTGGTAAATGGATAACTGGCTGCCAAAAACAGCGCCAATGCGGCCATTGCCCAGACCAGTTTGGCTAATGGCAGAATCAATAAGCCGGCGGCCAAAACAAGCCCGGCCGCGAGCGATAAGGCTTCCTGGCAGTAACTTGACCGGTAGCCATAGGCCTATCCTTGGTCCGCTCGACGTGCCGGTCAAAGTCCTTGTCGGCATAGTCGTTAATCACGCAGCCTGCTGAACGCATCAAGACCGTGCCTAAACAAAATATCCAGAGCAGCGTCAAGTCCGGCATACCGCCAGCAGCGAGCCACAACCCCACAGCGTCGGCCACAGCAGCAGCAAAATGCCAATCGGCTTATCCAGGCGCATCAACTTTTCGTACAAGTCGAGGCGTTGCTTTAGGTCATCCCATGTCATGGTCACGATTGTAACGGTGCATGATTGCCCCGACGCTGGACAGTCAGTCGATAATTACCTATGCTCACGGGATGCTCTCCGCATTACAGCGCACGAAATGGCGCTTGACGCCAACCGCGGCCATCGCCTCGCTTCTGCTCGGTCTGGCCATGATTTCGTCATTCTTTCTGTTATTGCAGCGGCAGGAAATCATCGAGCAGGCGGCCGACCGGATCTACGACGTGGCCATGCCGACCATGGCCGATGCGACGAGAATGGTCCGTGGGTTAGAGCGCCTGGCACGTGCGGGTGAGGGGCTGATGTGGATTGAGGACATCAATCAACGTCAGCAAATTCGCCTCGCCCTGGTCAGCATCGCGGAGGACGGTGTATTGCAGGGCGACCCCGAGATACGGGCAACCATCCAGAGCGCGTTTGCATTGCTCGATGAAAATCTCGCGGCGTTGGCACAGCACGGCAAGTCGGCGCGAAATCAGTGCTTGGAGCGTTGGAAACCTTTGGCGCAAAAGTTATTTGACTTGTCAGAGGTTATTAGCTCAACCGCATCGATCGCCGCAATCGATGAAGCCGAGCGCATCATCGAAGCCACACGCGACTCACGCGACCGCATGTTGCGCTTGGCGGCTGCGATGCTGGTTTTTCTGGCGGTCAGCGTAAGCATGCTGATGTGGCTCATCGTGCGACCGCTCACCCGATTGTCCAGATCGTTGGAGCAAGCACAGGCCGGCTTGTATGGTGCCAGCCAGGAGGAGGTATTTCGAGAATTTCAAGTGGTCGCTGATGCCGCAGATGTACTCGCCGCCGGTCACCGCGCGCTCGCCGCCAGCAAGGAGCAGTTGGAACTAATGGCGCACACAGATGTACTGACCGGACTCGCCAACCGTCGACGATTCATCGCGACTGCCGAGAATGAACTTTCGCGCCACGACCGCTACGGTTATGTGACTTCACTGATCATGTTTGACCTGGATAACTTTAAACAGATTAACGATCGTTACGGACATGACGGTGGTGATGCCGTGCTGCGGGCAATCGGCACCGGCTTGGTTGGTTTGGTCAGGCGTGTCGACTTGCTGGCGCGAATCGGCGGAGAAGAGTTCGCTGTTCTTTTGCCGGAGCAGGGTCAGGACGTCGCCATGCTCAGCGCCCAGCGCCTGCGCGCCGCAGTGGAGGCAATGGCGATTTCAACTGCTACCCATACGGCGATCCGCTTCACCGCAAGTTTTGGTGTTGCCGAACACCTGTCGGGTGAATCGCTCGAGGCGTTCATGAATCGGGCTGACATGGCGCTTTATGAGGCCAAATCGACGGGACGCAATCGTGTCATCGTTGCGCCCAGTGTTGCAAAAGACCAGCCTTTGGACACGCCATCGACCTAGTTCGGTGCTGAACTGCCCAAGGTTCTGTTATTCGCGGCTCCAGCGCTGCTTGCCGGCGGCAGAAAAACTTCTGTCACCAAAAGTCTGGCGGCGCCCCGGGTAAACATCGCTCGCCTCGCTATCAGGGTCGGTGACTGCACGCCGCCTGGCTGGTGTACCCATGTCCGCGCTGCCTGATAAAGGGGGTGCTGCGCGCACACTTGGCGATACCTCAATGGTCCGGCGTAAACCCGTGGGTCCGTGAACAAGACCACCGCCAGCGCATTGCGGCCGGCACGACGCAGCAGTCTGATTGCTGGCCCATTTGCCAATGTGTGGGCGAACACCCACGGCACGCCGTCCACGGTAAGCACCACTTCCCGGACCATCAGCAATCGTCCACCTCGCCGGCCAAGGGATGCGCCGGCAAACCAGGCTTCATCGCGATTGGGCAGCGCCCTGGTCTGTCGCACGCGCAGGACCTTGGTTGTGCCATGGCGCTGCAAACGCGCCGTCAAGGAAGCGCTCTCGCGCAAACAACCGGTAAGACGCTGTGTGGGGCTCCCGTTACCAATGCCGGGTCTTAGCGTGAGCGGTAGCAGCGGCAACCAGCCACCGGGGTCAACTGAATGCGCGCGGCGGTCAGGACGATGATGATGAGTACTCAGCTTCATAAATTGATTGGCGCCCTTCTCCCGTTTGTACGTCAAGCCTTGAGTAAATCCTCGCGGCCACCAAGCCAACGAGCAAGATGTGCATCAACCTGCGCCGGATTCTGCTCGAGCATTTCCTCGGCCATGTTGCGCGCACTGGCAACCATTTCCACATCTTCCAAATCGGCATAGCGCATCAGCGGCAACCCTGATTGCCGCGCACCGATGAACTCGCCGGGACCGCGCAAACGCAAATCCTGATTGGCAATTTCGAAACCGTCGTTATTCTCATAAATAACTTTGAGTCGTGCGCGCGCCAATTGACCCAGGGGCTGAGCGTAAAGCAGGATACATGTCGAATGCGCTGCACCGCGCCCGACCCGGCCACGCAATTGATGCAGCTGGGCAAGGCCAAAGCGTTCCGCATGCTCGATCACCATCAAGCTGGCATTCGGCACGTCAACCCCGACTTCAATGACGGTGGTCGCAACGAGCAGCCGGATTTTCTGGTCAACGAACGCGGACATCACTGCAGCCTTTTCTTCATTTTTCAGCCGCCCATGCACAAGCCCGATTTGCACATCGGGCATCGCTGCGACCAACATGGCATGCGTTTCCTCGGCGGTCTTCAGCTGGAGTGTTTCCGACTCCTCAATCAGCGGGCAAACCCAATACGCCTGTCCGCCCGCAACACAGGCGGCACGAACACGCTCGACCACATCGTCGCGACGGGTTTCGGCGACCAGTTTGGTAACTATCGGCGTCCGTCCGGGCGGCAACTCATCCAACACCGAGACATCAAGATCCGCGTACAAGCTCATTGCCAGAGTCCGCGGGATTGGTGTCGCTGACATCGTCAATTGATGGGCGAATTGCCCCTTGTCCTTAAGCGCAAGTCGCTGACGTACGCCAAACCGGTGTTGTTCATCAACGATCGCCAGTCCAAGTCGCGCAAATCCAACGTTTGATTCAATCAAGGCGTGCGTTCCGACGACCAGCACCGTGTCGCCAGCACCAACTGATGAAATCACTGTGCGTTTCTCTTTGGCTTTCAGGCTGCCAGTGAGCCAGGCAACTTTGAGGCCCAGCGGTTCGAGCCACAGCCTCAGTTTTCGATAGTGCTGTTCGGCAAGAATTTCTGTCGGCGCCATCAGCGCTGCCTGATAACCCGCCTCTACCGCTTGCAGCATCGCAAGCGCAGCAACGATGGTCTTTCCGCTACCGACATCGCCTTGTAGCAATCGCTGCATCGGATGCGGCTGAATCAGGTCTGCCGCAATTTCACCCCAGGTTCGCACCTGCGCTGCAGTGAGCGAAAAAGGCAGGGAGGCAAGTAGTGCACTGGTCAACTTTCCGTTTGCCGCCAGTTTCGGCGCGACGCGGGTACGGCGGGCGAAGTAGGCGCGGCGCAAACTCAACTGCTGAGCCAGGAGTTCGTCGAACTGCACACGGCGCCATGCCGGATGCTTGCGGGACTCCAGATCTGCCAACCTTACTGTTGGCGGCGGCGTATGCAAGAGGCGTATCGCTGTGGCGAATTCGGGTAGATTCAACGACTTCAAGCATGCGGGTGACAATGTGTCAGTCATTGCAGCAGTACCTTCACAGCGCTCAAGTGCACGTGAAATCAAGCGTCGCAGCGTCCCTTGCCCAAGACCGGCCGTGGTCGGATAAACCGGTGTCAGGCAATCCGGCAAGACTGGCGTTTCATCACAAACCTGAAAGCGCGGGTGAATGATTTCTTCGCCCAGATAACCATCGTGCACCTCGCCGAATATGCGCAATAGTGTGCCGACCTGTAGCATTTTTTGCTGGCTCGGATAGAAATTGAGAAAGCGGAGCGTCATCGCTCCGCTTTCGTCGGCAACGCGGGCAATCAGCTGTCGGCGTGGCCGGAATACAACCTCGCAGTCAAGTACCCGCACCTGAAACTGGGCCGGCGAGCCCAAGGGCGCGTCAGTGATATGGGTGACTCGCGTTTCATCTTCGTAGCGCAAAGGCAGGTGTACGATGAAATCCGCATCCGTACGCAAGCCCAAACGCGCAAGCTTGCCGGTCAGCGTATTGTCCGGGATGGTTTTCGGCTTTGCCATTTGAAGCGAATCGAAATCGCGCAGATACCTATTCAGAAATCTTTACAGCTTGACCTTCCCGCGAGCACAGGAAGCGGTCGCCGATTTTCGATCTGCCGAACTCAGTCCACCACCAGAATTGCATCGGCCTCAACCAGCGAACCGCGCGGCAACTCCTTCACGCCGACCGCCGCACGCGCAGGAAATGGTTCCACCACGTAGCGTGCCATTACCTCATTCACTTTGGCGAAATTGCCCAAATCAGTGAGGTAAATATTCAGTTTGACGGCGTCGTTCAGGCTGGCACCGGCAGCCTCGGCAACTGCTTTGAGGTTTTCGAACACCTGAACGATCTGCGCTTCGATACCCTCGACAAGCTGCATGGTGGCTGGATCAAGCGGAATCTGCCCGGACAGATAAATGGTCTTGTCCACCTGCACCGCCTGAGAGTAGATCCCGATTGCCGCTGGAGCAGAGGGAGTCGAAATAATTTTGCGCGTGCGGCTCATGGTGGATGTCCCAAGTTCGTTTTAGTGACTGCAATCTTACTGAAAAGCGCCTGATGCAGGTCAATCTGTTGTTGTACGGAAGATCGGCAACAAAGCCGCGAAAAGGTTTGATAATGGCCCGCTGTGTTTGGCAAAAGTGGTGTTATTGTCATTGCTAAATGTCTAATCTTTCGTAACCACAATTTACAGTGCTAGAACATGAATGATGAACTCGTCGTCGGCCTGGTTTCAACTTCTGATCGTGCTGCCGAGGGCGTTTACGTCGACGCCGGAATTCCTGGATTGCTCACATGGCTGGAGCGAGCACTGGTTTCCCGATGGCGCGCCGAAACCCGTTTGATCGCAGATGAACAGCCACTGATTGAGCAAACATTGATTTCACTTGCGGATGAGTTTGGCTGTCACCTGATACTGACGACAGGTGGCACCGGGCCGGCTGCACGGGACGTCACACCCGAGGCAACGCTTGCCGTTTGCCAGACGATATTGCCGGGCTTCGGCGAGCAAATGCGCCAGATTTCCCTTAATTTCGTACCTACGGCAATATTGTCACGACAAGTCGGCGCCATCCGCCGCCATAAGGGTGGTGCAACTTTGGTGGTAAACCTGCCCGGACAACCCAAAGCAATCGCTGAAACGCTGGAGGGTCTAAAAGACTCGGGTGGCAAACAAGTTGTGCCAGGAATCTTTGCAGCGATACCCTACTGTATTGATCTGATCGGTGGTCCTTACACCGAAACCAATGCCGCGTTGGTGCAGGCGTTCCGTCCCAAAAGCGCCCGTCGAACTGAATCTACCTAGGCGACTAGCTGTAGGACTGAACGAAGAAATTTGCCACCACGTAGCCCGGGCCCCGCTCAAGCACCTCACGCGGATGAAAACGCGCATTCATGTCATCGAGCGAAAACTTCAGCGCCACCTTGTCTTCCAACGCGGCGGGTGGCAGCGCCATACGCGCGTATTCACCCACCACCGGCATGTCAAGCAACAGGGCTGCAGTCTCGATACCGCCAGCATCGGCAACGACACTTCGCGGCGCCCGTGAGAGCGTCTGAATACCGACCGCGCCCTGGCGGGCGTCATAACGCACATAACGCCTGACTACACCGGCAATCCAGTTATCGCCGCCTTCAGGTTGCACCACCAGCAGCACGCCGATATTGATCCAGTCCTGACGACCTTCACGGATCCGCGCACTCATGCCACCAAGGCTGATGTCATCCGCTTCCCACCGATACAAGCTTTTGCCAAAATCCGGTTGACCGAGCACATGCTGATGTGAGGAGGTCAAGCCATGGGCGACCGAGAGTGACGACCGGATCGGTCGCCGCGTATGGCTTCGGGTTGGCGGTGTCGGCGACCAGTACAAGGAAAGGTGCGCCAGAACTTTGAGCACTGTTTCGGTATCGTACTGAGCTCCAAGCACCACATTCGTCGGCAATTTTTTGTCATGATTGATCTGATCAATCAACTCGGCAATGGCGGCCAAGGCGCCACCGCCGCTGAAAAACCGCAGACTGTCACTCGGCTCGGGCACCTTCGCCATCCGCGTCGGCGGTAGCGGTTTGCTTATATCGACCCAATACATATTGTCGCGGCGCAATTCCTTGGTAAAGATAAACCAGGGCAAAAAATGCGATAAAAGGCGATCTGCCAACTCAATCTCAATCAGCGCCAGTTTGTCTGGTGACGATGATTGCAACAACAGCGCCTTGAGATATTCCAGCTCTATCGTGGTCGTCTCTTGCCCGGGATACAGTTCAACATCGCGCGACTCCATCTTGGCTGCGACTGCTCGCGAATACAAACCACCTGCGGCTCCCCAGAAATCGACGGTGGCCGGCTTGTATTGGAACTGTTCCCATTTCCGCTGTTCTGCCAGGGCATGCATCATGCGCACCCCAATGTGCACCAACATCGATTTGGCGTTTCTTTTGCTCTCCGAATCCAATCCAGGCGCATCAAAACGGCTCAGGCAGGTCGAGTAAGCCGCTGCGAGTTGCGACCAATAGTTGTAACAGACATCCCAGAGGCGCGCCTCGCTCGCCGGGCGCGACTCCGGTACTGCCAAGCGGGCAATGTAGGTTCGCGCCAATCGCCTGATTTGAGGTGTCAGTACGTCCTCGAGTTGAACCAGGCGCTCGATCCGCAAAGGTAGCTTGATGTCCTCATATTCCGCCAGCGCCTCAAGCCACGCGACCGATTCCTCGAGCGCACTTTGCGGTTCTCGCGTTGCGAGGTCAGCCAGTATCTCCTTGGCTTCCCGCGGATCAGCTAAAGGATGTTGAGGTTTTCCGGCAAAAATACTGAACACGCTCATCAGTTTGACCGCGGTCGGCTCCTGTTTTTCTGGTTGCACTTGCTCACTGCCAACTAAGATACCACCACGCAAGCCAAAATGGCATAGCCCTGAGTGCGAGAACTTGAAACCGGGGGTGCCTGCGTTGTCAGTATCCGTTAACATGACCCCTTGGCAGCAACACCTGATTTCACCTTCCCGCACGAGAAAACTCCATGCAGCAATATCTTGACCTGATGCGCCATGTGCAAACCCGTGGCCAACAAAAGTCCGACCGAACCGGTACCGGCACGCGCTCCGTGTTCGGTTGGCAAATGCGTTTTGATTTGGCCGAAGGCTTTCCGCTGCTGACCACAAAAAAACTGCATACGCGCTCAATCGTTTACGAATTGCTCTGGTTTTTGCGCGGCGAGACCAACATCGGTTATCTCAAAGAAAACGGTGTGTCGATCTGGGATGACTGGGCGGATGCGGAGGGCAACCTCGGCCCGGTGTATGGACACCAGTGGCGCCATTGGCCTGCTCCAGGTGGAATGGAAATCGACCAAATTACACAACTGATCGAGGGACTAAAGGAGAACCCGGATTCGCGCCGCCATATCGTCAGCGCATGGAATCCATCAGATATCCCGCAAATGAAATTGCCGCCCTGCCACGCGCTGTTTCAGTTTTATGTGGCGGATGGAAAGCTTTCCTGCCAGCTGTACCAACGCAGTGCCGATATTTTCCTGGGTGTGCCGTTCAACATTGCCTCTTACGCTTTGTTGACCCTAATGGTCGCTCAGGTGTGCGGTTACTCCCCCGGCGAGTTTATTTGGACCGGTGGCGACTGTCATCTGTATAGCAATCACCTGGAGCAGGCAGCGCTGCAGCTTTCGCGTGAGCCGCGACCATTGCCAACCATGACCCTAAATCCGGAGGTCAAGGATATCTTCGGTTTCCGCTATTCGGACTTTACGCTGTCGGGTTATGACCCTCACCCGCATATCGCCGCACCGGTCGCGGTCTAGTAATCATGAGGCTATCGACTTCACCTGCATGGGAAAAATTGCAGCAACTCGCTGAGACAAACAGCACTATCCATCTGCGTGAATTGTTCGCCGGCAACGCACACCGTTTCAAAGAATTCTCTCTCTGTCATGACGGCATCCTGCTCGACTTTTCCAAACAGCGTATCAACAGTGAGATCCTCACAGCGCTGCACCAGCTGTGGAACAGCAGCGATGCTCCCGACCTGATCTCCGGGATGCGCAATGGCGAGGAGATAAACCTGACCGAAGGTCGCGCGGTGTTGCACACTGCCCTGCGGTACAGCGGACCAAAGCCGGTGATGAGCAATGGAATGAACGTGATGACCGATGTCCGCCGCGTTCTGGTGCAGATGGAGAAATTTTGCACTGAGGTTCATCAAGGTGTTTGGCGCGGCGCCACCGGGCAGCCGATCCGGCGAATTGTAAATATCGGCATCGGTGGCTCGGATCTGGGTCCGAAGATGGCAGTGCGTGCATTGGCGGCGCATGGAATTCCGCAGTTGCGCGTCGAATTCGTCTCCAACATTGACGCATCGCACCTGCTCAGCGTCCTATGCGACTGCGACCCGGCGACAACCTTGTTCATCATTGCCAGCAAGACATTTACCACGCAGGAAACCATGCAGAATGCCGTCTCTGCGCGAGCGTGGCTCGTCGCCGCCTTGGGCGAGGAGGCGGTGGCAAAACACTTCGTCGCTGTTTCGACCAATCTGGATGCCGTTGCCAAGTTCGGCATTGACCCCGCCAACAGTTTTGAATTTTGGGATTGGGTTGGCGGTCGCTTCTCGCTCTGGTCGGCAATCGGTTTGCCGTTAGCGTTGGCAGTCGGGATGGGCAATTTCCGTCAGTTCCTCGCTGGCGGCGAAGCCATGGACCAACACTTCTTCAGCGCTCCTGTCGACCAAAATCTGCCTCTCACACTGGCACTGCTTGACATTTGGAATACAAATTTTCTCGGCGCAGACACGCGCGCGATGCTGCCCTACAGTCAGTCACTCGAGCTCCTGCCGCGCTTCTTGCAACAACTGGAAATGGAATCCAACGGCAAACGGATTGATCGTCACGGTGCCGTGTTGGACTATGCCAGCGCGCCAATTGTGTGGGGCGAAGCCGGAACTAACGGGCAGCACGCCTTTTACCAGTTGATTCATCAAGGGGGACATTTGATTCCCTGTGAATTTCTCGCGCTGATCGAACCTGATGTCGATCTCCCTGGGCATCACCAAAAACTGTTGTCACATTGCTTTGCCCAGAGTGAAGCGCTGATGACCGGCAAGACGCAATCTGAAGCAGAGGCAGAATTGGGTCACGCCGCAGCCGGGACATCAACAGACCGGCAACGCGTGCTGGCAGTTAACAAGACCTTCCCCGGCAACCAGCCATCCAGTACCCTATTGTTGCCACGACTTGACCCCTACTATCTTGGTCAATTGGTGGCGCTGTACGAACACAAGGTTGCCGCACTAGGCGCACTGTGGAACATCAACTCTTTCGATCAATTTGGTGTCGAACTCGGAAAACAACTCGCCAATCGCCTGTTGCCGATGATCGAGGGCAACGCACCGCTTAGTGGCGTTGATAGCTCGACCACGGGTTTGATTTACGCTTGCCGGCGACCGGCCAAACGGTGACAGTTTTGGATCAGACATCTGGCCTCAGTAGGCTTTGCTCTTTTTGGAGAACTTATGAGTGAAACAAGTTCAGCGTCCGCCCTGCCTGCCTATGCACGCATAGTTGTCGACAAGCGTGCGCCGTTCATCCGCGCGATCCTTTATTTAATTCTGCGCTACGTGATCAAGCGTTCGATGAAACCCGACGCTGACATCCTGAAGTTGCGTGCCATGCAGCTACGGGCCGACCAGAAGTATGCCCATCCGGCAGCCGACGCTGTGATGACGCCGGTCGACTGTGACGGCGTCAAAGCCAACTGGATAACACTGCCTGGCGCGCGACCGGAAAGAGTGATCTTTTATCTGCACGGTGGTGCCTGGATGTTCAACTTCCCGAGAACCTATGCGGCGATGTTGGGGCGATGGGCCCGTTTGCTCAACGCCCGGGTATTGATGGTCGATTACCGGCTGGCACCTGAGCACCGCTATCCTGCCGGCGCCAATGATTGCGAGACGGCCTATCGCTGGTTACTGGCGCAGGGGATTGATAGCAAGCAGATCGTCATTGGTGGTGATTCCGCCGGCGGCAACTTGACGCTGACCACTTTGCTCCGGCTCAAATCTGCCAATCAGCCACTACCCGCCTGTGCCGTTGCTCTGTCTCCGTTCGTGGATTTCACATTAAGCAGTCCGAGCATGATTACCAATGAAAAGATCGATCCCATGTTCACTCTGGAAGCCATGCTCGGTTTACGCCCGCATTATCTTGATCCGCAAGATTTTCTGAATGTGGATGCATCGCCGATATTTGGTGATTTCAGTGGATTGCCGCCGATATTCTTCCAATCCAGCAACACCGAAATGCTGCGCGATGAGTCAGTACGCGCCGCCGCTCGCGCCCACCAACATGGCGTGACGGTCGAGCTGGAGTTATGGCAACACTTGCCGCACGTTTTCCAGGCATTGCAAAAGTTGCCGCAGGCTGATGCCGCGTTGCAAAGCATTGTCCGTTTCATCAACTCACACACCGGCTGGCAGGCCTGACGGCGTCCCACCAGCACCAACTGACAGGCTCGACCCATGCTCACGCTAATCGCCGCTGTTGCCAGGAATGGTGTGATCGGGATTGACAACCGGCTGCCATTTCGACTGCCTGAAGACTTGAAGCGCTTCAAGGCGCTGACCATGAATCATCCGATCATCATGGGTCGCAAGACATGGCAATCTTTGCCGCGCGCCCTGCCCGGTCGCCACAACATTGTCATCAGCCGGCAGACCGGCTTTGCCGCTGAGGGAGCCACCGTGGTGACCAGTCTCGATGCCGCGCTAGCCATTGCCGGAAATGTTCCGGCTTTTGTCATCGGCGGCGCGGAAATCTATGCGCTGGCGCTGCCGCGAGCCGATATGCTGGAACTCACTGAAGTCGCTGCCGAAGTTGCCGGGGATGTATGCTTTCCTGACTACGACAAAGATCAATGGCAGGAAACGACGCGCACCACCCACCACGACGATGCGGCCAATCTTGACTATGATTTTGTCACTTACCGGCGCGTTGCGTAGTGACTGAAGTCGTCGAACCGTTCAATCACAGCTGCCCCAACTGCGGACACGCAATTGATGATCCGCTGCCAAACTACTGCAGCCATTGCGGCCAGGAGACCACGCTCAAACCACCCACCGTGCTTGAGTTCGCGCAACAGTTTGGCGGCAGCATCATCGCCACCGAAGGAGCGCTATGGCGCACGATGAAGCTACTGCTGTTCCGGCCGGGGCAGCTCACTTTGGAATACTTGAACGGCCGCCGCCGGCGCTATGTGTTGCCGCTGCGCCTGTTCATCACGCTCAGCGTCGTCGCGCTTTTGCTGATGCGGATTCTGGCCAACCTGGGCGGACCAACACTGGCCGAAATCGAGGCCGGCATCATCGTCGACCGTCCCGAACAGAACGAAGGATCGATTGGCATCGGTAACAAGAGTATCGCCATAAAAAATAACAAGGTGACCTGCACCGGATTGCCGGAATCCTGGTGCGCGCGCATCAAGGAACGCTTTGTTCTCGAACCCGCGGCAATTGCCAAACGGCTTCAGGATGTACCAGGCAATGTTCTGAGTTATGCCGGAAGCGCGATGTTTTTACTGTTGCCGTTGTTCGCCGCCTTGCTCAAGATTGTCTACTTCAGTCGCCACATGCGCTGGACCGAGCACCTGATATTTGCCCTGCATTTGCATGCCTTCTGGTTTGCCATGCTGATCATTCAAGTAACCGGCGTACCGGCCATCCTGGCAATCCCCATCTACTCGCTGATGGCCGCCCGTGCCGTTTATGGCGGCTCGCGCTGGGCGACATTCTGGCGCTGGACCGGGCTGGGTGTGGTCTACGGCGTGATCATGGGCCTCACATTGCTGGGTCTGATTTTGTGGGCGTTTATGTTTGCCTAGCGCAATTACGCACTCATCGGGCATTCACTGTTCCTTTATTGCAGCTAGTGCAATAAATCCTGACAACGGTTAATCTAGTTGAAATTCTCACACCATGGAGTACAACGATGAGTAATGTTTCCCCTGATACCCTTGCCCTGCAGCGCTTCTATCACTGGGAACAAACCGCACCACAACGCGTCTCGCTGACACAGCCCACTGGCGGCGGCGCCGCACGCGACTACACCTGGGCAGAAATCGGGGATCAGGTACGGCGCATGGCCGCACATATTCAAACCTTTGGTTTTGAGCCGGGGGCGCGAATCGCGCTGATGTCGAAAAACTGCGCTCACTGGCTGATGTGCGACATGGCTATCTGGATGGCAGGTTATGTCTCGGTGCCGCTATATCCGACGCTCGCTGCCGGCACAGTCAGGCAGATTCTTGAACATAGTGAATCGCGATTGTTGTTCATCGGCAAGCTTGACGACTTTGACACGATGAAACATGGCATCCCCGCCGGCCTGCCATGCATTACTCTGCCACAGTCGCCCAAGACCGATTTCCCGACCTGGGACGAAATCATTGCCCGCACCCAACCACTGCAAGGTAATCCGGTGCGAAATGGCGACGATCTGTGTACCCTGATGTACACGTCTGGCACCACCGGCAACCCCAAAGGTGTGATGCATAGTTTCAATACCTTTGCCTGGGCGATAACCGAGGGTCTTAAACGGATTGAAGTCAGCAGTGAGGCGCGAATGTTGTCTTACCTTCCCCTCTCGCATGTTGCCGAACGAATGCTGGTGCAGCACTCGTGGCTGGCTCGCAGCGTGCACGTCTTCTTCGCCGAGTCGCTCGATACCTTTGCCCAGGACCTGCGACGCGCGCGACCAACGGTGTTCTTCTCCGTGCCGCGGCTGTGGGTCAAATTTCAGCAAGGTATCCACGCCAAAATGCCACCGAAGAAATTGCAGCGCATGTTGAGCATCCCCATCCTGCGCGGAATCGTTCGCAAAAAAGTACTCACTGCTCTAGGTTTGGAGTGCTGCGTTTATGCCGCTGGCGGGGCCGCACCGATGCCACCGGCACTATTGAAGTGGTATGCACAGCTTGGCTTGAATCTCATTGAAGTCTATGGCATGACCGAGAACTGCGGCCTCTCGCACGCTACACTCTCCGGCCAACCGCGCCCAGGCACGGTTGGTATGCCATATGCCGGGCTCGAGTCACGGATCGACCCGGTCACTGGAGAAATCCAGATGCGCGGCGGCTGTGTGATGCTTGGCTACTACAAAGAACCGGAATTGACCAAACAAACGTTTACCGAGGACGGCTGGTTAAAGACCGGGGACAAAGGTGCGCTCGACGAGACAGGTGCGCTGAAGATCACCGGTCGGGTCAAGGATTTGTTCAAGACCAGCAAGGGCAAATACGTTGCGCCGGCACCAATCGAAGACAAACTGGTGATGCACTCGGCGGTCGAGGCTTGTATCGTTACCGGCGCCAATCTTGGGCAGCCACTCGGGATTGTCATCCTCTCGCCGGACGCTGCGCAAAGAGCCAAAGATGCCGGACAATGGCGGGCAATGGAAAGCTCGTTCGAGGCGCATTTGCACGAGATCAATGCCACCCTTGATCCGCACGAGCAACTCGATTGTCTGGTCGTAATGACCACTTCATGGACCGTCGAAAATGGCTTCGTTACGCCGACCATGAAGGTCAAGCGCAACAAGATCGAGGAGACCTATGCCAACTTCTACGAACCCTGGATCGGGCAGCGCAAAAAAGTGATCTGGCACCAAACCTGACGCCGACCACCGTTCCAAATTATTTCAAGCCACGCAGGCGCTTGTCTGTCGTTGCCGTTGGCAGGCTGAGCCACGATGCGGGGTGTCGCTCAATGGTCCAGTATGACCACGCCAAGTCGATCATCACCACAATGCGCTAACTCGTTGGAAGTGGAATTTTTCATCATCCCATGTTAATGCCGCAAACATGGCCCGGCAGATCGCTATCGTCGCGACAGGCGCACAACCAACGCAAAAACCAAAATCCCGACGACGCCAAAGGCGGCCTCGGTGTAAAGCATTGCCTCTGCATCCCAGCGCGTGTGCGCCCAACCGATAACCAGCGTCATATAGGCAATCGGCGCGTTAGACAAGGAGGCAAACATGCTGTATTTGGTCGCCGCTGCGCCACCACCAATGGCCTCCAGCACCACCGCAGAAAACGATGCATACGCCAGGCCGGTAATGAACGCATAGATCAAAACAAAAAGGATGTACATTGCTTGTGTGCGCGGTGCAAGTGCCATCGCCACGGCACAGGCCGCCATTAACAATCCGAACAGCGCATACGCATATTTGCGGTCCATCCTGTCACAAATGTATCCACCGACAATGCAGCCGACAGCTGAAACGACTCCTGATAGCAAACCGTTGACCGTTGCCACCGCATCGACGGACGCTCCCCAGTCGTCGGCTATTGCAGCCCAAAGGTTAGATGCCGCGCCGGATCCGATAGGCAAAAAACATATCAACAGCCCTAGATAGCCCATTCGAGTGCGCGCCACCTCCCAAAGATCTTTCAAAGCGTGAACCGAGTCCTTGAAAATCCCCTGCGTTGAACGTACCAGCTTTGGCACATTGACATATTGAAGCCCGAGGCAACAAAGCAAGCATGCGGCAGCCATTACGGCCCCGGCAATCCAGGCCTCGCCGGTTCGCTCCACAATCCACAAGCCTGCCCCACCACCCAGACCTGCACCTCCCAAATTGCCGGCTTGAAACCAGCCTCCGGCACGACCCTTGAGTTCAACCGGCGTTCCATGCGCCATCAACGCTTCAACTGCCATACCCAGAAATGTCACGGCAATATTGGTGATCACTACCACCACGCATACCACCGGCATCGACGCGGTGGTTGCCGGCATCGCATTGGCGATAAACATCCCCCCGGCGCTAGTGACTGCCGCGAGTAAGTACCACTTCCTGAGGCTCAGGGTCGTATCACAAATTGGCGCCCACAAAAACTTCCAGGTGTGCGGGACATAACTGAGCGCAATCAACTCGGCAATCAACGTTGTCGTT
The DNA here is from genome assembly GCA_016718525.1 of Rhodocyclaceae bacterium. Lineage (GTDB taxonomy): Bacteria > Pseudomonadota > Gammaproteobacteria > Burkholderiales > Rhodocyclaceae > JADKHX01. The sequence continues at coordinate 1,802,461 of JADKDD010000001.1, forward strand.
ACTCCCGCTTGAGACAGCGTATAGGCCAGTGTCACCGTCAAGTTGCCGGAAACGATACCGAATGGCAGGATGAGCAACAAAAAAATTACTGGATGAGAAAAACGGGGCATTTGGCTATCGACGTGCATGATGGTTGGGCAAGGCTATCGGGAACTCAAGTCAGGCCAACACGCTGTTGGGTATGTGCAGGAAACGCACGTTGGTGCTGTCGGTGGGTGCGCCCGTTGGTCAGATAAAGCAGATCAACAAAGAACGCTGAGGTTGCAGTCACCAAGACGTTTTCCCGCGTTTGGATGGAGTTCTCACGCATTTGCCAAAGCCGGGAAATAAGCCGGCAGGTCGCCTGGTCGCCATCGATTCGGTCTTTGCATCACATCATTGAACATCGTCAACGCGGTAAGTGATCTGAGCCATTGCTGCAAATTCGGCCATGCCTGCCGGTTGAACCATGTTGAGTCGGTTTGCGCAAACTGGCGAACGAAAGGTGCGATCGCGGCATCGGCCAACCCCATTGTTCCACCAGACAAATGGGTGTGTATTGCTAGCCTAACATTGAGTAGACCGATGAAATCCGCTGCGGCGTCTCTGTGCTTAATGGCATTCGCACCGGAATGGCGTTCAGGATATTTATAGCGATCGAGGTTGAACTTGAACTCGCCATCGCATTTTCCGATCAGGTCCAGCATCTCGCCCAGGGAGCCGCTTTCTGGCTCCAGCCATTGTGCCGGATCTCGCTGTCGCAGCGCCCACAACATAATGTCCAAACTTTCATCGATGACGGTGCCGTCAGTGTCAACCAACACCGGCACCGTGGCCTTTGGTGACGCCATCAACATTTCCTGCGGCTTGTCTTTCAGCAATACCTCGCGTAGCTCTACCTGCACGCCACTGACCGCCAATGCCCATCGTGCGCGCATCGCGTAGGGGCAACGACGAAACGAATACAAGACTGGAGTCATAGCAGTTCGCAGACAGACGCCAGGTCAATAACTGCCCATGTAATCCTTCTTGCCGATCTCTACGCCCATATGCCGGAGCAGGTTGTAGGCCGTCGTGACGTGAAAGAAAAACTGCGGCAACCCATAAGCCAACAGATAGACTCGACCGTTCAGTTTCTTCTCTTTTGGAGTGCCCGGTCGCAAGACAATTTCAAGCCCTTCGCAACCATCGAACTGTGCTTCGGTATAACCGTCAAGTAGCGCGACCGTCTTGGCAATGCGCGTCCTGAGTTCCGCAAAATTCTGCTCGTTGTCGTCGTAAGCCGGCACTTCAACGCCTGCCAAACGCGCAGACACGCTCTTGGCGAAATCGCAGGCAATCTGCACCTGGCGTACAAGCGGAAACATGTCGAGCGCCAATCGTGTCTGCAGCAGCACCGCCGGATCAACTTTTTTTACCACCGCATGCGCCTCGGCCTTGCTCAAAACGTCGCTGAGCGCCAGCAATAGTTGCTTGAAAACCGGCACACTGGCGCAGTAAAGATTGTTGGACATAAAGTTCCTAAGGTTGGATTGAAGTACAGAACTGGCTAACGATGGCACTCTACCGCAAAGTCCTGCGACGGATTGCATTGCGCAAGTGAGATCATCTCAAAACGACGACACTGCTTAACAACGAACTTTGCCCAATCGATGACCAAGCACAGTGTTCTCTGCCACGCTACGTGACGGGAATATTGACAGTAAGTCGATTGGTTAGTTCATCCGCCGGCTGACAAGTCTCGTGTAACGACTTTAATCCCTGCATCATCCGGGTGCGCGGAATGCGTAAAGCCGATCTCATTCATCAGTGTGAGCATGCCGGTGTTACTGGCAAGTACCTCACCCTCCATTCGCTTGAGTCCGCGCGAGGATGCGTGCTCCAGCAACACGGTCATCATCTTGAAGCCGACACCGCGATGTTGCCAGTCGTCAGCTACCACCAGCGCGAATTCACACGACTGGTTGTCCGGCAAGGTACTGTAACGTGAAACAGCGACTTCTCTTTCGCAATCGTCCTGCACTGCGGTTGCGACGAAGGCCATTTCCCGGCTGTAGTCAATCTGCGTCAAGCGTGCCAGCACTTCGGGATTGAGTTCACTCACTGAACTCATGAAACGAAGAAATCTGCTTTCAGGCGATAAATTGCGCACGAAATTCTGAGTCATCTCAGCATCTTCCGCGCGTATTGGACGAATAGTCAGCATCGTTCCGTCTCGTAGTTGCCATGGTTTTACAAGATCGGCGGGATAGGGGTGAATCGCCATGTGGGCATAGCGCGCTTCCAGCGGCCGTTGTCGTGCGACAACAATGCGCGCATCGACCGCCATCACACCACCTTCATCCGCCATCAGCGGATTGATGTCCAGCTCCTTCAGCCACGGCAGTTCACAAGCCATTTCAGAAATCCGCAGCAGCACATTTTCGACCTCGACCAGAGCGGCCGGAGGCAGACCACGGAAGGCTCCGAGCATTTTGAATACGCGCGTGCGCTCCATCAAATCTCGCGCCAGATAGCGATTAAGTGGCGGCAGGGCGAGCGCCGAATCCTTGAACACTTCGACGGCTACCCCACCGGCGCCGAAACTGATCACTGGACCAAGCACCGGATCGGAGGCAATGCCAATCAGCAATTCGCGCACATGCGGACGGGTCGTCATCGGTTCGATGACCACGCCTTCAAGGCGTGCCTGCGGACATTTTTTTGCAATGTTGGTCATCATTTCGGCATAGGCTGCCCGGACTTCCTGTCCGCTGTCGAGGTTGAGGTGCACGCCACCAACGTCGCTCTTATGCGAAATATCCGGCGAATTGATCTTGAGCACCACAGGGAATCCCAACTGTTCCGCCATCAAGAGGGCCTCACTCGGTGAGCGCGCAATGAGCGTGCGGGCAACAGGAATGTGAAATGCTGCCAGCAGGCTCTTGGATTCGGTTTCCGAGAGCACCGTGCGACCCTCACCGAGCGCCGCCTCGATAATCATGCGCGCACCTTCGATGTCGGGCGCATCCAATTCAGCCAGTGGCCCCGGCGTTTGTCGCAACAGGCGCTGGTTCTCGTAGTAGGTTGCCAAGTGGCCGAAGGCCTCCACCGCGCCTTCCGGTGAAATGAAGGTCGGTACGCCGGCATCTCGAAAGCAGTCGCGGGCGGCACCCATCGTCTTTTCGCCCAGCCAGGCAGTCAATACCGGTTTGGTTGCGTTGCGGGCGGCTTCAATGACTGCCTCGGCCGCTGCCAATGGCTCGGTCATCGCCTGCGGGGTCAGCATGGCCAGCACGCCGTCGACATTGGGGTCGGCAAGACAGGCAGCCACCGCAATGCCGTAACGGTCAGCGCCGGCATCCCCGAGCACATCCACCGGGTTACCGTGGGACCAATGCGTCGGTAATGTGGTGTTGAGTTCAGCGACCGTGGCGACAGACAATTCAGGCAAAACCATTCCCAAATCAGCGGCACGGTCGGTGGCCATGACTCCCGGGCCGCCGCCATTGGTAACAATAGCCAAGCGCCGACCGCGGGGTCGCACATGACGTGAAAGGGCCTGCGCTGCAGCGATCAACTCGACGACGGTTTCGACGCGCACGACGCCAGCACGGCGCATCATTGCGCTGAACACCGCGTCCGAGCCGACCAACGCGCCGGTGTGCGATTGAGCGGCGCGGACACCAGCCGGGTGACGACCAACCTTGATCACAATCACCGGCTTGACTGCGGCAGCGACACGCAGTGCGCTCATGAAACGTCTGGCATCCCGAATGCCCTCGACGTAAAGCAAAATGCTTTTGGTTGCCGGATCCAGTGCCAGGAAATCGAGTATCTCGCCAAAGTCGAGATCAGCACCGGCACCCATCGAGACAATGCTGGAAAAGCCGACATCATTGGCGGCCGCCCAGTCGAGGACGGCTGTACATACCGCACCGGATTGCGAGACCAACGCCAGGTCACCGACCTTCGCGGTAGCCGGGCCGAACGTGGCATTGAGCGCAAGTCCGGGACGTTGCATACCCAAACAGTTCGGGCCCACGAAGCGTACCCGATGTGTTTTCGCGGCATTGCAGATATCGCGTTCCAGCTCGACTCCGTCCTTGCCGACCTCGCGGAAGCCGGCCGATAGCACAACCGCATTGCGAATACCGTGATCGCCAATCTCACGAATCAAGCCTGGAACCGTCGGCGCTGGTGTTGCGATGATCGCCAAATCGATACGGCTCGGTAGTAGCGCTGCTGTGGGATAACACTTTTGTCCAAAGACAGCTTCATGCTTAGGGTTCACCGGATATATCGCACCGGAAAAATTTCCCTCCAGCAGGTTGCTCACGATCTGACCGGCGATGGAATTGTGCCGTTCGCTGGCACCGAAGACCGCGACCGACTTCGGATTGAACATCGGGAAAAGATAGTGTTGGGACATGATGTCTGGATAGAACCAAATATGAGGATGAGACTTGGCTCGAAGAATACTACTCAGCCAAGCTTGCGCATTTGTTACAGGTCAACCCAAAGTGAGGAGGTCCCAACTCACGTCCGGTCCGGGTCGCTGGCATGGCTGCCATTCCTGGCCTGCTTGCCTGACCAAATTTTTGCACCGGAACTAGCGAACGACAGTCAACGCAGCAACCCGCGGCCGAAGAAAGTCAAGCCGCTGTTAGGAGGATTCCGGCTCTATTACCGGCACAATCAGTGCGCGAAACGCATGCCAGGTTGCATGTCCGACCAGCGGGCCGGTAAATATCAAACCGAGGTAGCCAAGCAGGATGCCGGCTGCGATCAACAGCGAAATCAGAAATCCCCAAAACAACAGCACCAGCGGGTTGCGCACCAGGGCGAGGAAGCTGGCAATCATTGAGGTAATGGCATCCTGATCGCGATCAAGCATGAGTGGAATGGAAACCACCGAGACCGAAAACACCAGTCCGGCGAAAAATCCGCCAACCAGAAAGTAAGCAATCAGAAAGGACGGATTGTCGAAGCGCAGGAGCATGGTGAGCAGGCTGTGCAATGTCGGAATGCCACCATCGTAGAACAAAGCGAACACGATCAGTCCGGCACGTGCCCAGACGAGATAAATAATGATGACGATGAACGAGTACACCGCGACAGCACTGAGCGGGCCGCGCCAGGCTATCAGGGAAGGTCGCAGCGCGGGCTTTTCATTGCGTTCACGCTGGCGCGATAACTCATAAAGACCGATAGCAAACAGTGGTCCGATGAGCAGCGTACCGGTGATAAGGCCCGACACCAGTTCAACTGCGTTCCGCAAAGTCAGCACGACCAGAATGCCGCCAAGCGCAAAACACACGCCGTAAAACAAGCTGGCACCGCGGCAGGCACGCAAATCGTCCATGCCGGCCTTGATCCAATCCAATGGCGCCGAGAGCGGCAGGCCGTCGCGGATAGTTGGGAATGGGAGGTGCGGGCGTGGGGAGACCACGAATTAACTCACAAGCTTGATCAGCGCGTCACCGTTGCCGGGACATCCAGACGGTTCATGCATCATAGACATGCCAGTTGGTGCTGATAACACGGCGTTGCACATCAAGCCGGAACGCAATCCACACCATAGCGAATCTCACCGCCAACCGACTCCTTCACCAGACCGTGTATCTCGGTCTCAAAGCCCGGAAACGCAGCATTGAAATCGCGGGCGAACTGGAGGTACTGGACGATCGTACGGTTAAAGCGTTCGCCAGGGATGAGCAATGGAATGCCCGGCGGATATGGCGTAACCAGCATCGCCGTGATGCGGCCTTCAAGATTGTCGATGGCGACACGCTCGGTCTCGCGGTGCGCCATTTTTGACCAGGCTTCGACCGGCTTCATCGCGGGAGTCATGTCGGACAAATACATCTGCGTCACCAGTCGCGCAATGTCGTGCGAGCGGTAGAAGTCGTGGATTCCTTTGCACAGATCTTTCAAGCCAGTGCGCTCATAGCGCGGATTCTTGGCGATGAATTCCGGCATCACCCGCCATAACGGCTGGTTCATGTCGTAGGCATCCTTGAACTGCTGTAGCTCCGTCACCAGGGTATTCCAGCGGCCTTTGGTGATGCCGATAGTGAACATGATGAAGAATGAATATAGGCCGGTCTTCTCGATAATGATGCCATGCTCGGCCAAATATTTGGTCAGGATGTTGGCGGGGATGCCCCACTCGCTGAAGTCGCCTTCGACATTCAGCCCCGGCATGATCAAAGTCGCCTTGATCGGGTCGAGCATGTTAAAGCCTGGTGCCAGATCACCGAACCCGTGCCAGTCTTCGTCAGCTCGCAGTATCCACTCGGATTGCTCGGGCATCCCTTCATCAGCGATGTGCTCGGGCCCCCAAACCTTAAACCACCATTCGCCATCGCCGAATTCATCGTCGACCTTGCGCATCGCGCGGCGGAAATCCAGGGCTTCGCTGATCGACTCCTCAACCAGTGCGGTACCACCGGGAGCCTCCATCATCGCGGCAGCGACATCGCAGCTGGCGATGATTGCATATTGCGGCGAGGTCGACATGTGCATCAGGTAAGACTCATTAAAAAGATCACGATCGAGTTTCCGGGTTTCACTTTCCTGCACCAGAATCTGGCTCGCCTGACTCAAGCCGGCCAGCAGTTTGTGCGTCGACTGGGTTGAAAACAGCATTGACTCCTTGCAGCGTGGCCGATCTTCACCGATGGCGTGGTAGTCACCGTAAAACTCGTGAAATGCCGCATGCGGCAACCACGCTTCGTCAAACATCAGGTTCTCGATTTTGCCGTCGAGCGTGGACTTGATCTCTTCCACGTTATAGATCACACCGTCGTAGGTGCTCTGCGTGATTGTCAGGATTCGCGGCTTGGCGTTCTTGTTGGTGATGAATGGATTGGCATCAATCTTCTTCTTGATACTCTCCCATTCAAACTCGCGTTTGGGAATCGGGCCAATGATGCCGTAATGATTGCGCGTCGGCATCAGGAAGACCGGTATCGCACCGGTCAGAATAATCGAGTGCAACACCGACTTGTGGCAGTTCCGGTCGACTACCACGATATCGCCGGGTGCCACCGCAGAGTTCCATACGATCTTGTTCGACGTTGAAGTGCCGTTGGTAACAAAGAACAAGTGGTCCGCGTTGAAAATGCGCGCAGCATTTCGCTCAGAGGCGGCGATAGGTCCGGTGTGATCCAACAACTGACCGAGCTCATCGACCGCATTGCAGACATCGGCGCGTAACATGTTCTCGCCAAAAAATTGATGGAACATTTGCCCGACCGGGCTTTTGAGAAATGCCACACCGCCGGAATGGCCGGGGCAATGCCAGGAGTAAGACCCGTCGGCAGCATAATGGGTCAGCGCCTTGAAAAACGGCGGCGGCAGCGAATCCACGTATTCACGGGCTTCGCGCATCACGTAGCGAGCAATGAACTCTGGCGTATCTTCGTACATGTGAATGAAGCCATGTAGTTCACGCAAAATGTCATTGGGAATGTGCCGGCTGGTGCGGGTTTCACCATACAGAAAAATCGGAATATCGCTATTGCGGATCCGGATCGCTTGAACAAAGGCACGCAAATCACCGATGGTGCCTTCCGCATCCCCGGTGAGTTCGTCATCATCAATCGACAAAATAAAGGCCGAGGCACGGCTTTGCTGTTGGGCAAACGACGTCAGGTCACCAAAACTGGTCACGCCGATGACTTCGACACCCTCCTTTTCAATCACCGACGCCAATGAGCGGATACCCAACCCGGAGGCGTTTTCAGACCGGTAGTCTTCGTCAATGATGATGATGGGGAAACTGAACTTCATGTTTACTCCTTGTTGTCTCGGTCAGCTGGACGTTCTGGCTAGCTTGCCCATCCGGCGCGTGAGACATGCAGTGTAGTCCCGGTATCCGCAGATATTCGTGACGCGTCTTCCTTGTCAATCGTCAGCTTGTCTGACTGCAGCGTTCCCTGCACCAACGTCGCCCGGAAATCGCTTCGCTGCCCGTTGCCGATAAGATACCAGTCATCAGGCTCGCATTGTGCGTTTGCAACCAAGGTGACCGCCTTGCCGCTGAAAACCGTGTTGACCATGGCCGCCCGAGCCTCGACGGTAGGTCCACCATCAAAGATATCGACATAGGTATCCGGGTCAAAGCCCTCGTCAAGCAGTATCGAAAATGGCAGTTCACCTGCCGGGTGCAGCTGCCCGAGTGCCCACTGTGCCTCGTCCGCGAGCAATGGAACATAAATCGGCGAGCTTGGCATCAACTCGCCGATAAAGGACTTGGAACGCCCCTCACTGAGCAACTCGGCTTGTGCATAGTCCATGTTGAAAAACCGCCTGCCAAGCGCTTCCCAAAGCGGGCTGCGCCCGTTCTCGTCACACAACCCGGGGCTTTCGGCAGCGAGTCGATCTGAAAACAAGGCGGGATACTGGCTGATAAACAGCAATCTGGCGCGGGACAAAATTTGCGGCGCCATCGTAGCAGCATAGTCGGGCTCAATATAAAAGGAGGTCAATAGCGTGTGACCGGACAGGTCCTGACAAAGCCGCAAGGTATGAATCCGGTTGGTGATTCCAAGCTCTTCACTGACGTGCAAAGCAAACTCGTTGCGGTAGCTGTAAAAGCGCCCTTGCGCCCCGGCACTGGCAGTGATCCCACTGGTGCCAATCACCCGACCGGCGAGCAAGTCTTCCAGAACGAACAGATAGATATCTTCACTACTCGGGCTGTCAACGGCGGCGAATGCTCGCTGCGAACGCTCAATCCGGTCGACGAGGCGTTCGCGACGCGGCGGCAATGAGTTGATGCCGTAGCCGCTGGCGGCAGCGAAGCGTTCGATCGCGTCGAGATCGTTAATGCCTGCCGGGCGAAGGACAAAATGACTGGTTTTCATGAGAACTTCTCCACTTCGGTATTGACTGTGATGACTTCGTCGCCGCTTGCATGCGGGCGTGTATGTCTGGCACGCTCGTCGCGTGGGGTGTGGCCAAAAAACGTGCGGTAGGCGGTTGAAAAATGCGGCCCGGAAACGAAACCACAGCTGAGACCGATTTGCAATATTGATTGGCTGGTTTGCTTCAGCTGTCTCCGCGATGCTTTAAGTCGCAACTCCAAATAATGCCGAGAGGGCAGTGTTCCTATGTGCTGACGGAATAAGCGCTCGAGTTGTCGCCGCGAAATACCTACCAAGCGAGCGATGTCTTCGGTTGGCAATGGTTCACTAAGATTCGCTTCCATCAATTCAAGTGCCTCCTTGATGCGAGCCGAACCAACTGCAGGATGTGCTGAAGCTGGCATTGCCTGACGCTCTGAAGACTGCCGCACTCGCTCGATACCAAGCTGGGCCGCGACCTCCGCACAGAAAGTTTTGTCATGCCGTTCGGCCAGCCAGGCCAGCATGAAATCAATTGTTGTAGCGCCGCCCGCTGCACTGAGACGATTGCGATCGATTTCGAATACGTTGGTAGAAACAATGCTGCCCAAATTGCTCTCGGCAGCTTCAGCTGCATACTGCCAGTGCACCGCTGCGCGGAAGCCGTCATAAAAGCCACATTGCGCCAGAATCGCGGCGCCGATTCCAATGCCCGCAAGACGTGGTCCCACATCGCCACTGCCGACGAAGGTGCTCACCAGCACTCTCAAACTGGATAGTTCGGTTTCTTCCACGAGCCGATCCGCGATGACTGTCGCCATCTGGCATTCACTCAGGTTTTCGCCCGCAAACTCGGTCGCAATCAGCGTACCGCACTGCGCGCGAACCACAGTAGCTTCCAGAGCAAAGGTTCGCACCTGATAAATCTGCGCTCCGGCAAGGTCGTTGGCGGCAGCCAGTGCCGCTGTCGCCGCACCAAGCGATAGCAAAGAAAATCCAGGAAGCAGGACGAACCCAACCTGTGATGTCATCGGTCAGAACGCAGGAAAACTTGGACTGCGAATTGTAGTGGTCCGGTGCCTGGATATGCTTGGCTGCCGAAATGATTTGTTTCCGTTATGCCGAAAGCAATCGCCCGGTGCGCAGCGCCTCTGCTCCTGCGACTTTGGCGACCCGCGTGCCAGCACGTACATAGCGGCGTACCTCGCGTGCATAGAGGACGCCAGCTACCGGACTCAAAAGGCGCGTGACTTCACTACTTACCGGATCGACGATTTCGGCGATGCAATCGCCTCGGCGAACTTTCTCCCCGACCTCAGCCGAAAATACCAGAACCCCCGAACGCGGCGTTTCTATCGGCATTGATCCTGCCAGCGGCGTGGGTGCACAGCGCGCAGGCGGCAAACTCACAGCATCGCCAGCCAATACACCTCGATGAATGAGGAAGGACTCGATGGCTTTGGCGTCATGAGCTGCAAAGGCATGGGTGACGTCACGGCTTCCCCGTAACTCGATCGTGGCGGCAAGACAGGCAAGCGGGATCGGAAACTCATCACCAAAATGCACTGCAAGTTCCCACCATACTTTCGAGCAAGCTTCGTCGAACGGATTTTCCCCCGATTCAGTCGCAAGCAAAACCGCCTCCACTCCCAACAATCGCGCCAAAGGCTCTGCCGCAGGCCACAATGGTGTTCCCAGATACATGTGCAGGACGGCCTCGTAGTCGCAATGCAAATCGAGAACCAGATCGGCATCGCAAGCCTGTAACAGCAACGCGCGGCGCAAACTTGACAAAGGATCGACGCAGACCATTCCGGCCAGTATCGATTTCATTGCGCCACGGATTACTGTCCGGTTTTGTTTCGTATCAGCGGACAAGCGCCCTTCCACATGAGCGATAAGCGTTCGCGTCAATTCCGGATAATTGCGATTGAAATTTTCCCCGCTGTCCAGGTCGAACCGTCCGGCCTCGCTGCTCAACAAAGACTGCGCCAGACCGATGGGATTCGCCACCGGCAACAGGATAATTTCGCCATGAATGCGCCCGGCCCGTTCATGCTCCTCAAAGCAACGGCGCAAGTGTTGCGCAACTAGCATGCCCGGCAATTCGTCGGCGTGCAGGGAAGCCTGAATGACCACCTTCTCGCCGGTACCTGGTTTACCAAAATGCAGGGCGGTCAATTCAAGTTTGGTTCCATGTGCCGCACTGGCCAGTGGGGTTGTTCGCATTTCCATAGATCTATCCATGCACACCGGGTTCGCCGCAGTCACATCGCGTCTTGCCAAGGACTACCCAGTCACAGCGGGTACGTGATTTATTCGCCATAAACATCAAAGCTGAAATATTTCTGCTGAATCTTTTTGTAGGTGCCGTCCTTACGCATTTCAGCGATGGCTTTGTTGACCCGCGCCAGTAACTCGGTATCCGACTTGCGCAGCGCAATCCCGGCACCCGTACCAAAGTATTTGGGGTCAGTGAATGCCGGTCCGATGAAAGCGAAAGCCTTGCCCCTTGGTGTCTTCAGAAAACCTTGGTCTGCTGCCACCGAATCCACCACGATTGCATCGAGCCTGCCGCTGACCAGATCAAGGAAGACTTCATCCTGTTTGGCATAGCTGGTGATCTGGGATTTGTTAAAAAAGTCCATGGCAAACTTCTCGTGGGTGGTGCCACGCTGCACTCCAATTCGCTTGCCGCTCATCCCCTCAGTCGTGACCGCGAACTTGGCATCGCTGTGTGCGACCATGCGTGAAGGGGTGTGGTAATACTTGTCGCTAAAGTTGACTGACTTTTTGCGTTCCTCGGTAATCGACAGCGAAGCAATCACTGCGTCAATTTTGCGCACGTTCAAGCTTGGGATCATTGAATCGAAACCGGTTTCGACCAACACGCACTTGACCTCCATATGCGTACAAAGCGCATAGGCAATGTCAATATCAAAACCTTTGAGCGAACCGTCAGGAGCCTTCTCGCTAAATGGTGGATAAGCGCCCTCAACACCAACGCGCAATTGTTTTACAGTATCAGCGGCCAAAACCTGTGTGCAGCCGAGACTGGCAATCATCAGTAAACCAAGAACGGCTTTCTTCATAACAAGCTCCATGACGTTGACGATTAGAGAATTCGTTCCCTAAAAACAAGTTTTGATAATTAAGGTTTCCAGGGTACATATAGAGGATGCGGTAGCCTCACTGGACGCACATCCAACCGCATATTGAATACGGAATAGTCTTCCCCGCCGAAACTGCCGGTAAACCAGCCGCTGCTTCTTTCATCACGCGTCAACGTAAACTCGAAACCCAGATCAGGCTGCATATCATCCTGACGCGGGCGGGCATTGAACGCCAAACCAACAGCTACTCGATACCGGTTATCCATCAAGTTTGCCATGGCATTGACGATCGTCGTATCACCAAGGATATCCAGATAGAAAGGATCATTGTCGAAATAGGGCTTGAAACCTGCTGCTGAGTGGTCTAGCCGGTGGTCTTCGGCTTTCCTCGCCGACGCTTGGGCCTGCCGGGTCGCAATGACATAACGATCTCCATGATCAAGATAGGAAAGGCGAGCATTGCTAATGTTGAACGGCCCGGGCTGCATGTCGCGTTGCGCAGTCGACAAATCGACCAACAATGCCCCTTTGGCGCCGATGATTTCAATTTCGCCGCCGCGAAAGATCGCGGCCGAGTTCTCGTCCACACCAAGCCCCAGCTGGTAACCCTTGTTCGCCATTAGCGGCAACATGCGCCCGATTCGCCCACGCCGGAGAAAATGCTGATCAACAAATATCTCGCTGCCAACAAAACCAAGGCCGCGATCGATTTCCTTGCCATCACGCATGACGCCTTTCAGTATTGAATGAACGTCCTGCGCGTCGCGGAACATCACACTACTCATGATTGCTGCGCCGGCGCTGGTGCCGGCGACAACACCCCCGCGATTCAACAGTTCACGGATGGCCTTCAATACCGGCGTTTCCGAGCCATCCGGAGCTAAAGTATCAACGATTCGCTCTTGTGCGCCTCCCGACAAGAAGACGCCATTCGCTGCACGAATTTTCTCTACCCATTGCGTATCATGCGCGGCCTTCCCGGCATCAGTATCCGGCCACCGTGGTGCAATGGGAATGGTCACGACTACTGCGCCGTGGCGCGATAATGTCTCTGCGATCAGCTTTGCGGTTCTTTGCGGATTACCTGCCGCTGTTGGCAGCACTACATAATTCGCGCCTTTGCCACCAGCCAGCTCGACCAAACGCTTCCAGACCTCATCATTGTCATAGCGCAAGGCGCCGCCAATTGGCACAACGATGCCTGGCACGGGGGTCGTTGGTGTCGCCATCACTGAATTGACTGCGCACGCAAAGAGCAGGCACAGCAGTACTTGCCGCAGGCGGTCAGAAATATCAGCAATCCTTTTAAGTAGCATGGGCAGCATGTTGCCATTGATGAGCAATAAAAATCCATAACTTGCAGGTGTTGGACGCTATCCGGCAAATTGGTGTCGCTTATGGACAAACTGTCGCATCCCACGTGTAACCGGATATTTCTGAAAGCGACCAATGTTTTTCTGTTCACGACAAGGCGTGTTTTGAGGACCCTAAACCGCTTTCACTCCACCTACACTTGTCACCAAGCCGTCATGTTGAGGTAACCAAAACGTGTTGGCGGCCACCTGACAACGAAAGGATTTGCATGTCGATCAAGAACAAATGGCTTAACGAACGCGGATTGCGCCGGTCTCACTGTGCGCAGGCCGTGATGCTGGCACTTGGCGCGCTCAGTTTCAGCGCCCTGGCACAAGAAACCACTACCCAACGCGTTGAGGTTACAGGATCCAGCATCAAACGGATTGAAGGCGAAACACCGTTGCCGGTGCAAATCATTAAACGTGAAGACATTGACAAACTCGGCGTGACCACCGCTTCCGAGCTGTTGCAAACAATTACGGCAAACGTTGGGGGGCTCACTGACGGCGCCAGCATCACTGACACCAGCAGCGGACAGCGCGGATTCAATAGCGCCAATCTGCGCGGGCTTGGCGCGTCAAACACGCTGGTATTGCTGAATGGCCGACGTCTGGCAAACTTTGCCACCCCCGGTGACAACAACGGGGTCGACTTGAACAACATTCCGTTTGGTGCGATTCAGCGCGTCGAGGTTTTGAAGGATGGGGCCTCGGCGGTTTACGGGACCGATGCGATTGCCGGTGTGATCAATTTCATTACCCGCCGCGACTATCAGGGAGCCGACATTTCAGTGCGCTACGCAGATACGCAGCATGGTGGCGCCGACAAGCAATCGCTTACGGTGGCTGGCGGATATGGCGACCTGAGCAAAGATCGTTTCAATATATTCGGCACCTTTGACTATCAGAAGCTTGGCTCACTGAACGCACAACAAAGAGACTTCATCGCAAAAAACGATATCCCGCGCACGCTCCCCTTATTGCTGTCCAGCAATACGCTTCCGGCGCGAGTAAGTTTGAGCTCCGGACAATTCAATCAACTTCTGGCCGCCCAACCAAATGCAGGCTGGGACCCTTCAAATCGTAATGTCAATTTCGCCAAACCGACCTGTAACCCGCCAACCAACGTCTACGTTGCCAACGGTCCGGCAGGTCCCAATACCTGTTCCTATAACTATATGCAGGATACGGAAATCTATCCCGACTCCACCAAACAAAACTTCGTCAGTCGCGCGGTATTTCAAATCAACCCTGATCATCAGTTTTTCACTGAAGGGCTGGTCAGCAATACCAAAACAGATTACGTTCTGTCGCCAGCAACCAGCGGGCGTATCCGTACTAGCGAAGGTATCAGATTCCCCGCATCACTCCAGGCCAGCACCGGCATTACCACTCCGGTTGATTTTCGCTTCCGATTGTCTGACGCCGGCAATCGCGCCAATGAGGTTACCAGTGACGCGACCAGACTTGTTGCCGGTTTCACCGGTACTTTTGCCGAATGGGATTACGACACAGCCTTTAACCATAGCGTCAACAAAGTAAAGGACAAAGATACCGGGCCAGGCTGGGTTTCATTCAGCGGGATGATCAACGGCATCAAAAACGGCTTATACAATCCGTTTGAGCTATCAACCACCACTGCCGGTCGCGATTTCATGCGCAGCATTGTGATAGAAGGCGGCGAACGCTCGTCCAAGTCCGAGTCCAACACCTTTGACGGCAAATTTTCACGCAGCTTGAGCAAACTCGCTGGTGGCGATTTAACCTTCGCGACCGGATTCGAATTCCGTCGCGAATCACAGGACTTTGGTGTGTCTGCGGCAATTAATGCGAACGATATCACTGGTGACCGGTCCTCGTCAGGCAAGCAAATCATCGCTACGTCGAACACGCGCGATGTACGCGGCTTGTTCGCCGAAATCAATGCGCCGTTTAACAACGAATGGGAAGGACAACTCGCCGTTCGCCAAGACAAGTATTACGGCGTGGAAGGTGTGGTCGGCAACACCACAATCACGACGCAGGATCTGACCACCACCAACCCGAAGGTCGCTCTAAGCTATCGCCCGTCGAAGCAAACGCTGTTCCGCAGCTCGGCGAGCTCCGGTTTCCGCGCACCGTCAATCTCTGATTTGTTCCGCCCTGTAGTGACCGGAGTGACGGCGAGCTTCCTGCGCGATCCGGTATCCGGTCTCACTGATCAATTCCCGGTCGACCACTACGCCAATCCGGATCTCAAGCCCGAGAAGTCAAAGCAATACAACATCGGCATGGTGCTTGAGCCGAACTCAAACTGGAATGGAAGTCTTGATTACTGGAATATCAAGATGACGGATGTCATTTCCGACATTGCCGAAGACGTGGTGTTTGAAACCCCGAGCTATTACAACAATTTGAATATCGTCCATCGCTTCTTCAACGACCCGACAGAAGATGTCGAATATGTCGAACTGAAAAAGGCCAATCGAGGCACGCTGAAAACCTCCGGACTGGACCTCGTCGTCAACTGGCGTAGTGATCCAACCAGCGCCGGACGTTTTGGCGTGCGATTAAACGGCACCTACGTTCTTGAGTACAAAAATCAGTCCGAGGCCTCTGCGCCATTAATCAGCCGGCTTGGCAATTTCAGCAATGACAAGGCGGTGCAACGTTGGCGCAGCGTCACCTCACTCGACTGGGACTATGAAGCCTACAGCCTGACCTTAACCAATATCTATCTTTCGGGCTATACCGACCAAAATGTCCCCGGACTATCGATTGATCCAAATCATGATGTCAAGGCTTATTCACTCTGGGATTTGACCGGCTTCTATAAGATCAGCAAGACCATGAAAATCAGCGGTGGAGTCATCAATCTGTTCGATACCGATCCCCCATTCACCAATCAGTCGAAGTACTTCCAGACCTCCTGGGACCCGACCTACGGCGATCCACGCGGCCGTTCATACTACGTGAGTCTGCAGTACAAGTTCATGTAAGCGTACATCAGGTTCGACAAAAAATGCCCCGCCATTGCGGGGCATTTTTTCTGGGACGGAGATTGCCGGCGACTGGTTTCCATGGTCAAACTGCGGGAAAGTTTCAAATGTTTGCCGCACACTGCCCGCATGCCACCACCAGGGTGACTAAATCTTGGGCAAGGTCACACCAGTCTGACCTTGGTACTTACCGCCGCGGTCCTTGTAGGACGTCTCGCAAATTTCATCAGCCTCAAAAAACAGTACCTGCGCGCAGCCTTCGCCAGCGTAGATTTTCGCCGGTAACGGTGTGGTGTTGGAAAACTCCAGTGTCACATAACCTTCCCACTCCGGCTCAAACGGTGTGACGTTGACGATGATGCCGCAGCGTGCGTAAGTACTTTTGCCCAGGCAGACCGTAAGCACTGAGCGGGGAATGCGGAAATACTCCACTGTACGCGCCAGAGCAAAGGAATTCGGCGGGATGATGCAGGAATCACCATCCATCTCGACAAAGGACTTGGAGTCAAAATTTTTCGGGTCCACAACACTGGAATAGATGTTGGTGAACACTCGAAACTCGCGCGAGCAACGAATATCGTAACCATAGCTTGAGGTGCCATAGGAAACAATTTTGTTGCCATCAACTTCGCGCACCATGTTGGGCTCAAAAGGTTCGATCATGCCGTGTTGTTCGGCCATGCGGCGGATCCACTTGTCGGGTTTGATACTCATGTTGTCGGCACTTTTTTACAAGGGTTGGTCGGGGTGGCGGGCAGTATAGACCGGCCTGCTTTCCAGGTGCATGGCGACTTGCGCGATACCAGGCGCCGGATTATCGCGCTCAATTGCGATAATCCGGTGGCCACCTGCGTGGCGAATCAGGCTGGCCATCGTGCTGCTCAGCGGGACAGCAGACAACAACGATTCGTTGACCACAATGGCGTCGACACGAACGCCCGCCTGGGTCAACGAATTGAGTGCAGTCAATGTATGACTCAGACTACCCAGATAGCTCCCGGTCACCAGCACAAGGTAATTCGCAATCGGTGATCCAGTCGCGCACCGTGTGGAGATCATCCAGCGGAACCATGACGCCACCGACGCCTTCGACCAATATGTTTTCTGTTTGCCAGTTGGTGCTGGTGACACGCCGCACATATGCAACGAGTTCCGCGAAGTCGATACCGCGCCCCTCAAGCGCCGCTGCCATGTCCGGCGAAAGCGGTGCAGAGTAACGCCAAGGCGAAATTCGCTCCAGTTCAGTTCGAAAATTGACATGGTCGATCGTGAACCCTTGTGCCTGCAGCAACGCACCAGCATCGCTTAGTGCTGCGTCGGCGTCGATGAATCCCGACAAGACTGGCTTGTAAGCCCGCGTCGCGACCCCGTTCGCGCGCCAGTACTTGAGTAATGCGCAACTCAACCAGGTCTTGCCGATATCCGTGCCGGTGCCGGTGATAAAGTAAGGGTTCAAATTCTTAGACCTGTCTGTGCCTGGCGACAATTTTAACCAGCGCGGACGCACCAAACATGTCAACTCCAAATTCTGCATGGCTCGCCGATGGGATGTCCCATATCTGGCTGCCCTACACCCAAATGGCCACGGCGACGGCTGCCTTGCCGGTGGTATCCACTGATGGCGTAAGGATCCGTCTCACAGACGGGCGCGAGTTGATCGATGGCATTTCGTCATGGTGGACTGCCTGCCACGGTTACAACCATCCACATATCCGTGCGGCTGTCGAGGCCCAACTCGTTGCGATGCCGCATGTAATGTTCGCCGGACTGGTCCTGAACCGGCGCTTCGTTTGGCGGCAAGACTGGCCGCGCTGTTGCCCGGTGACCTGGAGCGGGTTTCTTCACTGAATCAGGTTCGGTGTCGGTTGAAGTGGCGCTGAAAATGGCGGTGCAGTACTGGCTCAACAAGGGGCATGTCAATCGCGACCGCTTCGTTTGTTTTCGTCATGGTTATCACGGTGATACCTTTGCAACCATGGCCTTGTGTGACCCAGATGAGGGCATGCACCGTTTGTTTGGTGGCGTGTTCCCGCCACAGATGATGGCAGAATTGCCGACTGACGAATCATTGCAAATCGGTTTCGACCGCTTGCTGTCCACCCATCGCGAGCGGATTGCGGCAGTGATTCTGGAGCCCTTGGTGCAAGGTGCCGGCGGCATGAAGATGCACGATGCGGACAGCTTGCGATTCATCGCCGCAACGTGTGAGCGCCACGACGTTTTGTTGATTCTCGACGAAATCATGACCGGATTTGGTCGTAGCGGCAGGATGTTTGCTTGCGAGGAAGCTGAGGTGGTACCCGACATCATCTGCCTCTCCAAAGCACTCACCGGAGGGACGTTGCCGCTGGCCGCAACCGCAGCCCGGCGCCATGTGTTCGAGGCATTCTGGTCAGAGGACAACGGCGCGGCGCTGATGCACGGCCCCACCTATGGCTAATCCGCTGGCCTGCGCCGCGGCTAACGCGTCGTTGGATTTGTTTGCAACTGAACCTAGATTGGCGCAGGTTGCTCTCATCGAAACTCAACTGCGCGAGGAACTGGCGGCGTGTAAAGGACTGCGCGGTGTTGCTGATGTGCGAGTGAAGGGTGCGATCGGTGCAATTGAACTTTCCGGCGAAATCGACCTCGAACATTTGCGCCGACGTTTCGCTGAGTGTGGGGTATGGATCCGTCCATTCAGCAACGTGGTGTATTTGATGCCACCGTATGTGATTAGCGCCGGCGACCTGTCCTGTCCTGACCTCGGCAATTCATCAAGTGTTACTGGAACGCACGATTAACCTTTAGAGACAGTTTTGGACAATTCACTCGATAGAGATTTACTTTCGCAGCTGGATATGTTGGATGCCCACAATCGCCGGCGGCGACTAAGGGTGCTCGCAACCGACCACGGCCGTCTGGTTGGCGTCGATGGCCGGCGCTTGCTTGATGTTTCGTCAAACGACTATCTGGGTTTGTCGCAACATCCGCTGACCAAATCCCGCGCGGCAGATTGGGCCGAGCGCTTTGGCGCCGGAGCGCCGTCGTCACGTTTGGTGACCGGAACACGTGGCATTGCCGTAGAACTTGAGGAAAGACTGGCGGCTTTCAAGGGTTGCGAAGCCGCACTGCTGATTGGGAGCGGCTTTCAGGCCAACGCAACGGTAATTCCCGCGCTGGCAAGTTTGGGCGATACGCTGATCTTTTCCGACTCGCTGAATCATTCGAGCATCGTGCATGGTTGCCGTCTTGCCAAAGCGCAGACCCTCATTTTTCGGCACAATGACCTTGATCATCTGGACGCACTCTTGCGAGCGAATGCGGGGTATCACGGCCGTCGCCTGATTGTGACTGAATCAGTGTTCAGCATGGACGGCGACCGCAGCGACTTGGCCGCCCTGGTTGCAATTGCCGATCGTTACGGCGCCGCATTGTATGTCGATGAAGCGCATGCCGTGGGCGTGATGGGCCCCGAAGGACGCGGCCTGGTTGCCGCGATGCCGCCAACCAGCGGCAAGGTTGATGTGGGGATGGGGACCTTGGGCAAGGCGTTCGGTGCCTATGGTGCCTACATCGCCGGGTCGCGCGCGCTAATTGACTTTCTAGTCAATCGCTGTGCCGGATTTATTTATGCCACCGCACTTCCACCTGCGGTGCTCGGTGCGGTCGATGCCGCACTCGATCTAATTCCACAAATGGATACAGAACGCGCCCGCCTCGCCGCCCACGCGGCACAGTTGCGTGATGCCTTGAAAGCCGCCGGTCTCGACACCCTGCAATCGTCCACCCAAATCGTTCCCGCCATTATCGGCAGCGAAGCGGCTGCGCTGGCCGCTGCATCGAGCCTCAATGCAGCAGGTATTCTCGCGGTGGCGATCCGCCCGCCCACTGTGCCGGAAGGCACCAGCCGGCTGCGCTTTAGCCTGAACAGCGCATTGAGTGAGGTCGACATGGACGAACTACTCGCGGCGATCGTCCGTTTGTCGAATTAGCGCCGCGCAGAACATTTACCCGGTGACGATTTATGTCCCGGCTGTGAGCGCGCGAGATGTCGACGATAAGTCGGACGCAACCAAATCGAGGGGCTCCAAGCAGCTTGAAACGTCTCAGGTATTTTGTATCTTGATGGTTGGAAACTTTGAGCTGTGGTCCTTCGCCTGCTCGGCCAACTTCACGGCCACTCGACGGGCGATGGCTTTATAAATCTCCGCCACGCGACCATCCGGACTGGCGACCACGGTCGGACAACCCCCGTCCACTTGTTGGCGGATTGCGATATCGAGCGGCAGTTTTCCAAGCAGTTCGACGGAATAATCGGAAGCCATGCGCGCGCCGCCGCCGCTGCCGAAAATCTCTTCGGCATGCCCGCAGTTCGAGCAAATATGCATACTCATATTTTCGACGATTCCCAAAATCGGCACGCCGACTTTCTCAAACATTTTGAGACCCTTGTGCGCGTCGAGCAAAGCTATGTCTTGCGGCGTGGTGACAATCACCGCGCCGGTTACCGGCACTTGTTGTGCCAAAGTGAGTTGAATATCGCCGGTGCCCGGCGGCATATCAACAATCAGATAGTCAAGATCCTGCCAGCGTGTGTCGTTAAGCAACTGCTGCAATGCCTGAGTGACCATTGGTCCACGCCACACCATCGGGGTCTCCTGATCGACCAGAAATCCGATTGACATGGCCTGCAAGCCGTGCGCGCGCATCGGCTCCAGACTTTTATTGTCTTTTGTCTCGGGGCGTCCGGTGATGCCAAGCATTTGCGGCTGCGAGGGGACCATAGATATCGGCATCCAGCAAACCCACCGTCGCACCTTCGGCCGCTAATGCCAAAGCCAGATTCACCGCCGTGGTCGACTTGCCGACACCGCCTTTGCCGCTCGCCACGGCAATGATGTTCTTGACGCCGGCAACCAGCTTGATGCCTCTTTGTACCGCATGCGGCACGACTTTCGAGACCACGTTGACGCTGACCTTGCCCGCGCCCGGCTGAGCTGCCAGCGCGTCATGCACCAGTTTCCCAAGCTGAGCAAACTGACTTTTGGCCGGATAGCCGAGTTCAAGATCGAGCGAAATGTCGCCGCCGTCGATCTTGATGTTTTTAACGCTGCGAGTGGCGACAAAATCCTTGCCGGTATTGGGATCAACCAGCGTTGCAAGAATCGTGGAAATGCTTTGTTCAGTAAGTGACATGATGGTCCGGACAGCTAAGGTGGATGTTTCAGGGCGCTTCGTCGCAATTAGCGCCAACGAATGAAATGCCGCCTCATTTAACGCGCTGCCATTGCATGGACAAAACACCCGAATCAGCCTAATGTCCCTTTCCCGTTGTCTAAAGGAACCGAAATGAACTCAACCAGCATATTGGTGCCGGTAGCAGCACTGGCATTAGTGGACCTTGGCTGTCCTTGCGTTGATTCCGTACCAGCGATTTTCTGCCGCTGCTCAGGGCTTGGTGACTGACGAGGATTTCAAATACGGCGAATCCGCGCGTGTCCCACCGCATGAGTATCCTTAACCGGCACATCATGAATCTCCTCGAGATTCCGCTACTGTTTTATGTCGCGTGCCTGACGCTGGTGGTGATTCAAAAAGTCGATCCTTTGTTCGTCAACCTGGCATGGGCGTATTTCGCCTTTCGCGTTGGTCATAGCTTTGTGCATCTAACGTATAACCGCGTAATGCATCGGGTGTTTTTTTATGCAATCAGCAACCTGATCGTCACCATTATCTGGATACGTATCATGCTGGCCTTGGGCACATGAAATGATCCGATTGCTCGCTTGAATAACCTTAGGGACTTGACGAATGAATAAGGAATTTGACATTGTGGTACACGGCGCGACCGGGTTTACCGGTCGGTTGGTCGTCGAATATTTGATGGCGCGCTATCCTCAAGGCGCCGGCGCCACAGTGCGTTGGGCGATGGGCGGGCGCAGTGCCGAAAAACTCGCCGCCGTGCGTGATGAAATCGGCGCGCCCAGGGACACACCGCTGGTTGTCACCGATGGCACGGATGTCGCCAGCTTAAGAGCGCTGACGGATCGCACTCGGCTGGTGCTGACCACTGTCGGTCCATATCAGTTGTATGGTAATGAATTGGTCGCCGCCTGTGCCGCCTCCGGCACCGACTATGTCGATCTGTGCGGTGAGCCGGTCTGGATGCGCGACATGATTGACGCGCACGAAGCACAGGCCAAGGCCAGCGGCGCCCGGATCGTGTTTTCTTGCGGATTCGATTCGATTCCGTTTGACCTGGGCGTACTGATGCTGCAAACCGAGATGAAGATACATTTCGGCCAACCAGCCAATCGCACCTGCGGTCGTGCGCAAAATGAAGGGGACCTTTTCCGGCGGCACAGCAGCCAGCATGAAGGCGACCATGGCAGCCGCGGCCGCAGATCCGCGTGTGCTTGGCCTGTTGCGTGATCCTTTCTCACTCACCCCTGGCTTCACCGGCCCGCCTCAGCCGCACGGCGCCAAGCCAATGCTCGATAATGCGGTGGGTGCCTGGGTCACGCCATTCGTGATGGCGGCGATCAATACACGCAATGTGCATCGCTCCAATTTCCTGATGAAACATGCTTACGGTAGCGATTTCGTGTACGACGAAATGTTCATCACCGGCGTCGGCGAAAAGGGTGAGGCAATCGCCAAAGCGATGGCTGCCGACAAGTCGCTTGGTGGCGAGGGAGGCCCACAACCCGGCGAAGGCCCGTCCAAGCAGGAACGCGAAACCGGTTTTTACGATGTCATGTTCCTTGGTCAGAATGCCCGGGGAGAAATACTAAAGGTGGGTGTCACCGGTGACCGTGACCCGGGTTACGGGTCTACATCAAAAATGATTGTGGAAGCCGCGATCTGTCTGTTGAATGAAGCGGGAGCGACGAAAGGTGGCATCTGGACACCCGCTGCTGCGATGGGTATGCCGCTTATCAAACGCCTGGTGGATAACGCCGGACTGACATTCGCTGTAGAACCAGGCTGAGCTTTCGGTTTCTCCGACGGGTGAGCCTATTCTCCGGTTCATTCCGTTACGGTAAATGTTCCTGCCGGCCCGGCGTCTGTCCAACTATTTTGGTTTGGCGGGCGCGGCCACCGGGTATTTGGCAAATGCGGCAGTCACTGCTTCGTCAATCGCAGGTTGGGGATTGTTAAGGTCCTTTTGCGTGATCACTCCGGTCACGATTCCTTCCCAGACCAACTGCTTGCGTGCTGCATCAACCACATCAATATTCAGCGTGCCCTCGGTATATTGGCTGACCACGGTGTTGTCCTGATACATCGGATAGGCCGCGTACATTCCGGTGCGGTAACCGTAATAGCCACCACCCATAACGCCTATCGACATGGATGGCACAGTGGTGATCTGCACCTTGTCGCTGCGCGCCCCTTTAAAGTTCACCAGCAGTTGCGGTGCCTTCGTGTCCAGGCGCATTCCGCGCGCCACCAATTCGCGCTCCGCTGCGGCTTTCAAATGTTGCGACACGATAGTTTGGCAGCCGTCTCGGTCGGTACCAAGCGGACTGAAAAATCCAAACGTCTTGTACTGCGCAAAGTCAGCGCTGCTATCAACGTTGGACGCGAACGTCCGACCGCTGGCACAGGCGCACAGAATCAAACAGGCGGAAACAGCTATCGCCCGCCGGAATTTCGAAGTGATTGGGTCGCTCATTGATAATCTCCTGGATGACGCGTTCGTTACATATCGATTGAAAGTGTAGTCGAAACCCAAAGGGCCGCTGGTCGCTATTTTTTAGTCAGCAGCGACTTCAAACCCGCGAAAGGTGAATGCGTTGAACCGGGACTCAGTGAATCCGAACCGCCGGCGCCTGTTGCGGCTTCCAGCTGACGCTGGTGTTCGTTGTCATGGCAATACAAACAAAGTAACTCCCAGTTGCTGCCGTTTTCCGGATTATTGTGATGGTTGTAGTCGCGATGATGCACCGTGAGTTCGCGCAGATTGGCGCGGGGGAAACGTTCGCGCGCACCGACCACAAACCCATGGATAGATTTTCAAGGCCTGTTCGCGGTGGGTCTCGCCGCGTTCATCAGCGGCGCGACGGGCTTCGGCAACAATACGGTCAAGCTTGGCGGATTTTTCCTGACTCATGGCGTAATCTTGGGCGTGCCACGGTCCTAAACTCATTCCACGGACACCGATTGATAACCGCTGCCCGAAGCTCAGGGAAGCAGCAAAAAGGACTTGTGACAGTTGGTGCCGGTGGTACGCCGTACCAGTATCGGCTTTGTACAGCCGACCCCACCAGGCGCAAAGCAGTGCTTTAGGAATTCCTGCTTCGCCATCGTCAGTGACAGCCAAATGACGTCGCCCGCCATTAGAATGTCGGTACCGTTAGACGCAAGCGCTGCGTCGCCGCAAAATCCAGGAAAGCCCGCCTCATGAGTCGCAAAATTCTAGTTACTGCCGCCCTGC
>JADKDD010000002.1 GCA_016718525.1 Rhodocyclaceae bacterium
TCGTTGCTGACCGTACCCAGTTCCTGCCGAACCCGTCCGGCTTCGACGCTCCAATCGTCAAGACCGGCCGCCAACAGCGAACTGCTGGTGAAAAAGGACTGGGTGATCACTGTTTCGCGGCCGAGCACGTCGCGGACGACAAGACGCGCCTCGCCGCCGCCGGTCAAGGCCGGAAAGTTATCAATGGCAAACGGGCCCGTTGGAATGTTAGAAGTCTGGCGCAAGACATCGTTGACGTACAAATTCACGGTGGACGGCGCCGATGACGATCCGCTCAGTTTGGGTACAGGATTTCTGATGAAGCCGGGAGTGAGTCCGAAATTGGAACCGAACCGAATGCCACCGAAGTAGGTCGTCGAACCCAACATGCCGGGTCGCGTGCTGGTGTCACCGATCACCAGTGTTTCGCGCTGGTCAGGTCGATGCATGGTCAGGTGGTTTCCATGCGTAGGTAGCGTTTTTGGTTGCCAAACTGGGAACTGCCGGTCAAGTTCTGGGTCACCGCACTGCTGGTGAGGACGCCAAGATCGGAGGAATAACCCACTTCACTGACTATCCCCAGATTGTCCAGATTTGGCGCATCGCGATATTGTGACCGCTGGTAGTTCACATCGTAGTTGAAAAACACACTCGGAACGGCCGGATCGACCGTTAGCGTATCGGCCATTTTCAAACCGACACGGGTTTCGTTAAAGGCGTTCGGCGAAAACTGCAGATCGACGGATTGGTTGGCAAAGTTTATGTTGGACCGGTAGCCCGGTATCTGATTGAGCGGACAATAGTCCTGGCCTCTGAACCGGATAATCTGCGGGTCTGGGTCGGTACGCACTCGCCACTCGGTAAAGGCTTCGCACGGAGCGTACAGCGCGCCAGCACGTTCGATGAACAGCCACACGCCGCCTTGACTGCCATTCACCGTCACCTCCATGGGCAACAAATGATCCACGGCAGCCGGAGTTGTTGGGTCGGGACTTTGCGCAAACCCCTTGGCGCCGACCAACAACCAAAGCACCAGCACAATTAGGCGCCACGGCAACGCGTCGACGCGATTCTGATATCCCCGACAACTAGTCGGCAATGTTGACGTCGAAGTCTTGAACTGTCCCGTCTGCAAGTGATACAGCGAGTTTCCCAGGACCGCCGGGTATCTTGGCGTCCTGGCGATTGAGTTCGTAACTGCGAGTAATTGAAGACAGGATGTATCCGCCATTGTCGTCATGGGCAAGCACTTGCCCACTTCTGTCGCTGAGTTCCAGCTTGACTGGATGAATGTGCGCAGTACCTGTATTGGCACAAACGGCCTTGACCGCATTTGCGGTCGCCCTCGCGATAGTGCAATCGAGTTTGGGCTTGGCTTGCGGTGACGTGATAAATACCGGCATGTTGAAAGCCAGCGCGAACTGCACCTCACTGCTATCCCCGGTCGGCTTTCTGGCTTCCGGAATTTCGCGCACGATCATGCGATAGGTAAGTTGTTCGCTCGGCATTTCGCGGCTAATCCGCGCAAGACGTACGACCTGACGGGACTTCGCGGGGATTTTTACTATCGGTGGCGCAAGGAACATCTCTTCAGTAGGGATAAGGTCGTCCTGCCCTTCCGGCGTTTGTTTCCACTGGAATAAATCCGCCTGCATGACGAGTTCGTTGTCGCCGTCGTTGGTCACCGTAATGGCCACGGCACGATCTTTCGGTGTCATATAAATGCGCACCGGGGTGACCGTGAAGCCATCCGCCAGTACTAGTCCGCTTGACGTGACAGCTAGCGCGCACAACAAAACACTGGCCGATCTGGGCCAGATGCTCCAGTGTCTTACCCTCATAAGATTCCCCGAATGGCTACCAACCCAATTGTAGCTCAAGGTAATCAAGATCAGCCAGACTGACCATTCGCCACGCGGCACCGTACCCCACCCCAGGTAACTGTCTACCCCGTCCACCCGAAAATTGCCTGGCATTTCGTTTTCTCTCAGGTGCATGAAACGATAGGCGCCGCCGTGGATTGGTTGCCACGGCACAGTGTTTATCGGCGCGAACAAATCTACCACCGACCCGGTTCCACAAACCACCACCACCGAGGCACCGGCAGTCTCGCTACCAGGATTGAGTACGCAAAACCCGGGTTGCGAGACGGCAGGTATCAAAGTAGCCGTTACTAAAAACTGGCCACTGCCGGATGCCGCTGCTACCGCCGCAAGGCCACTCAACACCAGCGCGAGCGACACCCGCACAAACAGACCTGTGCGCTTGATCACCCTCATCAATCGCTGTATCGTGGCGGTCAAACTAGTACGCAGCAACGATCACGTATTAGAAATTGAGTGTAACTGTCCGAGTTTGCGTTCCGGCACAACTCGCTGTCGCACAGGTACCCGCTTGCGCGACCATTGCACCATTGACCGTAAACGTATAAATATCTGCAGTACCAATAGACGCATTGGTGGCAGCGGTCCCTGCGGCTGCAGTGCCTAGCGCGCCTGTAATCGTATAGCGCAACCCGTTGCTTAGCAGGCCATCGCCGGTTGGTGACGCTGCTGCAGCACTACTTCCGGCGACGCCAGCACTGGTGTCAAAAACCGCTGTAACGCCGGTAAGGTTACGCGTGCAACTTACGGAAGACGTGATCGCTGACGGATTGGATGGTGCTACGAAGGCGGTTACTGTGCCAAACGCCAATGCACCACTAAATGCGCCTACCGTACAAGCTGATGTCAGGCTGGCAGTAACGTCGAAAGTGTTGGAACCAACCGCCGCCTGGGACGAGGGAGCCATGAGGGCGAGCGAGCTGACAATTGCGCCAAGCGCTAGGATTTTTTTCATTTGAATCTCCATTTGTTCAGTTAAGATGAAACCCAAAACCGTGTGACATCAGACCGAAGTTCATTATAGCTCAAATACTTACGTTTGGGTTGACGACGAAACACCGCCTCGTCATACCTTATAGGTAACGGCAACGACGCAGTCGAACTTTAACTTTGAGGTCAATTTTTTCGCAATTAGTGCCCTAGCGATGTCCAAACGGCAACGACCCGACAATTTCATGGAAACAACAAACTCGCTGTCCGCGCAATCCGCAGATCGCCTGGGCACGATCAGCAACCGAATTGTCGCCGAGTAGTTGATCACACCAGAAATATCAGTTGGAGCTGATAGGACGCCGCGTATCTCGGCTCTGTAACTGTCTGGACTACCAACGAGTAGTGCTGCGCCGTTGATTTGCTGGCGACCTAAACCGATACGAGCGCATCCCTCACCGGCGCTTCCCGAATCGGTAAATTGGCGATTGCCGCCAGCACGGCGAGCACAATATCGGCGACCCACATCCAAGAGAAATCACCGAAAGTCGCTACCGCAAGTCCGCCAAGATAGGCGCCGAGAAATCCGCCCACTTGATGACTGAACAGCGTCAGCCCGAACAAGGTGCCAAGGTAGCGGACACCGAACAATTTGCCGACGATGGCGGCGGTTGGCGGCACGGTTGCCAACCAGGTGAAACCGAGACCAGCGGCGAAGATATAAAACGTCCAGTCGGTCTTCGGTGCCATCAGGTAGGCCGCAATCAATACCGCGCGCGACGCGTACATGGCCGCCAGCACGTATTTGCTGCGATAACGCGAGATGCAGGCACCGGCGTAAAGACTGCCGAAAATATTGGCCAGACCGATGATGGCCAGCGACCAACTGGCGACCGACGGCGGCAGGCCACACAGGTCAATTTCGCCGGGCAGATGGGTCACCAAGAACGCGATGTGAAATCCGCAGGTAAAGAAACCGGCATGTAGCAGCAAGTAGCTCGGGTCGCGCATGGCGTGACGCGTGGCTTGCCAAGCGCCTTTGTCCTTTTCGCTGGGTGCAACCGGCAAGGGTGAGATAGAAGTCAGTTTCGTCACCAGCGGCAACGCCAGCAGGGTCATCGCCGCCATTGCCCACATGGCACCCATCCAGCCGGTCAGTTGTATCAGTTTTTGCAGCACCGGGGCGAACACGAACTGGCCAAACGACCCGCCAGCGTTGATGACACCGGAGGCGGTCCCTCGCGCCTCCAGCGGCAGACGCTGCGAGGCGGCACCGATCAGAACGGAAAAACTGCCTGCCCCGGCACCAATCGCCGTCAGCAAACCCAGCGAAAAAATCAAGCCGATGCCGCTGCTCATGAACGGCGTGAGCGCGCAGCCGAGAATCAGCAACCAGAGCCCGCCGATCAATACCACGCGCGGGCCGTAGCGATCTGCCGCTGCTCCGGCCAACGGCTGGATGGCACCCCAGCTGAATTGCCCGACGGCAAGCGCGAGACTGATGGTGGTGATGCCCAGCCCGGTCGATGTATTGAGCGGGCCGACGAACAGACCAAGCGACTGGCGTGCGCCCATGGTGATGGCCAGAATACCCGCCGCGGCCAGGGTGACGATCAGGATTTCGGGCTTGCGCAGGGCTTGGAACATGGAGTGTCCTCGGGAGCCTGAGAGTTAAGCTAATGCGACTTAGTTTAGTCCGCAGGAGATGCTCGGTAGTTCGATCAAAGCCGGTGAAACACGCCATGCAAGGCACGCCGTGACAAAATTAAGTGCGCGCCCAATCTTGACGGCGTATGACCAGCACCAACTGACGGCAAGCGCCAGTTGCACAAACCACGAGTTCAGTCGACCACCGCCGCCCTTGCCAACAAACTGTCCGCCAGCCACTGCTTCAACAACGATGCCGCCAACATCGATGGATCAGTCTCTGCGTGGTCTTCATCCAACGCCGCCAGCACCTCACAGATATCGGCAAAGCTCGCGCCCCGTGCCGCTGCGCATAATGCCAGCGCCTCGGCAACACCAAGCGAGCGCCATTTGCATTCCAGTTTCTGACGCCAGACCAGCAGCGTGTGATCGAGCGCTTCGGGTTGCTCGGTGACCGCATCGGCGTCCTCGTTCAGTTCATGCCAGATCGGTCCTATCCGCCAGTTCAGATCGAGCAGTTTGATTGATGGGTGCAAAACGAAGGTCATTTGCGGCCAATCTTCCGGCGCGATCGCGGCCAGATCTTCAGCACAGCACACGTCGGCATCGGCGGCATCAAAAGCATCACGCAAGGCCCAGTCCATGCTTGCCAAATCGGCCAGAGCCGGATGCGGCAGCAGGTCGGGATTTTGGTCGAGAAATTCGCGTAGATCATTGCCAAACCAGCGGATCGAGCGATGGCGCGATGGTCGCTGTTCGAGGTAAGCCGCCGCCACCTGATCAAACAGTTCGTCGCCCAGCGCAAGATGCAAAACCGGATAGTTATCCTTTAGCGCTTCGGCCAGGCGGGCACGGTAGGCATTGATGGAAGATCGAAGCCACCGATTTCGTCGCTCCCTTCGCGCACAAACAAGCCCGGCGCAGGATCACTGGCAAGCACGGCGCCTTGAAACACCTCTTGTAATTTGGCGACCGGCTTCATGCCAGCGCAGGCTGTATTGAAAGATTCTGCCCGGCAATGCGGCGGACCGTATCGAGTTCATCGAGCAATTCGCCGAGCGGCGGAATATTGTCATCGCGCTCGATCATGGTCGGCACCGCACCGAGACGGCGGACGGTGTAAGCGTACAAATCCCATACTGCATCACAGACCGGATGGTCATGCGTATCGATGATGTAACCGCCGTGGTTCTCGTGGCCGGCCAGATGAATCTGGCGGACATGCGCAGCGGGAACGGCATCAATGAAATGTTGCGGATCGAAACCGTGATTGACGCTGCTGACATAGATGTTGTTGACGTCGAGCAACAAATCGCAGCAGGAGCGCTGCAATAACGCGGCGATGAATTCCCACTCGGTCATTTCATCGGCCCGGTAAGTCACGTAACTGGAAACGTTCTCCAGCAAAATCTTGCGGCCGAGGAAATCCTGTACTTGCGAAATCCGCTCGACCAGATGGCGCAAGGAATTTTGGG
Source organism: Rhodocyclaceae bacterium (assembly GCA_016718525.1). Lineage (GTDB taxonomy): Bacteria > Pseudomonadota > Gammaproteobacteria > Burkholderiales > Rhodocyclaceae > JADKHX01. The sequence goes on from JADKDD010000002.1 coordinate 5,915, forward strand.
TGTAGGGCATCGGCAACAAATCGTGGAGGTTAAGTCCGTCGGTGCCGGTCCAGCACAAATGGTCAGATATCCACGCTGGCTCGACGCGATCGATCAGCAGTTTGAGCTGACGAAGGTAGTCTGTGTCGAGTGGCGCTGTACTGCCGATCGACAGGGAAACGCCGTGCATCACCATCGGAAAATCGCGGCGGATTTGGTCCAGCATGGCCAGCGGTTTGCCGCCGGGAACCATGTAGTTTTCGGAGATGACTTCCAGCCAGTCGACCCGTTGCCGAAGTCGCGTACTGTCGACCAGAAAATCGCCGTAGTGATCGGTGCGCAGGCCCAGACCGTAGCCGGATATCACATCTTGCATTTCGTCTTTCGATGAAAAAACCCCGCCGGAGGGCGGGGTCGATCGTGCCAGTTGTTGCCAATCTGCTTAAACGACAGACAGCTTGGACTTAGGCCTTGGCGACCTTGCCACCAGCATCGGTGCAGGTTTTTTCCGTGGCGGCTTTGGTGGCGCCGACACATTTCACGGTCGGCGCATCCGCTGCAGAAGCAATCGGAGCCACAATCACACCTGAGGCAAACAGTGAAGCAGCAGCCAGAGCAAGGACGGAACCGGTACGATTCTTTGACATTTTTATCTCCAATAAAAGAAGTTGAGCGTCGATGATCGCAGAACGCGCCACCGACATTGACTTAGACGCCAGCGCTATGGAAATCTTACACTCAATGCACAGACAGCTAACCGCGACCGGGTTTGATTACCGAATATCGCAATAAGCTTTGATACTTTGCAATAAATTACGTCAACTCCAAATCGCCATCGCTAATCCAGAGCCATCCACTGAACGCTCAAACTACCGAACCAGCGTGCTCGCCGCGCTCGTATACGATGTGAGCGCGGCCCACCAACAGTGTATCCAGGGCGCCGATTTGCTCAATGTCCTTTTTGGCGTAGGGGAGTTGGTGCAAGATGTGGCGCAAGGCATTCAGTCGCGCGCGCTTCTTGCAGTCTGACTTGATCACCGTCCAGGGTGCGTCGGCTGTGTTGGTGTGAAAGAACATCGCCTCTTTGGCTTTGGTGTAGTCGTCCCATTTATCGAGTGATGCCAAGTCGATCGGTGAGAGCTTCCACTGTTTGAGCGGGTGAGTTTCGCGCTCCTTGAATCGGCGACGCTGTTCCGGCCGCGATACCGAAAACCAGAACTTGATCAGGTGCACGCCGCTTCTGACCAAAGTGCGCTCGAATTCCGGCGCGTCTGGCGCATGAATTCCTCGTACTGGTTCTCGCTGCAAAATCCCATGACCCGCTCAACACCGGCGCGGTTGTACCAGGAGCGATCAAACAGGGCGATTTCACCCGCCGTCGGCAGGTGCTGTACGTAACGCTGAAAGTACCACTGCCCGCGCTCGGTCTCGGAAGGTTTTTCCAACGCCACCACATGCGCGCCGCGCGGATTCAAATGTTCCATGAAGCGCTTGATGGTGCCACCCTTGCCCGCCGCATCGCGGCCCTCAAACAGAATAACCACCTTCTGTCCGGTTTCTTTCACCCAAGCCTGCAGCTTGAGCAGTTCGACCTGCAGGTGATATTTCTGTTTCTCATAGTTCTTTCGCGTCATCAGGTGGCGGTACGGGTAGCCACCATTGCGCCACCCGGTTGCCAACTCTTCATCCGGATGCTCACTGGCAGCCGCCTCGCGTTGCAGCAAAGCATCCTTTAAGGCTTCGACATCGTCCGGCGAAGCACCCGCCACGACCGCCTGCAGCGCCTGTGCCAGCGAGGCGTCCTCTCCCGGTTTGGCATGCGCGATGATGTCGCGAATGGCTTCGCCTTTCGAATCCCTTGCAGCGGCCGAGCGGTCCTTGACCACAAAACGCTGGATTCCCTTTTGCAGTCGCTGCGGGCGCGACATCGCCTGAGACGGGACGTCTTGGCTTGGCTGCTGACGGCGCGGCCGCAGATGCGCGGTCCTTGGTCGCCGGCTGTGGCTTTGTCGCGGATCTCGAACTTTCTTTGCGGCTGTCGATTTTTCTGTCATGAGCAACCTATCCTTTTTTAGTCGCAGTTTATTTCCGGACGCTGCGTTCGCGGCGCCCTCCCATTTTGCGGAAATCCTCGACGATTCTTAACCAAATTCACCGGCTCCAAGCGACTCAACGACAAACTATTGACTTGGATCAAATGCACCGCAATTTACGCGATGGCAATCAACGCGCCGATCAGACCGCACATCAGCAGTACCCAAATGACATTGACCTGATACCGGATCAATGCCAAGGTTGCGCCCGCCGCGATAATCGCACTGACCCAATGAAACCCGCCGGCAAAGACTGACGCGGCGTTTGCATGGGGCCAAAACACGTGCCAGGCAAAAAACAGCGCAAGATTGCCGATCACACCAACGACCGCCGCCGTGATCGCGGTCAGTGGCGCGAGGAACCTTGAAGTCGTCGCGCGTCGATTCCACCACCGGTCCGCCGGCCAGGATGAAAACGAACGAGGCAGAAAGGTAAAAAGGTGGCGACACAGGCCGCAACGGTGCCCGATGCAAATCCAGCGCCGGCTACCACGGCCTTGGTCACACCGCCGACGTAGCCGACAAAGGCGACAATCATGATCAGCGGCCCCGGCGTTGACTCGCCGAGCGCAAGTCCGTCAATCATCTGCGATGCCGTCAGCCACTGGAACTGCTCGACCGCGCCCTGATACACATACGGCAATACCGCGTAAGCGCCGCCAAAGGTGAGCAGCGCCGCTTTGGTGAAGAACCATCCCATATCAGCCAACGCACTGCCGGCACCTGCAATGGAGATCAGCGCAGTCATGGCAACACACCACAGGCTGATGCCAATACCGCCGGTGAGAATCACTCGCGACCGACGCAAGGTGGCGTGTGCAGGTGTCGGGGTCGTATCGTCAATGATGGCGGCGATGCCACCATGATGCTTTGCGCCGTGCCCCGTTTGCGCGTGAAACGCCGCCGGCATCCAGCGCCCCAGCAGCATGCCGGTCAAGGCTGCGCTTGATAATGATCAACGGAAAATAGACGTTGAATACAAACAGTGCAAGAAAAGCCACAGCGGCCACGGCAATCAGCGCTGGATGGCGCAAAGTCCGCGTGCCGATTCGCCAGGCGGCAAAAATCACGACGGCCACCACCGCCGGCTTGATGCCGGAAAAGATTCCGGCGATCAACGGCACATCACCGAAGGTCAGGTAGGCATACGACAATCCAATCAGCAACACCAGCGAGGGCAGCACGAAGAACGCGCCGGCAAGATGCCGCCCCATACACCGTGCATTAGCCAGCCCAAATACGTGGCCAGTTGCTGCGCCTCGGGACCCGGCAAAACCATGCAGTAATTCAAGGCATGCAAAAACCGCCGCCCGAAATCCAGTGCCTGGTTTCCACCAATTCGCGATGCATGATGGCGATCTGACCGGCCGGCCCGCCAAAGGAAATGAAACCGAGTTTGAGCCAGAATTTCATGGCGGCGGCAAAGGAGATTGCTGGTTTCACGGCATTCATTGACTTAGCGCTTCATCGTTAACGAATCGTTGCTACCGGGCAACGTTTGGGGGTGGGGCAGCGTGTCAAATTGCCGGGGTTTGCCTTGCATTCGCCGACGCGTTCAAACAGCCACCACCATCGCCTGCAATGGCTCGCGTTTGCCTTTGGCAATGATCTCGCGTTGCATGGCGCCCGGAAGTCCGGCGGCCCTGCACGCCTCCCCGCGAAATCAGTAACTCTCCTGCCTTCGCGGCATCACAGAGGCGTTTCGCAGTGTTTACGGTGTCGCCAATGAAATCGTAGGCTTTCACGCCGACACCGCCGAGCACGCCTTCAACCACCGGTCCGTGGTGCAATCCGGCACCCGCCGCCAGGTTCGATTCGGCCAGCATGCGCTGGGCGGCGGCGAGCATGCGCGACCCGTCGGTCGCTGCCATCGCAGTCTCGGCGAAAACCGCCATCACTTCATCGGCGGTGTATTTGATTTTGATGGTGCGCCCTTCGCCCAGCGTTGCCTCGGCGACGCGGTAGTATTGGTTGAGCAAGCCGACCACCGCCTCGGGTGCTTGCTGTTCGCTCCACGCGGTAAATCCGCGGATGTCCATAAACAAGACTGCGCGGCTAACGCGCTGCATCGCCAAGGTGCTTTCGTCGGCAATCGCACGGTCGAGAATGCCGCGCCCGAGCGACCACTCCGAATACTGCCGGAGCCGGGCGGTCAGCGCCCTGACGGTCGCCAATGAGCGGCGCAAATTGATGTCGGCAAACCCGAGCAGTACGCCCAACAAGAGCAGCACAATGGCCAAAAAGCCGTGGGCCGAGTCCTCCAAAAACACTGACGGACAGCGGAGTCCCGCTTGAACGTGCCTCAAACAGCGCATACATGACGACCGGAACGGCAGAACGCAGGACATTCTCCGCCATTACAAAAATCCCTGACAACGCACCTTTCTGTGTCTGCATCGCCTGAAGCAAACCAAAGGCCAGTGCAAATCCCCAATACGCCTGATGGTGCGATTGCTCGAAAAATCCGACACCTTCAATCCCTGCCTCCAGCATTGAATAAAACAGTGGTCCGGAAAGATTGCCCAGAATCACCCATATCCGGCTGCGCCCGCCCAGCCATGCCATCAAAAAGGCCTGCGAAACGCCGGCTACCAGCAGCAGGTAAGGATCGATGCTGAGGAAATAATTCGGTTTTGCCAGAAGCGCTTCGAGGATCACTAACACCAACGGGACATGTCCGCTGTGCGTAAAAAAATCGCGAGTGGCGCGAGCGAACAGGGTTTCGGTGGGGAGTGCAGTCTGGTTCATTGACATAGTATGCCGCAGACAGAACCGTCGCGCCCCGCCGCGCGGCCGGACAACGATGCCCGCCTCACCTCGCGGCTAAGGGTCAAACGACGAGCATTCGACTTCTGATCATGCGCTTGCCGCGCTCAACCTATACACGGTCGTGTATATTTGGTTTCATGGACGCAAAATCTATTTTTGACCTGCTTGCCGACACCACCCGGCGCCGCATGCTCGCCCTGCTCTTTCATCGCGGTGAGCTTTGCGTGTGCGAGCTGATGGCAGCACTGGATGACATTCAACCGAAAATTTCCCGTCATCTTGCCTTGATGAAAGATGCCGGCCTTGTCGTCGCAAGGCGCGAGGGTACCTGGATGCATTACCGGCTGGCGGAAAAACTGCCTGCATGGACAACAGACTTGCTCACCACACTGACCAGCGGGGCCGTACCGGAACTGAAAGCCGATCTGAAACGTCTGGCGGCCATGCGTGACCGTCCGAGCGTTGCGCTGCATGAGTAAAGCGCATCCCGGTTTTTGTGAACCTGCTCGTCTTCTCACGAAGGCATCTATAGGACATCCGTTCAATTGAATAAGACTTTTAATGTGCTTGTACTGTGCACCGGAAACTCGGCGCGCAGCATTCTGGGCGAGATGTTGTTCAAGCATCTTGGCCGGGGCCGCATCAATGCCTATTCGGCAGGCAGTCAACCCGGTGGGCAGGTGAACCCGGTCGCACTGGAAACGCTGACCAGACACGGTGTGCCGTGTGATGGTGCGCGAAGTAAATCGTGGAATGAGTTTGATTCCAATACATCGCCAACGGCGCCCGAGCTCGATTTCATTTTCACTGTCTGCGGCAACGCCGCCGCAGAAGTTGCCCGGTGTGGCCAGGCCATCCGGCGACTTCGCATTGGGGAATTCCTGACCCGGCGCATGTCGAACCTATGACGGCACGCCGCGCGGCCTTTGAAGATGCTTATCAGGCATTGAAACAACGCATTGAAGCGTTTCTTGCGCTTGCCGCTGGAAACCATGACCACCGAGGAAGTTACCAACGCAGCACGACGAATTCACACGGGAGCTTGAAATGTCTTTGCCACCAGATAAACCAGTCACTGATGCCCCGATGAGCGCCTTTGAGCGCTACCTCACGGTATGGGTATTTCTGTGCATCGGCTTGGCATCGGCCTGGGACAAATGCTTCCCGGTGTCTTTCAGGTCGTCGGACAAATGGAAATTGCCAAGGTCAATTTGCCCGTCGGACTATTGATTTGGATCATGATCATTCCGATGCTGGTCAAGGTCGACTTTGGCGCGCTGCACCAAGTTCGCAAGCATGTCAAAGGCATAGTCGTAACCCTGTTCATCAACTGGATGGTCAAACCGTTTTCGATGGCTTTCTTTGGCTGGGTTTTTATCCGTCATCTGTTCGCACCCTACTTGCCGGCCGAACAGCTTGACAGCTACATCGCCGGTTTGATCCTGCTTGCCGCCGCCCCCTGCACGGCAATGGTTTTTGTCTGGAGCCGTCTGACCAAGGGTGATCCACTATTTACGCTGTCGCAGGTGGCGCTCAACGACAGCATCATGATCATCGCGTTCGCTCCCCTGGTTGCATTCCTGCTCGGCATGTCGGCGATCACCGTGCCTTGGGATACGCTGATTACATCCGTGGTGCTCTACATCGTGATCCCGGTGATCCTTGCGCAGGGCTGGCGCAAATCGCTGCTGACCAAAGGACAGACGCATTTCGATGCAACAATGAACCGGATCGGGCCCTGGTCAATTGCGGCGCTGTTGTCGACGCTGGTGCTGTTGTTTGCCTTTCAGGGAAAGGCAATTATTGACAAACCATTGATCATTGCGCTGCTTGCCGTGCCGATTCTGATTCCAGGTTTTTTTCAACTCGGCGCTGGCCTACTGGTTGAATCGACTGGTCGGCGAAAAGCACAGCGTCGCCTGCCCTTCAGCGTTGATCGGCGCCAGCAATTTTTTTGAACTCGCCGTTGCCGCCGCGATTTCGCTCTTCGGTTTTGAATCGGGCGCGGCATTGGCCACTGTGGTCGGTGTACTGATTGAGGTTCCGGTGATGTTGCTGGTGGTCAGGATCGTCAATTCCACCAAGCCTTGGTATGAGCGCGGCCGATGACGCGCTTTACCTGGCTTGATATTAACGGCAGGTATCCGTTGAGTTGTTCGGAGCCCGTTGTCACATTGCCGTAATCTTGCTCTCACATAGTTGGGGGTCTCAACTGATTTTTGTGATGACCTCTGATGCAGCGCAAACCGACGACGTTTTACGGCAAGTATCGATTTCTCATTTTCGCCATTGCCATTTTCTTTCTCTTGAGCGTCGGCATTTTCGGCCTCAACTTTTTTCTGTCCTCCAAACTGTCGGAAGATGGCTCAAAAATCAATGACAGCGGCAAACTGCGCGGCTTGACGCAGCAAAATGCCAAATCCATCCTTTCGCTGGCACAGGAAAGCGCCGCCGGCGAACCGATACAAACCAGTCAGGCAGAAATTTCCGAGAGTCTCCTCGCGCTGAACGAAACCCTCGAGCGCGCCAGGGCACGGGCGACCGCCGCAGCTGATCAAACGGAAATTGACCTGATTGCCAAGTTTGACAAGGCGTGGCAACCGCTGGCATTGCTGAGTTCGGACCTGGTGAAGAGTGAAAAGCCGGATAGCTTTATCGTCGATGCTGCACGGAAACGCTCCGGAGCAACCAATGTTCGGCTGCTACAAATCGCAGATGATTTGACCGGCCATTTGGAAAGCGTTGCTGCAAAGCGCGCGAACGAATTAAAGCTGGTGCAGGCCGCAGCAATTTTGCTCGCCTCAATCAATTTTCTGATCATCGTGGTCTATGCATTCCGCAGTTTGAAGCGCAGTGACCAGATTGCCGATGCTGCAAAACGGGAGACTGAACAGATCCTCGGCACGGTGCGTGAAGGTCTGTTTCTGATTGACGGGCCCGGTACAGTTGGAAGTCAGCGCTCGGCACAGCTCGATGCGGTCTTTCCCCGTCCGCTGACCCGGGCGCAAATCTGCTGAATGAACTTGAGCCGTTGGTGACGCCTGAAACGCTGGTCGCGGTCCGCGACTATCTCAAACTCCTGTTCAACAAGCGTGTCAAGGCCAGTCTGGTCAAGTCGCTCAATCCGCTCAATCGCGTTGAAATTTTCAGCCATTCGAATGTCGCGACACGAAAGTTTTCCACGTTCCTGAACTTTGAATTCTCGCCGGTCACCAGCGAAGGTGACAACACCGTGACCTCGCTGTTGGTCAGTATTGTTGACGTGAGTCAGGAAGTCTATCTCGAACGTGAGTTGGAAAGCGCAGAGCAGCGTGCCAACAGCGAGATGGCCATGCTTCTCGGCGTACTGGAGAACGACCCCGCGGTAGTCGCAGAGTTCTTGTTTGGGGCAACCAAACAACTCAATGATACGAATACAATGTTGCGAGTATTGGACCCCAAAGTGACACCCTACCGGGAAATCATCGACAAAGTCTTCCGCACGGTGCATGCAATCAAGGGAGAAGCTGCGGCGATGGCGCTCGGTCCTGTCAGCCAGGCGGCGCACAGTTTTGAAGATATTCTGGTTCCGCTGCGGCAGAAGCAAATCACCGGCGAGGACTTGATACCGGTTGCCACCGGTGTTGCCAGCTTGCAACTCGCAATAGAAAAGATCAGGCGCATCACGGACCGTCTGGCAAGTTACGCCGGGAACGGTGATGCAGCACAACTGACTGCCGACGAAGATGTTCATCAAACCGTACAGCGGGTGCAACGTCTGGCACTCTGCCGTTGCAGCCGATCTATCCAAGCGAATCCGGGTTGAGGTATCGCTCGCCCATCTTGACGAAATTTCTGAATCGGTGCAGCGGCTGCTGCACGAAGGTCTGCCGCAACTGGTGCGCAATGCCGTGGTGCACGGCATTGAGACCGAGGAAGAGCGAATCGCCGGCGGGAAATCGTCCGAGGGACTGGTGCGAATTGAAATGAAACGATCGTCCGACGGGCAACTGGAATTGGTCGTATTCGATGACGGACGGGGCATAGACGTGACGCGACTGCGGAGCAAACTGGTGCTCAATCACCAGAAGTCCGCCCAGGAAGTTGCCGCCATGTCGGACCGTCAGGTGGTCGGCCTGATTTTTGAGCCCGGTGTGTCGACATCCGATGAGGTGACGGAACACGCCGGACGCGGTGTGGGGTTGGACGTACTGCTGGCACTTGCCAGGGAAACCGGGGCAAAGATGCGCGTTGCCTCAACACCCAACCGCAACACGCGATTCACCTTGCAATGGAGCGCCACCGCATGAAGCAGAAACTTTTGATCGTTGACGATTCTTCAGTGATCCGGAATCACATCAGCCGACTGATGATAGATCCAAGATTGTCCAATCTCACCATCGTCGGCGTCGCCAGTGATGGTGAAAAAGCACTGGTGGCGGCAAAGGCCTTCCGTCCGGACGTCATCACCATGGATTTAACAATGCCGAATATGGATGGCGAAGCCTGCATCGAGCAAATCAGCCAGTTTTTTCCTGAGGCCAGAATACTGGTGATCTCCGCGCTGTCAGACAAGGCTACCGCCATCCGTGCACTCACCAAGGGCGCGCACGGGTTTTGCAAAAACCTTTCAGTGATGAATCCTGGTTGAATCACTTGTGGAAATACTGTCATGAATTTTCGACCCCTGACCAACGAAGACATCGAAGTCTTTTCAGAAACCATCTCAACCTTTTTAAGTTGATGACGCGGCGCCCCGCCGAGGTCAGAACCGCCTACGTGCTGGACGGCCCGGTGCCGATCATCTGGAATGACTTCAACGGCATCATTGATGCCTCGAGCGGATTTCGCGGCACGATTTCATTTTCGGCGCCACGCGGTTTGCTGATTGAAGTGCTGCGGGCGATGGGGAGTCACAGCACTCCACTGAAAATTTTCTTGATGTGGTCGGCGAGATCGCTAACCAAATGTCCGGACGTACGCAAACATTTTGGCGAATCACTGGATATTGCACCGCCTCGCGCGTTTGAGCGCACCAATCTGCCGCTGCAAGCTTCCGCAACGGGCCCGGCGTATGCGATCCCGCTCACGTGGGGTATGTTTGAAGCCAATCTGGTGGTTCATCTGGATGTGCTCGCCCGCCCGTAGCGATTCCGGAAGCTAAAGCGGCGCAGACACCTGAACAGGCAAACAGGCTTACTGCTGCGATTGCGCCGCCTGCTCCGCGGGCGATGCTTCGCTCGCTACGCCCGCAACGCCTTCCATCCAAGCTTCCGGCGCGCGGCGCAGATCGAGTGTCAGCGGGTAATCCGGATTGCGTCCTTCACGACGCACATGCATTTGTCCGGGCGTATGTCCGTGATTCCAGAAGCGCGACACACGGCGCGATTCGGCTTCATTGGCATTGATCGGGAAGCGCTCGGAATTGAGACCGCCTGGATGCGAGACGTGATAGGTGCAACCCCCGACTGACCGACCGCTCCAGGTATCCACCAGGTCAAACACCAACGGCGTATGCACGTCGATCGTTGGATGCAAACCGGACGGCGGCCGCCATGCCCGATAACGCAACCCGGCGACATACTCTCCACGTACTCCGGTGGGACTGAGCGGCAGCGGGCGACCGTTGCACGTCAACACGTGGCGCGTGTCGTTCATGTGCCGCAACTTGACCTGCATGCGCTCAACAGACGAATCGACATAGCGCGCTTTACCTCCTGCTCCCACTTCTTCACCCAGCACACGCCACGGCTCTATGGCCTGACGCAATTCGATCTCGATGCCGTTCTAGACCACGCTGCCGTAACGCGGAAAGCGAAACTCGAAGAAGGCAGCGAACCAATCGAATTCGAACGCATACCCGGCGCGTTGCAGATCTAGCACCACATCGCGCATGTCCTGCGCCACATAATGCGGCAGCATGTAGCGATCATGCAGTTCGGTGCCCCAGCGTTTCAAATTGGACTGGTACGGCTGCTTCCAGAAACGCGCAACCAACGCCCGGATCAGCAGCATCTGCAGCAAACTCATTTGCGCATGCGGCGGCATTTCAAAACCGCGGAATTCGAGCAAGCCGAGGCGACCGCTGGTGCTGTCCGGGGAATACAACTTGTCGATGCAAAACTCGGCGCGATGCGTATTGCCAGAAAGATCAATCAACAGATTGCGCAGCAGACGGTCGACCAGCCATGGAGCCAGCGTCTCCTCGCCCGGTTTCAGCCGCTCGGCCATTTGCTGAAAGGCGATTTCAAGCTCGTAGAGTCCTTCGTGCCGCGCCTCATCAACACGTGGTGCCTGACTGGTCGGACCGATGAACATTCCGGAAAACAGATACGAAAGCGCCGGATGATTTTGCCAATAGGTGATCAGACTCATCAGTAAATCAGGGCGCCGCAGGCAGGGTGAATCCGCCGGGGTGGCGGCACCCAACACGATGTGATTGCCGCCGCCGGTGCCGGTGTGACGGCCATCGAGCATGAATTTTTCTGCGCCGAGTCGCGTCAAGCGCGCTTCCTCGTAAAGCGTCCCGGTGTTCTCCACCAGCTGCGGCCAGGAAGCGGCAGGGTGAATATTGACTTCAATCACACCCGGATCGGGCGTGATTTTGAAGTCCTTGAGTCGCGGGTCCGATGGTGGTGTATAGCCTTCGAGACGGATCTTGAGTTTCAATTTTGAGGCGGTGGTTTCGATTGCGGCGATCAGGTCGACGAAGTCCTCGAGCAATGCCACCGGTGGCAGAAAGACATGCAGCAGCCCGGAGCGCACTTCCACACAAAGTGCGGTGTGGACCACTTCGCGCGGGTCGTAGTCCTTGCTCAGCGGCTTCGCCGATTTTTTTGTCTTTTCGCGCGTACCGGAACTTTTACCGGCCGGCAAATCATTCCGGGATTCGAATGGATCGCGCGCGTGCTCGGTCTCTGCATCTTCGGGGGCAACCCAGGGCAACGAAGCCAAAGGCAGTCGCAAGCCGAGCGGAGAGTCGCCACCGATCAGATAAAGACGTTTGCGTCTCAGCGGCCAGATGCTGGAGCGGAAATTTGCAATGCCGGAATCCTGCGAGTTGGTGCTGACATTACGGCGTCCGGCCGGTATCCGCGCTAACGGTTTGATCGGCAAGACATAACCCGCGGCATCACCCAGCCCGTTTTCAATCAACCCGGCAAGGCGTTTACGCTCATCGCTGTCTTTGAGCTTCATTGCGTGCACGTCGAAATTTTCCGGCCAGCGCTGCTCCTGATCAATGATCTGCGTCACATCCTCGAACGCTGGAATGACGTAACGTTCATCAAGGTCAATCTCGTGCGCGAGATGATCGATAAATTTCAGTGCATCGGCGGTCGTGGATTTGCCGGCAGCATCATCGGTTGCCAGCAACCCCTGATCCTTCCACAAGGGCTTGCCGTCAGTCCGCCAATAACAGCCCAGCGCCCAACGCGGCAACGGTTCCCCGGGATACCATTTACCTTGACCGAAATGCAGCAAAGCACCGGGCGAAAACCGCTTCTGCAAGCGCTGAAGCAATTCCCCGGCGAGTGCGCGCTTTTTCGGCGAGAGCGCAGTGATATTCCACTCGGCGCCTTCCATGTCGTCTATCGAGACAAAGGTTGGCTCACCGCCCATGGTCAGCCGGACATCACCTTTGACCAGATCGTCATCCACCTGATGACCGAGGTCAATGATCGCCTGCCATTGTGCATCGGTATAGGGCTGGGTGACGCGGGGATCTTCATGGATCCGCGTGACCTGCATCAGCACTTCCATCTCCGACTCACAGACTTCCGTTGCACCGATCACCGGCGCCGCCGATGACGGCATTGCGGTGCATGCCAATGGAATGTGACCCTCACCGGCGAGCAAGCCCGAGGTCGGATCAAGCCCGATCCAGCCGGCACCGGGAATAAAGACTTCAGTCCAGGCATGTAAATCGGTGAAGTCCTTTGGGGTGCCGGACGGTCCATCCAGTGCTTCGACATCGGCTTTAAGCTGAATCAGATAGCCTGACGCGAAGCGCGCCGCAAGTCCGAGGTGACGAAGAATTTGTACCAACAGCCAGGCCGAATCACGGCAGGAACCAAGTTTCAGCTCCAGCGTCTGCTCCGGTGTTTGCACGCCGGCTTCCATCCGCACCACGTAATTGATGTCTTGCTGCACCAAGCGATTGACACCCACCAGCATGTCGATGGTACGGAGCTTTGCGTTGAGAAACTCATTTCGTACGCGAGTCAGCCAAGCTGCAAGCAAAGGGGTTGCCGGCTCGGCCTCAAGATAAATCGCCAGTTCGCGCTTCAAGCCCTCGGGATAAACAAATGGATAGTCCTGCGCGAACTCTTCGATAAAGAAGTCGAAGGGATTGATGACCGTCATGTCGGCGATCAGATCCACGGTTACTTCCAGCCAATCAGCCTTATCCGGGAATACCAGGCGCGCGACCCAGTTGCCAAACGGATCCTGCTGCCAATTCAGAAAGTGATTGCCCTTGCCCGAAGGAGTAACCTTCAGCGAATAGCTCAGTATCGGCGTACGGCTGTGGGCTGCCGGACGGAGCCGGATTTCGTGCGGCCAGAGCTTGACATGACGATCGAAGCGGTACCTCGTGCGATGAGTCAGGGCAACGCTAATCGTCATTGGATACCAATCAAAAAATTGCTAAAAACACCTTAGTGCCATTCGACATTCGGTAGTTGGCCAAAGCGCGCCTCACACCTTCGCCCCAACTTTGGCTCAATCGCTTCATATAGGGATCCTGTTCATCAAAGCGGTGGGTTCGACCAATGCGCATGGTGTCACGGTCGTAGCAGGCCAGGTCAATCGGGAAACCGACCGAAAGATTTGAACGCATGGTCGAATCAAACGAAACAAGCATGCACTTGACCGTGTCGTCCATACAAGTATTGCCAGTCACCACGCGGTCGATTATCGGTTTGCCATATTTGGTTTCGCCAATTTGAAAATACGGTGTCTCCGGCGTGGCCTCGATGAAATTGCCTTCGGCATAAACCATAAAAAGCCGTGGCTGTTCGCCAGCGATCTGCCCACCAACAATAAAGTTCGCGCTGCTGTCGACATTGTTTTCCATCAAATATGGTCCGTCCCGATGACGTACTTCACGCAACGCGGCGCCGACCAATTCAGCAACGTCATACATGGATCTGACACTCATCAAGTTGGGTTCAATATTTCGCCGTACAGATTGATCAAGCTGATTGATGGTTGCTTGCGTCACTGCCAGATTTCCGGAGTTCACAAAAAGCAAAGCGCGCTCACCCGGGTTCTCGAATGTTCGCATTTTGCGGAAAGTGGAGACGTTATCGACACCCGCATTGGTTCTTGAGTCCGACGCAAAAACAATACCGGCATCAATCATGATGGCAACGCAATAAGTCATGCTCTAGCTTTCGTGTGGAAGACAGGTACCACGCTACCGCAAGCAGGGCGCTGTGGCAACCGCAGCAACAGGGACAAAACACCTCATTCATCAACCGACCAAAAATACGTGGTATTGACTAGATCACCCAACTCATAGATTCGCTCAAGGAAACTTGACAGATATTCATGCAAACCGAAATCGAAAATATCTTTGATCGTGCCGTAGCGCAATTCGCTGTGCAACATTCCGCTACGACGCAAGAGTTCTGCCGAACGCGGACCGTTCAGCTCAACAATCAGGCGGTCAACTTCGCTCATGCAAGCCATCAGTGAACGCGGCATATCGCCGCGCAAGATCAGCAACTCGGCGACGCGTTGCGGCGTGATCTGATCCCGGTAGACCTTGCGGTAGGACTCAAAGGAAGATACCGAGCGGAGCAATGCACTCCACTGGTAGTAGTCAGCGGCGCCGCCGACTTCCGATGGGCTGGGCAGGAGGATGTGGTACTTCACATCGAGAATCCGCGCCGTATTGTCGGCCCGTTCGATGAAGCTTCCCAGGCGCAGGAAGCGGAACGCATCATCGCGCAGCAATGTGCCGTGAGTGATGCCACGCGACAGATGAGACCGCTCTTTGACCCACTCAAAGAAGCGCGACATACCGTCCTCGGGGATCGTTTCTTCCTGAATCCGGCGCATCTCCAACCACGTTTGATTGAGCGTTTCCCACATCTCCGAGGTGATCGTTCGCCGCACCGCCCGCGCGTTCTCGCGCGCCTTGAAAATGCTCTGATAGATGCTGCCGGGATTCTGTGCGTCGAGCGCCATGAAATACAGCACATTTTCCGCGCTCGGTTCGGGATAGCGGGTTTCAAAATCAACATGCAGGCCGCTGATCGACAGCATCGCGCGCCATTCGTTAAAGGGATCGACGCCAGTGCGCTGCAGCAGCGACATGTTGTAGGTCACGTCGAGCATACGCGCTGCATTCTCGGCACGCTCGATGCTGCGGGCCATCCAATAGAGGTGATCGGCGGTGGAGGAAAGCATGCTCGTTCTGTCTCGCTTTTAGTGCTCAAGCACCCAGGTGTCTTTGGTGCCGCCGCCCTGTGACGAATTCACCACCAGCGAACCTTCTTTGAGCGCCACCCGTGTCAAGCCACCGGGAACCATGGTGACATCCTTTCCAGACAGCACATAGGGCCGGAGGTCTATGTGGCGCGGCGCAACACCAGTTTCCACAAAGGTCGGACAGGTCGATAATGCAAGCGTAGGCTGTGCGATATAACGGGCTGGTTCGGCAATGATCTTTTCGCGGAAGACTCGCAACTCCTCCTTGCTTGAGGTTGGCCCGACCAACATGCCATAGCCACCCGAACCATGCACTTCCTTGACTACCACTTCCGCCAGGTGGTCGAGCACATAACGATAATCGTCCGGCTTACTCAATTCCCAAGTCGGGACGTTCGGCAGGATCGGTTCCTCGCCGCAATAGAATCGGATCATTTCCGGCACGTGAATGTACATCGCCTTGTCGTCGGCGATACCGGTGCCAACCGCATTCGCCAGCGTCACGCGCCCGGCGCAATACGCGGCGAAAAGACCGGGCACACCAAGGGCGGAATCCTTGCGGAACGCCAGCGGATCAAGGTAGTCATCGTCAATGCGGCGGTAGATCACGTCGAC
Source organism: Rhodocyclaceae bacterium (assembly GCA_016718525.1). GTDB lineage: Bacteria > Pseudomonadota > Gammaproteobacteria > Burkholderiales > Rhodocyclaceae > JADKHX01. The sequence continues at coordinate 21,787 of JADKDD010000002.1, forward strand.
CTGACGCAAGCCATCCGTGGTGCGCATATATACAGTGTGGTCGCGCACCACCAGATCGTTACCTTCGACCAACTCCACGCCCATTTGTTGAGCGAGAAACGCGTGCTCGAAATATGCGCTATTGAACTGCCCCGGCGTCAGCACCACCACGTTGGGGTCATTCGCGCCCGCCGGTGCGACCGAACGCAGATTGTTCAGCAACTTGTCCGGGTAATGCTCCACAGGAGCAATCGCCTGACGCGCAAAGAGCTCCGGAAAAAGTCGCATCATCATCTTGCGATCTTCCAGCATGTAAGACACACCGGAAGGCGTACGCAAATTGTCTTCGAGCACGAAATACTCGCCGCTCGCCGCACTGGTATCGGCACGCACCAGATCAACCCCGGCGATATGCGCGTAGATATTGCCCGGCACATCGACACCAACCATCTCCTTGCGGAACTGCGAATTGCCAAGAATTTGCTGTAGCGGTATACGACCGGCCTTGATGATTTCCTGGCCGTGATAAATGTCATGGATAAAGGCATTTAAAGCCTTAACTCGCTGACGCAAGCCATCTTCGACCCGCTTCCACTCCTTGGCCGAAATAATGCGCGGCACGATGTCAAACGGAATCAAACGCTCCTTGCCCTCGTCTTCCCCATACACCGCGAAGGTAATCCCGACGCGATGGAAGGTGATATCCGCCTCTTCGCGCTTGCGTGCGATCACTTCCGCAGGCGTAGACTCCATCCATTGGGCAAAGCTCCGGTAACTCTCGCGAACGAGACCGTTTGCATCACGCATTTCATCGAAGGCAAGCTTCATCTCAGCAACCGGATTTGGCACTCTATCTAACTTAGCAGTAAGCATGCCTGAGGGCGAAAGCTTTCTAAATCAAGGGCATTGGCAAGCATTGGGCAAGCGCGATGCACCAATATCGAGCACGATGCAATGATTTGGTGCAGTTGTCGCACCGGTTCGCGTTAAACCAACGGAGAGGGTGGCACGTTTATATAGCGCGGCATCACCAGAGTGCCAATTTTTGAAATCCATCGCTCGGAATACAATCGCCACACACTGGCCATCCAACGTCTGATTCGCTTGACGATCCGACATAGCGACTCATAATGCCGCAAGGATTTATCTATGCAGAATGCTTCGAACGTCACACTCAACGGCCGTATCCTGATGACTATCGCAACGCTAATGTACGGAATCGTTCCACCATTCGTTGATTTGTCCCAGACACATGTTTTTCATCCTGAGTGGACAGCGCATTCGCGCATGCATATGGTCTGGTTGCTGGGTACCAATTCAAGCCTGGCAGTCGTCGCGCTCTATTTCCTTTGGCTCCGCAAAGAAAACGGTATGTTTGGTATCACCCTTGCCGGCATCCTTGGATCGTGCGTGTACGGAGGATTCATGCTTAGTGCGGCAACGATCTCACTCTACGGTGGAGCGCTCAGTGACAAGGGAGGCGTGCCGCCTATATTCGGGATAGATGCCAACATCGTCGGCTTTTCTGCGGGGCTTTCGATCCTCCTCGTCGGATGGTTTCTAGCTCGTGCCAAGACCGCCTAACTTTTGGCTCAGTCCTAGCGCTTACGAAAAGCCATCATGCGAATCGCTTTAGTCTCTGACATTCACGGCAACCTCGCGGCACTTGAGGCCGTTGTCGCTGATATCCGGCATCGCGGCGTCGACCAGATAGTTTGTCTTGGCGACAACCTCTCCGGACCGCTGCTGCCGAGGGAAACTGCGCACTATCTGATGGCATCGGACTGGATCATCCTCGCCGGCAACCACGAACGACAGGTGCTTGAGTACCAACCGGGCAAGGGTGGGCAGTCAGACGGTTATGCGCATTCCCAACTCACCAGCGGCGAATTTGCCTGGTTGTGCACACTGCGCCCGCAACTCAAGCTCAACCCGGAAGTATTCCTGTGCCACGGCACACCACGCAGTGATTGCGAACATTTTTTGGAGTCGGTGTGTAACGGCAGGCTTTCGGTCGCGTCATCGGGTGAAATCACCGAACGACTTGGCGATGTTCTCGCGCCGGTTGTGGCCTGCGGGCATAGCCATGTACCGCGCTCTGTTCGCCTGCCATCCGGTCAGTTGTGTGTCAATCCGGGAAGTGTTGGGCTACAGGCCTATACCGATGATCACCCCGAACACTACATCATGGAACTCGGCACACCGGACGCGCATTATGCGGTGATCGCGAAGACGACAAGTGGCTGGGCTTGTGAGAGCTACGCTGTTCCTTACGACTATTCCTCAATGGCCAAACTGGCCAGAGCACGCAGGCGGCCTGATTGGGGGCAGGCGCTATTGACTGGGTATGCCGCGTGACACCTCGCTCGTTGCGTGATCGGAGGAGCACTACCAAGTCACTGAACCAGCAAACCGGAATGCTCGACGAAGGAAATGATCTCGGCCAAGCCTTGGCCGGTTTTGAGATTACTAAAAAGAAACGGTCGCTCGCCACGCATACGTTTGGCATCTACTGCCATCACTTCCAGCGAGGCACCCACCATCGGCGCCAGATCGATTTTGTTGATGATGAGCAGATCGGATTTGGTGATGCCCGGTCCGCCTTTGCGTGGAATCTTCTCGCCCGCCGCCACATCGATCACATAGAGCGTCAAATCTGAAAGTTCGGGACTGAACGTCGCGGCCAGGTTGTCGCCGCCGCTTTCGATAAAAATAATGTCCAATCCTTCAAAGCGCGCGTTCAATCGTGCCACGGCTTCGAGATTGATGGAGGCATCCTCGCGAATCGCCGTGTGCGGGCAGCCACCGGTCTCAACACCTATGATCCGGTCGGGTGTCAGCGCTTCATTGCGCACGAGGAACTGCGCGTCTTCTTCCGTGTATATGTCGTTGGTGACCACGGCGAGGTTATAGGTGTTGCGCAGCACCTGACATAACGCTAGGGTCAGCGCTGTCTTGCCGGAGCCGACAGGACCGCCGATACCAACCCGCAGCGCCGGACGAGGCGTCTTTGTCTGAGTGTTCATGATCTAAATATCCTTGTGTATTGAGTTTCGTGGCGACAGCAGGCGATGGCAAAGCCGGGGGCGAAATTGGAGATGTCAGCTTCGTCCATGGCCATTGCCTGTTCAACAATTGCGGGAAGACAGCGCCCGATCTCCTGCAGCAAGCGCTGACCGCCAGCCTGCCCTAATGGCACGGCTTTAAGCGCTGCCATGGTTTGATTCTCGGCCCAACTCCAGAGCCACGCGGTGAGCGCATCCTGATCCGGAATCTGCCAGTGAGCGGCAGCGCAGGTCCAAACGTACAGGTAGCTTCCGCTGACTTGATTTTCATCGCGATGAAGTTCATCAAGCAGCGCCTGGGGAAAGTCGCCCAGCTCATTGAGCAAACGGGTCATTGAGTAACCCATCTGCAAGGTTTCGGCACGAAGCTCGGCAGATTCGCGACTGGCAAGATATTCGGCATCCAGTTGACTTAACGGCGTATTGCCACACGCAACGGCGCGGAGCGCGTCTTTTGCGCGACCGCCTTGTTGCATGGTTGTTTCTGCTTCTGCATTTGTTTCATCAGCACCTACTGACATGCATTCACGCCACGCCGCCATCATGCGCAGCAACATTGGCGCTTCATAGCGACCGACATTCAATTCAAGCTGATCACCAATCCACACCAACGCGGTGGCCTCATCGATGACCGTACCCGCCTCGACTGCCCACTCCAGACCCTGCGAATAGGAGTACGCGCCGACCGGGAGCGCGGGGCTGGCAAGTTGCAGCAAACGAGCGAGCATCAGATGCCTTTGCTCATTTGGTCTGAAAATGATCGTGGATTCGCGGGCCTCGACCTTCGCCATCCGCACTATGTCCGTGCGGATGAACATGGCTACCACTATTGCCATAGGCACCGCTCTCAGGCTCGAAAGCGGCTTCCACTTCGCTGACCGGCAGCCCCAGTCCGCGCACCATGTCACCAAGCACATGGTCGTGCGCAAAGCGCAAACAACCCGGCAGGATCTCTACCGCGACATGGCGATTGCCCAAGTGATACGCCACCCGCGCAAGTTGCAGTGCATCATTGCTGGCAGCCTGCATCAGCGCTTCGGGCGCGGCAATCACTTCGACCACCACGCCGTTATTGGCGAGCAGTTTGTCGCCGCCACGCAACACTGTGCCGCGCTCCAGAAACAGCCCGCATTCCTCACCCGAAACGAGGCGAGTGCGCAGGCGGCTTTTGCAGCGTCGCTCAAACGACAGCGTCAGTTGCACCGTGGCAACGGCATCGCTTGCCGCGCGCTGTTCGATCAGCAACATGTCAGAACAGGAAGTAGCGCTGCGCCATGGGCAAGACTTTCGCCGGTTCGCACACCAGCAGTTCGCCATCGGCCCGCACCGCATAGGTTTCAGTGTCCACATCAATCTGTGGCGTGGCACTGTTATGCACCATGTCAGCCTTGGTTACCTTGCGGCAATTGCTGACCGGTTCCAGTCGCTTGGTCAACCCAAGACCTTGCACAGCAGGATTGCTCAGCGCCGCTTGCGATACGAAGGTCAGTGAGGTCTTTAAGCCACCGCCAAAGCTGCCGAACATTGGCCGGTAATGCACTGGTTGCGGTGTCGGGATCGACGCGTTCGGATCGCCCATCGCGGCGGCCGCGATCATTCCGCTCTTTAAGATCAGTGATGGTTTGACGCCGAAAAATGCCGGGCGCCACAGCACCAGATCGGCCAGTTTGCCAACTTCAATCGAGCCGACGATATGGCTGATGCCGTGGGTGATTGCGGGATTGATCGTGTATTTGGCAATGTAACGTTTGGCGCGCTGATTGTCGTTGCGTGCGTTGTCTTCTTTCAAGGAGCCACGTTGCACTTTCATCTTGTGCGCCGTCTGCCACGTGCGGATGATGACTTCGCCGACGCGGCCCATGGCTTGTGAATCCGAACTCATCATCGAAAATGCGCCGAGGTCATGCAGAATGTCTTCTGCCGCAATCGTCTCACGCCGGATCCGCGATTCGGCAAACGCCACATCCTCCGCAATCGCCGGATCAAGGTGGTGACAGACCATCAGCATATCGAGATGCTCGTCGATGGTATTCACGGTGTAGGGCATGGTCGGATTGGTTGAGCTGGGCAACACGTTGGGCAGGCTCACCGCCTTGATGATGTCCGGCGCGTGGCCGCCACCGGCGCCTTCGGTGTGAAAGGTATGGATGGTGCGGCCCTTGAACGCCGCGAGCGTGGTCTCGACAAAACCGGATTCATTCAGCGTATCGGTATGTATAGCCGCCTGCACCTCCATGTCATCGGCGACCGAAAGGCAGTTGTCGATTGCGGCAGGTGTAGTACCCCAGTCTTCGTGCAGCTTCAGCCCCATTGCACCGGCTGCTACTTGCTCGACCACCGGGCCGGGCAGGCTGACATTACCTTTGCCGAAAAAGCCCATGTTCATAGGGAAGGCCTCGGCCGCCGCCAGCATGGAATGGATATGCCACGGTCCCGGCGTACATGTTGTCGCAAATGTCCCCGTTGCCGGACCGGTCCCGCCGCCGAGCATGGTGGTGACGCCGGACATCAGCGCTTCTTCAATCTGCTGCGGGCAAATGAAATGGATATGACTGTCCACACCGCCAGCCGTAATGATCATGCCCTCGCCCGCAATGACCTCTGTGCCCGCGCCGATCGCGATGGTTACGCCCGGTTGCACATCTGGATTGCCGGCCTTGCCGATGCCGGAAATAAGGCCATTCTTCAGTCCGATGTCGGCCTTGATGATGCCGCTGATGGCGTCGACGATCAGGGCATTGGTGATCACCGTATCGGCCACCTCCTCGGACATGCGCTGGCTCTGCCCCATACCATCACGAATGACTTTACCGCCACCGAACTTCACTTCGTCCCCGTAGATCGTATAGTCCTTCTCGACTTCTATCCACAACTCGGTATCCGCCAAACGCACGCGGTCGCCGACGGTAGGGCCGAACATTTCTGCATAGGCCTGGCGCGAAATCTTCATAGCGTTCCTTGCACCCTGCCCTGAAAACCGAACACGCGGCGCTCACCGGCGTAATCGACCAGTTCCACGGTTCGAGTTTGACCCGGCTCGAAGCGCACTGCCGTACCGGCGGCGATGTTCAAACGCATGCCATACGATTGCTTGCGATCGAATGACAGCGCTTCGTTGATTTCAAAAAAATGATAATGCGAACCGACTTGCACCGGTCGATCGCCCGTATTGGCCACCAGCAGCTTTGTGGTTCGGCGACCGGCATTGAGTTCAAGTTCGCCGGGTTCAACCATCATTTCACCGGGAATCATGATGCTGGTTCCTCACAAGCTTTGGCGCGCGGCGACGGGCAAGCAGCACACTAGTCACACCGATGACCAGCGTGATTGCAGTGAACGCCAGATGATCCGGCTCAGTGAGCAGATGCCAGAGCGCCGCGTATGGATTCCCATGATGTTCCCCCGGATGTGCCATCGCGGGCTGCGCAGCAAGCGTGATCAACAGCAGGAAGCATTTGTGCATAACGGCTCCTTTTCTAGGTAGTTCAAACAATCGGCTGATGCACGGTGACCAATTTGGTGCCATCGGGAAATGTCGCTTCAACCTGAATATCCGGAATCATTTCGGCGACGCCTTCCATGACTTCGTCGCGACGGAGCAAGGTTGTGCCATAGCTCATCAGTTCGGCGACGGTTTTTCCATCTCGCGCACCTTCAAGAATCGCTGCGCTGATAAAGGCAACGGCCTCGGGATAGTTAAGTTTGAGCCCACGCGCACGGCGGCGCTCGGCCAACAATCCGGCAGTGAAAATCAGCAGTTTGTCCTTTTCTCGTGGCGTCAGTTCCATTTTCTTCTTTCGCTCAGGTTGCCCAAATGCGCGGAGTCACCGCATCGTATCCGGTCAGCGTCGGCCGCACAATTGACCACAAGGCGACCAACCATTCTCGCGCGGCTTCGGTCGAATGGCCCAGATAGCGACCAACCAAAAGCAGCGGCATGGCGGTTACTCCCGACGCAGCCTGTACTTCTGGTGCCGTCACACTGCGGCACGCGGCGAGCACCTCAGGTCCAATCGTTGCACCGGCGACCAGTAGGGTGCTGCAGACGCTGAAACCGGCCAAACCAATGGGTGAATTCAGCAATGCAGAGGAACCGGGAATCACACCGCGCTCGCGCCAAAGCTTGCGCCCCTGCTGACGAATATCCGTGACAAGCTTCAGATTGCCACGATCAAAGATCTCGCCGCTGGCGCGGCGACCAAAACAAATGGTTTCGACGCCAATAAATCGCGCGCCTTCAGCCAGTTCGATCTGCGCTTGCATCTGCGCCTGCGCCCCGCTGAAGATGATGCTCTCTTGCGGCAACCACTCCACCGTGCTGCCAGCACCAACCCGCAAAGAGACTGACTGCGCAGCTGTCGCGCCGGACGAGCGATACCATTTACTGGCACCGGGTGTTGTGAGCAACACATGGGCGTGCGGTTTCACGTCGACCTCGATGGTGAGCCGGTCGCCGCCGACAATCCCTGCTGGCGGATGCAGGATGATGGCGTGACAAATTTCCCGCCCTTCCGGATACAGTGCCTTCTGTATCCGCAATGGCCCACTGTGCTCGTGGCGGGTAAGGATCGTCGAATCGTCGCGCCGCTCAAACTCCATCGCCAGTCGCGCCTGCCAACCGGCGGGGGACTGATGTGAATCCGTGAGTTGGTTAGTCGAAGCGAGCGCCATCTCATGATCATAGCGCCCCATTTATATCGCGAGCAGTTCACACACGCCGTCGCGCTCCATATCAACACCGGCACCACGCTTGATGATCTCTCCGCGCTCCATGACCAGATAGTGATCGGCCAGGCTGCGGGCGAAGTCGTAATACTGCTCGACCAGCAGGATCGCCATGTTGCCTTCTGCCGCCAGGTTTCTAATCGCCCGCTCAATGTCCTTGATGATCGACGGCTGTATGCCTTCGGTCGGCTCGTCGAGAATCAACAGTCGCGGGCCGAATGCCAGCGCACGACCAATCGCCAACTGCTGCTGTTGTCCGCCGGAGAGATCGCCGCCACGGCGCTTGAGCATTTGTTTGAGCACCGGAAACATTTCAAAAATTCGCTCGGGTACCGGTGTGCCTGCCGGGCAGGTCGCGAGACCCATTTGCAAATTTTCCTGCACCGTCAAACGCGGAAATATCTCGCGACCTTGCGGCACAAAGCCAATCCCGGCCTTGACGCGCTGGTAGGACGGCGCGTTGGTGATTACCTGTTCGTCGAAACGGATCGCGCCGGTCTTGACAGGAACCAAACCCATCAGGCATTTCAACAAAGTCGTTTTACCCACACCATTGCGGCCAAGCAAGGTGGTCACTTTGCCGATCGGCGCCTCGAAACTCACATCGCGCAGGATATGGCTGCCACCATAAAACTGATTGAGCTGATCAACTTTCAACATCATTAACGCCCCAGATAAACCTCAATCACGCGCGCATCGTTTTGCACGGTCGCCAGATCGCCTTCGGCCAGCACCGAGCCTTCATGCAGCACGGTAACTTTGCCGCCGAGTTGCTCGATGAAAGCCATGTCGTGCTCAACCACCACCAGCGAATGTTTGCCCGCCAGAGACTTGAACAACTCACCGGTGCGGGCCGTCTCGTCGTCAGTCATCCCGGCCACCGGTTCGTCGAGCAGCAGCAAGCGCGGATCCTGAATCAGCAGCATGCCGATTTCCAACCATTGCTTCTGGCCGTGCGAAAGCAGGCCGGCCTGACGTTCCGCTTGGTGGTCAAGACGAATTTGTTTCAGTGTGTCGCTCACCCGATCACGCTCGCTGTCGTCGAGCCAAGCGAACATGCTGACCCGTGCGCGCTTATCCATCTTCATCGCCAGTTCGAGATTTTCAAACACCGTCAGATTTTCAAAAATCGTCGGCTTCTGAAATTTGCGCCCGATACCCAGGTGTGCAATATCTGCTTCAGTCATGCGCCGCACATCGATGGTCTGATCGAACATCACTTTGCCGCGATCCGCACGCGTCTTGCCGGTGATGACGTCCATCATTGTGGTCTTGCCAGCGCCATTGGGGCCGATGATGCAACGGAGTTCACCAACGGCAATATCCAGGGACAAACTATTCAGTGCGCGAAAGCCATCGAAACTGACGGTGACTTCATGTAAAAGCAGGATACTCATTTTGCTGCACCCGGTTCGACAGCTGCGTCTGCCGGTGCGATTGCCAACGCATTCGCCCGCTTCTCTCGCCATTGTGACCACAACCCGACAACGCCCTGCGGCAGCCACAAAGTCACACCGACAAATAAGGCGCCGAGGAAAAACAACCAGTATTCTGGGAATGCCTGGGTAAAGAAGCTCTTTGACAAATTGACGATGAAAGCGCCAATCACCGGCCCGACTAAAGTCGCGCGTCCGCCAACCGCGACCCAGATCGCAATCTCAATGGAATTGGCGGGTGACATCTCACCGGGGTTGATGATGCCGACTTGCGGTACGTACAGCGCACCGGCAATTCCACAAAGAAACGCCGAAAGCGTCCACGCGGCGAGCTTGTAATGCAAAGGGTTATAGCCAAGGAACATCACGCGTGATTCAGCATCGCGAATTGCCATCAAGACCCGGCCGAATTTTGAGCTGACAACATAACGGCACAACACCAGTGTTGCCATGAGCATCGCGGCCGAAAGCGCAAACAACGTCACCCTCATCTCCGGCGAGGTGATGCTGTAACCGGCGATGCGTTTGAAATCAGTAAAGCCGTTATTGCCACCGAAACCGGTTTCATTACGGAAGAAATACAGCATCGCGGCGAAAGTCATTGCCTGCGTGATGATGGAAAAGTACACCCCTTTGATGCGCGAGCGAAAGGCGAAGAAGCCGAATACCAAAGCCACTAGTGCCGGAACTGTCAGCACCAGCACTGCGGCCCACCAAATGGAGTCGCTACCGGTCCAGTACCACGGCAATTGCTTCCAGTCGAGGAAGACCATGAAGTCAGGCAGATCGGATTGATAGGATCCATCGCGGCCGATCTGGCGCATCAGATACATGCCGAATGCGTAGCCACCGAGCGCAAAAAACAGGCCGTGGCCCAGTGACAAAATTCCTGCGTACCCCCAGATCAAATCCATTGCCACGCCAACGATGGCGAAGCACATGATCTTGCCGATCAAGGTAATGGCGTAACTCGAGACATGAAAGACACTGGTCTCGGGCACCGCAAGATGCAGCAATGGCACGACCAGCAAGGCAAATGTAGTGAAGATTGCCAATGCCTGCCAGCCGGCTTTAGGCGTTGCGCTGAAAAAGCGAACAATGAAAGGTCGTCTCATGACTCGACAAACCGTCCTTTAAGCGCAAATAAACCCTGCGGACGCTTCTGAATGAAGATGATGATGAATACGAGTACCAGAATTTTTGCTACCACCGCACCAGCGCCAGCTTCGATGAACTTGGTTGCTACCCCGAGGCCAAGTGCTGCCCACACCGCGCCGGCCAACTGCCCTACGCCACCCAGTACCACCACCATAAAGGAATCAACGATGTAGCCCTGCCCCATGTCCGGCCCGACGTTGGCGATCTGCGACAGCGCCACACCGCCCAAGCCGGCGATACCTGCACCGAGCGCAAAGGCCACCGTATCAATTCGCGCCGTCGGCACGCCGACACATCCGGCCATGCCGCGATTCTGTGTCACGGCGCGGACAAACATGCCGAGGCGCGTCTTGTTCATCAACACCCAAACCAGGGTCAGCACAAACAGCGAAAAGCCAATGATGAAAATGCGGTTTAGCGGCAAGACAATACCAGGCATGACCTCAACGCCACCAGTCATCCAGCTCGGATTTGCCAATTCGACATTCTGCGCACCGAAAATCAGTCGTGCAGCCTGGATCAAAATTAACGACAAGCCCCAGGTGGCGAGCAAGGTTTCCAGCGGGCGGCCATACAGCCAGCGGATCACCGTGCGTTCCAACACCACGCCGACCGCCGCCGCAGCGAGGAATGCGACCGGGATAGCGACCGGTACATACCAGTCCAGTTGTGCCGGGAAAAAAGTGCGAAAAATGCTTTGCACGCCAAAAGTGGCGTAAGCACCAATCATTAACAATTCGCCGTGCGCCATATTGATAACGCCCATCACGCCATAGGTGATCGCCAGACCCATGGCAGCAAGCAGCAGGATGCTGGCCAGACTTAATCCGGAGAAAACCCGACCGACATTTTCGACAACAGTCTGGCGTTGTTTAACCTGCAGATAGGATCGAAAGGCCGCCATGCGCACCGCTGTTTCGGCTTCATTTTCCGGCTTGCTCATCTCGAACAACACCGATTTGTTATTGGGATCGGCGCTGGTGGCAAGCGCCGTTACCGCGGCAAGGCGTATATCCTTGTCCGGATCCTTTAATGTAGCCAAGGCATAGACTTCCACCAGCAGCGCCTTGACTTTGACATCGCTCTCTTGCGCGATTGCCTTGCGCAACATCGGCGCCATCGACGCATCTACATTGGTGCTGATTTCCTTGACTGAATTCAGCCGAACGACAGCACTGGGATCGAATAACTTGAGCACCGCCAGCGCGCCATCGATTTCACGACGCACACGATTATTAATAGTGATCGGCTGGCCATCCGGGTCATTCAGATTGCCATCGGCCAGCGACTGCAAAATACTTTTCGCATCCGGCTCGGCAGACTGGGCGATCTTTTGAATCGCGATGATTTTCTCGTCGGAGTCTTCGGCCGCCAACTGAGTGAGCAGGCGCGTGTCTACCGCCGCATGGGCAAAGGAACTGAGGGCGACAAGTATCGTCACAAAAATGTGTCGCATAATTACACGTAGGAACTTGAGTCCGGCGGGAATATGCCAGTTGGTGCTGATGGGGCGCCGTCTAGCTGCAGAGCGACGCGCCAACCGGCGCGTCGCCCAAGACAAGCACGTTACTTGGCTGCCACTTCCGGCTCGCCCTTCTTCTTGTCGTTACCTGCAATGTAAGGACTCCACGGCTCAGCCTTGATCGGCCCCTTGGTCTTCCAAACCACGTTGAACTGTCCATCAGCCTTGATCTCGCCGATAAATACCGGCTTATGCAGATGGTGGTTCTTTTCATCCATCTTGATCAGGAATCCATCCGGTGCCTTAAAGGTCTGGCCGGCCATTGCGGCGATCACCTTGTCGGTGTCCGTGCTCTTGGCTTTTTCGACTGCTTGCGCCCACATGTGGATGCCGATGTAGGTCGCTTCCATTGGATCGTTGGTCACCACAGTCGCCGCGTTCGGAAGCTTCTGCTTCACCGCCCAATCCTTGTACATCTTGATGAAGGCTTCGTTGGTCGGGTTCTTGATCGACTCGAAATAGTTCCACGCAGCCAGATGTCCGACCAGCGGCTTGGTGTCGACACCCCGCAATTCTTCCTCACCCACCGAGAAAGCCACGACCGGCACATCGGTGGCTTTCAGACCGGCGTTACCGAGTTCCTTGTAAAAGGGCACGTTGGAATCGCCATTGATGGTTGAAACCACAGCCGTCTTCTTGCCTTCGGATGAGAACTTCTTGATCTTGGCGATAATGGTTTGGTAATCGCTGTGGCCGAAGGGCGTGTAGTCTTCCATGATGTCGGCTTCCGCAACACCCTTGCTTTTGAGGAAGGCGCGCAAAATCTTGTTGGTGGTGCGCGGGTAGACATAGTCGGTACCCAGCAGCACAAAGCGCTTGGCCGAACCGCCATCCTTGCTCATCAAATATTCGACTGCCGGAATCGCTTGCTGGTTAGGTGCTGCACCGGTATAGAACACATTTTTTTCGAGTTCTTCACCTTCGTATTGAACGGGGTAGAACAGCAATCCGTTCAGTTCCTTGAACACCGGATTGACCGACTTCCTTGAGACCGAAGTCCAGCAACCAAAAACGACGGCAACCTTGTCTTGCGTCAGCAGACCACGCGCCTTTTCTGCAAACAAAGGCCAGTTGGAAGCCGGGTCGACGACTACCGGCTCAAGTTTTTTGCCCATCACGCCACCCTTGGCGTTAATTTCAGCAATGGTCATCAGCGCCGTTTCCTTCAGCGCCGTTTCCGAAATTGCCATCGTGCCCGAGAGAGAATGCAAGATGCCAACCTTGATGGTGTCGGCGGCTACAGCAGGGAGTGAACTGAATCCGGCGGTGGCCAGAGCGATCGATATCGCAGTGGCTTTGACGAAGTTGCGACGATGCATGGCAATTCCTTTAGGTAGGTTGAGATCAACCGTTCATTTTCAAACGGTGCAACCCTTCCTTAGCGAACATCGTGCCAAGTCATGTTTTCCCGCGGCCAGCTAACAAATGACCGCATAACAGCGGGGGATTGAGCGCTCCTCTCAACCTCATCCCCACACCCCATTTGACGATGACGCACCAAAACAGCTAGGGCAGGCACCGGGGAATGCACCACTTAGGAGCGCTCCTCGCAAGGCTTTATCTGCTTAGGTCAGCATCTCTTTCCAAATCGTATTCGCCCAGGCATGGGCAAAGATACCTTCGAGTTTGTTTGGTTCAATCGACACACCGCCGGCACCGGCAACTGGTTGCGGCGCCTTTTTCTCCGCGTCGTAGCGGTGCACCGATGCAACGTGCATACCGCGATTCTCGTCAACCATCGAGTAGCAGGTATTGGCCATCAAGGTTGGCTGCGCCGGGCGTCCTGAAAGCATCTCGACAATCGCCGCCGCGGCCGCTTTGCCGTGCTGGTTAGCCATGTGACCGGATTTCGGCATCGTCGGACCCGGCATCAAGGCATCACCAATAACGTGGACATTCTTGACGGCCGTTGATTCAAGTGTGACCCAGTCGACCGCGCACCAACGCTGATTGACATTGATCAGGCCGGCACTTTGGGCGATGTCCCCGGCGCGGTGGGGTGGCACGACATTGAGTACCGCAGCCTTGACGGTGTCGCCCAATTCATTGGTCACCGAGTTCTGCGCTGCATCAACGCTGACTGCGTTCCAGTTTGGCTGGTAGTCGATGATTTCCTTGTAATCCGCCTCCCAGACGCCACGGAAGAGTTTTTCCTTCGACTGCACTTTGTCATTGGCATCGAGCACCAGAACCTTCGATTTTGGTTTATTGGTCTTGAGGTAGGAAGCGATCAAGCAAGCGCGCTCGTAGGGTCCCGGTGGGCAGCGGTACGGTGCCTTGGGAATCGTCAGCGCATAGACGCCACCATCGGGCATCGCCTCCAATTGCTTGCGCAGCGCCAGTGTTTGCGGCCCGGCCTTCCATGCGTGCAAAATCTTTTCCCGCGCGGCTTCGTTATATCCGGTGATCTGGTCAAACAGGAAGTCAATTCCGGGAGCCACGATGACATGATCGAATGCAAACTCACCACTGTGATCGGTCTTGACTCGCTTTTTTTCAACATCAATGGCAGTTACGCTGGCGTGAACCAGTTTGACACCCCAGTTCTTCTTCAGGCCGTCGTAGCCGTGACGCAAAGTATCAAAGTTGCGATATCCGGCGAGCACTTCATTTGACATCGGGCACGAGACAAATTCCTTGCTGCGCTCGATCAGGGTGACATCAATTCGACCCTCGCTCCACATGCGCAAATACTTGGCGGCAGTGGCGCCACCGTAACCACCGCCGATCACCACCACCCGCCCGATGGACTTCCTGTTCGCGGCCAACGCGCTTCCGCTCAGCGCGGCGACGGAAATTCCGGCGCCGACGGCTTTGATAAATTGACGACGAGTATTGTTTTGGCTGTTCATGATCATCCTCACTTTTTCTGCGCAGCAAAGTAAGCAGCAGCAATCGCGATTTCATCGTCGGTGTAGCCCTTGGACAACTGATGCATCAGGGTCGCCTGCCGCGTACCGGCTTTGAACGCATTCATCTGTTCGATGATGTAGGTCTTGCTTAGTCCGGCCAATGCCGGAATCGTGCTGTGACCGCGTCCTTCGGTGCCGTGACAGTTAAAGCAGTTGGCGACAAAATAATTCGGCGCCGGGCTTTGCGCGAAGGTTGGCAGCGAAATGCAGGCCATCCCAAGTGTTGCGAGAATTCTTGCTGGACTCATGGTTCACTCCGTTGACGTTGAACAGATTTCCTTGCACACAATACTGCTACTTGAACTTGTAAAAACTCTTGCTTAAAAAGAAGGCAATATCAGCCTCATCTTCCGGAAACAGGTCGAGCCGGAGTTCGCTGTTGCAGCGGGCTACCATGCCGTCCAACTGTTTTGGATTTTTTACTTTGCGATCACTGCGCAGGTACAACACATTACCATCACCAAGTCCGGATTTTTTGGCATGGCAGTTCGCACATTTATCCGCATGCAACACCTGGCCGCGATGCAAGGCGTCCGGTGTCGCATTGCTGCCGGCATTCGCGGCCGCCGCGAAGCAGTTCAGCGCGATTATCAATACAGTGCATCGGATCATGCCAGTGCTCATTGCGCCTCCTGCTGTATCGACAGATAAATGTTGTAGGCATTCATTCGATTGACTGCGCGAAACAAAGGATAGCCCTCATATTCAGTCCAGTCGGCCTTGGCGTAGGCCTCATCGAACGGATCCAAGTTTAATGCAGCGGGGGACATCATGGCGCGCAAATGCGCCAAGTAATCGCTGGTGAATTTAATCTCCTGCAAGGCATGGTTGGAGTGCGGGCCATGACCGGGAACGATGATCTTCGGCGCGACACCCTTCAGCGCCGTGAGCGCAGCAATCCAGCCGCGGCTGTCGGCATTGCCAACGTAGGGGATGCGGGCTTGAAAAACCAGGTCTCCGGCGAACAACACACCCGTCGACGGCACAAACAGCGCAATGTCCTCGGCGGTGTGCGCCGGGCCGACGGGCTTGATGACGAAGCGTACTTTGCCCATCGTGAATGTGGTCTCGCCGCTAATCCATTCGTCGGCAGCCACCAGACGGGTGGAATCGTCAATCCACGGAGCCAAGGTTTGCCGCGATGACGCCAAGCGTTGCGCACCAACATCCGAACTCAAATAGAGCTTGCCAGCCGCGTGCGCAACGATCTGCGCGCCGAGTGCCTTGAATACCTGCAAGCCATAAATATGATCGGCGTGGTAGTGCGTCACAATGACTTTACGAATCGGCTGGGCAGTAAGGTTCTTGATCGCCGCCACCAGTGCTTGCGCCAGTACTGGAGAGCCGAGTGAGTCAATCACCACCACACCGCCATCGGTAATCACAAACCCTGCATTGGATATGAAGTTCCGGTTATGCACTGACCCCATTTCGGCCATGCCCTGAACGTAGTAGGTGTTCGGTGCGACCTTGATTGGATCGAGCTTGTGCAGCGAAGTGCCAACACTGTTGTTGCCGGCGATACCGAGTGACGATAACGCAATGCAGCAGGAGAGCACAACGAGCCGCGTAATTGACATCTCAAACGCCCGAAGTCGAAATTCCTGGATTCCCCACGACGCCCTTGATGGTTGGCGAATTCAGCTGACGTGCCTTCACCGTCTTGATCGATTTCAAATAACGCGACATCAAATCCCAGACGGGCTCTCCGCCAGCATCCCGCGCCGCCTCGGCCACTGGTGCCCAACCGGCAACCTTGTAGGTCTTCTCGGCCTCTACACTTTTCCCGCGCAAGGTCATCCCCGAAATGCGTTGCCCGGCCCCTGCGTTCGGGTCGATCGTGTATTGCAGTCCGCCAACGCGGACCATGTCGCCGCCCTGCTGATAATAGGGGTCAGGATTGAAAAGGTTGTCGGCGACATCTTCGAGAATGGTCTTGATGGTGGACCCGGACATCATGGTCAGCGTTGTCCATGGATAGGTAATCGCCGTCTGATCAAGCAAATGCTCCATGGTAATGGCTTGCCCAGGGAGCAGCGAAGTACCCCAACGGAACCCGGGCGAGAATGCGATCTCGGCATTTTTCTCCGCCATCAAGCCATCGAGAATCAGTTGGTCGAAACTGCCATTGAAATTGCCACGCCGATACAACAAGCCCTCCGTCACCGCGAGCTTTTCGGACAGTTTGGACTCAAACGGCACCCGCATCTTCGCGATCAGTGCGGCCATTGCCGGATCCGCCGGCAACAAATTGGCGAAGATCGGCATCAGTTTGTAATGCACGTCACTGACCTTGCCGCTGGTCACCTCCAGATCGAGCACACCCAGATATTTGCCATTGGAGCCGGCATTGGTTACCAGCGTCACGCCGCCAGGATTTTTGATTTTTACCGGTACTGGCACGCCATCGTGGGTATGCCCGCCAAGAATCACATCAATTCCCGCAACCCGCGAGGCCAGTTTGAGGTCGACGTCCATGCCGTTGTGCGAGAGCAGGACCACAGCTTGCGCACCTTTTGCACGCACTTCATTGACACGTTTTTGCATCGCCTCTTCCTGGATGCCGAAAGTCCAGTTCGGTACCAGATAACGTGGATTGGCCACCGGGGTGTATGGGAAGGCCTGACCGATGATTGCCACCGGTACGCCATTCATTACCCTTATGGTGTAAGGCTCAAACACCGGATCACCGAAATCAGCGGTGGTGATGTTTTGTGCCAGGAAAGTGATTTTGTCTTTGAAATCCGTGTTAACAATATGATTGACTCGCGCCTCGCCCAGCGTCATTTCCCAGTGCGCGGTCATCACATCAACGCCCAGCAACAACGCCGCATCAACCATGTCCTGGCCCTGCGACCACAGCGCCAGGCCCGAACCCTGCCAGGTATCGCCGCCATCAAGCAACAAGGCACCGGGGCGGCTTGCCTTGAGTTGATGGACGAGTGTCGCGAGGTGGGCAAAACCGCCGACCTTGCCATATTGCTTTGCCGCTGCTGCAAAATTCAAATACGTAAACGCATGTGCTTCGCGACTGCCAGGTGCTATGCCGAATGCCTTGAGGAAAGCTTCGCCAACCAGATGCGGCACCTTGCCGGATTGGGCACCGATGCCAATATTGACATTCGGTTCGCGAAAATAGGTCGGTGTCAGCTGAGCATGACAATCGGTGAAATGCAGCAGGTGCACATTGCCGAATCGCGGCAAATCATAAAAATTTTTCGCAGACGCCTGGGCAACGCCAGCGTCAGCATGCAAAGCCATACCACCCGCGGACGCCACCGCGAGCATGTGCAAAAACTCGCGGCGGTTCATGCTCATGGATCAGCACCCACGATTCCGTTCGGCCCAGTCCTTATAGCCGAGCGCGGCGAACCAATTAACTGCCCCGCCCCGGGGGTGAAGCAGGGGTTTCGCGGGGCATGCCCCGCGCCTGCGGAACGGCGCAGGCACGCAGGCCTGCGCGCGCCCGGCAAGGGGGGATGGGGGTGGGGGGGTGTTCATTTTTGCAGTAGGGCGCGCCACGCCCTACTGATTTACCGGTGACGCCGGGTCGAGTAACAAGGCCATCACATCCTGCATTTGTTTCACCGTCAGCAAGTTGAAGTGACCGATCCTTGGCATGGCGCTGCAGGCGTTGTAAGCCTTGGCGTTATAAATCTTGCCCCAGGTGTATTCAACGATTGCTTGGGTCGTGCCACGAGTTTTGCCATAGCCAAGCAATGATGGTCCGATCGTGCCGTAGGAAATTTCTGCCTTGGAGATCTGGTGACAGTTGTAGCAGCCGCCACCATTGACCGTGCTTGACTTGTCGGTCCAGGTAGCCCCTCGCCCGCTCTGAGCGACTTTCTCCCCTTCCTTCCAGTCACCAAGGTAAACGCCCTCATAGGGTGGGCGGATGGTTTCCATGTTCTCCTTTTCAATGGCGGCACGACGTTTCTCGCCTGCCTTGCCGGTCGCCAGCTTCGGATCCGAGCAAACGATTTGCGTTTCGTCCTGCTTGATCGATTCGACCGACACAATGCCTTCACTGCGGAAGCTGCCGACAATAGCTTTGTCCATTGCAGCAACGGTTTGGGCATTCTGCGCGTTCGCTGAAACACCGGCCAGACTCAGTGCACAAACTGAAGCAACGCGAGCAATTAATTGAGCTGTTTTCATGATCGTTGTCATCCTTCCGTTAGCGCTTTAGGCCAGGGGTGTTCACGACGCCACCTTTGGCATTGCCGGCCAGGTAGGCGGACAGCGCAATGGTCACGTCCGAGGTGTAATTTGGATAGGGAAAGCGTTGCTGGCGGTAGCAATCGTTGAGGCGTCGCTGCATGGTCCAGAACTCGCCACTGGAAACACGGTACGCCGGCCAGAAACCCCAGCCCAGTGCTGCACCCTTTTGCGAGGTCAGGTCAGGCAGATCCTGCAAACGGATACGCTTTGAAGCGTCGTCGTGACAGGTCGCACAGGAAAAATCCATGCTGCCGCCACGGTAGTAAAACGCGTGTTTACCCAAGGCATACATTTCCTTTTCCTTCGGGTGCTTCATCGGCGCATTGATTTTCATGCCACGCGAATTGGTCACCACATAGGCCACGATCGCCTCGACCGGCTTCTTGGCACCCTTGCCAAACGGTGCGTCGATAATTTCCTGCGGGTTAATGCCTTGTAGCACTTCCATGCAAGTCATCAAACGGGATTCCAAATCCTGCACGCGATTGGTGTCCTTGAAGTAGCGCGGCAGTTGCGCCGCTGCGCCCTTGACGACACCTGCGCCCAAGCCCAAATCGCATTTCTCCAGCGTCGCATTCTTCGGGCCTGCCGCCTTCTTCCAAAGCTCCTCACCTTCGGCTTCGTAAAGTTCCGCCGGGTTGCCGTCGGCAATCATCTCGCGGTATTTCGCAATTCCATCGCTGGCCGTCGGCGTGCCTGGCGTACCTTGCGCGCTGACCTGCATGGCCAGACAAGACAGCCCGAGTCCAAGCGCCACACCAATGCGGCCACCGCTTATTGTTCTATTCATCATCCCTCCTCATGATTGTTGCGATTTCGCCGGGAATGTTCGCCTAAGCGATTGCCACTTCGTCGGTCCGCGTGTCGCCACGGTTGTCCACCCAAGTAACGGAAATCTTGTCGCCTTTAGCCGCACCCTTGAACTTGAAATTGAGGAACGGGTCTTTTGATACCGCAGGTCCGAATTCGGCGGCAAACACTTCCTTGTCTTTGACCTTTGCGGTCAAGGTATTGATGTGCCAGGCGGGAATGACTTTGCCGGCCGCATCCTTGCGTTGACCGGATTCCATGTCGTGTTTCATCAGTACTTTAACTTCAACCACGCCACCGCTTTCGGTCGCGCGAATACGCATCGGATCACCCATGATGATTCCCTTTCAATATGTTGTTCGAGTTCGTCACAATCGGCTTAACCACCGCAACCACCCAGCGTCACCTTGACCTCTTTGCTGGTCACAAACCACTTGCCGTCGGCCTTGACCAAGGCCATGACGTTTGAGGTTTGGCCCATTTTTACCCGTGTCCCGACGAAGGGTTCTGTTCCAGCCGGCAGCGTGAAGTGGGCAGCCAGTACATTGGGATTCTTCTCAACCAGAATCGCAATTTGCTGCGCTTTCAGGCTGGTCGATACGCCGACCGGCACCACCGCGCCATTTTCCGCAATATCGGGTGCATTCAAGCTGACTTCGGCGGACTTATCGGCGGTCGTGCCGCCCAAGGCCTTTAGAACGTCATCCAGGCTTTTGCCTTCAAACGCCAGCTTGTTCCATTCCGCTGCCTGTGCCTGACTGATCAAGCCCGTCGATGCCATCAAGCCAATCACTGCCATCAGACGGAGGGTGTCACGTCGTTTCGGGTTCATCTGTGCTCCTTTCAAAATTTGCCTTCAAGTATCCAACTCACCAAACTGGCGATGTCACTCGCCTCAATTGTGGCATGAGGCGGCATTGGAATGTTGCCCCAGGCGCCCGCGCCCCCCAGCTTAATTTTTCGTTCCAGCACGACATTCACATCCGACTTGCCCTGATAGCGTTTTGCGACGTCGCGAAATGAGGGGCCGACCAGTTTATTGGTCAAGCCATGGCAGGCAGCGCAATGATGCTTGGCATAGAGAATTTTGCCAGTTGGTGCTGGCGGGACGGCGTCCTCGCCTGCGCTCGATGGCGCAGATTGGGTTAGCGCGACTGATCGGCTCAAGGATAGCGCCGCCAATGCCGCCACACTGGTATCGGCGCCGCGGAACGGCCCCCAGATCCGGTTCTGGTCGGCCAGATTGTTATGCGCGTTGCGGGCGTAATCGGGCAGCCGCGATCCGATCTGCACAAACTCGGCGCAGTCCTTCATACAGGCAGTCGCCTGAATATCCGGTTTGCCGCGCGCATTGGCAAGTCCGTGGGTTTTGGTCATGCCAAAACGGTTAGGCATCCGCGCCTGAACGCTGTCCATCGTTTTATCCGAGAGGACGAAATCATCCGGTACCACTTCGGCCAGGTTCAGAATATGCGCCAACACCGCATAGGTTTCGTCCACGGTCAGCGAACGCGGCTCGTTCCATGGCATGGCACGGTAGATGTAATCAAACAATGAGGAGAGTGTCGCCACTTTCATCATGGTCGTGCGTTGCGGTTGTTTTTGGTCGGTCAACGAGGCCACACGGCCCCGTTCGATATCCTGCTTCGTCGTGCCTCCAACGATCGGTGTAAATATCTCGTTCGATTCGCCAAACGTCCCGTGGCAATTGGCACAGCGGGCATCCCAAATTTCCTGTCCTTTAGCAACGCTCCCTGATCCTGACGGAAGCCCTTTAAAGTCGGGCCGGACATCAATGTCCCAAGCCGCAACTTCGGCGCCGGTAGCTGTGCGTCCGATCCCTGGAAATTTGTCTGCTGCAGTGGCAGGAAGCGCTACGGATATAAATATCAATATTGCGCCGCCCCATCCCCCTCCCGACCTCCCCCTTGACGGGGGAGGAGGAGATCGTCGCTCAGCCGACCTGAACATTACTGACCTCGCCGTTGCTGCCAA
This sequence comes from Rhodocyclaceae bacterium, assembly GCA_016718525.1. GTDB lineage: Bacteria > Pseudomonadota > Gammaproteobacteria > Burkholderiales > Rhodocyclaceae > JADKHX01. Next base: position 43,610 of record JADKDD010000002.1, read on the forward strand.
CTTCCCACGATTGAATGGCATTGTTATGGTAGATCGAGCGCGATCCCCTGATGGCCCTCAAGGTGCGGATCGGTGGCTGCACATATCCCGTCGAATCGATCGCCCGCGACTGCAAAATGGCGGGTGAGCCGTCCCACACCCAGTCAATATTGAATCGTGTCACCGCCTTGCTCAGCACAGGGCTCTCAAGACGTGCGGTGCGCCAATGGTTTCCGCCGTCAAACGAAACGTCCACCCGTTTGATCTTGCCGCGCCCCGACCAAGCCATGCCGCTCACGTTATAAAAACCCGTGGCATGCAATTGCTGTCCGCCCGACGGTGTGGTGATCACCGATTTACATTCCTGAATCGACGTGTACTGGCGGTGCAAGCCATCCGGCATCAAGTCAATGTAATGCACCGCTTCATCTTTGGAAGCGTATGGACTGTCGCCGACTTCGATCCGCCGCAGCCATTTCACCCAACTGACTCCCTGCACACCGGGCACCACCAGACGCAGTGGATAGCCATTCTCGGGGCGCAACATTTCGCCATTCATACCCCAGGCAACGAAGACATCGTCGAGTGCGTTTTCCATGGGAATGGTGCGCGTCATACCGGATCCGTCGCCACCTTCGGCAAGGACGTATTTACCCTTCTTCAGATCAGCACCGCACTGGTCAAGCAACACCGAAAGCGGGACGCCGGTGAACTCGCAACAAGACAACATGCCGTGCGTGTATTGCACCGTTGGCACAGCGACATTGCCCCACTCCAAACCCGTGTTCGCACCGCATTCGATGAAATGAATACGCGACACCGATGGCAGGCGCAACAGGTCATCCATGGTAAAAATTTTTGCCTGTTTGACCAGACCATTGATCATCAAGCGGTGCTTTGCCGGATCGATATCCACCCAGCCCTGATGGTGACGTTCGAAATGCAAGCCACTCGGCGTGATGATGCCAAACAACCCTTGGAGTGGCGTAAATGCCACCGAAGCAGCCGAGACACGGGTCAGACCGGGTGATTCGCGTCGTTGCAAATTCTTTTCGAACACCGAAGGCAGGCCATAGGGTGTCGCCGCCACGGGTTTCCCCAGCGTGGTTTGCCAGGGTTGCTTTTCAAGAATCTCCAATTCGCCCTCGGCGGCGCTGGAGCGCGTCGCAATTACAGTGCTGCCAAGTAATGCAGCAGCGAAACTCGAACGCAAGAAAGCCCGTCTGGTGTCGTCAATCCCGTGCGCAGTGACAGCTGAGACGAGTTCGGCAGGAACGAATCCTTCGGGCGCGTAACTCAGGTGCCCTAACTTTCGTCGGATCACTTAACACTCGCAGTTAGGGTCATGACTTGTCTCGTCCAAGTGTGCAAATTCGAATACTGCGGTTTGTCGCCTCGGTGAAAAATTCCACATATCACGCTTAAGACGATTTACCAGGGCGTCTGCAGATACTATACGAAACTAACTTTTCATGAAACGCATCTTCTGACAAATCAGACAGTTGGTGGTCCTCATCGCGACCACAGACGAGCGCGAGTGAAATTTGCGGATAACATCGTCAACCAATAGTTCTCGCCAACAACGAAAGAAATGCATACATAGCGCTGCATAGTAAGGCTTAAGGATAAATGAGCGCCGTACTCGCCATTGGGTAGTTTGGTGCTCGGAACGGACACATGACAGAAACACCACTTCAGCAGCGATCAGTCGAGGCGAAGCTGCTCTACGCAGCGTATAGCCGAAAGCCGCTAAACATTTTCTTTGTCGTCGCCAGCACTTTTGCCGTCGGCGGAGTGCTGTCGTCGGTTTTTCCGCAATCGGTAGTTACGGCGTGGATCGTGGCTCTGCTCGCGTCCCAATTTCTCGGTTGCATTGAGGTTTTGGCCTTCCGTCGCGCAAAGCCAGGTCCAGAGGATATCGTTCGCTGGCAACGGATTTTTTTGGCGCAATCAGCAATGAGTGGCGCAGCCTGGGCGGTTGGACCGACATTGCTAATTGGTCAGTCAGCTGGCGCCAATGCAGCTTTCTGTGTTGGCGTGCTGATGAGTGTGGCGATCGTCGCCATGATCTCGGTGGCCGAACAGCGAAGCGCAATGATTGCAATGATCGGCTTTGCGTTTCTGCCGCCAATGTTCGCATTCTGGTTGACCGGTGGGGCCGTCGAACAAAGGATTGCGCTCGTCTTGCTGTGTGGCATGACAGCAGCCATCACCGTGGGAGTTTTTTTTAATCAATCCGTGCGCCAGTTGGTCGAAGCGCAAATGCGTACCGATGCGATGCTTAATACCGCGCTTGGCGCGGTCATCGGAGTCGACGCCAAAGGACTGATTACTCGTTGGAGTCGTCACGCCCATGCGGTTTTCGGCTGGGATCGCAGCGAAATTATTGGACGATCATTTGTGGCGACGATCATTCCGCAACAAAGAACCAGCACTGAGGGATCCATCTTCACTCAACTGCTGATTGATGGAGATGAACAACTACAGAATCGCAAGCTGGAATTGACAGCGACGCGCAAAGACGGAACAGAGCTGCCGATCGAGTTGGTACTCACCTCCCACAAAATTGCAAAGTCCTTTGAATTTACTGTTTTCATTGCCGACATCAGCGAAAGAAAACGCGCTTCAGCGGCGATGGCAGAAAGCGAACAGCGTTTTCGTACATTGATGGAATGCATTCCCGAAGCCGTAGCCGTTCATCGCGGCGGCGAAGTGCTTTATGTGAATGCGGCAACGGTGCGCTTGTTGGGGGCAGATTCGGTTGAGCAGTTGATCGGTCGCCAACTGCTGGATCTCGTTCATCCCGATTTTCGCGCTACTGTTGCCGCCCGCATGGCGGCGGGAGAGGCAGTGGGGTCATTAACACCGATGCTGGAGGAAAAGTTGTTGCGGCACGATGGTTCGATCCTCGATACCGAAATTCAAGGTGTCAGGATACTTTATGACGGAGAACCAGCGACCCTCGTGACTGTGCGCGACATCACCGAACGCAAACAGGCGCAGGAACGGTTGCTCGCTGCAAATCAAGCACTGGCACTTGAATTTGATCAGGCGCCTTTGGGAGTGATCGACTGGGATTTGGACTTTCGCGTCGTTCGCTGGAACCCCGCAGCAGAAACAATTTTCGGCTACTCCGCAGCAGAGGCCATCGGGCAAAATGGATTGTTCATCGTTCCCGAGCCCGCGCAATCAGCCATCGCAGCGGTTGGTGCTGAGTTGCTCTCCGGCAAGGGCGGTGGTCGCAGCAGCAACGAAAATATTCGGAGTGATGGCAAACTGATTCAATGTGAGTGGTACAACGCACCCTTGCGAGACAGTCGTGGTTTGATCGTCGGGGCAACATCGCTGGTCGCGGACATCACTGCGCGAAAGAAAGCCGAGGATGAGATTCAGAGCTTGGCGTTTCACGATCCACTGACTCAACTCCCCAATCGTCGCCTCCTGCTGGATCGCCTCAAACATGCCGTCGCCGCCAGTACCCGTAGCGAGCGACATACCGCGCTGATGTTTGTTGATCTCGACAAGTTCAAGACACTCAACGACCAACACGGACACGACATTGGTGACATGCTGCTGCAAGAAGTCGGGCGCCGACTCAATTCCTGCGTTCGCGATGTAGATACGGTGGCTCGCTTGGGAGGTGATGAATTCATTGTCATGCTGGAGGCGCTCAGCGAAAAACGTGAGGAGGCCGGAATTCAGGCCGAAGCGATTGCGCGGAAGATCCTTGCGGCGCTAAATGCACCCTATTCGCTCGACGGCAACTCGCATCGGAGTTCATCAAGCATCGGCATAACGCTGTTCTCCAACCACCAAGGCACGGCAGACGAATTGTTAAAACGCGCCGATCTGGCGATGTATCAGGCTAAGGCTGCAGGCCGCAATACCCTGAGTTTCTTTGACCCGAGTCTGCAAGCAAAGCTTAACCGCCGGTTGGTATTGGAAGCCGAGTTAAATGACGCAGTTGCAAAAGGAGAATTTGTTCTTCATTACCAAGCTCAAGTAGGCAAAGACATGGGCTTGACCGGGGTGGAAGCGCTGGTGCGGTGGAATCATCCTCATCGTGGCCTTGTCGCGCCACTCGACTTTATCTTCATCGCCGAGGAAACCGGGTTGATCCTCCCGCTCGGGCGCTGGGTCCTGCGCACTGCCTGTATTCAGCTTGCGGAATGGGCAAGGCGTCCGGATATGGCCCATCTCACCATCGCGGTCAACGTCAGCGCCAATCAGCTGAGACTGCCGCTGTTCGTTAATGAAGTGCTAGCCATCGTGGAGGAAACCGGGGCCAACCCCAACCGCCTTAAGCTTGAACTCACTGAAAGTCACTTTGTTGATGACATGAGCAATGTCGTCAGCAAAATGGCGCAGCTGAAATCAGCTGGCGTAGCCTTATCACTTGACGATTTCGGCACGGGTTACTCCTCGCTTTCCTATTTGAAAAAGCTGCCCCTTAATGAATTGAAGATTGATCAGGGCTTTGTAAAGAACATCCTCGATGACGCAATTGACACCGCGATTGCCTCGATGATCGTTGCACTTGCCGACAATATGAACCTGGTCGTGATCGCCGAAGGTGTCGAATCCGAGGCTCAGCGCCTTCATCTGGCAGAACTCGGTTGCACGCGTTGTCAGGGATATCTGTTTAGCCGCCCGCTCCCGATTGACGAATTTGAGCAGTTCGCCAGACGCCGTCCTCAGGCGAACTCCACCCAGACCGGCGCATGATCTGACGGTCGCTCCAGCTTGCGCGGCGCCTTGTCGACCGCGCAAGCGGTGCAGTTCGACGCCAATGCTGATGACAGCAAAATATGGTCAATCCGCAGACCTTTGTTAAGCCGGAATCCCATCATCCGGTAATCCCACCACGAATAGGTCTTGGGTGCTTGTTCGAACAATCGAAACGCATCCACGAAGCCCAGACCGAGCAGCCCCTGAAATGCAGCCCGCTCGGGTTCGCTGCATAGAATTTGGTCTTTCCATGCCGCCGGGTCGTGCACATCACGATCCTCCGGAGCGATATTGAAGTCACCCAACAGCGCCAATCTTGGATGTAGTGCCAGCTCATCGCGCATCCACTCCGTGAGTGCCGCGTACCAGCGCAGCTTGTACGCGTACTTCTCCGCACCGACCTCCTGACCGTTGGGCATGTAGCCACAGATCAAGCGCGTGCCACTGATCGTCACCGCAACAATCCGTTTTTGCGGATCATCGAAATTCGGGAGGTCGAAATGCACGTCACCCATCTTGTGGCGCGCCAACCATGCCACCCCGTTATAGGTCTTTTGCCCGTTATGAACGGCGCGATACCCCGCCGCCTCAATCTCTGCGTAAGGGAACACCTTATCTTCCATCTTGGTTTCCTGCAGGCACAAGGCATCCGGCTTTTCACTTGCCAGCCAGTCGAGTACGTGCGGCAGGCGCACCTTGAGGCTATTGACATTCCATGTCGCGATTTTCATTTTCTTGGTCGTTGGTTTCCAGGGAACTGTGTGATTGATTGTACCGACGCAGTGCGCTGATCACTGTTTTGGCGGCAGCAAAAATGCCAGCGCATTGTGCCACCAGGCAGCATCGACCTGGTCAGCCCAGTCATTGTGCTCTGCATGCTTAATGGTGACGAGTCTGCGCAGACCCTGACCACTTTCATAAAGTGCGATGCCGAATTGCGCGGGAACGATACTGTCTCGCTCGGCAATCACCACCATCAGCGGTTGCGTAAATTGCAGCAAGTTGGTGACACTGTTGTAGGCATCGCCGACAATCCAGCGCACCGGCAGCCACGGATAATGATGGGAAGCCACATTGCCGAGCGTATCCCAAGGCGTGATCAACATTAAGCCGAAGCTGCGATTGGGGAGTTTTACCGTAGCTGCAGCAGCTACGCCGGCACCCAGCGATTCCCCGATGACCAGCAACGGCTCGCCGTAGGTTCGCTGTGCCAATGCGATTGAATCTGCCGCATCGACAACCAGACGCTCCTCGGTTGGTGTTCCAACACGAGGACCGTAACCGGGATACTCGGCAAGAATGACACGCAGCCCCTGCGCTGTCAGGACATCCGCGTAATATCGACGGTGGTTGGCGAGACCTGCATTGCCGTGAAACACAATGGCGGTGCCACGCACGGCAATCGTGGCTGGCGGCTCGGCGATCAGGCCGCGGAATTCACCCGCAGCCGGCCATGCGGCCAGGCCGGGTTCGAGCATCTCTTTAATGCTGGCCCGCTGAGGAAAGTACAACAACTTGTCTTGCAACATGAACACTCCTGCCAGGGTAACGAAATAAATTGCCGCAAGAATCCTGACCATCCGGCGGACGTATTGCGCCACCGGTCGCCACTGGGGGTGGTTCCCAATCATCTGCCCGCCGCCTTATCATGTTGCATTGTTTTCCTCGTCCATACCGACACCGCCATGGTGCAAACCTTAAATTCTTTCGCCTTCGACTGGATACTGACTGCGCTCTCGTTATGGATCGCCAGTCACGTTTTCCGTGGCATTAGATTCGGCAGCTCCGGTGCAGTCATCATTGCAGCGCTGTTGCTTGGCTTCGCCAATGCATTGGTCCGTCCGGTATTGATTTTATTGACATTGCCACTGACGCTTGTGACGCTGGGTTTCTTCCTCCTGGTGATCAATGCGCTGATGATTTTGCTGGTGGCAAAGTTGGTCAAAGGCTTTAAGGTGACCGGCTTTTGGACGGCATTTTTCGCCAGCATTTTTGTTTCGCTACTGAGCATGGTACTGGCCTCCATACTTGGTGACACCTTTGGCACACCGCCACCGCCGATGCTGCCGTCCGGCGGCGGGACATGGCTGTAACTCGCTACCGAACGCAGCGCCGGACTTCGGCAAAGCGGAGGCGCAGCGAGACAGGATCCATCACGCTTTATTGACGAGAATCAAATGTCGACGCGCTTAATCCCGATGAGTCAATCAAGCTTTGAGCGTTATCGCGAAGCAGCGATTATTGCGTACGCCGACGAGAACATCACCGCCGGGCGTTGGCCGGCAGAAGGCGCACTGGAACGTTCACGGCTTGACTATGCCGCACTACTGCCGGAGGGACTGGCCACACCCGATAATTTTCTTCACGAGATCCATGCCGAAGTAAGGAGCACTGGGGCAGAACCGAGTATTCAGGTAGGCTACCTTTGGTTCGCCGTCGTGACGAGGAACGGGTTACGTAGTGGCTATGTTTATGACCTTGAGGTTTACCCCGAGTTTCGCCGCCAGGGACACGCTGCGGCGGCCTTTGCTGCGATGGAAGTGCTGGCGCGCAACATGGGTTTGTCCAGCATCGGACTACATGTATTCGCCAACAATCCCGGAGCACAAAATCTGTACGGCAAACTTGGCTACAGCGTTACTGGGATCAACATGATCAAACACCTGGCATGAAGGCAGGTTTGCCTCGCATCCCAATCACAGGAGAATTCATCATGCACCGCATTTCGTTTTGGCTCGGAATCATCGCCCTGATGTTTTCAGGATGCGCAATTGCCGCGGCGCAATTTAGTGCCGAGGACCTCAAACAACAGGTCGCGGATACCGAGCGAGCTTTCGCCAAAACCATGGCCGACCGGAATCATGCGGCTTTTGCGACATACATCGCCGACGACGCCATTTTCTTTGCCGGCAAACGCCCCCTGCGCGGACGCGAGGAAATCGTGAAGGAGTGGAAGCCGTTTTATGATGAAGCCACACCGCCCTTCTCCTGGGCGCCGGAGAGCGTCGAAGTACTAGCGTCGGGCAATCTGGCGCTAAGCACCGGACCGGTGAAATCTCCCGAGGGCAAGGAGGTTGCGACCTTTACGTCCATATGGCGATTGGATGCATCGGGAAAATGGAAAATTATTTTCGACAAAGGCAACAATGCCTGCAATTGCACTGTGCCACCTAAATCTCCGGTAACGCAATGAAGCGGCGCATCTACCTTCGCGTCCCGACCAAAGCGGACGAACGTGAGTTCGTTGCAGCTGCAAAGGCCAGTCGAGCCTTGCACGGAAGGTGGATAGATGCGCCGGATACGACAGAAAAATTTCATGCCTATATTGAGCGGATCAAAACCGGCAATGTCGTTCCATTGCTGGTTTGTGAAGAAGCGAGCAAAAGCATAGTCGGCGTATTCAACATTTCCAACGCCATCATGGGTTCATTTCGCAGTGCCTACCTTGGCTATTACACATTTACCGGTTTTGAGCGCCAGGGCCTGATGCGCGAGGGATTGCGCGCAGTGGTCAAACATGCGTTCGGTCAGATGAAACTTCATCGTCTGGAAGCCAATATTCAACCGCAGAATATTGCATCGATTGCGCTGGTACGTTCAGCCGGCTTCAAGCTTGAAGGCTACTCACCGAAGTACCTGAAGATTTTCGGGCGCTGGCGCGATCATGAGCGTTGGGCGATCGTGGCGGATTGATACCGCTGCTGGGATAACATGGGGCGTGCGGCAGATCAACGGGCCAGACGATTACCACCGCGAACTCGATCAAAATTACTTCCGGAGAACCTCATGCAACTCGATGCACACGCCAAAGCACTACTCGAAGAACTCGCTGCACAAGGCATGAAAGGCTTTGAAGAAATGACAGTGGCCGAAGCACGTGAAACAGCCTATGCCTTTGTCGGTTTGCAGGGCGACGCCGAAGCAGTGGCAAATGTCTCCGACGAGTCTGTCCCCGTTGCCGGCGGTGAAATTCCGGTGAGAATTTATCGCCCGGCAGGAGCCGGGCCGCACCCGGTGGTAGTTTATTTCCATGGTGGCGGATTTGTTTTCGGTGACTTGGAGGTGGTCGATAAGGTTTGCCGCAGCTTAAGCAATGCAAGTGGCGCTGCTGTCGTTTCAGTTGGCTACCGGATGGCGCCCGAATTCCGCTTCCCTGTCGCTCCCGAGGACTGCTACGCTGCAACCTGCTGGACGGTGGAAAATGCAGCCCGCCTCGGCTTTGATCCGAATCGCCTCGCCGTCTGTGGTGACAGCGCCGGCGGAAACTTGGCGACCGTGGTTGCAATGATGGCGCGTAATCGCAGCGCTCCGAAAATTGTCTATCAGTTGCTGATTTACCCCGTCACCGATGCGGTAACCGACAGCAGCGGTAAATTTCCATCACGCGTTGAAAACAAGGAAGGCTATCTGCTGACCAGTGCCGCCATGGAATGGTTTTTTAGTCACTATTTTTCCAACCCAAGCGACGCCGAAAATGTCTTTGCGTCCCCGCTGCGCGGCAAGCTTGCAGGGCTGCCGCCAGCCACCGTGATTACCGCCGGCTTCGATCCGCTGCGCGATGAAGGGGATGCGTATGCCAAAGCACTGCGCCAAGCAGGTGTCGCAGTTGAACACCTGCCCAACCCGTCAATGATTCACGGATTTATGTGGCTGATGGGTGCCATCGGGCATACCCGCAGCGTATTCGACCAGGCCGGAAATCACTTACGGCGCGCTTTCGGAATCGACCTGCGCTAGATCGAGCTTTCCAAGCCTGAGCTGACACTTGAGTGTCAGCCCAAATAACGCTGCTCCAGATGCCGGCGCAGGTGGATCGGATTGAGTGGCTCGCCGCTCGCCCGAATTGCCAGTTCGGCAGTTTCCCAACGGCTCGCTTGCAGCCAGATGTTTTCGCGCAACCAGCTGAATACCGGTGAAAAATCGCCGTTGGCAATATGCGTGTCCAGATCAGGAACGGCGCGACGAATGGTCGCGAACCATTGTGCGGCATACATCGCACCCAGCGTGTAGCTGGGAAAGTAGCCGAATGATCCATCCGTCCAATGTACATCCTGCATACAGCCGTTGGTGTAGTTGCCGGCGGTATCAACGCCTAACAGTGACTGCATTTTTTCCGCCCACAACGCCGGAATATCTTCAGCCTCAATCTCACCTTCAATCAGGGCGCGTTCAATTTCAAATCGCAGAATGATGTGAGCCGGATAGGTCACCTCGTCCGCTTCAACGCGAATGAAACCAGGTTTCACACGAGTCATCAGTCGATGCAAATTGCCTGCCTCGAAAGCAGGTTGATCGCCGAGATGGCGAGCCACCATCGGCGCCAGCAATCCGATGAATCCTCGACTGCGGGCCAGCTGCATCTCATACGACAGACTCTGACTCTCGTGGACGCCAAATGAGCGCGCCTGGCCAATTGGCATACCCAACCACTCACGCGGAAGGTTCTGTTCGAACCGGGCATGACCGGTTTCATGGATGGTGCCCATCAGACTTTGCACAAATTCATCAGCGCGGTAACGCGTGGTCAGGCGCACGTCTTCCGGTACCCCGCCACTGAAGGGATGCGCACTCTCATCAAGACGCCCGGCGTCGAAATTGAAGTCCAGCAGCCTCATGACGTCCTGACACAAGGCACGTTGATTGACAATGGGAAACGGTCCGGTCGGCATAACGACCTTTTCATTTACCTGACGCGCCGCTACCCGGATGACGAGATCCGGCAGCCAGGTTTTGATTTCGGCAAAAATACGCTCGAGTTCGGCCCCGCGCATCCCCGGCTCGTAGAGATCGACAAGCGCATCGTATCGCGACAAACCGCTATCGGCAGCCAGCAGCTGTGCTTCTTCCCGCGCCAGCTTAAGTACCGGGCGAAAGTTCTCCAGAAATCCGCTCCAGTCGTTGGCTGCTCGTTGCGTCCGCCAGGCATGCTCACATTTCGCACCGGCCAGGCTCTTGGCTTCGACCAGTGCTTCCGGCAATGCATTGGCGTGGCGCCAGTCACGTTGCATTTCACGTAAATTGGCGCGCTCAAAGTCGTTCAGATCTTCATCCGCCGCTGCACGCAACCATCCGGCCAGCTTTGCATCGGTGCGCAGTCGATGTATTAACGCGCCCAATTCCGCCTCAGCTTCTGCCCGCGCGTGATTACCGGCAGGCGGCATCATTGCATTACGGTCCCAACTCACAATCGAAGCAACATGGCCAAAACGATGCAGACGCAAATGCACCTGGCAGAGTTCAGCATAAGCGGAATTGGATTTCATATTGAGGACCGTTTGCGATGATGTTGCGATTTTAGGCCGACTGATCAAGGGCTAATTCTGTTTCGTCAGTCACAGGAATCACCTTGACTCCCTGCTACATCTGGCGGAACAAGTGGAGATAACTGCGACTGACCGGCAATGTTTCTTTTCGTCCGGTCAAATGCACGTCGCCGGTTTCGTTGGGGCCGTGCGTTACGTGACTGACGAAGTGCAAATTAACGATTGTCGACCGATGTATCTGTACAAACTGCTGCGGATCGAGTTCGTCGGCCAGTTCCCGAATTGTTCGCCGGATCAGGGCCTCACCGCCCTGCCACACCACCAAGGTGTATTTGGCGTCCGCACGCAGATAAAAAATCTGCGTCACCGGAATCAGTCGCACTGCAGTGCCAACCGAGGCCTTGATCCAACTAAGGAATTTCTGCGGCGCTTGTTGCTCGCGGATTTCTCTTGCCAGTTTTTCAAGCACCGCTTCGAGCCAGTCATCCCCCGGAATGACTCCCGTGCTCTCACTATTGGCGCTATGCCGCAGACGTCTGACCGTATCACCGAGGCGATCCTCATCAAACGGCTTCACCACATAATCAATCGCACCTTGACGGAAAGCCTCGGCGGCGTAATTCTCATGCGCCGTGACAAACACGATTTTTGCGCGGCGACCGATGCAACGCCCCGCCTCAATGCCATTCATCCCGGGCATATGTACATCCAGAAAAACGATATCCGGCGCGTGCTGATCAAACATCTCAACCGCTTCACGCCCGTTCCGAGCCTCAGCAACGATATCAAGTTCGGGCCAAAGTCTGGCGAGTGCCGTAATCAATCGCTCGCGCAACAAGGGCTCGTCGTCGGCAACCAGGGCAGTTGGATTTGGCATCTCAGTGCGTCCCGGCAAACTGCAGCTCGGCACGCAGGCCATGTGGACTTTGCTCGGTCATGGTCAGGGTCGCTTGTTCGCCATAAAAACCCTGCAGGCGTTGTTGCAGATTGGACAAGCCTGTCCCCGGCACGGCCATTTCACTCATCCCGATACCGGTGTCGGCAACGATGACCCGTATCGTCGCGCCATCACGATGCGCACTGACATTGATCGAGCCCCCGATTTCGCTTGGGTCGATGCCATGCCGCACCGAATTCTCGACCAGGGTCAGCAAAGCCATCGCGGGAAATCTGATTGCCGAAAGATCGGCTGGAATGTTGATGGAAAACTGCAGGCGATCCGGCATCCTCATCAACATCAGCTCCAGATACGAGCGCACCAATTTTTCCTCGTTGCCCAAAGTGGCTGTGTCCTGATGCAACTGCGGCATCGCGGCGCGAAGGTATGCGATCAGACTCTTGAACACCGGGACTGCACGGGGCGATCCACTTTCGATCAAAGTTTGCACATTGGCCAGCGTATTGAACAGAAAATGCGGCTCGATTTGCGCCTGTAGCAGACTCAAGCGCGCATCGGCCGCCTGCCGTTTCAGCGTTTCCCTTTCCAGCGCAAATTGCAGTTCCTGCGCCAGCGCCTGTGCATCGCGTTCCCGGTACAAGGCGCCGAGCGCCAATAACAGTCCGATAAACAGCGAACTGCCGGTGAGGAAGAAAAAACCGGAGACGCGTGCCTCAGAATTGAAAAACTCGGAAAGGTCGCCATTGACCTTCAACAAATAAACCGCCAGGGTCGCTATCGGGGCAGCGACGCCAACCGCCAGCACCTGCGTTACCCAGCGTGGCAGCCAACGCGGATGCCAAATGCCGGCTACGGTAAATGCCACCAGCAAGGTCATGCCGACAAACACGCTACGTCCCAACAGCTCAATAAACGGAGTCAGAAAAATCGGATTGAGCAGCAAGGTGATTGCTATTGCAGCACCGAAGGTGATCCCTACGCGTTTGAGCGTCAGCTCAATCGCGACCTGTGCCCAGCGACTCGTACCCGGTTTTGCGATGACGGTTTTTGTTCCCATGACGCCACAGTAACGGGGCTGCCAATAGTGGTCAAGGTTTTGCCCGAAGGAAATGGACAGGATGCGGTTTTACTGGTTCGAGTGACGAAGATTTTCAAATCAACTGCGTCACCAAGGCTACAATTTCCAATCCGCGTCAACCCATCAAACGCATGAATCCCCATCATCGTCGAGTCTTTGTCCGGTTGCTGATTGCATTGATTGCCCTTCCCTTGGCCGGGTGCTTTTCCATGGGCAACAAGCCGCCTCCTGCCGCTACACCGGCACCAATCATTGCCACCTCACCGGCTCCGGTCAAAATCGGAATCGCGCTTGGCGGTGGTGCCGCCAGGGGATTTGCGCATATCGGTGTGATCAAAGCGCTGGAAGCACAGGGCATTGTGCCCGAAATCATCGTCGGCACCAGTGCCGGCGCACTGGTTGGTTCCTTGTATTCCTCAGGAATGAACGGGTTCGAACTGCAAAAAGTGGCACTCGACATTGACGAAGGTCAGGTCAGTGATTGGTCGATTCCCGACCGAGGTGTGATCAAAGGCGAAGCGCTGCAAAACTTTGTCAATCGCATCGTCGGCAATCGGGTGATCGAGAAATTGCCCCGCCGCTTTGCTGCTGTTGCCACCGACTTGAAGAGCGGCGAACTAACCATCTTCACCAGCGGCAATACCGGCGCCGCGGTGCGTGCCTCGTCTGCTGTTCCGGGCATCTTTCAGCCAGTGCAAATCAACGGTCGCGACTATGTCGACGGCGGTCTGGTCAGCCCGTTACCAATCACCGTTGCGAGAAAACTCGGCGCAACTTTTGTCATCGCCGTCGATATCTCCGCCAAACCGGCCGATGGCAAAACGCGCAGCACCACCGATGTGATGCTGCAGACCTTCGCCATCATGGGCCAGACCATCAGTCATTACGAGCAATCAGATGCCGATATCGTAATTCGTCCGGTCACCGCCGAGCTTCCAGCCACCGATTTCACCGGACGGCACAAAGCGGTACTGGAAGGCGAGCGTGCAGCGGCAGCGATGATGTCGCAGATCAAGATGGCGCTGGAAAAGCGCAAATTGGGGCAGTAACTCGGTCTCAACAGCGTGTCACCAGCACCAACTGCGCTTTGTCAGCGTTAGTTACATGATCTTATATTTGCGTATGACAAAACTTCTTTTGATGCCGTATTTATATTTTTGTAAGAATAATTAATAATAAATTTTGAGAAATATTGATAATATAATGATTTGAAATTAATATCCGTTCCGCCGCAGTAACTTATTAAAGTTATACTGTCATGGAGAATTGACTAATATGGACTTATCTAAATTAACCATAAACGAATTGCTTTCTCTGGTTGATGAAATAAACATAGAAATTGCAAGAAAAAAGAAAGTCGCTAAATCAAATGCCTTAAACGCAGTTAAAGCATTGGCGGAATCTCAGGGTTATTCGCTCGAAGAGCTATTAAATATTTCCGTGGCAAAAGGCAATATAACGAAAACGCCGGTTGCAGTTAAATATCGTCATCCCAAGAAATCGGAGCTTGCCTGGACAGGACGTGGCCGGACGCCGAAATGGGTAACCACCTGGCTGGCCGAAGGCGGAACGCTTGAGGCGCTGAAGCCCCGCTAAGCGAACTTCAAATACCTTGATAGCTACGTATTGAAATAGCGAATCTAACTACGGCTTTTATTTTCAGTAAAACATTTGTTTGCTTGTCATGATTTCGATCAAAGCCAACCGCCTTGTTGACTCGATTGGCGATTCAATAACAAATCCGCCCGAACTGTCACTGATAAACTCACTAAAAGGCCGCCTCATTAGCGCGGCTCCTATGGTACCGAGCGCCCGCTCATTCACCCACACGTGCCAGCACCGTCTGAATGACCTGGGCAGAAATCCGGAAATCAGAGGTATGAAGTCTAGAGAACACCGCTCTGGCTGACGTAATCAAACCCCGGGACTTTGCCATCCCAATAACCGCTGCCGTGCCCGCCACGCTGAGGCCTTGCTCGGTCGCTACCGCGCGACCGGCTCGCTCATCCATCAGCAATAACGCCCGACCTCCATTTGCCAGGGCAATACGAATACACGCCGATTCCCCCTCGTCCAGTTCTGGCAACGCCGGGAACCCAGGTGCCGGAGGGCATACCTTCAACCAGCCGGCGTCGATGGCAGATGCAATAGCCACCGCATCGGCGAGTTCCCGTTTTGCCAAAACCTCGTCGCGCACCTCGACCGGCATCGACACTTCGTCGAATAGCGCCCGCAGCCATGGCAAGCCATCCACACGCGCCAGCCCAATCAATGGGCTGGCATCCGTCAGGACGTAGCGAGCCATTCTTCAAGCGTATCCATGTCGGCGGCCGCTTCCTGCGCCGTCAACTGTATTGCTGCAATACCCAAGCGCGACACGTGCGATGCAAATTCGCTGACCGGCATTTGCGCCACCCGGGCCGAACGCACCAAAGAAAGATGACCGTCGCGAAAAAGTGCTGTCGCCAACGCCGGCCTGACACCTTTGCCTTCCAGCACACCACTTGATTCGACACCGACCATCAACGCATCCGGTTTGTCGCGGTTCATCACCACCACCACATCCCTACGCGCTTTGCGCAGAGCATCGCTCGGATTATTCTTGAGACCACTTACATTCACCGTTTCCATACCCACTCCTAGAGGGAAGATTAGATAGGAATATCATATCATTTTAATCTGCACGTACGTACCAGCAAACCAAAGCGACAAGACAATCGCGTCAACCAGCTAGAAAAATCAATAGGTAATCAACATGTGCATCAACATTAAACGAATAAGTTCCACTAGAATCGCTCAACTTTGGGCACACTTGCACGCCTGTCAGCCGACTGTTTCCTGAGCTCCAATTAACCGTGACCCCTAACGAACAAATCCATTTCCGCTTGCTGCATGCTATTGAACAGGATCCGAACGTCTCGCAACGAGAGCTTGCACGGCTGCTTGGGGTGAGCAAGGGCAAAGCCCATTACTTGCTGGCCGCACTCGTAGAAAAAGGTTTGCTCAAAATGGGCAACTTTGGGCGGACCGATGGCAAGCTTGGCAAAGTGTCGTATCTTTTGACCCCTGATGGCGTCAAAAGCCGGACGGCTATGGCACGCAACTATCTGGCGCGCAAGGAAGCAGAGTACGAAGCCTTGTGGGCGGAGATCAAGGCGCTACGTCATGAAGGATCTGAAATTTCGGCAAGCGTGCCTCTCGTATCGGAATCGAGGGAAAATGAGTCAGTCGGGTCCACTGCAAGTTCAACCCGTCATTCTCTGTGGCGGATCCGGAAGTCGGCTTTGGCCGCTTTCGCGTGCAGGGTTTCCCAAACAATTTTTGTGCCTGACAGGTAACGAAAGTCTCTTTCAGCAGGCAGCCGTGCGACTTGCCTGTCTTCGTGCAAATGATATAGAAGTTGCCAACCCCACCATCGTTAGTGGCGAAGAGCATCGTTTTCTTGCGTTGGAACAACTCCGCGAAGTGGATATTGAAATCGGCACCGCGCTGCTCGAACCGGTTGGCCGAAATACCGCCCCGGCGCTCACGCTGGCTGCGTTAGCTGCACTCGAAGCGGGACAAGACCCCATCCTCGTTGTGACACCGGCTGACCAAACGGTCGCCGATCAGCCGGCTTTCACAATGGCGTTGCAACAAGCCGTGCGTGAAGCCGGCAAGGGGTCTATCGTCATCCTTGGCATAACGCCCGACCGCCCGGAAACCGGGTACGGGTATATCAAAGTCACCCCCTCTCCCCTCTCCCCTCTCCCGCAAGGGGCGAGGGAGAAGATCAGCGCCGTCCTGTCAGCGCCAACTCTCACGGTCCAACGTTTTGTCGAGAAACCAAACCTGGAAACCGCTCAAGGCTACCTTACCGAAGGCGGTTACTACTGGAATGCCGGAATGTTCGTCCTCAAAGCTTCAGTATGGATCGCCGCGCTCGAGCGTTTTGCCCCAGCTATCGCACTCGGTACCCGCTCTGCATGGGAGCAACGCACCATCGACAGCAGTTCATTCTCCAAATTCGTCCGCCCTGGCAAAGTTGAATTTACTGCAATACCTGCAGAGTCGGTCGATTACGCCGTGATGGAACATTGCCCCGGGAGTGAATTCGCCATCAAGATGGTTCCGCTCGACGCGGGCTGGTCGGATCTCGGCGCGTGGGACGCCGTGTGGAATGTATTACCCAAAGACAGTTCCGGCAATGCTCATATCGGTGATGTCCTCACCGCAGATAGCCGCAACACCCTCGTGCATGCGACCAGCCGCCTGGTAACGCTGGTCGGCGTTGACAATCTCGTCGTTATCGAAACACGGGATGCCGTCCTGGTGGCTGACCGCAATCGTAGTCAGGACGTGAAGGCTATTGTCGATCAACTCAAAAGTGATGGCCGCGAAGAGCACGCTTTGCACCGCAAGGTTCACCGCCCGTGGGGATGGTACGACAGCATCGACGAAGGCGGGCGCTTCAAAGTCAAGCGCATACAAGTGAACCCCAAGGCCAGCCTGAGTCTGCAAAAACACCATCATCGCGCCGAGCATTGGATAGTCGTGACCGGCACCGCCGAGATCACCAATGGCGACAAGGTGCTGCTCCTGTCTGAAAACCAATCGACCTACATCCCATTGGGCGAAACACATCGCCTTGCAAACCCCGGCACGATTCCATTGGAGATTATTGAAGTGCAATCCGGAAGTTATCTTGGCGAAGATGACATCGTCCGCTTTGACGACAACTACGGGCGCGGCAACAAGTGAACGCAAAGATCTATGTTGCGGGGCATCGCGGTATGGTGGGAAGTGCCATCGTGCGGGCACTGCAGAAGCGGGGTAATACCAATGTCCTGACGCGCACACACGCCGAACTTGATCTGTGCAACCAAGCCGCCGTGCAAGCTTTCTTCAATTCAGAAAAACCCGATCAAGTCTATTTGGCTGCCGCCAAAGTAGGCGGCATCCATGCCAATAACACTTACCCGGCAGAATTTATCTACCAGAACCTCATGGTACAGGCCAATGTGATTGACGCGGCCTTTCAGAGCGGCGTGCAAAAACTTCTATTTCTTGGTTCAAGTTGTATCTATCCAAAGCTGGCACCTCAGCCGATGACAGAGGCTGCCTTGCTCACCGGCCCACTTGAGCCGACCAATGAGCCCTATGCGGTAGCCAAGATTGCCGGCATCAAATTGTGTGAAAGCTACAACCGCCAATACGGTGTCAGCCATGGCGTCGACTACCGCAGCGTGATGCCCACCAACCTGTATGGACCGGGTGACAACTACCACCCCCAAAACAGTCACGTTATCCCTGCATTGATTCGCCGCTTTCATGAAGCGAAAATCAACAGGGAACCAAAAGTGACCATATGGGGCAGCGGCACGCCCAAGCGCGAATTTTTGTACGTGGATGACATGGCGGCAGCAAGCGTGTTTGTCATGAATTTACCAAAAGCCTTATACGACCAGCACACAACACCCATGCAAAGCCAGATCAACGTCGGCTTTGGTTCAGATATCACCATCGCGCAATTGGCGCACGAAGTCAGGCAGGCCGTTGGATATGCAGGCGAGATTGACTTTGACCCAACTCAGCCCGACGGCGCGCCGCGTAAGTGGATGGACAGCAGTCGCCTCAACGCGCTAGGCTGGCAGGCCACGGTCGGTTTGGAAGACGGGCTAGGCAAGGCATATCAAGATTTTCTCAGATCGTCATCACACCAGCACGACGGCACGGTGCGCGGTGAATAGTTCATGAATCGCGCCGCACTCCAAGCCCTCATCGCCGCTGGCGAATCAAAAACGCTGGAACTTAAGAAGTCCACCGCCGAGAAAGACCGCGCTTGCCGCAGTCTTTGCGCATTGGCCAATGCTCAGGGTGGGTACGTGGTGTTTGGCGTTACCCCTGCGGGGAAAGTAGTCGGGCAAAAGGTAACGGATCGCACATTGGAAGAATTGGCCCAGGAGTTTCAGGGCTTTGAACCAGCGCTGCAACCTCACTTACAGCGTATTCCTCTATCTGAGGGGGATGCATCGGAATTAGAGGTTTTGCTGATTCGGGTCGAGGCTGCAAGCCAAACTCCGGTTTCATTCCGTGGTGTGCCCTACGAGCGGGTGCTCAACACCACCCGCGTCATGGCTCGCAGTACCTACCAGCGCATTTTGGTCGAATCCTTGAACGCCACTGACCGCTGGGAAATGCGGCCTGCGATTGGTTGTGACATCAATGCGCTGGACCAGCGCGAACTTGTGGTCACCATCGAAGAGGCCATACGACGTGGTCGCATGGAAGATCCCGGTACCCGCGATCCTTTGGGCTTGCTGCGTGGGTTGGGGCTACTCGTCCAAGGCGACCAAATCAGCCGCGCCGCAATCGCCCTGTTTTGTCAGGACGACCACGCCATCCCCGAATTTCCGCAATTTAACCTTCGCGTGGCGCGCTTCAAAGGCACCACCCGTGACGAGTTTCTCGATAATCGCCAATACGCAGGAAATGCTTTCGCGCTGATGCGCCGAGCCGAACGCTTTTTAATTGACTGGATGCCCGTGGCTGGCAAAATTGTGCCTGGCCAAATGGCTCGCATCGACACCCCAGCACTCCCTGTTGAAGCCGTGCGCGAAGCACTCGCCAACGCTTTCATTCATCGCGATTACGCCAGCGCAGCAGGCTCGGTGGCGGTGGCTTTGTACGATGACCGATTGGAGATAATCTCGCCTGGCGCACTGCACTTTGGGTTGACCCCTAAAATGCTGTTTGAGCCACACGAATCAAAGCCGTGGAATCCGTGGATTGCGAAAGTGTTCCACCGCCGCGGCATCATCGAAACTTGGGGGCGCGGTACGCTTAAAATTGCCAGCTTGATGCAAGCGGCCGGTTTGCCTATTCCAACACTGCAAGAGCGCACCGAATCTGTTGTGATGACTTTTGTGCTGCCGGACGCCATGGCTCGACTCAAGAAGGGCGGCACACCGGAAGAAACGCTGGGGAAAACGCTGGGGAAAACGCTGGGGAAAACGCCGGACTTGATTCTTAAGCGGCTCAGAGGTGCGCCAGGGGCATCCATTTCCGAGCTAGCCCAACAGCTGGATAAATCAAGCAGCGCCGTTGAACGAGCGATACGCAAACTGCGTGCGCAAGGAAAACTGCAACGCATCGGCCCAGCCAAAGGCGGTCATTGGCAGGTCATTGAATGAAATCAACCGCCAATCCCAGCCAAATGATTGTCCACCGCGACTACCGCAACGCCAACGACTCCACCATCAAGGTGTATGACAACCGAATCGAATTTTTTAACCCAGGCACCTTGCTGGACGGCCTGACCGTTGAACAAATCAAGACCGGCAACTACAAATCGCACCTGCGTAACAAACAAATCGCCACCATCTTCAATGAGCTTGATCTAATTGAAAAATATGGCAGCGGTGTGCGCCGGGTGATTGATGCCTTTGTAGCTTATGGTTTGCCGGAACCTGAGTTTGAGGCCACGCAAGGCGGCATGGCGGTAACAGTGTTTAAAGCGCCAGGGCAAACTACCGGTGGCGGTGTAAATGGCGGTGTAAATATGGGGCCGATGAGTTTGTTGAAATTGATTCAGACCCATCTAGGAATCAAACGCGTAACGTTGATAACCAAAACAGCTCAGCCGCAAAGAACCGTTGAACGCTGGCTCAAGCAACTCAAAGACAACCAGCAGATCGAATTTCGTGGTGCACCAAAAACTGGCGGTTATTACTGTAAAAATACATGAAATCAGCCTCCAATCCTCGCCAAATCAGTGCAATCGCATCAAACCAACACCCGCAGGTCGGAATTTATTCCGACATTACTGTAAGCAGTTATCAAAATAAATGGACGTAAATCTCACCATGACCCCCAAAACCGCATTGATCACCGGCATTACCGGCCAGGATGGCAGCTATCTAGCTGAATTTCTGCTGGAAAAGGGTTACGTCGTGCACGGCATCAAGCGCCGGGCAAGTTCATTCAATACCCAACGGGTAGATCATATATATCAAGACCCGCACATTGATAACGCCAAGTTCAAGCTGCATTACGGTGACCTGACCGACACCAGCAATCTCGTTCGCATCATCCAGGAAACGCAGCCCGACGAGATCTATAACCTGGGTGCACAAAGTCATGTCGCGGTCAGTTTTGAGAGCCCTGAATACACCGCCGATGTCGACGGCATGGGCACGTTGCGCATTCTGGAAGCCATTCGCATCCTGAAGCTAGAGAAGAAAACCCGCTTCTACCAAGCCAGCACCAGCGAACTGTATGGATTGGTGCAGGAAACTCCGCAGACGGAAACCACGCCGTTCTATCCCCGTAGCCCCTATGCCGTCGCCAAGATGTACGCGTATTGGATTACGGTGAACTACCGTGAGGCGTACGGCATTTATGCTTGCAACGGAATTTTGTTCAATCACGAAAGTCCGCGCCGTGGCGAAACGTTTGTCACCCGCAAAATCACCCGCGGGCTAGCCAACATCAGCCAAGGGCTGGAAGACTGTCTATACATGGGCAACATCGATGCCCTGCGCGACTGGGGTCACGCCAAAGATTATGTGCGCATGCAGTGGCTGATGCTGCAGCAAGAGCATCCAGAGGACTTTGTGATTGCTACAGGCGTGCAATACACAGTGCGGCAATTCATCGAAAAAACAGCAGCGGCAATGAATATGCAGATCCGCTGGGAAGGTCGCGGAATCGACGAAATCGGTTACTGGGAAAATCGGCCCGTCATACGCATCGACCCACGTTATTTTCGCCCTACCGAAGTTGCATCTTTGCTCGGTGATCCGACCAAGGCCAAGAAGAAACTCGGTTGGGTGCCGGAAATCACGCTGGACCAAATGATCCATGAAATGGTCTCGTGCGATTTGGCACATGCAAAGCAAAATGCCCTGTTGAAGACACATGGCTACAAGATCACTATCAGCGCCGAATAACTTTTTTCTTCGTCACAACAAAAAATATGTTAACCAACTCTTCGATCCTTATCACCGGTGGCACAGGCTCATTCGGTCACACCTTTGTGCCGATGACCCTCGCAAAATACAACCCGCGCCGCTTGGTCATCTATTCGCGTGACGAAATGAAGCAATGGGAAATGGCCAAGTTATACGGCGACGACGATAGAGTACGATTCTTTATCGGCGACGTGCGTGATAAGGACCGGCTGGCAAGAGCACTGAATGGCATCGATTACGTTGTTCATGCCGCCGCGACGAAGATCGTGCCTACCGCCGAATACAATCCGTTTGAGTGCGTAAAAACTAATGTGTTTGGCGCCATGAACCTGATTGACGCCTGTATCGATAAGGGCGTTAAACGTGTGGTCGCACTGTCAACTGATAAGGCGAGCAGTCCAGCAAACTTGTACGGCGCTACCAAGTTAACGTCTGACAAGTTGTTTATCGCCGGCAACTCCTACTCGGGAAAAGGCGATACACGCTTTGCCGTTGTGCGCTATGGCAACGTCATGGGCTCTCGCGGCTCAGTAATCCCGTTTTTCCTGAGCCTTGCCGACAAGGGCGTATTACCCATAACCGATGCGCGCATGACACGCTTTATGATTACCTTGGAGCAAGGTGTCGATCTGGTTTGGCACGCTTTTGCAGACATGGTCGGTGGCGAGATTTATGTCAAGAAAATCCCGTCGATGAAGGTTACTGACGTGGCACTAGCGACTGTGCCTTGTGCCTCGCATGAATTTGTTGGGATTCGTGCCGGAGAAAAATTGCACGAACAGATGATTGGTCCCGAAGACGCGCCGCACACTTACGAATACCCTGAGCACTACAAAGTACTTCCCGCCATCCATAAATGGAGCCTTGACCCTGCGCGTATCAGTGACGGCACGCTGGTTGCACCCGATTTCACCTATTGCTCAGACAATAACACCGACTGGATGAGCATCGAAGGCTTGCGGGCCTGGATAAAGCAAAATCGTGACCACATAGGGAAGATTTAATGGGCACTATCCCTTACGGACGGCAAGACATTAACCAGGCAGACATCGACGCGGTGGTCGCCGTATTGCGTTCGGACTTTCTGACGCAGGGACCTGCCGTACCAGCTTTTGAACAAGCAGTCGCCAATTATTGTGGTGCATTGCATGCTGTAGCGATGAATAGCGCAACCAGTGCTCTACATGTCGCTTGCCTTGCGCTGGGTGTCGGCAAAGGCGATAGCGTCTGGACCACTCCCATCAGTTTCGTGGCAAGCGCCAATTGCGCACTGTATTGCGGCGCAACGGTGGATTTTGTCGACATCGACCCGCGCACCTGCAACCTGAGCCTGGCGCGGCTTGCGGAAAAATTGGGCCGTGCAGAAAAAACCGGCAATTTGCCTAAAGTGGTCATCCCCGTTCATTTATCCGGGCAATCTTGCGACATGGTTGGCATTCATGAACTCAGCAAGCAATACGGGTTCAAAGTCATTGAAGATGCCTCTCATGCGATTGGTGGCAAATACAAAAATGAGCCGATCGGCAATTGCCGCTATAGCGACATCACCGTGTTCAGTTTCCATCCTGTCAAAATAATCACCACGGGCGAAGGTGGCATGGCGATGACCAATGACATGCGCCTGGCCAATCAAATGTCGCGCCTACGCAGCCACGGTATCACCCGCGACCCTACCGAAATGACTCATGCGCCAGATGGCCCCTGGTACTACCAGCAGATTGACTTAGGTTTCAACTACCGTATGACCGATCTGCAAGCGGCATTGGGTTTAAGTCAGATGCAGCGACTGGATGAGTTTGTCGCCAAGCGACATGTTCTTGCTGCTCATTACAACAAGCTCTTTGGAAAATCACCAGTGATCGTGCCTAATCACAATGCTGACTGCTATTCCGGTCTCCATCTTTATGTCGTCAGGCTGCCGCTGGACGAACCAAAGTTCAATCGTCGTGAAGTGTTTGACCGCTTGCGCGCCAATGGAATAGGCGTGAACCTGCACTACATCCCCATTTATCGCCAACCGTACTACGAAGCTATGGGTTTCAACCCGTTTGATTTTCCAGAAGCCGAACGGTATTACGCTGAGGCTATTACATTGCCGATGTTTCCTGCTTTGACTATGGCGGAACAGCAAGCCGTTGTTGAAAAAATTATTTAAAGATTGAGTCACCAAACGGTTTCTATTGGAGCAACCGGAAAATGTATATGCAGACGGTTTCAAACCTAACGAAGCGCTTCAGGAATCTCGTCGCGTGAATCGTTTCGCTCTGGGCACAGTTCAATTCGGCCTGCCATACGGTATTGCCAATCAGACTGGCCAAGTTACTGTTTCGGAGGTCCGTTCGATGCTGCAGGTGGCGCGTGCCAACGGTATCGACACCTTGGATACCGCCATAGCCTATGGCGAAAGCGAAACGTGTTTGGGTGAGGTGGGCACGCAAGGTTTCAAGGTGGTGACCAAATTACCTGCGCTACCCGACGATTTACCGGATGTTGGTGCGTGGGTTCAGCAGCAGGTGAGTGCATCGCTGGCACGATTGCGCGTGCAGTCAGTCTACGGCTTGTTATTGCACAGGTCAGAGCAATTGCAGGGCCCCAATGGAGCCCTGCTGTATCAAGCGCTGCGAGCATTAAAAGATCTGGGACAAGTGCAAAAGCTTGGCGTTTCAATCTACTCACCCACCGAATTGGCTGCGCTGACACCGCGCTACCGTTTTGATCTGGTGCAAGCGCCGTTCAACCTGATCGACCAGCGTCTTTACCGCACCGGCTGGATGCAACGCTTGAAAGATGACGGTGTTGAAATTCATACCCGTTCGGTTTTTTTGCAAGGTTTGATGTTGATGGCGCAAGCTGACATTCCGAGCAAGTTTTCACCGTGGAATGGCTTGTGGCACATGTGGCATCGGTGGCTTGCGGACCATGATGGCTCGGCATTGCAGGGATGTTTGGCTTTGCCGCTGTCCCGCCCTGAAATTGATCGCGTGGTTGTCGGTGCCGATAGCGCTGCTCAGTTGCTGCAGATAGTTGGTGCCGCAAATACTCGACCGAAAGCAGACTTGCCGGATTTGCAATGCGAAGACGAAAACCTGATTAACCCTGCACTTTGGGCCACACTATGAAAACCGTTGCGCTCGTCCAAGCCCGTATGGGTTCTACCCGCCTGCCCAATAAGGTAATGAAACCCATCGGCGGGATTCCCCTGATTGAGTTATTGCTGACCCGCCTCTCAAGCGCCAAAGAAGTAGATCAAATCATTGTGGCCACGTCAGTCGACGAACGCAATCTGCCCTTGGTCGAACACGTTCGCAAGCTCGGCTACTGCTGCGAACAGGGTAGCGAAGACGATGTGCTGGATCGCTATGTTGAAGCGGCCAAAAAACATCAGGCCGATGTGCTGGTGCGAATTACCGGTGATTGCCCTTTGGTGGATTCCGGATTGGTTGATGAAGTCATTCGCCGCTTTAAAGCCGAAAACGTTGATTACTTCTGCAATACCAACCCACCAACCTACCCCGACGGTCTGGATATCGAAGTGTTTAGCTTTAAGGCGCTGAATCAGGCTCACAAGGAAACCAGCGACCCATTCGACCGCGAGCACGTCACTCCTTACCTGCGCAAACCTGGCAAGTTCAAAACTGCCGCCATGCAGCACAGCCAGGATTTATCAGCCTTGCGCTGGACAGTCGATGAAGCCGCCGATTTCGTGGTGATAGAAAAAGTGTTTCAGCATTTTCATCCGCGCACGGATTTCACCTGGACCGACGTGCTCGCTTTGCAATCCGAGCAACCTGAATTGTTCAATTTCAACCAACACTTAATTAGAAACGAAGGAGCCACCATGGGCACCGGTCAAAAACTCTGGAAACGCGCCAAGCAAATTATCCCCGGCGGCAATATGCTTTTGTCAAAACGCGCCGAGATGTTTCTGCCTGATCTGTGGCCGGCTTACTTCAGCAAGGCCAAAGGTTGCAAAGTTTGGGACCTAGATGGCAATGAATATATTGACATGTCCATCATGGGCATAGGCACCAACATTCTCGGTTACGGCCATCCGGAAGTCGATGCCGCCGTCCAGCAGACGGTGAGCGCCGGCAATATGTCTACCTTCAACTGCCCTGAGGAAGTCTACCTTGCGGAGAAACTGATAGAACTGCATCCGTGGGCGGACATGGCGCGCTTGGCCCGATCGGGTGGCGAAGCCAACGCGATTGCGATCCGTATAGCGCGTGCTGCCTCGGGCAGAGATAAAGTCGCGATCTGCGGTTACCACGGCTGGCACGACTGGTATTTGTCTGCCAATTTAGGTGATGACGCCAGTCTGGATGGCCACCTGTTGCCCGGTCTGCAACCCAACGGAGTGCCACGAAACCTGAAAGGCACGGTGTTTCCATTCAACTACAACAACTATGCCGAACTGGAAGCGCTGGTCAAAGCGCAAGACATCGGTGTCATCAAGATGGAAGTCGTGCGCAACATGGGGCCGGAAGACAACTTCCTGCACAAAGTACGCAAGCTCGCTACAGAGCGCAACATCGTCTTGATCTTCGATGAATGCACCTCGGGGTTCCGCGAGACCTTTGGTGGCTTGCACAAGAAATATGGGGTTGAACCGGACATGGCGATGTTTGGCAAAGCATTGGGCAACGGCTACGGCATCACCGCCACCATCGGTAAACGCGAAGTGATGGAAGCCGCGCAATCCACTTTCATCAGCAGCACATTCTGGACCGAACGTATTGGCCCAACAGCGGCACTGGCGACCTTGAAAGTCATGGAGCGGATAAGGTCCTGGGAAACGATTACTCAAACTGGCCTGAACATCCGCCGGGGGTGGCAACAACTCGCAGACAAGCACGGGCTCAAGGTTGACCATTGGGGTTTATCGGCATTGACAGGGTTTACTTTCCAAAGTCCCAACGCCTTGGCTTACAAGACGCTGATTACTCAGGAAATGCTGGCCCAAGGGTATCTGGCAGGCAATAGTGTGTATGTTTGTATTGATCACACGCCTGAAGTGGTAGCAGGTTTTTTTGCGGCGCTTGATCCGATATTCGCGGTAATCAAAGAGTGCGAAGAGGGGCGTGATGTGATGAGTTTGCTGAAAGGTCCGGTTTGTCACGGCGGATTTAAACGCTTGAACTGACGCCAAGATGAACATTGCTTTCCGCACAGACGCATCGTTGCATATTGGCACTGGCCATGTCATGCGCTGTCTGACCTTGGCCGATGTGCTGAAGCAGCGTGGTGCAAAGGTTCGATTTGTTTGTCGACATCTGCCCGACCACTTGCGCGATATGCTGATCGAAAGAGATCATCAGGTTGTAATGCTCAATAGTTCACGAAATGATGTGTCAGTCGATGATCTCGCACATTCTCATTGGCTGGGGGTTAGCCAGACGCAGGATGCAAGGGATACCAGTAAGGCGCTATCAGACCAAAAATGGGATTTGCTGGTGGTCGATCATTACGCCCTAGATGTCCGTTGGGAAACAGCGTCACGTGATGCCGCCAAGAAACTACTGGTCATCGATGATATTGCTGACCGCCAGCACGATTGCGATGTACTGCTTGATCAGAATCTCTACGCCGACATGGATACCCGCTACGTTGACAAAGTACCCGCACATTGCCAGTTATTGTTAGGGCCGCGCTATGCACTGTTACGAGACGAGTTTCGCCGCAGTCGCGAGAAAATCAGCCCGCGGAATGCTCCAATAAAGCGCGTTCTCGTATTTTTTGGTGGTGTTGATCACGACGATTACACCTCCCGTGCTGTTGACGCAATCGCCCGTATTGGCGACAGCGATATGCATGTAGATGTCGTAATCGGTACACAGCACCCGCGTCGTGAGGAAATTGAAGCTGCCTGTGCACTGCATGAATTTGATTGCCATATACAAACTAACCGGATGGCAGATCTGATGCTGGCGGCCGATTTGGCGATTGGTGCGGGAGGCTCGACGACTTGGGAGCGGTGCTGTTTGGGTTTGCCCACGATCGTTTTTGCGGTTGCCGAGAATCAGGAACGGGCGAGCAAAGCCTTGGCTAACACTGGTGCTGCATATTTCGGGAGAGCTGAAATTTTGGAGGCTGAGATCAACAACGCAATGACGCATTTGTTCACACCTCCCTTCCTTCGTCAAATGTCGATCAAAGCTGCAGAGCTCGTCGATGGGCATGGCGCAGATTACTTAAGTAGCGTATTTTTTCAGGAGGGTTTCCAATGAATTGCACACTGCGAGAGATTAATGCGGAGGACCTGCCAATGGTCTTGGAGTGGAGAAATGCAGAAGATGTCAGAAACAACATGTACACCAATCATGTCATTTCTATTGATGAGCATCAGTCTTGGTGGGAGTTACAAAGTAAGAATCCAAAGACAAGACTGCTAATTGCTGAACTTGATGCCATTGCAGCCGGCGTTATTACCTTCACAAATTACACCGGGCTCGAAGGCGTTGCTACTTGGGCTTTCTATTCGGGCGACCGAACGCGTAGGGGTGTTGGTGCAGCAATGGAAGTGGCTGCGCTGAATTACGCGTTCGACAATCTTCAGGTAAGAAAGCTCGAGTGTGAGGTACTTGATTTCAATATGCCTGTTATCCGGTTCCATTTAAGACATGGCTTTCGAGTTGAGGGGATACTTCGCGAAGCATATATAAGGGACGGAAAATCATTCGATATCTACCGCCTCGCCATGCTCAAACGCGACTGGTTAAACATCATTAAGCCAACGCTTGAAAGCAGATCACGAGAGGCGTCCGGGGCGCAAGACTTCACCGGAAAGAAATTTTCGCACTCGGTATGCATTGACAGCGAATCAGTTAGATTATTTGCAGAAACTGTGAAGGATCACAATCCAGTTCACTTTGATGATAGTGCCGCCATAGAGTGTGGTTTCGCCACGAGAATTTCGCACGGGATGTTAACGGGAAGCCTATTCTCAAGTTTCTTTGCGAGTAAGTTTCCGGGAAGAGGAACGATTTACCTCGGGCAAGCCTTGGAGTTCCATTCGCCAATTGCCGTTGGGACGACTGTTGAACTCAAGATGCGCGTTCTTGCACATATAGGCCGCCGGTTGCTGGTAGAAACGCAAGTTTTCGATGGAGATCTCTTGTGCGTATCGGGTCAGGCAAATCTACTTCTCCCAAAGATTCTGAACCAAGAGGTGGCAAATTGAGCGTATTTATTTTCAAAACGAGGCGATCATTTGGCCGAGGTTTCTCGCCCTTCGCAATCTCTGAATTGATTGCCAATGAATCACTCACAGGAACGAGCAAATGATCAGCATTGGAAATAGACGAGTTGGTGCTGGCGAGACGCCGTTCATCATCGCTGAAATGTCGGGTAACCATAACCAGTCGCTTGAACGTGCGCTGGAAATCGTCGATGCCGCCGCCAGCACCGGCGCGCATGCGTTGAAGATTCAGACCTATACCCCCGACACCATGACGCTCGATCTGGACGAACGCGAGTTTCACATCGGCGACCCGAACAGTCTGTGGACGGGCAAGTCCTTGTATAAGCTTTACGGAGAAGCCTACACCCCGTGGGAATGGCACAAGCCTATTTTTGAGCGAGCGCGTGAACTGGGAATCATCGCCTTCAGCACGCCATTTGACGACACGGCGGTGGATCTGCTGGAAAGCCTTGAAGTGCCGTGCTACAAAATCGCCTCGTTTGAGAATACCGATCTACCGCTGATACGCCGCGTTGCTGCCACCGGCAAACCAATGATCATCTCGACCGGGATGGCCAGCATTGCTGAACTTGATGACACCGTGCGGACCGCCCGCGCGGCTGGTTGCAAAGACCTGATTCTGCTCAAGTGCACCAGCACCTATCCGGCCACAGCAAAAAACACCAACATTTTGACCATCCCGCATCTGCGCGAACTGTTCGATTGCGAAGTTGGATTGTCCGACCATACCATGGGCATCGGTGTTTCGGTCGCCAGTGTGGCCCTAGGCGCA
This sequence comes from Rhodocyclaceae bacterium, assembly GCA_016718525.1. GTDB lineage: Bacteria > Pseudomonadota > Gammaproteobacteria > Burkholderiales > Rhodocyclaceae > JADKHX01. The sequence continues at coordinate 73,480 of JADKDD010000002.1, forward strand.
AGCGTCATCGAAAAACACTTCACGCTCAACCGTGCCGACGGCGGCGTCGACAGCACCTTCTCGATGGAACCCGCCGAGTTGATGCAACTGGTGGTGGAAACCGAGCGCGCCTGGCAAGCCTTGGGCCAGGTCAGCTACGGTGCGACTGAGGCCGAGAAAAAGTCGATTGTGTTTCGACGCTCGCTGTATGTGGTGCAGGATTTAAAGGCGGGCGATGTGCTGACCAAACACAACATCAGGGCAATTCGGCCTGGCTTGGGCTTGCCGACAAAGCATCTGGAAGTGGTTTTGGGGAAAGCCGTTAAACACGATGTGCCACGCGGCACAGCGCTAACGTGGGAATTGATTTGAGGGAGCGAAATCTTTCCCAAGCATCTTGGCCCTTGACCTTGAACAAGCCAACGAGACTGGCGTTCTGTGACTCATAGCCTGCGTCAGCGCTTCGCTGCCAGCTTCACTGCAAATGTCGTCCGCAGCGGCATCAGCTTCGCAACGGGTCTGTTGCTTGCGCGATGGCTGGGGCCGGCCGACTATGGCCGGATGGCGTTCCTGCTAGCGTCATTCTTCGCCTTTCGCGGGCTGTCGGATATGGCTAGTTCGTCGGCGTTTTTCACTTTCTTGTCGCAGCGACAGCGCAGTCGCCGTTTCATCAGTTATTACTGGCGCTGAATGGCCTTCCAATTCCTAGGCACGGTCACCTTGGTCGCCATTTTTCTCCCCGACAAGTGGGTTGTGGAGATTTGGCGAGGCGAAGGGCGCCCTCTGCTTTTGTTGGCCTTTGTCGCGGCTTTCATGCAGGGCACTGTCTGGCCTATCGCGTCGCAAATGGCGGAGGCGCAACGCGAAACGATTTCCGTGCAGCGACTGAACACCTTGGTCGTGCTGGTGCACCTCGGAGTAGTTCTTGTCCTGTGGTGCGCGGGGCAGCTTGCCATTCCCTTGTTGTTTGGCGCGATGGCCCTGGAGTGGGCGGTGGGGGGGTGGTTGGCGGCACGAATGTATCGAGGATACACAGAAGAGAGCGGCTCATCACCATCTGGAGATACGCCGGGCAGCGTCTTGCTGGAATTCTGGCGGTATTGCGGGCCGTATCTGCCGTACACAGCGCTTGGTTTTGCACATGATTTCGCCGACAGATGGATGCTGCAGAACTGGGGAGGCGCCTCTGAGCAAGCCTACTATGCCGTCGCACAGCAGTATGCGGGCATTGCATTGCTGGCCACGACCTCGGTGCTACGCATCTTCTGGAAGGAGATCGCGGAAGCCCATCATCGCGGCGATCTTAACCAAATGGAGCACCTATACAGCAAGGCGTCGCGCGGACTGTTTTTTGTAGGTGCGCTTACCACTGGGGGACTGCTGCCGTGGGCGAGCGAAATCATCCGCTTGTCATTGGGGGCTGCCTATTCAGGCGGCTCGGTGGCTTTGATGCTGATGTTCCTTTATCCCGTGCATCAATCATTGGGGCAGATCAGCGGATCAATGCTCCTTGCGACCGCGAAAGCGCGAATCTATGTCATTTTGGGAGTTGTTTTCATGACATTAAGTCTCATCGTTGCGTACGTGATGATGGCACCCGTCGACGCTGTAATACCGGGATTGAATCTGGCAGCTGAGGGCCTCGCCTGGAAGATGGTCACACTTCAGATCTTGTCGGTCAATCTTCAAGCATGGTTCATCGCTCGTACCTTCGGCTGGAAATTCGATTGGACCTATCAGCTTGTCGGGCTTGCATTGGCGGTTTCGATAGGTTGGCTAGCAAAGGCTTTCGTTACCAGCTTTCTGGAAATGTCTACATTGCCGAGCATGCTATTGGCGGCCACCATTTATCTTGTTCTAATGCTGGGTACGCTGTCGCGTTTTCCCTGGATTGCGGGGATGGAACGCAACGATCTGATGATGCTATACAAGAAATGACCGAACCCGCACGCTATCTGATCACCACTGCCGATGAACGATCCTGGAAATTTGATCGGCCGGTAATTTTCCTGGGCGAGTGGTGTCGCCTATATGAGCGCAGGCATGTCTGGTCGAAGATGGATGCGATTGTCGCGGCACCTTATGGTCTAGGTCAATTGCAAAAAGACAAAGACTATGTGGAGGCGCGCGACCTTGAGAAGCGACTATTTCCACTTCTGTGTGCCATCCTCAATCAGCATCACGGTACCGAACATGGGCCGCGCTTCTGGCGCATTGTTGTTGGTCACTGGTTGCGCCGCTATGTCGATGTAATTCTTAATCGTGTCAGAACGCTGGAGCAGTGCCTGCGTACGTATCCACTGAGCGGTACAACCGCGTTTGCGGATGAGCATTACGTACTCGCGTCGTTGGATTCGTATGCCGCAATCTGGGCATTCAGCGACGATCAATGGAACAATGTACTGTGCGTACGGATTTTGAAGTTGATAGGTGCCACAAATGTTCCTGTGGAAGTGATTGACGAGGATTCGTGCGAGGGCTATCGCTTGCAGGCGACACCCAAGAAACCTGCAGAGCTATCGTTCGCAACTGGGATTCGTCATTTGGTAAAAAATGCAGTCAATTTGCTGGCTAGAGAGAGTGATGCTTTTATCATTAATAGCTACATACCAAAGAAAGAAGTGATAAAGCTTCAGCTGGACCTCGGTCAAGTGCCGCAATTTTGGACGTCCATGGCATCGAAGGTCGTGAAAAATCCGGATTTCGAACTACGGCAGAGCTTATCCGGGCAAATTGTTCCCGAGACAGGCGAGATCCTGTTCTCCGTAATGGGGGCAATGTTATTTCAACTCCTGCCTGTCACTTACTTGGAGGGGTTCGCAGACCTTCAGGAAACGGTTCGAAGATTGCCTTGGCCGAGAAAACCAAGACTGGTATTTACGAGCAATAATTTTGATACTGATGAGGTGTTCAAGCTATGGGTGGCCGAAAAATAGAGGTAGGCGCTCAATATGTCGTAGGTCAGCATGGCAATAATTATGGAACCCATCGATATATGTTTCCGGCAATAGAAGAAGATACGGCGGATAAGTTCCTTACTTGGGGCTGGACGGATGGATTGCCGCAACACGCACCAGCATTCATCTTGAAGACTGCTGGGAGCATCACTGGGACATTTGATCCCAATGGCGGACTGGCGTTGATAGAACTCCATATGCCCCATCGTCTTGCCACTTGGGATGAAGTTTTCGAGTTTAATGACTATTTTGCCGACCAACAGTTGTTTATTGAAAAGCTGGAGTGTCTTCCTAGAGATGCCTTAACGCTGAGACTGCATGGCGCTTATACGCGCTTTCGATGGGCTGAGAAAGCGCGATGGAGAGACTTTGACACGACTCTCAAAATAGATACGGGTGCCTTGCCTATCGAAACGCTCATTGCTCGCAGCCGGTTGATTGTGCACAGTTACGATTCGACCGGGATATTGGAAACGCTTTCCCGGAATATCCCCACCCTAGCCTTTTGGCAAAATGGTTTGGATCATGTGCGCGACAGCGCGCGGCCCTACTACCAATTACTAGTGGATGCGGGAATCGTGCATTTGACCGCGCAATCGGCTGCGGCGAAGGTAAATGAAATCTGGATGGATGTGGTGGGATGGTGGAGTAGCGCTTCGGTGCAACGAGCGCGCATGCAGTTCTGCGATCGATATGCGAGAGGCAGCGTAGCACCATCCTCGGATTTGAAAAGGGCATTATTTTCCTAAGCTAATGACATGACAAAAAAGACAAACCAGAATCTTACTGACGTGGAATTTTGGACCAATTATTGGCACAACCTAGCACTGCCATCTACAGTCGACCAGAACTTTAGCTTCGATCGTTGTCTCAGTCGGGCCCTGCTGAAAAACGTGACTAGACTTGCCTCAAATGATGGCGTACCTGGGTCAGAATATGTCAGCCGAAAATCCATACTTGAAGTGGGAGCGGCTCCCGGGAAATGGCTGAGCATCTTCCCTCCGGACACGTTCTGTGTTTCTGGAATCGAATATAGCGAAGCGGGCATGATGGCGCTTCGTAAGAACCTTGAAATGCTTTCAATTCAACCAAAAGAATTGATTCACGGCGATTTTTTTGCAATCGAGCCGAGTCCAGCTTACGACATAGTTATGTCGCTTGGCTTCATTGAGCATTTTGACAATCCCGTTGAGGTCGTCGACCGCCATCTTAAGTGGCTTCTTCCCGGTGGCGTGTTGATAATTGGTGTACCGAATTTTTCGGGGATACACGGGTTTGTACAAAAGCATCTGGATCTTGGCGTATTGCAAGCACATAACACAAGCATCATGAACGAAAAGTGGTTCGAGAATTTGGGCGAAACGCTTCGACTCCAGACACATAGCATTGAGTATCTGGGGTCATTCGAGCCTGACTTGCCTTTAACTTATAAAGCCTTGTCGGTAAGGAGTTTTGCACCTAAGGCGCTGCTGCGACTTGCTCGCTACGTCAGACGCGCGCGATTTTTCGACGACCTGAATGGACCTCGTATTTCGTCGTATATCTTAGCTGTGTATAAGAAAAGTGAATGAATTTGGTATGCGTATAACATTTTTTTTTGAAAATTATGTGGTTGGTGGCGGCAGCAAGTACGTACTGGATTGCGTCAACTCCGCACTCTTGCTCACAAATGATGTGCAGATCGTGTCGAACGAAACTGCATTTACGAAAGATGAGATCGATTCACTGAAAACACCGGTCGTTCAGTCGACACTGAAATTGGCCGAGAGACGAGCGATCGCTGAATCGCTATTCGGGCAAGCTGCGCTGTCCGCGCTATTTAGGCGTTCTCTTGTTTTCTTTAGTCCGATAATTCTATTGATTAACGTTGCAACGATCTTTGTTTGCCTGCGTAAGACTAAACCCGATTTGCTAGTTTCTTGCAACGGCGGATATCCGGCAGCGGAATCGAGCCTCGCAGCTGTTTTGGCGGCGCGTCTTTGCAAGATTCCATCGTTCTTAGTGGTTATGAGCCTACCAACGGAGCGCCGATGGTTCTTGATCGGCTTTGATCGACTGCTCGACTTCATGGTTTTCCGGTCGGCAAAGCATGTCATCGCCAATTCTTCGCTCCAATTGAATTCGTTAGCTGAGATGCGGTCAGCGCCACTAAAAAAGCTGCTCAGGATCTACAACGGCATCAACGATACGAGGGATTGTCCGCGCGCTGTCGGGATTCCAACTAGAAAACAGGCCGTCTTGGGCGTTGTATGCCGACTCGACAAACTGAAGGGGCTCGACTTCCTGATAGATTCGGTCAATCTTTTGCGGGAAAAGACCTACCTGATTAAGCTTGATATTGTTGGTGAGGGTACTGAAAGGGGCAACCTATTAGACCAAATTGCGCGTTTGGGGCTCGGTGACAATGTCAAGTTGCTCGGCCACGTGCCCGGGGACCTAGGTGCTGTAATGGGTCGCATGGATGTTTTTGTTTTTCCTTCTTTGTGGGAAGGTTTACCTTATTCAATTCTGGAAGCCCTCAGGGCCGGATTGCCAATTGTCTCAACTCATGTCGGCGGAATTCCAGAGGCCATTCGCAGTGGCGTCGACGGGATTCTAGTCGCGCCAGGTTCTGCCGCGGAATTGGCTGATGCAATTGGCCGGCTGATAGATGATCCGGACTACGCTGCCCAATTAGGTAAGAATGCAAGGATGCGCTACGAGCAATTGTTCACGCTTGAGAAAATGCACCATGATTTCTGCAATGCTATTCGAGCGGTCGTACAGCCAAAACCAATGGCCGTGATGGAGTCCCAATGAAAATTCTAGTGACCGGTGCCGACGGTTTCATCGGCTCTCACCTTACCGAGGCCTTGGTGCGCCAAGGGCATGACGTTCGTGCTTTTGTGCTTTATAACTCTTTCAATTCCTGGGGTTGGCTTGATCAATGCGCTGCTGATGTTAGAGGGAAATTCGAGGTTTTCGCTGGCGACATCCGTGATCCACATGGTGTTCATACCGCAATGCGGGGGTGCGACTCTGTACTGCACTTGGCGGCGCTGATTGCGATCCCGTACTCGTACCACTCGCCCGATACCTACGTCGACACCAACATTAAGGGCACACTTAATGTAGTCCAAGCCGCCCGTGACTTGGGGGTGCGAAAGGTTGTCCAGACGTCAACCAGTGAGGTCTATGGGACAGCACAATTTGTGCCGATAACGGAAAACCATCCGTTGCAGGGGCAATCCCCATATTCGGCAAGCAAGATCGGCGCGGACCAGATCGCGCTTTCCTTTCATGCTTCATTCGGCACGCCAGTGGCAGTTTTGCGCCCGTTCAACACTTACGGTCCGCGACAATCCGCGCGTGCTGTCATTCCAACAATCATCACCCAGATTGCCGCCGGGCAAACTGTTATCAAACTCGGCGCGCTTCACCCAACGCGGGACTTTTCATTTGTCGAAGACACGGTTAGCGGTTTTATAGCAGCTTTGCATTGCGACAAGAACAACGGCACGGTAGTCAATGTTGGTAGCGGATTCGAGATTTCGATTGGAGCGACCGCACGCCTAATCGCCGATTTAATGGGCGCCAAAGTCGATATTGAATGCGAATCCGAACGCCTTCGACCCGACGATAGCGAAGTCGAGCGACTCTTCGCCAGTATCGCCAAGGCTGACCAAATGATGGCCTGGAGCCCCAAGTACGGTGGACTGGATGGCTTCAAGCAGGGTCTGAGTCGAACCATCGAGTGGTTTTCGAGTCCGGAGAATCTCTCCCGCTACAAGATAGGTATATACAATTTATGACCAAGCGCGCAGTAATTCTCGCAGGTGGCAAAGGTACGCGACTGCGGCCTTACACGGTTGTCTTGCCCAAGCCGCTGATGCCAATCGGAGAATATCCAATTCTCGAGGTTGTCATCCGGCAGTTGGTGTCCTGCGGGTTCGATCACATTACGCTTGCCGTGAACCATCAAGCCGAACTGATTAAGGCCTTTTTCGGAGACGGTTCCAAGTGGGGTGTATTGATTGATTATTCGTTGGAGGATCAACCATTGGGCACGATGGCACCTCTTCGGCTGGTCAAGGACCTTCCTTCGCATTTTTTGGTGATGAACGGCGATATTCTCACCGACTTGAATTTTGCGGATTTTCATGCCGAACATTCACTTAGCAAGGCGTTGTTCACGATCTCTTCACATCAACGCGAACAACGTATCGATTACGGTGTATTGGAAATCGATCACGCTGGCGCCCTTCAGGGCTTTCGCGAGAAGCCTTCTTCGACGTATCAAGTCAGTATGGGTATCTACATGATCAGCCGGGATATTCTGGACCATATTCCGGATTCCGGACCGTATGGCTTCGATAATTTGATGCTAGACCTACTCACAGCCAGAAAAACCGTTCAGGTCAGGCCCTTCAATGGCTATTGGCTAGATATCGGACGTCCGGATGACTACGCGCAGGCGATTGAAGAGTTCGAAAGCATGAAGGCAAGATTTCTCCATGACTAGAGTTATGCTGACCGGAGCCACGGGTTTTGTCGGCAGATGTCTCGCACCTGCGCTTCGTAAATCTGGTCATGAAGTATTTGAAGCCAACAGTCAATCCGGTGACGTCGCGGACGACACTACATGGTCAAAGTTTCCCCGAGCTGAGGCATTGATCCACCTTGCTGGAAAGACTTTTGTTCCAGATAGCTGGGCCGATCCAAGTGCGTTCATCAAATGTAACCTGCTTGGCACAGTTGCCGCGCTGAATTATTGCAGGAGGCACAACGCGCGAATGGTGTTTCTGAGTTCTTATTTGTATGGCAATCCGCGGTCGTTACCCATTCCTGAAACAGCAATTCTGTCGGCATCGAACCCCTATGCTCTGTCAAAGAAACTGGCGGAAGAGGTCTGCCAGTTTTATTCGGACAAATTCGCAATTGACGTTACGGTTATTCGCCCTTTTAACGTTTATGGCCCTGGTCAGTCTGCAGATTTTTTGATACCTTCGATTATTAGGCAGGTACGTACGGGAAAAGCCATCGAAGTCAAAGATTTGGCGCCACGACGGGACTATGTTTATGTGGGCGATGTGGTTGACGCGATTGTCAAGACTTTAGCGCTCGATAAAGGAAGCAATATTTTCAACGTTGGCTTAGGCCGGAGCTATTCAGTTGCCGAGGTGATCGAAATCGTCCAGGGGATACTAGGAACGAACCTACCGATAGTTTCGAGCAATGAGCGACGTCAGGACGAAATCATGGATACGGTCGCCGATATATCGCACGCCAGTAACAGACTGGGTTGGCAGCCGATGGTCAGTCTGGAAAACGGCCTTCGCTCGGTAATCGATACGCTGGCGGACAGCGCGTCGCATTAATTGGCATTAATGACAAGTCACACGATAATCAACGACTACCTCTGATGACCCTACTATGATTTCAATACCCGCGTTTCTGAACAAGAAAGTTCTCGTCACCGGCCACACTGGCTTTAAGGGTTCATGGCTTACCGCTTGGCTAAGGCAGTTGGGCGCCAAGGTGGTGGGTATCGCGCTGGATCCGCCGACCGATCCATCACATTTTGCGTCCGCGCGTCTTGCGGATGGTATTGTCGATCTGCGCATCGACATTCGAGATCGTACGGCGCTGGAAGACGCTATCGTCTCGGCGCGGCCTGATTTTGTCTTCCACCTCGCCGCGCAATCCTTAGTTCGGAAGTCATACGACGACCCCATCGAGACATGGCAAACCAATGTTATGGGAACGTTGAATGTGCTCGAAGCATTGCGCAAGTTGGACCGACCGTGCGCCGCGGTGATTATCACCAGCGACAAGTGTTATGACAACGTGGAATGGGTGTGGGGTTACCGGGAGACCGATGCGATGGGTGGTCCAGACCCTTACAGTGCCTCAAAAGGCGCTGCCGAGTTGGCCATCCGATCACATATCAAATCGTACTTTCCCAAAGCAACCAGTAAGGTTCGCATTGCTTCGGCGCGAGCTGGAAATGTGATTGGTGGCGGTGATTGGGCTGTGAATCGTATCGTGCCTGATTGTGTAAAGGCGTGGTCAACGGATAATTTGGTGGAGTTGCGTAGCCCGCATTCCACGCGTCCTTGGCAGCATGTGTTAGAACCCTTGAGTGGGTATTTGGCTCTGGCGCATGCGTTGTCGCAACGACCCGACCTGCATGGTGAGCCCTTCAATTTTGGCCCACAAGCACAGCAAAATCACAGCGTTCTGCAGTTGGTGCAACAAATGGCTTTGCATTGGGAGCAAGTACGCTGGCAAGACTTATCTGGATCAATAGCAGGACCATATGAGTCTGGCTTACTTAAACTTAACTGCGATAAGGCGCTGCATTATTTGCATTGGCATGCCGTGATGGGTTTTGAAGACACTGTACGCATGACCGCGGAATGGTACCGCGCTTATTATCGGCAACCAGCAGCGATTGCTGCGACCACCGATGCGCAGATTGCTGCCTACACGGCAATCGCAAAGCAGCACGGTTTGGCGTGGGCACAATGAAGCTCACTGATATTTTGGTGACGCCGCTGCGGCGAGTTGAGACTCTTGGTGGAGATGTGCTGCACGCCATGAAAAAAAGTGACGCGGGTTTTACGGGCTTTGGCGAGGCCTACTTTTCTTGGGTGTCTGCCGGTTCCGTGAAGGCGTGGAAGCGTCATACGCAAATGACAATGAATGTTGTGGTGCCTGTCGGACATGTACGGTTCGTTTTCCACTGTGTTGGTTCCGATGGAATCGAGAAATTTCGGGTTGAAGAAATTGGTGAGACTCCCTACGCGCGAATCACCGTACCGCCCGGTATATGGTTTGGCTTTAAAGGCCTAGGCTCAGCACAAAGCTTAGTACTGAATCTCGCCAGCATTCCTCATGACCCCGATGAAGTTGAGCGCCTTGCAATAGCTGATATCAATTTTGACTGGAACTGATTTATGAAAGTGATCCTCCTCGCCGGCGGTTTCGGAACACGCCTAGCTGAATACACTGATGTGATCCCCAAACCGATGGTGCCGGTAGGTGGCAAACCGATTCTTTGGCACATCATGCAAACTTATGCGCGCTTTGGGCACAAAGATTTTTATGTCGCCCTGGGTTACAAGGCAGAGGTGATAAAGGAGTATTTTCTTAATTACCGTGCGCTCAACGCCGACTTTACCGTCGATCTTGCCTCTGGCAATGTGACACCACACCAAGTCGACCCGGTTGACTGGAAAGTAACCTTGGTGAATACCGGCGATACCTCAATGACTGGTGGTCGGGTCAAGCGGATGCAATCCTTCATAGGCAACGAGACCTGTATGTTGACCTATGGCGATGGTGTTGCCGACATTGATCTGGATGCACTACTGGATTTTCACCGTGGCCACGGGAAGATGGTGACCGTGTCAGCCGTCCGCCCGGCTGCACGTTTTGGTGAGCTCGAAATGGATGGCCCACGTGTGGCGAGTTTTCAGGAGAAACCGCAGATGCATGATGGTTGGATAAATGGTGGCTATTTTGTGTTGGAGCCTGCATTTTTTGACTTAATTGCAGGAGATGGTACGTTGTTAGAGCGTGAGCCTTTGGAACAAGCCACAAAGGCTGGTGAGTTAATGGCATATCGTCATGACGGCTTCTGGCATTGTATGGATACGAAGCGGGATCATGAGTTGCTGGAATCGCTTTGGGCAAAAGGAGCGCCCTGGGCGGTTTGATTTAACGGTGCGCATACTAATTACAGGCGGTCTTGGTTTCGTCGGTGGGCGGCTTGCTATGCATCTGGCGCAAGCAGGGCATCAGATCGTACTCGGCTCACGCAAGAAAATCAGCCCACCCGCTTGGTTACCCCAAACAGAAGTTGTGCAGCTTGAATGGGATGATTCAACTAGTCTTGAACGTGTTTGCAATGATGCTGAGGTGATAATTCATGCTGCAGGGATGAACTCGCAAGACTGCACGATTGATCCGCTCGCCGCCTTGGAGGTGAACGGTGTGTATACAGGAAGACTACTGCAAGCCGCGATACGCCAGAGGGTAAATCGCTTTATCTACATCTCGACCGCACATGTGTATGGCAGCCCTTTGGAAGGAACCATAACGGAAGAGACCTGCCCGACATCGCTCCATCCCTATGCCACGAGCCATAAGGCGGGAGAGGATCTGGTTCGTTACGCGCATGACCGAAGTTTTATCGTGGGCATTGTTGCGCGCTTATCCAACGCATTCGGTGCTCCAACACATGTCGATGCGAACTGCTGGATGCTGCTTACTAATGATCTATGTCGGCAAGCCGTAATATCAGGTCAAATGAGACTGTTATCAAGCGGCCTACAAAAACGTGACTTTGTTTCGATGAGCCAAGTGTCATTGGCAATTTGTCATTTGATCAAGTTGTCATCGGATCAAATAACTAACTCGGTAGTTAATGTTGGAGGCGAATGGGCGATCTCAATATTAGAAATGTCAAATCTAATTCAGGATCGATGTCGAGCTTTATTTGGTTATAACCCGGAATTAATTGTTCCAAAATTAAGGCAAGCTAGCACTACTGGAGAACTAGACTACAGGATTGATGTTCTAAGAAAAGCCGGCTATAAGCCGCGCGAAGACATGATGGGCGAGATCGATGAGCTTCTTTACTTCTGCAAGAATCATATTTAACCCTCACGTAGCCAAGTCGCGGACGCCCTATACCTAAATGGATATTCTCTGAAAAATGGAGGTATTAACCAGCAACCCTGCGTTAGATAGCCGGCCCAAAGTTTCGATTGTTGTGCCGACATTTAATCGAGAGAGCCTATTACGTGAAACAATTGACTCAATACTAGCGCAGACCTTTTCAAATTATGAGATTATTATTGTTGACAATATGTCACAGGATGGAACCGGCACCTACGTCGCGTCCTTGACTGATGACCGTATTAGATATTTCAGAAACCCAAACCAAGGTGTTATCGCCACTAGCAGGAATTTTGGAATCGCCAACGCACAAGGAATCTACATAGCGTTCTGTGATGATGATGATCTTTGGGGTGAAGCGAAGTTACATCAACAGATCGAGATCATGGAGTCAGACAATAGTTGTGCGCTTTGCTACTCCAATGCCCTATCGTTCGAAGGCGAAAAGGTCATCTCGCCAATGATGGTCAAAAGGCGGTACTTTTCTCGAATAGGTTTGCATTTGCTTCGAGGGAATCTTATTCCAACTTCGTCAGTACTCGTCAGGAAATGTATTATTCAGTCACTGGGAGGATTCGATCAATCTCGAAATCTAATTGGCGCAGAGGATTATGAACTTTGGCTACGAATATCATCTGAAAATAATATTACATATATTGATGAGCCTTTGGTGAAATATAGAATTCATGCCAACCACTCGTCCACATTGTCTAACCAGGCCCGATTAAATATTGCGGCTTTGACCCTCGCTAGAAAGAAAAAACAGCTTCCACATAATTTATATTATATCCCGCTACTATATCAAGTAATTAGAAAATTGTATTATACGATACGCAAAAAATAGGCAAACTATAAAACACGATTAAATATATGTTGATTATTAATATAAGTGTGGCAAGTTGCTATATTTTCCTAGCGCTATATTTAGTCCTACGGCGACCAACACTGATCATCTTTGCGCCTTGGATATTTGGGTGGGCGATTAGCTTTCCATCACTGATAATGATTGAAGAAGGCGCATTCATCGCCGAACAAAGTGCTGTTGGATTTCGAAATGGCTCGACGCTGCTGTTTTCTCTATTTGCCTATTCTTCGCTTTTTGTATTCTATAAACTTTCGAATCGCGTAGTGATATATCCCAAAAAGAAAGCAGTAGTTTGGTTATTTTCTTTGTCCACGTTGCCGTTCATTGGGGCAATCTTCTACGCAATTTCCTTTAATGCTGATTTTACTAGATTCAACATATTTTCAATCCATCCCGTATTTGAAAGATTTTTGAATTACTACAATTTCGCTTACTACGCTTTGTACTTGTATTGCGTCTTAAAGGAGGCGGAACAGCGACGGCGCATCTACTACTTCCTTGTCGCATTAGTGGTGACATATTTGACGGGGTCCGAATTCGGTGGATTCGTTAGCACTTTTTTTGTGTTCGCGACAGGAGAACTGGTGTCGTCAAAAACACCAGTGTCTATTAAATACAAGTTTTACAATATTGGGATTTTCTGCGTCGTTGCTTTTGCGGCGCTTGCGTACAAAGCGTTCAGAATGCCAGATGACTCATTTGAAGTACTAAACAGAGTAATTTTACAATCTCATCTTTTCTGGGGCTCTGTTAATATGGAAACCCCGATCGGTTTAATTAACTTTACTCAGAATTTTATCAATCATATAACTTCATTCCCAGAGAACCGCCCGACAACACAATATGGACTTGGAGCTCTAATGTATGAAATGTCCGGCCCCTTGGCAGACACTTTTTTGGAGGATGGCGTAAGATTTTCGGGTGGATATCCAGCAATATTGATATATTATTTCGGCATCCTTGCGGCCTTAGCCATTAACCTAATTATTACGGGCCTAATTGCCACCTATTTTCATTACCTTCTAGTGATTGCAAATAAACATAATGTGATTATTTTTATATTGTATTTGAAGTTAGCGTCTATGCTCCTGGTGGACTTCTACTCGGCTGGTGAGTTGTGGAACTTAAATGGGAAGTCAATAGTTCTTGCTGTTGCCTTCGTTGCAATACTATTTGCACTTAGAACTTTGAGAAGCTCCAGGTCATCCAGTACCTAATTCCATTCTAGGCCAAATAAGTATTGACAGTTTCAGAGGGCGCCATGAGCTTAACATCAACTACTAACGAATTAACGACCGAAAGGCTGCTTTACTCATTAATTGTTGCGACATTTGGGCGCGAATATGAAGTTAGAGATTTACTTAGGAGCTTGGCGGCCCAGAACCTTGATTCGTCGAACTTTGAAGTAATTATTGTGGATCAAAATGATAATGAGTCTTTGAGCTCGATAATTACCGAATTTCGTGGATCAATTAAAAATCTAATACACGTCAAGTCAGATACCAAAGGGTTAAGTCTCAATCGAAATATTGGTATAAAAATGGCGCGGGGTGAAATACTGGGATTCCCTGATGATGATTGTAGATATTATCCTGATACGTTATTACGTGTCTCTGAATGTTTCAATACTAATCCCACTATAAATCTAGTAGCTGGAGCCATTGTTGATAGAGATTGCGGGGCAGACATAATTCGAGCTTGGCCGCACTCTATGAAACCGATTAATAAATTTAATTTCTTTGGTCTGTATTCGTCAATAACGATCTTTACTCGCGCACGGATTGAGTTTGACGAAATGCTCGGCGTTGGTGCAAAGTATGGATCGTATGAGGATGCCGATTTCGTCGCAAGGGTGATTAAGGCAACTGGCCCGGGGATTTATACGTATGGCGTTCAAGTATGGCATCCACAGCTTAATGTTCACACGATGTCTATAGACAAAATATCTAAGTACGGTCATGGATTCGGTGCTTTATGCCGGAAACACGCTTCTGCCTTTTTTATCTTACTCTTCGTTGCCTCAATATCTCATCATGCCATTGAGTGGGTACGTGCTGCTTTAAAAAATGATTCAATTGGTTGTCGTCGTCGAAAGACCTCAGTCATGTCACGCCTTGACGGATGGACCTGTTACTCCAAAGAACTCTCTAAAAACATGCGCTAATGGCTAGAACCTTGTGGGGCCAGGTTATAAGATCAAAGCATCGGAAGTGCTGTAAAACGTTCTGGTTGTATCCGGAGAGGCCAATTCAGCTAGCATTAGCGCGTCGAAATCCTCTGGAATTGAAATGGTGATTTCAGATGACGGTTGTCTGACCGACAACTTCCCGCGTACCAACCTCGAGCTGATATTTGACCTTCAGTCGATGGAATCGAGTGAAGTTTGCAAAGATCTTTGCATGTATTGGATTGAATCTTGATGCGTATTGCCTGCATCATTCCGACCTATAACGGTAGGGAAGAACTTATACGTTTGCTTGACTCGCTCGAAGGACAAACTGTGAGTTTCGATACTTTCGTAATCGATTCGAGTTCGTCAGATGGGACTCGCGAAGTCGCCGAGCAACGCGTGGGGAATGTTACTGTTATCGCCGCAAGTGCATTCAATCACGGCGGGACGCGTCAGCTGATGATCACTTACGCAACAGGGTATGACATCTATGTTTATCTAACTCAAGACGCTTGTCTTGCCAGTTCCAACGCCATCGCAAAACTCGTTGAACCTTTTTCAAACCCGATAGTTGGCGCTGTTTGTGGTCGGCAATTGCCTCACATCGATGCGTCAGCGCTAGCTCAGCATGCACGCCGTTTCAATTACCCGCCTGAGAGCCAAATTAAGTGCGCGGCGGATGTGCCGCAGCTAGGACTGAAGGCGACGTTTATGTCCAACTCGTTTGCCGCCTATCGTGCGACTGCCCTTGAGCAAATAGGGGGCTTCCCTGTGCATGTAATTTTTGCGGAGGATTCGTACGTTGCGGCAAAGATGCTGATGGCCGGCTGGGCGATTGCCTACGCAGGCGATGCACTTTGCAGGCACTCGCATAACTACACGATTGCAGAGGAATTTCGGCGTTACTTCGATATGGGGGTGTTCCATGCCCGCGAACCGTGGATACGACAAAACTTCGGTGGGGCTGGTGGTGAAGGTTTGCGTTATGTTAAATCAGAACTCAAGTGCCTTGGTATTGCTCGCATGTACTTGTGGCCTAGTTCTTTGCTGAGAAATGTGCTTAAGTTGGTTGCCTATAAGTTGGGGCAACAAGAACAGTACCTGCCGAAAAAGCTAAAACGAAAAATTAGCATGTACCGACGCTACTGGGACGGGCCCTTTGCTGATGAGCGCTCTCCCTCGTCGATGGTATAGCGGAAATAGCAATGGTCTCGATAATGTTTCCAAGCAGCATCAAGGCGAAGGACGATGACAATATCGACACGCGACGATAAAGAATTGATCGACATTGGCGCATTTACAGCGTATCACCAGCGCCAACTGGCGAACTTTCAATGCCATAGTCTCTCGTGCGCACTGCTCTGAACGCACACAGGTCCAAAATCAATCACCAAACTTCACAAAATTCGTTGGTTGGGCTAACTTGCGACCGTGAGTCAGAAGTTCAAATGCATAGACGAATGACAATGCGTTGAGTGTCAACTTGATCAGGCGCGACAGTGCGACTATGTTTAGTCTGCGTCCAGCATTGAAAATATTCGAGATACGGTCGATCTTCGTATAAACATCTTTTACACCATCTGCCATCGGTGAAAATAGATAGCTTTTTATCGTCGCCTTATATAAAACCGGTAACTCAAGGTCAAAATCGCAAAATAAATTGAAGAAAGGAATTTTTCTTTCAAACTTAATTGTGGAGTGAATGCCATCTCCGTAGTCAATCAGTGGATGAAATATCGGAAACGACAAGCCTGTACGATGCTTGTTAGCTAGAAGGACACGTTCTTTGATGGCCGTATAGGTAGCCGCTTTCCTACACAAGCGGCGGTCGTAACGGTAAGCGGTCAGTGGATATACCACGCTTGGTGAAATCCCGATTGCGGCGGCGATGAAATTATTGTGGCTCAAAACGACGCGATCAACTTCGTCATCGCTCATTTCCCGTTTTACCGGCTCAGCTAGGTGAATTACTCGGTCGTACTCGCCGTCAAATTGGAAATCCGCCCACCAGCCCGGATCGAGCAAATCACCCGCCTGAATCCATTTTTCATTTTGCATAACGATAAGCGGCGATCTGGAAACCAAAGTCACACGATGCGCGGCGTAAAACTCCCGGAACAATGTACCTAGACTGCCAGATGCACCAGTAATCATCACCCTCAGCCCCATATATCTGGTCTCGTTTGCAGGTTGCTGCGACTAATACGGCAAATTTTTGTCCGCACCGCATCGAATGAGAAATGCAACGGCTCGCTCATAGTCAAGATAACCTCCGGACAATAACAAGTGGGCGGTTTTCGCAACGATATAGGCGTCACATATAAAAATGTTGCCGTTTGGATTTCGATACACACTCGAATACAACCGCTCCAAATACAGACGCTGCTGAGGCAAGAGTCCGTGTTTACCAACAATCTGAGAAATTCCAGTGATACCCGCCGGGCTATCAAAACGTTCTTGCCATCCCTGAAATTTCTTCAACAGGACAATGTTGTCCTCCGGTAGTGGGCGGTTGCCGACAAAACTCATTCCATCGAAAAGAATATTGATGCATTGAAGTGTTTCTACCAATTGCGAGCGTTCAAGCAGTCTGCCGATAGACGTGTATACCTCGCAACTAAGCGGAATGTCCAAATATCCGTCTCGCATGAAGCGTTCTTTCAATTGATATTTTGGTGATATGGCGTCTCGTACCATTGTCCGGAACTTGTATATGTTCACGCTTTTTTCCACTGCGATGAATCGGCGAGACACATAGAATATTGGCGAGCCTTCCAAGACTCGTATCGCCACCGCAACCAAGACGAAGATAGGTAGCAAGATAGCGAGGAGTGAAGTGGCGATGAGTATATCGGCCACGCGCTTCAAGACGTTCGACAGCTTAAATGCGACGAGCTTGCCTGCCGAGTCCAGTGTGGTTGTGCCTTCCAACGGTGCCCGCGCCACAAATCTGCGGGTGAAAAATTTTGATGCCACAGAGAGCACAATCAAAGCAAAGATGGTCAAAAGAAACACCCCGATTAACTTCTCACGGGCAGCTTTCTGCTGTTGCAATACGATAAGCTCAATGTCTAGCAACTCGCGTTTGGTGCCAACTGGAAAACATTTGATCCGCGCGATGGGAATGTTTGAATCGGATCGCTTCTCGCTCTCCTGACACGCACCAAGAGCAATATCTAGGTGGGGAGCGTCGAAAATGATTACGCCGTACGCCATTCGAACCGATGGTCTCGATACAGGTTCCTCACCAAGCCATTTGCGCATTTCGACATCCAACTCTGATTTGCAATTGCTTGTTTCAATCCGGCAGGATGGGCAATTTCCGCGCAGCGCAGTTACTTGACTTGCCAGTGTTCGGACACATTGAGCGGAATCAGGTTGTCCCTGTTGCAATACTTGAATGCGGATTCCTTCCGGCCCTGCAACATCAAGATAGGGAAAGTACTGTTTCGATATTAGCAATGTCTTAACACCCATCACGAGACCAATGAGCGTCGCAACGAAGACAATGAAAGTGATCGACTTAGAAATCGGCCTAGTCATTTAGATCGCCTTCAGTGTTATCAAAAATAGCGTGATTTAGTAAGTTGTACCGCGAATAGCATGGATCCATTGTTGCAGTATCAGCAGGCCGGCGGATACATTGGCGCATTAGATAACAAGGGGAAAAGTCTTTGTGTTCCACGGGAGTGTGCTGTGGTCAGATTGCGTTTGCGGGATGCCGGCTATTGATCTGATTGGATTCGGCAATGCGTTTGGCCACCTTGATGCCAACGCCATGCATCGGAACACATTTGCTTCAGGGTTCGATTCGCTTTCCATCCAAGAAGTTCGTTAGCCAGACTCGGATCAGCCCAACATTGAGCAACATCGCCGGCGCGTCGGGATGCTATTTTGTAGGGAATCACGTGGCCGCATGCTTGTTCGAACGTTTTGACCATATCGAGCACGGAATAACCTTTACCAGTTCCCAAATTGACCGTAAGCAATCCGCCTTTTCTGGTTAGGTAGTCAAGGGCGGCAACATGTCCTTCGGCAAGGTCTACGACGTGGATGTAATCACGCACGCCGGTACCATCGGGGGTGGAATAGTCGTTGCCCCAAACATTGAGCAACTCGCGCGTACCAACGGCGACCTGAGCGACGAACGGCATCAGGTTGTTTGGGATGCCCTGCGGATCTTCACCGATCAAGCCGGACTCGTCGGCGCCAACGGGATTGAAGTAACGCAACCGGGCAATGCGCCAATCGGGTTCAGCGCGGTGTATATCGTCAAGGATTTCTTCAATAATCAACTTGCTGCGGCCATATGGGTTGGTGGCCGAGCGTGGAGAGTCTTCGCGGACCGGCACGCTGGCCGGGTGGCCATAAACCGTAGCCGATGACGAGAATACAAAGGTCTTGACTTGGGCGCGGCGCATGGCTGCAAGCAACTGTAGGGTTCCGTTGACGTTGGCGTCGTAGTACTCTAACGGCATTTCGATGGAGTCACCGACGGCCTTGAGACCAGCGAAGTGCATGACGGCGGATATCGGATAGCAGGCAAAGAGTTTGTCCAGCGCAGCAGCATCGCGGACGTCGCCTACAATAAACTCTGGACGCGTGCCGCAGAGAATTTCTAGACGATCAACGACATCGGCGCGGCTGTTGCAAAGATTGTCGAGGATCAGCAACTCGTGTCCGGCTTGTGCCAGTGCAACGCATGCGTGCGAGCCGATATAGCCGGTGCCTCCGGTCACAAGAATCATGGACGACGTCATAATCGCGTTGCAAAGAAGTTATTATCCCAGATAACACCAGTTAATAATTCCAAGACACATTCACCGAGCGGTTCGGGCCAATGCTTACTCTGGCGTCACGATCATTGCGCTGCCGGTCGAGCATCAGCGAACCCATACCATAGCCGATCAAGCTACCCGCGACCACATCGGAGACGAAGTGCTGTCGTTGTTGGATCCTGCCGAATGCTGTAGCACCGGCGATGAGATAGAGCCACGGCGCATCAAATCGTTGCGCGTAGGGGGTGACTGTCGCAAACGCCAAACCCATGTGGTTGGATGGGAAACTGGAGCTGATTGAATTCTTGCTTGGCCCCTTGAAGCTGTCTGGACCCATGTTTTCATCCGGCCTTGATCGGCCAACGACGAATCGGGTGGCCGTATTCAGACCGAGCGTCCATCCGGCTGCCAGCAGACTCGCCCTCGCCGTATCTGCGGCAACATCTCCGCCCGCGCCGAACCGCAGCGCTGTTGATGTTACCGCTAGCGCAGCGGGGATGTAATTGGTCGCCTTGCCTGCACTATCCCAGTTTCCGCCTTGATGCTTATCTGCCCATTTTGCCGCTGGACGATCGAGCGCGGAAGAAGCCAGTACAAGTGCGCTGCCAACAATAATTGCGTCGGTATTTCGCCCACTCGTTAAATTCAGTTTGAGCCACCGACCTG
Organism: Rhodocyclaceae bacterium; assembly: GCA_016718525.1. Classification (GTDB taxonomy): domain Bacteria; phylum Pseudomonadota; class Gammaproteobacteria; order Burkholderiales; family Rhodocyclaceae; genus JADKHX01. The sequence continues at coordinate 93,559 of JADKDD010000002.1, forward strand.
AATCTACGATGGCCGGCCAAAGCGGAGTGGTCGGTCGTCGCGCTTCATTACTCTCCAGGCTATACCATGCCTCGGATCCCGCTGACGCATACCTGCCGAAACTCTTGTCCGCTTCGGATGTAATGCCGTATAGCGTATTCGTCCGCCAGAGCTTTGCACCACCATCGCGGGTCAGCGGGCTCCAGGCAAAATCGAAATTGAGCAAGGTCGACAAAGGGAGCATTGCATCAAATGGAATCGAAAAATAAAGTCCCTTGTCAAAACTGCCTTCACCAAACTCTGCAGCTGAGACATTGGTTTTGGTGGCATACGCACCCATGGTCACGCCATTGCGGAATCGTCGACTAAGATTGACCGTTACCCCTCGATCACCCGCAATGTACTGCCCGGCGCTGATGTTGGCGAATACGCCTTCCCATCCGGTATCCCAATATAAAGTCGCATGCCCGGTATTAACGCTGTATCCGCGCGACTTGAAGTTCTGGTCAAAGTCACGCTGCTGCACTCGATTGACGTCAATACCAAAGGCAAGGTTGCTGTTCCAGGGGCGATACATCCACTCGCTGCCAACACCGGAGAATTGCTGCTCCAGGATTCCAGCATAGAAAGTCATATATTGATCGTCCGACAACCTTTTGAGGTGGGTAAGCTGGAAATCCGGGATCGTAACACGCGAACTGGTAACGAATTCCCGCTGATAGGTTCTCACCCGAGGCAAATTGCTCGGGGCGGTGTACTTGAATTTGTTGTAGTTGTCCAGCAATCGATAGTTCACTCCGGCACTAAGCCATGTTGTGTCTGTGAAGCGGTATTTTGACCAAGCACTAACACCAAATGCATAAAGCAAGAACGCATCCGGGCCGCCAAGAATTCTTGCAAAGGATGGCCCGTAACCATACGTAAATTTATCTGGTGGCGCGGTCCAAAGCGGCGCAAAACCCGTTTTTGCTTGCGGCTCTGAAGCAACCATTGCCGCGAATTGGTCTGCGCGTGCCCGATAGCGGATTTGCTTTGCTACCCACTCTTCGCGCAACACTACCCATTCGCTAAAAGCAATACCGTCTTTGGAAAATGTGAATACAAATCTGCTGACGCCTTCAGGAGCGTCTCGTTGTAAAACAGCCAATGCTTTGTCCAGCCGCTCGATGACATAAAAACCAACAATGTCTTCCAGCACCACATTCAGCTCGCTGCCTTTGCGTTGTATCGTATGTATGGTCCACTGCGTAAGCAATGAAATTTCGGCAGCAGTTTTATTCCAGTCGGGATCTGCTTGCGGGCGCAAATTGGTAACGCGTGGTGGCTGTGCGTCGAGGTATTTGGTTTGGTTCGCTTTGCTCAGAACATCGTGGAACGTTAGGCCGAACATAAAGGTGTTGCCGCGCTCGACCCCGGCGCTGAAATCTATTCCTGGTGTCAGTTGATAAACAGCACCGAAGTTTATGGGGGAGCTTTGTTTTTGATTGTTAGTGAATGGTTCATTCTTGTAATTGTTGCCATCGTACTCAACCTTCAGCGACAATTTTTCAATGGGTGAATGATATTGAACGCCACCGAAAAGTGCGGTCGATCCATGAAAGAAATTCTTGTAACCGACTTTTCCTCCTGTCGAACTACTGTCGTATGCGTCTCGCGAATTGAAACTCTTGCCGAAAATCGACAGTGGGTTCTTTTTGAGGTTATAGGATGAACCCGAATAGCCCCACGCCAATCCGGCGCTAAAGTCAAAATCTCCAATTCGTTTATTGGCTACCAAATACTCACCGGAAAAGAGTCCTGTTCCATTTAAGTCAATAATGCCGACAGCCACTTGTGGTCGCGTTGCAGTCTCCGTCGTCAAACGCAGCTTCAAGTCGAAACTTTTATCCTTGTAAGACTGGTTGCCGGAAAGCGATTCGGGACCGTAAGGAACGTTGCTGATGTTGGTATAACGAAAACCGCCAGTTAACCAGTCGAAGGGTTGCAATACCAAGCTGCCACGGTCATACGGCCACACCTGGCTGTAAGTAAAGCGAAATTCCCCAGCCTCGCCCATTCGTGCCGTCGGTGTCTGTAGCAAGCCGACAAAGCCCCAGTCGTTTGCACTGAATTGCGGGTTTCGGGCTTTTTGCGCTGGTACGACGGTTGCCGGTTGTTCGCAGGTGCCTGCAATGGGAAGACTATCCCTTGCAGCGATTCCAGCATCAGAACTCACGCCTTGCGTTGTTAAGAACTCGGCAAATTTTTCAGAAAAATCTGTCGGCCAATTGTCGTCGCGTTGTGGCACCCAAATCCAGGCACCGGGCGCCGGTTCGTCCTGCGCAGAAATATTCCACTGCGCTACGTTGGCGACTTCGATGCGGCCATCGGGCTGCACCAGCCAAACCGAGTCTACGTCACGCGCTCCGGCGCCAAGCGCACTGCCCAAATATGCTCGCGCTTCGGCGCCACTTACATGAGGTATCACGCAAAAGTGTGCCTCACTGGTGATGATCGTGATGGTGTGTGGTCGCCTTGGCATCACAAGCGTCTGGGCAGCATCGAGTATGGGATCACGCTCCGGATGCGCTTGCAGCCACCGGGCGTCCGCGATCGGGATAGGCACCCGACCGGTCACTGGAAGCTGGCTTAACCACGTCGACAAGGCCGCCCTGACTTCTGCAGACTCGCCGAGTAGTTCCGTGTTCAGGCGCGCCAGCAGTCGGTACTTAACTTCCGCTTGCGCATCGCGCGCCGCCGGTACATTCCACGACAGCCCGAATGGGTAGGCGTCAGGATCAACACTCCGCGCCAAAAGCCAGTCGCTCAATCTCATGCCGTCTTTTATCGGCGGATCAACCGCAGCCATTGCATCGAGCGGCAATGCAAACGCGAGGCTGGCTGCAAGCGAGGAAAGTAGAAATTTCCAGGTAACCGGTCTTCGCCTGTTCATTGAGTAGGCTGACTCAATTTCGCATCGCGCACTATGATTGCAGGCCATTTCTGCCAGGCGATGCATAAATCTGGCGTGAGGCATTGCTCAGCATAAAGCACTGTGTCGCCGTCCAGCATTGATTGAACGGCAAACCGACCTGGACGAATGTCATGTTTCGCCAATGGCTCAACCACGATTTCTTCAAACCACGTCAGCAATTCCGGAGCGATTTTCTTGAGGGTGCTGTCATCAGGCGCTTTAGTTTGTCTCACGCGAACCCGGTCGCGAATCCCGAATCGGTAGCCTGGCATTTCGTCACGCTCACGCGTGTAGTCAAATCCATCGATGGGTATATCGCGCCAGCGTGGTATCGCCGGTAAGCGAACTTCACGCCAATCGGTCGCCAATCCAACAGTCCCGACGATGCGGCCGCGCTGCAGCTTTATCACCTCACCTTTGGCGCTGTACCAACTCTCAACATTGCCCTGGGGATCATGATCAACGTATCCCAAGACCAAGAGGATGACGCGCCCTTGGGTTGCAACGCGCAGGTATTCAAGCGAGGGATCAAGCGCACGAGAATCGACAGCGGCCTCGCCGTTGTCGGTGATATCCGAAATAGTCGACAGCCCGATGTTTCCGGAAGTACATGCCGCGACGAACAACACGGCGAAATAAAGGGCGAATCTGGAAAGCATCAATTCAGTCGCCAAAATAAAAAACCCCCAAGGGCGGAACCCTTGGGGGTTGAACCAAAACTATGACTTAGCGCGTACCAGTAGTGCCGGTGCCGGTGCCGGTGCCGGTAGTACCGGTAGTGCCGGCGGGTACGTCTTGCGTATTGCTTGAGGATGACGCTGCTGCAGCCACAGCGGCCACCGCAACTGCAGTGGCGATAACACCAACGGAGACTCCGCCGATCGCGCCACCTGTAGCAGCGCTTGCGCCAGCTCCGCCACCAGCCGTAGCGGGAGGGGGGGTTGTGGCTGCAGGAGGGGGTGTCGTTTGAGCAGTCGCCTGACCGAACACTAAGACAAGGGATGCTGCAAGGATCGATAAACGTTTCATGGCAATTTGACTCCCACAAGGTTGATAAACAATTAATTCAAAAAATGACGCCTAAGCCAAAACAAATCCATATTCCGATTATGGCCAAATTTTGGGTGGAAAGAACACCTCGCCAGCTAAGCCGAGTCGAAACACCCTTCCCGTTAGCGCAATATAACTCATAAATCTACCTCAAATCAAGGGCACAGCTAGACTCTAGCTGAGTTTGGCAGAAAAACAACACTTAGTCGAAACATCGCATTGCCGATTCGTGCGACATCACGGCATTCTATTTCCAGGTAGCTTTGAACTTGGGCGCCTCGCCGATTTCTAGGATAGACTTCAGGTCTTTGGATTTTTGCAGGAATACCAATGTTAACAGGCGTTATACAAGGTCAGACGTGGGTCAGGCACCTATTTTTCGGATTTTTGACTGCGATTGCCCTCAATTCGCCGATAGTGTTGGGACAAGATGCATCAGCGCAATCCGCCTTGAGTACCCGCGACCAGGGCAGCAATACGGGAATTGATGGACTTCCTCCTGTGCGCCCGGAAAGTGGCATGGATGGTAAACAAAGTGGGCAGGTAAACGCACCGCGCCCGCCAATTTCGGGAAAAGCCAACCTGCGCAACGCGCCACCCAGCACACCGCAAGCGCCATCCAGTTTTCAAAAATTTATGGTGGAAGCGACCGGGAAGCTGTTGCCGCATTTTGGCGCCGAATTTTTCCTGAACGCTAACGTCTATGCCAGTCCTGGCGCACCAGTTTCCGGGGACTACACGCTAGGGCCCGGAGATGAGGTTTTTATCCGCATTACCGGAGCAGTAGACGTTGATCATCGTGCTGTGATCGAACGTGACGGCATGGCACATATTCCGCGGGTCGGATCAGTCTCGCTTGCTGGTGTTCGTGCCAGTTCTCTTGAGGATACGGTTCGTGTTGCGGTGTCGCGGGTTTTTCGCAACTTCAACCTGAGCGTTAGTCTCGGCCAGTTGCGTGGAATTACGATTTACATAGTTGGCCAGGCACGAAGGCCAGGTACCTATTCCGTGCCCAGCACGTCAACCGCCATCAGCGCCATGTTTGAGAGCAGCGGGCCGAGCCTTAACGGGTCAATGCGCCGTGTTCAGGTAAAACGTAATGGGAAACTGCTTAAAGAAATTGATCTCTACGAATTTCTGGGCAAAGGCGACAAATCATCGGACGTACGGCTGATTGACGGGGATGTGATCGTCATGTTGCCAGCTTTTGGGTTCGTTGCACTCACGGGCACGCTTGAAAATCAGGCAATTTATGAACTAAAGGGCCAGGGAGACACGCTAGGGGGATTACTTGAAGTTGCTGGCGGCGTACCCGTACTGGCCGACCCGCGCCGGGCATTTTTGGAACGCATCAATCCAGTAGCAAACCTGCCCCGATCAGTTGAAGAGTTTCCTTTGGATGCGAAAGGTCTGACGAGAGAACTCCGCCCTGGTGATCTGCTCACCGTACTACCAATTGTTGCTGAGTTCTCCAACGCGGTTACTTTGCGCGGGAGCATCAATCAGGCTGTACGGGTTCCGTATCGTGAGGGTATGCGGGTCAGCGATATGATCCCGAGTCGGGATTTTTTGGTTACCAGAAATCAGTTACGCAAACAAAACAGCGCACTGATCGAACAAAGCTTTGAGGAAGAATTAGTTCAACGCAAGTCATTTCCCCGCGAACAAGCGCTGTTAGAAGTCGCAAAAACTGAAGTTATCCAAACTGAAATGGATGAACCGCTTGACCTTGGTCGAGCATCGAAGGCTGAGGATAACCGAACGGCCAAATCGGGTGACGATCGATCAATAAAGTCTGACGAAAAACGGGCGGTCAAAAATGCCGTGGTTCGCAAATCGTTCGTCGAGTCAATTGGAAACACTTACGAGGATATCAATTGGGAATACGCGGTCGTCGAACGGATAAACCGTAAGAATCTGACTTCGTCATTAATTCCATTCAATCTCGGCAAAGTGCTTTCCGACCCGACGAGCAGTGAAAACATCACACTGCAGCCAGGGGATACGATTAGCGTTTTTTCGGCATCGGATGTTCGTATTCCGGTCAGCAAGCGCCGCGTCGTCGTCCGAGTCGAAGGTGAAGTCCGGCGCCCGGGCGTGTATTCGGTGGAAGCAGGTGAAACACTTATCAATATTATCGAAAAGGCGGGCGGACCTACCTCGGATGCCTACCTGTTCGGCTCCGAGTTCTACCGGGAATCGGTCAGAAAGTCTCAACAAGACAATCTCGACAAGTTCGTACGCCGGCTTGAGCAACAGTCGCTGTCAGACTCTGCTCGTCTGAGTTCAAACACGACTACGGAAGCTGCCGCGACATTGCAGGCGCGACTGCTGGCTGAGGCTGAATCACGCAAGGCACTGATTCAGCGACTTCGGGAACTCAAATCCAGTGGACGCCTGTCGCTGGGTTTGCCTTATACCGATGCGAGCCTCGGTCAGCTCCCGGGTTTCAGGCTTGAGAACAATGATCATTTGATCATCCCTCCTCGTCCGGACTTCGTTCAGGTATTTGGTTCGGTCAACACTGAAAGTGCGCTCTTGTGGCGGCCCAGCAAATCTACCAGCGATTACCTGACGTTATCCGGCATGACCCGTGACACCGATCAAGATGGTGTATTCATCATGCGAGCTGATGGGACAGTGGTTACCAGCGACGGCAGTTGGTTCTCGTCCATTAGTGGCAAGGAAATTCTCCCTGGCGACATTATTGTGGCGCCGGAAAAAACCGACAAAGAGTCTGGTTGGACCTCGTTTGTGCGCAACGCGAAAGATATCACCCAGATTTTCTACAACCTTGGTCTTGGCGCTGCAGCAATCGTGACCTTGCGCAACAGCAACAACAACTAGGTCCAAGAGAAAGCGTATGAGCGAAGAGATTCAGCCCGGTGGGGCGACAATCGATGATGACTCAGAGTTGTCGTTGCTTGATCTATTGTTAGTCGTGGCAAAACACAAGAGACTGGTGTTCCGTTTTACCGCGGTGGCAGCAGTTGGTGCAATTGTGATTAGCCTCCTATTGCCAAACATCTATACCGGCACAACGAAAATCTTGCCGCCCCAACAGAGCAGTTCAGCAGCTGCCGCCATGCTTTCAGCTAGCCTCGCTGGAGGCGCTGGAGGTCTCAGTGGCATCAAGAATCCCGCAGACACGTATATCGGGATGCTCAAAAGTCGAACCGTTGCTGACAACTTGATTCAACGCTTCAATTTAGCCGGTGTATATGGCTCAGAATACCAAAGCACTACTAGGAAAACACTTGCGTCGGTAACGTCAATCACCTCCGGCAAAGACGGCATACTGACGATTGAGGTGGACGACAAGGAGCCACAGCGGGCGGCTGATTTGGCCAACGCTTATGTCGAGGAATTGCTGAAATTGACGACGGTTCTGGCAATCACGGATGCCGCACAACGTCGACTGTTTTACGAGCGTCAGTTGGAACAAGCTAGGGAAAAACTCAGGCTTGCGGAAAACGCGGCCAAGCAAGCGATTGATCGCGGGGGCCTGTCAAACGTTGAAGCACAGGGCCGAGCTGCGCTGGAGTTAATTGCACGCTTTCGCGGGCAAATTGCCGTGAAAGAAGTCCAGATCAGTTCCATGAAACAGTTCGCTGCAGCACAAAATCCAAACCTTAAAATGGCCGAACAAGAGCTTGCGGCGATGAAGCAGGAACTCGCCAAGATTGATGGCAGCCATACAGGTGCCGATGGCGAGGGTTCCGACAATGAAGGCTTTTCCAGTTTAAGACTTGTGCGTAACGTCAAATACAGCGAGGCTGTCTTCGAGGCATTGGCTAAGCAGTACGAGCTGGCAAAACTTGACGAAGCCAAAGAATCTTCGGTCGTCCAGGTGATGGATGTTGCCGTCGTGCCGGATAGAAAATCCAAACCTAAACGCTCAATCATTGTCATCTTGGCGACAATCGCCGGATTTTTGTTAGGGTTAGTTGCGGTCTTTGTGAGAGAAGCGATTGATCGATCCAAAAGCGAGCCAGAGCAGGCTGCGCGGCTGCATAAATTGCGCGAATATCTGTTGCCTAAAAAGTAGTCTCGTCGACTTTAGTTTGTTGACTTTTACAGCGCTCTGGCGTCGTTCATACGTATTACCTTAAAGCCGACGTTAGGCATCAGAGCGCAGCAGAGTTTTTGGCCAAGTAATCGGCCACCCCTGTCGTCGATTGCTCTATCCCCGGATCACCTTTTTGCCATCCCGCAGGGCACGCATCGCCAAACTCTTCGTTGAATTGCAAGGCGTCGATCAAGCGCAGCAAATCATCAACGTTGCGGCCGATTGAGCCATTGTTGACGCTTTGGTGCTGCACCACGCCGGCACGATCAATCAGGAAAGAACCACGCAATGCGGTACCGTCACTGTCCTCAACGCCATAGGCCTGACACAGCGTGTGCTTGATATCGGCCAACAACGGATAGCCCACTTGCCCGATGCCACCTTGATTCACCGGCGTGGTTTTCCATGCCAAGTGAGTGAACTCAGAGTCAATGGAAACGCCAATCACCGAGGTATTCCGCTTTTCGAACTCCGCCAGGCGATGATCCAGTGCGATGAGCTCGGAGGGGCAGACAAAGGTGAAGTCCAGCGGGTAAAAAAACAGCAGGACGTAGCGCCCACGCAGTGACGACAAGCTCAAGGGCTTGAACTCATTGTCGCCATAAACGGCAGTCAAGGTGAAGTCCGGGGCGGGCTTGCCAACGAGTACAGTCACAGTGCTACTCCCTTCAAAGTTGGGCGGCGACGGCGGGCTCGGCCATACCGCTATGGCGTAATAGTGCATCCGGCGACGGTACCCGACCACGAAACGCGGTGAATGATTCCAGTGCAGGGCGCGATCCGCCAACCGACAAGATCTCGCGCAGAAAGCGCTCGCCGGTGGCTGCATCGAGAGCGCTACCGTACTTTGCTCTGGCATCTTCAAACGCCGAATACGCGTCGGCAGAAAGTACCTCCGCCCACTGATAGCTGTAATAGCCGGCGGCATAACCACCGGCGAAAATGTGCGCAAATGAATTGGGAAAACGATTCCACTCCGGTGGTATGAGCACGGCAAACTGACGCCGAAGCTCACCAAGGATTTTTAACGGCGTTGGCGCTCCGCGAAGCGGACTTCCCGCCATGCAGAGCACGTCGGCGCCAACTGGTGTACTGTGAATCGCCAAGTCGAACAGACCGAATTCGATTTGACGCAGGATGTGTAAACCACTCTGGAAATTTTTTGCGGCGAGCATCTTGTCGAACAGCTCGCGTGGCAAGGATTCGCCCGTATCAACGTGACGGGTCATACCCTGCAAAACATCCCATTCCCAGCAGAAATTTTCCATAAACTGACTCGGCAGCTCGACCGCGTCCCATTCGACACCATGAATTCCAGCGACTGACAGGTCGTCGATTCCGGTCAGCAGATGGTGCAGGCCATGACCGCATTCGTGAAACAGGGTGATGACTTCATCATGGGTAAAAGTGGCTTCCTTGTTTCCGAGTGGGGCCGAAAAGTTGCAGGTCAGGTAGGCCACTGGCGTCTGAATCCGCCCTGCGATTGCCCTTCGGCCGCGGGCATCGTCCATCCAGGCGCCACCTCTTTTGGTTTCACGGGCATACAGGTCAAGATAAAACTGCCCAATCAGCTGTCCCTCGCGCTCGATCCGATAGAAGCGCACATCGGGGTTCCATACTGGCGCTTGATCAGCTTTGACGTTGACCGCGAACAAGGACTGAATCACATGGAACAGCCCTTGCAGCACCTTGGATTCAGGGAAGTACTGCTTCACCAAATCGTCCGAAAAGTTATAACGGGCTTGTTTGAGCCTTTCTGCTGCCCATGAGAGATCCCATGCGTCGAGTTTTTCCAGACCCAACTCACTGCGGGCAAAATCGCTAAGCTCGGCCAGATCACGCTCGGCAAAGGGGCGGGCCTTGACGGCCATCTGGCGCAGAAATTGATCAACCTCTTGTGGGCTCTCGGCCATTTTCGGCGCGACAGAAACTTCGGCGTAGTTGGCGTAGCCCAACATTTTTGCTTCCTCGTCACGCAAGGCGAGGATCTGTTCAATCAACGGCGTGTTATCCCATTCGGCCGGACCGAATTCAGAGGCACGCGTAACGTACGCGCGATACATACGGGCACGCAGCGGCTGATGGTTGCCGTATTGCATCAGCGGCACGTATGACGGCGCCTGCAAAGTGAATTTCCATTTGCCCTGACGCTCGGTACTGGCCACACTTTCGGCAGCCTGCTTGGCGGCGCCAATCACATCCTCGGGCAGGCCGTCGAGCTCCGCTTCATCGCTGACCCATTCGGCATGGGCGTTGGTGGCATCAAGCAGGTTCTCGGAAAACTTGGCGGCCAGTGCTGAGAGCTGCTCCTGAATTTCCTTAAAGCGCGGCTTCTGCGCTTCGGTCAGCTCGGCACCGCTGAGGCGAAAATCACGCAGTTCATTTTCGATGATGCGTTTTCTGACCGCGCTCAATTTGCCGAACTCGTCGCTGGCGGCCAAGGCTTTGTACTTGGCGAACAGCGCCAGATTCTGGCCGACTTCGGCATAGAAAGCGGATATTTCCAGCAACAGCTCGTTGTAGGCATCCCGCCAGGGTGCAATGTCGTTGACTGAGTGTAGATGACTGACCATACCCCAGGCGCGCGACAAACGCTCGCCACAATCAATCATCGGTTGAACAAAGTCATCCCAAGTAACGGGAGTATCGCAGGCGATGACCTGCGCGACCAGCGCACGATATCCCGCCAACAACTCACGAATAGCCGGCGCCACGTGATCCGGTGTCACCTCGTCGAAGCGCGGCAGGCTGGAAAAATCTAGTAAGGGATTGGTCATGGATTCGGACAGGAGGAAAAATCGTTGCTTGAATTGGTCGGCGATTCGTCAGTTGGTGCTGGCGAGACGCCGTGGCCGGTAGGCCGGAAATGCCCCGAAGAGGGTACGCCGTGGCCGGCAACCACCAAATTCAGATATCGCAAGCGCCGGTCAATTTGCTCATCGCCTCGCGATACTTTTCAGACGTTTTGGCAATGATTTCTGTTGGCAGTCGGGGCGCCGGCGGTTGTTTGTTCCAGTTCAAGGTCTCGAGATAGTCGCGGACGATTTGTTTGTCGAACGACGGAGGACTGGTCCCGACCTGATAGGACTCCGCCGGCCAGAACCGCGAGGAGTCAGGTGTCAGTACCTCGTCAATCAAGTACAAGCGGCCGCTGGCATCTTGACCGAACTCGAACTTGGTATCAGCGATCAGAATGCCGCGAACACGGGCAAACGCCGCAGCTTCACGGTATAGCCGCAAGGTCGCATCACGGACCTGTTTGGCAAGATCACTACCAATTAGCTTTTCCACGGCGGCATAGCTGATGTTCTCGTCGTGCTCACCTAAATCTGCTTTGGTCGCGGGAGTAAAAATTGGTTCCGGCAAGGCTTGAGCAAGTTGCAAACCCGCAGGCAAGCTAATCCCGCAGACGGCACCGCTCGTCTGATAGTCCTTCCAACCCGAGCCAATCAGATAGCCACGCGCCACCGCCTCAATCGGCAAGGGTTTCAAACGCCTGACCACGATGGAGCGCCCCGCGACCTGGGCACGCTCTGCTTCGCCGGAGACAACGGATTCCGGATCAATACCGGTCAGTTGATTGGGAATGACATGCGCCAGCTTGCCAAACCAAAAGTTCGCTACGGCGGTCAGTACCGCGCCTTTGCCTGGCACCGGGTCGGCAAAGATGACGTCGAATGCTGACAACCGGTCGGTGGTAACGATCAAAAGATGTTGGTCGTCAACAGCGTAAATATCCCTGACTTTGCCACGGCCCAACAACGGCAGGCTGGCAATCGACGACTCAAATATGGTGGGGTAATTCATTCGACAGTTTCGTGTTAGTTGATGATCGCGTTGAGTTCGCCCTTCTTGTACCGCTCTGCCATCCGCTCCATCGAGATGACCTTGATCCTGGCAGCCTGCCCGGCACAGCCAAACGCTTCATAGCGCGCCTTGCAAATATCCTTCATCGCTTTGCGTGCCACTGCCAGGTATTTACGAGGATCGAACTCCTTTGGGTTCTCGGCCATGTATTTGCGGATCGCGCCGGTTGATGCCATGCGCAGATCTGTGTCAATATTAATTTTGCGCACGCCGTGCTTAATCCCTTCGACAATCTCTTCTACCGGCACACCATAGGTTTCGCCCATTTTGCCGCCATGTTCGTTGATAATTTTCAGCCAGTCCTGTGGCACCGAAGACGATCCATGCATGACCAAATGCGTGTTCGGGATGCGCTCGTGGATTTCCCTGATTCGGTCAATCCGCAGTACCGCGCCGGTAGGCGGGCGGGTGAACTTGTAGGCGCCGTGCGAGGTTCCAATGGCGATTGCCAAAGCATCGACGCCGGTCGCCTTTACAAAGTCGGCCGCTTCGTTCGCATCGGTGAGCAATTGATCGTGACTCAGCTTGCCTTCAGCGCCGTGCCCGTCCTCCTTTTCACCCATCCCGGTTTCGAGGGAACCCAGGCAGCCGAGTTCGCCTTCCACAGAAACACCAATGGCGTGGGCAATATCGACCACATGACGACTGACCTTAACGTTGTAGTCGAAACTTGCCGGCGTCTTGGCATCCTCCATTAGCGAGCCGTCCATCATTACGCTGGAGAAACCGGACCGCATCGACTGAATGCAAATCGATGGGCTGGCACCGTGATCCTGATGCATCACGATCGGAATATTCGGATGCGTCTCAATCGCTGCTTCGATCAAGTGCCGCAGATACGGCTCTCCTGCATATTTGCGCGCACCGGCCGAGCCCTGCATGATGACCGGGCTGCCGGTCTCTTCGGCAGCTTCCATGATGGCCTGAATCTGCTCCAGATTATTGACGTTGAAAGCCGGCAGACCGTAGCCGTTCTCGGCGGCGTGATCGAGTAGTTGGCGCATCGAGACGAGTGGCATGACTATTTCCTTTCAGGTGCAATTGTTAAATATCAGGTTTTGGAGGCGAGGCGACGATACTCGCCGACGCGAACCAGTTTCATGGTATTGGTTCCGCCGGCTCCGCCGATGGAATCTCCGACGGTGAGGACAATCAGGTCGCCGACTTCAACCGCGCCTGCCGCGATCAGTGTTTCCTCGGCGTGCCACAACATCGCGTCACGATCATCGTCTATGTATTCGGTAAGCAGTGGAAATACGTCACGAAAAATACTGACGCGATAACGGGTGCGGGTGCGCGGCGTCAAAGCGTAGATTGGCACGCCCGAATTCAGGCGACTCATCCACAATGTGGTTGAACCGGACTCTGTCAGTGCGGCAATGGCCTTTACCTTCAAATGGAAGGCAGTAAAAATCGCCGCCATGGCGACCGACTGGTCAATGCGGGTGAACACCTGATCCAGAAAGTAGGCGTCGAGTTTCACCTCCTGAGACTTTTCAGCGGCGACACAGACGCGCACCATCGCCTCAACAGCTTGCACAGGGTACTGACCGGAGGCGGTTTCCGCGGATAACATCACCGCATCGGTACCATCGAGCACTGCATTGGCGACGTCCGACACTTCGGCACGGGTAGGAACCGGGCTTGAGATCATCGACTCCATCATCTGGGTCGCGGTGATGGCGAAGCGATTGTGTTCGCGCGCCATTCGAATCATTTTCTTTTGCAACGCCGGCACCGCCGCATCACCAACTTCGACTGCCAGATCCCCACGCGCCACCATAATGCCGTCGGTAGCATGCAAAATGTCTTCCAGATTGGCGACAGCTTCAACCCGCTCAATTTTGGCGATGACCAACGCATCCGAACCCGCTTCGTGTAGCAGTGCTCGCGCCTGGCGCATGTCGGCACCGTTTTTCGGAAACGACACAGCGACGAAATCCACCTTCAACATTGCCGCAGTCTTGATATCTGCCATATCTTTCGCCGTCAATGCCGGGGCTGAAAGACCACCACCCTGTTTGTTGATGCCTTTGTTGTTGGACAACTCTCCGTCATGACGATTGCGACAGAAAATCTCGCTGCCCACAACTTGCTCAATGTCAAACACCGTGCGGCCGTCATCGAGCAACAACACGTCGCCGGCAACAACATCGTCGATCAGTTCAGGATAATCAAGGCCAACGCGACCTGCATCACCAAGCTTGCAGGCAGCATCCAGAATGAAAGCCTGCCCGGCTTTGATGCTCACAGGCCCGGAGGCAAATTTCCCGATGCGAATTTTCGGCCCCTGCAAATCGGCCATGACGCCAACGGTACGTCCGGTTACCTTCGCTGCAGCCCTCAGAATATCGACGCGCTGCTTGTGATCCTCAGGTTTACCATGCGAAAAATTGATCCGCACCACATCGACGCCTGCAGCAACCAACTCAGTCAGCCGCTCTATGCTGCTTGAGGCCGGCCCGAGTGTTGCGACTATTTTGGTTGAGCGTTGCATGGATGAACCCCGGTATATTTTGACGGAATTGACGTACTCCATTCATCCAGTTGGTCCCGGATAGGGAATGGCCCGTTCACCTGCCAAGCGATTTTGTTAGGACGAGGGATCATTTAGCCGGTAAATCGCTGCTTCAGTATCTCGATTGCCGGGAGTTTTTTGCCCTCAAGAAACTCAAGGAAAGCTCCACCAGCCGTTGAAATATAAGACAGTTTGTCATAGGTACCATACTTCTGAATTGCCGCAATGGTGTCGCCACCGCCTGCCAGAGTGAATGCATTCGTGGCGGCAATTGCTTCGGCAATTTTTTTAGTGCCGCCGGCAAACTGGTCGAATTCAAATACACCGACCGGGCCGTTCCAAACCACCGTTCCGGCTTGCATGATGATGTCCGCCAAGGCTTGCGCAGACTGCGGACCAATATCGAAAATCATGTCATCGTCTGCTACGCCGTCAGCCGATTTCAGCACAGCCGGTTCAACCGGATCAAACTTCTTGCCGCAAACAACATCCACGGCAATCGGGATGCCGGCGTTTCGCGCGTTCATTTTTTGCATCAGTGATTGTGCCATTGGCACCAGATCGGCCTCACAGAGCGACTTGCCGACCGCCTTGCCGGAAGCCAAAAGGAAAGTGTTCGCGATGCCGCCACCAACCACCAATTGATCGACCTTATCGGCAAGCGCCTCAAGCACCGTGAGTTTTGTCGATACTTTGGAACCGCCAACAATAGCGACCATAGGTCGCGCCGGATTCGCCAGCGCTCTTTGCAAAGCCTCCAACTCCTGTGCCACCAACAGACCGGCGCACGCCGCCGGAGCAAACTGCGCAACGCCGTAAGTTGATGCTTCGGCGCGGTGTGCAGTGCCGAAAGCGTCCATCACAAACACATCGCAAAGTGCGGCATACTTTTTCGCTGTCGCTTCCAGGTTCTTTTTCTCGCCGACATTGAAACGACAGTTTTCCAGCAACACAAGCTCGCCGGGAGCAACATCAAAACCGCCATCAACCCAGTCCCGCAAAAGGCGAATCGACTTGCCTAGCTGTGTTTCGAGCACGCTCACGACCGGTGCCAAGGAGTTTTCCGAACTGAATACGCCCTCTTCCGGCCGCCCCAAATGCGAAGTCACCATAACCCTTGCACCGGCGTTCAGGCAGTGCAAAATCGTCGGTATCGATGCCGTGATCCGGGCATCGGAGGTGACCACACCATCTTTGACTGGCACGTTCAGGTCGGCTCGAATTAAAACGCGCTGACCCGCCAAATCAACATTGCTGAGCGTATTGAATTTCATATGTTATTTGTCAGTTGGTGCTGATGAGGGACTGGCGCGTTCACTGGCCATACGGCGTCGATGGATTACTTCGAAATAACCCGCGCCATTTCCAGCACTTTGCTAGAGTAGCCCCATTCATTGTCATACCAGGCAACAATCTTGACGAAAGTGCTGTCTAGCGCAATGCTGGCTTCAGCATCAAAAACGGAGGTGCAGCTTTCCCCGCGGAAATCTGTAGCGACGACCTTTTCTTCGGTGTAACCAAGGATGCCTTTCATCGCACCTTCGGATGCAGATTTCATTGCTGCACAAATGTCCTTAAAACTCGCTTCCTTGACCAGTTCGGCGGTCAAATCGACGACTGAGACATCTGACGTAGGCACTCTGAATGACATTCCGGTCAACTTCTTATTCAATTCGGGAATCACCACGCCGACCGCCTTGGCAGCACCGGTTGAAGATGGAATGATATTTTCCAGAATGCCACGACCGCCCCGCCAATCCTTGTTTGAGGGGCCATCGACAGTTTTTTGGGTGGCTGTCGCTGCATGCACGGTGGTCATCAACCCACGCTTAATACCCCAATTGTCGTTCAGAATCTTGGCGACAGGAGCCAGACAATTTGTGGTGCACGAAGCGTTGGAAATAATTGCCTCGCCTGCATAGGTTGAGTGATTTACACCAAACACAAACATCGGTGTGTCGTCTTTGGATGGTGCCGACATGATGACTTTTTTTGCCCCGGCGGCAAGATGTTTTCCCGCAGATTCTTTAGTCAAAAACAGACCTGTAGCCTCGATCACGATGTCAGCACCAACCTCGGCCCATTTAAGTTCGGCCGGGTCTTTGACTGCCGTCAAGCGGATGCGCTTTCCGTTGACGATCAGCGTGGTTCCTTCAACCGAAATGTCACCCTTAAAGCGGCCATGCACCGAGTCATATTTGAGCATGTAGGCCAGGTAGTCCGGCTCCAACAAATCGTTGATACCAACGATTTCAATGTCGCTGAAATCACGTGCAGCTGCGCGGAACACCATGCGGCCGATACGGCCGAACCCGTTGATACCAATCTTGATTGTCATGACCTTCTCCAGAAATATTGCGACTAATTACAAAACTGATTTGATTACGCTAACCACATTTTCGACGGTAAATCCGAATTCCTTGAACAGGGCGCTTGCAGGGGCTGATTCGCCAAACCGGTCAAGGCCGACCACCGCACCGTGCAAACCAACATATTTATACCAACCATCGCTAACCCCGGCTTCAATGGCAACGCGTACCACGCCGACCGGCAATACGGCGGCACGGTAAGCCGCGTCCTGTCGATCAAACAGGCTGGTACATGGCATCGAAACGACGCGCACTGCAATGTCCTGCTCGCTCAACGCGGCCTGCGCTCTGAGCGCCAGATCAACCTCCGAGCCTGTGGCAATGATGACCGCCCTGGCGGCACCTTTGCTCTCGGACAAAACATAGCCGCCGCGACGAATTTTGGCCAGTTTAGTAATGTCTCTGGGGACAAACGGCAGGTTTTGTCGTGACAATGCCAGGCAGGTTGGGCCATTCTTGCGTTCGATCGCGCATGCCCATGCGACAACAGTTTCGGACGTATCACACGGGCGCCAGACATCCATATTCGGTACCAAGCGAAGCGTCGCAGTTTGCTCCACCGGCTGATGTGTCGGCCCGTCTTCGCCAAGACCAATTGAATCGTGCGTAAAAACGAAAATGGAACGCAGCTTCATCAATGCGGCCATACGCAGCGCATTTCTGGCGTATTCGGAGAACATCAGGAAAGTGCCGCCGTATGGAATGAACCCGCCGTGCAGCGCAAGTCCATTGATGATGGCGGCCATACCAAATTCGCGCACACCGTAATGAATGTAGTTGCCTGTGCCGTCACGGGCGATTGCTTTTGACCCTGACCAATTGGTTAAATTCGACCCGGTAAGATCCGCCGACCCCCCAAGCAATTCCGGGAGGATTGCGGCGTAGACTTCAATACAATTTTGGGATGCCTTTCGCGTGGCAATCGTCGCCGCCGTGTCGTTGACGCGGCTTAGTTCTGCGTCAACGCGAGCACTCCAGTCAGCGGGCAGGTCACCTTTAATGCGGCGCTCAAATTCCGCCGCAAGCTCGGGATACGCGGCCGAGTATTTGGAAAACAATCGATCCCAATCACTTTCCCATTTCGCGCCCCTTTCTTTTGCGTCCCATGCAGCGTATACCTCGGCAGGAATCTCAAAAGGCGGATGATTCCAGCCGATGTATTCCCGCGCAGCTTGAATTTCAACATCACCGAGCGGAGCGCCGTGCACGTCATGCGTGCCCTTTTTGTTGGGCGCTCCCAATCCGATGACCGTTTTGCAGCATATCAATGTCGGCCGGACAGTATCTGACTTGGCTTCACGGATTGCTGCTTCGATCGCATCAGGATGATGGCCGTCAACGCTACGTATCACCTGCCAACCATAAGCTGCGAAGCGCTCGGGGGTCTTATCTGTAAACCAGCCTTCGACGTGCCCGTCAATCGATATGCCATTGTCGTCATAGAAAGCGATCAACTTCGACAGGCCCCAGGTACCGGCCAAAGAACACACCTCGTGTGAGATACCTTCCATAAGGCATCCGTCGCCGAGGAACACGTAAGTGAAATGGTCGACAACGTCAAATTCAGGACGGTTGAATTGCTTCGCGAGCAGCTTTTCTGCAAGCGCCATGCCAACAGCGTTTGATAATCCTTGCCCCAAGGGTCCTGTCGTTGTTTCAACACCCTCGGTGTAACCCAGTTCTGGGTGGCCCGGGGTCTTGCTATGGAGCTGACGAAAGGCTTTCAGATCGTCAATAGTCAGGTCATAACCGGTCAAGTGCAATAGCGCATAAATCAGCATCGATCCATGCCCGTTTGACAAGACAAAACGGTCCCGGTTAACCCAATGAGGGTTGCCTGGATTGTGTTTCAGATGGCGATTCCACAAAACCTCCGCAATTTCCGCCATGCCCATTGGTGCGCCAGGATGGCCTGAGTTGGCTTTCTGAACTGCATCCATTGCCAGCGCTCGAATCGCATTGGTAACAGGTGTAAACACTGGCGGTCGCATTTTGAATAATTCCCCGGTACGAGTGGCGCGGCGCTGCCGCTATTGATGGGTGGTGCGCGAATTTAAAGGTGGAATTATCAACCAAACCGCACACCCCTCGCTAGGCATTTTTTGCGCACGTTGTACTTTAGTTGTTCCGACTTTTCTCCACCATCCGCAAAATCATGGGCGTAAAGATAAGTTGCATAGCCAAATCCATTTTTCCACCAGGTACGACGATGCTGTTTGCTCGCGACATGAATGAATCGTGGATCATTCGCAGTAAATAGGGAAAATCCATGCCACGGGGTTGTGCAAAACGGATAACGACAAAGCTTTCGTCTGGTGTTGGTATGTCCCGCGCTATGAACGGGTTGGAGGTATCAACCGTTGGAACTCGTTGAAAATTAATATGGGTCCTAGCGAACTGCGGGGTGATGTAGTTTACATAATCCGGCATCCGGCGTAATACCGTATCGACGACTGCTTCAGTCGAATAGCCGCGCAGTTGACGGTCACGATGCAACTTTTGCATCCATTCCAGATTGATGATGGGCACGACACCGACCAACAGGTCGGGATGTCGAGCGACATCGACCTTATCCGTAACAACGGCACCATGCAATCCCTCGTAGAACAAAAGATCGGTGCCTTCGTCAAGCGGAGCCCACTCGGTAAATGTCCCTGCCAACTGACGAAATTCCGTTGCTAATTCCTCGCTGTGCAAATATCTCCGCACCATACCGGTTCCGTTTTCACCGTATTGACGGAAAAGGGATTCAAGCTCGTGGAGTAGATTCGCGTCCGGCCCGAAATGGCTGAAAGACTGATTGCCTTTGCTAACCGCGTCAGCCATCGCTTGATCCATTTCTCCGCGGTTAAAGCGATGGAACGCATCGCCTTCTACGATGCCCGCAACTATTCCTTCGCGTCGAAAAATCTGCGCGAAAGTGCGTGTGACAGTGGATGTTCCCGCCCCTGATGAACCAGTGACTGCAATGATGGGGTGGCGCGCTGACATTTTTAATTAGTGACTATTGAATACCGAAGATAGTAGTGTTGCACGCATCGGAATTCACACATTAGCGCCCGCCGCGTGTTGTCGCAGTCACTTCCAGAGAAAATTCCGGCAGTTCTATTGTGAACTCTTCAGCGCAACTCGGTATGCTTCAACGCATCGACGTTTTGGTTGGTTTCGCAGGGGAACTTTGCGCCATTCGTAGAAAGCGTGTCGGATTCTGGGAGACGCCGTTCAGGCGCACTTCAAAATGCAGATGCGGACCAGTCGAGCGCCCAGTATTGCCGACTAAGGCAATTAACTGACCGCGCTTGACGAAAGCACCTTGACGAACCAATAACTTGGACGCATGTGCATAACGTGTGGAGATACCGCGGCCATGATCAACTTCGATCACATTTCCATACTGCGGGTGAACTTCGGCACTAATGACAACCCCGGCTGCGGCGGCGTGGATCGGTGATCCAATCGGAGCGACGAAATCAACCCCCTCGTGCAGTGCCCGCTCGCCGGTGAAAGGGTCTAACCTCCACCCATAGCCTGACGCATTCCAGTCGGCATCAACCGGTAATCCTGTGGGTAACATCATTTTGCGAATTTGTTCCTCGAGCAATTGAGACTCGATCAAGGCTAAAGCATCTGTTTTGTTCTCGACCTGGCGGGCCAAATCATCCAATGCACTATGCAATTCTGCCGGGGACAAGGAATTTGGCATCACCAGCGGTCCTCCTCGCCCGTCCGGCAAAGAACGACTATTTGCCCTACGTGAGACGGAGTCGCTTAGCCCGTCGGTGCGATCCGTCTTCGCGATGTCACGAACATTGACGCCCGCCACGCCCGCCAATCGTTCGCCCAAAGTATCCAGACGAATCAGTTGTGCCTGCATTTCACCAAGCTTGACGGCCATCGAATTGATGTTTTGACGCACGAACTGGCTAGATCGAGACGCATCTTCAGCGCTTAAGGATCTGACGAAGTCTTGCAAAAACGGAAGGCGAATCTCCGCCGCATGGCGCATGGTGAAGTACGAAAACAGCGACGACAGGCCGATCACTGCAACAAACATGAATGCTGACGCCAATGCAAAATGGTGCCAAGTCAGCGTAATCGATTTGGCAGTTGCCATTCGATTAGAGACGAGAATAAGATGCAAACTTATCTCCTTATACGATCAAGAAGCGCAAATATGCCGCCAACCAGCCTTCAGGATCATTTGGACCACGCTGAAGGTATGGTGCGCTTAGCAACGCACGCGAAACGGCTACTGCGACTTCAACAATTATTTCAGACTACGTTACCACCAGAACTCAGGCTTCACGCGAGGATTGCCAACTTACGGCTGGGGAAACTTGTAATTCACACCACCAACAGTGCAGTGGCTGCAAAGGTCAGGCAATTTACGCCGCGATTCACTGAACTTATGTCAAAGGAAGGGATCAAGCTTACCGAAGTTGAGGTTCGTGCGCAAGCTTTGCCGCAGCCCGTCGCTGGTAAATATACGGGAAGGCCTGAGTTGCCTAAAGAAGAGCGAAAGCGTGCGCTTACATCTTTGTCACAAGCATTGCCATTGGACTCACCAATCCGGAGCGCGGTAGAAAACCTGCTCAGAGCGATCAACGACCACTAACTGGTAACAAGACGCTTGCCATTCGAGCCTTGAACCACTTTACAGCACGATCAACCGCTCTCCTACGAGGAAGACCATCAGCAAAAGGGCGATAGCAAATGCGGCCTGCGCAATTCGCCATGCAATACCAAGGTAGCGGCGATCCCGAGTGAGGATCCACGACACAACACTGACGGCAATCCCGAAGGCCGCCAGGAGCGCAAGGATTCGCAGAATCAGCACTACAGAACTTCAGTTGCGAGTTGAGGAAACAAACCGGCTATTCGGTCAGACGCTAATTCAGCGGCTTCAAAAGTGACGATTTCCCACGCGCTGGCGTCTGCAAAAAGCGCTCTCAACAGAGCATTATTCAATGCATGGCCCGATTTGTGCGCGGTAAACGCAGTCAGTAGTGGATATCCCGCCAAATAGAGGTCACCAATAGCATCAAGAATTTTGTGTTTTACGAATTCGTCTGCGTAACGCAGTCCGTCACTGTTCAATATCCGGTACTCATCCATGACGATGGCGTTTTCAAGACTACCACCGAGCGCCAATCCCTGATTTTGCATCGTTTCGACGTCTTGCATAAAGCCGAAGGTCCGCGCCCGCGAAATTTCACGGATGTATGAGTTACCGGCAAAGTCAATCCGCGCCTTGGTCCCCGTACCATCAACTGCCGGATGATTAAAAACGATCGAAAACTCAAGACTATAGCCATCATAGGGATCGAACCGTGCCCACTTATCCCCATCGCGCACTTCGACGGTCTTCAGCACCCGAAGAAACTTTTTCGCTGCATTTTGCTCTTCAATTCCGGCAGACTGCAGCAAAAAGACGAAGGTCCCGGCCGACCCATCCATAATCGGCATTTCCGCATTGTCGACATCAACATAAATATTATCGATCCCGAGTCCAGCCAATGCCGACATGAGATGTTCAACAGTTGCCACTTTTACGCCCCCTTGCTCAAGACAGGAGGCTAAGCGCGTATCGCCTACACTTAGCGCGCTTGCTTTCAAGTCAACTGGCGGAACCAGGTCTACTCGCCGAAACACGACACCGGTATTCACCTGCGCCGGACGCAGAACGAGGGTCACCTTCGCACCGGAGTGCAAACCCACTCCAGTCGCCTTGACAATGGACTTTAAAGTTCGCTGCTTCAACATGGTTTCAGAATTTTTGTGCGGCAAGGCTAGGGCTAGTCGCAGGGCGAGTTTATCATCGCCGCAGAGTGATCAATGCTGAAACGCTAGCAGGGGCATACTAGCGTTTCAGCATTTTTCGTCACAATTTCAGCAAAATTAATCAACCTGGCGGCGCAGAAAAGCCGGGATATCGTACTTGTCAATACCGGCATCGGACATGGCGTTTGCTTGATTGCCGCTAGGCGTTCTGTTCGCACCGCGCCCGCCGATGACACCGGTTAAATCCATTGCCACCGCACCTGAATTTAGCGTTTCGAAGACCGGGATATTGTCAGTGCCATTGCGCAAGCCTATCGTTTCAATGACCTTCATTTCAGGCTTGCGTGCCTTTACAGCCGCGCCACCTAAACCCGTGGCAACCACGGTGACGCGGAGCTGATCCTCCATCGTCTCGTCAAAAACCGCACCGCAAATGACGGTTGCTTCGGCTGCAGTGTACTGACGGATGGTCGCCATAACCTCCTTGTATTCCTTGAGGCCCAACGAAGTGCTCGCAGTGATGTTAACCAATACGCCGCGCGCACCGGAGAGCTCGATGCCTTCAAGTAACGGGCTGGCAACTGCAGCCTCGGCCGCTATACGCGCTCGGTCGACGCCGGCTGCTGACGCTGAGCCCATCATCGCTTTACCCATCTCGCCCATTACAGTTCGCACGTCTTCAAAGTCGACGTTAACCAGACCCGGCACGTTGATGATCTCGGCGATACCGCCCACAGCATTTCGCAACACGTTGTCGGCAGCTTTAAACGCATCAAGCATGGTGACATCATCGCCAAGCACTTCTTCCAGCTTCTCGTTCAGTATGACGATCAAGGAATCAACATGTTTTGCCAGTTCGGCAACACCGTCTTCTGCAAGCCTCTTGCGCCGTCCCTCATATTCGAAAGGCTTGGTCACGACGGCAACGGTCAGGATGCCCAATTCGCGCGCCACCTCGGCGACAACAGGCCCTGCGCCGGTACCCGTGCCACCACCCATTCCCGCGGTGATAAAAACCATGTTGGCACCCTTCAAGACCTCGGCAATCCGTCCTCGCTCTGCCTGAGCAAGATCGCGGGCCTTTTCCGGCTTGCCACCGGCACCCAAACCGGGACCTAACTGCAAAGTAACGTGTGCGCTACTCTTTGACAAGGCTTGCGCATCGGTATTGCAACAAATGAACTCGACGCCGCCAACGCCTTCTCGAATCATGTGCTCGACCGCATTGCCTCCGGCACCGCCAACACCGACAACTTTGATGACCGTAGCATTTTCTTCATCTTCCCGCGCCATGTCATCCCCTGCATCGTCAACATTCACAAAATTAATCATCATTGCCCCCTTAAAAAAACAAACATAAAAATCTACAACTCATAAGTTTTTGCCAAACCACGCTTTCATCCTCAACAGCACTTGTTTGAAACTTGCCGGACTGCGTGTCGTTTGCCCGCGCTTTTGTTGTGCGACACCCTCAATCATCAAACCCATGGCTGTTGCATAACGCGGGTTGCGGACGAGATCACGCAAATTTCCTTCGTAATGCGGCATACCGAGTTTCACCGTGTTGTTGAAGACCTCCTCGCCCAGTTCGACCATTCCCGGCATTTGGGCGCAACCACCAGTCAGCACGATGCCAGCACGAAGCAAACGCACATAACCACTGCGAACCAGCTCTTCTTGAACCTTCTGATAAATTTCCTCAACGCGCGGCTGAATAAATCCCGCTAACGTTTGCCGCGATAACTGACTCGAAGGTCGATCCCCGACTCCGGGAACTTCAATGGCATCATCGTTGTCGGCCATCTGTTGTAGCGCCACGCCATAGCGCAACTTGATATCTTCCGCATCCTGAGTGGATGTTCTCAATGCAATCGCAATATCGTTAGTCAACTGATCGCCGGCAATCGGAATGATTGCCGTATGTCGGATTGCCCCTTGGGCGAAGATTGCAACATCGGTGGTGCCGCCGCCAATATCAACCAGACACACACCAACCTCTTTTTCATCTTCCGTCAGAACCGCGTAGCCAGAGGCGAGTGGTTGCAAGACCAGGTCAACAACCTCAAGGCCGCAGCGATGGACACATTTGACGATGTTCTGGACCGCAGTCACGGCACCAGTCACTAAATGTACGCGCACGTCAAGCCGCCTTGCGTCCATGCCCAGCGGCTCCTTGACGCCATCTTGCCCGTCAACAATAAATTCCTGGACCAGCGTGTGCAGGATTTGATCATCAGCAGAAATCGGTGTCGCGTTTGCTGCCTCGATCGCACGCTCGATATCAAATGAAGTGATTTCCTTATCGCGCACCACAGCCATACCTGATGAATCCTTGCTCTTGATGTGGCTGCCGGCGATTCCGGTGTAAACCTCCTTGACTTTGCAACCAGCCATCATTTCGACTTCGGCGATTGCCCGAGAAATCGAATTCACTGTCGACTCTATGTTGATCACCACTCCACGTTTCAACCCGTTTGACGCTTGCGAACCGAACCCGAGAATTGACAAGCGACCTTCAGCGTCAAGCTCGCCAACAATCGCCACGATTTTTGATGTTCCTATATCCAGTCCGACGATTAAATCGCGCCGCAGTTCTCTACTCATGCCTGTACTCGTTCCTGCCGATTGGCTGTTGAAGTCTTCATTACTTATGCTTTTCCACGCGGGCGCACGGCAAATCCGTTCGGATACCGCATATCAACGACTTTCGTCAGGGCCTGAATTTTCGCTTGCACGATCGGGTAGGCGGCAGTGAATCGCGCCAATCTGTCCGCGATGTTTTGCTTTGCCTGATCACGCCCCAATTCGAGAGTCAGTCCGTCATCAAGTTCCGCGCGCCATGCCTCGCGTGATGAAAGCACCAGATTTGTTGGCATTCTTGCAATCGGGCGCAAGGCGGAACTGATCTCGTGAAACCTGACTAAAACACGCTGCGCAGAATTTTCCGGTCCGACGAATTCAGGTAGCGCGGCCGCTTCGCCACTCTCATCAAGGTCCGCGACAAAAACCTCACCATACGTATTGACCAAGCGTTGCTCCCCATCATGGGGAGTCCACCGGGCGGCGGCTTGATGTTCTTCCAAGGTCAACTCAAGTGTATCCGGCCAGACCCGGCGTAGTTCAGCTTTGCGCACCCAAGGCAGGCTTTGGAAAGCGGCGCGCGCCGCAGCAAGATCGACGGTGAAAAAATTGCCTGCAATGGTGGTCTTTGCCACATAGTCGATTTGTTGAGACGACACCTTCGACGTTGCGTCAACCAAAACCAGATGTCGCAACGAAAATGCGGGCAGTTGTTGCAACCAAATCATTACCGACCAGAGCAAAAGCAAACCGCCAACCGCGAAGAAAAAGTCGGCAATGAGATCCATTAGCGCGGGGCGATCCCATAGGCCTTCACTGGCCTTTAGCACGACTCTTGAATTTCGCGCGCCTTTGGCTGGCCGGGGCAAACTAACCATGCCGCGCCTCCGTCAAAATCGCCAACACCAGATCCGAAAACTCTATCCCGGCAGCCTTTGCCGCAATCGGCACCAATGAGTGTCCGGTCATTCCGGGCGCAGTATTCATTTCGAGGAAAGAAAAACTGCCGTCGGCGCGCAAAATCAAGTCGCTACGCCCCCAACCGCGGCAGCCGAGGACCTGAAACGCGTGGACTGCGACGGTAAGAATTTGTGTTTCCAGATTCGGGTCAATCCCTGACGGACAGTGATAGCTGACAGCATCAGTAAAATATTTATTGTTGTAGTCGTACTTTCCTTCTGGCGCCTCGATACGCACCAACGGCAGTGCTCGCTCACCAAGCATTGATGCTGTCAACTCGACGCCGGTAACAAATTCTTCGGCAATCACTAGAGAATCTAGGCTGTGCGCCAATTCCACGGCTGCAGCAAACTCTCCTGCCGAATTGACTTTCGTCACACCCAGCGAAGAACCTTCCCGTGCGGGCTTAATGATGATCGGGAGACCCAGTGCCTGAATCACTTCTATTGCATTGGTTTCGGGTGTCAGTACGACATATTGCGGTGTCGGCACGCCGGACGCTGACCAGCACAACTTTGTCCGCCACTTGTCCATAGCCAACGCCGAAGCCATCACACCGCTACCGGTATAAGGGATTTTCAGGAGATCGAGGACACCTTGCACCGTGCCATCTTCGCCAGCTCCACCGTGCAGAATATTGAAGACGCGATTGAAACCCGATGCGGGAAGATCCCACAAGGCGCGGTCAGCTATGTCAAAGGCATGCGCATCAACATCGCGCTGGCGCAATGCTGACAACACCGCCTGACCGGAAATCAAAGAGATTTCACGTTCGGCGGAAGTTCCACCCATCAACACTGCAACCTTACCAAAATTCATTTGCTCGCTTTCACTTCAAACCGATCATCCAAGGCTTGACTGCCTCTTTCGCTACGCGGCATTTCGCCGACAATTCGCACTTCACGCATCAGTTCGACACCTTGTTTTTCGAAAACCGCCGCCACAATTCGCCCGATTAGCATTTCTATCGCAGTCGCGCTTGCTTTGCCGTCTGGATTAACGATGAAATTCGCATGCTTTTCGGACACCTGTGCACCATCCAACCATGCACCTTTCAGACCGGCTGCCTC
This sequence comes from Rhodocyclaceae bacterium, assembly GCA_016718525.1. Classification (GTDB taxonomy): domain Bacteria; phylum Pseudomonadota; class Gammaproteobacteria; order Burkholderiales; family Rhodocyclaceae; genus JADKHX01. The sequence continues at coordinate 120,755 of JADKDD010000002.1, forward strand.
AATAAGGCGCGCGGCATGATCACCCGCCGGGTTGCGAAAGACTGATCCAGCGTTCGGGTATTGCAGTGGTTGTTGCGCGATCCGGCGTTTCAGCAGTTCGCTAATGCGTTGTCGCGCCGTCTCAATTTCGCCGACCGGAAAGCGAAACCATGCAGCAGCAAACACTTCATCACTCGCCGCATTCAATCCAACATGCCGGTAGCCGATAGTGAAATCCTCTCGTTGTCGAATGACCTTTTCCCCTTGTCGAGTGATCATCAAGACACGTTCGACGTAGTTCCATGTTTCGCCTCCGTAACATCCGGCATTCATGGTCAATGCACCACCGACGGTGCCCGGAATACCTGCCAGAAATTCGGCTTCTGCACGCTGATTATTGGCGGCAAAGCGTGCCAACTTTGGTGACGCTACGCCAGCCTCGGCATAGATCGTGCCGTCCGGCTCCAACCGAAGCTCGCTCAATCCGCGCCGCACACCATGCATGAACACAACAGTCCCGTTGTATCCGCCGTCCCGCACCAGTAAATTGCTGCCAAGCCCAACGACCATCAGCGGCTCGTCGTGACGCAAAGTCCGCATGAACCCAAGAAGGTCATCAAGATCCATTGGTAAGTAAGCCTGCGCAACGCTCCCCCCGGCACGCCACGATACGTGCCTCGCCATCGGCTCATTGACCCTCAGCTCGCCACGCAATTTCTCGCGCGAACCAGAAAAGACACTGCTCTTAGTCGCCACGAACGGCTTTCTGTACCTGGGCCGCAACATTGCCGATTGAACCGGCACCCATGGTGATCACAACGTCGCCATTCACGGCGAGCGCAATGATTGCCTTCGCCATGTCAGTGATTTGGTCGACGAAAACGGGTTCAACACTCCCCGCGACTCGCATTGCGCGAGCTAATGCGCGAGCGTCCGCCGCAACGATAGGTTGCTCCCCTGCCGCATACACTTCGGCGAGTAACAGCGCGTCAATCCCGCACAAGACCTTGACGAAATCATCAAAACAATCTCGGGTGCGGGTGAATCTGTGCGGTTGAAACGCAACTACCAGCCGCCGCCCCGGAAACGCACCGCGTGCCGCAGCGATAGTTGCCGCCATTTCGACCGGGTGATGGCCGTAATCATCAATCAGCGTGAATGAACCTCCTGCGCAGGGCATCTCCCCGTAACGCTGAAAGCGCCGTCCAACACCGGTAAACCCTTCCAGTGCCCTGACAATCGCCGTGTCGTCAGCACCTACTTCCGATGCCACCGCAATTGCTGCCAACGCATTGAGGACGTTATGTCGCCCGGGGAGATTAAGGACGATAGGCAAGCGCGTGACCTTGCCGTTAGTCCGTACGCAATCAAAGCGCATCGTGCCGCCGTCTGCGACGATGTTTTCGGCACGCAGGTTTGCGGGGCCATCGATGCCGTAGGTGACAATTTGTTTCGCAATGCGAGGCATGATTTCGCGCACGTTCGGGTCGTCACGGCAAAGTACTGCCACGCCATAGAACGGCAGGCGATGAAGAAAGTCGACAAATGCACTTTTTAATTGCTCAAAGTCGTGGCCATAAGTCTCCATATGATCGGCATCGATGTTGGTGACCACTGCAACCACCGGGGACAGAAACAGGAACGAAGCATCCGATTCATCGGCTTCGGCAACCAAAAATTCACCGCTACCGAGTTTGGCATTTGCACCCGCAGAATTGAGACGCCCGCCAATCACAAAAGTCGGATCGAGACCCGCTTCAGCCAGGCAACTCGCGATAAGGCTGGTTGTCGTTGTTTTACCGTGAGTACCGGCGATTGCCAGACCTTGCTTCAAGCGCATCAACTCTGCCAACATTTGAGCGCGCGGGACCACCGGCACGTTTCGCTCGCGTGCCCTGACCACCTCTGGATTGGTCTGGGCAACCGCTGTCGACACTACGACGGCATCTGCACAGTCAACGTTTGCGGCCAGGTGACCAACTACGACCTTGATACCTTGTGCCATCAGTCGTTTGGTGACCGCACTTTCCGTCAGATCCGATCCGGTGACCTCGAAACCTTGATTGAAAAGGACTTCAGCGATGCCGGACATTCCTGACCCACCAATGCCGATGAAGTGAATGTTTTTAACTTTATGTTTCATGAGTCAACTCCTTGCACAGTTCGCTGCAGTGGCGAGCGACGGCATTGCTTGCGTTCGGCATTGCCAGGGCGTGAGCCTTCTCTGCCATTTGCGCAAGTTGCTCACGCGAAACCGAACTTATGACCTTTAAACGATCAGGATTCAGTTCGGATTGCGGCAGCAGGAATGCTGCACCTGCGCGGGCCAGAAACTGCGCATTGGTGGTCTGATGATCGTCGACCGCAGCCGGAAATGGCACCAACAGACTCGCCACGCCCACCGCCGCGAGTTCGGCAATCGTTAATGCTCCAGCGCGGCAAATCACCAGGTCAGCCTCGGCGTAAGTTCTCGCCATGTCGGTAATAAACGGTACGCATTGGGCCTGCACCTGCAGGTCTGTGTAGAGCTTCTTTACCGCATTAACCTCGTGCGCGCCGGTTTGATGTATTACCAGCGGTCGATCATACGGCGCGATCAACGCCAGACCTCGCGGCACGGTTTCGTTCAACGCTCGCGCACCTAAACTGCCACCAAGTATCAAAATTCTTAATGGGCCTTGCCGCCCGGCATATCGCTGAGCCGGCAACGCATTGGTACCGACTGACACACCAGCGATCTGAGGCCTTACCGGATTGCCAACCCATTCGCCGCCTTTAAGTACATTCGGAAATCCGGTAAGCACCTTATCGGCGACGCGTGCCAGAACCCGGTTGGCCAGTCCGGCGACCGAGTTTTGCTCGTGCAATATTAAGGGTATGCCCTTTAACACAGCCATCATCCCGCCCGGAAAACTGATGTACCCACCAAATCCCAGCACGAGATCTGGCTTGATTTGACCGAGGTGGAGATATGCTTGGTAGAACGCACGTAGCAAGTTGACCGGTAGAAGCAGCTTTCTAAACAATCCCTTGCCGCGAAGCGCCGAAAAACGGATCCACGCCATCTCGAACCCTCGCCCCGCGGTAAGTTTTGCCTCCATCCCGTCCGGGTTTCCCATCCAGGCGATTTTCCAGCCCTCCAACTCCAGGCGTTCGGCCACGGCCAAACCCGGCATGATGTGTCCGCCGGTACCGCCTGCCATGATCAGCAACTTCTTCATACCTGCTGACCTCGCATGAGTTGTCGGTTCTCCCAATCGATCCGAAGGACGATCCCAAGCGCGAGGCAGTTGGCCAGAATTCCCGAACCGCCAAAGCTCATCAAGGGCAGCGTAAGGCCTTTTGTTGGAAGCAAGCCCATGTTCACGCCCATGTTGATGAAGCTTTGAACGCCTAGCCAAATCCCTATCCCTTGGGCAACCAGGGCCGGATAAACACGATCAAGTAGCAGCGCCTGACGCCCGATGGCAAAACAACGCTGTACCAGAACTGCAAACAGGCAAACGACGACGGTCACACCGACGAAACCAAGTTCTTCGGCAATTACCGCAAGCAGGAAGTCGGTATGGGCTTCAGGCAGGTAGAAAAGTTTTTCAACGCTGGCCCCGAGGCCGACACCAAACCATTCTCCGCGACCGAATGCAATCAACGCGTGCGATAGCTGGTAGCCCTTTCCAAGCGGATCCTGCCACGGATCCATAAACCCGAAAATGCGCTCACGCCGATACGGTGATGACCATATCAGGATGACGAAGGCTATAGCCATGACCACCAACAACACAGCAAATAACCTTGCATTTATCCCGCCAAGAAAGAGAATGCCGATCGCAATACTGACTACTACGACAAAAGCACCAAAATCAGGCTCGCGCAGCAACAACGCACCAACCAAAACCATGACGACAGCCATTGGTACGAACCCGCGTCGGAAACTGGTCATGTCGGTCAATTTGCGCGTGGTGTAGTCAGCGGCATACAGCACTGCAAAGAGTTTCATTAGTTCGGACGGCTGCAGGTTGGCCGGGCCCAACGCTAACCACCGCTGTGCACCATTGACCGAGCGTCCGACATACGGAATAAGTACCAGCAACAAAAGCAAAACACCAAGCGCAAAAGCCCATGGCGATATCTGTTGCCATAATCGAAGCGGCACCTGAAACGCGACAACGCCGGCGATTGTACCGATCACCAGAAATACGCTGTGTCGCAGCAAAAAATAGTTTGACCTGTGCCCGGTAAATCCGCTGCCTTCGGCCAGGGCGATCGACGATGAGTAGACCATCACCAATCCCAGCAGCAGGAGCCCAAGTGCTGACCAAACCAGCAATGGATCCAGTTCGCCCGAGCTCTTGGCTTGTGCCATTGACGGGTAAGTGGCGACTGAACTCACAGCAAGCCCTTCACCTCAGTCACGAACACCTGGGCCCGGTGTTCATAGTTGCGGAACATATCGAAACTTGCGCAGGCGGGCGAAAGCAAAACCGCGTCGCCGGGCCTGGATAGCCGATGCGCACGATTTACGGCATCTCGCATATCGCTGGCCATCTCCATGGCGACGCCGCAATTGACCAAGGTTTTCTCTATCAAGGGCCCGTCGCGACCGATCAATACTACCGCGCGGGCATGACGCTTAACCGCCTTTGTCAGGTGTGAGAAATCTTGCCCTTTACCATCGCCGCCGAGAATTACCACGACCTTGCGCTGCAGGCCTTCCAGCGCCGCAATAGTGGCACCAACGTTGGTACCCTTTGAGTCGTCGTACCAACACACATTGTTTATCTCGGCAACTTTCTCAACCCGATGAGGCAAGCCATTGAATGTCTTGAGTGCCGGAACAAAACTGGCGGCTTCGTAACCTAGAGCGGTACACAATGCCAGCGCAGCCAATGCATTCGAGGCATTGTGCAAGCCACTCATGGGTAATTCATCAATTGGCAAAAGGCGTTGCTCACCTTGCACCATCCACAGCACCTCGCCAAACTCGGCCAGACCGAAGTCTTGCGGCCTGGATGGCGCGTCGAGGCCAAAGCTGAGAGTTTGGCGGCCGGTCAGGGCCATTCGTTTGACTCGGGTATCAGCACGGTTCAAGACCTGCACTCCATTACCCTGGAAAACACGGGCCTTTGTTGATGCGTATTCATTGAGATCGATATAACGATCAAGATGATCTTCAGAAACGTTAAGTACGGTTGCGGCCGCCGCTCCCAAACTGATCGTCGTTTCAAGTTGAAAGCTGGAGAGCTCGAGCACCCACAAGTCCGGCAATTCCCCTTGATCCTGAAAATCCATCAACGCTGCCAATGCGGCAGGCGAAATATTGCCGGCAACACCGATACGCTTGCCGGTTGACGCCAGCAAATGCCCGGTCAGTGCAGTTGTCGTGGTCTTACCGTTGGTTCCGGTAATTGCGATCACCGGTGCAGGGGGTAATGAGTGCGCAAGCGCGCGTAAGCCCTCTGCGAACAACTCGATTTCTCCAATCACCGGGATTCCGGCAGCACGTGCATGAATGACTACCATCAGGCCACCCGAAAGCCCCGGCGAGAGCACCAGAACGTCGATGCCGACGAGCAATGATTTGTCAAACTCACCAGCGATGAATTCGCTTTCATTGCCGACATGCCAGTTGGTGTTGGTGGCACGCCGTTGCAATTCAGCAAGATACGGGGGAGCTACCCTGGTGTCTGCCACACGCACGCGCCCACCGTGCCGCATGCACCAAAGCGCTGCCGCCAAACCGGACTCACCAAGGCCGAGAATCAGGATATGTTTGCCGGCTAGGTTCATCTCGACAGCCCTTGGAAATCAGCAAACCCTTGATGGCACATGAGGCTCACCGGTAACGGGCTTGATCCCGACACCTGGGTATTGCGCGGTACTAAAAAAAATTCGCTGCGCATAACTTAACGAATTTTTAGTGTTGCCAAGCCGAACAAGACCAAGAGGATGGTGATGATCCAAAACCTCACCACCACTTGCGTCTCTTTCCAGCCGGTTTGCTCAAAATGATGGTGTAACGGTGCCATTCGCAAAATTCTGCGACCGGTGCCATAGCGATGCTTGGTGTACTTGAACCAGCTCACCTGCACCATTACCGAGAGTGTTTCGGCGACGAACACGCCACCCATAATGAAGAGCACGATTTCCTGTCGCGCAACAATTGCGACTGCGCCCAACGCGGCACCCAGCGCCAGCGCGCCAACGTCACCCATAAACACCTCGGCAGGGTAGGCGTTGAACCACAAGAAGCCGAGTCCGGCACCAGCGAGAGCGCCGCAAAATACGGTCAGTTCACCCGCGCCAGGAATGTAGGGAAGCAACAAATATTTTGAAAAAACCAGGTTCCCGGCGACATACGCAAAGATCCCGAGTGCGGCGCCAACCAGTACGGTTGGCATGATCGCTAGTCCGTCCAAACCATCGGTCAAATTGACCGCGTTACTCGTACCAACGATCACCAGATAGGAAAGAATGATGAAACCAAACATGCCAAGCGGATACGACACGCTTTTGAAGAACGGGACAATCAAGTCAGTCTTGCTTGGAAGTTCCAGCGTAAAGCCGCTGCCAATCCATTGATACACGAGCTCCAGTACTTTTTCATTATTGGGTGCGGAGATTGAAAATGCCAGATAGACAGCGGCGACCAGACCAATCACTGATTGCCAGAAAAACTTGCTCCTGGCCGATAGTCCGTCCGGATTCCGGTAAACCACCTTGCGCCAGTCGTCGACCCAGCCGATGGCGCCGAAGCCCAAGGTAACGATCAGGACGATCCAGACAAAGCGATTCGCTAAATCGGCCCACAGAAGCGTCGATACGGCAACCGATATCAAAATCAGTGCACCACCCATGGTTGGTGTCCCGGTTTTGATCAGATGCGTTTCCGGGCCATCATTGCGCACCGACTGGCCGATCTTCTTCGCCGCCAACCAGCGAATGACCAGCGGGCCGAAGGCAAACGAAATCGCCAAGGCAGTCATCGTCGCCAGCACTGCACGCAGTGTAATGTAGGTAAACACATTGAAGCCGCGCATGTCTATTGCCAGCCATTGGGCGAGTTCAAGCAGCATTCGAGCTCCCAATCATCATTTTGTTCATTTGGTTTCCTCCGCTACTGCATCCGCCACGCGCTCCATGCGCATAAAACGCGAACCCTTAATAAGCACTGTGGTCTGTTCATCAAGCTCGGCCGACAGGGTCTTGATCAATGAATCGATCGTTCCAAAATGATGGGCACCGTCGCCAAAATTCGCCGCAGTAGCCCGTGAATGTTCACCTATGCAGAGCAATAGATCGATGCCGTGGCTTTTGGCATAACCACCGATCTCGTCGTGATACTGACCAGCTTGCTCTCCGACTTCTCCCATATCGCCGATCACCAGAATGCGTTTGCCGGGAATTGCCGACAACACATCGACGGCAGCCCGTACTGAGTCGGGGTTTGCGTTGTAGCTGTCGTCAATAATTGCTGCGCCGGTGATGCCGCGGCGGCGTTGCAGACGTCCTTTAACCGCAGTGAATCCTCCCAGCCCGCGCGCGACAGAATCAAGTGGAACGCCGACCGCCAGACATGCCGCTGCCGCCATTGCAGCGTTGCGTGCGTTGTGCACACCCGGAACAGCGAGTGCAACTTCGCTTACGCCCCATGGCGTTCGCAAGGTCAGATCGCCACCCAAAGCAGAGGCGTCAAACGTCACGGCAACGTCAGCACTGCCAGCAAATCCTGCGCTCAGTACTTGGCGTTTGCCTGCCCGCTGCCGCCACAGATCCGCGTAATCGTCATCTGCGTTGATGACCGCAATGCCATCATCCGTGAGCGCGTCAATCAGCGCAGCATGTTCATCCGCAACCGCGCCAACCGTCTTCATGAATTCCTGATGTTCTCGCTGTGCATTGTTGATCAACGCGACAGTTGGCTGTGCGACCGAAGCAAGAACGCCGGTTTCACCCGGATGGTTCATGCCGATTTCAAACACGGCGGCATCAAGTTCATCCTTCAAGCGCAAAACCATCAATGGCAGACCAATCTCGTTATTGAGATTCCCTGCCGTCGCCAGTACGCGGTGTTCGCCATAATGCGCCGCCAAGATCGCCGCGCACATTCCCTTGACAGTCGTCTTCCCATTGCTGCCTACTACCCCGATGACCGGCAGGAAAAATTTTTGCCGCCAGTAAAGCGCCAATTGCGCCAGAGCAATCAATGGCTCATCCACGACTAACAAACGCGGGTCGAAATGTTCCTCGGCGTAGTTGCGGTTCACAATGGCGGCAACAGCACCACGTTGCAAGACATCAAAGACATAATCATGCCCATCAAAGCGCTCACCCTTGAGCGCTACAAACAAGTTTCCGTTCCCGATGTTTCTGGAGTCCGTGGATACGGCATTGATCACGTGATCACTCATCGTCGAGTCGCATGCGGACCCCAATGTTTTCGCTGCATCACCCAACCGGAGCACCGTCATGTTGGTCGCTCCATTGCGATACCATCGATTTGACGGCGTGTCGTCAGCACCAACTCAGCGGCACGCATATCCGAAAACGGAGTTCGAACACCCTTAATTTCCTGATATGGCTCGTGCCCCTTCCCTGCCAATAGCACAACGTCCTGACTACCCGCCATCGAAATAGCTGTGCTGATCGCCCTTCCCCGATCGATCTCAACCTGAGGCCGGCCGTGCATTCCTTTAAGGATGTCCGCAACGATGTGTTCCGGATCTTCATTGCGCGGATTGTCGCTGGTGACAATGACGCGATCAGCGAAAGTCTCGGCAACAGCGCCCATTTGCGGTCGCTTGCCCGGATCACGCGCACCCCCGCAACCGAAAACACAAAGCAATTTCCCGGCGCGACTGTCGGCAGTCTCGCGCAACACATTCAATGCCTTTTCAAGTGCATCGGGGGTATGTGCATAGTCGACCACCACCAGAGGTTCACCTGTTCCACCGATGCTTTCCATCCTGCCCGGCGGCGCATGCACCGCGGTCAGCGCGCGTGCAATAGCTGACATGTTGTACCCACGCACAAGCAAGGCGCCGATCAGCGCCAGCAAATTCGCCACATTGAAGCGCCCGACGACGGGGGCGCTGAAGGGCTGGCCGTCAACCTCGAAGGTCACTCCGGTAGCGCGAAAGCTCAAGTTTTTCGCGATGAGCACCTGATCGCAACCAGAGTCATTGGCAATCGAATTATCAAGCGTGTAGCCTATCGTTCGAACTTTTCCATGCAGCTTGGCCGCCAATTCACGGCCGAAATAGTCGTCCATATTCAATACCGCGGCCTGCAACCCTGGCATTTGAAAGAGCATTTCTTTTGCCAGTGCATAGCGCGCCATGTCGCCGTGGTAATCAAGATGGTCACGCGTGAGGTTGGTAAATATTGCCACGTCGAAGTCCACCCCGGCAACACGGCGCTGATCCAGACCAATTGAAGATACTTCCATCGCACATGAACTTGCGCCAGCGGTTACGAGACTGGCCAATGCCGCTTGCAAGGTGATGGCGTCCGGTGTGGTATTGACACTTTCAACTAAATGTCCGGGGAAGCCATTACCCAAGGTACCGACGATTCCGCAGCGCTCGTCCAAAACTTCCAGCGCTTGTGCAATCCATTGCGATACCGAGGTCTTGCCGTTGGTACCAGTAACGCCGGCGATCCACATTTTCTGTGACGGGTGTTCATAGACAAGACTTGCCAACTCACCCAGAAAGTGCCTTATGTTTGACGCAGCCACCAACGGCGTGTCGCCAGCACCAACTGGTGTTTTCCCGTCCTCGTAGATCACTGCGACTGCGCCGTTTGCAATGGCTTGTGCTGCATAGTTGCGCGCATCGACTTGCTGGCCATTTAGCGCAACAAAGACATCACCCGGCAGAACCCGACGAGAGTCTGCACATAGACTCTTGGTGTCTATGCCCATTTTTCCTAGCTCTGCCAGGATTGCAGCCGCGCGGCTCATATACCTTCCTTGACGAGTTCTGCATTGGCGATCTGCAGCGGCGCCAACGGCGCATCTGGAGCGACACCCAGACTGCGCAATGCACCAGCCATAACACCGGCGAAGACAGGTGCGGCAACGTCTCCGCCATAGTGTTTTCCACCCGACGGCTCATCAATCATGACTGCGACGATCAGACGTGGATCCGATGCGGGCGCAAAACCGACAAAAGACGACACATACTTGTTGGCGTAAACCCCGCCCTCAAGTTTGTGTGATGTGCCCGTCTTGCCTGCAACGCGGTATCCTGAAATCTGAGCCAGCGGCGCGGTCCCACCGTTTTGTACAGCCAACTCCAGCATCGCGCGAACTTCGCGGGCAGTTTGCGCAGAGAAAACCGAGGTACCGGCAGGTGGCGGGGCATCAATTCGGACGAGCGACAAGGGCAGCAAGTCCCCATTTCTGGCGAAGACTTGGTAGGCATGGGCCATTTGGAGCAACGTGACTGAAATTCCGTGACCATATGACATGGTTGCCTGCTCGATCGGCTTCCAGGTTTTTGCAGGACGCAGGCGACCACCGACTTCACCGGGGAACCCGAGTTTGAGCGGGCTACCGAATCCCAACGAGTTGAACATTGCCCACATTTCCGCTGGCGTCATCTGCCCGGCGATTTTTGCCGCACCAACATTGGATGACTTTTGTATGACTTGCGAAACGGTGAGCAGACCATGCACATGCGCATCCGAAATCGTGGCGGTCCCGATGGTCAACTTTCCTGGCGCGGTTTGAATGAGCGTCTCCGGTCGCACCTTACCTTCCTCCAGAGCCAGTGCAATGGCGAACGGTTTCATGGTCGACCCCGGTTCGTAGGTATCTGTCAATGCGCGATTGCGAAGCTGGGCACCAACAAGACGCTGGCGATTATTTGGGTTGTAGGTGGGGGAGTTGGCAAGCGCCAATATCTCACCAGTTTGGGTATCCAAGACCACAATTCCACCCGCCTTCGCACGGTTCTCGGAAATTGCCTGTTGCAAGTACCGGTAGGCTAGAAATTGAATTTTTCCATCTAGGGCAAGGACAATGTCTTTGCCCTCTCGTGGAGGACGGATGCTCTCAACGTCTTCCACTATATTGCCGCGTCGGTCTTTAATTACCCGACGACTGCCGGTCTTACCAGCCAACTGACTGTTAAATGCAAGCTCGATGCCTTCTTGTCCCGCATCCTCACTACCAGTGAATCCCAGCATGTGCGCAGTCACGTCACCGGCCGGGTAATAGCGCCTGTATTCATCCTGAAAATGAATGCCACCATATTTTCGGGCGGCCACCCGCTCGGCGAGTTCAGGAGGGATCTGCCGTTTGATATACACAAAGTCGCGCTCGGAGGCTAACTTGTGATTCATCTCACGCAAGTCGACATCAATCAGCTTTGATAGGTCCCGCGCTTCTGCCGGCGTAAGCGCAACGTCCTCCGGAATCGCCCACAAAGACTTGACTGGTGTTGAAACAGCGAGCACATCGCCGTGCCGGTCCGTCACGCGGCCTCGGGTCGCCGAAATGTCGATGACGCGCTCATATCTGGCGCGACCCTTTTCGCCCAAAAAATCGTTGTGAAATCCCTGCAGATAGGCAGATCGTGCAACGAGTATGCTGAACGCTAGCAGTAACAACCAAAGTAGCAAGCGCTGCCGCCATGCAGGTAGTCGCTGCGACAGTAACGGGCTGCGGGAAAATCGAACTGATTGCATGACTCAGTCAAGCTTTGATGCCGCTGAGGGAGCTGCCGTTGACCCACCTTGGACCTCGACCAATATGATCTGGCCCGTCGGCGGTGATAGCATTTCAAGCTTTTCGCGGGCAAGTTTTTCAATTCGAGCGTGACCTGCCCAAGTACTTTGTTCAAGCTGTAACTGACCCCACTCAATATCGAGATCACGGAAGCGCTTTTGCTCGGCCTCCAACTCGATGAACAAACGTCTTGCCCGATGGTTGGAGTTAACAGCGCCCAATGCGCAAAGGACTACCAGGATCAGCAATACCATATTGAGCCGAGTCGTACTCATTGGCCGAGCTTTTCAGCGATACGCAAAACAGCACTCCGTGAGCGGGGATTTTTGGCAACCTCAATTTCGCCAGGAAATATCGGCTTTCCAATCAATCGCAATGTTGCCGACGGAAGGTCAACCGCACGAATAGGAACTCCCTTGGGCGGCTGGGGCGGGCTGGCCGCCAGGCGCAAGACCTGCTTTACGATTCGATCTTCGAGCGAATGGAAACTTATCACTGCAAGACGACCTCCAGGAGCCAGTCGCGCAATTGCGGCAGGCAGACTTAACGACAGTTCCTCAAGCTCCCGATTGACGTAAATCCGTAGAGCCTGGAAAGTCCGCGTCGCCGGATGCTGCCCGGGCTCCCGCGTGCGGACGACTTGCGCCACGAGCGTGGCAAGTTGTCCTGTCCTTGAAATACCGTGTTCGGCCCGAGTAGCAACAATCGCCTTTGCAATCGCATGAGCAAACCGTTCTTCACCATAGTCTTTGATCACCTTTCCGATTTCGAGTTGCGACCCCCGCGCCAAAAATTCGGCAGCAGTCTCTCCTTGCGTCGTATCCATACGCATATCCAACGGCGCATCGAAACGAAAGCTCATGCCCCTTTCCGGGGTATCTAACTGCGGTGACGACACTCCCAGGTCCAGCAGGACGCCATCGACCCATCTCACCTTCAGTCGATCGAGAACATCGGACAGGCGACTGAAATGTTCGTGAACCAAGGTGAAGCGCTGATCCGAAATTGATTGACCCGCGGTAATTGCAGCCGGGTCGCGGTCCAGAGCGATTAGTCGCCCCGCTGAACCCAATTTGTCCAATATCGCTCGGCTGTGGCCTCCACGCCCGAACGTCGCATCGATGTAAGTACCATCCGGATTGACGTTCAGCGCTGCTACCCCTTCGGTCAGCAATACCGTTACATGCTGGTTCTGGCTCACAGCGCAAGATTGTCCAGTCCTGCCGCCAGCGGAGTATCGCCAAGCGCCGACATGCTCACTTGTTGGGCGCGCCACCCGGCGTCGGACCAAATTTCGAAATTTCCACCCTGGCCAACAAACCAAATGTCTTTCTCGAAGTGCGCATATTGGCGAAGCGAAGGCGATACCAACAAGCGCCCCGCACTATCGAGTTCAACATCCTCGGCAAAGCCGACCAGCAAGCGACGAGCGGCAGCGGTTTGCGCCGAAAAACTCGACAAGGCCACAATTTGTGCGCGGATCGGCACCCATGTCGGTTGTGGGTAAAGCAACAAGCACCCATGCGGATGCGCTGTCAGGACCAACCGTCCTTCGCCCGCAGCCACTAGTGCGTCACGGTGCTTGGCTGGAACCGCCAGACGGCCCTTTGCATCGAGACTCAACGGTGCGGCGCCCTGAAACATCACATATCCCTCGCGGTTGGGGATAGGTTGGTAAAGCTATTTTTCCCACCATCTCCCACTAAAACCCACTTTATGCCACATTTTTGCGAAGGTCAACGTCAAAACTGGATTTTTTTCTGACGCAACAAGGGCTTAGGTCATGTTTTCGACACTGGTAACTTCAAATAAATACAATTAAATCAATGCTAAAACAGAAATAATTTAATGTAACTTCTCAGGTTTTCCGGCGGACGCGATTTGTGCGGGACGTCGAACTCGCCGTGTTCGGTGAGTCAATGCCGCTCCGCTCAACATTTAGTTGGATCACTGCATTGCCGCCTTGATTGCCATGGCGACCAGGTTGTTCCGGAAAACAGCCTAAACGATGCGGTTTCCCATAGCTTCGCCAAGACGGACGGCGAGATCAGATTTCCATTGATGTGCGAAGTCAATCGCCCCCTTTGGAAACAGCATCACGACGGTCGAGCCAAGCAGGAACCGACCCATCTCATCGCCTTGCTTGATGGCAATCGATTGCTCCGAATAGCTCCAGTCTCTGACTCGTCCAGGACGCGGCGGATTGACTAGTCCATGCCACACGGTTGCCATACTGCCGACGATAGTGGCGCCAACTAAAACCATGGCCAAGGGTCCGTGAGCCGTATCAAACAGGCAAACAACACGCTCATTTCTTGCGAACAACCCCGGAACACCGCGAGCCGTCGCTGGATTCACCGAAAACAGTTCGCCCGGAATATGGATCATTCGCAACAATCGCCCATCGCAAGGCATATGAATCCGGTGATAGTCCTTTGGACTCAAATAAATCGTGACGAAGCTACCGTTCTGGAAATGTGCGGCCAATTCCATGTCGCCGCCAATCAATGCGCGCGTGGAATATTGATGGCCCTTGGCTTGAAAAATTTGATCGTTCGATATTGCCCCTAACTGACTCACGGCACCATCCACCGGGCAGACAAAGCTTGCATTGGCTAGCGGGCGAGCACCGTTTTTTAGTGGGCGAGTAAAAAACTCGTTGAAACTCGGGTAGCTGGACGGATCAGAATTTTCGGCTTCTGCCAAGTTAACTTGATAGCGTTTGACGAACCAGCGAATCACCCCGGTTGTTAATTTTCCTGCGGTCATCGAAGCAAACTTCCCCGCCAGCACTGTCATCAGCTGCTTTGGCAATAAATACTGTAGCCAGACAAAAATACGATCAGACATAGACGCTTTCAAATTGGGGAGTAGGTCAATCGAGACAGCCGGAATTCAGGCCAGGCATGACCATTAGGATGGGGAATTTCATTGACCGTGGAAGTTTAGCAGTGGGAACCCATCGAGCGAATTTGAGCATTGAAGCATCGCCGCTATCTAGTTCACACAATTCGGCGCATATTTGGTGCCACAGTTTATTATCAGGCCATGTCGCCGAGCCTGCTTACCCTTACCTTGCTTTTGTCAGCCGCTGTCGCCGGCGTGGCGTTGGCGCGTCAATTCAAGATACCGCCTGTGCTGAGCTACTTGGTGATTGGAATCGCCATCGGCCCGCATGGGCTCGCATTGTTGCGCGAAACCGACGAAGTTCATGCTTTAGCGGAGTTCGGGATCGTGTTTCTGATGTTTTCAGTCGGTCTTGAGTTCAGCCTGCAGCACCTTAAGACGATGCGCACACTCGTTGTCGGATTCGGTGCGACTCAACTGCTTTTTACCGCTCTGGGTGCCGGCACGGTAACCGCAGTCGGATTCGAGCAGGGATGGCGTAGCGGTTTAGTCGTCGGTCTTGCCGTTGCAATGTCCTCAACCGCTATTGTCGCAGGCATGCTGTCAGAACGCTTTGAACTTCATTCGCGCTCAGGTCGGCAGACGATGGCAGTGCTACTGTTTCAGGACCTCGCGGTCGTTCCATGCCTGATATTGCTTCCCGCGCTTGCAGGTCCGGGAGACGATCTGGCGAACTCCCTTGCTATCGCAAGCTTGCAAACCTTGGGGGTGTTGTTTCTGCTGGTGTGGATTGGTCAGCGATTGATGAAACGGGTCTATGACACTGTCACAAAGTACCGGTCCGAGGAACTTTTTGTTTTGACGACACTATGGATCGTTGTGGGTCTTTCATTCGCGACTGCACAAGCAGGCCTATCTCTCGCACTAGGCGCTTTTGTGGGCGGCATGCTCATTTCGGAAACGGTATATCGGCACCAAGTCGAAGCAGATATCAGACCATTTCGAGACATTCTGCTCGGCTTCTTTTTCATCACCATCGGAATGATGTTGGATATTGGCTATGTTTTCTCTCATGTTCCGGCGCTGATCTTCGCGGTAGTCCTTTTGGTATTTGGCAAGGCTGCAGTGGTCCTCATCATTACCTATGTGGCAAAAAATCCGCCCGACTCGGCATTGAGAACCGCAGCGCAATTGGCTCAAGCAGGTGAACTTGGCCTGGTATTGATCGAGCTTGGACGCCAACTCAATTTGATTAGTGCTGACGCGTTTCAATTGACCCTCTCAGCAATGCTGTTGTCGATGTTTATCGCTCCGTTTCTGATCGAACTTGCCGCGCGTCATGCCGGTCAACTAGGGCTCAGTGATTGGGCGCTTAAGGCGAAATCGATACACGATATTTCAACCAGGAGTTTCGGTCTTGAAGGGCACGTCATCATTTGCGGCTATGGACGCACGGGGGAGCGTATCGGTGAATTCCTGCATGCGGAGCAAATTCCATTCTTGGCCCTCGATATCGATTCTCATCGTACAAAACGCGCAGCGGCAGCAGGCGGTGCGGTAGTTTTTGGCAATCCCGCCCGCGCCGAAGTGTTGCAGGCTGCAGGCCTGAAACGCGCTCGAGGGGTCAGTATTGCCTACCCTGATAGTCGCGCGGCAGAACGCGTTGTGGCAGCAATACGCCGCATCCGCAGCGATATCCCGATCATTGTCCGCGTGGCAGATGAGAGTGATGCTGCCAGGCTAATGGCCGCTGGAGCGACCGAGGTGGTTCCCGAAGTATTCGAAGGTGGCCTTTTGTTGGCCGCCGAAACACTTGGCCAGTTGGGAATTCCGATTGAACGTGCCGTCGAACATGTTCGCATTGCTCGAGCCGAGCATCGGGCGAAACTTGCCGGATCGTGAGCACGCCAGTTGGTGCTGGCAATACGCCGTTGGATTGACAAAATGAGGCAAAACTTTCTTTTGACGGCGCTGCCTCTTGCCCCTATAATGCGCGGTTCGTTGCAATATCCATTTGGAGTCCATCATGTATGCGGTCATAAAAACCGGTGGCAAGCAGTATCGTGTCACGTCAGGTGAAAAAATTAAAGTAGAACAGATACCGGCAGATGTGGGCGCTGAAATCACGATTGACCAGGTACTCATGGTCGGTGAAGGCGAATCGGTAAAGATCGGCGCGCCTATGCTCGCCGGTGCTACCGTAACCGCCAAGGTGATTTCGCAAGGCCGACACGCTAAAGTGAAGATTTTCAAGATGCGCCGCCGTAAGCATTACCAGAAGCACCAGGGCCATCGCCAGAACTTTACTGAAATTGAAATCGGCGCGATTGCGGCCTGATCCGAAGGAGCTAATTCATGGCACACAAAAAAGCAGGTGGTAGTTCCCGCAATGGTCGCGATTCTGAATCAAAGCGACTAGGTGTGAAACGCTATGGCGGCCAATTGGTATCCGCCGGTAGCATCATTGTTCGCCAACGGGGTACTGAGTTTCATCCCGGCGACAACGTTGGCATGGGCAAGGATCACACCTTGTTCGCCAAGACCGAAGGAACCGTGTTGTTTGCGGTCAAAGGCGCAGCGAAACGTCGAGTTGTTAGTATCGTCGCAGCGGCGGCGACTGCCTAAGGTTTTCGTCCGAGCATTGAAAGCCCTATCGTTACGGTAGGGCTTTCTTGCTTTCAGCCCTATGAAATTCTTTGACGAAGCCCGAATTGAGGTTTTTGCCGGCGACGGCGGTAATGGTGCGTCTTCGTTTCGGCGTGAGAAGTACATCCCTTTTGGTGGCCCGGACGGCGGTGATGGCGGTCGTGGCGCAAATATCTGGGCTATCGCCGATTGTAATCTCAACACCCTAATTGACTTCCGCTACACCCGCGCTTTCCGTGCCCAAAAGGGTGGCCAGGGACGCGGGGCCGATTGCTACGGCAAGGGCGGCGAAGACATGGAGCTACGCATGCCGGTTGGGACTGTCATTAGTGACGGTGTCACCGGAGAGCTTATTGCAGATCTCGATGTTGACGGCAAGCGCATGTTGATCGCGCGCGGCGGACAAGGTGGCTTGGGGAATTTACATTTCAAGTCCAGCACCAACCGGGCTCCTCGGCAATGTACTCCCGGCGAACCTGGTGAGGTTCGTGAGCTGAAACTCGAGCTAAAGGTTATTGCTGATGTTGGTCTGCTAGGCCTTCCAAACGCCGGCAAGTCGACCTTCATTCGTGCAGTGTCGGCTGCAAAGCCTAAAGTAGCTGATTATCCGTTCACTACGCTGCACCCCAATTTAGGGGTAGTTCGAGTCGATCACAATCGAAGTTTTGTCATTGCAGATGTGCCCGGGTTGATTGAAGGCGCGGCAGAGGGCGCAGGTCTGGGACACCGGTTCTTGAAGCACCTTCAGCGCACCGGCTTGTTGTTGCATCTTGTCGATATCGCTCCATTTGACTCGGACATTGATCCGGCGATTGGTGCTGCGGCGATATTGGAAGAGCTCAAGAAGTACGACGAAGCGCTTTATGCGAAGCCGCGTTGGCTCTTGATAAACAAGATTGACCTCGTCCCCGTTGAAGAGCGCGAAGCGAGAATATCGAAACTTGTGTCGGCATATTCGCCCGATCGCCATTTTGTTGTATCGGCGATCAATGGCTTGGGTTGCCAAGACGTATGTTTCGCCGTGATGAAACATATGGAAGCGTTGCGCGCAAATGCGAAAGCAGATAGCTGAAGCCAAACGAATCGTTGTCAAAGTCGGCAGCGCGTTGGTAACCAACAACGGTGAAGGTCTTGACCACGTTTTCATCGCTGATTGCGCACAACAAATTTCTGCGTTGCATGACAGCGGCCGTGAAATTCTCCTTGTTACCTCTGGCGCCATCGCTGCCGGTATGCAGCGTTTAGGTTGGAGAAAGCGCCCTCACGCCATGCACGATCTTCAAGCCGCTGCCGCGGTCGGGCAGTTGGGTTTGGCTCAAGCCTATGAAACCATCTTTGTTCAGCATGAGCTCAAAGCTGCTCAGGTGCTGCTAACTCATGAAGATCTAGCGGATCGTACTCGCTATTTGAATGCGCGCTCGACACTGACCACACTCCTTCGCTTGGGAGTCGTTCCGATCATCAATGAGAATGACACCGTCGTAACGGATGAAATCAGATTTGGCGACAATGACACGCTTGCTGCATTGGTTGCCAATCTGGTTGAGGCCGACGCGCTGGTCATTTTGACCGACCAGGACGGCCTGTACAATGCCGATCCGCGTTCAAACCCTTCCGCAAAACTCGTATTTGAAGGCCGCGCTGATGATCGCAGTTTCGAGGCGATGGCCGGCGGCGCGGCCAGCAGCATCAGCACCGGCGGGATGGTTACCAAAATCCGGGCGGCGCAACGCGCGGCAAAGAGCGGGGCACATACACTGATTGCGAATGGCCGCGTCGAGCAGGCTTTGCGACGAGTTCTTCAGGGCGAGCCTCTGGGCACCTTCCTGTACGCAAGCTCGACGCCGCTGTTGGCACGCAAACAGTGGCTGGCAGACCACCTACAATTTGCCGGAACGCTCGTGCTGGACGATGGCGCCGTAAGTGCCATGCGTTCAGGCAAGAGTCTTCTCCCGATCGGTGTTACCAAGGTACTCGGTGATTTTGAGCGCGGAGCAGTGGTGTGCTGTGCAGACTTGCGCGGCGTAGAACTGGCAAGGGGTCTCGTAAATTACTCGGCATCAGAGGCCAGACGCATTATGCGACATGGCTCCAATGAAATTGAAAGCTTGCTTGGCTATGTCAGCGATGATGAACTAATCCACCGCGACAACTTAGTCCTGATCTAACCCAATTCAATCGTTTGGCCCGAGCGTCCTGACATAACGCTAACACTTTCTGGCTCCGCCGCGTTGCTATTTTGCGGAACCACTGGTCCCAATTCAAGAAACGGACGCGAAATTGCAAAAGCCCCGGCCAATGGATATTGGAAGGGGCTTTTGATTAGTAAGGGGAGTCTGGCGTTGACCTACTTTCTCGCACGGTGAAGTGCAATATCATTGGCGCGGAGGCGTTTCACGGTCCTGTTCGGGATGGGAAGGGGTGGTTCCACCTCGCTATGGACACCAGACGTAAAGGGTTGTGTTCTGGTTTGTGCGGTTAGGCGGTAGTCAGAACACGCGATTTGGAAGAAGTATTTGGTTGTGACTGTAAATGTGAGTTTGGTTGTTGGTCTATAACTCAATGTTATAGGGTCAAGCCTCACGGGCAATTAGTATTGGTTAGCTTAACGCATTGCTGCGCTTCCACACCCAACCTATCAACGTCCTGGTCTTGGACGACCCTTTAGGGGGGTTAAACCCCCGGGATATCTCATCTTGAGGCGAGTTTCACGCTTAGATGCTTTCAGCGTTTATCTCTTCCGAACTTAGCTACCCGGCGATACGACTGGCGTCATAACCGGTACACCAGAGGTTCGTCCACTCCGGTCCTCTCGTACTAGGAGCAGGTCCCCTCAAATATCCAACGCCCACGGCAGATAGGGACCAAACTGTCTCACGACGTTTTAAACCCAGCTCACGTACCACTTTAAATGGCGAACAGCCATACCCTTGGGACCGGCTACAGCCCCAGGATGTGATGAGCCGACATCGAGGTGCCAAACTCCGCCGTCGATATGAACTCTTGGGCGGAATCAGCCTGTTATCCCCAGAGTACCTTTTATCCGTTGAGCGATGGCCCTTCCATACAGAACCACCGGATCAC
The DNA here is from genome assembly GCA_016718525.1 of Rhodocyclaceae bacterium. Taxonomy (GTDB): domain Bacteria; phylum Pseudomonadota; class Gammaproteobacteria; order Burkholderiales; family Rhodocyclaceae; genus JADKHX01. The sequence goes on from JADKDD010000002.1 coordinate 141,042, forward strand.
TATGACCTGCTTTCGCACCTGCTCGACTTGTGGGTCTCGCAGTCAAGCCTTCTTTTGCCATTGCACTATTAGCACGATGTCCGACCGTGCCTAGAAGACCTTCGTACTCCTCCGTTACCCTTTGGGAGGAGACCGCCCCAGTCAAACTGCCTGCCATGCACGGTCCCCGATCCGGATTCACGGACCAAGGTTAGAACCTCAACGACACCAGGGTGGTATTTCAAGGTTGGCTCCTCCTGATCTAGCGACCAGGTCTCACAGCCTCCCACCTATCCTACACAGGTCCCGTCAAAGTCCAATGCAAAGCTACAGTAAAGGTTCATGGGGTCTTTCCGTCTAGCCGCGGGTAGATTGCATCTTCACAAACATTTCAACTTCGCTGAGTCTCAGGAGGAGACAGTGTGGCCATCATTACGCCATTCGTGCAGGTCGGAACTTACCCGACAAGGAATTTCGCTACCTTAGGACCGTTATAGTTACGGCCGCCGTTTACTGGGGCTTCGATCAAGAGCTTGCACCCCATCACTTAACCTTCCAGCACCGGGCAGGCGTCACACCCTATACGTCGGCTTTCGCCTTTGCAGAGTGCTGTGTTTTTATTAAACAGTTGCAGCCACCGATTCTCTGCGACCTCATCACGCTCCACCCGCAGGGGCTTCACGCTACCGAGGCATACCTTCTCCCGAAGTTACGGTATCAATTTGCCGAGTTCCTTCTCCTGAGTTCTCTCAAGCGCCTTAGAATTTTCATCCTGCCCACCTGTGTTGGTTTGCGGTACGGTCAATCACAGACTGAAGCTTAGAGGCTTTTCCTGGAAGCAGGGTATCACTCACTTCATGCTCAAAGAGCACTCGTCATCACGCCTCAGCTAAGCCGCACGGATTTTCCTATGCAGCACGCCTACACGCTTAAACCAGGACGTCCAACACCCGGCTGAGCTAACCTTCTCCGTCCCCCCATCGCATCTGTGATCGGTACAGGAATATTGACCTGTTTCCCATCGACTACGCCTTTCGGCCTCGCCTTAGGAGCCGACTCACCCTGCGCCGATGAACGTTGCGCAGGAAACCTTGGGCTTTCGGCGAGGGTGCTTTTCACACCCTTTATCGCTACTCATGTCAGCATTCGCACTTCTGATATCTCCAGCATCCTTTACAAGACACCTTCGCAGACTTACAGAACGCTCCCCTACCATATCCTTACGGATATCCGCAGCTTCGGTGCATAGTTTGAGCCCCGTTACATCTTCCGCGCAGGACGACTCGATCAGTGAGCTATTACGCTTTCTTTAAATGATGGCTGCTTCTAAGCCAACATCCTGACTGTCTATGCCTTCCCACTTCGTTTTCCACTTAACTATGACTTTGGGACCTTAGCTGGCGGTCTGGGTTGTTTCCCTCTTGACCATGGACGTTAGCACCCACAGTCTGTCTCCCATGCTCGCACTCGTCAGTATTCGGAGTTTGCTATGGCGAAGTAGATCGCAATGACCCCTCCAACCATTACAGTGCTCTACCCCGACGGTGATACATGAGGCGCTACCTAAATAGCTTTCGGGGAGAACCAGCTATTTCCAGATTTGTTTAGCCTTTCACCCCTATCCACAGCTCATCCCCTAATTTTTCAACATTAGTGGGTTCGGACCTCCAGTACCTGTTACGGCACCTTCATCCTGGCCATGGATAGATCATCTGGTTTCGGGTCTACGCCCAGCAACTATGTCGCCCTTATCAGACTCGCTTTCGCTACGCCTCCCCTATTCGGTTAAGCTTGCTACTGAACGTAAGTCGCTGACCCATTATACAAAAGGTACGCAGTCACCCCTTGCGAGGCTCCCACTGTTTGTATGCATGCGGTTTCAGGATCTATTTCACTCCCCTCCCGGGGTTCTTTTCGCCTTTCCCTCACGGTACTGGTTCACTATCGGTCGATTACGAGTATTTAGCCTTGGAGGATGGTCCCCCCATCTTCAGACAGGATTTCTCGTGTCCCGCCCTACTTGTCGCACACTTAGTTCCGCTACCAGGTTTTCGCATACGGGGCTATCACCCTCTATGGCCAGCTTTTCCAAGCCGTTTTGCTAACGCAGTAGTTAAATTGTGCAGGCTGCTCCCCGTTCGCTCGCCACTACTTAGGGAATCTCGGTTGATTTCTTTTCCTCCGGCTACTTAGATGTTTCAGTTCGCCGGGTTCGCCACCACTGACCTATGTATTCAGCCAGGGTTACTCCTTGCGGAGTGGGTTTCCCCATTCGGATATCTGCGGATCAAAGCTTGTTTGCCAGCTCCCCGCAGCTTTTCGCAGGCTACAACGTCCTTCATCGCCTGTAATCGCCAAGGCATCCACCACATGCACTTAGTCACTTGACCCTATAACATTGAGCTCCAGTTCCCTGAAGTCCAACAAGCCAAACAACCAAACTTTCATTTTTCCACGCCTTGCGCCGGTTCAAAGGACAAGGCATGGGAAGATACAATCACAACCCAATGCGCATCCCTTCCGGGACGCCCATTCTTTACTTCTTCCAAATTGTTAAAGAGCATGTCCAGGCAACCTCTTGCGAGACGCCCGTCATATAAGCCAGTTCGGTCTTCCAACCGTTATTCAAATCGACTCATCGAGCACACTTGAATAACCGCTGAAGCACAACACAAGGTACTGGTGGAGGATGACGGGATCGAACCGACGACCCCCTGCTTGCAAAGCAGGTGCTCTCCCAGCTGAGCTAATCCCCCTTTTTGCTACGTATTACTGCGTTGCTCGGTCGCTTGCATAGCAAACTATGCGGCACTCCCTCGCGCCTTGTACTACTTGCAAAAAGCGCTCCGGCCTACTCAGCGATCAACATCGACCGGTGAGAACCGATGCAGGACAAGGCGGAACTTCGCGCCGCCTACTTTTGGGTAGGCAAGCAAGGTGACAACGCCGTCATGCGTCGGTTATCACCGGTCGATGGTCTGGATGGGTTCGAACCATCGACCCCCGCCTTATCAAGACGGTGCTCTAACCAGCTGAGCTACAGACCCGTACTCTGCTACTCTGGCTTGTAACAACCGATAGGTTGTAGGTGCTTGACGGATGCTTTCTCTAGAAAGGAGGTGATCCAGCCGCACCTTCCGATACGGCTACCTTGTTACGACTTCACCCCAGTCATGAATCCCACCGTGGTAAGCGCCCCCCTTGCGGTTAGACTACCTACTTCTGGTGAAACCCACTCCCATGGTGTGACGGGCGGTGTGTACAAGACCCGGGAACGTATTCACCGTGACATGCTGATCCACGATTACTAGCGATTCCGACTTCACGCAGTCGAGTTGCAGACTGCGATCCGGACTACGATCGGCTTTGTGGGATTGGCTCCCCCTCGCGGGTTGGCAACCCTCTGTACCGACCATTGTATGACGTGTGAAGCCCTACCCATAAGGGCCATGAGGACTTGACGTCATCCCCACCTTCCTCCGGTTTGTCACCGGCAGTCTCATTAAAGTGCCCAACTAAATGATGGCAATTAATGACAAGGGTTGCGCTCGTTGCGGGACTTAACCCAACATCTCACGACACGAGCTGACGACAGCCATGCAGCACCTGTGTTCAGGTTCTCTTTCGAGCACTCCCATATCTCTACAGGATTCCTGACATGTCAAGGGTAGGTAAGGTTTTTCGCGTTGCATCGAATTAATCCACATCATCCACCGCTTGTGCGGGTCCCCGTCAATTCCTTTGAGTTTTAATCTTGCGACCGTACTCCCCAGGCGGCGAACTTCACGCGTTAGCTGCGGTACTAAGAAAGTCTCCTTCCCCAACACCTAGTTCGCATCGTTTAGGGGCGTGGACTACCAGGGTATCTAATCCTGTTTGCTCCCCACGCTTTCGTGCATGAGCGTCAGTGTTGACCCAGGGGCTGCCTTCGCCATCGGTATTCCTCCACATCTCTACGCATTTCACTGCTACACGTGGAATTCTACCCCTCTGCCACACTCTAGTCTTGCAGTCACAAACGCAGTTCCCAGGTTAAGCCCGGGGATTTCACATCTGTCTTACAAAACCGCCTGCGCACGCTTTACGCCCAGTAATTCCGATTAACGCTCGCACCCTACGTATTACCGCGGCTGCTGGCACGTAGTTAGCCGGTGCTTCTTCTTCAGGTACCGTCATTAGCAAACTTTATTAAAGCTTACCGTTTCGTTCCTGCTGAAAGAGCTTTACAACCCGAAGGCCTTCTTCACTCACGCGGAATGGCTGGATCAGGGTTTCCCCCATTGTCCAAAATTCCCCACTGCTGCCTCCCGTAGGAGTCTGGACCGTGTCTCAGTTCCAGTGTGGCTGGTCGTCCTCTCAGACCAGCTACGGATCGTCGCCTTGGTGAGCCTTTACCTCACCAACTAGCTAATCCGATATCGGCCGCTCCAATCGCGCGAGGCCCTTACGAGTCCCCCGCTTTCTCCCCTCAGGACGTATGCGGTATTAGCACAGCTTTCGCTGTGTTATCCCCCCACGACTGGGTACGTTCCGATACATTACTCACCCGTTCGCCGCTCGCCGCCAGGTTGCCCCGCGCTGCCGCTCGACTTGCATGTAAAGCATTCCGCCAGCGTTCAATCTGAGCCAGGATCAAACTCTTCAGTTCAATCTTGTTTAAACTCACTCAAACGAAATATCAGAGGCCAAAATTTTACTTTCGACCTTTCTTACTTTTCGTGCAAGTGTTTGCTTCTATATAACTTAAAGCCGTTACAGACCTCTTGCAGTTACCTCTCAGCAACCACTCAAGATTTAGCCAAATCTTTCAACTCAGCACGCCGCGACACTTTCGATTTCAGCGCCACAACCTATAACCGCCCAGCTCCGCAAACACCTACACCTATCGGTTGTCATTTTGTTAAAGATTCACTCGCCACACTCAGTCGCCAAACTCCACAACCTCACCGTGCCGCTTCTCCGCATCAAGCAGAGAGGTGAGATTATATGGAGAGGAATATTCTGGGTCAACTCTTTTTTACGAATTCGCGTTTAGGTAAGAGTAACCCGTGCGTATCGACGCTTGCCTACCTGCAAAACTACGCTTGTTTTTGGGGGCAAAACGGCTGACCGATCGCTGAGTTTTTCTCCGTCTATCCGTACACCACCACCATCAATCAAGCGCAAAGCCTCTGAGGTACTCGCAACCAGTCCGGCAACTTTCAAAATTTGCGCGACAGTACCTGACGAAACGACAAACTCGTCCATTTCGGTTGGCATGCGCCCATGCTGAAACCTTGCCTCGAAATCTGCTACTGCATCCTGTGCCTGAGCCTTTGAATGAAAACGAGTGACAATTTCTGTCGCCAACAAGACCTTCACGTCCCGCGGATTTCTGCCTTCAGCTACCTCGCGACGAAATTGCTTGATTTCATTGTTTGTTTTGAAAGACAACAGGTCGTAATATCGCCACATCAGATCATCCGACACAGACATCAACTTGCCGAAAATATCTGTTGGCGATTCAGTGATTCCTATGTAATTACCCTGAGACTTCGACATCTTGTTGATGCCATCCAGTCCTTCGAGCAAAGGCATCGTCAGCACGCACTGAGGTTTTTGACCATAGTGTTTTTGCAGTTCGCGGCCAACTAAAAGATTGAACTTCTGGTCAGTTCCACCCAGTTCAACATCTGCTTTCATCGCCACAGAGTCATATCCCTGACAAAGCGGATACAGAAACTCATGAATTGCAATCGGTTGCCCAGTAGAGTAACGCTTGGAAAAATCGTCGCGCTCCAGCATCCGCGCTACGGTGTGCTGCGCGGCAAGCCGAATCATCCCGGCGGCACCAACTTGATCGAACCATGTGGAGTTGAAACATACCTCAGTAAGATCGGGATCAAGGATTTTGAACGCTTGCTGCCGGTAAGTTTCCGCATTGACGACAATCTGCTCGCGCGTAAGCGGCGGGCGCGTTGCATTTTTACCAGTCGGGTCACCAATCATCCCGGTGAAGTCGCCGATCAGGAACATCACGTGGTGCCCAAGCTCTTGGAAGTGCTGTAGTTTGTTCAAAAGCACCGTATGACCAAGGTGTAGATCCGGAGCGGTCGGATCGAACCCTGCCTTCACGCGTAGCGGGCGACCCGTTTTTAGCTGCTCAACAAGCTCACTTTCGACCAACAACTCGCTCGCACCGCGAAGTATCTGCCTCAGTTGCTCATCAGCATCGGTCATACAGTTTCCAATTATTTAGCTTGCCGGCTGTTTAGCCACTCGAGAGAATAAACCGGTTTGAGTTGTAGAAATTTCGCCATGACTTCCGGTGACGAATCGATCACCGAAAAATAGTAACGAATTTTCAGCTACTCCTAAACCTGAACAGCAGCCACACAGGCATTGTGGCAATTATCTCACCCGTCCTGACTGAGTACGGCCAGACGCCAATCTACTTCTCAGGCAGAAAATGAGGAACCGCAACCGCAGGTACTGGTTGCATTGGGATTCTTAATAACAAACTGCGAACCTTCCAAACCTTCAGTGTAGTCAATCTCGGCGCCAACCAAATATTGATAGCTCATCGGGTCGACGAGCAAAGTTACGCCATTTTTTTCCAATGCGGTGTCATCTTCATTGGTAATTTCGTCGAACGTGAACCCATACTGGAAACCAGAGCACCCTCCGCCAGATACAAACACACGCAACTTCAGATCGGGATTGCCCTCTTCGAGGATCAGTTCCTTTACCTTGCTGGCAGCACCGTCGGTAAATACAAACGGCGACGGCATTTCGAGTGGTGCGTTCATGACATTGCTCCTAGATGTGCTGGACTAGCAGATGCGGCCGGACATTATCAATTCAATAGTCCGCTGCGTCAATTTTTCGATGCCAACTTAAGTTCAACCGTCTTTGCTGGAGCAGCTTGATGAACCAATCGACCCTGAATTACTGCACCGAGATGAATTTCGATATTTGTGTACTCAACGTCACCTGTCACACGCGCTTTCGCCTGCAGTTCCAAAAACTCCGGCGCTTGAACCGGCCCGAGGATCGCGCCGTTTACTACTACGTGCGACACGGAGACGCTCCCTTGGATACGCGCATTCTCACTGACTACGAGCGTGGCAGACAGGTTGTCTCGCGAGCCCACATTGCCAATGATCTCACCATCTACTCTCAATCCACCGGAAAAGGTGACGTCACCAATAATTACTGTCCCCGCTCCAATTAAGCTATCGATGCGGTTTTGAACTTTTGCGGTCTTTTTTCCAAACATGCTGAATCCTTTAATCTCTGATTCAATGTTAAAAACTAACTGACTGTCGCGCTCGTATGGAACCACTCTCGACCAATTGCACCTCGACGTTCACGGGGATCACATTAGCCGGAATCTTAAAAACACCATCTAATCTTGCAAAAAATTTGAAGTTAACTAAAAAACTTGCGGGGTCGCTACCATCCTTATCGGGGTATTCAATCATAACAGTCTGATCGCCTTGCCGCGCACGAATTGCAAGTTGCAGGCGCCCGCTAAATTCGCGGCCCTTGTCCTTTCCTTGCTGTGTCACTAACAGGTGATATGAAAATTTTCCTGGCTCACCGTAAGGTTCAACTCTAAATCGTGAAATCGCCATTCCTCCGGGGCTTTTGTCGTTTCCCAGGAAACTCTCAAACATTGCCAGATCAGATTTCATCCTGACGTTTTCGTCCTCGATTTTTTTCACCTGCTGTAACAACTGATCCTGCGTAGTCTTCTCAATCTGCAATTGGCTGACACTGGTGTTTACCATCAGGCGAGCTTCAGCCAGTTCCTGCTGTAGCGCAGCAACTCGCTCGCGCAGCATGGTCAACTCCTGAGCGCTTTCCGAGTTCGTAAATCCAGAGAATCCACGCCCTGCGTCATAAATCCACGCTGCGAGGGCTAGCAACAAGCTTGACAGCACTATTACAGAAGCAACTCGCCAATACCACGGCCACGCCAACCGCACCGTGACACCCGGTGATGCCAAACCAAAGCGGCTCTTTAGTCGCCTAAGGGTCAGGGAGAAACGGGAAGTTGGGTCAGACCAGAACATTCTTCGAGATTGAACATGATGTTCATATTTTGGATGGCTTGCCCGGCTGCTCCTTTGACCAGATTGTCGATTACGGCCAGCACAACCAGCGTACGCCCGCCCTGAGGACGATGTACTGCAATTCTGCACAAATTGGCGGCGCGCACGGAGCGAGTTTCGGGGTGTGAATTCGGTGGCATTACGTCCACAAAAGGTTCGTCTGCGTAGCGATTTTCAAACAATTGCTGAAAATCTTCTTCGCGCGTTATGCGGGCATAGAGTGTTGCGTGAATGCCACGAATCATTGGTGTCAAGTGTGGTACGAACGTCAGCTCTACATTGCGTTTCGCTGCTTCAGTGAGCCCTTGTCTGATTTCCGGCAAATGCCGATGCCCGGCAACACCGTACGCCTTGAAATTATCTGCGGCCTCACTGAACAGAATATGTGTTTCGGCTTTTCGACCAGCACCCGACACGCCGGACTTGGTGTCCGCAATGAGGCTGTCGAGATCTACACAACCCGTCTCAACCAACGGCAGAAGACCGAGTTGCGTTGCAGTCGGAAAGCAACCAGGGTTAGCCACGACTCGAGCTGTTCGAATGGCACTGCGATTCACTTCCGGAAGACCATACACCGCTTTGGACAGAATTTCTGGCGCTTGGTGGTTCATCCCGTACCACTTCTCCCATACTGCGACGTCGCGAATGCGGAAATCGGCCGCAAGATCAATGATGCGGACCCCTGCCGCAAGGAGACGAGCTGCTTGGGTCATGGCAATGCCGTTTGGAGTCGCGAAGAACACAACGTTACAACTTTCTAGTTCTGCAGCCTCTGGCTTGCAAAACTTCAGAGAAATCGCACCACGTAGGCTGGGAAACATATCTGCCACATAGATATCAGCTTCACCGCGCGATGTAATTGCGGCAATAGTGACGTTCGGATGCTGTGCTAGCAGGCGCAACAACTCTACGCCGGTGTAGCCGGTACCGCCAACGATACCTACTTTGATCATTTGCTCTCCCCCATCGACCCAATTTCAATCAAGACAAAAAAGCCGCCCGGAGGCGGCTTCTCTTGACGTCGGTGAAGCTTAACGCTTCGAGAATTGCTTTCTACGACGAGCCTTGCGAAGACCAACCTTTTTGCGTTCGACTTCACGTGCATCTCGCGTAACAAAGCCCGCGTTCGACAGCGCTGGTTTCAAAGTTGCATCATACTCAATCAAAGCGCGCGTTATGCCGTGGCGAACTGCACCTGCTTGACCTGATTCGCCTCCACCAATCACGTTGACCATAATGTCAAATGTGCCAGTGTGCTGGGTGAGTTCCAGTGGCTGACGAACGACCATACGCCCGGTTTCACGCGAGAAAAAATCATCAACCGGCTTTTCATTGACGATGATCTTTCCGCTGCCGGCACGAAGAAAAACACGCGCAATCGCCGTCTTGCGGCGGCCCGTTCCGTAATATTGAGTTACAGCCATGAATACTCCTTTTAGCCTGCTTAGATGCTCAGCGGTTTCGGTTGCTGGGCCGTGTGCGGATGATCGGTACCTGCGTAGCACTTCATTTTCTTCAACATTGCATAACCCAGGGGACCCTTGGGCAACATGCCCTTGACGGCCTTTTCAAGAATACGTCCAGGAAAGCGCTGCTGCAATTTCATAAAATTGGTTTCGTTGATTCCGCCCGGATAGCCAGTGTGGCTGTAATACTTCTTATCCTGGCTTTTATTTCCGGTGACACGCAGTTTTTCAACGTTCACGACGACGATAAAGTCGCCGGTATCCACGTGAGGGGTGTAAATCGCCTTGTGTTTGCCGCGCAGACGCAGGGCGATATCCGCCGCCAAGCGACCAAGAACCTTGTCGGTAGCATCAACGACGAACCAGTCGTGGGTTACTTCGTGCGGTTTTGCAGAAAATGTTTTCATTCTTGCTCTGTTCCTTAACTGTGCAGGCGGTGCCAACGCATCTAAGATGCAGCCGACAAAAGCCGGCACTTTTTGGCGGAAAGCCGAGCATTCTATCTAAGCAATCCCCCCGATGTCAAACCTCTTCGTAAAACCTCGGGTTTTCCTATGTTTCCCGCATGATGCGCCAGTACATGTACTTAATCGTTGCGGCGGCTCCAACCATCATCGCCAACAGGGCTAGAAAAGAACCAATTGCCAAGGTTGAAACTCCAGTAACGCCTTGCCCAATTGTGCAACCCATGGCCAAGACTCCGCCAACCCCCATCAAGATGGCCCCCAAAACATGGTTCGCGAGGTCTTTACCGTTGGCGAACAACTCAAACCTTATTTGTCGACTCCAGGCACTTACGATGAACGATCCAAGGACAACGCCGATCATCACCATGATGCCAAAGTTGAGTAAAGAAACGTCCCAAGGGTTGAGCAAAAAATGGACGAGATCACCCATCGGGCTGACAAAAGTCAAGGATTGGGTATCTACACGTAACGGTCGCACGTCGGCAAAATCGGCAAATTCCTTCCACGTGTTACCCCATGCGCCACCGGTGACCCACCAGCCAAGTGTAACGGCGATACCCATGGTAAACCCACCGATCATTGCATCTTTGCTTTGTCGAAAATCTTTGCCGGCTATAACAAATATGAAAATTACCAAGCCAATAGCACTACCGGCAACTGTTCGAGACGCACCAAGCAGGTCGCCCACCGATTGGCTTCGAATCCCGTGCATCGCCAGATCAATACTGGTTGTTGCGACCAACGGGTTGAATACAACACCATAAAAATCAGTCCACAACATCGCATAAGCGCATAACGATGCAATAACCAATACAATCAATGACTTAATGTTTCCATTGCCGATACGCACCAATGTTTTATTGCCACACCCGGAGGCCAAGGTCATTCCAACTCCAAACATCAAACCACCGACCAGGTAGCGCAACCATGCGAAGTTGGGCGTTTGATAAGGTGGGAATGTGTTCACACCTATCACCGCAAGTCCCGTTGCATCCAGCAATGTAACCCCCAGAATAGCCACGGCAATCGCTAGCAACCAGGCGCGCATCCTCGCTGTATCACCCATATTCACCCAATCTGACACCGCTCCGAGCGTGCAAAAATTGGTCTTGCTGGAAACCCCTCCGATAACAAGGCCGATAACAACGGCGCTCGCCAAAACCTGTTGGTGAATAGTTAGTTCCATTGCAGATATCCTCAGGCTCTTGTGGCCTCACGGCGATGAAAATGGATTACCGACGTTTCACCTGTTGGTGGTCGCGTAGCAGGTCTCCATGCATGACCGTAAATAATCTCAAAGGTCATCGGCAGGCGATCCGCGGAATCACGCGACCAGGCATCGAAAACTTTGCGCCAATCTTGCCACGACCGGTGTCCGAGCAAAGCAGTTCGCACGCCCAAGTGTCTTTGGTCAGCAAGGAATTTACTGCGCCGTGAATACGTCATCGTGACCATTTCCATATCCATGACGGGATCGGCAAAGCCGGCTGCCAGCAGCATGTCGCCAAGGTCGTGCATGTCGACGAAGTTCCTTATCCCGCTTGCAGTCGTGCGACTTGAGCCGGTCATGCCACCTGTTGTCCCATCAAGATTGTCGCGCCCACCCGCCGCTCGACCTGCGGCATTGCGAAGTTCCTTAAGCGTATCTGGTCCCAATGCGGTGAACATTAATAGACCGCCCACTTCAAGGACACGGTGCATTTCGCGAAAAGCGAGGGACGGGTCGTCAAACCACTGCAGCATCAAATTGGACCAGACCAGTCCGGTGGACTGCTCAGCCAACGGCAACGCATGGGCGTCTGCACACAACAGTTGCGGGCCTCTGCGAGTCAGGCGAGCGAAACTTCCGCTACGTGAGCGTACCGACTGAAGCATCGGTATTGCATAGTCAATGGCAATCGCTTGAGCGCTCGGGTAACGTCTTTGCAGTGCGCGAATGCCGTCACCCGTCGCGCAACCGAGATCCACGATTCGTCGCGGTTGAATTTTGGTCAAACTGAGTCGTTCGTCCATGCGCGCGCCAGTCTCGCGGGCCAGTACGGCAGCATCATGGTAAGACCTCGCCGCTGCCTCAAACGACCTCTGCAATACAGATTGCAACACTGTCAAGCCGGTGAAATTCCCAAACGCTCAAACAACGCCATGTCCCTGGCGGCTTCCGGATTCCCGCCAGTCAGCAATTTTTCGCCATAAAAAATCGAGTTTGCACCTGCCAGAAAGCAAAGCGACTGCAATTCATCGTTCATTTCCTGTCGGCCAGCCGACAGGCGAACCATGGATTGAGGCATGCAAATTCGAGCTACCGCAATCATGCGCACAAACTCAAATGGGTCGATTGGCGGGGCATCCGCGAGCGGCGTTCCAGGCATCGGAATCAGGTTGTTGATCGGCACAGATTCAGGTGGCGATTCCATGTTCGCCAACTCCGCCAAAAGTGAAATACGCGCAGCACGCGTTTCGCCCATGCCAACTATTCCGCCGCAGCACACCTTGATGCCGGCCCCACGGACCTTGCCCAAGGTATCAAAGCGATCCTGCTGCGAATGGGTGGTGATCACTTGATCGTAAAACTCGGGGGCCGTATCAAGATTGTGGTTGTAGTAATCCAAGCCGGCGTTCTTGAGGCGTTCTGCCTGACCCTCTTTGAGCATGCCGAGCGTCACGCAAGTCTCCAATCCCAAATCCTTGACCGCGGAAATCATCGCCGCGACACCCTCGATATCCCTATCCTTTGGTCCCCGCCATGCTGCGCCCATACAAAACCGTGATGCACCGTGTTCTTTAGCGGCGCGTGCAGCTGCAATCACCTCGTCCAGATCAAGTAGCGCTTCCCGCTCAGCCTCACCGTGACGAGCGGATTGAGAACAGTAACCACAGTCTTCCGGGCAGCCACCCGTCTTGATCGAGAGCAAGGTTGAAAGTTGAACTGAGTTAGGTTTGTGGTGCTGCCGGTGGACTTCCTGAGCGCGAAACAGCAGGTCAGCGAAAGGCAGTTCGAACAATGCCAGCAACGCTTCTGTCGTCCAACGCTTGGGCGCACTGCCAGTCGGAGCCACGGGCATCTTTCGCAGGCTCGACAAATTAATGGTGTTAACGGTGGTTGCAGCAGTCATAACGGCGCTCGATACAATACAAAGGAAGTTAGGCATCTTGGTGGAAGGAGCCGCACTTGTCAATTTTGACTATATATCTGAAGTGGCCGTGACGACACTATCAACACGGCTGGCAAACATCTTGCTGCCACGCGATTGTTATTTGTGTGACGCACCAAGCGATGGTGGCTTTCTGTGTCCAGCGTGCGAACTTTCCCTACCGCGATTAACTGAACCGCGTTGCCCCATTTGCGCGCTGCCAACACCTCAGGGTTCTGCTTGCGGCGCCTGCCTTAAGGCACCACCTCACTATGACGCAACCCATGCGGCATTCAGGTACGACTTCCCGATTGACGTTCTGATTCACACGCTAAAGTATCAATACCGTTTGGCGAGCGCCAACTATTTGGCCCAGCAGTTGATTGCAATAGTGCCGGAATCGTCCCCAGATATCATTCTTCCGGTGCCGCTTGCGCCCGCGCGACTATCAACTCGCGGCTTCAATCAATCGATTGAGATTGCCCAACCATTGGCAAAACACATGAATTTGAGGCTCGCCAGATCCCTTGCGGTTCGCTGTCGCGATACCGCGCCGCAAGTCAGTCTTCCGCGAAAGGAACGCGCCAAGAATATCCGTCATGCGTTCGAATGCAATGCCGATATAGGCGGTAAGTGTGTTTGGATCGTCGATGATGTGATGACAACGGGTGCAACACTGAATGAACTGGCGCGCATTCTCAAGTTGCAGGGTGCAGACCGGGTCGAAAACCTGGTCGTAGCGAGAGCTGTTTCGTGATGCAAACTCAACGACGATATGCACTGGATTGCCCAGATAGTGCTGGCTTCAATGCCTGTTTCGGCTGATTTTTACTCAAGTATGAGTATCCTCCGACCTGTTTCCATAAATCCATTGGGTAGTCACCATGTTTCATGTCGTCCTGATCAATCCCGAAATTCCTCCCAACACCGGCAACATCATCCGGTTGTGCGCCAACACCGGAGCCACATTGCACCTGGTTCACCCCCTGGGGTTTGATTTATCTGAACCACAACTGCGCCGGGCTGGAATGGACTACGCCGAGTTGACTGTGGTTCAACAACATGACAACTGGGAGGCTTGTCGTGATGTGCTGGGCGATGCCCGCCGCTACGCGCTGACCACCAAGGGAGTGCGGCGTGTTACCAGCACCAACTGGCAGGCCGGCGATGCGATGATTTTCGGTTGTGAGACCCGCGGGTTGCCGAGCGAAGTGCTGGCCGACATTGCAGCGGAAAATCGGCTGCGTTTGCCAATGATGGACGTGCCAAAAAATCGCAGCCTAAATCTGTCCAACGCGGTTGCCGTTGTGGTTTACGAGGGATGGCGGCAGCTGGGATTTCCGGGGTCAACTTAAATCGGGGAAAGCCCGCTCAGCCACTTCCCTTCGCCCGGTCCCGCTGAAACGTTGCCCGTAGCTCAGTAAAGCGACCGGACTCAATTGCCTCACGCATTTCCTGCATCAAGACCTGATAATAAAAAAGGTTATGAATCGTGTTCAGACGCGCCCCGAAAATCTCACCTAGCCGGTGTAGATGATGCAGATAGGCGCGCGAGAAATTGCGGCAGGTATAGCACGCGCAGCTTTCATCCAGCGGTCGGGTATCTGATTTATGCACGGCATTTTTTATTTTCACATCACCATAACGGGTGAACAGCCAACCATTTCTGGCGTTGCGAGTCGGCATGACACAATCAAACATATCAATGCCCTGCCCGACCGCGTATACCAAATCTTCCGGCGTACCGACGCCCATCAAATAGCGGGGTTTATTGGCAGGAAGCCGTGGCGCGGTGTGCGCCAGAATGCGTGAAAAATCCTCTTTTGGCTCGCCCACGGAAAGACCGCCAATGGCAAAGCCATCAAAGCCGATTTCACTTAAGCGCGCTAACGATTCATCGCGCAAATCTTCGAACATCCCACCCTGGACAATACCGAATAGCGCATTAGGATTTTCGCCGCGGTTGTGTTCATCGCGAGAACGCTTGGCCCAGCGCAAACTCAAGTGCATCGACTCTGCAGCTTGCGCCAGATCAGCCGGATACGGCGTACATTCGTCAAAAATCATGGCGATGTCTGAATTCAGCACGCGTTGAATACGCATGGATTCTTCAGGGGTCAAAAACAGCTTGTCGCCATTGATCGGCGAGGCAAATGCCACGCCTTCTTCTGAAATTTTCCGAATGTCACCCAGTGAGAACACTTGAAAGCCGCCCGAATCAGTCAGAATCGGTTTGTTCCAACCCATGAATTTGTGCAACCCGTTGTGTGCCGTGATCACCTCCAGTCCCGGCCGTAGCCACAAGTGAAAGGTATTGCCCAGCACAATAGAAGCGCCAATCCCGACCAACTCTTCAGGTGACATTGCTTTGACCGTACCGTAAGTACCGACCGGCATGAACATGGGTGTCTGGCATTCGCCATGTGCCAACCCCAGGGATCCTCTCCGGGCTGGGCCGTCGGTCTTAAGCAACTCGAATTTCATTGGTCGGATTTTCTATGCAACAGCATGGCGTCACCATAACTGAAAAACCGGTAGTTACCGGCAATTGCATGTGCATACGCTGAACGAATTTCGTCAACACCACTAAAGGCTGAGACCAGCATGAGAAGTGTGGACTTTGGCAAATGAAAATTGGTGATCAACAGGTCTACGCAACGAAACTTGTACCCCGGCGTGATAAACAACGCCGTGTCGCCAGCACCAACTTGCAGGCCCGTGTCGTCCATGCTCGATTCAAGCGCCCGCAAGGATGTCGTTCCAACGGCGACGACCCGCCCTCCCCGCGCCCGGGTTCGCTTGATCGCCTGAGCAGTCTCAGGCGGAACTTCAAAGCGCTCCCTATGCATCTGGTGTTCTGCCAAATTTTTCACTCTCACCGGTTGAAACGTCCCCGCGCCCACGTGCAAAGTCACGGCGGCCGAATTGATACCACGCTGTTTCATGCGTTCGAGCAAGTCGACATCAAAATGCAAGCCAGCGGTTGGTGCGGCAACCGAACCTGCTTCGCGCGCATAGACAGTTTGATAACGCAACTCGTCGACCTCCTGTGCCTCGCGTTCCATGTATGGCGGCAGAGGCAAACGCCCGTACTGCTCAATCAGTTCCAAGGCATTACCATCAAATCTGAGGCGATAGAACTCGCCCTCCCGCTCAACCACCTCGACAACAAAGGCGTCCTCGAGACGTATTAAGCTGCCCGGTTTTGGTGATTTGCTGGCCCGGATTTGAGCAATAGCTTCATTCGAATGGTTGGCTGCGGGCAAACGCTCAATCAGCACTTCCACTTGGCCGCCGGTGGTTTTCTGTCCGCGTAGCCGCGCATGCAAGACACGGGTATCGTTGACGACCAACAGGTCGCCGGGATTCAACAGTTCGGGCAAATTAACAAATTGCCGGTCATACAAACGACCATCCACCAGTTCGAGCAGCAGACTGGAACTGCGCTGGACAAGCGGCATCTGGGCGATACGCTCTGCCGGCAGGTGGTAATCAAAATCATCTAGGCAGAACGTCGATTTCATCCGGGTGTGTTGAGTAGTGAAGGTTGGAATTGCCCTGAAGACCAAGCCTGCCCGTCATTCGGCGCTGTCATCATTGACCACTAATGTGGTGCCGGGGGGGGGATTTGAACCCCCACACCTTGCGGCGGCGGTGTTTGAGACCGCTACGTCTACCGATTCCGTCACCCCGGCCAGGATGAAATTGGCGAAACAAGCTACTGCAACGCCAAACGAGGCGCGGATTATCCGACAAACCGGACGCGGCGACAATGGTTCAATAAAATTCTTCCTTTCTGTTCAAGTAAGCACCTTGCAGGTCCGATCCGCCGCCCGGCCTTACGGCAGGCGTTAATCAGCGCTCTAGCTTGGGGAAAGTCCCTAATTGCCTAGCAATCTAGCCATATGCACCAAGCACTATAATTTCCCCTCAGCCGTTTCACATAAATGCCTCTCGTTCAGCACCATAACCAACAATGAGCTCATCAACACTCCTTGCATCACTCTTTGCCTACAAGGCATGGGCCAACGAAGCGCTCTACGCCGCGATGCAGGATCTTGACGGAACCGAGTACCCCGAACAGCGTCACACGGCGATTCGCATCCTGAACCACATTTATACGGTCGACCGTATTTTTGTAGCCAACCTCCAAGGGTTGAAGCACGACTACACGGCGACCAACACACCAGAGACTCCTGACTTGGCGGATTTACATGACGCAGTGCGAATTACCGACCGCTGGTATCAAGGCTACCTCACGACTCTTCGAGAAGATGAGCTGGAGCAACCCGTAGAGTTCATCTTTACTGACGGCAAACCGGCTCGCATGACCCGCGCCGAAATGCTCATGCATGTCATAACACATGGCGGGTATCACCGTGGCGCCGTGGGCCGCATCATGGCTCAACTATCTGTTTCTCCCCCGCGCGACACGTTCACTGTTTTCCTGCACAGTACTGAACCTGATCGCCGCAACCACGACTGATACACATTGTGGAGACCGGCAGCAGGAAAGAACGCGTTGCGCCCCTGGCACTTGCTGCGATGGGCGTTGTGTTTGGTGATATCGGCACAAGTCCGCTATACACCATGAAAGAAGTGTTTAACGGCTCGCATGCAGTCGCCGCCACGCCGGCAAATCTCATGGGGATCCTGTCGTTGGTGTTTTGGGCATTGACCATCACCGTTTCCCTCAAATACGTGCTTTACATCACCCGGGCGGACAATCGCGGCGAAGGCGGAATCATGGCGCTCACTGCGTTGGCGTTGCGCACGGCGAAGACCAGTCCGGCAGGTCTGCGCTGGATATCGCTGTTGGGGATTTTCGGTGCCGCGCTCTTTTATGGCGATGCCGTGATAACACCGGCGATGTCCGTGCTGTCGGCCGTCGAAGGGTTGGAAGTCGCAACGCCATTGTTCAAACCCTATGTCGTACCGATAACGATCGGCATTCTGATCGGGCTGTTTGCATTCCAACCGCGCGGTACCGCAAGTGTTGCATCGCTGTTTGGACCGGTGATGATGTTCTGGTTCGCTACGCTCGGCGTCCTTGGTCTAATCAACATCGCTAACCATCCGGAAATATTGGCCGCCATCAGCCCGACCTATGCGTGGGATTTTTTTGCTGCCAACCGCATGCACGGGTTTCTTGCGCTAGGTGCAGTTGTACTGGCAATCACCGGCGGCGAGGCTTTGTATGCTGACATGGGTCACTTTGGTCGCCGGCCGATTGTGTGGGCGTGGTCAGGCTTTGTGATGCCTTGCCTTTATCTCAACTACCTCGGACAAGGTGCTCTGCTCCTTGACGAGCCATCCGCAATCACCAATCCGTTCTTTCATATGGCGCCCGATGCGCTGTTGCTGCCCTTGGTAGGATTGGCAACGGCAGCCACGGTAATTGCATCACAAGCAGTTATTTCCGGCGCATTTTCCCTGACCAGTCAAGCGATGCAGCTGGGCTATTGCCCACGCATCAACGTGAGATTCACCTCCGACAAGACGATCGGTCAAATATACATTCCCAACGTCAACTGGCTTTTGCTGGTTGCTGTTATCGCGCTCGTACTGGGCTTTCGCTCATCGTCCAATCTTGCATCGGCGTATGGGATTGCGGTCACGCTGACAATGATGATTGACACGATCCTGGCCTTTCTCGTGGTACGCGCACTCTGGAAATGGAGCTGGTTGCAAGCAGGGGTCTTTCTTACGATTTTTATCATCGTCGACTTCGCCTTTTTTTCGGCGAACATCATCAAAGTAATGGATGGCGGCTGGTTCCCTCTGTTACTGGGTGTGGGAATTTTTACGTTGCTCGCAACCTGGCGCAAGGGACGCATTTTGTTGCATGAGCGACTTCAACAGGATTCCATGCCGCTTGATGCATTTCTCACCAGCTTGAACTATGGCGGCCCGCATCGCGTTGAAGGAACGGGCATTTTCCTCACCACCAACCCGGATGGTGTTCCGCGTGCCATGTTGCACAATCTCTTGCACAACAAGGTGCTCCATGAGCGCGTCATCATGCTCAATGTCAGCGTAGAAGACGTTCCGCACGTACCCGACATCGACCAGATTGAAATTACCAAACTCGATCACGGCTTCTATCACATGATCATCCGCTGCGGATTCAAGGACGATCCGAACGTTCCGCGTGCCTTGCAGCTATGCGAAGGTTATGGCATGGAGCCCGTCGAAATGATGGAGACATCATTTTTTCTCGGCCGCGAAACTATCGTGCCTAACCGTATGCCGTCGATGCCATTATGGCGACAAATCATTTTCACCTGGATGTTTCGCAATGCCGATACCGCATCGGCCTACTTCAAAATTCCTACCAATCGCGTCGTTGAATTGGGCACGCAGATCGAACTGTGACAACGATATTCCTTGGTCTGCCTACCACCAAGGATAAAAGGGTGGCATGTCGGTCGATACCCTGCCTTTGAAGTCCGGTTTGCGCTTTTCCAGGAACGAACGGACACCTTCCTTGCCATCACCAATGCTGGTGTAGAACATTGCCAGCGAATCGACTTGATGGGCAACGAGGGGATCCGGTTGTGCCGAGTTTCTGTACATCATCTGGCGCATCAATGCGGTGGCAACTGGCGACCTATTCCTGGTCATCCGGTATGCCAGTTTGTGTGCCTCGGCAAGCAACTCGTCATGCGGAACGATCGCTTTGATGAGTCCGCCACGCAAGGCTTCTTCCGGTTCCAGAATGTCAGCACAATAAACCCACTCCAAGGCCTGCGATATTCCCACGATTCGTGGCAAGAACCAACTTGAGCAGGCTTCTGGAACAATACCAATTCGACCAAACACAAAACCGATGCGCGCTTTGTCGGAAGCCAGACGGACATCCATCGGCAGTGTCATGGTTGCGCCGATACCGACCGCGGCACCATTAATGGCGCCAATCACCGGTTTGGTACACTCAAAGACCGCCAACGAAATCATGCCACCGGTGTCCCGTACGCCATTGATGATTTCCGGGTCATCAAGGCGGTTTTCCATATCTTGCATTGTCGGCGCCAAATCTTCATTGAGCCCTAAGACATTACCCGGACGCGTCAGATCCATTCCCGCACAAAAGGCCTTCCCAGCGCCGGTAACGACAATTGCCTTGATTGCATCATTTGCACTCGCGCCTTGATAGCAATCAACGAGTTCGTGCGCCATCTCGACCGTAAAGGAATTCATCTGCTCCGGACGGTTAAGCGTCAATGTGAGAATTCCATCATCAATTTGTGTTGCCAGGGTAGCGTAGGTCATTTGGGTTCCGGTCAGAAAGAGGAAAGTGTTAGCTAATCACGTCTTGGTATCTTAGCGGCCTTGGGGCGACTCAATCACATTACGTGGCCGCAAGAAAATTGAAACTTCTATCCCTTTCAGCAAAAAAGCGTTAACTTTCGGGATTCGCGTGAACTGGTGGAGATTACATATGTTCGGTATGGTCAGGCTATACCCTTTCTGTTTTGGCACTCTCGTGGCGCTATTCGGCTTTACCGGCGCTTCCCAAGCGGCCGACGTCCCTCCGGGAACCAAATTGCATCCAGTCCAGAATCTCGTCATAGGCAACGGCGCCGAGCCCTCGACTTTGGATCCTGCCAAAGTACAAGGGCGACCCGAGTCCAACCTGACAGTTGAACTTTTCGAAGGACTGGTTTCTCAGGATGCAAATGGCAAGGTGGTTCCGGGCGTAGCAGAAAAATGGGAAAGCAAGGAAGGTGGCAAAGTCTGGATTTTTACCTTGCGCAAAAATGCAAAATGGTCGGACGGCAGCCCGGTAACGGCACAAGACTTTGAGTATGCCTTTAAGCGCAACGTTGACCCGAAAACTGCCTCGGATTATTCATGGTATCTCGGCAAAGCCAGCAATGTGCAGAACGGGATAGCGATCGTTGAGGGCAAAAAGCCGCCATCGGAGCTAGGCGTTAAAGCCCTGAATGACACTACCTTGCAAATAACTTTGGAAAAGCCGGTTGCTTATCTGGTATCAACATTGATACACGGAAGTCTGATGCCCGTACCCAAAAAAGTCGTCGAGAAATTTGGAGACAAATGGACTGACCCGGCAAATATCGTCAGCAACGGCCCGTACAAGTTGTCGGAGCGAATTGTCAATGAACGCATTGTCATGGTTCGCAATCCTTACTACTGGAACAACGCAAAAACGGTGATCGAGCAGGTCACCGTCCTGCCTATCAACAATCAGTCGGCCGAGTACCAGCGTTACCGTGCCAACGCCATGGATGTTACGACCGATGGTGGCGTTCCGTCGGAGCAGGTTGCGCAAATCCGCAAAGAAGTTCCGAACGAACTGACGCTTTGGCCGCAACTCGGAACCTACTATTACACCTACAACATCAAGGTCAAACCGTTCGACGACGTGCGCGTACGCCGGGCTTTGTCGTTGGCCATTAACCGCGATGTCATCACCAAACAAATTCTCAGCACTGGAGAAGTATCAGCGTACAGCATGACCCCGGCGATTGCCGACGGCTACCAGGCAGTTCGGCACGATTGGGAAGCGCTGAGCCAGGCGCAGCGTGAAGGCGAGGCCAAAAAACTGTTGACCGAAGCCGGTTATGGTCCTGGCAAACCCTTGAAATTTCAACTGCTTTATAACACCAATGAACAACACAAAAAGATCGCGTTGGCAGTGGTCTCGATGTGGAAACGAATTGGACCTGTTGAAGTCGAACTGGTCAATCAGGAATGGAAGACGTTTCTAGATACCCGTAATCGAGGAGACTTCGAGGTGACTCGTGGTGCATGGATTGCAGATTACAACGAAGCCTCGTCAATGATAGATTTGTATCATTCAAAGCACGGCAGCAATGACGGCAAGTACAGCAATCCAGCATATGATGAGGTCATCGACAAGGCGAAAGTAACGCTCGATCCGGCAGAACGCCTGAAGCTTTACCAAGATGCCGAGCGAATTCTGGCGCAGGATTTCCCGGCGTTATTCCTCTACCACTACTCAAACCGCCGCATGATCAAGCCCTG
This sequence comes from Rhodocyclaceae bacterium, assembly GCA_016718525.1. GTDB lineage: Bacteria > Pseudomonadota > Gammaproteobacteria > Burkholderiales > Rhodocyclaceae > JADKHX01. The sequence goes on from JADKDD010000002.1 coordinate 163,193, forward strand.
GGTTAAAGGTTATGGGCGAAATCCGCAAGGTCGAATTCAGGCACGCGACCTGTACATCGTTGCCCATTAAAACCATGGGCTGCGATGTGCCGGAAAGAAAGTTGGCCTATACCCCGACCCGTTTGTCGGAGAATGAGGTCTCGTCGGGTCAATCGGTACGCGACTTTCACTTGGACACGGACTCCAGGCCTGATAACTTCGCATGCTGAAATTCATTCTTCGCCGAATTTTCCTCGAAGCCATACCGACGTTACTCGTCCTCGTGACGGTGACCTTTTTCCTGATTCGTTTGGCCCCTGGCGGGCCATTTTCTTCGGAGATGAATGTTCCGCCGGAAGTCAAAGCCGCCATCGAAGCGAAATACCAACTCGATCAACCCATGAGTGTTCAATACCTTAACTACCTTACTGATTTGGCACGAGGTGATCTCGGTCCATCATTCAAATACAAGGATTTCACTGTCAACGAACTGGTCAATAAAGCAATTCCAGTGTCTTTCAAGCTGGGCATTGTTGCGTTTCTGATTGCCTTGGTAGTTGGGGTATCTGCAGGAGTCGCGGCGGCTTTACGCCAAAACACCTGGATTGATTATTCGGTCATGGGGGTGGCGATGATCGGTGTCGTATTGCCAAATTTTGTACTTGCCCCGATGTTGGCGCTGATCTTCGCTGTCTGGTTCAAGATTCTGCCGGCGGGTGGGTGGGAAGGCGGTCAGATTCAGTTCATGGTTTTGCCGGTTGCCGTGCTCTGCAAACATTACATTTCGGTGATTGCCCGGATCACGCGTGGCAGCATGATCGAGGTGCTTGGCAGCCCCTTCATTCGCACCGCCCGCGCCAAGGGTTTGCCGATGCATTACATTCTGCGTCGCCACGCACTCAAGCCGGCCATGCTTCCCGTGGTGAGTTATCTCGGGCCGGCATTTGTCGGTGTCATAACCGGTTCGGTCGTGGTGGAAACTTTTTTTGGCATTCCCGGGATTGGTCAGTTGTTCATCAACGGGGCACTCAATCGCGATTACTCGATGGTACTCGGGCTGACAATCTTGATCGGTGCGCTGATGATTACATTCAACGCAGTGGTCGACATCCTGTATGGCTATATCGACCCGCGAATCCGCATCAAGTAAGCGACGATGAATACTGCGTTTTCTATCCAACCAAGCTTGCCGCCGCTACCCGGTCTGGATGACGATCTCAATGCCAGCATCCGGGGCCGCAGTCTGTGGGCGGATGCCCGCCGCCGCTTTCTGCGCAATCATGCAGCGTTGGTCAGCCTGGTCATACTCGCCGTCATCGTGAGCCTTTGTTTGCTGGGTTCTGCGTTGTCGCCACATGCTTACGACGAGCCTGATTTCGGCGCCATGCACCAGGCTCCGGACTCAACCACCCGTCACTGGTTCGGCACCGACAACCTTGGCCGCGACTTGTTTGTCCGCACTCTGCTCGGCGGACGAATTTCGCTGATGGTCGGCGCTCTTGGCGCGCTGGTGGCGGTGATTATCGGCACCCTCTATGGCGCAACCGCTGGCTTCGTTGGCGGCAAAATCGACAGCGTGATGATGCGCTTTCTGGAAATACTGGCGAGCTTTCCAATCATGTTCCTGGTCATCTTGCTGATGACGCTGTTCGGTCGCGATCTGTGGTTGATCTTTGTGGCGATCGGTGCCGTCTCGTGGCTCGATATGGCACGAATTGTTCGGGGTCAGACGCTTTCGCTCAAGCGCAAGGAATTTGTCGAGGCCGCTCATGTCGCCGGCGTTTCAACAACGCGCATCATCATTCGTCATATTGTGCCCAACGTACTTGGCTTGGTCGCGGTGTATGCCACTTTGCTTGTGCCATCAATGATCTTGTTTGAAAGCTTCCTGTCCTATCTTGGACTCGGCGTGCAGGAACCGGCAACTTCCTGGGGAGCACTGCTCGAGCAAGGCTCCAAGTCATTGGAAGTCGCCGTTTGGGAGTTGATTTTTCCAGCGGGATTTTTAGTCACCACGTTGTTCTGCTTCAATTTCATTGGCGATGGCCTGCGTGATGCACTGGATCCCAAGGATCGTTGAGACGATGCCGAATCTCATCCCCACCCCAGCCCTCTCCTTGAAGGAGAGGGAGAAAACCACAACAGCGTGCTACCAGCACCAACTGGCGAGGTATCGATAAGGTGGCGCTGCTCGAGGTCGATAAGCTCAATGTGCGCTTCGCCACGCCAGAAGGCGAGGTTGCCGCCGTCAATGATTTGTCCTTCTCACTCGAGGCCGGCGCATCCATCGGTATCGTCGGCGAATCTGGTTCCGGGAAGAGCCAGACGGCCTTCGCGCTCATGGGCCTGCTGGCAAAAAATGGTCGCGCCAGTGGCGAGGTGCGCTACGCCGGGGTCGATCTGTTATCGTTGCCCGAGGCGGAACTGAACCTGCGCCGCGGCGCGGAAATCGCGATGATTTATCAGGACCCGATGACCTCGCTGAATCCTTATCTGACCATCGGCGACCAACTGACCGAGGTTTTACAGTTCCACAAGGGGATGGACAACAGGAGTGCGGTTGCCGAATCAATACGAATGCTCGACGCCGTACGCATTGCCGATGCCGGCAAACGGATGGGGCTGTACCCACATGAATTTTCCGGCGGCATGCGCCAGCGGGTAGTAATCGCGATGGCCCTGCTATGCCGTCCAAAATTGCTGATCGCCGACGAACCAACTACCGCGCTCGATGTCACCGTGCAGGCGCAGATTCTTGCCTTGCTGCAAGACCTCAGGCGCGCCTTTTCTACTTCCATCATATTGATTACGCATGACCTCGGTGTTGTTGCCGGCGTTTGCGACAGCGTGCTGGTAATGTACGCCGGCCGTGTGATGGAGTATGGCGATGCGCGGAGCATCTTTCAGGCGGCCGCGCATCCATACACTCGCGGACTGTTACACGCAGTGCCTCGTCTAGACCGGCGTCACGTGGATGCCACCGACATGAATAGCGGGCGACTCAATACGATCCCCGGCAATCCGCCCAACTTGCTGGCACTACCGCCGGGTTGTCCCTTCGCGCCGCGCTGTATTGATCGAACGACGGCCTGCCTGCAAGCGCCACCGCTGGAAGTCTTTGGTCAGGGGCGGCGGCGTGCCTGTCATCGGGCGATAGGAGACCTCACCGATCTTGGCTCGCCACTGAAATTCACGCCATGAATTCAAGGCCATTACAGACAGCACAGCCAGCGCTGCTAGAGGTTCGTGATCTCAAGGTAACGTTCAATGTCGGCCGCACCGGCTTGTTGCCATGGGCATCACCGCGACTATTGCGCGCGGTCGACGGTGTGAGCTTCAGTGTGAATGCAGGCGAGACACTTGGTATCGTCGGTGAGTCCGGATGCGGCAAGAGCTCGCTTGCGCGCGCCCTGGTCGGACTCAACCCGATTGCCGGCGGTGAGGCGGTCTTCCGTGGAAGGTCCCTTGGCAACCTGTCGAAACAACAATGGCAGGATGTCCGTGCCGATATACAAATGATTTTTCAGGATCCGCTGTCCTCACTTGATCCGCGCATGACGATCGGCGACATCATCGCCGAGCCGTTGCAAGTCCAAAGGCCCGGAATGGGTCGCCGCGAAGTGAGTGCAGAGGTCGAGCGCGTGATGCTGCGTGTTGGCCTGCTATCGAATGTGATCAATCGTTATCCGCATGAATTTTCCGGCGGGCAGTGCCAGCGCGTCGGAATTGCGCGTGCGTTGATCGTCAAACCAAAACTGATCATTTGCGATGAACCGGTATCGGCGCTCGACGTTTCGATACAAGCCCAAGTGATTAACCTGTTGATGGATCTTCAATACAGTGAAGGTCTGGCATTGGTCTTCATTGCACACGACCTTGCTGTGGTCAAGCACATCGCCGACAAGGTAGTCGTGATGTATCTTGGCCGAACCATGGAAGCTGCACCGACCAATGTCTTGTTCGACTCGCCAATGCATCCCTATACGAGTGCCTTGCTCAGCGCGGTTCCATTGCCTGATCCGGAACTTGAGCGAAACAAGGCTGTGCAAATTCTTGAGGGTGACATTCCCAGTCCGGTGAATCCGCCGTCCGGATGTGTATTCCGTACCCGCTGCCCCAAAGCAGATGACGCCTGCGCTGCAAGCTTGCCGATGCTCAGTGCGATTGCCGAGTTACATAATGTTGCCTGTTTGAAAGCGCATACCTGAACAAAGCCAAAACGTGCTGGAACGCGAGTTCCCCGTAGGCCGGACAGCCATATCATTCAGGCCCGATCCGGCAACTCAAAACTAAATGAAGAATTCCAATGCGCAATGATGTAAAACCAAAAAACGCTATCGTCGCCGCTGTGCAATTGCCAAGTGTCAGCGATATCGAGTTCGAGGCCTCGCTGGCCGAGTTGCGCGACCTAGCCAAAACGCTTGGTTATACGATTTGCGCAAGCTTCACACAGAAGCGCTCAAGCTTCGATTCCACCGCTTACATGGGCACCGGAAAGCGCGAAGAGATTCGTGCCTTTGTGGACAATCAGCCAATCCCGATTGACTTTCCAAAGTCCTCGCACGCCCCAGCCGACCCGGAAGCCGGAAAAATCGACGTAATTTTTGTTGACCATGAAATCTCCCCGTCGCAAGCACGCAATCTGGAAAAGGAGGTTGGCTGCGAAGTAATGGACCGTACCATGGTGATCCTCGAGATATTTCAACGTCACGCCAGCTCACGTGCAGCTCGTGCGCAGGTCGAAATCGCGCGGCTTGGCTATATGGCACCCCGTCTGCGCGAGGCCGCCAAGCTGGCAGGCCCGCAAGGTCGGCAGCGCAGCGGCACCGGTGGCCGTGGCGCCGGCGAATCGCATACCGAACTGGACCGGCGCAAAGTCCGCGACCGCATTGCCGAACTGCAACAGGAAATCGACGCAATGGATGTCGAGCGCAAAACCCAACGCGCGCGGCGGCAAGACCGTCAAGGCGGAGCAAACGTAGCGCTGGTGGGCTACACCAACGCAGGTAAATCGACTTTGATGCGTGCGCTGACTGGCAGCGATGTGTTGGTCGAGGACAAACTTTTTGCGACACTCGATACCACTGTGCGTGCTCTTCAACCCGAGAGCAAGCCACGCGTGCTGGTAAGCGATACCGTTGGCTTCATCAAAAATCTGCCGCATGGATTGGTCGCCTCGTTCAAATCAACTCTGGAAGAGGCGCTTGATGCCTCACTGCTCCTGCACGTCATTGATGCCAGCGATCCGGGTTTTGAACGACAGCTCGCCGTGACGGACAAAGTGCTGGCAGAGATAGGTGCAAAGGATGTACCGCGTATCAGAGTGTTTAACAAGATCGATAACCTGAGCATGGGCGGCGATTCTCTTGGTCCAGCTGAATTGGAGTCCACGCTGCGCAACCAGTATCCCGACTGTATCGTGATGAGCGCACGACGCGCGGCAGACGTCGCAAAACTGCGGCAAGCTCTCATTGCGTTCTTTCAGACTGGTTTGGTTGAGGCAAAGCTTTTCCTGCCCTGGTCGGCACAACAACATCGCGGTGTAATTTTCGCTACCTGTGAAGTACTTGCGGAGCACGCAAACGACGATGGCGCCTGCCTGCATGTCCGCGGAGAAAGTCAGGTTGTAAAGTCTCTACTGGAGCAGTTTGGTCCCGCCTAAAGATCTTGGCGCGCCCCGCGTAACGCGCAATGATCTAACCACGTGATTCCTTGATATTCCGACGCGAAATATATGAACAGTTTTTTTAACAATGTATGTTGAACGCCTTGTGCCGAAATCACTTCATTGAAATTGTCTGTACCTTTAGCGAATCGCTTTCGTGCACTGCTAGTACATTGATGCCCATGGGAAAAAGTTTATAACCAAGCGAGATCAGGCGATCCTGCAATAGTTGTCGATTGGTCTTTATTACCTCGATCAACATGATTGGTTTGTAGCGGAGAAGCGATGCCTGAGCGCCCTCAAGCACATCTAATTCCATACCCTCAACATCAATTTTGATCAAATCAACACGATTGGTGACCAGTTGATCTATGGTCAGCATGGGTACTTCAGTGCACTTGCTCGGTGAGTAATCTATCGACTGGCCAATGAATTCGGTGTTGTCGTGCTGCCGGAGTTCTAGCGAGCCGAAACTTGCCGCGACGTTGTAATCAGGGCACGGTACCAGCAACGAACCCGCTTGTGCACCGACGGCTGCATAAATCGCACGGGCATTGAAGCAGTTGTTCAGTGCAATGTTGCCGGCCAATGCATAAAAAAGTCGTTCTTGCGCCTCAACGGCAATGACGTCTCCCCAATTGGACATATGCTTAGCCCATTCAATGGTATGCACACCGATGTTGGCACCGCAATCGATTGCTACCAACCCGTCGCCAGCGGTCGTCCGACGTGAATTCAAGAGCGTCAGTGCAAAGTCAACCTCATCAGGATCGAAACTGGCTTGATTCAGTAATTGAAACCCCACTCCATAACCCTGCTTGTCGTTCACCATTCGGAAGTCTTTATGGTTGACGATCATCGTGCCGTGGTTACTGGCACAAAGCACAAAGGGAAGCGGGCGTCGATTTGATTTCACAGGCGCGTTTCCATCATGGTTGCCTCGCTATAGATTTGTAGTTGGGTTGGTTGATTTTAGGATGTTATCCACGTACTACCCCGCGCAAATCAGACCTAATCCGCTCGAGTACCCCTGCCCACTGCCGATCTTCAGTTTGCCTGTAAAGTTTGACTGAAGCGTACCAAGGACTATCTTCCCTATCGAGCAGCCAACGCCAATCGGGGACATACGGCAAAAGTATCCAGGTCGGTCTGCCTAGCGCCCCGCTTAGATGCGCAACGCTTGTATCGACGCTGATCACTAAATCCATCAACTCACACAAGGCAGCCGTATCTGAGAAATCGTGTAGTTCGCTGCCGAAATGCCTGAGGTTGGATTGCGCCATGATCATACCGGCATCTTGATCACGAACTTCCTTTTGCAGACTCACATATTCGATACCGCCTGGCAAATAGTCGAGCAACATACTTAATTCGAGACTGCGGTACCGGTCCTTTTTGTGTTCTTTGGCACCGCTCCAGACAATTCCGACGCGTGGTTGTCGTTTGGCACCCAGTGTTTGACGCCATTGTTCTACTTTGTCACGGTCACTACGCAAGTAACTTTGCTTGCACGGAATTGTGCTCACGTTTGTCTTGAATGCCAGCGGTAGTGAAAGCAGCGGACAGTAATAATCGACATCGGGTTTTGGATCTCCCTTCACAATCCAATCACTGACCCCTTCGACTACTTTTAATAACTCTAATAGTGACGCCGGAATTTGGGCAATGACGCGAGCGCCTTGCCCTGCCAAACTCTTGGCATACCGAATGAACTGAATCGTATCGCCGAGACCTTGCTCGCTACAAATGAGTATGGATTTATCGAGCAGAGTCTCGACCCCCAACCATAGGGGTCGCGCGCACTCGGGCTCGTCCGCGTTTCGTTCAGCCCTCTGCCAGCGCCATTCGTAAAGCGGCAGTCCGTTTTCAAAATCTCCTTTCAACAATAGGACAAGGCTCTTGTTCCAATAGGCCTCTGCGTAGTCAGGTTTCAGCGCTATCGCCCTGTCAAAACTTGCGATGGAAGCATCTAACTGCCTGAGTTCCTTCAGCGCGTTACCACGATTGGAATAGGCATCTGGAAAATTCCGGTCGATTTCAATCGCTTGACCAATCAGATCAACTGCCAGTTGATTATTTTGTGTTTGATACGCGACAACACCGAGCAGGTGGAGTGCGTTGAAATTCTTCGCGTTGATTTTTAGCAGCGCTTCATAAATCGTCTTGGCATCGGCTATGCGCCCCTGTTTGTGAAGCGCGACCGCGTGCTCAATCTGGCTCAGCGGTGGACTTGTCGTTGGCTTTGCTACCGATTTTCGATTGTCAATATATATGACATTGAGTTTCATCTTTGGTGCAAATCCATGTTGCCAAGACCGAATGAACCAAGTATCTCTGATGCGACAGGTTCGAGTCAATTTTGACCTGCACTTGAGGCTTATCGGTCATCCTGAAACGAATGCCAAAACCACGACCAGAACGTCAATCACACGAACGCAGACAGGCAATGATTAACCGGAATTCGCTGTCGGACAGCGCAAATTAAGACACTGCACGAGGAATCCTGTAATCTCAATATCATTACTCATGGGAAAGACTAGACCAGCCATGCCACCTACCACCGGTTCGATGAAGTCCAATCTGCGTGCAGGCGAGCCAGACAATCGCACGCGCTACTATGTCCTTGGCTTATTGACTGTTGTCTATAGCTTCAATTTCATCGACCGGCAACTGCTTTCCATTTTGCAAGAGTCGGTGAAGAAAGATATGTTGTTGTCGGATGCGCAGCTGGGCCTTTTGACCGGATTTGCCTTTGCGGTGTTCTATGTCCTTGCTGGTTTGCCGATTGCGCGTTGGGCTGATCGCGGCAACCGGCGCAACATCGTAGCCGGATCTTTGGTGGTGTGGAGTGCGATGACGGCGCTGTGCGGCATGGCACAAAATTATTGGCAGTTGTTAGCAGCACGTATCGGCGTTGGTGTTGGCGAGGCTGGCGGCAGCCCTCCCTCGCACTCGATGATCTCCGACACCTTTCCGCCGGAGCAACGCGCAACCGCGCTGTCGTTCTATTCGGTAGGGATCAATATTGGCATCCTGTTCGGGTTCTTGCTTGGTGGTTATCTCAACGAAGTTTTCGGTTGGCGTACCGCCTTCCTTGTAGTCGGGCTGCCGGGTGTAATCCTTGGCGTCATTGTTCGCTATACGATGGCAGAGCCGATTCGTGGTTTGTATTCGGCAACGCCCTATGTCGCCAAGCCAGTACCGTTTTTTGAGGTCGTGTCCTTGCTCTGGTCGCGCAAATCCTTTCGGCATATTGCGATGGGTTCTGGTCTGGCGGCCTTTACCGGTTACGCTGCCGCGAATTGGCTGCCATCATTCATGATTCGCAGTCACGGCATGGCCACCGGCGAACTCGGTGTCTGGCTGGCACTCACCTTCGGGGTTGGCGGCGGGATTGGAACGTTCTGTGCCGGAATGTTCGCCGACAAATTGGCGCTACGAGACAAGCGTTGGTACGCTTGGTTACCGGCTTTGGCACCAATCATCAGCGGTCCGTTTTTTATCACCATGATGCTGGCCGACAACGCGACAGTCGCACTCACCGTCAACATTGGTTCGATACTGGTGGCCAATGCCTATTTGGGGGCCTCGATCGCGGTGATGCATGGACTGGTTGGTGCACAAATGCGCGCCGTGGCCTCGGCGATTTTCTTTCTGATACTGAATATCATCGGCTTGGGACTGGGACCATTTACGATTGGCTTGGTGAGCGACCTTCTCACTGCCGGTTTTGGGAAAGAGTCGCTTCGCTATGCGATGGTAAGTATTATTCCGGCTGTCGGGCTGTGGGCGTCCGCACATTTCTATTTGGCGGCGAAAACCTTGCGTGCCGACCTTGCTGCCGCGCCGCCTTGAGATCAACCAGTTACGCTTTCCACTACGGTCAGTTGGTGCTGGTGAGACGCCGTCGAATCAGCACGTTGGTGAATCAGCGACGTTTACTTCAGCGAGAAATCGGCACGGTTTCCTGTTTTCTTCACGTCAGTCACAGGCTCTACTTTCGGCGCCAGTACATATACCCGGGCAGCCGGTATTCCGCCAGACTTCACCAGCCAATCCTGCGCTGCCAGCGCACGACGTTCTGCCAACTCACGCATCTCGTTTGGTCCGGCATCGATGTTGGCCAGCATCAGCTGCTCCATTTCAGGTACCGGTAAGGTTTTGTTCAGACCGATCATATTTTTTGGCTTCGGAAAACTTTCATTCTCATAAGCAAGGGTGAGGTACTTCGGGTACTCGGCGTCGGAAATCTGGATATCGGCCAACGAACCCCCGGCATCGCCACGCTTGGTGATTTCGGCAAGTTTCTGAGTCTTTACACGACGTTCCAGCACGGCACGCTTCAGCCCTTCCTTGTCGCTCGAGGGATCAGCGCGGCCGGTGATTTCAAGGCTTAGGCCCGGCCTATCCTGCAAGGCTTTTGCGAGCGACTGCATGCGCTTCTCGGCTTCCGGCTCAAGTCGTGCACGACCGGGAGAAAATTCGATTTCCGACAATTCGTCACCGCCACCAAACAAGGAACCCAAAAGCGCGAATGGCGAGGTGACGGCCTTCACCACCAAATTGCCAATGACTTGCCAAATCAGCCCTCCAAGAGAGAATTCCGGATCATTGATCGAGCCGCTAACCGGCAAATTGATGTCAATCTCGCCACGCGAGTTCTTCAATAGCGCAACGGCAAGTTTCACTGGAAAGGACGGTGCATCAGCGCCGCTGGCTTTGTCGCTGAAAGTCAATTGGTCGATAAAAATATGATTTTCGGCCGTCAGCTCACCCCGGTCGATTCGATACTTGACGTCCATCGAAAGCTTGCCTTTTTCAATCCCGTAGCCGATGTATTTCCCTGAATACGGGCTAAAGGTCGGCAAATCGATCCCCTTGGCTTTGGCCCCGATGTCCAGGGCAATCGGGTTCGAGAATGGATCAACCATGCCGGCAATCTCGAGCGGCGCACCGGTATCCACGGACCCGCGGATATCCACCTCCCCCAACTTTCCGGCTTCCAATGGTCCGATACGACCATCAAGACCCGTTAGATTGGCGATGTAATTGGGCTTGATAAAGTTGTCGGTAAAGTTGATGCGGCCACCTTGCAAAGTGATTCTGCCCAGCTTGACCGGCGCGGATCCCTTGGCCACTGACTCGGATTTTGGCAGGCTTGCTGCATCCCGATGCGCCGGTGCAGTATTGGCACCATCGCCAACCTGGTCGCTGCGCACAAGGCCCTTGAGATTTAATTGCCCGGTTGCCGAGATCACAATTTGTGCAAAGAAATCAGACAGAGCGATGCTCGCGAGTTCAACTCTCAATGGTTGGGTGTTGACGCTGATGCCACCGACATCCAGGCTTCTGACGCGAAGCAAATCCGTCGCACTGTTTTGATCTAGCAGATTAAGGTCTGTCAGCCGTCCATCGCCCTGCACCTCAACTCCTGCAGGAGTTCCATCCACCTTTACCTTGCCGTCAAACGATATCGCGCCTCGAGTCACCAATGCATTAAGCCGATTGCCAGCCCAACCTTGTAGCGGCACCAGATCGACCTCTTTCAACGCCAGCTTCAGATCAGCGGCAAATGGTGATGTTTTTACAATTCCGCTTGCCTTTAGCTGGCCTCGCTTGTTTACCTTGGCGCTTAGTTCGAGCTGACTTTGGCCAGTCGCATCGTGATTTGCGTCGGCTAACTTAAATTCGACTGACGTGGCAACCAGTGGCAAGGGGCTGGCCAATGTCTGATCAATAAAGTTGATCGCTCCGTCTCTTATTGAATACAACTTTATTCGTGTCTTCCACTCCGGTGACTTTGCCACCTCAGCGTTCGTGGCGGAGGGTGCTGCAAAGAGGCGTTGAAAGTCCAAGTCACCATCCGGTTCCCGCGTGACTGCAAGGCTTGGCGAATCAATTTCCACCGCCCCGATCGTTATGTTCCGTTTTGGCAAGATGAGACTTAGCCCGGTGATGGAGGCCGAAGGTATTTTCAGCAACGGAACTTTGTCTGCTGCGCGCTGCACGTCAATGTCGCTCAGCTGCAAATCAGCCAGAACCGGAACATCGCTGCCCAATTCATAGTTTCGTACCGCTCCATTGATTTTGCTGATCGTTGCAACAAATGGCCGCAAAGCCGCATTGTCGCGATAGCGCAGACGCCAATCAACCAGACTGGTCTCGCCTATGCCGACCTTCCAACCGGCCTCGGCCGCTGCTTCTCTCGCCGCGCCAATTTTCACGCGCGCTGCGCCAGTCGAAGGGTCCCGCGTGCGCTGCGGCGCAGCGCCACCGGTAAGTAATGCGGTCAGTTCCAGATTGCCGTCTTTGCGCCGGAGGATATCGCCATCCAAGCCTTCAATCGCCAACTTGTCGACCCGGGCAGAACGTTGAACAACGTCCAGATTTCCCAGCGCCAGATCAAGCGTTTTCACGACCAGAAATCGGTGTCCGGTTTTGGCGTCCTGAGCATCCAGATCATGCAGTCGTACATTGCCGCTCAATTTGATCTCCGATGCAGCATCCGCTGTTTGAACAAATGTCAGCTTCAGGTCAGAGTCGACTTTGAGGGACACGAGCTTGATTTTCAAAGGGACCGGAGAATATTCATCAATGCGCGTCAAGTCGAGGTTGTCAAACTTCAGGGTCAGCGCAGCCTCGCGGCGATCGGCAAAAGGCAATGCCTTGCCTTCGAGCGCGAAGGCGGCCCCATTCACCTTGGCCGAGAAGCGGGGCTCAACCCACACCGGTTCGCTACTGGCGAAATTCGCCAGGAACGGGATATCGAGCTTGAGCTCAGTTATTTCCTGATGGCTGTCCCTGGGACGGTCAACAAAGTCGACCTGCCCGCCGCTGATCTGGATGTTCGATACCGAAAACCGGGGGCTGGCGCTATCCTCATCTGCAGGTGCGTTCGCCCATTCTTCAAGCAAATCGGAGATGCTGTAACGGCCGTCGTTTCCCCGCTCAAGATAGATTTTGGGGCCGGTCAAGCGAACTTCGCTGATCACCGGAGCCCGGCGCGCCACCGACATCACCGATAAATCGACGAACAACTCGTCAATAGCCAGCAATGGCTTCGCCGACTCGTACTCTGGCAGATTGCCTATAGTCAGGCCACGGACGCCGAGCTTCAAGGCATACGGGGAAACATCAATTTCCTGGATTGTTACCGCCCGATGCAGCTTCTGCGACAGCTGTTCCTGTAACTTTTGTTTGGCATATCCAGGCAGCCAGAAATAGCCAAGCAAACCAAACAGTAAGAAGATACCAACAACTAGCCCCGCGCTGTTGCGCAGCCAAGGCTTACCGAGCACAGTCTTGATTTGTGGCGTTTTGGAATTGTTCATGACACCGTTCCGTGATGGGCGCAGTGCAAAGTGTAGCTTTCTGGCGAAACTTCGCTTTGCTTTTTATTTGATGATTCATTAGTCTGGCCTTACTCACCCTTGATTTCACTTACGTCGGCAGAAATGAACACCGAAAAAAATCGACTTGGACAGAATGTGGGACGCCCGATGCCGGACTGGGCAGGCTGCAGCGTTCCCCCGCGAGCGACGATGGAGGGAGTGCTGTGCCGGCTGGTTCCGCTCGACCCAACAACACACGCGGAGTCGTTGTACCTTGCGAACTCGCTCGATACCGACGGCCGAATGTGGACCTATTTGCCATACGGCCCGTTTGTCGATTTGGCTGCCTACCGGCAGATGCTGGACAAAGCCGCAGTAAGTAGCGATACCTTGTTTTTTACCATTATCGACAAGGCGACGATGCGTGCGCTTGGCCTCGCCGCCTATTTGCGGATCGATCCGGGTATGGGCAGCATCGAAGTCGGTCATCTGAGTTTTTCACCGCTATTGCAGCGTCGTCCGGTCGCTACCGAAGCAATGTTCCTCATGATGCGAACAGCTTTCGAATTGGGTTACCGACGCTACGAATGGAAGTGCAACGCGCTGAACGAGCCGTCACGGCGCGCCGCCGTCCGTCTGGGTTTTCAATTCGAAGGCATTTTCCGGCAGGCGGCCGTCTATAAGCAGCGCAACCGCGACACCGCCTGGTATTCGATCATCGACAGCGAATGGCCGGCATTGAGCGCAGCATTTGGCGCATGGTTGGCGCCGGATAATTTTGATTCTTCCGGCGTGCAGCGCACATCGTTATCGGACTTGACGGCAGCTTTGGTTGCGCACAACAATTACACGCAACAGAAGGCCGGCGACTGACATAATGACTGCGTCGCCATCAATGACGATTGAATTTTGACGTGGAGAAGCACAATGAAGAAACTGACCATTACGATACAGGCCGAACTTGAAATTCCGGATAGTTGGGAACTGGTGGAGCACACCACCGGGGTGTTCGTACTCAAAGTTGGCGATCAATTCGTGGACTTCGACATTACGCCCTTGTGTACAGCTTCCGAAGAGCCCGATGCAACCTGGTCTGATGAGGACGAGGAATTTACAGAAGAGATCCTCGACATGGTCACTGGGCTTGATTCGCGGATGGAAATCTCCTACTTGCAGTAGCTTGCCTGTCACGACGCAAAACCAAGCAGCAGTTCAATTATCTGTAATTTTTGAACACCCTTTGCGCATCAGCTCCGGCGCGCTCAAGCGTACAGATTGACTCATCGTCGTCATGCGGACTGAAAAAATCATCCGCCTGCGCGCGCATCACCATCGCAATTGCAGCCTCGTCGCTAGCGCCGTAGTTCTCGGTGATTAAAGTGGTAACCTCGTCGAGATAAGCTTCGTAATTCATGTGGTCAGTTTATCGTTTTGTCGATACTCAAGAATATCTTTTGCTGTAAAAATGGGAATTTCGAATTTTGGGTAATCCATTTTTTCAATCATGCTGAAGGAGTTGCTACGATGACGCGCAGTCAAATCCAGAACCTGGCCGCTTTAATTTTCACCGGCATTATCGCTGTCAACGCGAACGCCGCTCCTGTCAGTGTCGATCAACTATCGGCACAAAAGGCGGTCGCCAAAGTAATCAAAAACCCCGAAGAAGCCAAGTTTGGTGAATTCACCATCGCCGGACCGCATGGTGCATGCATGACCGTATTCAAGAAAAACTGGCAGTCTCTCGGCACACACGAAGCATTTCTGTTGCGCAAAGATGGCGGTTGGGACGCGCTTTACGTGGCGGATGTGCCCGGCGGACATGCCGGTTGCGTCGCAGAAATGGCAAAGCGCTGATTTTTCTCATTGGTACAGGCGAGGAACCGTCCTGTTCATGGACCTCATGTTGTCAGCGCGCGCTCTAAACGCCAAACGTATTTTTCTTACCCCACGATCCTTGATCCCAAGGATTTTGCAATTCTGAAAGTAACTGTCTATGCGCAAATACTCAATTGCACTCGCTTGCTTATTTAGCTCCGTTTGTTTTGCCACCAGCGTTGCCGCTGCGACAACTGCGACAACGCCTGTCGCAGTAAAGGGCTTTACCTACATCAAGTCGTTGGGCGGCATTGACGAGTACCGGCTGGATTCCAACGGTCTTTCGGTCTTGTTGATGCCTGACCGCAGCGCACCGGTGGTGACCTTTATGGTGACTTACCGGGTCGGTTCGCGTAATGAGGTTACCGGCACCACCGGGGCCACACACTTACTCGAGCACTTGATGTTTAAAGGCACGCCTAGATTCAACCGAACTAAAGGCAACGACGTTACCAATTATCTGGAGCGCATTGGCGGAAATTACAACGCCTCGACCTGGCTCGACCGCACCAATTACTACGCTGAAGTCGCCAGCGAAAATCTGGAAGGCTATATCGCGATCGAGGCCGATCGTATGCGCAATCTGTCCTTGCGTGAGGACGACCGTCGGCCGGAAATGACGGTGGTCCGCAATGAATTTGAAATTGGCGAGAACGATCCCTTGCAAGCACTAGATAAGGAAATATTTGCCGCTGCCTATCAGGCGCATCCTTATCACCACAACACCATTGGCTGGCGCAGCGATATCGAGAAAGTTTCCATAGAAAAGCTGCGAGATTTCTATAACACTTTTTACTGGCCCGACAATGCCACTGCCACCATTGTTGGCGATTTTGATCCGGAAAAAGCCCTCGGCCTGATCAAGAAATATTATGGCGCCTACCCGAAAGCGCCCAAGCCGATTCCACAGGTCTACACCGAAGAGCCGGCGCAAACCGGACCCCGCCGGGTCACGTTACAGCGCGCGGGCGAGCTCGGTACGGTTGGCGTGAGCTACAAGAGTCCGGCCGGATCTCACCCTGATTATCCTGCCTTGCAAGTACTCGGCATCATCATGGGTAGCGGCAAGACCAGCCGCTTTTTTCGGGCCTTGACCGACAAAAATCTCACTACCAATGTGGTTTCGGAACCCGGTTTTTTTCACGACCCGACACTGTTCCAAATCTATGCCAGTCTGGCGCCCGGTGCCAAGCACGAGGCTGTTGAAAAAATCATCCTTGATGAAGTCGCTCGGGTGAAAGCCGATGGGGTCACCGAGGCAGAAGTCGCCACCGCCGCAGGAAAAATTCGCGCCAACACCGCATATGGCCGTGACGGATCATTTGCCATCGCCAGCAATATCAACGAAGACATTGCTGCCGGCGACTGGACCTTATTCATCACTTTGGATAAGTCGCTCGCGAAAGTCACTGCTGCCGATGTGAAGCGTGTGGCAAATACCTATCTCAAAGAAAATCAAAGTACGACCGGTTGGTTTGTCCCCGTCACCGCTGCGGCCGATACGGGTGCAGTGACTGCCACGGCACCTGTCACTGCGAAATAACTCAGGCGACTACATTTATGAAATCATCTACTCAGTTCCTTCTTGCCTGCGGCGCGCTTGCCATCTCGGTTGTGGGCTTCGTACCACGTAGTTTTGCCGCACCGACCTCCAGTGTCACCCAAAACATTGTCCGCCAAAATGTCGGCGGGATTGATTTAGTGGTGCTCAAGACCGGAATCAAAGACGTTGTCACAATTCGAGGCACGCTTGCGGCGGGCGATTCGCGCAGCCCGGAATCAAACTTCGCATTGGCGGATCTGGCAGCGGGCATGCTCGATAAGGGCACGGTGAATCGCGACAAGTTCGCCATCGCCAAGACGCTCGGCGATGCAGGCGCCGCCATCAGCTTTAACACCAGCGCCAGCGCGCTCAATATCTCGGCCAAATGTTTGCGTGCCGATCTGCCGATGGTCATCGGGTTGCTCGGCGAACAACTGCGCAGTCCGGCATTCGCACAGGATGAGTTCGTCAAGCTGAAGAAACAGCTTGCGGGCGAGTTGGCGCGAGCAATGGAAGAAACTGATTTCCGTGCCAATCTGGCTTTTGTTCGTGCGGTCTACCCGAAAGGCCACCCGAATCGGGGAACGTCGGCGGAAGAGTATCTGGCTGCTGTCGACAAAGCCACCCTCGAGGAAGTCAAGGCGTTTCATGCGCAAATGTATGGTCCGGTCACCATGCGACTGGTGGTCGTCGGTGATGTCGACGCAAAGGTATTGGCGGTTGAACTTTCCAGGGCATTTAGTGGCTGGAACGGCGGGTCTGCCCAGCCGCCTGCCGCACGGGCAGGCAAGTCCAAGGCGATGCGCGAAGAGATTGTTCAGATGCCCGACAAAACCAACGTCACACTTATTTGGGGTCAGGCCACCCAACTGCGTAATGGCGAACCTGATGCGCTTGCATTGCGCGTTGGCACCGCCGCATTCGGCAGCGGCTTTACCGGGCGCCTGATGGCAAGCGTGCGCGACAAGGAAGGTTTGACGTATGGCATCGGCGCGTTTAATTCCAACGACACATTTGTTGACGGCGATTGGCGCATCCAAGGCAACTTCGCCCCGGATCTGCTGAACAAAGGTGTGGCGTCAACCAAACTGCAATTATTGCGCTGGCACAAGGACGGTATCACCGCGAAGGAACTGGCGGACACCAAGGGCAAGTTTGTCGGCACTTACAAACTCGGGCTTTCCACCACGGGCGGAATGGCAGATACCATTTTGAACACATTGAATCGCGATTTGCCGCTGTCTTACATCGATGAATTTGGCGATCGGGTGAATGCGCTGACCCTCGAACAGGTGAACGGCGCGATCCAGAAACATTTGCACCCGGATCACATGGTGTTGATTGAAGCAGGAACGATCCCGGTGGCGACAAAATAGGCATTCAGCATCAAGCAAAAGCTAATCGTCAGTTGGTGCCAACGTGTGGTCTCGGCCTTGCACAGCCGAGCCGCTCCACAGACGCAAGGCTGTGCTTTGCGATTTCCCTGCACCACTACCGTTGATGCTGTGTTTGTTGGAAAATGTTGATCTCATGCCCGCACGGCGAAACTGAGTAAAGTCCAAACATGATCGATCCATCCAGAATTTCTGCGCGCATTACCACCCTGCGTTTGGTGATGAAACAGCATGGCGTCGCCGCTTGCCTGCTGCCCTCGTCGGATCCCCACTTGTCGGAATATCTGCCGGAGCATTGGCAGGGACGGCAGTGGTTTTCCGGATTTACCGGGTCAATGGGGACATTGATCGTGACCAATGATTTTGCCGGCGTATGGGCCGACAGTCGCTACTGGCAGCAGGCCGAAAAAGAACTGGCCGGCACCGGCATTGCACTGATGAAAATCAATTCTGGGGCAAGTACGCAGCATGTCGAATGGCTAGCGCAGAACGTGGGGCGCGGTTCCACCGTCACGGTAGATGGGGCGGTGTTTGGTTTGGAGGCTGCGAAAAATCTCACTGCCGCACTGGAAGAAGCAGGGGTTCAACTTCGTACCGACATGGATTTGATTTCCGGCGCGTGGCCCGAGCGTCCGGGATTGCCGAATGCTCCGGTGTATGAACATTGCGCACCGTACGCGAGTGCTCCACGTGCCGAGAAATTTGTTCAGTTGCGCACGACGATGGCGCGGTTTGGAGCGCAATGGCATTGGCTGTCAACACTGGATGACATTGCCTGGCTGTTTAACCTGCGTGGCGCCGATGTGTCGTATAACCCGGTATTCTTGGCACATGCATTGATCGGCATGGATCGCGCGACGCTCTTTGTCGGGGCCGGAAAAATTGATTCGGCGCTGACCGCTCGACTGATGCTTGATGGCATCGAGGTCGCCGACTATGCGCAAGCCTTGCCTGCCTTGGCGGGACTGCCACCCGGCAGTCGCATCCTGATCGACCCGCGTCGCATTACCCTTGGCACCGCCAATGCCATTGCGAAAGGGATCGAACGCGTTGAGCAAATGAATCCCACCACACTAGCCAAATCGCAAAAAACCGCCAACGAAATTGGCAATTGGCGCCAGGCGATGGAGCAGGATGGTGCGGCACTGTGCGAGTTCTTTGCCTGGCTCGAAGGTGCCCTGACAGCCGGCGAAACGATCTCTGAAATTTTGATTGACGAAAAAATTACGACGGCACGTGCGCGGCGGCCAAACTTTGTCTGCCCGAGTTTTGGCACGATTGCCGGATGGAACGGCAATGGCGCCATGCCGCACTACCACGCCACGCCAGAATCACACGCCATAATCAAAGGTGATGGTCTGCTATTGATCGACTCCGGCGGCCAGTACCTGGGGGGCACGACAGACATCACGCGGACGATCGCCGTTGGCAATTTGCTGCCGCAGCAACGAACAGACTGCACTTTGGTGCTCAAGGGTATGTTGCAATTGGCAATGGCCGTGTTTCCGGTAGGAACTTTGGGGCCGACGCTGGATATCCTTGCCCGCGCGCCGATCTGGGCTTCAGGCGTGAACTACGGCCACGGCACCGGCCACGGCGTTGGCTATTTCCTGAATGTGCACGAAGGGCCGCAAACCATTTCGCCGCAGACACAACCTGCGCCAACCACGACAATGCTCGCCGGCATGGTGACTTCGGATGAGCCCGGAATCTATCGTCCCGACCAGTGGGGTGTGCGGATCGAAAATCTGTTGCTGACCGTGCCGGCAGCAACGACTGAATTCGGTGAATTCTTGCGCTTTGAAACCTTGACGCTGTGCCCGATTGATGTGCGCTGCATCAACGTAAGCATGCTCACCGCACCTGAACGCGATGCGTTCAATGCCTACCACGCGGAAGTGCGGCGAAGGCTGGCGCCACTTGTCGATGGCGCGGCGCTGGATTGGCTCAATCGGGCGACGGCGGCAATCTAGTTTTGTCAGTTGGTGCTGGCCGCACGCCGTTGTTTGGATGGGCCTTGCTCGATGGTTGCGGGCGCGTTGCAAGAACGACCCCAGCCAGCGCAAGCGCAAACGCCACCAGTTGAATTCCGCTCAAGGATTCACCCAACACGAACACGCCGACCAGCGCTGCCGTAATCGGCAACATCACCGTGAATACTCCGGCCTGACTGGCATCGACAACTTTTAACCCAGTCATCCATAACCACACCGTCCACACACTCGCTGCCAGAGAATAGAAAATCAGCAAAATCCATGTCGCACCTGTCACCGCCGAGAATTCGAAACTCTGTGCCGCATAAATACCGAGTGGGGTGATCAGCAAGAAACCCCACAAATTGATCAACGATGTAATACGGCGGGGGCCGAGTGA
This sequence comes from Rhodocyclaceae bacterium, assembly GCA_016718525.1. GTDB lineage: Bacteria > Pseudomonadota > Gammaproteobacteria > Burkholderiales > Rhodocyclaceae > JADKHX01. The sequence goes on from JADKDD010000002.1 coordinate 183,353, forward strand.
TGCAGTCAGTTTTTTACCGATGACTGCGTAACTGGCTTCACACACGACTGCGGCGAAGACCAACAAGTTACCCAACAATTCATTAGGCATCGCGCCCGCGGTTGTTGTGTTTTTGGCAAAGGCCAGCAAGCTGATCGCAACCATTGCCAACAACACGCCACTCCAGACTTGTGCGCTGATGCGCTCTTTGAGAAAACTCCAGCTAAGCATGGCTACCACTGCGGGAATGGCCGACAACACCACCCCGGCTGAAACAGCACTAGTCATGCTGACGCCGTAGAGCATGAAAATTGAAAACAGAAAATTTCCCAACAAGGACTCGAGAAAAATTAAGCGCTTGGTAGCTGCCGTGAGCGGCAGTTCCTGCGGCGGCTTCTTGAACCAATGCAGCATGGCCAGTCCGCCAATACCAAAGCGCAGCCAGGCCAGCAAAAATACTGGAAAGATCAGCGTCAGGGATTTCGAGAGGGCGACATAGCTGCCAACCAGCGACATGGAAAGCGCAAGGCAAAAAAAAGCCAGTGGGCGACTGATCGGTATGGTTGTCATTTAAGCGTATTGTCCGGCCACATAGCCCGACGACCAGGCCCATTGAAAATTGTAGCCGCCAAGCCAGCCGGTAACATCAACCACTTCGCCAATGAAATACAAGCCCTTGACGTTCGTCGCTTCCATGGTTTTTGATGAAAGCGCGGCAGTAGAGACTCCCCCGAGTGTGACTTCGGCCTTGGCGTAACCCAAAGTGCCACTCGGCATAATCTGCCAGGCGTTGAGTGCATTGGCGAGTTGTACCAAGTCGCGGCGGCCCAACTCGGCAATGGTTCGCGTCTGCACCTGCTCTCCCAATATCAGCGTGCACCACTCCTGCGCGAAGCGGCGCGGCATGTGCTCGCTGAGCAGATTCGGCAGCAACGATCTGCTTTCACGATGTTCATGCAGCCAAACTGCAGCATCAAGGCTGGGCATCAAATCAATCGAAAGCGGCGGCCGTTTGCCAAAATATTCCTGCATTTGCCAGTAACTTGAAATTTGCAGGATTGCCGGTCCGGAGAGGCCGCGATGGGTCAGCAGGACGTTTTCGCGAAAGCGCGCATCAGGCCCGCCATGAGTGATCGGCACCGATGGCGCCGCGTCGAGCGTCGATCCGGCCAGGGGCTTGAGTGAATCGAAGACTTCGGGCGCCAGCGCCAAGGGCACCAGCGCAGGTTTTGGCGCTACCACGGGAATGCCAAATTGCTCTGCGAGGCGGTAGCCGAAGGGAGTTGCACCGATCTTCGGGATGGATAGTCCACCGCTGGCAACCACCAGTGATGCGGCCCGAAAACTGCCGCTGTCCGTCAGCACGACGAAGGCGGCCTCTTGTCCGGGATGGTGTTCGACGCTGGCGATCGCGCAACCGGTCGCCCACTGCACGCCGACACCGGCACAGGCATCTTTGAGCATGGTAATGATGTCTAGCGCCGATTCGTTGCAAAACAGCTGCCCGTGCTCGCGCTCGTGGTACTTGATGCCGCGCGCCTCGACCCGGTCGATGAAATCGCGCGCCGAAAACCGTGCCAGCGCCGAGCGGCAGAAATGCGGGTTCTGCGAGAGAAAATTCTCAGCGCCCACACTTCGATTGGTGAAGTTGCAGCGACCGCCGCCCGAGATCCGAATCCGTTCGCCGATTTTGGCAACGTGGTCAATCAACAGCACACGGCGTCCGCGACGCGCCGCTTCTGCGGCACACATCATGCCAGCGGCACCGGCACCGACAACGATGACGTCAAACTTCACGCTGGAAAGTGCGCATGGCGGCGTCCTAACAGCACCAACTGGCGAAATTGGCTTACTGCCGCCAAACGACTGCTAAAGTCGGTCAAATTTAATCGCCCCAGATCAATGTCAAGAAAACCCTCAATCCGCCAGCTACGGAATGCCGAATCACCGTCGCAATTATCAACGAGGATGGCGCTTCCATCGGCAGATCTTTGGTCGGGTTGGTTTGATGGCTCCGCCGCACCCAATCCCGGCAGGATCGGCATCGGTGTATTGCTAATTTCGCCGGGCGGGGAGCGTTTTAACACTTCACTCAAAACCAGCTTTCATGGCTGCAGCAACGAGGCCGAACTGCATGCCCTGATTGCCGCACTGGAGTTCGCTCTTGAGGCAAGTTGCCGGCGGTTAATTCTGCACGGCGATAGCCAGGTCGCGATTCGGTATGTCGATGGCGAAGACCAGACACGTATTCCACGATTGACGTCCTTGATCGTCACGGCACAGCGACTACAGGCGCATTTTGATCTGCTGCAGCTGCGCTGGGTGCCGCGTCATCGCAATGCCGAAGCGGATCAATTATCACGTGCTGCGCTAGGCTTGGCCTGTGAGTCGCTATCATCTCACCCTTAAAACGCTACTCTTTGAGGCTAAACCCATGGGAATACTGACCAACATCGTTGCCGCTGAGGAAGACGAAATTCCTGCTGTCGGTGAGTCCTTGCGCCCTTGCGATGAGTGGAGCGGGATGGAGCGTCGTGGCATCGACACCGCAAAAATCGTGACCCTGCATTGCTTGTTGACCGGCGATCTCTACGAGCAAGCGGTGGCACTCTATGAGCCGATTTACATCAGCGATGAAGGCGTCATCGTCATCAAGTTCGCCGACTATGCGCTGGAGCGGCTGGCAGAACTTGAGGAATACGCGCTTGACGAGGTGGCAGAGGAACTCTCGGCGACCGAGGAGTTCGAGCAGGAGAATTGGGACGCTGACGAAGTCCATGCAATGGTAATGGAGCTCGCCGACCTCGCCCGCTTGGCCGAATCACAAGGGCAATTGTTGCTGGTCTGGATGCATCCCTTGCTGACTTGATGGAGATGCCTGAAGCAAAGCGATGGTATGTCTATCTGCTGGAATGCAAGGACGGCAGCATTTATACCGGTATTGCCGTCGACGTTGATGCCCGCTTCGCGGCGCACTGTGCCGGCAAAGGAGCGCGCTACACTCGCTCTCACCCGCCATTGAAAATTCTTGCCAGTGAAGCGTTTGCAAATCAGGCCGCCGCGCTCCGGGCCGAGATCCGCATCAAGAAACTCACGGCAGCGGCAAAACGGGACTATGCAAATAGCCTTCCAGCAAAACCGGAGCGTTAGACAAAAAACTGCCGCATCAATTTGATGTACGGCTCCTGATCGAAGGCGCCCGCCGACTCGCGGCAACTGTGCATCGCCCACATCGGTATGCCGATATCCACCGTGCGCAAGCCCAACCGCGCCGCACTGATCGGGCCGATGGTTGAGCCACAGGCCAGATCGGCCCGGTGTACATATTTTTGCAAATTGATGCCGGCTTTCCTTGCCAATTCAGCAACCAGGGCCTCGCCGCTGGCGTTGGTCGCATAGCGTTGACTGGCGTTAATTTTCAGCGCCACGCCGTTGTTAACTTTCAGCGCATGCAGCGGATCAAAGCACTCCGGATGCGCCGGATTGAGCGCGTGCGCCATGTCGGCCGACAAGTGCCAGCTGTTCGCCACCGCGCGGGCCATCGTATCGGCTTCCGTGTTCTTCCCGGCCAGAATTCTCGCCATCACCTCTTGCATGAAGGTGCCTGCGGCGCCGGTGCGGCTTTCGCTGCCGACTTCTTCGTGGTCAAACAGCGCAATCATGGACGTATGCGCTGCCGCCGGCACGTCGGTCAGCGCCATGGTTGCGGCGTGGCACGAGGCTAAATTGTCCAGTGCACGGACGGCGATAAATTCCTTGTTTTGGCCGAAGAATGCACCCGGCTGACCATCGATCGCACACAAATCAAAACCCAATACGTCGTTGGCCTTGACCCCGGCAGCCTGACTCAATAGCTTTAGAAATTCAGCCGCCGCATCATGCTTTTCGTCAATCCCGGCCAGCAGTAAATTCAAGCCAGTGTGTTTGTGCACCTTGAGACCATCTTCATTGACCGTGCGATTGAGATGGATTGGCAGATTTGGTATCCGTACAGGCGCGTGATCGAGCCGAACCAAAACCGTGCGTAGCCCATCGGGCGCTTTCACATCTCGCACGATCAGTCGCCCGGCAAGGAGCAAATCGCGATCGGTAAAGGTTGCCAGAATCGGCGAGCCATAAATTTCCGTAGCCAATCGAAGATAACCGCTCGCGGCGCTGGCGCCTTGCGTCTTTATCCGCAGGCCGGGCGAATCAGTATGCGCACCGACGATGCGAAACCCTGCTTGCGCAGTTGCCTTCCAACTACAAACGCAATCAATGCGGCATCATCGCGCGCCACCGCGTAGCGACCGCCGGGTTTGAGTCGCCAGGTCTGACGTTCATCCAGCACCTGGTATCCGGCGCTTTGCAATTGCGCTTGCGCCGTTGCTACGGCGTGCCACGGCGAAGGGCTGGCATCAATGTAATTGAGCAGAGCGCGCGCAGTTGGATCTTCGACAACCGTCGCCTGACGTTTGGTAGGACACATAGAACGACTCTCCAGTTAGGACTTGCGCATGTTAACCGACGGAACTGACACTTTAAGGCAACTGAACGCACTCACACTTTGGCCACAATCCGCGGCATCACGAACACATGCGCTGGATAAGCTCAACGAGCGGGACAACAATCAAAAATCGAAAGGAAATGCAGTGAATAAATCTATTAACTTTCCGAATATTGCCATCGCGGTGTTTGCCGCATTTGTTGGATCACTCTTGTCCGATACCTATTTCGGTGACGGCGTTCAGACCGATGATATTCAGCAAGCCTTAGTCGTCGCGCTCATTGCGGGTGTTTTGCAACACTGACTGCGTCGGTATTACTCGCTGAACTAATGTGTTCCGCAGTTCACGTAAGGCCTAGATATGCCTTACAGACGCCACGCGTCAGGAAATCATTTCAAACGCCGGATAACGAAGTAGTTAAAAGCGCAAATGCACACAACGATAGCCCCCACTGCCAGAAGCGCGCCAATGACTGCTTCCCAGTCGCTCGCTAACATGATTTTGCAAAAAAAACTTTGTGCACAAACAATCTCCGGACGACTAACCAGGTACCGCGCTGACTCGGCCAGTCAAGCCACCGCTGGCCAGGTGCCAGTATATGTCGCTCCTTCTCGTCCCTAATGAAGAAAAGTTGAATGAATAACTGATTGCGTCGACAACTTGGTCATCAGTACCCGACTGCCGAGCATCGCAATGCTGCCATCGTTGCGGTTTTCACCCGTATCGCTGTACTCAAAAAAATAGACCCGCCTTAGTTTCAGCGTACCTTCGTCATCACGACCCAAACGCAGATGGCGGATAGCGACAGTGTCATCGAGCAACAACAGATTCTCGGTTGCGCAGGCAAGCTTGGCGGCTCGAATCGCAGCCTCCCGCGCTTTCAGACTGTCGACCCACAACCAAAGCGCTGCGGCAAGCACGGCGATGCCTATGATGGCAAGGAAGTCCATCGGTCTAGTTGAGCATGCCCGTGTGCTCACCAGTCTGCAAGCGCCACAAGGCGGCATACACGCCGTCGCGGGCCAGCAATTCATCGTGCGTGCCGGTCTCGGTGATACTGCCCCGTTCAAGCACATGGATACACGTCGCATGACGAATCGTCGACAGCCGATGGGCGATCAGCAAACTGGTGCGCCCGACTATCAGCCTATCCAATGAACGCTGAATCGCGGCTTCCGTTTCGTTATCGACAGCCGAGGTCGCTTCGTCCAGAATCAGGATTGGCGGGTCCTTGAGGATCGCGCGGGCCAGTGCCAGACGCTGGCGCTGCCCGCCGGACAATTTCATGCCGCGCTCGCCGACCTGTGTCTCGTAGCCCATCGGCAACTCACTAATGAATTCATGTGCCTCGGCGGCCTGCGCAGCCCTGACAATGGCGGCATGCGGGACGCCGCTCATGCCATAAGCGATGTTCTCTGCGACGCTGGCGTCGGCCAGAAAGGTGTCTTGCGCGACATAGCCAATACTGCGGCGCAGGTCCTGCAAATTAAGCCCATTGATGGCCTGACCGTCGAGGCGAATCTCGCCCTGCTGCGGTTCGTAAAAGCGCAGCAGCAATTTGATCAAGGTACTCTTGCCACCGCCAGTACTCCCCACAAAAGCAACACTGCTGCCGGGGGCGATACGCAGGCTCAAGTTGTCAATCGCCGGGACATTGACGCCGTCGTAGGCAAAGCGCACGTGATCAAATTCCAACTGGCCTCGAGTTTGTGTCGCGGCCAGCGCGCGCCCGGCATAGGGAATCGCCAACGGCGTATCGAGCAGGTCCATGACCCGTTGGATCGATGCCATCGATCGCTGGTACAAATCCGTCATCTCGGCCAGGCGTGTCAATGGCCAGAGCAGGCGTTGGGTCAAGTAAACCAGCACCGAATAGCTGCCGACTCCGATTTCGCCATCCAGCGCCATCAATCCACCGTAGAGCAAGGTCACCGTAAAGCCAGCCAGGATAGCCATGCGGATCACCGGCGTAATGGCTGCCGAAAGGCGTATCGCGTTTGCGTTCATCGCACGATAGTTGTTGGAGTCCTGCGCAATGTGAGCCGCCTCAAAATCTTCAGCGGCATAAGCCTTGATCGTCGCGATACCCGACAAATTATTGTTTAGCCGGGTGGCCAGCGCACCGGCTGACTCACGCACCGCCGTGTATCGAGGAGCCAAACGGGCTTGAAACCAGAACGCGCCATACAAAATTGCCGGTACCGGGACCAAGGCAAGGAAGGCCAGTTGACTGGTCAAGGCGAAAAACACGGCGCCGACCATTAACGAACCGACAAAAACCTGAATTAAGTCGTTTATGCCGCCATTGAGGAAGCGTTCCATTTGATTGATGTCTTCATTGAGTATCGCCAACAAATTGCCGGTACGGTTGCGCTCGAAATACGCCAACTCAAGTTGCTGCACGTGGCGGTAGGCCACCAACCGCATGTCGTGCTGCAAGTCTTGCGCCAAACGACGCCACTTCACATCGTAGAGATACTGGAACAATGACTCACCGACCCAAATGATCACCGTCAATACGGCCAACCACAGCAGCTGCTCACGCGGATCGGTGATGCCGAGTTTGGCGACGAAGGAGTCCTTGCGACTGACCACCACGTCGACGGCCACACCGATCAGTATCTCCGGCAGCACATCAAAAAACTTGTTCAGAATCGAATAGATACTCGCCACGATGACATCGCGGCGATAGCCCGGCGCATAGGCAAACAAACGCCTGAGCGGGTTGTCGTGCAACGGTGCCTTAGTCGCTCCGGATGCGTCGGTCATGCCAAAGACTTGTCGATGATTTCCAACACCCCGCTCGACAATCCCGGTGTCTGCGCTATGGATTCAAGCGCAGCGCGCGCATGGACTTGACGTCCCGCATCGAATCGTTTCCAGCGATCAAACGTTCGCGCCAGACGCGCCGCGACTTGAGGATTGATAGGGTCAAGAATTGCAATCTGTTTGGCCATAAAGCGATAGCCGCTGCCGTTTGCCGCGTGAAAATGGCGATGATTGGCACCGAAGTTGCGAATCAGCGCATAAACCTTGTTCGGGTTCTTGATGTCGAACGCAGGATCGCCAGTGAGCCGCTCAACTTCGCTCAGCACGTTTGGCAAGCGGCTGCCAGATTGCACGGCCAACCATTTATCGACCACCAGCGCCTCATGCTGCCATTGTTTGTAGAACGCCGCCAGTGCCGCCCGACCGGCAAAGCCAGGCAGATTGGCCAGTACCGACAGGGCAACGAACTGGTCGGTCATATTGTCGGCTTGTTCAAACTGGTGTTGGGCGAGACGCCGGTAGTCGGCGGCGTCAAGTTCATTCAAATATCCCAACGCAAGGTTTCGCAGGCGTCGCTTGCCAATACTTGCCGTATCCGGGCGATAGGCCTGGCTCGGGCTTAGCATCGTGTAAAGCTCAGCGAGATCGGCGGCGAGGCCGGCGGACAGAAACTGCAACAGCGAACAGCGCGCCAAATACAAGCTTTCTGGATCAACCACCGCCATCTGTTCCGCCAGCGTCGATTCGACGGGCAAAGTCAAAACCTCAGCCTTGTAGGCAAAATCGAGGTTCGGATCAAGTAACACACGGCGTGTCGCCAGCACCAACTGGTCCGGCCACGCAAGCTCGGCGGCCGCTGCGCCAGTGCTGAGGCGCTCTGCTGCAGCGAGAATCAAACGACCGAACAGCCTTTGCCCGGCTTCCCAGCGATTGAAGGCATCCGTGTCGTGAGCCAACAGATGAATCAGGTCGGCATCGGAATAGTCGTAGTCGAGAATCACCGGCGCAGTGAAGTCACGTAGCAGCGAAGGTACTGGTGGCGCAACAACGCCGGTGAACTCAAATTGTTGCTCCGCCTGTGTCAACAACAGGAGTTGCGTACGCTTGCCATCCTGCATGAGTTCATGACCATCCTGGTCGATCAGCGCGACCGATACGGGGATCAAATAAGGGCGCTTTTCCGTCTGGCCTGGTGATCCCGCGCACGACTGGGTCATCGACAGTGTATAGGTCTGTCTGATAGCGTCATGAACCCCCGCAACGCGCAGATGCGGCGTACCGGCCTGACTGTACCAATTCATGAACTGCGAAAAATCAAATCCCGATTCATGTGCCATTGCGGCAACAAAATCATCACAGGTCACGGCTTGTCCGTCATGGCGCTCAAAATAGACATCCATGCCGCGCCGAAACGCGTCCTTGCCGATCAGCGTCTGAATCATGCGCACAACTTCGGCGCCTTTGTCATACACCGTCGCGGTGTAGAAATTGTTGATTTCGACGTAGCTTGATGGCCGCACCGGATGCGCCATCGGACCTGCATCTTCAGGAAACTGAAAAGCACGCAAGTGGCGCACTTCGTTAATCCGGCTGGTCGAACGGTTATGTTCGTCAGCGCCGAATTCCTGATCACGGAACACCGTCAGACCTTCTTTCAACGACAGCTGAAACCAGTCACGACAGGTGACGCGATTGCCTGTCCAATTATGGAAATATTCGTGCGCAACGACCCGGTCGATGTAGATGAAATCGGCGTCGGTCGCCGTGTCCTGACGCGCAAGGACGAACTTGGTATTAAAAATATTCAGGCCCTTGTTTTCCATCGCACCCATGTTGTAGTCGCCAACCGCCACAATCATGTAGTGATCCAAATCGCACTCCAGACCAAATCGTTGTTCATCCCAGCGCATCGACTTTTTGAGCGCTTCCATCGCATGCGGACATTGATCGAGCTTGCCCGGCTCAATATATATGGCGAGTTGTACGTCACGCCCGGAAGTCGTGCAGTAGCTGTCACGCAACACATCCAATTTGCCGGCCACCATCGCAAACAAATAACTGGGTTTCTTGAACGGATCCACCCAGGTGGCGAAATGCCGTCCGCCCGCTTCGTCACCCCACGCGCTCGGATTTCCGTTGGATAGCAGTACCGGGAAGGCCGCCTTGTCGGCACGAACCGTCACGGTGTAGCACGCCATGACATCAGGTCGATCCAGGAACCACGTGATGCGTCGAAAACCCTGCGCCTCGCACTGCGTGAAGTAGCCGTCAGCGCTGCGGTACAAGCCTGAAAGCTGGGTGTTGTTGTCGGGCTGAATTCGCACCGCAGTTTCAAGTTCAAAAGTCTCCGGCAAATTCGCAATGGCCAGTTGCTCGGAACTTATGCAATATTCGTTGGCAGCCAAAAGGCGTCCGTCGACCGCCACGGACAAGGTTTCGAGTTCCTCGCCATCAAGCAACAAATCAGCAACGCCCGAATCTGCCGGATTTCGCCGGCAGACAAGGCGGGACTTCACCACCGTGCCGTCGCTGCGGATGTCGATATCCAAATGCACGGTTTCGATCAGAAATGCCGGAGGCGTGTAATCAGCGAGCTGAATGAGCTTGTCCTGCGCTCTGGTTGTTTCGGTTGTCATGATCTATTGATCGGAGCGATGGCAGACCGCTCTCGATGAGGGTTTTGTAGGCTAAGCATGATAACGGACGCCGCTAGCGCATTCGTCAGTCCGCGCATTAGGCGAGGTCTTTCACTTCACCTTTGGTACGATTACCGACATAGTGAGTTACTGGCTCGACTGCAGGCAGCGCATTGCCTCGGTCAGCTTTGCCTTCAGCTCGCCGTTTTTCAGTTCGCCCCGCTCGACATCAAAATTTTCATTGAAACTCGGTATCGCCAGACTGGCTTTCACCTTCCCGGCAAAGAAGGGTGCAGAGGTAGTTGCAGCCGCCAACACTGATGCACCGCCACGCGCGCCGGGCGAGGTAGCGAGCAAGACCATCGGTTTGTCCTGGAACACTTTTTGACCGGCGCGCGAGCACCAGTCAAATAGATTTTTGTATGCCGCGCTGTAGGATCCGTTATGTTCCGCAAATGAAATGACGATGGAGTCGCAGGCCGCGATTTTTGCCAGAAACGCTTTGGCGAGGTCCGGATGCCCAAGTGCCTGTTCCCGTTCCACGCTAAACAGCGGCATTTCATAATCGTTTAGATCGAGCAACTCGATCTCGGCGCCCTCAACCAGGCTGGCCGCATGTTTCACCAGTTGTTTGTTGATCGACTTTCTACTGTTACTGGCGGCAAAAGCAAGCAATTTCATCCGGGTTCCTTTGTTTGAGTCGCTACGAAGCTACTGCAATCGTCAATCATGTTAGTGCATATGCGTTTCGTCACTTGCACGTCCGTTAAAATGCTCGCGCTTCACCCGTTGATTTTGATTGTATGAGTTTGCAGGACTTAACTCCCCGTGGCGAGCGCCGCACCGGATGGCAATGGCGACCCAGTTGGTTGCAGCTGCCAGCCAACGACTTGCTGCGCGAGCGGGTTTATCGGCGGCTGTGGATTTCCATACTCATCAGCTCGCTTGGCAGCCAGATCACTATGCTGGCCTTACCATTGACCGCCGCGGTATTGCTTGCCGCGACGCCATCGCAAATGGGTTTGCTGACCGCGATGGAGATTCTTCCGTTCGTATTGCTGTCGCTGCCCTCCGGCGTTTGGCTCGATCGGGTGCGAAAGTTGCCGGTGTATGTGGCCGGTGAGGCGATCATCGCACTTGTCTTGATTTCGGTTCCAGTAGCATGGGGACTGGGCTTTTTGTCGATGCCATTCATGTATTGCGTCGGCTTCATTATCGGCGGTGTTTTTGTCACCGCCGGATCGGCAGCACAAATTGTGCTGACTCAGGTTGTACCTCGCCACCGTCTGGTTGAAGCGCATGCGCGCAATGCGCTAGCCTCGTCCGGCGCAGAGGTTGCGGGTCCGGGATTGGCCGGCGCCCTCATAAAACTGACGGGAGCACCGTTGGCGTTACTTGCAGATGCATTGATGCTAACGATGAGCGTTTTTATCTTGCGTGGAATGCGAATCGTCGAGGTACGCGTGCCGAATCCCGAGGCTCATTTCTGGCTTGACATGAAGGACGGGCTGCGCTTTGTGATGCGCGAACCCCTGTTGGTCGCGCTTTCGGCAACCGTTGGCATCTGGCATATGTTTCACTACGGTGCGCTAACCATGCAGATTCTGTTTGCCACACGCGAACTGCACTTGAACGAACATCAGGTCGGCTTGTGTTACATGATCATGGGGATCGGCACCATCGTGGCGAGTATGTTGGGAAACCGATTTTCACGTTGGTTTGGTCCGGGCCCGTGCCTGATTCTGGGTTTTGCGGTCTGTGGTGCCGGGTGGATGCAACTCGGCTTCGCTCCCGTCAATGCCTGGGGAATCGCGTCTTTCATTTTCATGCTGCTCTGTTACAGCTTTGGTGCCGTGCTGATTTTCGTAAACATGCTTGCACTGCGTCAGGCAGTGACTCCGGAAGGCCTGATGGGCCGGATGACCAGCACGGTGCGCTGGTTGATGCTCATTCCCGCAGGTCCGGGCGCTTTGCTCGGTGGCTATATCGGCGAACATTTTGGCCTGCGCTATACGCTGGTTGGCGCCGGGCTTAGTTCGATCATTCTGGCGGCGTGGGCATGGCGATACTCAATCCTTGCTGGCGTTGCCGTATTGCCATCGCCGCAAAACTCGTCAGTTGGTGCTGGTGATACGGCGTCTGTGCGAACATAAAACAAAAGACCCACTCAGTCTTCCGGAACAGGTCTTTTGCATGTCGCTTTAGCAATATTTGTAATGCGCCCGCAAGCTGTGGTTCAAATCGGCGCTGCCACGGTGGGCGGAAGCCTTGGCTTCTAGTTTTTTAGAACAAAACACATCGCGTAGATCGAGGTCGTATATTCAGTGGCGCTTACCTCCATGAAATGCCTTCACGTCGAACGCAAATTCACTCTAGGCTTAGTGCCTGCAAATGTCAAATCGACTAAGCCAATGACGAAAGGAATGACTAAATGAACGCTGATGTCGATACGCTGATGTCACTGCTGCAGACGAACCTCGGTTGGGGCAGCATCGCGCTGATGGTGGTCATGTCCTTGCCACCATTGTTTGTTCTGTATTCGAAACGGGTCAGCGGCAGCCACAAATTTCTATGGTTTTTGCTGACCAGCATTTTCTCGTGGCTGGCCTATTTGCCGTTTCTGTTTATCTTCAGAAATGACGGCGCCGGCGACTAAATTGCCTCAGACCAAGCGCGCGACGACACTCCACGCCGCACCAATAAACAGCACGACGATTGCCAGCAAGCTCGCGGCAAACGCTTTGCTGCGATTACCCGGGTCGGCCATGTACGCCCTGGCATACCAAATACGCGCGGCGATCCACAACCCACCCATCAATGCCGCCACCTTCGGATTACCGAATGCGGCATAGATCCACATCAATGGCAAGAGCAACAGCACGCTCTCAATGGTGTTCATCTGCACGCGAATGGCACGTTCCAGCATCGGATGACCGGTCATCGCAGGGGCGTCGATTTTATGTATTCCGCGTTGACGCCCGACATTGAAAGCCAATACAAAAAGCAAAACAACGATGCCCAGGGTAACAAGGGCGGGGAGTGTGAAATCGTGCATGGTGTCTCCTTGGTGGTTGGAAAATCAGGCGGTAAATTGCAGTCGTGCCAGATGCGCATACAGACCATCGGCACTGATCAGTTCGGCGTGTGTGCCGGTTTCAACAATGCGTCCGTGTTCCATAACCACGATCCGGTTGGCACGCTGTACCGTGGCAAGGCGATGCGCAATGACGAGCGTCGTGCGGCCAGCGGTGAGGTGATCCAATGCCGCCTGAACTACCCGTTCACTTTCTGCATCCAGCGCAGAAGTTGCTTCATCGAGCAGCAATATCGGGCGGTCAGCCAAAATGGCTCTGGCAATGGCGATTCGTTGCCGCTGTCCGCCTGACAGCTTCACACCGCGCTCGCCAAGATCGGTATCGTAAGCTTGCGGCAGTCCGCGCACAAACTCGTCAGCGTAAGCAGACTCGCAGGCAGCACGCACTTCGTCGAGTGTCGCGTTGAGGCGGCCATAGCGCACATTCTCCAGCACACTGGTAGCGAATATCACCGCCTCTTGCGAAACCAATCCCATTTGTTGGCGGACGGCTCGGGGATCGGCGTCAATCAAGCGCACTCCGTCAAGCGAAATGCTGCCGGACTGCGGGTCGTAAAAGCGCAATAACATCTGAAACACGGTGGTCTTGCCGGCACCAGAGGGGCCGACCAGAGCAATCGTTTCGCCGGGAACGACGTCAAGTGAGAAACGCTCCAGTGCGGGTGTATCGGGACGCGAGGGATAGCGGAAGTCCACATTCTCAAAATGAATCGCGCCAGTGACCTTCTTTGGCAATGGGACAATCTGTGAGGCAAGCACTATCGCCGGCTGCGAATTCAGCAATTCGACCAAACGTTCAGTTGCGCCGCGCGCGCGCTGTAACTCGCCCCACGACTCGGAGAGCGCGCCAACGCTGCCCGCCACCAGCGAGGCGTAGAAAACGAAGGCTGACAAATCCCCGGGAGAAAGCTTGCCTGACAACACGTCATGACCACCGACCCACAATATCAGCGAAATCGCGCCGAACACCAGGACCATCACCACCACGATTAGCGCCGAGCGACTGGTAATGCGTCTTTGTGCCACAGCGAACCCGCGTTCGACCTGTGCACCAAAGTCACGACGATCGGCACTCTCGTGACCATAGGCCTGAACAATTCGAATTTCGTGAATGGTCTCGTCGATTCGATTTCCCAAGTCGGCAACCCGATCCTGAGTTTCCCGCGCCAGCTTCTTTACCCGGCGACCAAAGAGGATGATCGGAACGACGACCAGGGGGACCCCGGCGATCACCATCAAACTGAGTTTCAGACTGGTAGTAAACAACATTACCAAACCGCCTATCAGCATCAGGAGGTTCCTCAGTGCAATCGACATGCTCGAGCCGATCACGCTCTCCAACTGTGTAGTGTCGGACGTAAGGCGCGAAATCACATCCCCCGTGCGACCGGCTTCAAACCAAGACGGGGGCAAACTCAGTAAATGGTCAAATACTTTGCGGCGCAAATCGGCGGTGACCCGTTCACCCAGCCATGACACGTTGTAGAAGCGCAGCCAGGTAGCGCCAGCCAACAGCGCGATGACGCCGAACATCCCCAACAGCGCTTTATCCAGCCACGCCGGATCGCCCTGCGAAAAGCCCTTGTCGATCACCAGACGCAGCGCTTGGCCGACACCAAGCATGGATGACGCCGCAATAATCAGCGCGATTCCGGCGATGATGATCCGCAGGCGATAGGGTCGCAATAAATCAAGCAGGACAGAGCGGGAAGTCAGCGTAGTCATTATTGGTGAAGACAGGTAGTGAGCGCAGGATGTTACACGCAGGCGGTCCGGCAATCGTTCAAAATGCTGCGATGAAACGACACCGACCAACCGCTCCAGTGCTTTGCCCTTGTGGGTTGAACACGCCCTATGCTGAGTGCTGCGGGCTTTGGCATGCAGGAAAAATAGCGCCGGACGCGGAAAAGCTGATGCGCTCCCGCTACGTTGCCTATGTAATGAATTTGAAGGATTACATTTACTCCACTTGGCATCCGTCCACCCGACCGGTGACCGACCTTGACGTTAATGGCGACGGAAAACTGAGCGCAGCGAAATTCATCGGGTTAACCGTGCTGACCCACATCCGAACTACCGCCGACACCGCTACTGTTGAATTTATTGCCAGATACAAATCCGGCGGGCGCGCCTTCCGCATGCACGAAACCAGTCGTTTCGTGTTCGAACACAGCCGATGGTGGTACATCGATGGCGAGGTGAGTGATCACTAGCTTGCGCCGACATGAAAACCAGCAACCCAACCGGCTGTTAGAATGACGGCTTGCGCCTCGCCGGTTGGCGCACTTGTCTGGCTAGGCGGTCGCCGATGCCAAATTTTCCCCTCAAGCGTTTCGCCGCCTGAACCGGTACCCCGCAAGGGGCGGGCCGACTCAGGAGCACACATTGACTACGGACAGTACCCCCAAAACACCTTCGCCCGTTGCGGGCACCCACAACGCTTCAAATGATGGCGTCCCATCATCCGCTACGGCGCAGAGCGCGTCCTGTGCGCGACCGCCTTGTAGCGCAGTAGTTTCTGAAGCAGTTGTTTCATCAGCACCAACTGGCGACAAGTCCGGCCCGCTGATGTTCGACCAACTTGGTCTGTTGCCTGAGCTGTTGCGTGCTGTGCACGATGCTGGCTACACGCAGCCGACACCCATTCAGGCCCAGGCCATACCGATCATTTTGGCTGGCAAGGATGTCATGGGCGGTGCCCAGACCGGTACCGGAAAAACTGCCGGCTTTACCCTGCCGCTGCTGCAACGCCTCGCCCGCCATGCCAGCAATTCGCCTTCCCCTGCCCGTCACCCGGTACGCGCACTGATCCTCGCACCGACCCGTGAACTGGCGATGCAAGTGCATGAAAGCGTGGTGACTTATAGCAAGCACGTACCGCTCCGCTCGGTGTGTATTTATGGTGGCGTGGATATCCGCCCGCAAATTGCCGAGCTACGTGAAGGCCGAGAAATCGTCGTCGCTACACCAGGTCGATTACTCGATCACGTGCAACAAAAGAGCGTGAGCTTTGCCTCGGTTGAAGTGTTGGTGCTCGACGAAGCTGATCGCATGCTCGACATGGGCTTTATTCCGGACATCAAGCGCATTCTGGCGATGCTGCCGAAAGAGCGGCAGAGCTTGCTGTTTTCTGCCACCTTTTCAAATGAAATCAAGAAGCTTGCCGATAGCATGCTCAAGGCACCCCAACTTATCGAAGTTGCACGGCGCAATGCGGTGAGTGAAACCATCACTCACCAGGTTTACCCGGTGTCTTCGGATCTCAAACGAAGCCTGTTGGTACACCTGCTGACACATCAGGATTTGCGTCAAGTACTGGTATTTGTCGGCACCAAATTCGGTGCCAGCCGGCTAGCGGTTTACCTCGCCCGCCAAGGGATCGAGGCCGATGCGATCCATGGCGACAAGAGTCAGCAGCAGCGTACCGAAGCATTGGAAGGCTTCAAGTCCGGGAAAATTCGAGTTTTGATTGCCACCGACGTTGCAGCCCGCGGACTGGATATCGACGATCTGCCGGTCGTGATCAACTATGAGTTACCGCACACTGCTGAGGATTACGTGCATCGTATTGGACGCACCGGCCGTGCGGGCAAACTCGGCACCGCAACCTCGCTGTTTGCTCCGGAAGAAAGTGGGCGTTTGGCTGAAATCGAGAAGCTGATCAAAATGCAGATTCAGCGCGTCGAGATCAGCGGCTTCAATCTGTCCAACGCCAGCCCGGAACGCCCCGAGCGCGCGCCACGCGGCGCCAAATTTTCTCCCGCCGGCACATTGCCGTCACAAGAAAAGCACGGCGACGGACACGGTAGTGGACACAGTGCTGCGCACGGTACCGGACACCGGCGCGAGCGCGAAGAACACCGCCGCAACCGCGAAGAAAAGAACCATGACCGCCGTCCACCGCCACATATGCCGGCAGCTGCGGCGCATCTGCCGAAACTCGACTTCGACCCGAACAAGCCCTATGTCAGCAAAACTGCACAAACGGCCAATGTAGTGGAAAAGCCCGGGGTCATACGGCCACAGCGCGCGGTGGCCGCCTTGCTTGGTGGTATCGGCAAGAAAGCACCGTAATCCGGCTAGCGGTGCGGGTACCGAGCGGTTAAATCTCGACGTTGTCGATGAGTCGCGTAGTACCCAATTTGGCTGCGGCGACCACCACCAGCGGATCATCACCTAGGGGTACCTGTAAATCCGCACGACGGCGCACCGCCACGTAATCCGGCGACCACCCGTTTTTGCGAAGCTGGTCCATCACTACGGCTTCGAGCTTCGCAAAGTCGCGCTCACCGGCTTGAATCCTCGCCACCAAATCCATCAACAGGCGATGCAGGCGAGGTGCTTCCTGACGCTCGCTGGCGGACAAAAAACCATTGCGTGACGAGAGCGCCAGGCCATCCTCGGCGCGAATCGTATCACCGGCGATCACCTCAATCGGCAAATTGAATTCGCGGACCAGGCCCGACAACACCAACATCTGCTGGTAGTCCTTTTTGCCAAACAGCGCAGCATCCGGCTGGACGATCTGGAACAACTTCATCACCACCGTGGCAACACCGCGAAAATGCCCGGGGCGGAACTCGCCTTCCAGAATCGTCGCCAATTGGTCAGGCACATCAACATGAAAGTACTGCGGCGTCGGGTACATGACATCTTCGGATGGCGCAAAGAGATACTCCACGCCGGCGTCCTCCAGACACTTGGCATCGGCTGCCAGCGTGCGCGGGTACTTATCAAAATCCTCACCCGGTCGAAATTGCAGGCGGTTCACAAACACAGTTGCGACCACCTTGTCACCATGCTTACGTGCATCGTGCATCAACCGAATGTGACCTTCGTGCAAATTGCCCATAGTCGGCACCAGCACCACACGGCCAGCGTCTCTCAGCGTTGCGCGCAGGGGCGCAATCTCGTGAAAAATTTTCATAATGAAAGTATCTCGGCGTTCCTAGTAACTATGCTCTGGGCCGGGGAAACTGCCGTCTTTTACCGCCGCAACATAGGCATGAACAGCACCCTCAATACTTGCCGCCTCGGCCATGAAGTCCTTAACGAAGCGACCCTTTTTCCCAGGATAGACGCCGAGCATGTCATGCAGAACCAACACCTGGCCGTCAGTCTCCTTGCCGGCGCCGATACCAATCGTCGCGCAGGCCTTCAGCATCCTGGTGATCTCCGCAGCCAAATCGGCCGGCACCATCTCCAGCACCATCAGTGCCGCCCCTGCATGTTCCAGTGCCATTGCTTCAGCTTTCATCCGCGCGGCGGCCTCGTCACCACGGCCCTGTACACGGTAGCCACCCAGCTGATGCACCGACTGCGGTGTCAAGCCAATGTGTGCGCAAACGGGTACACCCCGCTCGACCAGAAAATGTACCGTCTCGGCCATCACCTCGCCGCCTTCAAGTTTGACCATTTCCGCACCCGCCGCCATCAGCCGGGCTGCGTTTTGCATCGCCTGTTCTTTGGAAATATGGTAGCTGCCAAACGGCATATCGACCACACACATCGGCCGCATCGGATTACGTCCAACGCATTCGGTGTGATACACCATTTGATCCATGGTCACCGGCAGGGTCGAGGTTTTGCCCTGCAGCACATTACCCAAAGAGTCACCGACCAGAATCACATCAACACCGCAACGGTCTTCCAGTGCGGCAAAGCTGGCGTCGTAACAGGTGAGCATGGCGATCTTCTCGCCATCATGCTTCATCCGCGTCAACTCGGGCAAGGTGATCGGTTTATTGGAGGCTAAATAGGTCATGGGCTACGGAATATGAAATAAACGGCGCCAAGGATACACAAACCTGCCCATAGATAATCAAGTTTTATTGGTTGGCGCATGTAGAAAATCACAAACGGCAACTTGCGGCAGGTTCATGCAGGACCGGAAACCAATCGTTCGATTCGTTGGTCGTGGCAACTCGCGAGCAATTCAGCAACACTTGCGTATCCAGGAATCTTGGTGTCAGGCGCTATTTCGGCTAGCGGCGCCAGCACAAACGCACGCTCGTGCATGCGTGGATGAGGAAGCGTTAGTGCGGGGTTGGTATCAGTCTGGTCGCCGTGCAGCAAGAGGTCCAAATCCAGCGTGCGAGCCAGATTACGGGCACCGTTGGTCGCGCGTTGCCGGCCGAATCTTTCTTCAATCCGGAACAGCAAATTCATCAGAGTTGGTGCTGGCAGCACGGTGTCAATAGCGACAACGGCATTAATGAAGTCGGGCTGGTACTTGAGTCCAACAGGTGCGGTGCGGTACAGCGACGACGCGGCGACCAGTTCGCAGTCGGGCAATTCGCGCAAGGCTGCAATGGCCGCACGCAGCGTCACTATTGGCTCGCCAAGATTGGCGCCCAAGGCCACGTAACTGCGCGTCATCGCCATGCTCGCTTCGGGTAAGCGGCTTAGTCGGCGCTACCCGTTACGGGCAGATCGGCTGCCGGATTGGCATTGGCCTTTTTGCCCCGGACACGGCGGCGGCGTTTTTTTGGATCGTTCTCTGGCAGCAACATCGCTTCGCGCGCTGCCTCATCCGCCGATTGAAACGCCAGCCACCAGTCGGCCAGCTCCATGTCTATCTCGCCACTTTGGGCACGCAGCAACAGAAAATCGTAACCCGCTCGAAAACGGGGTTGCTCCAACAACCGGAATGGTGATTTGCCGACGCGTTTTTCAAAACGCGGCTGCAACATCCAGATGTCTTTGATATCGCCGGCAACACGCCGCGTGATAGCTAGTTTTTCTGCCTGCAAATCGAGAATTTCATCCATCGCCTCGAACATCGCCGGCATCGCACTTTCGCCACGCCCTTTGCGAATTTCCCAGTTGGCCAAGACCTCGTGCCAGAGCAAGGTGGCGAACAGATAGCCTGGTGACAAAGACTTGCCGGCCTTGACTCGCGCGTCGGTGCTGGCCAGCGACAGCATGACAAATTTCTCGCCCAAGGGCTGCTCCAAGATCACATCGAGCAGCGGCAACAGACCATGGTGCAAGCCTTCATCGCGCAAACGCTTGACGCATTCCACCGCATGCCCGGAGAACAACAGCTTGAGCATTTCATCAAATAGCCGGGCCGGTGGTACGTTCTCGATTAGTCCTGCCATTTCCTGAATCGGGGCGCTGAGCAAGGGATCCAGCGTCAATCCCAGCTTGGCCGAAAGCCGCACTGCACGCAGCATCCGCACCGGATCTTCGCGGTAACGCGCACGCGGCTCGCCGATCATGCGCAAAACCTTTTGCTGCAAATCAGCGACACCGTGGTGGTAGTCGATCACGGTCTCGGTCGCCGGATCGTAGTACAGGGCATTGACCGTAAAGTCGCGCCTTGCGGCGTCGTCAGCCTGGGTGCCGAATACATTGTCGCGCAGCACCCTGCCATGCTCGTCCTTGACGGTGTCGGCATCGTGCGCAGCACGGAAAGTCGAGACTTCCAGCGTTTCGCCGCCTTGCATCACATGCACAATTTGAAACCGGCGGCCGATCAGGCGTGATCGACGAAAAAGCATATGCACCTGGTTAGGCGTTGCATCGGTCGCGATGTCGTAGTCTTTCGGAACAATGCCAGCGATCAAATCGCGCACTGCACCACCGACCACGAAGGCTTTGTGCCCCGCTTGTTGCAGGAATTCACACGTACGTCGCGCGCCCGGCAGAATCCGTTCCCGGGTGATTCCGTGGCGAGTGACAGGAATCACAACAGGGGTGGAAGGAGTGCCTGGAGGCGCGATTGGAGCGGCGTCGCCCTTGAAAACACGGCGCAGTAGCTTACGAATCATGGAGAAGGCTGGCTGCCACAGAAGGCCTTAATTTTAAAGGAAATCGCTAAAATCGCGGGTTTTAGACATCGGTGTGCACCATGGAACTGGCCAAAAGTTTTGAACCTGCCGAAATTGAGCGTCACTGGTATCCGATCTGGGAGGCGGGTGGTTACTTTGCCGCCGGTCTTGATTCGGCAAGGCAGGACAATTTTTGTATTTTGCTGCCGCCACCCAATGTCACGGGAACCTTGCACATGGGGCATGGTTTCAATCAGTCCATCATGGACTCGCTCACTCGCTATCACCGCATGCGCGGCGCCAACACGCTTTGGCAGCCGGGTACCGACCATGCGGGAATCGCGACGCAGATAGTGGTTGAGCGTCAGCTTGATGCTCAAGGAATATCGCGACGCGAATTGGGTAGGGAAAAGTTTCTGGAAAAAGTCTGGGAGTGGAAAGAGTACTCCGGCAATACGATTACCAAGCAAATGCGGCGCCTGGGCACCTCCCCCGATTGGTCCCGCGAACGTTTCACCATGGATGCCGGACTATCTAAAACCGTTACCGAGACCTTCGTCAAACTGTATCGCGATGGCCTGATCTATCGCGGCAAGCGGTTGGTTAACTGGGATCCGAAGCTGCTAACTGCCGTTTCCGATTTGGAAGTGGTGCAGGAAGAGCGCGATGGATTCATGTGGCACATCCTGTATCCTTTTTCGGATGGACCGATCGATGGAGTGCGCGGCATGCATATCGCCACGACACGTCCGGAAACGATGCTCGCCGACGGTGCTCTTGCAGTGCATCCGGACGACACGCGCTATCAGCACCTGGTCGGCAAGTTCGTCGATTTGCCGCTGTGTGATCGCAAGATTCCGGTGATCGCCGATAGTTTCGTTGATCCGGAATTTGGCAGCGGCTGCGTCAAGATCACCGGCGCGCATGACTTCAACGACTATGCCTGTGCCCAGCGGCATCAGCTTGAGATGATCACGATTTTTACGCTCGACGCCAAGCTCAATGACAATGCGCCGGTGGCCTATCGCGGCATGGATCGCTACGAATGCCGCAAGGCGGTGTTGACCGACCTGGAAGCTATTGGCTTTCTCGAAAAGGCGGTACCGCACAAGAACACCGTACCGGTGGGTGACCGCACCGGGTCCGTGATTGAACCGATGCTGACCGATCAATGGTTCGTCGCAATGAGCAAGGCGGGTCCGGACGGAACCAGTATCGTCGGCAAAGCGATCGACTGCGTGGCATCCGGCGAGATCAAGTTCGTGCCCGAAAACTGGGTTAATACCTACAACCAATGGCTGGGCAATATTCAGGATTGGTGCATATCGCGGCAGCTTTGGTGGGGTCATCAAATTCCGGCTTGGTACACCGATGATGGGCGAATTTATGTGGCGCATGATCAGACGGAGGCAAGCGCGCTGGCAACAGCCGATGGTTATACGGGGACCTTGCGGCGCGACGAAGACGTGCTTGACACGTGGTTTTCGTCTGCGATGTGGCCGTTTTCAACACTCGATTGGACACCGGAATGGCCGGCAAAATCCAATCCGGCGCTGGACTTGTTTCTGCCGTCGACAGTCCTGGTGACGGGTTTTGACATCATCTTCTTCTGGGTGGCAAGAATGGTGATGATGACCAAACACATCACCGGGAAGATCCCCTTTCATCACGTCTATGTCCATGGCCTGATCCGCGACGCGGAAGGCCAAAAGATGAGCAAGTCGAAAGGCAATGTGCTCGACCCGATCGATCTGATCGACGGTATCAGCGTTGACGAGCTGGTAAAAAAACGCACAGTGGGTTTGATGTATCCCAAAGATGCGCCGAAGATCGAGAAGCGCACCCGCAAGGACTATCCAAATGGCATTCCGGCTTTCGGTACGGATGCACTGCGCTTCACGTTTCTAAGCCTTGCCAGTCCCGGTCGCGATATCAAGTTTGATATGCAGCGCTGTGAGGGTTATCGCAATTTTTGCAACAAGTTGTGGAACGCGACGCGCTTTGTATTGATGAATTGCGAGGGTCAGGATTGCGGTTTGGAGAATCACGACAGCAGTGCCTGCGGCGAAGGCGGTAGTTTGAATTTTTCCCGGGCTGACCGCTGGATTGTCAGTCAATTGCAGCGCGTCGAAGCCGACGTTGCCAAGCACTTTGCCGATTACCGGTTTGACCAGCTGGCGAAGGCAATCTACGAATTTGTCTGGGACGAGTATTGCGACTGGTATCTGGAGCTCGCCAAAGTTCAAATTCAAATCGGCACCGCGGCACAACAGCGCGCGACACGCCGCACGCTGTTGCGCGTTTTGGAAACGATACTGCGTTTGGCGCACCCGCTCATTCCATTTATTACTGAAGAACTGTGGCAAAAAGTTGCTCCGGTTGCCGGACGCATCGAGGCCGGAGCAAGCGCAACCATCATGACGCAGCCCTATCCCAAGGCCGATCTGTCGCGCTGCGACGAGACTGCGGACGCTTGGGTTAATCAGTTGAAGGCCATGGTAAACGCCTGTCGCAGTTTGCGCGGCGAGATGAAGTTGTCGCCCGCACAAAAAGTACCGTTGATCGGCAGTGGCAGCACAGTGCTGGAGAACGAAGCATTGGTAAGTTATGCGCCCTACCTCGCAGCGTTGGCCCGACTCGCCGAGGTCACCGCCGTCGAGGCGCTACCGGATTCTGATGCGCCTGTTCAAATCGTCGGCAACTTCCGGCTGATGCTGAAAATAGAGATCAATCTTGCCGATGAAAAACTGCGCCTGAGCAAAGAGATTGAGCGAGTGAGTGGCGAGATTGGCAAGGCAGAAAATAAACTCGGTAGCGAGAGCTTCGTTGCCCGCGCCCCCGCTCAGGTGGTCGCTGTCGAGCGCGAGCGTCTGGCCGGATTCATTGCGTTGCACGAGAAACTGGTTAGCCAACTGGCGCGACTCGGCTGATAAATCACGCCCCGAACGCGGGCGTACTGCCAGTTAGTGCTGACATTACAGGGAGGCCGAAAGGCCGGAAGTGCCCCGAAGAGGGTACGCCAGTTTGCGCTTTTGCCTACTTGCGACGCATGTAAAACTCGAACTCTTTATTGTTCTCTGTGCTCGATAGCAAGTCGTTCCCGGTCTGGCGCGAAAACGCCGCAAAGTCCTTCACCGAACCGGGATCAGTCGCGAGAATTCTCAGCACCTCACCGGACTTAAGTTCAGTCAGCGCTTTCTTCGCGCGCAGAATCGGCAACGGGCAGTTCAGCCCGCGCGCATCCAGTTCTTTCGTAAATTCCATTGTCGCCATGACTCAATTCCTCTCGCATTGTTTTGCCGCACTGAAGTGTCAAACTCTGTCAGGATGATAAGCTGATCGCTGGATTGCCACATACGGTCCGGTAAAACTCACGGTGCCGGCCTTCGATGTAAACTTGAATACACATTGAAAAACCCTCCTAAATATATGTTCCAAAAGCGATTGAACCGCTTTGCCGTGCTATTCTTGTACGCAATACATGCTTTCGACTAAGAGGATTCCTTTGCCGCCTGTCACATTTTCGATACGCGCCACAACCATCGTTGTCGCCGCTGTCATCAGCGCTTGCGGCACAGTACCGACACCAACCCCGTCGTCCGATCATCTAATGGAAGCGCCTGCGCGCGCGACAACTACAGTTTCCAGCATCCCGCCGCTGGTTAACGCCAATGCCACAGTGCAACGTCCGAAGCCGGCCGCGAAAGTTGAAACTTATTCGGTGTCGGTCAGAAACGTTCCGGTAGGCGAATTATTGTTTGCACTTTCGCGCGATGCGAAACTCAACATCGACTTGCATCCGGGGATCGAAGGCACGGTGTCGATCAACGCTATCGACCAAACCTTGCAGCAGATATTGACGCGGCTGTCGAAGCAGGTTGACATGCGCTGGGAGCTCAACGGCCCGAATCTCGCCATCATGCCGGATACGCCATTCTTGCGTACCTACCGGATTGATTACGTCAACATGTCGCGCGACATGAAAACCAAGACAGAAGTCGCCTCTCAGGTCGGTACGACGACATCTGGTGGCGCTGGTGGCGGTAGCACCAGTATTGAAAGTGCATCAAAAAATAATTTTTGGTTTACCTTGAACAAGAACATCGAGGACCTGTTGCACGAAACCGACAAAGTGCTACCGGACGGTTCAAGCGAGACCGTGATTGAGAGAAATGAACAACAATCATCGGTCGGTGTTGCCGCACTTGCGGGCAAGGCGGCGCAGGTTGCCGGACAAAACCCCGGTGCCCAGGCAGGCAGTGGCGCGACCACACAGCAGTCGGGAAATACCGTGGTCAAGCGGTCAACGTATCGCGAAGCTGCTTCGGTTATCACGAATCCCGAGGCTGGTGTCATCACTGTCAGAGCAACTGCGCGTCAGCACGAGAAAGTGCAGGAATTTATCGATCAAGTACTAAGTTCAACGCGTCGTCAAGTGATGATAGAGGCCACCGTAGTGGAGGTCTTGCTGAACGACGCTTATGACCAAGGAATCAACTGGCAAAGCCTGCGCGAACTCAGGAACCCGGGCACCGCAGGTTTTTCTGTGGCTAGCCGTGCGACTGGTTTGCCGGTACCCAGTCCGTTTGCATCGTCCGGAACCGCGTTCTTGCTGAACTATGTCGCACCGGGACTTGGCATTGCGGCGACGGTTTCATTGTTGGAAACATTTGGCAATGTCAAAGTACTTTCAAGCCCCAAGATGAGTGTCCTGAACAACCAGACGGCCATCATCAAGGTCGTCGACAACATCGTTTACTTCGAGGTGAAATCAGATACCACCAATAACACCAATGGACCATCACAGACCACGGTTACCACCACAGCCAAGTCAGTAGCCGTTGGCCTGGTAATGAGCCTCACTCCTCAAGTCAGCGAAAGCAATACGGTCATGCTCAATGTCCGGCCGGTTATTTCGCGTCAAAACGGCCCTGGCAAGCGTGATCCAAACCCGAGTATTCCGGTCTATATCGAAAATATCGTCCCGGAAATATCGACGCGTGAAATGGAGTCGATGTTGCGTCTGACCGACGGCGAAATTGCAGTGATGGGCGGTCTGATTACAGATTCCCTCGAATCCGGAACCAGTACCGTCCCCGGCCTTTCCAATTTGCCGCTAATTGGTGGAATATTTGATTCACGCAAAGACAGTCATAAAAAGACTGAGCTGGTTATTTTCCTGAAGGCAACGATAATTCGCGACCCGTCGCTAACTGGCGATTTTCGCGGTTCGGCCAATCAAGCGCCTACCAACGAGTTTTTCAGCAACACCAACGGGCCTAATACGCGCTTGGTCCCGGCGTTCGGGACAACAACGCCGTGAGCCTCTTGATGGACGCCTTGAAAAAGGCGGAAGCGGCAAAGCGTCAGGGGGTCGAAGGTTCACCCGCCTCGGACCAGCCTGCGGGTGAATCAACTTTAAAAGAACTGACCCTGGAACCGCTCGACTTATCGCTGGAGGCAGAACCAGAGCCATCCTTCGTCAATGCTTCACCAACGCCTGAACCGGAGCCGGCACCCGCCCACTTGCCAAAACTGCCCGCCAATCTGGGCGGACTGGATGCGGAGTTTGTTGCACATCATGAAGCGCAGAAGGCCGTGTCGAAGCCCCCCACGCCAGTCAACACAAGCTTTAGCCAGAGCGCAGCTGTTGAAAAACCGGTAAGCCCGGCGCCGCCTGCGCCCGCAGCAAAAAAGGTAAAAGCAAACTCCACAGATGCTGCCACGCTAGCCGAGCGAGACGCAGCTCGTAACGTTTTTGATGCCAAAGGCAAAGTGCCTCCAGCAGGCAATAAGAAATTTGCCATTGCAATGGGCATCTTGACGATATCGGTAACCCTAACGGCTGTCGGTTATTTCTGGTGGCAGTTACAACCCAAGTCCGGGTTCTCTACCAGTGCCGTTGCGGTCCGCCCTGCCGCACCCCCATCGCCGACTGCACCACCACCGACCACCGCACCTGCTGCGACCACCACAGCGACTCAAACACCTCTGGTTGCAGGATCGCCAGCGACGCCGACAGCTTCGGTTGCGACTGCCCAGACTGCCCTGGGCGCCGCGAGTAATCCGGCGGCAGCGCTCACACCTGTGCCGGCGCCCGTGCCGATGCAAGCAGAACGGAAAAAGCGGGCTGAGCCAGTAGATGATGACAATGACATGGTTCGACTCGTCAAGGTCAGCAAATCACCATTGAAAATCAATCCGCTTCTAACCAGCGGATTTGAAAATTTTAACCGCGGGAATTTTGCCGCCGCAAAAACAGACTACGAATCAGTACTTAAATCAGAGCCGCAGAATACAGAGGCGCTCCACGGCCTGGCGGCGATTGCCCTGCGCGAAGGCCGCACGAGTCTCGCCGATTATTACTACGAGAGAATATTGGTAGCCGATCCCAAGGACGCGGCTGCGCTCTCCGCGATGATCAATCTGCATCGACAGAATGATCCGACAACGGCTGAGAGCCGCCTGCAGGCAATTGCTGCTGAGCAGCCCAACTCGGCGAGCACGCATTTTGCGCTGGGAAATCTCTACGCTTCTCAAAAGCGCTGGGGTGATGCGCAGCAGGCCTATTTCAAAGCTTATTCTGCAGACGCCGACAATCCGGATATTCTTTACAACCTGGCGGTGAGTTTGGAATACTTGAAGCAACCCAAGCTTGCCTATCAGTATTACATGCTTGCCTTGGAGGCGACGGCAAGGCGCCCTGCCGGATTTGACACAGCTGTCGCTGGCGCACGCGCCGCAGCGTTGAAGCCCTGACAAAAAAGGCACTTGCCGGCTGCTCAGATGCCGGATAATGTAAGAGATATGAACGCCCCAAATAGCCGCCTACCTATCGGACAGCTTCTGATCGTCCAAGGCATCATCAGCGAAGATCAGCTTCGAATCGCGCTGCTTGAGCAGATGAAAGTCAATCAGCCGGTCGGCAAGTTGCTGGTCGCGCTCGGATTCGT
The DNA here is from genome assembly GCA_016718525.1 of Rhodocyclaceae bacterium. Lineage (GTDB taxonomy): Bacteria > Pseudomonadota > Gammaproteobacteria > Burkholderiales > Rhodocyclaceae > JADKHX01. The sequence continues at coordinate 211,046 of JADKDD010000002.1, forward strand.
TACTGAAGCCACACTGCGCGATGCACTCGGTGAATCGCTGGGCCAAAAAGCAGTCAACCTTGATAATTCGCTGGTCGACCCGTCTGCGGTGAAGCTGGTTCCGCGTGAGCTCGCCAAGCGCCATACCCTGCTCCCGCTGGATTACTCTCCGGACGAACAACGCCTGACTATCGCTATTGCCGACACCAATGACATTGTCGCGATCGACAAATTGCGTGCCTTGTTCAAGCATGAAGTCACTATTGACACATTGCTGGGCGGCGAAACTGAAATCAATCGCGGGATCGATCAGTACTACGGACATGAACTGTCTATCGATGGCATCCTGCACGAAATTGAAACCGGTGAGGTCGACTACCGAAGCATATCGTCAACACTGGATGAATATAGTCAACCGGTCGTGCGCTTGGTCGACGCGTTGCTGACTGACGCTGTCAAGCGGGAAGCTTCGGACGTACACTTCGAGCCAGAAGCCGGGTTTCTGCGGATTCGCTACCGGATTGACGGAATCCTTCATCAGATTCGTGCGCTTCATAAGTCGTACTGGTCTGCGATGGCAGTGCGTATCAAGGTAATGAGTGACATGAATATCGCGGAGACGCGAGCGCCGCAGGACGGTCGGATTTCGCTGAACATCAGCGGCCATGCGGTCGACTTCCGGGTTGCGGCACAACCAACCATCCACGGCGAAAATATCGTGCTGCGGATTTTGGATCGCGACAAGGGAATCGTCCCACTGGACGGCTTGGGGCTGGACAACACTCAACTGGATTTGTTGAAGCTGATGGTCGCCCGCCCCGAAGGGATCATCCTTGTTACCGGACCGACAGGTAGCGGCAAAACGACCACCTTGTATTCTGTGCTCAATCACATTAACGAGGTCGGCGTCAACATCATGACCCTCGAAGATCCGGTTGAGTATCCGATGAGCATGATTCGGCAAACATCGGTGGCTGAATCTGCCAAACTTGACTTCGCCAATGGCATCCGCTCGATGATGCGGCAAGATCCGGACATCATACTGGTAGGCGAAATCCGTGATCCGGATACCGCCGAGATGGCGTTCCGCGCCGCCATGACCGGTCACCAGGTGTTTTCCACCCTGCATACCAACTCGGCAATTGGCGCAATCCCACGGCTACTCGACATTGGTGTTCTCCCCGATATTTTGGCGGGAAACATCATCGGCATCGTCGCGCAGCGCCTTGTTCGCCGACTATGCACCCATTGCCGCAAACCTTACGCCGCCGAGTCTCACGAATGCAAAGTCCTCGGCGTTGAAGGACCGCGGCCGGCGCCGATAATTTATCGCGCTGCCGGTTGCGATCGTTGTCAGTACCAGGGTTACAAGGGGCGTATCGCGATTATGGAACTGCTGAGAATCGACGCCGATATTGATTACCTCATTGCCTGCCGCGCAACCGTTCGCGACATCCGCGACGCTGCCATCAAGAACGGCTTCCGTACCTTAACGGATGACGGCTTGCGCCGCGTGCTTGACGGGTCAACATCAATCGAAGAAATCGGCCGCGTGGTCGATCTGACTGGGCGGATGTAAATGGCACTTTACGCCTATAAGGCCATGACTGATGACGGCAGGCGCGTGTTCGGCAAGCTCGACGCAATCAACTTGATCGACCTTGAAATGCGCTTGAAGCGGATGGAGTTGGATCTGGTAACCGGGGATCAGCTTAATCCGGGGCGAGCCGGCGGCCGCGCAAAAATCACCCGGCTTGAACTGGTCAATTTTTGTTTTCACCTGGAGCAGCTTACCCGCGCAGGTGTACCGATTTTGGAAAGTCTCAATGACTTGCGTGATAGCGTTGAAAATCCGCGCTTTCGCGAGATCATTGCCAGTGTGATTGAGAGTATTGAAGGCGGCAAAGCATTATCGGACGCGCTGGGCGAACATCCCGGTGTCTTTGATGGCGTATTTGTCAATCTGGTGAAATCTGGCGAAGATACCGGCACCTTGCCTGACGTCCTGAACAACTTGGTGCTGTCGATCAAGTGGCAGGACGAATTGGCGGCCCAAACCAAAAAACTGATCATGTACCCTGCCTTCATGAGCGTTGTGGTGGGTGCGGTTGTGATGTTTATGATGATTTACCTGGTGCCAAAAATGGCCGGCTTCATTCGCAGCTCGGGTCAGGAACTCCCGATTCAAACCAAGATTCTCATGGCAACCTCCAGCTTTTTTGTCGACTATTGGTATCTCGTGCTGATCGTTCCCGTAATCATCGTCGGCAGCTTGATCCTGATAGTTCGCCACAATTCGGTGGCGCGCTATCGTTTCGACGAAATTAAATTGAATATTCCCTATCTCGGCGAGATCCAGCGGAAGATCATTCTTTCGCGGTTTGCCTCGGTCTTCGCCATGATGTATCAAGCAGGGATAACGATACTGGATTCCATCAAGGCCTGTGAAAACGTGGTTGGCAATCTCGCCGTCCGTAAAGCCCTGCAGCGCGTATCCGGTTTGATCGGAGAGGGGCAGAACGTCACAGCAGCGTTTCAGACAGCGGGGTTGTTTCCGCCGCTGGTTATCCGCATGATCAAGGTAGGTGAAAGTACCGGCGAGCTTGATAAGGCGCTGCGAAATGTGAGCTATTTTTACAATCGCGACGTCAAGGAATCCATTGACCGTGTCCAGTCGATGATTGAACCGATGATGACAGTGACTGTCGGCGTTATCCTGGGTTGGATCATGCTGGCCGTGATGGGCCCGATGTACGACACAATTACCAAACTTAAGTTCTAATGGCCGACAAACGCATTCTGGCCTTCAACGGCACGTCCATTACCGCACTGCGCTGGCAGAGCGGTTTGGTAACGACCGACCAGTTGTTTGGTGCTGATGCATTGGGGCAGGAGGCTTTCTCGGCCTACCTGGACTCCGCCAAGGATTCGCTGTTCTATGTACTGGCCGATGTCAGCGAAGAAGGGTTTCAACTCGAGACCATCCCGTACGTCCAAGGCAGTGACCGCGATGCATTAATCAAGCGGCGCCTCGGTCAATTTTTCTTTGGCACACCGTACTCTCTCGGACTGTCTCTAGGCCGGCAAAAGGACGGTCGGCGTGACGAGAGCGTTTTGTTTGCGGCGCTCACCCGTCCCGAATCACTAACGCCATGGTTGGAGTTGATACAGAAATCCGCGAGACCACTGGTGGGAATTTACTCCGTGCCTTTGGTCCTGGCAGAAAACGCCCAGCAGTTGGTCAGCGGCCACCAGCAGTTTTTACTGGTCACCATGGCGGCAAACGGGCTAAGGCACACTTTTTTTTCTGGGGGCAAGATTCAGTTTTCACGGTTGTCGCAACTGACCTCCCACAATCAGGAAGAATTTGCGCTGACTTGTGTGCGCGAAGCGACACGGACTCATCAGTACTTGCTGGGTCAGCGCATGATTGCCCGCAATACTACGATGCAGACGTTTGTGCTTGCCCATCCCGACAATCACATTGCATTACGGGCGGCAATTGCTGACACCGACAGAATAAGCTTTGAGCTACTCGACCTTGTCAGTCTTGCCAAAAAGGTCAAACTGAAGACGCCGACACCTGACAGTCACTGCGATGCATTGTTCGCACACCAACTGGTAACGCATACACCGAAAGCCCAATTCGCACCTGCCATTGACCGCAAGCAGTATCGCTTGACGCAAATTCGCTTTGGTTTGCGCGCTGCCGCGTTTGCCATTTTGTTTGGTTGTCTCTTGTTCGCTGCCAGAATTGGCATGCAATGGAAAGACCTTCAAGAAAATGCCGTGGTGACCAATTCCCAAGCTGCTGCAGATAACAAACGCCATGCCGCGTTGATTGATGAGCTACCTAAAATCAAGCTGACTCCAGACAATTTGCGTGCGGTGATCGCCAGGTACCAGGAACTTACACAACGCTCTGGTGGTATGACACCCTTACTAGCGCACCTTAGTGCCGCGTTGGAAGCGATGCCGACCATCACCCTGCAGCGCCTTGAATGGAACATGGGCAAGGTGGCATCTACCCAGGCTCAGAGCAGTCCTGTTGGATCGCCAGCCGCCAAGGCACCGTTAGTTGCAACACAACCACAAGTCACGACGACTTTGTTGGTCGTTGCGCGACTGCCGATCAGCACCGCGCTGGATCAACGCTTGCAGCTTGAAACAGTCGATGCATTGGTTGCCCGGTTGCGCACCGACTCGATCCAGGTCAGCATCGTGAAATCGCCTGTTGATATTGAATCAGGCAAGGCTTTAAAGCGCAATTCCGCCGAGACTGCACGGCCAACCGGTCCACCGGAATTTACAATTCAACTGACCACCTCGTTATAGATGATGTGCACACTAGCGACCCCTGACAGCAGCCAATATTGGTACCGCACAACGGTGTCGCCAAGGCATGCTGCTGTACCGGAATTGCGTTGGCAAACCACGCCAGACTTGGCCAGCTTGAGATGAATTTCACTGCAGTAGATCTTAAGTATTTACGCGTTTCGCTCATCGCGCTAGGACTGGCGTTGCTGATTGGTGGAGCCAGCGTATGGGCGGCCACCTACTTTCGCACCTTGGCGGAAAAAGAGAATAGAACTGCTATCGCCAAACGCGACGAGGCGAGAAGTAAACTCGCCCGAGTCAGTCAGGAACAACAGGAACTTACCGAAAAGATCCTGCTTTTTCAGGAATTGGTCAAGCGTGGTTACACCGCGCCGGAGGATCGTCTTGAGTGGATCGAAAAGCTGGATCGTCTGCAAAAAACGCGCAGGCTTTCCGACTTTCAGTATGAGTTTTCCGCTCAACAACCCGCCGACAAAGACTTGATACCGAGCGGCGCAAGCGCTGGTGGTTACGACTTCGTCAACAGTAAGCAGAGAATGTCGATGAAGGTTCTTCACGAAGGCGATGTCTGGAATTTCATCAGTGATGTGCGGAAGCAAGCCGGAGCGCTGGTGATTATCGATAGTTGCATATTTGAGCGCTTGCCTCTTCCCGCCGTTGACCGCGGTACCGGTCCGTACCTGAGTGCGGACTGCGGGTTGAACTGGATAACCTTGAAAGAGCGGAAATGAGCCGCCTCATTGCTGTCACCTTGCTTTTGCTATGCGTGATGTTCCGTGCTTCCAGCGCTGAGGCTCAGCCTATACCGGCGACCAAGCAACCGGATCAGGCAACAGCGCCCACACCGAAAAATGCTGCGTCGGCCACTGCAGAGGCGGAGGCAGCATCAATCCAGCGCTTGTTCTTTACTGCCGAAAAACGTGCGTCACTGGACCGTCAGCGCAATCAAAATTTGCAGCAAATTCGCTCCCTGCAGGGTGCAACTCTGAATTTCGACGGCATCGTGCAGCGCTCCAGTGGCAAATCCACAGTGTGGATCAACGGCCAGCCGCAGCATGAAAATGAAGCGGCCAGCAACGGTGTTACTGTGTTTCTGTCGCCAAAAAAGCCAGGTAGTGCGCAAATCGCGCCGGGAGACGAAGCACCGGTATCAATGAAGGTTGGAGAAACAATCAATCGCGCCACTGGTGAGCGCAATACTCGCCTCGGCGATGGTACGGTAACCACGCCCGCCACACCAGCCAAAGCCGGGCACTGAGCACAACAATGCCGCGTCGTCCGCTTCCGCAACGAAGTCGCCACCGCGGTTTCGCCCTGATGGCACTTCTGGTCCTGCTGACACTCGGCGGCTTGTATTTTTTCGTGAATAACCTGACGCCAGCAGCGGTCGCCGAGCGCCGCCAGCAACAAACGAATGCCTCGATGAATCTCGCACGTGATGCGCTCATGGGCTATGCCTTGAAGTACCGCGAAGATCAAGTGCGGGATGGTCAGCCCGCTGAGGTTTACGGATTTTTCCCGCTCCCCGATCTAGGTACCACGCGCAATACGAATACTGGTTGCACGCTGGAAGGTTGTGATGCAGCGCGGTTTACAGGTATCACGTTTGATGCCACCACCGGCGTCGGTCCGACAATCGTCGGACGCTTCCCCTGGCGAATGTTGGGTACCGGCCCTCTGAAAGACGGCAATGGCGAATGTCTTTGGTACGCGGTCTCTGCGTCACATTCACGAATCCGCAAGACACCAACTGCACCATCGCCACCGGCGATGAACTGGGATACATTGAGCCATCTGGATATCGTCGTCGCCAATGGTCAAACCGAACTGGCCAGTGCCTTGGCAAACGCACACGAGCGCCCCGTCGTGATCATTTTTTCCCCGGGAAGCGCGCTGTCGAGCCAAAATCGCACCAGCCCTAATCCAGCCACCGACGATGTGACCGAGTGTGGGGGCAACTATGATGTCAAGAACTACCTTGACCCTGCTGATGGAGTTTCGCTCGGTGCAGTGACCAATTTTTTTTCCGGCACGACAAACTCAGCCACCGGAACCACGACCGCGCTGGATGCGGGACTAAAGCAGTTTTCAGCGCAAGGAAACATTCAGCGCGACGCGGCAAGCAAGCTATGGCCTCGTGAATGCGCATCCGGCAGTTGCAGCACGGTTGGCAACGACACTGGCTTGACGATTACCGGCGACAGTTTCTTTTCTACCTTGCGTAGCTCCTCGGTATTTCGCCTCGACATCAACTCCATGCTCGATCGCATTACATCCTGCCTGCGCGACAAGATCAACGGTGGAAGTACTCCGAGTCTGGTCGCACTGGCAGGAGTCACGAGCCCGACCGACAAGAATATTGGACGCGTCCCGACCGACAGTTGTTACAACGATACTAACAACCCTCTAGGTTATTTCAGCAATTATCAAGATCAACTTTTCATGGCAACGCGTGTTGCCAGTGATTTCAAAGTACTCGTCGACGGAACAGAAAACACCTGCGCGGCAGTCCTGCTCTTTGCTAATCAACGCAGCAGTGCACAACGACGCACAACTACAGAAGTTAACGCCGTTCAAGAACTCAATTCACCGTTGAATTATCTCGAGGGCGACAATCTGACCTGTTTTACAACGGATAACAGCGGATGCTTTACCGCAGGAGGGTCGCCACGATTTGCCGGCCCCAGTGTCTTTGCGCGCGTATCAGGCAGTCAAACTGTTAGTCAGGACATCGTTCGCTGTGTGCCCAACACGGCGAACATAACGCTGGTGGCACCAACAGTGGCCGCGTTTGGAGGCAACATCAAATTGGCAACCTACACGCCGGCGACCAGCAGTCTGACGTTGGGCAGTGCAAACGCGGGCAGTACCAATGCGAGTACAGGGAGCGTCCTCGCCGAATCGCTCTCCGCATGTGCGTGGACCCCGGAGACGCATGCGACAGGTTCGGGTCTGCGCAGCTATTTCCGATTCCGCATTCGTCGCGTTGGCGAAGGTTTCACTTTCGCCATGGTCGATGGTGACCGCAATACAAGCGCTGCCTGCGGCGCAGCGCGTCAGCATCTGGGTTATTCCGGCAATAACGGCACTGCCCCCTATATTCTGCCGCCGAAAATAGCGGTTGAATTTGACACGTCAAGAAACACTGGTTACACCATCCCCGTAACACCCGGCGTCAGCGGTAACACTCTCAACAATGGACGCAACGATCCCGATTTCACCCCGCCACAAGCCAACGATGCGCACACGGCCATTGTTTATTGGGGAGCAAGTGTCGCAAATGCCACCGTGACCGATCCGCAACACGATGACAACGTCCATGGATTTCCGTCACCGGCGGAAACAGGCGCTCGACCGGCGCCAATCAATCCGACGGCAGTTACACTAGATCGCATTCAACTAACCGATGCATCGCAGCGCGAATTTCACGTACGCGTGGAACTGACGGCCAGTTATAACGCGCCGGCTGATCCGAAGGACGGTGCGACCACGGTCACCACCAAAATGTGGGCAGAGCCAGTTTCTGCAAAAAGCATCAGTGCAATCACCTTCACCGCCGGATCTCCACCGACGATGACAGTGACCGTCACCCCAATCAGCGGCAGTGGCCACGGCCTGGCGGTTAGCGATAGTGTCGTCATCCAGGACGTCGTTCCTGCCGCTTATAACGGAAGTTACACGGTCACCAGCGTCGTCGATAGCAACACATTCACTGTCGATCTCCCTGCAGGTACCGCCAATCCCGGCAGATACATCTCATCCATTTCGTGGGCCAGCACTTCGGGTGGTAGGGCAACCGTCACTTCGGCCACCCATGGTTTATCCAGCGGCAACAATGTCCTCATTACGGGCGCCGTCCCCTCTGAGTACAACGGCAATTGGACGATTACCAAAATTAACAACGATTCCTACCGTTTTGCCCGTCCAATCGCCGGAAACTTCAATCCTGGAGCCATGGCGCCGGGAATCGCCGCGGTCAAGACATTGACGCCCAACGCAATTGCTCTTGCAAACACCACTCGCGCCATGAGTCAGCTTGCACCGAGCTTCAATCCTACTTTGACAGACACTGCAACAATTTACGACGAACAAAAGGCAGCATGCGCAGTGAGCATTCCATTTTGCCCCGTCGGGCAATCTTGTGGCTCGGACAACATCTGCTACCAACCGGCGTTCCAAAAACTCCGCGTGGGGTTCACTGCCGGTGAACGTTCCAGTTCGAGCGGCACGTCGCGTAGCGAACTGGTTGAGATTACGAATCAAGCGACGACATGGCTACCTTAGAAATCCTCAACGACGGCGTGTCACCGGCACCAACCGATTGGATGATCAAAGATTCCTTCGCGGAGGCTGACCCTACTGATCCATGGATTTGTCATTGTGCAATGGCCGATTTCAAGCCTCCAGACTTGTGCCTGATAATGTCGCTGGCAATGTAATCTTTACTCTGCTAACAAACGAGATCAACTCACTTATGCGTCGACAGTTCAATCGGAAAACAGCAGACCAACAACGCGGGTATAGCTTGGTCGAGCTTGCCGTAGTGATGCTTATTGTGGCCTTGCTGATCGGCGGGCTGTTGCTGCCGCTTTCGGCTCAGCAAGAGGTGCGTAATCGCGCCGAAACTGAACGCACTTTGGCTGAAATTCAGGCGGCGCTGGTTGGTTACGCGATTGTGGCCGGACGCTTACCGCGACCCGCCACTTCTGCCACCAATGGTGCAGAGAGTGCTACACCGTGTACAACGGACGCGCTGTGCACCGGCTTTATTCCGTGGTCAACACTCGGCATTACCAAGACCGACGGATGGGGAAAACTCATCCGCTACAGCGTAACGCCGGCCTATGCCGGGGGCGCGACAGGCACCACCTTGATTTCTTTAACGTCGGTCGCCAACCGGACAGTAATAACGCGTGATTCGACTGGAGCGACAAGTTATCTTGCTGGTAAAGGAAGTTGTCTGGCGGCTTCTCCATTTACCTGCACTGATGCGTGTACCACCGCCGATCAGTGCGCTGCTGCCGTTGTTTTTTCACACGGTAAGGAGCGCTTCGGAACCATGGATGGCGGTACCGCCAATCCAGTGAGTTCAGCTACCAGCCTCGATGAAATTACGAACGACACAGGTCTCACACAATTTTTTAGCCGCACATTGAATGACAATACCGGAACCTCTGGCGGTGAGTTTGACGACCTGATGACATGGATTCCAACCTACACGATCGTCAATCGATTGGTCGCCGCCGGTAAGTTGCCATAAGGCAAGTGTGACTGCAAGCCTCGCCTTTCCCTTGCGTGATCTTCAATACGATACTTATCGCCCGCCCTTAACCACTACCGACCTTGCGCACTTTGCAACATCAACTCGCGCGTCTGCGGGGTTTCCAGACTGATGTTGCCCAATATGCCGCTGCGGTAGTCGGTCAGAAAAATAATTGAAGCTTTGTCCATGTCGAGCATTTCATCGTCGTCTTGATTGGCTCGCCGCTGCCGGCCTTTAAGAATGCAGCCGCGCACCCGGGCGATTTGCTCTATTGCGCCAACCGCATCCATGGTGCTTTCGTCGCCACCATAGCGCGCGGCGATCAGACCAGGGTAACGAGTCAGCAAAATCCCGGCGAGGAATTTCGCGACGTCCAGTTCAATCACCGCATTGACCCCGATGGCGTGGCTGGCGGCGAGCATATAGCCATCACTGTCGTGAGCGATCTTCGGCCACATCAACCCGGGCGTGTCAGTCAAGGACATGGTCGATGATAGGGCCAGGCTTTGCTGACTTTTGGTCACCGCCGGTTCATCACCGACGGCGGCAACCCGACGTTTGAGGAGTGCATTCATCAGGGTTGATTTGCCGACGTTGGGAATACCCATGATCATCATTCGCAGCGGCTTGAGCGCGCTGTTGCGATGCGGTGCCAGACTAAGCGCGTAGCCCGGAATTTTTGCCACATCGCTGGCTTTCTTGCTCGATATCGCCACCGCTTTAACGCCGGGCTGGCGGTTGTAGTACTCAAGCCACGCCTGGGTTGCAGCGGGGTCCGCCGCATCTGATTTGTTGAGGACTTTCAGGCAGGGCCGTTGGCGCGCCAGACGCAGTTCGCGAATCATCGGGTTACTGCTGGCATCGGGCAGTCGCGCGTCAACGACCTCGATCACGATGTCTATGCGCGCCATCGTCTCGGCGGCTTTGCGCCGCGCCGAGGTCATGTGTCCGGGAAACCAGTTGATTGCCATGTATTTTTTTGTGATCGGTGAAGTTGGCTAAGGCGTGCCAACCACAGTAATTCGGGTACCGAGGCATTCGACGTACTGTCCGGCTCTGATTTTGGCTGTTTTCCGGCTCTCGGGCTGACCGTCCACCTTTACTTCGCCCACCTCAACCATATGTTTTCCGTGCCCGGCACTACCGGCAACACCGGCCAGCTTGAGCAAGTTGCAAAGCGCAATAAATTCGGTCTGCAAGGTGAATTCAACTTGCTTCACTGGGGTTCCTTTGAATTACGGGTGGGGGAAAGTGGCAATAATGCACACTTGACGAGGAAAAGACGGGTATTTCCGCCATTATCGTGGAATCTCACCGAATCCGGGCAAAGACGCCGCCAAAGCCACTGAGCAAAACCTTGGTACGCCCCAAAACTGGGCATATTCCCGACGAAAAGAGATGCAGGAACCCCTCGCTCTTTCGCGGAACCTTTGAGTGAATTGCTCGCTAGCATGCTTGTCATGGCATCCCAAATCGAGCTCTACAAGCAAATGAGCCTGCTCTCGGCGCGCATGGTGCAAGCTGCGCGGGCGAGCGATTGGGATAGCCTGATCGATCTGGAGCGCAATGTTGCCGCACTTCGCGACGTGCTTCAAGACTCGGCCGAGTTGGACCCGACTGAAATTGAATCAGGTGAAAAGCGCCGCCTGGTTCAAACGATTTTGGAAAACGATGCCGAAGTCAGGCGCCACACCGAGCCATGGATGGAACAGGTGCGGGTATTCCTGGGTCAAGGACACAAACCTAAAAACATTGACCATCCATTCGGCGATCTCAGCATCATCAGCTCCGGCAGCCGGTGAGACCTTGCGGCGGCGACGCTGGCATTAGCTGGCAAAATCAAAATTACTGCGCTTCGCCACCCAGCGCTTCGGTCAAGTGCTCAAGCAAGTGCGCCAGTTCCCCCGACATCATCGCAAAGTCGGCCGCGAAGAGATCTTCGGCGTTTTCCGATTGCCGCTCGGCATCCTCTTTTATCAAGTCAAGAAAAGCAAGTCGTTTGATCTGCAATTGTTCGGTCAGGACGAATGAGACACGGCCATTCCAGGTCAGTGCCAGCCTGGTGACTGTCTTGCCCGCGGCGATGTGGGCGCGAACGTCACTGCTGTCGAGGTTGTGGCGAACGTAACGAACGGCTGCCCGCTCTTCTGCGACGGCTTGCAGTTCGCAATCACGATCAATAGTGAAGTTGCCAAAGCTGGCGCCAGCTGCAAGCCACTGTGTCATTGCAGTACCGGGCGCAAGCTGGGTCTTTAACAGCGTCAGCGGCAGACTCCCGAGCGAGAGTTTGAGCTGCTCAATGACCTCGTCAGCGCGTGCGCTGGACGCCGCATCCACCACCAACCAACTATTGACCGGGTCTATCCAGACATAAGTCAGCATGCGTTTGACCAACGCACGCGGCAACAACTCCAATTCAAGTTGGTCGCGAATTTCGCGCGACTGTTTACGCCCGACTTTGTAGCCCTGCGCAGCTTCCATCGCCAAAATTTTCTCTTGCGCGTACTGGACGACGATGGACGAAGGCAAGAGTTTTTGTTCAACACCCAAGGTGATCAGTTGCTGACGACCCACACTGAAAACAAGTTCACCAGATTCGCCGCGCGGTGGAACCCAACCACGCGCGGTCCGGTCTGTCGCTCCACAAGCCTGAAAAACTCCTCGCTGAAGGTTCTGGTTTAACTGCTCTGTCGTAAAGTCCCAGCCGTCGGAGAGGCGAAATATCTGAAGATTGCGAAACCACATAAGTCTGAAGCCCTATTAGTCAGGAGTAATGGAAGCACCGCTATTCGCCAAGCATTGGCTGGCGGCGGATTCTACTTCGGCATCTCCAATGTAAATGCCTATCAAAAACAAAGGCACGGCGTCTTGCCAGCACCAACTGGCGAGACGTCGTGCCTGGAATCAAGCAACGACCGAATTCGTGATGAATTATGCCGGTACGATGGCCTCGGTCCTGGCTTCGGCTTCTGCAGCGGCCAGTGCGGCTGCCTTTCTCGTCTTGCCTGCGCGGGCAGGCATATGGCACAGGCCACAGATGTAACCACGTTTGGGATCGTAGGCGTGAGACACAAAATGGCCGTTGCACTCTTTGCACGTCGACATCTGCAGCATTTTCGCATCGAAAAACCGCACCATCGTCCACGCGCGGGTCAGCGACAGGACAGTGTCCATATGTCCGCGAGTAATCTGGTCGATGTACATCCGATAGGATTTGATGATCAACTCCAGACCCGTCAGCTTGGTGTTGTTCTTGAAGAACCGATAGTAGGCCATGAACAATGAGGCATGAATATTCGGCTGCCAGGTCATGAACCAGTCGGTGGAGAACGGCAACATGCCCTTCGGTGGCGACTCGCCACGAACCTCTTTGTAGAGCTTGAGCAGTCGCTCGCGCGATAAGTTGGTTTCGACTTCCAGCATTTGCAGACGGGCACCCAGCTCAATCAATTCAACAGCCAAGCGTATGTCTCTCGCTTCCGAGATGACGGATTTATTGCGCATGATGCCTCCGCGGGGAATTCAAAGCTGGATTAGTCGGTCGACGGTTCTATCGCGTATCAAGCCATTTCTGCAACAGGCTTACCGGCGGCGAGAATCGCAGCGTGGATGTGACCCACCCCACGGTCGCGCTCATGGTTGCCCAACAGATCAAGCAATAACGAGTCCTCAAAGCGGAAGCTGCACAGCAGCATGTCGGAACCGGCCATCTTGAGGACTTGCCCTGGCGTCAAACTTGCCAGCACTTCAGCAATCTCCTCACTGATACCCAGTCTGAAAATGGCCGACTCGCGATCGGAACGGACCATACTCTGCGCTAGGATCAGGTAGGCAAGATTGACTTCCTTTATTTCGTTGTAGGTGTCAGTCACTTTCATCGTGCGCTCCTTGATTTTTCGTCCAAAGCCCGGAATTGAGCTCGAATTACGACGCATTCATGATCCCACGACTTATGACAAGAAAAGAATCAACGGAAAAACCATTCTTTTGTAAGCATCACATTGCGAGTCTTGTCATAAAAAACATTACAAAGAAAAGTTATCCTATTGTTTTAAAAGACAATTAGATTCACCGTTAATGGAGCTTATGCCGAACCCGACGTCTGGCGCACCGCGATAAATCTCCTGTGCGCAGACATTTTTAGAGCTTGCGTCGATTTTCCGCCAGATGAATCTGCAGCAGCAACTGCCTGCCATAGCTGTTACCCATTTTGCGTTAGCAACAGAACGCTTATACGGTGCGATAAACGGCAATGCCACGCCCGCTCTGACTCTGTTGTGCCGAACAAATTCGCCTCAACTCACCAATGTGCTGCGACTACAATTCGGTGATGGATCCTGACTTGGTTTATTGCTGTGCATGTGGCAGTCTCTTGTCGCATCGCGTGCCTGATGGTGACAGCTTGCCGCGAGGAATATGTGATGGCTGCGGCGTCATTCACTACCGCAACCCGCGATTGGTGGTTGGCGCCCTCGCCATTTGGGAAGACAAGGTTTTGTTGTGTCGGCGCGCAATTGAACCCAGGCACGGAAAATGGACGCTGCCTGCGGGCTTTATGGAAAACGGTGAGACGGTAGCTGCCGCCGCGACAAGAGAGACGCTCGAAGAAGCCTGCGCACGGATTGAACTTGGACCGATGTTTTCGCATTTCTCGGTACCGCAAATCAATCAGGTACATGTCTTTTATCAGGCTCGACTGCTTGATCTGAATTTTTCGCCGGGAATCGAAAGCCTGGAAGTCGGCCTGTTTTCGGAGGCGGATGTTCCGTGGGGCGACATTGCTTTTCGAACGGTCAAACTGACCTTGCGACACTACTTTGCCGACCGGATACACGGACACTTTGGTTTGCATGCCGAAGACCTTATCTGGCCGCCGGCAAGCTAGTTTCCCTGATTTGCTTTTTCTGTTGCCAGACTAAATTTCACCGGCACGAGGACAGACAGTGAGTCGGCGGCGAGACTAGCCGGTACCTGTGCCGAGGTAGCGGCGTTCGACATCATCAATTGCGCAGCTTCATCGAGTAAAGGAAATCCGCTGGATTTCTCAACCCGCGCAGACAAGAGGCGTCCGCCAGGTAAAAGCTCAATTCGGATATCTGTAGTGCCCTGCCACTGCTGATCGAGGGCTTGTTGCGGGTAGCGCCAGACACGACGCGCTTCGCGCGCCAGGGTCAGGCGGTAGTTGCGCAATCCTTCCGCATCCGGTGCAGCTGCGCGATTGGGTAGGGGCGAAGCATTGGGCTCATTCACCAGCGCGATCGCTTCTTCCCGTTTTGGCGATTCCGCGTCCTTGCGCGGTTGTCGAATCACCGGCACGGCAACATTGTCCGATTTGGCCGCAACCAACGGAAGGGGCAATGGCGTTACCGGTGTCGGTGGCGGGCTAACGACGGGCTTGGTGGAGATCGTCGTGGTAATTACCTGCTTGACGCCACTACCCTCAAATTCTGCTTCTTTTCTGGTCAAGACCAAGATGAAGATGTGTGCCGCCAATGACCAAATCAATGCACGGCGCAAACTCACCCCTATTTTCATCCTTTGATTTGCGGCCGGGCTCTGATACATTCGGGTCTATCGTTGCATGTTTTGCTGGTTTGGGTTGTCAAGAACGCTCCATCAATCGCCAATCATTGTACGAAACGACGCCGCACATGAAGCCACATCCGCTGATTCTGACACTGGATCAATATGGCTCACCGCATCGCTGGGTGAACTGGCAGCATGCCTGCATCTATGTTGCGCGCGGACAGGTGGCGTGGGACGCGGGCGATACTGATTTCACGTTTGTCGGCGGTATTAATCGTATTTCCGGCGAACGCTCGACTTTACGCACCAGCAGCATCATCGCCATTCGTGGCCGGGCGCTGGCGGGCAATGCGATGCATGCCGTGCCTCCATTGTCGAACCGCGAATTGTTTCACCGCGACCGGCATATTTGCGCCTACTGTGCCGAAGAACTTGCCAGCCAACGGCTGACCCGCGACCATGTCAAACCGGTCTCCCAGGGCGGCAAGGATACCTGGATGAATGTGGTCACCGCATGTCGTCCGTGCAACCAGCGCAAGAGCGGACGGACGCCGGAGCAGGCGCGTATGGAGCTGGTCTACGCGCCGTACGTGCCAAACAAAGCCGAGTATTTGATTCTGTGTAACCGGCAGATCCTGGCTGACCAGATGGATTTTCTGGCCCGTCATGTGCCGACCGCCAGACGTCACCATTTCGAACCAAACTAGCCTGCTATTGGTGGCGGTGCTGGTGTAACGCACCGGTTTAGGCGAAAATGCGCGCCTTGCGGCGCAATGCCGCCAAGGTGCTCCTCATGACCGCTGTTATTGCGCCCACCATGTCTGTCGCTCCGGCGGCAAAACTACTCACCAGCTATCGTCCGTTTTGGGCCAAGCGTTTTGGCATCGCGCCGTTTTTGCCGACCACACGTGCCGAGATGGACCAACTTGGCTGGGACCAGTGCGATGTGCTGCTGGTCACCGGAGACGCTTATATCGATCATCCGAGTTTTGGCATGGCCTTGGTCGGGCGACTGTTGGAAGCACAGGGATTTCGTGTTGGCATCATCAGTCAGCCGGACTGGACCTCGGCTGAGCCGTTTCGCGCACTTGGCAAGCCATCGCTTTTCATTGGTATCACCGCTGGCAACATGGATTCGATGGTCAACAAATACACCGCCGACCGGAAGATTCGCACCGATGACGCCTATACACCCGGTGGTGGTTCGAAAAGCCGGCCGGATCGAGCTGTCATTGTGTACGCCCAGCGCGCACGTGAAGCCTTCCCGGAGGTGCCGCTAATTATCGGTAGCATTGAAGCCAGCCTGCGCCGGATTGCCCATTTTGACTATTGGTCGGGCAAAGTCCGTCGCTCGATTCTGCCAGATTCAAAAGCCGATCTACTTATATTTGGTAACGCTGAAAGGGCATTGGTCGAGCTTGCGCATCGTCTCGCCGATGGCGAAAAAATCAACACTATCCGCGACCTTCGCGGCACCGCCTTTATGGTCCCGCACGGATGGAAGCCGGCGGCAGACTGGGTGGAAACCAATTCAACCAATCTCGATACGCCCGGCGCGCTGCCTGTGCATACCGATCCTTATGCCATGGAGCCAGAGAAAAAACCCTCTCCCGCCTCAGCAAGTTCGCCAGTTGGTGCTAACGGTTCGCCGTTGAAAGACCTCGCCATCCCCATACGCCTCGTGTCTCGCGCCGAACGCGTCGCCGGACTCAAGAATGCCCATGCTGAGCAGCGCAAACGCACCGCCGTGCGACTGCCCTCCTTTGAGCAAGTGCACGACAACCCGGTGCTTTACGCCCACGCTTCGCGCGTATTCCACCTCGAATCAAATCCGGGTAACGCGCGGGTAATGGTGCAGGCGCATGGCGACCGCGACGTCTGGCTCAATCCGCCACCGCTCCCGTTGTCGATGGCCGAAATGGATCATGTGTACGGCTTGCCCTATGCCCGAGCGCCACATCCAAGTTACGGTGACAAGAAAATCGCCGCTTGGGAAATGATTCGCTTCTCAGTGAACATCATGCGCGGCTGCTTCGGCGGCTGCACCTTTTGCTCGATCACCGAACACGAAGGACGCATCATTCAGAGCCGTTCGGAAGACTCCATCATCCGCGAGATCGAAGAGATTCGTGACAAGACTCCGGGCTTCACCGGAATCATTTCCGACATTGGCGGGCCTACCGCCAACATGTACCGGATGGCCTGCAAGGACCCTAAGATTGAGTCCTCCTGTCGTCGACTGTCCTGCGTCTATCCGGGAATTTGTGAGAACCTGAATACCGATCACGCACCGCTGATCAGCATCTACCGCAAGGCCCGTTCGTTACCCGGTATCAAGAAAGTCCTGATCGGTTCCGGTTTGCGTTACGACCTCGCGGTGAAATCACCGGAATATGTCAAAGAACTGGTCACTCATCACGTCGGCGGCTACTTGAAAATCGCGCCGGAACACAGCGAAGAAGGTCCGCTGTCGAAGATGATGAAGCCGGGCATGGGCAGCTACGAGCGCTTCCGCCAGATGTTTGAAAAATTTTCAAAGGAAGCCGGTAAAGAGCAATATCTGATTCCGTACTTCATCGCCGCGCATCCTGGTACCACCGATGACGACATGCTCAATCTGGCACTGTGGTTAAAGAAGCACAACTTCCGCCTCGATCAAGTGCAGACCTTTCTGCCGACTCCACTGGCGCTCGCCACCGCGATGTGGCACACCGAAAAAAATCCGCTGCGCAAAGTAACGGAGGAATCGGAAACCATGCCTATCGTGCGTTCCGGCCGGCAACGCAAATTGCACAAAGCCTTTTTGCGCTATCACGACCCGGCTGGCTGGCCGTTGTTGCGTGAGGCGCTCAAAGAAATGGGCCGTGCCGACTTGATCGGACCCGGAAAAAAACATCTCATCCCGGCCTGGCAGCCTGCAGGAACAACTGGTGCCAGCTCAAACATGCCAACTCGCCAGTTGGTGCCGGCGAGACGCCGCCCAATCACTGTCGCCAGCACCAATGCCCGTCGCTCACCGGCGGTCCCGCGTCATCCGTTGAGTCAGCGCGGCGGCCGTTCAGGCGGGCCGCGTGGCTAGAGAGTTCGCACCATTTTTTCGCTAACATCCAATAACACTGACTCCCGGATACGTCCAATGTCCACACCAAACTACCTGATCGCCCCCAGCATTCTTTCCGCCAACTTTGCCAAGCTTGGCGAGGAAATTTCCAACGTGATTGCCTCCGGAGCCGACTGGATTCACTTCGACGTGATGGACAACCACTACGTGCCAAATCTCACCATCGGACCCTTGGTCTGTGAGGCGATCCGGCCAGTTACGCAAGCGGTGATTGATGTCCATTTGATGGTCAAGCCGGTCGATCGGATCATCCCGGATTTTGCCAAAGCTGGCGCCGACGTCATCACCTTTCATCCTGAAGGTTCGGAGCACATTGACCGCAGTTTGTCGCTGATTCGCGAGTCCGGCTGCAAGGCAGGCCTGGTGTTCAATCCGGGGACATCGCTCGATTTCATGGATCACGTCATGGACAAAATCGACGTGGTGCTGTTGATGAGCGTGAACCCGGGGTTCGGCGGGCAGAAATTTATCCCGCAGACTCTGGTGAAACTGGCGGATGCGCGCCGCCGGATTGATGCCTACACGGCCATCAGTGGACGCGAAATAAGACTGGAAGTTGACGGCGGAGTGAACGCTGGAAATATCGCCGCAATTGCCAAAGCCGGAGCTGACACCTTCGTCGCCGGCTCGGCGGTCTTTGGTGCTGCACAAGAGAGTGACCCGCATCGTTACGACTCGGTCATTCGCAGCTTGCGCACGGCGCTCGCCGCCTAGTTTCGGTGCGCCTGGACAACGAAGAAGAAAGCAGTAATGTAGAAGACCGTCGCGGCATGAGTATGCCGGGCGGTGCCCGTGGCGTTGGCATCGGCACCATCATCGTCGCGTTCGCTGCGAGCTACTTTTTCGGTATTGACCCTGGTACCGTGATCAATGTGGCATCACAATTTCAGGATGCCGTCCCGGCTCAGGAACCGCCGTCACGACAAACTCCTGCCAGCGATCCAATGACGCGGTTTGTCTCCAAAGTATTGCGTTCAACCGAACGAACCTGGACGGAGGCTTTTGCCGAGCAAGGCCGTCGATACGAGGCCCCGGTGCTTGTGCTGTTTTCAGGGCGAACGCCAACTGCTTGCGGGACAGGCGAAGCCGCCATGGGCCCGTTTTATTGCCCGGCGGATTCCAGGGTGTATATCGACCTGGCGTTTTATCAAGACTTGCAGAACCGCTTCAAGGCCCCCGGTGACTTCGCTCAGGCCTACGTCATCGCGCATGAGGTTGGTCATCATGTTCAGCATTTGTTGGGGATCTCGGCACAGGTCCAAAAAGCACGCCAGCGCGCGACAGAAACTCAGGGCAATGCCCTGTCGGTCAAGCTTGAATTGCAGGCCGATTGCTTCGCCGGAGTATGGGCTGCCCGTGCCAACGAAGCGCGGCAGATCCTCGACAACGGCGACATTGAAGAAGCCCTCACTGCAGCTTCTGCGATCGGCGATGACCGCTTGCAAAGGCAGTCGCGCGGAACCGTCGCACCGGACAGCTTTACTCATGGCAGTTCGGCGCAGCGGGTGCGCTGGTTCAAGCGCGGCATTGACAGCGGCGACATGAACCAATGCAATACATTTAAGGCCACCAGCCTTTAATTTGTTCGCAAGCTTTCAGGGTTTATCAACCTTAGCCGGTGCTGCTTGTTGACCGAATACGCGGGCAAACACCAAGCGAATGCCACGCCAGAGTTTTGGCAGCAACCAAATCAACAGCCCGATGAAGACGACCAACAGCACCAGAAAAATTATCGGGTGGTAAATCGCCGTTAGCAAACCCGAAGCTACCAGAACATCTTCCCCGAGCGATACACCGATATTCGAGAATGGTTCAGGCGATGTATTGACCAAGGTCCGGCTCCCGGCCTTGAAAGCATGCGTTCCGGCGGTGAGTGTGCCGCCTAATAATCCTGCAACAACCATCAGCGCCGGGTCGTGCCCGCCCATCGCCAGCGCGGCCAGCAAGGCTCCAGCGGGGATACGGATAAAGGTGTGGATGCTGTCCCACAGCGTATCAACGGCAGGGACCTTATCAGCGAAAAACTCGATTGTCAGCAGCAAACCCGCCGTCAACAGCACCCAGGAATGCTCAAGGATGCGCAATGACTCCGGCAGTTGCAACAGTTCGAAACGGCCGAGCATGCCGGCCATAAACACCACCGCATACAGCCGCAAGCCGCTGGCCCAGGCAAGACTACCTGCCAATGCCAGTGAAGGCACTAACTCCATCGTCTAATCCGCAAATATTAGCTGGCGGGAGGCGCTGGTGGCTGGCGAATTTTTCCGTAGGCCACCAACAACAGAATTGCCACGATAACCGAGACGATGAAACCGCCACCTTCCCCGGCCTGATACCAACCCAGATATTGGCCTATCACTCCCGCCAGAAAGGAACCGGCAATCCCTAACAAGACGGTATTCACAAATCCCATATTTTCCTTGCCGGGATGAAACAGTTTGGCCATGACACCAATAGCAAATCCTAAAACGATAGTCCAGATGATGCCCATATCCAATGCTCCTTTCGCTCAGATTTGGTCTGGCTCAGTATACGGCAGCCCTTTTCATCGGGACACTTTTACCGGCCGATTTGAACCGTTCATGCCAGTGATTTGACGTTTTGTCGCCGGACACTTTGTGCGGCAGCACTTCTAATCCAAGATGCACCCACACCTCACCCAGGAGACATCAATGAACCTGATTCGCAAATTAGTCAGCACGGGCATCGTCATTACACTGATGCCAATTACCTTGGTTTGGTCGACGCCGGGAATCGCGGCTGAGACGATGCATGAAACCCGCGCCCTCAGTGGACCGGTGACTTCAGTTCGCCTGATCGGGCCGATCGACATTGCGATCAGCCAAGGCGAGACCCGTGGCGTGCAGATTGACGGCACAGCGGACGAGCTCGCCAAAATCAAGCTGGAGCTAAGCGGTGGGGAACTGGCTGTTCGTTACGAACAAGGGGTAACAAGTTGGCTTAGCTTCGGGTCGCAGCGGCCGCCGCGAGCGACATTAGCGCTGCCGGATCTACGCAAAGTTGCAGTCGTCGGTTCCGGTGACGTTTCGGTGTCGCCGTTCAACCTGAATGAAGGAAAACTCGAAATAGAAGTGACCGGTTCCGGCGATGTCAATCTTTCCAGCCTGAAGGCGAAATCACTTTCTGTGAGCATACGCGGCAGCGGCGACGTGGCAGCCAGCGGACTGGTTGGAAATCAGGAAATTGCGATTGCCGGATCGGGTGATTACGGCGGCAACGACCTGCAAAGTCAGACCGCGGCCATCTCGATCAAGGGTTCGGGTGACGCAAAGGTGTGGGCAACGGATACGCTCGCAGTGTCTATTGCAGGTAGCGGTGATGTCGCTTTTCGCGGCCAACCAAAACTGTCACAGTCAATTGCCGGTTCCGGCGAGGTGCATCAGGTTCGGTAAAGCAGCGAACAGGTCGGAACTTTGACGGATTTGGAAATTACGCAAGTGCCGCACGGTGCTTGCGTTTCCCGTCGGCGACTATTTCTTCGCGAATCACCTTCAACTCCCCAAGTGTCCTGACGATATGCTCGCGTCGTTCTTCAAGCTCACTCATGGCTTCATCAATCCGAGCCAGTAAATATTCGGTTTGCGCCGCTTTGCCCTGCCCGCGTTCGCCATACAAGTCAAGAATATGCTTGACCTCGGCCAGCGACATGCCCATGGCCTTGCCGCGCTGAATCAGCGACAGGCGGATACAGTCACGGCGGGTGTAGGCGCGGCCACCGTTGATCCGGCGTGGCTTGAGTAAGCCTTTGTCTTCGTAGAAGCGGATTGCGCGCGCAGACAGGCCGCTCTCGGCTGCCAGTTCGGTGATCCCGAAGTAACTCGCCTCCTCGTGCTGTCGATGGGAGGCGACGTAATCGCGCGCGGCTTGGGTCAAAGTTTAGACAACGCGGTTTAGCCGCATCGCAACACTCATATCACCCGAGACGGTGAATCGTCCCGTCATGAAGCCGGTGACGGGTTCCAACTCACCGCTAAGGAGCGCAGTCAGGTTCTCCAAAGTGATAGCGACCGTGCACTCGGTCTCGCGGTTGTTGTTGTCCACCGTGTTCGGCGTTGATTTGCCATCGATGACCACCACGCCATCGGTGCCGCAATCGAATTTCAAAGTGGCCCCGAGGCCGCTGTCGGCGCCGACTTTTTGCGTCAAAGTGCTGGTGCATTCTGCTAAGTTCATTGGAACCCTTTCGCTGGTTGGGATGGAATATCGCGTAACAAGGCGCAATCCTAACTGTCCGTTTTTTGAATATCAAGGGAAATTTTCCGTTTACGGTCATCTGTTGACCTATACGTCAACCTAACGTAGCATTTGGACCTGAATTTGAGTTTTATCGACACGCCATACTGAACACGGAAACCAAAGCAATGTCCGATACCCATGATCAAGGCACTCCCTCAACCTATGCCAGCGTTTTGCGCGCAGGGCTTTTTTCCGACCAGGTGATCTGGGTTACCGGTGGCGGCAGCGGCATCGGTCGCTGTGTCGCCCATGAACTGGCTTCGCTCGGCGCAACGGTTATCCTGAGTGGCCGCACGCAAGCCAAGTTGGACAAAGTGGCCGCCGAAATTTCCGACGACGGCGGTCGAGCCGACACTATTGCTTTTGACATCCGCGATGAAGAGGCGGTGAAAGCCGGGGTTAAGACGATTGTCGACCGACACGGTCGAATTCACGGCTTGGTGAATAACGCCGGGGGGCAATTCCCGGCGCCGTTAATGGCCATCAATAAGCGTGGATTTGACGCCGTCGTCGCCAATAACCTGACCGGTGGGTTCTTGATGATGCGTGAAATCTACTTGCAGAGCATGCAAGGTCACGGTGGTTCCATCGTCAATATGACCGCAGATTTCCGTAATGGCATGCCTGGAATGGGGCACTCGGGTGCCGCGCGCGCCGGGATGAGCAATCTCACCGCCACCGCCGCCTACGAATGGGGTCACGCTGCTGTGCGGGTGAACGCTGTCGCGCCGGGCTGGATTGCTTCGTCGGGAATGGATACCTACGAAGGTGCGATGAAAACCTTCATTCCGAAGCTGAAGAATCACGTCCCGCTCGGACGCATGGCGACCGAAGCCGAAGTCAGTGCCGTCATCTGCTTCCTGCTCTCGCCCGGAGCCGCATTCGTGACCGGTATTACGGTGCAGATCGACGGCGCAGCATCCTTGGGCAGCGCGATTTTCCCGCGCGCACCGGTGACACGTTCCGAACCCTATAACGGATTTCATCGGGCGGTGTTGCCTGATGTTTTGAAAAACAGCTGATCATGCCGCAACTCGTTTCCCGCCTTAACCCGCGCGCTGAAAGCTTCGTTGCCAATGTCGCGCGGATGACCGAGCGACTCGGAGAAGTGCGCGCACTCGAACAAAAGGTCCGCGATGAATCGTCGAGCAAACGCGACAAATTCGAAAAGCGCAACGCCTTGTTGCCACGCGAACGTATCGCCCAATTAATTGATCGCGGCAGTGACTTCCTGGAGATTTCCAGTTTGGCCGGCCTCGGCATGCACGATGACGATGGCAAGAAATCCGTTCTGGGCGGAGGCTTGATCGTTGGTATCGGCGTGGTCGCCGGTAAGCGTTGCATGATTTCCGCCTCAGATAGTGCTATCAAAGGCGGCACGATTGCGCCGATGGGTCTGAAGAAAGGTCTGCGCGTCCAGGAAATCGCCCGTGAAAATAAATTACCGTTGGTGTCGCTGGTTGAAAGTGGTGGAGCGAATCTGATGTACCAGGCCGAAATATTTATCGATGGCGGCCGTACGTTCGCTAATCAAGCACGCTTGTCGGCTGCGGGAATTCCACAAATCACGGTGGTGCTAGGTCCTTCAACCGCTGGTGGCGCTTACCTGCCTGGTTTGTCCGACTATGTGATTTTGGTTCGTGGCCGCTCGAGCATTTATCTCGCCGGCCCACCGCTCGTCAAAGCGGCGATGGGTGAAGATGTCGATGAAGAAACCCTCGGCGGCGCGGAAACCCATGCGACCGTCACCGGGCTCGGCGAATATCTTTGCGAAGACGATGCACATGCCATCGCCATGGCGCGGGAGGTGCTGGATAAGTTGAAGTGGAACGGCGTTGCCACCCCGCGCAGCGGAGTCGAGGGCATGCAGAGTCAATCAGCACCAACTGGCGCCGCGCCAAAATATTCGTCCGACGAACTGCTTGGCGTCGTCCCCGCCGACGACCGTGAGCCTTACGATGTGCGAGAAGTCATTGCGCGTCTAGTCGACGCATCGGACTTTCTCGAATTCAAAGTTGACTACGCGGCTGACACGGTGTGCGGGCATGCTCGCATCAACGGTCACCACGTCGGCATCCTGGGCAACAACGGCCCGATACAACCCAACGGCTCGACCAAGGCCGCGCAATTCATTCAATTGTGCGACCAGAGCAACACACCGCTGGTCTTCCTGCAAAACACCACCGGCTACATGGTCGGCAGCGCGGCAGAACGGGCCGGTGCAATCAAGCACGGCTCGAAAATGATTCAAGCGGTCGCCAATGCCCGCGTGCCCAAACTCACTATCGTGCTTGGCGGCTCCTACGGTGCAGGAAATTACGGGATGTGCGGACGTGGCTTTGACCCGCGCTTCATCTTCGCCTGGCCTTCAGCACGCACTGCGGTTATGGGTGCTGCGCAAGCCGCCAAGGTCATGGATATCGTCGGTCGCGCCAAGCTTGAGCGTGCCGGTCAAGTCGTCAATGATGCCGCCTTGACAGCCATGTCAGACAGTCTGCGCATGCGGCTTGAAAAGGAGTCGACTGCACTTTTTGGCACCGCGCGCCTGTGGGACGACGGCATTATTGACCCGCGTGATACCCGTACTGTTCTCGGCTTGTGTCTGGCGATTTGTGCGGAAGCCGAACAACGTAAATTACATCCGAACACCTTTGGTGTTGGTCGCTTCTAACTTCACTACGAGAGGATTCATTGATGCAATTCACCACTGAACACAAGCAGCTTGCCGAAACCGTGAAGCGCTTCGTCAAGGAAGAAATCAATCCGCATGTAGATGAATGGGAGAAGGCCGAGCAGTTTCCCTCGCATGAGGTGTTCAAGAAGATGGGGAATCTTGGTCTTCTTGGTGTGAAATACCCCGAAGCCTATGGCGGACTCGGATTGGATTTTTCATATTCTATGGTCGTTGCTGAAGCCCTGGGTGACGTCACTTGTGGCGGGATACCGATGGCGATTGGCGTGCAAACCGATATGTGCACGCCGGCTTTGGCGCGCTTTGGTTCCGACGAACTCAAACGCAATTTTCTCGCCCCGGCGATCGCCGGCGACATGGTCGGTTGCATCGGCGTCAGCGAAGTCGGTGGCGGCTCGGATGTCGCAGCGATCAAGACGCATGCCCGGCGGGACGGTGATGACTACATCATCAATGGCGGCAAGATGTGGATTACCAATGGAATGATGGCCGACTGGTGCTGCCTTTTGGTGAACACTTCACAGGGCGCGCCGCATAAAAACAAATCGCTGGTCATGGTCCCAATGGACAGCAAGGGCATCAGCCGTCAGAAGATCCACAAAATCGGGATGCACTCGTCAGACACGGCACAGCTGTTTTTTGACGATGTGCGTGTTCCTGTCAGAAACGTCATTGGCCAGGAAGGCATGGGCTTCACCCTGCAAATGCTGCAGTTTCAGGAAGAGCGGCTCTATGGTGCGGCGGGTTCATTGCAATCGATGGACAACTTGATTGATGAAACCATTGCCTATACCCGTGAGCGCAAAGCGTTCGGAAAGTCTCTGCTCGACAATCAGGTGATTCATTTCCGCCTGGCCGAATTGCGCACCGAAGTCGAGGCATTGCGTGCGCTCGTTTATCGGGCCACCGAATCCTATGTCAGCGGCAAGGATGTGACCCGTCTGGCGTCGATGGCAAAGCTCAAATGCGGACGCTTGACGCGGGAAGTCTCCGACAGTTGCCTGCAGTTTTGGGGTGGCATGGGCTACACGATTGATAACCGCATCTCACGTTCCTACCGCGACAGCCGCCTGATTTCGATTGGTGGTGGTGCCGATGAAGTCATGCTTGGCATCATCGCCAAACTCGAAGGCACACTCCCGGCCAAGGCGCTGGGATGACCGGATCTGCCGTTCTTGTGACGCGCAATGGCGGCGTCACAACTCTGACGCTCAATCGCCCTGAGTCACGCAATGCGATGTCATTGGCGATGGTGGATGAATTGCTCGCGGCGTTGGATGCCGCCGCGCAGGATGGCGAAACACGCGTGATTGTGCTGCGTGGCGCCGGCGGTCATTTTTGCTCAGGCGGCGACCTGAAAGACATGGCTGCCGCCAGAGGTGGTGGCGTCGATTCCATCGCCAAGGTGAACCGGCGTTTTGGCGAATTATGTGCGGCAGTGGTCGCCTCACCGTTAGCCATTGTTGCCGTCCTCGAAGGCGGTGTCATGGGCGGTGGCTTCGGACTAGCGTGTGCGGCTGACGTGGCCATGTGCGATACCAGTGCCAACTTCCGGTTGCCGGAAACCTCGCTCGGTTTGGTCCCGGCGCAGATTGCGCCATACCTGGTCGAACGCCTCGGCTACTCGCAGGCGAAACGCCTTGCCGTCACCGGTGGGCGCATTGATGGCAAGACGGCAGAGAAAATTGGTTTAGTGCATGCGTGCTTTGCCGACACCTCCGAGCTCGACGCTGGCCTCGAAGCGACTGTCAAAGATATTCTCGCCTGCGCACCGCATGCCTTGGCGGCAACCAAAAATTTGGTTGCACGTGCGCGCCTGAATACGCCCGCAGCACTGATTGACGATGCTGCAAACGCCTTTGCCTTGGCCGCAACGAGCGCCGAAGGTGCCGAGGGTGTGATGGCCTTTGTGCAAAAGCGTGCCGCAAGTTGGGTCGTGAAATAGGCCGACGTGGTGCATTCAACTAACGCTATGGACGATTGATCTCTGAAAAATGACCCAACCGACACGCTACCTCCCGCCGATTCTGAAGAATATCAAGTTCCCGGTCATCGGCTCGCCGTTGTTCATCATCAGTTGCCCCAAGCTCGTCATCGCGCAGTGCAAAGCCGGGGTAGTGGGCTCAATGCCGGCGCTCAACGCGCGTCCAGCCTCGCAATTGGACGAATGGCTAGCTGAAATCACCGAAGCACTCGCTGCGCATGACAAGGCACACCCCGACTCCCCGGCAGCACCGTTTTCCATCAACCAGATCGTGCACAAGAGCAATGACCGGCTGGAGCACGACATGCAGGTTTGCGAAAAGTACAAGGTGCCGATCGTGATCACCAGCCTTGGCGCACGCGTGGACGTCAATCAGGGCGTGCATGCCTGGGGAGGCGTGGTGCTGCATGACGTTATCACCAATGTATTCGCCCACAAGGCCATCGAAAAGGGTGCAGATGGACTGATCCCGGTGGCGGCCGGTGCCGGCGGGCATGCAAGTGTAAAGAGCCCTTTTGCCATGGTCGCGGAAATTCGCGAGTGGTTCGGCGGCCCGATTGCGTTGTCCGGTGCAATTTCATCGGGCGGCGCCATCCTCGCTGCGCAAGCCATGGGCGCCGACTTTGCTTACATCGGTTCGGCCTTCATTGCCACCGAAGAAGCGCGGGCGGTGGATGGTTACAAACAGATGATTACCGAGAGCAACTCCGACGACATCGTCTACAGCAACTTCTACACTGGCATTCACGGTAACTATTTAAAGGGCAGCATCCGCAACACCGGGATGGATCCTGACAATCTGCCGCAGAGTGACCCCAGCAAGATGAACTTTGCCAGCGGCGAAGGCGCCAGCAAGGCCAAAGCCTGGAAGGACATTTGGGGTTGCGGGCAAGGCATCGGCGCACTTCGCGAGGTTTTGCCTACCGCCGAGTTAGTGGCGCGCTTCAAACGTGAATACGAAGAAGCCAAGGCCAGCATTTGCGCCGGCTAATTGGCCCACCCTATCGGAATCGAGCATGACACAGCAAGCAACCAAGTTTACAAAAATTCTGATTGCCAATCGCGGCGAGATTGCCTGTCGCGTAATTCGCACTGCTCGCGCGATGGGCTATGCGACCGTCGCCGTATATTCGGATGCCGATGCGAAATCTCCGCACGTTAGTCTCGCCGACGAAGCGGTTCGAATTGGCGGTTCGGCAGCGTCTGAGTCCTACCTGAATATCGCCGCTCTTATGGCTGCGGCGCAACGCACTGGTGCCGACGCAGTACACCCGGGATATGGCTTTTTGTCCGAGAACGCGACATTTGCCCAAACCTGCATAGACAATGGATTGGTTTTCATCGGTCCGCCCCCGGAAGCCATCATTGCGATGGGCGACAAGGCGCTCGCCAAGCGGCGGATGATCGCAGCAAAAGTACCAACGGTACCGGGGTATTTGGACGACGAACAAAGCGATGCGCGTTTGCTCGCAGAGGCAAAAGCGGTAGGATTCCCTTTACTGGTCAAAGCGGTGGCCGGTGGCGGCGGGCGTGGCATGCGACTGGTCGCGTCACCGGCAGAGATGCCCGAAGCGATTGCCGGCGCGCGGCGCGAGGCGTTGTCGGCATTCGGCTCGGATGTGATGATGCTGGAGCGCTTGATCGAGCGCGGACGCCACATCGAAATTCAAATCTTTGCCGATGCCCATGGCAATGCGGTACATCTGGGTGAGCGTGACTGCACGGCACAACGACGCCGACAAAAGGTCATTGAAGAGGCACCCTCACCAATCGTCTCGCCAAAGATGCGTGAAACGATGGGTGCCGATGCAGTGGCCGCGGCGCTCGCGGTCGGCTACCGCGGTGCAGGTACGGTCGAGTTCATCGTCGACGCCGACCTGAATCATTACTTCCTCGAAATGAATACGCGGCTGCAGGTCGAGCATCCAGTGACCGAACTGATCACCGGTCTCGATCTGGTCGAGTGGCAATTGCGTGTTGCTGGGGGAGAGCCGCTTCCGCTGACGCAAAAGGAAATTGAATTCAGCGGCCACGCGATCGAAGCGCGGCTGTACGCAGAAGACCCCTACAAAAACTTCACGCCGCAAACGGGCGAGATTTTGCACTTCCGCCCTGCCGATGCTGCAAATGCTGGCGTGCGCATAGACGCAGGAATTATTGAAGGTGGTGCAGTTACGCCGTTTTACGATGCGATGGTGGCGAAAGTAATTGGGTATGGGAAGACCCGGACCGACGCGATCCGCTGTTTGATGGCCGCGCTTGCCGATGCACCTTTGCTGGGACTCGCAAACAATGGCCGCTTCCTGCATGACCTAGTCGATCACGACGCGTTTCGAAGTGCACAAATGCATACCTCACTGCTCGATGAATGGGCGGCCAACGGCGAACCAATGATGCAACGACCTTTGGCGCAAAACGAGGACTGGGCGCTCGCCGCTGCGCTGTTTGCCGATGGCAGCGGCTGGCGTTCGCCTAGCGTTAGTGCGTTCAAGATGAGGTTGTGTTGCGGTGAAGTCGAGCGAGCTTTCTTGGTCGATGCGCGCGATGGAAAGGTATCAGTTGGAAGTGGCGTGGAGTGTCGGCTTAGTACAGCCGACCCGCTACACGGGCGCAAAGCAGCGCTTTGCGAAACCCCCGCTACGCCGCCGTCAGTAGTTGCTGTACTGTCTGAAAGTAATCGCCAAGTCCGCTTTTCAATTGATGGATTGAACCATCAAGCAATTGTCTGTCGTCATGGTCGCGAGCTACATATTTCACGCGATGCGGCAGTGTTCGTGTTTAGTGAAGTTTCGCCATTCCCCAAAGCCACAGACAACGTCGATCCACGTCACGCCAAAAGCAGCGTCGCCGGAACCGTTGCGCGGCTCGATGTCGGGGTCGGCGATACGGTGA
The DNA here is from genome assembly GCA_016718525.1 of Rhodocyclaceae bacterium. Lineage (GTDB taxonomy): Bacteria > Pseudomonadota > Gammaproteobacteria > Burkholderiales > Rhodocyclaceae > JADKHX01. The sequence goes on from JADKDD010000002.1 coordinate 241,098, forward strand.
AGGAAGGGCAGACGCTAGCCATCGTCGAAGCCATGAAAATGGAAACCCGCGTGATCGCAAACTCAGCAGGAAAAGTCTCCGCTATCCACACCAAAGCCGGCGAGCAAGTTGCCGCCGGTACGGTGCTCATCGAAATTGATATCGAGGTAAAGCCCACATGAAAAATTCAACTGAAAAAGCCATCATTACCTGCGCGCTGACCGGCGTTTTGACTGATCCGAAGCAGCACCCGGTACCGGTCACCGCCAAGGAAATGGCCGCCTCGGCACGCGACGCCTACAACGCCGGCGCCTGCATGATGCACGTGCATCTGCGTCAGCAGAAGGAAGGCATGGGGCACCTGCCATCGTGGGATCCCGATGTTGCCGAAGAAATTATCAACGCGATACGCGCGGCATGTCCGGGCGTCATCATCAATCTGACCACAGGCGTGGTCGGTGCCGATATCTCCGGCCCCGCCGCCTGCATTCGCCGCATCAAGCCGGAAATTGCGGCATGTAACGCGGGCACCTTGAACTATTTGAAAATCAAAGAGGACGGTCGCTGGGCTTGGCCACCGATGGTTTTTGATAACCCTGTGGCCAAGGTGAAACAGTTTCTGGACGTCATGGCAGAGACCGGTACGTTGCCCGAATTTGAGTGTTTCGACGTAGGCATCGTGCGCTCAGTTGGCATGTTTCGCAAAGCCGGTATGACCAAGCATCTGGATTACAACTTCGTCATGGGCGTGGCTTCCGGCATGCCGGTAGACGGCGATTTGCTCGAATTGCTGTTGCGCTGGAAAGAGCCTGATGCAACATGGCAAACCACGCTCATTGGCCGCGCTGAAATCTGGCCGGTGCATCAGCGCACCGCAGACTTGGGCGGCATGTTGCGCACCGGTTTGGAGGACACCTTTTACCTGCCCGATGGCAGTCGCGCCAGTGGCAACGGGGCATTGATCGAAGCGCTCGCCACCTGCGCCAGAAATGCGGGACGTGAAATTGCCAGTCCGGCAGAGGCGCGAGTTCGATTAGGTTTGGCGGCGGTTCACTAAGCCCGGGGCAGACGTTACCGCCGTATCTGAATGCTTCATTTCAGCGCCAGCTGAAATGAAGCATTTGGCTTATTGCGTGCAGATGCGAAAATATCCGCATGAAACATATCCGCTCTGTGACGATTGACCTGGATGGCACATTGCTCGACACGGCTCCCGACATCGGTGCAGCGGCCAACGCGATGCTGGTCGAGCTCGGTCACCCGCCCTACCCGCTTGCCACCATTACTGAATTTGTAGGCTTGGGGATTCCGCATTTGGTCTCGCGTTGTTTGCCCGACCTGGACGAATCGGGTCGCGCTGAAGCGATGAAAATCTTTCGCCGCCATTACGCAGTTGAAAACGGCCGACTGTCGCGTCCATATGCTGGCGTGCTCGACGCGCTTACCGCCTTCCGTCAGGCCGGGATTCCGATGGCCGTGGTGACCAATAAAGCCACCGCGTTTACCGATCCGCTGCTACAGATTACCAAGCTTGCGACGTGGTTTGAGTTCGCCATTTCCGGCGACACCTTGCCGCAAAAGAAGCCGCATCCTGACCAGTTGCTTCATGCTTGTGAGCGATTCGGCACCATCCCGCAGGAGAACCTGCATTTGGGAGATTCGATGACCGATGCCGCCGCAGCCCGCGCCGCCGGCTGCCCGGTCCTGTTGGTGTCTTATGGCTACGATGGCGGCGAGCCCGTGCAAAACGTGGATTGCGATGGTATAGTCGGCTCGCTGCTGGATGCCGCGCGTCGCGTTATTTGACGGCGTTCCACCAGCACCAACTGACGACCTTCCAAACAAAATGCACAACTCACCAACACTGATGACCGCCGTCCCTGAGCAAACGCTCTGGGCGGAGGCTTGGCCCTGGCGGCCCTGCACCATCGCGCGCTAACGCGCTCTGCCCGCCGCGTGCACCTTGTGCGCGCAACGTCTGCCTGAATGTGTCTCAGTTTTTGTGTGGAGCTACCCCATGAATGAATCCGAATTCAACCGGCTTGCCGCCGCTGGCTACAACCGCATACCGGTGACGCTGGAAACCTTTGCCGATCTCGATACACCGCTTTCAATTTATCTCAAGCTGGCCAACGAACCGAATTCCTATTTGCTGGAATCGGTGCACGGTGGCGAGCGCTTCGGTCGTTATTCGTTCATCGGCCTCGCCGCCAGCACCCGCATTTGCGTCAAAGACGGCGGCATCCTGTTGCTCAACGGCAACCGCGTCGCCGAACGCCGCGATCATACCAATCCGATGACTTACATCAGTGAGTACATGGCCCGCTTCAAGGTCCCGGATTTGCCCGGCTTGCCGCGCTTTTGCGGCGGACTGGTCGGGGCGTTTGGTTACGACACTGTGCGCTTCATCGAGCCAAAATTGGCCACTAGCAAACATGCCCAAAAGCCCGACCCATTGGATCTGCCGGACATCATGCTGCTGCTCTCCGACGAGATCGCAATCGTCGACAATCTCTCCGGCAAACTCACCCTGGTGGTGTATGCTGAACCCGGCTTCCCCGGTGCGTGGGCACAAACGCAGGGACGTTTGAAAGCGTTGGTCGCCAAACTGCGCGAACCGGTGCAGGTTCCGCCCGATACGCACGGCGTGTCGCCAGCACCAACTAGCGAATTTGGCGAAGAGGCCTACAAAGCCGCGGTACGCCGCGCCAAGCAATACATCGTCGACGGCGACATCATGCAGGTGGTGATCTCGCAGCGGATGAGTCGCCCTTACGCTGCAAGCCCATTGGCGCTTTACCGTGCCTTGCGCACCACCAATCCTTCGCCCTACATGATCTTTTTCAACTTCGGCGATTTCCATGTGGTCGGTGCGTCGCCCGAGATTCTGGTGCGACTCGACGATGATGAGCATGGCCAGGCAGGCGAACGGCGAGTCACTTTGCGACCGATTGCCGGCACACGTAAACGCGGTGCAACGACGGTCGAAGACGAAGCACTTGCAGCTGAGCTGTTGGCCGATCCGAAAGAATGTGCCGAGCATCTGATGTTGCTCGACCTGGGTCGCAATGACATTGGCCGTGTCGCCAAAACCGGCAGCATCAAACTTACCGACAAATTTATCATCGAGCGTTATTCGCACGTGATGCACATCGTCTCCAACGTCGAGGCAACGTTGCGTGACGACGAAGGCCCGCTCTCGGTACTCAAGGCGACCTTCCCGGCCGGAACGGTATCCGGCGCGCCAAAGGTGCGGGCGATGGAGATCATCGATGAATTGGAACCCAGCAAGCGCGGCATTTATTCCGGTGCGGTCGGCTATCTTGGCTTCAATGGCGATATGGACTTGGCGATTGCAATCCGCACAGCGGTGATCAAAAACGGACAAATTCATGTCCAGGCAGGTGCCGGCATTGTGGCCGATTCGGACCCGGATACTGAGTGGCAAGAGACGCTTTCCAAGGCACGCGCTGTGTTGCGTGCCGCCGAGTTGGCCGAGTCCGGGCTGGACACGCGGTTTGGCCAGGATTAGGAAGGACATGCCATGTTATTAATGATCGACAACTATGACAGCTTCACCTACAACCTGGTTCAGTATTTCGCCGAACTGGGTGAAGACGTACGGGTATATCGAAACGATGCGATTTCGATCAAGGAAATCGCCGCCATGAAACCAGCGCGTATCGTCATCTCGCCGGGGCCGTGTTCACCTGCCGAAGCAGGGATTTCGGTGGCGACGATTTCCGAGTTCGCCGGCAAGGTGCCACTGCTCGGTGTGTGCCTTGGCCACCAAAGCATAGGCGCGGCATTCGGCGGGGAGATCATTCACGCCAAACAGCTGATGCACGGCAAGACATCTCCTGTTTTGCACAATGGTGTCGGTGTGTTTGCTGGCTTGCCCAGTCCGCTAACTGTCACGCGCTACCATTCTTTGGCAATTCGCCGTGACTCCTTGCCGGAATGCCTTGAAGTCACGGCGTGGACGGAGGACGGCGAAATCATGGGGGTGCGCCACCGGACAAAGAATGTGGAGGGTGTGCAATTTCATCCAGAATCCATCCTGACCGAGTGCGGCCATGCCTTGTTGAAAAACTTTCTGCAAAGCTCCGCAACTGGGAGTAAAAAATGACCCCGCAAGAGGCGCTGCAGCGGACCATCGAGCACCGCGAAATATTTCACGACGAGATGCTGGATCTGATGCGGCAAATCATGGCCGGTGAAATTTCACCGCTAATGGTCGCTGCCATACTTACCGGATTGCGCGTCAAGAAGGAAACCATCGGCGAAATTTCGGCGGCTGCGCTGGTGATGCGAGAACTATCGACCAAGGTTGTCTTGAAAAACACTGAGCGCACGGCAAACTTTGTGGATATCGTCGGTACCGGCGGTGATGGTGCACAGACTTTTAATATCTCTACCGCCTCGATGTTTGTTGCCGCAGCGGCCGGCGCCACGGTTGCCAAGCATGGTGGGCGCGGCGTGTCGTCAAAATCCGGCGCAGCCGATGTACTCGAAGCGCTCGGTGCCAACATCATGCTGACGCCGCAGCAGGTGGCGGAGTGCATTGAGACGGTCGGTTGCGGATTCATGTACGCGCCGAATCATCATCCGGCGATGAAAAATGTGGCCCCGGTGCGGCGCGAGATGGCGGTACGGACACTGTTCAATATTCTGGGCCCGCTGACCAATCCGGCGGGTGCCGCCAATACCTTGATGGGCGTGTTTCACCCTGATTTAGTGGGTATCCAAGTGCGCGTGATGCAGCAGCTTGGCGCCAAGCACGCGCTGGTGGTCTGGGGCAAAGATGGCATGGACGAAATCTCGCTGGGTGCCACAACGCTGGTGGGCGAACTCAGAGACGGTCACGTCACCGAATATGAAATTCATCCCGAGGATTTCGGACTCGCCATGGCATCAAATAGAAGCTTGCGTGTGGCGGATGCTGATGAATCAAAAACGATGATGCTCAGCGCACTTGGAAACACGGCGGGGACGCCACGTGAGATATTGATTCTTAATGCGGGGACGGCACTCTATGCCGCCAATACGGTTCCCTCAATTGCCGCTGGCATCACGTTGGCGCGCGAGACTATTGCCTCTGGTGCGGCCCGCCAGAAGCTCAATGAGTTCGTTGGATTCACGCAAAAATTTAAGGCTTGAACGAAACACGAAATATGTCCGACATTTTGAAGAAAATCCTCGCGGTTAAGCAAATCGAGGTCGCCGAAGCACTGGCCCTGGCCCCACTAGAGGAGATCAAAAGAAAAGCTCTGGCAATGCCACCGCCGCGAGATTTTTTAGGTGCGATCCGTCAGCGAGTTGGTGATGACGAGACGGCGGTCATCGCTGAAATCAAGAAGGCCAGCCCATCCAAAGGCGTGATGCGCGCTGACTTCCGCCCGGCGGAGATCGCCGCCGATTACGCACAGCATGGGGCGACCTGTTTATCCGTATTGACTGATCTGCAGTTTTTTCAAGGTTGTCCGGCGTACTTGCGGGAAGCTCGCGCGGCATGCAGCTTGCCGGTATTGCGCAAAGATTTTCTGATCGATCCGTATCAAGTGTATGAAGCGCGGGCGATGGGAGCGGATGCAATTTTGCTAATCGTCGCAGCGCTTTCGCTGGTGCAGATGCGGGAAATGGAAAGCATTGCTGCAAGCCTCGGTATGTCCGTTCTGGTTGAATCCCATGATGCTGCCGAGCTTGATCTTGCGCTGCAACTAAACACGCCATTGATCGGAATCAACAACCGCAACTTGCACACCTTTGAGGTCAGTTTGGAAACGACGCTGGAGCAACTTGCACGAATCCCCAGGGATCGAATCGTTGTCACGGAATCTGGGATCCTTGGTCCGAAAGAAGTTGCCGTGATGCGCGCGGCGGGCGTTCAATCATTTTTGGTGGGTGAAGCATTCATGCGTGCGCCGTCGCCAGGGGTGGAACTGGCACGGCTTTTCTCCTAGTTTGATATGCGTAATTTGGCCGCATTGAAGGCGTTAGTTTCGGGCATTTACGCCACCCCAAGCGCCTACAACCCCGTCTTTTTGTTGCATATTTGCACCACTTGAGACGGGCGGGACAATATTTCCCCTTGTCAGCGGCTTTAGAACGCGGCATATTCACGACCTATGAGCCAAAATACCGTGAAAAAATCGCTCCAAACTGAGTCCTTGCCATTTGTGATTCGTTGCGTTCGTAGCGAAGAGGAGTTGGTCAAGGCTGTGGCCATCCGCAAAAGCGCTTACGGTCGCCACCTTCCCGAGCTCGCCACGCGTTTTTCGGCACCTGAAGCCAGCGACCTCGATGGCAGTAGCCGGGTGTTGGTCGCACTATCCAAACTGGACGGAATGCCTCTGGGCAGCATGCGTTTTCGGACCAATCAACATCAGCCACTGGATGTAGAACAGTCAGTGACGCTTCCCGAATCGTTACGCAATCGGGTACTCACCGAAGCAACTCGGCTTGCAGTGAGTCAGGCGGCCGTTGGCCGGATGGTCAAAGCGATGTTGATGAAAGCCATGTTTTTGCAGTGCGAAGCTGGTGGTGTTGACTGTATGGTTGCTGCAGCGCGCAGCCCGATGGATCGTTTCTATCAATGGTTGTATTTCGAAGACGTTTTTCCCGGCGGTGACTTCGTGCCGATGGCGCATGCCGGAATGATTCCCCATCGCGTGATGAAATGTGACATTGCGGTAACCAAACGCCGTTGGGTCGAGGTCGATCATCCGTGGTACCCGTTGTTCTTTGAGACACGTCATCCGGATATTGAGTTGGTGCCCATGATGGCTACCGACTCCAGTTCCAGCTCGGCTGCTGACAGTAGGTCAGGCTTCGCCGCAGCAGGACGCAGAGCCCCTCGCTAATCCGGGAAGGTCAGCATGGCTGCGATGCACCGCAACCGACCCCCGGCGGGACGCGGCTAGATGAGGCCACGCACTCGTCGTCTATTGCACCTGACTTCACGTGAACTCTGGCGCGGCTTTCAACGCCGCAATGAGGTCTGGCTAACCAAGTTATCGTCTATCGCGATCCCCGTGATTCTGGCAGGAACGATGCTGTTGGCATTGTTCGTTTGGGAGTCAGACACCGCTTTCAAGAGCCAGCCGGACTTGCCATTTACGGCCTTGGCATTCGTCCCCGACGACGGAAACGTTGAACCTGCCGCCGCCCGTGAAGCCATGCGCGGCGTAAAAACGGTCACCAGTTTTGATACTCAACTATCTGAAGCGGCAGTTTGGTTCGCCTTCACACCACCGAGCCTGCCCAACGATATTGCCGGTCCGCCGCTGGTGTATTTTCCTTCACGTCACGCGCGGACCCTGTCATGCTGGCGCGGCACTGCATTGACACCACTAGGAAGTGCGACACGGGCAGGTAGTACAGGCGGACTGGTCCATGTGAATTCCGGGTTTGCTACGACAGGTGGCAACCTTTCTGGTGTGCCGATCCTCTGCCGGGCGACCTTTGTCGGGCCGGCACGCCTGTCAGTAACTGCATGGACCGCCACTGATTTCGGGCTGCTGGTACGAGAGTTTGCCATCGATATGGGGTTGCTTGAAGGCGGCCTGACCGTCCTTGCCATCTTCATGCTGCTTGCTGCGCTGATCAACCGTGAACCGATTTACATTGTTTTCGCCGGCTGGCTAATTGTCAGCACTCGGGTTGGCGCAATCTCGGCCGGTTGGGATACGCTTTGGCTAGGCCATCAGGTACCGGTCGCATGGATGGATGGGCTGCGCAAGTTCGTCCTTGCCAGCAATTTCCCGCTGACTGTTTTTCTGTTCACGCGGCTGCTGCAAAACGAACTCGCAAAAGCACAGGGGCGCCCGCTCCTGCGATTGCTGGAATTACTCTACCTGCCGATGTTTGCGGCGGCGCTATTTTTGCCATACCGCTTCTTCATCCCGACCTTGTGGATTTGCGCTTTTGTCGGTTACGGGATCATCGTTTACTATTTGGGCAGCATCCTGTTGTCGTCGCGGTCGCGCATTGCGATGTACTTTTCAGCATCGTTGGCGGTAACGGCTGGTGCTGGTTTCGCCGAAGTTATTCGCGCCATGTTCGGTCTGCCAAATGCGCTCCCCTACGTCAACAGCGTCACCGCCGCCCTGAGTTCCGGCCTGTTGGTCGCCATGGCGCTTGCCGAGCAAATGCGACTTGAGCGTACCGGACGTCAAGGCGCCGAGATTGCCTTACAAAAGACTTATGACCAGGTCCCGGTAGCCTTCTTTACGGCGGACGCAACTGGCCGGATTCTGCGCGGCAATCCAGCGCTGGGAAGATTGCTCGGCCTTGAGGTGTTAGATGGACAAGCTCGCTGGCAACAGTATTTTGAGGCTGGTGCTTGGGAGTCGTTGTGTAGCTTGCTGGCTGACAATCCGCGGGCACAGTTGCGGTTTCAGTCTCTCGACCATAACGTCTGGTACACCGTTCGCGCTTCCAAGGGCGACGGACTAACCGAAGGTTCGATCGAGGACATCACAGAATCCGTCACTGCCAACCGCAAACTGATGTATCTGGCGGATCACGACCAACTGACCGGTGCGCTTTCCCGCCGAGCGATCGAGCAGGAACTCAGGGGTGCAATACGCGCTTCCGGTCCGACGTCACCTGCCACATTGGCCTACATGGACCTTGACCGGTTCAAGACCATCAATGATCTTTTTGGCCATACCGCTGGCGACGAAGTACTCCGCCAGCTATGCGCCATGATTGTGAAATGTCTTGGCAATGAATCAATCCTTGGTCGCATAGGTGGTGATGAATTCCTGATCTTGATGCGTGGAATGCCTCTTGCCGAGGCCAGCGCCAAGTGTCGAGAGTTGGTTGAGCTTATTGATGCCAACTCGTTCCGGGTGCAGGGCCTTGCGTTCCGCATCGGAGTCTCATTCGGTGCAGTCGAAGTGACCGCCGGCATCGAAGTCATAGAATTGGTCGCCGCCGCTGATCGCGCCTGTCGCGAAGCCAAGCGAGCTGCTACCGGCCACGTCGTCACTTTCGGTGCCAACGCACCGGCCTTCAAGGAGCATGAGGAAGAACGTGAACTCGTTGCGCGCTTGACACCAGAACGCGCACCCGAATTTCTGGCCATCGCCATGCAACCGATCATGTCATTGCACGATCCGCAAGGCAGTCTGGATTTTGAAGTGTTGCTGCGCGCCAGAGCGCCTGACGGCACTGTGATGCCCGCCTCACGCGTAATTTCAGTGGCAGAGGCGCATGGCCGTGTTGGCGTGATTGATCGCTGGGTACTCAACACCGTACTCGAATGGATTGACGCCAGTTTTGCACAGTTGGATCGAACCAATTTCATTACCGTCAACTTTTCCGGGGCCTCAATTAACGACGAGCAGTTCATGGCCGATGCCTACGCCATGCTGCGCGCCCATCCGCGTGCCGCCAGTCGTCTTTGCGCCGAAATCACCGAAGGCGTTGCGCTGACGGACATTAACCAGACGCGCCGCGTACTGGAACGCCTGCGCGAATTCGATGTCAAGTTGGCGCTCGACGATTTTGGCGCAGGCTATACGTCATTCATGTACCTGTCCGACTTGCAAGCCGATGTGATCAAGATAGACGGCGCCATCGTCGAATCGGCTGCCCGACACCCTGCTCGACTTTCCATTGTGCAGGCGATTGCAGACCTGTCGCGAAATCTCGGTATGCGCTCAATTGCTGAATGGGTGGAGGATGCGGCAACCTTGAGGGCGATGGCGGAATGCGGTATCGACTACATCCAGGGTTACGCAATTGCCCGTGCCATGGCGCCGCGCGAAATTCTGTTGGGACCGCATTCAGCACACTGGATTGAGGATCCGCTGATAAGAACGACACTGATTGATATCGCGGCAAATCGTCAAGTGGTTGATGATGGTACCGACTTCGGCATTATCAAGAACCTGCACTAGCCATTAGCCAATGCGCCTTGCCCGGCGCACGCTGACTAGGTCGCTGCCGCCACCATTGCGTAGTCGGCCATCGCACCAAGCACAGACGGTGCCGCACCGACCGGCGGTGCGAGACTGATCGTCAGGCCCGGATGCTGATCCATGCTGGTCGCAGCGAGTTGCGGCAAGTCCTTGTTGATATGACTACCGGCAGCCATGAAGATCGGCACAACGGCTATTTCAGTGGCACCTCTTTCAACCAGTAAATCGACTGCTTCGGCAAATGTCGGTCGCATCAGTTCGAGAAAACCCGACTCGACCAATGCGTCCGGTGAGCGCGCAAGGATCTCGGCGCGAATCGCAGTGAAGGGTGCGGCCCACTCGGGATTTCTTGCGCCATGACCGAAAAGCAGTATCCCCTTCGATGACAACGGCGTGCTGGCGCTCGGCGAAGCCGACATCCCGCCATGCAGAGCATCAGCACCAACTGGCATATCTATGGCCTGCGCAACCATCTCATTGACGCACAGCGTCGGGATTTAACAAGTTCGGTGGCGTATGACCAGTCAGTGCGGCGATCAAATTATCCGCAGCACACGTTGCCATCGCCATACGTGTTGCCCGCGAAGAAGAACCGATATGCGGTGTCAACGTCACATTGTCGAGTTCAAAAAAACCCGGATTGAGGGCCGGTTCGCCTTCAAAAACGTCCAACCCGGCACCGCCGATTCGACGCGCTTTCAATGCCTCAATCAGCGCCGCATCATCGACCACACCGCCCCGTGCCACATTGACCAGATGTGCGGTGGGTTTCATCAGTGCAAGCTCAGCCGCGCCAATCAGGTGATGCGTAGCCGTTGAGTACGGGACCATCAGGACGATGAAATCGGATTCCGCCAGCAGCGTATTTTTCTCCACCCAGGTTGCGCCACCCGTCTCAGTCTGCGGCGTGCGGTTGTGATAAATCACCCGCATATCGAAGCCCTGTGCCCGCCGTGCCACGGCTTGACCGATCCGGCCCATCCCCACAATGCCGAGCGTTGCACCATGCACATCCTGGCCCAACCACGGGTCAAGGAACTTCCAGCTTTGCCAGCCACCGGTGCGCGTCCACTTGTCGGCAGCGACTACCCGCCGGGCCGAGGCCATCATCAAGGTCCACACCATGTCCGCCGTGGTTTCGTTAAGTACGCCCGGCGTGTTCGTGGCCATCACGCCGGCTGCAGAACACGCCGCCAGATCAATATTGTTGTAGCCGACCGCCACGTTGGCTGCCACCTTGAGCGCAGGCGCGGCGGCCAGCACCGAGGCGTCGAGCCTGTCGGTAAGCACCAACATCATCCCTGCCTTGTCACTCAGGCGCACTGCCAATTCAGACGGCGTCAGGGCCTGATCATCATCGTGATAGTCGACCTCAAAATTCCCAGCCAGTCGGGCGATGACCTCTGGAAATAGTCGCCGTGTTACGAGTACCTTTTGCATTACTGATACAGCACTCGCGGCAACCACATGCCGATTTCGGGAAAGATATACAGCAATGCCAGCGCGAATACCTGAATGCCCATGAAGGGCATCATCCCGGCAAAAATCTGATTCAAGGTCACATGCGGTGGCGACACCCCCTTGAGGTAGAAGGCGGCCATAGCAACCGGTGGGCTAAGGAAGGCCGTCTGCAAATTCAGCGCCACGAGCAGGCCAAAGAACAAGGGGTCAATATGAAAATGCGCCAGCAGCGGAATGAAAATCGGCATGAAGATCACGATGATTTCGGTCCATTCGAGTGGCCAACCCAGAATGAAAATAATGAACTGGGAAAGCAGCATGAACTGGATTGGGGTCATGTCGAGTGACAGTACCCATTTCTCAACCAAGTCCTGCCCGCCAAGTAGGGCGAATGCAGCCGAGAAAATGCTCGACCCCACAAACAACCAGCAAACCATGGCAGACGTTTTTGCCGTAAGAAAAACTGATTCTTTGACCACACCGTAATTGAGCTGCCTATAGGCTGCCGCCAATATCAATCCACCCAGGCTACCGATGGCGGCCGCCTCGGTCGGTGTAGCCAGGCCGAAGACGATACTTCCAAGCACCGCCAGAATCATGACCGCCAGGGGAAAGAATGAGCTCAATAGCATCTTGAAAACTTCAAGGCGCACAAACGTAAATATGGCGTAGAAGGCAGCAATCGCGGCCAGACCGCCACCAAGCACCAGCCAAAACCAAAGCGGTGTCGCGAGGCGCTCAGGCTCGATCTTTTCGGCGGAGACAGGGGGTGCTGCGGCAACCATTGGAGCAGCACTAGGTGCAGCAACAAGGGCAGCCGGTTTTTCAGCGCCTGGGGGCTCTTGAAGACCTTCAACCGGCGGTTCGGCCAAGCCCGTCGCAGACGGTGCAGGGCCAACCTTCCCGACCGGCGCCTCTGTTGAATTACCGCCAAGGATCTTTGCGAGTTCTTTGGTTTCGCCACCCATTTCAACCAAACCTGTGGTGTCTTCAACTTCAATCGGACGTGTTGCCAGACTCCAGGTAAATGCCAATACGGCGACCAGCGCCAGTGCCGGCAATATAGCGATGAGGCCTTGACGTGCTGCGGCAGCCGGAGCAACGCCAGCTACCGAACCCGATATCCCGCGCAACAAACCAGTGAAAACCTTGTCGCCCAACTTATCGTTAATCGCTTGCGTGACGGGGGGCAAGTCAACGTGCCGCTCAGACATTGGCAAAGGTGGTGCCAAGTGTGGTTTGAGTTTCGCAACGATGATCACATAAAGAATGTATAGCGTGGCCAGCATGATGCCGGGGAAGAACGCACCGGCGTAAAGCTGAACTACGGAGACGCCGGCGGTAGCGCCGTAGACAATCAGCATGACCGACGGTGGAATCAAAATGCCCAGACAGCCTCCGGCAGTAATCACTCCAGCTGAGAGGCGCACGTCATAACCGGATTTAAGCATCGCCGGCAAGGCCAGCAATCCCATCAGTGTGACCACCGCTCCAACAATACCAGTCGCAGTTGCGAAGATCGCGCAAGTGACCAAGGTTGCCACAGCAAGCGAACCCGGCAGGCGAGCGAGCGCGAGCTCTAAAGAACGAAATAACTTGGCAATCAAGTTAGCGCGTTCAACCAGGTAGCCCATGAATACGAACAGCGGAATCGAGATCAATACTTCATTGGTCATCACCGCGTAGGTACGCTGCACCATGAGATCCAATGTTTGCCGTACGGCAATGTCGGGGTTGCCACTGCGGTAGGCGAACCAGGTAAACAAAACACCCATGCCCATCAGGGTAAATGCAGTCGGGAAGCCAAGCATGATGGCGACGACCACCAAGGACAGCATCAACAATCCTAAGTGCCCCTGAGTCAAATTACTCCAAGGCATAAAAATGACTGTCGTCAATAGGATCAGTCCCATGAGGAGCAAGCCAAACCACAATTCGCGCTTGATTGTCATTTCGCAGCTCCGGCGTGTTCAGCGTTCACCACATACACATCAAGCGCTGCAATATCCTTGTCGGTGACATGCACCATCGCCTTAAGCTTATCAACGTCCACTTCCTCCACGTCGTGTTCGCGCGAGGGCCATTTGCCGTCACGAAGACACATGATGCAACGAATGATCTCAACGATCCCTTGAATGAATAGCCCAAGGCCAGCGGCGGGAATAACAAACTTGAAAGGCCACAGCAGCAGCGGGTCAGGCGAAAAAGTCTTCTCATTAATTGCCAGCGACTCATTGGCATAGGTCCAGCCCGCGTACGTCAGTGCAAAAATTCCCGGCAGGAAAAACACAAGATAAAGCACCAGATCAAATCCCGCCTGCGTGCGTTCTTCAAAGAAGCCATACAGTACGTCGCCGCGAACATGTCCCTCTTTTGACAAGGTATAGGCACCGGCCATCATAAAAAGCAAACCGTACAACATGACCTGGGCATCCAGCACCCAGGCATGCGGGCTGTTAAGTGCGTAGCGGCAAAATACTTCCCATGAAATAAGTCCCGTCAAAAGGACGATCGACCAGCCGCAGATTTGACCGGCCAGGGTTGAAGCCTTATCAACCCAAAGCAACATTTTTTGCACGCGGCGCTCCTCGTTCTATTTTTTCGGCAGTATTTTCCGCAAACCTCGAACATAGAAAAATGGGCCGGATCCGGTTTATTCAACCAGTCCGACCCTGTCCAAGCTAAATCAATGACTAGCCCTTCTTGGAACCAAAATAATGGTTGTAGGCCATTTTGTAGTCGACGAGGGTATCGTTCTGCCACTTGCCGGCGCGTTGCGCAAAAGCCTTCATCGATTCATTGACTTTGACAAACGCCGGATTGTCTGCACTCTTCGCAGCGAGGATTTTGTCCCACGCAGCGAGTTGCCCTTGCAGGATTGCATCTGGCGTCTTGTAGAACTTAACCCCGCCCTTTTGCAATTCGCCATAAGCAGTTGAGTAGCGGTCGATCGCTTTCCAGCTCATGTCGGCCGAGGATGCCTCAACAGCGTAGCCAATGATCGACTTAAGTTCAGTGGACAACGAGTCGTAGCGCTTCTTGTTGAACAGAATTTCAAACTGCTCGGAGCACTGATGGAAGCTTTGCAGCATGCAAACCTTTGCGACATCCGGGAAACCCAGCAATTTATCGCTTGATGCATTGTTAAATTCAGCGGCATCAAGCAGGCCACGATCCATCGCCGGAACGATTTCGGCTCCAGGCAGCGGATTCACGGCCGCGCCCAACTCCTTGTACATGTCGACCGCCAATCCGACCGTACGGAACTTGACACCCTTCATGTCGTCGGCTTTGGTCACCGGCTTCATGAACCAGCCAAATGGTTGTGTCGGCATCGGGCCGTATAGAAAGGACTGCACGTCGAGATTCAGGCTCTTGTAAATTTCGTCGAGGATTTCCTTGCCACCGCCATAGTTGTGCCATGCCAGCACCATGTTCGGGTCCATGCCATAGGCCGGGCCGGAACCCCATAAAGCCACCGCAGAATTCTTTCCGTACCAATACGCGACGACACCATGTCCGCCATCAAGCGTTCCTTTGGACACCGCATCGAGCAACTCGAATGCCTTGACCACCGCACCTGCCGGTAGCACTTCAATCTTCAGCCGACCACCCGACATATCGTTTACTTTTTTGGCGAAATCGAGCGCGTACTCATGAAAAATATCCTTGGCCGGCCAAGTCGATTGCCAGCGCATGGTAATCGGCGTTTGGGCGACTGAAATCATCGGGAATCCTGCAGCGACTGCACCTACCGAACCGGTCGCGGCAGCAGCGAGAAATTTGCGGCGCGATGGTTTTGCTTCCGTTGTTGCAACTGAATCAACTTGCGTAGCTGTTACCACTTCTTTGACATCTGACATGGCTTCCTCCGTTGGTTATATTCGCTTGCTGCTCGGGTATGCAATGTAGCGCACACCAGGCGAACATCGCGCACTTACTCTACACGTACAACATGCGCCTGACAACACCTTACCCAGAATCGTTCCCGTGCCGGTTAAACTGTCTGGGTCAACCAATTCGTTGCGACGCTTAATCCCATGCTCGATATCACTACTGCCCCGTTTTGGATCGCCGTAATGCAGATCATTGCGATCGACATCTTGCTTGGCGGCGACAACGCCGTCGTGATCGCGCTGGCCTGCCGCAAGCTCCCTGATGCACAGCGCAATAAAGGAATTTTTTGGGGCGTCATTGGTGCAATCATCCTTCGCATCACATTGATTTTCTTCGCCCTGCAACTCCTTGCGATTCCATGGCTAAAAATCGTCGGCGGGATCCTTTTGGTTTGGATCGGGATAAAGTTGCTGCAACCTGAAGAGGGCGGTCATGGCGACGTAACCGCAGCGGACACGCTGTTTTCTGCAATCAAAACAATCATCGTTGCAGACGCAGTGATGAGTCTCGACAACGTCATCGGAGTGGCGGGCGCGGCGCACGGTGACATCCGATTGGTCGTGTTCGGTATATTGTTTTCCATTCCGATCGTCGTTTGGGGCAGCAAGTTGGTGCTCAAGTTAATGGATCGGTTCCCGCAAGTCATTTCGGCGGGAGGTGCGCTACTTGGTTGGATAGCCGGCGGCATGATGGTTAGTGACCCGGCGTTGCCAGCTGATTTCAGCAAATCGATCCCGCACATCAAACTGATTTTTGAAGTCGCCGGAGCGGCTATCGTCTTTGTCATCGGATCGATTCTCGCAAGGCGCGTCACGCAACTTCCCCACGCAGATATCGCACCTCAAAACAAGGAATCTTCGTCATGACTCAACGTTGGCTCATCGCGGTTGATGAATCGGATATTGCCCTCAAACCGATCGATTGGTTGATTTCCAACCGAGACTTTTGGCGCGAAATGCCAATCATTCACCTACTCAATGTGCAGGCATCCTTGCCGCGCGATATCGGTCGCTTCATTAATGCCGACACCATTCGTGAGTTTCATAGTGAAACCGGCATGGCCGAGCTTGCAGCTGCGCGCGCCAAACTGGCCGCCGCTGGAATCGTGCCGGAAACCCACGTCTTGGTCGGCGAGGCTGCAATGACAATTGCAAGCTTTGCCGAGGAAAAGCACTGCGACCAAATCCTGATTGGCAGTCGCGGCCACGGCGGTTTTGTGGGGAGCCTACTCGGTTCAGTTGCCACCAAACTCGCAAATCTGTCGAAAATTCCGCTGTTGATCGTACGTTAGACAAGCTCAATACATACGCCGGAAATCGGTGGGAAGTTCGCCGATAAGCCGGGTTCTGTCGTGAGCAGTCATTCCTCTGGGATCGCTGTTACCAACGACCTCTAGCAGCCTACCCGGGAGCAACGCGAGCCACGTTAGCGCTCCCCTATTTGGCCTTGCCCCAGATGAGGTTTGCCATGCCATTTCTGTTGCCAGAAACGCGGTGGGCTCTTACCCCACCATTTCACC
Source organism: Rhodocyclaceae bacterium (assembly GCA_016718525.1). GTDB lineage: Bacteria > Pseudomonadota > Gammaproteobacteria > Burkholderiales > Rhodocyclaceae > JADKHX01. Next base: position 257,883 of record JADKDD010000002.1, read on the forward strand.
CTTGCCAGTCCTCGCGGACTTAGGCGGTATCTTTCTGTTGCACTGTCTGTCGCCTTGGGTCAATCAGCTTGCGCCAATCGACTTGCTGCGCCCGGCCGTTAACCGGCATCTCGCTCTACGGGGCCCGGACTTTCCTCCAGACATCGTCTTGCAACGACATCCAGCGACTGCCTGGCGAACTTCCCACGCGAATTGTACGCGGCTATCTCTGCCGATCATCATTGCACGGTCGGATTGTCGTCTGGCAATCTCAATGACAAAATCTTAGCGTGGCTTCAACTGACCATTCACGACCCTCACTCCGGCTCCAACGGGCCATTGTGGGGGAGTCAGTTGTTTAACGGTTTCTGTACGGCCATCGCCCATTCGTACAACAATCAGAAAACTGCCGACATTGTTCGGTGTGTTGGATTCAGCAATACTGTTACCGATAGCCCCGCCTGCAACCGCGCCGGCGGCAGTTGCGACCGCCTTGCCGCTACCGTGCCCAACTTGATTGCCGACTGCAGCGCCTACCAATCCGCCAACAATAACGCCAGCTGGACTGGCCTCTTTCGGGGCTGGTGGAACTTCGCGAATACTCTCTATTACCCCGCAATCAAGACACATTACCGGGGCGGGATAGGCTGCTGAATTTTGTGTCGCATAGTCTGGCGGCATTCCGGCCCCCGGAGGTGGTGGAGGAATATTTGCCGTCGATTGAACTGGAGTTGATTGAACGTACGCCGATGGTGAACTGTTATTTGAATATTGCGGCATCGGCGCGCCCGAGCGCTGCGAAAGGTTGCCAGAAACCGGAACTCTCTGACCTTTGGCATACATACACTGAACGTAAGCATGGTCATAACGTTTTTGCGCTTCATAGCTTGAGTATTGTGCTTGCTGTGCGCCGCTCGCGCTGCCCATCGTTAGACCAACCGCTGCGCCGGCCGCGGCTCCGTCATTTCCGCCAAAGGCGGCACCAATTGCCGTTCCAAGGATCGTACTTACAAACACGCTATTGATGCTTGACTCGGTCGAGGCGTCGGCGGCCGCCGGACCGCCGATCTGGACGAAGGCGAAATTGCGACATTCCGAATCGTCGTAGCGGAACTGATCAAAACTCTTTCCACTACCCGGCAGCGCCATAACGCTAGGACCACTAGGAACGGTGGTAGCGCAACCGGCCAGAACGGACAGCGCGACAAGCGGAACTATCAATTTAGGGTAACTGGTTTGGAATGTTGTTTTCATCGCTTAAGTCTTTTGGGTTGGCGGATTTAGCGCGGCGCAGGCGGTGTCGGACTAACCCGTTGCCATCCGGTCGGACATTCTTTGACATACGGCCAGTAGGCTTGAGCCGATTCGCAGAAGTACCAATAATTGGTTGCCACCGGCTGAGGTGCTTGCGCTGCTTGTGAGTACTGGGGTTGTTGTTCCATGTAAACCTGTGGAGCAGCTTGCTCGATCACAATCGGTTGGCTAACTACCGGTGCGGAATAGTAGTAGGGATAGCCATAGTAGGGCGCGTAACCCCAATACGGCGCGTAACCATAGCCCCAGTAAGGATAGGCTCCAATCGACACCGACCAGTTATTGTGATTATGACCATTGTGATAGCCGTTGTAATAGCCGCGACCATAGGCATGTCCTCCCCCATTGCCGCCCTTGCCGTAACCACCCCCAGCGCCACCACCTGCCGGGCGAGGCGGCGGGTCCGCTTGAAAGGTTGGCTTGCCGGCCCATGCCGTGCCTAAGACGAAAAGCGTCAGCATCCCCGCAACAGCTACATGGCTGAATTTTCTAGAACGACTCATTTTTTTCACCTTTGCTCACGCGCGCCAACCACCCGTTACTCTGTATTGTCGCAAGATTTACCGTTACAGCCTATTTAACGACTTAACTGCAAATAGGCTTACGGCGACTGGATCAGGATTTGTAAGCAAATGTTTGTCGGTTTCCGGTACAGCTACTGCTCGCCTGCCGGCAATCGACGCGGCCGGAACTGGCGGGTATCCTGATAGTAACCGGCACAGGCGTTTTCTTCTGTCGCACCCGGTATCCCAAGCAGGGGCAGTGGTTGCAGTTGAAGTCCCGCTTCGTCTGATGAGTTGGTGCTGATAACACGCCGTGCTAACGCATTATCAGTTTCGCGCAAGTCAGCAACATCGATAGCAGCCAATCCGTCGGCGTCTATGGGTATAAAGACGGCTTTGCCGCAAAGCCCGACAAACGGGGCGCGCAAGGCATCAAGACTGCCATGGCCAAACACAATGAAGCGCGTCGTCGCCAACAATTCGCTGCGCCGGTCAACAAAAACATCCTTCCACTGGTGGCCAGACAGCGCCTGCCAAATTGCGGGAGAAGTGCCGGCAACCACCACCCCGCACTCGTCAAATTGGGTCAGCGCGTCGCGCGCTTTCCCTCGTTGTTTTCGCTCACTACCGACCCGTTCTCGCGCTGCGATATGGCAAAAATTCAAGGCCGCTTTGCTCTTTGGAAACTTCAGCCATACCAGGGCGTTGAATGCGTCATGCCAATTGTCCGGTCGGGTTGCGACAACCCCCAACCGGTAAGCCTGCAGTTCGTAGTCGGCATGGGGCTCCGGCAAGGCAAACCTCAGCGGATGGCAACCGCCTGTGACAATCCGCAATTTGCCGGCCTGCTCATTCAAATAGCCCAAGGCGGGCAACTTAAGTCTGCCACCGGAGTAATCCAGATACCGCTGCATCAGCGGATTTGCCAATAACTCCTCGATTTGCATCGCCAAGCGTTATCCACCCTTGATTGACGTTGCTGAAGCAGATCTAGCGGTTCAGCAAGCGCCAAGTGATTAGTTCACCCGCCATGAACGGCACCAGCGGATCGTCTGGCAAATAGTGTGCTGTTGCCGGAATCTGCCAAGTCGCCCGCTCCAGGGTGATTTGGTCTGTATTTCTGGGCAGACCATAGAAATCAGCGCCGTAGAAGCTGGCGAAACCCTCCAGCTTTTCGATGGCGCCGACCGAATCGAAAGCTTGCGCATAGAGTTCAATACCGGCGTGTGCGGTATAGCAGCCAGCGCAGCCACAGGCGGCTTCTTTGGTACTTTTGGCATGCGGAGCGGAATCGGTGCCAAGGAAAAATTTTGGGTTGCCGGAAGTGGCCGCCGCCAACAAGTGTTTCCGGTGGGATTCGCGCTTGAGCACGGGCAAGCAAAAATTGTGTGGTCGCACGCCGCCGGCAAATAGTGCATTACGATTGAGCAGTAAATGATGTGCCGTCAATGTGCCGCCAACGGCCGCATCCTGACTTGCAACGAAATCAATCCCCTGCCGAGTTGTGATGTGTTCCAAAACCAACTTCAGACCTGGAAAGTCACGCCGCAAGGGGATCAGCACCGTATCGATAAAAACAGCTTCGCGATCAAAAATATCAACACTTTGGTCGGTCACCTCGCCGTGTACCAATAGCGGCAACCCCAGCTTTTCCATTCGCTCAAGTGTTGCTGAACAGTTTTTCAAATTACTCACGCCAGCGGCCGAATTTGTCGTTGCGCCGGCCGGATAAAACTTGACTGCATGGACGAATTCGCTAGCCGATGCGGCATCAATTTCCGAAGCAGGCATAGCCTCAGTGAGATACAAGGTCATCAAAGGCTCGAAACGCATTCCTGATGGCAACACTGCCAAGATGCGCTGTCGATAAGCCTCTGCTTGGAGGACTGTGGTGACCGGTGGCTTGAGGTTCGGCATCACGATCGCCCGACCGAATCTGCCGGCCGTATCCGCGAGAACAGAGGCCATCGCCGGTCCGTCTCGCAAATGCAAATGCCAGTCGTCGGGCCGAATGATCTTCAGTTGTGATGGCGGGTTTTGCATCAAAACGATTATAAAGCCTGGTCCTTGAGCGCCAACGCTCTCTGATACAAGGCATTTTTTGGTTGTCCGGTGATTTCAGCAGTCAATTTTGCTGCCTGCTTTAACGGCAGTTCTGCAAGCAATATTGTCAGCATTCGTTCAGTCTGCAAGTCAATTTCGGATTTCTCAGAGGTGACTGCACCGCTGACCAGCAATACAAACTCGCCACGTTGCCGGTTGGGATCGGCGGTCAACCATGCCGATGCATCGGGTAAGAGAAGTCGTTCGATTTGTTCAAACAGCTTTGTGACCTCGCGGGCAATCACAATCTCGCGTTGCGGTTCCAGCACTTCGGCAAGATCCGCGACTGTTTCCAGGACGCGATGCGGTGCTTCGTAAATTACCAGTACGGCGGAAATCGCTGCAAGCTCTTTGATAGCGGCTCGTCTGGCACTGCTTTTGGATGGCAAAAAGCCGACAAACAGGAAACGATCTTCCGTCATTCCTGCGGCGGAAAGTGCGGCAATGGCCGCGCTGGCACCCGGCAATGGAATCACCGGAAACCCGGCTGCGCGCACAGCGGCTACCGTTCGCGCGCCGGGATCGGAAATGGCCGGTGTGCCTGCGTCCGATATCAATGCGATGGACTTGCCTTCCGCCAGGATTGCAATCAACTTATTGGCAGCCTCGTTTTCATTGTGCTGATGCACGGCAAGCGTCTGCACACGAATGCCATGATGATCGAGCAAATGGCGTGCGTGGCGAGTATCTTCACAGGCGACAAGGTCCACGCCGCGCAGCACGTCTAGAGCGCGCAAACTAATATCGGCCAAATTTCCGATCGGAGTTGCCACCACATACAATGCGTTTTTCATCGCGTCATTCTTGCAGTGCTATGGCAACGAAGCAAGCAAACTTGAATACGGCTGAATTCGCAGCATCGTCAGTTGGTGCTGGTGACACGCCGTCCTTAGGAGTGACGGATGGGCGCTTGCGACAAGCGCATGGCGCGGCGGCCGAAGTTTTGGCCGCAAAATTTCTCGTGCAGCAAGGCCTGAAAGTGATCCAGCGTAACTTTCGCGTCAGGGGTGGTGAAATTGATTTGATTTGCCGCAATGGCGATACTGTCATCTTTGTCGAGGTGCGCCTGCGCTCCAACCGGCAATTCGGTGGTGCCGCCGGCAGCATCACCGCGCAAAAACAACGGCGCCTGATTATTGCCGCACGACACTGGTTGCTGGTCAATGGCGACGCACCCTGCCGCTTTGATTGTGTTTTGCTTGACCAGCTTGACGGCGCCAGCATCGAGTGGCTGCGCGGCGCTTTTTCAGCAGACTGAAATGCGCCGGCTGTTAACGTTCATTGCTGGTTTGACGCTGATCATGGCAGCACAAGGTGCTCACGCGCAGGGCGCGGTTCACCTTTTGGTACAAAGCTCACCACTGGCCGGGTTTCGCTACTACGCTGCTGAATCACGATGGGAGTTGATGAAGGAAGGGCAAACCCTAGTGCTAATTCGCGAGCCGGACAATGTTCACGATCCCAATGCAATCCGTGTTGAATGGCAAGGGGAAAAACTTGGCTACCTGCCGCGCCGTGAAAACCGTGCGGTTGCAGCAGCAATGGACGCGGGAGACAAAATTGAAGCGCGAATTGCCAAATTGAGGGAGCATCGCGATCCATGGCAACGCGTGCTAATCGACGTATTTGTGGCGCTCTAGCGAATCTGTTCCGGCGACGACCCGACGGCCGGTGCGGTATCCTGCAGGCTTGATTGGAGCAAACCTGATGTCATTACAAGAACGCATTGCCGGCCAGTTCAACAGAAGCATTGAAACCAAACGCGTCGCGCTCACCCAGATGGCGCCGTCAATTGAAGCGGCGATTCATGCCATGGTTGAATGCCTGCACGGCGACGGAAAGATAATGGCCTGCGGAAATGGGGGCTCAGCTGCCGATTCACAGCATTTCGCTGCCGAATTGCTCAATCGGTTCGAACGCGAACGCGAACCACTCGCCGCGATAGCGCTGACCACCGATACGTCAACACTTACCTCAATTGCCAACGACTACCGCTACGAAGAAGTTTTTTCCAAGCAAATAAAGGCACTTGGCCGCCGCGGCGACATCTTGCTCGCGATTTCCACCTCGGGGAATTCGCCAAACGTCATGGAGGCAATTGCCGTTGCTCATGCCAAGGGGGTTCGCGTAGTGGCCCTTACCGGCAAAGGCGGCGGCAAGATGACTAACCTACTGAATGATCACGATATCCATTTGTGCGTTCCGGCAGACAGCACCGCACGAATCCAGGAAGTCCACCTACTCACTTTGCACTGCCTCTGCGATGGGATTGATTCGCTGATGCTTGGAGACCCGAAATGAATACCTCAGCTACGACCCGATCTGCACGTCATTGGTGCGCCGCGCTTCTACTGCTCCTGCCTTTGCTTGCAGGCTGCATTGGTGCGGTCGCTGTTGGTGCGGGAGCCGGGGCCTTGGTTATGGTGGACCGCCGCTCATCGGAAACCATTGTCACTGATGAGGGAATCGAGCTTCGTGCCGAAACCCGCATCAACGAGAAGTTTGAATTCAAAATTCACATTAATGTCACCAGTTTCAACCGGATGGTGCTGTTGACCGGCGAAGTCCCAACTGAAGCGGCCAAAACCGAAGCAGAGAAGATTGCCCGCAGCGTACCCAACGTCAAATCGATTACCAACGAGTTGGCTATCGCCGGCAATTCAAGTTTTGGCGGCCGCAGCAACGACTCCTATATCACCTCCAAGGTGAAGGCGCGCTTTATAGACGCCAACAAGTTCAATGTCTCCAGCGTCAAAGTGGTAACTGAAGCAGGTGTAGTCTTCCTGATGGGCGTCGTGACCCAAGCTGAAGCCGATGCGGCGGTGGAAATCGCCCGCACCACGGCGGGCGTGCAAAAAGTTGTCCGGGTATTTGAAATAGTGACTCCCGAGCAAGCGCGCTCGATGGAAGCTTCCGCAAATGGGAGTTCCACCCCTGCCAAGGCACCTTGAACCCAACGTCGGCCGGGTAACTAAAGCGCGAAGGATGTAGAAACGCGGGTCAAGCCATTGTCTTGATTGCGTTTTAATTTCGCCACACAGCCGGCCCTCGGCGGGCATGCTGGTGACTTTTAATCCACTGGATATGCGGGGTTCCGTTCACAAAACACCACAAAATGCCTGTTCCGGCGCTGATGCTCGGTCGCAGGTCGTTTCCAACATTATCATTTAACTTCAATAAGTTAAAGATTTATTCCGGGTGTTTTAGGGCGCAAAACCTAGGCTTTTAGGGTGTCTTACCTAGCGAATCTCCAGAAAATGCGGCCTGTCCTGTATCGCCAAGCGCAACTGGCTAGGCGATTTCTGCGACATTCGCTAAGGAGACGCTATGTCTGCAACGCTAACAAGGCGCTTTTTGTTTGCTCGAAAAGCTCACGCCGTACTTCACTACTTGCACCTTGACCTGATGTTGGCTGGCCTGATTGCCGGAATTGCGCTTACCAACGTGGTCTCGCATCGATTTGAACTGTTGGCTTCACTGCAAGCCGCATTGCCAAGCCACTCGAGTTCGGCTGCCGAATCAGCCGGCACCGATGTATCGGACCCAGTTCGCCCGCCGGCATTGACGCCACCAATGCGGTTGGCGCTCGACAGCGTTGCGCGTCGCTATCGGGTATCGAATCAGGCGCTCGTACCAATTTTCGAGACGGCACAAGTGGCCGGACGCGAGCGAAATATCGATCCTATGCTACTGATTGCGATCATCAGTGTCGAGTCCGGCTTCAATCCCTATTCCCAAAGTATTGTTGGCGCACAGGGATTGATGCAGGTGATCCCACGCTTTCACCAGGACAAAATTCCAGAATGGGCAGGCGCGCAGCCGTTTCTTGATCCTGTGAGCAATATTCACATTGGCAGTCAAGTCCTGCAGGACGCTATTCGCCGCCAAGGCAGCCTGATGATGGGCTTGCAGCACTACGCCGGTGCGCTGGATGACGAAGAGATGGGATATGCCAACAAAGTCATGGCGGAAAGAAACCGCCTGATGCAACTCTCGAAGCGATAAGTCGAAATCCACGCCATGCAGCGGTAAAGTTACTGTTGCAGCGCTGCTAAATATAGAATCGTTGCATGAGCGCAGACTTACCGAGCTTTGAACAGAAAATCGTCCTGCCGGGGCAACTGAGTGAGCGAATCGCTTTGTTGCCACGTCCATTGGTGTTTACAAATGGATGTTTTGACATCCTGCATCGTGGCCATGTGACTTATCTTGCCCAAGCACGGGCGCTGGGAGCAAGTCTGATTGTCGCGGCGAACACCGATGCGTCGGTAAAGCGTTTAGGTAAAGGTGACGATCGGCCGTTGAATTCGCTGGACGACAGAATGGCGCTCCTCGCTTCACTCGAATGCGTGACCTTGGTCACCTCATTCGATGAAGACACGCCGCTACAGTGCATCCTGGAGTGCCACCCCGATGTGCTGGTCAAAGGCGGTGACTGGCCAATCGACAAGATCGTCGGCTACCGCGAAGTCATCGCCTGGGGCGGCAAAGTGCACTCGATTCCGTTTCGACATGCGCGTTCAACCACCGCGCTGGTCGACAAAATTCGCTCGCTCTGACGCTTCGGCGCAGTCAGTAGGCGCGGTCTAGACCAAGCTTGCCAAAGCTTTCGGCGAAAAGTCGGACAACTCACTGTGGCGGCCATCACGCACCTTTAAGGCCCACTCCGGGTCGCTGATCAGCGCACGGCCGACCGCCACCAGATCAAAGTCACCGCGATCAAGGCGACGCAAAAGCTCGTCCAACGATGCAGGCTTTGACGATTCGCCGCCAAAAGCCGCAATAAATTCGCCCGACAGACCAACCGAACCGACAGTGATGGTTGGCTTTCCGGTCACTTTCTTTGCCCAACCGGCAAAATTCAGATCCGAGCCATCAAATTCCGGTTCCCAAAAGCGTCTTTGGGAGCAATGAAATACGTCAGCGCCGGCATCAGCCAGAGGGCGTAGCCAGGCTTCCATTTCCTGCGGCGACTTGGCCATTTTTACGTCGTAGTCTTGCTGCTTCCATTGCGACAGTCGAATAATCACCGCAAAATCTGCCCCTACTTCGGCACGTACGGCTTTGAGTATTTCAGCCGCAAAGGTACTGCGCTGCGCCAGGGTTGCACCGCCATAGCGGTCAGTGCGGGCATTGGTACCTTCCCAAAAAAACTGGTCAATCAGATAGCCATGCGCGCCATGCAGTTCGACAGCATCAAAACCCAGGCGTTTGGCGGCGCCGGCAGCATTTGCAAATGCGGCAATAGTGTCGGCAATTGACGAATCAGTCATTGGCTCGCCAAACTGTTTGCCTGGGGAGGACAAACCTGATGGACTATCCACCGGACCCGGCGCGACCCAAGTGGTTTGACGATTTCTGACTGCGCCGACATGCCACAGTTGTGGTGCCATTACGCCACCCGCCGCATGAACCGTATCAATAACCGTCTTCCACTTTTCCAACGCATCGTCACCCCAAAACCGTGGCACATTGGGGTCATTTGCAGCTGCCGGTCGCCCGACAGCCGTACCTTCCGAAACAATCAGTCCGACAGCCGCCGCAGCTCGTCGCCGATAGTATTCCGCGACTTCAGCCGTGGGCACTCCGCCTGGCGAAAATGACCGGGTCATCGGCGCCATGACAATACGATTTGGCAGGCTTAAAGACTTGACACTGAATGGACGAAACAAAGCGGCAGTGGACATGGATACCCCGTGGTGAATTGGAAAATTTTGTTCATCGCCTGTCAGTAGTTGCAGATCGCGACGGGCGAGCGAATGCACATGTTAACACCTGTCACGATTCACCCCTGAGACGCGGTGTTAAGACGGCGTGGATTCAAATGCGCCACGCCACACCTGCTTGCGCACCAAAGCAATATGCTCGCGCAAGGTGTACAGCATGTCCGCGAAGGCCAATGGCGTGGGCAATAAATTCGCGTCTTTTTCAATCGCATCAAGCATGTGCAACCATTCTTCGCGACTATGCAGATTGGGAGTTTCCTGAAGTTCCGCCTCGATAAATTTCAACTCGCCGTATTGACGATAGATTCGCGAACGTACACGCCAACCGTAGGCCATTGGTGCAAGACGAAAGACCGGAAACAAGATCGCAATTATCGGCAGGATCAGGACCATCATCCGATCGACCAGGGTCGCCGCCCAAAAAGGCAGATAGCGCTGCAAAAACGGCTTGCCTGACGCATAGTAGCGGGTCGCTTCGGGCGATACAGGAAACTCGCTATGCATTGCGCGGGGAAATTCACCGGAGCGCTGGAAAATGCCCGGCTCGCCGTTCACCTCGGTTGCCGCCTGTAAAAGCAGGCCGATTAGTGCAGGGTGAGTATCGCCACGCACCACCATGCTTGCTACCGGAGCGACCAGTTGAACATCGGTCGGCGGAATATCGCGAACCAAATCAATTGCTCCGCGCGGCAAAGTCAGGTGCGATAGTCCAGGCACACGTCGCGAATAGGCCTCGGCATGCGAAATACTCATTAAGTTGACCCCTTCGGTATGCAAGAGTATCCAGACCAGGGCCGACTCTGTTGGTCCCACAACAAATACCGCGTCCAGCGAGCCGTTGCTCAATTGCTCTACCAGATGCAGGCCGCCCTCGGGGACGAGGGTGGTATTCGTATTGTCGATGCCATTGGCTGCGAGTAACTCAAGCGCCAAACTCTGCGTGCCACTGCCGTTGCCACCGATTGCAATGCGCAACCATTTCAGTTGCAATAAGGTGGTCAAGTTTTCGATGGCGGGCGTTTGTGTCTTGTTCTTTGTTTTTGCCTGCAGGCCGCTGCGGTAAAAAATCCACAGAGGTTCGTAATAAAAGGCACCGAGTGTGAGCAGATCATCGTCTGCGCGAATCCTCGCGGTTCCGCTTTGCACAAACCCGGCATCAACATCAGTTTTCAGGTCACGCAGCCGCTCAATGTTTTCTATCGATCCGGCTGAAGGCAATACATCCAGTTCAACGCCATGACGGGCAAAGACATCGCGGTAACGCATGGCGAACTTGTGATACGCGCCAATGTCACTCCCCGTGCTGATGGTTAGCGTATCCGGCGGCTCGGGTTTGATGAAATGTGCGGTCACCCAAAATGCGAGTCCGATGAACGCTAGTGTGGGCAATACAACGGCGAACAAATCGCGCATTGACAATTGACGGAGTTTTTCGGGCATCCCCGAATACTAGCGGCTTGCCACGCTCTGCGCTAGGATGTCCGCTTCGTTTCCCTGGGTTCGTCACTTCACCATCATGCAAACACTTTTTCTCCGGTTTTCGACAACCATCGCTACCCACTTATCTGAGCTTGGTCGCTTGATTCCGGCACTGCTGCTGGCGGTCCTCGTGACTCCTGCGCTTGGGTCCACGGGCAAAGGAGAAGTTGCCTGGCGCGCTGCGGCTAATGACGCCGATATCGGCCGCGCGTTCGCGGTTGCCAAAACAGAATCCAAACCTGTCCTGCTTTACTGGGGTGCCAGTTGGTGTCCGCCGTGCAACAAGCTCAAAGCAACGCTGTTCAATCGACAGGATTTCATCACTCAATCGAGCTCCTTTGTCGCTGTAAATATCGATGGCGATCTGCCTAGCGCACAAAAACTGGGGACGCGGTTCAAGGTCAGTGGATATCCGACAATGATCTTGTTCAACAACAATGGTGTTGAGCTCACGCGACTGCCCGGCGAAGTCGAGCCTGAACAAATCATGGCGGCCTTGAATTTCGCTATGGCCGGTGGTCGCTCCGCGGAGGCCTTGCTGGCCGATATGCGGGCAGGCAAGACGCTGAGCGCAAAGGAATGGCGTACGCTGGCTTTTTATTCCTGGGAGACCGGTGACGGCCAAATCGTCAGCCCTGACGCACTGCCACAACTATATAGCGACATGGCCGCAGCCAGTGTCGCGGCGGAGCCGGATGTGGCCGAGCGGCTTTGGCTTAAAGCCGTGGCTGCCAGTGACGGGAAAAAAGAGGTGAAAGGTGTCGTCATTGACGATGCTCGCCGGGAAAGATTTTTTACCCTGGTACGTGACCCCGCCCAATTTCGCCGTCAAACAGATGTGTTGGTGTTTGGTGCGCGCGAACTTGCCAGCGTCATGACGCAAGCCAACACCGAAGCCCGCACCAATTTGTTGATTGCCTACGATACAGCATTGGCGCGTTTGCAGAATGATCCGGCATTGGCTCGTGCAGACCGTTTATCGTGTCTCGCTGCTCGTGTTGAATTGGCGCGGATTGACCAGGCCGAAACAGCAATGACCCCGAGTATTCCACCGGCGCTGCAGCAAGAAGTTCGCGACGTCATCGGACAGTTCGACAAGGACATCACCAACGGTTATGAACGGCAAGCAGTGATTCCGGAGGCCGCCTTTGTCCTTGGTCGGGCCGGATTGTGGCAAGCCAGCGATGATTTGCTCAAGGCCAATCTGGCAAAAAGCATTTCGCCTTACTACCTGATGAGCTCGCTCGGTAGCAATGCGCGCAAGCAAGGCAGAAATGAAGAAGCCCTCGAATGGTATGGCAAAGCGTGGGCGCAAAGTAAAGGGCCCGCGACACGACTGCAGTGGGGTTCAAGTTATATCAATGTCCTGGTCGATCTGGCGCCGAACGATGAGCAGAAGATCACCGCAACAGCGTCCAAAATATTTGCTGAGGCAGAACAGGATCGCGGCGCATTTCATCAGCGCAGTGCCCGCTCGCTCAAGCGTATTGCTGAGAAACTTGCGCTCTGGAATACAGCCGATGCCCACGAGGCTGAAGTCGCAAAACTGACCAAGCAACTCGAGACAATCTGCAAGAAACTGCCTGAGGCCGATCCGCAGCGAAAGAACTGTAGTGACGTCGTCGTTGCTGCGCGCAAGACATAAGGCTTCCCTTGATCGGCCAGCTGCCGTTGAGGAACTCTGCAATTTGTTCGGAGAAATTCCATATGTCTGAGAGCGCCAGTACAACATTGGCCGAAATTATTCGCGCCCGCCGCAGCGTCCGCGATTTCTTGCCTGATCCGATTCCGCAAGCCCTGCTCGATTCGGTATTGGCCGATGCCAATTGGTCACCGAGCTGGTCGAACACTCAGCCGTATCGCATTGCAATCGCGTCGGGAGCGATCAAGGACCAGCTGAAGGCTGAACTGTGCCAACGCTTCGACGCTGGCATGCAGGCCCAGCGCGGTGGCCTGGCCGGCAAGCTACGCCTGTTGGCAAGCCGAAACGGACTCCCTGACGGCGACTTCAAAGTCAATTTTGAATACCCGGACGAACTGCAGCCAGCGCGCCGCGCGACCGGTCACAAACTTTATGATCTGCTCGGCATCAAACGCGGCGACCACGCCGCACGTGAGCATCAGATGCGCAAGAATTTTGAATTTTTCAGCGCTCCGACGGCAATTTTTCTCTTTGTCCACGCAGGGCTGCGCGAATTTTCCGTGCTTGATGCCGGGATATATTTGCAAACGCTGATGCTCTCCGCCCATGCCCGTGGCCTGGCGACTTGCGCGCAAGGTGCGCTGGCGACCTGGGGCGGCCCTGTACGTGCCAAGTTTGCGGTGCCGGAACACTACAAACTAATCTGTGGCGTGTCGATAGGCTACGCGTCGACGCACCCGGTGAACCAGTTCAATCCAGGCCGTGGTGAGCCGCAAAATCTGTTGATCCCGGCAAAATAAAAACCCGGACGGGGATAATCCGATCCGGGTTTTTAGGTGTTGCTGGTTGAGCAAAGCTTAGAACGGAATGTCGTCCTCGAACTCATTGAAGTTATTTGCCGCTGGCGCACTTGGCCGACTGGCACCGCCCTGCTCGCCGCCGCGCGGCTGGCGTTCGTCACTTGGCGCGCCCATGCCTTGTCGACTACCAAGCATCTTCATTTCATTGGCAACGATTTCGGTGGTGTAGCGATCCACGCCTTCTTTGTCCTGCCACTTGCGCGTTTTCAGTGCGCCCTCGACATAAACCTGTGATCCCTTTTTCAAGTACTGCCCTGCAATCTCGGCCAGCTTGCGATAAAACACAACGCGATGCCATTCGGTCGCTTCACGCTTCTCGCCGGTTTGCTTGTCTTTCCAGCTATCTGTCGTCGCGATGTTGATGTTGACCACGGCGTCGCCGTTGGTCATGAATCGGCTTTCGGGATCGGCGCCGAGATTGCCGACTAAGATTACTTTATTCACTGATGCCATTTCGCTCTCCTGTTTTCCGTAGGTTGGTTTGTTGTGCTGCAGTGAAACGCTCTACTTCACGTTTCACTGTTCAGTATGCCAGAGGGCGATGGTGATGCTGAAGATTTCGTTCTTTTGACTGCCGGCATGCCGACCGCCAACACCAGCCACAAGCTGACAATACCTGCGCTGGCAAGAAAAACTCCCGCAGCGCCTTGATGCTTGGCCAGGAATCCACCCAACGCGCCGCCGGCAAACAATCCCAGCGATTGGCAGGTGTTGTAAATTCCGAGTGCCGCACCTTTCGCTCGCGGTGGCGCGACCCGTGAAATGAGTGATGGCAGGCTGGCCTCGAGAATATTGAAGGCAACGAAGAAGCTGATCAAGCCACCAATCAAGACGTACAAATCGTCGTTGGCCAGTGAAAGACCTATTTCAGTGATCAACAGCAAAATGATGGCGGCAACAAACATTGGCTTGATTTGGTCGCGCCGCTCGGCCAGCACAATCGCCGGCACCATCAATACAAAAGAGAGCAACACTGCCGGTAGATACACCTGCCAATGCTTCGCCAACGGGATGCCCCCGCTTGTCGCCAGCAGCGCCGGCAGCACCACAAACATGGCCATCTGCACCATGTGCAAAGTGAAGATGCCGAAATTGAGCCGCAATAGCGCGGTGTTGCGCAAGACCTCGACGAGCGGTACCCGAGGTCCGGGCACGCCAGTTGGTGCTGGTGACACGCCGCCAAGCACCACCACAATCCCGCCAAGCGCCAACGCTGCGGTGATCCAGAATATCCCGCTCATTCCAATCACCGCATACAGCGCCGGTGCAGCCACCAGGGAAACCGCAAACGCGAGACCGATAGATGAACCGATCATTGCCATCACCTTGGTCCGATGCGCTTCGCGCGTCAGGTCGGCGGCCAGCGCTGTGACCGCCGCCGAAATCGCCCCGGCGCCTTGAATTATTCGTCCGATCAGCATCCACGTCATCGTGTCGGCGAATGCCGCCACTACCGAACCAAGGGCGAAGAGCGCCAGCCCAAATACGATTACCGGTTTGCGGCCAAACACATCGGAAGCCATACCAAACGGAATCTGGCAAATCGCTTGCGTCAACCCGTACGCGCCGAGCGCGATACCGACCAACGTGAGGTTGTCACCCCCGGGCAAGGTGGTAGCGTGCATGGCGAACACCGGCAGTATCAAAAACAGGCCCAGCATGCGCAAGGAAAATACGGCGGCCAATGCAACGCCATCTCGCTTTTCGGCTGCGGTCATCGAATCAGGGAGACTTGGAGCGGATTGAGTCATTGAAAATTTCGGAGATTCACCGTCCAACCCTGAACCGCATTTGATTCGGCATTGATCTGGCGCAAGGCGCTATTTTACGGAGTTCCTATCCCGCATCGCCACTTTGTAATACAGCCATTTCCGCATCGACCGAGCCAGCAGCGTTTGCTTCGTGGCAGGCCTAAACCCACAACCAGGCAAACATCAACGCGCAAATAGACGCGTAGATCGCTCCGTCCAACGCATCCTTGCTCACGCTGCTCCAGGGCTTGCCCATCCAGATCCCCCGCCGGTGAACGCCAAAAAGCTCATGGTGCCGACGACACAGGCGATTTGCCCGGACGGTGGCGTGGCACCAAGGATATAACGGGCAATTGAGCCGGTGATGGCTGCGATGATCACGCAATAGATGAACCACAGCGTCAGTGACTGCCCCATCTTCGGCGGCCCGTTCTCCCGCACCGTAAGATAGGCCACCGGTCCCTCGGCAAATTTCTTCGTCATCTCCGCGCTGCCCATTTCTTTCATGTCAGTGCAGTGCGGCAAAAAATACATGCCCGGTCCCGGCGGCTGTGCCCGTATTGCCGTCCTCACCTCGTCTTCATTGGCAAGCTTGCGATATTCGCTGTTGTGCCACTGGAAGACCATGTGAATCAAACTGCTGGCAAGAAATACGCCAACTGCAGATGCCAAAATCGGCAGCCATAACTGTAGGGTGATCGACATCTTCGCCTCCTTTCAAAAAAACGTTCATCGGATGGCCCGCATGTATCAACGATACACCTGAATGTGCCTTTTCAGCCAGGCGCTCATTACAACCAGTACCGGATGCCGATCTGCTGATTCATGTTTTGTTGAACTGCGGTTTGCGTTTCTTCAGAAAAGCCTGCATGCCTTCCAGTTGATCTGGAGAGCCCAGCGTCTCATGGACCGCCCTGCGCTCATCCGCCAAGGCTTCATCAAGCGACTTGTGGCCGCTGCCAACGATACAGCGGAGCATTGCGGCAACCGCCAATGCCGGCTTTTCGGCCAGTTCGTGCGCCAGCGCGTCGGCTCGCGCAAACAACTCGCTGATATCCCAAACCTCATTAACCAGGCCGATTGCCAATGCCTCAGGGCCCGACAGCATCTTTGACCGGAGAATCATATCGAGCGCATGATTGCGTCCGACACAGCGAGTCAGGCGAGCCGAGCCACCCCATGCCGTCACCGTGCCAAGATCCAGTTCCGGCAAGCCGATTCGCGAACCCTGTGCAGCAGCCAGTCTGAAATGACAGGCCAGCGGAAGTTCCAGCCCGCCACCCAGGCAGTATCCACAGAGGACGGCAATCACCGGCTTGCCGAGATGCTCGATCCGGCTCAGCACCGTCAGCCGTTGATCAAAAAAGGCGTCCAGACTTCCCGCGCGTTTTATTCCGGAAGACAGCTGTTTCAGATCCATCCCGACCGAAAAGTTTTCCGCGCCGGCACCACGGATCACCACTGCTCGAACCGTAGGATCGGCACCGATGCGAGTGACCTCGTGCTCCAATACATCCATAAATTCGACCGTCATTCGATTGCGTGGCGCATCGTTGATGATGATGGTTTCTACTGCGCCAACCCGTTGCACGATCAATGGCTCATGCTGACCACTTTGTAATGACATACCACCCTTTCGCCAATCAATTCGCAAATCGCGCAACCGCTCAATCGCGTGGCGCGCCGTGAAATCAAACCTTCAGATTAAACCCGAGCGCAACTTCCGATGCGGGCTGCCCGCCACGGATACCCCAGTTATCCAATGGCGGCTTGCCTTGAATGATGAGTTCCGCGGCCGACAATCGGCAGACCACGGTATCGTCAGTGAATTCTGCGACGAAGCGCTCAAGGTTGCGCGCGTTGTAGGCGTCAAGTTGTCGTTGCACACAAGCCACCGGATCAAAATTTTCAGACATGGATGTGATCAATCAAAGAGTGAATGGAATGTAAGGCTATCCCTTGGTCATTGGGCGCCAACCAGACGACGCAACGATGACAACAGGCATCGCACGGCTCGCCATGCGGGCTGAAGTACACGGCGTGGCTCAGCCTATGGGTCGCTGCGCACGGCGTTCGTAGAGTACATCAGGACAACGCTCCTCGTTTGTCTGACCATCAGTGAACTGTAACGCATGAAACCCATGCCGTTCATAAAACCGCCGCGCCCCCGCGTTTGCTTGAAAGGTATAGAGCCGGATCGGCAAGGAGGTTTGCTGAACCACGTGTTCCAGCATTACTGAACCTATGCCGAGGCCGACCGCCGCCGGATGAACATACATTTGCTCGATCCAGCAATGTTCACCGATCTGGGACGTGGCAACCAGCGCGACGATATTGCCACTACGCTGCGCCACTGTAACGCCACCACCAGGGATCAGTTGCTCGCCCACCCAATCGCGTATTTCGGCTTCGGTATGTGCGGAAGGGGCATAAGGCATGAAGGTAGAACGACCCGCAATGAGAATATCGGAAACCATCGTGCGGTCACTTAGCTCTGCGGGACGAAGCGTGATGTCCATGACGGCTGGTGTCCGGGCTATGCCGGGCTCTTGGCCATCAATCTCAGCCGGCACCGCGTGTCGAGCGCTGGACGGCCAGCGCACAATGGACCGCAGGCTCAGGGCTTGTTGGCCGGCGTTCCACCCAGTTGGGGATCGGCTTAAGCGAAAGCTCAGGCCGCACTTGGTGGAGGCTGAACTTGCTGAGGCTGCTTGTCGTATTGTTGTAGCGCAAGGTTCAAACAAGCCCACGAAGCGGCGCTTGAAGACCATATGTTTGCGGTTGGGACGATTGCCGATGGGTCATCGAGTGTTCCAATGCGCACTACCGAAAGTCCCGGGCGACCGGTGTTTTCAGCGAACAGGTGGCAACCGCAGTGAGGGCAGAACCTTCGGCGGACGCTATTGCCGCTGTCTGCAACGCTGGCGTATTCGCTGAGGGTTCCCTCGATGTGGATTGATGAGGTAGGAAATATCGCATTGACTGTCCCGTTGCCCGATATGTGCTGACAATCCCGGCACCAGCAGATTCGTGAAACTACCGGCTCGCCAGTCAAGCGATATCGGAGATTGCCGCAAAGACAGCTGCCTGTCAGTTCTTGCATTTGTAGCCTCCTGGGAACCAAATAGAGACAGAGCGAAAGAATGCATTTTATGCGGCCAAGCGTGCCGCTTGAGCGAAGGATCAGGCCGCTCCATAACCTAGGATCGCGGCCGATAAAAGTGCGCAACGGCCAGCACCCATGGCAACAAAAGTTCAGAAGTTAAATAACCCAACCACAGTGCCCGAGGCTCAGGCAGCCCGACGATGCTCATGGACAGCAGGCGCCCGCAACCCGCAACGAAGACTCCAGCAGCTATGAGATAGACCAGTGTGCCCTGCTGCCTCACCGTCACCGCTGACCAGGCGCAGATGATTCCCATGAACAGGTAGATCCCTGCCATGAAGCGATGGATGTTGTCCAGTCTCGGCGTGGTGTCTGGTTGGCCCAGGTACATCTGCAGCGAACCGCCAAAGATCGCGATGGCTGCAAAGGCAAAGAGGCTGACCCGAGCGACGATTTGGCTGGTGGAAAGCGGTGAGTTCATTGCGGCGATCCTTGTGAGCTTGTGTAGTGAGTGAGTGGCCTAACGCGGTGGTGAGGGGCCGGTCGCTTCCTGGCTGTCTCTCTCGAAAATGGGTTGGGCCTCTGGTCACTCATAGTGCGTCCACATACGTGGGACACGAACCGTTCTTTCTTTGGCAAAAACTTCATACACTATGCGGTGCTGAACATTGATGCGGCGAGAATATGCGCCAGCGAGATCACCGACCAATTTTTCGAAGGATGGTGGATTTTGAAATGGGTCGTTGCCAAGAACCGCAAGCATTTCTTGTGCATTTGGTTTAAGGCCGCTTGCCGCGAGCTCCTGTGCATCCTCCATTGCTTGCCTGGCATAATCAACCGCCCAACTCACCACTTGAGAGCCTTGGAGCTTTTTGCGAGAGGTTCGACCATGCCAGTTTTGATGGACTCGCGCATGCCGGGTACGGCCAGTAGGTACAAGGTTTCTTGAATTGCGCTCGAGTCATCTGCAGAAAGTCGCACGACACTGCCGCGTTTTCCGGAAATGATGATTGGCTCATGCGACTCTACTGTTTGATCAATGAGCCGGTACTGATTTGCGCGAGCTTCGCTAGCCGTAAGTGTGTTCATTTGATGCTCCTTCAAAGAAGCCAAAATAGTATGCTATTGCGTACGCTTGCCAAGTGGCCATATTGATTGCGACAAGAAGGTCAATCGGGATAGGAGAAAGCCTCACGGCCTCCCCCTCCCACACCACCGGACGTACGGGTCACGTATCCGGCGGTTCGACAAATTGAATTCCTACCGGGATGCAACATTCGGTAGCCCCAAGGTGATGAAGAACTGCAATGGTAACGCAAGCGCCAATGCCGGCGTCTTCGACAGCCGCCACGGGCCATGAGCTGACTTGCTGGTGTTCCACGCTTCACGCACTGATACCCCGCGTTTGCGTAGTTGCCGATAGCCCGATGACCCCCATTGCTTCCAGAGATAGCAGCGCAACTTGCGTCGTACCCATTTGTCGATCTCGCGCAGAGGACTCACTACTTCGGCAATACCGAAATAGGCTTTCCAACCAAGCAGGGATTTTCTAAGCTCCGCGACGAGTGCGCCAATACTGGTGCCTCGCGTACGACGGGTCAGTTCCCGTATCCGGTCTTTCAGCTTTTCAATGGCCTTGTCGGCTACCTTAAGCTTGGCACCGTTACGACTGACCGTGAAGCCCAGAAACTTGCGGTTCATGGGCCGATCAACCGCGCTTTTCAGCGGATTCACTGTGAGTCTCAGCGAGTCACTGATATAGCGTGTCACGCTTGCCATCACCCGCTTTCCCGCACGCTTACTTTTGACCATGATGTTGCAGTCATCGGCGTATCGAGCGAAGCGGTGGCCGCGCCGTTCCAGTTCCCAATCCAGTTCATCCAGCACCACATTGGCCAATACCGGCGAGAGCGGGCCGCCTTGCGGCACACCCAGTGTCGTGGCTGCGATGATGCCTGCCACACTCACGCCAGCCTTCAGATAGTGATTGATCAGGCGCAGCAGACTAGCTTCAACGCCGCGGCCCTTGAGTCGCACGATCAGCCGGTCATGATTGACCCGATCAAAGAAGGCTTGTATGTCCATATCTACCACCCAGCCAAAGCCTGCACGGATACTCGCCTGCACTTCGCGCACGGCCTGATGGGCCGAACGCTGCGGGCGAAATCCGTAGCTGTGATGATGGAAGTGAGGTTCCCATTGCACCGAGATAACTTGCGCAATGGCTTGCTGGATGAAGCGATCCAACACCGTCGGGATACCCAAAGGTCGGGTTGTCCCATCCGGCTTGGGAATCTCCACACGCTTGACGGGTTGCGGGCGATAACTGCCCGCTTCCAATTGCGCACGGATGCCCAGCCAGTGGTGCAGGAGGTACTTCGGCAGTTCATCGACTGTCATGCCATCGATGCCCGGCGCGCCTTGGTTCTGGCGCACTTGCTTCAATGCGCGTTGCAGATTGGCCCGTTCCAACACTTGGGCCAGCAACGCTTGGGTGTGAATCGACTCGGGTTGTCCTGACAATCCAGCGGCGAGTTCATCCTGCGGCAGCGCCGCAGCCTGCTTGCGCAGGTGGTCAGATGCAATCTCGTCTCTCTTCGTCATGAGCCCTTGTCTTTCATCGTTCGGGCCTTCGGCGGTGGCGCCGCCTACTATGCCCTCTGCTGACTTCTCCACGGTATTCAGCATCCGTTGCCAGATGCCCAGCTTCAATGCTCCGAAGCACCAGAGAGATCTCCCGGGGTAAGACGCGTTACCTTCACTGCATAGACGCCGGATTTACAAAATCCACCCTACACCGCAGATGGAGGACTTCGCGGTCACGTGCCCGCTCGTCCCGAGTGCATCACGCCTCATATCCGATTCTTGTTCATCGTCCCGCAGTTTTGGATTGGGCTTCCTTCAGACCCCGCCTCGCGGCGACGCCCTTGCCCTTCTCCTTGCCTTCGGCTCTGCATACCTGGCCATCGGACTTTCACCGACGAAGTAACGCGCCATGCCCGGCGCACACGTTGCTCTTAACCGGTCTGCCGAAGGCAGGTCCGGTTGAATAGCGGGATAGCCGTCACTTTCGCCTCTGCGCCCAACTTCACAAAAACCTCCGAGTCCGCCTTGCGATACGTTAGACGGCTCCTGCCGCATCCCGGCCTTCCCGCGTGAGCGCCAGCTCTGCGTCGTCCCCGGTGAGCCCCGCCATCTGCGATGACGCAGGTTAGATGGGCGGAACGACGGATGTAGGAGAGAGGCTATCGCGCACCCAACGTCAGCGTCGCCAAATGTGGCACGTGTGATCAAGGACGTTCCTCTCGCGTCACGCTCAGCACACGTACCTGCAGGTCGCTCCCAAGCTCCGAGCTCGCGAGAGAGTGGCGCCAAGAACTCTAGGACGGGTTGCGCCAGTACCAGAATTAGCTTGGGCTGCTGGACCGCTAGTTGCCTCAGGAAAAACAGTTGACACCGATGTACAAATTGCGAGTCGGCTGCACCAGCAAATGTTCCTGTGGAAGGATCGTCTGTGCGCAACCCCAGATAGACATCCGTGAAGAAACAACGCGGGCGCGGTATTGGGACGGCATCGAGAAAGAGCAGCAGATTCCTCCACGTTGGATCTGTGAAAGTCCTGGCCAAGAACCATCACCCCGCCGATTGGTAGTGGTGGGACAACGGCGGCGTCTCCGCACCAGATTCCTGCGCTGCCGGGAAAGAAGTTGGACCCAGGAATCTGACTGGGGACTGCGACGACACCGAGCGGATACGGTTCGACCGCTCTCGCCTCTTCAAAGAGGGCTCGCGCGGGGTGTTGATCCGGTAATCTTCTAACTGCCACGCCTTCTCCTGTGGCGCCTAACGAATAGCGTTTATCCGCCGACGCGGAAGCGGTAGATGAGCGGGTGATGTCATATCGGCGGATAAACCTTGTTGGACTGAACCGACGCTGGTGCGTTGGCTTATGGCGATTGTAAGTTTCGCACGGAGCTTTTCGAACGGATTGCATAGTAGCAGCGCGCACGGTATGCCGTTTGCGCTTTAAAGCATGTAGGTGGGTTTTGCGAAGCACGACTCGCAGTTGTGACAAACAACTCGCCAGTTGGTGCTGGCGGGACGGCGTCACGGTATAGTCAGTGGTTGCCACCAAGCACTTTCACTCGAAGAAGCGGAAACATGGAATACCTGAAGATACGCGGCGCGCGCACGCACAACCTCAAGAACATCAATCTGGATCTACCGCGCAACAAACTCACGGTGATTACCGGCCTTTCCGGTTCGGGCAAAAGCTCGCTGGCGTTTGACACGCTTTACGCCGAGGGTCAGCGCCGCTATGTGGAGTCACTCTCGGCTTATGCCCGCCAGTTTTTGCAGATGATGGAAAAGCCGGACGTCGATCTGATTGAAGGCCTCTCGCCGGCGATCTCGATTGAGCAAAAAGCCACCAGCCACAACCCGCGCTCGACCGTCGGCACGGTCACCGAGATTCACGACTACCTGCGCTTGCTTTATGCGCGTGCCGGTACGCCGCATTGTCCCGATCACAACCTGCCTTTGGCCGCCAACAGCGTGTCGCAGATGGTGGATCATGTGCTGGCCTTGCCGGAGGAAACCCGGCTGATGATCCTCGCCCCGGTGGTGGCCAACCGCAAGGGTGAGCAGGTGGAGTTGTTCGCCGAATTGCGCGCACAGGGTTTTGTCCGACTGAGGGTTGATGGCGTTGTTTATGACATTGATGCACTGCCCAAACTGGCCAAGACCAAAAACCACACGGTCGACGTGGTGGTCGACCGGATGAAGGTGCGTCAGGACATGCGCCAGCGCCTGGCAGAAAGTTTTGAGACTGCACTCACTCACGCCGAAGGGCGCGCGCTGGCTGTGGAGATGGACGCCGACAATGTTTCGCTCAAGGAGCATTTGTTCTCTTCCAAGTTCGCTTGCCCGGTGTGCAACTATGCCTTGCAGGAGTTGGAGCCCCGGCTGTTTTCGTTCAACAATCCCATGGGCGCCTGCCCCAAATGCGACGGCCTGGGCCAGATCCAATTTTTTGATCCGGTGCGTATCGTCGCCTATCCGCATCTCTCGCTCGCTGCCGGCGCGATCAAGGGCTGGGACAAACGTAATCAGTTTTATTTTCAGATGATTGAGTCGCTGGCCGAACATTACGGCTTCGCCACCGACAAGCCGTTCAACCAGCTCGACGAGGCAATGCGTAATGTAGTGTTGTATGGCTCGGGCAATGTCGCAATCAAGTTCCGCTACCTGAGCGAAAAAGGCACGCGCTTTGATCGCTCGCACAGTTTCGAAGGCATCATCCCCAGCCTGGAACGACGCTACCGGGAAACTGATTCACCGATGGTGCGTGAGGAGCTGGCAAAACACCTGAACAGCCAGCCCTGCCCCGAATGTGCCGGCCTGCGTTTGCGTCGCGAGGCTCGTCATGTGTTTGTCGGCGGCGAAACCATTTCGGCGCTATCGCACCTGTCGCTGATTGCCTGTCGTGATTTTTTCAACTTGTTGTCGCTCACCGGACAGCGCGCCCAGGTCGCCGAAAAAATCGTCAAGGAAATCACTGCGCGGCTGACTTTTTTGATCAACGTCGGTCTGGACTATCTTGCACTCGACCGTTCGGCGGAAACGCTGTCCGGCGGCGAATCCCAGCGCATTCGCCTCGCCTCGCAAATCGGCTCGGGGCTCACCGGCGTGATGTATGTGCTGGATGAACCCAGCATCGGCCTGCATCAGCGCGACAACTCGCGCCTGCTCGAAACACTGACCCACCTGCGCGACCTGGGCAATACGGTGATCGTGGTCGAACACGACCAGGAAGCCATCGAAGCCGCCGACTACGTGGTCGACATGGGCCCCGGTGCGGGCGAACATGGCGGCCGCGTGGTGGCGGAAGGCACACCGGCACAGGTGGCGGCGAGTACAGAATCGATGACCGGCGCATATCTTTCCGGCCGGCGCAGCATCGCCATCCCGGCCAAGCGCACGCCTTTCAACAAGGAACGTGTGCTGAAAATCACCGACGCCAGCGGCAACAATCTCAAGCACGTCGAACTCCAGATCCCGGTCGGGTTATTTACCTGCATCACCGGGGTGTCCGGTTCCGGTAAATCCACGCTGATCAACGATACGCTGTATGCCGGCGCGGCCCGGCATCTGTATGGCTCGACCACCGAAGCGGCAGCGCACAAGGAGATTCTCGGGCTGGAATTTTTTGACAAGGTCATCAACGTCGACCAGGCACCGATTGGCCGCACACCACGCTCGAACCCGGCGACGTACACCGGCTTGCTAACGCCGATCCGCGAACTCCTTGCCGGCGTGCCGCAGGCGCGGGAGCGCGGCTACACCCCCGGCCGTTTCAGCTTCAACGTCAAGGGTGGGCGCTGTGAAGCCTGTCAGGGCGATGGCATGATCAAGGTTGAGATGCACTTTCTGCCCGACATTTTTGTGCCCTGTGATGTCTGTCACGGCAAACGCTACAACCGCGAAACGCTGGAGGTTCGATACAAAGGAAAGACCATCCACGAGGTGCTCAACATGACGGTCGAGCACGCGCGGGAATTTTTCGACGCCGTGCCGGTGGTGGCGCGCAAACTGCAGACGCTGATGGATGTCGGCCTCTCGTACATCACGCTGGGGCAAAGCGCGACGACGCTTTCCGGTGGCGAAGCGCAGCGGGTAAAGCTGGCGCTGGAACTCTCCAAACGCGACACCGGACGCACCTTGTACATCCTTGATGAACCGACCACCGGGCTGCATTTTCAGGATATCGAAATGCTGCTTTCGGTTCTGCACCGTCTGCGTGACCACGGCAATACCATTGTGGTGATTGAGCACAATCTTGATGTGATCAAAACCGCAGATTGGGTGGTCGATTTGGGCCCCGAAGGCGGCGATGGCGGCGGGCGAATTCTGGCCACCGGCACACCGGAAACCGTGGCCAAATCATCGACAAGCCATACCGGCCGTTACCTGCGGGAATGCTTGACGCGCAATGTCGCGGTGCCCGCCAAGCCCGCACCAGCCAAAAAGCCGGTTAAGCCCAAAGCCAAGCGCGCCTGACGCCGTCCGATCAGCACCAACTGGCGAAGCGGTGATATCCCTAGGGAAGCACTGAACAAGTGACCGCAAAACGCAACGACATAATCAAATTGAGACGAAATCGTGAAACGAAGTGAGTTTCGATCACAGATTGGCGCTGATCGACGCTCGAGTGCGGTTGATTTATTTGCATTTCGCTCATGCTGGACGCACCTCTCCTGTCAGCGGTCTTCCCCATTTGTTGAGGTTGAGCATCGCCAGCATGGCGAAGGCCCGATTGGCATTCTTGGCCAGACCGCGATAGCGAACTTTGGCAAAGCCCCACAGGCGTTTGATGGTCAAGAACGGATGTTCGACTTTCGAGCGCACACTGGATTTGCGGCGATTGGTCTCTCGATCCGCATCGGTCAGCGGACGGTTCCGGTAGGCACGCCGATTGGTGAAATCTTTCGCCCTCGGCGCAATCCCTCTAAGGCGCTCACGCTGCGCCTTGCCTCGGTACGCGCTGTCGCCATAAAAGCGCGTCTCGTCACCATGCAGCAAGTTGGGCACTTGCTGACTGTCATGCACATTGGCCGCCGTGACGCTGGCGCTATGCACCAAGCCAGTCTGACTATCCGCGCCAATATGCAACTTCATCCCGAAGTGCCACTCGTTACCCTTCTTGGTTTGATGCATCTCTGGATCACGCGCCTTGTCCTGATTCTTGGTCGAGGGTGGTGCAGCGATCAGCGTGGCATCCACAATCGTGCCACCCGAAAGCTTCATGCCACTGGCCAGCAGCAACTCACCCACTTTCGCAAACAGCGCTGCGCCCAGATTGTGCTGCTCCATCAGGTGCCGGAACCCAAGCAGCGTGGTCGAATCCGGTATCCGCTCCTGTCCCAGATCAAACTGGCAGAACTCACGAAACACCGCCACATCGTAGAGCGCATCCTCGCAGGCTTCATCGGCCAGATTGAACCAGTTGGCGATGCAATACATCCGCAACATCCGCTCCAAGCCCACCGGCGGACGACCATTCCCCACCTTCGGATAGTGCGGTTCGATCAGCGCACAGAACTCCTTCCATGGCATGAGCATTTCCATCCGTGCCAGAAACGCCGCCTTGCGCGTCGCCCGTTCATGCTTATCAAATCCCGCCACCGCCAATGTCATTTGTTTCATTCCGCTCATCCAACACTTCGATGCCCGCTATCAAACCACATCTCAAGTCGTTCAATCTCGCGAGTTGGGCCTTATTCAGTGTTTCCCTAGGACGCGAAGACGTCCTTTTGCGTTGCGGTGACGATCGCCAGTGCGCCAGGATGCTTGAGTCGTCGCTCGGTGGTGATGGCGTAGAGTTCATCTGTTACCGTGTCGATTGCGCCAAGCCGTTTTACCGAATGCCGACGGCAGACATCTGCGCTGGTCGCGCTCGGTACCACGAACAAGCCGGCGCCAGCTTGCCCGAAGTACTTGAGTAGCGCACCGTCGTCAAACTCACCGATGATCTGTGGTCGGATGTCGTTTTCGGAAAACCACTGCATCAAGCCCGGGCGCAACGCGCCGTCTTCTCCCGGCAATAGGAACGGCGCATTGTCGAGGCACGCAGGAAACTTGCCGTGCAATGACTTGATAACGCTTGGCGCACCCAGCACCGTTACATCACTGCGCCCGATCAGGTGGTTGTACGCACGGACATTGATGCGTTGGGTCATGGGTTGGTCGGCGACCACCAAGTCCAGCCGATGGAGCGCCAGCTCTGCCAACAAGGCCGGAAGGCGCCCTTCGCGACAAACCAGCCTTACCCTTGGGTCTAACTGCAATGCCGGCTGCACCACGCGATAGGCCAAAGACTTCGGCACCGAATCGGAGATACCGATGCGAAATGGGGTCGCGGTCAGCACCGTCTGGTGCTTAACTACATCAATCAGCTCATTACCCAATGCAAAGATTTCATCGGCATAGCTGAGAATGCGTTTGCCCATCTCGGTGAGCTCCAACCGTCTGCCGACGCGGGTGAATAGCGCCACGCCAAGCACGCTTTCCAGCTCGGTCAACTGTCCGCTGATCGACTGTGGCGTCTTGTGCAGTTGTTCACTGGCGCGAGCGATGCTGCCAGTCTTGGCGACACTCCAGAAGTAGCGAAGATGCTTGAAATTGAGATTTGAAAATGCGTCCATGACTGATCCTCTTCATCGGTTTTTTCGAAGTATAAACACTAAACATTCGAGTTGTTGGATGAAGCAGCATGTCCTACATTGACGCCTCCAAACAACTAAACAGGAGAATGAAAATGAAAATTGACATCAAGACCAGTGGCTTCCCGCTGACTGACGCGCTTAAGCAACATGCCGAAAGACGGCTGCATTTCGCCCTGAGTTGGGCA
This sequence comes from Rhodocyclaceae bacterium, assembly GCA_016718525.1. Taxonomy (GTDB): domain Bacteria; phylum Pseudomonadota; class Gammaproteobacteria; order Burkholderiales; family Rhodocyclaceae; genus JADKHX01. Next base: position 285,755 of record JADKDD010000002.1, read on the forward strand.
GACGGTCACGTTCGCCGCAGTGCCGTCCGGCTGTCAGACGAGAACGGCCCACGCGGCGGCAATGACAAGCGCTGCCAGATTCAACTGACAGCGAACGGTTATGAAGCTGATTCCATAATCGTCATTGAAGAGGTGCAGGACGATTTGTATGCGGCCATCGACCGGGCTGCCGATCGTGCTGGCCGCACCCTTGCGCGCAAGTTGCAACGCGACCGGCAACGGGTACGAGGTCAGCGCCGTCAGGTACTCTGGTCTGAAATCAAGCTCAACGATCCGGTCACCTCAGTTCCCAGTTAACACGGAGAGAAATTTGTTCCCATTTCATCAGGAGGCATCATGAGTACATCCATCATCATCAGCCATTCGCCCGGCCAGGCAACCAACGCCGAATCCGCCATTGCGACCCACCGGGTGTTGCGCAACACCTACCTGTTGTTGTCGCTAACGCTATTGTTCAGCGCCGCCACCGCGACATTGACCGCTGTAATGAACTTGCCTTCGCCGGGGATACTGTTGACCTTGGTTGGCTACTTTGGGTTACTGTTCCTGACCACCAAACTGCGTAACAGTGCGGGTGGTGTCTTGTCCGTGTTCGCCCTCACCGGTTTCATGGGTTACACGCTGGGACCGATTCTCAACAATTACCTCGCGTTGCCCAACGGCGCGCAAGTGGTCGGTATGGCCATGGGTGGCACCGGCGCGATTTTCATCGGGCTCTCAGGCTATGTGCTGGCCACCAAACGTGACTTCAGTGCGATGCGCGGATTTCTGTTGGTGGGAATCATTACTGCGTTTCTTGCCAGCCTGGCGGCAGTGATCTTTTCTATCCCTGCGCTGTCACTGACGGTATCGGCCGCGATGGTATTGCTGATGTCCGGGATGATTCTGCACGAGACATCCAACATCATCAATGGTGGCGAAACAAACTACGTGATGGCCACGGTTGGACTGTTTGTCTCCGTATTCAACCTGTTCATCAGCCTGATGCAATTGCTCGGATTCATGAGTGCTGACGACTGATTTTCCGGACCACAAAGCAATCCCGTCGGCAAAGGCCGCGGGATTTTTGTCATCATGACGATCGCCACTCGCGGGCTATTGCGGTGTTATCGATTTCAGAGGCCGCAGGATTAACGCTCAAAGCGCTTCCGACTCAACAATCTTGACGCCGGGTTTGCCGGAAATAACGCCATCCAAAAGGGCGGCGGCGATTTTCCCGGCTGTGACCGGAAGATACCGCTTGGGGATCAATGGCTTGAACAAGTGCGCCGCCAACAGACCAAGTTTCTCGCCGGTCCGGGTTGTTTCACGCTCGGCATCTATCAGCGATGGGCGGACAATAGTCAAGCTTGGATAAGCACGTGCGGTGATCTGTTCTTCGGCATCGCCCTTGGTACGCAAATAAAAATTGGGGGAGAGCGCATTGGCACCCAAAGACGAGTTCAAACCAAAACGCGTTGCCCCGGCTTCTTTCGCCAGACGGGCAATCGTGACCGGAAGTTCGAGGTCGATTGCGGCGAACGCTTCCCTGGATCCGGCAATTTTGATGGTCGTGCCCAGCGTACATATCACCGCATTAACACTGCACCATACCGGGCGATGCGGCAACGCAGAAAAATCGACGATGATGTTTTCGAGTTTCGGATTGGCTGGAAATTTTTCAGCATCCAGCGGCCGGCGCGTTACTGCGCAGATTGCGCTGATTCGTTCATCGGCGAGCCCCAGTTTGAGCACTTCCTGACCCACGGCACCGGTCGCGCCAACTAGCAGTAGTCTCAATGTCTTGGCCTTCATCGTAATTGAGCAACGTCCACTGCAACCGCGTTGGCGCTCAGCGAGGCGGACATTCCGCCATGCAGATCACGCCAGCACCAACTAACAAAATTAATCACGTTTTTAGCGCTGCCAGGACTTCGTCCAACATCTTCTTGGCATCGCCAAACAGCATTCGGTTGTTGTCTTTGTAGAACAAAGGATTGTCTACCCCGGCATAACCAGACGCCATGCCGCGCTTCATCACAATCGACGTCTTTGCTTTCCAGACTTCCAGCACCGGCATACCGGCAATCGGGCTACCCGGATCGTCCTGCGCACTCGGGTTCACAATGTCGTTGGCGCCGATCACCATGCACACATCGGTGACCGGAAAGTCGTCGTTGATTTCGTCCATTTCCATCACGATGTCGTAAGGGACTTTGGCTTCGGCCAATAACACGTTCATATGGCCCGGCATGCGCCCGGCCACCGGATGAATGCCGAAGCGGATATTCACGCCTTTCTCACGCAGGAGTTTGGTGATCTCATAGACAGTGTGTTGCGCTTGTGCGACTGCCATCCCGTAGCCGGGAACGATCACCACCGACTTGGCGTCGCGCAATAACTCGGCCGTTTCAACCGCGCTGACCGGCGTGACTTCACCCGCCGGTTCGCCACTGGTCGCAGCCGCTGGTGTCCCGCCGCTGGTGCCGAAGCCGCCTCCAATTACGCTAAGGAAATGGCGATTCATCGCGCGGCACATGATGTACGAAAGGATCGCGCCGGACGAACCGACAAGTGCACCGGTCACGATCAGCAAATCATTCGAGAGCATGAACCCGGTCGCTGCTGCTGCCCATCCGGAATAACTGTTGAGCATCGACACGACTACCGGCATGTCGGCACCGCCGATCGACATCACCATATGGACACCGAAGAGCAGTGCAATGACGGTCATGATCACCAGTGGTGTCATGCCGTTGGTAACGGAATGCGCGCCAAGGAACTGTGCACCGAAAAATATCACCAACAACAATGCGGCGAGGTTCAGGAAATGCTTGCCGGGCAGAATCAAAGGTGTGCCACTGATCCGCGCAGAAAGTTTGCCAAAGGCAATCAACGAGCCGGACAAGGTAACGGCACCAATCAAAACACCGATATACACCTCAACATGATGAATGGTTTTTTCCGCTGCAGTGAAACTCGCTGAAGCGCTTGGATCGACGTAGCTTGCATAACCCACAAGCACGGCAGCCAGACCAACCAGGCTGTGCATCAGGGCGACCAGTTCCGGCATTTGCGTCATCTGCACGGTGCGCGCGGCGTAGATGCCTATGCTACCGCCCACTGCCATCGCGCCGACGATCCAGCCGATGCCGGCAGGGGTGACGCGTGGGCCGAACACAGTGGCGACCACTGCAATGGTCATGCCAATCATGCCGTACAGATTGCCGCGACGGGAGCTTGCCGGATTCGACAAGCCGCCCAGGCTAAGAATGAAAAGTATCGTTGCGCCAATATAGGCGACGGTTGCCAGATTTTCCGAGAACAACATCGTCGTCTCCTTATTTACGGAACATGGCCAACATGCGCTGGGTGACCGCAAAGCCACCGAACATGTTGATCGCAGTGAGCACAATAGCGGCCACCGAGAGCCAGCGAATCAATTCATCGGGTCGCTCGCCAGTGACGCTTCCGGGCGGCAAGCCGGTGAGGAGCGGCGGCGCAATCTGCACCAGGGCACCGATTGCAATGATGCTGCTGATGGCATTGGTGACGCTCATTAACGGTGTGTGCAGCGCAGGGGTGACATTCCACACCACCATATAACCCACAAAACATGCCAGCACGAACACCGTGAAATGCCCGAGGAACGCCGCCGGCGCATTGGCCCCGACAAACCAGAACAACGCTGCAGCGACCCCAAACATGATCGCCAGCGTGTTGCCCGCCATCGGCTCGCTTGGCGCACCGTGGCCCTGAGCTTTCTTTTGCACCGCTGCAACCGGTTTTGCCGCTACTGACGCGGCAGCAGGTTTTAGTGGTGGTGGTGGCCAGCTGATATTGCCATCCTTGATGACTGTGAGGCCGCGGATAGCATCGTCTTCCATGTTGACATCAATGACGCCATCTTTTGTCTTGCACAGTTCCTCGCTGAGGCGGAACAGGTTGGTGCCATAAAGCGTCGACGATTGTTTGGCCAGACGCGAGGCCAGGTCGGTATAACCGACGATGGTGACGCCGTGTCTGACTACCGCCTGACCGGGCTCGGTCAGCTCACAGTTGCCACCCTGTTCGGCGGCCATGTCGACAATCACACTGCCGGGCTTCATGCTCTTGACCATCTCGGCCGTGATCAGCTTGGGCGCCGGCTTACCTGGAATCAACGCGGTGGTAATGATGATGTCCACCTCTCTGGCTTGCTTGGCATACATCTCACGTTGGGCCTGCTGGAAGCCCTCGCTCATCACCTTGGCATAGCCGCCGCCACCGGAACCTTCTTCGACGAAATCGACTTTAACGAATTCACCGCCGAGCGAAACTACCTGGTCGGCGACTTCGGCACGGGTGTCATTGGCTCTTACGATAGCGCCCAAACTCGCCGCAGTGCCGATTGCCGCCAAACCGGCGACGCCCGCACCAGCGATAAAGACCTTGGCCGGAGGTACTTTGCCGGCAGCGGTGATTTGTCCGTTGAAGAAACGGCCGAAGACGTTAGCCGCTTCGATCACCGCGCGGTAGCCGGTGACCCCGGCCTGGGAAGTCAGGGCGTCCATCTTTTGCGCACGGCTCAGCATCCTCGGCAACGCGTCGATAGCCAGCACCGTAACCTGCTTCGCCGCCAATTGCTGCATGAGTTCCGGGTTCTGTGCCGGCCAAACGAAGCTAATCAGGGTTTGACCCACGTGCATCAGTGCAACTTCGTCAGTGCTCGGTCCGCGTACTTTGAACACGATGTCGGCAGCTGCCCAAAGATTGGCAGCGCCATCAATCACTTCGGCACCTGCGGCACGATAGCTTTCATCACTGAAGTTCGCCGGGTCACCCGCACCAGATTCAACGGCGACTGCAAACCCCAGCTTGATCAATTTTTCGACGACATCGGGCACACTCGCCACGCGCTTCTCGCCGGCAAAAATTTCTTTCGGTATACCGATCTTCAGTCCCATACATCCCCCCTAACCCAAGTCGTCAAATTCCTTGTTGATCCATGTTAGCCCAGACCATGCCTCATCGCAAAATCATGCCAGAGCAAATCAACTGATCTTTGACGAGCGTCAATAAAAAGGGAGGGGGGTTTGGATCCCGCCGGTTGCTTAAGCATCCTCAGCCAAACGTTGGTCAATCAACTCGACCCAGTGTTTGACCTCAATATCTGTACCCCCGGCGAGATGTGAAATGCAACCCACATTGGCGCTGGCGATAGTGCGCGTGCGCACACCGGAGGCCGATGGCGCGAGCAAGGCGGCGAGCTTGTTGTCCCGTAGTTGCTGCGAAATCTGCGCCTGCAGTATCGAGTAGGTACCAGCCGAACCACAGCACAAATGGCTATCGACTACCGGGGTCAGTGTAAATCCGGCAGCGCTCAGCAGTTTCTCCGCCATGCCGCGAATCTGCAAGCCGTGCTGCAAGGTGCATGGGCTATGGAAGGCAATCTGTTTCGCTGCATCATCCGGCGGCGGCAGGCCTGAGAGGATGCGCTGCAGGCGTTCGGACTCGGCGGTCAAAATTTCAGTGATATCGCGCGTCAGCAGCGCCACTCGTGCGGCTTTGTGGCGATAGTCCGGATCATCTTGCAACAGGTGGCCGTAGTCCCGAACTTGAACGCCACAGGCCGACGCGGTCATCACGATGGCTTCGGCGCCTGCTTCCAGCAGGGGCCACCAGGCGTCGATGTTTCGACGCGCATCGTCGCGCGCCGCCTCAGGATCGCCAAGATGAAAACGCACTGCGCCGCAGCAACCTGCGCTACCAGCTTGCAGCATCGAAATCCCAAGACGGTCCAACACCCGTGCCGCCGCGCCGTTGATATTCGGGTACATCGATGGTTGCACGCAGCCGCCTAAAGCAATCACTTGGCGCGCATGCTTGCCGGTCTCAGGCAATGGACCGGCCGAGCTAAGCGGTGGCACTTTGGCTTTGATGCCGCGAGGCAGCAATGGCCGCACCATTTGCCCGAACTTTAATGCGGTACCAAACAAGCCTGATCGCGGCAGGAAATTTCGCATCCCGGCCCGCAGCGCTGCATCAGCACCTGTGCGCGGCACCTGTTCGTCGACAATCTCACGGCCGATATCGAGCAGGCGCGAATATTTGACGCCAGATGGACAGGTGGTTTCGCAGGAGCGGCAGGTCAGGCAGCGATCAAGGTGCAGCTGGGTTTTTTGCGTGGGCTTTTCGCCTTCGAGTACTTGCTTGATCAGGTAAATCCGTCCGCGCGGGCCGTCAAGCTCGTCACCGAGCAATTGGTAGGTGGGGCAGGTCGCCGTGCAAAAGCCACAATGCACACAGGTGCGCAAAATGGCTTCAGCTTCCTTGCCGTGGGTGGTATCGCGAACGAAATCGGCGAGATGAGTTTCCATGAGCTGGTCAGAGTTCCGGATTGAGTCGACCGTGGCCGAAAATGCCATGCGGGTCAAAAACGTGTTTGAGTGCCTGATGCAGTTTGAGCACACCGGGGGCCAGCGGCGCGAAGACGTTTTCTCTCCCTGCTGTGGTGCGGAATGCAGTGGCGGTTGCACTGATGCTCTTGGCTAAGGCATGAACCTCGTCGAACTCGGCATCTGAATGAAACCAGCGCTGCGCACCACCCCACTCAACCAAGGTTCTGTCGGTCGAAATCACGGGCGGGGTAACTGAAGGTGTAGACAATCGCCACAATGTCGCGCCCGCAGTATTCGCACAAAAAAACGTGTGCTTGCCGTCGCGCAGTGAAGTCCAAAACAACTGCGCGTCAGTCTCATCTACCGGAGAACCGCCCAAGCTCAACTTCGCGGCGCGTACTGCCGGTTCGGCGCCGGATAAACGAATCGACATCACCCCATCAACCCAGCAGCTTGCGGAAATCGGCAGTGGCTCGCCGCCCCATCGATTCAGCATTTCCAGCGCCCGCTGCTGATCAACCTCAAGGCGTATGGTTGCCTCATGCATCGGCACGGGCAGCACCTTCAGCGACACATCGAGAATCACACCAAGGCAGCCCATGCTGCCAGCCATCAGCCGCGACACATCGTAACCGGCAACGTTTTTCATGACCTCGCCGCCGAACTTCAATTCACGACCGGCACCATCCATCATCCGCAAACCCAGAACGAAATCGCGCAGCGCCCCGGCGGAAGCACGGCGCGGTCCGGACAAACCCGCAGCAACCGCACCGCCGATCGTGGCGTCTGCCAGGTCGTCGCCAAAGCGTGGTGGCTCAAACGGCAGAAACTGACGGCGTGCCGCCAGCACCAACTCAAGCTCTTGCAGCGTGGTTCCGGCCTTGACCGTCACCACCAATTCGCTCGGGTCGTAGCTGACGATCCCGCTGTGTGCTCTGGTGTCCAGGAGATTGCTTTCGAGTCGCCCGCCGGGTGCGCCGCCGTAAAAATCCTTGCTGCCGCCACCACGAATCCTTAACGGTGTGCGCAGCATAATTTGTCGGCGGAACTCGTCGATAGTCGTGCTGCTCATTACAGGCGCTCGATTTCAGGGAAGGCAGTCTGACCGCCATGGACATGCATGCGGCCGAACTCGGCACAGCGGTGCAAGCTGGGCACCGCTTTGCCGGGATTCAGCAAACCGCGCGGATCAAAGGCCGCCTTGACCCCGTGGAACATGGTTAATTCGTCACTCACAAATTGCCCGCACATGGCGTCTATTTTTTCAAAACCGACGCCATGTTCGCCAGTAATCGTGCCGCCAAAGTCCACCGACAATTTCAGAATATCGGCGCCGAAAGCTTCGGTGCGCGCCAACTCACCTGGCACGTTGGCGTCATACAAAATCAATGGGTGCAAGTTACCGTCACCGGCATGAAACACATTCATGCAGCGCAAGCCATATTTCTTTTCCATTCCTGTTATCGCGATGAGCATGTCGGCCAGGCGGCGCTTTGGAATGGTGCCGTCCATGCAATAGTAATCTGGGGAGACGCGTCCGGCGGCAGGAAATGCAGCCTTGCGTCCGGCCCAAAACAACATGCGCTCGGCCTCGGATTGCGAAACGCGAAGTTCGGTCGCGCCGTTGCCTTCGAGTACGGCTTTCATGCGTGCGATTTCGTCCGCCACCTCCTCTTTGGTGCCGTCCGATTCGCAAAGTAATATTGCCGCCGCATTGATATCGTAACCAGCTTTGACAAACGGTTCGACCGCGCGTACCGCCGGCTGATCCATCATTTCCAGACCGGCCGGAATAATCCCGGCGGCGATCACCGCGGCGACCGCATCACCGGCCCGACGGACATCATCAAAACTGGCAAGAATGCACTGTGCGGCTTGCGGTTTAGGGGTGAGTTTGACGGTAATTTCGGTGGCCACACCGAGCATTCCCTCTGAGCCAATGAACAACGCCAGCAAATCCAATCCGGCAGTGTCCAGCGCATCACTGCCGAACTCGACAATCTCGCTGTTGGCCAACACCACGCGCACGCGCAAGACGTTGTGCAGGGTTAAGCCGTATTTCAAACAATGCACGCCGCCCGAATTTTCGGCAACATTGCCGCCGATCGAGCAGGCGATCTGCGAACTCGGGTCAGGTGCGTAATACAAGCCATATTGGGTTACCGCTTCCGAAATCGCCAGATTGCGCACGCCAGGTTGCACCACTGCAGTTCGTGCATTCCTGTCCACGCGCAGGATGCGTTTTAGTTTCGCTAGTGAAAGTACTACCCCATGCTCATGCGGCATTGCGCCGCCTGAAAGTCCTGTGCCAGCACCCCGTGCAACCACCGGCACGCCGGCTTCGTAACAGGCGCGCATGACGGCAACCACCTGTGCTTCGTTCTCCGGCAAGGCAACCGCCAGCGGCACGCGGCGATAGGCCGAGAGACCATCACACTCGTAAGGCAAGAGATCTTCCTTGACATGCAGCCATGCGCCTTCTGGCAGCACCGCATCAAGTTTGGCCAGCAGGGTTGCGCGATCGGCATTGGCGAAATCCTGATCGCTATTTGCAGTGTGCACTAGGTTCAATGAACGCTGCATAGTCAGCTCCGCTGCTCGATCAAAATGGCACGAAAATCATTAACGTTGGTGCGGGTCGGTCCGGTCACCACCAGATCACCCAGGGCGGCGAAAAATCCGTACGCATTATTGTCGGCAAGGTAAGCGCGAGGCTCAAGACCGGCTGCCCGCGCCCGCGCCAAAGTATCAACATTAATCAACGCACCTGCATTATCTTCCACTCCATCGATGCCGTCAGTATCACAGGCGATGGCATGAAATTGAGGCCCGCCGTCGAGAGCGATGGCAAGCGCCAGAAGGAACTCGGCATTTCGCCCGCCACGGCCTTTGCCACGCACCGTGACCGTCGTTTCTCCGCCCGAGAGCAAAACGCACGGTGCCTTGATCGGATGACCGTGACGCACACATGAATGTGCGATCCCACCCAATACCCGCGCCACATCGCGTGCTTCACCTTCGATCCGGTCGCCAAGCAGCAGTGGCGTCAGACCGCGCGACCGCGCCGCCTGGGCAGCAGCCTGCAGGGCAAACTGCGGCGTGGCAATTACTTTGGCCGTGCTCCGCGACAAACGCGGATCACCGGGTTTCGGGGTTTCCGCGTCGCCGGACTCCAGCATGCGGCGGGTGCTTACCGAAAGATCTATTCGATAGCGTTCGATGAGCCGCAACGCATCAGCACAGGTAGTCGGATCGCCAACCGTCGGCCCCGATGCAATGACCGAGAGATCATCACCAGTCACATCCGAGATCGCCAATGTCAAAATTCTGGCCGGTGCTGCAGCTAATGCCAAACGTCCGCCCTTGAGCGCCGAAAGGTGTTTGCGGATGCAGTTCACCTCATGAATATCAGCGCCAGATTTAAGCAGCTGCTCAGTGACACTGCGCTTTTCGTAGAGACTGATGCCGGGCGTTGGCGCCGCCAACAATGCAGAACCACCTCCCGATAACAATACCAGGACCAGATCGTCTTCCGTCAGCCCCTGCACCAATTCGTGTATCCGTCTCCCCGCCTCAAGCCCTGCGGCATCTGGTGTCGGATGTGCGGCTTCAATCACTTCTACCCGCTCGGTCGGCATGCCATGCCCGTATCTGGTCACCACCAATCCCGACAGTTTTCCCAAATCACCCGCCCAATTCTTTTCTACTGCACGGGCCATTGCCGCAGCGGCTTTGCCGGCCCCCACAACAACGGTGCGGCCTCGCGGCAACTCTTTTGCCGATGGCAGATGCGGAGGGACGCAGCGCGCAGGATCAGCGGCCGTCACCGCAGCATCAAAAAGCGTGCGCAGCAACGATCGCTGCTCGACAAATGGCGTCACACTGATCGAAGGCGTGACTCGCGTTAAAGATTCATTGCTCATGTGCGACGCCCAGTATTTGCCTCAACACCTCAGCCGGAAAGCGCCGGCTTCAACCACGCCTTTAACCAGGACAAGCTTTCACCACTCGACGTACTTGGAATGTATTCACAGCCAATCCATCCGCGATAAGCAATTTGGTCCAACACCGAGAACAGGAACGGGAAGTTTATCTCACCGGTACCAGGTTCATGGCGTCCGGGATTGTCGGCGATCTGAATATGTCCGATCCGCGACAGTTTTGTCTGTAGCGTTTTGACCAGATTCCCTTCCATCACCTGAGCATGGTACACGTCATACTGCAGCCGCAGATTCTCACTACCCACCGCATCAATGATTGCCAAAGCCCGTGCGCTGGTCGAGATCAGAAATCCGGGGCTATCGATTGTATTAAGGGGCTCGAGCATAAGCTCAATTCCCGATTTCCCGGCTTGTCCAGCGGCAAATTGCAGGTTGCTGATCAGCGTCGCTTCTGCGGCGGCAATCGATACACCTGCTGGCGGGACTCCGGCGAGGCAATTCAGTTTGCTGCAACCCAACGCACTGGCGTATGCAATCGCTGTCTCGACCCCCATTTTGAATTCAGCGACCCGGTCGGGATCACAGGCAATTCCGCGCCCACCCTTTGCCCACTCTTCGGGTGTGCCTGCAGGCAGATTGAACAAGATCACTTCCAGCTCGGAGGTGAAGACTGCTTCGGCCAAAGCATTCCGATCAAACTGATAGGGAAAGTGAAATTCGACGGCGCCAAAGCCGGCCTCTCTGGCGGCCGCAAAACGTTCCAGAAATGGAAGTTCGCTGAACAAGAATGAAATGTTGGCTGAAAACCGGAGCATGCGTTGATTCTATTTTGACCTGCGCTTGAGATGTCAATCTGCAAAGCGAAATTTCCCGGCGGCGGACCCAACCAGTCGCACCTGCTGCTCGGGCCGCCCCGTTAGAATACGAGCTATGGGACATCGACTGACAAAGATTTATACACGCACCGGCGACGAGGGCACGACTGGCCTCGGCGATGGGTCACGCATCAACAAGGCATCACTTCGAGTGAGCGCCTTGGGCGACGTCGATGAACTCAATTCGGTGATTGGCGTGTTGTTATGTGAGGAACTTCCGGTCCCGGTTCGCGAACTGCTCACCGGTGTGCAGCACGACCTGTTTGACCTCGGCGGTGAGACATCGATCCCGGGTGCAAGCTTGCTCAAAGCAACACAACCGGCGCGTCTCGAAGCGGCCATTGATCACTACAACGCCGATCTTGCACCGCTGAAGGAATTTATCCTGCCTGCCGGCACCCGTGCTGCGGCACTTACGCATCATGCCCGTTGTGTATGTCGCCGTGCCGAACGCGCACTGGTGGCGTTGGCGGATGAAGACAAGGTCTCCGAGGCAAGCCGGATCTATTTGAACCGTCTCTCTGATTTGCTGTTTGTTTTGGGACGCTGGCTCAATAAGGCCGGCGGGAATGGTGATGTACTCTGGCAAAAGGGCAAACACGCCTAGTTCGTCGTTGAACCCGATTGCTCGGTGCTCGCAAAGCCTTCATCCTGTTGCTGCTATCGAATTCGGCTACGCTTGGACTCCATGCACTCCATGAGTTGGGCGCTGACATTACGCAAACGCTGATTCAAGAGCATCAACAATTCCATCATCAGTTTGACACCGACGCGCGGTTCTTCTGCAATCAACCGGGAAAGCGCGGCGCGGTCGAGCACGGCAAACTGAACTTCGGTTAACGCGACGCAACTGGCAAATCTCGGTTCGCCGTCGATCAGGGACATTTCCCCCAGGGTCTTGCCGGGGCCGACCACTGCAATCCTGGCCGGCAATCCGCGCGCATCGAGTTTCACAATTTCTATACTGCCGGACAGCACCAGCAGCATGTAGTCGCCGTTTTCAGCTTCACGAATAATCTCGCTACCCGCATCAGCACGGTAGCAGATCATATAGCGGGCCAAGCTCTCGAGTTCCTGTGGCTCGAAATCCTCAAAGAGCGCAATAGTCTCTATGATTTCACGAATTAAGCCGACAAAAGGGATAGCGTTGCCCAACATATCCAGTTTCTTGAATTTTTCGATTCCACTATTCATGGCAAGTTGATTATAGCTTCCCTGCCAGTATTGCCATCACCATTCCCATCCAGCCCAGTGTCGCCAGCATAAGGTGGGGGTCCGTCAGCAATTCCTGTGCCGGATCACCGCCTCCTCTGCACCGGTGCAGCCGCCATAGATAACGCAGCATGCCATAAAGTACAAACGGTAAGGTGAGAATGAGCTGCCGCGAACCGTGCAAAGCAATGGTCTCCGCGCTTACCGTGTAAAGCGCATAAGAGACCAATGTCCCCGCCGCGACGATGCTGATGAAGCTGTCGAGCAACGGTATTGTGTAGTCGTCAAGCACCCTTCGGTGATCGGCACCGGCTTCATCCATCGTCTCCAACTCGGCTCGACGTTTGGCAAACCCCAGGAACAAGGTCAGCAACAATCCGCATAGCAGCAGCCAGTGTGACGGCACGATGCCAATGCCAATGGTGCCGACCAGAATCCGCAGCATAAAGCCGGCCGAAATCAGGAACACGTCGAGGATAACCACGTGCTTCAGACCGAAACTGTAGGCGACGTTGATGCCGAAGTAGAGGGCGAACAGCCACGGCGCTTGATTGCCACCCACCGACACCAAACCCACTGCAGTTGCCAAGCAGGCCAGCAGCAACACCATCGCTGAGAAAAGCGAGACCGTTCCGGCGGCCAGAGGACGTAAGCGTTTTTTCGGATGCGCACGATCCTGTTCGCGATCGATGATATCGTTCATCACATAGACTGCAGAAGCGAGCATGCAAAACGCGGCAAAGGCAAACAGCGCCTGGCCGAACTTGACCGGATCACCCCAGGCATGACCAAACAGCACCCCGGAGAAGACAAAACCATTTTTCAGCCACTGATGCGGGCGCATCAATTTAATTAGCGGCAGCATTTTTCATCCGGGAAATAGCGGTCACAAAAGTAGCAGCCACGTTGCGGCAACCAGGACGGAATTGAGTAGTACTTTTGTTTTACGTATGTCAAAATTTTCTCGCGGTAAGCAGGGTAATCAAATCCTTCTCCCTTGACCTGCCAGAAACGTGCACCTCGGATGTCGAAAGAGTCTACGCTCACCGTCCGGAAAAATTGCCGGTAGTACGCCAAATCCGGTTCAGATTTGCGCAGAATCAGAATATTGCCGTTGTTCAGCGGACGGAAGTCCGTCAGGATGTCGTCGTGTCGTGCGTGACTCGACGCCTGCCCGAATACCATTACGTACTTTCGCAGGTTATAGCCTAGCGTGACAGCATTGGAATACCCATCCATTGCAAGGACCCATTGCTTGTCCTGGTCGGCCAGCGCGGGTGCCAATGCTCGAGCCAGTTCCTTATGTGCAAAAGTCAATACAACGCCGTCGTAACGGCGATTGTTTTGCCAGGCTTCCAGGGGGAGTATCGCAATGGTGACGACAATCGCGACATGAACGAAGGCGAATCCGGCAAAAAATTTCTCCAGCTTCCGGCGCGTCGTTGCGTTTAGACGGACCACCAGCCAAATGAGCACAAAGGGCACGAACGACAGTAGCCAATGCAAGCCTATTTGTTTGACCAGGGAGAGAAAGGCAAACAGCGTGAATGGAACGATCACCAGGACGGTCAAGGTTGATGCTCGCCAGTTGGTGCCGGGAAGACGCTGTCTCAGTTGCCGGGCAGCTAGCCAACCTGCGGGTGGCGTCAGTAGGTAGAGAACGCTGACGATATAGAGTAACGGTGTCGTTACCGACCAACCCGCAGTTTCATGCCGGTTAACGAAATTGAACATGAAGTTCGGCCAGCAATTGGCACTGTTCCACCATGCCATCAAGCCCAATGCAGGCAGGCAAAATGCATATACCAAGGCTAGTCCGAGCCAGGCTTTGCTGGTTCGTCGACACAAAACATCGATCAGGTAAGCGAATCCAAGAATGGCCACAAAGTACTTCGACAATACCGCGCCGGCGAGAAAACCGCCGGCCACGGCGTACCAGCGCAGATCATCATCCTTTGCCGCCCGTAGCCACGCCAAGCCGGACAGGACACTGAAATAGATCAGCGGCGTATCAGTAGTGATCGCAATGTTCCAAACGTTGGCGGGGGCCAACAGAATCAGCAAGGCAACTGAATCTCGCTGCTTGTCGTCGATGTCAGCAACAAGGTGAGGTAGTGCCCATCGCACGGTGAGCGCCAGAATTGCCGGTTGCACGATCGATGGCAAGCGCAGCCACCATTCGCTATCGCTGACCGCCAGCAGCGCTGCCAACCACCAGCCGATCATGGGAGGATGATCGTAGAACCCCCAATCGGGTCGCCAGCCCCACCAGATGAAATACGCTTCATCGCCGGTGATCGGCAGCACCGCCGCCAACCAGAAGCGAAAGACCAGCGTCAGTAAGATGAAGAACGTTAGCGCCGGCCAGCGAAGATCAGCGCTAAGCAATTTCATCGCATGATCTACCGTGCTGCCAACTTCAACCGTCGTTGCCGAACGGCATCCGCAAGAATTTCAAGCGCCGACACGGTGTCGTCCCAGCCGATGCAGGCGTCGGTCACCGAAACCCCGTAGGTCAAGGCCTTGCCCGGGGTCAAGTCTTGCCGCCCTTCCTGCAGGTGCGACTCAATCATCACGCCGAACAGTCGTTCATCGCCAGCGGCCATTTGCTGCGCAATATCGGCCGCAACCTCAAGTTGGAGTTTGTACTGTTTGCGGCTATTGGCATGCGAGAAATCGACCATGACGCGTGCCGCAAGACCGGATTTCCCAAGCTCGTTGCAGGACGCCTCGATCGAAGCGGCATCGTAATTCGGTGCCTGCCCACCGCGCAGAATCAAGTGACAGTCTTCATTGCCATTGGTTGAAACGATTGCAGAATGTCCGGCTTTGGTCACTGACAAAAAGTGATGCGGACTCGCCGCAGCCTTGATCGCGTCAACTGCGATGCGGATATTGCCATCGGTTCCATTCTTGAAGCCGACCGGGCACGACAGACCGGAGGCCAACTCGCGATGCACCTGCGACTCGGTTGTGCGCGCACCGATAGCGCCCCAACTGATGAGGTCCGCCGTGTATTGGGGCGTAATCGTGTCCAGAAATTCGGTGCCACATGGCAGGCCAAGCTCGTTGATCTCCCACAGCAACTTTCTCGCCAGGCGCAGACCTTCGTTGATCTTGAAGCTTCCGTCCATGCGCGGATCATTCACCATCCCTTTCCAACCGACCGTCGTTCGGGGCTTTTCAAAATAGACCCGCATGACAATTAACAAATCGGCATTCAGGCGTACCTGTTCAGCACGCAGCTTGCCGGCATATTCGATTGCTGCTTCGTAGTCGTGGATCGAGCACGGACCGACTACAACGACCAAGCGGTCGTCAGCGCCATGCAAAACCCTATGCACGCCCTGTCTCGCCTCGTAGGTGGTTGAAGCCGCGATATCGGTCGGAGGAAACTCCCGCAACACGTGCATCGGCGGCGAGAGCTCTTTAATCTCGCGAATTCGGACGTCATCGGTAATGTGCTTCATTGGCTGGCGAGTCGAGTATTTTTGATGTGCTGAATTCTACCGGAGCCATGGTGTTTGGCTCGCCCAACCGCCCGGCGTAGCCTTGCTACATCAGGCCACGATCGCTTACCAGTCAATTCAATCCAGTTACGTCAGTTGGTGCTGGCGATGGACTGACTCGTTCATCGGCTACACGCAGTCAGCTTGGCTCGCCATCCTTGGCCGAGTGAAGTTGCCAACGCCAGGTATCCGCACACATTTCCTGCAAACCGCGCTTTGCCTGCCAACCTAAAACTTGCTTCGCCAATCCTGGATCCGCCCAGTACTGAGCGATATCGCCAGCGCGACGCGGAGCGAACTGGCGGCCGATTTTTTGTCCGCTCGCCTGTTCGAATGCATGAACGACTTCAAGTACCGAATAGCCTTGGCCGGTGCCAAGATTCAAAGTAAGCGGCTTAGTTGATAGTGAAGTCACGGTTTGCAAGTGGTGTAGCGCCGCCAGGTGCGCTTCAGCCAAATCCATTACATGAAGATAGTCGCGCACGCCGGTTCCATCAGGTGTCGCATAGTCATTGCCCCATACGTTCAAGAATTCACGCATACCGCTGGCGACTTGAGCCAGGTAGGGCATCAAATTGTTTGGCGCACCCAGTGGTGACTCGCCGATGAGTCCGGACTCGTGTGCGCCGACCGGATTGAAGTAGCGCAAACAGGCGATTCGCCAATCAGGTTCAGCGCTCTGAAGGTCCGCCAATATTTCTTCGACGACCAGCTTACTGTGACCATAGGGTTGGCTGGCGCCAAGGCGATCACTCTCTCGCAGCGCTTCGTCAAACGGGCCTGCATAAACAGTTGCGGTGGACGAGAACACAAAGGTCTTGACGTTTGCCCGTTGCATCGCTCTTAACAATTGAACACTGCCATTCACATTATTGTCGTAATAAGCCAACGGGTTTTTCACAGAATCGCCAACCGCCTTCAATCCTGCGAAGTGCACTACTGCGCTGATCGGGTATCGGGCAAATACTGAGTCCAATACACTAGGGTCGCGCACGTCGCCTTCGACAAAATCAGGACGAACCGGGCACAGACGGGCCAGACGATTGAGGACTTCGATACGGCTGTTGCAAAGATTGTCGAGGATCGCCACGTGGTAACCGGCATTCATCAGCGCGACGCAGGTATGGGAACCGATATACCCGGTACCACCGGTGACGAGGATCATTGCGTGTTGCGGCATAGGCCGGTGGCAGACAAATGCAAACTCACTTAGTTGCGGAGAAACAAACCCAGCATCCGCGCCACAGCATCAGTGACGGGGACTTCTGCCGTGTCGATTACCAGTTCAGGCGCGACGGGGATTTCGTATGGCGAACCGACGCCGGTCATATTGGCGATTTCACCTTTCCTTGCCCGTCTGTAAAGGCCCTTGGGGTCTCTGATCTCACAAACCGCCAAGGGTGTTGCGATGTAAATTTCCCGGAATCTGGCGTCTCCAATGATTTTCCTGGCCATTGCCCGATCGTCAAGCGCGGGCGACACCAGTGCTGACACGACAAACACGCCGGCATCATTCAACAAGCGAGCTACCTCTGCCACGCGCCGGATGTTTTCCCTGCGGTCGGTAGCAGAGAATCCAAGATCACGTGTCAAACCTTGGCGCATCACATCGCCATCAAGTATGCAGCAGTTGAGTCCCCTTTCCTGCAACGCCGTTTTCATTGCAGTTGCCAAGGTACTTTTTCCGGATCCGGGTAGCCCGGTCATCCAGAAAGTCATCGGCATCGTCTCTGCTTTCAAATCCCTGTCACTTTGCATCAGTGCTCCAACAAACAATGGCCTTCATCAATCCAGGTCTGAGTTGGTCTGGCTTCCATCATTACTTTGCACCAGTTGGAGTAAAGGGACAAGGAAATGCTGGCCGTGCGCAAGGCGCCTATGGCAATGGTCTCAATTTCCAGACTACTGTCCGGATCGCGTAAATTCACTAAGCAAAGTCAGTCAGCCTTGAGGCGATAGGATGTCCCTGAACATCCTGTCGCACCGGATATTGCAGGAATCAAGCCAAATCAGACAATTCCAAGTCCGATTTAACGCTATCCCTTACATCAGCCGATTCGTTTGAGGGCGCAGATCTTGTTGCCCGCCGGATCACGCAAATAAGCCAGATACATTTTCCCCATGCCACCTTCACGAATTCCCGGTGGATCTTCGCATGTGGTGCCGCCGTTGGCGACCCCAGCAGCGTGCCATGCATCGCCGGCTTCTGCGCTGTCGACGGCAAAGCCTATCGTTCCACCGTTGGCACCGCATGCCGGCTGCCCGTTAATCGGGATGGTAATCCCGAAAACGCCGGTCTTCGTCATATAAAAGACTCGACCTTTCTCGTCCATTGTGCCGGCCGGGATACCCAATGCGCCAAAAATTGCGTCGTAAAATTTTTTTGACGCTTGAATGTCGTTCGCGCCGACCATGATGTGACTAAACATCGATATTCTCCTTTGTGTTGGTTCTCGAATATTACGACACTCAAGGTTAATGCTGTGTTCGACCGGGCATAAACTTCGCCAGTTTTGTTGGCCGGGGAACGCTGAATAGTTCCCGAACTGTTTATCAGCCTTTAATTTCGCACCGTCGGCAGCCAATTTCTGATGATCAGTCTTGCTTTGCACATGATCGGCCTGAAACTTGACTTTGTCAGCCTGTATTGTCGGATTGGGTTCATGCGCAGGCCTTGCGTCTTGCGCGAACGAACTAGCCTGCATGCCTCGACGGCCACGGTGCCGCATCGGTGGGCATGACGTCGGTAACCGTAACCGTGAGCGTCAACAGTGCTTTAGTCAGATACAGAACTGTCGTGTGAAATGGTGGAGGTGAGCGGGATCGAACCGCTGGCCTCGACGTTGCGAACGTCGCGCTCTCCCAACTGAGCTACACCCCCGACTTGCGATTGGAAATTATAACGTGAGCATTCCGCACGTGTCTGATCACCAAACCTCGGCTATTCTGCGCCACCCGAACCTGCGGCCGCGCGTTTGAGTCGATCCGCAATCGCGCTCCACTTTTCGCCTTTGGGAACTTGTTGGACGATGATGAGGGAAAGATTTTGTGCATCAAGTTTTCGCATGTGCGAATACAACTCATGGGCAAAAACTTTTGGATCGCCAGAGGCGCTCTGCCAAACGATGTTTGGCAACTCTGGAGACCGGCCATCGATTGCCAAAACTCCCATGCATTGACCGCTAGTAATGGCACGCTGAACTTGTATGGCGATTTCGTCAGCAGACAAAAGTTGCAGGGGTGAACGCGGGGCGTAATGGGCATCAAGGCTGCCGGAAACCCGGGGAGTCTCGCGGCCAATTTCATTGCCGGACACCACATCACGTTTCAGCACCGCTGCAATTTCGGCGGTCGAAATCATGCCCGGTCGCAAAATGCGCGGGGCGAATCCGCTCAGGTCGACAATCGTAGACTCGATTCCAACCTCGCAATCGCCGCCATCCAGAATCATGCTCACCGCATCGCCGAATTCGTCACGAACATGTGCCGCCGTAGTCGGGCTGATGTGGCCGAAACGATTCGCCGAAGGCGCAGCAACTCCATCATTGAATGCGCGCAAGAGTTCAAGTGCAACCGGATGGTTCGGAATGCGAAGGCCGATCGTTTGCTGACCGCCACTGACAATCGCAGGAACATCCTGTTGACGCTGCAAAATTATCGTCAGCGGTCCGGGCCAAAACGTTTGCGCAAGTTGATAGGCGGCATCCGGAATATTTTTTGCCCAACGCTCAAGGTGCGAAGCATCAGGCAAATGCACAATCACCGGATGATCGACCGGCCTGCCTTTGAGTCTGAAGATTTTTTCAACGGCAGCATTGTTGCGCGCATCAGCGCCCAAGCCGTAAACCGTTTCGGTTGGAAATGCGACCAATGCGCCGGCCCGCAACAGGCGGACCGCTTCGGCGATCCTAGTCATCGGTAATGCCGATTTGACGGCGTGCTGTGAGCGCCAACTCATAGACCGCCTGCGGTTCGCGATCCAGCACGGTGAAATGTCCCATTTTGCGTCCAGGTCTGGCGTGATGTTTGCCGTATAGATGCAACTTGACGTTCGGTTTGGCCAGTAGATTTTGCCAATCCGGTTCATGACTATGATGTGCGTCACGCTGGTACCACAGGTCACCAAGCAGATTGACCATCACTGCTGCACTATGTGCCGAAGCGTCACCGAGTGGCAAATTGCAAAGCGTACGCACCTGTTGTTCGAACTGACTGGTCACGCACGAGTCAATCGTGTAGTGCCCTGAATTGTGGGGACGGGGCGCCATTTCATTGACATACAAGCCGCCGCCGACGACAAAAAATTCCACGGCCATGGTTCCGACATAGTTCAACTTCTGCGCGATACCTTCGGCGATCTGCATGGCATCCATTTGCAGTTGGTAGGGCACCCGCGCTGGTGCGCTGGAGATATCAAGGATGCCATGTCTATGCTGATTTTCTGCCACCGGAAAACAGCGCACCTGACCGCCATCGTCTCTGGCCAACACAACCGACAGTTCACAATCCAGCGCCATCATTTGTTCAAGAACACAAGGCTCGCCTTTGAATCCGGCAAACGCCAAGCGTGCTTCGTCGCGATTTTTTACCCGGGCTTGCCCTTTGCCATCGTAACCAAAGCGGGCGATTTTCAATATTCCAGGGAACAAGCTTGCGCTTGCCGTATCCAAATCGAATGCTGTGCGAATATCTGCGCACGGTGCATGCGGAAACCCGTTACTCTGCAAAAAATGCTTTTCGGCACTTCGATTCTGGCAAGTTGCCACAGCATCCGCACCCGGTCGCACGGGAATAAACTTTGCCAGATAGGCGAGCGAAGCTGCCGGGACATTTTCAAATTCAGTAGTCACTGCCGCGCAGATCTGCGCCAACCGGTCGAGTGCCGCGACGTCTTCATAAGCGGCAACAATATGTTCGTCAGCAATTTTTCCGGCAGGGCTGTGTGGATCCGGGTCGAGCACGACGACCCGATAGCCAAGCTCATGCGCCGCGCCGACAAAAAAGCGTCCAAGCTGACCGCCGCCAAGTAAACCCAATGTGGCAGGCGGCAGGATCGATGCGTTGAACTGAGAAGTCATGGTCAACTCTGCGCTGCTGGCGGCTAGCGGCGAATGGCTCTAAAACCAATATCACGCCGGCACTGCATGCCGTCAAAGCCAATCCCATCAAGCACTTCATAGGCACGCTTTTGTGCTGCCTTTGCGCTATCGCCCAAAGCCGTAACGCACAATACGCGCCCGCCCGCTGTGACTACCTCGTCACCTCTCGTTTGTGTACCGGCATGAAACACATGAGCGTCATCTTGCGCCGCCGGCAAGCCGTGAATCGCATCGCCTTTGCGCGGCGCTTCGGGGTAGCCGGCTGCAGCCATCACCACACCGAGTGCCACACGACGGTCCCACTCGGTTTCGCAGTCGTTCAATCGACCATCGATTCCGGCATCAATCAAACCTAGAAAGTCACTTTTCAATCGCATCATGATCGGCTGTGTTTCCGGATCTCCCATGCGGCAATTGAATTCAAGAACGCGCACGCTACCATCCGCTTTGATCATCAGTCCCGCATATAAAAACCCGGTGAAAAGGATTCCATCGGCCGCCATGCCATTGATGGTCGGCATGATGACTTCACGCATCACCCGACCGTGCATTTCCGGTGTTACCACGGGTGCCGGTGAGTAAGCGCCCATGCCGCCGGTGTTCGGGCCAAGATCACCGTCACTGAGACGCTTGTGATCCTGGCTGGTTGCCAAAGCCAAAGCATTGCGACCATCGGCCATCACCATGAAGCTCGCTTCTTCACCGTCGAGGAATTCTTCAATGACAATACGGGCGCCTGTATCGCCGGCGCCAAGCATCATGTCTACAGCGGAATGCGCTTCCTGAGACGTCATCGCCACAACGACACCTTTGCCGGCTGCCAAACCATCCGCCTTGATCACAATCGGCGCCGGATGACTTTCAAGGTACGCGTGGGCCTTCAAAAGGTCGGTGAAAGTCTCAAAATCTGCGGTTGGAATACCGTGGCGGGTCATGAATCGCTTGGCGAAATCTTTCGAACTTTCAAGTTGCGCTGCCGCCTGCGTCGGCCCGAAAATTCTCAAGCCACGACTACGGAACAGATCGACGATACCATTCGCCAACGGTCCTTCCGGACCGACCACAGTTGCATGAATCTGTTCGATTTCAGCGAAGTCAGCAAGCGCGGCAAGATCAACTATCGGAAGGTTCTTTAGTCCTGGCTCAAGCGCAGTACCGGCATTCCCCGGGGCAACAAACACTTCAGTCACACCGGCGCTTTTCGCCAGCCGCCAGGCCAGAGCATGCTCTCGACCACCGCCACCAATGACCAGGATTTTCATTTCAAACGATCCGGAATCAATGGCGAAAGTGCCGGAATCCGGTCAGTACCATCGCCAAATCCTGTTCGTCGGCGGCGGCAATCACTTCAGCATCGCGGACAGATCCGCCGGGCTGGATGACCGCTGTAGCACCCGCTTTGGCGAGCACGTCAAGCCCATCGCGGAACGGAAAGAAGGCATCGGATGCAACGACCGTTCCGGCCACAGTTAATCCGGCGTTTTCTGCCTTGATCGCGGCAATGCGCGCTGAATCGACCCGGCTCATTTGCCCGGCGCCGACACCGATCGTCATCCCGTCCTTGCAGTACACAATGGCATTTGATTTGACGTACTTTGCAACTTTCCATGCAAACAACAAATCGCTCATCTCATCGGCGCTTGGCGCACGCCGCGTCACGACCTTGAGATCACTTACGTTCAAGACAGCAGCATCCGCAGTCTGCACCAACAAGCCGCCACCCACGCGTTTGTAATCCATCTGCGCGCTGGTTTGTCCGCCAGGCAAGGGGACAATAAGCACCCGCAAGTTCTGTTTCGCAGCAAACACCGCCCGGGCTTCATCGGTCACTGCCGGTGCAAGAATGACTTCAGCGAACTGTCCCGCTACTGCTTCGGCTGTCGCTTTATCGATCGCCACATTGAAAGCGATGATGCCGCCAAATGCCGAGGTTGGATCGGTTTTAAAAGCCTTGCGGTAGGCCGCTTCGGCACTCGCTGCCACAGCCACGCCACATGGATTGGCGTGTTTGACAATGACGCAGGCAACCGGTGTATCCACAGACGGCGTCCTGCCAGCACCAACTGGTGCAAACGCCTTTACGCATTCCCACGCAGCGTCTGCATCGGCGATATTGTTGTAAGAGAGCTCTTTGCCTTGTAGCTGTTCATAGTTGGCAATACCGCCAGACGTCGCCCCCGGTTCGCGATAAAACGCCGCAGCCTGATGCGGGTTCTCGCCGTAACGCATCGTATCGGCCTTGTCGAAGGCCAACTGCAAATGGTTGGGGAACTGCCCGGGCTTGTTATCGGAATCGAGCGAGGTGAGCCAATTCGCGATTGCCGAATCGTAGCGTGCGGTATGTGTAAACGCCTGTTTGGCCAACATGAACCGGGTGGCATACGACAGGGCACCGGAGGCTTTCAATTCATCAAGCACCAGCGAGTAGTCGGCTGGATCGGTAACGACACCGACACCGCCATCGGCGTTACCGTGATTTTTTGCCGCCGCCCGAACCATCGCCGGACCGCCAATGTCGATGTTCTCAATCGCGTCATCCAATGTGCAATCCGATTTGGCGACGGTTTGTTGGAAAGGGTAGAGATTCACAACTACCAGATCAATGCGCGGGATGTCGTGCGCCGCCATGGTGGCGAGGTGGTCAGGCAGATCACGCCGACCGAGAATGCCACCATGCACTTTGGGATGCAAGGTTTTCACACGGCCATCGAGCATTTCCGGAAATCCGGTGTATTCGGAGACGTCCGTTACAGACAATCCGGCATCGCGCAAAAGCTTTGCAGTGCCGCCGGTCGATAGCAGGGCAATGCCAAGTTGCTCAAGTTCGCGCGCAAAATCAACCACGCCCCGTTTATCGGAAACGCTAATCAGCGCCCGGGTAACAGCAACATCATTCATAGCAACCTCGGAAAAGACGAATTGGAGGGAGATCCGTTAGCTCAAGACAAACCGTAGTCAGCCAACTTGCGCCGCAAGGTACCGCGACTAATGCCGAGAATTTCCGCAGCGACGGTCTGGTTTCCGTCAGCCTGCTTCATCACGACTTCCAGCATTGGCTGTTCGACACTGCGGATGAGCATGTCGTAAACAGCGTGCGGCGCTTGACCATCCAGGTCACGGAAGTACCGATTCAAGGCACGGCGAACGCAATCATGTAACTCCGAGCCTGAACTCATGCAGCCTCCGACAACACAACCGCGTCATTGGCGGCATCGAGATCTGACTGAGCAAAGAAAAACTCATCGGTAGCCCGGATTTGATCAGCGACGGTCGGCAACTGGTTCATCGCGTGGCGGAAAGTTGCAGCGCCGACGATGCCCTTGGTGTACCAACTGATATGCTTGCGCGCAATTTTGACGCCGGTCTCTTCCCCGTAAAACCGGTACAACTCGGTCAAATGCAAGCGCAGGATGCGGTGAATTTCGAGCGCTGTCGGCGGCGGCAGGTGTTGCCCGGTTGCCAAAAAATGCGATATCTCTCGGAACAGCCATGGCCGGCCTTGTGCCGCACGACCAATCATGACGCCGTCAGCACCCGTGTAATCCAGTACAAATTTGGCTTTTTCCGGCGTCGTAATGTCACCATTGGCAATGACGGGAATGCGCACGCGCGATTTGACCTCGGCAATAGTGTCGTATTCGGCATCGCCAGTGTATTGATCGGCACGGGTACGGCCGTGGATCGCGATAGCGCGGATACCGGCTTCTTCAGCAATGCGGGCAATTGCTGGCGCGTTCTTGTTTTCGCGGTTCCAGCCGGTGCGGAACTTCAAGGTAACCGGAAAATCGGGCACAGCATTCACAACGGCTTCGAGGATTCTGCCGACCAAAGCTTCATCCTGCATCAACGCCGACCCGGCCATGACGTTACATACCTTTTTGGCCGGACAACCCATATTGATGTCAATGATTTGCGCGCCGTGATCAATGTTGTACTTCGCGGCTTCAGCCATCATGGCTGGGTCTGCACCTGCAATCTGAACCGAAATCGGGTCAACTTCACCTTCATGGTTGGCACGCCGGAGCGTCTTTGCACTGCCATACAACAGGGAGTTTGAAGTGACCATTTCAGACACCGCCAACCCGGCGCCAAGCTGTTTGCACAACTGCCTGAACGGTCGGTCAGTAACGCCTGCCATCGGCGCGACAAACAAATTATTTCGTAGCGAATGGCCGAGAAAGTTCATGCGGAGTTAAACAGTAATAGGGGTTCAATCGAGCGAGGTGCGACGCGAGGGAGGGCGAATTCTAGCGCAATCCAAACCGGCATACCAAAGCTCACCAGCGACGTGCTCCAAACATCATGCGCCTGGCCAGAAAATTGCGCAGCGGTGGCAACATATCGAGCGCCATCAACCCGACTCCGCGTGCCTGCGCCAATGGCTCCAACTCGCTACCAAATACCTCAATTAGTCCGTTGGTAAAGCCAATTACGCTATGCCGATCACCGCTGCGCGCCTGCGCATAAGCCTGCAGTACTTCCGGCGCGCCGGGATCACGCCGCCCACCGTTGGTAGACAATTGCCGCGAAAGCTCGCAGACGTCGCGCAAGGCTAAATTGAAACCCTGACCGGCTACAGGATGCAGCGTCTGAGCCGCATTTCCAAGCCACACCTGTCGAGCGGCAATGACCTCGTCACGCCATCGAAGCGTCAGCGGGTAACTGCTCCGGGATCCGACTGCGACAAAGTGGTGTCGTTGGCCAAAACGTGATTGCAACAAGGCAATGAACTCCCTGTCATCAAGCGCCATGAAAGCTGCCGAATCTGACGCAGCGCAAGTGAATACCACTGAATACTCGTCGCCGAGTGGCAGCAGTGCCAACGGTCCATCGGCAGTAAAGCGCTCCCAAGCCACGTTACCATGGGCGGCACGGGTTTTCAGCGAACACAGGACAGCGGTCTGTTGGTAATCGTGGAACTGCGCTGCACCATCGGTCACACTCCCTTCCGCCCAAACGGTCAACATACTGTTTGGCACCAGTTCAGCCACATCCCCGGCCGATGCAACCCTGCTGTTGTCACGATACGGAATACCAAGCCGCCGCAATGCCTGATCGAGTGTCCCAATCAGATCTCTTGCAGGCAGCACATAGCCAAGTGCCGGTACCGCAAGGTCACTGGCTTGCATCCGCGCTCGCCCGAATTCACCGCGACGCGAAACGTGAATCGTATTGATCGGCGTAGCTGGCAGGTGTGCCCATACCCCAAGCCGTTGCAGGATCTGTTGCGAACCATATGACAACGCCAGAACGCGCGGGTCTTGCTTGATCGCATCCCGAGCGCGTGCTTCCAGCACCGTAACGGCAACACCGGCTTCTTGAAGCGCAAGTGCCAACGCCATGCCGACTGGGCCGCCGCCCACTATCGCTACTGATGGTGTGTTATCAGCCACGCATTAACGCCTCAATTTCGACAATCTGCTTCGGTGCATCTTTCGACAAAACATCGCTGCCGGTCACGGTAACCGCTACGTCATCCTCTATCCGAACCCCTATGTTCCAGTACTTTTCGTCGACATGTTCTGCCGGCCTAATATAGAAACCGGGTTCCACTGTCAGCACCATCCCGGCTTCGAGCAGACGCCAGTCGTTGCCGACTTTATAGGCGCCGACATCATGGACATCACGGCCCAACCAGTGGCTGGTACGATGCATGTAGAACTGTTTGTAGGATCCCGACTCCAGAACACCGTCCAGTGACCCGTTGAGCAAACCCAGGTCGAGCATGCCTTGGGCCAGGACACGGGTTGCGGCCAGATGAGGAGTCATGAAATCCGCGCCGGGTTCAATACTGGCGATGGCGGCATGTTGTGCCTCCAGCACGATGGTATAAACCTCCACCTGAGGACCGCTAAATTTGCCATTGACTGGAAACGTCCGGGTGATGTCCGACGCATAAGCTTGAAACTCGCCGCCGGCATCTATCAGTAACAGATCGCCGTCCCGTAAGGTTTTGTCATTTGCAGCATAGTGCAGCACGCAGGTATTTTCGCCGCCAGCCACAATCGACGGATAGGCTGGTGCGTCACACCCCATACGGCGAAACTCATGCAGCAATTCTGCTTCAACTTCGCACTCGTTCAATCCCGGCCGGCAAACCCGCATTGCACGTGCGTGCGCAGCTGCCGAAATGCGTGCGGCCTGCCGCATCGTGGCAATCTCAACATCATCCTTTATCAGGCGCATTGCGCTGAGTTCGGCAGTGACATCCTGAATGGTTCCCGGTGCGTGTTGTCCATTTCGTGCTTGTGCGCGAACCGCTGATAACGCGCTGCTGACACGCGCGTCCCATACCGGATCCCGCCCAGTCGGATACCACACGGCGGGCTGACCTGGCATCATTTCCCCAAGTCGGCTTTCAAACTCCGTAATGGAATACGCAGCGTCAAGCAAAAACTTTTCCCGCGCGGCAGCCGGGCCAAAACGGAACCCTTCCCAAATTTCCTGTTCGATATTTTTGTCGCGACAAAAGAGCGTGCATTGTGACGATTCCCCCACAACAATGACCAACACTGCCTCTGGTTCGTTGAAATTGGTGAGGTAGTGAAAATTGCTATCGGGCCGGAATGAAAAAGGTACATCACCATTGCGGATCGCTTCGTTGCTGGTTGGAATAATCGCGATTCCGCCGCCTCGATTGCGTATGCGCTCAATCAGCGATTTGCGACGATGATGATGAACCGGTCTTTCCATCATGCAAGTTTCAACCTTGGGTCGCGACGGACAGTTTGGCATCCAACGCTGCCAATCGCTCCGGGGTACCCACGTCAATCCAGGCACCTGAATGAAGTTCTGCGCTGACTTTGTTTTGATTCATCGCCTTGACCAGCAACGGTGCCAGTTTGGCGCGGGTTCCGGGAATGACTTCGGCAAATAGTTCAGGGCGATAAACACCAATTCCTGAAAAGGTGTATCGGGTACCCGGGTCTGCCGTCGTGTCTGTTCCAATTGCGCCAACGGAGCTTCCGTTGAAAATGAAATCGCCGTCTGGATGTTGTGGCGGATTCGGCACCAATACCAGGTGTGCCAATTGTCCAGCATTCAATCCAGGTAAGGCCAAGCGAGGATTCCAATCGCAAAATATATCCCCATTGATCACCAGAAATGGTGCCGCTCCCAGCAAAGGAATTGCCTGAGCAATGCCACCTGCTGTTTCCAAAGCTCCCTCCGGTTCCGCTGAATACCTGATGTTCAGGTTCCAGCGCTCACCATCACCGAGTGCCGATTCAATACGCTCACCCAGGTGTGCATGATTCACGACTACCTCGGAAAAACCGGCTTCGGCAAGTCGCTCCAAATGCCAGACGATCAATGGTTTGCCACCGACTTGCAAAAGTGGCTTGGGGCAGGTATCCGTTAGTGGCCGCATTCGCTCACCACGCCCTGCCGCGAGAATCATGGCTTTCATCAAAAGGTGAGGCCGCTTTGCGATGTGGTCCCCTGGACCCGATCCAACAAATGCATCAAAAATCGCAGTTCGCCGTAACGTTCGCTCGCTTTTCGCACATAGCTCATTACACGCGGCAATTCTTTCAGGTAGGCATCTTTCCCATCGCGATGAAACAAGCGGGCAAAAATTCCCAGCACCTTCAGGTGCCGTTGCACGCCCATCCATTCGTAGTCCTCGAAGTACTTTGCGAAATCGGCTGGCAGCGCGACCCCGCAGGCGCGTGCGCGTTCCCAATAACGAATCAGCCAATCCAGCGTTTGTTCTTCGTCCCATTGAATGTAGGCGTCCTTGAGCAAGGAAACAACGTCGTAACTGGCTGGTCCCCAAACCGCATCCTGAAAATCAATGACTCCAGGATTGGGTTCGGTCAGCATCAGGTTGCGTGAATGGTAGTCGCGATGGACGAAAACACGAGTTTCCGAAAGATTGCGCTGAATAATCCGGTCAAACAGCTTGTTCAACTTTTCCAAATCGTCATTGCTCAGTGCGACCTGGTGATGTTTCAGCAAAAACCATTCCGGGAAAAGATCCAGCTCACGGCGCAATAGCGCAGCATCGTAGTCCGGCAGTCCGGCTGGTCTGGCGATCGTTTGAATGGTGACCAACGTCGACAATGCGTCCGTATACATGGCATTCGCATTGTCCTGGCTCAGGCGCTGCAAAAAAGTTGTTTCGCCTAAATCCGAAATCAACAAAAACCCGGAATGCAAATTTTCTGCTTCGACCGCTGGTACATGGACCCCCGCAGCGTGTAATTGGCGCTGTACCGATAGCCACGGGCCAACATCCTCATGCGCTGGAGGAGCATCCATCACAATGCGGGTGGGGTTGCCGGCGACAATTACGCGGAAATAACGGCGAAAACTGGCATCTGCCGATGCCGGAGTCAGGGCCACTTCCTGGCCCGGAAAAAGCTCAGCGAGCCAAGCCTGGATGTGCTGTTGGCGGTTCATTAAATATCCTGAAAACAAAGCCCGACAGGCGAGCAGTGGGGCTACCGCCCGAGGCGAAATGTTATTATTCTCAAATTCTAGCATCGCACCTTATGGAGGTCGTATGTACAAACCGCTTACGCCGCCTTTGCACTAACCTCCTACCGCGTTAAATCAGGAATGTCATTTCCCCTACACGGACAATTCAGTCTTGTCGCTTGCGTCATTTTTTGCCTGACTCTCTCATCAGCGGTCAACTCGGCACCGTCAATCAGTGCGGAGCTGGCAGAGAGTCAAATCGTTCAAGCACAATCTGATGTCGCGCAACGCACGACCATCGTCGCGGACCAGATATCCGGCACCACGGATACCGAAACGCGCGCTACCGGAGGTGTCGAGCTCAGCAAGCCTGGAGTACTGCTTAAAGCTGATCAACTGACCCATACGCAGAGTCGAGATGAAGCGGACGCAACTGGTAATGTCGTCCTCATCGGTGTGCGCGAACAAATCAGCGGCCCCCATGTGCGCCTGGGGCTAACCGATAGCATCGGTTTTTTTGAGCAACCGACTTATGAAATTAGCTCAAGCCGCCCGCCGGATCCTTTGGCGAATCCGGCGTTTGATCAAACCATCGTCGCCCATGGAACGGCTGAGCGACTCGAGTTCGCCGGCAAGGGCCGTTACGAGTTGACCAATGCGACCTATAGCACATGTAAATCCGGTGCCAATGGCGAGATCGACTGGTTTGCCCGTGCGGGACGACTGAACATTGATCAAAATGCAGACTTGGGTAGCGGTCGTGATGTCACTGTCTATTTTCAAGGCGTGCCGATTCTTTACACGCCCTGGCTATCGTTTCCGCTTTCCAATCAGCGCCAAAGCGGCTTGCTGACGCCAACGATCGGCTCAACCAGCAAAAGCGGTTTCGAGTACACGCAACCGTACTACTGGAATATTGCGCCCGATATGGATGCGACTTTTTCTCCGCGCTTGATGAGCAAGCGCGGAGTGCTGTTGGGTAGCGAGTTTCGCTATCTTGACCCCAGCTATCACGGCCAAGCGCGATATGAGTACCTGCCGGACGACCATCTGACACACACCAACCGCTATGCATACGCACTCACCCACGCACAGCAGTTCGCTCCGGGACTAAACGGGAGCGTTACGATGAATGGTGTTTCTGACGACACTTATTTCAGTGACCTTTCGACTCGTTTGGCTGTCACGTCGCAGGTTAACCTGTTGCGTCAGGGCACGTTGAGTTATGCCGGTACGTGGTGGTCGGCTACCTTATTGAGTCAGTCTTTTCAGACCTTGCAGGATCCGCTGTTGCCCCCCGTCACCATCCCCTACAAGATGCTGCCGAAGTTCAGTGTCAATGCCGTGCGCGCAGATTTGCCATTTGGTGCCGTGTTTTCGGCGCAAGGTGAAGCTGTGCGATTTCAAAGTGGTACCAGCACGGATGTGAATGGCAGTCGCTTTACCTTGTATCCGCAAGTGGCGTTGCCGATGCAAATTTCAGCATTGTCGCTGACGCCCAAAGTGGGTTACCTGGCAACCAAGTATTCAATCAACAATTTTTCTGGATCGGGCATGCCCGACCATCCCAGCATCAGCGTGCCGATCATGAGTGTTGACTCGACGGTGGTGTTTGAACGGGACATCGATTGGACAACCGGGCCGTTGTTGCAGACGCTGGAACCCCGCGTCTATTACGTTTATATCCCTTACCGCAATCAAAACCAGATTCCGGTATTCGACACCGGAAATGCTGACTTTAATTTTGCACAAATGTTTGCCGAGAACCGCTTTGCCGGCGGTGATCGCATCGGCGATGCCAATCAAATCACCGGTGTACTTACGTCCAGACTCATCGATCCAGCTACCGGGGCTGAGGTTGTACGGGGCAGCTTTGGCCAGCGTTTGTATTTCTCGACGCAGCAAGTTGGTTTGCCGGGAGAAACCTTGGTTAACAATCGCAGGACAGATTTTCTGGGTGAAATTTCCCTTCAGGTGCTTGCCCATACGACGGGGACGACCGCATGGCAATACAATTCTCAACTCAAACAAACGGAACGTTTCAATATTGGCCTGCAATACCGGCCGGAAACCGGGAAAATACTGAACACCAGTTATCGTTACACACATGCCGACTCGACCAATGGACAGCCAGGTGTCAGTCAGATCGATGTCTCCGGACATTGGCCTCTGTCAGGGAACTGGCAGGCGGTTGGCCGATACAATTACTCCTTTCAGGGCAACCGCATCGTCGAGGCGCTGGGCGGACTGGAATATGGTGAAGGCTGCTGGGCCGTGCGTTTTGTAACCCAACGCCTGGCAACACAAACGCAAGACTCGACAACCGCTTTTTTCGTACAACTTGAACTGAACGGACTCTCAAGACTCGGATCCAATCCATTGGAAACGCTTAAGCGCTCCATTCCTGGCTATGGCATCATCAATCAACCTTCGGCAGATCCTGCCTTTTCTGCCAACTAAAACTATGACCATTCACCACACTACTTTCTCGTTGTCCAAGATCATCCCGCTCGGGTTGCTGGTCGTTTCTTTTTCGGTCTGCGCCCAAACACCGCGGGTAGCTCCCCGGGACATCGACCGGATCATAGCGGTAGTGAATGACCAGGCGATCACCTACCTTGAGCATCGCAGCCGCTTGGCAACGGTTGAACGCCAGCTACGCAGTCAGAATGTCCAATTGCCGCCGCCTGAAGTGCTCGAAAAGCAACTGCTGGATCGAATGATCAGTGACCGGGTTCAGTTGCAGCTCGCCGCAGAGACCGGATTGCGAGTGGCTGATATTGAAGTTGATGCGGCATTGCGGCGAATTGCGGACAGCAATCGATTAGGCTTGGAAGAATTTCGCGCAGCCTTGCTGAAAGACGGTGTGACATGGAGCAAGTTCCGCGAAGACATTCGCGATGAAATGACCCTGGCGCGCCTGCGTGAAAGGGAGGTGGAAAATCGCATTGCGATTTCCGAAGGCGAAATCGATAACTACCTTGCCAATCCGCCTACCACAGTTGACAATAACCCCGAGGTATTGCTGTCGCACATTCTGGTTCGCGTGCCGGAGCAAGTGACGCCTGATCAACTCATGCGTATCGGCGTTCGCGCTCAGGCCGCGTTGGATCAAATTCGCCGTGGCGAAGATTTTGCGCGAGTTGCTGCCAGCTACTCAGATGCGCCGGACGGACTGTCCGGCGGCGCGATGAGTATGCGTCCGATGGACCGATTGCCGCCGCTGTACGCAGAAGCTGTCAAGAAAATGCAACCCGGTTCAGTCAGTGAAATTTTGCGCAGTCCAGCCGGATTTCATATTGTGAAACTTGTTGAACGGCGCGGCGTAAACAAGTTGGCGCAGGCCGGTGTCAAGCAGTACAAGGCGCGCCATATCCTGATCAAAGTATCGGACTTGGTACCGGCAGAGGAAGCCAAGCGCAAAATCATGGAGATTAAAGTGAAGCTCGATGCCGGCGCTGACTTTGCCGAAATTGCACGCAAATTTTCGGAAGATACCTCCGCTGTCAAGGGAGGTGATTTAGGAGTGCTCTATCAGGGTGACACCGTGCCGGAATTCGAGCGGGCAATGGACACGTTGGGGATATTTCAAATCAGTGAGCCGGTGCAGTCCCAGTTTGGCTACCATATCATTCAAGTGCAGGAACGTCGTACCGAAGAAATCTCTCTGGAACGCAAGCGCGGACAGGTACGCCTGATCCTGCGTGAGCGGAAATCTGACGAAGCCTATCAGGACTGGATCCGTCAAATGCGTGATCGCGCATATGTTGAGATACGTACTGACGAACGCTGATTGCGCTCGCAAAGGTGAGTGCGGGAATGGTCTCAGCTGCCCCAATTGTCATTACCAGCGGTGAACCTGCCGGCATCGGTCCGGACATCTGTCTGCAGTTGCAGCAACGCAAATGGCCGGTCCCACTGGTCATTCTGGGCAACCGGGAATTGCTTCAGGATCGAGCGCGCGTGTTTGGCATCAACCATACCGACTTGGCGATTGACTCGCTTCCTCTTTGCGCGCCGTGCATTGCCGGCGTATTGAATTCCTCAAATTCGGATTACGTCTTGCGCATGCTCGACACTGCCATTGACGGTTGTGTCTCAGGCAAATACTCGGCAATGGTTACTGCACCAGTGCATAAGGGCATCATCAATGATGCGGGAATTCCCTTTAGCGGGCATACCGAATATCTTGCGGCAAAGACCTCGACACCGCGCGTAGTGATGATGCTGGCAGGTGCCGGATTACGTGTTGCGTTGGCAACAACGCATTTGGCGCTAAAGGACGTTGCTCCCGCCCTCACGCAAGAACACCTCGAAACCAGTTTGCGTATCCTCCACGCGGAACTGATTTTGAAATTCGGGATTTCCCGACCCAGGATTCTGGTCGCCGGGCTCAATCCCCATGCCGGCGAAAGCGGCCACATGGGTCGCGAAGAAATCGAAACGATCTCACCAGTATTGGAGCGTCTGCGTCAAGAAGGAATGAATTTGGTTGGACCGCTACCGGCAGATACGCTGTTTACCAGGAAGGTCTTGTCAAATTCCGATGCGCAGCTGGCGATGTATCACGACCAAGGTCTCGCGGTCTTGAAGTACGCGGCCTTCGACGAAGGCGTCAACATTACGCTCGGTCTGCCCATCATTCGCACCTCGGTAGACCACGGCACCGCGCTAGACCTGGCTGGTAGCGGTAAAGCGTCCGCGACCAGTTTGTTCGCGGCAGTGGAATGTGCAATTGCCATGGTTCAAGGCAGAACGGCATTGGCGGCTTAGCGATGTGCCAACTGCTTGGGATGAACTGCAATGTTCCCACCGACATTTGTTTTTCTTTTGACGGCTTTCGCATCCGCGGCGGGCTGACCGATGTGCACAAGGATGGCTGGGGCATCGCGTTTTTTGAGGGTGCCGGTTGTCGGGTGTTTCTTGATGTCGAAGCCTCGGCAAAGTCTCCCGTGGCCGATCTCGTGCACAGCTACCCGATTCATTCGACTAACGTCATCGCGCATATCCGCAAGGCGACGCAAGGGCGGGTAGCGCTGGAAAATACCCATCCGTTTCAGCGGGAATTGTGGGGGCGTTATTGGTTGTTCGCCCATAACGGCAATTTGCTCGACTTTGCTCCTCCCTCAGGCACTCGCTATCGCCGTGTCGGTAGCACCGACTCTGAGTTGGCGTTTTGCTTCCTTTTGCAGACACTGTGTGATCGCTTTCCCGGCGTTATGCCGCCGCGCACCGAATTGTTCGAGGCAATAGTGGAAATCGCCGGACAGATTGGCAAACACGGCGAATTCAACTTCCTGTTGTCCAATGGCGACAGCTTGTTTGCACATTGCGGCAGCAAGCTTTGTTATGTCGTGCGCCAGGCGCCCTTCACCACCGCGCATCTGGCTGATCAGGATGTCAGTGTTGACTTCAGCGAAGTCACCTCTCCCGACGATCGGGTCGCCGTCATCGCGACACAGGCTTTAACCGACAACGAATCATGGACCACCATCGCGCCGGGTACCCTGATGTTGTTTCACGACGGACTACCGATCGACTCTGCAAGCACCGCGATTGCGGTATGAGTTCAGTCAATAAAATTCAGGGTCACACTGCGCGCAAACGATTCGGGCAAAATTTTCTGGTCGCGCAGAACGTGATCAAGAGCATCATCGACGCGATTGCCGCAAAGGATGGCGAGACCATTATCGAAATCGGGCCCGGATTGGGCGCCCTGACCGAGCCTCTGTTGCAGCGCATCCCCCACTTGCATGTGGTCGAAATCGACCGCGACTTGATCGCCCGTCTGCGTTCGCGCTACCCGCCTGAGCGATTGACGATACATCAAGGTGATGCATTGGAATTCGATTTTGGTAGCATCAAACGTAGCGGGCAACTGAAAATTATTGGCAATCTCCCGTACAACATTTCCAGTCCGTTGCTTTTTCATCTGGTGAAATTTGCGCCCATCGTGGCCGAGATGCATTTCATGCTGCAAAAGGAAGTCGTCGACCGGATGGTGGCGAGCCCCGGTACCAAGGATTTCGGTCGCCTGTCGGTGATGCTGCAATATCGTTACCACATGGAATGCTTGTTCATCGTGCCACCCGAATCATTCGACCCGGCGCCAAAAGTGGAATCCGCGATTGTGCGTATGATCCCGCGCCGGTCCAGTTCGTCAGTTGGTGTCGGTAATACAGGGAGGTCGCAAGGCCGGAAGTGCCCCGGAGAGGGTACGCCGTCACCACAAGCACTAGACGAAGCACGCTTCGCCGAGATCGTGCTGGCGGCATTTTCACAGCGTCGCAAAATGTTGCGCAACACGCTGCGCGGACACCTCACGGATACGGAATTGACTGCACTGAGTATCGATCCGATGGCACGCGCCGAAGATATTGGCGTTGCCGATTATGTCCGTTTGAGCAATTATCTGGATGTTCGTCATACCGCTGAGAGCGCACGGAAGAAATAAGCAAATTTCTTAAAGGTATAACAATTCAGCCAACGTTCAAGCGACGCTTCGGTAAAATTGTGCTTTACCGTCAGGACTCACACCTTGTCAAAGTTTGCTACTGAGCACGTTATCAGCGTGCATCACTGGAACGATACCTTATTCAGTTTTCGCACCACGCGAGATCCGGGCCTGCGTTTCGAAAACGGCCATTTCGTGATGATCGGGCTTGAAGTGGAAGGCAAGACCATCGCCCGCGCCTATAGCATCGCCAGCGCCAATCACGACGAGCATCTCGAGTTCTTCAGCATCAAGGTGGCGAATGGCCCGCTGACCTCGCGCCTGCAAAATATCAAGGTCGGCGACCCGATTCTGGTCAGCCGCAAACCCACCGGCACGCTGGTGTTGCGCGACTTGAAGCCGGGCAAGAACCTCTACATGTTTTCATCCGGCACCGGACTGGCACCGTTCCTGAGCTTGATCCATGACCCGGAAACCTACGAGCGCTTTGAGAATGTGGTGCTGGTACATGGCGTGAGGTTTATTAATGAACTCGCCTACGCCGAATTGATCGAAACGCGCTTGCCCGAGCACGAATATTTGGGTGAAATGGTGAAAGAGCGCTTGATCTACTACCCGACAGTGACTCGAGAAGCATTTCGCAATGAAGGGCGCATTACAACACTGATCGAATCCGGAAAATTATGCGCAGATATTGGGTTGCCACCACTCAACCCGGAAACCGATCGTGCCATGATCTGCGGCAGCCCGGCAATGCTCGGTGACATCAGCAAATTATTGGATCAGCGCGGTTTTGTGATCTCGCCACATACCGGCGTGGCCGGTGATTATGTGATTGAGCGGGCTTTTGTCGAAAAGTAAAACGGGGTAGGCGGCGATCAAAAACACTGCAGCAGGTTGGCTGTGCAGTATTCGCGCTTCAAGTAAGCCAAGCCGATCCAGGCCCAGAACAAGACAAAGAAAGCGACGAACGGCAGATGCTTGTCCAGGATTTGCGGTGGAGAAATCAATCGTATGACTTTGATCACCGGACTGGTGACGAGGATAAATAATTTGTACATCGGGTTATTGGCTCGCCCACGTCCGGCCAGCACGTACAGCAGGCCCTGACCCAGCAAAAACAACAAGGCAACTTCAACTAGGGCGCGTAGAACGCCAAGAATGAGTAGTTCGGGATGACTCATGGTAAGGTTCGCTTCCTTCTAACTTTTAGTGTGTGATTCATGAAATTTGAGCATTGGCAACATTATGCGCGAGGCTGGCTGTGGCTGTTCTTCAAACGCGAAAAACAAGCTTACGAAGAGTTCCGATTAGCTTACTCGCGCGATCCGAACCACCTTCAAACCTTGCTCCATTTAGCTTCGATCGATGCCAGTCAGAAACGCTTCACCGCTGCTGAAAAATGGTTTGAAAAGGCGCTCGTCATTACACCCGACGACTCACCAACCTGGTTCAATCTTGCGTTTGTTCGCGAAACTGCGGGCGCTCCCGCAAGGGCGATTCCCGCCTTCATGGAGTCAGTGCGCTGCAACCCCAATCAAGATCTTGCCTGGTACGGCATGGGGCTGGCGCATGCGCGCCTGGGCCAACACACCGAGGCCGTCAAAGCGTTTGAAAAGGTCGCTGAACTGCAACCGATGTATGGCGACGGCTTGTATCAGCTTGGAATGGCCTACCATCATGCAAACTGTCCGGATCAGGTCAAACGTGTCGTGACCCGTTTAGTGGATTTCGAACCAAAGA
Organism: Rhodocyclaceae bacterium; assembly: GCA_016718525.1. GTDB lineage: Bacteria > Pseudomonadota > Gammaproteobacteria > Burkholderiales > Rhodocyclaceae > JADKHX01. The sequence continues at coordinate 323,368 of JADKDD010000002.1, forward strand.
CCGCCAAGAAGCTCGTGCATGACGCACAACGCTCGGACTTGAAGTCTTTGATCCCTGATCTGCCATTTTGAATGGTCGGTGATCGGATCACCAGTTGGTGCTGACAAGACGCCGTCACGGCAAAATTGTCCGTCTTGAACCAGACTCCCAGCTTGCATCGGCGACGAGTTGAAAAAAAACCGACCCTGCCTTTCAGCAGCGTCGGTTTTGATTGGCGGCAGGGATTTCTCCCCGCCTTGATGCCCTTACGCTTAGTGCCCGGCGCTTCCGGCTGACACTGTGCCATCCAGGCTTGGATAGCGCACATTGTCGACCATCTCCTGAATCTCCTGGCTGGGCGCTTTGGTGATCAGGCTACCGATAATGACGCCAAGGAAGCCAACCGGGATGCCGAACGTGCCGGCTGCAATCGGGTTCATATCCCACCACTTCGGTGCATTAACGCCGAAGAACGGATAGGTCATGTACATGTAGTACGCACATACCCCAAGGCCCAAGGTCATGCCCAGCACCGCACCGAAGTAATTGGCGCGGCGCCAGAAGACGCCGCAGACCAAGGCCGGGAAGAATGCTGAAGCCGCCAAAGAGAAGGCTGCGCCCACCAGGAACAAGATGTCGCCCGGCTTCAGGCTGGTGACATAGGCTGCAACCAAGGCAACCACCACCAACAGTCCTTTCGATACCGCAAGACGACGAATCGTCGATGCATTCGGGTCAATCATCTTGTAGTAAAGGTCATGGCTCATTGCATTGGCGATCGTCAGCAGCAGGCCGTCAGCCGTTGAAAGCGCAGCAGCCAAGCCACCGGCCGCCACCAGGCCGGAGATGACATAGGGCAAGCCGGCGATTTCGGGTGTGGCCAAAACGATCAAGTCACCGCCGATCACGATTTCGGCCAGTTGCACGATGCCATCTTTGTTGATGTCAGAAATCGACATCAGCGTCTTGTCCACCGCTGCCCAGTTGCTGACCCAGGCAGGCAGCGCCGAGAAGCTGCTGCCCACCAGCGAACTGTAGACCTCGTACTTGGCCAGAATCGCCAATGCAGGTGCCGTGAAGTAGAGCAAGAAAATGAAGAACAGCGACCAGAACACGGAAACCCGCGCCTCATGCACCGACGGTGTCGTGTAGTAACGCATCAAGATATGCGGCAAGGCAGCAGTGCCGACCATGAGGCACATCACTAGGGCAAGGAAGTTCTTCTTCGCAATGCTTCGGTTCTTCTCCACTTCTTCGGGAGTTTTTCCGGTTGCAGGGAAAGGTTCGGCATGGGCTTTGACAGGTGCCGCGCGTGCGCCAATCCCTTTGTCCTTGGTCCATGCTGCTTTAGCCGCTGCCACATCAACCGGGAAGTCCTTGAGCGCCTTTTCAGCAGCCTCAATCGCTTTCGGGTCGGCGGGAGGCGTTGCTGCCTTAAGATCGGCAACCTTGGCGGCAACCTTGGCCTTCTCCTCTGCCAGATAAGCGTCCTTGCCTGCCTCCAGGCCTTTCAGTTTTGCGTCTGCTACAGCAGCCCGTTCCCTGAAGATCGCCCGCACGGTTTCTTCTGCTGCACCTTTAACCGTCGCCTTGTCATTGAATTCTTTTTCCAGGGCAGTGACTTGAGGCAATGCAGTCGAGTAGGCAGATATCTGCGGAATAGGATTGCCGGTGTGCTTGACCGATAGCCAAACCACCGGAATCATGTAGGCCACGATCAAGATGATGTACTGGGCGACTTGCGTCCAGGTCACCGCCTTCATGCCGCCGAGGAAGGAGCAAACGAGGATACCGGCGAGACCGACAAACACCCCGATTTCAAATTCCAGGCCGGTAAAGCGCGCCGTGATCAGGCCGACACCGTAAATTTGCGCAATCACATAAGTGAATGAGCACGTGATGGCGGCGACCACGCCGATGAAACGTGGCAGGTGACCACCAAAGCGGGCGCCGAGGAAGTCGGGGATCGTGAATTGACCGAACTTGCGCAGGTAGGGAGCCAGAAACAGCGCCACCAAACAGTAGCCGCCGGTCCAACCCAGAACAAACGCCAAGCCGTCATAACCCGACAGGTACAAGGTTCCAGCCATGCCAATAAAGCTGGCGGCTGACATCCAGTCTGCGCCGGTAGCCATGCCGTTAAACAGCGCAGGAACTCGCCGGCCGGCGACGTAATACTCGCCAACGTCCGAGGTCTTCGACATAAAGCCGATACCGGCATACAAGGCGATGGTGGCGAACAGGAACATGTAGCCGAGAATCTTGTTCGGCACGCCCATCTGCTCGAGGATGCCAACAAGGACAACGAAGGCGACGAAGCCGCCGGTGTAAAAGGTGTAATACCTTTTCAGGTTCGCCAGAAATTGTTTGTGACTGCTAGTTTGAGTGGCCATTATTCGAGCTCCCCTTCATGAACGCCGTACTCTTTATCCAGGTTGTTCATATAGCGGGCGTAGTACCAAATGATCAATACATAAATGATCAACGAGCCTTGCGCCGACATGTAAAAGCCCAGGGGGCCGAGGAAGGTGATTTCATTCAGTTCACGTGCATACCAACCCATAACAAAGGTGGCGACAAACCAGATCGCCAGCAAAATGCCGGTAATCCTCAAATTGATGTTCCAGTATTGCTTGTGCCTCTCAGTTAGCTGCATTGCGCGTCTCCTTTGTTGTGTGCATGGCGCGTTGGCCGTGCAATCGTTGTACAACAATTCCCGCCGAGCGTAGACCGACGGATTTACCACCGGAGTATTGTCGGCCAGACTCGCTTACGTCTTCCTTACGGCAATCGGATGCTTTTCTTGCGTCATGCTGACGATATCCTTACGTCATACTGACAACGCTGGAAGCCCCGTCAATCAAGGCCTCCGTAAGAATTTCGTAAGCGCGCGGTCAGTGTGACGTAAGGCCTCCAATTCAGACTTCTCCCCAAGCCACACCCATTCAATATTCCGTGGCGGCGTTTTTCACTATCTAAAGGAGACAGCATGGCCAGTAACACAGCCGCCCTATCCGGTTCATCGGCGCAGACTGCCCCGATCACCGCTGAGGAGAAGAAAGTCATCTTCGCCTCGTCGCTCGGCACCATTTTCGAGTGGTACGATTTTTATTTGTTCGGTGTGATGGCTGCCGTCATCGCCAAGAACTTTTTCACTTCGCTTGACGAACAAACCCGCCTGATTTTTACGCTACTGGCATTTGCCGCCGGATTCGCCGTACGTCCTTTTGGCGCGCTGGTGTTCGGTCGTCTTGGCGATTTGGTCGGGCGCAAATACACCTTCCTCATCACCATCCTGATCATGGGCGTGTCGACTTTCATCGTTGGTCTGTTGCCCAACTACAACGCCATCGGCATCGCTGCACCGATCATTCTGATCAGCTTGCGAATGCTACAGGGACTGGCTTTGGGGGGTGAATACGGCGGTGCCGCTACCTATGTCGCTGAACACGCGCCTGAGGGTCGCCGTGGTCTTTACACCAGCTTCATTCAAACCACCGCCACCATCGGCCTGATGCTGGCACTGTTAGTCATCCTCGGCACCCGCACTGCAGTTGGCGAGGAAGCCTTTGCTGATTGGGGCTGGCGTATCCCTTACCTGCTTTCGGTTGTCCTGCTCGCCGTGTCGGTCTGGATTCGCTTGCAGCTTTCCGAGTCGCCGGCATTTCAGAAGCTGAAAGACGAAGGCAAGTTGTCCAAGGCGCCGATCGGCGAAGCATTCGGGCAGTGGAAAAACCTGAAGATTGTGATCCTGGCATTGGTCGGACTGACCGCTGGTCAAGCCGTGGTGTGGTACACCGGTCAGTTCTACGCATTGTTCTTCCTTGAGAAAATGGCAAGGCTCGACGGTGCGACAGCCAACATTCTGGTCGCCGTGAGTTTGGTCATCGGCACACCAGGATTCATTTTCTTCGGCTGGCTTTCAGACAAGATCGGTCGCAAGCCCATCATCATGGCCGGCTGCCTGATTGCCATCCTGACCTACTTCCCGCTATTCAATGGTCTGCTTGAATACGCCAACCCGGATCTTGCCCGCGCTCAGGCCACCAGCCCGATCGTTGTCACCTCTGATCCGAAACAGTGTTCATTCCAGTTCAACCCGACCGGCGTCGCCAAATTCACTACTACCTGTGATGTGGCGAAAGCCTATCTGGCCAGCAATGGTTTGAACTACACCAATGTGGAAGTTCCCGGCCAAGCTGTGGCGCAAGTCAAGTTCGGTGACAAAGTGATCAACAGCTATGACGGCACTGGCGCAACAGCGAAAGAGGATGGTGTTCGCTTCAAGGCCGAGATGGGTGCTGCCGTTAAAGACGCTGGCTATCCAGCCAAAGCTGATCCGGCAAAGGTCAACAAGCCAATGCTGGTCTTGATTCTGACCATCATGGTGATTTACGTAACCATGGTCTATGGACCAATCGCCGCCATGCTGGTTGAAATGTTCCCGACGCGCATTCGCTACACTTCGATGTCCTTGCCCTACCACATCGGTAACGGTTGGTTTGGCGGCTTCCTGCCAGCCACCAGCTTCGCCATTGTGGCCGCGTATGGCAACATCTACAGCGGACTGTGGTACCCGATTGTCATCGCGGGCATCACCTTCGTGGTTGGCATGTTGTTTGTCAAGGAAACCAAAGACAGCGACGTCTATCACTCACAGTCGTAAAAATACAAAGGAGCATTGTTATGTGGAAACTCATCGTTGGATTTGTTGCTTTCGCCGGACTCGCCTTGTGGGTGTTGATGAACAGCGGACCGGTCGATATCGGCGGCGAACATGCCGCTCAGGAAGCGATGCATAAGAGTGCTCCACCTGCGCCAGCCGCTGCACCAACTGGCGCTACCACTGCGCCAGCGGGAGCAGCGACCAAACCGTAGTTGAGTTGTATTTGGTCAAACAGAAAACCCGCTTCTGCGGGTTTTTTCATTCATGGGTCAGTTGGTGCTGGTGAGACGGCGAGGTCAATGGGCCGGAGGTGCGCCGAAGAGGGTACGCCGTCAGTGGCGTAACTGTAAAGGCCATCCAATACTCATTCGGCGCATCACTGCTTGACAAGCCACACTCAGAAGTTACTCTGTTTGCCATGACAAGTTCATCGCCAAGTCGCCATGACACGCTGCTACGCATCAAGGCAGCGCCACCCCGCCCGCGGCGTTGGTGGTTACAACGAGGTCGTCTGCTGGCGCGCTTCGCAAATTTACGTGAGCGCCCCCTGCTCGCCGTGCAGGCGCCGGCGGGCTTTGGCAAGACCAGTCTGTTGGCGAGCTTGCGCCGCGAATGGCTGGCTAGTGGCGCCTATGTGAGTTGGCTGACGCTCGACGAGCGCGACGATCCATCCCGTTTTGTCGAAGGTTTGTTGCTTAGTCTGACCACCGCGCTGGGCAATCCCCCGGCACTTGCGGCACTGCGCAGAGAGCTGTCCATCGGTGCAGATCCCCATGAAATTGTGGGACGGTTGCTCGCACTTCTTGCTGATCAGGCGCACCCGGTGGTCATGATTTTCGATGACTTGCATGCCTTGCCTGAGGTGGTCACCACCGAAATGCTGCCTTACATCGTGCTCAACATGCCTGCCAATGTGCATACGCTGGTGGGCAGCCGGCATGCGCTGCCCAGTGATGCGCGCGATCTCCTGCAACGCGGAGACCTGGCGCTGCTTGATCAGGATGACCTTCGATTTCGTGTCGAGGAAAGTCTGGAGTTGCTGCGCGCGCGTTTTGGCAACGATATCGACGCTGACACCGCAGCTCGAGTGCATGACGCGGTAGGCGGGTGGCCGCTTGGCGTTCAACTGGCCATCAGCGTGGCCGAGCGATCCGATGCCCCTGTTGCCATGCTGACCAGCCTGGGTGCGCATGGCGTCGACCTTCGCTTGCATGCAGCCGATGCCATGCTGGGGAGCCTGGAACCAACGATGCAGGAATTTCTGGTCACGCTGGTGCCGCTCGATCGACTTCACCCTGACCTGTGTGTATTGATGACCGGTCGTGATGACGCGCCGGCGGTGCTCTCGCGGCTCAACAATGAAACCCCGGTGCTTCACGCTGCCGAGGGGCAAGACTGGTACCGCATGCACGCGGTATGCCGGCACGCGCTACGTCAGCGCTTTGATGCTCTTCCTGCCGGCCGGCGCAAGACCTTGCATTGGCGTGCTGCGCAATGGCTGCACGATCGCCAGTTGCTGGATGAAGCAGCCGAACATGCGCTGGCTGCGGAGCGCAGTGCCATCGCCTATGAATGGATCGCGCAGGGCTTGCACGACATGGTTTTGGGCACACGCTTTGCAGCGGCCCTGGGCTGGCTGGAACGGCTCCCGCACGAAGCATTGACCCGTTATCCGGCGCTCGGTCTGGCCGCTGCGATTGCCAACACGCTGACCTACCAGCATGAAGCGGCGGCGGCGCAACTCGCGGCCCTGGACAAGGTTGAGCTGACGGTTGCACAGCGATTCGAGCTGTTGCAGGCTAGTGGCGCGCTCGCCCATTACCGTGATGATTACACGACCATTGCTGAGGTGGCCGCGAATGTTGGTGAGGTGCCGGAACACACCGATACCGCAATGCGCGCGGCGCACATCGACATGCTGGTTTGTCTGGCGCTGCACCGTGGCAATACGGCTGCCGCACGCTATGAATTGCGCATGCATCATTGGCCGGCGCGCAATCAACCGCTTGACTACGGGCAGTGCTATGCGCAGTTTTTCCGTGCCTATACCGATTGGCTGGATGGTTGTGTGAGCGCTGCAGAAGCACATCTGGCGCCCCACCAACTGGCGGTCGAAGATCGCTTCGGGCGGCGCTCCGTGCCGGCGAGCCTGCTCGCTTCGCTATATGCCGCAGTGCTCTGGGACAGTGGTCGCTCAGCTGATGCGGAGGCCATGCTGGCCGACCGGCTGGATATTGTCGAACGCACCAGTTCGCCCATCGCCGTGGCATTGGCCTACCGGACCTTGATACGCGCGGCCCGCCAGCGGGGGGCGCGGGCACGCGCCGACGAGCTAATCGGCAATCTTTCCGAACTGGGACAGCGGCGCGGGCTACCGCGTCTGGTAATTGTGGCGCTGATCGAGCAACTGCGGATCGAAGTCGCGACTCCGGCCAACCAGACCTACGTGACCACGCTGGAGCGGTTGCGCCGCTATCGTCGCGAAAGCGAGTTTGTCGAACGTTATGACCTTACGGCGCGCCTTGATCTGGTCGTGGCCATGGCCGACGCCCGCGTTGCGCTTTGCCTGCGCGACGACGTCGCGGCCGCAGAATCGCTGGCCGACCTGCAACGCATCATGGGGCCCGTGTGGCCGACACGTGACCGTATGGAAGCGCAGGTGCTGGAGGCGATGCTGGCGGCATCGCGCGGCGAAGCCTACGCAGAAGCGCTCGCTACGCTGTCCGCTACCGCGGCCGACCTGGGTTGGCATCGGCTGCTGGCGGACAGCAGCGTTGAGCCGGCTGAGCTAGCCGGTGCAACGCAGCAACCTGTGCCCCGATTATCACCCCGTACCCCGGTAACAGCTGCGCCACAGCGCCCGGCACCGGTGGTGCGCAGCGTGCTGCTTACCGACAAGGAAGGTGACGTGCTGAGCCTGCTGGCACGCAACTACACCAACAAGGAAATCGCCCGCGCGCTTGATATCGGCGGCGAAACCGCCAAGTGGCATGTCAAGAACATCGCCAGCAAGCTCAGTGCCGGCGGACGTCGGCATATCGTTGAACGCGCGCGCTTACTCGGCTTGTTGACCGCAGACTCCATCTTGCCGGGCTGATCTCAGACTCAGATCTGCTGCGCCCACGCCGAAAGGCAGGCAAGCAGCAGCGCCCATGTGCCAAGCCACAGCGCCAGACCCGAGCAGGTCTGACGCTTGCTGGTGCCCGCCGCACCCGCGTGATCGGCTGCGAGGTTGGGGGCGTTCATGCGGGCAGCAGGCCGCGCTGCCGCGCCAGTGTCAATGCCGTGTCCTCGATCATGTCTTCCTGCCCGCCGACCATGCCGCGCCGGCCCAGTTCCACCAGCAGTTCGCGCGCCGTGATGCCGTATTTCTTCTCGGCGCGTTTGGCGAACAGCAGGAAGGATGAATAGACTCCGGCGTACCCCAGCGTCATCGAATCGCGATCAACGCGGATCGGGTGATCCATGATCGGCACCACCAGGTCTTCGGCCACATCGCTGATCTTGAATACGTCGACACCGGTTTCGATGCCCATGCGCGCACAGACGGCGACGAATACTTCGAGCGGTGTGTTGCCGGCCCCGGCGCCAAGCCCTGCAGCCGCACCGTCGATGCGCGTAGCGCCGTATTCCACTGCGACCAGCGAATTGGCGACGCCCATGGCGAGGTTGTGGTGGCCGTGAAAGCCTAGTTCCGTTTCGGGCTTGAGCGCCTCACGCAGCGCGCCGAAGCGCGACTTCACGTCTTCGGGCAACATGTAACCGGCCGAGTCGGTGCAGTAAATGCAGTTGGCACCGTAGCTTTCCATCAGCTTCGCCTGCTGCACCAGTTTCTCGGGCGTGGCCATGTGCGACATCATCAGGAAGCCGACGGTATCCATCTCCATCTTGCGCGCCAGCGTGATGTGCTGTTCCGACACGTCGGCCTCGGTGCAGTGGGTAGCAACGCGAATGGTATGCACACCCAGTTCGCGCGCCTGCCTGAGGTGATCGACCGTACCGATGCCGGGCAGCAGCAAGGCCGAGATCTTGGCCTGCTTCATCAGCGGAATGACCGCGCCGAGATATTCCGCGTCGCTGTGGGCCGGAAAACCGTAGTTCACCGACGAGCCGCCGAGGCCGTCGCCGTGGGTCACTTCAATCAAGGGCACGCCGGCTTCGTCGAGGCCGGTGGCGATGCTTTTCATCTGGTCCAGTGTCATCAGGTGGCGCTTCGGGTGCATACCGTCGCGCAAGGTCATGTCATGGACGGTGATCTTTTTCGTGATGTTCATGCTCAGGCTCCTTCGGTGGCGGTGGGTTTCAGTTGCAGGCGTCCGGCGAGGATTTCCCCGGCAAAGCGCTCGGCGGTTTGTGCGGCGGCGGCGGTCATGATGTCGAGGTTGCCGGCGTACTTGGGCAGGTAGTCGCCCAGGCCTTCAACTTCCATGAAGATCGAGACGCGCTTGCCGTCGAAGACCGGACCATTGACCAGCTTGTAGCCGGGCACGTAGCGCTGTACTTCCTTGACCATGGCCTGCACCGAGGCGTTGATGGCCGCTTGATCAGGTTCACCTTCGACCAGGCAATGCACCGTGTCACGCATGATCAGCGGTGGTTCGGCCGGGTTGATGATGATGATGGCCTTGCCTTTTTCGGCACCACCGACGCGCTCGATGGCCCCCGAGGTAGTGCGGGTGAATTCGTCGATGTTCTTGCGCGTGCCCGGCCCGGCCGAGCGTGACGAAATGGTGGCGATAATCTCGGCGTAAGGCACCTTCTGCACCCGCGACACGGCGGCCACCAGTGGAATCGTGGCCTGGCCGCCACAGGTGACCATGTTCACGTTCATCTCGCCCGAGCTGATATGGCTGTCGAGATTGACCGGTGGCACGCAGTAGGGGCCGATGGCCGCCGGTGTCAGGTCGATCATCAACACGCCCAGCGCATTGAGCTTGCGGCTGTTCTCGGCATGCACATAGGCCGAGGTGGCGTCGAAGGCGATCTGCACGCCATCGGCCAGCACGTGCGGCAGCAGGCCATCGACGCCCTCTGCCGTGGTCTTGATGCCCATCTCGGCGGCGCGCTTCAGGCCGTCCGATTGCGGGTCAATGCCGACCATCCACACCGGTTCCAGCACCGGGCTGCGCTTGAGTTTGGCGAGCAGGTCGGTGCCGATGTTGCCCGGCCCGATCAGTGCGCATTTGATTTTCTTCTGGCTCATCTGTGATGCTCCTCGTGGTTGTTGTTGGTGTTCTGATTGCGTAATGGCTCGCCAGTTGGTGCTGGTAACACGCCGTTATTCCTCAGGCGCCCTGAAACTGAGCCTGAACGTAACGGGTGACTTCACGCATTTCCTGCGCCGGCTTCTGCGCCAGGACAAAGCGGTCGGGGCGGATCACCGCCACCTGGCCGCGGCCACAGGCAAGCAGTCCGGCATGGTCGTTGAACCACTTGTCCAGCGTGCCGGTCATGCATTCGACTTCGATCAGTTCGCCGTCTTCCGATTTGGGAATGCCGTTGCCGCCAGGACGCTGGCCGGCCGGCCAGGCGCACAGGTAGCGGGTGCCCAGTTCGTCCCACAATTTGCGTTCGCTCGGGTTGAGTGTGGTGCGCGGATCAATGCCGTTGCCGATCAGGGCAAAGCCGGAACCGAGCAGGTCGTCCAGGCGCACATGCTTGCCGTCCAGGGTGCGCACATTGGGCTGGATCATCATCTTGCCTTCGGCGCCGAAGAGGCCGCGGGGCATGCCGATACGCAAACCGGCAGGCAGCTCGGGGCGCGGCTTGAAACCCATGTCGTCGATGTATTTGCCCAGCCAGGGGGTGGCGCGCGCAATGCTGGCGAGGGTATTGCGCGTCCACACCGCCAGCGGATTACGCAGCGAAACGATGTGACCAAGCTGTACCGAAATCTTGAGCATCTTCTGGTAGTGCGCCAGACGCTCGCGCTGATAGCTGTCGAGCAGTTTCGGGCTGGCGTGACCCTTGAGCACCTGAATCAGTTTCCAGGCCAGGTTGCTGGCATCACGCATGCCCGAGTTCATCCCCTGGCCGAAGAACTGCGGGTTCATGTGGGCCGCGTCGCCGCACAGCAGCACGCGCCCTTCGCGCCAACGCTCGGCCACCAGGCCGTTAAAGCTATACACCAGTGCGCGGATGATCTCCACTTCGTCCGGATTGACGAACTTGCTGATCAGGCGACGCACGGTTTCGGGGGCTTCCATCTGCTCCTTGGTTTCGCCGGGCAGCAGCATGAATTCGAAACGATGGTGGCCGTTGGGTTGCGGGCAGTTGAGGTGCGGGCGCTTGGGGTCGCAGTAATAGTTGAAGTAGGGCAAGTGACGCGGTGTCGCGGGGCACTTGATGTCGATCACCAGCCATTGGTCCGGGTATTTGCGGCCCGACATCTTGATGCCGTGCAACTCGCGCACCGGGCTGCGGCCGCCGTCGCAGGCCACCACGTAATCGGCGCGCACGGTATTGACGGTTTCGGAGAAGGTGGGTGCCTTCGGGTCGCAGCCGGCGACGGCGGCGCGGTAGCCGACGGTAACGCCACCGGAATCCTGCTTCACATCACAGACCATGCAACCCATGCGCGTTTCGACGTTGGTAAAGCGCGTGGTGCCCTTGCGCAGCACGTCTTCAAGCGTCGGCTGATAGTGGAAGGCCATGGGCGAGCGCCAGTAGCTGCGGTCTTTGGGGCTGATGTTGGCGAGCAGGCGGCCGTCGGGCAGCACGAAATTGGCCACCAGATCCATCACCAGGTTGGGGGCGATTTCTTCATCCAGACCCATCGCCTGATAGACGCGCATCGATTCGTCGTCGACTGCCACGGCACGCGGCAGGCCGTAGGGCGTGAGGTCGCGTTCCAGCATCAGGGTCCGCACGCCGGCCTGGCCCAGCAGGTTGGCCAGCGACAGGCCGATCGGCCCCATGCCGACAATGACGACCTGATATTCAGCGGTTTTTTGTGGGGTGTTCATGAACTGGCTCCTCGAAATATTGTTTTGGATTCGCTGGACCGGACAGGTGCTGAACCGACGCCGGTTGACGCTGCGTATGAAACCGCGAAGCCAAAACTTTTCCGCCCCCCACTTTTGGGGGCGATGAGGGCAGAACGGGGAGTGGGGCAAGTCCTAAAGGGAGTGCCCTCGGTCATCGGGATGGTTAAGCGGCGGTTGGCCTGTAGACGCCAACGGCCGCATATTCACGGTCCTACTTCCGCCTCAGACTGATAGCTGTCCTTCGGATTTCTCGAAAGCAATCGTTTAACGTTCAGGCCAAACCTTTACCTTCTATTTTGGACTTCGATTTGCGCGAGAGTTAAGTCGCCGGCGAACAACCACACGCACGACCAGTCTGGGTGTAAACATTGATGCGGTACCTGTTATCACCTGCGCCCATTGTTGGCTCAGTGACGGCGCAGCTAAGGCATGCACTTTGCGAGCGAGCGGAAGACATCGAGTTATTGAGCGCACACTTTGTCGCGGAATACGCGCGTCGCTATCGCAAGGGGCGGATGACACTTTCTACGGATGCGCTCGACTACCTTCGTGGCTACGAATACGAAGGCAATGTCCGCGAGTTGCAGGGCATGATCGAGCGAGCGGTTGTGGTGTGCGAGGCAAAGCGCATCACCGCACATGATCTGTTGGTAACACCAGGTGGCGCCCAGAAGACGCGCACTGAAGGCCAGGGCATGCCTTTCGCCGAAGCGAAAACGCTGAAGTGCCTGGAAGATGAATACATTGAATACGTGTATAAAAAAACCAGGGGATCCATCAAGGAGTGCAGTGCGATATTGGGGATTGATCGCACCACACTTTGGCGGCGCATCAAGGAGCAACGCATGGCTGATCTGGCCCGAACGCCTGTTGGCTAAGGCCTGACTCCCACGCAGGCACCCGCAGCTGCCTTGTTTGTGGCAGCCTGGTTCCGCGCCCGCCGAGTACGGTCGATGCAGCATCTGCGCTTATCCCCATGGCGTGGTCAATCGCCAGTTGGTGCTGGTGATACGCCGTATCGGGATTGCGGCGAGTTCTTGGGCTCTCGCTACACGCCTTACGCTTCAACAACACCCGCCAACCAAGTGTCCTCAGGTGGCGGCGATTCTCAGTGGCGCTTAAGCTCAGCGTAGCTTTTCGGCATAGGGCTTCAAGCCTTCAGATAGCATTCTGGAGAGCATCCGCTGCAATAGGGAACGCAGCTGCCAGCCGAGCAGCGGAAATTTGCTGCGAAAGCGTATCGTCCAATCGATTTCGGTTTGCGCGCCGACACGCCTCAAGGCAATCTCGCCGTTGTGGAAGTTGAAGGGCGAGCCTTCGATGATCCGGTAGCGAATCCGCTCCGCCGTTTCAACACCAGTGACTTGCTCGGTCATCGCGCCGAGTTTGCCGCGCATGGCGCGCTCTGCGCCATAACCATCGGCATCCGGTGTGCCATCCCGGGTGCGCCGCACCTCGTCAAAGCCTATCCAGGAACTCATCGCGTTCTGGTCGCACAATACTTTCCAGACCCGTTCAATCGGTGCATCGATTCGCACGGTGGCAGCCACGCGCTGATTGTCCGGGGCTGGCCGCTTGGTAATCGGTAGCGGTTCGAAGCCCCAAAGGCGGTCGGAAATGCCGGGCGCCATCCACAGTATCTCCACCGAGAAGCCGAGTTTGTCATTGACATAAACCACACCGGCGCCCGGCAAGTGCACCGGCTTGGCGTTGTGCCTTGCCCCGAAAGTCATCGCGCGCTCATACACCTGCTGGTGTTGCGGTTTGTTGCGCGCGCCAAAGGCGATGTTGAGGATGCCCTGATCGCAGATTCGGTAGCCCGCTGGCCATGATTTGCCGATCGGATCGAGATATTGCACGACTTCGATCAGCACATCATTGGCGCAAAACACCGCGCGCTTGCAGACAGCGCCGGGCAGACCCCACAGCGCCTCGTGTTCCTGGCGATGCAAGGCGATGTTCTCGGGGCCATGCCCGGTAACGGCCGTAAGGTAGGCCACGGACTGGTCGAGGTCCGGCGTACTGACGGTCACCGAGCGCATCGCGGCGGCGCAGTCGCGCTCTCCTTCAACGGATTCCGGCAACGGATCGTCTTCCATGATTTCGACATAGACGCCATCGGGATTGCGCACGCAGGCGCGACGCCGGCCGCGCTCACCCACAGACGGCGTCAACGGCGTGCTGCCCAGCTTGGTGAGATTGACCAGTGCCGCATCAAAGTCGGCAACGTGTGCGCCAATACGCGTATAGCCAATGTCGCAGGGGCGAAAGTCGGCTGGCATCAGCTTGGCCATTGGCCGACGAAACTGGAACATCTCGATCTGGAACCACGGATTGCGCCCAACCAGCCACCAGCACGTCGAAGCAGCCTTGGGGATGCCTTGCACCTTGGCGGCCAATGGGCCACTCATCATCAGCGAACTGCCACCAGCAGGTAGAAAGCCCAGACCTTCGCGAAACCAGCGTTCTGTGCGGCGCAGGTCGACGACCGAGAAAGCGATCTGGTTCAAGGGCGGATGAAATGGCGTGTCGTTCATGGTGCGCTTTCATTCGATATGTCGGATGGTTGTGTCGGTGCCGGATTCGGTAGCGAACAGCGACAACTCGACACCGATTGAGGTGGTGTATGTTCGATGTCTGTGTCGTTCGTTGGTTCGATGACGGCGCGACCAAGGCATGCATTTTGGCGCAGTCTTCGCGCTGATTGCTGACATTTGTAGACTTCTGCTATCGTGTGCGCCACCCACAGGAGTCGGTATGCCGCTTTACGAAGCCACTATTCCCGCGCGTTATGCCTTACCGCTGCTCGACATTGTCGGTGAGCAGGATCCAGCCTGTGTTGTTGCCATGCTGGACAATGCAGGGCTAGATCACGACGGCTGCCGCAAGGCCAATGCCGTGCTGCAAATGAGCCAGTACGATACGCTGCTGGTGACCGCCGCCGAGTGGTTAGGACGTGGTGATTTTGGTTTTGAAGTAGGCCGGCGTATCACCATCGATGATCACAGTGCCTTGACGCTGGTGCTGCATGGCTGCCAGACGTTGCACGAACTGTTTCGTGTCGTCGAGCGCTATCACAATCTAGTGACGCCCAGCTTTGCGGTGCGCTACCTACCCGGACCGGAGCAGTGCGAATGGAGACTACGGGTGGCGGCGCCAATGAGTCAATTGACGATGCGGATGTTTCTCGAACTGCACGCCGTCTCATTTCATGTGGACTTGGTACGCCTGCTTGGCCCACGCGCACGCAGCGAGATTTTCCTCTCCATTCCACCGCCCAAGCATGTAAAGCGCTACCGGCAACTCACGCCGACACGCTTCCATTTCTCTGCCGGCGCGCTGCCCGAAGTTCGCTTGGTGCTTCCGTCGGCGCTGGTCATGCAGCCATTGCGACCCGTCGCTGGCGATGTCGATGGCGCGGCGCTACTTGCAGCAGCGGCCATGCCGCAGCAGTTGGCGCAAGAATACGGCGGCTGGATCGACCTGATGCTGCGCGAGGCCGAGGCCGTGCAGCCTACGCTAGCAGACTTTGCCGACATGCTGGCCATGTCACCGCGCAATCTGACGCGCAAACTCACTGCGGAGGGCGTGAATTTGCGCGAAATGGCCAATCGGATTCGGCACGAGCGCGCCTGCGCGATGCTTGCCAACCCGCGCATGGCGCTGCCGCAAATCGCCTATCGCCTTGGCTATAGCGGGACAACGACTTTTATTCGTTGTTTCCGTAGTGTCAGCGGCACGACGCCCGCCGTCTGGCGTCAGAACTGCACGCAGTAATCCGTCCGAGGGGCTCGCAGCACGATTGGCTGCGCTGACGCTGTCCTGTGTTCACCAGCGGGTGCGTCGATACGAGAACTTTTGCCTGATCTTTACACGTCGAACCGCACAATGCGCCTGTTCGAATTTTGGCGTCTGTTCAGACCTCGCCGGATCGCACCAAGGAATTCTCAGCATGTTGTCTACAAATGTCGATATGGCATTTGCAGTCGCTTACAAAATGCGCGCTGTAAATGTTGGGCGTTAGAAAAACTACTGTTGCAGGTCGCGCCTGACCCCGGGAAAGCCCCTGTTGTTCAAAACTCGAAGGCATGGCCAAGGAGAAACATATTCATGAAACTTAGTACGAGTATCGAAAAGTCGCGGCGTAGTGCAGCTCAATGCCGCTTCGTGCGCAACGCAACTGCAACCGCTGTCATGGCCGCTTGTGCCACCTCGGCGATAGCGTGGGATTACGAAAGTGACGGGGGCTGGACAGTCAACGTCAGTACCGTCGTTTCCGCCACTTCCAGTTGGCGCGTCCAGGGACGCGACAACAGCCTGATTTTCGGTGACGATGCCGTGTCCGCAGGCTTGGCGCCGCTGGCGGCTCAACCGGGACCTAACCCGACCCCGGTAAATGGCGCCGTGGCTGGCTTGAATGCCCGGCAAAATCTTGGCTACATTGCCGGCGCTCGTACCGATTCATCCGAGCTCAACTACGACAAAGGCGATCGTTACCAGACCATGTTCAAGTTGATCAACGACATCGAAATCAAGAAAGGTGACAGTGGTGCATTGATCCGGTGGAAGGCTTGGTACGACCAGGCGGCAAATAACGAAATCGTTCCCTACGGTCATCAAAATAACAACTACGCCGGTGCACTGGGTTCCGGCCCCAATGGGGTAGGCGGCAAGCCGACGGCACTCGTTCCAGGAGGGGCGAAGCTGTCGGATCAAGACTGGGATCCGCTCAATCGCTTCGATGGCACCTACTTGCTAGACGCTTATGTTTACACCGGATTCGATGTTGGCACCATGCCGGCACAGGTTCGGGTCGGCCGGCAGGCGGTGAACTGGGGTGAGAGTGTTTATTTTCAGGGTGTCAATCAACTGGCCCCACTGGATGTGACGGCGCTGCGGCGTGCCGGCACCGAAATCAAGGAAGCCTTGTTGCCGGTTTGGTCATTGTCCGGGAACATAGGTCTTGGCAATGGCATGTCAGTTGACGCCTACTATCAGTTGAAGTGGGAGCGCAACGCGATTGACTATTGCGGTACGTATTGGTCACCTGTTGAAGGCAGGCTTGGCACAGGGGTAACGAAATGCAACATGGTTACCGCGCTGACGGGCTCGAATGCTGCCTTTTACAACGGCACCACCTCATTAAGCAATCCGGCTTTTGGACCTTACAAGATCACCACTTACGCTCCGGGCACCGATATAGTTCCGTTGCCTAAAGACAGTGGGCAGTGGGCCTTAGCTTTTCACTTCCCGATTGCGGCAATCGATACAGAGATCGGGTTGTTCGTCGAAAATATTCACTCGCGAGTTCCGTTTGTGAGTGTGAAAAATGCGACGACCGCCAGCATCGCCAAGGGCACAGCGGCTGCCCAGTACGTTATCCAGAATCTTGCTGGAGCGCTGGGACCAGCGACTGGCCCAACGGCAATTGGGTTGGCATTGGGCAATGCGGGAGCGGGATTTACCGGTGGCTGGGAATATCCTGAAAACATCAAGATTTATGGCATCAGTGCGGCTTTCAATGTTGCTGGTGTCTCAGTCGGCGTCGAGGCCAGCTATCAAAAGGATGTGCCGGTGCAGATCAACGGCAACGATCTTTTGAATGGGATGATCGGATATGCGTTAGGTAAATCCTTGTTGGCCACCAATCCTGCTTTCGGCTTGGTTCCTGTCGGCGCGGCGACTTATAACGGTAGTGGTCCGATGCAAGCGAGGGTTCAGGCTGCCGGCGACGGCGGATATGTTCGTGGTTACGACTTTTTTAACAAGACGCAGCTGCAAGTCAATGCGGTAGGTACGCTGCCAGCAATACTGGGAGCAACCAACGGCCTGGTGATAGGCGAAGTGATGGCGCAATGGAACAATGTGCCGAATCCCACACCAACCAGCCTTCACTACGGGCGTGCCTTTGGTGTCGGCGTTGCGAATTCACCACTTTGGGGTGGCGCACTGGCCGTGAATCAAGTCTGCGGTGCTGGAACAAATGCCACTACTCAGGCAGGAGGTAACTGGTACTACCCCGGTTGTGGTATGGACGGTTTTGTGACCGACAATGCTTGGGGCGCACGCGTGCGCGTATCGCTCGACTACCCTAACTTCATGGGTACGAGTTGGGTGGTCACGCCGAGCGTGTTTCTCGCCGATGACGTGAAGGGTTGGTCGATGGATAGCCAACTCGTTCAAGGTCGCAAAACCTTCAACCCCGGCTTGAAGTTCAACTTGAACAAGACGCATGAGATTCAGTTGAACTACACCACTTATGCCAACAACGCAAAGTACGATGTTAACCACGACAAAGACAATGCGTCGGTCAGCTACAGCTATTCGTTCTAATTGAAAAAACCTGAAAAAGGACAAGGTTGAAATTTCCTGAGGCTTACCTCGCAACTACCTGCGCTATGGCACTTCCGGCGACCCTTGCCGGATCTGTCATGGCCGAAATGAGGGGCGACGCCGCGAACTTGGGCGAGGAGCTCACACCAGTCTTGGCGTATTTCACTTAAGGCCACATCACGAAGGATTTCACATGCCCCGCCCCTACTTGTTTTACGGCATTCCAACCTCGATGTTTTCCGCAAGTACGCGCGCCTACTTGCGTTTCAAGAACATACCCTACGTCGAGAAACCGCCGTCGATGTACACTTATATGGTGACCATCAAAAAGCGCTGTGGCAGCCCGCAGTCGCCAGTGATCGTCGATCCGGACGGCCGATGGATCGCCGACAGCAGCGACATCATCGATACCTTGGAAAAGCGCTTTCCGCACATGCCGGTGGTGCCGGAGACGCCGAAACAAAAATTTGCCGCTTACCTGTTTGAACTCTGGGGCAAGGAATTCTGGTACACCACCGCGTTGCACACGCGCTGGAGCCATCCCGAAAACTACGCAATTTGGGAAGCGGATATGTGCCGGATGCTGCCTGGCCTGCCGCAGTGGCTGCGCGGCTTGATCCTGCGCAAGTCGGCGCAACCAATGTTGAATGCACACCACAAGCCGATGGGCTTAAAGCCAG
Source organism: Rhodocyclaceae bacterium (assembly GCA_016718525.1). Lineage (GTDB taxonomy): Bacteria > Pseudomonadota > Gammaproteobacteria > Burkholderiales > Rhodocyclaceae > JADKHX01. Next base: position 342,012 of record JADKDD010000002.1, read on the forward strand.
AGAACTTCGAAATCATTGATCGCTGGACCGATGCTCAGCTCGACTTGCTGGAAGCGCACTTCGCCCAGTACCTCTATCTATTTGGATCGCGCCCCTCGCTTGGCGACATGGGGATCATCATCACACCATTTGGTCACATGTACCTCGACCCTTGGTCGCGCCAAAATCTGATCGATCCACGCCCCAACCTCAAGGCTTGGATCGAGCGTGTGCAGGAACCCAAACCATTGCAGGGCGACTTCCTGCCAGGCGACGAAATTCCGCCGACCCTGCTGCCGCTGCTGCAAGGCATGTGTCACGACATGGTGCCTCATTTGCATGGCACCCTAAAAGAATTGCTCGCCATCCTGCCGCAAACCGACGGCAGCGATCGCCTGCCACGCACACTGGGCATGATCGAGCAAGCAATGGGCGAGCGCAGCATCCAGCGCGTGTGCCTGCCTTACACGCTGTGGCAGACGCAACGCATGCTGGATGTCTATCGCGGAATGTCTGCCGCCGATGCGGACACTGTGCGCGACTGGCTGGCAAGCATCGACGGCGAGGGTTTCCTCAGTCTGGATATTCCACGCTTGCGCCGGGTGGGCCTGCACGCCGCGATTGACAACACCGCCACGAAATAGGGCAGCGCGAAGGGCGTACTGTGTTCGAATACCTGCAACCGCTGAGTAAGCTGGCCGTATTGGCGTTCGTCATTTTCACCATGCTTGGCGTCGGTCTATTGATGAGCGCGAGCCAGTTACTCGAACTTTTGCTTAGTCGACGAAAGCTCGCCGTCACCTTGGTGGCGAATCTCATCATCGTCCCATTCGTCGCCTTGGCGCTGGGCAGGCTTCTGAATCTGGAAACTCCCTTGCAAATCGCCCTGCTCCTGATCGCTACCGCTGCGGGCAGCCCGGCACTGGTCAAACTGACTGCGCTGGCCAAGGGAGATCAGGTCGGCGCGGTCACCATGATTGTGACGCTGATGGTCATTTCGGTGGCTTATCAGCCCTTGGTGCTGCCCTTGCTGATTCAAGGTGTGCAGGTCGATTCGGCAGAGATCATGCGCACCTTGGGTTTGACTGTGCTGCTACCGCTGGTTATCGGGTTGCTGGCGCGTGCCCGAATGCCCGCATTGGCACTGCGCGTACAACCTGGCCTCACCAAACTGTCAAGCTTGAGTGCCATGCTGGTGATGATCACTCTGCCGATGATTCACTTCAGCGAATTGGCCAAGTTCGCGCATAACGGTGGCATTCTCGCGGCCCTGGTTTATGTAGCTATCATCGTTGGGACCGGCTGGTGGCTCGGGGGCGGCCAGTCCGAATTTCGCCGCACTCTGGCGCTGTGTTGCGGTCAGGGAAATATGGCAGCTGCCTTCGTCGTGGCCACGCAGAGCTTTAGCGATCCCAAGGTCGTCGTCATGCTGCTGGTGATTTTTCTGGTCAGCATGGTGCTGCTCATTCCGTTAGCGCTGACATTTGCCCGCAACCCGCTGTCGCCACCCGATGCACAGCATTGAACACCTGAAAACTCGAAATCGCAAAGTTGGCGCTGGTAAGGAATGCCAAGACAGTGCGCGGATGACTTGCGCTCGTCGGTGCCTTCCTGCGGCACAGTATCAATCTTAGCCTGCTCGGCTGCGATCACCTGTCAATAACGCTCGCGTTGCTCTTCATCGTGGGCTGGCTAACGGCGTGTCGCCAGCACCAACTCACGACCTGCTATTGGCGTTCGGGCATTTACGGTCATTTGATTGCCGGCATCACCTGCAGCACCATGAACCCCTTGTTGGTCGGGAAGTAGACTCGCCCGCCGAAGCCCGGGGTGATCAGTGAGCCGGGCGTCAGCGGTTCGAAGAAATCGGAAGCGGCGATGATCTTGCCAGTGGCGGCGTCCCGCCAAGTAACCTGCTCGGTGTAGTTGGCGGTGAACAGCGCGAGCTTGATCGGCTCCTTCTCCACATTCTTCTTCGCGTTCGACAAGAGCAAAACGCGCTTGTCCTTAGGCCCGATCAGTGGCTGGAACGCGTTTGTGGTGTCGTCTACGACCCACACTGTCTTCATCTCGCCGCTGGCCTGGTCAATCTTGATGCCAGCCACCTTGCCGATGCCCATGTCGGCCGAATAGATCATGCTGTTCTCAGCGTCGGTCTGCGGTTTCGGTGGCGCCCAGCTCCATTCGCCGGGCTTCAGATCGCCAAACGGAAAGACCACTTGCATCCGCTTCGCGTCTTTCTGGTCCACCGCAACGACACTCGATGCCATCGTTTCGCTACCCAGCCCGTTGGTTTGCAGGACCACCCAGTTGCCGAGCAAGCTGGGCGCATCCGCAGTGGTTTGACCTTTCTTCATCGGCGACACAACCCAGCTCGTGTCCTGCGTCAGCTTCTTTGTCGCCGGGTCCCAGAAGTAGCGCAAGGCGCCGCTATTGACACCGACGTAGATGGCGATCCTGCCCGCGTACATGGTAATCGTGTGTGGCACCGTGGCAGGCTCCGGCAACGGTACCGAGTCCAACACCTCCAGGCTGTCTGGATTCAGCGCAACGAGGTTGGAGTTGCCCTGCTTCATTCCCTCCAGACCGCATTTGATGATGGCCATCGTGCCTTGCAACGTGCAACCGGCGGGCCGCGTCTGGTCTTTCGCGATTACCGTTCCGTCAGGTGCAATTGTGATGTGTTTGTAGCTCGAATCGACCGGCGCTGTCGGGCCAGTGGGCAGGGTCGTGTGCTTGATGACCAAACCAGTGTCGCCATCAAGCAGTACGATCTGATTGGCCCACGAGGTGACGATGTTGCCGTTGGGAAGGATGTTCAGGTTGGTGTTGGCGATCCAACGTTTCGAGACGTTGCCATTGTCGAGGTAAGTGCGCCAGATCTGCTTGCCGGTGCTCGCATCGGCCTTGGCAATGAAGGGGCCGGCCGGAATCGCGGCCTTGCCTGCCGGGGTGTCGCCACCAGTAATGTAGAGCTCACCGGGGCGGCGGTTGTTGATGTAGCTCGCACCCTGGTAATCATCTGCACTGCGCCAGGCGAAGACCTGGTTCGCGCCCTCGAAAGCGCCGGTGAATGTGGCGCAGGGGAACAAGCCGCTGCGCTGCGCGTCGGCGATCTCCGCGCCATTGATCGACGGGTAGTAGCCCGGCGTCGACAGCTTTTGCGCGCAGGCCAGTTCCTTGATGTACAGACTCACGTCGCCCGGAAGCGGACCGTTGGCGGCGATTTCGTTCGAGCTGAGCCCAATGTCGCCGATGCGGTCCTTTATCTTCGTCTCCGCGACCGGCCAGAGCAGTCGATACGCTGCAAACGCCAGCAGGACAAGAATGCCGAGCCCCACCCACTTGAAGATACTAGATCGAGTCATTTAACTTCTCCTTCTTGTGGTCCATGAAAGAACCGCGCTCACGCTCAAACATATTGCCACCGGTCACTGCGACTTCCTGACCCCGTTTTTTTCGAAATCCGCCTTGGTCGTGTAATAGCCCTTGGGGTAGTAAGGCCCCATCACCGTGGCCAGATCACCGGGTTGCAACGGGCTGTATTTCCAGTTCTTGTCGGGTACCATGAAGCGCATCAGCAGCGCGCCCCAGTCCTTGCGGTTGCGCGGGTCGCCGATGCCCTCGCCGGGGCCCCAGTTGATCCAGGCGACTCCATTCTTTTCAGTCGCATTCTTCGGCCGGTCCTCGGGCAAGCTCACCACGATGGTGTAGTAGCCGTCCTTGTCCACCGGTACCTGCATGTCGAAAACACCGTCCCACAGGCTGCCATTAATGAACGATGCCATCGTGGCCACCGACCAGTACTGCACTTCGCCGCCAGGCATGGTCTTGGTGTTGGCCCAGGTGTTGGGGAAAGTCGGCATTTTCGCGCGGAAGACATACAAGGGACCAAATTGGCGCGACGTGTAGTTCACCAGATAGGCGGTCGAGGCATTGGCGCCGCTGCCCTTGTTTTTCGGCATCGGCAGTTTCGCCCGTTCCTCCGGTTTCATGAAGGCACCGTAGAGTGCATCCTTGAGACTGGTGTACAGAAAGAATTGCGATTTCGGACAGGCGGGAGCGCTGGCCACGGTCATGCAGGGATTGTTGTCCGGGTTGTTGACCAGTTTGTACCATCCATCGGCTTCGATTGGCGGCGGCGCGGTACCCATGAGCTTGCCGAATCGCTTGGTGGCTTCTTCTTGCGAGAGTTTGCTGCCATCGGCGAGCGTTGCCTCATAGCTCAGACCCGGTCCATCACGCGAAGGCAAATTTGCCGGACCCCAGCCAGTTCCGTCGAGGCCCTTGTTGGCGACATACATCCGGAAGCCGCCGAAAATCACCTGATCCTTGTTGCCGAGATACACCGTATTCTTCGCCCGTTCTGCGGCGTTCGCTGGCGCGTCCCTGGTCAAAATGTGGATCGTGAAATTGCGCTTTGCCGCATCCCGGTCGGCACCCGGAACAAAGGGATTGGTTGAACCGGCATCGGCTTCCATCTCATAGCCGTCGATCGAGCCGCCGTCGGTGTTGACGAAGGTGTTCCGCTCGAACAGGTAGATTGAGAAGTTGAAGAACCGCACGTGCGGGAAACGACCACGCACAGTCAGATCGGTCCCGGCGGGAATGGCGATTTCGCCGAACAGATAGGTCGGCTGCTTGTCAGGCCAGAGATTGGGATTCTGGTAGCCCTGCGGGTCGGGCAGATAGTTCCAATAGTTCCAACCGCGCGGCCCGCTGAACAGGCTGCCATTGTTGTAGCGTTCGTCGGTGCGAAAGATCGCGCCCAGCGGCAAATCGCCGGTTCGCGCAACGGCACTGCCTTTGGCGCGATTTGCCAGGGTGTACGGATCGACGAACGAATCCGCAACCGCTGCGCTCGTCGTTGCCGCAATAGCCATAGCCATGGCTGCCGAAAAAAGTGTGTGTCTGCTCGTTTTCATTGCTTTCTCCTAAGTGTTCGTGGTCAAGGGACCTGTCGACTGGCCATGGCGATGCCGATTGCCGCCAGTAGCGCTTTGTCGTCGACGGGCTTTCCGAAATAGCTTTTCGCACCCAACCGAAGTGCGCGCAACTCAGCTTCAGGGTTGTCGTCGCCGGTAATGACAATGACGGGCGTACTTTGCCCACGATTGACAAGTTGGGCCTGAACTTCGAATCCGGTGATTTGCGGCATGTTCAGATCGAGTACCACGCAGTCGGGCTCATCATCGCCACAGCAATTCAGAAACGCGGCACCTGAAGCATAGGTGTCTACGTCAAATCCGGCCGACCGAAGCAAACGCCCCAATCCCCTGAGGACGAACGGATCATCATCAACGACAGCAATTCGTGGTGTCTTGGTGGCCATTGGCAGCACCTTAGGCGATGCGGACAGCAAGGGGTATTACACCTTGGTGACATATCGACAACTTGCCCAGCCACCTAAATCGAAGTGCGCGCTGCCTAGCCGCTTTACGTCAATTTCATGTAGACGGGATGCAGCGGGAGATCAGCTTTCGGCGGGCGGCGTCGCCGCGATGCCTGCGCGCTCGGCGAACCGAACGAGAGCCGCAAAGGTGCGCGCCTGCATTTTCTGCATGACTCGCGCCCGATGAACTTTGATTGTATGTTCGACCGTGCCGAGATCTGCGGCAATCTGCTTGTTGAGCTTGCCTGACAAAAGGTGCGTTAGGACCTCGCGTTCCCGCGGCGTCAAGGTCGCAACGCGGCACCTGATAATCGCCGTCTCCTCTCGCGCTCGATAAAGTGCTTGGCACCGCTGGATCGCCGTGTGCACGGCAGCGAACAACGCTTCATCGGTCACCGGCTTGGTCAGAAAGTCGACCGCGCCCGCTTTCATCGCCTGCACGCTCGTTGCGATGTCACCATGCCCGGTGAGAAAGATGATCGGTAACACGCTACCGCGTTCGGTCAGCGCCTTTTGCATCTGCAAGCCATCGAAGTCGGGCATAGCGAGGTCGAGGATCACACAACCCGCAGCATTTTGGTCGTAACGATCAAGGAACTCTGTTGCGGAGGCGAACGTCTCGCTGGTGAACCCAGCAGAGCACAGCAGCCGCTTCAAGCCTTTAAGGACCGAAGCGTCATCGTCAACGACGAAGACAACGGGAGTGCCGCTGGTCATTCCGCGTGGTCGCTCAGTGAAAACGCGCACCGGACCGTCGCGCCCTCGCCGTTGTTCTCCGCCCATAGTCGGCCACCATGCGCATCGATGATCGTGCGGCATATCGAAAGACCCAATCCTATACCGTGTTCCTTGGTAGTCACGAATGGCGCGAAGATTCGTTCAAGATCGCCAGGCGGGATGCCACCACCTAGGTCGGCGACCGATATTTCGACGCCGCCGTCGGTGCGACGCGTGCGAATGTGGACCTGAGGAGTTTTCACCACCGACTCCATAGCTTCGCAGGCATTCATCACCAGATTCAGGAGCACCTGCTGCAGGTGAATTTGGTCCCCGAACACCGATGGCAGATCTGGCGTTAGCTCGGTGCTTAATGCAACGCTGCGATTGACCAGGTCGTTGCGCGTCAAACGTACAACGTCATCGACGACAGAATTGATGTCGAGCGGTCTTTTCTGCATTTCACCTTTCTTTAGCAGCGCGCGTAGGCGCTTGATGACCTCGCCCGCCCGTTTATTGTCTTCGACGATGTCGGCCAAGATTTCCCGCACCTCGTCGAGATTCACATCGTCGCGCGCGAGAAAACGCTGGGCAGCTTGGGCGTTGCTCAAGATACCCATCAGCGGCTGGTTGATCTCGTGAGCGAGGGAGCCGGACAGCTCGCCCAAGGTGGCAACACGCGACAGATGGGCGATCTCATCGCGTTGCCTGGCCGCGGTCCGCTCATTCTGTCTCTGCTCGGTAACGTCTTCGAGTGAAACTAGTACAAACGATGCGTCGACCGTCCGCATCGACCTGAGCACCAATTTCACCGGCACTTGGCTGCCGTCTTTGTGCAGCGCATACCGCTCGCGTGCAATCGTCATCAACCGCGCCCGCGCGTCTGCCGCATCGCTCTGGCAATGACTCTCATGCGCATAACGGTACCATTCCGGGATCAGCAATTCAACCTGTCGTCCGACCAACTCTTCGCGCCCGTAGCCAAAGAGTGCCTGCGCCTGTGGGTTCGTGAGCGTAACCTTGCCCGCGTCATCTACGAGCAGAATCGCGTTCGGAACGGATTCGACGACTGCACGAAATTGCTCTTCGCTTGCCCGCAAGTTAATTTCACTTGTATGCAACTTCGCGGCAAGCTGCGCCGCCGCGATCACCTCCCAGGATAGTTCGTAGGCCATTGCCAGGACGATGACAAGAAAGCCAGGCGTAAGAACTGTGGGCGCGCGCACCGCACCCGCGAGGATGAAGACCGCTAAGCCGGTAACGCCAATGATAAACAGCACGATACTTCCCCCGACGAGCGCAGCACGGCGGCGTGCTACAGGATCGCCGCGACGCCAGAGAGTGATCGAAGCATCGACGACGAACGCCACGAGCAGTAGGTTGCCGATCTGTGTAACGATCTGCCAGAGGCTAGGACTACCAACGGGAACGGCGGCGGCGATACCTCCCCACAAAGGTACGTGCTCCAACGCGGTAACTTCCTCAAAATTGATGTTTTCCCCTGTCGTGAAGTTGAGAAATAAGGTCAGAAACCGAAAGGCGGCAGCCGCATAGGCGAGCCAGCGTCTTCCCGAGCCAAAATGGAAGTGGACGAACGCGATGATCGAAAGTGCGATCATGCAGATCGGCACGTGAGCCCAGCGTAACGCTGAAGCGTAAGCGGCAGGAGTCTGCGCTTCCATCATCGACAACTCGGATGCGCTGAAGGCTGCGACCGAGGTTGTAATCACAAAGAACGCGAGGCTGGCGTAGCGTGACCGCTGTTCAAACCAGACCAACAGATGGACGAAGCCCAGCGTAAGACTCGCTGTAGCCATCATGGTCCAGATAATTTCGACCCAGTTCATGCTCATGAGACAATTGTGGCACAAGCCGACTGATAGCCGTATAGGGTCATTGACGCCCCGAGGTCATTCAAGCAGCGGTCAATTTCCGTATATTGATTGGCGCTTCGTGCCACGCAGCATTGCTGGCATCAATAACTCGTCAGCTCAATAACCGCCTAGATTGACAGTCCAACGTCTCACCTTGAAGTTACTCCCCAGTTGGTGCTGGTGACACGCCGTTAGCTGGGAAAACTGCGCGGGCGTAGCGCACGCACCGCCGGGGTGTGGAACTCGCGGCGGTACAAGAGTGTCGCGACCAGCGATGTGCTAGCGACAAACAGCCAGGGATGGACAAACCAGGCCAGCGCAGCCAGCCCGAAATAGTAGGCGCGGATGCCGCGATTGAATTCGACCCCGCCTTGCGTATTCACCGCCGCCATGTCTTGCGCATAGGCCTCGCGCAAGGCGACATCATCGTCACGTTCAGGGGCAGCGCCCAGCATCAGGCAGAGCAGATTGAACTGGCGCAACGACCAGGTGAATTTGAAATAGGCGACCACCAGCACCCCCAGCAACAGTAAAAATTTGATCTCAGCGAGCTCCCGCCCGGCGCGGCTGGCGAAGGGCAGTTCCGCCGCCACAGACACTACGCGATCAAAGACGCCGAGCAAGGCGGTGAGGCCGACGATCAGATAGATGGTGGTGCTGGCATAGAACGATACGCTCTGCATCAAATTGCCGACCAGGGCCGAATCCATGATGCGCACTTCGCGCAGCAACAGGCGTCGCGCCCAGTCTTCACGATAGCGGTGCGAAATGCCGGCCAGGCCGCGCCCGGACAGGCGGCCGTGTTCGGTCATCCAGGAATAAACGCACCAGCAGACAAAGAACCAGGCCAGCGCCAGCGCGTCAGCAAAGGTGGCCTGGCGTATGAGTTCTTCAAGCACGGCGGGGTTCTCCTCAATGTTGGTTTTATGGCTCCTGAAAACGCACGCCGGAGCATGCGCGAGCGACCGGTCCAGTGTTGCAGACTAGAGCGCACGGGCGGCGCTTCCGCCCCCCAAAACCGGGGGGAGGTGGAAGGACGGTCACTGAATGGGTGCTAGGCGCCGTTATTGCACTGCAGATCGCCCATCCCACCACAAGTGGGGGGCGCGCCGATACCAGTGGCGGAGCAAAGTGCATCCCAACAGCAACACATACCAATAACGCTTCGGGAGGACTTTCAATGAAACCCTTGGAACTGGCCTACGTCGGCTTCGAATCGCCTGAATACCTGCGTTGGCGAGAGATCGGCCCCGCTGTGTTCGGCTTTGAACTGGCGCCGAATACGGTTGACGGTGCCGTTCGCCTGCGCCTTGATCAGCGTGAATTCCGCCTGGCCGTTCATGCCGGCAGCCAGGACCGTGTGCGCTACATGGGTTGGTTGATGCCCGACAGTGATGCCATCGACTGCGCCGTCATCGAACTACGCCGCGCCGGTCTCGTTGTCACCGAGCACGACCCGGCCACCTGCCGTGCCCGTGCCATGTGCCGCGTCGTGGCGTTCAACGATCCGTTTGGCCTGCCGCACGAATTGTGCTGCGGACCGGACGCCGAGCGACCCTTCACTCCGGGTCGAGAAATCGGCGGGTTCATCACGGGCGATGGCGGTGCCGGCCACTGCGCACTCAACGTACCCGAGTTGCAGGCAGCAGACGACTTTTTCAGCAAGGTGATGGGTTTCGTGCCTTCCGACATCATCGACGACTTCACCGAGATTCGCTTTTTCCACTGCAACCCGCGTCACCACAGTCTTGGTTTGGCGCACATCCCCAAGAAGAGCGCCGGAATGCATCACTTCATGGTCGAAGTGAAGACCGAGGACGAAGTCGGCATGACCTACGACCTGTGCCGCAAGTACGACATTCCGATCGTCACCACCATCGGCCGCCACCCCAATGACCGGATGTTCTCGTTCTATTGCAAGGTGCCGGGCGGCTTCGAGCTGGAGTACGGCTGTGGCGGCATGCGCATCGAGGACGATGCCACGTGGGAGCAGAAGCGCTTCGACCGCATCAGCACCTGGGGGCACAAGGACGCAATGATGCCGACGCTGCTCAAGAAAGTGGTCAAGACCATGCGCCGCCACGGCATTGGCGAGATGTAGGCCGGTAACACGGTTTCGAGCACCGCAATTCAAACAACACAACTTACTCAATCAAGGAGACAGTAAATGAGCATGCCCGCAATCAAAGAAAAAATGGTCCAGGCAGACGGTATCCGCCTGCACGTCACCGAGACCGGCAATCCGGAGGGCCCGGTGCTGGTCTGGTTGCACGGCGCCGGTCCCGGCGCAAGCGGCATGGACAACTTCAGCGCCAATATCGATTCCTTTCCCGGCTTCCGCAATCTGGTGTTCGACTTCCCGCGCTATGGCAAGTCCGACAAGCCTGCAGTGAAGGAACCACTGTTCAGCTATAACGCCCGTCAGGTCATTGCCGCGCTCGATACCTTGGGCGTCAAGAAGGCGACGATGATCGGCAATTCGATGGGAGGAGGCACTGCGCTGCGCATGGCCGTGTTGCGTCCCGACCTGATCGAGCGCCTGGTGCTCATGGGCTCGGCCGGTGCAATCCCGCATGGTGAAGCGCTGACGCCGACACTGCTGATGATGATCGACGCGCTGAAGAACGGCGCAACACGCGAAAAGATCCGCGCCATCGCCGTCAACATGGTCTACGACCCCTCGCTGATCAAGGACGAACTGATCGAGCGCCGTTACGCCAATGCCATCGACCCGGAAACCGTCGCCACCGCCAAGGACACGCTGCTGGCGCCGGAAAGCGTCGCTGACGACCTGCACAAGATCACCGCGCCGACGCTGGTGATCTGGGGCCGCGAAGATCCAGTCCTGCCCTTGCGCTGGGCCAAGGATCTGACCGAAAAGCTGCCCAACGCCGAGACGCGCATCGTGCCGCACTGCGGCCACTGGGTGCAACTCGAACAGCCGGAATGGTTCAACCGCATGCTCGCCGACTTCCTCACTCACTGATCGCGGAGTTGCAAACATGATGAATACGGACTTGCACGTCACCATCGCGCAGGAGCTTGAAGCGGCGCGCGTCTCGCGCAACGCGGTGGCGCCACTCTCCGAGCGCTGGCCGGAAATGTCGGTGGCCGATGCCTACGCGATCCAGCAACTCGGTTTGCAGCAGCGCCTGGCCGGCGGCGCGCGCTTGCGCGGCCGCAAGATCGGGCTGACTGCACGACCGATGCAAAAGCAGCTGGGCGTCGATCAACCCGACTACGGCTATCTGCTCGATGACATGGTGTTCTCGGATGGCGCTACGCTGGCCGCCGACACCTGGATCGCGCCGCGGGTCGAGCCCGAACTGGCCTTCATCATGGGGCGGCGTCTAGAGGGCCCCGGTGTCACTGCGGCCGAAGTGCTGCGTGCCACCGAGTTTGTGCTGCCGGCACTGGAACTGATCGACAGCCGCATCGCCAACTGGAAGATCAAGCTGGTGGACACGATCGCCGACAACGCCAGTTCGGCGGCCGTTATCCTCGGTGGCAACCCCATCCTGCCCAGTGCCGTCAATCTGCGCCATGTGCCCACGGTGTTCAGCAAAAACGGCGAGATCGTCGAAACCGGTGTCGGCGCCGCAGTGCTGGGCAACCCGGTGAATGCCGTGGCATGGCTGGCCAATGCGCTGGGTGCTTTCGGCGTGGCGCTGGAAGAGGGTGACATCGTCCTCGCCGGTTCCTTCACCGCCTCGGTGCCGCTCGCCGCCGGTGATCGCTTCAGTGCCGAATTCGGCACGCTCGGACAGTTGTCCGTGGCTTTTCGCTGAGCAGCGACGGTCTTGCGGCGGTATCCGGGTCGCGATCATTAAATTTTTTTCACGTTATTCCCTAAGGAGTTCTCCATGAGCCAAAGTAATACCAAACCGACACGACATCCCGCGAGCAAAGCCGCCGAGCGCGTCGCCAAACCGGCCACTGTTCAAGCGACGGCCAAACCGATTGCCGAGCCGACCCCGGGGCTGCTCGACTACCACCCGCCTTCGGTGTCGACCATGCGCACCATGTTTTCCGTGCCGCGCAGCTACTTCAATCCGGAATTCCTTGGCCTGTGGGAGCTGGATCTCGACAGGCCGGCGCTGTTTGTCGGCAATCACACGCTGCTTGGCATGACCGATGCTCCCTTGATGATCGAGCACATCTATTCGCAGTACGGCGTGATGGTCCGCGCCCTTGGCGACCGCGGTCATTTCAAGGTACCCGTCTGGGGTGATATGTTGACCCGGGTGGGTGTCGTCGAAGGCTCGCCAGCCAACTGCGCGGCGCTGATGGAAAACGGCCATCATGTGCTGGTCTTTCCCGGCGGCGGTCGCGAAGTCATGCGGCGGCGCGGTGAAGCCTACAACCTCATCTGGAAGCAGCGCACCGGCTTCGCACGTCTGGCCATTGAGCACGGCTATGACATCATCCCCTTTGGTTCAGTCGGGCCGGACGAGTCATTCACCATCATGGCCGACGCCAATGATCTCAAGGGATCCGGCCTGTGGAACTGGCTCGACCGCAAGTTCGGTTTAGACGCTGCAACGCGTGGCGGCGACATGGTGCCACCCATCGTTCGCGGGATCGGACCAACACTCATTCCGCGCCCGCAACGCTACTACTTCGGTTTCGGCAAACGCATTCCTACTGAACACTTAAGAGGACGTGCGCAGGACAAGGAAGCATTGTGGGAAGTGCGTGAAGCGGTCGCCGAATCGGTTGAGGATCAGATCAACCGCCTGCTGCGGTATCGCTATGAAGACAGAAAGCAAAATTGGGGGCGCGTGCGCAGGTGGCTGGCACCGCTGGATGCGCCGCATCCCGCAGTCAATATGACCCGGCAGCGGCGCATGACCAAGTGATCGCCGGCTGAGGTGCCTGCAGCGCGATCAATCCACAGGTGGTGCCGGCAAGACGGGAGGTTGATCAGGCAGAAGCGTGAACACCGCTAATGTGACGGGATCGCCGCCGCTAATCCACGTGCGGACGTACCACAATCACGCTGCATCTTGCGCGGCCTACAACCCGGGTCATTGTGGAGCGGACGCGCTCTATGGTGCGTCCGGCGCGGCTTGCGCCAAGGATGATGAGATCAACCTGGTTATGGTCGGCAAACGAGAGAATCCTTTGTGCAGGATCCGACTCTTCAAACACGTGAAGCGATAGTTGCCGCTCATCCAGGCGCAGCGTGGATGCCCAGTGTTGCAATGCAATCAGTGTGTGATGCTGGCGATCGGCTTCATTGTCCTCACTGGTTTCCTGGGCCTTGCTGCTTTCGATAATCGACACGCACGACAATCGACTTTCGGGTGAGCTCATCATTGCGCGACGGGTCGCTGTCCGTAGCGATTCCAGCAGGGCTTCGTCATCACTTTCGGGATCAAGCGCCACCAACACGACCGGCGCCTCATCAAGAGGATTGCTTTCTGTCGTGCGTTTGACTTTCAGCGACCGATTCCTCATTCGCCACCAGCGTTGGGCCTGTGCCCAGAATCCGGCGGCCTCAGTCTTTTGACCGCGTTTGGTGAGATCAATCTTGTGTGGTTGCTCGAACAACCATGCGACTTGGCTGCAACTGGGGAAACGTTTTTCAGGATCGACTTCAAGACAGCGCAGCACGACCTCCTGAAACCACGCCGGCAAATCCTCGCGAATGCTGCGTGGCGGTATCGGGGAGCGCCAAAGCCGTTGTTGCATCTCACTTGCGGCTTCCATCACACCAAATGGCAATTTTCCGGTCGCCATTTCAAACAAGGTCACGCCCAGAGCAAACTGGTCGCTGCGCGCATCGTGACGGGCGCCCAGAATTTGTTCCGGCGAAATATAGGCAGGAGTCCCGACACCTTTTAGCTGCGCCTCATAAAACAAATCCGGACACAGGGCATGATGAGCGAAGCCAAAGTCCAGCAGCACTACGGTTCCATCCGCCTGGAGCATCAGGTTCCCCGGCTTGACGTCGAGATGGATGACTTGGCTGCGATGCAAAGCGTGCAGCGCGCGTGCTACCGCCGCACCGATCTCAATCAAATCTTCAAGCGGCAACGGTCCGCGCCGGGCAATCAGACTCTCCACGGTTTGCCCAACGACTTTTTCCATCACCAGATAAGGCTGCTGATCGAGCTTGCCGACACCGAATACCCGTGGCGCATGGGGTGTATCGAGGCGCGGTTGAATTGCGCACTCGGTTTCGAAGCTGATCAGACCGGCCAGAGGTTGGTTATAACCGAGGCGTGGGACTTTCATGACCAGCGGCACGGTGTGGTCGGGGTGAGTACAGTCATAAAGAAAACCGGCACCGCCACTGGCGACACATTCACCCACGGTGAAACCATCGATGATCATTCCGGTCTTCAACTGCTCAGTGGGACTTGACATGCGCGCCTATCTTTTCCTGGTACCGTTAGCGAGCTGCTTTAGGTGGTTGCTTGTACTACTTGCCGATTGCCAGACGCTGCGCATTCCAGGACGGCAACCCGGCCCGGCGTATCTTTTCAGCCGCTGCAGCGTGGTCGTAAGGTACCCGGAAAAAGCTGATTCGACTTTGCGCAAGGTCAACCATGGCGTAGCTTGCGGCGGGATTACCGTCACGGGGTTGACCCACCGACCCGATGGTCGCGATCCAGCGCCGGGTTGGGAGCAAATCAATCATTGCACCGGAAATCGGTCGATATGATGCAGCTTCGCTGTGTCGCCCGGAGTGGTGCCACAAACGGGGTTCGTGCACATGCCCGGCGGCAACCAGCCTTATTCCCGGATCAATCGCTGCCAGGCAGTCAACCGCCGCATCTGAATCCATCAGGTAGTGAAATTTGCCGGGCTGGTGCGCGCTGGCATGAACCATCATCAACATCCCGATCTTGGCAGTCAGCGGGAGCGCCGCGAGGAAACACAGCTGCGCCGAATCGAGTTGTTGGCGAGTCCATCTGGCAACCTCACGCGCATCGGGATTGAGTGTCTTGTCGTCGGCGATGATGGCTTCATCATGGTTGCCCATCAGAACGATTGCGCCGTCTTGTTGCAGCCGTGAGACTCGGTCGACCACTGCCACAGGATCCGCACCGTAGCCTACCAGGTCACCGAGCACTGCGTAGCGATCAACACCCAGCTTTCTACTGTGGCGCAAACATGCTTGCAACGCCTCAAGGTTGCTGTGAATGTCTGATAAAAGCGCAATTCGCATGGTCAATTGACGGGTGCCAGTATCCCTACCTACCCCTATTGGACACCCGCAAACTTACAACAAACTTTTCACGCGGAACTTTCGGCGATCTCCGTGTGCAGGAATTTCGAGATTTGTCGCGTCGGAATCCTACGACACCGATGGTGGCTGACGAATGTGGTCGACAAATTCAACCAAATCGGATTCCGGTGGTGAGGTCAGCAGACTGCCGGCAATCAAACCCAAAAAGCCCATCGGAACGCCAAACACCCCGGCAGCGATCGGCTTTATCTCAAACCACCGGGGAGCATTGATTCCAAATGCTTCACTACAAATAACCATGTAGTACAGCGTCACCGCCAGGCCCGCACTCATGCCGAGTACAGCGCCGGCACGATTTGCTCGTTTCCAGAATATGCCGCACACGAGAACCGGAAAGAGTCCGGCGGCGGCAAGCGAAAACGCCGAGCCAACCAACTGCAAGATGTTGCCCGGCTTTAACGAAGTGATGTACGCGGCCAACACCGCTACGACCAACAAGACTATTTTCGACACGACAAGACGCCGAGTTGGCGGAGCGTCGCTGGCAAGCATTTTGTAATAAACATCGTGCGATAGTGCGCTGGCGATGGTCATCAGCAATCCGTCAGCTGTGGACAATGCCGCAGCCAATCCCCCAGCCGCCACAAGACCGGTAATGACATATGGCAGGCCGGCAATTTCGGGAGTCGCCAAGACCACGATATCGCCACCGATAATGATTTCCGCACGTTGAACGATACCGTCGAGATTGATGTCTTGAAGAAACAAAAGGGTTTTGTCGACAGCCTGCCAGTTGCTGACCCACGCCGGAAGCTGGGAGAAACTTGAACCAACCAGATTGTTGTAGATCTCAAACTTGACCAAAATCGCCAGCACCGGTGCGGTAAGGTACAAAAGCAGTATGAAAAACAAGGACCAGAATACCGATTTACGTGTATCGGCAACACTCGTTGTGGTGTAGTAACGCATCAGGATATGCGGTAGCGCCGCTGTCCCCAGCATCAAACAAAACACCAGAGCAAGAAAGTTCCTGCGTGAAACCTCCCGCTCAGCCTCGCTATTTCCGGAAAATGCTTCGGCATGCATCTTTACAGGCAAAGCGCGCGCGTGATTTTCGGCTTTCAGACGGGTCCATAGCTGCATCGCCGCAAATTCGTCTTCGGGAAACGCGTGAAGCTCACGTTCGGCAGAATCAATTGCCGCAAAGTTAAGATCGCCCGCGGCACGGAGGTTGGTCAAACGTCGCTCAAGATTGGTCTTCTCGATGTTCAGGTAAGTCATGCTGCGTGCTTCCAAGGCAGTAAGCCGCACATCGAAGCCGACCGCGCGCTCTGCAAATATCTTTCTCACCTGGGCCTCAGCGACACCTTTGGCCGACAGGGGGTCGTTAAATTCGCGTTCCAGCGCAGTAACTTTCGGCAAGGCCGAGGTGTAGGCTGAAATGTGTGCCAGCGGATTTCCGGTGTGCTTTACCGACAACCAGACCACCGGAATCAAGTACGCGATGATCAGGATGATGCATTGTGCAACCTGAGTCCACGTCACTGCTTTCATGCCGCCAAGGAACGAGCAAACCAGGATCCCGGCCAATCCGACGAAGACGCCAATGGTGAACTCCAGACCGGTAAGGCGGCTCGTGATCAGACCAACACCGTAAATCTGTGCAATGACGTAGGTAAGCGAACACAGGATGGTGGCGAACACGGCAAGCAAGCGTGGCCAGTTACCACCGTAACGTGCTCCGATGAAATCCGGAATGGTGAATTCACCAAATCGCCGCAAATAGGGAGCAAGAAAAAGCGCGACCAGACAATAGCCGCCGGTCCAGCCCATGATGTAGGCCAATCCTTCATAACCTGCGTGGTACAGGGTACCGGCAAGACCAATAAAACTGGCAGCCGACATCCAATCTGCGGCGGTAGCCATGCCATTAAACAGCGCAGGCACGCGACGTCCGGCAACGTAATACTCGGTAACGTCGGAGGTCTTGGCCAACAAGCCGATCCCGGCATACAACGCGATGGTGCAAAACAGGAACAGGTAACCCAGCGCACGGTTCGGCACGCCAAGCCATTCCAGCACGCCCATGGCCAAGATGAACACGATGACTCCACCCGTATACACAAGATAGGCGCGTGCGATGCGGTCGAAAAAATTGTTTTGGTGATTATTCGGTGACATGCTTTCGACCCGATTTCAGTCAGGACGCAGATCTATCGGCGCAACAGCACCACCGCGGCGAAGGAAGCTGACGCGGAACAAACATCCGCCGGCGTCCCCATCAAGCAGATCAACTTTTGCCCGATGACGGTCAGCAATCTCTTGCACAATTGGCAATCCAAGACCGCTGCCGGTTTCTTCGTTACCAAGCACACGATAGAACCGTTCGAAAACCTTTACTCGTTCTGCCTGCGGAATCCCCGGTCCGGTATCTTCAACTTCCAATAGCAAGAATTCAGTCGACCGCAATCGAACCGTCACCTGTCCGTTGGCCGGCGTGTACTTGATCGCGTTGTCGACCAGATTTGAAAGCAGCTCGCGAAGCAAAATGGGCACGCCCTCGGTCATATGCGGCCAATCCCCGCTTTCAAATGCCAAATCAATGCCTTTAATCATTGCCCGCTCGGCCCACTCGATGGTGATCGCGCGGGAGAGTGAGCGCAGATCTACCGGTTCTACTCGATGCACCTTGTCGTGGCTGGACTCCGTTCGCGCCAAAGTGAGCAGTTGCTTAGTCAGATGTGCTGCCCGCTCGGCACTCTTGGCAATCAGGCGCATGGATTTTTGCAAACGAACCGGATCTTTTTCACCTTGAGCCAGGTCAGCTTGCATCTTCAGTCCGGTCAACGGCGTTCGCAGTTGATGTGCAGCATCGGCAATGAAACGCTGTTGTGCTTCGAGATTGACCTCTAGCCGACCCATCATTTCGTTGAGAGAAGATAACAAGGGCCGGACTTCCTCGGGCGCCTGTTCGGCATCCAGCGGTGACAGATCGCCTTGACGCCTGCCGAGAATTTTTTCCCGCAAACGTCGCAGCGGACGCAAGCCTCGGGTCAACCCAAGATAGGAAAGTAGTGCAACCAAAGGGATCAGGCCAAACTGGGGTAACAATACGCCTCGGATAATCCGCGATACCAGTTCTTCTCGTGCATTCCGCGTTTCAGCCACCTGCACCAGAACCACCGGTCCGGGCTCCTTGCCGGCAATCGCCGCGCCAACCCGAACGGTCCGAAAGGCGACCCGAACGGATTCGCCGGCAACCGAGTCGTCGCGGAGCGATACTGATTTTCTCGGCAATACCGGCAAATCGTCGGCCAGCGATATTTGCGCTGTATTAATGTCAAATGGCGCGGCAACAACAGGGAGTGGCGGTTCAAGGTTGGGTGCAATGAGCGCATCTGGCGAAAATTCGCGGCTCAGCGCAGGCATCGATGCATCGTTATTCCGGGTTGCAAGCGTGATGCGAAAGAACCGGCTATCAATTCCATTTCCGGTCAAGATGGTTGCCACTTGCGGCGGCAAACGCTGCGCCAGCGGCCAAGGTGATGTCTCAACGTAATGGCTGACCGCTTGGACACTTTCAATCAAGGACAGGTCGTACGGTTGATCCGCAATCTGATGCGCGTAATGATTAGTCAAGGCGATAGAAATCGGCCACAGCAAAAGAAGTGGCGCCAGCATCCAATCAAGAATTTCCAGAAACAGGGAATTCGGTTCGCTCTCGACGGCGTCACTCGCAAACAACCCGGTCATACGGGCATACCAGCCCGCCAGGCGACCGAGCAGCGCGGACTGTTCAGTCATCCGTGCCAGTGGTATTTGCAGGTTTTTGCAAGCAATATCCCAAGCCACGCAAGGTGGTGATAAAGACACCGCCGGGTTCCAGCTTCTTGCGCAGGCGATGAACATAGACCTCGATCGCATTGGCGCTTACTTCTTCACCCCAACCACACAATTGTTCAACCAACTGATCTTTACTGACGACCCGGCCGGCACGCAACAAGAGCACTTCGAGCAAAACCAATTCGCGGGCCGACAGCTCAAGCAATTCACCGTTCATCCGGGCCACCCGCTCCACCTGACTGTAAGTCAGTGGCCCCACCGATATTCCGGTCGAATTTCCGGTGCCACGGCGCACCAGCGCACGTATTCTGGCTTCCAACTCGGGCACGGCAAAAGGTTTGGTCATGTAATCATCGGCACCGGCGTCCAACCCGGCAACCCTGTCCTGCAATCCATCTTGCGCGGTCAAAATCAGCACAGGCAGCGGATTCTTCTTCGCACGCAACCGGCGTAAAACATCCAGACCCGACATTTTTGGCAGTCCCAAGTCAAGTACCAATAAATCAAATTGGGCACTAGCCAGCGCCGCATCGGCTTCAGAGCCGGTGGCGACATGATCGACAGCACACCCGGATTTCTTGAGTGCGTAAATCAATCCGTCAGCGATCACAGGATCATCCTCGGCGATCAGTATTCTCATAGTGACAGGTACCGGACTAGCAAGTGTTCTCGATTCTAAGTCAATGCTTGCCTTCAGTTGTGAACAGCTTGCGAGTGCGTTGCGGTCAGCAATTATCTGCTGCGTTAATATGCTCCATCGCCTGGCACAGGCTGCCTAATTTGGCATGAACAATTCTTGGGAGTTCAATCGATGAAAAACGCCGTCGCTTCAACTATCGCAGCTGCAGTTTCACTGGCCCTTGCAGGGTCGTCGGTCGCTGCCGGCAGCGCCAAACCGGAAACGCGAAACCGTGCCGAAATCCCTGCCGAATACCGATGGGACTTCACACCGATATACCCGCATTGGGAAGCATGGGAAGTCGCCATGAAGGAACTCGACCTGCAGATTGACGCGCTGGCCAAGTTGCAGGGCAGTTTCAAGAAGGGGCCGGCGGCTGTGCTCAAGTACTATCAAATGAGTGACGAGGTTGGCAAGTTACTGGAGCGCACCCACGCTTACCCAAGATTGCAACGCGACGTCGATACCCGCAATCAGGAAATTTCCGGCAAGTACCAGCGAGTCAATACATTGGTGGCCAAACTTGGGACGGCAACTTCGTGGGCAACCCCCGAACTGCTGGCAATTCCTGAGGCGACCATGAAGAAGTGGATTGCGCAAACACCTGCATTAAAGGTTTATTCGTTTCCCATCCTCGACAGCTACCGCCAGCAGAAACATGTGCTCGATGAAAAAGGTGAACGTTTGATGTCACTGGCAGCACGTTTCTCGGCGACACCGACGTCGACATTCCAGGAACTATCTACGTCGGATATCAAGTTTCCCAAAGTGACCTTGTCCGATGGCAAAGAGGTCACCTTGACCCCGGGAAATTATCAGGGCGTATTGGCAACCAACTTCAACCAGGCAGATCGAGCCAAGGCATTTGAGGCGTATCTCAACACCTATGGCGCGACCAGCAACACCTATGCAGCGATATACAACGGCGTCATGCAACGCGGCTGGTTCAGGGCTCAGGCACGCAACTTCCCGACCACGCTTGAGGCCGCGCTGGATGGCAATGACATTCCAACTTCAGTGGTGACCACACTGGTCAGCGCAGTGCGCGAAGGTACCAAACCACTACAACGCTATATGGCGCTGCGCAAGAAGCTGCTGAAACTCGACACTTATCATTTGTATGACGGTTCGATCCCGATTTACAAGACCGACAAACTTTATCCCTATGACGATTCCAAGGTACTGGCGATTGCTTCGGTCGCGCCTTTGGGCGCGGACTATGCCGCCAAGTACAAAAAATACATGTCCGGCAAGCAAATCGACGTCTATGAAAACGACGGCAAGTCCAGCGGCGCCTATGTCAGCCCCGTATACGGCGTCGGTCCTTACTTGAAACTCAATCATAACGACACACAAGCCGGTTTGTTTACCCTGGCGCATGAGGGTGGCCACGCCATGCACACCATACTGTCCATGGAAAATCAGCCCTATATCACTGCCGATTACACGATTTTTGTCGCTGAAGTGGCGTCCACGATCAACGAGCGATTCCTGCTGAATCAAATGTTGCAGAGTACGACCGACCCCAAGGAGCGTTTCCTGCTTTTGCAACACGCAGTCGATTCCATCGTCGGAACCTTCTATACGCAGGTGTTATTCGCTGACTATGAACTGCAGGCGCATAAACTGGTTGAGCAAGGCAAACCAATCACCGCGAAGGTGCTTAACGACATTTATCTGGGCTTGCTCAAAGACTATTACGGTGACTCGGTCGCAACTGACGACCTTTACAAATACACCTGGTCGAGGATCCCGCATTTCTTCAATTCGCCCTACTACGTCTACCAATATGCCACCTGCTTCGCCTCGTCAGCCAAACTCTACAAAGACATGACCACCGGTGATAACGCATCACGCGTGGCGGCGACTGAACGTTACCTCACCTTGCTCAAGAGCGGTGGCAACGATCATCCGATGAAGCAATTGCAAAAAGCCGGCGTCGACTTGAGCAAACGCGAGACGATCCAGGCGGTAATCGATCAGATGAACGAACTGGTGACGCAAATGGAAGTCGAAGCGGCGAAGATCAACTGACAACAATGCCGGCGACGGCGTCTCGCCAGCACCAACTGGCTGGACCAAACAAAAATCCCCGACACTTGAACGACGTCGGGGATTTTTTTGTTAAATCGGATGCCTGAGTGCTGAATCAAACGTCATGCAGGTGGCAGACGGGCGCTTACACCCAACCAGAATTCATCGGCCTTCTTCTTGCCGGCAATTCCCTGTACGACGTCACGGCAACTCTCCAGTCTGGTGCGCAACTCGTCAACAGATTTGCACTTCTCGATCTTGGCCGTCAAGTCATCTGCTCCGGGTCCCAGATAGGTCAGCAGCAAGCGGCAGGCGAACTTCGACGCTGACGACATCGATACCTCCACTTCCGGCTGCTCGGCAGCGACACTAGTCGCCGGAGCCGCGGCTACAACCGGCGCGGCACTTGCCGGTTGCGGGGAGTTGGCCACCGGAGACGTGTTGCTCGCATGCACCTCGATGAACCCTTGTTCCAACAGCGCATCGAGGATGCCGCTACTACTCGGATGCGGATTTTTCGCCAATAATCCTTCACGTGTCGTTTTATCGTCGACCATGATCAATAGTGCACGCTCACGCAAACCAAGCTTGTTCGCGCGCGTAGCAATTTCATTGCGACCTTTTTCTGTTTTGCAATAAATGCCGTTTGTTGTCACAGCTCAGTCACCTTGAATGGATTGTTCGAAATAATAGCGCGAGTCTGGGTTTACCGACAAAGTCATTCACTGCCCGATTTATCCATCAGTGGATGATATCGCCGCTCGCCATCAGGCTAACCACTTAGTGCTGCAAAAGCGATAGAACAAAAAAAATCCCCGACGCCAAACAGCGCCGGGGATTTCTTATTGCAACCGAACCAGAAGGAAGGGGGTACGGGGGAAACCTAGGTTTCCCCTGTTCCGATTCTGCGGTCCGAAGGATATGTAATTGGCTTCGCCAATTACATATCCATACCACCCATGCCGCCCATACCGCCCATGCCGCCCATGCCGCCGCCCATACCCATGCCGCCGCCAGCTGGTTTGTCTTCCACCAGTTCGGCAACCATGCAGTCTGTGGTCAGCATCAGGCCGGCAACCGACGCGGCGTTTTGCAACGCAGTGCGGGTTACCTTGGTCGGATCGAGAACGCCCATGGCAACCATGTCGCCATATTCGCCGGTCGCGGCGTTGTAGCCAAAGTTGCCTTTGCCTTCCAACACTTTGTTGATCACGACGCTTGGCTCGTCGCCAGCATTCGCCGCGATTTCGCGCAACGGCTGCTCAAGCGCACGCATGACGATCTTGATGCCTGCGTCCTGCTCATGGTTGTCGCCTTTGATTTTGATCGTTGAACGAGCACGCAGCAATGCCACGCCGCCGCCAGCCACGATGCCTTCTTCGACGGCTGCACGGGTTGCATGCAGCGCATCTTCGACGCGGGCTTTCTTTTCTTTCATTTCCATTTCGGTTGCCGCGCCGACTTTGATCAGTGCAACACCGCCGGCCAGTTTGGCCACGCGCTCTTGCAACTTCTCTTTGTCGTAGTCGCTGGTGGCTTCTTCGATCTGAGTACGGATTTGGGTGACGCGCGCTTTGATCGCATCTTCCTTGCCGGCGCCATCGATCAGCGTGGTGTTCTCTTTAGCAACTTCAACGCGCTTGGCTTGGCCAAGCTCGGCCAACGTCGCCTTTTCAAGCGTCAGACCGACTTCTTCCGCAATCACGGTACCGCCGGTGAGGATGGCGATATCTTCGAGCATCGCTTTGCGTCGATCGCCAAAACCAGGGGCCTTGACGGCGACAGTCTTGAGGATGCCACGGATGTTGTTCACCACCAGAGTTGCCAGCGCTTCGCCGTCAACATCTTCAGCGACGATCAGCAAAGGACGACCAGCCTTGGCAACTTGCTCGAGTACTGGCAGCAGATCACGGATGTTGGAGATTTTCTTGTCGTGCAGCAGCACAAAAGGATTGTCCAGAATCGCGATTTGCTTGTCGGGATTGTTGATGAAGTAGGGCGATAGGTAACCACGGTCGAACTGCATACCCTCAACAACTTCCAGCTCATTTTGCAGTGATTTGCCGTCTTCTACGGTGATCACGCCTTCTTTGCCGACCTTATCCATTGCATCAGCAATGATCTTGCCGACATCGGCATCCGAGTTTGCCGAGATCGAACCAACTTGGGCGATCTCTTGCGTGGTGGTGCAGGGCTTGGAGTTCTTCTTCAACTCTTCGGTTACGGCCGCGACAGCCTTGTCGATACCGCGCTTCAGATCCATTGGGTTCATGCCGGCGGCGACATATTTCATGCCTTCGCGAACAATCGATTGCGCCAAAACAGTGGCGGTCGTGGTGCCATCACCGGCCACGTCGGAGGTCTTGGAAGCAACTTCCTTGACCATTTGCGCGCCCATGTTTTCGAATTTGTCCTTGAGTTCGATTTCCTTGGCGACAGACACGCCGTCCTTGGTAATCGTCGGGGCGCCGAAACTGCGCTCCAGAATCACATTACGACCCTTTGGGCCCAGGGTGACTTTAACGGCGTCGGCGAGGATATTCACGCCGCGAACCATGCGTTGACGAGCGGAGTCGCCGAATTGAACTTCTTTAGCTGCCATTTTCTATATCTCCTAGTAATCTGTATCGATTAGAGCTCAACTACGCCCATAATGTCTTCTTCGCGCATTACCAGCAACTCGTCACCGTCAACTTTGACTGTTTGCCCGGAGTATTTGCCGAATAGCACGCGGTCGCCGACTTTGAGCGACATGGGGCGGACTTTGCCGTCTTCCTGAATCTTGCCATTACCAACAGCTTTGACTTCACCTTGATCGGGCTTCTCGGCCGCAGCGTCAGGAATCACGATGCC
Source organism: Rhodocyclaceae bacterium (assembly GCA_016718525.1). Lineage (GTDB taxonomy): Bacteria > Pseudomonadota > Gammaproteobacteria > Burkholderiales > Rhodocyclaceae > JADKHX01. The sequence continues at coordinate 366,581 of JADKDD010000002.1, forward strand.
AGATGCGGTCTTACGCTCTTCTTCGAGACGCTTGACGATGACACGGTCGTGCAGGGGGCGGATCTTCATTGGTTCTTCTCCTTCTTTACACAGTTAAAACGAGGTGGAAAACAGCACCGGCAAGCGGTGCAGCATTAAGTCAATGACGAAAAGCAGCAATTCCTAATGATTACTAGCACTCTTCGCTAACGAGTGCTAATAATAAGGGCATACACCCCCGAATTCAAGTGTATGGTGAAAAAAGACCCTTGTGACTGACTCAATTGAGGTTTGACGAGTCGGCGTCCGGCGGTGATACTTGGCTGATTCAATTGGACGAATCTGGAAGGGTGTGACGATGATGGCATTTATTTGGCTGGTAGTAGCCATTGCCGCAGCAATCTGGGCGGTGGATTTCTTTTATTTGCGCGGTGAGAGTCTGGCGAAATTTGACTCGCCGAAGCCGGCGCCAAAAGCCGCTGGCCCAGTTGCCAGCGAGGAACACCATGCCGTGGTCGCCTCACTCGCAGGCATTACTGATGTACTAAACGGTGTTCCACGGAGCGAGCATATCCCGTTGATGCGTAAGCATATGGACACAATGTTTGCCAGTGACGACACGACTGCACAGATCACGCCGGTGTCTGCCGGTGGGGTGCCTGCTGAATGGGTCATGGCGCCGGGAGTCGATCCGCAACGCCGTTTTCTTTATATCCACGGCGGCGCATTCACTATGGGTAGCCCGGTGAGTCACCGCAGGCTGACCACGAAACTGTCGGAACTGGCCGATGCCGCCGTGCTCGCAATCGACTACCGGCTGATGCCGGAGCATCCGCGCATGGCGGGAGTGGAAGATTGCCGCACTGCTTATCGCTGGATACTGGATAACGGACCCGCTGGACCGCAGCAAAACTCACCCGCCAGCGCAGTGTTTGTTGCTGGTGACTCAGCCGGTGGAAATTTGACCCTGTCCCTGATTGCCTGGGTGAGAGACCAAGGCTTGCGCCCACCGAATGCAGCAGTGGCATTGTCGCCTGCAACGGACTCGACGTTTGGCAGTCCCAGCCTCAAAGGCAATTTGGAGACGGACCCCATGCTTGGCCCGCTGTTCAAGTTTCTGACCAAAATTCCAAAATCGATCTTGCTTTGGTTCGGTTGGTTTCAAAACCGCATGCGCCCGTGTGACCCGGTGATTTCTCCCAGCCACGGCGACCTTTCCGGTTTGCCGCCCGTGCTGGTTCATGCGTCTGATGCGGAAATGTTGCGTGACGACAGTGTGCGTTACGTCAACCGGGCGGTGGCACACGGTTCGCCGGTGCAGTTGCAGACATGGAGTCACGTGGTTCACGTCTGGCACATCTACCACCCTCAACTCGCCGAGGGGCGAGAAGCACTGGCTGAGATTGGCAAATTTTTGCGGGCAAATTCTTGAGCGCGCTTGTTGTTGATGCACCGCTGTTTCGGTTAGAACACAGCCCGGGGTGCCGGAACTAAAAGGTCGGCTTCCCGGATTGGCAGAAATGCTTCATACAACGCGAGTTCCGCCGACGCTAACTGTGCGCTCCTGCCATCGATCGAGCGTGTCGCAATTTGCCTTGGTTTGTCTGCTGTTATGGACGACCAGCGCGATTGCTCAATTGCCATCAAACGTGACAAAGGCATTAGTCGAAGCGGGGATTCCAGAATCATCGGTCGGCATCGTCGCGCAACCGCTCGATGCGCCCAGGCCGACGCTGAACGTCGGCGGCAGCACGGCGCTGAACCCGGCGTCGACAATGAAGCTGCTGACGACTATCGCTGCGCTCGAAATTTTGGGTCCGGCATATACCTGGCAAACCGAAGTCTGGTCCATTGCGGCACCCAAGAACGGCGTCCTTGATGGCGACCTTTATATCAAAGGGAACGGTGATCCGAAACTCACCTATGAACAGTTTTGGCGTCTGCTGCGTCAGACGCGCGATGCCGGTATTACGGAGATTCGCGGTGAGGTAATTCAGGATCGTTCTGCATTTGAGCCGGTCACCACAGCGCCGGGTGATTTTGACGGGCAGCCAATGCGCCCGTATAACGTTCCTCCCGACGCGTTGCTGGTGAACTTCAATGCGATTTCCTTGACCCTTATCGCCGAAGGTAATTCCGTTCGTGTCAGCGTGCAGCCGCTGCCAGCCAATCTGCGTATCGACAATCAACTCAGTGTCAATCAAAGGGCCACCGACTGCGGTGAATGGCGCAAAGCACTATCTGCAGATCTGGTGCCGGGAGAGCCGCAAATGCGCCTAAAGCTCACCGGCAAGTATCCGGCGGTTTGTAACGAGCAACAATGGAACCTGGCACCGCTACCCCCGTTTGATTACGTTGCCGGCGTTTTCGGTGCGCTTTGGGCAGAACTTGGCGGCAAGAGCGTATTGAAGTCCAGACCGAATTCTCCGCGTCTGGTAAGCATGCCTGGCCAAGCCTATCGGGTCACGTCACTATCGTCACCAAGTTTGGGTGAAATTGTCCGCGACATCAACAAGCATTCAAACAATGTCATGGCACGGCAAATACTCATGACCTTGGCCTTAAACAGCGGTAAATCTCCCGCTCGCGCATCCGATGGCGAAGTCGTAATACGCAATTGGCTCGCCTCGCGCGGACTTGACTTTCCGGAGTTGGTTATTGACAACGGGGCAGGACTTTCGCGCAACGAGCGAATCAGTGCAGCCAATCTGGTTCGCCTGCTAAAGGCAGCATGGGGAAGTGCCGTCATGCCTGAATTTATAGCTTCACTGCCTATTGTTGCCGTTGATGGGACCATGAAAAAGCGCCTCAATGAAGTTCCGGCGAATGGTGAAGGCGGCAGCATCAAAGGGCAGGCCCACATCAAGACCGGCTCGCTCGACGGCGTTAAGTCCATGGCAGGCTACGTGCTCGATAAAAATGGACGGCGTTGGGCGCTGGCTTTTATGGTCAATCATCCGAACGCCGCGCAATCGCGGCTCGCCCAGGATGCATTGCTAGAATGGCTTTATAACGGCGGCAATTTGCCCTGATCAGGCGGCTATACGGCCTTTGGGTGCAATTAAAACTGGGCCGCAAAACCGGCGGACAACCAGATTAAATGTAAGCATTTGATTTAGCTTAAACAGCGTTGCTCGCGCTTCAGGCAAAATCCTGTAAATGCTAGCTGTCACCAATCTTTCCTGCACCCGAGGCGAACGCCGGTTGTTCTCCAATGTCAGTTTTTCCCTCGCGGCGGGCGGATGTCTGCACGTCCAAGGTGACAACGGCTGCGGCAAAACCAGTTTGTTGCGCCTGCTGGTTGGGCTGACACCGCTCGAAACCGGCGAAATTCGCTGGCGCGGCAATGCGCTGGCAGAATCCGTGATGCGTGACGAAATGACTTATCTGGGCCATCATGCGGCGGTCAATGGTGATCTCACCGCTGCGGAAAACCTGCATTTCGCTGCCGCGCAAGATGGGGTAAAGCTTGAAGCCGCTGCTGCGCTGGCTGCGCTGCGCAAAATGGGTCTGCTTGGGCGCGAGGACTTGCCTGTGCGCGTCCTCTCGGCGGGGCAAAAGCGCCGGGTGTTGCTCTCGCGCTTGCTGATCCGGCCAACGAAATTATGGGTGCTCGACGAAGCATTCAACGCCCTGGATGTAGGTGCGGTCGGAGTCCTTAACGCGCTGATCACCGGCCATTTGCAGTCCGGTGGTGTCGCAGTGCTGACCAGTCACCAGCCCCTTGCGTTGACCAACGTTCAGGTGTTGGCACTGTGAGCGGCGACCAGATGTCGCTGGTTGCCACACTGATGGTGACGGCGCGACGCGATCTCCTGCTGGCCATGCGGCGCAAGAGCGATGTGATGGTCAATGTGTTTTTCTTTGTCATCGTCGTCAGTCTGTTTCCGCTCGGTGTCGGACCCGAGCCTGCGTTACTGACCAAAATCGGTCCGGGCGTGCTGGTCGTTGCCGCATTGTTATCGACGCTACTGGGATTGCCACGCTTGTTCGCTGCTGATCATGCGGATGGCACGCTGGAACAACTTGCTCTTTCGCCGCTGCCATTTGGCCTGCTGGTGTCTGGCAAAATACTGGCGCACTGGCTGGTTTGTGGTTTGCCTCTGGTTTTGTTGGCGCCCGTTCTGGGCTTGCAGTTCGGCCTCGACGGCGAAACGTTGGGCGTCCTGATGCTAGCTTTGCTGATCGCCACACCATTGCTATCGTTAATCGGCGCAATTGGTGCGGCGCTGACGCTCGGTGTGCGCGGCGGTGGAGCGTTGTTGGCCTTGCTGATTCTGCCGCTCTATGTGCCGGCATTGATTTTTGCTTCAGGTGCAGTGGAAGCGCAAATGGCTGGAATGAGCACGGGCGGCTACCTGTCGCTACTGGCGGCAATGTTGGCCCTGGCGGTGTTTTTTGCGCCTTGGGCGACTACCGCCGCATTGAAAATTGCTTTGGAATAGTTTTACTTTTATTGAACGGCGTCCCGCCAGCACCAACTGACAAGATCGATGAAACCTCATCCCGAAAAATCGCTTTCCGAAAACAGCGCGCCAAGGTTCTCCGGTCGGCTTTTTCATTACTCCAGCCCGCAGACTTTCTACCCGCTCGCGGGGAAAATGATCCCGTTTTTCTGGGTCGCCGCGGCACTGTTTGGCATTGCCGGACTATGGATCGGTTTTTTCGTTGCGCCAACGGACGCACAACAAGGTGAAGCCTATCGCATCATCTTCGTTCATGTCCCGGCATCGTGGATGTCGATGTTCATCTATCTCGTCATGGCGGCATGGGCCGGCATCGGTCTGGCGTTGGGCACGCGTTTATCGGGAATGATGGCGCAGGCACTTGCACCGACAGGCGCCCTGATGGCCGCACTGTCCTTGGCCACCGGCTCACTGTGGGGCCGGCCTATGTGGGGAACCTGGTGGATTTGGGATGCACGCCTGACCTCCGAGCTGATTCTGTTTTTTCTCTACGTAGGCTTCATCGCCTTGCAGGCAGCGATTGACGACCCGCGCCGCGCCGATAAAGCCGGCGCGATTCTGGCGCTGGTCGGCGTGGTCAACGTCCCGATCATTTATTTTTCGGTGATTTGGTGGAATACGCTGCATCAAGGCTCGTCAGTCAGCCTGACCCGCTCGCCATCGATGGCACAGACGATGTTGCTGGGAATGTTGCTGATGGCTTTGTGCTTCTGGATGTATGCAATCGCAATGGCATTGATGCGGGTACGCGCAATCATCCTCGAGCGTGAGCGACATACCGAGTGGGTGCGGGCAGAAATCAATCTGGAGAAATCAAATGCATTGGAATAGCGTCGCCGAATTCTTCGCCATGGGCGGCTATGCGGTTTACGTGTGGCCCAGTTTTGGCGCGTGCGCACTGCTGATGCTGGTAGAAACAATACAGGTCAAACACCGCTACCAGGCAGCCGTGGAAAGCTGTCGTCGTCAGTTCGCCACCGATCAACTCGACAACAAAACACTATGAAACCACGTCACAAACGCGCTGCGATCATCGCCGGCGGACTTGTATCCATTGCCCTGGCGGCAACGCTGGCCTTGAATGCGCTGGACAGCAATATTGCGCTCTACATCACACCCAGCGAGGTGGCCGCCGGAAAGGCGCCGCAAGGCAAAGCCTTCCGCATCGGCGGCATGGTCAAGGACGGTTCGATGGTGCGAAACGATATGACGGTCCGCTTCGTGATTACCGACACTGTCAAGGAAATTCCAGTGGCGTATACCGGAATCCTGCCGGACCTGTTCAAGGAAGGAAAAGGCGCAGTGGTGCAAGGAAAACTTGATCAATCCGGCTTATTCACCGCCTCGGAAGTGCTGGCCAAGCACGACGAAAACTACATGCCGCCGGAAGCCAAGCATGCCATCGATCAAGCCCAGAAAGGGACTTCAAAATGATTGCTGAACTCGGCCATTTCGCCCTGATCCTTGCCTTTCTCGTCACCATCGTTCAGGGTGTTCTGCCGATCCTCGGCGCCCACAAGGGGCGTCAGGAATGGATATCGCTGGCAAGACCATGTGCCCAGACGCAGTTCTTCCTGGTTGCGTTTGCTTTCGCCTGTCTCGCTCAGTCGTTCATGGTTAACGACTTTTCGGTGAAATATGTCGCCGAACATTCCAATACACAATTACCCGACATGTATCGTTTCGCTGCGGTCTGGGGCGGCCATGAAGGGTCTTTGCTGTTGTGGCTGTTAATGCTGGCCGGTTGGGGCGTCGCGGTTGCGTCCTTTTCCCGCTCCCTGCCCGATGTGGTCGTGGCGCGCGTGCTAGGCGTGCTTGGCTTGGTCGCCATCGGTCTGATGGCGTTCGTACTTTTGACTTCCAATCCGTTTGAGCGTCTGCTGCCAAGTCCTGCAGAAGGACGTGATCTCAACCCACTGTTGCAAGACCCCGGACTGGTCTTCCATCCACCAATGCTCTACATGGGTTATGTCGGCTTCTCGGTCGCCTTCGCCTTTGCGATTGCAGCACTTTTGGCGGGACGACTCGATGCCACCTGGGCGCGCTGGTCACGCCCATGGACCACGGCGGCGTGGATGTTCCTTACGCTTGGCATTGCGTTGGGAAGCTGGTGGGCCTATTACGAGCTCGGTTGGGGCGGTTGGTGGTTCTGGGATCCGGTTGAAAACGCATCGTTCATGCCTTGGCTCGTTGGCACCGCATTGATTCACTCTCTGGCCGTGACGGAGAAACGTGGTGTATTCAAGAACTGGACAGTGCTATTGGCCATCTCCGCATTCTCGCTATCACTGCTCGGGACTTTTCTGGTGCGCTCCGGCGTGCTGACATCAGTACATGCCTTTGCAACTGACCCAACGCGCGGCGTGTTCATCCTGATGTTGCTCGCAGTGGTGATCGGCGGTTCGCTCGCGCTGTTCGCCTGGCGCGCGCCCAAGGTCTCGACGGGCGGTGCATTTGCAATGTTCTCGCGCGAGACATTTTTGCTCATGAACAATGTATTGTTGGTAGTGGCGGCCGGCACGGTTCTGCTCGGCACGCTTTACCCGCTGATCATTGATGCGCTCAACATGGGCAAGATTTCCGTCGGTCCGCCCTACTTCAACGCGGTTTTTGTTCCGGTGATGGTGCCTTTGATGTTGCTGGTCGCGGTCGGTCCGCTGGCACGATGGAAGAATGCCGACCTGGCCGATATGAAGCGCCGTCTGCTGATCGCCGCCGGCCTGGCGTTGGTTGCGGGAATCGGATTGCCGTTGTTGATGGGTAACTGGACGCCACTGACCGGAATGGGATCTTTACTGGCTGTGTGGATTGCCGCCAGCGTGATTTTTCAAATTCGCGACCGGCTTGCGATCAGCCGCAATGCAAGCACCATCCCGCGCGCCTATTGGGGGATGCAGTTGGCACATTTCGGGCTCGCCGTTTTTATCATCGGCGTGACGATGGTCGGCGGCTATCAATCAGAAATGGACGTCAAAATGGGGCCGGGGGATACCGTCAGTGTTGGTGGTCATGAATTTCGCCTATTGGGTGTCAAGAGCAAGCGCGGGCCGAATTATGATGCCTCGGTTGGTGACGTTGAAGTGTTCAAAAATGGCACCCTCATTCGTATCATGCATCCCGAAAAGCGTCAGTATTTTTCCGGCAGCATGCCAATGACCGAAGCGGCGATCGATGCCGGCATCACCCGCGATATTTACGTATCACTCGGCGAACCGCTGGATGACGCCGGGCATTGGAGCGTGCGCGTCTACCACAAGCCATTTGTGAACTGGATCTGGGGAGGGTGCGTGTTGATGGCCTTCGGTGGTTTGTTGGCACTGCTGGACCGGCGTTATCGTGTCAGCGCCAAGGTCAGTTCCGGAGTGCTCGAAACACAGGGACGGGCGCCTGCATGAAGCGCTATCTGATACCTGCTGCACTTTTTGTCGTGCTGATCGGTTTTCTGGCGGTTGGTCTCAAGCGCGACCCCCGCGATGTACCGTCACCCTTAGTTGGCAAACCCGCACCGGCATTTACGCTGCCACAACTCGACACGGAAAAGCCATTTTCAACCGGCGATTTGCGCGGCCAGGTCTGGCTGCTCAACGTTTGGGCGTCGTGGTGCGTGTCCTGCCGCGACGAGCACCCGGTGCTGGTCAAGTTTTCCCGCAGTGGTGCAACACCCGCGGTACCCATCGTCGGCCTCAATTACAAAGATCAGATTGGCGATGCCAAGGCATGGCTGACACGCTTCGGTAACCCCTATGTCCTGTCCGCAGTCGACCTTGATGGCCGCGTCGGGATTGACTATGGCGTATACGGTGTGCCGGAAACTTACGTCATCGATAAACGCGGCATCATACGCATGAAGCATACCGGTCCGATCACCGAGCGGTCGCTGGCCGAGCGTATCGTGCCCTTGCTCGCCGAATTGAACAAGGAAGGCGGCTGATGAAGCACCTATTTTTGATGCTTCTGGTGGCCATTTTTGCGGCATCTGCCCAAGCCAAAGAAGCAGTGCCGATGGCCGAGGACCCGGTGATTGAAGCGCGCCTGGTGCGAATCAGTGATGATCTGCGTTGCCTTGTCTGCCAGAACGAATCGTTGTCGGGCTCCCACGCTGATTTGGCGAAGGATTTACGCCGCGAGATTCGCGGCCTGATCAAGGCGGGTAAAACCGACGCCGAAATTCTCGACTTCATGGTGGCACGTTATGGGGATTTTGTGCTTTATCGTCCGCCCGTCAAACCAACCACCTGGCTGCTCTGGGGCGGGCCATTCGTATTGCTCATCGGCGCTGTTGTCGGTTTGCTGAACTTCGTCCGGCGGCGCACCAAAGCGTCCGTCGCCTCGGCAAAGCCGGCAGAACTCTCTGACGCAGAGCGCCAGCGTGCGGCCAACCTGTTAGGCACCACGTCATCCTCCATTTCCCAGAAAGACACTCAATCGTGACAGCTTTTTATTTCGCCGCGGCGATCCTCTCTGGAATCGCACTGATGATGCTGTTGCGTCCGCTTCGGGCAAAACAGCAAGCGCTGACGAAAGATCCGGGCGAATCGAACGCGCTGCTGGAAGCCAACAGTTCAATCTATCGCGCACAACTTGCGGAGCTCGAGCGTGATCACGCCATTGGCCAACTCAGTGATGCCGATTATGCAGAGGCGCACACCGAACTCCAGCGCCGCCTGCTTGAGGATGCAGCATCAACCACCAACGAGGCCGACGCACAAAAACCTGCACAAGATAACGTCCGTCGTACCCGAATCGGTTTGGCCTTTTTCCTGCCGCTATGCGCGTTCGGTATCTATACGCAGATAGGCAACCCCGTGGCATCGCTGTCGCCAACCGAGCAGGCGCAACACGCAGAAATGACCATGGAACAGATGATTATCCGGCTCAAGGCGAAGCTGGACGCCAAACCTGACAATCCTGAAGGTTGGGCGATGCTGGCCCAATCGTATGGCGCGCTTGGCCGATGGGATGAGGCGGCTCAGGCGTTTACCCATATTGGTCCAACCCTGGCACAAGACCCGCGTCTGCTTGCCGCATTTGCCGAAGTACTGACCCGACAAGCCGGCGGCAGCTTCGAGGGCAAGCCGCGAACCTTGATCGCGCTGGCGCTGAAACTTGACCCCAGCCACCCGTATGCTTTGATGCTGGCCGGATCGGATGCCTTTCAGAATCAGCGCTGGGCCGAAGTACCGGGCTATTGGGAGCCGTTATTGGCACAGTTGGACGCAGACTCGGAAGATGCGAAATCACTGACACTGGGGATTGCCAAAGCGCGCGAAATGAGCGGTGCAGCAAAACCGGCAAAAGCAACAAAATCGCCAGTTGGTGCTGGGGCCACGCCGTCAAAGAAAGATACTGCAGCAACAAGCTCGGTGAGTGGTCGTGTCGAACTGGCAGATGCGATGAAAGCGAAGGCAAGGCCCGATGACACGGTGTTTATTTTCGCCCGCGCTGTCAACGCTGATGGTTCGCCGGGTTCGCGGATGCCGCTTGCCGTCCAACGCGCGAAAGTGGTCGATCTGCCGATGAATTTCATGCTCGACGACAGTATGGCAATGACGCCCCAGGCGAAAATTTCGGGAGCCGCGCAACTGCGTGTCGAGGCCCGCATTTCGCAGTCCGGCAACGCGATTGCAGCTTCCGGTGACATCGCCGGGCAAAGCGATGTGATCAAACCGGGGGCAAAGAATCTGCGTATCAGCCTGGATCGCCTGGTGCCGTAAGGTTCGGGGCGAACACCTTGAGTACCTGAATGGCGCACGATCACCATCATCATGCACACGGACCACAGTCCTTTCAGCGTGCGTTTGCCATAGGCATTGCGCTCAATATCGGCTTCGTCCTGATCGAAGCCTTTTACGGTTGGCGCATCAACTCATTGGCGCTGCTCGCCGATGCCGGGCATAACCTGTCCGATGTTGCCGGGCTGTTATTGGCATGGGTCGCCACATTAGCGGGGAGGCGTTTACCTGACCACCGGCATACCTACGGATGGCAACGCGCCTCCATCCTCGCTGCGCTTGCCAATGCGCTATTGCTCCTGGTGGCAATGGGTTCGCTGTTATGGGAAGCGCTGCACCGCCTGCAATCTCCTGCGACAACCGAAGGCGACACTATTGTCGCGGTCGCCGCCATTGGCGTATTGGTGAATGGCGTAACCGCGCTGCTGTTCATGCGCGGTCAGAAATCCGATATCAACATTCGCGGTGCCTATTTACACATGGCGGCCGATGCGCTGGTCTCGCTGGGTGTAGTGGCGTCTGGCGCTTTATACATCTGGACCGGTTGGAGCTGGCTCGACCCGGTGACCAGTGTAGTGATTGCGGTGGTGATCATTGTCGGCACTTTCAGTCTGTTTCGTCAGTCGCTGCACCTTGCTTTCGACGGGGTGCCAGACAGTATTGAGCTAGCGGCCGTCGACGCATGGCTGAGAAGCCGGCCCGGAGTCACTGATGTGCATGATCTTCACGTTTGGGCGATGAGTACCACGGATATCGCCCTCACTGCCCATCTGGTCATGCCCGGCGGCCACCCTGGTGATGTCTACTTCAATGATCTGGCCGAGCAACTTCACGATCAATTCGAGATTACCCACCCCACGATACAAATCGAACTGTCAAGACAAGATCATGGTTGCGTCGCCCCATTGGCTTGCCATGAAAATTGAAAAATGGCGCATCGCGGGCGCAACCATTTGCGTACTGCTTGCACTGTTGCTGAGTACCCTGCTTTTTGGCGGCACCAACGACGACAGCTTGCGGCTGTTGATTCGGATCACGGCACAAACCTCGGTCACTTTATTCCTGGCCGCGTTTGGCGCCTCAAGCCTGCGCTCGGCCTTGAATACCGAGTGGACTACCTGGTTGCTCAGGAACCGGCGTTACATCGGCGTCTCGTTCGCCATTTCGCATTTCACCCATCTGGGGCTGATCTTTGCGCTGGCTTACTGGTTTCCTGATCCATTCCTAAGCGAATCCGCGACATCTCTTTTCACGGTGGGAGGTGCCGCCTACGTCGTGATTGCAGCGATGACCGTCACTTCATTTGACGGTCCACGCCGATGGTTGGGCCAAAGGAAATGGTCGCTGCTGCATACGATAGGCGGCTACTTTGTGCTGTTCATTTTCGCTCAGTCCTATGTGCCCAAGATGCTGACTGCTGGCGGGCACAGTCTGGTTTTCGGCAGCGCGATTTTGCTGGTCGTGGCGCTACGTCTGGCCAGAATCTATAAACAGAAGTTCAACGCCGCTCGCACTTGAAGCGGCCTAATGCAGTCAGCCCATCACAGCAAGCGCATGTGATCAATTTTGGTGCAGCGATTGACTACCACTTTGAGACCAGCTGCTTCCGACATTTCTTCCGCGGTTGGGTGACCGACACCCAACTGCAACCACAAACACTTCGCCCCAATGCGAATTGCCGCCTCGGCGACTGGCAACACATCGACTGAGTTACGGAACACATCAACGATATCCACCTTGACGGGGATAGCATCCAGTGACGCGTAGCAAATTTGCCCGAGTATCTCGCCCTGCCCCGGATTGACCGGGATGATGGTGTAACCATGCGCCATCAAGTAGCGCGCCACCTCATTGCTCGGGCGTGCCGGATTGGGTGACAAACCCACTACCGCAATGGTCTTGCTGTTAGTCAAGATGTTGCGCAACGCTTCGGCGTCGAGCTTTTCCATGATCGATCCTCAATGATGGTTGATTTTACGTAGACCGTTCCCGCGTCACTAGTCGAGGTACCTTGTCGAGCGACCAATGTACTCCCGCCCACTGCCAGATCTCCGCCACGCTGGCAGCACTGAGATGTTTTGGTGGTTCCTGACCCAAAAACCGCAAGGCTTCAACCAATTCCTCGCCCGGTCGCATCAAATTCAAGGCAGCCGCTCCTGTCTGCTTGGACAATTTTTCGCCGCCGGCATTGACGGCTACCGGCACATGCGCATAAGCAGGGGTTGTCAGACCAAGGCAGCGTTGCAGAAAAATCTGCCTTGGTGTCGAGTGGAGCAGATCGGCGCCACGCACCACGTGCGTGATCCCGGCATCGGCATCGTCGACCACCACGGCAAGTTGGTATGCGAATAAATTGTCTGCACGGCGTAGTACAAAATCGCCCACATCGACAGCCAACATGCTCTCAACGCGACCTTGAACCGCATCGACAAATTCCACCACGGCATCGCCCACTCGAAGTCGCCACGCGCGGGCCTGCTTCCCCGGGGGAAGCCCGTGGCGGCAGGTCCCCGGGTATAGCGCTGCGCCATCTTGCGCCAAGCCGTGAATTTCCGAATCTGCCAACTCGCGCCGGGTGCAGGCACAGGGAAAAACCGATTGTCTCTGGCGCAATCGTTCAAGTGCCGACTCGTAGGCCTCGATGCGGTCGTGCTGCCATACAACCGGCCCGTCCCACTCAAAACCAAATGTAGCCAGTCCACGTACTATTGCGTCGGCAAAAACCTGGGAGCAGCGTGGCGCATCAACATCTTCCATGCGCAGGTGCCAATGCCCGTCATGAACCGTCGCTTCAAGGCGCGAGGCCACCGCTGCAATCAACGAACCGAAGTGCAGTGGACCGGTTGGTGATGGCGCAAAACGCCCGCGATACAAGGAGTTGTTTGACGGATTGATCACCAGCGCAACAATACACGAGCTCTTCGCAATTTGGCGATCCGCGCCGGTTGACCGACCGACCGGAAGCTTTCCGATAAAACTGACATCTAAGACATTTGGCAGGGCGACAAGCGTTTATGATGTAGAGAGTCAGCTCAAATATTTGGCCGTAACTTCGGCTATGCTTGGGATGCTGAAGTAACTCATTTCTGATCACTCCATGAACATGGCAACCGTCCACGATCCCGCAGGTGATTTTCACATCAAGCGGATCAACAATCTCTTTGCCAACACCCCATCGAGCATGGTGTCGATTGCAATTGGCATTGTCCTCGTTGCACTCATTCTTTCTGTCAGTTCCAGCGCCAGTCTGCTCAAGTTGTGGGTGACCTTCATGCTCAGTGCGCTGGCACTGCGCGGCGGTATGTGGTTCATGCATCGCTCTGCCAGCAATAACCCGCAAAGCGCCCGCTGGTGGGAGTTTGGCTACGCGATGACGATGTTTTTCACCGGCATCGGCTGGGGGTCGTTGAGCGGGCCCCTATACCCGGATAGTCCATCGGGGCAGGTTTTCATTCTGGTGTTGACGATGGTCGTGGGTTTCAGCGGTGCAATCTATTCATCGGTCAGTCGGCTCTCGTTTTTCATGTTCACAATGCCGTGCGTTTTGCCCAGCATGCTTCGCTTTGTCTGGACACTGGATCCTGCAGTCCAACTCTCCGGAGCATTGGCGTCGGCAGGCGGCATTCTGGTTCTGATCAACGTACATGAAACGCTCCATCGGCTTGCCATCCGTCATCTTCGCCACGAAGTTGAAGTTGAGACGTTACTCATGGAACAGGAAATGATCTTTCAATCCGTCAGTGCCGGGATTGCCGTCGTTCGAGATGGCAAGACCATCAAGTGCAACACGCGACTCGGGGAAATCCTTGGCCGCAGTCTGAAAGACGTTCAAGTCATGCCGCTGTCGGCAATGTTTACCAGCGCAGAGGACGTCCAAACCATTCTCGCTGCCACGGCAAACACCCTGAAAGGTGGTGAGCCGATTCATGCGCTTTACCGAATGCGCCGTGCCGACGGCAGCGAATTTGTCGCAGAACTTTCCGGCCGGCGAATGGGCAACGAGCGTGGTGGCGACATGATCTGGCTGATCAGTGATGTCGGCCGGCGCGACCGGCGGGCGGATGACTAAATACACGCCGAAACTTCCATGCAAAATCGATCTTGCGATGTTGCTCCGGTAGCCTATCGAACTCAACATTGAACCCAAAAATCATGGCAACTCAAGATCTCAGCGCAGAAAACTTCCAATCCAGCATCACCGCCAGCGACTTCGTGATCGTTGATTTCTGGGCACCGTGGTGCGGCCCCTGCCGGTCGTTTGCACCAACCTATGACGCCGTATCCGAGCAACATCCCGACATTGTTTTCGCGAAAGTTGATACGGAAGCGCACCCCGATATCGCTGCTGCGTTCAATATTCGCTCCATCCCTACGCTGATGGTGTTCCGCGACCAAATCATCATCTACGCCGAAGCCGGTGCACTGTCGCCCGGTGGTCTAGAAAGTGTCATTGAACAAGCCCGTGCGCTGGACATGAATCTGGTCCGCAGCGAGATTGCTGCGCAGGGCGGTTAAGCCGGCGCTCGCCCGCACGAGTTATCCGCCATACGGCGTACCGTCAGCACCAACTGACGCGCCTGGATATCAATGCGTTTCGCTGTTCGCACCGTCTGTAACCAGACATTGCTTTCGCTATCGGCCATTGGCGGCCCCATGGATTAATACATGCAGCTCTTCCGCATGAAAAGCCGGGCTTTATAAAAAGCAAAGCAGATTTTCTTGGTTGGAACCGTGTTGACCACTCGATAGAGTGCGTTCACCCGATCAGCTGGTCTCATCTTGAGGCACCCAACACAGGAGAAATTTGTCATGAAAACCTTCACTAAACTTCAATTCAAGTTACGCACGCTATTCGCAACCACGTTGGTGGGTAGCGCATTAGCTGCAAGCACTGTATTAGCAGCGGATGTATCACTGCTCAATGTCTCGTATGACCCAACCCGCGAGTTGTATCAAGATTTCAATAAGGCGTTCGCCGCGCACTGGAAAGCAAAGACAGGTGACAATGTAACGGTCAAACAGTCGCACGGTGGTGCTGGGAAACAGGCGCGCGCGGTGATCGATGGCCTGGAAGCCGACGTCGTTACGCTGGCGCTGGCCTATGACATTGACGCGATTTCCGAAAAGGCCAAACTTTTGCCGGCAGACTGGCAAAAGCGTCTGCCGCACAACAGCTCACCCTACACCTCGACCATCGTCTTTCTGGTGCGCAAGGGTAACCCCAGGGGCATCAAGGATTGGAATGATCTGGTCAAGCCAGGTATTGCTGTGATCACACCGAACCCCAAAACCTCGGGCGGCGCCCGCTGGAACTATCTTGCAGCCTGGGCTTACGCACTCAAGCAACCGGGTGGCAATGAAGCCAGCGCCAAAGATTTTGTCCAGAAAATTTTCGCCAATGTGCCGGTTCTCGACTCGGGTGCCCGTGGTTCGACCACGACCTTTGTCGAGCGCGGTATCGGTGATGTGTTGTTGGCCTGGGAAAACGAAGCCTATCTGGCAGTGAAGGAACTAGGCCCGGAAAAAGTCGATATCGTTGTGCCTTCGCTATCGATTCTGGCTGAGCCGCCGGTCACCTTGGTGGACAAAAACGCTGATAAGCACGGCACGCGAGTGGTGGCCGAGGCCTACCTGAACTATCTCTACTCCGAAGAGGGACAGAACATCGCCGGGCAGAACTACTATCGACCGATCGACAAGAAGGTTGCTGCGAAATACGCCAAGACTTTCGCCCCGGTGAAGCTGATCACCATCGACGACGTTTTTGGTGGCTGGCAGAAGGCCCAAAAGACGCACTTCGAGGACGGCGGCACCTTCGACCAGATTTACAAGGTCAAGTAATGGTTTCGCGCGTCTGACGTCGAGCACCGCACCCTCAAATGAGCATTAACGGCGCATGACCAGCAACAACTGAGGTTGCTTCACATTGAACAGGTGGGCGCAACGAAGCCCTTGACTGAGTCCTTTTGCAAGCGCTCGCATAAGCAAAGCAGATTTTCATGGTTGCGCTGACAGCTTGCTTCCGTAGACTTAGCACCTTGTCTTTGACGACCTCACCTCATGCAGCTGCGCCTAAAAAACAACAACGTCCTGCCCGGCTTTCCGCTGGCGCTGGGCTATACGGTCGCCTACTTGTCATTGATCGTCCTGCTGCCGCTATCGGCAGTCTTCGTCAAGACAGCCACCCTTAGTTTCAGCCAGTTCTGGGACATCATTTCCGCTCCGCGTGTCGTCGCCTCTTTCAAGCTGTCTTTTGGCGCCTCACTGGTCGCTGCGGCGATCAATACCGTATTCGGACTCATGCTTGCCTGGTGTCTGGTGCGCTATCGCTTTCCGGGCAAGAAGCTGGTCGATGCCCTGATCGACTTGCCCTTTGCATTGCCAACGGCCGTTGCCGGCATCGCCTTGACCGCGTTGTACGCGCCTAATGGCTGGATTGGTAGCTTGCTGGCACCCTATGGCATCAAGGTCGCCTTTACTCCGTTGGGGGTCCTCATCGCACTCATTTTCATCGGTTTGCCATTTGTCGTGCGCACCGTGCAACCCATCCTCGAAGACATGGAAACCGAACTTGAAGAGGCAGCCTCCAGCCTCGGCGCTCAGCGCTGGCAGGTGTTTCGCCATGTCGTGCTGCCGATTCTGACGCCGGCGTTACTCACCGGTTTTGCTTTGGCTTTCGCGCGTGCAGTCGGCGAATATGGCTCGGTGATCTTCATTGCCGGCAACATGCCCATGGTCTCGGAAATTGCACCGTTAATGATCATCACCAAGCTTGAGCAGTATGACTATGCCGGCGCTACGGCCATTGCGGTGGCAATGCTTATGCTCTCATTCATCCTGTTACTGCTGATAAATCTATTGCAGGGCTGGAAAGCATCCTTACAAACCCGAGCACCGCGAGGTCCCGCGTAATGGCTGCCGCCGCCTCATCGCTGAACAGCAACGCCGCTGATCACTATGATTACCAGGCCAATCCCGCCACTCGCGAAGTGCTATGGGTACGCTGGATCATCCTTACACTGGCACTAAGTTTTTTTGCCATCTTCCTTTTGCTGCCGCTGGTCGCGGTATTTTTTGAAGCCCTGCGCAAAGGCTGGGACACGTACATAACAGCACTGCAGGAACCGGACGCGCTTTCTGCGGTGAAACTGACATTGATCGCAGCAGCGATCAGCGTCCCGCTGAATCTGGTCTTCGGCGTCAGTGCTGCTTGGGCGATTGCCAAGTTTCAGTTTCGCGGCAAGCAGTTCCTGATTACGCTGATTGACCTGCCATTTTCTGTATCGCCGGTGATCGCGGGTCTGATCTACGTATTGATGTTCGGTGCCCAGGGCTGGTTCGGCCCGTGGCTGCAGGAACACGACATCAAAATCATTTTTGCTGTTCCCGGCATCGTGCTCGCCACGGTGTTCGTCACCTTTCCCTTTGTCGCCCGCGAGCTGATTCCGCTCATGGAATCCCAAGGCAAGGAGGAAGAGGAGGCCGCGACGGTACTGGGTGCCCGTGGCTGGCAAACCTTTTTGCGCGTGACTCTGCCTAACATTAAGTGAGGTCTGCTCTACGGTGTGATTCTCTGTAACGCCCGTGCCATGGGTGAGTTTGGCGCAGTTTCGGTGGTCTCCGGCCACATTCGCGGCATGACCAATACCCTGCCCCTACATGTTGAAATTCTCTACAACGAATATAACTTTGCAGCGGCTTTTGCCGTCGCTTCGCTATTGGCAATGTTGGCGCTGGTGACGCTGGCGCTGAAAACCTTTGTCGAAGCCCGGGCTGCACGTACCACATCCCTCCCTCCTGAACCTGCACACGGTAACGCCTCATGAGTATCGAAGTTCGCAATATCCACAAAGCTTTTGGCAGTTTTGTCGCACTGGGCGACGTTTCACTCGAATTCCCAAGTGGCGAACTGGTTGCCTTGCTTGGACCGTCCGGTTGCGGCAAAACCACGCTGTTGCGGGTGATTGCAGGATTGGAAACGGCCGATAGCGGTGCTGTCCTGCTCGAAGGCGAGGATGCATCGGACACCCACGTGCGCGAACGACAAGTCGGCTTTGTGTTCCAGCACTATGCGCTGTTCCGCCACATGACAGTGTTTGAAAATGTCGCCTTCGGCCTGCGTGTCAAGCCACGCAAACAGCGTCCTACTGAAGCGCAGATCCATCGCAAGGTGCATGAACTGCTCAATCTCGTACAACTCGACTGGCTGGCAGATCGCTATCCTTCACAGCTCTCAGGCGGTCAGCGTCAGCGCATCGCACTTGCACGGGCGCTCGCGGTGGAACCGCGCGTATTGCTCCTTGACGAGCCGTTTGGCGCATTGGACGCAAAGGTGCGCCGGGAACTCCGTCAGTGGCTTCGTCGTCTCCATGACGAACTGCACATCACCAGTATTTTCGTTACCCACGATCAGGAAGAAGCCCTTGAGGTTGCCGACCGTGTAGTGCTCATGAATCACGGAAAAGTTGAGCAGATCGGCACGCCTCAGGAAGTTTTAGAAAAGCCTGGCACCGACTTCGTCGCAGACTTTCTCGACCTGGCCGACCACGGGCCGGCATGGCTAATCGCCGCTAAACTTCGCCATCGCCTGCCCCAGCCGGGTGCGGGATGGACGATCTGAACCAGTCACCAAACCATGAACTTTCAGCAACTGCGCATCATTCGCGAAGCGGTGCACCGTGACTTCAATCTCACCGAGGTCGCCAATGCCCTCTACACCTCGCAGTCGGGCGTCTCCAAACACATCAAGGATCTCGAAGACGAGCTCGGCATCGAGCTTTTTGTGCGCCGGGGAAAACGCCTGCTTGGACTGACCGAGCCGGGCAAGGAACTTGCCACGATTGTCGAGCGCATGCTGATGGACGCGAGCAATGTAAAACGATTGGCGGAGCAATTTGCCAATCGGGACAGCGGTAAGCTGACCGTCGCGACAACCCATACGCAAGCACGCTATGCCTTGCCCAAGGTGGTAGCTCAGTTTAAATCGGCCTTCCCGAAGGTGCACCTCGCCCTGCATCAAAGCAGTCCTGAAGAGATTGTTTCGCTCCTTAAGTCCGGCGAGGCCGATATCGGAATCGCTACGGAAGCGCTTGCCGATGTACCTGAGTTGGCCAGTTTCACCTGGTACGATTGGCGCCATTCATTGGTGGTGCCCAAGGGGCATGCGTTGGCGGAAAAAACGGCAATCACGTTGGCCGAACTCGCCGAATTTCCCTTGATTACCTACCACGGCGGTTTTACCGGACGTGGTCAGATTGACCGTGCGTTCGCTGCCGCTGGCCTGGTGCCCGACATTGTGATGTCGGCCTTGGATGCCGACGTTATCAAGACCTATGTTGAACTCGGACTTGGGGTCGGTATCATCGCCTCGGTGGCGTTTCATCCAAAGAAGGATGAAGGACTCGTTCGTCTCGATGGCCCGGATGCGTTTGCCACCAATACGACGCGCATCGCCATCCGAAAAGGCCACTATCTGCGGGGGTTTGCCTATCGCTTTGTCGAGCTCTGCTCGCCAAGTATTAGCGAGACCGTAGTGCGTGAGTCAACCGCTCCTTCGTCTGACTCCGACCTCTGAAATTTCCATAGTAATTTCGTTTGGCAAAGCCCAGCCTGTTACCTCACTGACCGCACGCAGGTAATAACGCGATTCGCCAGATAGGGTCGAAATCAGGCGACTGCCAAGAATTGAACTTCTGGATTCATTCTCCAGTCATCACACGTTGAACAAGAAGTTCAGCACGTCACCATCCTTGACCACGTATTCCTTGCCTTCGGCGCGCATCTTGCCGGCTTCTTTGGCGCCGGATTCGCCTTTGTAGCTGATGAAGTCGTCGAAGGCGATGGTTTGCGCGCGGATGAAGCCTTTTTCAAAATCGGTGTGGATGACACCGGCGGCCTGCGGAGCGGTGTCGCCGGCATGGATGGTCCACGCACGAACTTCTTTGACGCCGGCGGTAAAGTAGGTGCGCAAGCCAAGCAGGCTGTATCCGGCGCGAATCAGTCGATTGAGTCCGGGCTCGGAAAGCCCTAAATCGGTGAGGAACATCTGCTTTTCGTCATCGTCGAGATCGGCGATTTCGGCCTCAATCGCTGCGCAGACCGCAACCACTTCGGCCTTCTCTTCTGCTGAATGTTTTTTGACCGCATCCAGGTAAGGGTTGTTTTCGAAACCGCCTTCCATGACGTTGGCGACATACAACACCGGCTTGGCAGTGATGAAACAAAACGGTTTGATCAAGGCGCGCTCTTCCTTGGAGAGATCCAGCGCGCGAATGGCCTTGGCCTGATCGAGCTGAGCAAAACACTTTTCCAGCACGGCAACGAGAATCTTGCCGTCCTTGTCGCCGGAACTTGCCAGCTTGCGGTTTTTGTTCAATACCTTCTCAACGACACTCATATCAGCCAGCGCGAGTTCGGTATCAATGACCTCGATGTCGCGAAGCGGATCAACACTGCCTGACACGTGAATCACGTTATCGTCGGCAAAACACCGGACGACGTGGACGATGGCATCGGTCTCGCGGATGTTGGCCAAAAACTGATTGCCAAGTCCCTCGCCCTTGCTGGCACCGGCAACGAGTCCGGCAATATCGACAAACTCAACGATGGCCGGCTGAATTTTCTGTGGCTTGACGATGGCGGAGAGTGCCGCCAGGCGCGCATCCGGAACCTCGACAATGCCGACATTCGGCTCAATGGTGCAAAAAGGATAGTTCTCGGCTGCGATGCCGGATTTGGTCAGCGCGTTAAACAGGGTTGACTTGCCGACGTTGGGCAAGCCAACGATGCCGCATTTGAGACTCATGAGGATTCTTTCTTTAGGTTCGGTGAATCAACTTTCGACGATTCGGTCTTTTCAGCATTCGGCCGGATGTTCAGCCGTTTCATTGCCGCTTCCAGATCGCCAGACGCAAGTTGCGGCCAGCTGAGCAGCGCCCGGTCCAGCGCGCCATCGATCTCGCGCTGCTCGTCTTTCTGCGGGGGTTTCAAGACGAAATTGACCACTTCATTGCGATCTCCCGGATGCCCGATGCCAACGCGCAGGCGCCAATAGTCTTGCGTGCCCAGCTGTGCAGTGATGTCCTTCAGCCCGTTGTGACCACCCAGACCTCCGCCAAAGCGCAGCTGCAGGCGACCGGGTGGCAAATCCAATTCATCGTGCACGACCAACATATCGGCCGGCTCGATGCGGTAAAACTGGGTCAGCGCCCGCACCGCGCCACCGGAGCGATTCATAAAGTTTTGCGGCATCAATAGCCAGATATTTTGTTCTCTGGCGTTTCCGGCAATGGCGTTGAAACGCGATTCGCGATTCAAGCCGACACCGATCTCCCGGGCAAGGCGCTCACAAAACCAAAACCCGGCGTTGTGCCGGGTTTTGGCGTATTCGGCCCCGGGATTCCCGAGGCCGACAATCAGACGCAAGCGCTGCAGTGGTAGCGAGTTAGGCATGGTTGCCGGCGGCGCATCACTGCCATCGCTTTACTTCTTGGCAGGTGCCTTGGCTGCAGCGGCAGCCGGGGCTGCTTTACCGGCAGCTGCAGGTGCGGCTTTACCGGCAGCTGCCGGAGCGGCTGCCGTTGCGGCTGCGGCTGCAGCAGCTTCTTCATCGGCCGACTTGCCGCCCTTGACTGTAATCGAGGCGACCACCGCATCGGTCTTGCCGTGGTGATGAACCACTTCCACACCTTTGGGCAGCACCAGTTCGCTGGTATGCAGTGAATGTCCGGCCACCATGTCTTTCAGATCCACCGTGATGAATTCAGGCAGATCAGCGGGCAAGCACTTGACCTCGACTTCGTTCATGACGTGTGACACCAGGCCGCCTTGTGCCTTGACGCCCGGGGCAATATCGCCGTTGATGAAGTGCAACGGAATCTTTTTGTGCAGCATGTGGGTCGGATCGACGCGCTGGAAATCCAGATGCAGGACGACCGGACGGTAGGGGTGGCGCTGGACATCCCGCAACAGGCACAGCTCTTTGGCGCCGTCGAGGTTAATGGTCAGCACGGATGCATGGAAGGCTTCCTTGCGCAGCAGTTGAAACATCTCGTTGTGATCCATCGAGATCGACTGCGGTGCGGCGGTGTTGCCGTAAAGGATGCCCGGGATATTGCCGGTGTGACGTAGGCGGCGGCTCGCTCCGGTGCCCTGTCCGTCACGCTTGGTAGCGTTAAATTCAATTTTCATGATGACTCCAAAAAGTACTGCAGATAGATACAACTAAAAATCCTCGCCCGCGACCAGGCAAGGGGTAAAAAACTCATTCCATGAACAACGACGAGACGGAGGACTCGTTGCTGATGCGCATGATGGTCTCGGCCAACAATTCAGCAATCGAAATCTGGCGAATCCGCGGACAGGCTTTGGCTTCGGTGCTGAGTGGAATCGTGTCGGTCACCACCAGTTCATCCAGCTCGGACTCTGAAATTCGGGCGATTGCACTTCCCGACAACACCGGATGCGTACAGTAGGCCAGCACGCGCTTGGCGCCATGTTCTTTGAGTGCCACCGCTGCCTTGCAAAGCGTTCCTGCGGTGTCGACCATGTCGTCCATGATCACGCAGGTGCGGCCGTCAACATCGCCGATGATGTTCATGACTTCGGAGACGTTGGCCTTTGGACGGCGCTTGTCGATAATTGCCAAGTCTGATTCAAGTCGTTTGGCCAGCGCCCGCGCACGGACCACGCCACCAACGTCAGGCGAGACGACAAGCAAGTCCTGATACTGCTGCCGCCAGATATCGCCTAACAGGATCGGAGCGGCATAGATGTTATCGACCGGGATATCGAAGAACCCTTGAATCTGATCGGCGTGTAAATCGACAGTCAGGACCCGATGCACGCCAACACCAACCAGCATGTCGGCAATGACCTTCGCTGTGATGGCTACTCGCGCCGAACGCGGACGGCGGTCCTGACGGGCGTAGCCGAAATAAGGAATTGCGGCAGTGATCCGACCGGCCGAGGCACGCTTGAGCGCGTCCACCATGACCATCAATTCCATCAGGTTGTCGTTGGTCGGGGCGCAGGTGGATTGCAGTACAAAGACATCGCGGCCACGAACGTGGTCGAGGATTTCACAACTCACTTCGCCATCGGAAAAGCGCCCGACGACCGCGCGGCCCATCGAGATATTCAGACGTTTGGCAACATCGGCCGCCAATTTCGGGTTGGCGTTACCGGTAAAGACCATCAAGCTATCGTATGCCATCGCGGATTTACTCAGTAAGAGTGGGCGGATGATTCGAAGGGCGGTGTCTGCAACATTGTTGGCTGGGGAGGAAGGATTCGAACCTTCGCATGCTGGAATCAAAATCCAGTGCCTTAACCAACTTGGCGACTCCCCAACAAAGCTTTGCCCAATGAAGACGAGGCGGCAAAGGACGCGGATTATCCTGTTTTTTGGGCGCTATTGTCAAATCTAAATCGGCCTGAAATCAGGGCGATAGCGGCCTCAATACGTGTTGTCCAAGGCAGAAAGTGGATGAAAGTCCACCCCGCGAGCGACAAATCCGGTTGCGTCGGGGCCTTCCAGCCGGAATTTTGCCAAAGCAGCGTCGGCATGGTGCCGCTCACCAAACGCCACGAAGCAGCAGGCACCGGAGCCGCTCATGCGGGCGTCGCCAAACCTCTGCAAGGCCTCCAGGCAACGCGCCACGGCAGGATAAAGTGCGCAGGCAACCGGTTCCATATCGTTGCCACCAAATCCGTCATGCCAGTTGGCGGGGCTGATTGGATCGGTATCGCGCCGCAATGTCGACGATTGAAAGATTTCAGCCGTGGGGACACTTGTCGGCGGCATGGCAACCAGATACCACGCCGGTGCAGGGGTAACCGGGGTAAATTTTTCCCCGACACCTTCTGCAAATGCGGTGCGCCCGTGGATAAATACAGGTACGTCGGCACCCAGCGCAAGCCCGATTTTCTGTAACGCCTCAGTTCCCAAGCCGGTTCGCCACAGGTGATTGAGCGCCAGCAGCGTAGTGGCTGCATCGGAACTACCACCGCCCAATCCACCGCCAAGCGGCAGTCGTTTGGTCAGGTGAATTGTCGCTCCTTGCTTACACCCGGTCGCTGCCTGCAGCCCGCGCGCAGCACGAACCGCGAGGTGAACTTGATCCGGAACACCCGGTAATGGCGTCGCCAACAGAATATCTCCGTCGTTGCGCGGATCGAAGCGAAGGCTGTCGCCGTAATCAAGAAATCGAAAAACTGTCTGCAGCAAATGATATCCATCAGCGCGACGACCGACGATGTGAAGGAATAAGTTCAGCTTGGCCGGAGCTGGCCAATCTTCATTCCATCCGTAATGCTGCCTCAACGCACTATTCATCATCCCCTCCCCGCGACTCGATGACCACGTTGAGCACAGTGTCGTCAGAACTCATTTGGATGATGCGCGGCATCAGTTGGTGCTGGCCACCCACGGAGGCCGCAAGACCGGAAGTGCCCCGCGGAGGGTACGCCGTTGAAGGCAAGTATTGTGCTTCACTGACAACGATCTGCCACCTGCCTGCTGCTCCACGCCATTGCGGGTAGGCACCGCGCAGCCACTGAGGCAGATCATCAAGTGGCAATGCTTGTCCGAACACTTCCTGCGACAAGGCCTGCCAATTCGCCGCCTGATACACCTTGCCATCCGCAAGATCCAGCCGGGCAAATGGCTCCTTTTTGCTGTTGCGGGTGAGCTTGGCAACACCTTGCCCCAGCGCAGTGCTCAACAGGAGTGCATCGGTCGTCGCTGTGTGATCCCAAGAGAAACGTAAATGGTCACGTCGCTGCCCCTGTTTTAAGAGCAAACGTCCACTAATAGAAAAATCATCGGCTGCGGGGCCAAGTGGTTTTGAGCCATCAGTGACAATTCCGCGATCGGTACCGGGCAGACCTGCGCAGGAGCACATCAGGATACTCAGGGCGAGCACTGTGAGCGATCGCCGCATCAGCTCCATCACGGTGATAACCGGCTCAACCAGCAAAAACGATCGGCCGGATTGACGCCAACATCTCAAATAAATCACGGAGAAAGTCGTTTAATCGTCGCCGCCAGCAGGGTATTTGACGGGTGGGCTTTTGCCGCTTCCAGCCACAACGCGCGTGCCTCGTCCACCCGCCCCAGCGCCCAGAGCACCTCGCCCAGGTGAGCGGCGATTTCAGCGTCCTGCCGGATGGTGTAAGCCTGTTTCAGCGCCGCCAGCGCTTGCTCATATTTGCCCTGACGGAACAAAACCCAACCTTTGCTATCGAGGATGAACGGATCTCCAGGTGACAAAGCCAGCGCCTGATCAATCAGTTTTTGGGCTTCGTCGAGCCGCAGATTACGGTCGGCAAGCGAGTATCCCAAGGCGTTGTAACCCAGCGCCTGATCTGGTTGCAGTGCAATTAATTTGCGAAACCACTTCTCAGCCAAATCCAGTTTGTCGAGCTTTTCGGCCGCGATGGCTGATTCGTAGAGCAACTCAGGTGCTTCCGGGTTTTTCTTCAGGCCTTCAGCCAGCAGCTTCAAGACCTCCTCGTACCTCCCTGATTCGCGCAGCAACTGCGCTTCCGCGATCAGCAAGCGGGGTTCCTCCTTGGGTGCGAGCGACCGTGCTTGAACAAGTTTCTCGCGTGCCTCGTCTGTGCGCCCGGACCGCGCCAAAATCTGGGCGCTACGAAGCAGTGCTTGAAGCTGATGATCTCCGCTACTCACGCCAGCGTAAAGGTTCAGCGCTTCGTCAAAACGTTTCCCGTCCTCAGCGATTTGACCAAGGTAGAAATAAACCGGGTTTTGGTCGCCCTTGCCGACCTCGAGTACCCGTCGCAAATGACGCTCGGCATCGGCCACATCCTCCAATTGCAAGGCCAGGATACCCAGTGCATAGGTTACTTCGACATTGTCCGGCATTCCCTCAAGTACGGCGCGAAACTCCGACCGTGCGGCGGCATACTCCTTGTCACCGACCAACGCGCGTGCATACGTTTGACGCATTGCCCAGGCATTCGGGTTGCGCTCGACAAAACTTTTCAAAAACGCCGTCTGTGCAGCACCGCGTGGCAAAAGTTGTACTTTCATCAAAGCCGCAAGCTCCCATTGCGGGCGCAGCGCCAAGGCCTTGTCCAGGGATGCCAGCGCTCGCTCTGTCTCGTTGATGCCGACAGCCGCCTGAGCGCGGGCAAAGTGTGCCTCCGGCAGGTTTTCGTAGGGTATGGTGAGCTGGTCGACGAGCTTCACTACCGCCACCTTGTCCGGGTGCCTGGTCATGACACGTGAAAGTCGCAGCAAAGATTCACCAACTCGGGGACCATCCTCGGCCAAATCTTTCGCCAACATAGTGGCCAGTTCGTCCAGATGATTTCCCGCGGCCAGCAAATTTGCCAGTGTTTGCCGCGCCGCCAAACTGTCAGGCTCGAGTTCAAACCACAGACGCGTCTGCGACAGGGCAAGATTCATTTGCTTGGCTGCCATTGCCGCGTCGGCGGCGCGGCGGGCAATCCTCGGGTCGCGTGTAGCAATGGCCAAGTCGGCAAAAGTGCGTGCCGCAAACTCATACTGCCCGCGCTGGCCGGCTACTTCGGCAATCAAGAACTGGTACAGAATCTGCGGCGTAAGTTCAACACTCGGCGCATTTGCGGGCACTGGCGCTTCGAAGTCCGCTTCCGGCATAAATTCAGAGTCGATCTCCAATTCCATATTCGGATCGACGTCGGTCTGCTGCGCATACGCGTTCGGCACCATGAAAAGTGGCGCTACTGTCAGCAGAATCAGAAATTTCAGTTTGCTCATGGCGGGTGATTCACGGTTGCGTTTTCCGGCGGAAACGCAAAGATCAAACAGAAGCCGGGCGAATGGGAAACAAGCTGCCCCAAGTTCAGGCGGTAAAATCACCTTTATCTTAACAGTTCGCCATTTACACTGGGTTACTTGGGCAACTCGCCATGCCGGAACTACCTGAAGTTGAAGTCACGCGGCGAGGAATCGCTCCAACCCTGACCGGACAGCGTGTTACCAGCACCAACTGGCGAGTTCCAGCATTGCGCTACCCGTTGCCAAGGAATGAAGCCAAGCGCTTCGTTGGTCTGCCTTTGCTTGCCGTGCATCGACGCGGCAAGTACTTGTTGCTCGAATTCGCCAGCGGACACTTGTTGATTCATCTCGGTATGTCGGGCAGCCTGCGCTTGGTCAACCCGCGTCTGGACGCCAAGAAACATGATCACGTCGATTTGACGTTTGGTAGCGGGCGCACTGCCGTCACCCTGCGAATGCACGACCCTCGCCGCTTCGGAGCCATTTTGTGGCTCGAGGGCGACGTTGCCGAACATCCGCTGATTGGCGTACTCGGCATTGAACCATTGACCGATGAATTTACGCCAGCGTGGCTCAAAAAATCGCTTGCCGGTCTCAAGGCAGGAATCAAACCAACCCTGATGGATGGTCACCGCATTGTCGGCATTGGCAACATCTACGCCTCGGAAAGCCTGTTTCGTGCCGGAATCCACCCGGCCACCGCTGCGGGCAAAGTATCTTTGAAACGCCTGACCCGCTTGGTCCCGGTGATCAAGGAAACCCTGAAGGCCGCGATCGATGCGGGCGGAAGTTCGTTGCGCGACTTCATACATTCCGACGGCGGCTCCGGTTACTTTCAGCAGCAATATTTTGTCTACGGCCGGAAGGGTGAACCTTGTCGCATATGCCAGTCGCCCATCCGTGAGCTTCGACAGGCGCAGCGTGCAACGTTTTATTGTCCGCGCTGCCAGCGCTGACCATCCCCATCAACAGCTTTCGCACGATGGGAAGTGATTCCGGCCTCACGTTCATCGCTTGGCTGAAATCTGTTCGTCCCGCGAAAACCGTCGTTCGTCGCAAAATTTCGAATTTGCAATAGTGATGCCGCTAATATGGCGACTTTCCGTGCGCCCTTGAGCATGAATTTTGGTCGCCCTGAATCCCGATGACCGTTTAGCAAACCCGAGGAGACATTATGGTTCGCCATCGTTTGAAAATTGTTGCTATCGCCTTGTGTCTTTTTGGCACCGCACATGCGCAGCTCAAATCCGGAGTCGACACGCAAGGGTTCGACCCCTCCGTCCGCATTCAAGATGACCTGTTTCTGCATGTCAATGGCACCTGGATCAAAGACACGCCGATTCCCGCCGACAGATCGAATTATGGCTCTGTTGCAATACTGCGCGATCTCAGTGAAACACGCACAAGGAAGATCATTGAAAACGTGGCGAATAGCCCGCAAGCCGCAAACTCCAATGCACAAAAAATTGGCATTCTGTATCGCGACATGATGGATGAGCAGGCTGCAGATCGCATTGGCATTAAGCCGGTACTACCCGCGCTTAAGCAAATTGCCACAATTAAAACAACCAAAGATGTCGCCCGCACGATCGGCGAAATGCGCGAAATGGGAAAAATCACTGACGGTCGGCGCGACTATCTCAGCGGACCGTTCAGTATCGATGTTGGTCAGGACTCCAAGGATTCTTCACGCTATCAGGTCGACCTGAGCCAGGGTGGGCTAGGCATGCCTGACCGCGATTACTACCTGAAAGATGATCCACGCTTCAAGGCCGCGCGCGACGCCTACGTCGCTTACCTCACCACACTATTCAAACTGGCAGGTGAAAAGAGTCCGGATGCCATGGCTGCTGCAGTGTTGAAGCTGGAAACCCAAATGGCGGAAGTGCAGTGGACCAAAGTGGAAAACCGCGATCCGGAAAAGACTTACAACAAAAAGACGCCGGCCGAACTGGCGGCGCTAACACCCAACTTTGATTGGACGGCATTTCTTGCTGGCGCCGAGCTTAGCAAGGTCAGCGATGTTAATTTAGGCCAGCCGAGTTATGCCGTTGGATTGGCCAAGTTGGTTAGCAGTGAGCCAATCTCCGTGTGGCAGAGCTACTTCAAAGCACGACTCCTTGATGATGCAGCGCCTTATTTGTCCAAACCCTTCGTCGAGGCGCGCTTCGAATTCCGCGGCAAGGCATTGAGTGGTGCCAAGGAGAATCGACCGCGTTGGAAGCAGGCAGTGGGGGTCGTTGACGGTAGCTTCGGCGAGGCCATTGGCGAACTCTACGTCGCCAAATATTTTCCGCCGAGCGCCAAAGCAAAAATGGACGAGATGGTCGGCAACTTGATGAAAGTAATGAAAACCGGTATCAACGAACTGACCTGGATGTCAGCCACAACCAAAGTTCAGGCTCAGCGCAAACTGTCTACCTATGTCACGAAAATCGGTTACCCGGACAAATGGCGTAGTTATGCAAAGCTGGTGATCAAACCCGACGATCTCTACGGCAACGTGGTGCGTGCAACACAGTTCAATTATCAGTTTGCCATCAGCAAATTGGGCAAGTCGATAGACCGCAGCGAATGGCACATGACGCCGCAGACAGTAAATGCCTATTACAACCCGTCGATGAACGAGATTGTCTTTCCGGCCGGAATTTTGCAGCCACCGTTTTTTAACCTGGAAGCTGACGATGCGGTGAGTTATGGCAGTATCGGCGCGGTTATCGGTCACGAAATAAGCCACGGATTCGATGATCAGGGAAGTCAGTTTGATGCTGAAGGTAATTTGAAGAATTGGTGGACCGATGAAGACCGGGCCGCGTTCAAAGCGCTGACTGACAAGCTGGTTGCGCAATACAACGCCTATGAACCATTGCCGGGAAAACACATTAACGGTGAATTGACACTGGGCGAGAACATTGCAGACTTGTCAGGTCTCGAAATTGCCTACAAGGCCTACCGTCTGTCGCTGGGTGGTAAGGAGGCCCCGGTAATTAATGGTATGACTGGGGATCAGCGCTTCTTCTATGGATTTGCTCAAGGGTGGCGTAGCGTCATCCGCGATGAGGCGCTGTTACAACGCCTAGTCTCGGATCCGCACTCGCCTGGCCACTATCGTCCAGTGGGGTCAGCCGCCAATTCCGATGCTTTTGCCAAGACCTTTGGTCTGAAGGCCGGTGACAAAATGTACAAGCCGGAGAATGAGCGAATTCGGATTTGGTAGTTTGACCAATGCGCGCGTGGTTATGTCGCGCACCTGAAAAAAGACAGCGGTGTGCCGCTGTCTTTTTTTATGCCGACTTCCCTGTCAGCGCGTAGTACTTCGCCATCAGCATGTCTTTTGATTCAACATTGTCGACATCGTTCGGGATGCAATCAACGGGGCAAACTTCACGGCACTGCGGGGTGTCAAAGTGGCCGACGCATTCGGTACATTTATTGGGATCGATGACATAGATTTCATCGCCCTGTGAAATAGCGTTATTCGGGCATTCAGGTTCGCAGACATCGCAATTGATGCATTCATCGGTGATGATCAGGGACATTTCGGCTTCTCGCTACATATGCTTAGGTAATTTTTGACCTCAGCCGCTCGTGCACCAACGGCTGGACAAATTTGGAGACGTCGCCGCCGAACAGCGCAATTTCTCGCACCATCGTCGCCGAGACAAACATGTATTGTTCACCCGGGGTGAGGAAAATGGTTTCCACCTCGGGATAAAGATTGCGGTTCATGCCCGCCATTTGAAACTCATATTCAAAGTCCGACACCGCGCGCAGACCACGGACGATGACGCTGGCGCCTTGCTGGTGAACAAAATCCATCAGCAGGCAATCAAAGCCATGGACCTCGACATTGCCGTATGGTGACAGCACTTCCCGCGCGATTTCCACCCGTTCTGCCAACGGGAACAAAGGCCGCTTGTTTCGACTTTCGGCTATTCCGATGATCACCCGCCTGAACAGTTTTGACGCACGTCGGACCAGGTCCTCGTGACCGCGAGTAAGGGGATCAAATGTTCCCGGATAAACCGCTACGCCTGCGCTCATCGGTGCTCCAGCAAGTGAAAGTAAACCTGACCCGCCTGCCCTCGTCGAATAACTTCAAAATCGCCCAGGGATTCAAGCGCCGCTTCTGCTTCAACATACAGCCGCGCCGTTGGCTTGGCAAGCCGCTCAAGCTGTGGCGCGATCTGGTTCAAAAAACCACGCCCATAGGGCGGATCCAAAAATATCAAATCGAATCCGGCCACAGTGGAGGCCGGCCGGAATTTTAACGCATCGAGGCAAAGCAACTCGACCCTCTCGCAGGCAAAGCCGGCAGCGTTCTTCTTCAGTGCATTAAATACCTGGCGGTCTTTCTCGACCATTACCACCGGTCCAGCCCCGCGGGATGCTGCCTCAAAACCAAGGATGCCGCTTCCGGCAAACAAATCAAGGCATGAGAGTCCGCACAAATCATGTCCCAGCCAATTGAATAGGGTTTCGCGCACCCGGTCAGGCGTCGGGCGCAAGGCCACCGCACCTGGCACATCAGGCACCGTCAGCAGCCGGCTGCGCCATTCACCACCAGTAATGCGAATTCGACTCATATTGCCTATTGCTGTCAGTTGGTACTGATGACTCGCCGTAAATTCAATCGGTCGCCACAATCACGGTGACCAAACCACCGAGTGGGACATGTTTTGCGAATGCTGCCTTGATTTGGTCGATGGTGACGGCTTGCACCTTGGCCTGGTAATCGTCCAGGTAAGTAAGCGGTAACTGGTAATAGCCGATGACCGACAGATGAGCCATCAATTTGGCATTGCTGTCCAGGCGCAAACCAAATCCGTCGACGAGGTTCTTTTTCGCGGCAGCGAGTTCAACCGGAGTCGGACCGGATGCAATGAATTTTGCCAATTCCTGATTGACCAGTTTCAGTGCTGCATCGGCTTGATCACGCTTGGTTTGCAGGGAAATCTCGAATGGACCGTCCAATTTACGCGGTGAAAAATTTGATCCGACACTGTACGCCAGACCACGCTTGTCACGCACCTCTTGTATCAAACGTGACGCGAATCCTCCGCCACCCAACGTGTAATTGCCAACGATCAGAGGGAAAAAGTCAGGGTCGCCGCGGCGTAATGCTGGCACGCCAACGCGCATATGACTTTGCGTTGCGGGATGGGCAATTTTCTCGACAGTTTCAAGGGGCATGGTGACCTGCGGTACCGGATTCGATGCTTCGCCCGCAGGCAGTGCGCTGGTCAGGCGTTGCGCAATGGCCTCCGCTTCGGCGCGTGACACGTCGCCAATGATGGAAACCGAGGCAGCAGATGCGGCGTAGTGCGCGCGGTGAAACGCTACCAAGTCAGCACGCTCGATACTGGCAACGCTTTGCGTCGTAGGCAAGATGCCGTAAGGGTGGTCGGGATACATCAGGGTTGCGAAGCGGCGCGATGCGATTACTGCCGGGCGGGTTTCGCCTTCACGAATTGCAGAAATATTGCGTTGCTTCTCGCGCTCCAGAATTTCCGGTGGAAAACTTGGCGACGCCAAAATTTTGCTCAGCAACGCCAGCGATCCTTCCTTCTCCGCACTACTGGAAAGGGTGCGCAACGAAACGCTGGCGCGATCTTGATCGGCGCTGGTACCGACGATCGCGCCAAGATCCACCCAGCGCCCGGAAATCTGCTCCTCAGACAGCACAGTATCGGCGTCATTTATTCCGGCATCCAACAGGCCCGCCGTCAAACCGGCCAGCCCCGCTTTTCCGGGAGACACCTGAGTTCCTCCTGCAGTGAAATCCACCTGGACGTCCAGGATAGGCAGAGTACGGATTTCGACGAAGTACACCCGCGCACCGGATGGAGCTATCCACTGCTCAATCGCGGGACCCGCATTGGCGAGTGCAGAGAAAAAGACCGCGCCGGCAAATGCGACGGCATGAATGATGTTGGCGGGATGTGATTTCATGAACATTTGCTCGTCAGGGTGTTTGCAGTCGTTGCGTTCAATGACGAAACCCCACCGGGGTACGCTTGGGCGCTTTGGGGTCAACCGGTTGCGGGTCAAGCACAGCAATGGTCAACCCGTCGTCCGCAAAATATTTTTTGGCGACAGCCTGCACTTCATCGGCCGTGACGGTCTTGATCTGCTCTAACTGAATATTAATGTCGCGCCAGCTAAACCCGGCTGCTTCTGCGCTCCCGATCTCTTGTGCTTGCGCCATGAGTGAATCACGCTTGTAAACTTCGGAGGCGATTAACTGAATCTTGACTCGCGCCAGTTCTTCGTCGCTGATCCCCTGCTCGGCAATATTTTTGATTTCACTACGCAAAGCAGTTTCGATTTCCTCGACAGTCTTGCTTGCAGACGGGCGTGCGGCCATGATGAACAAGGCTTCGCCGCGCCCTCCTCCGTCGTAACCGGCCGACGCCGATTGCGCGATCTGGCTCCCGCGCACCAGATTCTTGGACAATCGCGCAGCGTCATGACCGTTGAGAACTGCCGCCAAGACATCCAGAGCATACGGTTCGCGATCCTGTTTGACATTTCGCAGGTTTGGCACCTTCCATGCCATCATCACGTAGGCTTGGTCTGCCGGTGCCTTGACGATCACGCGACGTACACCCTTCTGCCGTGGCTCGGTCTGCGGCTTGCGAACCGGTAGAACGATGCGCTGGTATTTGCCGTAATTCTTCTCGGCGAGCTTGAATATCTCGGCGTGTGACACATCACCGACAACGACCACGATGGCATTGTTGGGTGCGTACCAGTTTTTGTACCAAAGGCGAGCATCGGTGGCAGTCATGTTCTCCAGATCGTTCATCCATCCGATAGTCGGGCGGCGATACGGATGTGCAGTGAATGCAGTCGCCCTGAGCGCCTCATTGAGTTGCGCCAGGGGATTGTCGTCGGTACGCAGTCTGCGCTCTTCCATCACAACCTTGATTTCGGAAGCGAACTGTTTGTCATCGAATGCCAGATTTTTCATCCGGTCGGCTTCCAGCGCCATCACCTCGGCCAGCGCGGTCTTGGGGACGACCTGAAAGTAGTTCGTGTAGTCGCGACTGGTTCCGGCATTGTGATTGCCGCCAGTGGCAGCCACGCGTTTGTCGAATTCACCAGCACCAACTGACTTGGTTCCTTTGAACATCAGATGTTCGAGCGCATGCGCTGTACCGGTATCGCCATCTTTTTCATCCATGGCGCCGGCGCGATACCAGACCATGTGCACCACCGTCGGCGCACGGTGATCCTCTAGGACAATCACCCGCAATCCGTTCTTGAGCTGATGCTCGTACGGGTTGGCGTGAGTTGGTGCTGGTAACACGCCGCCAAGAACAGCGGCTAATGCAGTCATTGCGAACAAGCGATTGCTCATTGGAGGCGGCCTCGATACGGCGTCTGTTAAAATTTTGCAGCCGCTCATCTTAGCGTCATTCGCCATTTCCGACCCCCGTATGTCAGTTTCACCACCACATTCCGATGATGCAAGACGCCTGTCGCTCAGCGAAAAGCTGAAGGCAGGACTGGCGAAGACCAGCGCCACACTGAATACGCCGGTTGGCGAGCTTTTCTCGGCGGGCAGCAGTTCTGCTAAGGTGCCCGAAAACGGACCATCCTGGACTGAGCGCTTGAAGGCAGGACTGGCCAAAACCAACGCCACCCTCAACACGCCGGTTACCGAGCTTTTCAGCCGCTCGGCGATTGATGCTTCGCTCTACGAAGAACTCGAGGCGAGCTTATTGATGGCCGACTGCGGCGTTGATGCGACGACGTGGTTGCTTAACGAACTGAAGGCTCGGGTTAAGCGCGACCGCATTGAGAGCCCGGCTATGCTCCGCGCGGTGTTAAGTGAGTTATTGTGCACATTGCTGGCACCAATTGAAAAACCGTTAGACATCACCTCCCAT
The DNA here is from genome assembly GCA_016718525.1 of Rhodocyclaceae bacterium. GTDB lineage: Bacteria > Pseudomonadota > Gammaproteobacteria > Burkholderiales > Rhodocyclaceae > JADKHX01. The sequence continues at coordinate 401,439 of JADKDD010000002.1, forward strand.
CGGCCATTCATCATCATGATGGCGGGCATCAACGGGGCAGGCAAGACGACATCGATCGGCAAACTCGCGAAGCACTTTCAGAGCCGGGGATTGAGTGTTCTGCTGGCAGCCGGCGACACCTTCCGTGCCGCTGCAAAAGAGCAGTTGATGGTGTGGGGCGAGCGCAATGGCATCACAGTGATTGCCCAGGAGTCCGGCGATGCCGCGGCGGTGATATTTGACGCCATTGCTGCCGCACGTGCGCGCAAGATCGACATCGTTCTGGCCGATACGGCGGGGCGACTGCCGACGCAAACTAACTTGATGGAGGAAATTGCCAAGGTTCGGCGAGTAATTCAGAAGGCTGAACCGAGTGGCCCGCATGAGGTTATTTTGGTGCTGGATGCCAACATCGGTCAAAACGCCATTGCTCAAGTCAAAGCATTCGACAAGGCTATCGGAATTACCGGGCTAATCGTCACCAAACTCGATGGCACCGCCAAAGGCGGCGTGTTGGCAGCAATTGCACGGCAGTGTGCCAAACCGGTGCGCTATATCGGAGTGGGCGAAAAAATCGATGATTTGCAGCCGTTCCGGGCGAGTGAATTCGTTGCTGCAATATTTCCTGCCGATGGCTAGCGAATCCATGGTTCGTTTCGATCAGGTCAGCAAACGCTACCCCCCGGGTATCGCGGCATTAACGAACGTTCAGTTTGAGATTGGTCGCGGCGAGTTGGTGGTCATTGAAGGCCATTCCGGCGCCGGAAAATCAACCCTGTTGAAACTCATCGCCGCAATTGAGCGACCAACCACCGGCGCCGTCCTGGTAGGCGGACAGAACCTCGGTACGCTAAATCGCAGGGCAATCCCGTTCTTCCGGCGCAACCTCGGTCTGGTGCTGCAAAACCAAAATTTGCTTTTCGATCGCAGCGTTTTTGAAAATGTCATGCTGCCGCTGTCGATTGCCGGATTTTCACCTAAAGAAGCGCCAGCCCGCGTTCGCGCAGCCCTGGACAAAGTCGGTTTGTTGGAACGCGAGCAGGCGTTCCCGATTGCGCTCTCCGGCGGCGAGCAACAACGTCTGGCAATCGCCCGTGCGGTTGTCAGCCGCCCCAATCTGATTCTTGCCGATGAGCCCACAGCCCATCTGGACATGGAGACTGCTGCTGATGTCGCAACGATTTTTGCCGAGTTCAATCGCGTCGGCGTCACTGTAATGTTGGCGACGTACGACCGCAGCTTGTTTCCAGAGGCACGGCGCCTTCGTCTGTCGCATGGGTCGGTCGTTTCGTGAGGGAGTGGATGGGACACCATCTGGCGGCAGGACGCTTTGCGCTGAGGCGTTTATCGATGACGCCGGTCAACACTATGCTGGCCGTCCTCGCCATCGGCATTGCGTTGGCACTGCCGGCGGGCGGGCAAATGTTGCTGAGCAATCTGCGGCAAATAGCCCACCACAATGCGACCAAACCGCAGATTTCTCTGTACCTGAGCCTGAATGCCGATCGCGACAGCGCGACCAATGTGCTCGCGAATTTGACCAAACATCCGGCTGTTGGATCAGCCGAGCTATTGCCCCGTGAAGCAACGCTAAAGCGTATGCGCCAGTCCCCGGGACTTAAGGATGTGATCGATGCGCTGCCGGGGAACCCTTTCCCGGATGCATTGGTGATAACGCCCAAAGACGACGGTGCTGAAGCCATGGAGTTATTTGCCGCGGAATTACGGACCTGGCCGAAAGTGGAGCACGTTCAACTGGATTCGGCATGGGTAAAGCGCATAGATGCTTTGCTCAAGGTTGGGCGCACCGGCGTTGTCATGTTGGGGTCGCTTCTTGCCATCGGCCTTATTGCAATCACGTTTAATGTCATCCGCTTGCAAGTCATGACCATGCGCGCAGAGATCGAAGTAAGCCAGCTTCTAGGCGCTACCGACGGCTATATCCGTCGCCCGTTTTTGTACTTTGGTAGTTTTCTCGGTATTTTTGGTGGTGTTTTTGCATGGGGTTTGGTCAGCATAGCCACCGAGACGGTCCGTACCCCGGTGAGTGAACTGACTGATTTATATGGGATTCAGCTGGTGTTGACCGGCTTGGGCGGGCAGGACGTCGTATTCCTGATCGGCGGAGCTGCCCTGCTGGGCTGGCTGGGCGCGGCACTATCCTTGCGCCAGCACCTGAGTGCGCCAGCGAACGGCTGATCCGCCTCAGTCAGCCTACATTTACGTCTGCCCGAATGCCCACCGGGAACTTTTTGCTTTGTTAGCACTCTAACCATGCGAGTGCTAAAAAGTGTTAAACTTGAGGCAAAGGAGAACTTCATATGAGTACCGCATTGAGTCTTTCCCCCACCGGATTACCTGCATTTTCTGCCAGCGCATTTCAACTGCCATCACCCAGCGGCAGTATCGAGGCCTATATTCAGGCAGCGAATCGTCTGCCTATGCTGACCGAAATCGAGGAGCAGTCCCTCGCCCGCCGTCTGCGCGACGACAGCGATGTCGATGCTGCCCGCCAATTGGTGCTATCTCACCTGCGCTTGGTGATTTCGATTGCCCGCGGTTATCTCGGCTACGGCCTACCGCATGCCGACTTGATACAAGAAGGCAATATCGGTCTGATGAAGGCGGTCAAACGCTTCGACCCGGACCGTGGTGTCCGCTTGGTGTCGTTTGCAATGCACTGGATCAAGGCCGAAATTCATGAGTACGTATTGAAGAACTGGCGTCTGGTCAAGGTCGCAACGACGAAAGCACAACGCAAGCTGTTCTTCAATCTGCGTAGCATGAAGCAAAGCCTGAATACGCTAAGTCCCGATGAGGTCGGTGCGATTGCGAAGAAACTCGGCGTCAAGCCGGACGAAGTCGTCGAAATGGAAATTCGAATGGGCGGGAGCGATGTTTCTCTCGACCCAACGACCGATGACGACGACGAGCGCGTATCACCTATTGCCTACCTCGCCAGCGACACCAGCACTGAGCCGTCGGCAATGCTGGCTGCAAAGCAATACGACCACCTGCAGAGCGAAGGTCTTGCCGCCGCTTTGGCGAATCTCGATGAGCGTAGCCGGACCATTGTTCAGCGCCGCTGGTTAGTCGAGGAAGGCGAAGAAGCCGCTACGCTACACGACCTGGCCGACGAATTCGGGGTTTCTGCCGAACGCATACGTCAGATCGAAGCCAAAGCGCTGCAAAAGATGAAGGGCGTACTCGGCGCGATGCAATAAAAAGTGGATTCTCTGTTCGGCAACTGACCGGGCCGTACAACGAAAAAGCGCGATTTTCATCGCGCTTTTTTTATCCCTGTAAACTTGCCGACCGGGGCAAAGATCCTACGTGACCGTGTTCGCCGCCATGACCTTCCGATAGAACTCATGAAAGTGCTGCATACCGTCTTCCATCGGCGATTGGTAAGGACCCACTTCACTGCGCCCTTGCGCTAACAAGGCACGCCGCCCACGGTCCATGCGTTCTCCAATTTCGTCGTCTTCGCGGGCGGTTTCGCGATAGGCTACTTGTTGGGCCTTGATCAATTCCGGTTCGAACAAAGCAACTTCTTCCGGGTAATAAAACTCGACGACATGCGTGGTCTTGTCGACTGCGCGTGGAATGAGACTCGACACTATCAATGCGTGCGGGTACCACTCGATCATGATATTCGGGTAGTAGGTGAGCCAGATTGCGCCAAACTCAGGCGGTTCGTTCCGGTATGCCTGTAACGCTTCCTGCAATCGGCCATAGGCGGGCGAACTGGACATTGTCAGTGCGCGCCGGCCAACCCGCTGAACCGAGTACCAATCGCCAAATTGCCAGGTTAGATCGTCACAATTCACCTGGCCATTCAGGCCGGGATGGAAAGGTTCAACGTGATAGTCCTCCAGGTAAACCTCTATGAAAGTCTTCCAGTTGTAGTTGCACTCATGTTGTTCAACGTGATCAAGGCGATAAGCGCTGAAGTCAACATCCTTCGCTACACTTAATCCGGCCAGGTCGTCAGCGACCGATCGTGGGCCATTGAACAACAGCCCGTGCCAGTTTTGCAGTTTCTGCTTAGGCAGATTGAGGCAAGGTTTAGCCAGGAAATGTGGCGCACCGAGCAGTTCTCCCTCACCGTTGTAAGTCCAGCGATGGATCGGGCAGACGATATGTTTTGCGTTCCCGGAGCCTTCCAGCATGATGGCCTGGCGATGGCGGCAAACGTTTGACATCTCGTAATAACCATCGCTCTGGTGGCTGATCAAACGACCGTGGTCGTGCCACTCTTGCGAGCGATAGTCGTGAAGCTCCGGCGCCATCAAGGAATGGCCGACATAACCCGGTCCCGCCTCAAAAATCAGCTTCTTTTCAAGTTCAAACCGCTGCTGGTCAAAGTACCACTCGACGGGAAGCTGCGATGTCGCGGGTGTGAGGTTTGCGTGTTTACCGATATCAGACATGAGAACAAAATTCCATGTGGGACGCTAGGCGTCGACGTTGAGAAAAGTCGACTTGGCGATCAACGGCACGGCGCCGAGGCCTGCATTTTAGCGGTTCATAGCGGCGTTGGGGACTTGTCGGGTCACAGCAACTGGGCGCATTCAACGGCGTATCACCAACACCAACTGGCAAGACCGCCGTACCTACATACTGCCTGGTCCGTTCTATTCGGGCTTTTGGAGTCTTTCCGTGGGTATACACTTTTGTCGTGATTGCACTTATCGAAGCGAAACGAGCGGGTCTTTTTGGGCGCGCTCATATCGCCAACAACATCGTTGCCGGTCTTGTGGTCGGCGTTGTGGCATTGCCGCTGGCGATGGCATTTGCAATTGCCAGCGGCGCCAAACCTGAGCAGGGTATCTATACCGCGATCATCGCCGGATTTCTCGGCTCCGTTTGTGGCGGCAGTCGCCTGCAAATTTCGGGACCAACCGGTGCCTTTATTGTCATCCTCGCCGCTATCACTGCCAAACATGGCATCGGCGGATTGCAAATCGCCACTCTGATGGCGGGTTTGATGCTGGTGGCGCTTGGGGCGGCGCGGCTTGGCACTGTCATCAAATACATCCCGCACCCGGTCATCATCGGCTTCACCACCGGCATCGCGGTCATCATTTGGGTTGGCCAGTGGAAAGATTTCTTAGGATTGCACACTGCACCAAATGCGGCACACTTTCACGACAAGTTGGCCAGCTTGTTGGTTGCGCTGCCCGATTTTCACCCGGCCACTTCGGCGCTGGCAGTGTTTGCGCTGTTGCTCACCATCTACAGTCCAAAGCTGCTTAAACGAATTCCCGGTCCGCTCGTTGCGATGGTGGTTGTGACATTGGTTCAGGTCGTTTTCCACTTTCCCGGCGTTGCCACGATTGGCAGCGCTTTCGGTGGCATTCCCCAGGAACTTCCGAGATTCCAACTGCCGCAGGTGTCAGCCGTCGAGCTGGCGCAGTTGATTGGTCCGGCATTTACGATTGCTCTACTCGGTGCGATCGAGTCCCTGCTTTCGGCCGTGGTGGCGGACGGGATGGCCGGCGGTCCGATGAGTGCGCGCCATGAACCGAACCAGGAGCTAATCGGGCAGGGGATTGCAAACATTGCCGCGCCATTATTTGGCGGCTTTGCCGCCACCGGTGCAATTGCTCGCACCGCTACCAATATTCGGAATGGGGCGACCAGTCCGTTGGCAGGAATCACTCATGCTGCGTTTCTGGTACTCGTCGTGCTTGTTTGCGCGCCGTTGGCTGATCACATTCCGCTATGTGCGCTTTCGGCGATTTTGTTCGTTGTTGCGTGGAACATGGCCGAACTTCGCCATTTCTGGCACCTCGCGCGCACGGCGCCACGTAGTGATGTGATCATTTTGCTGATCACCTTTGGCTTGACCGTGCTGACCGACATCGTCATTGCCGTTAATGTAGGCGTGATCTTGTCGTCACTGATTTTCATGCGACGGATGGCGCAGGCGGTAGAAATTCAGGACGAAACCAGTGAGCACGAATGGTTGATGACGCCAACCGCGACCAATGGGCAACGGATGATTTACAGCATTGACGGCCCGTTCTTTTTCGGTGCGGCAGAAAAACTACAGACCACGTTGGCCAGCGCACAACAACACGTCGAAGCGGTAGTGCTTCGGCTCGGGCGCGTCCCCTTTGTCGATGCATCAGGTCTCGAGGCTTTGAGCGAGCTAATTGATAACTTTCAATCTGCGGGGACCAAAGTTGCGCTTTGCGAGGTGCGCACGAATGTCATGAGCAAGCTGGTCCGCAGCGGCATTGCAGGAAAGGTCGGTCTGGAGAATATTCACGTGACGCTGAGTGACTGGATCGCCACAGGCACAATCCCGCCGGCGGAAAAACCTTAGCGCTCCGCGAGCAAACGCTTGATGTCCTGAGCAATCAGTGGCGCGGTATCTTCATGCTTCAAGTACAGGCGCAGCTTGCCTTTGGCATCGATGACGTAACTGCCTGACGAATGATCCATCGTATAACCTCCAGCGGTGGTACCCGGATGCTTCTGGTAGAAAACTTTGAAGTCCTTGGCGATCGAAGCGGTAGCGGCCGCATCACCGTACATACCGACAAAGGATGGATGAAATGCCGGAACGTACTGCGAGAGCAATTCCTGCGTATCGCGCTCGGGATCGATAGTGACGAACACTACCTGGACCTTTTCGGCATCATTACCCAGTTGCGCCATCACATCGCGCATCTTGGCAAGCACTGTCGGGCAAACGTCCGGGCATTGGGTATAGCCGAAGAAAATCACGATCACCTTGCCCTGATAGTCACTTAACTTGCGTGGCTTGCCGGTCTGATCCTTGAGGACTTGGGTAAGGCTGGCGCTACCGATTTCGGTACCGCTCAGGTCCGTCGCGTTAAATGGCGGTGGTTTTCCGCAAGCGGCCAGCAAAACCGTTGCCGACAAACATGCAATGCGCAGAAATCGCATTTGTTCAATAGGGGATGTAGTGATCTATCAGTAGCGCTGCAAAAAGCAAGGCCAGATACATGATCGACCAGCGGAAGCTCTTCTTGGCCACTTCATCGGAATATCGTCGCCAGACCAGCCAGGCGTAGGCCAGGAACACTGTATCCAGGATCACCACGCTAATGAGGTAGAACCAACTTGCCATGCCGATGGCGAATGGCACTAAGGTAACCAAGCTCAGTCCAACGGTGTACAGAAAGACGTGGCGGCGGGTGTATTCGGCGCCATGAGTGACTGGCAGCATCGGGATTCCGGCGGCGGCATACTCCTTGGTACGGTATAGCGCCAAACTCCAAAAGTGCGGCGGGGTCCAGACAAAAATAATCAGGAACAGCAACCAGGCTTCGCCAGGAGTAGCACCAGTCACAGCAGCCCAACCAAGCACCGGAGGCATGGCCCCTGAAGCGCCCCCGATAACGATGTTCTGTGACGTATTGGGTTTGAGGAATATGGTGTAAATGACCGCATAGCCAACGAAGGTCGCCAACGTTAGCCACATCGTGTAGGGATTGACGAAAGCGCTCAATAGCCACAGCCCGAGACCGCCTAGGAGAAGCGACAACGCCAAAGTTTCCGTCGAATTCACTTCGCCTTGCGGTAGAGGCCTCCCGCGCGTACGCGCCATGAGCGCATCAACTTTCTGTTCAATCAGGCAATTGACAGCCGCTGCAGCGCCTGCCACCAGTGCAATGCCAATCGTGGCGAAAAACAGGATCCGCCATGGCACCATACCCGGCGTTGCCAGAAACATCCCGATCACGGCACAAAACACGATCAGCGAATTGACCCGTGGCTTGGTCAACTGAAAATACTGGTGCAATCGATTCGTGGTGCCTTGAAGGGTAAGAGCAATAGCTTTCAAGTGCGCGAAATTCCTGTGAATTTTGATTTAGTTTGCAGCGGCGGAAGTGCGTGACTCCCTTGCCATTACAAGAGCCGCGCAGTCTACCACGCTTATACTGCCGCCTCTCTAACCTTCAAGCACCGTACGCCATATTTTGACCATGACCGACCATAGATTTGAGATCCCCGATAATGAGGCGCGAGAGCTTGCGCGGTATTGGCTCAGCCTGGGGATTGCCGCGCTCATTGGCGCCGGCCTGTTGGCGATTCTCTTGGTATTGTCCCGGACGCCGGGAATCCAGGACGTCTTCCCTTTACGAGACTTTTTCAAGTCGGCGTTGGTGGTGCATGTAGACCTGTCGGTTTTGATTTGGTTTATGGCCTTTGGCAGCGTTATGTGGAGTTTGGCGGGTGGCCAGGGGTTTGCCGCACTTGGACGAGTTGCCTTCGGATTTGCAGCAGTCGGCACCGCCATCATGACGATCTCTCCATTTTTCCCTGATGCCAACCCGCTGCTGAACAACTACATTCCGGTGCTGCAGCAAGGTGTGTTTTTCGCCGGCATTTCGCTTGCCGGTCTGGGCTTTGCGTGCGCATTGATTCGTGCGCTACTGACCATACGCTGGAGTGTCGCCAACACATTGCCACTAGGTGCCGACAGCACGCCGTCAAGCAGTTCGTCATCCGTGCGTTTCGCCGTGTCTCTCTCGGCGGTGGCTGGTGCAACGGCTATCGCTGGCGTTGTTTTCGCATTGATCTATTCACCTGCTCTTGAGGGGCAAGCTTTTTGGGAGGCAATATTCTGGGGCGGTGGCCATGCGCTGCAGTTCCAACATACGCTTTTGATGGTCGTCGCGTGGTTCTGGTTGGCCAGCGAACTCGGCTGGGGGCCAACAATCAACGGCCGCACCGCGATGTACTTGTACCTGTTGGCTGCTGTGCCGATTCTGTTCGTGCCGGTGATCTATGCGATTGCCCCCGTCGGATCGGCATGGCATACCGCCTACTTTGCGCGGTTGATGGAGTACGGTCATACGCTGATGGTGCCATTGATATTGATTGTTCTTCCATCATTGTGGCGCTTGCGCGGCATCAGCACGCCTGCAAAGTCGGCCTTGGTCGCGTCGTTCTTTCTATTTGCAACCGGTGGTGTACTCGCTTATATGATCAAAGGCGTCAACGTGGTCATTCCTGCCCATTATCACGGGTCGATTGTCGGCGTCACGCTTGCATTTATGGGGTTGACCTATGTGTTGTTGCCACGTCTTGGCTACGCATCAGTCGAAGGAAGAATGGCGCGATGGCAACCATACGTTTATGGCGGTGGTCAGCTCACGCATATTCTCGGCTTGGCATGGTCAGGCGGCTATGGGGTGCAGCGCAAAGTTGCGGGAGCCGAACAGATACTCACAACGCTACCGCAAAAAATCGGCATGGGCATGATGGGAATTGGTGGTCTCATTTCGATTATCGGCGGAATCATGTTTGTACTGATTTGCCTTATTGCGATGCGCCAACGAACCACTAGAACTTGATCAGCTTGCCGACTTCCTTGATAAATTTCATTGGTTCCGGATTGTCGCTGTAACGCATGACAACTTGTCCCCGACGATCTACCAGGTGTATGTAACGTGGTGATCCGTTAACGCCGCCCAAGGCGGTTATTTTTTCAACAGCAATTGGGCGCGCAATAGTCAAATCAGGATGCGCTGCACGCAAATCGGCGGGGGGTACGGCTGAATCCGTGATGATCCATAACCGGTCCAATCGCATGCTGCCCTTGCCCTGAGCCGTGCGCGACTGCCGGGTGAGGTACAGGGTCTGTTGGCACTGAGCATCGCATTCTCCCGGAGCGGCAAAAACCATCAGCCAACCATCGGCAACCTCCGGATGTGGCAATGGTTTGCCAGACAAATCGACCAGGTGTTCATAAGGAAATGATTTGGGAGTAATCGCTTCGCCCAAACTCGGAACCGTCGGTGGCGTCCAGACAAACCGGAACATCAGCGCTGCCGCCAGAGGCAGCAGGCAAACGGCTGCGATGATCAGGATGGTGCGTTGTCCCTTATTAAGTTTTTTCACTTTCGTGTCCATAACATCCATCCATAAATTGCCGCCATCACCGAAAACAGGAGCCACATCACTGCATAGCCGATGTGGTGTAACGCGGGATGTTCCGGGGCTGTCCATTCTCTGGCCAGGCCATCGTCCGATTCGCTAGTTTGCATTAACATCAGTGGCAACACAGCAAGACCCGCATCCAGACCAGATCGACTGCGATATTCGTCTTCGCGCACGTGCTGCCATACGCGACCTGCCGGACCATCGTTCTTTAGCTCAAAAACGCGTCGTTCAAAATGACGCAGTACGCCGCCAAGCTCAATCGTCGTATCCGTAGTTTTTACGACTGGCAGTTCGCTGCGCAGTCGCGGAGCAACAACCCAACCGCGATTGACCAGTACGACCGCTTGCTTTCCTTCCAACTGAAACGGTGTCAGTACATGGTACCCCGCCCACCGATTGCGCAATTTGTTGTCGAGAAAGATGGTTCCGTCCGCCAGCCACTTCCCACGTAGACTGGCTCGACGTAATTCCAACGAAGCGAAATCAAGCTCGGATACATCCGTGCTTGCATTGATGGCAAACGGCGCAGCGGTTTGAGCCGCCACCATCTGATCGTATCGTTCTGTCTTGACATTGGCGCGATACATCTGAAATGCTGACATGCCAAGGCAGGTGAGCAGGACCACAGTGATGATTCCAACGCCGAACTTACTGCGTACCGAGTTGCTTGCCTGCGAGGCATTCGTCGTGGAATCATTTAGACTGCGCATCATGAAGACCTGAGCAATGACCTTGGGTTGGGAGAATGGCTGTGATGCGTATCGTGATAGTCGTGATGTTGTTGGCCGTGGTTTACAACATGGGCCGAGCGCTGATATTCATTTTTCGCGACCAGGGTCACGAACGAGAGCGCGGTGTTCGGGCACTCACACTGCGAGTTGCGTTGTCGTTTGCACTTGTAGTGTTACTTGTCGTTGGCAACCAACTCGGCTGGATTACTCCAAAATTCTGATCGGTCAACGGTAAGGGCGGCAGTGCCAGTTGGGGCTGATAAGGGACTGCCCCGCTCACCGGCCACACGCCGCCCCCATGCAGACGACTTTCGCCGTCTGCTATTCACAACAAACTTACAGCCAGTACACGACGACGAACAGTCCTAACCAGACCACGTCAACAAAGTGCCAGTACCAAGCCACCGCTTCGAAAGCAAAGTGCCGTTCAGGTGTGAAATGCCCCTTCATGCTACGGATCAAAATTACGATCAACATAGTGGCGCCAAGGGTGACGTGAAAGCCATGGAAGCCTGTCAACATGAAAAAAGTTGAGCCGTAAATACCGGTACTCAGCTTGAGGTTCATGTGGGTATATGCCTCAAAATATTCGTAGGCTTGGAAGCCAATAAAGGTGAGACCCAAGGCAACGGTCAGAAATAGGCCGAGTACAAGTTGCTTGCGGTTATTTGCCAGCATTCCCCAGTGCGCCCAGGTGAGCGTGGCGCCCGAACTCAACAACAATATTGTGTTCAGCAGCGGGATACCAGTGGCATGCATGGCGTGAAATTCGGTTTTTGCTGCTTCGGCAGCCGGCCCGGCGGTCGGCCAAACGCCGGAGAAGCCCGACCAAAGCAAGGATTGTGACGGGCTCGCCAACTCGGGGACCGAAAGGACCCGTACGTAGAACAATGCGCCGAAGAATGCGGCAAAAAACATTACTTCGGAAAAGATGAACCAACCCATCGACCAACGGAAAGACTGATCCACTTGAAGGTTGTAGCTGCCGCCTTCCGATTCATCGATTACCCGACCGAACCAGCCGAACAACATCACCGTCAGGACAGCAAGTCCGGCGAGCAGCACCAGTCCACCATGTGGCACGGAATTGAATAACAGCACCGCACCGAAGGCCATGATCAGCAACGCTGTCGAACCGACCAGAGGCCAATACGACGGCTGTGGAACAAAGTAACGGGATGCAGACTGAGTGCTCATTGTTAACTCCTTAAGATATTTGCGACACTTTTACGACCAGATTGAGATTTCCAAAGCCTCACTTGCTAGCGACAAGTGTAGCGATTGTCACGATGACTGAGACGAAAATCAGCATGAACACTGCTGCTGTAAGAATAATTTGTACTGGAGACAACGAGGTCGCGTCCCGCTCGTGTGCAGCCCGACCGCGAATCCCGAACATGCCGGAGGCAACGGTTCGAATCAGGCCTGTCAAGCCAGATCGGCCATTTGGATGATTTGTTGGCTCCACGCATTTACTTCCCTAAATCCCGGAACCGCTGGTCGCTGATCCATTGACCACAGGGGCAGTTGATCCAACGCCTCCCGGCACTTCGAAGAACGTATACGATAACGTTACCGTACCGACATCGTCCGGCAAGGTTCGGTCCAGCGCGAATACCACAGGCAAGACCCGAACCTCACCCGGCGCAAAAACCTGCTGGCGGAAACAGAAGCAATCAAGTTTTTTGACGAAATTCCCGACATGCTTCGGTCCATAACTTGGAATCGCTTGTCCCGTTACCGGGTGGTTGGTCAAGTTCTCTACGCGAAAGTTCACTTGTATCAGCTCACCGGTATGAGTCGCCAGAGAGGTTTGTAATGCGGTAAACCGCAACCCCGTACCGTGGGTATTGGCGTCAAACTCCATGGTCACCGGCCGTCCGACGACTGATGAGGCACGAAATTCGTCTGCTTTCTGTACGTCGTAAATGCCGGTCCATTCACAAAAAGCACGGTACAACGGTGGTTGCAAATACGCAAACACAAAGCTGGCTAAAACGACCAGCGAAAGCCCGCCTGCGAGACGATAGTTGTTGGCAGGTAGGGCCGTCATCGGCTACGTTCCATGCTTCAGCAGTCCTATACGCCGCCGGTTACCCACTGACGGAAAATCACGCTGATGAACACCGCTCCTGCAAGCATCGCCAGGATAAGACCGACCCGGCGGTTATTCGCTTGCCGGGTTTGGTCTTCGTCGTGGCCTGTTTCAACGCTGTTGTTCACTTGACTGACCCTTAGTGCGCCGCCGCCAAATGCTCGTCTTTTATCACCGGTGCGTCTTCAAACGTATGGTACGGAGCGGGCGAGGGCAATGTCCATTCCAGGCCTGTTGCGCCATCCCATGGTTTTGCTGGCGCAGTCTCGCCACCCTTGATGTTCTTGAGTACCACCCAAAGGAAGATTAGCTGGCTGAAGCCGAAACCAAACGCACCGATGGACGAAATTACATTGAAGTCTGCAAATTGGGTCGCATAGTCCGGAATGCGGCGCGGCATTCCCGCCAAGCCAAGGAAATGTTGCGGGAAGAACGCAACATTAAAGAAGACGATTGATGTCCAGAAATGCAGCTTGCCGAGGGCCTCGTCGTACATGAAGCCGGTCCATTTTGGTAGCCAGTAGTAAGCACCGGCATAGGCTGAAAACAGCGCGCCGGCGACCATCACGTAATGGAAGTGTGCAACCACATAGTACGTGTCCTGTAGCTGAATATCGACCGCAGTAATTGCCAGAACCAACCCGGTCAGGCCGCCAACCGTAAAAAGAAACAAGAATCCCAAAGCAAACAACATTGGCGTTTCAAATGTAAGTTCGCCGCGCCACATTGTGGTGACCCAGTTGAAGACTTTGACACCGGTCGGGACCGCAATGAGTAGCGTGGCATACATGAAATACAACTGGCCGGTTAGCGGAATGCCGGTCACATACATGTGGTGGGCCCAAACGAAGAACGAAATCAATCCGATAGCGGCGATGGCATACACCATCGAGGTGTAACCGAACAAATGCTTCCGTGAAAACGCAGGAATGACGTGAGACACAACGCCGAATGCCGGCAAGGCGATGATGTAGACCTCTGGGTGACCAAAAAACCAGAAGATGTGCTGAAACAATACAGGGTCGCCTCCACCGGCCGCGTTGAAGAAACTGGTACCAAAGTGCCGGTCAGTCAGCAGCATCGTTACAGCGCCCGCCAGAATAGGCATTGAGGCGATCAGCAAAAAGGCAGTCACCAGCCAGGTCCAGCAGAACATCGGCATCCGCATCAGCGGCATCCCCGGCGCGCGCATGTTCAGGATGGTGGTAATGATGTTGATCGATCCCATGATCGACGACATACCCAAAATATGGACGGCGAAAATTGCCATGTCCATACCCATGCCCATTTGCACAGCCAGTGGCGGATACAAGGTCCACCCGGTGCCTGCTGCACCGCCCGGGACAAACAACGACGCAACCAGCAAGGTACCTGCCGGCGGCAACAGCCAAAAACTCCAGTTGTTCATCCGAGCGAACGCCATGTCAGGCGCACCGATCATCATCGGGATCATCCAATTGGCGAAGCCGACAAAGGCCGGCATGATTGCCCCGAACACCATGATCAGCGCATGCAACGTGAGCATTTGGTTATAAAACTCTGGCGATACGTATTGCAATCCCGGTGCGAACAACTCGCCGCGAATGACCAAAGACATCGCGCCGCCAACCAAAAACATGATGAAACTGAACCACAAATACATGGTTCCGATGTCTTTGTGATTAGTCGTCGTAAACCAACCCATCAGGCCAGGCGCCCGTCCATGATGGCCGTGATCATCGTGCGCGTGGTCGTGATGGGCGGCGTGTGCGTCGTGGCTTGCTTGCATATTTTTTACTCCTCGTTGCGTATTGCGGCAGGTTCGTTGTCGTTTAACGGATTATTTGGTCCGTAGCGCTTTGACTTCGGCTGGTTGGATAACATCGTTGAGCTTGTTGCTCCAGGCGTTGCGCTCATAGGCGACGACCGACGCGATATCTGCATCATTGAGTTGTGCACCAAAGGCAGCCATGGCAGTGCCTGATTTACCGTTAAGCACAATAGCAATGTGCCCTTCCTTTGAACCCTTCACCAGCGCTGAACCATCAAGAGCCGGGAATGCCGGCGGCAATCCTTTACCGGTTGGTTGATGGCAGCCAGCGCAATTGGTCGCATAGACTTTCTCACCCCGCTTCACCAACTCGTCGAGTGTAAAGACCTTGTTTGGATCGTCGGCTGCGGCCAGCATTTCTGTTTGTTTGGCGACAACCCACTCTGCGTATTTGGCTTCGGATACCACCTCAACCACTACCGGCATGAAGCCATGATCCTTGCCGCATAGCTCGGAGCACTGGCCGCGATAAATCCCTTCCTTTTCTGCTTTGAACCAGCCATCACGCACAAATCCGGGGACTGCGTCAGTTTTCACCGCAAAGGCTGGCACCGACCAGTTATGGATCACATCGGCGGCGGTGGTCAGAATCCGAACTTTCTTATTAACCGGGACGACGAGGCGATTATCAACCTCGAGTAAGTAGTGGTCACCTTTTGGTTCTTTGTTCTCAATTTGAGCCCGAGGTGTCGACAATACGCTCATGAACTTGATGCCGGTCGCATCACCACTCATGTATTCGTAGCCCCACTTCCACTGGTAGCCGGTAGCCTTAATAGTGAGATCCGGTTTCGAGGTGTCGCGTTGATTCACCAGAGCGATCGTTGCGGGAAAAGCGATCGCGATCAAAATCACGGTTGGTATCAGCGTCCAGATAATTTCGACGGTTGTGTTGTCATGAAAATCAGCTGCCTTGTGCCCACGCTTGCGCGTATGCATGACTAGTGAATAGCCGAGAACACTAAATACACCGACAAAAATGATCGTGATGAATATCGTCAGGAATGTATGCAGGTCATAAATTCGTCGGGCAAGATCGGTAACCGGCTCTTGCAAATTCAGCTTCCACTCGGCCTGGGCAACGCCAGCAAAAACAGCCAGTGAACCGGCCAGAAGCACAGCAAGCAGTGCCTTTAATCCGGCAAACTTTTTGGATTCGTCTTTCGTCATTTTTTCTCCCGGGCTTGGAACTAATACTGAGGCAGGAACACTGTTCACCTGCGCAGCACTCATTATTGAACGTGTAATTTTACCGCAAAGTCGCTACGTGGCACTCTGCGCAGCGGCGCGAAGGCTAACACGACGCGCGCTTTTTGCGACAAAACTTTCGTTATCCATCGCGATGCATGATTGCTTCCAGTAGCTTTTTATGGACACCGCCAAATCCACCGTTACTCATCACCAGTATGTGGTCACCAGCGCAAGCAGCCGAAACCACAGCAGCCACCAACTCACCTAGTTGATCAAAGCATTTCGCCGTCTCGCCCAGCGGCGCAAGCGTTTCACTTGCATTCCACCCTAGATTTTCGCCGTAACAAAAGACCAGGTCCGCATCTTTAAGGCTTTCGGGAAGCTGGGCCTTCATGGTCCCGAGCTTCATCGTATTTGATCGCGGCTCCAGCACTGCCAGGATCCGTGCCTTGCCGACTTTCTGTCGCAAACCTGCGATCGTCAGTCGGATCGCCGTAGGATGGTGCGCAAAATCATCGATCACTGTAATGCCGCGAACGACGCCACGAACTTCCATGCGCCGCTTGATTCCGGCAAACGACTCTAACGCCTTGATTCCGACCGGCAAGGGAACGCCGACGTGACGTGCCGCAATGAGCGCAGCCACCGCGTTTGCGCGATTGTGATCACCGCTCAAGGCAAACTTGCCGACCGCTCCTGCTATCTCGCCATTCAAACTCACCTCAAAGCCGCCCGACAGCGACACGTTTCGAGTGCACCATCCTTTTTCTGCGTCAGCCGTGATCCCAAAAACTTCAATCGGTGTCCAGCACCCGCGCGCCAACACACGCGCCAAATTGCCATCAGAACCGTTTGACACGATCAGGCCATTTGAAGGCAAAGTTCGCACTAAATGATGAAATTGGGTCTCGATAGCAGCAAGATCGGCGAAGATATCAGCATGATCAAATTCTAAATTATTCAGAATCACTGTTCGAGGATGGTAATGAATGAACTTTGATCGCTTGTCACAAAAGGCGGTGTCGTACTCGTCGGCTTCAATCACAAAAAAAGCTGAATCTGTCAGGCGCGCCGAAATATTCAGGCCTTGCGGAACACCGCCGATCAGAAATGATGGACTCAAACCCGCTTCCTCAAGGATCCAGGTCAGCAACGACGTCGTGGTTGTTTTGCCGTGAGTACCTGCGACGGCGAGCACCCAGCGACCCTGCAATATATTGTCGGCCAGCCATTGCGGTCCGGAAACATAGGGCAAATTTTGCGCAAGAATCGCCTCAAGCAAGGGATTGCCCCGCGATATTGCATTGCCAACGACAAACAAGTCAGGTGCCAACCCGATCTGCGCAGCGTCATAACCCGAGATCAATTCAATCCCTTGCGCCTCAAGCTGAGCGCTCATTGGCGGATATACATTGGCGTCGCAACCAGTAACGCGATGCCCGGCGTTCCTTGCCAAGACGGCGATTCCACCCATAAAGGTACCGCAAATGCCAAGGATGTGAATATGCATACAGCGCTTTTGATGGAATAATGTGGTCGATTCTACCTGTCAGACAACGTGGCTGAATCGTCACGATTCGCGTCCATATGAATCAAAATCTTTTGCGGTTCATCGCGGATTGACCACCTTTGGTGACCCCCATGCCTCGCCACAAACCATCTGCTTCCTCCCCTGCTCAATTGCGCCGCACAATTGCGAGCGCCGCAGCCCGCCTGATGGCCGAGGGCGGAATCAGCGATTACGGAAGCGCGAAAAGGAAAGCCGCCCGGCAACTGGGTTCGACTGAAGGTGACGCTTTACCGAGCAATAGCGAAGTCGAAACGGAGTTACGTGCCTATCAAGCAATCTTTCAGGACGACGAGCAGCATGGTCGCATACGCGAGCTACGTGAAACCGCGCTTGAGGTGATGGCCCTGTTGGTTGACTTTCGACCGTGCTTAACCGGCGCTGTGCTCGATGGTACCGCCAGTCGTTACGCACCAATTCAGATCGACCTGTTTGCTGACAGCAGCAAAGATGTGGAAATTTTTCTCCTGTCTCAAGGAGTTTCTTACTCTAGTGACGAGATTCGACGGCAAACCCCGCTGTCCGCCGAAACCCGCCTGCACCTTGATTGGGATGCGGATAGTGTCGAGCTAATGATTTATCCTCCGGCGGCGGAGCGCGTTTTACCCCGTGATTCCCGCGCGCGTATGCCGGCAGTGCAAGTTTTGCTCACTCAAACGACGGACGCGGTCCCGGAATGAAAGCATCTGTTGTCCTTTCAGCGATCGTTGCCGCCGCACTTTTTGCGGTCGCGGGCGCGAGTTATTTGGTTACTCGCTCTTTGGACGACAATCCTGTCCAGCCCAATCCCGCCGCGCTGACGACGCCATCACAGCAAGAGGCCGTCGCACTGACTTCGCTATCTTTGCCCGACACTCAAGGCAACATGCAGGCCTTAAGCCAATGGCGAGGAAAAATTCTGGTGGTGAATTTTTGGGCCACCTGGTGCCCTCCCTGCCGCGAGGAAATGCCCGGGTTTTCGCGGCTCTCAACAAAATACGCAGCGAACGGTGTGCAATTTGTTGGTATTTCCATCGATACACTCAACAACGTCCGTGATTTTGAGAAAACTACTCCAGTCAGCTATCCTCTCTTGATCGGGTCGATGGATACGATTCAGAACACGGTCCCGATTGGCAATTCAGCGCAAGCCTTGCCGTTCACGGCTATTTTCGACCAAAAAGGAAAGCTGCACTCAGTAAAACTAGGGCGCCTGTCCGAGTCCGAGCTGGAACATCGTTTGGACGAGCTGGTTTCTAAAGAGAAGGGGCAATAGTGGACAAGTTGACCTCATTTGCGGCAAACTCACTGCCATGAACAAGCAAACTAGTCGCAACAAGACAAGCAAGCGACCATCGGAGCAAACCCGAAAGGCGGGCTTCCGCACAAGTGGTTGCGGAATTTTGGTGCTTCACGGGCCAAATCTCAATCTGCTCGGATCAAGGGAACCGGAAATTTATGGCACTGCAACGCTCGCCGATATTCACGCCATCATGGAGGCTCGAGCTAAAGTCGCCGGCAGGCAACTGGAGAGCTTTCAGAGCAATCATGAAGGCGACTTGGTCGACCGTATCCAAAGTGCACGGGAAACCGGTGTTGATTTCATCATCATTAACGCTGCTGCCTACACCCATACCAGTGTCGCTTTAAGGGATGCGTTGGCAGCTGTAAAAATTCCATTTATTGAAGTTCACCTGTCAAACATTCATTCGCGTGAGTCGTTTCGCCATCATTCCTTTCTGTCTGAACTGGCGGTTGGCGTAATTGTTGGTCTGGGCGCTCAGGGATATGAGCTTGCCTTGGAAGCTGCCCTGACACGATTAGGGTCATCCGCGTAACGCGTGCAGTGTCCCTCAATGCGTATGGTGCCCGGGCACCATACGCTGTTGAACCACAAAAAGGCTGCGGCCAAAACCATATTCGAGGAGCCTCCAATGGACTTAAGAAAACTTAAAACGCTAATTGATCTGGTACAGAATTCCGGTATATCGGAATTGGAAATTAGCGAAGGCGAGGAGAAAATTCGTATCGCCAAATACGCAGCGAACAGTGCGGCCAATACCTATGTCAATGTCCCGGTTCAAACAAATGCCGCCGTGCCGGCAAACATTGGCGACGGCGTGCCATCAGCACCAACTGCCACGCCGGTAGCGATTGCCAGTGAACCAGAAGGTCATATTGTGAAGTCGCCAATGGTGGGTACTTTCTATCGCGCTGGCAGTCCCGGTGCCCCGGCGTTCGTCGAGGTCGGTCAGGCGGTCAAGGAAGGCGATCGCCTGTGCATCATTGAGGCGATGAAGCTGATGAACGAGATTGAAGCAGATGCTGCCGGAACGATAAAGGCAATCCTGGTTGAGAATGGCCAGCCGCTGGAATTCGGCCAGCCAATGTTTGTGATCGGCTAACCAACATGATAGGCAAGGTACTTATCGCCAATCGTGGCGAAATCGCGTTACGAATTTTGCGCGCTTGCCGCGAGATGGGAATACGCACCGTCGCTGTTCATTCGGAAGCTGACACCGAAGCAAAATATGTGAAGTTGGCTGACGAATCGGTCTGCATCGGTCCGGCAGCCTCCGGACTTAGTTACCTGAATATTCCGGCAATTATTTCTGCAGCAGAAGTTACTGATGCTGAGGCAATTCACCCCGGCTATGGCTTTTTGTCGGAGAACGCAGATTTCGCCGAACGCGTCGAACGCTCCGGATTCATTTTTATCGGGCCACGCCCGGAAACAATCCGCTTGATGGGTGATAAGGTATCCGCTAAAGCTGCGATGCGGGCGGCTCAAGTTCCTTGTGTTCCGGGCTCGGAAGGCGCATTGCCGGAAGACCCCAAGGAGATTGTTAAGCTCGCCAGGGCGGTAGGCTATCCGGTAATTATCAAGGCAGCCGGCGGCGGTGGCGGCCGTGGCATGCGAGTCGTGCATACGGAAGCGGCGCTGATCAATGCGGTGGCCATGACGCGCGCCGAGGCTGGTGCTGCGTTCAACAACCCGACGGTATACTTGGAAAAGTATTTGGTGACGCCGCGCCATATTGAAATTCAAGTCTTGGCCGACGCTCATAGCAACGCTATCTGGTTGGGTGAGCGAGATTGCTCGATGCAACGGCGACATCAAAAGGTTCTTGAGGAATCTCCTGCGCCTGGAATTCCGCGACGATACATCAGTCGCGTGGGTGATCGTTGTGCGGAAGCGTGTCGGCGCATCAACTACCGGGGCGCCGGAACATTCGAGTTTCTTTACGAAAACAACGAGTTCTATTTTATTGAGATGAACACCCGCGTTCAGGTTGAGCATCCGGTGACTGAAGAGACCAGCGGGATAGATATTGTCCAGGCTCAGATTCGAATTGCCAATGGCGAAAAGCTCTGGTTGAAACAACGGGAAATCGAAACACGCGGGCATTCCATTGAGTGTCGCATCAATGCAGAAGACCCGTTCAAGTTCACGCCTTCGCCGGGCAAAATTACCAATTGGCATCCTCCCGGCGGGCCAGGGATTCGGGTCGACTCGCACGCCTATTCCGGCTATACGGTGCCGCAATATTACGACTCGATGATCGGAAAAGTGATTGCCAGCGGTGATACTCGCGAGCAAGCCATAAGGCGTATGCGAATTGCGCTTTCTGAAATGATGGTGGACGGGATAAAGACCAATATTCCATTGCATCAGGATTTGCTGCTTGATGAACGTTTCATTCAAGGTGGAACCAGCATCCATTATTTGGAAGAAAAACTCGCTCACCGCGAAGAAGTGCGTCGCAAGTAAGGGACCCGCGGGCAATGTGGGTCGAGGTAACAATGGAAACTGAAGCACTTCGCGCCGACGCATTGGCCGATGCGTGGTTGGCCTGTGGTGCAATCTCCGCCAGTGTTGAAGATGCCCATGCTGGGACTGACCTGGAAACGCCTCAGTTCGGGGAGCCGGACGGTACTGGGGACGCACTGCCAACACCGATGTGGGAGCGAAGTCGAGTCGTTGCATTATTCGAACCGGCAGTGGATCTGTGCCAACGGGTTTCTCTGGCGGCCGGCTTAAACGACTCGACGGGGATTACGTTTACCGACGTCGCCGAACAGGACTGGGTACGCTTGACCCAATCTCAATTCGATCCTATCTGCATTAATGAAAACCTCTGGATCGTTCCATCGTGGCACCTTGCGCCCGCCCCAAATGCCATCAACTTGGTGCTGGACCCGGGGCTTGCCTTTGGTACCGGCTCGCATCCGACGACTTTTTTATGTCTTGACTGGTTGACGCGTCTCGATTGCCGTGGTCTGAGCGTCCTCGACTACGGTTGCGGCTCAGGCATTCTCGCCATCGCCGCAGCACGCTTGGGTGCGCAAACGGTCCTCGGGGTCGACATCGATTCCAACGCTTTGATTGCCGCCAAGACCAATGCAGCCAACAACAACGTCAAGCTCGAGCTTCGTCATTCTGCACAAGCGCTAACCGAGACGTTTGATGTTGTGCTCGCCAATATTCTGACAAATCCGCTATGCGTGTTGGCGCCACTGTTGGTGCAACGGGTGGCAGTCGGCGGACGAATTGCGTTGTCTGGTGTACTGCTGTCCCAGGCTGAGCAGGTGATTGAGGCCTATTCTCCCTATATATCGCTGTCCATAGGAGCCGATCGCGATGGATGGGTCCGGCTTGAAGGCAAACGATGCTGACACGCTGTCCTTCCTGCCAAACCACCTTCCGCGTAACGACCGAGCAACTCAAGGTTCGACTGGGCAAAGTGCGCTGCGGTTCATGCCAACAAGTATTTAATGCGCTCGAAGCGTTGGTCGATGCGTTGCCGGATGCAGCAGCGAACAATCTACCTGCCGAAAGCAACGGGACCGCTTCCTCGCGAGCAATTGAACAAAGCGGCGCCGAGCGAGGTTTCCACAGCCTGTTAAGCAAGGAGGACGTGCCGGACACCGTTCCAGTAGAGTCCGCCCCCCAGATCGATGCGGCCAGTATTGACGCACTTAAGGATTATCTGGGTACGCTTGGTGCCGCTGCAGACGAACATGAACTTTCACCTTCGCCTGTGAAAGTGATCATTTCCAGACGCTGGCCGTGGGTCGCCGCAAGTTTTCTCGCCATCGTCGTATTGTTTTTGCAGATTGCCACCTACTACAGGGTCGAGTTTGCGGTTCTGGTGCCGGAAGCGCGGCCGTCGCTGGATCTCCTTTGCGAAATATCGGGCTGCACGGTCGACTTGCCAAGCAAGATTGAACTCTTGAGTATCGAAGCATCTGATTTGCACCCGATTGACCCCGCCATACCGACCCATTTGGAGTTCACCGCAACATTGCGCAACCGTGCTCCATTTGCACAAAGCTGGCCTCACATGGAACTAACACTCACTGATACGGCAGATAGCGCCGTTGCACGCCGTGTGATCCCGCCCGCCGATTATTTGCCCAAAGGACGCGATGTGGCAAGTGGTTTTTCCAACCAAAGCGATAGCGTCATCAGTTTTCACCTGACTACTGACGGACTTCCTGCCAGTGGTTATCGCGTATACCTCTTTTACCCATAAAAAAATGAACACACTCATCTGCGGATCGATTGCCTACGACACCATCATGGTATTCAATGACCGCTTCAAGAATCACTTGCTGCCTGATCAACTGCACATTCTCAACGTATCGTTTCTGGTCCCTGAAATGCGCCGCGAGTTTGGTGGCTGCGCTGGCAACATTGCCTATAACTTGAAACTGCTTGGAGGCAAGCCGCTGATCATGGCCAGTGTCGGCCAGGACAGCAGTTCATATTTGAAACGGATGGATGAACTTGGCTTGCCAACCAGGCATGTCCGCGAGATTCCAAATAGTTTTACCGCGCAAGCGTTCATTACAACTGACCTGGATGACAACCAGATCACGGCATTCCATCCGGGTGCAATGAATTTTTCGCACCTGAACCATATCGCCGACGCGACTGACGTGGGTCTGGGAATTATCTCGCCGGACGGTCGTGACGGCATGTTGCAACATGCCCGCGAATTTCATGCGGCAGGGATCCCTTTCATCTTCGACCCTGGTCAGGGTTTACCCATGTTTGATGGCGCGGATCTCACTACCTTTCTCGAGCTCGCAGACTACTGCACAGTAAATGACTACGAGGCCAAACTCCTGACCGAGCGGACGGGTAAGTCGCTGGAGGAACTGGCAGGTAATGTTCGCGCACTTATCGTAACGCTTGGTAGCGAGGGTTCGCACATTTATGCCGACAGCGATCGGATTGTGATTCCCAGCGTCAAACCAACGGCACTTGTTGATCCGACCGGATGTGGCGATGCCTACCGCGCCGGCTTGTTATTTGGTATTTCCGCCGGCTGGTCCTGGCGCAAGACCGGGCAGTTGGCGTCCTTACTCGGCTCATTAAAAATCGCCGAGCGCGGTGGACAGAATCACGCGCCAACACGAGATGACCTCGCCAATAGTTTCAGGGCAGCTTTTGGTGACGCGCTTTGGTAAGTTTGTGCATCAACGCAAAAAAATGACTTAGTCGCCGCCGCGCGGCGCAGCATGACCGCTGCAGGGCTGACAAAAAATGCGTCGATCATCTAGTCTGACTGCGGTAAGCGCGCCACCCCATAGGCAGCCGGTGTCTATGGCGAGCACGTTTGGCCGGTCAAGCAACCCAAGGGTTGACCAATGCCCGCAAACAATCCGAGTTCCGGCACTTGCCCGTATCCCGGCATCAAACCACGGTCGGCAATCTGTCGGGCCAGCGTAGGGTGCAGCCTTATTGCCGGGCGCACGGAGTTCCATCGCCCCCGACTGCGTCAGATATCGCATGCGCGTCATGGCATTGACGATCACGCGGAGCCGCTCCCACCCGGATAACTTGTCTGACCACGCGGATGGCTCCGATCCCCACATCTTGGACAGAAATTCAACATAGTCCGGGGCGACCAATGCCGATGACACTTCATCCGAAAGCTGCTTTGCCTGTGCTACCGACCACTCCGGTAACAGGCCGGCGTGAACCATCGCCCAGTCACCTTCATAGTGAAACAGTGGGCGACTACGCAACCATTTGAGCAATTCATTGCGATCTGGAGCAGCAAGAATTTCGTCGAAAGTGTCTTCACGATTGGCTTTGCCAAAGCCTTCCGAGCGCATCACCAAATGCAGGTCATGATTACCGAGCACGACCGTTGCCAGTTCACCAAGTGAATATACGAAACGTAGTACTTCGAGTGACTTGGGGCCGCGATTGACCAAGTCACCAACGAACCACAAGCGGTCCAGCTTTTTGTCGAAATCGATGTGTTCGAGCAGAGCGGTCAACTCGTCGAAGCATCCTTGCACGTCGCCAATTGCATATGTGGCCATCGAATCTAGTCCGCCTTTAGCTGTTCAGCCAACATTTTGGCGTATTTGGAAAAACTGGCAATGCAGCCAATCATCACATGTACCAGGCCGGCAGCACCATCGAGAAAGCCTCCTCGAATGAAATAGAACTTCACAAAACGCAACAGCGGCGAGAAAACAACCTGAGCAACAGTCGCACGCTTTCCGTGCAAGCGTGCGGCATCTGCAGCAAGTGAGCTGTAGCGGTTTTGTTTGGCAAGGTAATTGTCCAGGGACTCAGCTGATTCATGCATCAGGTCGCCCGTCAGCGCGCCAACTACCCCTTGATTGACGACAACTTTTTCATGCACCACGTCATCGGACCACTGCGCCGCGCGCCGGTCAAACAAACGCAAACTCCAGTCAGGATAGCCTTCTCCATGTCGGAGGTATCGCCCCAAGAAACGATTGCAGCGGGCAAAACGATATGCAGTAACAGAATTATGAGTTGGCGCTGGTGGGTAGCCCTCTTCTTTCCCTGATTCGCCGCGATTACTGGAGCGGGTCTGTGGCGAGTCAATTTCCATGGCCTCGAGGATGCTGTCACGCAGATTCGGACTCACTCGCTCATCCGCGTCGATACAGAGCACCCAATCGTTCGCGGCTTGCTCAACCGCAAATTGTTTTTGCCGACCGAAGCCTCGCCATTCGGACTGAATGACACGTGCGCCACAACTCAACGCCACTTTCGCCGTAGCGTCCTCACTACCTGAATCGAGGACCAGAATTTCATCGCAAAATTTGAGGCTATCGAGGCACGCCCGCAACTCACCGCTCGCGTTCTTGGTGATCAGGACGGCAGAAATTGGTATTGTCTTGCGCATGTTTGCACGCCGGAATATAGGGTTAGAGCATCACAACTATGGTCTGCAGATCGAGTCAGATTCAAACATCCATCGATCCAGGGTTTGCGTTTGGAACAAGTTTAGTCGATAGGTTTGTCTATGCAGTCAACGAACTGATGACGCCTGGCGGGTTCCTGAAACTGATCCGCGTGAAAGAGAATGTTTCTAGGATAATCGAGAGGCCATGCGCATACTCCTTGTAAAAACTTCCTCGCTCGGTGATGTGATTCACAACCTGCCCATCGTCGGCGACCTCGCCACGCAGTTTCCTGGTGTGCTGATTGACTGGGTCGTCGAAGAGAGTTTTGCGGAAATCCCGCAAATGCACCCACAAATTAACTCAGTCATCGCCGTTTCAATCAGACGCTGGCGTAGAGAAATCCTTTCGCGCGTGACCTGGCAAGAAATTGGTGCGTTCCGGCACCGGCTCCGTGCAGAAAACTACGACTTTGTGATCGATACCCAAGGCCTGCTTAAAAGCGCACTGATCACCTGGTCCGCCAAGGGCGTGCGTTGTGGTTACGACGCTGCTTCTGCTCGAGAATCGATTGCCTCGATAGCCTATGATCAGAAGTTCAATGTGCCGGCCTCACTTCACGCAGTCGAACGCAATCGCACTCTCGCCGCACTGTCTGTTGGGAACAAGATCACTCGACCGGTTGACTATGGCATTGGCAAGCGCTTTGACAGGCTGGCAACGCAATCGACCGCGGTCTTGCTAACAGCCACATCGCGTGACGACAAACTTTGGCCAGAAGCACATTGGATAGCGTTAGGAACTTGCCTGAGTGAGTTAGGCCTCACCTGTCAGTTGCCGGCCGGTAGTGCGATAGAGCGAAGCCGTGCTGCCCGTTTGTCGGCTGCTATTCCGAATGCCGTTGCGCTCCCGTCGATGTCGCTGAAGGATCTTTCTCAGACGCTCGCGCGCGCACAAGTGGTGATTGGCGTCGATACTGGTCTGGTTCATCTGGCCGCCGCGCTCGGGCGACCGACCATCGCGCTATTTTGCGCATCCGATCCTGCGCTCACCGGCGTATGCGCATCAACACCGGTGGTAAATCTGGGCGCATGCAACGCACCACCAACAATATCTGATGTGCTCAATGCAGTGAAAGCCTTCGCTGAGTTGCCGGTCAGGCAGGAACAACCATTGTGAGACTTCTCTACAGTCTCGCTGTTTACCTTTTACTGCCGTGGGCATTCTGTCATTTGTTGTGGCGCGCGCGACGCCAGCCGGAATATCTCCGGCATTGGGGCGAACGCCTTGGATATTTTCAGCCGCTGCCAACCAAACCACCACTGATTTGGCTACATGCGGTCTCGGTCGGTGAAACTCGTGCAGCAGAACCCTTGGTCGCTGCGCTGCGTTTGCGCTACCCCCGGCACCAAATTCTGATCACTCACATGACACCCACCGGGCGGGCAACTTCCCAGGCGCTTTTCGGTGATAGTGTCTTGCACGGCTATCTGCCTTACGATACCCAATCTGCAGTGCAGCGATTTCTCGATTGTTTCCAACCCCAGTTCGGACTGATTCTGGAAACAGAGTTATGGCCGAACCTGATCACTACGTGTCATCGACGGAAAATTCCGCTACTGTTGGTCAATGCACGGCTGTCCGAACGCTCGGCCCGGCGCTACGCAAAACTTCCGTCACTCACTCAGCAGGCCTTGCATGAATTAACTGCGATTGCCGCGATATCAGGCGCCGACGGCGAGCGCCTTGTTGCTGTTGGACGCCTGAGTGAAAACGCCGTGGAAGTGACTGGAAACGTCAAGTTCGATATCGTCGCACCACAGGCGCAGATTGACTTGGCGACAACGATGCAGGCGAATATCGCGGTGCGGTCGATTTTCCTCGCAGCAAGCACCCGCGATGGCGAGGAAGCGCTAATTCTCGACGCCTGGGTAGCTGCAGGTCTTTCAGCCCGGTCAGTTGGTGCTGGTACCACGGCGTCGCCATTACCATTATTGATCATCGTTCCACGTCATCCGCAACGATTCGATGCAGTTGCAGGTTTGATTCGCGACCGTGGACTGAGAATGAAACGGCGCAGCGACAACGGGCCCATTGATTTCAATACAGACGTACTTCTGGGTGACAGCATGGGAGAAATGTTCGCCTGGTATGCGCTGGGTGACGTCGCATTTATCGGAGGAAGCCTGCTCGATTATGGCAGTCAGAATTTAATCGAGGCGTGCGCGGTGGGCACGCCGGTGTTGCTCGGGCCGTCAACCCACAATTTTGCTGAAGCTGCCAGCGAAGCGCTTGCCTGTGGTGCGGCGCACCGCATCATCGACGCAAATGACTTGGTACGCGAAGGGCTGGCGCTACTTAACGCCCCGGCAAAGCGCGCATCCATGGCCGAGGCCGGACTAGCATTCGCACTCCGTCATCGAGGTGCGACCTCCCGCACAATGGCGCTGATTGCCCGCGTACTCGGCGACCGGCCAGAATTACTGCAACAGCGCGTTGACTGAGGCGAGATCAGCCTCACTCAAGCCGCCGGCTGCTGCCTTGAGTTTCAACAATGCCAGCAAAGTATCGAGTCGCGCCTTGGCGAGCTTGGCCCGGGTGTCATAGAGCTGGGATTGGGCATTGAGGACATCGATATTAATTCGCACACCAACTTCGTAGCCAAGCTTGTTGGAATCCAAGGCTGATTGCGACGAAGTCATCGCCGCTTCGAAAGCCTTGACCTGAGACAACCCTGACGTAACGCCCAAATATGCCGTACGCGCAGCTTGCGCCGCCGAGCGACGGGCATTGTCCAAATCCGTTTGTGCCTTTTCCTTTAAGGCCACCGCTTCTCTATCCTTGGACGACACGGCGCCGCCGGCAAACAATGGCACTGACAACTGAAGTGCGTACGTAGTGATTTCAGTTTGGATGCCTGTCGGGACATTGATACTCGGATTGTCCATCCTGCTGCCGTGATTTGCGACAAAATCAAGCGTTGGGAGATGACCAGCTCGTTGACGTTCTATTTCACGATTCGCGATTTCCAGTTGGCCCGTTGAAACTTGCACACCAAAACTGTTGGTCTGAGCCATCTCGACCCATTTATCAATATTTTCCGGTTGCGGTGGCGACAAGGCTACACCACTCCCGAGTCGCTTCAAGCTTGCGACATCTTTGCCTACCAAAACTTGCAGTGCATAACGCTTGACCGCCAAATCGTTTTCCGCTGCTGCCAATTGCGCGGTCGCCAAATCATATTTGGCTTGAGCTTCATGGCTGTCGGTGATCGTCGCAGTACCGACTTCAAAATTGCGTTTAGCCGACTCGAGTGTTTCGGCGAATGCAACGCGCTGCGCCTTTGCCGTACTGAGCACATCTTCAGCAAGCAGCGTATCGAAGTAGGCGGCAGAAACGCGCAGCATCAAGTCTTGTTGCGCCAAAACAAACTGCGTCTCCGCAAGCCCGACGGCAAGCTCAGCCTGATTGTAGCTGACCCAGTTTTGCCAGCGAAACAGTGGTTGGACAAGGGAAACATTCCAACTGTTGCTGTTATACGAAGTCGACGCCGTCGTTCCTGCCCCGACGCCCTTTTTCTTGGTCAAATCATTTTCATTCCATGTGGTGTTCGCGCTGGCATTGATGCTTGGCAAAAGTCCGGCAAGGCCCTGCGGCAATTTTTCCCGTCCCGCCTCCAAAGTAGCGCGGGCACCGGCGAACTGAGCATCGTAACCAATCGCATCACGATAGACCGAGAGTAAGTCTGCAGCGTGCGAAACCGGGGCGAAAACTCCGGAAATTGCTGCGGCCAGAATGCTGGAATAAATTAGTGATGTGTTTCGTTTCATCGCGAACTCCGCGTGTGGGATTATTGAAATTTAATGCCTAAAAAAATGTCCGGCAATCAGTGCCGGATGAAGAGCTGATTTTTCAGGACGAGAAGGCGATTTCACAGCGTGAATGGCTGGCCTGATCAATAGGTCTGCATGCCGGGATCAACATCGCGAGCCCATGCGGCAACCCCTCCCTGTAAATTGAACAGGTGAGAAAAACCTTGTTGTTCAAGATACATGCCAACCTGAAAACTACGCGCTCCATGGTGACAAATCAACACGGTATCGGCGTCACGATCGAGTCTCGAAAGGTGCGAAGGAACACTCGCCATCGGAATCGTGAGCGAGCCGTCAATACGACAGTGTTCAAGTTCCCAGGGTTCACGCACGTCAATCATTACGGGCTTTGTCCGTCCGGTGTCGGCTAACCATGAATGCAACGATGTCGCGGAGATTTGTTCCATCTGGTCAAAATACGAAGTGAGTCTCTGAATGAAGCGGGACGAGCTCATCAGCGACCGTCTCGAACAAAACCACTTGATGGGTCGTCTTGCCCATTCCGCCCTTGCCCGCCACACAGGTGACGAGCTGACCTTGCATTGCCGGTGCATCACCCGTGATTGCAAAAAGGCGGCCGTCAACTTTCAATTGCTCAAGCAACACCGAAGGAATACTGGTGATTGCACCGGAAACCATAATCACATCAAATGGCGCTTGTTGAGCTAATCCGGCAAGCCCGTTGCCGACTTCAACGCTGACATTTGAAATTCCGGCGCGGCGCAGATTCATTCGAGCTTGCGCGGCCAGTTCGGGGACAATTTCAATGCTCCAGACGTGCTCCGCGTGCACACTGAGCAGGGCTGCCATAAAGCCCGATCCGGTGCCTATTTCCAGAATGCGCTCGTGCCGGCGTACTCCAACGCCTTGCAGCACTTGTCCCTCGACTGACGGCAAGAACATGCTTGCACCGTAACCCAAAGGAATGGTGGTATCAGCGAAGGCCAAACCGGTGTAGGCGGCCGGAACAAAAAGTTCGCGCTTGACGATCGAGAACAGCTCGACCACATCG
Source organism: Rhodocyclaceae bacterium (assembly GCA_016718525.1). Taxonomy (GTDB): domain Bacteria; phylum Pseudomonadota; class Gammaproteobacteria; order Burkholderiales; family Rhodocyclaceae; genus JADKHX01. The sequence goes on from JADKDD010000002.1 coordinate 431,783, forward strand.
GGATTCAGCACGCCAGCTGGACGGACCTGTTGTTCAACCATATTGAAACGTGCTTTTTCAATATTCATTTCGACAGAAGTGTAGGTCATGCATTACTCCGATTCAGAATAACTGCGGCCGACACGCCACAGGAGAAAACACCATACAACCACCCAACATTCTACTCGCGCACACGGTACCAGGCGGCGTAAAGGGCAGGCAAAAATAAACAGGTCAGCAGCGTTGCGACAAAAAGTCCGCCCATCACCGAAACCGCCATCGGGCCCCAAAACACCTGCGAGACCAGGGGCGCCATTGCGAGAATCGACGCTGCCGCGGTCAATACGATCGGACGGAAACGCCGCACTGTGGAATCGACGATTGCCGCAAAGAGTGGCTTTCCTTCTGCCTCATCTTGCGCGATCTGGTCGATCAGAATCACCGAATTGCGCAAAATCATTCCCATCAATGCAATCACCCCGAGATTGGCAACAAAGCCAAAGGGGATTTGAAAGATCATCAACGCCATGGTCACACCGATGAGTCCCAACGGCGCCGTAAGCAATGCAATCAAGGTGCGACCAATGCTTTGCAATTGCATCATGAGTAGTGTAATCACGCCCAAGAGCATATAAGGCATTACCGCTTGAATCGAGTTTGATCCCTTGCCCGACTCCTCTATCGCACCACCCATCTCTATCACATAGCCGGGTGGCAGCGCTGCGCGAATGTCGGCAAGCTGTGCATTGATCTGCTTCGAGGCGTCCGGCCCTTGTATGCCCTTGACGTCTGCGCGCAGCGTAATGGTCGGCAAGCGATGACGGCGCCAGATCAACCCTTCTTCCAGTACGGGGACCAGTTTGGCGACTTGCGCCAACGGCACATGTCGCCCGTTGCTGGCAACAACGTCCAATTCCGGAATACGGTTCAGGGAACGTAAATCGCCGCCCGCCTTGCCGCCGCCGGCGCGCCAGACCACGTCAATTAACAGGTCGTTTTCACGCAACTGTGTGACCGTTGCGCCGACCAACCATCCCTGAAGCGTTTGCGCCACATCCTGGCTCGACACCCCAAGCGCGCGCGCTCGAGCCTGATCAATTTCAACGCGAACCGACTTGATGCGTTCGTTCCAGTCGCTGTTGACGTCAATAAGATTCGGGTGAGCGCGCATTACCGCAGCAACTTTTTCTGCTTCGGCACGCAGCCGCTCGATGTTCTCACCTGAAACGCGGAACTGCACGACGTAGTTAACCGGCGGTCCATTTTCCAACGCAACCATTCGCATGCGCAAATGTGCCCATTTACCGTCCGGATTGGCGAATTCCTTTTCCAGTTTGGCACGCACCATTTCGCGTTCCTTGATCCCTTTGGTCTGTAACATGAATTGGCCAAAGTTGTCATTGATCAACTGCTGATCCAGTGACAGAAAGAAGCGCGGAATCCCGGTACCGATATACGACGACCAGGACTCGATATTTTCATCGCCGCTTATCAACTGCTCGACACGCTTGACCTCGCGCGTCGTCGCCGCCAGCGACGCACCTTGAGGCAACCAGACATCGAGGAGCAATTCGCCACGGCTGGCGCTAGGGAAGAACTGCTTTGGCACAGCCTTTTCAAACAGTACCAATGACGCAACGAAAGTAACAACCGTGATTCCAATCACCAGCCAGCGATGTCGCAAACACCAGACAACCAAAGCGCGGAACCGCCGGTAGAAAGGCTTATCGTAAATGTCGTTATGCGCTTCCGCACTTGCAGCATGCTCAGATGACTTATGTTTGGTGAGCAAGACGTAACCCAGGTACGGGGTAAAAATCACGGCAACAAACCAAGAGGTGATCAACGCAATTCCGACCACCAGGAAGATCGATCCGGTGTACTCGCCCGACCCGGACTTGGCGAAATACACCGGTGAAAATCCAGCCACGGTGATCAATGTCCCGGTCAGCATCGGAAAAGCGGTCGAAGTGTAGGCAAAAGTTGCCGCGCGCATTCGATCCCAACCTTGCTCAATCTTTACCATCATCATTTCCACAGCGATGATGGCGTCATCCACCAGCAAGCCGAGTGATATGACAAGTGCACCCAAGGTGACCCGTTGCAATGGGATGTCGGTGAGATTCATGACGATGAAGGTGATTGCCAGCGCCAGAGGGATCGACAGGGCGACTACCATGCCTGTGCGCCAGCCCAGGCTGAGAAACGACACCAGCAACACGATGCCAATTGCCTCCAGCAATGTTCGGAAGAACAAGGCAAACGAAACGCGGACCACCTTCGGTTGATCTGCGACCACATGCACGTCAACGCCCGCCGGCAGGTCACGCTCGATTCTCGCCATCAACTCGTCGACATTTTTTCCCAAGCCGAGCACATTGCCACCCTTCAGCATGATCACGCCCATCCCAACCGCATCTTTGCCCATGAAGCGCATCCTCGGTTGCGCGGGATCGGCCAGTGCACGTGTCACGGTGGCGATGTCGCCAAGGCGAAAATGTTTGCCGCCAATGGCGATATCGGACTCGCGAATTTGTTCAGCACTTCTAAACGCACCGTCGACGCGCAAACGCACCCGGTCTGTCGCAGTTTCTACGAAGCCGGCCGGGGTAACGGCATTTTGACGCTGCAAAGCATCGAACACTTGCAACGGAGACAGATTCATTGCCGCCAGTCGGTCTGGTCGCGTCTCAATGAAAATTTTCTCGTCCTGAATGCCGATCATGTCGACCTTTTTTACATCATGAACCCGGCGCAGTTCGCGGGCGATGCGGTCGGCATGGCGGCGCAGTTCCGGCATTTCCACGCCATCACCGGTCAAGGCATAAATCTTGATCAGCACGTCGCCAAACTCATCGTTGGAGAACGGGCCTTGTATGCCCGCAGGCAGTGTGCTGCGCATGTCATCGACGCGCTTGCGCACCTGATACCAAATCTCCGGGACCATGGCCGGCGGCGTGTAATCTTTAAGGGTCACATAGACGAATGATTCACCCGGCTTGGATGAGGATTTGACATAGTCCACCCAAGGGGTTTCAAGCAACTTGCGCTCGATCCTTTCGGAAACTTGTTGTTCGAGCTCCAGGGCCGTAGCGCCCGGCCATAGCGTCCGCACCACCATCGTCTTGAGTACATAGTCCGGGTCTTCGGAGCGACCAAGTTGGTTGTACGCAAGTACGCCGCCCAAGGTCAGGACGATAATCAAATACAACACGAATTGCCGGTGGTTCAGTGCCCACTCGGACAAATTAATGTGCTTCATTTAGGGGTTCCACCCGACTCGATGACACGCACTTTCTCGCCGGCCACGAGTCTATGGACTCCGGCTGCCGCAATACGTTCACCGCCCTTCAAGCCATCACTGATAACCGCTCCGTTATCGGTGTACGCAGCAATGGTTACCGGCTTGAGCGATACGCTAGCATCATTGCCGACAATCCACACGGCCGCCTTGTCACCTTGCTGGAAAATCGCGCTGAGTGGGACGACCACGGTATTTTTCCCGACTTTGGTTTCAAAGCCGACAGTGGCCGTCATGCCAAGGGGTAATCGTGCATCGACGCCGGAGAGCCGAATACGAGTGGCATAGGTACGTGTCAGCGGGTCGGCTGCCGGTGAAATTTCTCGGACGGTGCCTTTGATCTTGACGCCATCCTTGGCCCACAAGGTGACGATTGCGGACTGACCCAGCTTAATCGAGCCAATGTCGGTTTCGGGTAGCGAGATGGCAATTTCACGCTCGCCGTCGGGGGCCAGACGGAACACCGGTTGGCCGGCTGCCACAACCTGCCCTGGTTCTGCCAGTACCTGTGTGATCACCCCGGTACGATCTGCGAACAATGTTGTGTAGGCCGTCTGGTTGCGTGCTAATCCAGCCTGCGCTTCACTGGCCGCCAGTGCAGATTCACGGGCGTCCAGCGCGGCCTGACTGACAAAATTTTTGCTGCGCAGGTCCCGATAGCGCGCGGCATCCGCTGCAGCGATCGAGCGCTGTGCTTCGGCCTGAGTTGCTTGCAATCCGGCGTCACTGGGGTCAAGACGCGCAAGCGGCTGGCCCTGAGTCACCGTGGCGCCGACATCAACCAAGCGAGTAACCAGCTTGCCGGGAATTCGAAAGCCCAATGTCGATTCGCTTTTTGCCCGAACCTCGCCGCTGTAGTCGCGCACCAACGGCGTGTCACCAGCACCAACTGTCATTACGCGAACCAAACGCGGCCCTTTTTCAGGTGGCGCGGGCGGACTGCACGCCATCAACAATATGGATAGCGGCAGAACAAAAATGATCGGGTTCATAGTGAAGCCTCTGTGAGAAGGGCGACGATTGCCATCAAGGGGATAAGCGGTTATTGGACAAGCCGTGCAAGGCAAGTTCCATGTGCGTTTTGAGATACAGTTCCGGGTCGGTGCTGGTCGAACCGCACAGATCGACTGAATGCCGCCTGATGGCCAACATTAATATCGGAGCAAACAGCACATCAGCGCTCATCTCCAAGTTCATTGGCCTGAATTCACCTGCATCAATCCCACGTTGAAGCACACGCTTGAGCAAGCCGCGCGCGCGGGAAATGACGGCGTCCTGATAAAAACTGGCAACTTCAGGGAAGTTCCGCGCCTCGCTAATGACCAACTTTGGCAACCCGCCGAGCGATGTACTGCCCACTAACCGCCACCACATGACAAGCAGTTGTTGCATCAGTTCCGCGTTGCTGCCCTTGAAACCGGCCATGATCACATCCGCCGCATCCAGCACCGGCACGATACCTTCCAACACCACCGCCTTGAACAAGGCCTCTTTACTGTCAAAATAAAGGTACAGGGTCCCTTTGGAAACTCCTGCCCGGGAGGCAATATCGTCAAGCCGGGTAGCGGCAAAGCCTTTTTCGACGAACAGCGCAAGCGCCGCCGCAGTGAGTTCGGCGGGTCGCGCCTCTTTGCGTCGCTGCCGGGTAGATTCAACCAGCGGCTCGCTGATCACTTCAATAGTTGCTGGATTGCTCATTTGAATTGTTGGTAATAATCACCGATAAAGTAACTGACTGACTAGTCAGTTACTTTATCCAGAGGCTTGACGAGTGTCAACCAAGCCACTTTTGGCGGTTGCCTGGCACTACATCAACGCAAGGAAGCCCATGGGTGTGCGCAAGCGTGCAACCGAAACAATCCACAAGAAACAGACCATCGCCATAATCCAAGCCATGATACGCAGCGGCTTTGAGATACCGGGGCGCAGGGCAATCACGCCCAGTCCGATGTAGGCAAATAGCCCTGCAATCTTGGCCGCCAGCCATGACGTGGTCCATGGGTACTGTCCTGATTGCATGGCCAGGCCAACTGCCGCTGCCAACAAAATGGTATCGTTGATGTGCGGGACCGTCCGCACCCAACGCCGGCCCAGAATCCCCGAGTTGGCGACCATCAACAACCCTCGAACTGCAAATCCGGCCAGACTGAGTGCGGCACAGGTCATATGCACAAGCCGCAAATCCGCATAGCTAATCAAATATCCATCCTCAGTTTTGACGAATCGTCATGTTATCTTGCATATCAGTCTGTTACGGCGGCTAGTTTCCAATGAAAAACATTCCATCTGATATTCCCGGCACACTCGGTCGCCTGCCGCTGTTCCAGGAACTGGCCTCTGAGCAAATTGCCGCAGTCGCTGCTGGCGTCCGGGAAAAAAGACTTGGTCGAGGCGAGATGCTGTTTCAGAAGGGCGACCCTGCTCGCGGGTTTTTTGTCATCCTCAACGGTCAAATCAAATTGGCTTTTCCGTCCGCGCAAGGAAACGAAAAAGTCGTGGAAATTCTTGGCCCGCGGCAAAGTTTTGGTGAAGCGGTGATGTTCATGGACAGGCCGTACCCGGTATTCGCTGAAGCGCTGACCGAAGCTACCCTGCTTTTCATCGATCAGACAGTCGTCTACGACCTTTTGAAACGGGATGCTTCTTTTGCGCGCAAGTTGTTGGCAGGGCTCTCTCGGAGATTGCATGGCTTGGTGCATGACGTCGAATCGTATTCCCTGCGCTCATCAGTGCAACGCGTCATTGGTTACCTGCTGCAGCACTGCCCGGAAGATACCGGTGGCAAAGGAGTCGTCGAACTGACTTTACCGACCTCAAAACAGGTCATCGCCTCGCGTCTGAACCTCACCCCCGAAACACTCTCACGCGTGTTCCATGACCTCACAGAACGCGGTCTGATCCAGGTCAGCGGAAAGGTCGTCTCGATTGTCAACGTCAATTCATTGCGGGAATTCGATCTCTAGTCAATTGCCCGAACGAATTCGGTACTCGAAACACTGTTCGGGACCGGTGCCTTCAGCCCACAAGTACCCGTTGCGCTTGAGAACGTTAAACAGCGGTGTCGGTTGACGGTATATCCATAGCACTACCTCATCACCCGGTCGCATTGCGTCGAGCGCTTCCATCGTGCGCTCGAACGGTTCCGGGGGTTGCATTTCACGTGCGTCCACGAGAATTTCCATTGGCTTGATCTCCCCCCTTCGCAGTCTAGACCGAAGCTTGAGTTTCACGCTGCGCACGATCCATTGCATTGATGCGCATCAAGCCACCGTTTGCCAGCCAATAGAACTGGACCACGGTCCGGGTTGACTTAGATCATGGTTCCCCAAAAAAAATCTGCGACTTGATTGCAATCAAGGATTTATTCCTGCGACAAGTTGAAGCTGTGCGCTGACGGACATCGCGCATTTAGACCTCGCGCTGATTAAGGTTCGTTTGCACTCACCATTACTGCCAGGAGAAATCATGAACAAACCGAAATGGATCACCGGCGCATTCGCTCTTGCCATGCTGCCATTGGCGATGGGTACCGCCTTTGCCGCCGATAAGGATACATCTAAGGCAGAAACGGCCTATCACGCTGGCGGCTCTCCGCTCGAAACCATCGAGATGTACCAGGACATCAATCCCAAAGCTCCGCCAATGAACAAGGCGGAATTTGACAAGGCGCGCCAGATCTACTTTCAGAGATGCGCAGGTTGCCACGGCGTGTTGCGCAAGGGCGCGACCGGGAAACCGCTGACACCCGATCTGACGATTGCCAAGGGTTCCGAATATCTGAAGGTTTTCATCAAGTACGGCTCACCAGCCGGCATGCCGAACTGGGGGACCTCCGGCGACTTGACCGATGACGAAGTTGATTTGATGGCGCGCTATGTCCAGCAAACACCACCGCAGCCGCCGGAATTCGGCATGAAGGAAATGAAAGCAACGTGGAAGGTTCACATCGCTCCGGCTGACCGGCCAAAAAAGAAGATGAATAACTACAACATCGAGAACATTTTCTCGACCACCCTGCGTGACGCCGGTGAAATCGCACTGATTGACGGCGACACCAAGAAGATCATCAGCATCATCAAGACCGGCTACGCGGTGCACATCTCGCGAATGTCGGCTTCCGGCCGCTATCTGTTTGTAATCGGGCGCGACGCCAAGATCAACATGATCGACCTTTGGATGGAGAAACCCGAAACCGTTGCTGAAGTACGGATCGGTTTGGAAGCGCGATCCGTCGATACTTCGAAATACAAAGGCTATGAGGACAAGCTGGCAATTGCCGGTTCCTATTGGCCACCTCAGTACACCATCATGAACGGCGATACGCTGGAACCGCTCAAAATCATGGCAACCCGCGGCATGACGGTTGGCGACCAGGAATACCACCCGGAGCCACGTGTGGCATCGATTGTGGCCTCACACTTCAAACCTGAATTTGTGGTCAATGTGAAGGAAACCGGCAAGACGCTGCTAGTCAACTACACCGACGTGATGAATCCAACGGTCAAAGAAATTCCGACTGCGAAATTCCTCCACGATGGCGGGCTCGACAGCACCCATCGCTATTTCCTTGTCGCAGCCAATCAATCCAACAAGATTGCCGCCATCGACATGAAGGAAGGCAAGCTTGAGGCCTTGATTGATGTGGGCAAGATTCCACATCCGGGTCGCGGCGCCAATTTCATTCACCCGAAATTTGGCCCGGTCTGGTCGACGGGTCACTTGGGTGACGAGTCCATTTCTCTGATTGGTACCGATCCGCAGAAACATCCGCAATACGCCTGGAAACTGGTCGAAACCCTTAAGGGTCCGGGTGGTGGTGCCTTGTTCATCAAGAGTCATCCAAAATCCAACCATCTGTATTCCGACGCCCCGTTGAATCCGGATCCGGCGATCAGTCAAAGCCTCGTGGTATTTGACATCAAGAATCTTGCCGGCGGTTACAAGGTACTTCCTGTCGCCGAATGGGCGGGAATCAAGGATGACGGTGCGAAGCGTGTAGTACAGCCTGAATACAACAAGGCGGGTGACGAGGTCTGGGTTTCGGTCTGGTCAGCGAAAAACAAAGAGTCGGCATTGGTCGTCATTGACGACAAAACGCTCAAGCTCAAGGCGGTGATCAAAGATCCCCGTCTGATCACGCCAACCGGCCACTTCAACACCTACAACACCCAGCACGACATCTACTAAAAAAGCGGATCGCCGTCCGGGGACATCCCGGGCGGTATTAACAAAGGAGCTTAAGCATGATCAGAACAATTGCATTCTTCGGAATAACCTGTGGTTTGGCCTTGGTGGTCGCAACACCTGTACAAGCTAGCGAGGACAACTTCAAGAAGGCCGGGTGTGTTGCCTGTCATACGCCAGACAAGAAACTTGTTGGTCCGTCGCTGAAAGATATCGCTGCCAAATACAAAGGACAAGCTGATGCAGTAGCCAAGTTGTCAGAAAAGGTGCGTAAGGGGGGCTCCGGTGTTTGGGGGCCAATTCCTATGCCACCAAATGGGGCTGACAAGATTAGTGATGCCGACTTGAAATCCACGGTGGAATGGATTTTGAATCGTTAATGAAAGTCGGGCAGTCTCTATGAAACTCCGTTCGCCCACCTTGGTGGGCTTTTTTCCTTGGCTAACTCAAAATTCTTGGCGGTAGCTTTTGACGGAAAACCTCCTCGACGGACAGAGAGTCAGATGAAAGTTCGGCGTGTTTCATTTCTGGTTGCGGTGCTCTATATCAACGGGGCCGGTGCAGAAACGGTTGCGCCGATATCTGCGCAGGCATTGACGCGCTTGGTACGTCAGGATTGCGGCTCATGCCATGGCATGAAGTTGACCGGCGGACTGGGAACCCCACTGACGCGCGAAGCACTCGCTGGTAGATCGCCAGAGTCATTGACCGCAACCATTCTTTATGGTCGCCCTGGAACCACCATGCCGGCGTGGAAATCATTGATTAGCCAAGCTCAAGCTGAATGGATCAGCGCCCGTCTGCTGGAAGGGTTCCCCGAGGAATCCCACTAATGCGCAACATCGCCTACCTCTTCCTTTGCGTGTTACTGGCATTGCTGTTGGGTGCTTGTGCAACACCGTTACCCACACGCGGAACAGGCGACCTGGGTTTGGTAATCGAACGCGCTGATGGCGCGGTGACCCTGGTCAATACGAGTGCCAAGGCACCCTATGGACGTGTCGAGGGATTGGGCGATCTGTCTCATGCCTCGGTGGTTTATTCACGCGATGCCCGGTTTGCATATATTTTTGGCCGTGACGGTGGTCTGTCCAAAATCGACCTTCTGGAATCACGTTTGGTCAAACGCGTGATGCAGTCAGGTAACGCGATTGGCGGATCGATCTCGCAGGATGGTCGCATTGTCGTCGCACAGAATTACATCCCCGGCGGAATCAAGGCATTTGATGCCGACTCACTGGAACTGCTGTCCGAAGTGCCGGCGGAATATGCCCCGGGCAAATTCTCGAAGGTGGTCGGACTGGCGGATGCACCGGGCAATCGCTTCGCCTATGCATTGTTTGACGCCGGTGAAATCTGGGTCAGTGATTTCAGTGATGCAAAACATCCGACTACGCAAAAATTTCCTGCAGGCAAGAATCCTTACGATGGCCTGATCACGCCGGACGGTCGCCACTATCTTGCCGGCCTCTTTGGCGAGGACGGCATCGCCCAGCTGGATCTGTGGCAGCTTGAAAAAGGTAGCCGCAAGATTCTCGAAAACTATGGACGTGGCGAAGAGAAACTACCGGTATTCAAGATGCCGCACTTGCGCGGCTGGTCGCTTGCAGCGGGGCGTGTGTGGCTACCCGCAGTGGGCCGGCATGAAGTATTGGTGGCGGATGCCCAGACCTGGAAAGAAGTCTCGCGGGTACAAGTCAAAGGACAACCGGTGTTTGCGATGGCCAGCCCGGACGGGCGACAAGTCTGGGTCAATTTTGCCCACCCGGATAACGGCTGGGTGCAGGTGATAGACACGCTGACGGGACAAGTCATCAAGACCTTGCAGCCGGGCAAAGCGATTTTGCACATGGAATTCACCCCGCGCGGCGAGGCGGTATGGATCTCGGCGCGGGACGACAACCGGGTGGTGATTGTTGACACCCGCAGCTTTGAGCAGATCGGCGGGTTTGAGGTCAACGCGCCGTCGGGCATTTTCTTCACCGCGCGATCCGCGCGCATCGGCTTCTGAGGCGAATTCATGGACTCACCCTACAGCCCGCTGGAATTTTCATTGCTGAATGAATGGCAGCGGGATTTTCCGCTGGTAACAAATCCGTTTGCGGTGATTGCTGACTCAGTTGGTGCTGGTGCGGAGTGTCGGCTTAGTACAGCCGACCCGCTACGCAGGCGCAAAGCAGTGCTTTGCGAAACCCCTACTTCGCCGCCGTCGACTGCGGAAAGTAATGTACTTTCCACCTTGAGCCGTCTTGCCACACGCGGTGCCATTAGTCGAGTTGGTGCCGTGTTCGCACCGCGTCGTGTTGGCGTCGGTGCATTGGCTGCAGTTGCCGCGCCGGTCGAAAAAATCGAAGTGATAGCCGCACAAATTAACGCTCACGCCACGGTCAATCACAACTATCAGCGTGAACACGTCTACAACTTGTGGTTCGTGGTGACCGCACCTGAAAAAGCCAGTCTGAACGCAACGCTGAAACAGATTGAACTGGAAACCGGCTGCGCAGTGATTGCCATGCCCCTGGCCGAAGAGTTTCATATTGATCTCGCTTTTGACTTGCACTCAGGTCACAGCGCGGTACAGCACTGCAAGTCAACGATTCCGGTACAACGCGAATTGGACGTTGCAGAGCGTCGCTTGGCTGCGCAGTTGCAAGACGGGCTGAAGCTTTGCCCGCAACCCTATGCCGAACTGGCAATGCGGGCGAACATGAGTGAAGGCGAAGTCCTGGGCTATCTGCAGCGCTGGCAGGACGAAGGCTTGATCAAGCGCTTTGGCATTGTCGTCCGCCATCATGAAATGGGCTATCGGTCCAATGCCATGGTGGTTTTTGACATTCCGGACGATACCGCCAGTGCAGTCGGTGCAGCCTTGGCAAAGACGCAAGGGGTCACCTTGGCCTATCGGCGCGAACGTTGTTTGCCGGCTTGGCCATACAACATCTATTGCATGGTGCATGGCCGCAGCCGCACCGACGTGCTGCCCATCATCGAGCATTTGGCTTCGATCGCCGGGGCTGCGCCAACGGTATTGTTTTCCGTGCGCCGCTTTAAGCAATGCGGGGCACGCTATTTCTGATGCGAACAGAAAACTCCTCACTTGATGCAACCGATCGCGCCATCATCAACGCGATGCAAGGTGACTTTCCATTGGACGACCAGCCCTATCTGGCCGTGGCCAATCGGCTGGGGCTCAGCGAAACAGAAATTTTGACGCGGCTGCAAGGCATGTTGGATCGGCGTGTACTTACGCGTTTTGGCCCGATGTTTCAGGTCGAGCGCATGGGTGGCGCATTTGTTCTGGCTGCGATGACCGTACCTGAATCGCACTACGAAGAAGTTGTTGCGCAAGTCAATGCATTTGCCGAGGTTGCCCACAACTACCGGCGCGAACACGCAATGAACATGTGGTTCGTATTGGCTACGGAAACGCCATCCGGTATTGCCGATGTGATTCAGCGGATTGAAGCGGCAACCGCCTTGCCCGTCTTTGCCTTCCCCAAAGAGCGTGAGTACTTTGTGGAGATGAAGCTCCATGCTTGATCGCACCCAAGGTATGCAATTCAACGGCGTACCCTCTTCGGGGCACCTCCGGCCTGCCGGCCTCCCCTTATCTTCAGCACCAACTGGCGAACTTACGACCAATGAACGCGAGCTGGATCGCCAGCTCATCCTTGCCACGCAAGGCGGTTTGCCCCTGGTATCCCGGCCATACCATGCAATCGCCGAGCAACTTGGTGTTTCCGCAACCGAAGTCCAATCACGACTGGCGGCGATGCTGGCCGATGGCCGTATCCGCCGGATCGGCGCGGTACCCAATCACTATGCGATTGGCTACACAGCCAATGGCATGAGTGTCTGGGACGTCGACGACGCGCGTATCGACGAACTTGGCGCTCAGGTCGGCGCATTGATTTTTGTCACCCATTGCTATCGTCGCCCGCGCCGTTTGCCGGAATGGCCCTACAACCTGTTTGCCATGGTGCACGGTGCGACGCGCGAGGAAGTCGAGGCCGACGTTAGCAAAATCGCCGCCTTGCTCGGGGCATCCTGCCGTTCCCATGACGTGCTTTACAGCAGCCGGATACTGAAAAAGACCGGCCTTCGTCTCGGCGGCTGACCATGCGGCGACTGGCCGGTTTCCCGAAGATCCCGGGTAAAAAGTGTTATTTGGTTGACATAGGTCAATATTTTTCTCGCCGTTGCCCTTGATCATGGCTCACCGCAAGTCGTCAATTAGAACGACAACCTTATTCTGGCGGCCAACAGGAGGCAAGATCGATGAATTCCGTTACCGACTTTCCGGTCAACGATGCCACGGCATTTCTGACCCAGACAGAGTTCTTTGCTGGTATTGACCCCGAATTATTTGCTCAGGTCACCCGCGATATTCAATCCAGGCGACTTCATACGGATCAAGTCGTCTGTGGCGTCGGCGAACCGGCAAAACAGGTGTTTGTTGTCGCTTCAGGGCTAATCAAGCGAGCACTGATGGCGGAGAGTGGTCACGAGAGTGTGGCGGATTTGGTCGCCCCCGGGCAAACGTTTGGTGAAACCGAGCTTTTCTCCCGGCGCCCTTTTGCAATTAGCGCCGTGGCTGTGGAACCAACAGTTCTCCTGTGTCTGGACGGTGAGCTTATTCGCAAGGCCGCGGAATCTGATACACGCTTTGGTAGTCACATGATTTCCCTCATGGCATCCGGGTGGTTGAGCAGCGAATCAGAGCGCGCAGTTTCCCCAACCAGATCCAGCGGGGAGCGGGTGCTCGATTATCTGATCGATCTCGCCGACAAGAACAAGGCTGCCGGTTGGGGGTCGACAGTCAAACTGGTAACCACCAAACAGCTCATCGCAGCACGCATCGGGCTGACGCCGGAAACATTTTCCCGTGCGCTGCGTCAGCTTTCCGTCGAAGGAAAGATTCTGGTGGATCGACGTCATGTCACTTTGCGTGAATCGGTCATGTCGAGCCGGCATGCTTATGCCGCCAATGCGCCTCAGGCTCAGACGGTATCGGTCAAAATTCCGACAGAAGGAAGATCCGGTTGCGCGATCACTGCAAACACCCATGCGTCTGCCAGTTTGAGTCAGCGCCCGAATTTGGCGACGATCAATGTGGCCGGCAGGCAGCGCATGCTGTCACAGCAGATAAGCAAATTCTGGTTGATGATTCAGTATGGAATCTCGGCCCGTCATGCGCGTACCATGATGCAACGAGCCATCGCCGCCTTTGAACAGCAAATGACAAATTTGGGTGAGTTGGAGTCGAATGATGACATCGCGCAATCGCTGGCTGCGCTGCGTAGCGCATGGCATCCCTATCACACGCAACTGAAGAGCGTCGGCGTGGCCCACGCCAAGAAGGTCCTCGAATTAGGTGAGAGTGTCTTGCAGGCTGCGCATAAGCTAACGATGAACTATGTTTCGTACGTTAACGACAACAACGCTCAACTGGTAAATTTGGCCGGGCGTCAGCGCATGCTCTCGCAACAAATCGCCAAGCTTTATCTGTTGCAACAGGGAGGTTCCGGCGCGCAGGACTCGGCTGCCAGAATCCGCTGCGCACGGGAGGAGTTCAGCGCAGCATTACGCCAGTTGATGCAGTCCTCACGAGACAACCCGCTGCTCAAGCAGCGCTTGCGGTCAGTGTCCGACCAGTGGTCAGCGATGACCGATGGTCTGGATCATTTGTCTGCGGACGATGCGAGCAAGGCGGCGAGTCAGGTGTCATTGTGTAGCGAGCGGGTGGTACGACAACTCGACAATGTGGTCGATTTCTACGCGTTGGCCAAAAAGGCGGCCTGATCCAAACGGGTGAGACAGTCGATCAAGCCGGCGGACGGATGTCAGCGCTTCCGGCTGACGAAAGGCCTTTCCACTCGCAGCCCTTTCTGACTTCACTGCAATTGATATCAGTAAATGCGCACAACCGGCGGGATGCGGTTGAATAGCGCCATGTTCCGAATATCCCAATACATGCAGGAAATCGCCGCGCCAAGCCCGATGGGACCGGCGCGCAAACCGCCCGGTCCGGTGGTCATCTGGAATTTGATCCGCCGTTGCAATCTGACCTGCAAGCACTGTTACTCAATCTCGGCCGATGTCAACTTCAAAGGCGAGCTCTCAACCGCCGAAATTTTTGCGGTGATGGATGACCTCAAAGCGTTCCGCGTTCCGGCCTTGATACTTTCCGGTGGCGAACCGCTGCTGCGACCGGATATTTTTGAGATCGCGGCACGCTCAAAGGCGATGGGCTTTTATACCGCGTTGTCGAGCAACGGAACCCTGATCGACGAAGCCATGTGCCGGCGCATTGCCGATGCGGATTTTCACTATGTCGGGATCAGTCTCGACGGACTCGCGGCGACCCACGACAAATTCCGCCGCATGCAAGGTGCGTTCGACAAGTCGTTCAGGGCCATGCAGCTATGCCGCGACGCCGGGCTCAAGGTCGGGGTGCGATTTACGCTGACGCAAGACAACTTCCACGACCTGCCGGCGCTGCTGGATTTGTGCGAACTTGAGGAAATTCCGCGCTTCTATTTCTCGCATCTGAACTACGCCGGGCGCGGCAACAAGAATCGCAAGGATGACGCCTTGCATCAGATGACGCGCGAGGCGATGGACTTGCTGTTCGAGACCTGCTGGCGGCATCAGGAACAGGGTTTGGTGCGCGACTACACCACAGGCAACAACGATGCCGATGGTGTCTATCTGCTGCATTGGGTGCGCCGTCGTTTCCCTGACAAGGCCGCGCATATCGAGGCCAAACTCAGGCAATGGGGTGGCAATTCCAGCGGCGTGAATGTCGCCAACATCGACAATCTGGGCAACGTACACCCCGATACGATGTGGTGGCATTACGACTTGGGCAATGTGCGTAAGCGTCCGTTTTCGGAGATATGGGTCGACACTACCGACCCCTTGATGGCCGGCTTGAAAGCCTCGCCACGCCAAGTCGGCGGGCGGTGCGGTACCTGTGCACATTTCGCTATCTGTGGCGGCAATACGCGGGTGCGCGCGCAACAGCTGACGGGTGATGCATGGTCGGAAGACCCCGGTTGCTACCTCACCGATTCGGAAATAGCGGCATGAGATTTTTGTGGCTGATGTTGACCATCGGCTGGATGGTAAATGCCCTTGCCGCTGAACCTGCGGCGACCTATCAACAACATTGCGCGTCCTGTCACGGGGTCGACCGGACCGGCGGCATGGGCCCGGCTTTGCTCCCCGAAAGCCTGGAGCGCCTGAAGAAAGCCGAGGGCCTGAAGATCATCCGCGATGGTCGTCCGGCGACGCAAATGACGGGCTTTGCTGATCGTTTGTCGCCCGACGAGATCGCTCAAGTCGGTGAGTATGTTTATAGCGCCGTGTCACCAGCACCAACTCACACCGAAGCCAATATCCGCGCCTCACGCATTGTTCACTTTACCAATTTGCCGGCGACTCCCCTGCCGGTCTTTGCCGGTCGCGACCTGATGAATTTGTTTCTGGTGGTCGAGGCGGGCGATCATCACGTGAGCATTCTGGATGGCGACAAGTTGGAAGTCATACACCGTGTCCCCAGCCGTTATGCGCTGCATGGCGGGCCGAAATTTACCGCTGACGGACGCTACGTTTACTTTGCCTCGCGTGATGGTTGGGTGAGCAAATTTGATATCTGGAATTTGAAGACCGTGGCGGAAATCCGCGTCGCCTTGAACACGCGCAATGTCGCCGTGTCCGAGGATGGCAAATGGGTGATCGCAGCCAACTATTTGCCCGGCAATCTGGTCTTGCTCGACGGTGACCTGAATCTGGTCAAAGTGATCGCGGCAACGACGCTCGATGGCACCAAGTCGTCGCGCGTTTCAGCGGTGTATGACGCCGCGCCGCGCAAGAGTTTTGTTGCCGCTCTGAAAGACATTCCGGAAATCTGGGAGATTTCCTACGACCCGACGACCGAGCCGATTTATAACGGCATGGTGCATGACTACAAGATGGGCGAAGGCATCGCCATCCCCGGCTTTCTTAATCCCCGCCGCACCTACCTGGCCACCGTGATGGACGATTTCTTTTTCGACTCGTCCTACGCGCATGTGATGGGTGCAAGCCGCACGGGGCAAGGGCAGGTCGTCCATCTGGATGTCAGAAAAAAAATTGCCGATCTGGATATTCCCGGCATGCCGCATCTGGGCTCCGGCATCACCTGGTCGCGCAATGGTCGCACCGTAATGGCCAGCCCGAACCTGAAAGATGGTTTGGTCAGCGTGGTCGACATGACCGATTGGAATGTCATCAAACAGATTCCCACCCTGGGGCCGGGATTCTTCATGCGCAGTCATGGCAATACGCCGTATGCGTGGGTGGATTCAATGATGAGTCCAGCCAAGAATACCCTGCAGATTATCGACAAAAGCAGTTTGGAAATGGTCGCAAAGATAAGCGCCCAACCAGGCAAGACTTTGGCGCATGTTGAATTCGACCGCTACGGAAAATACGTGCTGGCGAGTCTTTGGGAGCGCAAGCAGGATGGTGGCGCGATCATCGTTTACGACGCCAAGACCTTCAAGGAGATCAAACGTATTGCGATGGACAAGCCAGTGGGCAAATACAACCTGTACAACAAGATCACCCGCTCCGAAGGTACCTCGCATTGATGATCACCCTCAACGAAAAGCTGAATCAGCCAATGACACCTGCGCCGGCCAGGTTCGCGCTATTTGCGCTGGGTTTCCGTCCGTTCTATTTGCTCGCTGCTGCATTTGCCGCGTTGGCAATTCCGGCGTGGGTATTGGTACTGTCCAACGTCGTTAGCGTACCCATGCCCGGCGTGCTGTGGCACGCACACGAAATGATTTTTGGCTTTGCCGTGGCGGTGATCATCGGCTTCTTGTTCACCGCCGGGCGCAACTGGACCGGCTTGCCAACGCCAACCGGTGCGCAACTTGCGGCACTGGCAGGCCTTTGGTTGCTTGGACGGATCGGCATGGCATTTAGTGGTGGTGCAGTGGCAGCAGCGATTGATGTTGCGTTTTTGCCGGCAGCCGCTGTTGCGCTGGCGCTGGTGTTGATCAAAGCCGAGAGCCGTCGCAACTACTTCATCATTGTGCTGCTCAGTGTCCTGGCGCTGGCAAACATTGCGTTTCACTTGTCCCGACTCGAAGTATTGGCAAGCGACCCCTTGCGCCCGCTATGGTTCGCGCTGGGCCTGATTACCGTGTTGGAGACCGTCATCGGCGGCCGCGTGATTCCGATGTTCACCGCCAGCGCCCTGCGCGGCGTGAAGCAATGGCAAAACCGGAAATTCGAACTTGCGGCGATCGCCATGACCGCGATTGCGCTGCTGTTGTGGGTGCTCGAATTCGCAGCAATCGGCGCGCCAGTCGCAGCTGTAGCCGCAGCACTCCAGTTTGCCCGTTGCATCGGCTGGAACCCCTGGGCCGCGCGACGCACGCCGCTGTTATGGATATTGCACCTTGCGCATTTATGGATACCCGTTGGACTCACCTTGCTAGCGTTCGTGCAATGGGGCGTCCTGCCGCGTTCAGCGGGAGTGCACGCGCTGGCCATCGGCGCCACCGGCGGCTTGATCATCGGCATGATTACGCGCACTGCGTTGGGCCACACCGGCCGCATGCTGGTCGCCGGCAAGATCGAGGTCATCGCCTACGTGTCAGTACAACTTGCAGCCTTTTCCCGTGTGTTGACCATGATCGCGTTTCCAGGCCTGGCGTTGAGCGGAATTCATCTCGCCGCAGCTTTATGGGCACTGGCGTTTGGTCTCTACTTCATCCGGTATTTGCCTTGGTTGATTCGCTCCCGCCCTGATGGGCGTGCCGGCTGAGAAATAACCGCAGGACTCCGGTTCCGTCGCCATCATCGTTCCGGATCACATTTTTGTGGGCGCGTGCAAGTCGCCAGGAACATAATGAATAAATAGTTGCCATTGTGTCAGCGCTGGAATTTTTCAACTGCTGCCGAATATTTACACCATTTTTATATTCCCCGTAGGACACTTCACTCATCAACCTTGAGTGAAGCCGCTCCGTGATGGAAAAGTCGCATTTCAGTCAGTCGCAGGGAACGCGCTATTCGTTTGCAATTGCTTTGTGCATTGTCACAATGCTAATCGCACTGCCGGTGCACGATTTGCTCGACCCGGCCAACATCGTAATGCTGTTTCTGCTGGCAGTATTCATCACTGCAGCAACGCTTGGGCGCGGACCGGCGATTCTTGCCGCCTTCCTGAATGTTGCATTGTTTGACTTTTTCTTCGTGCAGCCGCGCCTTTCGTTTGCAGTTGCCGATACCCAATATCTGGTGACATTCGCCGTTATGCTGGCGGTCGGGCTGTGTACCTCTCATCTGGTAGCCCGCGTTGCTGAACGCAAGCGGGAAGCCGAAATGCGTGAGCAGCAAACCCTGGCCCTTTACGACTTGGCTGCTGATCTCGGCACCAGCTTATCAATTGAGCAAGTGGCTGAACGGACCGGAACCTTCTTACACGGAATTGCTTTTGATGCCACCGTGTTGATTGCCGAGTCCGTGCAGGGCGAAACCTCCTTTCGCGAATACGGCAAGCATCGTCTCGGTCGAATGGAGCAAAGTTTCGCTCATTCAGCTTATACCAATCAGACGATTGTCGAAGCCGATACGCTGGCAGGCTTGGGTATCGCAATCATCTTCTTGCCGCTTGCCGCACCTGTGCCTGTTCGCGGCGTGCTGGCAGTGACGCCCCAGACCAGTGATGCCGAGCTGATTCGTTTGCATCGACCACTGCTGGAGGCGGTTGCCTCGCTCATCGGGATGACGGTTGAGCGATTGCATCACGCTGATGCGGCTCATCAAAGCGAACTCAAGGCGGCGTCGGAACGGCTGCGGGCGTCCATCTTGTCATCACTGTCACACGATTTGCGCACCCCGCTAACCACACTGGTCGGTCTTGCTGATACGCTGGTGCGAAAGTATCCAGTTTTGGATGCGGCAGCATTGGAGACCGCCAACATCATCCGGGATCAGGCGCACGCGATGCACCACCTGATTTCCAACTTGCTTGAGATGGCGCGGCTGCGTGATGGCAAAGTAACGCTGAACCGGCAGTGGCAACCGTTTGAGGAGATCATTGGCTCGAGTACCCGCTTGCTCGCTGGAATCCTTGCGAATCGGATATTGGAAGTCAATGTGCCGCGGGATTTGCCATTGGTCTGCTTTGATGCGGTACTGATGGAAAGAGTGGTGTGCAATTTGCTGGAAAACGCAGTCAAGTATTCCACGACCGGCGCGAAGATTGTCTTGCGGGTTAGCGCAGACCATGGCGCACTTGAGTTCAGTGTCTGGAATGCCGGCAGCAGCTTCCCCGCGGCGCCCAACGACGAAATTTTTGAAATATTTGTCAGAGGTGAAATGAATCCCGCCGTCAGCGGCAGCGGCATTGGCCTGGCGATATGCAAAGCCGTCGTGGCGGCTCATGAAGGTGAGATCATTGCAGAAAATCGCGACGGTGGTGCGGCTGTCCGCGTGCGTCTTCCACTTGGTGTGCCTCCTGAAGTGCAAGAAGAAATTCCCGAATGAGCACTTCTTCTCCACATATTCTGGTAGTCGAGGATGAGCCTCAGATCCGCCGCCTCATCTGTGAAGCGCTACGCGGCGAGGGTTACACATGCGGCGAATCGTCTAATGCGCAGGACGCGCTGGCATTAGCCGCCGGCAATGATGTCGCTTTGGTGCTGCTCGACCTGGGCTTGCCCGGTATGAGTGGCAATGAATTCATCCAGGAACTTCGAACCTGGTCGCAATTGCCGATACTGATTCTGTCGGCGCGCAATGCCGAGGACGACAAAATCGGTGCGCTGGATTTAGGCGCCGACGATTATCTGGCCAAGCCTTTTGGCATCGGCGAACTGCTGGCACGGGTGCGCGCCCTGCTACGTCGCCACGGGCAAGACCAGGACGCGGCACCAACCTTCCAATTCGGCGACGTGCATGTCGACCTGTCGCGTCGAATTGTTTGTCGCGGCGGCATTGAAGTTCACCTGACAAAAATGGAATACCGCTTGCTTGCGGTGATGCTTGCCAACAGCGGAAAAGTAATGACACACCGACGCTTGTTGCAGGCGGTGTGGGGTACCGGGCATACCGAGCAAGCGCACTATTTGCGTATTTATCTTGGCAGGTTGCGGCAGAAACTTGAGGTCGATCCAACCCAGCCGAAATTTTTTCTTACCGAAACCGGTGTTGGTTACCGCTTTCAATCCTGAATCCCTGTTTTCAAATCCTGAATCCACGCTATGAGTCATCACGAAAGCAATAAACGTTTGGCAGTGCTCGCGCTTGCCGCACTGGGTGTTGTCTATGGCGACATCGGCACCAGCCCTTTGTACGCAATAAAGGAAGTGTTCGGTGGTGCACACCATCCTGTGCCGATCACGCCGGACAACGTGCTTGGCATCCTCTCGCTGTTTTTCTGGTCATTGATGATGGTGGTCAGCCTCAAGTACGTGATCTTTATGACCCAGGCCGACAACAAGGGCGAAGGCGGCATCATGGCACTGATGGCTATGGCATTGCGTCCAACCGGTCAGGGATCAGTGCAACGACAGGTTCTGGTGGTTCTTGGTCTTTTCGGTGCTGCGCTTTTTTATGGAGACGGGGTCATCACTCCAGCTATCTCAGTTTTGTCGGCGGTCGAAGGCCTGGAGGTAGCGACACCCGCCTTCAAGCCCTACGTGCTGCCAATTTCCGTGCTGATTTTGGTGGCTCTCTTTGCCGTGCAACGACATGGAACTGCTGCTGTGGGGAGGTTTTTCGGCCCGATTGTGGTGGTCTGGTTTTTGACTTTGGGTGCGCTCGGACTTTCCAGCATTCTTGAAAGTCCCGAAGTCATTTCCGCACTTGATCCACGCTTTGCCTTAAATTTTTTCGAGGCCAACCGGTTACTCGGCTTCTTTGCCCTTGGTGCAGCGGTGTTGGCGCTGACCGGCGCAGAGGCGCTGTATGCCGACATGGGTCACTTCGGGCGCAGACCGATACAAGTTGGCTGGTTCCTGCTTGCCCTGCCATCGCTGCTGCTGAATTACTTTGGTCAAGGCGCATTGCTGCTGCGCGACCCCGCAGCGATTGCCAATCCGTTTTATCTGCTGGCACCAGGCTGGCTGCTTTACCCACTTGTGCTTCTGGCAACGATGGCAACGGTGATCGCATCGCAAGCCGTCATTACCGGCGCGTTCTCAATCACCCAGCAAGCCATTCAGCTGGGCTTCTGTCCGCGTATGGTGATTAGTCACACCTCCGATCAGCAGATGGGACAAATCTATTTGCCCGGCATCAACTGGTTTTTGCTCGCGGCCGTTATCGCGCTGGTGGTCGGCTTTGGCAGCTCGTCAAATCTTGCCGCCGCTTATGGCATTGCAGTCACAGGCACCATGCTGATCACTGACTTGCTCGCCTTTTTTGTCGCACGCTATGTCTGGGGATGGCCGTTATGGCGCGCACTGCTCGGCTGCTCCGCATTCGTTGCCATTGATATCGCCTTCCTGGCAGCGAACACCGTAAAAATTCAGGATGGCGGTTGGTTCCCGCTAGCCTTTGGCGTTGGCATCTTCGTTTTGCTCTCCACATGGAAACGCGGGCGCGATCTGTTGCGCAAGCGTCAAACTGCCGACGCCATAGACATCAAGAGTTTTGTCAGGGGCATTGAGGAAATTCCGCGCGCGCCCGGCACGGCGATTTTTCTGACTCAGAACACAGAGCAGGTACCTCATGCAATGCTGCACAGTTTGAAGCACTTCAAAGCGCTCCATGAGCGCGTCGTGCTGGTTGCCGTAAATATCCTCGACACGCCGCGCCTTGAGAACGCAAATCGCCTGGCGGTAACGCGTTTGCCCAATGAGTTTTGGCAAGTCAAAGTGTTTTACGGGTTTATGGAAAAAATTAATCTTCCCGATGCGCTGGATTGGTGCAGCGCCGATGGGTTGAGCCTCGATCCTATGGATACGTCCTATTTCATCGGACGGGAAACTTTGATTCCAAGCATGGATTCCACCATGTCATTCTGGCGGCAAAAGCTATTCGTCGGCATGTTCAGGAACGCCGGAAGTGTCGTCAACTATTTCGCGTTGCCGGCAAATCGGGTGGTCGAACTGGGCGCACAGGTTGTTTTGTAGTGCTTGCCAATGCGCGGCCTTGGGGGGCCGCGCGGCAGCTAAAAGTTGTGCCGGATTCCGGCGCCAACCAGCCGGGCAGTAGCACCAGGCGCGGGACGATTAAACGTATCGGCACTGAATTGGGTCGTGGCGTCGTTGAGGGTCAGGTTGTATCCCGCATACAGCAGGGTTCGTTTGCTCAGGGCGTGTTCAAGCACCAGACCCGTCGAGGTCGCATCGGCCTGATCTCGGTGGTGTTCGTGCAGGTGAGAGACCTGAATGCCGATGGTGTCGATTTCGGTCAGATGATATTGCAGGCCGATGCTGCCCTGATCGAAAATGCGTTTGTTGGCGCCGCCAACGATTGCGCCACCGCTGCGCTCGGAGCGCACATAAATCCCCGCAATCTTGATCCGATCGATCACCCACGAGAGCGCCGCTGCGCTGTCGCGCAGCGTCAGTGGTTCAAGATTCCCCAGATGACTGGTTAATTGGGTCGACGCGAAAAAGGCCAGCCGTTCGCCCTGATAGTAAGTGGCCACTAGCGCGGCGCGTTCCTGATTGCTGACATAGGCCTTGTCGTCGCCAACATAGGGCGCAAAGGCATAGACGGCAAAGTGCTGCCAGCCGCCAAGCACCGGCGACATGTAGCGCACGGCGTTGCTGAAATGCGTCGGGTCGGCACGACTGTTAAGGGGTGTCGGCAACAGGACCAGCAGGCCGCTGAACACGCTGCCGCCAGCCGGATCAAAATATTGCAGGATCTTGACCGGGCTACTCATCCGCCCGGCAGTGACCGATCCATACTCGCCACTCAATCCGACATAGCCTTGCCGCGAGAGTGCCCGGCTGCCGAAACTCGGGGCGCCGATACCGGAGTTCTGATCCAGTGCCAGCCCGTATTCCAGGCGGGCAATCGCGTTCAGCCCCGGAGAAATTGATTCCTGAATCCGCCAGCCGATCACGCTGACATCGTGACAGCCGGACTCAATGGCTGAGCGCTTGCTGCCTGAACCGGTGGTTGAATAAATCCCGCATACGTCGACAGTGCCGTACATCGCATCGCTGCTCTGCGCAGCGCCATTGTCAGACCACAACAGGGCAAGCAGGCAGGTTGCCAAAGCGGATGCGAAACCTCGCACGGGCAACGGGAATCTCATGGTTGACTTGGAAGAACAGCGACGCCCTGCATGAGGGAATTGGAACGCGAATGACTGTCCATGGCTTAAGCATCCTACTGCGCCGGGCAGATAACAACATGATGCAGATCAATCATAAAGCAGTTGACCACAGCTGATTGGGTGTTGGCAGGTCGTAAAGAGGCCGCGTTTCGAAAATTGACCCGGGTCAAGGCAGTTGTACGTTGCCGCGCCTAGCATCACGGCATCTGGAGATCGGATCTGCCGGCCTCCAATCAATCTCACTCGAGGAGAGCCTCTCATGAATCAAAACGATCCGAACGATTTGAATGCCCCGGTTCCCTTCATGCAGGAACTTTTGGACAACCCGTTTCTGCTTTTGTTTCTCGGCGTGATGATTCCGATGGTGGTCTACAGCCTGTGGGGCGTGATCGACATTCTGACCATTCCGGTCGCCAAATAATTTTCCGTCGCCGTACTGAAAGAGCACATAGAGAGGAACACAAATATGAGCGCAATACTCCCGCCCGCAGAACGACTTTGGTGGAAACATCCTTTGGATCGCGTCGAGGGCACCTGGATTTTGATCGCATTTATCTGGTGCATGATCATGTTCGCCATGATGGTCGGCTGGCACATCTACGGTAAGCAGAATCTTTCCACCGAGACCTACAAAACCACTCCCGAACTTTTCAGCAACAAGACGCAGGCGATGGTCGAAAAGTATACGGTGCGCAAGGAAACCGACAAGGAAATTCCGGTAGTGCATCCGCCTCCAGGCAGTGATGTCTATCTGATTGCACGGCTGTGGGACTGGTGGCCGATCATCGAGTTGGAGAAGGACAAAACCTACAAACTGCATCTGACTTCGATGGACTTCAATCACGGCTTCTCGTTGCAGCCGGTAAAACATCAACATTCAAGTGGTGCCGGGTTACGAGCATGTGATCAAAGTGACGCCGAATCAGTCGGGTACTTTCTCCATCGTCTGCAACGAATTCTGCGGCATCGGCCACGCCAATATGGCTGGCCGAATTTACGTTAAATAGGGGGGGGAGAACATGTCGACAACTTATCGCACCTGTCCGCGCTCCGGACTGCAATTTGAGGCACAGGCCGAGCGCCTGATGCTGGTCAACGCGGTTGCTGCCGTGGTCTTCCTTTTGGTCGGCGGCATACTTGCTGTCGGCGTGGTACTCACCCGCTGGCCCGCCGTGCATTGGCTGTCCGCCGATGCGTTCTACATGGTGCTCACCGCGCACGGCATCGACATGCTGATCTTCTGGATCATCTTCTTCGAAATGGCGGTGCTGTATTTCTGTTCATCAACGTTGCTCCGCTGTCGAATCGCCACGCCACGCATGGCCTGGCTTGGCTTCGCGCTGATGCTGATCGGCGCGGTCACCAACAACGTCGCCGTGTTCCGTGGCAGCTCCAGCGTGATGATGACTTCCTACGTGCCGATGATGGCCGAGCCGGCGTTTTATCTGGGCCTGATTTTGTTCGCTGTCGGCGCCTTGATTGGTTGCTTTGTTTTCCTCGGCACGCTGGTCGTTGCCAAGCGCGAAAAGACCTATCAAGGTTCCGTGCCGCTGGTGACTTTCGGCGCGATTACCGCCACCATCATTGCCGTATTCACCATCGTCTCCGGCGCGATTATTTTGATCCCGACCTTCCTGATGTCGGTCGGCATCATCAAGGAAGTTGACCCATTGGTGTATCGCACGATTTGGTGGGCCTTCGGGCACTCATCGCAACAGATCAACGTCGCTGCGCACATCTCGATCTGGTATGCCATCGCCGCAATTTGCTTCGGTGCCAAGCCGATGTCCGAGCGGGTCAGTCGTGGCGCCTTCCTGCTCTACATCCTGTTCCTGCAACTGGCCAGCGCGCACCATTTGCTCGCCGACCCGGGCATGAGTACCGAATGGAAAGTGGTCAACACCAGCTACTTCATGTACTTCGCTGTGCTCGCCTCGATGATTCACGGCCTCACCATCCCCGGCGCTATCGAAGTTGCGCAGCGTGAAAAGGGCTACACCAAAGGCCTGTTCGAGTGGCTGCGCAAGGCACCATGGGGCAATCCGGTGTTCTCCGGCATGTTCATTTCGCTAATCGGCTTCGGCTTCCTTGGCGGCATCTCCGGCGTGATGATGGGAACTGAACAACTGAACATGTTGATCCACAACACCATCTACGTTCCCGGCCACTTCCACGCCACCGTCGTCGTCGGCACCACGCTATCGTTCATGGCGCTGACCTATTTCCTGATTCCGGTATTGTTCAAGCGCGAAATGATTAACCCCGGTCTGGCCAAACTGCAGCCCTACCTCTTCGGCCTGTCGATGTATTTCTTCTGCCTGGTCATGATGGGCGCAGGAACCCTCGGCGTATCGCGACGGCATTGGGATATGGCGATGGGCGGCTCGCCACTCGCCTATGAATTCCCCGGCGCGGCTTACTTGATGATGGGCCTGGTCGGCATCGCCGGTATCGCCGCTATTCTCGGTGGCGCGATCTATATCTACATCACTGTCGGCTCGCTGTTGTGGGGCAAGAAACTGGATGCGGGTGTAGAAAGCAGCGCAACCATTCCGCTACCCAAAACCCCGATGCCGGTCTCGGCCACGATTCAAGGCCACGGCTCGGCAGGTTTCGCCGCGCCAGGCACCTTCGCCTTGGCATTGGTGTTCCTGGTCTCCTTTGTCCTGTACTACTTCATTAACTGGAAGTATTTGTCGCAGGTTTGGGGCTTGAGTTAATCGCGGAAATAAGCCGGGAAATGTGTTCAGGAGTTATGTCGACATGAATCAGGCTCAAATCGCCAGTCGCGGGTTCACCAAAACCACACGCGACGTGCTGAGCCTGTTCAAGCTGCGCATCGGCTTCATCATCATGCTCACCGCACTGGCAGGGTATGCGATCACGCCGGGAGGCAACATCGGTGCGCTGCAGCTCGCCGTGCTGGCATTAGCTGTTTTGGTGTCTTCCGCCAGTGCCGGTGCCTTCAACCAGTACATTGAATGTGAAGAAGACAAGCTGATGGCGCGCACCCGCACGCGGGCGTTTGTCACCGGCGCATTGCCGCATACGCCCGCGTGGCTGGTACTGATTGTCGCGATGCTGATCGGTTCTGTGGCCGCCGCGTGGTATGTGAGCAATGCCGCCGCAGCCTTCTACACTTTTCTCGGCGCGTTCTTCTATGCCGTGGTCTACACCGTTTGGCTCAAGCGCCGCAGCTGGCTGAACATCGTTGTCGGCGGCCTCGCAGGCAGCTTCGCCGTGCTGGCTGGTGCGGCGGCGGTCAATCCGGTGCTCAGTGCCGAGCCACTATTTTTGGCACTGGTTTTGTTCCTCTGGACACCGCCGCATTTTTGGAGTTTGGCGATTGCCAACCGCGCTGAATACGCCGCCGCCAATGTGCCGATGTTGCCTGTCGTGGTTGGCGATGCGCGCGCCGCGCAAATCGTTTTTGTCAGCACCGTTGCCCTGGTGTTGGTTTCGTTGATTGCTCCAATAATCGCCATCGCACCAATCCACTTTGCCGGTGCGTTGATCGGCGGCGGGTACTTCGTGCGCAAGTCCTGGCAGCTTGCGCAAAACCCGAATCGCAAGACCGCAATGGCCTCGTTCTTTGCCTCATTGCTGCAACTTTCGCTGCTGCTGGTTGCAGCCATGGTGGACGTCTGGGTATTGCGATGAACGCTCGTCGCCTGTTGGTCGGGCGTTTGGTCGTGCTAGGGCTGGCCATGTGCAGCAGCTTCACTCTGGCGCAGGACACCAATACCGCAGCAGCAGTTTCACCCGGACTTGACCAAAACCTCGCGCTGAAACTCAGCCACGAAGCCCTCGGCCGCACCATAGGTGAACATGCGCTGCTCGATCGCGAAGGACGTCCGGTCCGCCTTGCCGATTTTCGCGGCAAGCCGCTGTTGGTGAGCTTCATCTACACCGGCTGTTTTCAAGTCTGCCCCGCCACTACCAAGCTGTTGCAAAAGGCTGTACGCGACGCGCAGGAAACCTTGGGCACCAACAATTTCCGCGTCATCAGCATCGGCTTCAATCAGCCCGCCGACTCACCGCAAGCGCTCAAGTCCTATGCACGGCAATACGGCATCAGCGAAGCCAACTGGGAATTCCTGAGCCCTTCTGCCGCCAGCGTGGCCGATCTCGCGCGCGACTTCGGCTTCAGTTACGTCCCGACCGCCGCCGGTTTTGATCACGTCCTGCAAGTCACCGTGGTCGACGCCGACAGCAAAATCTACCGGCAGGTGTATGGCGACCAATTCACACCCGAACAACTGACTGAACCACTGCGCCAGCTGATCAACCGCGCGCCGATCAGCGACACCACCAACTTCGCCGATCTGGTCGAGCGCGTGCGCATCCTGTGCTCGGTCTACGACCCGCTCACCGGCAAATACAGGGTGAGCTACGGCCTGGCCTTCGAGATTGCCGGCGGCATTACTTTTCTGGCATGGATACTTTGGTTTTTCGGCAACGAATGGTGGGCGCGGCGACGGGTTACACGGCAGTTGCGCACCTGACGCCATGCAACACCGTCCCGTCAGCACCAACTGGCAAGACGCCAGCCGTGGCAGCTCACTGTGCCGCAAGCTCGACCACCAATTCGACGCCTTCTTCGGCGCAGCGGCCAACCCCTGGCGCCATCTTGGCGCGCTTGGGTTCTTGTTCCTCTGGATCGTCGTTGTCAGTGGCATCTACGTCTACATCATGTTCGACACCTCAGTTGCCGGTGCCTACGAATCCATCGAATCGCTATCGCGCAAACAACCGCTGTTCGGCGGCCTGTTGCGTAGCCTTCATCGCTACGCATCGGATGCCTTCCTGATCGTCACGCTGTTGCATCTGGCGCGTGAATTCCTGCTTGGGCGCTACCGCGGGTTTCGCGCCTTCTCCTGGCTCACCGGCGTGCCGCTGCTGTGGCTGACCTACGCGGCAGGCATCGGCGGATTCTGGCTGGTGTGGGATCAGCTCGGGCAATTTTCTGCCAACGCCACTGCCGAATGGCTCGATGCCCTGCCGGTTTTCGCGACACCTTTGACACGCAATTTCCTGACCGCCGGTGCTGTCAGCGACCGCATGTTTTCTTTGTTCGTCTTCGTCCACATCGGCGTGCCATTGCTGCTGCTGTTTGGCCTGTGGTTCCACATTCAGCGCATCAGTCAGGCCGACGTTTTCCCCGCGCGTGCCTTGAGCGCAGGGTCGCTCGCCGCTCTCCTCGTCTTGTCACTGGTCTTGCCGGTCACCGGGCAGGGCACGGCCGATATGGCGCAGATGCCCGCCGCATTAACTTTCGACTGGTGGTATCTCGCCATCCATCCGCTTATGTACGCCACCTCGGCCACCACAGTCTGGGCGATTGTCTTCATTATTACCGCGTTGCTGCTCGCGCTGCCCGTGTTGCCGTCGCAGCGTCGCAAACCAGCGCAAGCGGCCAAACCGGTGGCTGCGGTTGCCGAGGTTGCCATCGTCAGCCCAGACAATTGCAGCGGATGTCGACGCTGCCTGGACGACTGCCCTATGCCGCCATCAGCATGATTCCGCATCCGAACAAAAAAATCGGGCGCGAGTTGGCCGTGGTCAACGCCGACTTCTGCGCCGCCTGCGGCATCTGCGCTGGGTCGTGTCCATCGTCCAGCCCGTTTCGCCACAACGAGACACTCGTCACTGGCATCGACATGCCGCAATTGCCTGTCGACAGCATTCGCCGCTGGCTGGACGAGGTGCTGGCAGACGAAACCAGGCACGGCGAAAAGGTCATCGTCATCGGCTGCGACCATGCCGTTGACGTATCAGCAATCGCCACGCCCGAAGTGATTTCACTCAGCCTGATCTGCACCGGCATGCTGCCGCCTGCGTTCGTCGAATATGCCATCCGACGCGGCGCGGCGGGCGTTTTGCTTACCGGTTGCCGCAGCGGCGGCTGTGCCTTCCGTCAAGGCAATCAATGGACGGAAGATCGCATCGCCGGTCGTCGCGAGCCACATCTGCGTTCCAACGTCGATCCAAGTCGCGTCAACATCGTTTGGGCAGATCGCGGCGACGAAGCCGAACTACAAACCGCCATTAGCCAATTCAAATATTCACTTTCAGAGGTGTCGCATGAACCAAGCCACTAAGATTTTTGCCCAAGCGCTGCTCTACGCCGCATTCGCCGCCGTCGTCGGCTACTTTGCCACCGCGCCGGTTTATCGCCACCTGCCTGCCGACCAGGCGCTGATCAAACTCAGCTTCAGCCACAGTGGCAAACTGCTCGCCGAGTGCCGCCAGCGCAGCCCCGAAGAACTCGCCAAAATGCCACCCAACATGCGCGCCCCGATGGATTGCCGCCGCGAACGCTCACCCGTCGCCGTCGAAATCGACCTAGACGGCAAACCCCTTTTCCGCCATATCGCGCCACGGTCAGGTCTTTCCAAAGACGGCGCATCCACCGTCTATCAGCGCTTCACACTCCCCGCCGGCACACATCAACTCGCCGTGCGTTTCAGTGATGACGTGAACAAAAAAGACTTCGGCTACCAACGTGCCGAGACAGTCACGCTAGCGCCGGGGAAAGTCTTGGTGATTGATTTTGATGCTGAGAAAGGCGGGATTACGTTGATTTGATTTCGCCAGTTGGTGCTGGTGAGACGCCGTTGGTCAAGTTGGCGGGATCCGGATTCACAAGTCGGCGATCCGCTTTGCTCCTCAGGGCGCTGCCCAGTCAGGTTCTTCTTTCATTTCTCAAGTATGCAAAGTAAGATTTCGCCTACCGTCTCTTAACAGCAAGCGACCCCACTTGGAAGATTCCCGCCCTAATTCAGGCAGCGACTTGTTTATCGTCGACAATTCCGACGATGACTGGAAGGTTGTCGACTATCTTCGCGAATGGACCCAGATTTCCAAGGCATTTGACATCGCCACCGGCTATTTTGAAATTGGTTCATTGCTCGCTTTGGATGGAAATTGGCAACAACTCGATAGCATCCGTGTGCTCATGGGTGATGAGGTCACCAAACGCACGCAACGTACTTTGGTCGAAGGTACCGCACGCATCAAGCGCAAACTCGACGACAGCATCGAACAGGAAAAATCAAAGAATGATTTTCTCGTTGGTGTCCCGGCGATCCTTGATGCCCTCGCCAAAGGCAAGATTTCCTGCCGGGTCTATAACAAGAAGAAATTCCATGCCAAGGCGTACATCACCCATTCCAAGCTTGCCGTCGTAGGCTCCGCTGCATTAGTCGGCTCCAGCAATTTCACTGCGCAGGGCTTGAGAGCGAATGTCGAGCTCAACGTCCAGCTTCGGCGCGAGGTAGAGGAGTTACAAAAATGGTTTGAACGGCATTGGGACGATGCAGAAGACGTGACGACCGAAATGCTAAAGGTCATCGAACGACACACCCACCCCTATCTACCTTTCGAGGTCTATGCCAAGGCCTTGGCGGAGTACTTCCGCAATCACGAAGTGAGTGCGGGTGAATGGGAACGAACACAGTCGGTTATGTTTCCCATCCTCGATCAGTACCAACGCGACGGATATGGTTCGCTGCTGAAAATCGCGGGTAAGCACGGTGGAGCGTTTCTGTGTGATGGCGTTGGCCTCGGCAAGACCTTCGTCGGACTGATGCTGATTGAGCGTCTCGTCGTGCACGAGCGCAAGAAGGTTGTGCTGGTGGTTCCCAAATCAGGACGTGAGCCAGTGTGGGAATCCAATCTGCGTCAGTTTCTGCCGCATCTTTTCGGCGATTTTTCCAATCTCGTCGTGGTCAATCACACTGACCTGCAAAGAGGCGGTGAGTGGATAGAGCGCATGCAACGCCTGAAAGAACAGGCGGATGTCCTGATCATCGACGAAGCTCACCACTTCCGCAATCCCGGCTCAAAAAACGAGCTCTCACGCTACTGGCGGCTGTTCGATCTTGCGGAAAACAAACAGGTCTACATGCTTACTGCAACACCAATCAACAATCGCCTTATCGACTTGCAACATCTGATCGAGCATTTCTCGCGCCGTCGCCCCGACCACTTCAGGGACACGCTTGGAATTCATTCCTTGCCTGGCCATTTCCGCAAACTGGAAAAAGACTTGGAAAAGCGCCTCGGCATTGGTGTCACGCAAACCGAACTGCCGGGCGTGGAAGCCACCGATCTGCTGACCCACGACAACCTCTTTAGCGACTTGGTCGTGCAGCGCAGCCGAGCCTATGTTCGCCGCAGCCAAGAACAGCTAGGAGGCAATCTGGCGCTGTTCCCGGATCGTGCGCCACCAAAGGTTGCCAGTTATTCGGTCAAGAAGACGTACGGCAAGTTGCTTGGCAAACTCGAAAAGGCGTTCAACCGCAAAAGCCCGCTGTTCACCCTGCCGATGTATTACCCGCTGGCCTACGCCAAGGTGCCGATCCAGGATGAGTTCGAAGAGAACCGTCAGAAGCAGGTTGTGGGGCTGATTCGCATCCTGTTTCTCAAGCGCTTCGAGAGCTCGGCCCGTGCGTTCGAAGCGTCCTGTCAGCAGTTGCTGCTTAAGGTCATGGCCTTTGTGTCTGTCAACAGCACTACCAAGCACGAACAATCGGCGTTTGAACGATGGAAAGTGCGACACGAAGAGTTACTTGGACATGTCGATACGCGGCAGAAGGACTTGTTTGGTGCCGTCGACGAAGAAGCGGACGAAGACATCATTCCGGAAGAACTACTCGAAGCCGCTGACCTATTGAATCGGGATGCTTTCGATGTATCTCAGATGTTGTCTGAGTCGCTTCAAGATTTGGATCAGCTTGCCGAATTCCTGAACGAACTCGGTCAATTCAAGCCGCAACATGACGACAAACTGCGCGCATTGATCCAACTGCTCAAGACCGACCCGGTTCTGAAGAAACATAAAGTCCTCATCTTCAGTGAATTTCAGGCGACTGCTCGTTATCTCGCGGTCGAATTGGAAAAGGCGGGTATTAAGGGCCTCGACCAAATTGACTCGGGAACCAAGCGCAACCGTGGTGACGTGATCCGCCAGTTCGCTCCTTACTACAACGGCCTCAATAGCAAGGCGTTGGACGAAAAAGGTTGGCCTGAGACGCGGATCCTTATCGCTACTGACGTACTTTCGGAAGGTCTTAACCTGCAAGATGCCACGCGGCTGATCAACTACGATCTGCACTGGAACCCGGTTAGGTTGATGCAGCGAATAGGTCGTGTTGATCGGCGCATGAATCCAGTGATCGAAAAGAAACTCGTCAAGGATCACCCAGAGGTCAAAGCGATTCGCGGCACGGTTGAATTCTGGAATTTCCTGCCGCCCGATGAGCTGGACGAGCTACTCAAGCTCTACAAGAAGATCAGCAACAAGACATTGGTCATTTCCAAGACCTTGGGTATTGAGGGCAAAAAATTATTGACGCCCGATGACGATTTCGAGGCGCTCAAGGATTTTGCTCATGCCTACGAGGGCGAGCCCACCTCACTGGAAAACATGCACCTGGAGTACCAGCGCCTGCTTGTTGCCTATCCGGATCTGCCCCAGCGACTGGAAGCATTGCCAGGGCGAGTGTTCAGCGGTAAGGCGCATACGCAGCCCGAAACTCAGGCCGTGTTTTTTTGCTATGCATTACCGGCGAAAGACCCGACAGTCGTTGATCCGGTCAATGAGTCCGAGGCTTGGACAATTGCCGCCGGGATATCTATTTGGCTGTTGGTCGATCTTGCCAGCGACACCATAATCGAAGACGCGGCAAGCATCGATGCGGCTATTCACTGCGATCCCGATACTCCACGTCGTTGCAAGATTGCGCAGACGACTCTTGGCGAAGCGCGTGCCAAGGTTGAGAAGCACCTCAAGAACACGTATTTCAAGCAGGTCCAGGCGCCAGTCGGTGTGGTGCCCCAGCTCGTCGCGTGGATGGAGTTGAACTGAATAGAGGAAACACCTGATGGCCACCCGAGCAGCCGCACAGGACCCGCAGGTCGAAAAACTGCGCACCATTACCAACACCACGCAACTGGTGCGTTATCTTCACGCCGAGCTGAATTGGCCGGTGGATGTGGAAGACGTCGACGACGCCTTCTTCGACTGGCATCCCGACGAGCTTTTTTTGAACGACGAGCACAGCGTTGCCATCCACAGCATCAAGCAATTGCGGCCACTTTCCAGCGGCCAGCCGTGGGGAATATTCTTCGTCGAGTTCGACAAAAAGCGCCTGCCTATTGTTGTCCTGCGCCGGGTGCTCAACAGCCTCGCTATCAAGCGTCGTGCCAATGCCAAAAAAGGCGGCGGACACCAGACTTGGCATGCTCGCGATCTACTGTTTGTTTCCAGCTTCGGCGAGGCCGGCCATCGCGAGATCGCGTTGGCTCACTTCACCGACGAATCAGAACATGGTGACCTTCCGGTATTACGCGTGCTGGGCTGGGATGAGGACGACACCACATTGCAACTGGCTCATGTCGCGAAAACTCTGCATGCGCGCTTGCAATGGCCGGCGCGTACCGATGGTGTCGACGCGCAAAGAGTCTGGCGCGAGCAATGGGCCGGTGCCTTCACGCTGCAATACCGGCAAGCGATTAACGATGCCAAGTCGCTGGCGCTGGCACTCGCCCAACTCGCCAAACGTATTCGCGTACGCGCTAACGCCGTTCTCAAGGCCGAAAGCGACAAAGGTCATCTGCGCAAACTGCATCAGGCCTTTAAGGACAACCTGATCGCCGACCTGACACCCGACGGTTTCGCCGACATGTTCGCACAGACCATCGCCTATGGTTTGTTCACAGCCCATGTCTCGCGCGGCTCCGGCGCACTGGTAGCCGACGACGTGGCGTTGATGGTGCCAAGCACCAACCCGTTTCTGCGGGACTTGTTGCAGGATTTTCTGCAGGCCGCCGGGCGTGGTCGGCAGCGTCACCAGCGCGTGGATTTCGATGAACTCGGCATCAACGACGTGGTGGACCTGCTGCGTCACGCGCCGATGTACGACATCCTGCGCAGCTTCAACAGCGAGCGACCAGGCGAGGATCCAGTCATCCATTTCTATGAAGACTTCCTCAAGGCCTACGACAAGAAAATGCGCGCCAAGCGGGGTGTCTTCTATACGCCGCGACCGGTGGTGCAGTTCATCGTCCGCAGCGTGCACGAAATTCTGCAAACCGAATTCAGTATCGAAGATGGCCTGGCCAGCACGATTACCTGGCGCGAAATGCGCAAGCGTAAACCGGAACTGGCCTTGCCGGTCCACACCACCGACGACATGCATTTCGTGCAGATTCTCGACCCGGCGACGGGGACGGCAACCTTCCTGGTGGAAATCATTGACCTGATCTATCGCCACATGCTGACCAAGTGGCGCGATACACGTTTGGACAAAGACCGTATTGACGCGCATTGGAATGCCTACGTCCGGGAGCATCTACTGCCGCGCCTACACGGCTTCGAACTCATGATGGCACCTTATGCCATCGCACACATGAAGATCGGCCTCAAACTCGCGGAGACCGGCTACACGTTTCCCGACGATGGACCGCGGGTGAATGTATTTCTGACCAATGCGCTGCAACCCGCGCATGAGGTTCAACGAGACCTAGAAGGCATGGCGCCGATGTTGGCCCACGAAGCTAATGCGGCCAATGCAACCAAGCAAGGTTTGGCCGCAACCGTGGTCATCGGTAACCCGCCCTACTCGGGTATCTCCGGCAACATGTTCCCTTGGATCGACGGTTTGTTGAAGGGGCAGTTGCCCGATGGGACCGCCGTGCAGAGTTACTACCAAGTCGATGGACGACCGTTGGGCGAGAAGAAGGTCTGGTTACAGGACGACTACGTCAAGTTCATCCGTTTTGGGCAATGGCGGATCGAGTGTTCAGGCATCGGAATTCTTGGCTACATTACCAATAACGGGTACCTCAACAATCCAACCTTTCGCGGCATGCGACAGTGCCTAATGACCACATTCGGGCGCATTGACGTAGTTGACCTCCATGGCAATAGCAAGAAGAAGGAGGTGACGCCTGATGGAGCAAAAGATGAAAACGTATTCGAGATTGAACAGGGGGTTTCTGTTGGAATAATGCGTTCTCATGGTTGCACAGAGATTAAGCATGCCGATCTTTATGGTGGAAGAACAGCCAAGCAAGAGGCACTTGCAGGCTCTAACATAAGTCTCAACAGAATTGAGCCTAACTCACCTTTCTATTTCTTTTCCCCGCAAGATGAGTCTATGCGATACCAATACGAGCGTGGGTGGGGCCTTCAAACGGCATTTCCGATGAACACTTCTGGGATCGTAACGGCACGTGACCATTTTGTTATTGACATAGATCGTCAGCAACTGATTTCTCGTTTGGCCAATTTTTCAGATCAGCGCAATAGCGATGATTCCATTAGAGACCGGTACTTCGCGGGCATGGGATCAAGCAAGTATGACCAAGGCGATTCTCGCGGCTGGAAGCTTCCACGAGCTCGGGCGGCCATGCACGGTGTTCAGTACGAAAAGGCTATCGTGCCATTACTCTATAGGCCGTTCGATACAAGGTTCTTTGTGAACTTGCCTGAGCTCGTTGATTGGTCTAGGCCTGAGGTGATGAGCAACATGCTTTTCAGTTCTTCACTTGGACTTATTTCTGCAAGATCGAATAAGTCGAAGAATATGGACCACTTTCTGGCTAGCCGTTTTATCACTGAGGCAAAAACGGGAGAAAGTACAACCCAGTCAGTATTGTTTCCTCTCTGGTTATATTCGGGCGAAGCTCACCGAAACGATCTGCACGCTGATGACTTGATCAGAAAACTTCCCGGCCGCTCTGCCAACCTGAGCCCTTCGTTCGTCGCTGCACTATGCGAAGCCATAGGTCTCGGTGCGTCCGACTGGTTCGCGGACAAACCCACCGCGCCGCTTAATGCCGAGAAAATCTTCCAATATCTCTATGCTGTCTTACACAGCCCGGAATACCGCCAGCGATACGCCGGCTTCCTTCGTATCGACTTCCCGCGTATCCCGGTACCCGGCTCGCGTCCCCTGTTTGATGCGCTATCAACGCTGGGAAAACAACTGGTGCAATGGCATTTGCTGGAACATCCGACTGCCGTCGCCATCACCGCCACCTCGGCGCCCAAGGTTTTGAACGTCCCTGTCTTTTTCGGCGGCGACTGCAAGCTGCTCAAAGTCGCGGAGAAGAGTCGCGAGCTTGCCAACCTGGAGGCAACTTCCGCCGGCCCGACGGGCAAGGTCCGCATCAACGCCACCAGCGGTTTCTCCGGCGTGCGGCAAGCCGTGTGGCAACACTGCATCGGTGGCTATCAGGTGCTGCACAAATGGCTCGACGACCGACGTAAGGCAGAGCGCTCCGTGAGCGATGACGACATCGCGCATTGGCGGCGTGTATATGCTGCATTGGAGGCCACTCAGTCACTGATGGGGCAAGTAGATATGGTCATCAATGAGCATGGCGGGTGGCCGGGTGCTTTCTCGCAAGACCATCCCCCTCCCGATCCCGCGATACTGGCAGCACAACCCATAGCCAAGCGTGCTCGCGCAAAGCGCGCCAGCGTCGGTCAAAGTTCCCTTTTTGGGGAGGCCGATGAAGCGGAAGGGAGCAAGCCCCGCCCAAAAGCTAGAGCCACCCCGGCGCGCGCCAAGCGCTCTGTGGGTGGCACCGCCAAGGCGGAACCTGATGACGCTGCCACCATGGTCGCGGTGCGGGAAGTGTTGCGCGTTGCCGCCGAGCCTCTGGCAAGAGATGTCTTGATCCGCAACACTGCACATGCGCTTGGCTTTAAGCGCACCGGCCCTCGAATCGTAGCGGCCCTGGACGATGCGATTCGTCGCGCTGTGAGGCGAGGCATCGCGGTCAGTGAGAAAGGAAAATTCAGTTTGCTTGCGCGCACTATCGGTGACTTCGAGCGTGAAATTCTCAAGGCCCAACTGCTGGCCTGTCTGGGCCGCGACTGGGTAGAGCGAAAAGACCTTGCACCTCGTCTCGCCCGCTGGCTGGGTTTTGCGCGAACCGGACCAATTATCCAAGCCACCGTGAAAAGCCTGATCAACAGTCTGTTGCGAAGCGGCGATGTGCAAAAGCGGCGCGATGAGGTGCATCGCGCATGAGCGAAACGCCACTCCATTACTTTGTCGATGAGGCGGGCGACACCACGCTGTTTGGCCGCTACGGCAAAGAGCGACTAGGCGAGGATGGTGTGTCGCGCTTTTTTATTGTCGGTCGACTGGAGGTAGACGACGCCGAAGCACTGGAAGCAGACCTCAACAAATTGAGAACCGAATTATTAGCCGATCCGTTGTTGAACTCAGTGCCATCAATGCAACCGGAGCGACAAAAGACTGCGTTGTTTTTTCATGCCAAGGACGATGTGCCCGAAGTTCGTCTTCAGGTTTTTCGAGTGCTACGACAGCATGGTGTGCGCTTCTCGGCGGTGGTGAAGGATAAGCTGGCCTTGCTCGAAAGCGTTCGTGTTCGTCAAACTTCCGAGGCTAGCTATCGCTATCGTGCCGATGGTCATGAGTTGTACGACAGTATGATGCGGTCGCTGTTCAGGCGCGTTGGGCGCTTTGGTCATTATCGACACATCACCTTTGCCGTGCGCGGCAACAAGCCGCGTACGCATCTGCTGACCAATGTTTTGACTGAAGTCGAACAGGAGTTCGAAAAAGAGTTCGGACTCGCGCCACACAAGGAAACGACGGTTCGTAGCGGCTACCCGTGGGATCACGCAGGGCTGCAAGCGTGTGACTATTTCCTGTGGGCCTTGCAGCGCTTTTATGAACGCGGCGAAGACAGGTTCCTTAACGCAATGTGGTCACAGTTTGTCGAGGTGATCGATCTGGACCTACCCGCACCCAAACAAAGAGGCAAACCTCGCAACACTAGCGTCGTCTTCAATGAAGAACACCCGCTGACTCTGGAGAGTCGAGCGGGTGTTGGAATTGGGTATCGAGAAATATAGGGTGAACCGAATCACCACACGGCACGGGGCCGATTTTTGTTTCCCGACGCACGCAGTTTAACGCAATTCTGGCGGCCGCCGTCAATGAATTGGACACAGAGCGTTGATTTATTGCTGGCAGCTAAGGTGAACGGCGGTTAAGGTGCAAAGCCGGAATTCAACTGGAGAATGCCGCCAACGCAACCCGGAAGAGCTCGCCAACATGCGCATCCCCATGGATTGTCGCCGCGAACACTCACCCATCGTCATCGAAATCGACCTCGACGACCAACCCCTTTTCCGCCATATCGCGCCACCGTCAGGTCTTTCCAAAGACGGCGCATCCACCGTATATCAGCGCTTCAACATTCCCGCCCGCACGCATCAACTCGCCGTGCGATTTGGCGATGATGTGAACAAAAAAGACTCGGCTATCAGCGCGCCGAGACGGTGACCTTGGCGCCGGGGAAAGTACTAGTGATTGATTTTGATGCGGAGAAAGGCGGGATTACGTTGATTTGATTTCAAGCGCTTTGCAGTAACGGCGTGTCGCCAGCACCAACTGGCGAGTAGGATATTGATTCCGCTTAGCATAATCGGAGGTTGAGATGATTGTGAGATGTGTTCTCGCAAGAGTTGATCCCGCGAACTTTTAGGCTACGAGAAGGGCTATTGTGAATAAAGATATCGCACCGGTCGGCAAGGATGCTCGCCTCGTTCAACAAACCCTCACACTGACGAGCCTTGCAATATTGAAGGTCGACATTGATGAGCACCATCGGAATTACATTGATTATCTTGCTCAGTTTGTGTTGAGTGTTCTCGCTTCGCACAGGCCAGAGTTCGTCACCGATAGCAAAGTTGCCGAACTCTTGAAGGACGATTTTGGCCTTTTGGTTCCAACGAAGGCGGTGCAACATGTGCTACGAAAATTGGCGCGAGATGGGCATGTCCGAAAAGAGCATGAGGCCTACTACCCTGCTGCGAAGCTGCCTGAGGTTGGTATTGCTGCCAAACGTCTGGATGCCGCATCTCAAATACAACGCGTATTCGATGCACTATGCAAATTCAGCTCATCAATCCATCCAGAAGCACCTTGGTCTGATGTTGATGCAAGCAAAGCAGTACTTGGATTTCTCGCCAGGTTTACCGTGGATTGCCTAAAGAGCTACGTATTCAATACCGCGCTTCCCCTTGTACCGGATACTGGGGCAAAAGATCTGTATATCGTCAGTCGTTTTCTGCAGCAGTGCCATGAAGCAGACCGTCCTCTTTTTGAGGACTTCATCGTATTGGTTAAAGGGCAAATGTATGCAAATGCCCTTACCTGTCCAGACCTAGAATCTCTCGAGAAAAAATTCAACAATGTCACTTTTTATCTTGATACCCCCTTGATTCTTAGCTTAATGAGTCTACAGGGTGAAGGGTTGCGCCAAGCGGCGGCGGAACTGACGAC
The DNA here is from genome assembly GCA_016718525.1 of Rhodocyclaceae bacterium. Classification (GTDB taxonomy): domain Bacteria; phylum Pseudomonadota; class Gammaproteobacteria; order Burkholderiales; family Rhodocyclaceae; genus JADKHX01. The sequence goes on from JADKDD010000002.1 coordinate 471,885, forward strand.
CCTTGTTCGCGACTTGAAAGGGAGTCTAGAAGTGTTCTCACACACTCTCGACGAGGTTAGAGGCGTGCTGCGCTACGCGGCTAGAAACTTCGACAACCCGCAGGTTACGTCGCGAATCTTGCGCGAAATGCGCAACAGTGGAACAACACTCTCCGACCTTTACGTCTATATCGAACAATTGCCAGAGAGACTGGCAACCTTTCATATTCGAGTGAGAGCGACACCGGAGTATGAAAGCGATTTCCAGATTGATGAGACCACATTTCATGTAGTGCTTGAGGATGGAATCCGCTATACGAGAGATCATGCGTTGGAAAATGACATCAACTCAGTGCGCAGCATCTACGTGCTGCGCAGGGGCGTATCACCGGCTCGACTCGAAGATGCAGTAGCTATTTTCGTTACTCCAAATCCGGCTCTTGCCAGAGTCGCGTTCGAATTTGGAAAGACTCATAACTCATCAAAGGAAGTATCAAGCGTAATTACTGATTACAGCCTGGCAAATGTCGCTTGGCTCAAGGCGCCCATGAAGCGTCCATCGTTACCGGAAAAGGAGACTTTAGCTCTTTGCTATGCCGCGCTAGAACCAAGCAAGGCGCTATTCCGAAAGTACGTGGAAATGATGGAGCAGCTTCGGACTACAGGGAACATTTCAGAGCAGGACCATGCAATTCTTCGCCTATCACCTGTCGCCCAACGCGAACTGATGGACGTCACGTTGGGTGATGAAACAGCATTAACAGGCATCGGCCTTAAGGAGGTTCTCAGCAGAGTGAAGGAAAGTCTAGTTGAAGAACAAAAAGCCTTAGCGGCCGCAGAGCGCGCCATCGTAGAAGATCAACTGGCGAACGCCCATCTGTCACTCGAAGCCCAAGCGAAGGCCTACAACGAAGCCACTCTCCGGCAACAAGAGCTTGGTCGCATAGCAGACGAAGAGAAGGCGACGCTCCGAGAGGATCAGCAGCGTATCGTTCTTATTGCGGCTCGCAGAGCAAAGTCCTTTTCCAAAGTAATGACAATTTCACTAATGACCGCCATCAGTGCGTTATTGTTGCTTGGTGCATTTGCCGGTGCAGGTCTCCTTGCACAAACCGCGCTGACCACTTCTATGTTTGGGTATCTACTGCCAGTAACCACTTTCATTGCAGTCGTCTGGGGATGGTATAGCTGGCTGACTGGAAACACTATCCGTGGAATTACTCAACAAATCGAGTATTCAGTCACACTGCGTATCTTTTCTTGGCTCACTGGTAAATCAACGTTGCCAGAGGAGTCAATACGGTCAGGTTAAGGTAGACCGCTCTTACCGGCCGCCTTTTCTAGGAAAACTTCGCCACATCCGCCCACACCCTATGCAGTTTTTTGTAGCTATCGATTACACAATTAATTGGGTCACCGTCGAAATCGAATTACGTAGGTGAGCTTCATTCTGCCAGTTGGCGCTGGTAACACGCCGTTAGCATGGCAATGACAGTTCCCGCCACCGGACAAATATGCGCGCTGACCTAGTCGTTTTTACTTGGACGAAGCCACCACATTCAAGGCCTGATAAAACAAGCCGGGCAATAATTCGTGGTCTGACCCCGTTGCTTGTTGGTAATCAGGTGCGATTACTTGCCTACGATCTCAAGTGAAGGCGGTGCCCATTCCTGATTGATGATGGCCTCGTCGGGCAGGTAGGCGCGCAGGACCAGATAGAACTCGCCCTCGGGTGCCGGCAGCCAGTTGGCTTTAACGTCCTCCGAGGGTAATTTGTGACTGATGTGGAGCGTCAGGCTGCCATCGCTGTTGTACTTCATGCCCGACGTGCGATCGCCAAGCGAATAGCGGTCGAGGCTGTTTCGGACGAGGTTGTTGGTATCGTCATAGATCGTCATTGACCAGAAAGCCTTGACCGGCGGGATCTTGTCCTTGGTGAAGGTGATTTGGTAATTCCTGCTGCCATCCAGCAACTGGCCCTTGCCGTCGGTGTGGGCAACGATGTAGACCGCCTCCTCGGCATCGTTGGCCACGATACCGCCAAGCGACTGCATCGCAGCGCGGGTGAGGAACGAGCCATCGAGGCCGGCATGCCCATAAACCCGTGGCGGATACTTCCAGCCGTTCACCAGTTTGGTGCCGTAACTGGTCTTATTGACTTCGGGCAGGAGCATCAGGCCGCGCATGGCCGCACGATCGAGACCGCGCTGCATACCTTCGCTGAGCTTGGTCACATCTTTGCCGGGGCCCACCTCGATATCGCTGAAGAAGCGCATCAGGCGCTCGTCGCGCGCATGAGGCGGGTTGGCGGTCATGGCGGCGTTGGCGATCGACCAGAACTGCTTGAGCAAAGTCAGCTGCTCGCTTTTGTAGTGCGGCACTGGCGTCAGTGGTGGTGCGGGTGGGCGGCGCGTCTGCTTGCTCTGCCAGTCGCTGAGCGTGCTCAGGGTGTATTGATGAATCAACTTTGATACGACCGGGAAGTCCTCCTGGTCGGTCACCAGCGTACGGCCCAGGATCAGGAACCAGGGAGTGGGTGCCTCGGCCAGCAAGGTCACGCCCTCTGGCAGTTTGCCTTTCCAGCCCTTGGGGGCGATGGCGTAGTGACCGGCCTTGTTGCCGGTGGTTCGGGTTCCGATATAGGCAAAATTGTCGGAATCGAAGCTCGAGATTTCGAAACTGTAATAACGTGGCTTGTCGCTTGACGGCAGGTTGCCGATTTCGGGCACGCCGATCACCAGCGGCTCCTTGTCCACATATGCCCAGGTGGTTGAATAAACCGTGTCGTTGTTGGGGGTGCCGCCGTCGCGATAATCGGCGCCGGTCAGTCTCGGTGAGTGAAAGAAATTGTTGATCGCGTCGGTCGGCGCAGTGACGCGCTCGCCCTGCTTTTGCGGTTGCGACCAGGCCCAGCGAACCGAGCTGTTGAGCACGTAGGGGAAGGAATAGACCACCGCCTGAACCCCTTTGGTGTAGGCATATTCCTCATCCCAAGGCGCATGGATATAACGCTTCCAGACGTACGTGCCTGCTCCGGCAATGCCAACGGCAAAGAGCGCCGCCAAGGTCCATGCCCAAATCTTCCGGTTGGCTGTCAAGTAACTCTCCTCGGGTGGTTAGTCGGTGTCCGCGAAGGATGATTATTTTAGCCAAGCGGAGCGAGGTATTCCCAGCCCGTACGGACCGGTCATGTCAAATTTGGTGCTGGTGAGAGACTGGCCCGCTCATCGGCCATGGCATCCCCCGATCATCGGGGATACGTCGTTAGCGTGGCATCGACAGTTCCGTCACCAGCCAAATCTCTAATCTCCATCACGCGAATCGTTGTACCAGAAAGAATTGGTAACCTGCGTTCTCCAGTGGCACAGACGAAACACTGGAATATTGACGAGGGCTGAAATCATCAAACTACGACAACTATTGATCGCAGGCGCTGCGCTATTGTTCCTTGCCGGAAATGCTGCGCATGCAGCGGCGAAGGACGATACCGCGAACGGCAACATCATCCGGGCTCACATGACCTTTCTGGCAGACGATCTGCTGGAAGGCCGTGAAACCGGTATGCGCGGATTTGATATCGCGGCGCTTTATGTTGCTGCGCAGTTTGCCCAGTATGGTGTGCTGCCCAAAGGTGATCAAGGCACTTATCGGCAAGCGGTCCCGTTCAAGACCAGTCGATTGGTTCAGGACTCTGCCGTATTCGAAATTCAGCGGGCGGGTGGCAACGAAGTGCTCGCCTACCTCGATGAATTCACCATGCGGGCGAGTCATAGTTACGACGAGACCAGCATCACGGCACCGCTGGTATTTGTCGGCTACGGCATTACCGCCCCCCGTTTCAATCACGACGACTATGCGGGGTTGGATGTCAAAGGCAAGATCGTGGTCTTGCTTTCCGGCGCTCCGGTCGGTTTTCCGTCCGAAGAGGGCGCTCACTATGGCGACAACTGGGAAAAGAATCTGCTGGCAGCGAGGCACGGCGCAATTGGCGTCATCTCCTTGCAGACGCCGCGCTCTGAAGTCGTTCGTCCGTTCTCGCTTGGTCGCTGGTATGCCCACACACTCTCCATGGACTGGGTTACCAAAGAAGGGCGCGGCGCAAATGAAATCCCGGCCATTCAAGTCGTCGCTCATTTAAGTATGACGGCGGCGGCGAAGTTGTTTACAGACGTGGATGTCAAACTTGATGCGATCTACGCCGCCGCAGGCGCTGACAAACCTTTGCCTCACCTTCCTTTGAACCTGTCCGCTCGTCTGAAAAGAAATTCCACCCGTGGTTCAACCAGCAGCAGCAACGTGGTCGGTATGGTTCAAGGCAGTGATCCAAAGCTCAAGAACGAATACGTGATTTTCAGTGCGCACCTTGACCACCTGGGAATACGCCCCGGGATGACTGGCGACACCATCATGAACGGCGCCATGGACAATGCCGCAGGGGTGGCAACCCTGCTGGAAATGGCGCGGATGATTTCCGCCATGCCGGTCAAGCCAAAACGCTCTATCCTTTTTCTTGCCGTCACCGGTGAAGAAAAGGGCTTGATGGGTTCAGACTACTTCGCCAACTACCCAACCGTTCCTGCCGCCTCGATGGTAGCGAACGTCAATTTGGACATGCCGGTCCTGACCTACGATTTCAGCAATGTCATTGCCTTTGGCGCCAATCGATCAACGCTGAAGTCGGCGGCAGCCAATGCCGCAAAAAAATTGAACGTGGCACTCATTCCGGATCCATGGCCGGATCAGAGCCTGTTCACCCGTACCGACCACTACAACTTCGTCCGTCAGGGCGTTCCGGCGATTTTCTTTTTGCCGGGAATCCGATCGTTTAACAAGAACGAGAACGCGCGTGCCATGTATGACGAATTTCTGCAAACGCACTATCACAAGCCCGGTGACGATATGAACGTGCCGATTAATTGGCGTGCCGCCGAACGCTTCGCCAATCTTAATTATCTGCTGGGGATCGAAATCGCCAATGACCCGCAGCGAATCCGGTGGAACAAAGGCGACTTTTTCGGCGATTTATTCAAAAGATAGTTGTGAATTAAAGGGGTTGCGGCGGAATTGAATTGAAGAGACCGAGTCCTATGGCGCGTCGGCACGGGCGCTTATTCATGCGCGATCATTGTGGTGAGTCATCATCAATCGTTAACCCCGGCCAGAATTCGCGAGCAACTTTCGATTCATGCCGCGATTGAGCATTCGACGATTGAAATTCAGAAGTGTTGTGCGGGAAATTGACTAGCGATCAGTTCGCGATTCTCAAGCAGCTAATCATCGTGCGCGAATGTTCAAAAAGCGCATCTGGAAAACTGTAAATACACAGTCATTAAATTGTCATACTCGACCCATATGATCATCGTCATAGATGGGCCACCTCATCTGCGTACCTCCTCCTGTTTCATCCTGGCCTCCAGCTAATCCCTGGAGGCATTTTTTTGTTCGCCTCGATCACGGCGTCAACCGGGGCAGATCATTGAGGTCTAAAAATAAGGTCTCGCCCGCACGTTCATCGCCGTTGGAATGGTGATGTTTTTTACCGGCCGCTGTGCTCCCTCGTGCAACACCATGAGTGCGGCGGCTTTTTGCACATATTGCTGTTGAATGACTTTTTTTTCTTCTTGCGCTTCTTTTTCGGCTAAATCCGACATCACGCTCTCCAATATCTCTCAATTAATTTGCCAAGGCCGGATGCTGTTCATAGGCACCCGGACCATGCGCACCCGATGGCAAATGCTAGTTGAAGGATTCGGGTTGGTCGGTGTGGCACTGCACCGACACTCGCTGCCGGCGGCAAAAAAGATCCCGGCTCAAGGCCGGGATTAAAGCCGATCCCTTTCGGAACCGGTCAAGGAGACGGTTCAGTCCAATCCGGACTGTGCAACTCACAAATACTGGTGATTAGGCAATCGCTAGGCTTTCTTTGCAGGCGTCGGCTTTTCTGTACGCACCTTGATCGCTTCGTTACTGTGATGAAGCGCATGGAGGGTATGCCCGTGAGCGATCAGCGCGTGTCTGGCCGAAGCATCGAACTTGCCTGATTCGTAAAGTTTCGCGGCCTTCAGATGACTTTTGGCAGCGAGCTCGTGATGCGTGGCAGCATCCTGATGATGCGGATGGTTTGGTTCAGTGTGTGGCATGAAATCCTCCTGATAAATGAAGTCGCACAACGCGCGCTACCGTGACTAAACGATACTGAACAAGCCACATCAATTCAGTCTGTCACCACACATAACGAGAATTGGCCAGTGGTCGCCGGGAGCGGCTGATGGTCATGACAATGCGCGGACGGAAAGCTGCAGCGGCCAGGGATAATTTCCCGGTACAACATCCGGCCGGAGATTGAAGCGGTAACTCAGTTCGTGCGCTGCGTTTGGTGACAACGGACCGCGCTGTGCGATTGTTCCCCCCTCAGCCGACAAATGTCCTGCTTGAGCCAGTCCGCCAACATGAACGGACTCAAATAAATCACTGACGGGATGGAAAACCAACAGATAGCCGGAGGGCGCGCTAGCCTTTGCCCGGCAGCATGCGGACGAGGGTGTTGTCCCGGGTGATGTAATGATGAAATAGCGCCGCGAGGGCATGCGCGCCGATAAGGAAATAACCGATCGTGCCGATCACCTCGTGAACATCCTCCAGTTGATCGGCGAGATCTTCATTTGCGGTCAGCAACGCCGGCAGTTGAATGCCGAAGAACGGAATGGGTTCGCCGGAAGCACTGAGGATCAGCCAACCTAGTATCGGCATCGCGACCATCAGCACATACAGCGCAACGTGAACCGCACTGGCCAGTCGCTGCTGCCACAGCGGCACCGGCGGAACAACTGCAGAGCTACCCCCGACGAGGCGATTCAACAGGCGCAACACCACGAGGGCAAGCACCGTCAGTCCCAGCATGTAATGCCAGTGCATCAGCGCCTCTTGCGCCGGACTTTCCTCCTCATAGAGCTCAGTCAGATTGACGCAGGCGTAAACGGCAATCAACAGCACCAAGGTCAGCCAATGCAGGCCGATGGTCACCGAGCCATAACGGGCTGTTGTGTTCTTCCAGTTCATTTCACTGCTCCTCAGTTCGGTTGCCGGGTCAACGCGAGCCCGTTTGCACACGGAAGGTGTTGGGCCGGCTCACCATTGACGATCACATCAATTCTCGTGCAAGCAGGAGCCGCACGACTTGGCTTGGGTCAAACTTCCGCCAATTAGCACCCGACACCCACCTTAGCGAACCAAGGTGCTGCCTTCTGTGCGAGACCGAACGCTGCGACTTTTTTGGTATTGCGGCTTTGTCGTCAGTTGGTGCTGGCGATACGGCGTTGAAACTGGTTTGGTGTTTAATTCTGGCATCTTGAATTGTTGCAATGGCGGGAGGGCAGCCAAGCAGCGGAACCTGCCGATGAGAAGCTATCATTGCTGCATATAGTCGAAGTAATGCTCTTCGCACAAGGTGGCTTATTGCGTGGCCGCTCCGCCGCGTATTGCTGTCATTCAGTCCGGTTCGCGGATCGCCGCTCTGATGCCGGCGCAGCGCCAGCGGTTGTCGAAGCCGACACCAACACAACACCAGAATCAAAGTCTCGCGCCGTCGCCCGCTACCTGTGGGCGATGCTGCTGACGCGCATCTATGAAGCCTTCCCGCTGCACTGCCCGAACGTTGATTGAATTTCCTGTCCTTAATCAGGCGGCTCTTCGAGTGCTAACAGAGTTCAAACCAACGTTTATTCATTTGCGAGAGCGTGGCTTGATCTCCCCACCGGAGTCCGGATTGACCAATCCGTCAAGACCAGATCCGCGCAATAATTCCAGCTCATCGACTCATCCACAGGTGCCAAAAGCCATGCAAGAATTTCGCGAATTCCGTCTGGATGTTGGAGATATCGAACTGGCCGGCATCGAATGGCCGGGACATGGCGACCCCGTTCTGTTGCTGCATGCCACAGGCTTCCACAGCCGCTGCTGGAATCAGGTAGTCAAAGGGCTCCCGGGGCGGCACATCTATGCGATGGATCTGCGTTTTCACGGTAACAGCGGCAGTCTTGGCGCAGCAGACTGGGGTCTGATGGCCGAGGATATTCACCGGGCGGTTGAACTGTTGAATCTCGAGCAGCTGGTCGGCGTAGGGCATTCCATCGGCGGCCACCTGATCGCGCGCGCTGCGGCACGAACACCTCAGCGCTTCAAGCACCTCGTACTGATCGACCCGGTGATCATGTCGGCGGAGCGCTACGCTCAGTTCCAACATCACTTCACTGACCTGCACGCTAGCGATCACCCGGTAAGTCGACGAAAAAACCAGTGGCAGGATGCGCGGGAAATGTATGAACGTTTCAAGGAGCGCGCGCCCTTTAACACGTGGCAGCCACAGGTACTGCGCGATTACTGCGATTACGCGCTTCGTCCAGCGGACGAAAATGCACTGCACCAACTGGCCTGCGACCCAGTGAACGAGGCTGGCATCTACCTCAACCAGAAGGGCAATGAAATCGTTCTCAAGGAACTGCCGAAAATAGTCACCCCTGTAACTTTATTGCGCGCACCGCCCGGAGAGAACGGGCTGCCTGACCTCAGCGCCTCCCCCACCTGGCCCGGCCTTGCTGCCGCGCTGCCCAACTGCACGGAGGTTTATCTGTCCGAGTTGAATCATTTCATCCCCATGCAGGCACCGGAACTGGTGGCAAACTACATTCGGGCGGCATAACATCATCGGGGCTGCACGTGTCCAGACTATCGCGGTTAATAACGACACCGGAGAACCGGATGCATGAACACGGTAATAGGTAGCCTGTCAATTTTGTGTGTTCTGCCACTGTCCGGCACCCGGATCGCGCGCTATCACCGACAAAACATCTGATGCGCGGCGACAATAAGGAACCGCGCATCCAGGCACTGCAACTGACGGGTGTCGGCGCGCGCGCCATGGCGGCACAGGCAAACAGTTGGGAAGCGCTGACGGTGTTCAGTGCGCCGATTCGCAGCCAACGCATTTCCCGGATTCGATAGACCGCAATACAGCGGAAGCGGACTTGCCTCCTTTCAAAGGTACTTCCGCTTTCGCCGATCAACCGGTGTAGGTCGGGACAGGTGCACTGATGTATTTGATGTGGTCGCAGCCTTGATCCTTGATGGCTTGATCGGTCCACATCTTGATCATCCCGGCATCCATCATGCCAAGGTAGGTGCCATCGTCGGCAAAATTGATATTCGAGCCGGTGACTACCATAAAGGTATCGGTGTCTTCGGTATTTGAAGCTGGCGTGTTGAACTGGTGCACCGAACCACCCGGCTCATACAAATAGTCGCCGGCACGCTGCACTTGATCGGGATATTCCGTGTAATACCACGAACCGCTCATGGTGTAGATATGCACGGTGCCGGTATGGAAATGCAGGGGCAAGGTTATGCCCGGCGCAAACTTCACGCGCAGCACCCAGGTGCCATTATGTGCATCGAGAAACAACGGATACGCCTTGATTCCGGGGTGCAGCAACCCTTCCAGAAACTTGCCGAGATTGGTGTTGACGGTGAGCAGTTTGTCTTGATGCGTAATTGCGTCGGGCAATGCCATGGTGTTCTCCTCAGGTTGATTGGATAGTGCAACGAGCGATTGACGATTGGTCGGTACCTACAACTCATTTCTGGCGCGGAAAACTTGCGTCGGCCAATGTCTTAAAGATTACACGTGATCGGTCTGGGATTCATTTAACTGCGAGACAAGTCTTTTAGAATTAGAAACAGGTTGTGCAGAGCGATGATCCCTTGTCACGCGACCTGCAGATCTCTGCGACAGATTGGATCCAACGAGACAACTTTATTCTAAGCGGAAGTGCGTCGGCAGCGCATCGCCCGGCACGGTCTTGATAAGCAAGTAGGCGACATTCATGATTTCCGTTCCTGTGTTGTGCCCACTGCAGGTGGCCAGGGTTTTCCCCAGCCTTCGCTTTGCATCGGAAGCGGGCAATTATTCTATATAGCCGTAAGACCGCTTTCAGTCTTTCAGAGTCATTCGCCCAGTTGGTGCTGGTAATGGAATGGCCCGTTCATCGGCCACACGCCGTTAGCGTGATATTAGAAATTTTCATCATCCGACAAATACGTGCGCTGATCTGGCCGCTTTTACCGGCCGCCTGCACTCGAATCAAGCCGCCACACTGGCCCGCGCCCTGTGCAGCTTCTTGTAGCTGTCGATCAGGCGCTGATGTCTGTCGAGCCCCTCCAGCTTTATGCTCGTGGGAGTTAGCCCGAAAAAGCGCACGCTGCCGTCCACTGACCCGATCACAGCGTCCATCCGCGCGTCGCCAAACATCCGGCGGAAACTGACCACGTAATCGTCGAGTTCCAGGTCGTCGTCCAGCACGACCTCCAGCACCACATTCAAGGCCTGATAAAACAAGCCGCGCTCAAGCGTGTTTTCGTTGTACTGCAAAAATGATTGCGCCAGTTCTTGCGCTGCTTCAAATCGCTTCAAGGCGAGATGGATCAGCAGCTTCAACTCCAGAATGGTGAGCTGCCCCCACGCAGTGTTCTCGTCAAATTCGATGCCGATCAGTGTGCCGATGTCGGTTTGATCGTCCAGCTCACTGTCTTCCAATCGCTCAAGCAGCGCTTGCAATCCGGCATCGTCGAGGCGGTGCAGGTTCAAAATATCGGCGCGGAACAGTAGCGCTTTGTTGGTGTTGTCCCAGACCAAATCTTCCACCGGATAAATTTCCGAATAGCCAGGCACCAGGATGCGGCAGGCCGTTGCGCCTAATTGGTCGTATACCGCCATGTACGCCTCTTTGCCCAGGTCTCTGAGAATGCCGAACAGCGTTGCAGCTTCCTCAGCATTGGAGTTTTCACCCTGGCCGGAAAAATCCCACTCGACAAATTCATGGTCAGCTTTGGCACTGAAAAAGCGCCACGACACCACGCCGCTGGAATCGATAAAGTGCTCGACAAAATTATTTGGTTCGGTGACGGCGTTGCTTTCAAAGGTGGGCCGGGGCAAATCGTTCAGACCTTCAAAACTGCGACCCTGCAGCAGTTCGGTCAGGCTGCGCTCCAACGCTATCTCGAGGCTTGGGTGCGCGCCGAACGAGGCAAACACACCGCCAGTGCGCGGGTTCATCAAAGTGACGCACATCACCGGAAACTGCCCGCCCAGCGACGCGTCCTTCACCAGCACTGGAAAGCCTTGTGCTTCCAGCGCCGCTATCCCGGCCAGAATGCCGGGGAATTTCGCCAGCACTTCCGGCGGCACATCAGGCAATGCGATTTCGCCTTCGAGAATTTCGCGCTTGACCGCGCGCTCGAAAATTTCGGACAGACATTGCACCTGTGCTTCGGCCAGCGTATTGCCGGCGCTCATGCCATTGCTGAGGAACAGGTTGTCGATCAGGTTGGACGGGAAATACACCACCTCGCGGTCTGACTGGCGCACCGACTGACGCACAAACGGCAGCGCACAAATGCCGCGCTGCAGGTTGCCCGAGTTGGTATCGATCAGATGCGAACCACGCAGCTCGCCATCGGGGTTGTAAATTTTCAGGCAGTATTCATCGAGGATGCCAGCCGGTAGCGCATCTTTTTTGCCGGGCTTGAACCAGCGCTCGTTCGGGTAATGCACGAACCCCGCGTTGGCAATCTCTTCACCCCAAAACTGATCGTTGTAGAAATGATTGCAATTGAGTCGCTCGATAAACTCGCCCAGGGCCGAGGCCAAGGCGCTTTCTTTAGTCGCTCCCTTGCCATTGGTGAAACACATTGGCGAGTGTGCATCGCGGATATGCAGCGACCAGACATTAGGCACCAGATTGCGCCACGAGGCGATTTCAATCCTCATCCCGAGGCCCGCCAATACTGCTGACATATTGGCGATGGTTTGCTCCAGCGGCAGGTCTTTGCCTGCAATCGTGGTGCTCGCTGCCGAGTCCGGACTGAGCATCAGCAAAGCCTGCGCATTGGCATCGAGATTTTCCACTTCTTCGATAACAAAATCCGGCCCGGCCTGCACCACTTTTTTCACCGTGCAGCGATCGATCGAACGCAAGATGCCCTGGCGGTCTTTGGCGGAGATATCGGCCGGCAACTCGACCTGAATCTGAAAAATCTGTTTGTAGCGGTTTTCAGGATCAACAATATTGTTCTGCGACAGGCGGATATTGTCGGTCGAAATATTGCGCGTGTCGCAATACAACTTCACAAAATAAGCCGCACACAAAGCTGATGAAGCCAGAAAGTAATCGAACGGACCCGGCGCTGAGCCGTCGCCCTTGTAGCGGATCGGCTGATCAGCCACTACCGTGAAGTCATCGAACCTGGCTTCGAGGCGAAGCTTGTCGAGAAAGTTGACCTTGATTTCCATGCGCGGATTTCCAAAGAGCGATCAATAGGGTTTAGTCGCCATTATCGGGCGTTTCGGTTTGGAGCTTGCGCGTAGAGCATTGGCGACCAGAGTAGTCGCAAAAAAAACGGGGACTACCTGACCTTCCATTGAAAGGTCGAATGGGACATTAGTGATAAGGGGGTTGGGTCGGGATGGAGAGCGCTACACTACGCGCCAGCGCCTCGTTGCGTAAGCCTCCCGCACCAGGCGCAAGCTCGGTCGTTCCGCCCACGCTTGCATGGTTGCCGCAACATTGTTTGGAAACGGCAACAAACCGTGAACCGGATGTTCCTTTGGGTCGACCATTGGAGCGAGCAGTGCAGCGGCGGTAAGGTCGGCGCGAGTAAATTCGCTGCCGGTCAAAAACGGACGCCCATCGGCGAGCAGACCATCAAGCCAGGTCAATTCATCGTCCAATATCGCCCGCGATTCCAGTCCCTGCGCCGGACCCAGGTCCATGCCTTGCTTCATCACCGTCACGATTTTTGACCACGCCAGAATGACGGACAAGCGCTGAAACATCGGCAAGCCGTTCGAAAAAATCGGACGCACTGACTTCGGATCGTTGGTAAGAGCTTCGGAGTAAAAGAAGCGGCGAACGTGTACTCCGGCGATGTCGTCGAGCCGTTTCTCGATCGCCCGCACCTGCTCCGGATCACTACCGGCGAGGCTGGGCGCGTTGGTGGCGCGGTGTGCCTCGGCCCAATCGATAATGGCCGAAGACCCGCAGATGACCTGATCGTCCGTGTGCAGAAACGGAACCGAACCGCGTTTAGAACCCAGCTCTTTGGCGATTTTTCGATGTTGCCCCGGCATGACATGCTGCACATGATGCGCAATGCCGCAAAAGTCCAACGCCCAACGCGCTTTCTCGCAATAGTGCGAGATGTTGAAAACGTAAAGGATGGGTTTATCCATTGTTGCTCCCGAGATTGCAGTCATTCGATCACACAAGAGATTCCAGTTGCGTGTTGGGTTTGGCAATAATGCATCAAAATGTCCGATAGGGAGCACCTTTGCCGCTAATCTGCGCACTATCCAACCAGTCGATTGCCTATGCCAAAAACTCGCCTCACCGCCGCCGATCCACCCAAGCCACCGTTTGACGGCGGTTGTGCCTGCGGGCAGGTGCGGTATCACTTGCTGGACCACCCACTGTTCGTGCACTGCTGTCACTGCACACGATGTCAGCGCGAAACCGGTACACCGTTTGCCCACCATGCAATGATCGAATACACGAACTTTCAGATCACCACCGGTGAACCGAGTTACGTCCTGGTGCCGACCGATAGCGGCGGCAAACATTGGGTCGCGCGCTGCCCTCAATGCCACACCGCAATGTGGAACGAGCACGGCACCAGAAAGGCCATCACCCGTTACGTTAGAGTCGGCACACTGGATGAACCGGGGGCGCTGCCTCCCCTCGCCCACATTTTTGTGCGCTCAAAACAAGCGTGGATATTGCTGGATGAAAGTACGCCGAAGTTTCGCGGCTACTACGACGCCGCGAAAGCCTGGCCGGCGGAAAGTCTGGCCAGATATGACGCTGCCAAAAAGTTGCGGGCACAGGAAACAAAATCGGCCGGCGCTAAGGCAAAGAAGCCGACCGTCAAAAGATGAAGGCAAAGCAATGGCTCCGTTCGGAACCATTGCTTTGGTGACGTCTGATTCGCCAATTACTTGCTCGGTGTGTACCAGATCGGGGCGGTATAGGCGCGCTCTTGCAGGATCATCGTGGTGCCTGGCAGTGGCTTGTTGCCATAATATTTTGCGTCGTAGGCCGTCCATCGCGGGGTGGGGATCTCGATTACCCGGGCGTAGTAAAACGCGCTTTGTTTGGCATCAAATTTTGGATCTTTCCAGACCGTGATGAGCTCTGATGCGCCGATGGTGTTGGACCAGGTTGCGTTTGCGACGTCAACGGTGTTGCCCACCGACGTCAGTTTGCCTTTGGCGCCCATTTTGCGCCTGGCCGCGTCGCTCCACGCCACGTCATAGATCTGCTCGTGCGTGTCACCCTTCTGATCGACCCAGCCTTTGACAATCTGGATCCGGTCGAGGTTCGCGCCGATCGGGTCTTTCAGGGCAGCCACCAAGAAAGTAGGCGATTTACCGCCCGGTGCGGCGCTGAGATCGCCGCCCATCGGAACACCTTTTTCGTAGCCGACACGCGCCGGCAGCTGGGTCAGTGCATCTTTCGGTACGAAGTCAAAACCGCCAAAGAAGCGCACAATCATGCGCGGACCGGTGGTGGCATAAGTTTCCCGTCGCTTCATGGCATCGAATATGGCTTCGCGGGTATTCTCGGTCGTCCACACGGCAGCATATCCGGAGGCGCCCACTTCCCAGTCCATGATCTTGACACCCGTCTTGGCGTTGTTGAAAAAGGTTTTCGTCAAGCGCTCGGCACTCGGTTCTTGCGGCGCGGTCTTGCCAAAAAAGTTGTTCTCCTCCATCGCCGCAAGGGCATTGTGTGCGTCGCTGCTACCGATCAATCCAAACTTGAATGGGTTGGTACCGAGCTGCGCCTCCAGCTTCAAGCCATTCTTTAGCCCCTCGCGAGCATATTCGTATTGGAGCATGTCTTTCGTCTTGGCTGCGCTACCGTCAAGATTCCCTTTGTCCCAAAGCTCAAAATTGGCGAACTCATCGTTGGGTGAAAGGAACGGGTGAGCCTCTCCCGTTCCTTTGGTTTGTGTTGTTTCATATAGCGGCTCCCACCGGGCACGCTGTTCGGCATATTCGCGATCAAGCTTTTTGCCAAACGCCTCAACTGTCGGAAACATCAGGCCATTACTCAAATTTCCGTTGTGCGCGATGGCAAGCACTTCGCTGCTGGTCTTTTGTTCAGTGGCAGCCATCCATTTCCAGAGGTCCACCGGATTGTCGCTACCAAGAGGTTTCAGAGTGGTGTAGGGCTCAACCATCGCGGCTTGTGTGCCGTTGCCACGGAATACCACGTTGCGATGCAGATTGTTGGCGCCGGTATTGGAAGTCCATTCGTAACCGATCAGCGCCGTAAAGCGATGCGGTTCGTTGTACGCCTCAGCGGCATTGATCGTCTCTTGCCACGCGTTTCGATAAGCTGCAGTTCCCGGTGTCGGATAGCCCTTGGGCATCTTACCCAGGCCGAAACTGTTGATGATGTCAATTGCAGCCTGTTGGCCTTTGCCTGCTCGAATCTCGTCGTACCATTTGCGGCCTTGAGGTGTAGCGAGAAGTTCCGCATCGCCGCTCATCAGCAAGGGAAAGAATCCCATGCCGTCCGAGTGATCGGCAACAACAAGAAAATCGAGCGGACGGGACAACTTGACCGGTTGCCCGGAGTTCGATGTCAGTTGTTCGCCACGGGCGAAACGGTAGGCATCTTTGGGCGTCAGGCGTGCACCGAATGCTCCGGCATCCATTGAGAACGAGGTATGAAGATGGGTGTCGCCAAACAGCGGTAGCGTGGGGAAATTGCGTCCGGCGTAAGGTGAGTAGCCGGGCTTTGTGGGTGACGCCGTCGCTGCTTTCGCCTTGTCCGCATCACCCTCACCAGCGGCAGATGCCATTTGCGGCAGAGTCAGCGCCAATATCGAAAGTGCCGCAATGGTGCTTGTGCGTTGATTCATGGTTGCCTCCCGTAGTAGTTAAGTTTTATCGAAACTGTTCCGATGTTAGTCAATTGACGGTCGACTTTCCATCACATGTAACGCGAGTTCTGATTCAGTTTGGATGCAAGGCTGTCAGTTGGTGCTCACCATACGGCGTTGTTGAGATGAAAATCCTGAGCTAACGTCGCCGGTTAGATCCTTGCTTCGGCTACCATCCAATCGTAACAGTCCTTGGCCATCGCTTCCAGCGGAACTATCTTGAATCCCAATTCACGTTGTGCCTTGGCAACGGAAATCGTGCCACGGCTGCCAAACATCTTGGCCATTTCCGGCGTGAGTGCCGGCTGTTTGCCGGTGAAATTACTGGCGAAATCACCGACTGCCGCAACCACCTTTAGTACCGTCGTGGGGACAACTTTGGCTTTTGCAGGTTTGCCGAGCAGACGTTCAATGATTTGAATCAGGTCAAGCATGGAACGATTTTCACCACCAAGCAAATAGCTTCCGCCGTTCTCGCCTTTATCCGCGGCGGCAATGTGCGCAGCGACAACTTCATGCACATGTGCGAAGGTCAGACCGGCATCGGGTACTGCGTCCAGCTTGCCATCCCGCACCAGGGTGAACATGCGCGACCAGGTCCCAATGTCATAAGGCCCCATGATTGCGCCGGGTTGCATGATGACTACCTCGAGTCCGCGCGACACAGCGGCACGCGCGATTTCCTGCGCTTGCCATTTAGTGAGTTCGTAGTTGACGCTTGATCCGGCAGCGCGACTGGGCGTGGCTTCGGTGATCTCGCCCGAGATCGGACCATAGGCCGCAATCGATGAAGTGACGACAAGGCGGCGCACGCCTTTGATAATGGCGGCATCCACCACATTGCGGGTGCCCTCGATATTGTCGCGGGTCTGCTCCGCATTGCCCTTGCGCCACATATTGGTGTTGCCGGCGACGTGGAACAGGGTATCAATTCCGCTTGGCAGCGCGGCGAGCAGCGATGCTGAATCAGTGATTTCCCCCTGAACCAGGGTGGGTGAAAAGCGTGAGAGATACCTGAGGTCGGAGTTCGCTCGATGCAGTGCTGTAACGTCCCAGCCAGCGGTCTTGAGCTGTTGCACAAGATTGAGTCCGACAAAGCCGGTGCCGCCGGTAACGAAGGCGTGGCGCGGCGTGACACTGCCACTTTGATTGATAACAAATGCGCGGGTCACCATGAATCTGCCTCCTAGGTGCAATCAATGAGTGTGTTGAAGTATGCCCTAGTTTTTTTGCCCTTGTCGCCGGGCGTGCGGAGGGATTATTTTTCAGCCTGCTCGGTCAGGATCGGGCAATAACCCAAGGCGCGTCCCTTGCAGCCGGCGTAGTGTTGACCGGCGTTCAAGCGATGACAGCAGTCACACAGTTGTCTTCTGACTTGTTCGACGCCGGCCAAAGGAATGGTCGGATTGGCGAGTAGACGCTCGGTCAAACTCTGTAGCCGTTCGACGTGCGAACGTTCAAAATCAGTTGGGGCCGGTGCATCGAGCCATGTCCGACTCTGGTAATGCACCCGCTCAACCAGCTGGCGCAGATCCGGCACGCTTCCAGTTGATTTCCCGTGCGGCATGATCCCGTGTTGTTGATCAGCCACCATGATGGTTTGCCTGCTAAAAATGCATTTCGCAAATTCGGCTGCTACCGCGATCAGCCTGAATTTTTTACCAGCATCGCATACAGCTTGTCTTTCAAAGTCAGCCGCTGCTTTTTCAGTGCTTCGTATGCTTCATCGGTAACCGGCACATTATTGCCCTCCAGTGTTTCAATCTGCGAGGTGATTTGATGGTACTCACCAAACAATTTGGCAAAGTGGTGATCGTGTGTCTTCAGCTGATGTATCGCATCGGAAAGCTCTGGAAACTCGTGGTGAAGATCGTGGTGCACGACGTACATAGTGATGCCCCTTTGGTTGGCATGAAAACGGTCAGTCAGTTTCTGTATGTATTCTCAGTCGTCGCCTGTCGATTCACGTTGACCAAGATCAAGCCTGTGCTGTTGTGTGGTCACTGCCGTGGCTGCAGAATCATTGACCGTGCCGACAAGGCGAAAGCGTCGGAGAAGCACATACCGTCTTCGGCGCCTTGTTGCTTGGCCGACGGGAACAGCGCTTCGACCATGCGCACGGAACCGCAGGCGTAGATTTCATGGCCTTGCAGATCAGGGAAGTCTTGCAGGATGGCTTCGTGGACCAGCCCGGTGCGTCCTTTCCATTGCCCGTCTGTCGCGGCCTCGGAGAGCACTGGAACGAAATGAAAATTGTCGTGTTCGCGCGCCCAGGCCTGTGGCAGCTGCGGCAGGTAGAGATCATCCAGTTTGCGCACCCCCCAGTACAGGTAAATCGGCCGTTTCACGCCGCGGTAGAAAGCATCTTCAACCATGCTCTTGACGGGCGCGAAGCCGGTGGCGCCGGCCACAAATACCAGTGGCCGGGTCGATTCCTTGAGCACGAAATCGCCCAAAGGTCCTTCAAACCGGATCTGGTCGCCGGGCTTCATCTGCTCGAATACCTGTGTGGTGAACAAGCCGCCTTCAATACGCCGGATCTGCAATTCGATGACATGCGATTCATGCGGCGGGTTGGCAAACGAGAAGGCACGCCGCTGTCCGCCGGGCAACAGAATGTTGATGTATTGCCCGGCCTTGAAGCTGAGTGTCTGCCCGTCAATCAAGCGCAGCACGACGCGCATGACGTCATAGTTCAGTTTCTCCATGACCACCACGCGGGCCAAGTAATCGCGAACCAGCGCCGTTACGGCTGTTGGATCAATATCAATATCGACATCTTCCAGCGCCGTGGCGCAGCACAGCAAGACTTTGCCTTCAGCCAATTCGCTGGCGGACAAGGCATCGGCTTGATAAATGCCAGGATTCACTGTACCCCGCGTGACCTTGCATTTGCACAAGCCGCAGCCGCCATTGCGACATTCGAAAGACAACTTGACTTCCTGGCGCAGGCCGGCGTCGAGCAGCGTTTCGTCGAAGCGTGCCGAGACGACTTGATTGCCCGGCTGAAAATTGATTTGGTATTCGGCCTGCCCGGCGCCGCGCCGACGCGGTGGCAGCCAAGGCGCCAGGAACAACAAGGCGCTGGCAACCAAGACAATCGCCCACAAGAGGCGCGGATCAACAACATAAATCAACGGCAGCAGGGGCAGTTGGAACCAGTCAAATGCCAGCGGCCCCGGCACGATGCCAAGATCGGCTTCGCCACCCTGACTGAGCACCGGCCGGATCAGTGCCAACGCCAGAAACATCAAGCTGATGCCAATGATGATTTGACGCGGCGGGTTTATGCGCGCCTGGGGAATCCGCTGCACGTGTATCCATAGCAGCAAGCCGACTGTCAATGGGATACCGATATGCATGAAGGCCAACAACGTGAACAGGCGATCGTTAACGCTTTCGACCGAGATGAAATTGCGGATCAAGGCGCCGTTGAATACCGGCAGAACGTCGAGCCACTCCGACGAAGCGATCACCACAAATTGCGCCAGCTGATCCCACACCAGCATGAAGCCGTTGATCCCCGCCAGATACACCAGCCAGAGCAAAATGCCCCCACTGACCCACGAGAACCAGCGGAAACCGCGATAGTGATCGTAGGCAAAGTGTCGTAGCAGATGCAACAGCATGGTCAGGATCATGCCGTCGGTGGCATAGCGATGCACACTGCGCAAAATGCCGCCGGCCCACCATTGATCATGGGTGATACGCTGAACGGACTCGAAGGCACCGTGCACTGCGGTTTCGGAAAAAATGTACAGATACAGGCCGCTGCCGATGACCAGCCAGAATTGATAAAAGCTGATGGTGCCGAGGTGATACAGCGGATTCAGCTTGTCGCCGAAGGTATGGTTAAAGAGTTTCTCGACGCGCATGAACATCCAGCGCACGACCTTCTGCAGTGCTTCAAGCATCACAAACGTCCTCATTACGGGCCGATATAAAAAGCACGCTAAATCCATGCGTCTCTCTCGGCGACACAGATAGCTTAAGCTGCCAGCGGAGCGCAAGCCTTGTCGTATATCAAGGACAGCATCGGGAATTAATGTGCCGGTCCGCGCCCGGCCGATTGGTGATGGCGAACGCTTACTCGACGGTCACCGATTTGGCTAAATTGCGTGGTTTGTCGACGTCGGTTCCCTTCACCAGTGCCACGTGATACGAGAGCAGTTGCAACGCCACAACATGCAGCACGGGAGACAACAAGCCATAGTGTTCCGCTAGGCGCAAAACATGCACCGCATCGCCCTCGGTCACCGCTGAGTCAGCATCGGCAAATACATACAGTTCGCCACCGCGCGCCGCGACTTCCATCAGGTTTGATTTGAGTTTCTCGAGCAAGGCGTCGTTCGGGGCAATGGTGATTACCGGCATATCGGCATCGACCAGCGCCAGCGGGCCATGTTTTAGCTCGCCGGCCGGGTAGCCTTCGGCGTGGATATAAGAGATTTCCTTGAGCTTGAGCGCGCCTTCCAAGGCGATGGGATAGTGCATGCCGCGACCGAGAAACAAGGCGTGGTGCTTGTTGGCAAAGTGCAACGCCCAGCTGGCGATCTGCGGCTCCAATGTAAGCACTTTCTGCACTGCCAAGGGCAAATGGCGCAGATCGGTCAGGTACTGCGCCTCGTCAGCTACGCTCAACCGCCCGGACGCCTTTGCCAGTGTCACCGCGAGCAGGAACAGGGCAGCGAGTTGGGTGGTGAAGGCCTTGGTTGATGCGACACCAACTTCCGGACCGGCGCGGGTCAGGAAACGCAATGCACACTCACGCACGATGGCAGATTCCGGTACGTTGCAAATCGCCAGAGTACGCTGCATGCCCAGCGACTTGGCGTATTTCACCGACGCCAGGGTATCTGCCGTTTCACCTGATTGTGAAATTGCAATGACCAATTGATTCGGATCGGGTACTGAAGCGCGATAGCGATATTCGCTGGCGATTTCGACTGTACACCGGATACCGGCGATTTGCTCGATCCAGTAACGCGCAACAAGGCCCGAGTGGTAACTGGTGCCGCAGGCAAGGATCAACACCGAATTGATTCCGGTGAAAACTTCGGGCGCATTGGCACCGAAAAGATTGGGCATCAAAGATTGTGCTCCGCCGATCATTTCCAGCGTTGCCGCCAGGGCCTCGGGCTGCTCGAAAATTTCCTTTTGCATGTAGTGTTGGTAGTCGCCCAACTCCACTGCTTCGGCACTCAAGGTGCTGACATGAACCGGTCGATCGACACCAATAACCAACGGCGTACCCTCTTCGGGGCACTCCCGGTCTGTCGCCCTCCCTGTATCGCCAGCACCAACTGAGAAGATTCGTACCGATTGACGCTTAATCTCGGCAACATCACCTTCTTCCAGATAGACGATATTACGGGTCACCGACAAAAGTGCTGACGCATCGGACGCGGCATAGTTGCCATGCTCACCCAAGCCTAATAAAAGTGGCGAGCCACGACGGGCGACCACCACACAATCGTCGCCTTCGCGGATGACCGCGATGCCATAGGCGCCGACCAACTGGGCGCAGGCGCGACGTACCGCAGTCAACAAATCTGCCGCGCACTTCAATTCAAAGTGCACTAAATGCGCAATCACCTCGGTATCGGTTTCAGAAACAAATACGTACCCTTGTGCGATCAACATTTGCCGAATGGGTATGTAGTTTTCGATAATGCCGTTGTGAACCAAGGCCACGCCAGAAGACATCAGCGGATGAGTATTCCGCTCTGATGGCGCACCGTGAGTTGCCCACCGCGTATGAGCAATACCGGCCTTCGCCGTGCAGTCTTGCGCTTGGACCGCGAGATCAGCAACACGCCCGGTACTGCACATCCGCGTCAACGCCCTTTTTGCGGACTCGTCACGAACTGCAATCCCCGCCGAGTCGTAACCGCGATACTCAAGTCGTGTCAGACCTTCGATCAGTAGCGGGACAATGTCCCTGTCAGCAACTGCGGCAACGATTCCACACATACGTTCGCTTCCCTAGGTTTTCTTTGTTTTCTGTGGCCGTTTCCAGCCGGCAATTGAAATCTGTTTGGCCCGCGAAACAGTCAGTTGGTTTGCCGGTGCATCCCTGGTCAGCGTGGTCCCCGCACCAAGCGTTGCGCCTTGGCTCACAGTCACCGGGGCAATCAATTGTGTATCAGAGCCAATGAAGACATCGTCTTCGATCACCGTACGGAACTTGTTTGCACCATCATAATTGCAGGTAATGGTGCCGGCTCCGATGTTTACCCGGCTGCCCATTGTCGTGTCGCCAATGTAGGACAAATGATTGATTTTGGAATGACTGGCCACGGTGGAATTCTTGATCTCGCAGAAATTCCCGACGTGAACATCATTCGCCAGAACCGTACCCGGACGCAAACGCGCATAAGGACCGACCACCGAATTCGCGCCAACCTCAGCATCCTCGATATGACAGAACGGTTGGATACGAACGCCGGGGCCGATACTGCAATTCTTTAAAAAGCAATTGGCTGACAGCGTGCTACCAGCACCAACTGACACCTTGCCCTCAAACACACAGCCAATGTCGATAAACACATCACTGCCGCACACCAACTCTCCGCGCACATCGATGCGCGCGGGATCGGCCAGCATCACACCTGCCTCCATCAGCGCTTCAGCGACATTCCGTTGGTGCACCCGCTCAAGTCGCGCCAACTGCGACTTGTTATTGACGCCCTCCGTTTCCCACAATGCCGCGGGATGCGCAGTCACCACTTTAGTGCCCTCCGCCACCGCCAGAGCGACGATGTCGGTTAAGTAGTATTCACCCTGCGCATTTTGATTCCCCAGTGTCGGCAACCAACGTGACAGTGCCGCAGCTGATGCAACCAGAATTCCGGTGTTGATTTCGCTGATTGCACGCTCTGCATCGTCGGCATCTTTTTCCTCAACGATTCGCGTTACCTTTCCGTCGACGCGGACAATACGGCCGTAGCCATGCGAGTCTGAAACGTGCGCTGTCAGCAGCGCAAGATGATCTTGCCCGGCCGCATCAATCAGGCGCTGGAGGGTTGCTGCTTGCGTCAGCGGCACATCCCCGTACAACACCAGGGTAGGCGCATTCTGGTCAAGCAAGGGTAAGGCCTGCAGCAGCGCATGGCCCGTACCAAGCTGTGGTTCTTGCACCGCCCATTGAATATCTGCTGCCGGCAATGCGGCGCGAACGGAGTCGCCGCCATGCCCGATCACCACACAGATTTTTTTCGCACCCAGTCCGCGCGCGGTATCCAATACATGCGCCAGCAAAGCTTTACCGGCGAGCGGGTGCAACACTTTCGGCAAGTCAGAGCGCATCCGCTTGCCTGCACCGGCAGCGAGAACGACGACATTGAGCGGCGAATTTTTCATGATGTTGCAGTCTAACAAGGGTGCAGCTTCATTGCTGCCAGCTACGATGCCTCAATTAAGCAAAAGTTTTGACGAATCCGCTGATACCGCGCAACAGCATCTCGATGGCGAGCGCGCTCAGGATCAATCCCATGAGACGCTCCAGTGCGGTCAGCACACGTTCACCCAGCAAATCGATCAGACGTCCGCTCGCCAGCAACACCGCCGTGACCGCCACCATCGCCAGGGTCATTGCGCCAAACCAGTCGAGCAGTCGATGTGGTTCTCGGGAAACCAATAGCATCACCATTGCCATTGCCGAAGGCCCGGCGATGGCGGGTACCGCCAGCGGCACGATGAACGGTTCCGCACCGCCCGTCGTTTCACCAAATACGCTTCCGCCGGGGGGTGGAAAAATCATCCGCAGGGCAATCAGGAACAGAACCACGCCGCCGGAAATCCCCAGCGAGACTTCCGAGAGCTGAAGAAAGCTCATAAGCCGTTGACCAAAAAACAAAAACAGGGTCAGCACCACATAGGCGATCACGCATTCGCGCAACACCACGCGCCAGCGCCGGGCAGGTGAGACGCCGCGCAACAGCGCGGCAACTATCGGGATATTGCCAAACGGATCAAGCACCAACAGCAGCAAGAAAGCTGCAGACAAGAAGCTGCTGCTCAAGTCCACGAGTGGATCACCCGACCCGGTAATTGTTAGCGTGGCAGGACACTGGAGCCCATCAGATAAGCATCCACTGCGCGGGCACACTGACGACCTTCGCGGATTGCCCAGACAACGAGAGATTGTCCGCGTCGCATATCACCGGCAGCAAACACCCCTTTGGCATTCGTCACGTAGGCATGATCGCCTTCGGTCGTCGCCTTTGCGTTACCGCGCGAATCAGTATTGACACCGAACGCTTCAAGAATTCCAGCCACTGGTTGTGTGAAGCCCATCGCCAGAAAAACATAGTCCGCACGAATTTCGAACTCACTTCCCGGAACCTCAACCATACGACCAGCTTTCCACTCGAGGCGCACCGCCTTGACGGCATGCAGGCGCCCATTCTTGCCGACAAATTCCTTGGTCCCGATAGACCAGTCTCGGTTGGCACCTTCTTCGTGGGACGACGAGGTACGCATCTTCAGAGGCCAATAAGGCCAGACCAAGGGTCCGTCTTCTTGCTCGGGCGGGCGCGGCAACAATTCAATTTGCGTAATGCTCGCGGCACCGTGCCGGTTGGAGGTGCCAACGCAATCCGAACCGGTATCGCCACCGCCGATGATGAGGACATGTTTTCCGCCAACATTAATCGGATTGCGCGATGCTCCCCATACTTCCTTGTTTTGGGGAATCAAGAATTCAAGTGCGTAATGCACGCCAGGCAGGTTGCGCCCCGGAACGGGTAAATCGCGCGGGACTTCCGCGCCGCCGGAAAGGATGACTGCGTCAAAGTCCTTGCGCAACTGCTCCGTGGTAACCACCCACTTGGCGTCACTGGCAATTTTCTGTGGCAACACGGCATTGGTCACCATGGTGCTGGTGACAAAACGCACCCCTTCGACTTCCATTTGCGCCATACGCCAGTCAATCAGTCGTTTGTCGAGCTTGAAGTCAGGGATGCCATAGCGCAGCAAGCCACCAATCCGGTCACTTTTCTCAAACACAGTGACCTCATGTCCGGCGCGAGTCAACTGTTGCGCAGCGGCCAAACCGGCCGGGCCGGAGCCGACGATGGCGACTTTCTTGCCTGTTTGATGGCTTGGCGGTTGCGGGGTGACCCAGCCATTCTCGCCAGCCTTGTCGATGATCGCGCGCTCGATAGACTTGATGCCAACCGGGTTCTGTTCAATATTGAGTGTACAAGCAGCTTCGCAGGGTGCCGGGCATATGCGACTGGTGAACTCGGGAAAGTTATTGGTCGAATGCAAAACGTCGATGGCCTCACGCCATTGGCCGCGATAGACCAGATCGTTCCAGTCCGGAATGATGTTGTTGACCGGACAGCCGTTGTTGCAAAAAGGTATGCCGCAATCCATGCAACGCGCACCTTGAATCTTGGCTTGTTCATCACTCAAATGAGGAACGAACTCGTGGTAGTGCATCACCCGCGATTTGGGCTTTTCATAACTCTCCGCAACGCGATCGAATTCCTTAAATCCAGTTGGCTTGCCCATTTACACTAACTCTCGCTGTGTCGCTGTTGTTGAAGTTGCCTTCTGCGCGATTTCTACTAGCGCGCGCCGGTACTCGTTGGGAAATACTTTGACGAACTTGCCGCGTGCAGTTTCCCAGTGGTCCAGGATTGCTCTGGCCCGCTCACTGTTGGTGAGTGCGGCGTGGGCTTCGAGCATTCGCTTTAACTGTTGATCGTCAGTCTCACCGCGGTGACGGGTGCCATCATCGGCTTGCTCGGCCGCCAGGGACAGCTTCTGCAGCGTCACCATTGCCGGGTTGCAGCGCTTGGCAAACGTGCCGTCGATGTCATAAACATACGCAATGCCACCCGACATGCCAGCAGCAAAGTTGCGGCCGGTCATTCCGAGTACAACGACGGTACCTCCTGTCATGTATTCGCAGCCGTGATCACCAGTGCCCTCGACCACCGCCTGCGCGCCTGAATTGCGTACACAGAAACGCTCGCCGGCAACGCCCTGGAAGTAAGCCTCACCTTCCGTTGCGCCATACAACACAGTGTTTCCGATGATGATGTTTTGCTCCGCAGCGCCGGCAAAGCCTTTGGCTTTGCGCACTACGATGCGACCACCCGAGAGCCCTTTGCCGACGTAGTCGTTCGCATCACCAGTCAAGTCCAGGGTGACGCCACGCGCCAGAAATGCGCCGAAGCTTTGTCCCGCCGTGCCGGTCAAGCGAATCGTGATCGTGCCATCCGGCAATCCTTTGCGCCCGAAACGTTTGGCGATCTCATGCGAGAGCATGGTGCCACACGTACGATTGGCACTCTTGATAACGGCATCGATCTTGACCTTCTTGCCATGCTCAATTGCCGGTTGGGCCTTTTCAATCAATTGATGATCAAGCGCATTGTCGAGGCCGTGGTCTTGCGATTCTGCATGACGACGAGCAACGCTGACCGGCAAATCAGGGCGATAGAAAATTTTGCTGAAATCCAGGCCCTGAGCCTTCCAATGATCGATTCCCGCACGCGTATCCAGCAAATCACTGCGTCCGACCAAATCGTTGAATCGGCGCACTCCCATTCGGGCCATCATTTCGCGGACCTCTTCAGCAACAAAGAAGAAGAAATTGACGACATGCTCAGGCTGACCGCTAAAGCGTTTGCGTAGCTCAGGATCCTGAGTGGCGACCCCTACCGGGCAGGTATTGAGATGACATTTACGCATCATGATGCAGCCGGTGGCGACCAGCGGTGCAGTAGCGAAACCAAATTCGTCCGCACCCAGCAGCGCACCAATGACTACATCGCGACCGGTCTTCATCTGCCCGTCAGCCTGCACGCGAATACGCCCGCGCAAACGATTCAGCACCAGGGTTTGCTGTGTTTCGGCAAGCCCCAACTCCCATGGTGTACCGGCATGTTTGATCGACGAGACCGGCGAAGCCCCGGTGCCGCCATCGTGCCCGGCAATCACCAGGTGATCGGCCTTGGCTTTGGAAACTCCCGCGGCTACGGTTCCAACCCCGACTTCCGAAACCAGTTTGACCGATACAGAGGCTGAAGGATTGGCGTTTTTCAGATCATGAATCAGCTGCGCCAAATCTTCGATGGAATAAATATCGTGATGCGGTGGTGGCGATATCAGACCAACGCCAGGCACGGAGTGGCGGAGAAATCCGATGTACTCGGACACTTTGTGGCCAGGCAATTGACCGCCTTCGCCAGGTTTTGCTCCTTGCGCCATCTTGATTTGCAATTGATCTGCGTTGGACAAGTATTCGGCCGTAACGCCAAAACGCCCGGAGGCAACTTGCTTGATCGCCGAACGCAAACTATCGCCCTTCAGCAGCGGTGTATCGCGCTCGATTCGGGATGCGCCGATCACGCTGGACACTGTGTCGCCAGCACCAACCGGGGCAAAGCGTTTCGGATCTTCACCGCCTTCGCCGGTGTTTGACTTGCCACCGATGCGATTCATCGCGATTGCCAGAGTGGTGTGTGCCTCAGTTGAGATTGAGCCCAGCGACATCGCACCAGTAGCAAAGCGCTTGACGATTTCCTTGGCCGACTCGACCTCGTCCAGCGGCACCGGCGGACCCGCGGGCCGCACTTCAAACAAACCGCGCAAGGTCAGGTGGCGTTTGGTTTGATCGTTGATTAAGGTCGCGTATTCCTTGTAGGTCTCGTACTTTCCTGAGCGCGTCGAATGCTGCAGCTTGGCAATTGAGTCCGGTGTCCACATGTGTTCTTCGCCACGGATGCGGAATGCATATTCACCGCCGGCGTCGAGTGAGTTGACCAAAACAGGATCTTCCGAGAATGCTGCGCGGTGCGTGCGTACCGCCTCTTCAGCTATCTCGGCGAGACCGATGCCCTCAATCTTGCTCGGCGTGCCTGTGAAGTAACGGGCGACAAATGCCGAGGTCAGACCGACCGCTTCAAACACCTGAGCACCACAGTAAGATTGATAGGTCGAGATACCCATCTTCGACATCACCTTCATCAGACCTTTACCAACCGCCTTGATGTAATTCTTGGTCGCGTAACGAAAATCGCCGTTGCTGGCCTGGACCTGGTCGTTAATGGTTTCCAAAGCCAGCCAGGGGCAGATCGCTTCAGCGCCGTATCCGGCCAACAGTGCAAAGTGGTGCACTTCGCGTGCCGACCCGGTATCTAAAACGAGTCCGACACTGGTACGCAAGCCTTTGCGGGTCAAGTGATGATGTACGCCAGAACAGGCCAGCAGTGCGGGAATCGCGACATGTTCGCGATCAATGTTGCGGTCAGACAAAATGATGACGTTGTAGCCATCGGTCACCGCCTGCTCTGCCGCTGCGCACAAGCGCCCCATTGCGGTGTCGCAACCGAACGGACCCTCGCTGACGGCGAAAGTGATATCCAGGACCAACGAACTGAAACGTCCGCCGGAAAGTTTTTTGATGTCACGCAACCGTGAAATATCTACCTCATCCAGCACTGGTTGCTTGACTTCCAGGCGCGCCGACAATTCTTCGTTCTTGTTCACGATCCCGAGCAGGTTCGGTTTCGGACCGATGAAACTGGTCAGCGACATAACGATCTCTTCACGGATCGGGTCGATTGGAGGATTGGTGACTTGCGCGAAGAGCTGCTTGAAATAGTTGTAGAACACTTTGTTTTTGCTCGACAGCACCGGCAAGGCAGCGTCGTTCCCCATCGATCCGGTGGGTTCTTCGCCGTTGGCAATCATCGGCTCAAGAATCACACTGATGTCTTCCCGGGTGTAGCCGAAGGCTTGTTGTGTGTCCAGCAGGGACTCTTTCAACTCGGCAACGGCGCGGATTCGCGGAATCGGCAAGTCGTCCAGAAACACGCGTGACTCGGCAATCCAGCGACGGTAGGGCTCTGCTGTCGACAGTGTATGTTTTAACTCTTCATCATCGATGATGCGACCTTGCTCAAGGTCGAGCAGAAACATGCGGCCCGGTTGCAATCGCCATTTCTTTACGATGCGCTCTTGCGGAATTGGCAGCACACCGATTTCCGAGGACATGATGACCAAATCGTCGTCGGTGACAATGTAACGTGCGGGGCGCAGGCCATTGCGGTCAAGCGTGGCGCCGATCTGCCGGCCATCGGTAAAGGCAATCGCAGCAGGACCATCCCAAGGCTCCATGATTGGCGCATGAAATTCGTAGAACGCTCGACGATCCGCATCCATTGAGGCGTTGTTGGACCATGCTTCGGGAATCATCATCATCATCGCGTGGGTCAGCGAAAAGCCACCCATCACCAAGAGTTCCAGCGCGTTATCAAACGATGCCGTGTCCGACTGTCCGTCGTATATCAGCGGCCAAATCTTGTGCAGATCGTCACCGAGTTTGACCGACGAAATATTGTGCTGACGCGCTCGGATCCAATTGACGTTGCCACGCACGGTATTGATTTCGCCGTTATGCGCAATCATGCGGAATGGATGGGCCAGGTCCCAGGTCGGGAAGGTATTGGTCGAGAAGCGCTGGTGCGCCAAAGCAAGCGCCGATACCAAGCGCTCATCCTGCAAGTCGAGGAAATACTCACCGACCTGATTGGCGAGCAACATACCCTTATAAACCACCGTCCGGACAGACATCGATGGCACGTAATACATTTTTCCGTCGGGCAATTTGAGGGCCTGGATGGCGTGACCAGATTCCTTGCGAATGATGTACAGCTTGCGCTCAAGCGCATCGCTGTCCGCTATCTTTGGCCCGCGACCGATAAACACCTGACGGATAACCGGTTCGATGTCGCGTGCCGCCTTCGCCAGACCACTGTTGTCACAAGGTACGTCGCGCCAACCCAGCAAAATCTGCCCTTCGGCGACGATTGCGTTGTTGACCGCTTCTTCACAGGCTTGCCTGCTCGCCGCATCACGAGGCAAGAAGATCATTCCGACACCATAATCTCCTACCTTCGGCAGGGTGACTCCCTGCAGATTCATTTCAGCACGGAGAAAAGCGTCAGGAATTTGCAGCAGAATTCCTGCGCCATCCCCCAGCAGAGGATCGTAACCAGTCGCGCCGCGATGCTCCAGATTCTTCAATATTTGAAGGCCCTGGACGACAATGGCGTGGCTTTTTTGGTTCTTGATGTGAGCGACAAAGCCGACGCCGCAGGCGTCGTGCTCATTGGCGGGGTCGTAAAGACCCTGACTCGCGGGGCTTAGCATCCGGAAATTCCTAACAAAAAGCGGTCGGCAAAAAAGCCGGGGAAGTGT
Source organism: Rhodocyclaceae bacterium (assembly GCA_016718525.1). Lineage (GTDB taxonomy): Bacteria > Pseudomonadota > Gammaproteobacteria > Burkholderiales > Rhodocyclaceae > JADKHX01. The sequence continues at coordinate 502,083 of JADKDD010000002.1, forward strand.
GCAGCAACGCCGCTCCCCGGCTTCGTAGTCCACATGGCTGTGAACGCGAGTTTAAATATACCGCGAATGCGGCCTTATTTCAACGTGTGGCGGCGCAACAAATGGAGCACTCACTCTAAAAACGACCTTTAAACCCAAACAGGTTTGGACAGGGGTTTCGAGTCGGGGCAAGGCACGGATATGCCAGTAGCGGTCCCTATCGATGGGATTAACACTAAAGTTCCCCGACAGAAAACAGGCGTTGATATTCTTTCATTGCGTAGCGATCGGTCATCCCGGCAATGTAATCGGCCACCGCGCGCGCATCACCTTCTGCAGCAGCCAGATCCTGGTACTGGGGTGGCAATAGCCGCAAATCCGTCATAAACGCCGAGAACAGCTCGCCGATGATGCGGTGCGCCTTGTTAGTCATCCGCAAAACCTGATAGTGCCGGTATAGATTTGCGCGCAAAAAGCCCTTTAAAGCCTGATTTTCAACGTGCATGGATGCCGAAAAGGCGATCAACGGGGGCGCGACGGCTACGTCGGCCAAATTTGCCGGGTTCGCAACTGCCAGTCGCCTGCCGGACTCGGCAAGAATATCGGTAACTTGCGCATTGATCATCCGACGAATGACCTCACTGATGCGACGACGTCGCTCAATGCCCGGAAAGAGCTGATCAACTTCAGCTGCATGGCGCCCGAACAGGCTGATTTTCTCCAACTGTTCGACGCTGATCAATCCTGAGCGCAAACCATCATCGACGTCATGATTGTTGTAGGCGATCTCGTCTGCGATGTTGCAAATCTGGGCTTCCAACGACGGCTGCTTGCCGTCGATGAAGCGCCGACCAAGTTCCCCGAGCTCACGCGCTTTCGCGGGGGAACAATGTTTCAAGATACCCTCGCGGGTTTCAAACGTTAAATTCAGCCCGTCAAAGGCGCCGTAACGCGCTTCCAGACGATCCACGATCCGCAGGCTCTGAAGGTTGTGTTCAAAGCCACCGTGACCTTGCATACAGCCATTGAGCGCATCCTGACCTGCGTGGCCGAATGGCGTGTGACCAAGGTCGTGGGCAAGTGAAATGGCCTCGGCGAGATCATCGTTCAAACCCAGGGCGCGTGCGATAGATCGCGCAATTTGCGCCACTTCAATGCTGTGGGTGAGTCGGGTCCGGAATAAATCACCTTCGTGATTGACGAAAACCTGCGTTTTATACTCCAGCCGACGAAATGCGGTGCAGTGCACGATTCGATCACGATCGCGCTGAAACTCCGTACGCGATTGCGGCAATGGCTCAATAATGGCCCTGCCACGCGAGTTGGCGTCGCACACTGCGAATGGGCGTAATTCAGTGTTCACAACTTGCCTCGATTGCGCTGATAAGGTCAGATGTTTTAGCGTCGGAATAGGTCACCGCACGGCCTATTTGATCAAGCAGGACGAGTCGCAACTGCCCATTTACTACCTTCTTATCGTGACTCATCAGTTCAAGGTAACGGGTCGCGCCCAGCCTGGGCCCGGTGACGGGCAAACCGGCGCGTTGATAAACCGTGCGGATTCTTACAAGCTCTGACTCCTCAAGCCATCCGAGGCGTCGCGATAGTTCCGCCGACATCATGGTTCCTGCGGCCACTGCCTCACCGTGAAGCCATTTGCCATAGCCCATTCCGGTTTCAATCGCATGCCCAAACGTATGACCGAGATTGAGCAATGCGCGCCCGCCTTCCTTCGCAACCTCCAGTTCGTCGCCAGCAACCACTTCAGCCTTGTTCAGGCAGGAGCGCTCAATTGCGTAAGCCAAGGGTTCCGCCTCTCTGCGCATCAGCGCGTCAAGGTTGAGTTCAAGCCACTCAAAGAACGGCAGATCACGAATCAGACCATATTTGATAACCTCGGCGAGGCCGGACGCGTACTCCCGCGCGCTCAGCGACTGCAAAACGGATGTATCGGCCAGGACGAGTTTGGGCTGCCAAAAGGCACCAATCATATTTTTGCCGCGTGGATGATTGATTCCGGTCTTGCCGCCAACCGATGAGTCAACCTGGGACAACAAAGTTGTCGGGATCTGGATAAAGGCAAGACCGCGCTGGTACGTTGCCGCTGCAAAACCGGCCAGGTCCCCCACGACGCCGCCTCCAAGAGCGATGATGGTCGTGCCTCTGTCACAACGCGCGGCGAGCATTGCGTCATAGATCGCGTTTAGCGACTCCGAATTCTTGTATTGCTCGCCATCGTTAAGAACAACAACCGTGGAATCAACACCAACTGTTGCTAACGATGCTTGCAATGTTGGCAGGTACAGTGGCGCAACCACAGTGTTACTGATGATGACAGCCCGGGGCTTGGTTGCGTGCGGTAAGGCTGCCCGCAGTTCATCCGTCCGTGATAACAGATCCTGCCCGATCACGATCGGGTAACTGCGTTGTCCCAATTCAACGGTTAGGCGGCGCATTGGTTCTTTAGTTGCTGTTCAAGCACACGCACCAGATTGGCCACGCTTCCGCCTAGCCCGTCAACGACCAGATCAGCAATTTCCCGGTACAGCGGGTCGCGTTGAACGAATAACTGATTGAGTCGCTCCTGCTTATCGTCGACTTGCAGCAGCGGCCGCTTGTTGTCGTGTCGCATGCGCCTGCTCAGTAAGGCCGGTGCTACGTGCAAATAGACCACCGTCCCGGAATTTCGGAGCGCTTGCCGATTTTCCGGGCGCAAGATTGCACCTCCGCCGGTTGCAACCACCAGGTCGGACTCATGCGCAAGCGCGGCCAGAACTTTGGTTTCGCGTTCGCGAAATCCGCTCTCACCTTCAATTTCAAAAATAAGGGGAATCCCGACACCCGTGGCAGCTTCCAACTCATGGTCAGCGTCCACAAAGCGACGCTGCAATCGCCGCGCCAGTTGTCGCGCAACAGTCGTTTTGCCTGCGCCAGGCATGCCGACAAGATAAATATTTCCGCGGTTCAGTTTCACTCAACAATTCTAACAGCGGCCAGCAAAACAAAGGCCGACGCTAGGTCGGCCTTCATATTTCACTCTTGTCTGATTGCTAGTTCTGGGCCAATGTGTTCGTAACGATTCGTGGCGTGATGAACACCATCAATTCAGAACGACCCTGATTGCGCGTGGTCGATTTGAAAAGGAAGCCGATGTAAGGCAAATCACCCAGGAAAGGAACGCGTTCGGTTGACTGAATATCCTGCTCGCGAGTAAATCCACCAATCACCACAGTGCCACCGTTATCAACGATCACGCTGGTGGTGAGCGTGTTGGTGTCCAGACTTCCGGTCGTCGCATTGGTGATGGTACTTTTCGCAATATTGAGTTCCAGGCTTACCTTGTTGTCAGGATTGATCGATGGCGTCACGGTCAAGTTCAGCGGTGCGGCGAATGTCTGATAGATCGGCAAACCAGTCTGCAAATTTACCCCTGTCAGAATCGTGACTTGCTGGGTGTTATTGATCGTCGCAGCCTTTCTATCCATCGTGACGACACGCGGTGCTGAAACCGTTTTGTTTTTCTGATCGGTTTCCGCAGCCTGCAGCTCCAAGTTGAGCAGTCTCGTCGCTGAGTTATTGAACAACATCAGGTTGATCGCCGTCGATCCGGCAATGGCAAAATTGGTTGCAAACGCCCCGAGAGAATTTTGTGACAAGGTTGGCGTACCCCCAACTGTGGAGCCCGCATCCAGATTTCCGTTGCCAGCAGCGGACTTGGTCCGAAGGGGCAAGTTCCCAATGCCCGCATCGAATGCTTTCAGGCGGATACCCAACGAGTTGGCAAACCCGGTGGACGCCTCGACAATCCGGGCTTCAATCATTACCTGTTTTTGAGGTACATCCACATTCCTGATGACTTCGCGAATCGCTTCAACGACCGCCTCGGTATCCCGAAGGAACAATTTCTTGGTCAGGTCATGGGTTGCGATAGAACCACGGCTGGACAGCATCCCGCCACCGTTGGCCGGTGCGGCTCCGGCTGCGGGTGGGGCAGCGCTACCCGCCGGCGCAGCTGCTGACACTGTCGCTGCGTTTTGCGTATTGTTTGCGCGAATGAGTCCTGCCATCTCGGTGGGTTTGATATAGCTCAAAGTAAACGTCTCTGAGATCAAAGGAGCGGTATCACTTGCCCTCGCCAGTTCGTCCGCAGCATCTTGGTCGCGCTTTTGCAGGACCGCACGATCACCAAACGTCAGGATGTCATTGCGAATGCGATAACCCGCATTTACCTGACCCATAACAATATCCAGAGCCTGATCGTACGAAACGTTGTCCAGCGCAATGGTGACCTGTCGTCCGGAAAGTGATGGATCGATAATGATATTTTTCCCGGAAATTTCCGCCAGAGTGCGCAACACCATGGTCGCCTCAGCCTGATAAAAATTTATTGAAACCTTTTGACCTTGCTGGCCAGTCTGCACCAGCTTGCTGGCATCCTCGACCGGGATCGGATTAACCTCAATGACTAATTGGTTGTTGACTACTTTGGCTTGATGGAACCAGCGACCATGGCCAGCAATATCCAGATGCGTCGCGCCACCCACAGTCTTGGCAGTGATTGAATTGACCAAGGTTGCAAAGTCATTCACATCACGCTTATTTTGCAAACGGGCAGGCAGATCGACACCTTGGAGCTCAACCACCAGCCCGTTGCCGACCCGTCTGATGTCCACAGGCACGGATCCATCAGTCAAATCAACCAAAATCAGACCTTGTCCGGCATCGCCTCGCCTGAAAGCTATATCACGGACTGAGGACCGTTCCGCCGACGGAACTGGTGTCGGTGTCACCGCCACCGATGACGGCTGATAGGCACTTGGGGCTTGCTCGGCCCCAGTCACTTGGCGCTGGGCAGTCAGTTTGATGTAAAGGTTGCGGCCGTCAACTTCAGTCGAGTATTTCGTCGCTCGATAAAGATTGAGCACAACACGGGTTAGTTTTTCAGCCTGCACAAGATTGACTGTTTTCAGGTCACCATCATTGACTTGCTGGACCGAGGTTCCCGTACGATTGTCTGTGTCAGGGAAATCAAACACGACTCGGGGGGGTTCAACAATGCTCCAGGTTCCGGGAGCAACCTTCAGCGGATCTTGCATTTCCAATTTCACAAGGACATTTTCTCCGTCCCGTCGTACTTGGATCTTCTGAATGGCATTCGCAGCCGCTGCGATTGCTGGCACCACGGACATCAATAGGAGCATCGAACAAGCGATGCGGCGCCAAATTTTCATTTTTTCCCTCCTTCTCTGGGTACGAGGATGCTAGTTTCGCGCTCCACCCATGTTCCATTGCTATCTTTTACGGTCTCAAGGACCGTTAATCCATCGTCAGTGATGGCCGTAATCTTTCCGAAATTTTGACCGACGAACTCGCCAACTCTGACATTCTTCGGCTTGTTGGGTGGAGGTGTTCTGATCAACGCATAACGTGTCTTGCCGTCAAACATTACACCCATCACCTTCAGGTCTTCCAAGGCAAAATTCTCCAATGGCTGGCGCGCACGGTCGCGGTCGGGTGCCGACTTGTCATTTGCTGAGTCTGTGGTCAGTATTTTTGCTGCCGCGAACGGCGGTATGAGTTTTTCACCTTCGTAGGCCACGGCTGGAAACGCCGTAATTTCAGGAAGGGGCTGAACTTTACCTTTCATTCCTTTGGCTTGCTCACGCATCCATTCCTTCAAATCGTCGTGTTCGGACGACGCACAACCCGCTAGGAGAAGAGCTGTTAACACACAAGAGAAAATCAGCCGGCAGGTCATTTTTGTGCCTTGGCCGCCGGTGCGGACTTACGTCGTTTTGCCATTTCCTCTTCGTCGAGGTACCTGAAGGTCTTAGCGGTGGTCTTCATCACCAATGAACCGTCTTTTGGATTGCCAACCAGATCTATGTCATTGAGGGTAACGATTCGCGGTAACTGCGCAACATCTCCGGCAAAACTTCCAATATCGTGATACGAACCGGTTAGCTGTAGCGTAATCGGCACTTCCGCGTAAAACTCTTTTGCCAATTCTCCACCAGGCTTAAATAAATCTACCAACAGCCCACGTGTTTGTGCGGCTTTGTTGATATCGACAAGCAGGTCACCGATTTCTGATTGGTTTGGAAGTTGTTTCAACAATTCACCAAAACCCGTGTTGATTTCTGCCAACTGACGCCTGTGTTCATCCAAATTGACTGCCTGTCGCTTCCGGTCCAACCAGTCTTCCTTAAGTTTCGCCTCTTCAGCTTCCTTTTGCGCAAGTTCGTCGAGCTGTACCTGCCACCCGGTAAAAAAGGCCGCCGCAATCAAAATGATAAACAGCGCCAACAAAATAACGATCTTTGGTGCCGTAGCCCACAAGCCTGGATCTTTGGGGTCCAGCGTTTTAAAGTCTTCAACAAGTTTGTTGAAGTTAAACGCGGGTTTCTTTGGTTCCGGGGGTTCGGTGGCCTTTTCAGTGCCTTTCGAGCCACCCTTTCCGAGTGCCAATTGCTTACCCTTGAGGAAAGAAGGTAGTTTCATGATTTCTTGTTCTTCTTGTCCGGTTCACCGCTTCGCCGAGTAATCGACACGCTGACGATAAACGCATTCAATCGCCTGTTGGCGACCGTTTCGGCCTTGGTCTCGATCAAAACGGAGCTCTCCAGTAGCGGAGAGTCATTGAAATTATTCATCAAAGTGTTGATTCGCGCATTTGACTGGGCGTAGCCGGTTACCACGATCGTGGAACCTGTTTGCTTGATGCTCTTGAAGTAGATTCCCTCCGGTACCTGCCGGGCGAGCTCGTTAAACAGATGCACTGTCTCGGTACGGTTGGCCTGCAAGGCTTCAATCACCCGCTTCCGGGCCAGCAAGGAGTCAGTCTGCTCTTTCAACTTCTTGATTTCTGCAATCTCCTTCTCCAGCGACGCGACTTCGCGCTTGAGAAAGTCATTTTTCGCAGTTTGCGCACTAATTTCCGTGCTGATCAAAGAGAACCCTAAAAACCAAATTACACCGGCCAATACTGAAACCATGCCAAGCAACATAAAAAACTGTTGCCTGCGCGCGCGGCGCTTTGCCTCGCGGTGGGGAAGCAGGTTAATCCGGATCATTGGTCGAACTTCCGCATGGCCAATCCGCAAGCAACCAGAAGTGAGGGTGCGTCAGAAACAAGTTGTTTGGCCCGTAATCTTGGCGAAACGGCCATTCCGCCAAATGGATTGGCCAGAATCGTATTTACGCCGGTCCGTCTTGCGACAACTTCCGCAATTCCGGGCACAAGCGCAGATCCGCCTGCCAGAATAATGTGATTGATTTCCGAGTGAGGAGTCGATGTAAAGAAAAACTGATGTGCCCGAGCAACTTCCTGCGCCAGGTTCTCTAAAAACGGTTGTAACAACTCTGTCTCGTAGTTTTCCTGCGTCGCCGGTGCGCGCTTCATTGCCTCCGCCTCATCGGCCGACACACCGTATGCGCGCATGATTTCCTGTGTTAGCTGACCACCACCAAAGGCTTGTTCGCGTGAATACAGAAGTTCATCGCCCTTCATCATCGTAAACTTGATTGCCGCGCCGCCGATGTCGGCAAGTGTAATTATTTGCTCTTTGGCACCAGCTGGCAGTTGCGCAACAATCAGCTCGTAGGCCGCCTGAGTCGCGTATGACTCGACATCCATGACCACCGGTTTGAGGTCAGCGGCTTCCGCTGCAGCGACCCGATCTTCAACCTTTTCCTTGCGCGAAGCAGCAAGCAATACATCAACGTCGTCCGGACTGGCCGGCGAGGGTCCGATAACCTGAAAGTCCAGATTCACTTCCTCAAGGGCAAACGGTATGTATTGATTTGCTTCAGATTCAACTTGCACTTCCATATCCGTTTCACGAAGGCCCGCAGGCAACGTAATCTTTTTCGTGATCACGGCGGCCGATGGCAACGCCATGGCAACGAACTTGGTTTTGCTACCGAGTCTTTTCAGGCACTTGTCTATCGTATCTGTGACAACCTCAAGATTCGCGATATTGCCGTCGACGACCGCGTCCTTGGGTAGCGGCTCGATTGCATATCGTTCGACACGCGGCTGCCCTTTCCCGGCATCAACCAGCTCAACCATCTTGATCGAACTAGAACTAATGTCGAGTCCAATCAGCGGTCGGAGCTTGGGATTAAATATCGCCTTGAGCGTCGAAACATCAAGCTGCAAGAAAATTTCCTTTTAAAATAACGCGTTATAAGCAATACCGATAATTCACTTCAAATCCTATCAGCAACTATATCGTGTGTAAAGTATAAATATTTAGCGCCAATCACTTTTTTGACCGACTACCGTGGCGTTTTTGACACACATACACTGAAATTTGTGTAACGCCCTCACCGTATAATTCTCCGACAATTTCACCAAAGCATAACTCCATGGAAAGCCAAGTTAGTCCCTTCCGCTGGGCTGTCATCCCCGTGGTTGTCGTGCTCGGCGGTATTCTGGCGATTGTTTCGATGGCAGCTATCGTGGCGATTTTGGCCTATCCGCAGCTTCCCGAAATTGATTCTTTGACTGATTATCGGCCCAAGATCCCGCTGCGGGTTTTTACCAGCGATGGTTACCTGATTGGTGAATTTGGTGAAGAGCGGCGGAATTTCGTCCTTGTTTCGGAGTTACCGGCAGTTATGAAACAAGCAATCCTGGCCGCTGAGGACGAACGTTTTTATCAACATCCTGGAATTGACGCACAAGGCCTGCTCCGGGCGGCATATTCCAACTTCGTTGGCGGTGGGAAACGGCAGGGCGCATCCACGATCACAATGCAGGTGGCGCGGAATTTCTTCCTTTCTTCGGAAAAGACACTGACCCGCAAGTTGTACGAAATACTTCTGGCGCTAAAGATTGAACATAACTTAAGCAAGGACGAAATCCTGCAGGTCTATGTCAACCAGATTTATCTGGGCCAACGCGCGTATGGTTTTGCGGCGGCCGCGCAGATTTATTTTGGGAAGCCGCTCAAAGAGCTGACCATTGCCGAAACTGCCATGCTCGCCGGACTGCCCAAAGCGCCGTCCGCTTACAACCCGGTAGCCAATCCCAAACGGGCGGCATTGCGTCAACGGTATGTCCTGCGGAGAATGCATGACCTTCAGTTCATCGACGATACGCAGTTCGCACAAGCCCAGAATGAATCATTACATGTCAAGCGCAGTACCAATGATTTCGGAATCCCGGCTGATTTCGTTGCGGAAATGGCACGGCAAATGGTCGTCGAGCGTTTTCCTGACAACGTATATGGCAACGGTCTCAAAGTCATAACCACTATCACCAAGGCCGATCAAATTGCAGCAGCGACCAGTTTGCGCCGCGGCGTGCTCGAATATGACCGCCGTCATGGCTATCGCGGTGCGGAGGCTTACGTTGATATGAAGGATATTGCTGGTGACACAGATGACGGTCTGGAAGATCTATTGCAGGAATTTGATGACTCCAGTGACCTGCTTCCGGCCGTCGTTCTTGAGGCGACGTCGACGTTCGTTCGGGCCTATTTACGGGGTGGCGAAGTACTGAAAATTGGCGAACCCGGAATCAAGTTTGCGCGTCGCATGCTTGATCCCAATGCGGCGCCAAACAAGCGCCTCAGACGGGGTGCTGTGATTCGAGTTCAAAAATCGACAGACAAGGCCGGCGATTTTTGGCAAATTCTTCAATTGCCGGAAGCAGAAGCTGCCTTCGTTGCGGCTAGTCCCGTCGATGGAGCAATTCGCGCATTGGTTGGTGGTTTTGACTTCAATCGCAATAAATTCAACCATGTCACGCAAGCGTGGCGGCAGCCCGGGTCCAGCTTTAAGCCCTTTATCTATTCCGCGGCGCTCGAAAAAGGCTTTCATCCCGGATCCATTATCGAAGACTTGCCGATTGTTATTTCGGCCGAAGAAACCGGTAGCCAGGAGTGGGCACCTAAAAATTACGACGGGAAATATGAAGGGCGTATGACCATGCGCACGGCTTTGACCAAGTCCAAAAACATGGTGTCAATTCGCATCCTGCAGGCGATCAACCCGAAATATGCCCAAGACTATGTGTTGCGTTTCGGTTTCGATGCAGACAAAAACCCACCATATTTGACGCTCGCGCTTGGCGCGGGCGCGGTCACTCCGTGGCAGCAATTGGCAGCCTATTCCGTATTTGCAAACGGTGGGTACCAGATCACGCCATATCTGGTGCGCCAGATTGTTGATGACAAAGGGCAGGTACTTGCCGAAATCGCTCCTGTCGTTGCCGGTGACGAATCCATCCGGGTCATCGATCAACGAAACGCATGGCTGATCGACAGCATCATGCATGATGTCGTTCGTCGTGGCACCGCCACAAAGGCACTGAGCCTGAAGCGAAGTGACCTGGCCGGCAAGACCGGAACGACGAACGACTACGTCGATGCCTGGTTTTGTGGTTACCAACCGACGCTGGTCGGCGTTGCCTGGATAGGATTTGACCAACCCAAGCGCCTGGGCGACGGCGAAACCGGCGGCAGTGCCGCGTTGCCGATTTGGATTGGCTTTATGGAGAAAGCGCTCGCGGGAGTTCCTGAAAGTTTCCAGGACATGCCGCCTGGCCTGACGCAAATCAACGTTGCCGACCCGAGTGGCAAGCAACTCCGTGACTTTATCTATACCGAGCAACTACCGACCGAATCGCATGAAGCATCTGAAGTGTCGAAACCACCGGCACCCGTTGCAGAAGCCAAGCCGAAGGCGGTGGGCGCCAATAACTAAAAACAATCCTTTCGGCTTCGCTCGCCCAACAGATGGTCCAACGGGCCCGCAGTTACACGTAATCGCCGCCTAAGTAGCGCTTTGGTTCAGGTTTCGGTCCATCGCCGAATAGACTCCCACTGCTCCAAATCCTTTTGAACGCGTGAAGGGGCAAGATCAAACAAAGTCATTCCATGCGCGGCAGCTTGAACATAATTTTGTGTATCCCGCAGGCAAGTTAAAACCGGGAACCCGACGTCACTCAGAAACCGGTCCAGTTCAGCAGCTGCTCGAGTATGCGCATCAACTCGCATTCCGACGATTGCTACAAACGCATGGTGTTTGCGAATTTCCTGTTCTTCGCGCAAGGCGTCGAGAAAGTGCCGTGTCGCCAGGATATCGAATATCGACGGTTGTAACGGAACAATAACCCGTTGTACAACTTTGAGGACGTGCGCCAGTTTTTTTCCATGCAGACCGGCTGGTGTGTCGAGGACGACGCGGGTGGCATCTTTGGGCGGCCGCGCCGGTTTGCCATCCTCAATTTCCCAGCTATAGATGCGCGGCAGGCGTGCGGGACGTAATCGCAACCAGTCGCGTGATGATTGTTGACGATCGATATCGCCGAGCATGACATTTTCACCAGCAACGGCAAACATCCCTGCCAGGTTAGTGGCCAAGGTGCTCTTGCCGACACCGCCTTTGGGATTGGCAACTAAGTAAGATTGCATGATCGTCACCTGAGTCTAGGGGATGAGCACAATGGAACCCGTTGTATTGCGTGCAGCAAGGTCGATATGCGCCTGGGCCGCATCCTTGAGCGGATAGCTCTGGCTGATTTCAATTTTCAACGCGCCACTGCTCACCATATCGAATAACTCATTCGCCATCGCTTGCAAATTTTCGCGCTTGGCGGTGTAGGTGGCAAGTGTCGGGCGCGTCACGAACAACGAGCCGCGTTTTGCCAACTCAAGCAGTTCAAATGGCGGTACCGATCCGGATGCATTGCCAAAACTTACCATCATTCCAAGAGGTCGCAGGCAATCTAGCGACCCAAAAAAAGTATCCTTGCCTATCGAGTCATACACTACCGGAACACCCTCGCCCCCCGTAATCGCCTTGACCCGCTCGACGAAATTCTCAGTGGTGTAATTAATTGTGTGATCGCAGCCATGCGCTTGTGCCAAAGCCGCTTTTGCTGGTGTGCTTACGGTGCCGATGACGGTCGCCCCGAGATGTTTGGCCCATTGGCAAACCATTAACCCGACGCCGCCGGCGGCCGCATGGATCAATATGGTTTCACCGGCAGCAACGCGATAGGTCTGTCGCAGCAGATATTGCGTTGTCAGGCCTTGCAGCATCATGGCGGCTGCGGTGGTGAAATCAATGCTGTCCGGTAACTTGAGCAGGTGGCTTGCCGCAATATTTCGCACTTGTGAGTATGCGCCAGGCTGACCGCCAGCGTAGGCCACCCGGTCACCGACCCGAAGGTAGGGAACATCCGCACTCACTGCTTCAACAATGCCGGCGGCCTCCATGCCTATTCCGGACGGTAGTGGCAACGGATACAAGCCCGTGCGATGATAGATATCGATGAAATTCACCCCGATTGCGTGATGGCGTATCCGCGCCTCACCTGCCTTTAGCGGCGTGTCATCAGCACCAACTGGTACCAGGTGCAGAACTTCCGGACCTCCGGTCTGATCAATACGAATGACGTGATTCATAAACTAAGCTTTCGACAAATGGTTGGATTCGACCACTGCCAATGCCGTCATGTTCACCAGACGGCGCACTGTGGCAGTAGAGGTCATGATGTGCACAGGTTTTGCTGCGCCGAGCAAGACCGGGCCAACGGTGATGCCATCACCGTTGGATGCCTTGATCAGATTGAAAGCAATATTGGCGGCATCCAGATTCGGCATGATGAGCAAATTGGCTTCACCTTTAAGCCGGCATTCGGGATACAACTGATCGCGAATTTCTTGTGACAGTGCTGCGTCTCCGTGCATTTCGCCATCAACCTCCAGATCCGGGTCGCGGGCTCTGACAATACGCAATGCGTCGCTCATCTTTCGCGCCGATTGTGTCTGTTTGCTACCGAAGTTCGAGTGCGACAACAGCGCTACTTTCGGGGTCAAACCAAAACGGCGAACTTCATCAGCAGCCATCAGGGTGATTTCCGCGAGTTGCGCCGCGTCGGGATCTTCGTTGATATAGGTATCGCACATAAACAATGTATGACGCGGTAGCAACAACATATTCATGGTTGCAAAGCAGTGCGCGTTCGGCCTAAGTCCGATGACATCGTTAACATGTTGCAGATGCCGGCTGAGTTGGCCTTGAGTACCGCAAATCATCGCATCGACGTCACCGCGCCGCAGCAACATTGAACCTATTAGTGTTGTGTCGGCACGCATCCGCAACTTGGCCAGCGACGGGGTTACCCCGCCGCGCCCCAGCAGGCGGTGATATTCCTGCCAAAGCTCTTTGTAACGGGGGTCGTGATCGGGATTGACGATCTCGATATCACGCCCCGCTTGCAATCGCAGTCCGGCCGACTTGATGCGCCGCTCGATCACCTCCGGTCGGCCGATAAGGACCGGGTGTGCCATACCTTCATCGAGTACGGCCTGAACCGCACGCAGTGTTCGTTCGTCCTCACCCTCGCAATAGATGACTCGCCGCGGAGCCTGCTTCGCGGCTGCGAATACCGGCTTCATCACAAAGCCCGAGTGATACACGAAGCTGTTAAGTTTTTCGCGATAGGCCTCAAGATCGGCGATCGGGCGGGTAGCCACGCCCGACTCCGCGGCCGCTTGTGCCACTGCCGGCGCAACCTTGACAATCAGTCTTGGATCGAAGGGTCGCGGAATGAGATATTCACGACCAAACTGCAACGACGTACCGCCATAAGCCATGGCCACCACATCGGAAGCTTCGACCTGAGCCAATTCAGCAATTGCCCGCACCGCAGCAAGTTTCATGTGTTCGGTAATCGTGGATGCACCGGCATCAAGGGCGCCACGGAAAATAAACGGAAAACAAAGTACGTTGTTGACCTGATTTGGGTAGTCCGAACGGCCAGTAGCGATGATCGCATCATCGCGCACGGCCTTAACTTCTTCCGGGGTAATTTCGGGAGTCGGATTGGCCAACGCAAGAATCAGTGGATTTACTGCCATGGTGGCGACCATCGGAGCCTTGACCACCCCGCCAGCAGACAAACCCAACAAGACATCGGCATCGACCATCACATCAGCAAGTTTGCGCGCCGGCGTTGCCTTGGCATAACGATCTTTGATCGGGTCCATCAGCGCGGTGCGTCCGACATAAACCACGCCCTCAATGTCAGTTACCCAAATGTTTTCCACTCGCGCACCGAGTTGGACCAGCAAATCCAGGCACGCCAATGCTGCAGCACCGGCACCGGAGGTCACAATCTTCACCTCCTCAATCTTTTTCCCGACCAGTTTGAGTCCGTTGATGATTGCCGCGCCAACAACAATGGCGGTGCCGTGCTGATCGTCATGAAACACCGGAATCTTCATCCGCTCACGCAGTTTGGCTTCAATGTAAAAGCACTCCGGCGCTTTGATATCTTCCAGATTGATGCCCCCGAACGTTGGTTCCATTGCAGCGATATGCTCGATCAGCTGATCCGGGTCGGACTCCTGCAACTCGATATCGAAGACATCAATCCCGGCAAACTTCTTGAACAGTACCGCCTTGCCCTCCATCACTGGTTTGGCGGCCAAGGGGCCAATATTGCCCAAACCCAACACCGCCGTGCCGTTGGTAATTACGCCAACCAAATTGGCGCGTGCTGTCAGACGACTTGCCATGGCGGGGTCGTCGACAATGGCGTTACATGCGGCGGCAACCCCTGGCGAGTAGGCCAATGCTAGGTCGCGCTGATTGGTTAGTCCCTTGGTCGGCACCACCGCAATTTTTCCGGGTGTTGGCCACTCGTGGTATTCAAGCGCCGCTGCGGAAAGGTTTTGTTCTTCAGAAGACATAAGGGCACACGCTAGTAAGGAAATAACACCAATGATAGACCTCGATTCTCACTCCATGGAGAAACCTGACGCTATGGGAGAATGAGCACCCGATCAAAAAATTTCAAGGATTTTCATGAAGCGCGTCGTTTTCAATCAAAAAGGTGGGGTCGGCAAGAGCACGATAACGTGCAATCTGGCTGCTGTCGCAGCGTCACGCGGCATCAGGACGCTCGTCATCGACCTCGACGCGCAGGCCAACTCAACGCGTTACTTGTTAGGCGACCAAGCCGACACTTTGCGCTACACCGCAGCCGATTTCTTTGACCAAATGCTGAATTTCCGGCTGCGCCCCAATCCCACGGAAGACTTCATTGTTCAGTCAACTTTTGACGAAAATCTGTACGTGCTGCCAAGCTCGGCCGGTTTGGATGATCTGCATGGCAAACTCGAAGCGCGCTACAAGATATATAAACTCAGGGAGGCGCTTGATACGCTTAGCGGATTTGAGCAAATTTGGATCGACACTCCGCCCGCACTCAACTACTACACGCGCTCTGCACTGATTGCCGGGGACTCCTGCCTGATTCCATTTGACTGTGATGATTTCTCGCGCCGTGCGCTGTACACCCTGATCGACAACGTGGCGGAAATTCGTACAGACCACAATGCGAAGCTTGAGGTCGAAGGCATCATCATCAATCAATTTCAAGCACGAGCCAGCCTGCCAGGCCAAATCGTGCAGGAACTCCGTGACGAAAATCTACCGGTTCTGGAAACCATGCTTTCCTCATCCGTCAAGATCAAGGAGTCGCACCAATTCTCGTTGCCGATGATTCATTTGGATTCTAGGCACAAATTGACGCTCGAGTTTTCCTCGTTGTACGACGAAATTCAGAAAAATCAGAAATCTCGCCGGAAATCTGCCGGCCTGAAAAAAGCTTGATGCTACAGCCGGTAGCGCGCAGTTGAAGTGTCAGTCCTAGCCGCCAAACTTTCCTGCCATTTGCAGTAGCCAGTACACAGAAATTCCGACTTGCGCGGCAAAACAAGCAAAACGAATATTGACGGCAACGTTGCCGACAGACATCAAATGCACGACCGACTGCCCGATTCTGCATGCCAGCACTACCATTGCCAACGGGTCGGTGATGCCCGTGGAACCAGTCGCCAAGGCCAGCAGCAATGCGCCGCCAACAAACGGAAACGCTTCATAACAATTGGCATGTGCTCGAACCAGACGGGCGACAAAGGGCGTCATGTCAGTACCATCCGGACGGAAGCTGTTGGGTGCGCGGCGCGCAGTCATCACTGCATTGACACGCACCGCCGCCAGCATCAGCAGCAAAATCAGGAACCAACCGACATAACCGGTGAGGGCAAGAGCGCTAGCGTTCATCATGTTCTCCAAATAGTCGACCAGTAATCATCTTATGCGAACTGGACTAAACCGGCTCAAGTCTGGCCATCGACAGAGCCAACCATTTCATTCCGTTGCTGCCAAAATTGACCTGCACGCGTACATCGTTGCCCCCACCGTCTGCACTGATTATGACGCCGAGTCCGAATTTCGGATGAGTGACACTTTGACCTACATGAAATCCTCCCGCCGATGCGTTCCGGCGTGAGCCGCTTTGGCTGCGACCTTGGTGATTGCCAGTTGGTGCTGGCGGGACGCCGTCATATGTCTGCCCGGCTCGTGGTGTCAGCCATTTGACTAACTCCTGCGGTACTTCATCGAGAAAGCTTGAGGGCAAGTTATAGCGCGTTTGACCATGCAACATCCGTGTCTGCGCAAAGGTCAAGTACAGGCGGGTGCGCGCTCGCGTAACCGCAACGTACATCAACCGCCGCTCTTCTTCCATGCCCTTGTCTTCCAGTTTGGAATTCTCATGCGGGAACAAACCTTCCTCCAAACCGCTGATGAATACCACATTGAATTCCAGGCCCTTGGCTGAATGCACTGTCATCAATTGCAATGCGTCATCGCCTTCGCCGGCTTGATGCTCGCCTGCCTCCAATGAGGCATGGGCGAGAAAGGAGATCAGATCGCCGGACAGCTCACCGTCTTCGCCGGCGATACCAGCCTCGGCGACAAAACTTGCAGCTGCGTTCACCAATTCATCCAGATTGGCCAGTCGATCCTGACCTTCCTTTTCATTGCGGTAAAAATCTCGCAACCCGGACAAATCCAAAACATGTTCGACAAGCTCCGGTAAGGGCAGTTGTGCTGCCTCCCGAAGGCGGCTGATGAGTTGAGAGAAAGCGGCAAGCGAGTTCCCTGCCTTCCCCGTCAAATCTGGTATCGCATCGTGCAAACTGCATTGCCGGATCATCGCTGCATCCTGCAGGTTTTCAAGCGTACGCGCACCAATACCACGCGCCGGAAAATTCACTACGCGTGCAAACGCAGTATCGTCATTCGAGTTGCCGACCAACCGCAAATAGGACAGCGCATGCTTGATCTCGGCACGCTCAAAAAACCTTAGGCCGCCATACACTCGATACGGTAATCCTGCATTGAAAAGTGCATGTTCCAATGCGCGAGATTGCGCATTGCTACGATAGAGCAACGCGATTTCTGCACGCGAATGACCTTCACGGGTCAACGCCTTGACTTCCTCAACGATAAAGCGCGCCTCGTCGCTATCGGAATACGATTCATGCACCCGCACGGGCTCGCCACTGCCAGCTTCGGTCCACAGATTCTTCCCAAGGCGTTGCGGATTGTTCTTGATGATTGCATTGGCTGCATCCAGAATATTGCCGTGCGAACGATAGTTTTGTTCCAGACGAATCAAGTTTGCCACTTTAAATTCACGTTCAAAGTCGCGCATGTTGCCAATGTCTGCGCCGCGAAATCCGTAAATTGACTGATCATCGTCGCCGACGGCAAACATCGACGCGTGCTCACCAGCAAGCAATTTGAGCCACGCATATTGCAGCCGGTTGGTGTCTTGAAATTCATCGACCAGAATATGTTGGAAGCGCTGTTGATAGTGACGTCGCAAAGGCTCGTTGCGCTCGAGCAACTCAAAACACCGCAACAGCAATTCCGGAAAATCCACCACTCCTTCGCGCTGGCACTGAGCTTCGTAGGCTTGGTACAACTCAACTTTCTTTCGCGTCCATTCGTCCCACGCTTCGACAGCTGCCGGACGAAATCCAGCTTCTTTCTGGGCGTTAATGAAAAAAGTCAGTTCGCGTGGCGGGTATTTTTCATCATCGACATTTAGCGACTTGAGCAAACGCTTCACTGCGGCTTGCTGATCAGAGGAATCCATGATTTGAAACAGCTGCGGCAGGCCGGCATCGCGATGATGGGCGCGCAACATGCGATTGCAAAGACCATGAAAAGTGCCTAGCCACATGCCGCGGACATTTCCCATATTGATTGGCAGCATCGCAGCCAATCGGGACTGCATTTCCTTGGCTGCTTTGTTGGTAAAGGTCACCGCAAGCACTCCCGCTGGAGTTACTTGAGAGGTAGAAATCAGCCACGCAATTCGCGTCGTCAGCACCCGCGTCTTGCCTGAGCCGGCGCCAGCAAGAATCAAAGCATGTTGGGGTGGAAGCGTTACCGCTGCCAGTTGCGGCGCGTTCAGGCCATCAAGAAGATTCACAATAGCAAATAAAACAGATAGTTAGATGGCTTGTCAGCAATGGGGTTCAAGGTGAAACAACCCCAAAATGAGGTTTCGGGTGTTGTTTTAGGCTTGGGGCTCTAGTCTACCCGTTCGGGGGCTTATCGACTGTACTGTGTCGAATGAAAACCACAAGCGGAACAGTTACACAGAGACGGTCAGTGGTGAAACAGGTGCAGGGCAACCAATCCTGCGATCCTGACTATCCACCCAAGCTGCTATCTTGGCTGACAGCCAGATCCGGAGTCCCGATTAGCGTGGGACAAGGACTATGGCAGCAGGCTTGCCAGGAGGTCGGCAAGGACAGCGTGCCCGGCAGCAGGGATTTCTTCGCGGCGGCAATTGACCGGTTGATTGAACTGATCGAAAACGAATCCACGCGCCGCGATCTGGCCTCATTTGGTTTTCGTCCATGGGCCCGGTACCACGCAGGATTGCTCTCTGTAAGCACCCACCTCATTTTGTCCTGCTACCAACTCCAGCACCGGCACATGCGGACAACACCTACGCTTCGCTGGTCTCCGTTTTTCCCGCATCACCTCAGCAGTAACTCGCAGTTCCTGAAGTAGATTCTCAAAGGAGTAGCACATGAAATCAACCAAAATGACGTCGCTCATGTTGATCACTGCAGTCGCCGTGACAAGCCTTGCCGCCTATGCGGAAATCGTGACGAGTATGGCCACGTTCGCGGAAGCCAAAGGCGCTCCGGTGTCGAGCTCCGAATACCCGGAAATTCCAGCCGTGCCGCCGTACATCTATATGGGGATGAGCGCTTACACGGCCCCGCTGTAAATCCTGCGTATATTCACTTTTTGCCCGGCTTGCGCGGAGCCAGCTCGGCGCCGGTGGTGCTCTTTACGCTGCGCGCCACCTGGTGAGCTTCTTCAGCGGATGCAAAACCGCTAATGAATATTGAATAGGTCCATTCAGCACCATTCGCAAGCTTACTCGGCATAGGACGAATTCTTGCCGGATAACCGGCCGCGCGCAAGCGATCATAGACTGCAATTGCCTGAGACTGATCAGCCACGCCCTCTTGTTCGAGCAACCAGGCGCCTCCTGTGGTAACAGCTCCACCAGCTGTAATTTCAGTCTCTGCGGCAAGGCTTTGCAAAGTAGATAAATCAAACTGTCGTACCTGTCCTGCTTCACCACGACGCGCCACCATGAAGTTCATCGGATCGAGTGAAAACATTTGTCCTTCACGCGACAATTGAATTTTTCCTTCGATCAAAGCAACCAACTCGCTATCTGGTAACGCACGGCCCCACACGTCGGTGCCCCGAATGCCGATGGTCGCAGTGGCAACGCGAATCGTCACATCACGACCGCGCGCCTTCTGCAACAATCCAGTCGTAAAGCGGAATGCCCCAGCCGCAACATTAAACACACCGCGAAACATTCCGTTCTGCTCTGCACTGCTGTCATGGAACTCGAATCGCGCTGTTTCGCCGAGTTTTACCCGACTACCCTCGGCGAGCATCAGATAAGCCCGTGAACCACTGCCGGTTTTCACAATGTCGCCGTTCCTGATTTCGGTTCCCGGGGTCAACGGCTCTTGTCTGCCATTTCGCTCCAGCCAGGCAGGCGCCAGCACGGCTTCGACCCTCCCGGGAGTGCTCGCGAGACTGATTGGCGCCCATAAAAACCATGCTGTAAAACCCAGCGAAAGCGCCTCGGTAAATAGTCGTATTCCAGAGCTTTTGGGCATATAAATGGTTCCTCAAATTGCCATCGGCTTCCACGCCTTGGCCAGTAGTCTCAAAGTATGTGTTCAACCAGTGGTGCGTATAATCGGCGGTTCAGGCCGTATTCATCATTAGACGAAGCGACGTCGATTCGCTTACAAAAATTAACTTAACGCTCACGAATCCGCCCATGCAGGAAAAATATCTCGCCTCAGAAATTGAACGTGCGGCTCAAAATTACTGGGACACTGCGCGATCGTTTTACGTCAATGAAAACAGCAACAAGCCTAAATATTATTGCTTGTCCATGTTGCCTTATCCTTCGGGCAAGCTGCACATGGGGCATGTCAGAAACTATACCATTGGCGATGTAATTTCCCGTCATTACCGGATGCGCGGGTTCAATGTTCTGCAGCCCATGGGATGGGATGCTTTCGGGCTTCCGGCTGAAAACGCGGCAATGCAAAACAATGTGCCGCCAGCAAAGTGGACTTACGACAATATCGCGTACATGAAGCATCAGCTTCAGTCGCTTGGATTCGCGCTTGACTGGAAGCGCGAGCTGGCAACTTGCGATCCGGAATACTACCGTTGGAATCAGTGGTTTTTCCTGCGCATGCTGGAAAAGGGAATAGCTTACAAAAAAACTCAAATTGTGAACTGGGACCCGGTCGATCAGACCGTGCTTGCCAACGAGCAGGTGATCGAAGGCCGCGGTTGGCGGACAGGCGCGCTGGTTGAGAAGCGCGAACTGCCGGGATACTACCTGGCGATCACCAAGTATGCGGACGAACTCCTCGGCGCCCTTGACGATTTGCCGGGCTGGCCGGAGCGGGTTAAGGCGATGCAGGCCAACTGGATTGGTAGAAGCACTGGCGTTCGATTTGCCTTCCCGTATCGGATTGACGGTCTCGCCAGTGACAAGTTGTGGGTCTACACAACGCGTGCCGACACTTTGATGGGGGTGACGTTTTGCGCAGTCGCAGCTGAGCATCCGCTAGCGGCGCATGCGGCTAGCCACAATCCCACACTCGCAGAATTTATCGCCGAATGCAAACGCGGGTCGGTCATGGAAGCCGACATGGCGACCATGGAGAAAAAAGGCATGCCGACAGGTTTGCATGTCCTTCATCCGATTACGGGTGCTCAAATTGATGTCTGGGTCGGTAACTATGTTCTGATGAGCTACGGCGATGGTGCTGTGATGGGCGTACCGGCGCACGATGAACGCGATTTTGCTTTCGCGAAAAAATATGGGCTTCCGATAAAGCAAGTTGTCGCCGTTGAAAACCTGGAATTTTCAACTGACGCCTGGCAGGAATGGTATGCCGACAAAGCTGCAGGGCGCTGCGTCGATTCAGGAAAATATGATGGCCTTGACTCCTCGGCTGCAATTGCCGCCATAGCCGAGGATTTGCGTTCCATGCAGCTGGGTGAACCACAAGTTCATTACCGTTTGCGTGACTGGGGAGTGTCGCGCCAACGCTACTGGGGTTGCCCGATTCCGCTCGTTCATTGCGAGACGTGCGGCACGGTACCGGTACCTGACGCCGACTTACCGGTGGTACTACCTCAAGACTGCGTGCCTGACGGTAGCGGCAATCCGCTCGCCAAACGCGAGGACTTTGTCAATTGCTCCTGCCCCAGATGCGGCAAACCTGCGCGACGTGAAACAGACACCATGGATACATTTGTCGATTCGTCCTGGTACTACGCACGCTACTGCACTCCCGGCGCCGATGCGATGGTCGACGCGAGAACGAACTACTGGATGCCGGTTGACCAGTACATCGGCGGCATTGAACATGCCATCTTGCACTTGCTCTACTCGCGCTTTTGGACGAAAGCGATGCGCGATCTCGGGCTGGTCAGCTATGACGAACCGTTTAAAAATCTGCTGACGCAAGGCATGGTGCTCAACCATATTTTCTCGCGCCGCAATGCCAAAGGTAGTATCGAATACTTTGCGCCAGAGGAAGTTGAACTTAAACACGATGACGGTGGTCGCGTACTGAGCGCCGTTGCAAAACGCGACGGCGAGCCCGTGGAGTATGGTGGCGTTGGTACGATGTCCAAGTCTAAGCGCAATGGCGTCGACCCCCAGTCGCTGATTGAGCAGTACGGTGCCGACACGGCACGCTTTTTTATGATGTTCGCAGCGCCACCTGAACAAACCTTGGAGTGGTCGGACACTGGCGTCGAAGGCGCATTTCGCTTTTTGCGACGAGTCTGGGCGATGGGTCACCAAATACAGTCGTCTGGGATTGTTGCCCAACTTCCAGCAACGCTGTCCGCGGATCTTGCCGCCACCAGACGTGAAGTTCACCTATTACTGCGCCAGGCCAATTATGACCTGACCCGGTTTCAGTTCAACACCGTAGCCTCCGCCACAATGAAAATGCTCAATGCAATCGAGAAGGCTCCAGCCGGTGAAGGCCGTGGCGCTGTCATGACCGAATGCTTCAGCATACTCATTCGCGTCCTCTCGCCGATTACACCGCACATCTGTCACGCATTGTGGTGTGATTTGGGTTACGGCGATGATGTTCTTGCCGCGTCCTGGCCCGAGCCTGTCGAGGCCGCACTGAAACAGGACGAGGAAACCCTGGTGCTTCAGGTCAATGGAAAGGTGCGCGGGTCGATAACAGTCAAGGTGGGCGCAGCTAAGCAAACCATTGAGCAAGTTGCACTAGACTCGGAAGTGGCGCAGAAATTCCTGGTTGGCACCAGTGCGAAAAAAGTCGTCGTCGTTCCCGGCCGCCTGGTCAACATCGTTGTTTGATCTGCGCTCAGCCAAGGAGCTACACATGCCACACAAGCCTGCTGCCGTAAAACTGTTCATCGCGATACTGCTCGGCTTGATCGTCACAGCGTGCGGCTTTCAGCTGCGTGGGGCATATTCCCTGCCGTTTGCGACTTTGTATATTTCAGTCCCCGAAAGCAGCGAGTTGTATGCGCAAATTCGACGCAACGTTGAATCCGGCTCATCGACGCGTGTAATCAACAATTCGTTGGCAGCGGATGCCAGTCTGACAGTTGTCAGTGACAATTCTCAGAAGAACATCCTTTCGCTTAGCGCTGCGGGCCGGGTCACTGAGTTCGAACTGGTTCGCACATTTGTCTTCAAGTTGACGGACAAATCAGGCACCGAAATGCTTGGGCCGTCACGAATCATTTTGCGGCGGGAACTGACTTTTAGTGACGATCAAGTTCTATCGAAGGAAGCTGAAGAGCTTTTGCTTTGGCGTGATATTCAAAATGACCTGGTGCAACAGTTGATGCGTCGTCTGGCGGCTGCCAAACCGGTCGTTGCGAACGGGCAAGCGCCGGTCAAATAGCGCATGCTACTTCGCCCGGAGCAACTCGCCAGTCACCTGCAAAAAGCTGTTTCGCCGTTTTATCTGTTGCACGGCGATGCCCCCCTGTTGGTGATTGAAGCGGGCGATGCGATTCGTGCTGCCGCCAAACACCAAGGCTATCTCGAACGTGAAGTCATCATCGTCAGCGCGAGTTTCCGCTGGGACGATTTATTTCGTGCGGCGGGAAATTTGTCGCTGTTTGGTGATCGCAAGGTCGTTGACTTGCGTATTCCTTCGGGGAAGCCCGGGCGGGATGGTGCAGAGGCGCTCCAGCGCTATGTAACGACTGCGAGTCCGGATTTGATAACTTTGATTACGCTACCTGAGCTGGAATGGCAGCAGCGAAAGGCTGCATGGTTTGTGGCCTTGGTCAATGCGGCGGTTGTCATCGAATGCAATGCACCACCGTTAGCCCGCCTGCCACAGTGGATTGCCGAACGTCTTGCGCGGCAGCAACAGTCTGCGCCTCGTCAAGCGCTCGACTTTATTGCGGCTCATGTTGAAGGCAACCTGCTCGCCGCACATCAAGAGATCCAAAAACTTGCACTTATTTATCCCGTTGGCGAGATTTCATTGGCACAAATAGAGGCAGCAGTACTCAATGTCGCGCGCTACGACATTTCTGATTTGCGCGATGCGCTGAAAGCCAAGGATGTTGCAAGAGCCGCTCGTACTTTGGAAGGGCTGAAAGCCGAGGATGCACCGAAGCCATTGGTGCTGTGGACACTCGCCAATGAAGCCCGCGGCCTCGCTGCACGCGCTGCGCTGATGCATGCGGCAAAAATTGACAGGATGGTCAAAGGAATCGCCAAGGGCGATGTGTGGGATGAGTTTTTGCAATTGGCAATGCGCCTGGCGCGGCACTGAGTGTTTCCGGCTTGATCAGTTGGTGCTGGCAGGACGCCGTTGCACAGTTTGGTGACATTGCTCAAGGGTACCGATAGCGGGCAAAATCGCCTGATGGTTAAAATGGGCAGCTAAAGAGCGAGCATTTAAATGGACATCAAACAATACATGCAAGCAGTTGGCAGCGCAGCGCGTGACGCGTCGCGTGAGATGGCACGCGCATCGACCGCGGACAAAAATTCTGCGCTGTTGGCGATGGCAAAAAATATTCGAGCGCAGACGAACGAAATTCTGGCGGCCAACGCGGAAGATGTCGCTGAGGCACGGGCCAATGGATTGGATGCGGCGATGCTGGATCGTCTGACACTCACGATCAAGAGTGTTGAAGCAATGGCGCTAGGCCTGGAACAAGTTGCGACCTTGCCTGACCCTGTCGGTGAAATGTCGGATTTGAAATTCCGCCCATCTGGAATTCAAGTCGGAAAGATGCGCGTCCCGTTGGGTGTGGTGGGCATCATTTATGAAGCACGCCCTAACGTGACTGCGGATGCGGCGGCTTTGTGTTTGAAGTCGGGCAATGCCGCAATTTTGCGTGGCGGAAAAGAGGCTTTGCGCGCGAATCAAGTGATCGCCAGCTGTGTGCAGGCCGGGCTTGCCGCGGCAGGTTTGCCTGAGACTGCAGTGCAGGTGATCAACACCACTGATCGCGAAGCGGTCGGCTATTTGATTACGATGCCGGAGTTCGTCGACGTGATCGTTCCTCGTGGCGGCAAGGGTTTGATTGAGCGTATCAGCAAGGATGCACGCGTACCAGTGATCAAGCACCTGGATGGCAATTGCCATGTCTATATTGACGACTCCGCCTGATCCGGTCAAAGCTTTGGCGATTCTGGAGAACTCCAAGACGCAACGCTATGGCACCTGCAATACCGCGGAATCACTGCTAATCGCGCGAAGCGTGGCGACGACGCAGCTGCCGCAACTTTGCGCAATGTTGCATGGCAAGGGTGTAGAAATTCGCGGCTGCACGGAGACGCAGAAACTTTTCCCGCAGGCGGTCGTGGCTAGCGACCAGGATTACGCTACCGAATATCTCGCGCCAATCATTTCGTGCAAAGTGGTTAACGGAGTCGACGACGCTATTGCTCATATCAATCACTACTCGTCGCAGCACACCGACACCATCGTCACCGAAAATCACGCCAATGCCATGCGGTTCTTGCGTGAGGTTGATTCGGCGAGTGTGATGATCAATGCGTCAACGCGCTTTGCCGATGGATTTGAATTCGGCCTTGGTGCGGAAATTGGAATCTCCACCGACAAATTTCATGCGCGCGGTCCGGTTGGATTGGAAGGGCTGACGTCACAGAAATGGATTGTGTTTGGCAATGGGGAAGTAAGGGCTTGACCACAGCGCAATCGCCAGTTGGTGCTGGCAATACGCCGTCATCAGCCGAGCCTAGCGGCCCGCTATCCCATATCAAAGTCCTCGACCTCAGTCGCGTTCTTGCTGGCCCGTGGGCATCGCAATTGCTGGGCGATTTGGGCGCTGATGTAATCAAGATCGAACGCCCTGCAGTCGGCGATGAAACCCGTCACTGGGGACCGCCGTGGTTGGCCGACGGCAATGGCGAGCCAACCTCTGATGCAGCCTATTTCTTTTGCTGTAATCGCAACAAGCGGTCACTCACCGTCGACATCACCAAGCCGGAAGGCCAGGCCATCGTGCGGCAATTGGCGGCGCAATCTGACGTGGTGCTGGAGAATTTCAAAGTCGGTGGCTTGGCAAGTTATGGCCTCGACTACGCCAGCCTGCGGGTAGTCAATCCCAAACTGGTTTATTGCTCCATCACTGGTTTCGGCCAGGATGGCCCGTATGCGGAACGTGCCGGCTACGATTTTTTGATTCAGGGCATGGGTGGCATGATGAGTGTGACCGGTCGCGCCAACGGGGAAGCGGGTGCCGGGCCGCAGAAAGTCGGCGTTGCGCTGGTCGATGTACTGAGCGGCATGTATGCAACCGTTGCGATACAGGCCGCTTTGGCGCATCGCGATCTCAAAGGCTACCGCGCCGGTGACGGTCAGCACATCGATCTGGCTTTGCTCGACGTACAGGTCGCCTGTCTGGCGAATCAAGCCATGAATTATCTGGTCTCCGGCAAAGTGCCGGGACGACTCGGCAACGGGCATCCGAATATTGTTCCCTATCAGGACTTCCCGACTGCCGACGGTGACATGCTGCTGGCGATTGGCAATGATGGACAATTTGCGCGTTTCTGTGAGATTGCCGGACACCCGGAATGGAGTACCGACGCGCGGTTTTCGACCAACGCTGGTCGCGTCAAAAATCGCGCCGAATTGATCCCGCTGCTACGCCAAACCACCGTCATGAAAACCACCGCAGAATGGACAACATTGCTTGAGTCGGCCGCGGTAGCCTGCGGGCCGATCAATGATTTGGCGGCCGTATTTGCTGATCCACAGGTGCAACATCGCGGTCTGCGCCTCAATATGCCGCATGCGGCTGGCGGCAATGCACCTCAGGTGGCTAACCCGATCCATCTATCTGCGACTCCGGTGGATTACCGCCACTCACCTCCCGTACTGGGGCAAGATACGGCATCGGTGCTGGAATCATTAGGATACGATGCGCGAGAAATTGCCCGCCTGCGTGAGGCAGGAGTCGTGTAATCTTTGCAGTTATAACAACCAGAGGAGATGCTGCCATGAGAAGAACGCGTAGTTTTTTGCTTGCGCTGTCTGTAACCATCATCAGTTTCGGGGCGAATGCCGCTGAATTCATCAACGTACTCACTGGCGGCACATCGGGCGTTTATTACCCGATTGGCGTTTCGCTGTCACAGATTTATGGCAAGGCCATGCCCGATGCCAAGGTGTCGGTCCAGGCCACCAAGGCCAGTGCCGAGAACTTGAATTTGCTACAGGCGGGCAAAGGTGAAGTCGCGCTGACCCTGGGCGATGCGCTGTCCGACGCATGGAAGGGCGACGAAGAAGCAGGCTTCAAGACACCGTTGAAGAAGTTGCGGGCAATTGCCGGGATCTACCCGAATTACATACAGATTGTTGCGTCTGCCGATTCAGGCATCAAGACACTGGCCGACCTGAAAGGCAAACGGGTTTCGGTTGGTGCGCCCAAGAGCGGCACCGAATTGAACTCGCGTGCGATCTTCAAAGCGGCGGGAATGTCTTATGCGGATTTTGCCCGCACGGAATATTTGCCGTTTGGTGAATCAGTCGAACTGATGAAGAACCGGCAACTGGATGCAACCTTGATTTCCGCTGGTTTGGGCGTGGCCGCGGTGCGTGATCTGGCGACCGCGACCAAGCTGTCGATTGTGACGATCCCGGTCGACATCGTTGCCAAGATTGGCGATCCAGCCTATCAAGCCGCAGTCATTCCGGCGAAAACCTACGAAGGTCAAACCACCGATGTGCAAACCATCAAGGTGCAAAATTTTTTAGTGACGCATGAAGGCGTGTCGACGGAAACGGTTTACCTGATGACCAAGAGCATGTTTGAGAATCTCGACACGCTCTCTGCCGCTCATGCCGCCGCCAAGGCCATCAGCAAAGCCGACGGTCCCAAAGGCTTGCCGGTGCCGCTGCATCCGGGTGCCGAAAAATATTACAAGGAAGCTGGCCTGATTAAATAGGGTGCGCCAGTTGGTGCTGGTAGCACGCGGTCAATGCGCGAAAGTCAGTAGCACATGAGCGCAGACATCACTCCCGACGATGTCACCGAACACGGTTTGCCGCGCAAACTCGTCGGCGGCTGGCTGATGCTGGTCACCCAGTTGGCATTGGCGTTTTCGACTTTCCAGCTGGTCATCGCCGCTTACGCGCCGCTCTCCAGTCTCGTTACGCGCAGCTTTCACGTCGGCTTTTTGCTGGCGATTACGCTGCTGCTTTATCCGCACGCAGTCGGCCACGCCAGAAATCCGAAAAAAAATACGCGAGTGCCTTGGTACGATTTTTTGCTAGCCTTGCTGGCATTGATTTTGGCGCTGTACCACTGGTTCTTTGAAGGTGACCTGATCCAGCGCTCGGGCGACCCGTCGACGACGGACATCGCCGTTGGTACCATTTTCGTCGTGCTGGTGTTTGAAGCCACGCGCCGCGTGATGGGGCTTGCCTTGCCGATTCTGTGTGCGATCTTTTTGGCTTACGGGCTATGGGGCCAATATCTGCCCGACTTTATGGCCCACCGTGGCTACGACTACGCGCAAATTATCGACACGCTGTTTTTGTCCACCGAGGGCATTTTTGGCGTGCCGACCTTCGTCTCGGCAACTTACATTTTCCTGTTCATTTTGTTCGGCGCGTTTTTGGAACACGCCGGCATGATTCGCCTGTTCAACGCCGTGGCGCTGGGGCTGGTCGGGCACACCCAAGGCGGGCCGGCCAAGGTTGCGGTGATTTCATCCGGTCTGATGGGCACCATCTCCGGATCAGGTGTCGCCAATGTCCTGACCGTCGGTCAATTCACCATTCCGTTGATGATGCGCTATGGCTATTCGCCAGTTTTCGCCGGTGCGGTTGAGGCCACTGCCAGCATGGGTGGGCAAATCATGCCGCCGGTGATGGGCGCGGTGGCTTTCATCATGGCCGAAACGCTCAACGTGCCATATTCCGAGATCGTCAAGGCCGCCATCATTCCGGCGCTTTTGTATTACTTCACGGCGTTTTGGATGGTGCATCTGGAAGCCGGGGCGAAAGGTTTGCGCGGGATTCCCAAGGCCGAGTTGCCGAATCCGTGGCGCGCGCTGAAGGAAAACTGGCATTTGGTGGTGCCGCTCGCCGCCCTGGTCGGGATGCTGTTTCATGGCTTCACGCCGATGTTCGCCGGCATGGTCGGCCTCTCTCTGACGGCAATTCTGATCCTTGGCGCGGGCATCGCGGCGCGAATTTCAGAAACGGCGTTTCGCTATGTATTCTGGATTGCCACCGGCCTTGCCGCATCCTTCTTTCTGAAGTGGGGCATCGATGCGGTGCTGGTAGTAATCGCGGTGCTGGTGGCCGTATGCACGCGCATCAAGGGCGGACGTCACACCTTGCACTTGCTCAAAACCAGCCTGGTTGATGGCGCCAAACAAGCATTGCCGGTCGGCCTTGCCTGTGCGGTGGTTGGCGTGATTGTAGGCATTCTTTCACTCACCGGCGCGGCATCCACCTTTGCCGGTTGGATTATGGCGGCGGGCGAAAAAAGCTTGTTCCTGTCGCTGGCGCTGACGATGGTGATTTGCATCGTGCTTGGCACCGGCATCCCGACGATACCCAATTACATCATCACCGCAGCAATTGCCGCCCCGGCGCTGGCCAAACTCGGCGTGCCGCTGATCATCAGCCACATGTTTACCTTCTATTTCGGCATCATGGCCGACCTGACACCGCCGGTAGCGCTCGCTGCATTGGCCGCATCGTCAATCGCCAAGGCGTCGCACGATGCCATCGGCTGGAAGGCAACCCAGATCGCCATCATCGGCTTTGTCGTACCCTACATGGCCGTGTATGAACCCTCGTTGATGCTGCAAGGTGATTGGACAATACTTTCGGTCATGGTCGCGGTTAGCAAGACATTACTCGCGGTCATGCTGTGGGCATCCGCGATCACCGGCTATTGGAAAGTTGCGCTGACCTGGTCGGAGCGTCTTGGCGCAGTCACGGCGGCGTGCTTGATCGTCGCGCATTTTCCGTGGTCCGACGAGATTGGCGCCGTACTCGCAGTCTTGCTGGCCTTGCGCCACTGGCGGCGCGCAGCAAAGGCATGATTTGCCTCGCCGTCGGCGCGCTGGTGGCGACATTGGCGACCAATCAGTTCACGCTGGCATGGACGCACTCGATAGAGAAAGTACGCTGGGAGGAAGACTGGCGAACCACTGCTGAAGGATTGGAAATCACTGAAGCGCGCATACGCGGGACCGGTGCGGGAATGGAGATTCCGCCGGACGCGATACTCAAAAACGGCGTCTGGCACTACGTGCCGTCCATGGTCCCCGTGCGCAATTTGCGTCTAGCCCATTCCGAATTCACCTCAGAGTACGAAATCTGTATCGGTTATCCAGGGCAGCTGAAATGTCACAGGCTGTCCAACAAGTTGCGCGGATTCGACAATAATGTCGTCATCGAAATTCGCCCTTGCGAGCCATGAATACCTATAACGCCGTGTTACCAGCACCAACTCTCAGAGTTGGCGCGCGCACCGTTTCCTTCGCCATTGGTATTTGCTGCGACGGCGACGAAATCACCGGGATGCACTACCTCGAAGCGCAAAAGGAACTACGTCCGGCTACACCGCTTGCACATGAGGCAGTGCGCCAATTGCGCGCCTACTTTGCCAATCCGGCGTTTGAGTTTGGTCTGCCGCTCGCCGCTGTCGGCACGCATTTTCAACGCCGTGTCTGGGAGCAAATCTCCTCGATTCCGTGTGGTGAAACGCAAAGCTATGGCGAGGTTGCGACCGCCATTCGCAGCGGACCGCGCGCAGTTGGCAATGCCTGCGGTGCCAACCCGTATCCCTTGGTTGTTCCTTGTCATCGGGTTCTGGCCGCCAATCAAAAGATCGGTGGCTTTGGTAAAACTAATGCCGATTTTTATCTCGATATAAAGCGCGCATTGTTGCAGCATGAACGACGCTGAACTCATCGATGCGTTCATCGACGAGCTTTGGCTAACTGATGGCCTGGCGAAGAATACCTTAGCCAGTTATCGCAGCGATCTGGCGATATTCTCAAGCTGGCAGGCCGAGAGAGAATCTTCGCTCGCCGACATCACAGAGCAAAATCTCAATAGTTATCTGGCTCATCTGCACAGCCGTCCCGGTGGCATCAAAGCTACCAGCCAGCGCCGTGTGCTCGCCAGCATGCGGCGCTTTTTGAAATGGCAGCTGGCCAGTGGACGCATGCTCGCTGATCCGCTGAAAAATATCGCACGACCAACGCCATCGTCGCGGTTTCCAAAGACCTTGTCGGAAAAGCAGGTCGAAGCCCTGCTCGCCGCGCCCGATCTGAGCACACCACTGGGCCTGCGCGACAAAGCCATGCTTGAATTGCTCTACGCCACGGGATTGCGTGTGTCGGAACTGGTCACGGTGAAGCTATTTGAAATCAGCTTAAATGACAACATCGTCCGCGTTACCGGCAAAGGTTCGAAAGAACGACTGGTGCCGCTCGGCGAAATGGCTGCGGATGCGTTGAGAATCTACCTCGGCAGCGCGCGCAAGGAACTGCTTGGTGCGCGGGTCTCAGATGCGGTTTTCGTGACCACACGCGGTAGTGGAATGTCACGGCAGATGTTTTGGAACTTGATCAAAAAATACGCACTTGTCACCGGCATTCCCGCAACGAAAATCTCACCGCATGTACTGCGCCACGCCTTCGCGACTCACTTGCTGAATCACGGTGCTGATTTGCGTGTGGTCCAGCTACTGCTCGGCCACGCCGACATTTCCACCACTCAGGTTTACACCCACGTCGCCCGCGAAAGACTCAAACAGCTACATAGCGTGCATCATCCGCGCGGATAACAGCAACTGACGGTCAATTGCTGCAGTCAAGCCGTGCGACGGCTTGCAGCAGGTCGTCGCGTTTAGGCCCGACATTGAAAGAATGCCTGCCACCAATGACATGATGAAGGCGACCCGCATTTGATATCTCCTGTCAGCACTTGATGGAGGTTAGACAGTGCGAACTGCAAACCCTTACATCTCACCGTGCTGACTGGATACGCGGAAGACTTTCACGGACCGCCGGGACAGCCGCTATGAACCGCTTGTGACTACAAATTGCCCGGCGCGGATCTAACTGCCTTCTGTATGACGGCGCTGGCGTGCTGTCAGGTAGTCATCCATTTCCGCAAGACTCTTGAATACTCCAATCCCGGGAAGGGCCTTGATAATCTCAAAAACTTCATGGATTTGCGGCTGCATGTGTATGAACGAGGCTTGACCACCGCGTTCCTTAAGTCTTTTGCGCGCTGTGGCAAACACTCTCAGCCCGGCACTGCTGAGAAATTTCAAATCGGCAAGATCAAATATCAAATCCGTTACAGCGGTATCCAGTATGGGTGCAAGTTGACGTTCCAGTTCGGGTGCCGTCGCAGTATCCAGACTTCCCGCGAGTTCGACAGTCACTGCGCCACGATTGGCCGCATCGAGGCTCTGCTTGATTTTGATTTCGAGTGGCATTGAATATCTCCTTGGTTCTTGGGTATACCGGCAGTATGTAATTGGACT
This sequence comes from Rhodocyclaceae bacterium, assembly GCA_016718525.1. Taxonomy (GTDB): domain Bacteria; phylum Pseudomonadota; class Gammaproteobacteria; order Burkholderiales; family Rhodocyclaceae; genus JADKHX01. The sequence continues at coordinate 534,540 of JADKDD010000002.1, forward strand.
GAGTTGAACACAAGTCCCGGTTATGCAATACAGATTTCAGGTGGATGAGTTTGCAACACGTTTAACCATTCTTAGAACATTTTCATTGCCGTCGCGTCGATAGACAATGTCATCCATATACCGACGCACCAGTTGAATCCCCCACCCACCGGGTGCGCGATCATCAGGATCAATATCGGGGTTTTCCAACCTGGCAGCCGTCGGATCAAACGGAGATCCGGTATCACGAATTTCAATGGTCAGTTGCTCATCTGTCGCCTCAAAGCGCACACAAAATCGTTCCTGCGGCCGATCCTGATAGGCATGATGGATGACATTCGCGCCACACTCCTCGAGTGCCAACATCAGGCCGAAAGTCAATTTCTCATCAAACTGATTTTCACGGCCAAAGGATTCAAGCAGTGCGACGCTGCGCATTAACTCCTCGGGCGATGCCCGTAAGTCCAGCTTCAGGGTTTTCTGAGGCATCATGGCATTGATTGCGTCTGACTTACCCGCCGAAGGGTAAGGATAGCGATGTCATCCGATTGTGGCGCACCATCAACAAAAGTTCGCACATGGTGCAACAATCCGTCGGCGACTGCGTGGGCAGCGTCGCTTGAATGCTCATTCAAATCGTGCAGCAGGCGATCATTGCCATAGCACTCGACTGCGGCGTTAAAGGCTTCATTGACACCATCGGTGTACAGCACCAGCGAGTCGCCAGGTTGCAAAATCAGATCCGTGCGTTCGAAGCTGAGTTCCGGTTCGAAACCCAAAGCCGTACCCAGGCTTTCCACTGCCCAACAAGCTGCCGCGCCTTGGCGCAGCAGCACAGGTCGATTGTGTCCGGCGTTGGCAATCGCTATATGACCACTGACCGGGTCGTAGACGGCGCACAGCATCGTTACGAACATGCCCGATGGATTGTCGGCAGAAAGCTCGTCGTTGAGGCGGGCAAGAATTCGTTCAGGCTCCGCAATATCGCGCCCGAGCAGACGCGCCAGGCTGCTCGCCCGCACCATAAACAATGATGCCGGGATGCCTTTGCCGGATACGTCGCCTATCAGCAAAACCAGGCGCCCCGCCACACCGGCGAAGGCGCTATATAAATCACCACCTACTTCGCGTGCCGGTTCCAGTACCCCGGCCAATTCGACGCTAAATCTTTGCTCGACCGCAGAAAAATCTTGCGGGATCATTCCCATCTGAATCTCACGCGCGACTCGAAGATCTGCCGCTAATTGTTCCTTGATAACGTCGCTATAGGCTTTGGCTTTGAGCAGCGCCCGCACTCGCGCCTTGACTTCGAGCAAATTGAACGGTTTGGTAACGTAGTCGTTGGCACCGGCCTCAAACCCGCGTGATTTGTTCGCCACGTCCTCGAGTGACGACAAGAAAACGATCGGTACATCGGCCGTTTCGGGCATCTGCCGCAAGCGACGACATACCTCGTAGCCATCCAGACCGGGCATCACGATATCGAGCAACACGAGATCAATTGGCGTGCGTGCTGCAATCTGCAAAGCCATTTCACCATTGAGTGCGAGACTGAGCTTATGGTCGCTCTTAAGACCTTCGACAAGAATGTCAAGGTTCGCTTTGGCATCGTCTACCAGTAACAGGCGGCAGTCAGAAAGTTGTCTCATATCGATTAAAAAAATGAATGCGTCGAACAGATTACTAACTATTCAAGACTTGTGTCGCCCGCTCTAACAATGATTTCGCTTCGTCGAAAGCGTAGCCCTGAACTTTCTGTTCAAACGCCCCAAATCCATCTGCCGAAAAGATCGACGCGAATGCTGCACGTTTCGACTCAAGCAATTCGGCAGCAGCCGCATCGAACTCAGCCAGGTAATTGGTCATTTGTTGTACTAATAGCTTCACCTGTTCAGAAGTCATAACGACGGGAGACATCTCAATCTGTTGAGCGTCCTCCCCAAGCGCGGTGTGCAGTTGGCTGATCAGCGCTGACAACACCGCCGCAAATTGCTGCTGCAACGACTCAAGTCGACCCGGATCGACTCCCGATTTAATTGCCTGCTCCAGCTCACTCGCCGCCGATTGCACGCGCTTTGCGCCAAGATTCGCCGCCACGCCCTTGACGGTGTGGGCAATCCGTTCAGCGCTTGCACGATCCCCGGCCGCGAGTTGCGCCGCAATCTGCGCAGGTGCATCGACTTGCTGCACTGAAAATTCGCGCAACAGTTTGAGGTACAGCTTCCGGTTTCCAGCGACGCGCGACAAGCCGTCAGCAGTGTCCAGTCCGACCACTGCAGGGATTTCCATTTTGTCTGCGTATGACTTCTCCCTCATTGAGTGGGCGGGCGGTTTCCCGTCTGCGCTGGTTTCGCCAGATCGCAACGCGCCATTCAACGCCGCCGGCGAGTAGAAACGTCGAATAGTTTCGAACAGTGTGTTGGGATCAATCGGCTTCGAGATATGGTCATTCATCCCCGATTCGAGGCAGCGTTGCTTTTCCTCCAAGGTTGCATGTGCCGTCATGGCAATAATCGGGAACGCCGCACACCGTGCGTCTGCTCGAATCATCGCCGTAGCCTCATAACCGCCCATTACCGGCATTTGCAAATCCATCAGCACCAAATCGTAGGCATCTGGTTGCTGCAATAGTTTCTCCACCGCTTCGCGCCCATTGTTAGCGACCGTCAAGAGCGCGCCGACACCTTCAAGTAATTCCACCGCAATCTGCTGGTTGATTTCGTTGTCTTCCGCTAAAAGTATTCTCGCGCCAACTAAACGACCGGCATCGTCAGCCTTTGCCACCGCATTTGCCACTTCCTCGGCCAGCGGGGCAAACAGCGTCACCATCGTATCCACCAACATCGATTTGGTGACCGGCTTAACCAGAAAACCGTCGATGCCAAGCTTCTCGGCCTCGTCCCGAACCTCGTCGCGGCCGAATGCCGTCACCATCACTACCACTGGTTGTTTGGAGAGGTGTTCGTCCTCCTTTATTTTGCGGATGGTCTGCAAGCCATCCATGCCCGGCATTCGCCAGTCCATGAAGACCAGATCGTAAGGCGAAGACTTATCCTGTTGCGTGACAGCAGCCACTGCTTCAGCACCCGAACTCACCACATCAACGTGCGGAGTTACACCATCAAGGGCATCGGCGAGAATATCTCGGGCTGCCGAATTGTCGTCGACGACCAGCACATGAAGTTTGGACAACTGTTCGGGGATTAATTTGTCTGGTCCGGCCGCCGACCCAAAGCCCAGCCATACCGTGAAAATGAATGTGCTGCCCACACCCGGCTGGCTTTCAATCCAGATGGTGCCGCCCATCAGTTCGACCAAACGGCGGCTGATGGTGAGCCCCAGTCCTGTTCCGCCGTGTTTGCGCGTCGTGGACATGTCCGCCTGGGTAAATGCCTGAAATAATTTTGAGGTTTGCTCAGGCGTCATGCCGATACCGGTGTCGCGGACCGAAAACTTGAGTTGCACCTTCTCCCTGGCTTGCTCAAGCAACTCGATCTTCAATCGGATTTCTCCGCGCTCGGTAAACTTGACTGCGTTGTTAACCAGGTTGGTCAGAATCTGACCGAGTCGTAGCGGGTCACCCAGTAAGTGGTGTGGAATGGCGGGCGCAACATCGACCAGAAACTCAAGTCCCTTTTCATGTGCCTTCTGTGCCGTCAAGGTAGCGACAGAACTGAGCACGCCATCGATCTCAAAATTCGTGGATTCAAGATCAATCTTGCCGGCCTCGATCTTCGAAAAATCCAAGATATCGTTGATGATGCTGAGCAAGGATGTTCCGGCATTGTGCACCTTGCTGATGTAGTCGCGTTGCTTTGCGCTCAGCGAAGTTTTGAGTGCGAGATGCGACAGCCCGATGATGGCGTTCATCGGCGTGCGAATCTCATGACTCATATTGGCCAGGAACATGGATTTCATTTCCGTTGCGCTTTCCGCCGCTTCCTTGGCAACCGCCAGTTCCTGCTGCTGTATTTTGAGCGCGTCCGCCTGCTCCTGAGTTTGGGCAAGCAATTCTCGGGTACGCAAATTGCGTTGTAGTATTTCCAGACTCATTGCCACAACGGGCAACATTTCTTCCATTAAGGCGCTCTCACTGGTGCTCAATGTACGGAACGATGCAATTTCAATAACTCCCAGAAGCGTTGCTTGGGTTAGCACCGGCCAAGCAATCGCTTGGACTGCCGGTGCATGACCCAGACCGGAACTTATCTGGAGGTAATCCGCTGGCAGGTTTGTCAGCACGATCGACTTACGTTCCAGCGCACACTGACCCGCCAGCCCCTCGCCCATTGCAACGGCAGTCGGCAGACCGTCGTCACCAGCCAAGCCGTAAGTTGCTATGCGCCGGATTCGCTGCGAACTTTCTTCGTAGACGAAGAAGCCGGCAACCCCGCCGCCCAAAACCGGCATCAAGGTTGAAACCAGCCGTTGTCCAAAGTCACTCAGGGAAATTGCGCCCTGAAGCTCGGTAGTCAATCTGGCTGCATTGGCTTTGATCCAGCGCTGCTGTTCCATTGCAGCAGCTCCAAGCTTCAGCACATGTACTGACCGGGCCAAGGCTCCAGTTTCATCGGCGGCCTGTGTAAATGGAACCTCCTGCTCATAAGCGCCACCCGCAATCGCCTCGATCGACGTCTCCAGCGCGCGAATTGGGTAGACAATGCGCCGAAACGTCAACCAGCCGAGCACACCGGTGAGCAGGAGTGCGCCAAGCACTCCGCTATAGAGATTGCGACGCGCTTTTTCTATCGCATCTAGCGCAGCATCACCGGCCTTTTCTGCCAAATCTTCGTTGTGCCGGATCCACTCCTTTGATACGACGCTAAGTTGTGCGCCGGTTTTGGCCAAAGGACCATTGGACTGCTTGACTGCTTCCTGCCGATAGTAAGCTGCCATCGCCATAATGGCTTCGGCATTGTTGATCCACTCCCGGCTGAGATTCCGATATTCCTCAAACAACCGGCGATCCCGATCGTCGGAAATATGTTTGTCGCCGTATTCAGCTAGCATGCGAAACACATCAGTTTTGTCTACGGCAAACAGACCTTCTGCATTTCCCTGACTGGCTTTGTCGTCCGCCAGTAACGCCCCGCGAATATTGACCCGCATCTCGGTAAAACTGCGGGAGATGTTTCCGACCATGGCCAAACTGACAATTTGCTGGTCAGCCAGAAAACGGCTTTCCTTTTCAATTGCCGCAAGTTGTATCCAAACGAAGATCCCAAGTCCGGCGAGAATCAACAGCGGTACGGATAGCAGGGTGATCAGACGTTTTGCGATTGTCATGATATTTTTTCCTGGTTCATTCTGCCCACGTGATTACTAAATCAATTGATACGGCTGCGTTCAATCTGCACCCCGACGCGACGCACCCCTTTCATGATGCCCATTTTGGCAACACTGATTTTGACCCACGGTGCGCCGAATTCTTCCAGCAGCAGTGCGATGACAAACTCACCCAGGGTTTCCAGCAAGTTGAAATGACGGGCCGCCAATTCCCTGCGAATACGCTCAATCACCTCATCATAGCGAATGGTCTTATTGATGTCGTCGTTGGCCGCTGCCTCGTCCGGCACACCAAAAGTCAGACTGATTTCCAATGTTTGCGGCGCAACTTTTTCGCGCTCAAAAATGCCGACGTGGGCTTCAACGCGCATTTCGTCAATAAAGATAAAGTCCATTTACGGAACCCTCAGTGGCGGCATCGCCTCGCTTAGAATCGCTCCATTCTAGGGAATCTCTCATGGACTTAGGCTTATCCGCTGTTTGCGCCGCCGCGTTTGGCTATTTGCTTGGATCTATTCCGTTTGCGGTTATCGTCTCGCGGGCGTTCGGTTTGGCGGATCCGCGAACCGTCGGATCAGGCAATCCGGGGGCGACCAACGTGCTGCGCAGCGGCAACAAACTCGCGGCAGTGCTGACCCTCGTTGGGGATGCAGCCAAGGGTGCGTTGGCGATGTACATTGTTTCCTTGTTTGCCGCGAGCGCATGGCTCACTGTCACGCCACTGGTCATCGTGATTGCCGGCGTGGCCGGTTTTTTGGGTCACGTGTTTCCATTCACGCTGGGGTTTAAAGGTGGCAAGGGGGTGGCAACCGCCATCGGTGTGCTGTTGATGTTCTCGCCTGTATTGGGCGCAGCCGCGATTGCCGTATGGATAGTTACAGTCGCGCTGACGCGTTACTCATCGCTCGGTGCATTAGTCGCGGCGCTCGCCTCGCCGATTTTTGCCTGGTGGCTGTTGCACGATGTCGCGATGGTAATCGCGACAGGCATGATGGCCGTCGTTCTAATCGTTCGTCACAAGGCCAACATCACCAATTTACTTGCCGGCACCGAAGGGCGCATTGGCGCCAAGAAAATCAGCTGAGTTCGTTCAACGGCCATCGCGGGCGCACCGCAAATGCACCTCGCCGGTCATTGGGCGTGATACCGTTTTGCAGCAAACGTTGGGCAGCGCAAAACGCAATCATTGCGCCGTTATCGGTGCACAATTCCATCTCCGGGTAAAACACCCGGCCACCTTGCTTGGCCATAGCTTCATTGAGTCGCTGGCGTAAACGTCGATTGGCGCCAACACCGCCGGCGACCACCAGGTTTGCCAGTTGGTGCTGACGACACGCCGTTAGTGACTTGGCAACCAATACATCGGACACCGCTTCCTGAAACTCGGCCGCCAGATCGGCTTTGTCCGCGTCGGATAAATCGCGTTGGCGCACTTGCGTCAGCACCGCTGTTTTCAGACCGGAAAAGCTGAATGACAAATCGCCGCTAGCCAACATCGGTCGCGGCAATTTAAACCGGCCAGCAACCCCGCGCTCAGCCAGCTTCGCCAAAGCGGGTCCGCCCGGGTATCCCAAGCCGAGCAACTTGGCAGTCTTGTCGAAGGCCTCTCCGGCTGCATCATCGAGCGATTCGCCCAGCAGCTTGTAATTACCGACGCGCGACACGCGCATCAACTGCGTATGCCCGCCGGATACCAACAGCGCAATAAACGGAAAAGCCGGAGCATCGGCGGAAAGCAAAGGAGAAAGCAGATGCCCTTCCAAATGGTGCACGGGCAGCGCTGGAATCCCCAACGCCATTGCAAACGATTCCGCAAAGCTCGCCCCCGCCAGGAGCGCGCCAGCCAGGCCCGGACCGGCCGTGTAAGCAATTGCATCAATTTCAGCGCGTGCACATTTGGCTTCAGTGAGTACCCGCTCCGTGAGCGGGATCAGGCGTCGGATGTGGTCTCGCGAAGCGAGTTCAGGTACCACCCCACCATAGGCTTCGTGCATTGCCACTTGCGTATGCACCGCGTGCGCCAACAGCCCATGCTCGGTGTCGTAGATGGCTACGCCGGTTTCATCACAGGAAGATTCAATCCCGAGTACATAACAACATGTCGATAAAACGCAGTCGCATCGCCGGTGACATATCGTGTGCAGTAAATAGTTCGGTCCGCGCACCGGGCGATTTCCAGCGAATGCCCCACAGCGGCGCAATCTCGGTTGGCAACATGGCATAACGCGCATCACCGATAGTGTCCGGCTGATTCGGGTCGCGGACCACGAACCCTTTCGAATGCTCCCGAAAACGTTCAATTTCACGCAAGCGATCTGCCTCGCCGGCAGCAATCAGACGAGCCTCGTTGGAATCTATCAGCGGTGCCGATGATCCTTGGTAACCCCTTAATGTCCAACCGGCGCGAATCGCGTCAGCATAGACCCGGCCTTGGTGCGAATAGATGCTGCGCCAGAGGATCAGGTTCGCCATGGTTGGCTTGGCGCTGACAGTTGCCGCGCCATGTCCCCGCGCTTGCATCAACTCCGCTGCCATTGCTTCGACGCGGGATTGTTGAAATGTTGCAATAGACAAGTAAATGGATGCCAAAGGCAAAGCCCAGAGTGCCGCTTTTGATTCCGCACGCCGCAATGAAAGGAACAAAGGCACCAACAACAAGACTGTAAAGCTCGGATCAAAAACCGCAATCACGCTCCACGCAGTTTGATCTGATGAAAATGGCAACCACAGATGCGTACCATAGCTGGTACAACTATCCAGCAACAAGTGCGCGAGATATCCCGCCAAGGCGGCGATGTAAATCGGCCTGAAACTCAGCTGTTGCCGCCAAAATGGCCATAACAAGGCGGCCGCAATTAACGCACCGACAGGCACGAACGCCAATGCGTGGGTGAAGTGCCGGTGGTAGTCCAGGATCAGTAGTGCATCGCTCGAACTCTGGATGAAGGTATCCGCATCGGGCAACAGGCCGCCAATGGCACCGCAGACCGCTAATCGGCGACGTGTTGCGAGGTCCGCAGTCGCTGTGCCAACCAGTCTGGGCGACAGCGCTGCAGCAAACACCGCACCCATCGCAGCATGGGTCACGCTGTCCATGGCTTAGCGGCTGCTTCCGACTACACGGTGGGGCGTGACTCGCCGGCGCATACATGCATCCTCAAGTGCGTGCTGCAGATTTTTGGTGGGCCCGGTCAGACTTGAACTGACGACCAAAGGATTATGAGTCCTCTGCTCTAACCAACTGAGCTACAGGCCCGTGACTTGGGTAGGGCGTAGCGCGACAAATCCGCGACCACGCCCGGCAATCAGGTTTCCGAATCGAGGAAGCTGCGCAGTTTTTCCGAACGCGTCGGATGCCGCAGTTTGCGCAGGGCCTTGGCTTCGATTTGACGGATGCGCTCACGAGTGACATCGAATTGTTTGCCGACCTCTTCGAGCGTGTGATCGGTATTCATTTCAATACCAAAACGCATGCGCAAGACCTTTGCTTCGCGCGGCGTCAGACTGTCGAGCACTTCTTTGGTGATTTCACGCAAACTTGCGAACAGCGCTGCATCTGCAGGAGCCAGCGTGATTTGGTCTTCTATGAAGTCACCAAGATGGGAATCGTCGTCGTCGCCGATTGGCGTTTCCATCGAGATCGGCTCTTTGCTGATCTTGAGGATTTTGCGAATCTTGTCCTCGGGCATCTCCATCTTCAGCGCCAGGGTTGGAGGATCCGGTTCCATACCGGTTTCCTGCAAAATCTGGCGACTGATGCGATTCATCTTGTTGATGGTCTCGATCATGTGCACCGGGATGCGGATGGTGCGCGCTTGATCGGCAATCGAACGCGTGATGGCCTGGCGAATCCACCAGGTGGCGTAGGTCGAAAATTTGTAGCCGCGACGGTATTCAAATTTGTCGACGGCCTTCATCAAGCCGATATTGCCTTCTTGGATCAGATCCAGGAACTGCAGCCCACGATTGGTGTACTTCTTCGCAATCGAAATCACCAGACGCAAGTTGGCCTCGGTCATTTCGCGTTTGGCACGACGGGCCTTGGCTTCGCCGGTCGACATCTGCTTGTTGATGTCTTTGAGTTCCTTCAGCGGAATTCCGATACGCGCCTGCAAATCAATCAGCTTTTGCTGCTCATCGAGAATGTTCGGCGCAACGCGCATCATCATGGCCGCATAGGGCTTGCCCGATTGCACTTCAGACTTGATCCAGTCCAGGTCGGTTTCAAAACCGGGGAAGACTTTGATGAAATGCGGGCGTGGCATGCGTGCCTTGTCGACGCAAAGATGCAATATCTTGCGTTCATGACTGCGTGCGGCCTCAACCATCCCGCGGACAGAATCACAAAGACGTTCAGTAGTTTTCGCGGTAAAGCGAATGTTCATCAGCGCGTCGGAAATTTGCTTTTGTACGCGCAGATACGATTTGTCCTGCGACCCTTTTTTGGCAAGCAGCGACATCATCTTGCCGTAGAGTTCGTGCAACTCCGAGAAACGCTCCAGCGCATCTTGCTTCATCTGAAGCAAAGCAGCCGAGACACGCGTTCCATCTTCGTCGTCTTCGTCGCCCTCACCCAAATCGTCCAACTCTTCGGCCATCGTGGTCGGATCTTCAGGCAGTGCATTGGGGTCAATCAGCCCGTCGATCAATTCATCGACCCGCATCTCGTCACGGGCTACTTTTGCGGCCATTCCGAGCATTTCGGCCACAGTCGTCGGGCAGGCGGAAATTGCCATCACCATGTGCTTCAGGCCGTCTTCAATCCGTTTGGCAATTTCAATTTCACCCTCACGGGTCAACAATTCAACCGTGCCCATTTCACGCATGTACATGCGGACGGGATCGGTGGTGCGACCAAACTCTGAATCAACCGTCGACAGCGCTTGCTCAGCCTGCTCTTCAACTTCGGCCTGATCGACATGACCCGACACGGCATCAGTCAGCAGCAACTCTTCTGCTGCCGGCGCTTCGTCATACACCTTGATGCTCATGTCGTTAAAGGTGGTGATGATCGACTCAATTTGCTCGGCGTCGACTAGATCATCCGGCAGGTGATCGTTGATTTCGGCGTAGGTCAGATAGCCGCGCTCTTTTCCCAGCGCGATCAAATTCTTTAGCCGCATGCGGCGCGTATCCAGATCCAGTGGCGCAGCCGCCGGCGGCATGATCTGATGCGCGCCTTTGCCTTTGCGCCCGCCCTTGACCGGTTTGGTCGGCGTTGCTGAAATAGCCTGCGCTGCGGCAGCCTGAATTTCGGCTTCGGTTATCGCGCCCGCGTGTTGTGCTGGTGCAGCCAGCAGTTGCGATTCATCCTGCTGAACCTCCTTGCCGCGTGTCTTTCCAGGCTTGCTCGCCGGCGCTTCAATTGCCGGCTTACTGCTTGCGCGAATCTTCTCGGCAACTACCGGCTTTGCCGAGGTCTTGGTAACTGGCTTGGCTGCCACTTTGACGGGTGGCTTTGTCGCTGACTTAACTGCTGTTTTGGTTGAAGGCTTGGCTGTTTTTTTGGTTGCTGGTTTGACTGATTGCTTGGACTGTTTCATTGATTTGATTGGTGTCGCTGCTTTCTTTGCAGTCGCTTTAGTGGATACGGGTGATTTTTTGACTGCCGTCTTGACGACCGCCTTTACGGCCTGTTTTGCCGTTGGTTTTGCCTTCTTTGCAATTGGCTTGACGCTCACCAATTTCTTTGCTGGCTTGGCGCTCGCTGATTTGCGTATTGCTGCGGCCGTCTTTGCAACCACTTTGGCCACCACGTTCGCCAGTGAGCGCGTCGGCTTCGCGGATTTTTTTGCCTGGGTCTTGGCGACCGGCTTCTTGGTGACCGCCTTGGCAGCAGGCTTTGCGGTGGTTTTGACCTGTTTTTTGACTGGCGTCCGTGCTTTCGTTGGCATGGCGATCCTTAGGCGTTATTTCGACGCACCGGCTTTGCAGGTTTTCAGGTCAGCAAAGTGCGAGGATTAATCATGAAGCGGAGCCAGCAATTATACTAGAAAGCCCCCATTTCCGGCAAGGGCAGCCGTGTTAGCAGCCGTTGCTGCGGCTTTTTTTGCCAGAAGCGCAGATAGACGAGTCCGCTCGTCCGGGCTTAGCCCGTGGCGCGCTCGTTCAACCAAGACGGAAATCTCTCGGTTTAGCGCCGAATTTTGCAGATGGTTGATGGTCGCGACAAACTCGACCTCGTCCTGTCCGGGATCGTGGTCGTCCTCGAGCGAGCTTGCCACCATCGCCGAGAGTACCGACTCATGCGGTGTGCCACGAAAAAACTCCATCATCATCGCCAAACCGCTACCTGGTTGAGCGCCATGCTCGACGGCATCAACGATCGCCATCAATACAGCCCCCTCCGCCAAACCGGAATCAATCAAACCATGTGGCAATCTGGCGGCCAAGGCTGGCGACCGGATGACCAGCTTCAACAGTTGAAATTCAACCGAGCGTGCCATTGGTCGTTGCGTTGAGCGTGGCGGAGCCGCCCGCGTGCGCGCCAAAGGTTGAAGTTCGCATTTGGCCTCCACTTCGGCTTGTGACAACTGTGCGCGGTTGGCGATTTCCTTGGTCAGCTGCACTCGCAACACTGGCGCGCCCACTTTTTGCAACAATGGTTTGGCTAAATGCACTAATCTCGCCCTCCCCTCGGGCGTACTTGGACTGGCTTGCTTGACCAATTCTCGCAACAGAAATTCACTTAGGCGGGTTGCGTTGCGGGCGTGCTCGACGAAGGCTTCTTTGCCGTGCTCACGAATAAATTCATCCGGGTCCTGATTCCCCGGCATCTGCAGAATCTCGACCACCTTGTTGTCGGTCAAGTACGCCAAGCTCACTTCCATGGCCCGCCACGCCGCACGGTCACCTGCACTGTCGCGATCAAAACAGAAAACGACCCGATTGGCTTGTTTCAAGAGTTTTTGAATATTGGCTTCTGTCGCCGCCGTGCCGAGTGTGGCGACCACATTTTCGACACCCCATTGCGCCAGGCCAACCACATCCATATAACCTTCAACAACCAGCACGGTATCCTCGTCGCGGATAGCCTTGCGGGCCTGTGGTAGGCCGTACAACTCGCGCCCTTTTTCAAATAGCGGTGTCTCCGGGGAGTTGAGATATTTGGGTTCGTCATTTCCCAATACCCGGCCGCCGAAGCCGATGACATTGCCACGCTGATCCTGTATCGGAAACATGATGCGATCACGAAAACGATCGTAACGGCGGCCCTGTTCGTTAACGATGACCAAGCCGCAATCGACCAAACCCTGTTGGTTGTAGTCGGAGAAAATTTTCTGCAAATTCTGCCAACCGTCCGGCGCGTAACCGAGGCCAAATTTAGCCGCAATCTCACCAGTCAAGCCGCGCTGCTTTAGATAGCTCACCGCAGTCGGCGAGACCTTCAACTGATCGCGGTAATAGTTCATCGCGCCGGCCATGAGCTCGGTCAGTGGAGCGTTCTGTTCGCGTTTGTCCTGAGCTTGCTTGTGACGTTCTTCCTGCGGCACTGTGAGGCCAACAGATGTCGCCAAATCTTCGACAGCATCGATAAAACCGATCCCCGCGTGCTGCATCAGGAAGCTGATCGCGCTGCCATGCGCGCCACAACCAAAGCAGTGATAAAACTGCTTGCTCGGGCTTACCGTAAAGGACGGAGATTTTTCCGAATGGAAGGGGCAACAAGCGCTAAAGTTTGCCCCGGACTTTTTCAGCGGAACGTAGCGCTCGACGATATCAACGATATCAACGCGGCCAAGCAATTCCTGAATAAAGCTATCGGGAATCATCGAAATCTGACTATCGATGAATTGGTGCTTATGTGCAGTGCCGGCTTTTCACTGCCGACTCGCTTCGCAGGCTCAATGCATGCATTTCGAATTCCCCGCTACGCCGCCGTCGAATCAAGCTGTGCTCAGACGGGCTTTGACCAATTTTGACAGCTCTCCCATGTCGGCGCGACCGGCAACGCGAGGCTTCAGGATTGCCATCACCTTGCCCATGTCGGCCGGTGACGTTGCGCCGGATTCAGTAAATGCGGCGCTCACCATCGCTGCCAAGGCTTCGCTGGACAGGGCTTGCGGCATATAGGCAGAAAGCACCTCGACCTCAAACTTTTCGGCATCGGCCAAATCCGTCCGTTTGGCAGTCTCAAACTGAGCGATCGAATCCTTACGCTGCTTGAGCATTTTTTCAATGATCGTGACGACTGCCGCATCGTCAAGCTCGATGCGCTGATCAACTTCGATTTGTTTCATCGCGGAGAGCAGCAAGCGCAACGCACCGAGACGGCTCTTCTCGCCGGCCTTTAGTGCGGATTTCATGTCCTCGGAAATTCGTGCTTTTAGTGTCATCTTTTTTTGCCTTGTAGGTTTCAAGCAGGAGCAGGTTCGCTACCGGCTAGTTTACTCGTAGCGCGACACTTAGAATGCAGGCATCAATCTGCGGAGTGTGAACATGAAATCGACGATACGTTGGCACAATGACGGGATGAGTTTCATTGCCGAGACCGGCAGTGGCCATATTCTGGCAATGGATGGCGCACCCGAGGGTGGCGGTCGCAATTTGGCGCCACGGCCGATGGAACTTCTGCTCGCAGGGACCGGTGGCTGTACCGCCTACGATGTTGTTTTGATTCTGAAGCGCGGGCGCCACGCGGTGACCGATTGCGAAGTCAAGCTGAGTGCAGATCGGGCTGAGTCTGACCCTAAAGTATTCACCAAAATCAACATGCACTTTATTGTGCGCGGTAAAAACTTGCGTCTCGAAACGGTTGAAAAAGCGATCAAACTTTCCGCCGAGAAATACTGTTCGGCGTCACTGATGCTGGGCAAGACAGCAGAAATCACTCACACCTGTGAGGTAATCGAAGGCTAATCGGTCAAAGGTAATACGCCGTATTGGTCATCAGTTTGGCCGAAAACTTCATCGCCTGCTTGACTGGTAACGGCAGCTCCGCTGCCCCTGCCTCAACCGCTGATTCGGCGTGGGCTATTTCATCCTGCTGCATCTGCAACACGACTTCTCGCGAGCGCTGATCTTGCACTGGAAGCAGTCCGAGATGTTCCTGCAAGTGGCTCTCTACTTGACGCTCGGTTTCCGCCAAAAAGCCAAGATTCCAGCGATCACCGAATTTCCCCGCCAGAACCCCGATTGCCAACGCGCCGGAATACCACAAAGGATTGAGCGCACTCTTGCGTCCGCCAAGCTCAGTGATCCGGCGCTCGGTCCAGTTCAAATGCTCAGTCTCTTGCCACGCCGCATATTCCATCGCCCGACGCACTTCAGGATCATGTGAGGTTAGTGCCTGACCTTGATACAGCGCCTGCGCACATATCTCTCCCACGTGATTCACGCGCATCAATGCCGCTGCGTGCTTGCGTTCAGCGTCGGACATTTCAGCTTCTGAGGTCGCGGCACCTGGCATCGCTCTGCGCGTTGGCGCATCAGCAAATACGGTGCGCAAGGCTTTGTCGAATTCGATGATCAGTTTGTCAAACATGGTTGTCACGTCTGTGGCATTTCATAGGACTCAGTTTGCGTCAGGGTGCTTGCCTCGCCCAAGCGCCTTTTTCGCTTCTTCAGTTGAGCGGATTACTCCGCCATTTGTACAAAAGAAATCCCTTGTCAAGGCGGCATGGTGGCGATAGGTGGGCGTGTTGTTGATTGCGCGCCAGTCACTAACACTCGGCTTCACCCAACTCCCGTCCGGACGTCCGATGGCATAGAGTTTCCACGCCCGTTTCTGACAACGGATGCCCTCGTAGCTCACATTGCGCACACCACCCGCGGTTTCAATCACCAGGACATAACGCACGATTTCGTCATCACCCAACGCAAGCGTGGATTGGTCAATGTAGTAACTGTTAGTGCTTTCGACGCTAACGAAGAATGGACGCAAATTGGCCAGTTCGGGTGGGGAAGGGAAATTGTCGGTATTGACCACTATTTCCACCGGCAGCGGTTTGTCGGCATCGAAATCACCACGAAAGCTTGACCGCCCTTCGCCATTACCGCCTTGAACGACAGTGCTGATGGTCAACAAAACCAACGCAAGCTTAGATCGATTCATTTGAATCTTCATTGCTGAACTGGGACATCCACAGCCGGATTTGCTCTTCCGGGCTCGCAAACAAGAGGCGTGCCAATTCCGAAAGTGCTTTCTCATACACGCCGCGTTTGAACGTAATCACGCTATCGAGTGGTATCCAGTAACTGCTCCAGCGCCACGCATCAAACTCGGGATGCGCACTGGCGCGCAATGACACGTCAGTATCGCGTCCGACCATACGCAGCAGATACCAGATTTGCTTCTGGCCCTTGTAACTGTTCCGCCATTCACGGCGAACCCAATGTGTTGGCACCTCGTAGCGTAACCAGTCGCGCGTGCGGCCAATGATCCGCACATGCTCGGGTTTCAGGCCGACTTCTTCATACAATTCGCGATACATGGCTTGCTCGGGTGACTCCCCCCGATTGATACCGCCCTGCGGGAACTGCCAGGAATGTTCGCGAATCCGTTTGCCCCAAAACACCTCGTTACGACTGTTAGCCAGAATGATGCCGACGTTAGGGCGGTAGCCTTCACGATCGAGCATGATGCACTTCCAATAAATAGTTGCAGCCATTGTTCCACATTCCGGGCCGACTGGAAAGTGTCGCTGCAAGTTAAAATTGTCGAATCCAATATTTCACTTCTGCCATTGCCATGCGCGCCAGTCAATTCTTCATCAATACACTCAAAGAGGCTCCATCCGACGCAGAAATCGTCAGCCACCAACTGATGCTGCGCGCCGGATTGATTCGCCGGCTCGCCGGCGGCATTTATACGTGGATGCCACTGGGGTTGCGTGTGCTGCGGAAAGTGGAAAATA
Source organism: Rhodocyclaceae bacterium (assembly GCA_016718525.1). Classification (GTDB taxonomy): domain Bacteria; phylum Pseudomonadota; class Gammaproteobacteria; order Burkholderiales; family Rhodocyclaceae; genus JADKHX01. The sequence goes on from JADKDD010000002.1 coordinate 550,661, forward strand.
TCGTGCGCGAGGAAATGAATCGCGCCGGTGCCATGGAGATGCTGATGCCCGCAGTGCAGCCGTTTGAGCTGTGGGAGGAGTCCGGTCGCGGACCAAAATACGGGCCGGAACTTTTGCGCTTGAAGGACAGGCATCAGCGCGAGTTTGTCATCGGCCCCACGCATGAGGAAGTCATCACCGACGTGGTTCGCCGCGAAGTGAGAAGCTACCGGCAGCTCCCGCGTCACTTTTACCAAATTCAAACCAAATTTCGCGATGAAATCCGGCCGCGTTTCGGGGTGATGCGCGGGCGCGAATTTCTGATGAAAGACGGTTACTCGTTTCACACCTCATTTGCCGACCTGCAGCGCGAGTATCAGGTGATGTATGAAACCTATACCCGGATATTCACTAGATTGGGTCTCAAGTTCCGTGCAGTGGCCGCCGATACCGGGGCCATTGGCGGCACGGGCTCACACGAGTTTCATGTACTTGCCGATTCAGGCGAAGACGCCATCGCTTTCTGTCCTGATTCCGACTATGCGGCGAATGTCGAGTTGGCTGAGGCCATCCTAGCTCCCGCCGAAGGCGCTGTTACCTTCCCTCTCTCTCAGGGAGAGGGACCGAGGGAGAGGGTGGGGGGTGAGCACATATCGCCAGTTGGTGCCGGCGACACGCCGTCAAATTCGCAACCGCTAATGCAAAAGGTCGCAACGCCCGGCAAAGCCCGCTGTGAAGATGTCGCCGAATTTCTTGGCCTTCCGCTCACTCAGACCGTCAAGTGCATCGCCTTGATGACTGAGAAGCCTGAGGGGGCAGGCGAATTCGTACTTCTCTTGTTGCGCGGCGATCACGGGCTGAACGAGATCAAGGCGCAAAAAGTGATCGGTGATTTTCGCTTTGCTCGCGAGGATGAAATTGTTGCAGCCTTGGGCAGCAAACCCGGTTATATCGGACCGGTAGGCTACGTCGGCAGGTTGGTCGTGGATCGATCCGTGGCAGTGATGCGCAACTTTGTTTGCGGTGCCAACGATGAAGGTTTTCACTTGACCGGGGTAAATTTCGGTCGTGATTTGCCGGTACCGGAAACCGTGGCGGATATTCGCAACGTGGTCGAGAATGACCCTTCACCCGATGGCAAAGGGAAGCTCTCGCTATGTCGCGGAATCGAAGTCGGACATATTTTTCAGTTGCGCACCAAATACGCCGAGGCGCTCAAATGCACCTTCCTCGATGAGTCGGGTAAGGATCAAGTAATGGAAATGGGCTGCTACGGCATTGGCATTTCGCGTATCGTCGGCGCTGCGATAGAACAGGGAAATGACCAGCGCGGGATTATTTTCCCGACAGCCATTGCCCCTTTTGCGGTTGTCATCGTACCGATGAACTATGCCAAATCAGAACCCGTGCGCGCGGCGGCAAACGCACTGCACGATGAATTGCAAAATGCAGGCATCGACGTCATGCTGGACGACCGCGATGAACGAGCCGGCAGCATGTTCGCCGACTGGGAATTGATCGGTGTGCCGCATCGTGTGGTGGTCGGAGAACGCGGCCTCAAAGACGGCAAACTTGAATACAAGGGTCGCACCGATACCGACTCGACGTTGGTCGATGTGACGAGCATGAGTGGCTTCTTGCTGGAGGCCATCGGCTAAGACCATGAGCTTGGCAATGCGCAAACTCTTCGCATTGATGCTATTTGCAGTCAGCAGTGCGGTCATCGCCGGTAACCAGCAGTACGAGCCCTTGGCCGCCAGCGTGCGTGCTGCACTTTCGGCGGCGATCGCTGACAAAGTGGCGCCGATCCCGCAGTTTGCCAGCGTGCCGGACAAGCTGGATTGGGTGAATTGGCAGGCTGACATGTCAGGTCGCCTCGCCAAGCGTATCCCGGACCGGGATACACGTCTCGATTTTTTGACCACGGTTTACTACGAAGCGAAGCGGGCGGGATTGGATCCGCAAATGGTGCTTGGCTTGATCCAGGTTGAGAGCGGATTCAAGAAATACGCGGTGTCGTCGGTAGGTGCACGCGGTTACATGCAGGTAATGCCTTTCTGGAAAGGTTTAATCGGCACTGAAAGAGACAACTTGTTCAGCCTGCGCACGAACTTGCGCTACGGCTGCACCATCTTGCGGCACTATCTGGACATCGAGCGTGGAGATTTATATCGCGCTCTCGGCCGCTACAACGGTAGCCTCGGACAACCGGAATATCCCACCATGGTGCGTATTGCCTGGGAGAGGCAGTGGAACTGGAACAAAACGGCAGCACCTGCGTCTTGATCTGTTCAGGCAGTCAAGTCATAAAAAAGGCGGCGATTTTGTTGCCGTCGAAATCGCGAAAGTAAGCGGCATAAAAAGTGTCGCTGCGCGCCCCTGGCGGGCCATCATCAGTAGCGCCAAGCGAAAGCGCGGTATGGTAGAACTTGTCCACGTCAGCCTTGGAATCCATGACCATCGCGATCATGACGCCGTTGCCGAAGGTTGCTGGTTGCTGGTTGAACGGCGTCATCACACCGAAGCCGGGTGACATCGGGCCATTGCTCCAGGCAACTCCTTGTTCGCCTTCAAAAACCCGCGTGGCGCCAATGGAACCGAACAACTTTTCATAGAACTCAATGGCTCGCGGCAAATCATTGGTGCCAACGGTTACATAGCCAATCATATTTATCTCCTCCAGTCGTGGTGACCTGGTACCGATTCTAACGCCGCGTCGGGGAGAAGATTTGCCGCATTTTTTGCGCTGTGATCAACCACTTGGCTTGAACAGCCTAGCTTACATTTGACGGATGTCTATCTCGATTCTCCGGCCCCGTTGCGCAATCGTTTGCGTGATCTTAGTCGTCGCAGGTTGTGCATCGCTGTCGCCAGAGAGCAAATCGCCGAACGGCACATCTGCCGACCTGCATGTCCAATCGCCCACCGGTCTTGAAAAGGCCAATGATGTGGTGATTTACGCACTGGGTCTGGTGGAAACCGGTTATCGTTTTGGCGGCAAGAACCCGGATGCAGGCCTCGATTGCAGCGGCATGGTCAGTTATGTCTTCAAGCATGCAGCGGGGTTTGCTCTGAAAGGCTCGGCGCTGGATATCGCGCGACAGGGGCGGGCGATTGAGCGTGGTTCGCTACGTCCAGGCGATCTGGTTTTCTTCAACACCACCGGCGCACCATATTCCCACGTCGGAATTTACATCGGCGATCAGCGATTCGTTCACGCGCCCAGCAATGCCGGCAAAGTACGGACCGAAAGCCTCACCAATGGTTGGTTCGCCTCGCGCATCGAGGCGACACGAAGGTACTTTGAATAGCCTAGTTTTTTTCGTGCAACACGAGGGCGCAGAGCTGCCTTGCAATGGCTTGTGGATCGCTGGCACCTGTCTCGTCGTACCATTGCGCTGACCAATTGATCGCGCCGAGGATCAACTTACGCGCGACGGCGCTGGCATCATGTAAATGGCCGCTGGCTTGAAGTCTATCCAACACAGCCGAAAAAACTTCTTCGTAGCGTGCGCTCATGCGATGCACGATGGCGCGTTCGGCCGGGTCGAGCAGGCGTGATTCGTACAACATCACCCAGGCAAAATCACGCCCGGGTCCAAGCAAATAATTCATGTGAGTGGCGACGCAATCTTCAAAACATTCACGTGCTGGCTGCCCTTTGGCGATCACCATTTCCAGATTCCTGAGCATGACTTCGATGCCTTCGGTGGTCACGGTAAATAAAATTTCATGCTTGCTTTTGAAATGATAGAAGGGGGAGCCGGAGCGCATCCCGACCGCATCGGCAATATCGCGAATCGTCGTGCCGTTGTAACCCTTTTGGCGGAACAGGCGTCCGGCGGCGCGGATAATGTCACCACGCCGATTGCCCTCCTCACCCGAGGTTGGGGCAACTGGGGGCGCATCGGCAGCCGATGGCACTGTCATGTCAGTCATGGTCAAAGCGGCCATGCCGGCCGGCACCACTGGAAAATTGACTGGCACCTTTGAGGGTTTCGCCGCTCTCCAACACCTGTTTGCCGTGGCCGAACTCATTGACGATCGCTTGTTGCAAATTCATGCCCCATTGCTCATAGCTCGATAAACGATCATGGCGCATACACAGCTGCGGGAAGCTGGCGATTTGCCTGGCCAAGGTCTCCGCGGCCACTCGTGCTGTTCCATCGGCGACGACCCGGTTAGCCAGTCCAAAACTCAGCGCTTCTTCCGCGCCAACCGGCCGACCTGTCAGGATCATGTCCAACGCACGTGAATGCCCGATCAGACGCGCCAAGCGCACCGTCCCGCCATCAACCAAAGGTACCCCCCAGCGCCGGCAAAACACGCCGAATACGGCCGACTGATCCGCGACGCGCAAATCTGCCCACAGTGCCAGTTCAAGCCCGCCGGCGACAGAGTGCCCTGAAACGGCAGCGATCACCGGCTTGGACAACAACATTCGGGTCGGTCCCAGCGGACCGTTGCCGGTCTCCTTGAGCTCCCATTTTTCCGGTCCGTTGGACAAAGACTTGAGATCCGCCCCGGCGCAAAAATAACCGCCCTCACCACACAACACCGCGACGTGCGCAGTTGCGTCGCGATCAAAGGCCTCGAAGGCGTCGACCAAAGCCTGCGCGGTAGGTTGATCAATTGCATTGCGAACTTCCGGGCGATTGATGATGACTGTTGTCACCGCGCCGTTTTTCTCAATCTTGACGGTCATGCGTTCAACCCGCTGGCCGGCCATGCGCGCGCCAGAATTTTGCCGATGTTTCCATCAATGTGGCCGTCACTTGGTGCTGGTAACACGCCGTAGGCCGCGCCCCATTTGCCATCAACGGCGAAACGCGAGACACAAAAGGTTTCCGCAACTGCCGTAGGCGCGTGCTGGAGCAGAAGACTGCCCTGCACTGCCAAGGCGATCTTTTGCATCAACTCGCGGGCGCGAAACTCTAGTTCTGCGGGACTGCTGGTCAGCTTGCCGAGCAAGTCCTTGAGCCCGGATACATGCGCGTCAAACTGCTTGTCCATACCGCGTGCCGGCGCGAGTTCCGCTTCCAGCGCTTCCACAACGCGCGGATTTTTTGACAATGCGCGTAGCGTATCCAAACCCATCACATTGCCGGAGCCCTCCCAAATTGAATTGAGCGGCATCTGCCGGAAAATTCGCCCCAAGGGGCCATCTTCGACGTAGCCGTTGCCGCCCCAGACTTCCATTGCTTCGGCACCGAAGATCGAGCCGCGTTTGCAGACCCAATATTTTGCGACCGGCGTCAGCACGCGCGCCAACAACGCTTCCTGTTCATCCGATTTTCGATCAAACGCACGCGCGAGACGCATGCCCAACACTGTCGATGCCTCCGATTCCAGCGCCAGATCAGCCAACACGTTTTGCATCATCGGTTGTTCGATCAGGCGCCGACCAAAGACTTGACGGTGACTGGCGTGATGTATGGCTTGCGACAGTGCCGCGCGCATTTGCGAACTGGTGCCGAGCACACAATCGAGCCGCGTATAGGTGCCCATTTCGAGAATCGTCTGGATACCGCGCGATTCCTTACCCACGCGCCAGGCGCGCGCGCCGCAAAACTCAACTTCCGATCCTGCATTCGAGCGATCACCCACCTTGTCTTTCAGACGCTGCAGGCGAATCTCGTTTTGCTTTCCATCGGGGCCGAAGCGCGGCAGAAAAAAGCAGGTGGGCGCGTGGTTGCCGCCGGAACCGGTCTGCGCCAAAATCAAAAACGCATCGCACATCGGCGCCGAGAAAAACCACTTGTGACCGGTAATGCGATATTCGCTGCCCCATTCTGATTCGCCCGCATACGTAGCCATCGTGGTGTTGGCACGCACATCCGAACCGCCTTGCTTCTCGGTCATGCCCATGCCGAAAGTCACGCCGCCTTTCTGCAGACCGGGAATGAAGCGCTTATCGTAATCGGCCGAGATCGCTTTGCTGACCCAGTCAGCCAGTTTCGGTTCATGTTGTATCGCAGGGACAACCGCATAGGTCATGGTGGTCGGGCACAGCGTGCCGTTATCGATTTCACCCATCATCATGAAAAATGCGGCCCGCGCCACATGTGCACCGGTGCGCGGTTCCGCCCAAGGCCTCCCCGAAGCGCCATGCCGTTTGATGTACCCCATCAACTCGTGATAGCTGGGATGAAACTCGACTTCGTCGCGGCGATTGCCGGTGGCATCGAAGAGTTTCAATGTCGGCGGATTTTTGTTGGCAATGATGCCGCGCTCAAACATTTCAGCGCGGCCCAGTTCACTCCCGCGTTCGAGCAGTTCGGCGTCAGCCCATTTTGCACCTTCGCGGGTAACCGCCTCCCTAAGGGCCAGGTTGGCTGTGTACAGGTTGTAGTCCGCCAGCGGCGGGGTCTGATTGAAAACCTCGTGCGTGGTGTGGGCGAGCGCTTCCATTGATAGCGACTACTTATTGAGGTGCGCCGCCATGGCGCGATACGCGGGCAATGCCAATGGATCCTGCGCTGCGTTTGCCGCAATCGGGTGTGAGCCAAATCGGGCAATCACCATTTGGTTTTTGGGATCAACATAAATGGCTTGACCGTGAATTCCGCGTGCAGAGTAAGCGCCGTAATCGGTCACCCACCACATGTTGCGATACGACCAATTGGGCAACAACTTGTACCCGGCCTTGGCGAATTTTGCCTTGTCGGCGCCGTTGGCAATATCCGCCACCACGGCAGCAGGAACGACTTGCTGGCCGTTGAATTTGCCTCCCAAGCGCATCATCTCGCCAACCCGGGCAAAGTCACGCAAATTGGCATTCAGTCCGCCGCCGCCCATCTCGGCGCCGATGCTATCCACGGCGATGTAAGCGTCTTGTTCCGCACCAATCTTTTGCCAGATTCTTTCTGATAACAGTGTTGCCAAATTCTTGCCGCTGACGCGCCGCAGTATCCACGCCAGTACTTCGGTATTAACTGTCTTGTAGGCGAAGGCCTGATCGTGCTCGCCCTCTTTCTGCAAGCCGACAAGAAAGTCATACGCAGTGCGCGGACCTTTGTAATCCAGCCCGATGGGCGCCATGCCGACAGCAGCTGCATAGGCCCAAATTTCCGCTTTGGGGTCTGCGTAATTCTCCGAGTAGCGCACACCGATCGTCATGTCCATCACTTGCCGCACCGTCGCATCACCGTAGGCGGTCTCTTTGAGCTCCGGCAAATATTTGATCACCGGCGCATTGGCATCGAGCTTGCCTTCGTGCACCAACATCGCAGCCAAAGTTCCAACGAAAGACTTGGTGACCGACATGGCAATGTGTTGCCCGTTGGTGTCAAGTGCGCCAATGTATTTCTCGTAAACAATCTTGCCTTTGTGCATCACCACTACACCATCGGTGTAAGTCAGTGCCAACATTTCCTTCCATGTGCGTGGCGCACCGTTCATGTCGGTGAAGGCTAAGCCATCGAGGTCCTTCAGCGCGTAGGGCAATTTGGTCGGGGTACCGTTATCTCTGGCCACTCGCGCAGTCGGTACCAACTCGCGAATATGTGAGAACGACCATCGTGTATTCGGGAACTTCAGCGAGCTGCCATCAATAAAGCGAATAGTTTTATCGGCCGCGGGTGGAAATCCTTGCATCAATCCCAAGGTCAGTGGATCGCTGGCGGCCGCATCGGGATAACTCGGCGTTTGCGCGACAGCAATCGTGGTGACCATACTCAACAGCAATAGGTGCGATTTCATTGTTTCCTCCTCCGGCGTAGGTGAATTATTTTGATCAGCCGACGATGCCAGCTTTGCTTAGTTCTGCGATGCGCTCATTGCTGATTCCCAGCGTGCCAAGGATACTGGCAAACGACACCGTATCACCAGCACCAACTGGCGCGCGTGATTGAGCATTGTCCGTGCCGTCGCCTGAGAAGCGCGGTGCAGCAGCGGCCTGAATCTGCCGCCCATCGTTGTGATACATCCGGCGAGCGACATTGTGTGGGTGCGCGGCCGCTTCTTCCAAAGTCAGCACCGGCGCGAAGCAGGCCTCGGTGCCTTCCAGCAGTTCGCACCATGCAGCGCGCGGTTTGCTTTTGAACAAGGTGGTCAAGCGTTGTTTCAGTTCCGGCCAGGTGCGCGAGTCATATTGCCTGGCCAGCGCTACATCGCTGAGACCGAGTTTTTCGATCAAGACCGCGTAGAACTGCGGTTCCAGCGCGCCGATCGTGATCGCTTTGCCGTCAGCACACTCATAGGCATCGTAAAAGGGTGAATCATGAAATGCGCTGGGATGTTTTCCGTTGAGCATCCCCGCTGCTTTAAGCGAGAGCGCCAAAGAACCGAGTGAAGCAGCCGCATCGATCATCGCAGCGTCAATCACTGTGCCTTTGCCCGAGCTGCGTGCGCCGAGCACGCCGCTGACAATGCCAAAAGCCAGATTGAGTCCGCCGGCGGCATCGCCCAGCACCGTGGGTGGCACTTGCGGCAATTCCCCCGGTCGCGCGGCAAGGCTCATCAAGCCGGTCAGTGCAACATAATTGATGTCGTGCCCGGCCACCTGTGACAAAGGTCCGCTTTGACCCCAACCGGTCATGCGGCCATAGACCAATTTTTGATTTCGTTGCAGACACACATCCGGTCCAAGCCCCAATCGCTCCATCACACCGGGTCGATTGCCCTCGATCAGTGCATCGGCTTTCTCGACCAGTTTGAGTGCGAGCTCGACGCCTTCCGGCTGCTTCAAGTTAATCCGAACGAACTGCTTGCCTCGCCCCAGCGCATCGACCAAGCCGTCTCCGCGTAGCTGTTCACGTAGCGCAATCCCACCCATGCGGCCAATCACAGTGACGGTTGCCCCCAGATCGGCGAGCATCATGCCAGCCAACGGACCAGGGCCAATTCCTTCAAATTCAATAACTTGTATTCCTTTTAGCGGCTGCATGGGGATTTCCTGAGTGCAAAACGATATTCTCAGTCCGGCGTTGTTGACTTGTCAAGCAAGCAATTGCTTGGTAAATTATGCGCCTCTTCATTTTTGAGCCGAAAGTCATTTAATGAGCTTGCCACGCACACTTTTTTCTGAAGAACATGACCAGTTCCGCGACTCTGTCCGTCGCTTTATGGCGACCGAGGTTTCACCCAACGTTGAACGCTACGAGACACAGCAATTTATCGACCGCGAGGTTTGGGTCAAGGGCGGTGAGGCCGGCTACCTCTGCCCGACGATGCCGGAAGCCTACGGCGGCGCCGGAGTCGATAAGCTTTTTTCGGTCATCCTGTTCGAGGAAGCGGCCAAGGGCAATGCGGGCGGACTGGGTTGGTCGCTGCATTCGGAGATCGTTGCACCTTACCTGCTGCACTACGGCAACGATCACATCAAATCGCACTATTTGCCGAAAATGGCGCGTGGCGAAATGATCGGCGCCATCGCCATGACCGAACCCGCCGCCGGCTCGGACTTGCAGGGCATCAAGACCACCGCCGTGAAGCATGGTGATCACTATGTCCTCAACGGCTCGAAGACCTTCATCACCAACGGCTATATGTGCGATCTGGTGATCGTCGTCGCCAAGACGGATCCGACCAAAGGCGCCAAAGGCACCAGTCTATTGGTAGTGGATACCTCAATGCCGGGATTCACCAAGGGCAAACCGCTCAAGAAAGCGGGACAAAAATCGCAAGACACTTGCGAGTTGTTTTTCGACAATGTCAAAGTTCCGGTGACGAATCTGCTTGGTGAAGAAAACAACGGCTTCATCTATTTGATGCAGGAATTGCCGTGGGAACGTTTGCAAATTGCGATTACTGCCATAGCTGCGGCTGAAGCAGCGATCGAGCAAACGATTGCCTACACCAAAGAGCGCAAAGCCTTTGGTCAGGAGATTCTCAAGTTTCAAAACACCCGTTTCAAATTGGCTGAACTCAAGACCGAAGTGCAGATCGGGCGTGTTTTCGTCGACCGTTGTATTGAACTGATTCTCAAGGACAAGCTTGATCCCGCCACTGCCTCGATGGCGAAATACTGGTGCAGCGACCTGCAGTTCAAAGTACTCGACGAATGTGTCCAGCTACACGGCGGCTATGGCTACATGTGGGAGTACGAAATCACACGTGGTTGGGCGGATGCCCGCGTGCAACGCATCTATGGCGGCACCAATGAAATCATGAAGGAACTCATCAGCCGCACACTTTAAGCAGCATCACCTCAATTCGAAACAAAACCAGGAGCGCAAAAAAATGACGGAAGCCTACATATACGACGCTGTTCGCACACCGCGTGGTCGCGGAAAGAGCAATGGCAGCCTGAATCAAACCACACCGATTTATCTCGCCGCCCACGTGCTCAAAGCACTGCGTGATCGCAACGGGCTCGATACATCGAAGGTCGATGATGTGGTGCTTGGCTGTGTCGAACCCGTTGGTGAACAAGGGGCCGATATCGCTCGTGTCGCGGCGCTGTACGCCGACTATGCGGTGACCGCGCCGGGCGTAACCATCAACCGCTTTTGCGCTTCCGGTCTGGACGCCTGCAACCAGGCCGCTGCGCAAATCATGTCGGGGCAAGCCGACATGGTGGTTGGTGGTGGCGTCGAATCGTTGAGCCGCGTGCCGATGGGTGCCTCGGGTGGTGCCTGGCCGATTGACCCCCAGGTGGCCTCGAAAACTTTCTTCGTGCCACAGGGTATTTCGGCCGACTTGATGGCGACGAAATGGGGAATGTCACGTACCGACGTGGATACCTACGCCGTGGAATCACAGCGCCGTGCCAAACATTCGTGGGACAACGGCTACTTCGCCAAGTCTGTCGTGCCGGTGACTGACATCAACGGCTTGGTCGTACTCGATCACGACGAGTACATGCGTCCTGACGCAACGGTTGAAGGTCTGGCAACACTCAAGCCCTCGTTCAAGGAACAAGGCGAGACCTACGGCTTCGACAGCGTGATTTTGCAGCGTTATCCCGAAGTTGAAAAAGTGAATCACGTACATCACGCCGGCAACAGCTCAGGCATTGTTGACGGTGCGGCTGCCGTATTGTTCGCCAGCAAAGAAGCGGGCGCGGCGCAAGGCATGAAGCCTCGCGCACGGATTCGTTCCTTCGCCTCGATTGGCTCCGAGCCATCGATCATGCTCACCGGCCCCTCCTACGCCGCAGAAAAAGCGCTCAAGCGCGCCGGAATGAAATCCACCGACATCGACCTGTACGAACTGAATGAAGCCTTTGCCGCGGTGGTCTTGCGCTTTATGCAAGCGATGAATGTGTCGCATGACAAGATCAACGTCAACGGTGGTGCCATTGCCATGGGTCATCCGCTTGGTGCTACCGGCGCAATGATTCTGGGCACCGTATTGGATGAACTGGAGCGGCGCAATTTATCAACCGCGCTGATTACTTTGTGCGTCGGCGCAGGCATGGGCACAGCTACGATTATTGAGCGCGTGTAACGCGCCCAATAATCGCCAATAACAATCACCTTCCCCCCGCCCCCTTCCCAAGGAAGGGGAGAGCAAGCGCTCCCGCCGGGAAAACCAAAACCATCCCCCATCCCCCTTCCCGGGGAAGGGGGTACTAAGTAGATAGAGAACAAAGGAGAATAGGTATGCTGAATTACTCTGTTGATGCCGATGGCATCGCCACGCTGGAATGGGATTACCCGGGCAAGTCGCAAAACATTCTTAACACCGCTTCGCTGGATGCCTACTTCACCGCGTGCGCCAAAGCGGTCGCTGACCCTGCCGTCAAAGGCATCCTGGTCTGCTCGGCGAAAAAGGATTTCATCGCCGGCGGCGATCTGGAAATGCTGCTCAAGGCTGACAACGCCAAAGAGTTTCATGCCGGCATCGTCAAATCACATCACGCGATGCGCGCACTGGAAAAATGTGGCAAGCCGGTGGCGGTCGCTCTCGGTGGTAGCGCTTTAGGTGGCGGATTGGAAGTCGCGCTGGGTTGTCATTACCGCGTTGCTGCCGACAACTCGAAAGCACGCTATGGCTTCCCCGAAGTCACGCTCGGCTTGCTCCCCGGCGCCGGTGGTACACAGCGGACACCGCGCCTGGTTGGAGTGATGGCTTGCGCGCAAATGCTGACCGAAGGCAAACGCTTGAAAGTCTCCGAGGCTGCCAAGATGGGATTGATCAACGCCGTGGTGCCTGCAGGTGAAGAGCGCGCGGCGGCAAAAAAATGGCTGCTTGAACAAATTGCCGCCGGCCAACCGGTACTGCAACCGTGGGACAAAAAGGGCTACAAAATTCCCGGCGGCGGACCAAGCAATCCGGGAATCGCGCAGATGATGATGGCAGGCAACGCCATGTTGCGCGAGAAGACCTACAACAACTACCCGGCACCAAAGCACATTTTCTCGTGTTTGTATGAGGGTCTGGCGACCGACATCGATTCCGGTCTGGCAATCGAAGCGCGCTACTTCACCAATCTGGCGCTCTCGAAAGTTGCCAAGAGCATGATTCGTTCGCTGTTCTTTGGCATGCAGGACGCCAACAAACTCAGCAGTCGTCCGGCCGGTGTGCCGGAGCAGAAATTCACCAAAATCGGCATGCTCGGCGCCGGGATGATGGGCGCGGGTATTGCAATGAGCACGTCGACGGCCGGCATCGAGGTGGTCTTGCTCGACACAACGCAGGAAGCCGCCGAGAAGGGCAAAGCCTATGCAGTGGCGCAATGGGCCAAGATGGTCAGCAAAGGCCGCATGACTGCTGATGCCGCGGCAGCGCTCGCTGCACGTATCCACCCGACCGCCGACTACGCAAAGCTCGACGGTTGCGAATTGGTGATTGAAGCGGTGTTTGAAAAGCGCGAAATCAAAGCCGACGTGACCAAGAAGACCGAAGCGGTGATTGCCGCCAATGCGATCTTCGCTTCCAACACCTCGACCTTGCCGATCACCGGTCTGGCCGAAGCCAGCGTTCGCCCGGCGAACTTCATCGGTCTGCATTTCTTCTCGCCCGCCGAGAAAATGCCGCTGGTCGAAATCATCATGGGCAAAGCCACTTCCGACGAAACCCTGGCGCGCTCGATGGACTACGTCAAAGCCATCGGCAAAACACCGATTGTGGTCAATGACTCGCGCGGTTTCTACACCAGCCGCGTGTTCGGCACTTACGTTTCTGAAGGCATGGCGCTGCTGCAGGAAGGTGTTGCGCCGGCGTTGATTGACAAGGCCGGTTTGATGTCCGGCATGCCGGTCGGCCCCCTGTCCTTGGCGGATGAAGTGGCGATTGACCTGATCTACAAGGTTGCCGCGCAAACCAAAATTGATCTGGGCAGCGCTTATGTACCGCGCGCCTCGGATGCCGTCGCCAGCCTGATGGTCGAAAAGCTCAAACGCCTCGGACGCAAGTCCAGCGCCGGTTTCTACGACTACCCAACCGATGGTCCCAAGCATTTGTGGCCGGGTCTGGCGGAGCACTTCCCCGTCAAGGCCGAGCAACCCAGTGTCGAATCCATCATCGAGCGCTTGATCATGGTGCAGTCGGTTGAGACCGTGCGCTGCCTGGAAGAAAACGTCCTGCGCGCACCAATCGATGCCGACATTGGCGCGATTCTCGGTTGGGGCTATCCGCCGTTTCGCGGCGGGCCGCTCGGTACCTTGCACAGCCTTGGCATCAAGCAGGCGGTGGCTGATTGCGACCGCCTGGCAGCGACCAACGGCCCGCGCTTTGCAACGCCGAAACGACTGCGCGAGATGGCGGAAAAGGGTGAAAAATTTTTCCCGGTTTAACACCGTTGGCGCTCCGCGAAGCGGACATCCCGCCATGCAGCGCACGTCAGCACCAACTGGCAAATTGAAACGATAGGAGCAACATGAGCACAGCACTGAACTACGACCTCAGCGACAACATCGCCACACTCGCCATGGACGACGGCAAGGCCAACGCCTTGAATGTCACCATGCTGCAAGCCATCAACGATGGTCTTGATCGCGCGCTGGCCGATAAAGCCGCCGTGGTCGTTATTCAGGGCAGAGAAAAAATGTTCTCAGGTGGCTTCGATCTTTCAGCCTTCAAACGCGAACCGGCCGAGATTGTTGCCATGCTAACCGCAGGTGCCAAACTCTCCGAGCGCCTGCTGGCCTTTCCCGTGCCGGTGGTCGCCGCCTGCACCGGGCATGCCGTCGCCATGGGTTCGTTCCTGTTGCTGAGCTGCGATGTGCGCATCGGCCCTGACAACGATGCGCGCTTCCATATCAATGAAGTCTTGATCGGCATGATCCTGCCGCATTTCGCGATTGAAGTCAGTCGCCAGCGTCTGACGCCGGCAGCCTTCACTCAAGCAGTGAATATGGCAACGCCGCACTCGGGACAAAGGGCTGTCGCCGCAGGATTCCTTGACGAAATCGTCGCGCCGGAAAGCGTAGCCGAGGCGGCGAGGAGCCGTGCGGTGATGCTCAAATCGTTGAACGCTGGCGCATACCTGGCGACCAAGTTGCGATCGCGCAAACCTGTCCTCGATGCAATGAAAAAAGCCATCGAGCAAGACTGCACCGACTGGGCAGAGGCGTTTAAGACGCGGGGGTAAGACGCTGTTTGGGCTTTGCGAAGCCAGCATGCACCTCAGGCCGCCAACAACTGCCTCTTTTGACTAGCCTTTCTTGCGCGGCGCCCGGGTCTTTTTCGGCGTGACCTGCTTAGCTTCAATCCGTCGTGTCAGAATTCCGATATAGGTGCCAAACAAGCGACTAAGCCGGGTCCGGTCGCGGATCATTTCGATTTGTGGCCAGGTCGCTTGCTGGCCGAGCCGGATGTATTCCTGCAATTCCTGATAAGTCGGATTGGTCAACACCTTGGCATACAGTGCAGGCTTGAACGGCAGCTGAATATGCATGTCACTGCCGGCATACACCTGATTGGTCACTGCGTGCGCTGTGGCAAGGGTATCGCGGACCCGTTGATACGGTGCATGGCGGCGGGCCATGTCGAGCACTTGCGATGACCCTTGCAGGGTGATGTTGCTTCCCATTCGGGCGAGCGAAGCCAGCACACCTTTTTTTCCACCGTACAGTGATAGAAACGGAATCACATGCGGATTGGCTTGAGAGGTGATGTAGTGATTGATATTCAGCATCTGAGTCAATTGGGTAAATGGCAGATCACCATTCACCGATCCATCCACCCATAACTCATGCTCCATCCACGGCTTGACCACACCGCGCTGACGCGCCATCAACTGTACCGGCTTGAACACCAGCGGTACGGCGGACGATGCCAGCACCGCATGGTGCACCAGCGCCTCGGGCGACGACAAATAGTTCAACAGTCGCGGAGTTTGGAGTTTGTTGAGTGGTGATACGGTGATGTTCAAAATACGTCGCGAATGCTTTACTGACTCGGCAAACGTCATATCGCCCATGATCGTGCCGAGAAACTTCAACAATTTTGGCTGATTCATGACCGTGCGTTGTTTGAGCATTTCGCGAAACGGCAAACGCGTCAAGGCCTCCCGATTGATCTGACTGACATCATTGAACAAAGTCCGCAATTCGTTATCGGTATGCGAGCAAGCCCAGGCAGCCATGATCGAGCCCATGCTCGAACCGGATATGGTGCGCGGTAGCAGATCTTCTTCAAACAAGGCCTTGATCACTCCGAAGTGATACAAGCCCAACAGCGCGCCGCCGGAGAGTAGTAGTGCCGGGCGTCCATAAACCCGCCCCACACGTTTGACTTGTTCAAGGCGATAGTCATCGGTCACCCCCTCAACTTCCAAACTCACCAGATAATGCAGGCAAGTCTCGATTTCATCGAGAAACTCTTTCACCACTGCCTTGGTGCCGGTCTTGGCGACATGATATAGCTCAGGGTGAGTGAATTCACCCTGATGCCGAAACAGGACCTCTTGAAATTTCTTGGTCAGTTCCCACGTCGCGCCCTCCTCGCGCATCACGCGCAAAGTCTCGATGCTGTGGCGAATCTCGGAGACGTGCAACAAATCAGTGCAGTCATTCTGCTGCCAGTCGCCGGCGCCCGACAGGCGGTCATGTTCACCGGCAATCGCGAACCACTCCGCATAAGTCGCGGCGTGACTCAGGTCGCGATCGAGTTTACGCAGGCGCAGTGTCGTGCCAAGATTGAGCGTCATGATTCCGGTTTAATCCAGTCAGTGACAAAGATGCAACAAGTCTAGCTGAATCGATTAAGTGCGCGAAATTTGCAGGCTCCGCTTCCAACCTGCGCTTTGCCGACTTTGTTTTGGCAGTCAGCTTCAAAGCGATTTACGCATCACGTAATCGTCCATCACGAAGCCGTTTCCAATATCCACGACCTGCTCGCTTTCGATGGCGAAACCAAACTGCCGGTACGCTCGAATCGCTTCGTCATTGCGGCGATTCACATAAAGAAAGATGCTGCGACAGCTAAGTGCTTGCGCCCTCGTCTCGGCACTGGCCAGAAGATACTTCCCGAATCCTTTTCCGCGCTGCGATTGCGCAAGGTAGATTTGCTCGACCTTGAACTCATCGGGCTCAGTCCGAATGCAACGCAAAAAACCTGCGGCCACGCCATCGACCCGCAACACGTCGAACCAGCGATCGGTGCTATCGATATAAGGCACCAGATCGGCCTCGGTGTATCTGCCCTCAAGCATGTACTCAATCTGGGCTTCACTGATGATCTTGGTGAAGTGCTCACGCCAAATTGATCTGGCCAGGACTCCAACTTCAGCAATTTCCGCGAAGCAGATCGGCGTCAAAGAGATATTTTGTTGCATGGTTCGGATCGGTTTAGTGCAGTAGCGTAAAAAAGTAGGACGGGAGGGTAATCCATCTGTACAAAGCGCCGCCGGCAAGCTTAGTCGGGAATGCGTTGGCGTTGCTGGTAAGCCATGATCAACGGAAGCAACACGGCACGGCGCGCAAGACTCTCCTCGGGCCACACTGCATCTCGCTCGTAATATTCCTCGAATGCCGGAACACCACCCGGCAACACAACCCAGGGTTGTTTGGATGCGGTGAAGATATGCACACCCGGTGGAAACAATTCTGCCTTATCCAGAGTTCCAACGCGAACAAACTTGGTGAGGGGACCGGAACCCGTGTAGTTGCTCCAGACCGCCACTTTGCACACAGGGCAACGGGCGACCTTTTGGCCAAGTCCGCTCTCCGATGGTGTATTGACTACTTCGGGCTCGATGCCAAGATTGGTGACGCGGTCTGCTTCGATCATCGCATTCAGCGCATAGGAAGCACCGGATTCCCGCTGACACCAGCGGCAATGACAGCAATGGACAATGAGCGGTGCGCTCTCCATGCGGTAACGCACTGCCTTGCAGTCACAGCCGCCTTCAACCGGAAATTGTGGGGTGATCGTCATGGCCTGTCTGCTTGCCTCACTCGGCATTAATTGAAGGCAAGGGATGCACTTCCGTAGTCGCGACTAATGAATCCGATCGTTTATTCGTTTTCAGGGAAGAACTCACTGCAATTTGCTTGCTGAACAAAATACGATGCTGGCCGGGTCCCCCATGGTCCAGATGTACCGGATAACCGCTGACCTCACCATTGCCGGCCAACAATTCGAAGCCAAGCCGGCGGTGAAAACGGACTGATGTCTCATTGACCGGTGGGGTGATGGCATGAACCTCCGTGCAACCAAGGGCGGTTACCACCTTAAAAAAATGTTCGTACAACACACGGCCATAGCCTCGGGTTCTGGTCTCCGGGCTTACCCCGATGAAATGAACGTAAGCCACCGATGGCGCTGTTTGTGATCGAAAGCCGACCAGAAACCCGGTCAAATTTACATCCGCCATGAGCGCAAAACTGGTGGACTGGAAATGTTCGAAGAACAAGCGCGGCAACAATGCGCGAACCGGACGGCCTCCCCACCAATCATCGATTAGGGGTGAGATGACGTCGAAGTCACGTGAATCCAGGTGTCGTATGCTGATCAGGGAACTCGTCAATTTCCTGCTCCTTGATTCAGCGACATCAAATCCCGTTTGCCGCCACCGGTCCTGACGCTGAACGCGTCAGGACACAGCAACGGGTGAGGAATTACGGCTGAAGCTCGATCTCGCCGGGCTTCCAGGTTTTGTCAAACCACGGCTCGAGCGGTCCATACAGACGCAGAATCATGAACCAACCTTTGCCCGGAAGCGTTTGCACCCAGTTGTTCTCCAGTCCCTTTGGTGCTTTGGGCCCAAAGTAGACATCCACCGAGCCGTCAGCATTGGTCTTGATGTCCTTGTTCTGGCTGCTGACGCTGGGCGATTTCTGATCCGTCTGCACCATTGAACGTGTCTGGTTGTCGTAAACGATGACGGACCAGAAGTCTTTCACCGGCACGTTGGGTGGAATGTGCATCTTGTAGTTCTTGCCACCATCAAACGGGTTGCCCTTTGAATCCTGAACGGACCATGGATACTGAGAACCTTTGCCGACCATTTTCATTTCCATTGCAGGCGTGATGCCGGTCGCAAAGTAGTAATAGAAAATGTAGCCGTCCATATTGGTCACACCGGGCGCGCTCTCGAATTTATAGCCGCCGAAGAACGGCAGACGCCACGAGCTATCCGGATAGAAGTAGGCGTCTTTCGAGCGGATTTTGAAGGCGATGGTGCGCGCCGTCACAGCACCGATATTGGCCGCATCCGCGAGAATTTTCTTCATCCGTGCGTCGGGCGCGAACGGCTGCCCTTTCACAATGCCGACTGAAGCAAAAAGACCCAAGGTCGTCGGATCGCTTCCGATCGAAGGCTCTTCCTGAATGACTTTGTTCAGCATTTCCCAGAATGAATAATCGCCAGGCGCGACAAAGTTCGACGGGATTCCTGAGGCATTGACGAATTTCATCGCCGGCGGATTTGCCGCATCCGCAAGCTGATAGATCTTCAGATGCTTTTTGACCGACTCGACACCGGGTTTCGTGGATCCGTCAACAACGAATGCGCGAAAGAAAAGCCAGTTGCCAAACGTGTTCGGCCGCACGACCACATAGCCGGCGGGAACCTCACCCTTGTACCCTGGCGGCAGGACCAGGTACTTGCCGCCTTTGCCGCGGTCTTCACCGGTGATGCCCACATCGGCAACCCAGCGATACCAGAAGTCATTGACGCCACCCAGAACCTCCGGCGGAACCTCAACAACCAAGGGGCCTTTCTTCGTGTCGAGCCAGATGAAGTTGTAGATCGTGTTGTCGTTCGCCGTCAACTCCACGGTTCGAGGGTCAACAAGATCTTCCCACAGGACATCCGTCTGATTGACCGGACCGAACTTGCTGAGCGAGTCGCGCATACCGGCTTGATTGACGACCGGGATTGCCATCAGGTAGGCCTGCAGAGCGCGCGAACGATCGAGGTTGTCGTAAATCTTGGTGACGGTTTCCGGCTTGGGGTAGCCGTAACTCAAATTCAGTGTCCCGATGGAGCTTTCGATTTTGTCAGGTACGGCAACGCCGGGAGCGATGGGCGTTGAATACTTGAATTGACCTTTGGCTGGTGCTTTGTCGGTTCCCTGCGAAAAGCTCTGGCCAGACGCAAACAGTGCTGTGGTGATCAGCGCCACCATAGTCCACATTCGATGAATCGAACTCATTCCATCTCTCTCCTTAGAAAATTCCATACCACACACCATTCAGTAGCCACCTAGTGCGTCCGAAATTTGATTGTACCGAAAATGCAAATTGGATTTGTTACATACAAATCTGTCGAAATTTGCCGCCCGATTCCCGCGCAACCAGGGTGTATTGGATGCGCTCGCCAGTTGGTGCCGACAAGGGACTGGCCCGTTTATCGGCCACACGGCGCTAACCCATTACTACCGGTCCACCCTTGGCCAGCGCACGCTGATATGCCGGGCGCGCTTCAAACCCTTTGGCATACGCGGCAATATGCTTGAAATTCTTCGCGCCGTCGCCGCGGGCCAGTGCCGCTGCGATAGGAAACGACATTTGCACATCAGCCAGACTCATCCGCTCGCCGGCAAACCAGGTATTTCGTGAAAGGTGTTCATCAATGAACTTGAGGTGTGCCGCGATGCCGGGATCGACATAACTGGCCTGTACTTTGCTGCACAACTGACGCGCGATCGGACGTACGAAAAACGGCATGGGCTGCGTCGGAATCGTGGAGAAAATCAATTTCATCACCAGACTGGGCATCAGCGAACCTTCGGCGTAATGCATCCAGTAGTTGTATTGTCGATGTTCTGCAGTGCCCGCTGCCGGCCGCATGGGTGAGAGTTCCGCTGGTGCATGGTCGCCATAGGTATCCGCCAGATACTCCAGAATCGCGCCGGATTCTGCAATGGTCAGATCACCATCGGTAATCACCGGCGACTTGCCCAGCGAATGTACCGCTTTGAGTTCAGGCGGCGCCAACATGGACTTGGCATCGCGCTTGTACACTTTGAGCGTGTAAGGCAGCGCAAGTTCCTCCAACAGCCAGAGCACGCGTTGCGAGCGGGATTTTTCCAGGTGGTGAACGGTGATCATCGGTATGTTCCTTGGGTTTGAGCGTGAGCGGCTATTTCACCACAGGCAACTATCTGGTGCGATTCTGATGCATCGCTTACCGGCCACTGTTTTCGGGCTATCCTTTGTTCCACTTGATGAAAGATCCTTGGTAGTGTCCAGTAACTCCGACCACAGGCCGCCAACTATAACGATGTCACCCAGCGAAACCGAATCAATAATCATCGCCAAGACCCGGCGCTGGCTGGAACGAGCGGTGATCGGGCTTAACCTTTGTCCGTTTGCCAAGGCGGTGCATGTCAAACATCAGATTCGTTATGTTGTCAGCGTTGCAACGACAACCGAAGCGCTGCTCGATGATCTTGAGCGGGAACTGGAATTTCTCCGCCATGCAGACGCCACCGAAACCGACACCACACTATTGATTGCGCCGAGAATGTTTGGCGAGTTCTCCGCGTTTGTCGATTTTCTCGATCTTGCGGAAGTTGTGCTGCGCACGCACCAATTGTCCGGCGTGATTCAGATCGCCAGCTTTCATCCGGACTATGTCTTTGCCGATGCCGCGACGGAGGACATTACCAATTACACCAACCGTTCGCCTTACCCGACGCTGCACTTGCTGCGTGAAATCAGCCTGTCGCGCGCAACGCAAGCCTACCCTGACGCGGCGGTAATCGTTGAACGCAATATTGAGACGCTGAAATCTTTGGGCAGTACAGGTTGGCAGTCATTGAACGTCGCCGCTGACCATCCACTGGAGGACGAAAAATGAGCAACGCTGAAGCTCGCATCGCGGAACTAGAACTCAAGCTGGCATTGACCGAAGATCACCTGGATACGCTCAATCGCACATTGTTCCGCCAGCAGCAGCAAATGGATTTGCTACAGGAACAGCTACGCGCGCTGCATCGGCAAGTGCATGGCGCAGGCGGCAACGCCGAATCAGCGGTTCCCGGCGATGAATTGCCGCCACACTATTGAACCAATGCCAAGGAGGAAATCATGTTGCAAGAAATGAATGAGTATTTTGCCGCCGAGAAATCCGAGAGCCTGCTGTTCATTCTGGTTGGGGTGGTGGCGATCGGCGTCGCCGTGTGGCTTTGGCAGGATGGCCATCGCCTGAAATCCATGGCCTTTCCGCTGGTTGCGATTGCCTTGATTCAAATCGTGGTCGGCAGCACCGTGTTCTTTCGCACCGATGCGCAGCTAAGCACTTTGCAACAGTCCCTTGCGACAGCTCCGGCAAAGTTCAAAGCCAGCGAAACCCCGCGCATGGAAACGGTAATGAAAGCTTTTTCGACCTACAAAATCATCGAGATCGCGCTGCTGGCGATCGGCGCACTGTTGATTATCTTCATGCAGCGTAACGATGTTGCGGCGGGTATCGGCGGCGGGCTGGTGATACAGTCGGCATTTATGCTCTGCCTGGATTTATTTGCCGAAGCGCGCGGCGAGAATTACCTCAACGCGCTTGGCAAGTTGTTAATCTAATCGTGCCAAAGCCATTGACGTCAGCTTATCTGGCACCCCAGATTTCCTCCAGGCGTGCATCACGGCGGCAACCTTTCCGGTAATAGGCATAGCGCAAGGGATTCTTTTTATAGTAATCCTGATGGTATTCCTCAGCCGGGTAAAAGGTCGTCGCGGCAATGATTTCAGTGTGAACCTGCTTTACTTTTCCACTCTTGAGCAAGGCCTCCCGGCTGGCTTCGGCGATCTTCTTTTCGCTGTCGTTGCTCCAGTAAATTCCGCTGCGATATTGCGTTCCGTGATCGCAAAACTGTTGGTCTTTCGCGGTCGGGTCGATCGTTCGCCAAAAGTGTTCGACCAGCTGCGAGTAGCTGACTTTGCCCGGATCATAAGTAACCCGAACCGCCTCGGTATGCCCGGTACCACCTGAGCTAACCATTTCGTATGACGGATTGGCAACCCTGCCTGCGGTATAGCCGGATTCCGCGCCGATGATGCCGGGCAGCTTTTCAAAGTCCGATTCCGTGCACCAAAAGCAACCACCGGCAAAAATCGCAGTCGCTGGTTTTGTCGTGTCAGCCGCCAACACTGACGACATACTCAGCAGTGCGATGAAAAGCGCAACAGTGCGCTTCACTTGCGCAACTCCGGCAGCTTGTCGCTGCGCGGCACAAAGTTCAGCGCGACGCCATTGTTGCAATAGCGTTTCCCGGTCGGTTTCGGGCCATCGGGGAAGACATGACCTTGATGACCGCCGCAACGCACACAGTGGTATTCGTCTCGCGGGCCAAAGAGTTTGTAGTCGACTTTGGTTCCGAGTGCGTTCGGCAACGGATCAAAAAAACTCGGCCAGCCGGTTCCACTGTCGTATTTCTTGCTACTGTCGAACAATGGCAGGAAACAGGCTGCGCAAACAAAAGTTCCATCGCGCTTTTCATTGTTCAACGGACTGCTCCCGGGCCGCTCGGTGTCCTCTTCAAACAAGACGCGATACGATGCCGGCGGCAACAACTTGGCCCATTCGGCCTTGCTCTTGACCAATTCCGGCGGTGTTGCCGCCGCAGCGTTGGCGCTGGCCAACTGCGCACTGGCCAATCCCAGTATGTACTTCAGTGATGTACGGCGATTCATAAGTCACTCCTGATGAGGTTTTTTGCAATATGGTCTGGTTTCGTGTGGATTAGTCGGGTCCGGCCCGCTATCCTTACAGCGCATCCGTGTTCCCCGATTTTGCTCTCTTACCATTCATCATGTCTGCACCGTATGTCGTTCAACTGTTGAACGAAACCGAAGTTGAATTGCTGCCAATCCGTGCCCAAGGTGCCGGCGGGCAAAACGTCAACAAGGTTTCCTGTGCAGTGCACTTGCGTTTTGACGTGCAGGCGTCTTCATTGCCTGAGGAAATCAAGGCGCGCCTGCTGACCCGCGCCGACCGTCGCATCAGTGCTGACGGGGTTGTAGTAATCAAATCACAAGAACATCGCAGCCGCGAACGCAACAGTGCTGCGGCACTCGAGCGTTTGCGCGAGTTGATTGCCGAGGCCGCCACCTTGCCACGTCTGCGCCGTGCTACTCGTCCAAGCAAAGCCGCGCGCACCCGTCGATTGGATGCCAAAGTACAACGCGGACAGATAAAACTTCTGCGCGGACCGGTAAGTGAATAGCCTTGCTCTGATAATTTTGCCAGTTGGTGCTGGTGATACGCCGTTGGTTGACACGCGGATGGCCGCCTATGCAATCACTTGACCTCGACGTACTGAGTGACGCACAACGCTGGCTTGCGGAGGGGCACCGGGTGAGTTTGTTGACCGTGATCGACACCTTCGGCTCGGCACCTCGCCCGGTGGGATCGATGCTGGCGATTCGTGGTGATGGACGCATCAGCGGCTCGGTTTCCGGCGGCTGTGTCGAGGACGATTTGATTCTGCGCGCTACGCGTGGTGAACCATTGCAACACCCGCAACGCCTGACGTACGGGGTGACCAAAGACGAGGCCACACGTTTCGGCTTGCCCTGCGGCGGCACGCTGGAACTCGTTGCCGAACCCTTGCTTGATGCCTCTTGGATAAGCGAACTGCTGACGCGCTGCGGCGAGCATCAATTGGTGGCGCGTAACCTTGATTTACAAAGCGGGAAAGTTGCTTTAAGTGCCGCCGAGCGAAGCGACGAGTTGATGTTTGACGGCACCACCATGCGTTCTGTCTTTGGCCCGCGCTGGCGTTTGCTCATCATCGGCGCCGGGCAACTGACACAGATACTGGCGATGATGGCAGCGCCGCTGGGTTATGCGGTGTTTGTCTGTGATCCGCGCGACACTTATGCAGAAGCCTGGGATTCGCCACTCGGCACCTACCTTCCCGGAATGCCCGATGATGTGGTGCGCGAGTTGCCTTGCGACCAGCACACGGCGATAGCTGCGGTCACTCATGACCCGAAACTCGACGATATGGCCTTGCTTGAAGCACTTCGCTCTCCGGCTTTCTATGTTGGCGCGCTGGGCTCGCGTGCCAATCAAGCAAAACGCCGCGAGCGTCTGGCGATGTTTGATTTGTCACCCGAGCAAATCGCCCGCCTGCACGGACCGATCGGCCTCTACATCGGCAGTCGTACGCCGGCCGAAATTGCGCTGTCCATCCTCGCCCAAATGACTGCGGTAAAAAATGGCTGTTGAACCGCCGGTTGGCATCCTGCTCGCCGCCGGCCGCGGCAAGCGCTTTGATCCGAGCGGTGAATGCGACAAACTGCTGGCGTTATTACCGTCCGGGATTCCAGTGGCCGTTGCTGCTGCAATGAATCTTTGCGCCGCACTTCCCCGCGTGATTGCGGTAGTCCGTCCCGATGTTGATATCCTTGCCACGCTGCTGCGCAACGCCGGCTGCGAGGTCGTTGTCTGTCCGCAAGCCGACGAAGGAATGGGAACGGTGCTGGCCTGCGCAATTCAACACAGCGCTGACGCCGCTGCATGGGTGGTCGCGCTGGCCGACATGCCGTTCATCGCTGCAGAAACCTACGCATCGGTGGTGGATGCACTCGCCGCAAACAATCTGGTCGCGCCGGAATTTTCGGGTCAACGCGGGCACCCTGTCGGCTTCGGCAGACAACATCTGACGCACTTGCTCAGTCTCCAGGGCGACAGCGGTGCTCGTGGTCTGTTCGCTGCCGGGACGCCGCATCTGTTTGCCACAACTGACCGCGGTGTCATCCGCGACATCGATACGGCAAGTGACCTCTAGCAAATCATTTCTCGGTTGGTGCTGACTGATTCTGTATGCCTAGGGCTCCGCCTCGCGGGTCGCCAACAGCATCAGTGAGGATCGGCGCTGGCGGGTGCGCGGGCGGCAAATCCAATAGTGCGCGGACATCAATGATTTCTGTGATCGTTCGGTCACTCACATGGCTTCCGAATCGACGGGTGCGGACGATGGCTTCAAGGCGATTGAATTGTTCATTGGTGATCGCCGGCAATTGATTCCAATAGATATGAAACACCTCTCCATCGCTATTGACGCGCAGGACGACCACTACGCCATCTGCTGGGCGATTGCTTCGAACTTGCGGTGGCGGACTGCCCGCCACATTGCTTATTGCTGGAGCCTGGGTTATCGGCGGCGCGGTTTTGGGTGGCACCGCCGGTGTCGGCGTCAGGACCGGGGCGACAATGGCCGGCTTGGTTTCCACGGGTAACGGCGGCGTGACGGGGCTGACCACACTTACCGGCGGTTCGTGAACTTCGGAAATCGATGACCTTGAGTCTGCCCGCGCTGGCAGGAAAACCGTCAGTGCCGAAATGGTCATACTGCCGGAGGCTGTCGGTGCTTTCCACAGCCACAGCAACGTGGCATGCAACAGCAGCGAAACGCCCACCATCAGCAGCAGGCGTTTGTCCTCGTCATCTGCCCGTTGCCAGACATCCTGCCACGCGAGCCGCCACATCAATAGACCTCAAATTCCCTCCACAGCCCGCGCTTGCTCTGGAACGTCGGCGACGGCGGTGTCGATGGCCCCGACGAAGGAGCAATCGGCACGGCCAGGGTTTCCTGTTGATAGTTTGATTTGGTGGCGATGGCCTTGTAATCACCCGACTGAAGCTTGACGACGGTGATACCCACCACCAGAGAGTCGGTAATCTTGATCGAGGACGACTCCGCACCGGCGATCACTAATCCGGTGTTGTAATCAAGGAAGTTGACCCAGGCACTACCGCCGACGGTACAGGTACTCGCCGCCGGCACGTTGGTCGCAAATACCAGAGTTCCGAGCACCAGTTTCGGATCGACGTTCAACCGCTCGCCCGAATCGGGGAAGGTGACATACCAGCCACCATAAATATCCCAATCCATTGGCCGCGCGTCCTCGCCGGTACACACCGGCGGATCCGTTGCGGTAACCGATGAGCCGGCACCTGCGCAAACCAGTCGAACGTTTCTGGTCACCCCGTTGGTGGTGGTGGTCAGCGGATTGTTCGCCGCATCCGTGTCAATCAACTTGCGCGACAGGAACATCGACACCGGCGTAGGCGTGCCGGAAACATCAATGATGGTCGTATCGTCTGTCGGATTCCAGGTCAGCTGCGAACCGCCACCCAGGTTGGGTGCTCCCAGCGTGTCCTTGATCGCATATTGCGCATGGACGGTAGGATCACTCAAATCGGTTGTTTCAAGATACTTACCCGTACCGACATAAACCGCGCGAGCGCCATTGGAGAGCGTGGTGAGTTCCGGCTTGGTGGTAATTGGTTGCGGGACATTGGCCGCGTTCTCCAAGTGTGCGAGTTTGAAAACTGCGGTCCCCGTATGCCCGGTTGCATTGGGATCAAAGTCAAACCGCCACAGGTCGCCGTTCAAATCGCCGGCATAGACATATTGCACCGTATTGTCGGTAGCCGGATTGTCCACCCAGACTGCGATCTTGCCGAGGTTGCTCGGTGAGCCGCCAGTGCCGGAACCCGTCGACATCGGGAAACCGGATTTTATTGCGCCGGTTTGCGGGTTTAGCGCATACACACGGCCGATACCATCACCGCCACTCACCGTATTGTTGTAACCGGAGCTGAACAGGACAGCCCACTCGCCATTGGGAAGCTTGGAGACGGTCGCATTCGAGAACGTATTGCCAAGATTGGGATCAGTGAATTCCCACAGGTACTTCGGGGCTGTCGGGTCGGTCACATCCAGCGCGTAATACGAATTCCCTCCTGCACCCTGACCACCAACCAGAATGGTATGCCAATCGCCGCCGCCAAAATCCACATCGGCAATGCTGATCTGGCCGTCAACAAAATAACGGTGCGCGTAATTGACGTCGGCGAGCGTCTTGACGCTGGGCATGACTGCCGTCGGCATAAAGGCCCACATCTCTTCGCCCGGCGCAACGCTGGAGGCGCTGACTGTCTGGGAAGCGGTATGGGCGTTAATGGCGTGCAGATAACCGTCTTGTGAAGAAACAAAGACTACCGGACGTCGGCTGGCGGCCGTACCGCTGGAAACGAAAGTGGCATAGCCGGGATCGGTATAAGCACCATTTGGTGCCTTCATGTACACCGGTTGGGTGTTCACGATATCGCCAAACACGTGTGTCCGCCGCCGCCAGATTTGCGCATGGCTGACATTGCCATCTTGTTCCAGGCCGCGATTGCCGCGCAGGAAATCCACCAGATTTGACGCGGTAATGTCGGCCGGATTGCTGCCCACCAAGGCCGTGTATTGGCTCAAGCTGCTCGGATTGAACAGCGCCCTTTCGGCGACAGTGAGATCAGTGAAGGTGAATCGGCGAAGCGCATCACCACTGGTTCCCGAGGTCGGCTTGATAAACAAGCGGCGCACCGACCAGGTCAGATTATCCAGTTTGCCTTGCGCCGACCATTGGCACCCGGAGCCTACCGTGGTACAGGCCGTATCCGCGGACACATCGCCGGTATTGACATCGATTGAGCGTGATTGCAAATCGCCGGTCCAGTCCACTGTGGCATAACTGGCGACGTAAGCAAAGTTATCGCCGGCCACTGGCTCCAGATTGGAGGTTGCCGCAGCGGCGGCTGATCCAACCCGGGCGCCGATCTTGTTCAAGGCTTCACGCAATCCGGCGACCACATTCGGCACATTGCGCGCACTGAAATACTTGCCATGGCCATTCACCGTGGCGTGCCACAAATCATCCACGCCGGTCGGGTCAAGATTGGCGACGGCAGGCCAGTTCTTGGTGCCGGCCAACACATCGGCAAAATCGCCGGTGACTGCAGTCTGATAGTCGGCGCTAAATGCCAGCTTGCCTTCAATCCCCAGGCCCATCGCGAAGAAGTTCATGTGTTGCGCCTGATTCTTGTCATCCGCCGTGGTCAACACATTGTTGGTCGCCACGTCGAGATTCGCCGGATTGGTGTTATTACCGAAGGCCACCGTGCGCAAGTCGGTACTGTAGAAATACCAGGCAACATCCGCCAGCGTACGACAGGACGACGCCGTGCTGCCGCGATTAGACCCAACGCCGGGACAGGCGGGTGCTTGCGCGCCGTCATAGTACGGGCGCGCTGCGGTCGCCAGCACATTATCCTGATCGTTGATGTCTACGTTGCTGACACCCTTGATGGACGTCGCCTCCGACTCGTTCCAGTAGCCGTCCGTGACCAAAATCATGTAGTTCTGTTGGCACGAATATTCGATCGGATCGGTACCTACCTTGCCGGCAAAGTAACGCCCGATTTTCGCGGTTTCTGCGCGCAGCGGGGTAGCGCAACTGGGACTCTCTGTGGTCAACGAGGTCCACCACGCATCCCTCGTCCCGCCTGAAAATTGCCCAACGCCATTCTTTACGCTAGCCAGACCGGAATCACAGATATTGTCGTAGCCCACCCGATAGTTTCCATCAAGCTGACTAAATGCCAATGTCGTGGCGGATTTCATCATCAGCATCCGGGTGCGGTAATAGCTGTACCAGTTGGCAAAATTCTGCAATTCCTCCGTGTAGGTACAGGTGCTGCCGGCACAATCCGTGCGGCCCGATTCGCGGGTGTAGCTGGTGGTGGCAGGCACGATATCAACGCGTTTGAAAACACCCACGCCATTCCAGTTGTTGGTGCTTGGATCGGCCACCGAACCGCCGGTCATAGTCAGTACATTCGGCGCGGTGCCAGTGGCATTGGTTGAAATCGCCAACACCGAGGCCGGTGCGCCGTTGCTCATCGCCACGGTGGTGGTGCCTATCGGTCCAATGCTCGAGCTGGCCATCGGCGTGACCGTGGTGGTCTGGCTCGGGCTGCCGCCGCTGAAGGCGCTGACAGTAAACAAATACGGAGCGAAGTTATCGACAGCCGTCGCACCAGCACTGCCGTTGGAGGTTGCCGGCAGACAGGAACGCCAGGTACCACTGTTGTCCGGGCTGTTGAAGCCGGTCCCGGTCAATACAATCCCCGAGCCATCGTCATTGCCGTTGTACTTGAAGCTGAACTGGCCAACCCCGCAGCTATTACCATCGTCGGTATCCGTACCCTGACAGGCATTGGCGCCGGCCGGGCCGGTAATCGTGCAGTCGGATTGCACCGTGCCCGATGTTGCGGTGGTGCAGGCAATGCCATACCCGCTCTGTGCATTGCTAACGATGCCTGATTTCAGATTATTAATCCGTGTGACAGTGTTACTTGCGGCAACCCCGCTACTGACCGTACTCGCGGTAATCGTGTTGATGCCGCCGCAGGTGATTGAACTAATCAGCTTGCTGTTGGAACTCGCCCCCTGAATCGTAAATGCCCAGGTTGCTGAGTTCGCCGGGGTCACAGCAGAACAAGTCTGGCTAACGTTATTGTTATAAACCAGGTTGATTGCGGACGACTTGGTGATGCTGAGCGTGGTGCACGCGGCGGCGGCGGTGGGGCCCGTCACTGAGCAGGTGACCCGGTCGTTTGTATTGTCGTTCGCGCAGCTGTAGGTATAACCGTTGATGTCGTTGGCGTTCATCCCGGAGGCAAGCAGGCCACGGCGGGAATCGCCGTTTCCGTTCCCGGCAGCAACCGTATTGGGAGTGATGGTGTTGGTCCCGCCGCAGGTGATCGAGCTGATCGTATCGTCGTCGACGCTGCCATCAATCCGGAAGCTCCAACTCGGCTGGGTGATCGCTGCACATGAGGCCGCCGCCGCGGTTTTGGTCTGACTCGACAAAGTAATCGTCGCGTCCTTCGTAAACACTAGATCGGAAGTACAGGCGCTGACCCCGGTCGGGCCAGTGACGTTGCACAACTGGTCATCACTGCCGGTGCCACCGGAATAACTGCAGGTATAGGTGTAACCGTTGATGTCATTGGCCGCCAACCCGCTGGCCAGGTTGTCAGTACGCTGCCGGGCGCTCGACGTCGCGGTGCCGGTGCTGGCATCGGTGCTCATCGGGTAGATTTCATCGCCGCTAGTGCTATCGGAAGCGTCGCAACGAATGTAATCGAGGATCGCATCGTCGTCCGTAGCATTGGTGATACTAAAGTTCCACGTTGGACTGCTCGCTGCGCCGCCCGCGACGGCAGTGCCGGCCTGAAAAGTAAAAGACTGCCCGTTGAATGCGGTGCCGGCCGGCGCGGTGACGACCATGTTGTAGTCACTCCCGCTGAGCGTCGGTGCGGCGGCAGTAAAACCATGCGTACCGGTGCCCGCATTGATTGCGGTACGTAATGCCGAGGCATTCGCCGACACCGAGGTGCCGTTGGTCAGCGTGCTTGAGGTGATGTTCCCGGCCAGACTGGTGCCGTTGACTTGTATGCCGCCAAGATCGGCGCCATAGGTATGTGTCGTGCTGGTGACTTTCATCGTTGCCGTTGCCAAGGTGCTGGGCGAGGTGACGACCAGAGCACCGGTACAGCCGACCCCGGTGAGTGTGACCGTGCTGCCGGACGCGACTGCCGTGCAACCGCCGTTGCCGGTCAACCTGGCCGCAAGGCTCGTTGCAATCGAGGTGGTTTGTGTGCCATCGGCAATCGCCAATGGTTTTGGGCTCATGATCGAGACGCCAGCCAGCGTGACATCGCTAATGGACGTAGCGCCGGTCGTCGCAGTGATCAGTATCGAACCGGTGTTAAGCGTTGCCGCACCCGGGCCGGTGATGACAATGGCCTGTCCGTTGTCAGTCGCGTCAGCAGGAATCCGCTTGACTTGAATGTAGGCATCGGCGTTCGCGTTACAGGTGCCAAATGCGACACCGTCGGCGGCAACGGTCGCCTGCGAATCGGAACGGGCGATATAGACACCGACACTGGGTCCGGAGTTGATCGCGTCGCAAATCATTTTTGCCGTATTGCCTTGATTGCCATCGGCGGTGACGTTGGCACCGATCAGCTGGTTGCCGTTGATGGTGATCGACGAAATCTGCAGCCCGGAAGTTGCCGTCGTAACGCGGATTTCGCCCAACGCATTGAGCGCCGCAACGTCCGTCGGCCCGGTGGCCAACACCGGCAAGCCATTCGCCGCCGTGCCCACCAGGGAGGCCTGTAACAGCAAATTGTTGTTGGTGCGGGCGCAGGTATAGCCGGTGCTCGCGGTGTTGGCGATAATTGCCTGGCAAATGGTTTGCGCCACCGTGTTCTGATCGCCGTCGGCCGCCGAAGTGAAGGTGGCGCCACCGACTACGTCAACCCCACCAATCGTCAAGCCTGTGAGCTGTTGCCCTGCGGTGGTCGAAATGATTCGCAGGTTGGCGGTGGCCTGCACACCGGCCGCACCGGTGCTGACCCAACCACCCAAATAATTCGGGATGTAGTGATCAAGGTCGCGTCGCCCCTGACAGCCGCCATAGGTATGCGAGAGCGGGTTGTAAAAAGAACACCAGCGGTACTTTGACGGCACGTTGTAGGTCACACCGCCCACCACAAAGGCCGGTACGGCGGCCAATGCCTGTGCACGGGTGATACAGTTGGTATAGGTGGTACTGGTGCAATACTCGGAGGCATCCATCGTGTAGTACGAAGCAGGCCCGTTGTAGGTTTTGCGGAAGGTATAGGTGACGTTGGGGTAAAGGTTGTCACCGGTAGTGTCCGTATTTTCTTTGCACTGTGCATGGGTCGCGATGTTGGCGGCGGTCACTGCAGGGCTGGGATTGGCGGTGTTACACCACACCTCATGCGGCCAACTGGTGGTGAGGTTGGTCGAACCGGCACCGGAAAATCCATCGGTCTTGGCTGCCGTGGCAGTGGCATTCGCGTAGGAGGTTCCGTTCGCGTTCAATGGTGCAAGGTAACGCACGGCGGGATCGTAAAACTGGTAGTTAACTGCTGCTGCAGAATAGGGTGGCTGCGTGGTCGTGGTGCAGGTCGGTGCCGACGAGGTGTCCTTTGGTGAGCCTCCTTGATTGCTGGCACCGGTGGTGCCCCAGCACATGCCCCACGCCGAACTGCTTAGTCCGCCAAGGAAGGTCACATAGGTCGTGTTTGCGGCGTAACCGGTGCCGCCGGAAGTGACATTGACCGACTGAATTTTTTTGGTAGTTGCGTTAAGTGTCACCGTGGCTGCCGCACCGGTTCCGGCACCTTGAATCAGTACCGTTGGTGTGCCTTGGCCATAGACATTGCCACCAATAGCGGTAATAGCGGTTATTGCACCACCGGATACAGTCACCGAGCCGGTATCGCCGGAAGACCCCGGAGGTGCCAGGCCCGGATTGGTCGGATCGGTGATCAAGGCATCGTTGATGTAATCCGGCGTGTAGTCCCAAGCCATTGAACCGGAATCATCCAGCACATACATCAGGTTTGGCCGCACGGTAGTGGTGTTACTTGCAGCCAATGGAATCGTGGCGAGCGTTAATGCGCTGACCTGGGAGACACTGCCGAAGGTCATGGATGCCGTGAGTGCCCAGGCGATGAGGCGGCGAATGGATGTTTTGGTTTCCGTTTTCATGATGACACCTTGTTGTTTGTGCGTCGTCAGTTTCAGTAGACGAACGCTTGAACGTAGCGATTGTTTTGCCGCGGGCCGGACACTTTGACGGTTATCCGGTAATAAACGATTTGGCTGCTGCTGGTCGCCGCAGCACCGCAAAAGCTTGCGCTGGTCGGGTCTTGGGAGCACCCGGGCGCTGGTGGCGCTGCGACAATGTTCGACGGCGGTGACATGCACTGTGCGGCAGGACACGACAGGCCGGCCGTATTTGCCATGCGATGAACCACGTAATAAATATCGTAGCCGGCCGGCTGTCCGGCAATTTTTGATGCGCACGGAAAACCATCGGCGCCGGTTGACGTATCGCTGAACCGGTAACTTTGCGGTGTAAAGGCGTCGGCCACGCCATCTTTTTGCAGCCGGCATCGGCGCCTGCCATCGTTGCGTAATACCTTGCGGTCGTCGTCGCGCCCGCTGTATTGGCCGGCGCAATACCGTTGTCGAGCCCGGTCGGGGTCGCCATCCGCGCCTGTATCCATTGGTATGCACCGTCCGCGGCCACGTCGGCGGCGCGGGTCGCCGCCTGGCGAAACGAGATATTGCCCGAGGCAGAAATGCCGCCGCGCAAACTGGTGATCATGGCGACCGCCGAGAGGGTCATGACCACCATGATGACCAGCGCAATCACCAACACAAAGCCCTGTTGCCGCGCGCGAACCGGCGTTGTCATCATCGTGTCCATATGACGTTCTTCAAAGGAATGATGGTCGAGTACGCCCGGTAGCGCATGTGGGTATCCGGAACCGCATAGGTGACAACATCGGTTCCGCCGGAACTATCCGGCTTTTCATCAAACACCGGCAATGGGTTCGGTTGATCGATAACGTCGTCCTCGCGTTTGGTACTGCGCGCGACGACGCCGACACGCAGAGCAATCACACGCAACGCATTTGTACTGTCGATCAAGGTTGAACCGCTGACCCAGCGCGTCACGGTCGTACTTGTCGTGGTATCTGCCAGGCCATACTGCGCCTTCATGAAAACAATGTCGTCCACCAGGTTGCTGGTGACGTACAGCGGATAGTCACCCACCGTCAGGCCGGTGGTGCCGATGGCGTAGGTGCGGCTGAAGAATTCACCCGCCGGCACCCCTGCTCCTGCACCAAAATGCGCCAAATACCCAGCGGTCGACGTTGCACTCAATGCGGGCGTGAAACCAATTGCGGTAGCCCCCACGCTGGTGACGGTGACCAGGGTGCAACTCGGCGCCAGCGCAGTTGCCACAACCCGATCACCAACTGAAAATCCGAGCGATGAGCGCACATTGAATTGATTTGCAATCATGGTGTTGCCGCCAGCAACTGTTGCACTTAATTCAGTACCCGGAATACCGGTGCTTGAATTCGTGCCTTGCACCGTAATGGTGTCGGAATTTCCCGCACCACCGTCACCGATCCTGACCGGCACCGGAGAAATACTAGGCTGCCCAGAATTCACGATGCTGGTGCAGCCTTGCAAATTCATCAACCCATATCCGGCCTGACTGACGTCACGCTCCAGTCGATATAGCGCCATGACACCGTTATCCTGTGCTGCCTGAGTCTGCGCCATGGAGCCGCGATTCTTCGAAAACGCCATCATCATCGCCGCTACGGCGGTGAGCCCCATCAAACTGATGATCAAGCCGATCATCAGTTCAATTAAATTAAAACCTCGTTGATAGCGCATAGGAATCACGACTCAGTTTCTGGTAATGAGGCTGCTGGTGGAGTAACGTCGTGGATTAGACGGGTCTTTGCGATCTGTCCATTTGATGCAAATCGTCACCGGTTGCGGATTGGCGACTGCAACTGTTCCGGTAGTTGCTCCGGAACACGCATTAGGCCCCGGAGGCGTTTCGTCGGTGTCAACGCAATCGCACGAGGACAAGTACACGTTTGAGCTAGCAGACGCGCCGGGGATAACGGTTTCCAGACGCGTCAGCCAGGTCCCAATGTTAACGTTTGCGCTGACCCACATCTCGCCAATCAGCTCTCCCGCCAGATAGCTCGCATCGTTGCGAACCTTCGATTGTCCGATCTGATTGACTGCCTGTGCCGAAAGTGCCATCAAGCCAATCAGCCCGACAGCAAACAACAGCAGGCTGATCATCGCTTCAATGATGAATGAACCGGATTGTTTGTTCACGCGATTAAACGCATTTGGTGAGTTCATAGGGTTGATCTCATTTGCACTCCAATGCGTTTCCGGCCGCCACACCCGGGTCGCAGAGTTTGATGCCACCGTTCTGATTGACCTGAATCTTCCAGTTCCTGCCGGTCGCCGGCGCAGTCGGACTGACCAGCACCTCGTAAGTGACACCCGAACCCGACGCTGCGGGCACAGCGCCTTCGAGGCTTGCCAGCAATTGGCCCAAGGGACCGAAAGTCACCACAAACCCAGCCGGGCTGCCGATGGTTGGTGTACCGGCCACAGTGACCTGGGTAATTGTTTCACCGGAGCTGCGATAGGCAATGAATGGATCAGCCGTGCAGCTTGCCGCATTGCCTGTGTACGCCGGTGTTGCCGGACATGGCTCTTCCTGGTCGGGCGGGGTGTAGGGGTTCTTGTCGCAGACACCGGTCGGCACACCCCGGGTGTTCACCGGATTGGTGACCGCCGTGTATTGCGTTACGGCCCAATAACCCTCTGTCGCAGATTTGACGCACGATCCGGCGATTCCGGAAACCAGCTGGAAGCGCATCGGCGCATTGCGGTTGATGGCTTCAGACCGCGCACGCATTAGTCCCGACTGGATTGATTCGGCGACGGCCTGCACACGACTGTTGGTCAGCGACTGAGTAAACGACGGAACCGCGATGCTGAGCAGCACGGAAGCAATCGCCATGACGACAATCATCTCCACCAAACTGTACCCCTTTGCTTGCATCAACAAGTCCCGCTACTGCTCTTCAGCCAGCACTGCACAGCCGTAGCGCCGGCTTTGCTGGTGGTCTTGGTGCCCGCTTCATTAACGGTGTAAACATAGTTCAGTGCAGTTGAGGTTGCCGTACAGGTGAACGTTTGCCCACCATTAGCAGTTGTGCAGGCACCCGTGAAATAAGTTCCAGCCGCGCGTGGTGTCATTCCATTTGAATAGGTTCGATTGTCCTGATAGTACTGCTCCTGACGTACCTGCAAATCAGAAAGCATTGACATGGCTTCGGTCAGTTTTCCCTTCAGCAAATACTCGTTGTACTGCGGCAACCCGATCGCCATCAGGACGCCCAAAATGCCGATGACCACCATCAGCTCGACCAAAGTAAAACCACCGTTAGACGCTTTTTTCATGAAATCACATCCTTTTGTTAAGCAACTGAAATTGCTTTTGCGCGCATTGCCCAATGTACGCATTGCCAGTGAACAAATCTACCACCGTTGAATGAATTCTTATGTAGTTATTCAACTACAACGGCACCAGCCAGGGCCCCCATTGCCGACGAACGCAGGCTTCAGCCCGCGCCGGCTAATTGATCAGTTGGTGCGCAAGGGCATATTCGGTGAGGCCGGCATTGTTTTCAATTGCCATCTTTTGCATGATGCGGGTACGGTAGGTGCTTATGGTATTGGCACTGCGATTGAGTTGGGCGGCGATGTCGGAAATTGATTTTCCGGACGCCAGCAGGCACATCACCTGGTACTCGCGGTCGGACAACCGCTCGTGCGGCAGGCTTTCACGATGTCCGCTGACGTCGAGCGCCAGCCATTCGGCCAGCCGGGGACTGATGTAACGCTTGCCATCGACCAATGCGCGCACGGCCTTGGTCAGTTCCTCGGGCGCACTTTCCTTGTTGAGGAATCCGCGCGCACCGGCTTTGAGTGCACGCACTGCCATGTGCTCTTCCGGCTGAATGCTGAGGATCAATACGGGTAACTCGGGGCGGATGCGCTGTAATTCGGCAAGTACCCAAAACCCGTTTTGATCCGGCAAATTAAGATCGAGTACGACCAAATCAAGCGCCTGATGCCGGGCCTGTTCGACCGCCGCTGCAGCGGTATCGGCTTCGGCCACCACATCAATCTCGCCGTTGACGCTCAGCACCAGCCGCAACCCTTGGCGGACAATCGGATGGTCATCGACCAGCATTACCTTGATCATCGTTGCTCTCCCCCGCCCTGCGTCGAACTATGTTTACCGGGCACGGTCACGCAAATTCTGGTGCCGGCAATTTGTGGCACGGTTTCGATCCGGAGTTTGCCGCCCAAGGCATGCACCCGTTCGCGAATGCCGAGCAAGCCTAGAGATTTTTGTTCCAGGCCGCGCGGTTTCATGCCCACACCATCATCGAAAACCTCCAATCGCAAGGCAACTCCGGCACTAAAGTTGATCTCGACGCGACTTGCACCGGCATGCCGGGCGATGTTGGTCAATAGTTCCTGGCAGATACGAAACAATTGTGTAGCAACTTCTGTTTCGATGACCGGTGCAGGTTCGGGTACCTGCACTTTGCAGCGCGTCGCCATGCGCCGCTGAAAATCTTCACCCAGCCATTCAATCGCTGCCGTTAATCCCAGCGAATCGAGTACGCTGGGGCGCAGCTCCCAGGAGATTTCGCGAACTACCTTTACCGTCTCGTCAATCATTTTGGCGACATGCGCCCCGTCCTCGGTGGTCGGCGGCAATGCGCGCGCAACGTCAAGTTTGATCGCTGTCAGGCGCTGCCCAAGCTCATCGTGTATCTCATGCGCGATTCGCGTGCGCTCGCTTTCGCGTACGGCTTGCAGGCTGGCGTTGAGTGCGCGCAGCTCATCTCTCGATTGGCGCATCTGCGCGTCGCGGTCGGCGATGCTGGCTAGCATGCGGTCGAAGGAAAGGCCAAGCCGCTCGACTTCGGCCGGCGCCACCTCGATACCGGACGGCGTATCACCAGCACCAACTCGCGTGGCGGCATCCGTATCGCCGCCGTCACCAAACGAAGATTTCAGCTGAGACATCCGTGCAAGCTGTTGCAGCGGCTCGGAGACGGTGCGCACCAGGCGGTGAAACACCGGCAGTGCGATCAGAAACAAAACCAGCAACAGGAGCGTAGCGCTGATCGCCACAGAAAAAAACTCGCGGTACAAAGGCGTCGTGTCACCACCAATCAGCACGGTTCCAACCGGTCGACCTTGATGGAAAATTTCTTGCGTAGCGATCATGTTCTTTGCGCGCAGTGCGGCTTCAGTCGCCTGATCGGGACGGTTACGAAAGACATCCAGGTCTTTTGGCAGTTGGCCATATTCCGCCAACAACTGCTTACCTTGAATAATCATTGCCCAACGAACGTTGTGCGTTGAGGCAAGTACGGCCAGATTTTGTTTCAGCAACATGCCGTCTTTGCGTTCCGCGGCAAGCCCGCTTTGTGCCGCAACGTTTACTGCGTAGGTACGCAAATCTTCGTTCAAGGCGGCCCGCTGAAAGCTGGCAAACCAGATCAAAGCAATGGTCAGCGCGATTACCAGCAACAAGCCCACGATGCCAGTGAACGATGTCACCAAATGCGCATGTATGGTCTGACGGCGAATTAGCATGGCGGTTTTCAGCTTGGTGCTATTGAGAAGAAATGTTGGGCAACATCAAAATCGCGTCCCGGTTAGTCCACGAGAAAACCTTTGCTGCCGCCGCTTTGTAAGGCAACCACTGAAAGGACAAATGCTCGTCGGGAGCAAGTTGCAAGGCGCGAGGTTCCGGCAAACACAAACTAAATACATGTTCGGTATTGTGCGTCACACCGTCGGCGTAGCGGTGACGCCACTCGTGAAAAATTTCAAACCGGTTGGACAGAT
Source organism: Rhodocyclaceae bacterium (assembly GCA_016718525.1). Taxonomy (GTDB): domain Bacteria; phylum Pseudomonadota; class Gammaproteobacteria; order Burkholderiales; family Rhodocyclaceae; genus JADKHX01. The sequence goes on from JADKDD010000002.1 coordinate 589,132, forward strand.
GCCAGTTAATGAGATTTTCCGGGTTGGCAACGATGCCGGTTTCTTCCAGCACTTCGCGCATCGCTGTAGTCATCAGCGATTCTTCGGCTTCCTGACTTCCCGTGACCGACTGCCAGTAACCTGGATGAAGCGCACGCTCCAGCACAACAACATCGAGTTGTGGGGTGTGGATAACCACCAGAACCGACACCGGCCGTTTGGCACCCATCAGTTTAAAACCGATGGAGACGGCAAAGGGTTCAAGCCGCTTAACTTATTGGCGGGAATATCCACCAGGCACCAAAACGGAACACCCTCGCCTCGCCGTTCGGTGGCAACATCTGCAAAAATTTTGAGCAAACAAGCGAAATCCGATTCGGCGCGCGAATGGATGAACTCCGCATTTTTGAGCATCACCACAAAACCAAGCGCCGGCCGCCAACCCATATCGAGCAGACAGTCGGCCAAAGCATCCCAGTTATGCCCGAACCATTCGGGGAAAGCCAACGCACGACCTATCTGGTCGAGCATTTCATCTTTGTTTCGTGCTCTTGCCAAATCAACATGAAAGGTACAGCATCCGGCATGTCCGGCAGCAGTTTCCAGATCATCGTGATGTCGCTGCGGCATCAAGTAAACACCGGCGCGACTTGCATCGCCAATGAGTGATTCGTAGAACTCGCGATAGTGATTGTTCATGGATCGCGCCTTATGCGGGAAAAACTGCGGTAATGATCCTCAGTGTAATAGAACACCACGGGGGCTGCCCGCCGGCAACAATCCGCCGTGCGCCGCGGGTACTGACGTTTGGGGTCGGCACGGTGTATTCGCGATAGTGGCCGTTCTCCTGCGCCGGCAAACGGCGTTCGCGGTTTTGAAAAATGACGCCGTCGCGGCGAAAAGGAAATGGTCCGCCACGATCAATTTGTTGCAGCGTGACCACTGCTTCCGGCGGCAGCTGGTCGACATCAATTTCCCGAGTGCTTGGGCTTTCACGCCCATCAGCGAAAACCGTGGCCGACGCAATAAGCGCGGCGCACAGCAGTGTTAGCGCGCGCCTGGCCATCTATCGTATTGACCTGTTAAGGTTTGCCGCCAGCGACATCCGCCTTTTGACGCAGACGAATATGCAAGTCCCGCAGCTGCCTTTCGTCCACATCGGACGGTGCGTCTGTGAGCAGACATTGCGCTCGTTGTGTCTTGGGGAAGGCGATGACATCACGAATCGACTCGGCGCCCGTCATCATGGTCACGATCCGGTCAAGGCCGAAGGCCAAACCGCCGTGGGGCGGCGCGCCGTACTTGAGCGCGTCGAGCAAGAAACCAAACTTCGCCTGCTGCTCTTCAGCACCAATACCCAACGCCTCGAAGACTTTGGCCTGCACCTCGGCTTTGTGAATCCGTACTGAACCACCACCCATTTCCCAGCCGTTGAGTGCCAGGTCGTAAGCTTTGGCAATGCAGGCGCCGGGATCGGTTGCCATCAGTGCTTCGTGGCCGTCCTTCGGACTGGTGAATGGGTGATGACAGGAATTCCAGCGATCGTTTTCTGCATCAAACTCGAACATCGGAAAATCGACCACCCACAACGGTTGCCAGGCGGAACCGTCGAGCAGTTTTTTCTCGTGCCCGATTTTGACCCGCAGCGCACCCATCGCATCATTGACGATTTTTGTTGTATCCGCGCCAAAGAAAATCAGATCCCCCGATTGCGCACCGGTCCGTTCAATGACCGACGCCAAAGCTTGTGCGTGAAGGTTTTTAACAATCGGTGATTGCAGACCTTCTTCGTTCAGCTTGGTGACATCATTGACCTTGATGTAAGCCAAGCCTTTGGCACCGTAGATTTTGACGAACTCGGCATAACCGTCGAGTTCACCACGCGTCATCTGCGCCCCACCCGGGACGCGCATCGCCGCAACACGGCCGCCGGTGGTTGCGGGACCACTGAAGACTTTGAAAGCGACATCGGTCATTACATCGGTGACTTCAGTCAGTTCGAGGGTAACTCTCAGATCAGGCTTATCGGAGCCAAAGCGCTGCATTGCTTCGGCATAGCTCATGCGCGGAAACGGGTTCGGCAGTTCCACCTCAAGGCAGGTCTTGAACACGCTACGAATCATGGCTTCCATCAAGTCGGTGATTTGTGTTTCGTCGAGGAAAGACGTCTCAATATCAACCTGAGTGAATTCAGGCTGACGATCGGCACGCAAATCTTCATCGCGAAAACACTTGGTAATTTGATAGTAACGGTCATATCCGGCAATCATCAGCAATTGCTTAAACAGTTGCGGTGACTGTGGCAAGGCAAAAAACTGCCCTGGATGAACCCGCGACGGCACCAGATAGTCCCGCGCACCTTCCGGCGTCGATTTGGTCAGCATCGGAGTTTCGATATCGATAAATCCGGCGTCATCAAGAAAACGACGGAAGGCCATGGCGACCTTGTAACGCAGCATCAAATTCTTCTGCATCTGCGGGCGGCGCAAATCAATCACCCGATGCGTCAGGCGAACGTTTTCGGAAAGATTTTCTTCATCCAGCTGAAACGGCGGCGTTACTGCACTGTTGAGGACTTCGAGTTCATGACACAGAATCTCGATTTCGCCGGTGGCAAGATTCGTGTTGGTTGTTCCTGCCGGGCGCAAGCGCACTTTTCCCGTCACCTTGAGCACAAACTCATTGCGGACGCTCTCGGCGACGCTGAACATTTCTGCCCGGTCCGGATCGCAAACAATTTGCGCCATTCCTTCGCGATCACGGAGGTCAATAAAAATCACACCGCCATGGTCACGCCGGCGATGATTCCACCCACATAAAGTAACGATTTGACCAACGTGGCTGGCGTTAACCTGGCCGCAATAATGAGTACGCATAGAGAGTTCCATACTTTCGACGCCGCAAGCGGCAAAATACTATTGCAAAGGAAGTTGAACGGAGGGTTTGTCCGAAGGAGGCATTGTTATTGGCTTCGGTAGATGGGTCGGCACCACAACTCCCATCGAGACGATGTATTTCAGTGCATCGTCGACGCTGATATCAAGCTCGATGGTCTCGCTTTTCTTGACGAAGAAAAAGAAACCATTCACCGGGCTGGGCGCCGTTGGAATAAATACGCTGATATGTTCATCGTCCAGTTGCTCGGCCACTCTATGCGCCGGGGCGCCGGATTGAAATGCTACCGACCATGCGTCTTGATGCGGATAACGCACCAACAGGACTTTACGAAATGCCTCGCCACTGCCGGAAAACATCGTGTCGCTAACCTGCTTGACGCTGTAATAAATTGACTTCACTACCGGAATACGCAACAACACCGTTTCCCAAAAATGAACCAGACGCTGACCGACAATGTTGGCGGTCACCAACCCGGTCAAGAACACGATCAGCATCGTCAGCAATGCGCCGAGGCCGGGCAAGTAAAACCCCAGCAAGGTTTCAGGATGAATTGCGTGCGGTAAAAGCAACAAAGACTGATCCATCGTGCGCACAATGGCTGCAACCACCCATGCAGTAATGACCAGCGGCACCCAAATCAGCAGTCCGGTAATGAAATACTTTTTCACGGCGTCCAGGGCGAAAAAATTAGCCGCCCGCTATTTGGCGGGTGGTGACGCGGCGGCCGACGATGTCGCTGCCGGTGTACCGGTGCTTGAAGTCGTGCCAGTTGGTGCTGACGGGACGCTGCTGTTGCCACTTGAAGCGTCTGATGCTGGCTTTGACGAAGAATCAGATTTGGTTTCACCACTGGTGTCGGTTTTTACCGCCGCCTTGGCGGTTCCGCCACCCTTAAAGTCCGTGGCATACCAACCCGTACCCTTCAACTGAAACCCGGGCGCGGTCAACTGCTTCGCAAAATTTTCAGTTTTACATTCGGGGCAGACTGTCAGTCTTGGCTCGCTGACCTTCTGCATGACGTCTTTCTCAAAGCCGCAGCTGGTGCAGCGATAAGCGTAGATCGGCATGTAAATCTCCAAACTTGGTTAAGCGCACCATTATAGCCGAGCGCCGCACCCGCCTTATCAACGACTTAGCAACACCTCAGAAGCTACTACCAAGATAAGCCTGTGTGAGGGGCTTGCCCCAAAACATGGCAATGATCCCTGCAATCGCAAGGTATGGACCGAACGGAATCGGCACGTTGCGACCATGCCGCGCAACGACCATCAGGCCGATGCCGATCACCGCCCCAACAAACGACGACAGCAGAATGGTCAGCGGTAACATCTGCCAGCCCAGCCACGCACCCAGCGCCGCAAGCAATTTAAAGTCGCCATAGCCCATGCCGTCTTTGCCAGTAGCCAGCTTGAATCCCCAATAGACCGTCCACAGAGCAAGATAGCCGGCTATGGCACCAAACACGGCACTCTTCAAATCGGTATAGGTGCCAAAGGCGTTAAACAGCAAACCCGCCCACAGCAACGGCAAAGTAACATCGTCTGGCAACAACTGCGTGTCCAGATCAATCCAGGTGAGTGCAGTTAACGCCGCAATGAATCCCATTGCGCCCAGACTCGCAGGGCCAAAACCCAAGCGGTAAGCAGCGAAGGCAAACAGGCATCCAGTCGCCAGCTCGACAAAAGGGTAGCGGACCGATATGCGCTTCCCACATCCACTGCACTGCCCACGCAGAAAAATCCAGCTGACAACGGGGATGTTTTCAATAAAAGTGATTTGGTGCCCGCAGTTCTGGCATCTTGAGCGCGGTTTGGCCAGTGTCAGGGACTCAAACACCGGGGCTGGCTCATTTCGAAATTCCGCACATTCAGCCGCCCATTGTCGCTCCATCATGACAGGCAACCGATAGATCACCACATTCAGGAAACTGCCAATCAGCAAACCAAACAATCCGGCAACGGCGGCATATACCACCGGATCCGCAAGCGCTGCGAACATTCGGGAAATTAACTGACGACAGAGCCGAGCTTGAAGATTGGCAAGTACATGGCAACCACCAGACCACCAATCAAGCCACCGAGGAACACCATGATCATCGGCTCCATCAAGCTGGCCAGTGCATCAACCGCGTCATCCACCTCGGCTTCGAAGAAGTCAGCGACTTTACCGAGCATCCCGTCGAGTTGACCGGACTCCTCACCAATTTGTACCATTTGCACCACCATGCTTGGGAAGATTGCAGCGTCTTCCATTGCAGCAGTAAGGTTAGTTCCGGTCATGACCTGATTCTGTATCTGTTTGGTCGCCTGTTGATAGACATAATTCCCTGACGCACCTCCGACCGAATCCAGTGCCTCAACCAACGGAACACCCGCTGCAAACATCGTCGACAAGGTCCGGGTCCACCTGGCGATCGCCGATTTCACCAGCAAATCCCCGAAAACAGGAATCTTCAACGACACCTTGTCAGCCATGATTTGCAGGGCGCGTGATCGTTTAAAGGCTTCCTTGAACGCGTACACACCACCGCCAATAGAGGCAAAAATGTAGAACCAGTTGGCAACGAAAAAGTCTGAAATGGCAACCACGATAAGGGTTGGTGCAGGCAGGTTCCCGCCGAAACTGGAAAACACCTCTTTAAACGCCGGAACCACAAAGATCATGATGACTGCCGTAATGATGAAGGCGACGACAAGAATCGCGACCGGATAGAACATCGCGCCTTTGATCTTCGCCTTGATCGCCAAGGTCTTTTCCTTGTAAACGGCCAAGCGGTCAAGCAATGAGTCAAGAATACCGGCCTGCTCGCCTGCTGCTACCAGGTTGCAAAACAGATCGTCAAAATACAGCGGGTACTTGCGGAAAGCATTGCCCAGATTGGAGCCGGTCTCGACATCCGATTTGATGTCGTACAACAACTTGCCAATTGCCGGATTTCGGGCGCCTTTGCCGACGATATCAAACGCCTGCAACAAAGGGACACCAGACTTGACCATGGTCGCCAATTGCCGGGTAAACAAGGCGATGTCCTTTTCCGTGATGCTACCGCCGCCGCCAACCTTTTGTTTCTTTAACTTGGTAATGGTGAGGATACCCTGGCGTCGCAGGGCAGCGCGGGCAGCGCTTTCAGTTTCCGCGCGCGTGTTTCCGCGCACGACCTTGCCGGTCTTGTTTTTACCTTCCCAAACGAAGTTAACTTCCTTCGATGCGGCTTTTGCTGCTGTTGCCATGGGTTCTCCCGCTCGATTGTGGCTGACCGTCAGCCAACTTTCAGCACCCTAAATACTAACCTAGTAGCACAGCTTATCACTGACTTGCAGGTCTATGAAGCTTAAGCATTTTGACCTTTCTATCCTGTGTTTGGATGATTTCCATCGCCACACCACTTATTCGGACACTTACCCCGACCTCTGGAATGTCTCTAAGGTGTTCAGTTACCAGTCCGTTTAACGTCCTTGCGCCGTCAGTCGGCAGGTCAAGGGCCAGCAAGCGATTCAGTTCGCGCAAACCTACCATACCATCAACCAATACAGTGCCGTCGGCATCCCATGCCAGCGCATTGGTGCTGCCCGGGCCACTGGTGGTGAACTTGCCGATGATTTCCTCAACAATATCTTCCAATGTGATAAGTCCTTCTATTTCACCGTATTCATCAACGACCAAACCCAAGCGCTGCCGATTTTCGCGAAAAAACTGCATTTGGGAAAAAATGGGTGTTGCGCTGGGAACATAGTAGGGTTCGCTCAGTTGTGCGCGCAATGTCGCATGATCAACTTTGCCGGCAAACGCGTCAGGGACCAATTGACGGTGCTTCAAAATACCCAGAATATTCCCCGGTTCGTCCTCATACACAACGACGCGTGAGTGGTAGCTGGTTGAAAGTTGTTCGAGCAACTCTTCAATCGGGGCGCTGATGTCAATGGCTTCGATTTCGCCACGCGGAGACATGATGTCGGCCACCGAAACGTGTTTTAGCTCAAACAAGTTGAACAAAATGTCGCGGTGCTGATGCGGCATCAGGTGACCGGACTCCAGGACCACGGCGCGCAGCTCCTCGGATGAGAGTCCGGTCGCCTCGTGGCCGGGCTTGGGCTGCAAATTGACACTACGCAACAATGCACCGACAAAGAGGTTAACAAACCACACCACCGGGTAAGCTATTCGCAACAACGGGGTAAGCACAAAACTGATGCGCGGAACCAGCCAATCCGGATGCGTTGCACCAATCACTTTTGGTGAAATCTCGGAAAAGACCAGCAAGCAAAAGGTGACGAAAAGTGCTCCCGCCTCGAGTGCCCAGTCTTCACCACCGAAAACCTGCAACGCAATTGTCCCGGTAAGCATCGCGGCGAGAGAATTGATCAATGTGTTGCCAAGGAGAATTACCCCGAGCAATTGGTCTGTTTTGGCTAACAACGCCACTGCCAGGCGCGCTCCTCGGCTACCCTCGGCTGCTCGATGGCGCAGCCGTATCCGGTTGCAAGCCATCATCGCGGTTTCCGCCATTGAGAAGAACGCCGAACAGACGATAAGACCGGCCAAAACTAAAAACTGGGTCGAAAGCGGTATTTCGTCCATTCCTGTATCAGCTGCGCCCCAAAATTACTTCAAGCACAAACCGGCTACCAATGTAGGCAAGCAACAGGGCGCCAAACCCGGCCAATGTCCAGCGCAGTGCAGTTTTGCCGCGCCAACCTCGAATATGCCTGCCCAGCAACAACGCGGCAAAAATTACCCAGGAAAGGACTGCGAAAACGGTTTTGTGATTAAAGACAAAGGCCTTGCCGAACAAGGATTCCGAAAACAGCAAACCAGACACCAAGGTCAGCGTGAGAAGTACGAATGCGGCCTGAATCAAACGGAACAGCAAAGATTCCATCGTCATCAATGGCGGCAAACCAGCAAGCAGACCGGGCAAACGTCCTTGATGTAAAGCGCGCTCAGCAGCCGCCATCAATACCGCGTGCAACGCTGCAACCGTAAACAAACTGTAGGCCAGCATCGCAATCAAAAAATGCAGCCGAAAACCAAGTGAATCGGCATTCGGCAAGCGATGGACTTCAGTAAAGATCAACGGCAACAGCGTACAAACTGCTGCGATTGGTAGTCCAAGGATTTGCAACCCCTCAATGCGCGCGTAAAAACTCTCCAGCCAGTAGAGCGCGATCGTCAGCCAAAGCATCACCGACAGCGCAATTGAAAAACTGAAATGCATTGCCCCGTCATCAAAAATATCTCCCCGCAGGCTCAATGCGTGGGCACACAGGGCGGCAAACAGCAGGACTTTCTCGGACGTCCGTAGTCCGCCCGCTGGAGTATTGAGAACAGTGCCGGTCCACCGTGTTCGCCAAAAATGGAATGTCAGCCCGGTGTAAAGAGCGGCAGCAATTGCATGCATTAGAATTGATGGCATCGGGCCAGTTTACACCACGGTTTTACGTCGTTGTATCCGCTGTTGCTTGTTCCAAATTTCCCGCCTCGGCCATATTTTTTGTTCAAAACCAAATGCTCGACAATCTGACCAATCGACTTGCCAAAGTTGTCAAATCCCTTCGGGGACAGGCGCGCCTGAGTGATGACAATATCACTGAAATGCTGCGTGAAGTGCGCATGGCATTGCTGGAAGCCGATGTAGCGCTGCCGGTGATCAAAGACTTTGTTGCTCGCGTCAAAGAAAAGGCGTTGGGACAAGAGGTCATCGGCTCACTGACCCCCGGCCAGGCACTGGTAGGCGTAGTGCACCGAGAGCTAACCGAAATTATGGGTGGTCAGTCAGCCGCATTGAACTTTTCAACGCAGCCACCAGCGGTCGTTCTAATGGCTGGCCTGCAAGGCGCAGGTAAAACGACAACCACGGCAAAACTCGGTAAATGGCTGAAAGAAAAGCACAAGAAAAAGGTGTTGGTTGTCAGTTGTGACGTTTATCGCCCAGCGGCCATTGAGCAACTTAAGGCTGTAGCCACTCAAGCAGGTATTGATTTTTTTCCGTCAACCGGCCTCCAAAAACCAACTGATATTGCACTGGCGGCGATCAACTGGGGCAAGTTGTATTACTACGACATCTTGATCATCGACACTGCCGGCCGGCTCGCAGTTGACGAAGTCATGATGGCGGAAATCCGCGATCTACATGCGCAGACGAAGCCGATTGAGACGTTGTTTGTGGTTGACGCGATGCTTGGTCAGGATGCTGTGAACACAGCCAAGGCATTTAACGAGGCCTTGCCGCTTACGGGCGTGATATTGACCAAACTCGACGGTGACTCTCGTGGCGGCGCCGCACTCTCGGTTCGCCATGTTACCGGCAAGCCAATTAAGTTCACCGGCGTTGGCGAAAAGCTTGGCGGCCTTGAGGAATTTCACCCCGAGCGAATGGCTTCGCGCATATTGGGTATGGGCGACATTCTCGGCTTGGTCGAAGACGCGCAGCGCGGGGTGGACCACGAGAAGGCACAAAACTTCGTTAAAAAGATGAAGGGTGGCAAGGCGTTTGACCTGAATGATTTCAAGGAACAGATGGGTCAGATGAAAAACATGGGCGGCATCGCCAGCATGATTGATAAATTGCCCGCCCAATTCGGCGCGATGGCGCAGCAGGCGGGCGGCGCAATCGAGGAAAAATCCATACGCCGGATTGAGGGCATCATAAACTCAATGACGCCGCTCGAACGCGTCAAACCGGAGATCATTAAGGCCAGCCGCAAACGCCGGATTGCCAGTGGCGCTGGTGTTCAGGTACAAGAGGTCAATCGCCTGCTGACCCAGTTTGAACAAATGCAAAAAATGATGAAGACCTTCGCTAAAGGGGGCATGGCCAAGATGATGCGCGGGATGAAGGGCATGATGGGCGGCATGCCCGGGATGCCAAGGTAACTGCCTGCGATGCTGCCGGCGAAAGTCACCCACTTCACGATATGCTGAGTCCGTATTTAGAAACCTTTCGCGCCCATTAAGACGACCGGTACGAGCCTTGATCAAGCTGTAGAACAAAAACGTGAGTAAGCTACTTGACTTGATCAAAAATGCCGAACGCGCTAGATCAGCGGGTAAGGTAAAGGATGCCGGAAAGGCGCCGAGTGGCGCCTCTGCTCCTGCGGGTAATTTGATTACCCAAGCGCTAGCAAGGAAAGCGGCAGATGCAAAGCATGCTGAGCAGGATGCGCTAGTCCAATCTGCCATTGACCGCGACGAAGAAGCGCGCGCGCTAGCACTTGAGCAGATTGAACTCGCGCAAAGAGATGAAGCGCTTGCCAATGAACTTGCTGCGCGTGAGGCACAAGCACTTGAGAGCGCTCGTGCAACTGCCGCACTACAACAAGAAATGAGTGCCAGACTGCAGCAAAAAGCCCGTGCTGAGCATGACGCGCTTGCGTTGTCGCAAGCGCGACTGGCGGCGGAACGGGAAGCTGCAGCAACAAAGCAAGCGCTGATGGAATCCGAGGCGGAACTTGCTAGAGCAGCGGAATTGAGTGCGCGAGCAAATGTACAGATGGAAGAAGAGCGCGCCGCATTGTTGGCTCGAGAGAAAATTGTAGAAGCGCAGCGGCGGGAAAAAATTGCGCAAGAAGTTGCGATTGCCGAAGCAAATGCACTTGAAGCTGCATGGCAACGCAGCTTGGCCGACACCCAAGCGGCGGCTGCTTTGATGGCTCAAACAGAAGCTGAGCAGGCGGCCACCAAGTTGGCTCAAGAGCGAGCTGAAGTTGAGCAGCAAGCATTTAAGGACGCTCAAGCACGCAAGGCCGCAGCAGAAAAAGCAGCTGCCGCTGCTGCGGACCGTGCGCAGGCCGAGCACACCGCTCAGCTCGCCACGGAAACTCGCCTGCAAGCTGAACGTGAGGCACTTGAGCAAGAGTCAAAATTGATCGCTGCTGAAATGGAAGCTGAACGCAACGCACAAGCACGCAGCGATGCCGGAGCAAGTCTGGCGCTGCAAGCCAAATTACAACGCGATGTTAATGCAAAGACGGCTGATGAACTTGCTGCTGCTGAAGCAATGACGCAGGCAAAGGCAGCCAAATTGGCCGAGGATCTTGCGCGGCAAGCTGCAGCAATGGAAACGCTAGCTGTTGAAGCGGCTCACCAACGGATAATCGCCGAGAAGGAAAAGTTGGCGGCAATTGACGCCCAGGCAGAAGCCGAGCGTGAGGCGCATGAGCAGGCGATGGCGCGCATGGCGGCCGACCATGAATTGGCCCACCAGGGACAAGTCCGCACGGACGCCGAGCTTGCGCTCGCCGCACAGTCGAGAATACAGCGTGAGATGAATGCAAGGCTCGCTGATGAAAATGCAGCAGTCACCGCCAATGCGCAAACTGCGTCCGCGCGATTGGCCAAGGAATTGGCGGAACAGACCCGGGTCGCAGAAGAGCAGGCACTAGAGGCGGCTCGTACGCGCGCAACGACCGAAGCCGAGGCTCTTGCAGCGCTCGAGGCGCAGGCATATGCGGAACAGGAAGCGGCTGCAGCGGCGATACGACGGCAGTCGGTCGAGCAAGAGGCTGCAAGATTGGCAGAGGCTCGTGCTGCAGAAGCGGAACGGGTCACAAAGTCGGTTTTGGAGCGTACTCTGGCCGAACGTAATGTGCACGCCGCAGCACGCGAGCGCGAGGCGGCGGAAGCGATTGAGCGCGATAGAAAAGCGGCACTCCAAGCTGCTGAAATTGCGCACCAACAGGAAGTGGAAGAGCGGCGGATTGCCAAAGCGTTGGCGGATGAGAAGCGCGCATTGCTTGAAGCACAGGAAAAGCTCGCCGCCAGTCAACATGCGACAAATCTGGCAGCTCAACGCGCGCATGTCGAGTTGCAACAGGCAGAAGTTTTTCGTGAACGGGCTGCCGCTGAAATATCTGCTGCAATTGCTGCAGAGGCGCGCGTTTTGGCTGAGGCGGAAGCTCTCAATGCAGCGCTTGCGCGAGAGGAAGCCGAACGGCAAGAGGAAGCCGCACTGGTGCGGCGACGGCTAGCTCAGGAGGCAGCCGTCAAGCGAGAACAAGAGGTGCAAGCAGTTGAACAGCGGCGCAAGGAAAATGCACGCTTGGTAGCGCTCGCGGAAGCGCATGCAGCAACTTTGGCTGAAGCATTGCATGCGACGCAGAAGGAACAAGATGCTGCGCAGGTTGCGGAGGACAAGAGGATTTCGGAGCTGACTGCAGCCCAACAGGCGCGGGAAAAACAAATGGCCGACGACAAGGTTTTGCTTATCATGCAGACCAGAATCGCCGCCGAAAAGGCGGCAATTGCTGCCAGCAAAACTCGCGAAGTCAGTGAGGCCGCTGCACAGTCAGTCGCAGAACAACTTGTGGTGGCAACGAGTGAATTCGAGCGAATTAAACAAACTCGTGTTTCCCACGTTCCGACCAACCGATCAAGGATTCTGTCGCAAACATGGATTGCAGCCGTAGCAATGTTCGTTTTTGGTTGGGGACTGGGTTATGTTCTACCTCAATCAACTCAACCGGACCTTCAACAAACCGAGACGCAGAATGCGACAGCATCTGGGCCAAAACCAGATACCACAAGATCAATCCAGAACTTGCGACTCGACGATAACTATGAGGCCCTTGCCTCACGCTTGACGACCCAATAAGTAAAACGGGAGCATTGATCGGGTGACACGATTGCGTTTCTGGTGGCTGTTACCTTGCCTGTTATTTTTAAGCACAGTTGCCGTTGGTGCTTCCGGCGTTTTGTTGGCACAGTATGGCCCCCCCGATTTTGATTCATGGTTACTTCTTTGGTTTCGTACAACCGACCAAGGGCTCTTGCGACACGACCCAGCTGGCGGTGCGCCAATTTGGTTGGCTATCACTTCGCTTGGAAATACAGCACCCCGTTTGGTCTTGGCGAGCGCTGTACTGTTTTATCTCTTGCTGGCGCACCGTAAGCAAAGCGCAATATTCGTTGCCGTGGTTCTGGTTAGTGGGTTTGCGCTGTCGACGACAGTCAAAGTGCTGGTTGGGCGGGCGCGACCTCAACTAGTCTCACACCTCGATCAAGTCAGTCTTGGGAGCTTCCCGAGCGGGCACGCACTCAACGGCATACTGTTTTATGGTCTGATGGCACTGATGCTTGCGCCTTGTTTTCGCTATCGCATCGCACGCATGACCGTCTACACGACGGCAGCAGTCCTATCTCTCGCAGTTGGATTGTCGCGCGTTGCACTTGGCGTACATTATCCGAGCGACGTTTTCGCCGGTTGGTTCATCGGCGCGGCCTGGTTGGCGTTGTGGGTTATCCTCGCCGAAAATCTTTGGCCGGAAGTCTTCCAACAACCCCCCTATGCGCTTGGAGACGGATAACCTCTGGCGCTCATAAGGTCCGTCAAAGCAAGCTTGGCAGCAGTCAGTACCTCGTCCAGCGGGCGACTACTGTCGATCTCCGCAATTCGAGCGCCCATGAATTTTAGTCGCGGAGTGATTGCGACTTTTTCCCTTAGCGCCTCGCGCCTATGATCAGGCTTCCGCAAACACGCCGTATCCAAATCGACGTTGAGCCGGATGACAATATCTGGTCGATAACTGGTCATCCACTCAAACGCCGCTTGCTCACGTCGCGCCAACCACCGGACGATGAAATTTCCTTCCGCGGAAACCGACAGTCCCGGACCGTCGTAGGCGCCGGGAAACTCCAATTGAGGATACCTGTCGGTCACAATAATCAAACCCTGACGCCGCAGTGCCAACATCCGCCGGAACCGCAACAAGCGGCGCAAAGTGAAAACGTAGATAACGATCGCAGGAAAAATGCCCGGGGTTTTGTTTTTGGCGTGAGAGTGGGTTACCTGGTCGGATTTACGACGAATCAGGTTACCGATCATTGAACCTATGATCGGCAACCGCGTCAGTGCGCGTCCGATATTCCCGGACTGTTTGCCAAGATGAGCCGCCTCAGCCGGTCCGTATCTGCGTATCCAGTCGAGAATCCGTTCGCTGACCGTCGACTTTCCAGAACCATCACAACCAATGACCGCGATTAACGGTGCCATCGCGGACCGATCGTCTGACATCAATTACAACTCCTTTAATAATGCCAGCGCCGTTGCTGGCGGTTCGACTTCTGTCAAACCAGAATGACAACAAACTCACCGCCGTTTGCAATGCTCCGTCCGATTTCCAGGGACGCTTCCCCGATCGAACAAAGGGCTAACGGTGACCCAACTAATGTGATCGCATTATAAGTGCGCCCTGTTTGTCATGGCTGGGCAGCTCACAATTAGATACATCCATCCTGTCATGAAACTACTTGCACCGCCTAAAATGTGCTCCGCACATTAATCGGTTGAGTCGCGTGCCGAAAAGGTTCAATTTCAATTGGTTAAGTTGAAGTCCAGAATTGGGATGAACAGTTCCGCGTGTTCTTGACGTCACGGCGGTTTCGGTTATTTATACGAGTGGCAGTATTTTGTTTCCAACCCCTCACTCATGTTGGCAGGGCTGAAGGACTCAACTCGTTGCAAATACACTAATCCTTACATTGGCAGAACCACAGATTTGAAAAATAACACCGAAAATCGCTTCCCTCCGGAACACTGCAACGCACTTTTTTCTGCGCTGCTTGTTCACGATGATATTCATCTGGATGCGTCACTGCCGGATCAAATTCATCTTGACTATAGTGAAGAGCAGCTGACACGGTGCTATCAAATTTCCTGGCAATTGTGGAATGATGGAATGGATCGCAAGGGTCTAAGGAAAATTCTCAGAAATCTATACTTGCGACGGCCCTTTACTGCGGATGATCAGATTTTTTTCAAACACATACGCGCCAAATTCAAGCACCTGCGCTGCGCCTATACGACGTTCGATCAACGCCATAGCAGTCCGCGTGGTTTTCACCGGATGACTGCAGTCATGGGCTACCTGCAGGACGCGATCAAGCAAGGTCGGGAGGACGCTGCGCGATGGTGGGCGGTTGCCCTTAGCGTAATCCTAACCAAACTTCCTTACGAACTAATGATCATGCCGGTCAATCATTTTCGGCCTTCAACTACTGAATCATTCCGTGCGCATGTGAGCGAGCAAATCAATTCCATCCGCTTATGTCTTCTTAAGACGGAAATAACAAGCAAGGAATTTCACGAGTTGCGGAAAATTGTCAGTAGACAAGTTGCCCTGTACGATAATCTGAAAATTCTCTACCCGTCTCTCTATCACTCTAGTATTTCCGAATACCTTAGTACCATCAACGGCATGATGGGTGGCATGCACGATACACTTGTCGTCAAAAAATTCGACGGGTCCAAAAGCTACTACTTAGACGCCGTCGAGATGCCGGCCGATATCAGACGACGACTGGTTGCCTATGCTGAAAGATTTGCGATTTCTGAAACGCTTTCCTCGCCTGCGTGAGTAGCGACTTGCGATCTATTTTTGGAGAAGAGCAACTTATGAGACGCGCAGTCTTGGATCATTGCAGTTATAAATTTGATTGCGAAGTAACGTGAATCAGTTACCTGCTCATTCGAAACTCAGGATTTTGCAAAGTGTTATTGCGGTTGTCGGTTGTGACGGGTCAGGTAAGTCGTCGCTTACCACTGACTTGAACAATCTTCTTGGTGAGACTCGCCCGACGAGATTACTTTATCTCGGCCAGTCGTCCGGCAACATAGGTGCATGGATCAAAGCCCTGCCTTTGATTGGCACTCCAGCAGGGCGTTATCTCGCGCGAAAGGCTGAGAGTTCCCATGACAAGACAACGAAAACAACGGACAAGGCTACGGCGCTCGCAATCTTCTGTTTGTCACTTTGGCGCGCGTATAAGTTTCGCCGCATGCTTTCCTTGAATAACCGTGGAGTTGTAGTAGTTACCGATCGCTACCCTCAAGCCCAAATATCCGGGTTCTACTACGATGGCACGGGACTGGGCGCAGTAAAGACCAACAGTTGGCTCGTGCGCAAACTCGCAGCTGTTGAATTCAGGTTATATCAATGGATGGCGAACCATGTTCCAGCATTGGTTATCCGGCTAAACGTTGATGCAGATACAGCTCATGCTCGAAAGCCAGACCATAAGTTGTCTGTGCTGAAGGACAAAGTTACCGTTATCCCAAACTTACGTTTTAACGGGGCACAAGTTCTTGATCTTAATGGTTGCGCTCCATATCAAGAAGTTCTTTCGACTGCCTTGCAAGCAGCCGGCAATGCCATCAAGAAACAACAGCCATAAGTCAGGCAAGCCTTGGCTTGTGTCTGCCTTCCGTATGTATCGTGCATGTATTTACAATGAATCCGTTGCACTACGTCTGACTTTTAAACATTAAATACATCAGCCAACATTTCGGTAATGCTTGAAGAGACTAACCCCATTGCTACACCACTCACTCCGCTCAAGGGAGTTATCGCCGTTGTCGGCTGCGACGGAACCGGCAAATCAACATTGACTGCTGATTTGTTGGTCAAACTGAAAGCAAAGACAAGGGTCGAACGGTATTACCTTGGTGTTTTTTCGGGCGAATCCGGGGACAAAATCAAACAACTGCCGTTGGTTGGGCATTGGCTTGAAGATTATCTGGCAAAAAGAGCGCAGCGGGCGCAAGACATGCGGCTGAATTTGCCTGGTTTGGGAACGGCGCTGCTGATGTACATACTGTCACTACGTCGGTTGCTTCGATTGCGGCGGATCATCCGATTGTCGCAGGAAGGTGTACTCGTCATCACCGATCGGTACCCGCAAGCGCAAATTCCCGGTTTTCATTGTGACGGTCCGGGCCTCTCTTCTGCCCGCACTAGTAACTGGTTAGTGCGGAAGCTGGCTGAGCAAGAACAACGACTATACGAATGGATGGCCGAACGACGACCCGCTTTGGTGATTCGCCTGACGATCGACGCCGATACAGCGCATCGCCGTAAACCAGACCATAGCCTTGCGGAATTGAACTACAAGCTATCAATCATGTCACAACTGCATTTCAATCATGCGCGGGTTGTTGAAATTGACACCCGCGCTCCCTATCCCGAAGTGCTGAATAACGCGCTGATCGCAATCGGTTCGGTGGTTGACGCATCCGATGAATAGTCTTTCGTACTCATTAGGTTGGTTGATTACTACACTTGCCTTGGCAACTCCGGCAATTGCAGCATCACCTCTTTCATCTGCACCAGACATTCGAGGTTTGTGGGTAGATAGCAGAGAGCGTGACAAGCAAGCTGTCGCGGTGTGGATCGACGAATGCGACGGGCGCCTATGTGGTCACATTTATTGGCTTAAAAAGCCTCTGTCGGCCGATGGTCAACCAAAACGCGACCGGCACAACCCAAATGTTTTGCTTCGCGATCGCCCACGTTGCGGTTTGCGAATCATGTCGGGGTTCAGGCGCCTAACAGAAAACACTTGGGGTGAAGGCGAAATTTACAATCCGGGCAGCGGGCAAACGTACCAGGGCAATTTAAGCCTTGGGAGTGACGGCACACTGGGTGTCCGCGGTTTTGTGGGCATCTCGGTCTTTGGGAAGACTATTGAGTGGGTGCGCCCATCGGAGATGCCGGAACGCTGCAAGTAGTTACATCAACCACCGATCGTCCCTCGCCCAAGCTGTTTCATGGTTGCTGATTACCGATACAACTTAGAAATTCCACATGGAATGAAGACGAAGTTCAGGCTTTCCCGAGCAACGGAACTGAAACTTATTGAGATTTGGTCAGGTTCTGTCGTATCAAAACCACCATCGCAAATATTGGTATCGAAGCTGCAATGCATGCAGCAAGCCCGGCGCCTATTAAACCCAGCCATGTCGTGAGGCCGATGAACGAGATGACGTATGCGACTGCCGAAATCGCATACATACGCAACACTTTGCCGGCGTGACCTATTGCATAGGCTGCTGACCGTAAGGATTGGGCCGCAAGATCTATTGTAGCGGCTAGCAGCATCAGGCTTAATACAGCGGCAGCGGCAACATACTCCTTACCAACCAACGTAGACAAGAGTTCTGCACCGAAGAAGTAGGCGGCCAGCACGAATACCATACCAAAGGCGCCACCATAAATCGCGGTTCGAAAGGCAACGTGGCTAAACGCACCGGTCCCATGGTGCCAACTCCGGGTCAAGTCCAGATATACAACTTGGCGTACCAATACAGCTCCTTTGGCAAGCGGACTTGAGAGTTCGCGCGCCAGACGTAACAAACCTGCTTCCGCAGGTCCGAGAAGGTAGCCGGTCAAAACAGTCGCGATATGCTTGGGTACCATATCCATATTTGACTGCCAATAAGTTATCCAAAGAAATTGCCGTAACCCGGGAAACTCACCAAAGGTCGCGTCGCGATACGTTTCTGTCGGTGTCAGTGGCGCCATTTGTTGGCGATATTCGCGCAGACCAAGCCAGCTTAGGTAAATATTTTCGGTGACGTACGTGAAGGCCAAAATTGCGACAAATATCCAGAGTGAACCATCTAGCCACCAAGCAAAGCCAACGCCGATAAATCTCAGAATTGGGCCGACCGCCATTTGCAACCCCAAGAGATCAAACCGGTCAAATAGCCTGAGAATGCCAATGGCCGTGCCGTTACCTGTTGCTAGTAAAACAAAGCTATACGCAATCAGCAGACTTACCTGATGTTGATCCATTCCCATTGACGGCCCGGCTAGCGGTGCGACAACAACCGCGACAACTGTTGCCGTGATGCACGCGCCAAGGTCTACACGGCGGCATACGTGAATCAAACGGCGAAGCGTACGTTGGTCATTGGAGTCATGCGCGGGAACTCCATATCGCACTATGGCTTCAAAAAGTTGGAAATTGAGCAGGCCTCGCAACAACAAGGAATAGGCCTGAATCAACACAACCAAGCCAAATTCTGTGGGACCCAATGCGCGCGCCATGAGCGCAGTCGCGCCCAGCGCCATTACCGCAGCGGCACCACGTCCTCGAACCAAGAGCCAAAGGTTTCCGAACACCCGGCGCATCGGAGTCTGTAGCGGTTTGCTGTCGCCGCTATCAGTCACAATTTTCTCCATGAGTGCAGTTTATTCACGCAGTATCAGGGCACCGCACAAGGTGCAGATGCGATGCACCCTGCTGGGGAATTACCAAATTTGCAATGAATTGTCATTGCGAAAAATGATGGTCGAGTTGGAGTGCGTGGCTTCACACGCCCACCGCAGAAACGCCCTATGCCAGTTCCCTTAATTCGGCGAACGCCGCACAAACTGCGTCAATTTGCTCTGGTGTATGTGCAGCGCTAACACTACACCGGATCAACGACACCCCGTTTGGAGTCGCCGGGGGAAGCATCAAGTTGACATATACGCCGTGTTGAAGCAGGTTGGACCAGAACTGCAACGCTTCGATTTTTCCGTCGAGTACTACCGCAACAACCGGACTGGGCGGGGCACCCAAGGTATACCCCAATGACGTCAATCCGGCATGCAACTGTTCGGCGTTGGCCATCAGGCGCTTACGCAGATGCTTTCCGGCCGCAAGCAGACGAAGCGCTTGTCTTGTCGACGCAATTGTTGCCGGCGCTGGTGAAGCTGTAAAGATATACGGCCGACTTGAATAACGGATCAGATCAAGTTCCGGGTGATCACTCACACAAAACCCACCTGCGCCGCCGAGACTCTTGCTGAAAGTACCAACGACGAAATCGACTTCGTCCAGCAACCCTAACTCTTCAGCTAAACCTTGACCCGTCTCACCGAGAACCCCTAATGAATGGGCTTCGTCGACCAAAAGATATCCACCAAACTCGCGCTTTACCTCGATTATTTCCTTAAGCGGAGCGCGATCTCCCAACATGCTGTAAATGCCTTCAACCAAAATCAGTGTATTGGCTGCGCGCTCACCGAGGCGACGCATACGTTTAGCCAGGTCTTCTGGATTATTGTGACGAAAGCGAATTACCTCAGCGCCTCCAAGGCGGCAACCATCATACAGACTGGCATGGCAATCTGCATCAAGCAAGACCACATCTCCCGGTCCCGCAAGCGCGGCCAAAATGCCCAGATTGGCCTGGTAGCCGGTGGAAAAAACAATCGCATCACGTTTGCCGTAAAACGCAGCAATCTCTTGCTCGAGTAGCCGGTGGCCCGAATAGCTGCCATTTGCCATGCGCGATCCGGTAGTTCCGGTCCCTTCATTCTCAAGTGCAGTCCGCGCCGCTGCAATGCACTCAGGATTGAAGGTCAGCCCAAGATAGTTATTGGTGCCAGCGAGAATTGTCGGTCGGCCATGAATTATTCCCTCGGTTGGCGAAATAATCCTATCAATTTTCACACTGAATGGATCTATGCCAAGCGCGTCAAGTTCGTCGCGCGTGGTTTTAAGCGATTGATATTTATCGAAAATCCCCATTACGAATTACTCACAAGTTTTTCGACCTGGATAGCAAGATCCCGCACGGTCTTTACGTCAGGAAGGATGCTGACTGGTATGGAAATGTCAAAGCGGTCTTCCATAAGCAACAACAGATCCATCACTTGAAGTGAGTCCAAAGCCAGATCACCAACGAGTTCGGTGTTCTCGCCAACAGTTGTCCGACCTTTGGTCAGTATTAACAACTCTTCACAAAGTTGCGAAAGAATGCTCTCGTATTTCATGTTCAAGTCTCAAGCGGAACCGCAATATTCTTACCGAAAGTACAGGATAAACCTTGTTCAAAATCAAACATTGGTTTCCAGCCGGTAAGTTGCGCAAAGGCGTAATTATTGCACACCCAGTCTGGATGAGTTATTTCCATGACCTTGCCCGGCGTTAACATCGGCGCATATCCGAAGATTCGAGCCGCGGTCAAGTTTATGTGTGCGAATGTCTTCAACATCGTCATCGGAATAGCCAATCGATTTACCCGCTTGTTATTCCGCAAGACACTGCCGGCAGTCTCAAGAATCGAATCCCAGTCATAGCCACCAATGCATCCGTCGTCAAGTTCAAGTGTTTGTCCATCTGCCGCGGTGGTCTCAAGCCAACGTGCCACAGCTGACGCCAAATCATCTACGTAAATTAGCGAAAGTCGTCTGCCTGCACCGGCCGGAAGCAATGCAAAGCCCTTTTCTATGCCGCGAAAGAGCGGCAGCATCTCTCGGTCTCCAGGGCCATAAACTGCTGGCGGCCGAAAAATTGTCCACGGCAGATCCGCGGCTACTTTTTTTAGCGCGCACTCGCCGCGCCACTTGCTGCCTGCATAGTGTGATAGCTGGGGCGAGCGAGCCGCCAGTGAAGAAATCAGAAGAAATCGGGGAGCCTGTTTCTGTCGCGCAGCGGCCTGTGCAACGCGCATTGCACCATCGACATTGACAGAGTCAAAATCCGCTTGAGTAATGCCACGCACGGACCCGGCGCAGTGAATGACGGCTCGAGTTCCAGTCACCAGAGCCTCTAGCGCGCCGGCCTCTTGCAGGTCTCCAGAAATCCACTCGACCCCTGGCAAGGCGGGCTGAGATCGTCCTGCACGGGGACGATAAAGCGCGCGAACTCGATATCCGGTAGTTGTTAATCTATTTAGTAGTGCGTTCCCAATGAACCCCGTAGCGCCTGTCAAGGCAAGCACGGAACCGGAAGTCAATCTGGCGATGCTGCCGCGCGAAGCCCGAACGGCGTACCGCTGCCAGTCGGCACAGCCTGTTTCGCCAACTTCCAATCAACCACTAAGGAGCCCGACAAAGCTGCATCAGACAAGTCTGTCGAATCGATCATTGATAGCGAGCTACCATCCTGCTCCCGCCGACGCAGGTAATCAACGCGCGTCGCGGAACGTGACAATTTACCTGACGACGTTCTGGGTAAGGTGTGCCGTGGCACCAATTCAATTACGCAGCTAATACCCAATTCTTCATGAATTTCACGATGAAGCCGCTTGGTCAACTGCCGGCGTTGGGCTGAGTCGTTGAGCGTGCACTGCACAACGACAACGGCAACATCCTCGGAGTTCGGACCAGGCGCGCAAAAGGCAGATGCATCCAGCGAACGCAGTTCAGGCTGTCGCTCTGCGATGCGCTCAATGTCCTGCGGCCAAATGTTGCGTCCGTTAATGATGAACATATCCTTGTGTCGCCCGGTCACAACGATACTGCCCTCAACCAAATAACCGATATCACCGGTATCCAGCCAACCGTCAGGAGAAAGCGCCATCTGTGTTTGCTCGGGCAACCCAAAATACCCAGACATCACACTCGGCCCGCGTACTTTGATGCGGCCAACGTGGAGGTCGGGCAATACATTTGCCTGATTGTCGTAAATTGCAATTTCGTGGCCGGGTAAGGCCGCTCCACAGTGCACAAAACCACTCCCCGATTTATGATCACTGGGTTTCGCGCGCATGTTTTCGGCTAATTCGTCCGGGTCAATCCAATCGACAACCACACCCTGACGAAGTGGTGAAAAACTTATCGCCAGAGAGCTTTCCGCCATCCCATAACAGGGTACAAATGCGCGCGGATCAAATCCTGCGGGCGCGAGGAGGCGAGCGAAGCGGTCAAGCAGTTCGGCGCGAATAGGCTCGGCGCCAATGCCTGCAACACGCCAAGCAGAAAGATCATACTGAGCCACGTCATCAGGACGGATTCTGCGGGAGCACAAGTCGTAACCGAACGGCGGGCTAAATGCGATGGTTGCCCGTGTGGTTGTCATTAACTCAAGCCAGCGACGCGGTCGCATCGCAAAATCCCGAGTGTCAAGGTAGTCAATCGAACGCTGCGACGCCACCAGAGCCAACATGCATCCAACCAACCCCATATCATGATAGAACGGAAGCCACGACACGCAACGATCATCAGGTCGCATGTCCACACCATGGTTGACCACCGCGAACAAATTGGCGAGCACGCTTTGCTGGGTAATTACTACCCCTCGCGGAAAACCGGTGCTTCCGGAGGTGTATTGGAGATAAGCTGTTTCGGTCGGGCGACTATATTCGAGCTCGACATCCTGCTCTGACAGTTCTTCGAAATCTGCAGGCGTTCCTAAAAAGGCGAGGTCGAGATCTTTCGCCGCCTCCTGCAGGAAACGAAGGAACTGGCTTGAGGCCATCGCCACCGAAGCGCCGCATCCCTTCAACAAACCGCGCAACTGGGCGACATATGCCTCGTGCCCACCGAGATTGGCCGAAGCCGGCAACGCAACGGGAACCAACCCGGCGTACTGGCAGGCAAAAAAGAAACGCAAAAAATCCGGGTTGGTTTCCGCCACTACTGCGATCCGGGCTCCACGCTCAATCGGCAACGATAAGAGGCGACGGGCCAGCACCAATGACTGAATACGCAACGTGCGGTATGGCAACACTGTCGCAAGCTTGCCGCTACCCGAGTAGAAGTTGGCCCCAGTTTCGCCCTCTGCCGCGTAGTCCAGCGCCTCGGCTAAGGTGGAAAAATCCGCACGACGCAGAGGCAGTGAGTTTTCAGTGGGAGTTGGCAATGGAGCGAATGTGACATCTGGTATTCGATTCAATTTGGATCCTCGTGAAATATCCACCAGCAACTGCAGGGCAAAACAGCAAACAGGCTAGGGTGCAACTGTAACCTATATGCAACCTATCTGTAAGCGATTAATCATCAAATGATATGTACAAATGACCATGTACTCATCGTCATGTGCGCTATCACTACAATTTTCAGCAAGTCAGGCCACCTTTACCTTCTGGCAGTTTGACTCTCCCGGAACCTCTATGGCGGCAGACTTAAACTCGGAGGGGAACAAACCATCCAAGTCGTCGTACATTGAAACAGATTCAAAACGGCACTCTGGTAACTAGGTTCGACCTCAACACACGCTTGCACCCTGAAGGCGCAAGGCGCGCGATTATATCAGCAATTGCCCTAAATGTTGAGAATTCGGCCCTTGAGAACCTGTTCAGCCTGCTGAAACCGCGTTCAACCAAGTTAGCTTTATCAGTTTCTCCCAACTTTCCAGTCGTTCCGTTTTCGTCACAAGATGACTTGGGCATTTGCTTTGCCTGCGTTCTACCTGATAGAGTTCAGGGCGCTTGAGCAAACACAGGTCCGTCCAAAAAGCGGAAAGGGCTCAAATTACAAACCTGATTGCGTCTGCGACCAAACAAAACTTGGCATGACCCCTGAACGCACCACTGATGATCTCCGCCCGTTACGTGTCGTTCCAGTCACAGGGCAACTGGATCTTGATCGCTTCATTTGTGTGCAAAACTCTGTGCTTGAGTCGGATCCTGCCTGGATTTCGCCGCTACTGATCGAGCGACGGATGCACTTGTCGCCCAAACATAATCCCTTTTTTCAGCATGCGCATTGGCAGGCCTGGATCGCTTTTCGGGGAGAGCAGGCGGTTGGTCGAATTTGCGCTCAGATTGATCAACTCCACCTAAAGCAGTATGCGGATGCAACTGGGTTTTTCGGGATGCTGGACGCCGAGAACAATCAGGAGACGTTTTCGGCCCTGCTTGCCGCGGCAGAGCTATGGCTTCGCGGTCAAGGCATGCGGCAGGTGCGCGGCCCTTTCAACCTGTCAATCAACGAAGAAATAGGACTGCTGGTCGATGGTTTTGATACGCCACCGGTCTTCATGATGGGGCATGCGCGCCCATACTACGATAAGCTCATCAAGCACAACGGATACACCAAGGCGAAAGATGTGCTTGCCTATATAGTCAATCCGGATTTCGATGCGCCCGTGCTTATGCGCCAGTTGATCGCAAAATCAGCGCGTCAGATAAAAGTGCGGCCAATCAACATGAAATGCTTCGACACCGAGATCGCATTGTTACGCGACATATTTAACGATGCGTGGGCCGAAAATTGGGGATTCGTCCCGTTTACCGTTGCGGAGTTCGCTGAATTGGGCAAAAACCTGCGCTTCCTAATTTCCCCGGAGTTAATTCAGATTGCAGAAGTTGATGGCGAAGCGGCCGCATTCATTGTGGGACTGCCGAACGTGAATGAAGCGATTCGCGGACTCAATGGACAATTACTGCCATTTGGCTGGCTAAAACTCTTGTGGCGGCTAAAGGTTCGGCATCCTGCCACTGCCCGTGTTCCGTTAATGGGTGTTCGCCGCAAATTTCAGCATACCCGCCTTGGGCCCACCCTCGCATTTATGGTTATTGATGCAGTTCGGATCGAACTGCATCGTCAAGGAGCAAGAAAAATCGAGTTGTCCTGGATTCTTGAGGACAACGATGGAATGCGGCACATCATTGAATCAATTGGTGGTGTCGCGTACAAACGATATCGAATATACGAGCGACAATTGTCATTGTCGTAATGCCAACGGTGTTGGCTGCTGACAAAATGTATTTCCCGGCAGTTGGCCGAAAAAATTTGTCAGTTGGTGCTGATAACACGCCGTCGGTAGGGCTTGTCGAGCCATCAACCACATAATTGTCCAATATGATATGTGATGCGCAGTATTGGGTTATTGGTCTGCCGATGTCGGTTTTAGATTCTGATTTACAATTTGCCGGTGCTCGTTGGCATCGACAGTAGTTCAATCGACTTGCTCTAAAACCCCTTTTACTTTCACTATGTCCGAACTGCGTCCATGACTCTACAACCCGAAACCTCGCTGCCCGCAAAATCTGCAGTTGGGTCAGGACACCGGTGGCAAGATCGCGGTCGGGCGATCCCGCTGATTCTCGGAATAATTGCTGTTGTCGGCTTGATTTTGTATCTGAGCTTTGGCCTGGATCGTTCGACATCCAGTTCGCGGAGCGCGCGCGATAAGGACCCGCTTGATTCCATTCCTGTCGTGGCTGCACCTGTTCGACAAGGTAATCTGGATATCTATCTTTTTGCACTAGGCACGGTGACGCCAGTCAATTCTGCAGTGGTTCGCGCCCGCGTCGATGGACAAATCCTCAGTATCGCGTTTGAGGAAGGTCAGATGGTAAAGGCGGGGGAACTGCTGGCCCAAATCGATCCTCGGCCGTTTGAAATGCAGCTGGCTTTATCCAGCGGTCAGTTGGCCCGCGCCCAGGCGATGCTGGAGAACGCCCAGGTCGACCTGGAGCGCTATCGCACTTTGCTTGCTCAAGACTCAATTTCTAGTCAGCAAGTGGATACCCAAGAGTCGCTCGTCCGCCAACAAAAAGCCGCTGTGCAGGCAGAACAAGGTGCCGTTGACAATGCCAAACTACAACTTGCGCATGCCAAAGTTGTTTCGCCGATTGCAGGTCGCGTCGGCCTGCGCCAGGTCAGCCCGGGCAATGTAGTGCGGACATCGGACGCAACCGGCATTGCGGTGGTTACACAGTTGCGACCTGTAAACGTAGTGTTTCCTATTCCTGAGGATTCCTTGCCGCGCGTGATGAAACGGCTTCGTTCGGGCGACAAGGTTGCGGTCGAGGCTTTCGACCGGAGCATGAAAGATAAGCTTGGGACTGGCCGCCTGCTGACGGCCGACAATCAGATTGACCCGACTACGGGAACGATCAAGCTAAAAGCTGAGTTTGCGAATGCAGAGGATGCGCTTATTGCAAACCAGTTTGTAAATGTGAGAATGGCATTAGAAACGCGGGTAAATGCGACATTAGTGCCGTCGGCAGCAGTCCAGCGCGGCGCCAAGGGCAGCTTTGTTTACGTTGTAAAAGATGATCAGACGGTTGCCGTA
Organism: Rhodocyclaceae bacterium; assembly: GCA_016718525.1. Taxonomy (GTDB): domain Bacteria; phylum Pseudomonadota; class Gammaproteobacteria; order Burkholderiales; family Rhodocyclaceae; genus JADKHX01. Next base: position 615,520 of record JADKDD010000002.1, read on the forward strand.
AGTCCCGTACAGGTTGGTCCTGTACAGGGTGAAGTCACTGCAATCGAAGGTGGCGTGGCCGCCGGCGAAATAGTGGTGATTGACGGTGCGGACAGGCTACGTGACGGAGCCAAGGTCACCCTTATCAAATCCGACCAGCAGGGTGACGAACGGCGGACGGAAGCGCGAAACTCTCAAGCCAGTGGTGGTGGCTGAGCACCCCGCTCCTCGGCTCACCCGGCCATGAATCCGTCACGTCCATTTATCCTCCGTCCAGTGGCGACCTCGCTACTGATGGTGGCGATTCTGCTTGTTGGCCTATTTTCATACCGCCTGTTATCACTCTCGGCCCTACCTAAGTTCGATTACCCGACCATTCAGGTAGTGACCTTGTATCCGGGTGCCAGCCCGGAGGTCGTCACTGCCACAATTACGGCGCCGCTTGAACGCCAATTTGGCCGCATGCCTGGTCTCAAACAAATGTTCTCGACGAGTTCGGGTGGCGCGTCGATTATCACCTTGCAGTTCAATTTAGAGCTGGCCCTTGATGTCGCTGAGCAAGACGTGCAGGCTGCAATCAATGCAGCGGCCGGTTTGCTCCCGCAAGACCTGCCACAACTGCCGATTTACAACAAGGTTAATCCGGCCGACACGCCGATCATGACTCTGGCCTTAACTTCAAGCAGCGTGCAACTGCCGGAAATTCGTCGCCTGGCGGACACCAGGCTTGCCGCCAAGATTTCACAGATTTCCGGTGTAGGCTTAGTCAGCATTAGCGGGGGGCAGCAACCGGCTGTACGCATTCAAGCCAATCCAAAAGTCCTCGCCGCCTACAAGCTATCGCTAGAGGATTTACGCATTGCCATCGTCAATGCCAATTCCAAGCAGGCCAAAGGCGGCTTCGACGGTCCGACCCGTGCATCAACTATCAGTTCCAACGACCAGCTTAAGTCGGCGGAGGAGTTTCGCTCTCTGATCGTCGCCTACCGCAATGGCTCGCCAGTGCGGCTTATTGATGTTGCAGAAGTCGCCGATGGCGCCGAAAACTCGCGACTTGCCGCGTGGGGTAACGAATCAGCGGCACTGATCATCAACATCCAGCGCCAACCCGGCGCAAACGTTATACAAGTTGTCGATCACATCAAACGGCTGTTGCCTCAGCTTAAGGAGTCACTTCCCTCTGCAGTGGATGTAACGATGCTGACCGACCGAACCGAAACTATTCGGGCATCCGTTCGCGATGTGCAATTCGAGTTGCTGCTGTCTGTTGCACTGGTGGTCATGGTTATTTTTCTGTTCCTGCGCAATGCAGCTGCAACGCTGATTCCAAGTGTGGCAGTACCGCTGTCGCTCGTTGGCACCTTTGCTGTGATGTATTTGGCTGGCTTTTCCATCAACAATCTCACCTTGATGGCGCTGATCGTTGCGACGGGATTTGTGGTTGACGATGCGATCGTAATGATCGAGAACATCATGCGCCATGTCGAAGCCGGCGAGCCACCGTTGCAGGCTGCGCTGGACGGTGCACGCCAAATCGGATTCACGATTGTTTCACTAACGGTCTCTTTGATGGCGGTATTGATTCCATTACTCTTCATGGGTGATGTGGTAGGACGTCTGTTTCGTGAGTTTGCCGTCACTTTATTGGTAGCGATTCTGATTTCCGCCGTGGTATCGCTGACTTTGACGCCAATGATGTGTGCGCGCCTTTTGCGCCGGGTTCCCGACGCGGAGCAAGGGGAGTTCTTCAGGCGCAGCGGAGCATGGTTTGATCGTCTCATAGCCAGGTATGCGCGAATGCTGGAGTGGGTGCTCGATCGCCAGCAGCAAACCTTAAAAGTGGCGATTGCGACTCTGGGGCTGACGATATTCCTGTACGTTTTCATTGCCAAGGGCTTTTTCCCGATCCAGGACACGGGCGCCATACAAGGTATTTCGGAAGCGCCTGCCAGCATCTCTTTCAGCGCCATGGCCGAACGGCAGCAAGCGTTAGGCAGCGTCATTTTGAGCGACCCTGCTGTTGAAAGTTTGTCCTCATTTATCGGAGTTGATGGCAGCAATCCGACGCTCAACAGCGGGCGCTTGTTGATCAATCTCAAGCCTATGTCACAGCGCAGCGATCGTGCGCATGAAGTTATTCGACGATTGCAAGCCAGTTTGTCCAAAGTCGAAGGCATCAAGCTTTACATGCAACCTGTACAAGACTTGACGATCGACGACCGCGTGAGTCGCCTACCCTACCAATTGTCGCTCGAAGACGCTGACGCGGAAGTTCTGCGTGATTGGGTACCACGAGTGCTGAACCGTCTACGTCAAGAGCCGGCACTGGCTGAAGTCACCAGTGACCAACATGAGGCCGGACTACAAGCTCACGTCGAAATCGATCGCGCGCGCGCCGCGCGACTTGGTATTACACCGGCCGCAATAGACAATGCTCTTTACAACGCCTTCGGACAGCGGCAGGTCGCCACTCTTTTTACACCGACAAGCCAACAACGGGTGGTACTCGAAATTAAGCCCGAGTTGCTAAATGGTGTCGCCGCACTCGACAATATTTACATCAGCGCAGCGGGTGGCACTTCAGCAAACGGTGCAGTTGACGCAAGCCTGGCTCGACAAATCCCGTTGTCTTCAATTGCGCGTGTAATTGAGCGGAATTCGCCACTGATTGTTACGCGTGTCGGCCAGTTTCCTGCTGCGACGATCGCTTTCAACCTGGCGCCGGGAGCGTCGTTAGGTGAAGCAGTCAAGGTCATTGAAAAGGTGCGCGACGACCTGGCGTTGCCGCCAAGCACGCAGTTGAAATTTCAAGGCTCAGCGTTGGCATTTCAAGCCTCACTCACAAATCAACTGTGGCTGATTCTTGCAGCAATTGTTACCGTCTATATTGTTCTCGGGGTGCTTTACGAAAGCTACATTCACCCGATTACGATCCTTTCGACCTTACCTTCGGCAGGTTCCGGTGCGTTGCTGGCACTTATGGTTACAGGCAACGAGCTCAACGCAATCTCGATCATTGGCATTATTTTGCTCATCGGTATCGTCATGAAAAACGCGATCATGATGATTGATTTCGCCATAGATGCAGAACGAGAGCAAGGTCTTTCTGCGCGCGACGCAATTTATCAGGCTTGCCTTTTGCGTTTTCGTCCTATTTTTATGACGACGATGGCGGCGCTACTCTCTGCGCTACCGCTAATGCTTGGTTGGGGAGTAGGTTCGGAACTGCGCCATCCCTTGGGAATTACTTTGGTTGGCGGTCTGATCATGAGTCAGATGCTGACGTTGTTCACCACCCCGGTGATTTACCTTGCATTCGACCGCCTGAGCCGCGTGACGCGTGAGAAGGTTGCGCGGCAAATGACGGCGGGCACTGAAAGTCGAAGCATATGAGTCGGTACCCATGAATTTTAGTGCGCCTTTTATACGGCGACCCGTGGCGACGACGCTGCTTACCGTCGGATTGATGCTGGTCGGCATGCTGGCCTTGCAGTTGCTGCCGGTATCGCCTTTACCGCGCGTCGATATTCCGACCATCAAAGTCTCGGCATCACTGCCCGGTGCGAGTCCGGAAACCATGGCTGCGGCAGTGACTACGCCGCTTGAACGTGCACTCGGCCGGATCGCCGGAATCACTGAAATGACATCGACGAGTGCGCTCGGCTCAACCCGCATCGTATTGCAGTTTGACCTAAAGCGAGACATTAATGGTGCTGCGCGGGACGTCCAGGCAGCGCTAAATGCAGCTGGTAGCGATTTGCCATCGGGGTTAATCAGTAACCCCAGTTACCGCAAGGTGAATCCCGCCGACGCACCGGTGATGATACTGAGCCTGACCTCCGACACGATGACGCAAGGTCAAATGTACGATGCTGCTTCGACCATCATTGCCCAAAAACTTTCGCAACTCACTGGCGTCGGTGAAGTTGAGATTGGCGGGGGTTCGCTACCGGCAGTGCGGGTTGAACTTAACCCGCAGGCGATGCATCAATACGGTGTCGGCTTTGAGGACGTGCGAACCGCGATCGTCGCCTCCAACTCCAATCGCCCGCAGGGTGCCATTGAAAATGACGAACGTCACTGGCAGGTCACTGCCAATGACAAAGCGAGCAGCGCGGTGGAGTTTATGCCGGTACTGGTCAAACACCAAAATAATGGGACGTCTGTCCGCCTCGGCGACGTCGCCGAGATTGTCGACTCGGTACAAGATATTCGTACTGCCGGAATCGCCAACGGCAAGCCAGCGGTACTCGTCATCATCAGGCGAGAAACTGACGCCAACATTATTGAAACGGTCGATCGCGTCACCAAAATTTTGCCTGCGCTAAGGGCGTCAATTCCTGCTGCAATTGATGTCGCGGTGGCTATGGAGCGGACCACCACGGTGCGGGCATCAATGCACGATGCCGGAATTACGCTGGCGATTGCCGTCGCATTGGTAATTCTGGTCGTCCTGTTGTTTCTGCGCGATGGTCGAGCCGCACTTATTCCCAGTGTTGCTGTGCCCGTGTCCTTGATTGGTACATTCGCCGTAATGTATTTGCTGGACTACAGCATCAACAATCTGACCCTGATGGCTCTGACTATTGCGGTTGGGTTCGTGGTCGACGATGCCATCGTTGTTCTGGAGAATATTTCGCGTCATATTGAAGGCGGGCGAACACCAACAGAAGCTGCGTTTATCGGTGCAAAGGAGGTTGGCTCCACCGTTTTGACCATGACCCTGGTACTAGTGGCGGTTTTCATACCAATGCTGTTCATGGGAGGTTATGTCGGCCTTTTTGTTCGCGAGTTTGCGGTGACTTTAGCGGTGGCAATTCTTATCTCGCTGATCGTCGCTCTGACTACCACGCCGATGATGTGTGCCCGCTTGCTCAAAGTGGAAGATCCAGGGCGTAAACGCAATCGCATATTTCAATTGAGCGAACAGTTTTTTTCACGCGTGCTACAAGCTTACGATCGGAGTCTTGGTTGGGCTTTGAATCATGCGCCGTTAATGATGTTTATCCTCTTCGCCACCATATTTCTGAATATCTACCTTTATGTGATTATCTCGAAAGGGTTCTTCCCCCAGCAGGACACCGGGCAACTTACCGGACGCATTCAAGGTGATCAAAGCATTTCATTCCAGTTGATGCAGAAAAAGCTGTCCAGCTTCATCGACATCGTCGGCGCCGACCCGGCGGTGGAGAGTGTTGTCGGCTACACCGGCGGCGCACAGCGAAACTCGGGGTCTCTTTTCGTCACCCTCAAACCACTTGCGGAAAGAATGGAAAGCGCCGATAAAGTCCTCGCACGATTGCGCGTCCGCCTTGCCGATGTACCCGGCGCCAGCATCATTCTGAGTCCGGTGCAGGACATCAAAGTTGGTGGTCGGCAAAGTCGATCTTCATACCAATACACAATTCAAGCCGACGATCTTGATATGTTGCGTCAGTGGGAAGCTCGAATTCGTTCAGCGCTTGCGCAGCTTCCCGAGCTACTGGACGTGGACACGGATGAGCAAAGTAAAGGTCTGCAGACACTGCTGACCATTAATCGCGATACGACGGCGCGAATGGGTATCAGCTCAAGACAGATTGACACTGTACTCAATGATGCTTTCGCTCAACGCTCAGTTTCGACCATCTATGATTCACTCAATCAATATCAGGTAGTTATGGGTGTGGCACCTCAGTATGCTGAGTCTGCGGCGGCTCTCGACCGCTTGCAGATCAGCGGGCCGGGCGGAGTACAGGTGCCATTGACGATGATGGCCCAGCATGGACAAAGCGAAACCTCATTGAGCGTAAATCATCATTCTCAACTCGCGGCCACAACCATTTCCTTCAACCTGCCAAAAGGTGTGTCGCTCTCCAAAGCAACGCGGGCGATCGAAAGCGCGCTGCGTGACCTTGCCATGCCAACGTCAGTGCGTGGCAGCTTCCAGGGATCCGCCAAAGCATTCAGAGAGGTTCTCGACAGCCAACCTGTGCTGATTCTCGCTGCACTGCTCACGTTGTACATTGTGTTGGGCGTGCTTTATGAGAGCTTGGTTCACCCGCTGACCATACTTTCGACGCTTCCTTCCGCCGGCGTTGGCGCGCTGCTCGCATTGTTGTTGTTTCGAGCCGACTTTAGCGTCATCGCCCTGATCGGGATTTTCATGCTCATCGGCATTGTTATGAAGAATGCCATCATGATCATCGACTTCGCACTTGACGCCCAGCGTGGTTCGAACGCAACACCCCGTGAAGCGGTGTATCAGGCTTGTCTCTTGCGTTTTCGGCCAATTCTCATGACCTCGTTTGCGGCGTTTTTTGCCTCGATTCCGTTAGCGCTTGGTACTGGCAATGGTGCCGAATTGCGCCAGCCACTCGGCATTGCAATTGGTGGCGGTCTTGTTATGAGTCAGCTGTTAACGCTATACACCACGCCAATTGTCTATCTCTATCTTGACCGCTTCAGTACCTGGGCGGGTAAGCTACGCACAAGTCGCTCCTTGAAAGCATCCACTGCTTTCACCCCTGTAGCGGCAGATCCGAGCCGATAACAACTATGTCCAAAGTACCAACTTATTCACAGCGCATGCTAATTTTGTCGGGTCTGATGGCCCTAAGCGCTGGATGTACTGTGGTCGGGCCGGATTACCAACGCCCGGAGATTGACGTACCATCAGCCTACAAAGAGGCTAACCAATCAAAAACGCATTCAGCACGAACGGCGCTTACACCTGTTCGCTGGTGGGAAATTTACGGGGATGAGCAACTAAACGCGCTGGTCGATCAGGTTGAGTCAAAGAATCAGTCGCTTCAGGTCGCTGAAGCGCGCGTGCGACGAGCTCAAGCGATACTCGAAACGGCGCGAGCGGCCCAGTCACCGACAATCATCGTCGGTGGTACCAACGACCTTGCTCTGGTGGCGACATGGGAGATCGACTTGTGGGGGCGCATCAAGCGGACGGTAGAGGCCAGCGGCGCAAGCGCCGAGGCAAGCGTAGCCGACCTAGCCGCGGCTACGCTGTCCATGCAGACACAGGTTGCTCAAAGTTACTTTCAGCTGCGGGTACAGGACGATGGAATTCGAGTACTGAAAGGTACTATCACCTCGTATGAAAAATTGTTGACGATAGCTCGCAATCAATACGCTGTTGGGGTCGCTTCGCGCGGAAGCGTTGCCCAGGTTCAGGCCCAGCTTGGTGTCGTGCAAGCTCAGTTGTATAACTCGCTGGTTGCAAGGGCTCAGATCGAACATGCCATTGCGGTAATGATCGGCAAGGCACCCGCCGATTTTTCCCTTGCTGCCGCCCCGTTTGACGTCAAGGTGCCGGAAGTACCACCGTTGATTCCCGCAGAATTGCTGGAGCGGCGCCCTGACATTGCTGCCGCGGAGCGGAGAATGGCTGTCGCCAGTGCGCAAATTGGCGTGGCAGTGGCCTCGGCCTATCCTGCACTTGATTTGTTCGGCGGTGTGAGTATCGCCAAAGGATTAATTGGGGGATCAAAAGTACTCGCACCCTTGCACCCTGAAGCGATACCAAAAGGAAAACGCAAGGGAGCTACAGCGGCTTACGATGAGGCCGTTGCCGACTACCGGCAAACGGTATTGAACGGATTTCGTGAGGTAGAAGATAACCTTGTTACGTTGGAAATCCTGGGCGAGGCGGCTGCGGCGCAGGCTGAAGCGGTAAAGGCCGCACACGAATCGATGCGAATTACCAACAACCAGTATCGGGCGGGTATCGTCAGCTACCTCAACGTGGTTGCCGCACAAAATGCCGCTCTAGACAATGATCGCGCCGCGCTGGACATCCGTGGACGACGTCTTGTTGCCAGCGTGACCCTGATCAAAGCCATAGGTGGCGGCTGGGAAGTGGCTGCGCCAAAGGAGGCAAAGGATTAGTTAAGAGCGTTTGTCATGGTGAAACCTGTGCAGAACCTCACCACTTCACCACGGCTACCAAGCCACCGCCGCCACCCTCGACCCAAGGCATTAGTTGTACCGTTTTGTTGAAGGCGTCAGTGAGTAGCCAGCCGCTCGTAGTGCCGATCACCGCGCCAGCTGCAACATCATGCCAATAATGCTTTTTTGCCTCTACCCGCCCGACCGCAGTCAGCGCCGCCAAGGCGTACGCTGGAAGGGCCGTGTCCCAACCATAGCGGCGATAGATTGTCGTGGCTGAGGCAAACGCAACCGATGTATGGCCAGAAGGAAAGCTGTTGGAGTCGCTCTTGTCCGGACGCTCTTCATGCACGATGGCCTTGCCAACCTGGGCAACACCCTCGGCAGCACCAGCGCTATAGGCCGCCTGCTTAAAACCTTCCCAGTCGCCACGGTAGGCAGGCAATCCGAGTGCCATGGCAAGCGTGGAGTAGACCCCGACGTCGCTGACGGTCTCCCAATTTTTGTTGCTCATGGCGCTGGCAGTGGAACTCAAACCAAACACCGCTAAAAACACACCAGACAGAAAACGAGAACTCAAGATTGCCTCCCTATAAACTCGTTACATATTGCTGAAAAAGGGCCGCCGCGCCTCAGGTTCAAAATGTACTCCAATTCCACATTGGCGATTTAACTTGAGCATGTTCCTACGCTCAGTACTCCACTTTTTTATGTAACGGAACGTTTCTCCGTTTGCTGATTGTCGTCCCCGTTGTTCAATCATCTGCCAACGTTTTCGACAAATGCGCTTCTTCGGGCGGCCGATATTGCCTCGCTATAATTTGTCTGCCACTGCTCGTTCATCTGGCCACCACAGCCTTACCGCCGAGATTGGTCGCAATAACCGTTATGTGCGGTCACACCCACCCTGGAAACGTTTGCACCGACAGATGATCCGCTATCTTGCCGTTCTGTTATTTGTTTCCGTTATGGTGCCTGTAGCGCAGGCAGAGCAGGTATCGCCCTATGTGCGCTATCGTCTGGAAATCCTCGCGCCGGGCGACTTAAAGGAATCAATTGCTGCATCACTCGACCTCATGCGCTGGCAGGACTACCCGAATATCACTCCCGAACTGTTGGCCCAATTGGCCCGCCAAGGGGTAGATGAAGCGCGCGAAGCTCTGGCGGCGGAAGGTTATTTTTCGCCTGTAGTGTCAGTAAATGTCGATGAGGGTGACCCGGAGCGGGTAGTTCAGCTAACGGTTGTGCCCGGCGAACCAACCCGAGTCTCGTCAGTAGAAATACGTTTCAGCGGCGCAATTGCAACGGAAGGCCCTGATTCGGCTGCACGGACATCACGTATTCGCAAGCAATGGTCACTACGCAAAGGGTTGATTTTTCGACAGAGCGATTGGGATGCCGCCAAGGCCGGCGCTCGCGAACAACTTGCCGGCATAAGCTATGTGGCTGCACGAATTGCAAGCAGTGAGGCGCGCGTAGACCCGGACCGGCACGAGGCTGCACTTTCACTTGAGCTCGACAGTGGGCCACCAGTTCACTTTGGTGAGATAGTGGTCAGAGGTGAGGCGAAGTACTCCCCTGACCGGGTACGCGAATTGGCGCCGTTCCAGAAGGGCGAACTGTATAGCGAAGAAATGCTTGATCGGTTTCAACGACGACTTGCGGCTACCGGCTACTTTGCCAGTTTGCAGGTCAATATCGACCAAAACCCTGAGTTGGCGGATGCCGCAACGGTGACAGTTGCAGTGATCGAAGCACCAGCCAAGCGCATCGAGCTAGGTCTTGGGTACAGCACGGACACCTTGTACCGTGCTACCGCCTCGTGGCGTGACAACAACTTCAACCAGGATGGTTGGCGGATACGCAATGACGCGCGCCTGGAGTCCAAAATACAGAGTGCAACGACCGTCCTTGACCTCCCCGAACGATCGGGAAATCTTGATTCGATTAATGCGAAGGCGGAGCGTAGCGAAATTCAGGATTTGACGACGGAAGAATTCTCCTTTGGGATGCAACGCAAGGGCTTGGACGAACATGACCAGCCGCAATATGGCGCTCGCTATGTGAGGGAACGCCAACAAGCACAGGGCGCACCGAGCGATGTGACCTACGCCACCTATATCGACTACCAACACAGTTGGCGCGACACAGACGATTTGATTTCGCCTCGGAAAGGGTTGATCGCGCAACTGGAACTCGGAGTTGCGCCCAACGGTGTATCTACCCGTACATTCGGACGTCTGATCGGCAGGCTTGCATGGTTCGAACCCCTTGCACGGAATACCGACTTTGTCGCCAAACTTCAAGCCGGAACAGTTATTGCGCCGGCATCATCCGGCATTCCGCAAGACATGTTGTTTCGCACTGGCGGCGACACCACCGTGCGTGGTTATGCATTCGAAAGTTTGGGTGTTCAGCAGGGCAAGACTACATTGGGCGGCCGATACTTTGCCGTCGCTAATGCAGAAGCGATTCAATGGATAGGTGATGGGGTAGGGATCGCCGCATTCGTTGACGCCGGAAATGCCGCCGACTCAGGTAAGGACTTGGAACCAAAAATCGGCTACGGGCTTGGCGTCCGGGCGCGCAGTCCAATCGGTGTGTTCCGCCTTGATATCGCCTATGGTGTCGACGCACATCAGTTGCGGCTGCATTTCTCTGCGGGGTTGACGTTTTGATGTCGCAGGAATCGTACATCTCCTTTCGACGCCGGATCATGATCGTGGCGGGTGCCATCACCATCGCGATCGTTTCGTTGGTGGCAGCAATTGCCCTGTTGGCGCAGAGCAATTTGGCATTGGAGTGGGCTACCAACAAAATCAGCATCATGAGTAACGGCCACTTGTCTATTGTCGGCGCGCGCGGCTCTCTTGCCGGAACGCTGGCGATTGATCGCATTGTGTATAAGGATTCGACAATCGAAGTTGAGGGGCGTGACATCAACTTCGACTGGAAACCGTCTGCACTGTTAATAAGGCAGATTAGCGTTGCGACGCTTACCGCCCGCGAAGTCGACGTCAGGATGATTCCGTCTGCCACAGGGTCTGGCGAAACCGCCCTGCCCGACTCGATGGCATTGCCGATCAAGGTTAACGTCAAACACTTTGGTATCGACCGACTCACGTTACGTTCCAGCGAAAGCGATCAAGTTTTCCTTGGAATTCAATTCGGCTTTACCGGTGACGCAAAGCGTCATCGGTATTTCAATCTTGCATTCAGTTCGGATTTTGGATCCGTTGGTGGAGAAATAGACTTGTCTGTCACAAAGTCATACGAACTTGATGGTGCGCTCGACTGGACCTTGGGAGAAGGTGCTTCCAGAGTTTTCGTCCACGCAGCGCTCGGTGGTACGCTCAGTCGCATCAATGGAAAGCTCATCGGTGGTGTTGGCGCCCTCGCGCTCAGCGGAACGGCAGTCGCTGCACCGTTTGCCGACAGTTGGCTACCTGAGTTGACACTCGAAGCACGCGATGCCGACCTCGCCAATGTCGTCGCAACGCTCCCCAAAACGGCACTGTCCGGCAACCTAGTCGCCGGAACCGACAGACACGGCAGGCTGGCGGGTACGCTCAACTTAACCAACGCCAGCGCTGGAACCTGGACCGATATGCGCCTGCCGCTCATTACAATCTCGACGCGCATTGCGGTCGACGGCGAAGGATTGCAGTTCGACCAGCTTAAAGCGGGCTTGGGAGCAGGGAGCATCATCACTGGTCGCGGCAGAATTGCCGGTAGTGCAACTGAATTGGATATGGCCGTCGCAAATCTCGACTTACGCGCGATACACAAACCCTTGCGCACAACCAAATTGAATGGGCGTATCAAGGCGACGCTGGCCAAAGGTCGGCAAAATTTTGACGTAACACTGGAAGAGCGCCGGCTAAAGATTGCTGCCAGTGGCATGATGGAAGGCGAGCATGTGAAACTACGTTCGCTCACGGCCAACGCTGGAAAGGGCGCGCTCGAAGCCAGCGGTGATTTGTCGCTGACGGGAGGGGAACCATTCAGGCTGAAAGTGAGTTTCGCGCGTTTCGATCCGTCTGAATTTGGTAACTTCCCTCCAGCCAATATTTCAGGGACGGCCGATTTGAGTGGGCAGCTCGTGCCGGAGTGGCACACCGCAGCAAGTATCACGATAAAAGGCAGTACGTTTCGCGGCAGTCCGTTAATGGGCACCGGTACATTCAAAATCAATGCGCGCGAGCTCCGCGATGCAAACTTCGATGTGTCTATTGGTGCAAACCGACTACACGGCCAAGGGAGTATTGGAAAGATTGGTGACACGCTTGAGTTTGCTTTTGACGGCCGTCGATTGGCTCAACTTGGTCCACGTGTCACTGGCAACTTGACAGTCAGCGCCAAGTTCGTTGGCCTGCTGACGCATCCGCGCGTAGCGTTTGAAGCAAAGAGTGATGCGCTGTCTTTCGATCAGCGATTTTCCGCCGGAATACTCGAAGCCCGGGGTAGTTGGAGTAACGACGACGATCCACGTATTGAACTGAAGACAACAGGCCAACGGATTTCGATGGGTGACATAAAGCTCGATTCGCTGACCGTCGATGTTGGTGGGTCGCTTGCACTCCACACAATTGCTTTGAACGCCGTCGGAACCGGGGGTGTAATTACCACCCAGTGGGAAGGTGGGGTCCGCAAGAAAAATGTGGTGGCCGATATCGGCGACCGCCACTGGGTCGGGCACATTAAAACGCTAACGAGTCGTGGCACGTTACCATTTGAGTTGCTTTCTCCGGCACCGTTGGAAGCCGGCCCAGGTTATTTCGCGCTGGGAGAGACTTCCGCCGATCTCGCCGGGGGCAGACTTTCACTGAAGACATTACGTCGCGAAAACGGGCGAATTACCTCCAGCGGCGGGTTTACGGGTGTACCGGCCTTGCCAATACTTGCGCTGGCAGGCGTAGCTCCTCAGCCGGGATCCGATCTGAAATTGCGTGGTGCATGGGCAATCAATGCGACCCCCCGACTCAATGGAACACTCTCGGTTGCACGAGAAAGCGGCGACCTGATTGTCCTGCCGAATTCAACAACACGCGTTGGCTTGGAAGAACTGAATCTCGACTTGAGATTCGTCGACGACACGGCGAACGCCAAGTTGATAGTGCAGGGGTCACAGTTTGGTATCGGGAAAATAGACGTTACCGCAGTACCAGCTGAGGGAGACGGGCCACTGTCAGCAACAGCGAGGTTGGCCGGCAACGTAAAGTTAGACCTCGCTAATCTGCACTTGCTGGATAACTGGATCGGCACTGCCGCACTGGTCGATGGTGTGGTGCGCGCGCAGCTTGGGCTCGCCGGTACTTTGGCGGCGCCCGTCGTCACCGGAACACTGGAGGGCGATCGCATCCGCTTCGAGGTGCCACAGCAGGGCATCGCACTTAAAAACGGGCGTCTGCGTGCAGAGCTCACGGATCAAGCTCTGGTGGTGCAAGAGTTTTCGATCTCTGGCCCAACGGGCACACTTGCCGCCAACGGAACACTTGCGCGCCGTAGCGACGACGGTGAATCACAGATCGAATGGCGCGCGATCAACTTGCAGTTGCTTGACCGCCCCGACCAGCGATTGTCTGTCGTTGGTAACGGTACGATTGGCATGTCTAAAGATCGAATAGTCCTGCGTGGCGCTTTGAAAGCCCTCAAAGGCACCATCGAATTTGAGCGCCCGCACACCACACCACTCGGTGATGACGTGGTGGTGATTGGTCGCAAACCGAAATCCGAGAAAACACGTCGTCGCGCTACTCCACTCGATCTCGATGCAACGCTTGATTTCGGAGAGCATTTCAAGCTGTCCGGTGCCGGTCTTGAGACTGGCTTACAGGGCAAACTGCGCGTACATACGGGAACCGATGGGGCATTGCTTGGCGACGGGAAATTACGCGCTGTGAATGGAAGTTATTTCGCCTTCGGACAGAAACTGAGCATAGAACGTGGCCAGCTTTACTTCGATGGTCCGCTGACCAATCCCGGATTGGAAATCGTGGCGGTCCGGAAGAATCTGCCGGTTGAGGCTGGTGTTGAGGTGACGGGCACGGTCCGATCTCCGCGCGTGCAACTCACCTCCAACCCGCCAGTGCCCGATGGCGAAAAACTGTCCTGGTTAGTCACCGGGCGTGGTCTCGACAGTGCATCGGCTACCGATTTTGGTCTGCTTCAAGCTGCGGCTGGCAGTCTGATTAACTCCAATCAATCAATCCCACAGACACATCTGATTGCCCGCAAAATCGGGCTCGACGATATTGGCGTGCGCGCCAGCGGCACGGGAGCAAGCAATGGTGCGACGGGTGGTGAGGCGCTGGCAATCGGCAAGAATCTCTCCGACAAAATCTATCTTGAATATGAGAAAGGTCTCGATGTCGCCAGCAATGTGCTGCGTCTCAACTACCAGCTCAGCCGCGCGTTCAGTCTGCGCGTTGAGTCCGGTGTGGATAGTGCCATCGGGGTGTTTTTCCGGCGATCATATGACTAACGGTTGACGGAAGGCGCACGGGAGTGGATTCAGACACCACCTTGAACCAGATGCAGTGCTTTCGTATAGGCGCGCCGGCGTTTGTGTATGACGTGCTCGAACTCGTCCCACTGAGACTGCACATTCTTATTTTCGATCAAATGCGGATTGCTTTCGGTGTACTTAACGCCAGCCTCGATCAGGTAAGGAATGTTTCCGCAAAGGACCACGGCATTGACTCCCTTGTTTTGATAATCCTTGCGCACCGCAATGAGCAATAAATCCGCTACCGGATTCTTCATCTTCAACGCCTTAATCAGATGAATGAAACCAAACGGGAAAAGCTTTCCTTGCGCCTTTTGCAGCGCAGTTGACAGCGACGGGATCGCGACGCCCATGCCAACCAACTCGTCACTTTCGTTCACTACCAAGGCCAGAAAGTTCAGGTTGAGCATCGAAATGTACATTTTGATGTAGTAATCGATTTGCTTTTCCGAGAGTGGTGTAAAACCATACAAATGGCCGTAGGTGCTATTGACCAGTTCAAAAAGCTTTCGTGCAAAGCCGTCCTTAATAAACTTCGATGCACTGGTGTATTTCAGAGTGCGTAGCTTGTATTTTTTTACGACGAGCTCAGAGATCCGTTTCAGTTTGGCGGGGATCAATTCCGGGAGTGTGATTTTGTACTCCACCCAATCGGCATCACGCAGATAGCCCAACCTTTCAGTATGCACCGGATAGTAAGGATGATTGTAGATGGTGGCCATGGTGCCGACTTGATCAAATCCTTCCACCAACATTCCCTCTTGATCCATGTCCGTGAACCCAAGCGGCCCATGGATCGAATGCATTCCTTTCGCTCGAACCCAACCCTCAGCGGCAGCGAAAAGTGCTTTAGAAACTGCCTCGTCATCGACAAAATCAACAAAACCGAAGCGCCCGCTTTGAGTATTCCAGGTCTGGTTAGCCCTGTGGTTGATCATCGCGCATATGCGGCCAACGGGCCTTTCGCCGTCGAAGGCTATAAAACATTGCGCTTCGCAAAATTCAAACGCCGGGTTCTTTTGAGGATCCAAGGTTGCCAGGTCATCCATATATAGCGGAGGGATGGCGTAGGGAGAATTTCTGTACAGATCAATTCTGAATTTCACGAACTGCTTCATTCCCGCTTTTCCGGAAACCGGAAGAACCACGATCGCAGGGCGTTGAAATGTCGGCGACTCGGCGAAGTTTGGAGCCAGTGCTGTCATTGAGGATATTCCAAGCGGAGAATGTTTAGTCAGCGATGCCTTGAACGACATCACTTATAAAGCTGCATCAGCAGAAGCAAACGTCGTGTTGCGTATCTTCGACCGTGAATGTTAAGACTTGTTGAGGCAGTCTGCGACGGTTCCGGGGGAAGCCGAGTCCCGACCAACAGCATAAACGACAAAAACCGCGGAATACCTGACGAAAGCATCACCTTTGCCGACACATCGCACAGGGCAACCGCTGAGCTAACCTATGACTTGCCTAACTGACGGCGTCTTACCAGCACCAACTGGCGTTTTCGAAAATTGTACGATCCCAATTTACCTCACCTGCAGATGCAGAAGTGGCTCGATCACCCATTGTTGGTCAATTTTGATCAGATCAAGACCTACCTTAATATTCGTTGATGCGAATCAAAGTGTTGCGCATCACTATGATTAAGATACAACAACACGTTTGATGAGGTGGCGACGCTTTTGCCATCGTGGAAGTCAGGAGGAAGGATTACATTGGTGATGGCCGACAATCGCCAACGGTAATACCACGTATCTACTGCATCGCTTTATCATCTCGAGACTTTTTTCGTCAATCGTATCTATGAAAACCCCGCTTCCATCCAATAAAAAATTTGGTTTGCTATTTGCTGGAGTGTTCTTTGCTCTGGCTCTCTACGCTTACTTGCGGTCCGACATTTCTGTTGTTGCTATAAGTTGTGGTCTGGTTAGCTTGTTGTTTTTTGCAGCTAGTTTCCTCGCTCCAAACAGTTTGAGGTCTTTAAGTAAAGCGTGGTTCCTGTTGGGGAAAGCAATGGGCTCGGTAGTAAGCCCCATCGTCCTCGGAATCATTTTCTTTGGACTTTTAACACCGGTAGCGCTGATTTCCCGGTTGTTCGGTCGTGATGAGTTACGCCTTCGCAGGCCCAAATCCGAAACCTACTGGGTTAAGCCGGTGTCATCCAGTGAAGAGCCGGAATCATTTAAAAATCAATTTTGAGGTAGTTATATGAACTTCTTGAAAGAAATGTTCGTGTTTTTGCGCAAACGCAAGAAACTATGGCTGGCTCCAATTATTCTCGTGATCGTTTTAATGGGCGCTTTGCTCGTTTTGGGGCAGGGCTCTGTGCTGGCGCCATTTATTTACACGCTGTTTTAAATCATGAATATTTTAGGAATTTCGGCTTACTACCATGATGCAGCCGCTTGTTTGGTAGCTGACGGAGTAATCGTGGCCGCTGCCCAGGAAGAGCGGTTCACACGAACAAAGCATGATGCCGGTTTTCCAGTTCACGCCATTGAATACTGCCTTCGTGAAGCAGGGCAGTTGCCTAGCGAAATAGATTATGTCGTTTTTTACGACAAGCCCTTCTTGAAATTCGAGCGGCTTTTTGAAACGTACCTTGCATTTGCACCCAAAGGATTTGTCAGTTTTGCTGCATCGCTGCCAGTTTGGGCCAAAGACAAGCTATTCCAAAAAACCGTGATCCTGGATGCGCTGAAAGCGTGTTGCGGAGATGACGTTGATTGGTCGGAAAGACTCTTGTTTTCTGAGCACCATCTGAGCCATGCAGCATCGGCGTTTTTCCCCTCTCCGTTTGAAGAGGCGGCAGTTTTAACCATGGACGGTGTCGGCGAATGGGCCACCACTTCATTTGCCGTTGGCCGTGGAAATGAACTCACCATAAAGGAACAAATCCACTTTCCCCATTCGTTGGGACTGCTGTATTCCGCATTCACCTACTACACCGGGTTCAAGGTAAATTCCGGCGAATACAAAGTGATGGGGCTTGCGCCATACGGTGAACCCACTTTCGTTGATCTCATCAAAGACAATTTGATCGATATTAAGGAAGATGGCTCATTCCATTTGGATATGCGCTACTTCAACTACTGTACTGGTCTGACCATGACCAATGAGCGATTTGATCGCCTCTTCGGTGCCGGACCGAGAAAACCGGAGTCTGCCTTAACCCAGCGCGAGATGAATCTCGCCGCGTCAATACAGGCGGTTACCGAAGAGGTTGTCATCAAACTCGGCAGAGGTATCAGAAAATCAACTGGGCTAAAAAATCTTTGCCTTGCCGGAGGGGTGGCATTGAATTGTGTGGCGAATGGCAAACTCCTTAGAGAAAACATTTTTGACGGAATTTGGATCCAGCCGGCCGCTGGCGATGCAGGCGGTGCAATCGGTGCTGCACTTGCTGCTCATCATTTGATGCTCAATCAGGCAAGAAGGTGTGACGCCACAGATTCCATGAGAGGCGCCTATCTTGGACCCGAATTCAATCAGACGGATGTTGAGCGGCGACTGACAAATGTGGGTGCGGTATTTCAAACCGTAACGTATGCAGAGTTAATTGGCTTGACTGCCCAGGCTTTGGTGGATGGCAAGGCCGTGGGTTGGCATCAAGGCAGAATGGAATTTGGTCCGCGGGCACTGGGCGGACGTTCAATTCTTGCCGATCCAAGGTCGCCGATAGTGCAAAAACAATTGAATCTCAAAGTCAAATATAGGGAGTCCTTTCGCCCCTTTGCGCCCAGTGTTTTGAGAGAGGATCTAACCGACTGGTTCCAGGCCGATGTGGATAGCCCCTATATGTTGTTGGTAGCCGACGTGGCCAAAGACAAGCAGTTGGAAATGACCGAGGAACAGAAGAGGCTTTTTGGTATAGACAAGCTTAATGTGCCCCGCTCTCAAATTCCGGCAATCACTCATGTTGACTACTCGGCCAGAATTCAAACGGTGCATAGAGAAACCAACCCAAAATACTATGACTTGATTTCGAGGTTTAAAGAACTCACGGGCTGTCCTGTTCTCGTAAATACCTCTTTCAATGTCAGAGGAGAGCCGATTGTCTGCACTCCCGAAGATGCCTTCAATTGTTTGATGGGTACGGACATTGAATTTTTGGCTGTAGGAAATTGCATTCTCAAAAAAGAGGATCAGGACAAGTCTCTGATACGGGATTACAAGAATGAATATGAGTTGGATTAAATCGGAAAGGACTAAAGAGGTTCTCATCATTGCTGCAATGAGCATTGGGCTGCTATTGCTGATTGACGGTTTTCTTGGCTATTCAATTCTTAAACATGTGCCGATAGATTCTCGAAATAGTGCTGAACGAGGAATCAGAATCAAGCATCCCGTTTACCACCATACACTTGCTGCGAGTTATGACGGGTATGCTCGGGGCCAATCGGAATATCGATTTTGCACGAACCCTGACGGTTTGAAATCCAAATGCGGGGATAGCGGCGATAACAAGACCTATGACATAGGATTCCTAGGTGACAGTTTTACGGAAGGTTTGGGTTTGCCTTATGAGCAAACTTTTGTTGGGTTAATTGCGGAGCAAATGCCTGAGAAAAAAATTGCGAATCTTGGAGTAATGTCGTACTCACCAACTATTTACTATCTGAGGTTGATTGATTTTCTGGATAAAGGGTATACGTTCAAAGAACTAGTCGTATACATCGATATCAGTGATATACAGGACGAGGCAAACTACACTATCGTCGATGGTAGAGTCGTCGATACCATCAAGAACATACAGAAGCAGCAGATGTTTCCCTTACTCAATTTTGGACTCAAGGGTCTTAGAGACAGATTGAGAACAATTTTTTTCCCGGATTTTCGTCCTGAGGTCGAAGAGCCGGTTTATAGCCGGAATTTTCGACGGGGCGCATGGACCTTTGACCCCGGCGATGAGGGGTACGGAAAGGTCGGCGTAAAGGGTGCGATTGATAAATCGCTCGTCATGATGGAAAGGCTATACGAACTTTGCCAGAAAAGGGGCATCAAGGTTTCCGTTGCCGTCTATCCTTGGCCAGGCCAAATACTTTACGATGTTGAAGAATCCCGGCAGGTAAAAATATGGCGAGAATTCTGCGCGGGCAAGTGCGCGAATTTTTACAATTCGTTTCCAACATTCTTCGGTTTGGCTAAGTCGTCAAGCAAGGAAGCGGTAATCAGCAACTATTACTTCAAGGATGACATGCATTTCAATGAAATCGGAAACAAGCTAATTGCGTCCGACTTTATTAAAGGCTACAAGAGTAGGTGAGTTTTGTTCGGCCTGGCCGCCCCGGCGAAGTAAACGAAAACGGCCCCCATCACTGGAGGCCGCTTGAATACTGGTGGTGATGAGTGGACTTGAACCACCGACCCCCGGATTATGAATTCGTCTGTCGATACGGTGAAATCTCACAAATTGTTGTTATCTAGTTGTTTTTACGGTCTAAGTGATTTGAAATTGATTGCAAAATTCCTTGCATGACCTGCTTAAACGTCCTACTATCTTCCTACTAGACTTCAAATGCCAGATAGGCGGGAGTACCAGACATGCCAAAGGGTGCGAAAATATCAACGCCGTGGGTGGACGGTTTGCCACTTGCGACCGACAGCAAAAAGCCCGTGTTCTACTGGGACTCAGTGGACAAAGGATTCGCGGTAAAGGTAAGCAAGACAAGAAAGCGCTACATCGCGGAGGCTCCGGTTTACGGTGAGACAGTTAGAGTCGACCTAGGCGGACATCCCGGACTTGATGCCAAAAAGGCAAGAATTGCTGCGCGCATCGCGTTTGGTCAAATGCACGATGGCATCAATCCAAACAATGAACGCCGCGCTAAACGGGAAAAGGGAAGAGTTTTCCGTGAAATTTGCGAAGAATACCTAGAGTGCAAGCCAATTGGCGAACGTACAAGACGCGATTACCGCTACCACATGGGGCGAACGGTAGTCGAATTGATGGACAGGCCTTACCTAAAGGTCAGTCGTAGTGAAATTGAGAAGCTATACATAGAAAAGGCGGGGGCTACCGGAAGTCCTGCACAGGCAAATCAAGCATTCCGGTTTGTCAATGCTGTTTTCCGATTTGCCACGCGCTATCGGGATGCCGACGGCAAGTCACCACTTCTGGAAAATCCCGTAACGGTACTTTCGGAGCACAAACTTTGGCGGCGTGTTGTCAAGCGTACGCGTCACGTGAAACAAGAGCAACTCAGACCCGTGTGGGAAGCCTTATGGCAGCTTCGCAACGACAACAAGTCGCAAGACCGCGAAACCATTCGAGACCTGTACTTGGTGCTCTTCTTTACCGGGATGCGCATATCGGAGGCGCAAAACCTGAAGTGGACAGACTTGGATTTTGACTCCCGCATAATCAGTCTCGAAATTACGAAAAACCACCTTCCGCATGTAATTCCTTGGTCAGATTATCTCGAAGCGCTTTTTATTCGTCGGAGGGAGGCGCGTGGGAAATCAAGATGGGTATTTCCGTCAACACGATTGGAAGGCAAGAAACCCATTCAAGAACCTGACAAACAGCTAAAGCGTATTGTGATTCACTCTGGAGTCCAGTTTTCCGCCCATGACATACGCAGAACGTTTCTTACAGCAACCAGCTACATCGAACAGCGATACAACGCTTATTTAATCAAGCGGCTTGTCAATCACAAGGTAGCCGATGTAACGGCTGGCTATATTCAATTCAATTTGGAAGACATTAGGCGGTGCATGCAACAGATTACCGACTATATTCTTGAACACTGCGAGGCAAGGCGCACTCGAATCGGGATGCTTTCGCCGCCTACACCGCCTGTTCCGCAAAAGAGGAACATTCGTATACGAAAGCCAGAAACAATAACGGTACTAGTGGCTGGTTAGGTGTAACAACTTATACCGTAGACGGTATAGGCACCGTATTAGTCATTGTTAATATTAAATTTTTTTATGGCTCACACCTGACATTGAATTTAATTCCAAGACCGCTTTGCATAGACAGGCTGGAGCTTTCGTATCGCTTTGGAGCCAACAATCTGGTTGCTCAAGGTATCGTGAATGACACGATGAAGATGCTCGTCCGCGTGAGAGAGGCGCGGAAACTCGAACCACGTCGCTATCCAAATTGTCGCGAACCTTGTGAGCGCATTGCGATTTCACTTTCACGCTTGCCGAAGCGTACGCTTGTCGTTGAAACTGGCAAACCGTTCAAGAACGGCTCGACGTGGCCGTATGCAAAGTTTGAGTTCAACGTCCAAGGACTTTCGCGAAATGACTTGGCGAGGAGCTCTTTTCATCGAGCTATGAATGACCTGCTTCCGGGCGGTGGATACGGGGAGCTATGTGAAGATGGCTATGTGCTTTATGCGGAATTCGCAGCTGATTTTGCTGGTCTAAACGTTGCCGAGTTCGATGCGTACTCTACTCAGATGAAAGCGGGGGCGTGGATTAAGTCCCCAATTACTCGATGGCTCGAAACCATCAATATGAACGATGGCAGGTCAACCAGAGAGCTAGCTTTTACGGTCTATCAGAAGAGTTTGCAAGAGCGGGTGGTGCTTCACCATTGGCGGCGGGTACTTATGCTGCGTATAGAGGCTAAGCGCCGGTTTAACCACACCAAAAAACATAAACATATTCGCCTTGCCGAACTACCGAATATTGATAACCCATTTGAGGGACTTGGAATCTATCAGCGCGCTCGTTTCACCAACATTTTTACATCAATACGAGACCAAAAATTCTTGGACGAAATTGGGCACTATGGTTTGCAGGACACACTTTCACGAACGCGGGGAGTCGATAGAGCGAGAAGAGAAAGAAAGCTAGCAGCATGTAACGAAGAGTGGTGGAACCCTGCGGAAACATGGTTAGGGATAGACAACGCAGTCTTACAGGCAATGAACCTGTAGCGCTGCCTACTGCCTCAATGCATTAGGGATAAGGGCTATTAATGCGAGAAAGCGTCCAAAATAGGCTTTTATGAGAATTTACGAGAATTTCTGAGGCTTTCGCATAAAAATCGACCGTGCAAAATCCTGTCGTCCTTATTGTTCCTGCGCAGCAGGTTTTCTGCAGCAACCGGGTTCAGAACTTAGCTACATAGCTTCTTTTGCATTTCCCGCCGCACTTCGTGCGACAAATTTCCTGATACGCGTTAGCTGAGTTTTAGAAAGCGAATGCAACAGAATTAACAATTCCGCCAATTGTTCATCATCCGCATAAAAATACGGAACGGGTACGTTGAGTACACCCGCTAAATTTTTCAGCGTCAGCAAATCAGGAACGTGCTTAGCTCGTTCATATTGGTTGATGCGCGGACTGGCAGAAAACTCATCAATACCGGCAGCGATACCCAAAGCCTTTTGCGAAAGACCAGCACGTTCCCGCGCTTCGCGCAAACGCATAGCAATGATAGACAAGCCCGATTCGGGCATTTTTAGACCTCACTGTAACGAGGTCTAAGAGATTCTTAGCTTTTGCTTGACGTGCATACTAAGGACTCCTTAGCATGACTGGTCAGTCTGCCCACAAACCATAATTCACGTCTGAGTGCGCCAAATGATTTGGAAGCTGATTCTTGTGATTCTTGGAGTGATGCTCCTTGGAAAGGAGGTTCTACTGACTGTCGTGCTATGGATTGTTGCTGCCTTTGGTTTGCTTATCGTCATCTTCTTTGCATCGGCGTGGCTAAGGGATAACCAACACTCCAAAGCAATCAATAAAAGGGAAAGACAACCCGCCAGAGGCTCGATAGTTAGCGACATACTGATTTTTCTTCTTTCGCCTAAGAATTTTTACGCGCAACTAGACTTGCAACCCGATGCCTCAAAAGAAAGCATCATTAGTCGTTGCTTGGAGCTAGGACGGAAGTATCACCCCGACATCCATGGGAACGATGCGGAAATGATGAAGCGATTTGACGAAACAAAAAAGGCTTACCGTACGCTAAGTAGCCCATTTAGGCGTGGATTACACGACTTGAAGTTGCACCTGATTAAGTGGTCGATAGAGTCAGAGAGTAGAGCATTGGCACAACAGGAACGCTTAGAAACCAAACGACAAGCGGCCATTAATCTCGCCAGTCAGAATTTTCAAACAGCATTGAGCAGACTCAATGCAATAGTTGATAAGCATTCTTCGGACTTATTGCGAAAACGTCGGCAACTGATACTGGATAAAGGTTACGGCATCGTAGACCGCTCTGGTTGGGAAAGCGAGATGGACTTTTTTTTCAATGCAATCGCCGTGCCAAAACTCGGCAAAGACGCAATTTTAGTCAGTAGCGAGAGTCGAGTTCACATAGACAGACAACTTAACCAGATACTTAGACGCAACAACGTGCCAACAAAAGCTCCGAGTGATGGGGTTGATTTTGAGCATCAATGCGCATTAATGTTGGAGCAAAACGGTTGGTCGGTATCAACAACAAAAGCGTCCGGTGACCAAGGAGCCGACATAGTGGCGAGGATGGACAGCCTTTCGGTGGTTTTGCAATGCAAGTTATATTCAAAACCCGTTGGAAACGCTGCAGTTCAGGAAGCGTTTGCAGCTAAGTCCCATTACGGTACAAGGTTTGCCGGGGTGGTCACCAAATCGAGTTATACAAAATCTGCAATGACGCTGGCGGCTTCCACTGAAGTCCTGTTGCTTCATTTCGAGGATTTGCCAAACCTTCAAGCGATGTTGAGACCTATTGCGCGCAATTGACTTGTGACACAGCCGACGTTTCTTCGGAAGTGTCAACCACCATACTGTGAGAACTATCTCAAACATCACATCACCAATGCGCTACAAGGGCATCTAATGGCTCGCTGGCATCCGAACAGGGCTATTCCTTGGCTATCCCTCTACAAGAGAGACTGAAGCGGCCTGCGGTCATCCTGATGTCCCGGCAGTCAAATTACAATCAGCGCTACCGTAGCCGCTACATGAGATGCAAGCAGGTTGAACTAGCCGTTCCTCCTACTATGTTCCTACCAATAGAAAAGCGGATTCCGGTAAATTCACTGGAACCCGCTTGAATACTGGTGGTGATGAGTGGACTTGAACCACCGACCCCCGGATTATGAATCCGATGCTCTAACCGGCTGAGCTACATCACCATTGAGAAGGGGCGGAATTATCGTCGTCGCAGGCTTGCCTTGTCAAGGCAAGGTGCGCTGGGCGAGAATACGGACATGGACGCAGATATCACAATTGTTGGTGGCGGGTTGGCGGGATTAGCGCTTGCGGTCGCACTGCGGAACGCACGTTTGAACGTTGTGTTGGTCGAGGGTCGCCCACCGGCGCGCAGTCAGAACGACGCTGATTGGGACAGCAGGCTGTACGCATTGAGCCCCGCCAATGCAAATTTTCTTGAGTCAATCGGGGTGTGGAAGCATGTGCCGGCCGAACGGCGATGCGGCGTGCAGGCGATGGAAATCTTTGGCGATGCCGGCAGCGAGTTGCATTTTTCCGCCTACGACAGTGGCGTTTCTGAATTGGCGTGGATCGTCGAGTCTTCGTTGTTGCAAAGCGAGTTATGGCTCTCGGCGCAACGTCAAGCCAATTTGAATTTGCTTTGCCCTGCGCGACCGGCAAAGCTGGCAATAGGTGCTGAGACAGCGGTGCTGACGCTGGAAGATGGTCGCTCGATCAATTCGAAGCTGGTTGTAGCAGCAGACGGCGCTGATTCCTGGACGCGAACGGCGGCCGGCATTTCAGTTGAGTTTTACCCTTACGATCAACTTGGCGTCGTTGCCAATTTTTCCTGTGAAAAGCCACATCGAGACACTGCGTTACAGTGGTTTCGTGAGGATGGGGTGCTGGCGTGGTTGCCATTGCCGGAGAATCGCATCTCGATGGTGTGGTCCACCGGGACTGAGCACGCAAAGGAGCTACTTGCGCTATCCGTTGATGAATTGGCGCGCGTGGTTGCCGAGGCCGGTAAATTTCGCCTTGGTGAACTTAGCCTTTTTGGCACGCCGGCTGGTTTCCCCTTGCGCTTGATGCGCGCACCGAAAATGGTACAACCACGCTTCGCACTGATAGGCGATGCGGCGCATACGATACATCCGCTTTCGGGACACGGTATTAATCTGGGTTTCCAGGACGCTGCCGCGCTGGCCAGGCAGCTAGCCAGCAAACCAGAACATATTGATTGCGGCAATCTGCGACTGCTCCGCGCTTTTGAGCGCTCCCGTGCAGAGGATGTATTGGCGCTACAAACTGTAACCGATGCTTTGCATCACCTTTTTGGCGCGCCACAAGCACCATTGAAGCGATTAAGGAATTTTGGATTGAACTTTACCAACCAGTTGCCTGTCATAAAGGATGCGTTGGTCCGTTATGCCCTTGTCTCATAGCTGACGCTTTTGACGCCAGCTGAATTATTCTGTGATTGACTGTTACTTAACCCATCCCACTTCCGGAGTCTCCATGTTCAAAATCGTCGCCACCAGCCTCATTGCCGTCAGCTTGCTTCCCTCCTTTGCGCGGGCGGACGAGGCAGCGGTCAGGAAGTTGCTCGAAGGCAAAGCCGCAAAAATCGAGAAGGTCGTGAAATCTCCAGTGGCGGGCTTGTGGGAAGTCAGCGCAGACAATCAAGTGTTTTATGTCGACGACGCCGGCAAGTATTTGGTGGTCGGGAATCTGATTGAAGGCAAGAGCGGTCGCAACATCACCAACGAACGTCAATTCGCGATGCTGCCGCTGGAATTTGCGATGAAGCAGGTGCGCGGCGACGGCAAGCAAATGCTGGTGACGTTCGAAGATCCGAATTGCGGGTATTGCAAAAAACTGGCGAGGGACATGCAGCAACTCAAGAATGTCACCATTTACACCTTCCTTTACCCGGTCCTGGGTGATGACTCGGTAGAGAAGTCGAAGGCAATTTGGTGTTCGGCCGATAAAGCCAAGGCGTGGAATGATTGGATGATAAGCGGCAAAGCGCCGGCAGCGGCGTCGCCGAAGTGTGATTTGGCCGGACTGGAAAGATCAGCCGAGACCGGCCAACGGATGCGAGTTAACGGCACGCCAGCCATTTTCTTTGGCAATGGCGAGCGCGCTGGTGGCTATATACCGTTGCCGGAGATCGAGAAACGCATGGCGGCTGTCGCCAATGCTACTGCCGGTGCAAACTGAACATTTCTTCGTTAAGCTCCACCAAGACAAGCGTTACTTGGTACCACCATCCCTGCGCAGTGCATCGGGATTGAAGTCGGCTACCTTGCCCTTGGCATTGAACTTCACCACCGTTTTCAACTCGTTGTCCAAGCCACCGACAATGTAACCGCCGGTGTCCAGATCGTGCACCATGCCAAATCGATAACCGGGGAACGGCACATCGTAATACTGAACTTGCCCGAGTAAAGCCACGCGCCATAGATCGCCACGTCCGGTATAGGTTTCCTCCATCAATACCGCCCAACTGTCTTCATCCAGGTAAAACGTTCTTTTTGCGTAGATATGCGACTGTCCGGGTTTGAGTGTCCCTTCGACAACCCACATCCTATGCAGTTCATAACGCATGTGCGCCGGGTTGACCGTGCCTTTTTGCACAATATCGGTGTATTTGAGCTTCTTGCTACCCATTTCGTAGGTGTTATAGGGAACAAATAGTTCCCGCTTGCCGACCAACTTCCAATCGTAACGATCCGGTGCTCCGTTGTAGCCGTCCACCTGATCCGTCGTGATCAGCCCTTCGGACCCATCATTAATGCCGTCATAGCCGAGGTCTGGCGCTCGTCGAACTCGCCTCGCACCGGCGTTATAGATCCATGCCGAGCGCTTTTCAGCCACCTGATCAATTGGCTCATGGACGAGAAACGTCGTGCCCTTCAAACTCGCTGGCTCGATGAAGGAGCCTTTTGCACTGTACAAGCGATTCGGCGTCTGAACGTCCATGTTTTGGTCATAAATCCGGAATGCATGGAAACCAATTTTGTAGGTGTCGCCATTCGGACGCACAGGGAATGAATGTCCTAAACGTTCAACCCCACCACCGGTGTAACGCAGTATGTGATTCCACATCGCCTCGAGACCATTTTTTGGAATCGGAAAAGGAACAGTGGATCCACCCAGATTGGTTACCCCGAATCCCTGAAGATCGACCTGGGTGGCTTGCGCTTTAACGTTGTCGGTGATTTCCTTTGGCAGCGCTGCCGTGCGATGCGTCGGGTAAACCGGCATGCGGAAATTCGGGTTCCGCTTCAGTAATGCGGTGACGCCCGGCGCGAGTCCTTCACGGTATTGTTCGTAGTTTTGCGCCGTGATCGTAAATCGCGGCGTTTCGCCCTCAAACGGATTGGCATATCCCTCTTCGCGGTTCCAGCCGGCTGGTGGCTTGGTCATCCCGCCGGTCCAGGCAGGAATGCTGCCAGCAGCGTTGCCCGCCTTTTCGGCGCCCACTGGGGTCAAGTCTTTGCCCAATCGCTCCGCATCTGCCGCCGACAACCTGGCGTTCGCGCTGCCAGCCAAAACTACCGCGACCACCAACGTCGTTGTACGTCGCAAAACATTCCACGCAACTTTCGTCATGCCTCTCTCCGGTTTATTCGCTACGTCGCCGTGCCACGAACGAACTATTGTGAATTGAGTTTAGCATTGGACAAAGCGAACGGCCGAAGGAAGCGAATGCAAGTTGAAACGCAAAGTAAGCGCGGCAACAATCATCGGTTGCGGCAAACAGGAGATCGGTCGGTCTGTCTAACTGCCATCGCGGACCACGCGACAGGATTCAATATCAAACACGACCTTGCCGATGGTCAGCACGGTTTGATCACGAAAACCATTAACGAAATTAAGGAATCGTTCGACATCGGCAAAATTACTGGCGATCCCGGTCGACACCCGAATTGCCCCCGCGCTCTTGCCGCCGCGATCCTGCATCACATGCAGGAAGCGCTGCAAATTCACTTCAGTGCCAAGCTCGCTGATTCCGGCACGCATGTCAGCTTCATTCAAATCCTCCGCCGTCTCGCCCGCGCCGGGGTTGCAAAAGCACCCAGTGCGCAGCGAGATCCGCGCTTCGCCGGCAAGTTCCTCAATGCGCCGGTAGTCGATCAAATGACCGTTCGGGTCATAGAAGTTCATCGTTACCGTGCCACCACGCATCGTCGTATTGGCCGGGCCATACAACCGCACCATCGCTCTGCCGTTGCTATGCTGCATCTCCATCAGGCGCGTGAGCAGCCAGTCGGTTAAGCAATTGACGCGCTTTTGTATGGTCTCGATGCCAACACGCCGAAGATGTCTGAGGCCAATCCCTACTGCCGGAATGCTCATGTAATTGAGTGTCCCGTCTTCAAACCCGGCCTCGCCTTTGGACAGCACATGCATTTGCCCCTGCACCGTAGCGAAATTGACGGTGCCGCCACCGAACCACGGACGCCGCAATTTCTCCAGCGTTTCATTTCGCACCAACAGGCAACCAACACCGGTTGGATAACCAAACATTTTGTAAAACGACACAGTTACAAAGTCAGGCGAAGCGGTGCGCAAATCCAGGTGATTGGTCGGCACAAATGCGGCCGCATCGAGCAACACTTTCCAGCCCAGCCTGCGCGCCTGTTCGATCAAGGTCAGCGGATGTTTGACACCGGAGAAATTCGACTGTGCGGGGAAGGCCAACAAATTGTTCTGCGCAGGGTCTGCTTGCGCCAGCAATTCCACCATCGCTGTCATGTCTATGCGCAGGTCGGGCCGTGTGAGCGGCGCATAGGCAACGGTTGCACCTTTGGTTAGCGCGAACTCGCGAATGCCGTTCACCGAATTGTGATTGTCAGCCGTCATTAGCAGCCTGCTTTGCGACGAAAACGGGAACGACTCACCTACCAGCTTCAATGCGGCTGAGGCATTTTGTGTAAAGATCGCCGTGTATTCGCCAACCGCATTGAAGTGTTCAAGCACGGCATAGCGCGCCTGCTCGACGCCGCGCGTGGCTTCGGTGGAACTCGGGCTAGCGGAATGCGGATTGCCCAAAATCTGCTCGCTCAGCAAACCCGCATGTTGTCGAATTTGACTTGCCGCGTGCAGCCCCGCACCGGTGTAATCCAGATAAACCTGATCCTGCGCATCCAGCCGGCCGTATTCCGTAGCGCGCAGATCGTCGAGCGCACTGGTGAGCGCATACTCCGGATATCGGCCTGAAAATTGCTCGAAAGACGTCATCGTTTTGTCAATGGCTCACCCGTGTCAAAAGCGCGTTGCCCTAAGGCGAGATGATCGGAAAAGTCTCCGGCGGCTTATCAAGCAAACCGAAGAAACTGACCAGATCGAGCTTGCTGCCGCTGACTTTTAGTTCATCGCTGGTCAGCATTTCTGAAATGCCTGCCGTGCCCAGCATCATCTTGAGGAAGATGCCTTTGGTCAGCGCAATGCCGGCATTGGCATCTTTGGCTGGCGGCGCCTTGCGAAAATGCAGTACCGCGTTTTCAATCCACAGCACATAGTTTTCCTTGAGGTCAGTGAATTCCAGATTGATTTTGAGATTCTTACCCTCGGCCTTGGCGCCATTCAGACTTGCCGCCCACGCCTGCAAAAAACTTTCCGGATCGGTCCAGGCCAGCATATCCGTCGCCATTTTCACGTTCGAGCCACGCCCCATCACTCCTGTTCGTAACTCCTGCGCGCCGGTGAGATAGAAATTGCGCCAGATCGCCGACTCGGCCATGTAACCCATCTGGTCGTAGCTTCTTGCCAACAACTCGCGCGCCGCCTTGTGGTCCGGTTGGGCAAACACCACATGATTCAACAGCTCGGCAACCCATCGATAATCGCCCTTGTCAAAGGCCGCCTGCGCAGCGCCGACTGCCTTGTCGGCGCCACCCATCAGTTCAACATAGCGTTTGGCCGCATCTGCTCGAGGCAACAAATCGAGGTTCGCCGGATTACCGTCGAACCAACCGATATAGAACTGGTAAACCGCGCGCGAGTCGTGCTTGAGCGTGCCGTAATAGCCGTGAACTGCAAAGCTGTCATTGAGCGATTTCGGCAGTTTGATTTCTTCGGCGATTTCATTGGGTTTCATGCCCTTGTTGATCATCCGCACCGTTTGGTCGTGGATGAACTTGTAAACATCACGCTGTTCTTTCATGAACTTGGTGATATTCGCATTACCCCATACCGGCCACAAATGGCTGGCAAAGAAAACCTCGGCATCACCGAAACGCACCAGTGCGTCGTCGATGTATCCCGACCAGCGCAACGAGTCACGCACCTTGGCGCCACGCAAGGTGTATAAGTTGTGCAGTGTCGGCACCATAATTTCGGCACCGCAATAGGCCTTCATGTCCGGCAGATAAAACGCCAACTCGGCCGGGGCTTCCGAGCCCGGTGCGTTTTGAAAAATGAACCGCACGCCATCGAGCGTCATCTCTTGCGGTGTACGATCGACAATGATCGTCGGCGGCAGAATTCCAACGTTACCTGCTGCCACGCTTTTACCTAAACCTGAATTCACCAAGCCTTGTTTGGAAGCTGGCAGCAGATTGCCGAACTGCCACGTTGCGCGTCGCCCCATCGCCGGGCCGACCAGAATATTTTCACTGGTCGATTCCTCCATGAATCCTTTGGGCGCGACAATCGGCAGCTTTTGCTTGGCCGCATCCTCGCCGGAAATGATGCCGAGCGCACCGCCGAAATGATCGACATGGCTGTGCGTGAAGATCATCGCCGTCACCGGCTTGTCGCCCAAATGTTTACGCGCAAACGCCAAGGCCGCCGCTGCCGTTTCGCGCGTGGTCAAAGGATCGACCAGAATCCAGCCGGTCTTGCCGTCAATCAGCGTGATGTTGGCAATATCAAATCCGCGCAGTTGATGTATGCCTTCCGCAACCTTGAATAGGCCGGCTTCATTGTTCAGCGTCGCATGTCGCCACAAGCTGGGATTAACCGATGGCGGCGCCTCGCCCTGGATAAAAGCAAAGCGATCGTAGTCCCACACCGTACTGCCATCCGCAGCCAAAACTTTGCCGGTTGGTTTGGCAATCAGTCCGCGCCTGGCATCTTCAAATCCTTGTTGTTCAGCAAGGTTCAGCGACTTGCCGAACGAAGCATTGCTGGCGACCGTTGTCGCCGTCGCGTCACCCGACGGTGCCGCAGGCGGTACCTCTTTACTGCATGCCGCCAGCAAGGCAACAATGCAGAGCAAGTACCGCGATCGAAACATTGATGTCTGTTTCATGAGAACTCTCCTGTCGTCGATGACGTTTGACGAGAGCGGCATTGTCGCACTGGAGCGCCAATGATGATTGGTTCAACGGCGTCCCGCCAGCACCAACTGGCGAATCTCCCGCAGCATCAGCTAAACGCGAAGTGCTCCTTGTCCATCTGCATTACGGACCTCGTCGGTGCCAAGGCGCCCTTGCGGTGACCATCGGCACGCGGCAGCAGGCGCTCAAAATAGAACTCGGCGGTCTGGATTTTTGCTCGGTAAAACTCGACTGACTCAGCGCCCTTGCCGCTGTCGATCAGTTCTTGCGCCTTGGCTGCTTGCAGTGCCCAGAAGTAGGCGACCATGACGAAGCCGGAGTACATCAGGTAATCAACGCTGGCCGAACCGACCAACTCGCGGTCTTTGGCGGCGCGCAGCATGATGCGGGTGGTGAGCATGTTCCACTGCACGGCGCGCGCAACCAGCGTGCGGGACATTTTGCCGAGCGGGCCGCCGGCGAACAAATTGCCACGCGCAAAGCGCCACATGATGCCGGTGAAATCTCGCACGCATTTTCCGCGCGTGCCAAGCAGAACTTTGCGGCCGAGCAAGTCCAGGGCCTGTATGCCGGTGGTGCCTTCGTAGAGCGTGCTGATGCGTGCGTCGCGGGCGATGTGTTCCATTCCGTTGGAATGAATGTAGCCGTGGCCGCCAAACACCTGCATGCCCAGGTTGGCCGCTTCCAAACCCATTTCGGTGAGGAATCCTTTGAGGATCGGCGTGTAAAAACCCAAACGACTATCGTAGTCCTCGTACTTTTTGGTATCGCCCTCGAGCACGGCGTTGAACATGTTGTCGGCGATTTGGGAGGCAGCATAAATCATGGCGCGGCCGCCTTCGGCAATCGCTTTTTGGGTGAGCAGCATGCGCCTTACATCCGGATGCCATATCAGTGCGTCGGCGGCAAACTCCGGGTCTTTCTTGCCACTGAGTGCGCGCATCGAACGACGCTCTTTGGCATAGGGCAATGCGCCCTGAAACGAGGCTTCGGCCTGGGCCACGCCTTGAATTGCTGTTCCGATACGGGCGGTGTTCATGAAAGTGAACATCGCTTCCAATCCCTTGTTCGGCTCGGCGATCAGATACCCCACCGCTTCGTCAAAATTGAGCACCGCCGTGGCTGAAGCGCGGATACCCATCTTGTGTTCGATCGAGCCACAATTCACCGGGTTACGCGCGCCCAGGCTGCCGTCGGCATTGACCAATACCTTGGGCACAATGAACAGGGAAATGCCTTTGGTCCCGGCAGGCGCCCCGGGCAGACGGGCCAGCACGATATGAATGATGTTTTCGGTCAGATCGTGATCTCCGGAAGAGATGTAAATCTTGGTACCGGTCAGTTTGTAGGTGCCATCGGCTTGCGGTTCGGCACGGGTCCGGACTTGCGCCAGATCGGTTCCACATTGGGCTTCGGTCAGACACATCGTACCGGCCCACTGGCCGGAAACCATGGTCGGTAAATACTGCTGCTTTTGTGCTTCGGTGCCGTATTGCATGATGGTGTTGATTGCACCGATCGATAAACCCGGGTACATGTTGAACGACCAATTTGCGGTGCCCATCATTTCCGACTTGAACACATTCACCGACATTGGCAAACCTTGCCCGCCAAATTCCGTGGGAAACGACAAGCTCTGCCAGCCACCCTCAGTGAATTGTTGATAGGCTTCCTTGAACCCCTTCGGCGTGGTGACGACACCGTCTTTGAATTGACAACCTTCGTCGTCGCCGGACAAACTCAGCGGCGCCAGCACTTCTTCACAAAGCGTCGCGGCGCCTTCCAGAATCGCCTCGACCATATCCGGCGTGGCATCTTTGCCGTTAGACAGACTGGCGTAGTGCGACGAGTAATCGAGCACTTCATTGATCAGAAAGCGCATATCGCGCAGCGGGGCTTTGTAAGTTGGCATTAATTACTTCTCCAGAATCGCGACTACGCCTTGGCCGCCGGCAGCACAAATTGAAATCAGGCCACGACCGCTACCTTTTTGATTCAGCATTTTTGCCAGTGTGGCGACAATGCGTCCGCCGGTTGCGGCAAAGGGATGGCCGGCGGCAAGCGAGCTGCCGTTGATATTGAGTTTGCTCAGATCAATCGCGCCGAGCGCTTTGTCCAAACCCAACTTTTCTTTGCAATAGGCTTCGTCCTGCCAGGCTTTCAAGGTGCACAGCACTTGCGCGGCAAAGGCTTCGTGAATTTCGTAAAAATCAAAATCCTGCAGACTGATCCCGGCGCGTGCCAGCATGCGCGGCACGGCATACGCCGGTGCCATCAACAGGCCTTCTTTTTTGTCAAAGAAATCCACCGCAGCGACTTCGCTGAAACTCAAATAGGCCAGCACTGGCAGGTTTTTCGCAGCTGCCCATTCCTCGCTGGCGAGCAACACCGCTGATGCGCCATCGGTCAGCGGGGTGGAATTGCCGGCAGTCAGCGTGCCTTGATTGGGTGCAACCTTCTTGTCGAATGCGGGTTTAAGCGAACGCAGCTTTTCGATGGTCAAGTCGGCGCGCAGGTTGTTGTCGACGGCAACGCCTTTAAACGGCGTCATCAGGTCGGTGAAAAAACCGTCCTTGTACGCACGCGCCAGATTGAGATGGCTCTTGAGCGCCAGCGCATCTTGATCTTCACGACTGATGTTCCATTCGCGCGCCATCAGTTCGGCGTGCTCGCCCATCGAATACCCGGTGCGTGGCTCGCCGTTGCGCGGCAGCGTAGGTGAGAACAACATACCTGGGCGCATCTTCGCCAAGCTGCCCAATCGCTGTCCAGTGGATTTTGCACGCGATGTCTCGAGCAAAATCTTGCGCATCTTTTCATTCACACCGATCGGCGCATCGGACGTGGTGTCAACGCCGCCCGCCATGCCGCATTCGATATGCCCCAACGCGATCTTGTTGGCAACGATCATCGCTGCTTCAAGACCGGTACCACAGGCTTGCTGGATATCGAACGCTGTTGTTTGCGGCGACAGCGTGGTCGACAATACCGACTCGCGCACCAGATTAAAGTCGCGCGAATGCTTCATCACCGCACCGCCGACAACATCGCCCAGGCGCTCGCCGTGCAGGTTGAAACGATCAACCAAGCCCTGCAATGTGGCGGTCAGCATCTCCTGATTCGACGCCGAGGAATAGACGCTGTTGGACCGTGCAAAGGGAATGCGGTTACCGCCAACAATGGCGACGCGACGGATAGTGTTCATGGTTTGCTCCTAAATAGAGTTACGCTTGATTATTAGATATGTCGCCGTGTCACCAGCACAAACTGACAAAACAGCGGGCGACTTACGCGTAAGTGATCTGTCCGCGCAAGTGCGGCTTGTCGCCTTTTTGATTGCGCACTTCGAATGCGGTGGAAAGTTCGCTATGTGTTGCCCACAGTGAGGCTGTTGCCGGTAGAAACAACGGTGTTTTGAATTCGACGTTCACCGAAGCTTGTGCCACGGCATAAGGCGGCATCAGTTGCGCCAATGCCCGCGCTTTGGTCCACAAGCCGTGAGCGATGGCGGCGCGAAAACCGAACAGCTTGGCGGAAAGTGCCGACAAATGAATCGGATTCATGTCACCCGACACCTTGCCGTAACGACGACCAATGTCGCCTGGGGCGCGAATGTCGGCCTGGCGCGATAACGGCAAATCGGCATTGAGAGCGCTGACGAATTTGTTCCCGGCAGGGTTCTTGACACCAATTCGCAACAAGGTCTGTGTGGCATCCCAGACCAACTCATCGCCGCGCAGGATCTTCATTTCCATATTGAAGACCTGACCCTTTTCGTGTGCGATCAAATCCCCGGTCGCGACCTCAACCCGCAGGTCGTCACCCGCTTTCAGGATCGCGTGTTGAGCGATGCGATTGGCCAGATGCACGGTGCCCATCCCAGGCCACGGACAGTCTGGCGAGGCGAAGAATGCCATCATCAAAGGGAAAGTGAGCATTTGCGGATAAATGATTGGCACGCCCTGAGCTTCGGAGTAACCGCAGACTTTGGCATAGGCAGCAATATGCGCCGCATCCAATTTCACACTCGGGCGAACATAAGTTATTGACGGCAGCGCCGTGACCACACCGGGCTTTTTGCGACTGGATTTAAGTGCGCCGAGGAACATTCCTGCCGGGCTCATCTCCTCGGTGACTTCGATGACTTTCATTGCGGGTTTCTTTGAGCTTGCCATGGTATTTATCCTCAAGCGCCGATCAAACTTTGGCCGCAAACGCGAACCACGTTGCCGGTGAGGCCGCTTGATGCGGGATTGGCAAACCAGACAATGGCTTCGGCCACATCCACCGGCAGGCCGCCTTGGCTCATGGAGTTCATCCGCCGCCCGGCTTCGCGCATGGCAAACGGAATCGCTGCGGTCATTTGCGTTTCTATGAAACCCGGTGCAACGGCATTGATCGTCACGCCATGCTTGGCAAACACCGGCGCGGTGCTTTGCACCATGCCGATGACGCCGGCTTTGGACAGTGCGTAGTTGGTCTGGCCCATATTGCCGGCGATGCCGGAGATGGACGAAACGCAAACAATGCGCGCGCCGGACTTGAGCACGCCCGATTCAACCAACGCGTCATTGATACGTTCCTGGGTCGACAGGTTCACGTTCATCACCATCTGCCAGAAACGCTCCTTCATGTTGGCAATCGTTTTGTCGCGCGTGATGCCGGCGTTATGCACGATCACATCCCAGCCGCCATCGGCTTTCGCCGCGTCCACCAGTTTCTGTGGTGCGTCTGCTGCGCCGATGTCGAGTTCAATCGCCGTCGCGCCGAGTTTGGCCGCAATCTCGTTCAAACCCGGTTGCGCCTGCGGCACATCGAGACAAATCACCGTTGCGCCTTCCCGCACCATCACCTCCGCAATTGAGGCGCCGATACCGCGAGAAGCACCGGTGACCAGCACTTTCTTGCCAGCCAGTGGCTTGTTCCAGTCCGACGGCGTACCGCCGGCACCAACTGGCAATCCAACGCGAATAACCTGTGCCGAAACATAGGTCGAGCGTGGCGAGAGCAGGAAGCGAACAGTGGATTCGAGCTGATCTTCCGCGCCTTCAGCCACGTAAACCAATTGCACTGCAATTGCGCGTTTCAATTCCTTGGCCAAGGATCGCGTCAGGCCTTCCAGTGCGCGCTGAATCGTCGCCTGGCGTGGATTCGCACATTTCTCCGGTGGTCGTCCGAAAATAATTACCCGGCCGCACGGCAAGACCGAACGCGCAGCATCGTGGAAAAATTGATACAGCGCATCGGACTGCGTGCTGTCGGTCAATCCAGTGGCGTCAAAAACAAGTGCCTTGACCTTCTCGCCTGGTTGGTCATCCACTCCCCAACGTCCGCTCATCAATCCGGCTTGATTTGCCAGCGGCAACCATTGCGGCAAATGCCGGGGCGCAACGGTTTGTACGCCGATCGATTTGAAGATTTTCGCCAATGTCGGCAACAACGGTGCGTCGCTGCCGCCACCGATCAGTAACGAGCCTTTGATCACCGGCTGGCCTTCCTTATAACGATCAAGCACGATGGGTTTGGGCAAACCGAGCGCATCAGCCAACTTGGCACCAACGGCGGAGTTAGCAAAATTGAGATAGCTATCGTTCATTTGGGAATCCGTTTTCGATTGGACAGTCTCCGTACACTAGTGTATCGTTTCCCGTGAGTCAATCAGGAAACTTAGGCGATACCCTCTAATGAAAGCTTCCATTTCCACTGCTGCGATACCGCCCGATGACGTGCCGACAGCGCGTCTTGGGCGCGATGACTGGCTGGATGCGGCGTTCGAAACGGTAGCCGAAAGCGGCTTTGATAGTGTGCGCGTACTCACCCTGGCAGCTTCTCTGGGTGTGACGCGAGGCAGCTTTTACTGGCATTTCACGGATCACGCCGAGCTGATCACGGCGTTGGTCGAACGCTGGCGAACGCGCGAAATTGAAACCCATCAGCGGGCGCTGGAAGCAAACCTGCTGGAGCCGAAAGCTGACCTGGAGCGCATGCTCGAAGCGGCGCTCGCTCATGCTGGAACCGAGATCAAATACCTGCGCTTCGAACTTGCGTTACGTGGCCTTGGTCGCCACAACCCGGAAGTTGCCGCAATTTTGGTTGAAGTTGATCGCATGCGCATGCGCTTGTTCGAATCCAAATTCTTGCGCCTTACCAACGATCCGAAGGCTGCTGCCGATCTTGCCGCACTGTTTTACCTGGCTATCGTCGGTGGCACTCACGCACTTGCCCGCCCTGCGAATCCGGAGCGGACAAAGGACTATCTACAGCGCATCATCGGGCACTATTTGATTTCTCAACAAACATCTTGAGACGCATATCGCACCCTGCTCCCGCTATTCCTGGCTCCCGCGCAACTGGTCCAGAAAAGCCACAGCGCTTGGTGAAAGGCGTTTGCCGCGCAAAGTGACGATGAACCAATTCGAGTGAATCGGAAATCCTTTCACTCGCAATACGGCCAAACCTTCGTCTTCCGGTCTCGTCCCGATGGCGTGGCGCGAAACCACGCCGACTCCCATTCCTGCAGCAACGGCTTGCTTGATCGCTTCGTTGCTACCCAACTCCATTCTGATTTGCGGCCTGAATTGCTGTTCTGTGAAGTGAATCTGGCAGGCAAGGCGGGTGCCTGATCCTTTCTCACGCAGGATGAAACGGTCGTCAAGCAGCTTTTCCAGAGGCACTGAACGCCTTCCGGCCAACCGATGTTCGAGTGGCGCAATCAGTACCAGCGGGTTTGGCATGAAGGCTTCGCAATCAATATCCATGTCTTCAGGCGGCATGGACATGATGACCATATCATCCATGTTCTCCCGTAATCGTCGGACAATGCCATCGCGATTTTCAACCTCGAGCGCGATGTCGATAGCGGGGAAGCGCTTACAAAAACTACCCAGCGCACGAGGAATGAAATATTTTGCAGTGCTCACCACGGCTACGCGCAAGCGCCCGCTGGCGACACCTTTCATTTGGTCGATGCGAGCGCCAAATGCAGACCATTCATCGACCATCGCACGAGCCGACTCAGCAAGCTCCATTCCTGCAGCGGTCAAAAAAAGATTTTTCCCGATCACTTCGTAGAGCGGCAAACCGACTACAGCGGTGAGCTCGCGCAATTGCATCGACACCGTGGGTTGAGTCACGTGGCAGGCGCGCGCGGCGGCAGTAATGCTCTTGTGCTCAACCAATGCCAGAAAAACCTGCAACTGCCGAAAACTGATTTGCATAGATATTTAACTATGATTATTACGATGAATATTGATTTTACCTGATGACTAGATGTCCTTAGCATTCGCGGCTGTTAAGGAGATCACTCATGTCCAGTCTGCTCGATCCAGCAATTCTGTTTTTTGTGTTTGGTGTCTTCGCCGGTACTGTTAAGTCCAATTTGGAAATTCCGCCGCAGATCTCGCGTTTCTTGTCGTTGTATCTGTTGATGGCGCTTGGCCTCAAGGGTGGATTTGCACTGGCTCAATCCGGTCTGACCGGCGAAGTCGCCGTCAGTCTGGGCCTTGCGATACTTCTGGCCATCGTTGTCCCGGCAATCAGCTTTCAGCTGCTGAAGCATTTTGTTTCAGGTTACGACGCTGCGGCGATCGCTGCGACCTATGGCTCGGTGAGTGCAGTAACTTTCATCACGGCAGTCCAGTATCTGGAAAACCATCAAATTGTTTATGGCGGGCATATGGCGGCGTCCATGGCACTGATGGAATCTCCCGCCATCATCATGGCGGTAGTGCTCGCCAACGGAATGCGTAACACGAGCCGAATCGAAGCCAATTCGGCCGGATTTGCGCACGGCAAAATACACGCGGGAACACCGCTGAGCAAGATACTCCATGAGTCATTTACTGACGGCGCGCAACTATTGCTCTTGGGTGCGATGCTGATTGGAATAATTACTGGGGATGCCGGCAAAGCCGTAATGCAGCCTTTCTCGGTGGATCTGTTCAAGGGCATGCTGGCGTTCTTCCTGCTTGACATGGGTCTCACCGCTGCGCGCAATCTGCCGATGCTCAAGGGTAGTTCCCCATGGCTTATCGCCTATGCCATCCTGGCACCGATCAGCCATGCCACGTTGGCATTGTCGCTGGCGGTAGCTGCAGGACTGTCCGCCGGCAACAGTGCCTTGCTGATGGTCTTGGCTGCCAGCGCGTCCTACATTGCCGTTCCCGCAGTGGTCCGCTACGCGATTCCCGAGGCCAACCCATCCTTGTATTTTGGCCTCTCGCTCGGCGTTACATTCCCGTTGAACATCCTGTTCGGGATTCCGATATACGTAGCAATCGCGACGAAAGTCTTGGACTAGTCAAACAACAGCGAACAGCATTTTTTGCGTTACCCGGTTGTCGCCTGTGGCGCCCGTATCGGTTACACATCTGGCATCATAGGGTGATGATTTTTTCATCTTTATTTCGCACCAATTTTGCTGGATCCGCGCTCGCCATCGCGGCCATGCCGACAGCTGTAATGGGGGCACCGGCAGCAGTCGACATTCAGTTCAGTATTTGCGCACCATCGGCACAGGTTGAACAAGCATTAAAGCTGCGGCAAGTTGGTCCGTCCATGCAAGTCTGGTTATTTGATGATGCATCGCTGAGCCTGTTCTCGAGAGGCTTGCGCATTCGCTTGCGCGAAGCCAAAAGTGGTGGCGAACTGACGCTCAAAGTGGCCGATCAGGACTGTGCGAAAGTAAGCAAGGAACTGCTGCCGTCAGGTGAAGGCAAATGCGAATTCGACATGCATGACAGTAAAACCGCCGGGGCATTGTCGCTGACACGCAAGGTCACTATCCCTGCAATACAGTCTCTGATCCATGGTCGTCGCGCTATAGCAGATGAGCTCAGCGCGGCACAAACGCGTTTTCTGCGTGGAGTTCCCGGAGCATGGCCATTGCCCCCCGGAATTCGTACACTGGGGCCGGCCCGAGTGAACAGCTACCGTGCCGCTGATAAACCTTATGCAGTCGACATGTCGATTCTGCCAAGTGGCGATACTTACATCGAAATTTCACAAAAGGTGACTCAGACCGATGCGTTACGTGCAAGCGATGCGCTGGT
Organism: Rhodocyclaceae bacterium; assembly: GCA_016718525.1. Taxonomy (GTDB): domain Bacteria; phylum Pseudomonadota; class Gammaproteobacteria; order Burkholderiales; family Rhodocyclaceae; genus JADKHX01. Next base: position 656,115 of record JADKDD010000002.1, read on the forward strand.
CGCAGACCTGCAAAAATCCGGCGTCCCGCTCTGTGTTGACCAGTCTGCCCAAGCGGTCAATAAACTTCGCAAACTGTTGGCTCAACCATGAATCTGCTCGAAGCAAAGTAAGCCTCTTGCAGGCGCACATCAAACCAACTATTGTTCACGCTCTCGGAATGGAGGCAATAAGTCATGTGGTGGATCAGTTATCGCGGTGAAGGCAAGTCAGGTGTTGAGAACATTGGCGTTTTTGAAGACGACGGAACGCCGCGCAAGGAGCATCCATTACTCCTTGATGCTTCGCCCGACGCGCATCCATTGCATATCGCGCGCGGATTTGCACTGGTTGGCGACGATCTCTACATTGCCAATGCCTGGCGCAAAGACAGCCACATTGCGCGATATACGCGTAATGGAGATATGTTTCATTTTGCTGAAGTGGTGGTCACCAGCAAAAATGTCGCTGCGATGGTTCATCCGTTTGATGTCGAACTTGGTGATGACGGGCGTATTTACATTTCCTGTCAGGACACCAACACCGTCATCGTCTTGATGCCGAAGACACGCAAACCGGCACCGGTCGCCAGCCATCTGCGCAAGAAGTTCCCGAAAGGCAATTTCCTTCCCGGCACCCTTGTCGCTTCGAGCACCGGGCATTTGCCGGAGGTGGGCAGCAAAATTCCGCTGGATGTCCCGCATCCTCAGGGGCTCAAAGTCGTCCTTGATTTGCATGGCAAACCGAGGCACTCCGTGCGCGGCGTCATCGCGCACCGCGGCCATCTCTATGTTGCGGACGAGGCGGGCAATGCGGTCAAGATTTTTGAGCTGCCCACCGGGAAACTGATAGCCCGGATTAAGGGAGCGAAACTCACCAAACCGGTGCACCTGATTCTCCACGGTGACACGCTCTTTATCGGTGCCGCGGGTTCAGGCAGTATTCTTGCGTTTGACACTGCTGCAACAAAAGCGCCGAGCGGCAAACTCAAGGCACGCACGATCATCGATGGAAAACTCAAAGCACCCTCTGGATTTGCCGTCGGGCCCGATGGTGATATCTATGTGGGTGAGCGATTCAATCAGCGTGTGCAGCGTTTCTCCGCCACGGGTAAAAAGAAGAAGACCTTCATTGACGGGTTGCCGGATATGCCGGAATTTCTTGTTCATGTGCCAGACAGCGCTTGAAAAGTTCGATCTTGTTGATGTGATGCTGTGTGACCCAAAAAGCGCATTCCTCAAGTCAATAATCAAGAAAAGTCATGGCCACCTCAAATCCTCCACACATAGTCGTTTCGGGCGTTAGCACCGGTGCACCGGTAGCGCAGACCAGTGCCACCACTGAGGATGCACCAGAATCAAAGTTAGCCGTCGAATCGCAAATGATGTCCGACTTCATGTTCGGGGGCAGCATTTTGGTCGTCGTTGTGATGTTTCACGCATTCGCCACGCGCTACATCACCAGTGTGTTCCTGCAGCGATCGCAGACTCTCACGGCGCATGCCGCACCGTGGCGCGCCGACCTGCTATTTGCTCTTACCTTAACCAGCTTACTCAGCGTGCATCTGGTCGAGATATTGATTTGGACTGCGGCTTTGGTATACGCGGATGTCGTCAGAGATTGGTCAAAGGCAGCGTATTTCGCGTCAAACTGTTACACCGCATTGGGCGAGCCGTTTTCTTTGCCTAGAGCCTGGCGTCTCGTACCGCCGATCATGGCGATCTCCGGCATTTTCACCTTTGCGTGGACGGCAAGTCTGCTGGTTGATTTTGTCTCGCGTTACAACGATTTGCGGGCAGCAATTCTGGCCCGTCATCGAAAACCGCCCGCCGATCAGAAATAAGCCATACGGATCTACGGTCAATCGGTAGCATAGCGCTCGCTCGGTCAGATCGTCTGCGAAGCATCGTCAGCGTCGCGTTTCGTTTCCCTGCGCGACCGATTCGCATCATATTCAAGCGGCATTTCCTTAAGTTTGAGTAAGTCTGTCGTCAAGCACGATTTGCTTTCGATACGATTCCTGAAAATTTTCATCACTAGGCACTCAAGCCAAAACTTACGATTGGATCCATGACTGGCGGCGCCTTGTCACGACATTTGCGGGCGAAACAGCTTTATGATACGTTGCGCTTCGCCTCAACTTAGCTGATAAAGGGACCTGCAATGTCAAAAGAAAGACCCACTATCGGAGCGGACGGTCAGCCGCTACCCGTCATGCCGCCGGACCGTGACGGACGCGTCTGGGCCAAACAGGTCCGCGTGATGTTCTACACACCAGGGTTCCTTGCCATCCTGCTGCTCAAGGTCGGCGAGCCGACAGCCTTCGGTATCACGGTGGAGTTGTTGATGCTCGCGAGCATGTCGGCCATCGTCGCCGGCCTGTTCATCGGTGCCCACTCCAACGAAGCGGGCGCGGACCATACCTCGCGGGTTGGTGTCGCGAGCGGTGCTCTGGTGCTCGAACTGTTAGCCGCCGTGCCGTTGCTGTGTGCGGTTCCATCGCTGTTCCATGAACTCGCCAACAGCAAACTGCTGCACTCCGTCACCACAGGCGCCACAGGCGTACCACTTGGCGTGACGGAGCTGTTACCGGCGGTCGCCATCCTGCCATTCATGGTTTACCAACTGTCCGGATTCGGCACACTGCATTATGTTGTTTCGAGACAGGTGAACTGGGCCATCAACCTGGCGGTCCTCGGGTTGATCGTCGGCGCCACTGCCGCCAATCGGATGGCCGAGTTCGGCCTGGAAAAGGCATTGGTCGCGCTACTGGCGATATTCATGGCGCTGGTCACCGGGTACGGTGTCATGAAGCTGCGCCAGATGCAGGCCATCGTCGACAGCAACAGCCCGCGCAAGGAACCCAAAGAACCGAAAGATCCAAAGTAGCGGGGTCACGCAAGACAACTGACAACTCGCTGTAGCGCCCAATCCGTTATTTTCTCGAGCGCCCTATAGCGCAATAGTAACTGTAGCCGTCGTTCTTTATGCGCAAACTCACGCACATCATGGCGCAAGGAGTTGCTGGACTGTGCCGGCGATTGACCGGAAAGTTGATCGCTATTTTGGAAACAGTAAAGTCATCTGGAAACGGAAGCCCCAGCCCTTCGGACCAGCATTGTCCGGGCTATCCAGCCAATAACGCAATCCGCCCGTCAGCGTAATCAACTGGCCACCGACTTTGAGCATCTGGGTAATAGTCGTGTTGATCGGTATCGACCACTTGCCGGTTTCATTGTTATAGGTTGACTCGGAGTTGATGCTATAGGTTGTGTACCGTGGCGTGGTGAAGGACAGGAAAGGTTGGAGATAGGTGTAGTTGATATCATTAGCGCTGCTGCTTCCACCGACCGACCACATATGATTAGCAAGAATGCCATAGGTCCAACCGTGTTCCTGTTTGAGCAGCACCCCCGTCGGGCCAAGGCCCCACTTGTCGGCGGTCAAATCATTTGCTCCGGATCGCAACAGTGCCTGCGGCCCGACGCCCCAAATCCATCCGTCGGCAGTCGGCGCCTTGGGTGAAAAATAAAACTGTGGTGTGATGTCGCCAAATCCCTTTTGGCTGCCACTGACCGGCGTGAAGTCCTTCTGGTCGATGATTGGTACCAAGGTACGAGAAATGACGTTCCAATCTTCGCTGATCGAGATCGGGATCACCGGCTGAATGGTCAGCTGGTATTTGTCGCCCTGTTCAAACGGACCGATGTTTTGATCGTAATCGACCTTGAATGGCACGCTGATTAAATTAGCCACCGGGTTCTGTGTTTTCTTGGCGATCTCAGCTTCGCTTTCCTCTGCCATCGCGGGCAAAGCAAATGCGCCAAACATGAGCGCCGATAGAGACAATGTGGCGAAACGAAATGTTCTCATTTGGCAGCCTTTCATCCTGAATCAATGCCTGAATTTTACTGATCGGATCAGGACGGTAGCACTTTCCTGATTCCGGATTTGCCTTTATGAAGGCAGCGTGATAGCCAGCGCGGCATTTTCACGCAAAGTGAAAATGCCGCATCCGACGATTAGTTGGCGAGCTTGATGGTTACCGAGCTGACGCCAAGATTGAGTGCCAGACCCTTGCCTTTGGACTTGGTCGTAATCACGACCTCTTTCAGGCTCTGAAAGCTCGATGCACCGGCACTGGATCCAACCGCACCTCCAGCACCGATACCGTTATAGGTACCCGGGAAATCTTCGATCTTCTTCAGAAAACGCACTTCTGCTGTGCCTTCAACTTCCGTGTAGCCAACACCGCCAACTGTCACGCCAGTCATCGTGAAAGGGTAATCCTTGCCCTTGTAATGAAGCACCCCTTTACCCTCGGCCCCGCCAAAAATCAGTCGCAGCTGTTTGGCTTCAAAACTGGCGGTGGCATCCGGCGGTCCGCTCAAGTCCTTCATTGGTTTTTGTGCCGAGGTGTCCTGAGCAAAAGTCACCTGCGGAAGTATTGCCGAACTCACTGCAACGAGAAAACTGAAAACTATTGAGGAAATGCGCATGGTGTTTTTCTCCAAAAGATTAACTGCTATAGGTAAGAAATGGTGTTTGAAATCAGTGCGACCACTCCAATGTTGGCGACAATCGATCTTCCATACTTGGCGACCAAACAATGTACTGCCGCGTTCAAAAGAGAAGTCCCAAACGTAAATATATCAGGGTCAACGTGACGGTTATTGAACACCCAATTCGGCGGCAATCTCAAGTTCATTTTTAACGATGCCTTTCTCAATATCGCGGACTTCGTCCATAAATGCGATGGTTGCGGGTGTCAACGTGCGACCTCGTTGAGTAATGAATCCATAGTTACTTTTAATCTCCAAGCAGTTTATCTGGATCAGTGCAAGCTTACGAGCGTCTAGGTCAGGCTTAAGTATTGACAGAACTGACATGCCGATCGCGTCACAGTTCGGGAGCAGGGTCGCAAGTCGCACCGGCGCATCAATCTCGATGTTAGGAACAAAGTCTCCGCTTACCGGATCAATGGTTCCGGCGGCTCCCAGCGGCTTGGGCAATTTGGCCGCCATTGCGGGAGGAAATCTGACCGAAAGCCAGGGAAATTCCATCAATTGACTTAGTGTCACATGCTTACGCTTGGTGAGCGGATGACCAGACCGGCAACAAAAGCGACCAACATGTTGCCCGATCAGCTCAGTGTCAAACAGTTCATTGTTTTGCAATCCGCGAAGGTCGGCAATGCCGATATCTACGGCCCTTGACGCAACCAGATGCGGCACTTCACGCCAGGCAACAACCGATACCGCAACTCTGATTTTCGGATGTCGGGAAAGCATTCTGGCAATTGCGGGATAGCCCGAAGTGATACTTGGGTAGGGTCCAAGCGCAACCTTGAGCGACCCTGCTTCATGACCCGCAAGCAACGCCAATTCGCGCTGCAGATCATCTTCTGCTGCAAACAACGGTTTGCAGCGTTGGACTACCAACTCACCGAATGCTGTCAGCGTCGGTGCCCCACGCGCGCGATCAAGCAGCGTCACACCAAGTTCGGCCTCCAAAGCCTGAATGCTTTTGGTCAATGCGGGTTGCGAAATATTTAATGCTTTGGCTGCATGTCCAAAATGCCCGTACTCGACCAGAAATAGCAGATGCTGAAGGCGTCGCAGAGAAATCATAATAAATTTATGTTATCAAGTTTAAACAATAATTCATTTTACTCATCGAAGCATTAGAAGTAGAAACTTATAATGTGCTTCAAAAGCTGTGGATTGGCACGTCAGTCTCCGACGAGATATCGCGACTAAAGCGATTCTGTTTTCTCTTGCTTAACCGGAGCGCGACTTGCCGCAATTTCGGTCGGTTTCTTAACTCATCAGAAGGGAACGTGCAATGAAACGAAGCTTGAGAAATCTGGGCCTTGCTGCGTTGCTGCTTGTCGGTGCATTTGCATCAGCGCAGGCCGCCGACAAAAAGCCCAACATCGTCGTCATCATGGGCGACGACATCGGTTGGTCCAATATCGGCGCCTACAACCAGGGCATGATGGCTACCCGGACGCCGAACCTCGACAAGCTGGCGGCCGAGGGCATGCGTTTCACCGATTACTACGCTGAAGCCAGCTGCACGGCTGGTCGAGCAGCTTTCGTTACCGGCCAGTTGCCTATCCGTACCGGCATGACGACGGTCGGTCAGGCTGGCGCACCCACCGGCATGCCGGCACAGGCAATGACCATCGCCACGGCCCTCAAGGAGCAGGGCTACGCGACCGGCCAGTTCGGCAAGAACCACCTCGGCGACAAGAACGAGTTCCTGCCCACCGTCCATGGTTTTGACGAATTCTTCGGCTACCTCTATCACCTCGACGCGATGGAAGACCCGGCACACCCGAATTACCCGCAGGAGCTGCTGAACCGGGTCGGGCCGCGCAACATGGTGCACAGCTGGGCTACCGCCACGGACGACGCGACAGTCGATCCACGCTGGGGCAAGGTCGGCAAGCAGAAGATCGTGGATGCCGGCACGCTCTACCCGAAACGCATGGAAACCGTGGATGACGAGATTCGCGATCTCGCGCTCAAGTTCGTCGAAAAAGCCAAGGCCGATAACAAGCCTTTCTTCCTTTGGCTGAACCCGACGCGCATGCACATCGTCACCCACCTGTCGCCGAAGTACGAGGCGTTGCGCAACTCGAAAAACGGCTGGTCCATCCAGGAAGCCGGCATGGCGCAACTGGACGACGATATTGGCATCGTGATGCAGAAGCTCAAGGACATGGGTGTAGATGACAACACGATTGTCGTCTTCACCACCGATAACGGTACCGAGACCTTCACCTGGCCGGATGGCGGCACCACGCCGTTCAAGGGGCAGAAAGGCACCGGCTACGAAGGCGGCTTCCGCGCTCCGGCGATTCTCCGCTGGCCGGGCAAGGTGCCTGCAGGCAAGGTCGAGAATGGCGTTATGTCCGGCCTTGACTGGTTCCCGACCCTGGTGGCTGCCGCCGGCAACCCGAACATCAAGGACGAGTTGCTGAAGGGCAAGACGGTGGGTGGCAAGACCTACAAGAACCACCTCGACAGCTACAACCAGATGCCCATGATCACCGGCAAGGGGCCGTCAAACCGCAATGAGGTTTACTACTTCACGGAAAGCAACCTCGCCGCGGTCCGGATCGGCGACTACAAGTATCAATTCATCGATCAGCCCCAGGGCTGGCTCGGCGCCAAGAATCATATTGACGTACCGACGCTGATCAACCTGCGTCTGGATCCCTACGAGCGCATGGCCTGGCCGGAGAATGGAACGCTCAATGGTTCGCAGAACTATTTCTCGTGGTTCCAATATGAATTCTGGCGCTTCGTGTTCGTTCAGGAAGAAGTTGCCAAACTGGCCATGTCAGCCATCGAGTATCCGCCGATGCAGAAGGGCGCAAGCTTTAATCTCGATGCCGTAAAGGCAAGGATCGCTGCTGCAGCGGCCGCGCAAGGCAAGTAACTGGAAGAAAATTTAGTTAGTGGAGAAAGGGCGGCCCTTGCAGGTCGCCCTTTTTTTGCGATTGCAGAAATACGAAATCCCGCAAGCGCTTCACCAGAATGACCGGTCGATGCTCAGACCCTTGGCAAAACCACCAATTAACGGCGTGTCGTGAGCACCAACTCACCTGTCTCACCCGCTAAAATTGCGAGTTCGGGGTTGCTCCAACCCACAATCTAGGATGAATAAATGAAACTGAATAAACGCGCTTTGATCATTGCCGGGGCAGTCTCTGTGCTCGCACTTGCGGCCTGTGATGCAACCAAGGAAGCCAGTCAGGCAGCCAAGAATCCGGCAGCGGCAACCGTTAACGGAAAGGCGATCAGCCAGCGCACGGTCGACATGATTGTTGCGCAGGGGGCCGCTTCCGGCCGACCGGATACACCGGAAGCGCGTAAGAGCATCATCGAACAACTGGCGCTGCAAATGGTGGTTGCTGATGAAGCGATCAAGAAGGGTTTGGACAAATCACCCGAAGTTGCCGAGCAAATCGATGCAGTCAGACAAACCGTGCTGGCCAACGCCTATGTGCAGGACTTCGTCAAAAACACGCCGATCAGTGACGAGATGGTGAAAGCCGAGTATGAACGCATCAAGACGATGATCAGCGGCACGGAATACAAGGCCCGCCATATCCTGGTCGAGAAGGAATCTGAGGCCAAGGAGATCATCGCCAAGCTCAAGACTGATCCGGCTGCATTTGAGAAGCTGGCAATGCAAAAATCAACTGATACCTCATCCAAAGTTCGCGGCGGCGATTTGGGCTGGTTTGATTTGCGTGGCATGGTGCCCGAATTCGGCGCGGCGGTCAGCAAGATGGAAAAGGGCAAGTTCACGCTGGAGCCGGTCAAGACGCAATTTGGATATCACGTCATCTGGCTGGATGACTCGCGGCCAATCCAAGCCCCGCCGCTAGAAAGTGTGAAGCCTCAACTCACCGAGCAACTCCAGCAAAAAAACGTGAAGACTGCGCTGGATGAACTGAAGGCAAAAGCCAAGATTGAAATCGTCAGCGCGGTTGCACAACCAGCGCCGGCGACACCCACCGCGCCAGCATCCAAGTAGGTTATTAGTGGTGTCAGGGGCAGACAGCCCCTGACACCACTGCCACTGAGTCACGCGGCATACCAAGCCAGCGAGCATCACCCTCTGTCTTCAGCGCACGTCGGGATTCAAGGCTTAATAATCAGGCTGCGAAATTTGTGTTGGGCTTGCGGCAGCTTCTTGCACTCAATGCCGTTAACACGGATTCCGCCGTCATCGCTGAGCAATTGCACGTCGTTGCCGGAGCCAGTTGCAAACAGCGCCTCAGGCCGCAAGTCTTTAAGTGCAGCGTCCAGCAAAATGGCGCCGTGACCGGCAATTCCAGACCACTTGAATAAGGCGAAGCTTCCGCTATCGGTGATAGGGCCGGCAACGATCAGGTAGCCGCCATCCACCTGTGTGATGCTGCGGATTCCGCGTTGGCCCAAATCGAGTTCAATTGGCGCGCCGAACTTTGCTGCCTTGCCAGCGATCAACTCGGCCGGATTTTCCAGAGGAACGATCAGTGCCCGCCGATGCGGCAAAGGGTTACGAAAACCGATCAGCAGCGTGCCCTCAGGCGTTGCCGCAAGCCCTTCGATATTGAGACCGCCTTCTGCCTCGGCAGGCAGTCGCGCCGCATCTTCAAGTTTGTAGTGTTTGAGTGCGCGCACCTTCCCCATGTCGCGCAGCAATTTCGTGTAGGGTTCTCCGACAGGCTTGAGCGAGGGTGGTTTGCCGGGCACGATATCGGTGGCAAAGAAGCGATGCCGGCTGTGCTGAGTTTTGCCCTTGCTGTTGCTGCCGTGTGAGGTGACCCAGTAGATTCGCCCCCCAATCGCTGCTGCGCCCTCAATGTCAGACTCTTCGTCTGCTTTGGTGCCAAGAAAACGAGTAAGGTCAATCGAACCAACGGCAGCGCTTTGGCCGCGTCGGTAGACCAACAAGGTATCCATTTCATCGGTACCGACTACGAAGTGTTCGGCATCCAGTGCAGCTACGGCAGAGGCGTCGCAAGGGCCTTGATAAACCACAATCTGCGGCTCAACCGCGTCGGCTGTAAGTGTGGCAAGGCTCAGCGCCACCGTAGCTAATCCGGCCAATCGAGTCATCATTCGTGTTGCGTTGTCGTCAGCCTGATTGGCTATGGCGCTTACATCAATTTTCGTGGCGTTTCAGCACAACCGTTTAAGTTGTCCTGGTCGCCTTGGCCTTCACCACCCGGGGCTTAGCCGGAGCTTTGGCAATCACTTTGGTGGCGGCTTTGGGAGTTGGCTTGGCCGTGGCACTCGGCTTCGGTGCAACCGCTTTAGGGGCCGCCTTCGGTGCCGCTTTAGGGGCTGTCTTGGGGACTGCCTTGACTGCCACTTTTTTGGTTCTGGATTTCTCCGGAACCTGTTTGCTAGCCAGCCTTGTTGCAGCTTTCTTTCGAGACTTTTCGACCAGCCCCTCCAACTTCTTCTGCAGCTTCTCAATCTTCACGGCAGCCTTGTTGGCAACTTTTTCAATCTTGGCTTTAACGTTTTCAACGGTAGTCATGGTCGATCCTAGGTAGTGGATAACGATTGGGTAAAAAGCGTCAGGTGTTATAAGGCTACATCATGACCTAAAACGACGAGTTAATGTGGCTCAAACTAACGACAGCTATTGGCCCGTCGCTGCGCTCGATTCCTTGTTCATCGCCGCTTGGCAAACCGACTGTTTTGGTTATGCAAGAAGACGGCGCAGCATCGTCGATTGACGCAGTCTTGAATGATAGTTCTCCGCTTGACAAGCAGGTGGATTAAGCAGACAAGTGTTCCATGAGATATTGGATGAAAGTTTTGCTCTTGGCGACTACTGTGATCATCGTTTTAGGCACAGGGATAGCCGTACTTTCCGGATTGATCGGGGAGACGTCACGCGGTAAAACGCTGGCGCAAGCATTCGGAATTCCGCGACCGGCCGTCATTGCACATCGCGGCGCGTCCTATCTGGCCCCGGAGGAAACCCGGCCGGCGTTTTTAATGGCCCGGGAGCTTGGCGCCGACTATCTTGAGTTCGACATCCAGCGCACAAAAGACGGCGTACTGATTGCCTTGCACGACGATGATCTCTCGCGCACCACCAATGTTGCCGAGATTTTCCCCGGCCGGGAGAAAGACACAATTGATACCTTTAGCTTTGCGGAATTGGCAGTGATGCGGTCCGGATTGGAAAAGTGCACTACTGGCTTTCACCAAGGCTGCATGAAACTGATGTTCCCTGCATGACCACAGGACAAGATGTCCTGTTTTTGGCTCCGACTCGGCCAACTTATTCCGCTCCCCGGACAACATCTGTCTGCTGTCGCACATAAATAAGGTTCCAAGGCAATCGACCCGCAGATTCGTGCCGGAGACGCTGCAGCCCGGGCTGACCTGGTCATCAGATCCAATATCACTATCCTGTTTTTGGCTGCTTTCAACATGAGATTTCTTAACAGTATCGAAGGCTCCGTCATCGTTGTATCAACCGCTATTTGTGTGTGCTGGCATACATACAAGCCAGCTAGCGCGGCTTAGGCTGAATTCCTATCGGACAAATCCTTTTGCCTCGCCATCCCACTGTCTGCCCATGGCGATTCAATGATTCCTGACAGGTCAAATACGTTGATGAGTTCGACTCAGGTAGCAGTTACCCGTTTGCACAAGCAGGAATGAAAAAGTTTCCGGCACCAGCACAGCCGCATTGTCCCGAACAGAGTGTCACAACGTGAACAGCACATTCAAGACGATTTCGGAATCCGACATTCTTGGCGCCAGTATTCTGATTGTGGACGATCAGGAATCGAACATTCGGCTGCTTGGTCACATGTTGCGTAATGCCGGTTACACATCGATTACCACCACGACCAAGCCGCGAGAAGTTTTTGCGCTACACCTGCAACATCGGTTTGACTTGATTCTGCTGGATATCCAGATGGACGGAATGGATGGGTTTCAGGTGATGGACGGGCTTAAAAAAATCGAAAAGGACGATTACCTCCCAGTGATTGTCATCACTTCACAGCCCGAATACAGGCTGCGTGCGTTACATCTCGGCGCCAAGGATTTCATCAGCACACCATTTGAACGTGCCGAGGTTTTGGCTCGCGCCCATAACATGCTGGAAGTGCGTCTGCTGCACGAGGAATCCAAACGCCAGCGAACGTCACTGGCACAAAAGGTCATTGAGGTCGAAACCAGCAATCAAGTCATCAGCCGGCAGCGGGACGAGGTCAAACGTCTATATGACGATATCTTGGCCGAGCAACAACGCTCGATGAAATTAAGCTTGCAGCCCGGCGCCATGGTCGGCGTGGAAAACGAGGAACGCCTTGCAACCGGTTGGTATCGGAGCCTGAGGTTGCGCCACCCCTGGCTACAACTCAATCTACTCACGGCCTTCGTCGCCGCTGCCGTGGTAGGCATGTTCCAGGGTACCATCGACCGGATGCTGATTCTGACCATGTTCCTCCCGGTACTGGCCGGCCAATCAGGCAACACCGGTAGTCAGGCACTGGCCATTACCTTGCGTGGAATGGCCCTGGGCGATTTGCAATCGGGCAAGGAAACCGCGCTGATAAGGAAGGAAGCGTTGCTGGGTTTGCTCAACGGTGGTCTGGTCGGGATGGTGGCGGCCGCAGGCATGTATTTTGTTGCCAGTTCCCAGCACTTGTCCGGCACGCTGATGCTAAGCCTCATCGTGTTATTGGCCATGATTGGCAGTTGCATCATCAGCGGTATTTGCGGTGCCTTCGTGCCATTGTTGCTGAAGCGACTCGGTGCCGATCCGGTGACCGCGTCCAGTATTTTTCTGACCACCGCCACAGACGTGGTGAGCATGGGAATGTTGCTCGGACTGGCAGCGATTCTGGTGAAGTAGACGTGACAAACTTCGAATGCCTGAAGCTGCTGACCTTGTCAAACAGTAGTCAGCCAAAACTGCCTTATAGGGAAGCGGTGCATCGGAAATTTGCGACTTCAGCGCCGGACTGCTCACAACCACAAATTATCAGGGTTGGCTATTCGCGGCTGACGCCGGTGTACGGCCCGCACGAATAAGGGTTTCTATAAACTGTCATGGCATGGCCCAGGAAGTAAGCTCGCGGACGCTTCATGCTAGACCTATCTTGACGATTTTTAATGCATTGTTGTTACTCGTCTTGTTGAAACCAAATGGCTAGAATAAAAAAATGAACAATCTCAGTTGCCGTCTCTCGGTCGGCCTTTTTGTGCGCAATGCTCTTGGTTTTGTCTTCTGCAGTTTCGCTGGTATTGCGGTAGCGTCAGGATCAGCATCAACGGCAAGCTCTGCCGCAAATCCACAACGCCAACTGCTCGCGGCCCTGACCGATTTAGCAACCAAACAACCGCGCCATGTCGGTGCGGCTTATGTTGCTGCGCGAACTGCCGCCGCCCTGGGTGATGAACAAACCGCTTTCTATTGGCTGGACAGGCTGGCCGAGATTGGACTGGGTGACGAGATTGATCCGGACGATTTCGGTCCGCTGGCATTGACGCCCGGCTTCATTGAGCGCGCGATTCGCTTTGCAGAAAAGGCTCCGCCGATAGGAAGCGCCGCGCAGGTGCTTGAACTGCAGTGCGGCAACCTGCTGCCGGAAGGCACTGCCTTTGATAGCAAGCGCGAAGAATTACTGATATCGAGCGGACGACGGCGCACGATTGTTGCCGTCGATGCTCGTGGTCGTTGTCGCGATGTTGTTCCCGAAGGAGACGGCACACTGTTTGCTGTTTTGGGCATGTACGCCGACCCGTCGAACGATACACTATGGGTAGCGAGTGCGGCAGCGCCGTTCATGATCAATGCCACACCGGCCGAAGCTGGCGGATCGATATTGGCACGTATCGACCTTGCCCGTGGCAGAGTCATCGCGTCTTATCGGCTTGCCGGTTCCGGACTGCTCAACGATTTGAGCCGCGGGAAAGATGGTTCGGTTTACGTCACCGAATCCCGTGGCGGCACCATTTATGTGTTGCGACCAACGCATAACGAGCTGCAACCGCTGTTCCCGCAAGACACTTTTGAAAGCCCCAACGGCATTCTGGTATTGCCTGACGGAAACCTGCTGGTCGCAGATTTTGACGGTCTTGCACTCATCCTTGATCCTTCTGCAACCGAACCGCGCGTTCAAAGACTGAATACGCCAGACGATCTTTACCTTGGCGGCATTGATGGCTTGGCGTGGTCCGAAGGACGCGTGGTTGCCATTCAAAATCTTGTTGGCCGTAGTCGAATCTGGTCACTTTCCATTGACCCAAAAGGTAGCCGTATCAGCAATGCGCTCGTACTAATGCGCGGACATCCGGATTTTCTGAATCCGACTACTGGTGTTGTCGTCGGACGATCATTCAGGTTTATCGCCGATACCAAGCTGCAAACTGTCTTGCCGGACGGCACCCTCTCTGCACTTCCCGCTGGGCGAACAGGGCATCGCGTCATCACCTTAATGATCGATTTTCCTTAATCGAATGAAGTGATTTGAGCACGTCGAAATGGTGCACCGGCGTGCTCAAATCACTTCGCCTCTTTTGATCCCGCAATGAGGCCAAGCATTGCCGTCAAGCCAAGTACACAGACCACTGTTGGCCCGGGCGGTAAATCGGTGACACCGGAGGCAGCCAGGCCAACGGCATAGGCGATGATGCCTACGATATAGCCACGATACAAGCCCCGTTTGCCATTCAAGCGACGGCTGGCTAATGCCGGCGCAATCAGGCTGGCAAAAACCAAAAACACACCGACCAGTTGTACCGACAGCGTCACCGTCAGGGCGAACAATAAATAAAAACCAGTATCCCCAAGTCGCGGTCCGACCCTGAACCAAGTCATCAGCACAATTACATAAATGACCGATGGCAGCAGCAATTGTCCCCAGCTGACCCAGAGAATTTGCCCTGCCAGCAGATCGCGCAGATGTTCGCCGCCATGCGGGTTGTGCGCCAACAACAAAATGCCGACGCAGGCGGAGACAGCAAACAAGAGGCCGATCAGGGCCTCCTGAATTTCCGGCCAGCGTCGTCCCGACCAGGTCAGCAACAGCGCGCCACAGACGGCGGCCGCAACAGCCGTCGCCTGGGTTGCCAGATCAATGCCACCGTCCGCGTCACCCCAACCAGCCAGGTGCGCCGCCATCACTCCCAAGCCTGCGACCTGAGCAATTGCGAGGTCGATAAAGATGATGCCGCGACGAAGCACTTCGCGCCCCAAAGGTACGTGCGTCGCGAGCACCAGCAAACCGGCACAAAACGGCACCAGCAGCAAACCAAAATCAATCGCCTCGATCATGGTTATGGTTGTACCAATCGGGATATGGTCAGATCGAAAGTGCTGAACAAGTCTGTCGCCTTTTCATCGCCGCCAACGGTAAACGGCAATACCGCAATCGGCACATTGGCTTCACGTGAGAACCATTCCGCAGGTCGCGGCGAATTGTAGGCAGCACGAATCACCATCTTTACGCCACGGCCGGAAGTCTTCGCAACGACGTCGCTCAGATATGCCGCCGAAGGCTCGACCCCGGGCTTGGGCTCGAGCGTCGCGATTTGTTTCATCCCGAGCCAATTCAACAGGTAAGTGAATGACGCGTGTTGGACCACGACCAGTGCACCGCGTAGTGGCGCTGCAGTTTTCTCCCAACGCGCAATCGCCACCGTCCAGCGCTCTGCAAACCGCGCCAGGTTCGCCTGATATGCGGCAGCGTTGGCAGTATCGATCTCGCCCAAACGTTTACTCAAGGCTTGGCCTACGCGCAGGATGTTTCGCGGGTCAGTCTGGATGTGCGGGTTGCCGGCGGCATGCACGTCACCATCAGCCCGATCAAGGCGCGTCGGCACTTCCAGCATCGTCACGTACTGCGCCGCCTCAAAATTGCCTGGCTGCCCCGGCTGTATCCTCGGGTTGCCTGATTCGCGCAACACAACCGGCAACCAGCCCACCTCAAGTTCGGCTCCGGTTGATATCAATAGATCTGCGTTGCGCGCACGCGCTACCAGCGAGGGGCGGGCCTCAATACGATGCGGATCCTGCATCCCTGTGGTCGCCGACGACACCTTGACTTTGTCGCCGCCGATTTCCTGAGCCAGTGCCGCCCATTCCGGTACCGTGGCGAGAATGTTGAGAGCGGCATTGGCTGGCACGGCTGTCGCCGTAAGCACCATTGCCGCGAGGGTGAAGAGTATTTTCATTTTTTCTCCCGGGTTCTGGTTAGTATTTGTGCGCGCCGTGCGCGCCGAGATTGACGATGTAGTGCAGCCAGACTTGATTGTCCGTGATGTCGTTTCGGGCTTTATCGCGGGCAAACTGAACACGGAAACGCGAAAACTCGCTAGGTGACCAATCGAACATCACTGTGTTGCGGGACGGGTTGTAAGGATTTAGTCCCGGAATATTGCCTGCAGCAACATCAACGTTATCAATATGTCCGTAGTCAAGCCGGTCATAGCGATAGCCAACGCGCCAGGCGGGCAGGAACTGATAGACGCTTTGCAGGTACCAACCCGATTGCGTGGAATCGTAGCTGTTTGTTGTCCCGGCCAAATAGTTGAGGTCGCCATTTTCATGACGCCGCATGTATTCACCCTGCAGTTTCAAACTGGCCCCGCTGCTGTCCTCCGGTTTCCATTTGTACACAAAGTCGCCGATCAGCATTTTGGTGCGCGCCGAAATCGCGTAGCTGGCGATATCAGGATCATCAACCCGGTCTCGCGGTTTGGTAGTCAGGTAGGAGGCCCCTGCACGCCAACTCTGCGTATTGCCGATGTCGCCGCCAACATTGGCGAAGAACGCGGCCGTTTCTACGCCATTTTTGCCATTGTTGGTCGAGGGGAAACTCATCCCGTTGATCGCCTCAGCTCCCAGCGAAAAATATATGTCACTTGGCGCCAGCCATTTGAGCTGCAGGCCATCGTCGATCAGTTGCCCGCCAAAAAATGCCTGGTAGGGAAGCGGTGCATCTGAAAAATCCCAAGTGTGCGCATGCTGACTATTGAGGTAACCGACCCCGGACAGGAAACGCCCGGCAGTCAGGCCAAATCCGTTCGGCAACGAACTTGAACGAATGAAAGCCTCTTCGATTTCCGGGCTCTCGCCATTTTCAGGCGGCAGGGCCAGCGTCAGCCGGCCTGACCACATAGGGTCAATGCTGGCCTCCAGCGACAGCTCTGATTCACCAATATTGAAACCACGGGATGGCGGACCAATTTCACCCAACGATGGCGCGAAACCATCAATTCGATAGGGCGTCTTGTTGGGGTCATTCTGCAGATGGGTGTACATCCCCGACAGCACCAATGAAATTGCCGGATTGAAGGCATTGGCCGCTGGCGGTGGCGCGGGCTGTTTAACTGGCGGAACAGCCGCAATCTGCTCTGCGCGACTAGCGGTCGTCTCGGCCTTTTGCGCCGACACCTCGGCTTTTTGGGCAGTCGCTTCAGCCGCATTCAGGCGCCTTTCAAGCGCCGCAATTTGCTGCTCATAGTTGCTTTTCATTTGCGCAATTTCAGCGCGCAACAACTTCAAATCAGCGTCAGAGGCTGCCGCCGCGACGCCAGGTACGACAAACGGAGAGGCAAGGGCAATAGCTGCCGCGAGCCCCGAAATTGTGGGGTTCTGCATAGTGTGTTCTCCAAAGCAATGATGTAAGCCACCCGGCGCAATGTGCGGGGTGGACAACAGAAACGTTTGCTGTGCTTTAGAAGACGCTAGGAGGACCGCGGGGGAGCGCACGCCACTGTGGAAAGGCATGCAAAAAACCAGTTGAAACACCCAACGCTATCACCAGCATGAACGCTGCTGGTGCCGGTCCGGCAAATGCGGCGAGTGGCACCGCATCGACGCCGGCAAAGGCCAGGCAGGTAGAACAAACGTGAGACAGTTGCTCGGGCGCGCCGTGCTCTACGTCCTGCTGCTGAACAACAGTGTCGGTCTTTGCAGTCCCAAGGTGGCCAAGCAAATGCCAATACGCCGCTTGCTGTGAATACAGCAGCAACAGCGCAAGCGCGATGACGAACGGGAATGAGCGATGAAGCTTCATGGGACTGCCGATTGTACTTCAGCAAACTCACCAGTCATGAAATCGGACCGAGTCGGTCATCGGCTGAGTCAGGTCTGCGTCGGCAACATCCGGTAATGGCCACCGTAGTACAACAGCGGCGGCGGAGCATCCTTGTTGCGGTGATGACGTTCGACATGACCGATAAAGATGACGTGATCGCCACCCGGGTATTGCGTTTCGCGGCGGCACTCGAAGCTGGCACAGCAGCCGACAATCAACGGCGTGTCACCAGCACCAACTCGCAAGTCGAGGCCGGTAAATTTGTCCTGCCGGGTTCCGGCAAAGCGTCGTGAAATATCGACCTGATTTTCGGCCAGCACATTCACCGCAAAATGTGTACAGGCTTCAAAGGCAGGCAGTAATTTCGAGTCGGAAGTCAGGCTCCACAGTATCAGCGGTGGATCAAGGGATACCGACGCAAAGGAATTGACTGTCAAGCCGACAAAGCGACCATCGATCCCGCGCGCAGTAACCACCGTAACGCCAGTGGCAAATTGTCCGAGCGACTGACGCAACGAGCGGTGAGTGGATTCTGAAGGTGCCATGAAGGTGCTCGTCAATGCATCTGATGTTGATGTGACCGGACGGTCATCTCGACTTTGCATCGACCCGTCAGCCCGGTGGTTTTGGCAATTATTGCATTTCAAAGCCGGATGTTGGGTTGGGAATGCGTAGCCGCAAACCGTTGCTGTTGGCTTGGTCTGCGTAGAATCGTCACATGGAAGCTGCACTGGAATTTCTCTACTCGCTGCAGGGCTGGCCTGCTTATGGGCTGGTGCTCGGCCTGTTGATTCTGTGCGGTATCGGTGCACCAATGAATGAGGATATCGTTTTGCTGGTCGCCGCCGCGCTAACGCTAAAGGGCGTGATGGATCCGCTGCCGCTGATGTTGGTGGGCTGGATCGGGATAATGATTGGTGACACGCTGGTATTTCATTGGGGGCATCGCTTTGGCGCACCACTGCTCGGTTCGCGCTTCTTTTCGCGCATCGTCTCACCGGCGCGATTGGTCGAAATGCAGGAGCGGGTACGTCGCGGCGGACCGTACTTCATTTTTGTGATCCGTTTTTTGCCGGGCATCCGTACCGCACTATTTTTTGCCGCAGGCTCGCTCAAGCTGCCTTACCGCACCTTGTTCATCTACGACGGCGCCGCTGCGTTGATTGAGCTGCCGCTGCTGGTTTATGCGGTGCGTTATGTCGGTGGCAATTGGCAGCAGATCTGGCAAACCGTGGCCAACGCGCAAGGTGATTTGCTGGCCGGGATCGCCGCGCTGCTGCTGTTCTGGCTAGCTCGACGCTGGTACCTGAACCGGCAGCTTAAAAAACGAGGAGAGCGCGCATGACACGAACTGCATTGCCCGCCAAGGGCCGCCCTGCGGATGAAATTCTGACCGAGCTGAAAGACTTTTCGGCCGGCGACCCCGACTACAAACACGGTCGCTTGTGGAGTCTGGTGTATTACCTGGACGAGGATTACGCTGATTTTCTGGGCAAGGCCTATCAGCAGTTCGCCTCGGCCAACGGTCTGAATCCGACCGCATTCAAGAGTCTGAAACGCTTCGAGAACGAAATCATTGCAGCAGTGGCGGAACTGTTTCACGGCACGCCGGAAGTTTGCGGTGTAGTCACCTCCGGTGGCACCGAAAGCTGCCTGCTGGCGGTCAAGACTTACCGTGACATGGCGCGCGCCGAGCGGCGCGTCAAGAACCCCGAAATGGTGTTGCCGGTCACCGCTCACGTCGCCTGGTTCAAGGCTGCAGAGTATTTTGATGTCAAGGTGCGCCTGCTGCCGCTGGACAAAAACTTGCGCGCCGATGTGAAGAAACTCAAGGGGCTGATCAACCGCAACACGGTGATGATTCTTGGTTCGGCGCCGGAATATCCACACGGCACCATCGACCCGATCGCCGAATTCGGCAAGGTCGCACAGCAACACAAAATTCCTTTGCATGTCGATGCCTGCGTCGGCGGATTCATCCTGCCCTTCATCGCAATGAATGGCCGCGAGGTACCGTTGTGGGATTACCGCGTGCAGGGCGTTACCTCGATTTCGGCCGACATTCACAAATACGGCTTCGCCGCCAAGGGCGCTTCGACCATCACTTACCGCAACCTGAATTACCTCAAGCATCAGATGTTCGTTTATGAAGATTGGCCTGGCGGCATTTTCGCTTCACCTGCCCTGCTCGGCACCCGGCCGGGTGGCGCGTATTCGGCCGCGTGGGCGGCGATGCAATACATGGGTACCACGGGCTATCGCGATCTGGCGCGCAAGACTTGCAAGGCACTCGATGCATTGCGTAACGGTATCGCGAAAATTCCGGAACTGTATGTCATGGGTGATCCGGCTTTTGTGGTCGGGCCGCTACTGGCTTATGGCTCGCGTGACGCAGGTGTCAATATTTTTGCGGTCGGCGACCAAATGGATGCGAAGGGCTGGAAGATCAATCGTCTGCAGAATCCCGACGGGCTTCACGCGATGATCACTGCGCAACACACCGCGGTAACTGCTGACTACCTGCGCGACCTCAAGGCCGCAGTGGCCACGGTAAAAGCCAATCCCGAATTGGCAAAGTCCGGCAGTGCGGCAACCTACGGCCTGATGTCGCACCTGCCGTTGCGCGGGATGGTGCGCAGCAAAGTACTGGAGACGTTTGCTGCGATGTACCGTGCCGGTGGCGGTGAAGTGGATCTTGACGCCGCGCACGAGACACCGCAGGGCGGACTCAATGGACTGGTGACACGCCTGGCACACTGGGTTTCTGATGTGGCTGCAAAGCGTCAGCACCGTCAGCCTTGACCTGATCAATGCCGGCCGAGTTGGCCTATTCGCTGGGCGTTGTGTTCACCGGCTACGTGGTGTTCGGCTTGACCGGTTTCGGCTCGGCACTGGTCATTGTGCCGCTGCTGGCGTTTCGTTTGCCGCTGCAAGAGGTGGTGCCTTTAGTGTTGTTGCTTGATTTGGCGGCGTCGGCGCAACTGGGTCATCTCAACTTTTCGGCGATTCGTTTTAACGAATTGTGGCGACTGATTCCTGCCATGGTGCTCGGTGCCGCGCTGGGGCTTTATCTCGCCAACGGAGGCAATGATCCACTCTGGTTGCTCGCGCTCGGCATCTATATTGTCAGCGTCGGCGCCACCGGCTGGCGCCGCCCGCCTGCCAAGCAGACTCCGCCAATTGGACAAGGCTGGTCCTGGCCATTTGGCTTTGGCAGTGGATTGATTGAAGCGGTGTTTGCGACCTCCGGTCCATTGATTGTTGCCTACCTCACACGCCGACTGACCGACGTCAACGCCTTGCGCAGCACGATCAGCAGCGGCATTTTCATCGTCGTCCTGATTGCGCTTGGCGGCATGGCGGCGACCGGCAGGTTGAGCGATGCCGAGCTGTGGCAGCGTTTGCCCTGGTTACTGGTGGCGACAGCGACCGGTTGTTTTATTGGCCACCGGGCTGCCGGCCGGATCGCGCCGGAGCGTCTCAAGCGCGGCATTTATCTTGTCCTGATGGCGAGCGGCATAGCGATGGCAGTTCATGCAGTCGGCGAACTAGGCGTTTCCCTAAAATAGAGCTTCACCTGAAGGAATACATTATGAAAATCGGTACGCCACTTTCACCCTCCGCGACCCGCGTGATGCTGCTTGGCTGTGGTGAATTAGGCAAAGAAGTGATCATTGCTTTGCAGCGCTTGGGTGTCGAAGTGATCGGAGTTGATCGCTATGCGGACGCGCCGGGAATGCAAGTGGCGCATCGCAGTCATGTGATTACCATGACCGACGGCGAGGCCTTGCGCAAGGTGATCGCGTTGGAAAAACCGCATTTCGTCGTACCGGAAATTGAAGCCATCGCCACCGCGACGTTGGTTGAGATAGAGCGCGAAGGTCTTGCGACGGTGATACCGACCGCGCGGGCAGCACAACTCACCATGAATCGCGAAGGCATTCGTCGCCTGGCGGCTGAAACGCTCGGTCTTGCAACATCGCCTTACGCCTTCGCTGATTCTTTGGCGGAGCTTCAAGCAGCGGTCGAGAATTCGAGCAACGGTATCGGCTTCCCGTGTGTGCTCAAACCAGTGATGTCCTCATCCGGCAAAGGTCAGTCGGTGTTGCGCAATCCGACCGACATTCAAACCGCATGGAATTACGCGCAGGCGGGAGGTCGCGTTGGTAAGGGCCGCGTGATTGTCGAGGGCTTCATTGACTTCGATTACGAAATCACCCTGCTGACGGTCCGTGCAGTCGGCGCTAACGGTGAAATTGAAACGCATTTTTGCGAGCCGATCGGACATGTTCAGGTCAATGGCGACTATGTCGAATCCTGGCAACCGATGGCAATGTCGGCGCTGGCATTGGAAAGATCGCGGCACATTGCGCGGACCGTTACCGGCAATCTCGGCGGACGCGGGATTTTTGGCGTTGAACTTTTTGTCAAAGGTGATGAGGTCTGGTTTTCGGAAGTCAGCCCGCGCCCGCACGATACCGGCCTGGTAACTTTGGCGACACAACGCTTGTCCGAATTTGAATTGCACGCCCGCGCCATACTCGGATTGCCGGTGGACACCAGTCTTCGTCGGCCCGGTGCCTCGGCGGTAATTTATGGTGGATTGGAAGCTGCCGGAATTGCGTTTGACGGCATTGATACGGCATTACAAGTTCCTGAATCCGACCTGCGCTTGTTTGGCAAACCGGAGAGTTTTTTGAAGCGTCGTATGGGTGTCGCGGTTGCCAATGCTGACACCACTGATGAAGCACGAACCCGCGCCAAGCTCGCCGCGAGTCGTGTCGTCACGAAACTACCCGACACACCTTGAGCGATTTTTCGCGCCGCCTGATCCGCTGGCACAAGCGCCACGGCCGCCACGATTTACCTTGGCAAAACACTACCGATCCCTACCGGGTTTGGTTGTCGGAAATCATGTTGCAGCAAACGCAAGTGGCAACCGCAATGCCCTATTACGAGCGTTTTCTGCAACATTTCCCGACCTTGGCCGATCTCGCCGATGCGCCGGTTGGTGAGGTGATGGCGCTGTGGAGCGGCTTGGGTTACTACGCCCGGGCGCGCAATCTGCATGCCTGCGCGCGGATGGTCATGACGCAGCATGGCGGATTGTTTCCGGACCAGCCGGAGCAACTCGCTGAGCTACCCGGCATTGGCCGTTCGACGGCAAATTCGATTGCAACCTTCTGCTTTGGCGCTCGTGCGCCCATCCTCGATGGCAATGTCAAACGCGTGCTCAGCCGATGCTTTGGCGTCGAGGGATTTCCCGGCAACACTATCGTCGAGAAGCAGCTGTGGTCGCTGGCAGAAGAATTGATGCCGGCCAAGCATGGTGACATCTACAACCAGGCACAAATGGATTTGGGAGCCACGCTTTGTACGCGCAGTAAGCCGCGCTGTACTGATTGCCCGTTGGAGGATATCTGTGTTGCCAATGTGACCGGCAGGCAGACCGAGCTACCACATAGAAAACCGCGCGCAGCGATTCCCGAACGAGCGGTGACCGTGCTGATCCTGCGGCACAACAACAGGGTTTTGTTGGAACATAGACCCCCGCATGGAATTTGGGGCGGCTTGTGGTCCCTGCCGGAATTGCCCGATGGCACTCCAGCAGACGTTTTTTGAATCAACGATTCAGTTGCCAAATACGCACCGCGTCGCCAGCACCAACGCTCACCCACACCTTCACTCACTTCCGTTTGCAGATTCTGCCATTGGTCTGCGACGTGACTGCACCACCGCAGGTCATGGAAACGGGAACGACTTGGTTTTTACTAAGCTCAGTGAACAGCATCGCGCTACCTGCGCCGATCAAAAAACTGTTGAGTTCGTTGATTTAACTCGAGGCTAGCGGAATCTCGTCACCCAGCAGGACGGTCTCGCGCAATTCGCAGGCGATTTTGTAGCAGTCATCCACGTGGGCGTTGCCGAGCATTTTCATGGCACCGAAACTGATCCCGGCGGCAATGCCTTGACCAAGAATGGGGATGAAGCGCAACGCCGATTTGCTCGCCACCCGCACGCCAATTTTTTGCAACAGACGCATCAGAATTTGCCGGGTGATGAAGTTGCCCACCAGCTCACTGCCAATACTGGTGGCGGCTACCAGAACAATCTTCTTGAGCTGAGGGTCAAGTAATTCAACTTGCTTTTGCGACAGTCCGAATCTGCGGTTGATGGTTTCGAGCATTTCGCTGAGGATCACCATGTCTGCACCGATATCCAGACCCGGAATGGGAACGATGGACGCGCCTGCGGATATCCCTGCGCGCCGGGTTACCAGTGCTTTGCATTCCTCGCGAATCTGTTCCAGGTCGACCGGCAATACACGCGTAGCCAATGCCGGAAGTTGCTTTTTTGCGCGCGCCTTCACTCTGCTTGCTCTCCCCAACGCGGCATTAACTGATGCGCTACTCCTAGCTGATCCAGTATCCGCGCAACGACAAAATCAACCACGCCATCAATATCTTTCGGGTGATGATAAAAACCCGGATTGGGCGGCAAAATCACGGCGCCGGCGCGCGCCAAGCGCAGCATGTTCTCCAGATGGATGACCGAGAATGGCGATTCCCGCGGCACCAGAATCAGTTTGCGACCTTCCTTCAAAACGACATCCGCCGCCCGTGAGATCAAGTCGTCAGCCATTCCGGCGGCAACCTTCGCCAGGGTTCCCATGGTGCACGGGCAGATGACGTAAGCATTGGGCGGATTGGATCCAGAGGCGAGTGGCGCAAACCATTCCTGCTGTCCAAAGACACGAAGCTGCCCGGGCGCCGCTTTGAATCTTTCAGTGAAATCCGTTTCAACTTCACTCGGACGTGAACGCAGCGTAAACCCGATTTCCTGTTGCGCAACGACTTGCGTCGCCGGTGAGTACAGTAGCTGAACGTTGACACCAGCTGCGATTAAACACTCGACCAGCCGCATGCCGTAGGGTAGGCCGGATGCTCCGGTAAATGCCACGGCGATTGTTGAATTCACTTTGATAACTCCATTCCGTCAGTTGGTGCTGATGAGCTCTGCATGCCTTGGACTCCGCTGCGCGGGGTGGCAACGCCGTCGTCCTTCATCAGCTGCCCGGCAACCAGTCCATTGACAATACCAAACACCAAGGCGGCCAAACCAAATATCGGCAATAAATAAAACACGCCATCATGTGGCACCAACCAAAGGCGTGCAACCACGATCTGACCGCCGATATGGGCAAACGCCGCCACAACGCTATGGCTGACCGGCCCGAACCATGCGGCAGGCAACCGGCAACTGAGCCCCAGTACGGTCAGACTGCAAATGGCGCCGGCCAGACTCATAAAAAAGCCCGGGGCAAGAAAAGTCCCGCCAACCAGCGCAGCGGCGAAAACCCTCAACAAACTCACCCAAGCCGCATCTTTCCAGCCGTGCTTGAGCAACACGACCAGGATGATGATATTCGCCAGCCCCGGCTTGACCCCGGGCAAGGGGCTGGGCAAGGCTCCTTCGGCGATGGTTATCGCAATCGCTGCCGCCGCATAGCCGGCGATACGATAGTCGTCGGCGCTCGGGCGCAAAACGATTTCGGTCGGTTTAGTAGTTGAGGCTGTCATGACGATTGCCTGAGCCGCGACCGGCAAGCATTAACGAGACCTGGTTCGGCGCGCATATTGCGACCGCATTGACCCGCGTCAGCCACCCCTGCTGAACACAGTACTGGCGAAGTCCGGGGTCCGATACGACCCGGGCGCGACCGGGCGCGAGTTCAATCACGGTCTTGCCAATCGGGCCTTCGACTTCGATACGGCGCTCTGTTATCAGTGAATGCTCGGCAACCAATTCGCCGCCCTGCCGAATGATGGCGCGATCAGCGCGCGTGTTGCTCCACAGCGTGGCGAAGAGCGTGACCACCAGGCTGACCGCCAGCGCAAGGGTCAGCGCATCGCCAGGCCGCAAGCAAGTCAGCCAGGCGTTCATTGATGTCCCAACCGGGACCGTCATTCGGCTAATGCCCGGTGACGCACCAGACTACGTACGCTGGGCTGCAAACGGGCACACAAGCATTCGGCGAGGTACACCGATCGATGCTGCCCGCCGGTACAGCCGATGGCGACGGTGAGATAGGTACGGTTGTCACGCACATAACCCGGTAACCAATCGCTGAGGAACCGGAAAATATCGGCTTCCATCCGCTGCACATCGGACTCGGCGCTTAAAAAGTTGATTACTTCGGTATCGCGTCCGGTCAGTGGACGCAAAGCCGGATCGTAATGTGGATTAGGCAGGCAGCGAACGTCGAATACCAGATCGGCGTCTAGTGGAATTCCGTGTTTGAAGCCAAACGACTCAAACAACAACGTCAAACCCTGGCGTTCGTCCAGCGCAACAAAATCCTTGACGAAGGCGCGCAATGCATTTGCGCGCAGATGGCTGGTGTCGATATGATGTCCCATCATCGACAACGTCTCCAGCGCCTCGCGTTCAAGTGCGATAGCTTCGGCCAATGTTGTATTGCCGGCGGCCAGTGGATGCCGACGACGCGTTTCGGAGAAACGTTGTATCAGCACCTCATCACGTGCATCACAAAAGATGAATCGCATGGCAATCCCGCTCGCCTCGATGCTGCGCAACTCAGCAGGCAAGGCCGCAATCGACGCGCCACTACGCATATCGACCGCCACCGCAACCCGTTCGTGATTCTCATGTTTGAGTTGCTCGACCAGGGAGGCCAGAAGCAGTGCGGGCAAATTGTCAACGCAGAAATAACCGGCATCCTCCAGCACATTGAGTGCCACGGATTTACCGGAACCAGACATTCCGCTAATCAATACCAGTTGCATGATGTCTAAACTTCAGCCACCGGGTGTTACCGGCTTGGCATCGTATATTGTCATCGCAGGCGGTTCGGCGGCCATGGTGCGCACGGTCGCGACAAAGGCGCCGGACGCCGGCACCTTGAAGTGGGTCATTAGCGCCGGCATATCCTGCCATTCTTCAAAGAACACCAATCGGTCAGGATTTTCTGCGTCGATATGCACGGCATGCGAAACACAACCGGCTTCGGTTCGTGAACGACGGGTGTGCGCCAGGCATTCCCGCATCAGCGTCTCAACCATTCCGGCTTTTGCCACCACGCTACCCGTAACGATAATCACTTTCTGGTCTCCTCAATCCACTCAAGTCGATGGATGACTCATTGTAGCGAGCCTGTTAGCGGCATACCTTCAGGCAAGCCAAGCCGCTACCTGTTCCTTTCCAGGGCTTAGCGTACATCCGCAACGATGAAACCGGGATTTTCGATAATCCCGAAACGATTACCAAACGGATCTTTCACTGATGCAACTCGAATTCCGCCACCTACCTCAGTGACCGGTTCGAGCAAACTTGCGCCCAGTTCCAGCAACCTTGCCAAGGTGGTGTCCGCATCGGTCACGCCCCACATAGCCTGCGATCCGCCAATCCCTGGTTCGCCGTCGGGAATCAAGCCAAGCTCAAATCCACCAATAGAAAAGCCGACATAAAACGCTTCATCAAAGTAAGGCGACTGACCGAGCACTGCTTCGTACCAGGCCTTTGCCGCACCCAAATCCGGCGCCGGATAGACGACCGTCCGCAGACCAAGAATCATAGAACCCTCGCTAAGTAGTTACTCACACTCTCGCTGACCTACAACCAGCAGGATTGACAACACGTTCCGTCGACGCCGGGTTGGCCGCAAGTTTGGCTGCCGGGCGGCGTGGACGTGTCACCAACTCGCCGCCACAGTTTGGACAGATTCCGTGCAACACAGTTTCGGCACAAGCGACACAAAAGGTACATTCAAAGGAACAAATCCGTGCTTCGGTTGATTCCGGCGGCAAGGCCGAATCACAGCACTCACATGATGGTCTCAATTGCAACATGACTCGCCTCCATATTCCATAGCGCTAATCGACAATAAACAGGCGGGCGCCTTTCTGGGTCGATGATCGGTGCGCCTCGGCATTATCCGCCACTTGATAGCTCATCCCGGCAGTCAACGTAAAGCGCCGGCCGTCGTCCAGTTCGGTCTCCAGCGTGCCTTCAAGACACAGCAGAATATGCCCCTTAAGACACCAATGATCGGCGAGGTAGCCGGCAGAGTATTCAACCATCCGTACCCGGATTTTTTCCAAACCCTCTCCGAAATATTTCGTGCGCCAGATCGCCTCTCCGCGCTCACCCGCGTGTGTGATCGCTTCGACCTTAGACCAATCGGTGGTGCCAAACGGAATCTCGCTCATCTTCATACGGGTTCGATTGCCTCCGTGGGTACTACAGCTTATTTTTCGCCGCGACGGGTCGCTTGGCCAGCAACGGTTTGGGTGCTTTGGCCTCCCATGCGTGCGTAATTAGTTGCTTCACCAAAGCTGGTTTCGCCTTGGCGAGCCTGATGCGCAAACCAACCGCCTTTTCACCCCACAGCAACTTCTCGATAAATTCGGGCGCAAGCAATAATGCAAGTTCTCGCTGTTCTTCAACAACAAAGACATGGATATATTCCGCCCCGGGTGGAACAGTAATGAAGATTTTTCCGGCGACGCGGAATGACGAGAAATGGTGGTGAGGCGATTCCGTCACCTCGGGTAGCGACAAGGAAAAGATGCGGACTTGATCAATTTTCACGAGCGCAATACTTTGTCCGAGGAGCTACGGTGAAACACTCGGCAACACATCCGGTCGATCTCGCTCAACGAGATTGAGATAGGTCTCAACAGAGCCCGCACAGAGCGATTTCAATAGCACCCTGACTGTACTGACCAGATTCCCCGTTTGTAACCCTTTCCGCTGGCGCAATTCCGTGTATCCCATTTTCTGCCAGAACCGCTCGGCGCGCTGATTACCAAGCACAACACCCAGACGTATCCACTGCGCCCCGCTTTGACTCATCCACGCTTCCAAAGCGGTATAAATGGATGAGGCAGTGCCATTGCCGTGCAATCGGGTTGCCACAATGAACAGACCAATATGCCAAACGCCACTGGCGATGAAGTTAGACAGCACCGATGCCATGGCGACTAACTGGTTTTGGTGATCAAAAATGCCGATCATGACTTGTCGCTCGTAAGGCATTCCCGCTGGTGGTCGATCATTGAACTCTTGCCACGCCTCATCCTCTCGTGGCGGCATGCCATTTACGGCGTGGAAATACTCCGGGTTAGCGGCGAAAAATAACTGCAGCGCGGGGAGATCGTCTGCCGTGATTTCGCAGGCATCCCACTTATCGATAACAAACAGCCCGTGCATCACGGTTACTCGCCTTCCAGATTCGCACTGCCTGCATTCTAATTGCCGGAAAAGGTAAGCGTTGCCATTACGTCGACTGGTTGCGCAGTGCAAGCAGTTGCAGCGTGGAAAGCACTGCCGCGGCAACTAACAGTGCGATGGACATTGGCTGTATGAAGGCCTCAGATCCGCTTAAGAAAAAACCGGTGTGAATCACCACGGTGAGATAACCCAGTGCGGCAATTGATTTGTAGTAGGCGCGCGTCTGTGGGGTGCCAGCTGACACCTGCGCCTGCGCATACAGCACGTAGGCAATGATCGGTAGATTCAACAACAGATTGACTTGGTTGCCACCAGGGATGTGGAACAACTCCCACTCATGCCAGAACGCGGCATCAATCTGATGCGTAATCAGTACCGTAGCATTGAGTAGAAACAAGGTCCGTTGAAATAACGTGAGTTTCATTGCGTGGGGCGATTCGATTCAAAGTCAGAAGTGAACGTTGCGCTATGAATGAATAAGAGCGCAACTACCTGAGAAGTAATAATACGGCCCGCTGCTTTTCAGTTCATGCAGACACGAGATCGACCAAACAAACGGGTTTCCGTCTTAACGAAACTCAGGTTCCGCCACAATCAACTCGTAGTGGGAAACCTGCGGGAACGGTTCGTAAAAGTGATGCAAGAGTGTCTTCCACGCTTGGTACCTTGGCGACTGGCGGAAGCCAATTTCATGATCTTCCAGTGTTTGCCACCGCACCAGAAGAAGGTATTCATTCTCGCGCTCAATGCAGCGCTGGAGTTCATGGGACACATATCCCTGCATCGAACAGATAATGGCCTGCGCTTCCTGAAAGGCCGATTCGAACTGCATAGCCTGACCCGGCCTGATGTATAGAGGAGCAACCTCAAGAATCATCAGCAATGTGCGTAGGTGGATTCACAGGCAATCTGGCCGATATACAACTCAAACCGCTGCTGCAATCGACGCATCAATAATATCGAGCGCTTCATCGAAGTGAGCGTCAGCAATCGTCAGCGGATAAAGAAAACGCACGACGTTGAAATACACGCCGCAAGTGAGCAGAATCAAACCGCGATTGCGCGCTTCGCTCTGTACCCGTTTGGTGAAATCTGCATCGGGTTTACCAGTCTTCGGATCATTAAATTCGCAGGCAATCATTGAGCCGGGGCCGCGAATGTCGGCGATCTGCGGGAATTTCTTGGCAGCATTTGCAAGGCGCGCCTTGAGCTTGTCGCCAAGCATGTTGGAGCGAGCAATCAGCCCTTCTTCCTCAATTGCGGCAATCACCGCATGCGATGCGGCGATCGCCAAAGGGTTGCCGGCATAGGTTCCACCGAGACCGCCAGGTGCAGGCGCGTCCATGATTTCGGCACGGCCGCAGACGGCGGAAAGCGTGGTGCCGCCGGCCATGCTTTTGGCCATGGTCATGATGTCGGGCAAGACGTCGTAGTGATTCATGGCAAACCATTTTCCGGTACGACCGAATCCAGTCTGGACTTCATCGGCCACCATCAAGATGCCGTGTTCGTCGCAAATCTTGCGCAGCGCGGTCATGAATTCAGGCGGTGCCATATAGAAACCGCCCTCGCCTTGCACCGGCTCCAAAATAATCGCTGCAACGCGCTTGGCTTCAATTTCGGATTTGAAAATATGTTCGATGTAGGCGAGCGAATCCTCAACGCTGACGCCATGTAACGGAATCGGAAACGGCGCGTGAAATATTTCACCCGGGAAAGGGCCGAAGCCGATCTTGTAGGGCGCCACTTTGCCGGTGAGTGCGGCTGCCATCATCGAGCGGCCGTGGAAGGCGCCTGAGAAAGCGATGATGCCGGAGCGGCCGGTAGCGCAGCGGGCGATTTTGACAACGTTCTCGACCGCCTCGGCGCCAGTGGAAAAGAACGCGGTCTTTTTGGCGTGGTTGCCGGGTGTGATCTGATTGATCTTTTCAGCCAGCGTGACATACGACTCGTAGGGCACGACCTGATAGCACGAGTGCGTGAATCGATCGATCTGCGCCTTGAGTGCGGCGACAACTTTGGGATGGCGGTGACCGGTGTTGAGTACCGCGATGCCACCGGCGAAGTCGATGAAGCGGCGGCCTTCAACATCCCACAGCTCGCCATTTTCGGCACGATCAATAAAGAAATCTGCCATTACGCCGATGCCGCGCGGGGTGGCGGCGAGACGACGGGCGTGGAGTTCCGCGTTGCTGACTTTGATGGTTGATTTCATCGGCGCATTCATTGGTCTATCCTTATCCACGTGGTCTTCAGCTCGGTGTACTTTTCCATCGCGTGCAGTGATTTGTCGCGGCCATTGCCCGACTGTTTGTAGCCGCCAAAGGGTACGGTGATGTCGTCTTCATCATAGGAATTCACATGCACGGTGCCGGCACGTAGTGCGCGCGCAACGCGGTGCGCCCGAGACAGATTGCCCGACCAGACGGCGGCGTTGAGTCCATAGGGAGAATCGTTGGCCATCGCGATGGCATCGGCCTCGTCTTTGAAGCGAATGATGCTCAGCACCGGCCCGAAGATTTCTTCGCGGGTGATCTTCATGTCATTGCTGCAACCGTCGAAAACGGTTGGCGCAACAAAAAAACCGCCGGACTCAGGTCGTGCCTGTACTCCGCCAGCGACACATTTGGCGCCTTCGTTCTTGCCGGCTTCGATGTAGCCAAGCACCACATTCATCTGCCCGACATCGACCAGCGCGCCAAGTTCCGTGTTTGCGTCCAAAGGATCGCCTGCAGCATAGCCAGGTGTTTGCGCAACGATCCGGGCGACAAATTCATCGGCGATGGATTCCTGTACGAACAAGCGCGACGGCGCGTTACAGGATTCGCCCTGGTTGTAGAACATGCTGCCGGCAGCGGTTTCTGCCGCGCGCTGCAAATCATCGCAATCGGCAAAGATGAGGTTGGCCGATTTTCCGCCAAGCTCGTTGTACACGCGCTTCAGGTTTGATCGACCAGCGTATTCCAGCATCTTGCGACCGACGCGCGTCGAACCGGTAAAACCAATCGCATCGACGTCCATGTGCAGTGCCAGTGCTTCACCCGCTTCGTGGCCAAAGCCTGGCACAACATTGAAGACGCCCTCGGGTAGCCCGGCTTCAAGGGCAAGCTCTGCCAGTCGCAAGGCGGTCAACGGTGACTTCTCGGACGGCTTGAGCACCACGCTATTGCCGGTTGCCAGGGCCGGGCCAAGTTTCC
The DNA here is from genome assembly GCA_016718525.1 of Rhodocyclaceae bacterium. Taxonomy (GTDB): domain Bacteria; phylum Pseudomonadota; class Gammaproteobacteria; order Burkholderiales; family Rhodocyclaceae; genus JADKHX01. Next base: position 688,129 of record JADKDD010000002.1, read on the forward strand.
ATGCGGCCATCAGCATTGGGTAGTTCCACGGCACGATGACGCCGATGACGCCCATTGGTTCGCGATCAATCAGTGCCAAGGCATTGTCCCCGGTTGGTGCAATTTCGCCATACACCTTGTCGATGGCTTCACCGTACCAGGCGATACAGTTCGCCGAGCCGGGCACATCGGCGGCGAGACTATTTTTAATCGGCTTACCCATGTCTAGCGTTTCCAGCAGCGCCAATTCATCGCAATGTGCAAGCATTTTTTCTGCGAACGCCTGCAGGATTTTCTTTCGCGCAGACGGTGCTTGCCCGGCCCAGGTGCGGGCGTTGAATGCTCGCCGGGCCGCGGCAACAGCGAGATCAATATCCGCCAATTGCCCGCGCGCGATTTGTCCGAGTACTTTGCCATTCAGCGGCGAGATGCAGTCAAAGGTTTGTGAGTTGGTGCTGGCGACACGCCGTCCGTTGATCAAGCAGCGGCCATCAATACTCACTGCTGCTGCGCGGGCATGCCAATCGGGTGTTGGAGTATTCATATTTGAAGATCCTATACAGGTGTCGTAGGTGAAGCTCTACTAGTAACAATCGAGCGTAGCTCGCTAATCAGTAACCCCGCCCCGGGGGTGGAGCAGGGGTTTCGCGGGGCACGCCCCGCGCCTGCGGAACGGCACAGGCATGCAAGCCTGTGCGCGCCCTGCAAGGGGGGAAGGGGTGGGGGGCTTTATTTGCGCATTGCTTCATCGATTTATGTCGCCAAGGCAAACGTATTTGATTTCCAAATAATCCTCAATGCCGTGCCGCGACCCTTCACGACCCAAACCTGATTGTTTGACGCCACCGAACGGCGCTTCTGCGGTCGAGATCAGGCCGGTGTTAACGCCGACCATGCCGTATTCCAGGGCTTCGGCGACGCGGAAGATACGGCCGATATCGCGACTGAAGAAATACGATGCCAGACCGAACTCGGTACGATTGGCCAGTTCGATTACTTCGGCCTCGTCTTTAAATTTGATCAAGGGCGCCACTGGGCCGAAGGTTTCTTCGCGGAAAATTTTCATGTCGGCAGTGACGCCGGTGAGTACGGTCGGCATGAAGAAGGTGCCACCCAGGGCGTGACGCTTGCCGCCCAACGTTACGGCGCCGCCGTTGGCGAGCACATCCGCGACGTGTTCTTCTACCTTCAGCACGGCATCTTCATTGATCAATGGTCCCTGATTGACGCCATCGTCCATGCCGTTGCCGACCTTGAATGCGGCAACCCGCGCTGCCAGCTTCTCGGCAAATTTGTCGTAGATCCCGGCCTGCACAAACAGGCGGTTGGCACAGACACAGGTTTGGCCCGAATTGCGAAACTTGGAAATGATTGCGCCTTCGACAGCGGAATCAAGATCGGCATCATCAAAGACAATGAACGGTGCGTTGCCACCCAGTTCCAGTGCCAGCTTTTTGATGGTTGGCGCGCACTGCTGCATCAGGATGCGGCCAACTTCCGTTGATCCGGTGAAAGACAGTTTGGTGACCGTCGGGTTGGAAGTCATCTCGCCGCCGATGGCGTGCGAATCACCAGTGATGACCGACATAAGTCCCGCAGGCAAACCGGCCTCTTCGGCCAACACGGCCAGCGCAAAGGCGGATAGTGGTGTCTCCAGTGCCGGCTTGATCACTTGCGCGCAGCCGGCCGCAAGTGCCGGGCCGACCTTACGGGTGATCATTGCATTGGGGAAATTCCACGGCGTGATTGCCGCAGTAACACCAATGGGTTGCTTGAGCACCAGAATGCGTTTGTCTGCCGCGTGCTGCGGAACGGTTTCGCCGTACACGCGTTTGCCTTCTTCCGCGAACCACTCGATGAACGAAGCACCATAGGCAATTTCGCCGCGTGCTTCGTTCAGTGATTTACCCATTTCGGTGGTGAGAATGATCGCCAGATCTTCCTGATTGGCCATCATCAGCTCGAACCACTTGCGCAGAATTCCGGCGCGGTCTTTCGCGGTGCGCGCAGCCCACAAATTTTGCGCTACCTTGGCACCATCGATCGCGCGCCGCGTTTCTGCGGCACCCATCACCGGGACATGCGCGATGATTTCGCCGGTCGCCGGATTTGTGACCGGCGCAGTGCTGCCGTCATCAGCCCCTACCCATTTGCCGTTGAGATAGCACTGCTGACGAAGTAAATCGGGGCGTTTAAGTAGCATGATGATGATTCCAGAAGTAACGCCGGGAAGTCACTCCCGGCGTAAATTGATCGACACGCGGCCAACAAAGATCGGCGCCATTCACCCACCGTGGCAGGTGGATGAAACAGCGCCGGGGTAACGCTTAGAACTTCACGACGGTTTGCACACCAACCAGACTGTTGGAGTTTTTCCAGTTGGTGAAATCCTGATTGACGAACGAATTCAGGTTTGAATGATCATAGCGATACTCAAACTTGAGCAAGGCGTTTTCGTTGTATTGATAGTTCAGTCCCAGGGTGAGTGCGGTACGTTTGGTGCCTTTGTTGATATTGCCAAGCTCCCAAATTCCTGAGGCCGCGTTGTAATTCACACCCGGACCAAAACCGCTGCGGTAGTCCCCGCAGATCGCGGCCAATGTAGCGGTCCCGGTGCCATCATCCGGACATGGCGTGCCAAAGACAATTGCCGCGCCACCGCCGCCGTTCTTGCCGTTGTCCAGATAGTCACCGCGAATATGCGCCTCCCATTCAGGCGTCAGTTTGTAAGCGGCCAATAGCGATACGCCGGTCATCGAGGCGTCGCCGCCATTGAAGGCGCCATTGTTCATTTTGGAGCCTTCCAGCTGCGCGTTCAGTGTCAGATCGCCACGGGTGTACCAGTAGTCTGCCTCTAGATAGTTATAGGCGGAGCCATAAATCTTGCCGTGCATGCCGGAAATCCCCCAGCCTGAGAATTCACCGAGGGTGACGTCGCCACGCCAATGCGCGCCGAAATTATTGTCACCCGGGAGGTCGCGATAGGTATTCAGATTACCGGCCATGGTCTTCACAGCCATTGAACCGATCTTGAAGTTCAAGCCCGCGCCGGTAACAAATGACGGGCCACCGAAATCCCACAGCAAATTGTGAGTAATCGATTTTTTCTGGAATGAATCGGTGTATTCATAACCGTTAAAGCTGATGACTTTACCTGCAACCGCAGACATACCATCACCAATCGGAACGGTTACGGTCGCCTCTTCAATAATTGTTGCCGATCCTGTGGCTGACTTTTGAGGGCGGAGGTTAACCATGGTCATCATCCCGCCGCCAAGGTCTTTTTCAAATTTGATGCTGACGCCACCAAAATTGCTGTTGTCATAACCCCAGGCATCCTGCTTCAGATCATTGACTTCGCCATCCTGTGCATTCAGGAATTGAAACGACCCTCGATGCGCCCTGGCGTTATAAATATAGATAGGATCGATCATGCCCGAGATCTTCAAGCCTTTCATGCCATTGGCTTCCTGCGAGTCCTCCATTGCCTCGACTTTGACCCGGATGCGATTGAACTCTGCGGGGTCTACCGTTGCAACCGGCGCTGGAGCAGGAGGCGCTTTGACGATTGCTGGTGCTGGAGCGGCAGCCTTTTCCATGACCATTTTTTTCAGTTCGGCAAGTTGCTTTTTGAGTTCGTCTATTTCACTCTGCAGTTGCTCTGTCGTTGGTTTCGCCGTGGCTTGCGTGGCCGCAGAAGCATTAAGTGGATAGGCAAACGCCAATGCCAACACCAGGGGGCTCAATTTGGTACTCAAATTCAAAAATGGTTTGGTCATAACGGCTCCTTTAGTTTGATTGGCAAGTGCTACGTTCTTGTTGATGCATTGAATCAATGAACTCATCCATCACGATAAGCCGCAGCCTGCTCGGCAGCGCGACGCTTTTCCTGCTTGTACATCCACAGACTGCCGGCCATGACACCGACCGCAACCACCGCAACGGTGATCGTGGCAATGGCATTGATGGTCGGGTTCAAACCCAGCTTTGCGCGTGACAAGATCAGTACCGGCAAGGTGGTCGAACCGGGCCCGGACAGGAAGGCAGTTGCCACCACATCGTCAAGCGAAACGGTAAATGTCAGCAGCCAGGCCGACGCCAGCGCCTGGCCGATCATCGGCAAGGTCACCAGATAGAAAACCTGAAATGGCTTGCAGCCCAAATCCTGCGCCGCTTCTTCGAGCGATTTATCCATCTCCAGCAAACGCGACTGAATTACCACCGCAGCGTATGCCATTCCAACTGAGGTGTGTCCGGCCCAGATCAAACATGCCGCGCTCCGGCCAGCCAAACGTGCGTTGTAGCATCACAAAAAACAATAGCAGGGACAGGCCGGTAATGACTTCCGGCACCACCAGCGGGGCGCTCAAATGGGCGGAGAAAACGGTTCGGCCAAGAAATTTCTTGTAACGCACCATCGCAAAGGCGCCGAGCATGCCAAGCACTACCGAACTGGTTGCGGTGGTCACCGCGAGCTTTAAAGACAGCTTAAGCGCTTCGAGAACTTCGCGGTCTTCCGCCAGCACCGAGTACCACTTAAATGTGAAACCACCCCAAACCGTAACCATCTTTGAATCGTTAAACGAATAAACGATCAGCGTGAGAATCGGCAGGTAGAGAAAGGCATACCCTGCCATGAGCCAGAAGCGTCCGAAATTATTCACGCCGCCGTTCATCAGACAGAACCTCTGCCAACGCCATCGGTTTGATACTTGTTGAACAACGCAAGCGGGAAAAGGATCAGGAATACCATGGTGACCGCCACGGCAGAGGCCATCGACCAGTCATTGTTGGAGAAGAACTCATCCCACAATACACGTCCGATCATCAAGGTCTCAGGCCCGCCGAGCAGTTCGGGAATAACGTACTCGCCGACGCTCGGGATAAATACCAGCATTGATCCGGCGATGATGCCGTTTTTCGACAGCGGTACCGTCACCAGCCAGAAGGCGCGGAACGGACTGGCGCCCAGATCGTTGGCCGCTTCAATCAGCCGGCCGTCCATTTTGACCAAGTTCGCGTAGAGAGGGAGGATCATGAACGGCAAATAGGTATACACCATACCCACTGACAACGAAAAGGCGGTGTACATCATCTTGATCGGCTCGTCGATCAGGCCAAACGACAACAGCAAGCTGTTGATCGTTCCGGAGTCGTCAAGCAAGCCCTTCCAGGCATACACGCGAAGCAGATACGAGGTCCAAAACGGAAGAGACACAAGCATCAGCAGCACCGGACGAATCGACACCGGGGAGCGTGCCATGAAGTAGGCAAACGGGTAGCCGATGAACAAACAGCACAAGGTGTTGATGGTGGCAAACTTGAGCGAGGATCCATAGGTATTGAGGTAAAGATCATCGGTGAACAAGAAGCGGTATTTCTGAAACGATGCCGTGAAGCTGAACACCCAGTCGTTGAAGGTGCTCAGATCCTCAAAACGAATTCCGTCATTCGACGTGGAAACACTGATTTTGAGGACAACAAAAAACGGGATCGAGAAAACCAGAATCAAAAAGATGTAAGGCGTTCCGATGACCATGAGCCGACCCCAACGGTCAACCAGTCGATCAACGAGCGATGTTGCGGTACTCATAGCCTTGTGGTCGTTCAGTTGATGAGCACAACCAGCGCGTCGGAGCGGCAGGTAACCCAGACCTCCTCACCCCGGCGGTAAAGTTCATCGTGCCGCTCGGTGTGCGTAATCGCTACCTGTATCCGCTGACCGCCCGCCAAGTCGACCCGATAGACGGAAAAGCTGCCGTAGTAACCGCTGTCGACAACGGTTCCGCGGAATGCATTGCTGCTGATATCTTCAGGTGCTTCGGCTTGGAGTCCGATTTTCTCAGGGCGCAAAGCCACTGACAGGGACATGCCGATCGTTCCGGTGATGCCATGACCGACAAAGAACCGGCCTTGAGGTGTGTCAATTTCGCAATGATCCGGCTCATCGACAACCAACACCCCGTCAAACAAATTGACCTTGCCGATGAAGTCGGCCACGAATCGACTGCTCGGTGTTTCATAAATCTCATGCGGGCGGCCGACCTGAATAAAGCTGCCTTCGCTCATGACCGCAATGCGATCAGCCATGGTCATCGCCTCTTCCTGATCGTGGGTGACCAGCACACAGGTAACACCGACCGCCTTGATGATATTCACCAACTCAAACTGCGTTTGCTCGCGCAACTTTCTGTCCAGCGCGCCAAGCGGTTCATCAAGCAATAACAATTTTGGTTGTTTAGCCAGACAGCGCGCCAACGCAACGCGCTGTTGCTGTCCGCCCGACAACTGGTGCGGCTTGCGTTTGGCATAGCGCTTGAGCTGAACCATGTTGAGCATTTCTTCAACACGCGCATTGATTTGCGCTTTGGGCATACCATCGCGTTTCAAGCCAAACGCGATGTTTTCGGTGACTGTCAAATGCGGGAAAAGTGCATAAGACTGAAACATCATGTTCATCGGCCGCTGATGTGGCGGCATGTTTATCACCGAAACGCCTTCCAGTGAGATATTGCCTTCGCTGGGCGTTTCAAATCCCGCCAACATTCGCAGCAGAGTCGATTTTCCACATCCGGACGACCCGAGCAGGGCGAAAATCTCACCCTTGGTAATGTCCAGGGACACATTATCGACAGCAGCGACATCCCCGAATCGCTTGGTTAACCGATCAATCCGGACAAACGCCTTGCTCGCTCCGTACGCGAAATTTGCTGTCATTTACGAGCCCTTACACAAATCATCTGCAAATTTCCAGCGGAGCAGAGACGCGCGCTCCGCTGGTAACCAAAGACTTTTAACGTCCGGTCTTAAAGGTAGTAAACAACCGGGTTCGCAAGCGCCGGATGTCGTTGTTGACAGCCTCCGGCGGAACCATTTTGGCGAGATCCTCGGCGGTCATGAAAACAGTTTTGTTCGCAGCGACTTCGGCCTTGATGAACTTGGCACTGGATGGAACACCGTTGGCATAAAACACCTTGTTGGTCAGCTCGGCATTTACTTCGGGGCGAAGAATGTAATTAATGAACTTGTGGGCGTTCTCAGGATGGGCGGCATCCGCGGGAATCGCCATCGTATCGAAGAACAACACAGCGCCAGTGCTCGGAACCAGCGACACAATGTTGTTGCCGTTCTTGGCCTCTTTGGCTCGTGCCGCAGCGATGTTGATGTCGCCGTTCCAGCCAAGCGAGAGGCACAGCGAGCCGCCGGCCAGGTCGTTAATGTAGCCTGACGACGAGAACAAGGTTACGTAAGGGCGGATTGTCTTGAGCATATCGGCGGCCACCTGATAGTCGGCGCTGTTTTTGCTGTACGGGGGCTTACCCACGTAACGCATCGCTGCAGGAAACACTTCGTCGGCGGAGTCGAGCATCGAGATGCCGCAGGACTTGAGCTTGCTGGCGTATTCCGGCTTGAAAATCAGGTCCCACGCATTTTCCGGCAGTGGTCCGCCAATCGCGGCTTTGACCTTGTCAACGTTGATGCCAAGCGTCGTAATGCCCCAAAGCCACGGAGTGATGTAGGCATTGCCCGGATCCATCGAACCCAGCTGTTTCATCAGATTGGGATCAAGATTCTTCAGATTGGGGATCTTGCTCTTGTCGAGCGGCATCAGCAGACCGCCTTCAAGTTGGATCTTGGCCCAGTTTGAAGAGGGCACAACGAGGTCATAACCGGTCTTTCCGGCGACAAGTTTGGCGTGGAGAATTTCATTCGTATCAAAGTTGTCGTAACGCACTTTGATTCCCGTTTCTTTCTCGAAGTTCGCCACCGTATCGGGGCCGATGTAATCCGACCAGTTGTAGATATTGAGCACCTTTTCTTCGGCTGCTTGTGCAGGCGACATCAAGCTGGTGATTGAAACTGCAAGCACGGCAACAGCACGATGAAAATTGCGAGGAAACAATGTCATGGAATCATCCTCCAAAAGAAATATCGAAACGGTACGCCGACATGGCGCGGAAACATTGAAGCGGCCGGACTGTTAACACTATCGAATCAGCCAAGCATTCGAACGCAATCCTAGTACAAAACGCCTTCTCCGCCTAGAAGCCGATGGCATAAAGTCCTTATGCCGTGGCGATATGGCGACAAATCACAATACTGGTGCAGGCTATGCACTGTGCTGGAGCCAACCACGCCCTTTGATATCCGCATGCGCCGCATCCAGACAGGATCGGATCAAGCCCATCATTTCGTCGATCTGACCACGGGTGATAACAAACGGCGGAGCTATGATCAGTCGGTCACCAACGGCACGCATGATCATTCCGTTGCCGAACAGATGGCCGCGACAAACCATGCCAACCCCTTTGTCGGCAGCAAACATTTCCAGGGTCGCCTTGTTTTTCACCAGAACCAAACCCGCCATCAAGCCGCATGCATTGGCAACCCCTACCAGAGGATGATCGGTCAATGCCTCAAACTGTTGCTTGAAGTACGGGCCAATGTCTGTGCGAATCCGCTCGACCAGGTTTTCACGCTGCAAAATCGCGATGTTTTCCAGTGCTACGGCGCAGGCTACCGGATGGCCGGAGTAGGTGAAGCCGTGGTTGAAATCGCCACCTTGCTCAATCAGTACATTGGCAACACGGTCGCCGACCAGCACCCCGCCCAATGGGATGTAACCTGAGCTGACGCCTTTGGCAAAGGTGATCAAGTCCGGCTGGTAGCCCAGGGTCTGACAGCCAAACCAGGTTCCCAAACGACCGAAGCCGCAAATCACTTCATCAGAAACCAGCAGCACGTCGTACTTGGCGCATATCCGTTGGATTTCCGGCCAGTAGGTCCGTGGTGGAATGATCACGCCGCCGGCACCCTGTACCGGTTCGCCAATGAAAGCGGCTACCTTATCGGCACCCAGTTCAAGTATCTTTTCCTCTAACCACGATGCTGCCTTCAAGCCGAACTCATCTTCGCTCAGCCCTTGGCCATGTTCGAAATAGTAGGGCTGCTGGATGTGAGCAATTCCGGGGATCGGCAAGTCACCCTGCTCGTGCATGTAACTCATGCCGCCGAGTGAAGCGCCGCAAACGGTGGAGCCGTGATACGCGTTATGGCGGGCGATAAATGTCTTCTTCTGCGGCTGACCCTTTACATCCCAGAAGCGCCGCACCATGCGAAAGATCGTGTCATTGCCCTCGGAACCGGACCCGGTAAAAAACACATGATTGAAACCATCCGGCGCAACGTCGACAATCGCTTTCGCCAGATTCACCGCAGGCAGATTGGTGGTATTGAAAAAGCTGTTGTAGTAAGGCAGCACATCCATCTGCGCCACGGCGGCGCGGCTGAGTTCCTTGCGTCCGTAGCCGACATTGACGCACCATAAGCCGGACATGCCGTCGAGAATTTTCTTGCCCTCGGAATCCCAAATGTAGATTCCCTCGCCCTTGACGATAACCCGAGCACCCTGGGTCGCCAAAGCTTTGGTGTCGGTAAACGCGTGTATGTAGTGGGCACTATCGAGCGCCTGAACGCTTTTTGTATCGACAGCAATCGAATCGCGAGGAGAGTTCATGATCTTGGGCCTTGAAAATAGTTATCTAGCGTAGCGAGCCAATCAATAACCCCGCCCGGGCGGGAAAAGGTTGGGAAGGGGTGGGGGGTTTCACTTAGCATTTGTTGTTGAACCGGAGAGCGATGCTCACACGTTCAACAACAAGTGCTGCCGCTCCCAGGGACTGATGACAGCGTTGTATTCACCTAATTCCCACTCCTTGACGGCGGCAAATACAGTGACAAATTGTTTGGACAGAACGTCGTGAATATCTTTGCAATTCTTGATCCGGTCAAGGGATTCACGTAGCGTCCGCGGTAACTGGTGCTTGCCGTCGTAGGCATTGCCTTTGGTCTCCGCTTCCGGCTTTATTTTGTCCATCATGCCCAGATATCCACAGGCCAATGTCGTTGCCAAAGCTAGGTAGATATTGGCGTCGGCGCCAACGAGACGGTTTTCGACGCGCCGCGCGATTGGTGAGGAATGCGGCACGCGCAGACCGACTGTACGATTGTCGGTTCCCCAACACACGTTTGTCGGCGCCGCCATGTTCTTGACCAACCGCCGGTATGAGTTCACATACGGCGCGAATATCGCCATGGTCTCCGGCAAATAGCGTTGCATTCCGCCGATGAAGTAGGAAAAGTTTTTTGTTGCATTTCCGTTCTTGTCGCTAAAAATATTGGCGCCGGTTTTGTTGTCGATGATGCTGGTGTGGATGTGCATCGCGCTACCGGGCTGATTGGCCATGGGTTTGGCCATAAAGGTGGCGTACATGTTGTGGCGGAACGCCGTTTCACGGACGGTGCGTTTGAAGGTAAACACGCTGTCCGCCAACTCCAGCGCATTGCCATGGAGAAAATTAATTTCCATTTGGCCGGTACCAATTTCATGAATCAGCGTATCGATGTCGAGTTTTTGCGCCTTGCAATAGTCGTAGATATCTTCAAACAATGGGTCGAACTCATTTACTGCATCGATGCTGTAGGACTGCCGCCCCGACTCGGGGCGACCGCTGCGCCCGATCGGCGGCTGCAACGGCAAATCCGGATCTGTATTCCGGGCAGTAATGTAGAACTCCAGTTCAGGCGCCACAACAGGTTCCCAACCCTGTTTCTTATAAAGATCGAGTACCCGGCGCAATACACTGCGGGACGCAAACTCGACCAGACGGCCATCCGAGTGGTAGCAATCATGAATCACGATCGCCGTCGGATCAGTTGCCCAGGGGACGATGCGGACAGTGGATGGATCAGGTTTCAGCACCATGTCCAGATCGATCTCGTTGATGACGTCGTAGTAAGGTCCCGCCTCCGGAAAATTGCCGGTCACCGTCATCCCCATTACTGCCTCGGGCAGGCGCAAGCCCCGCTCCTCAACGAACTTCTCGCGCGGAGTAATTTTCCCGCGTGCCGTACCGGTCAAATCCGGCACCATACATTCAACTTCAGTGACGCGGTGCTCGTTGAGCCAGGCATCCATTTCCGCGTATTGCATTTGCTCACGATTCGACATCTGGTTCCCCTAAAAAATCTGTGTACCGATACTACTTGTTATCGCGATAGCGCCGGCAGGCGTCACCAAAGGCGGTAAATAGTTTGACCGAGTCCGGGTTATCCATCACCTTCCATTCGGGATGCCACTGCACCGCCATGGCGAAGTTTTTTGCCGCCGCAACCCGCACCGCCTCAATTTGTCCATCCGGCGCAATTGCTTCAGCGACCAGTCCGGCACCGAGGCAATCAATGCCCTGGCCATGAATCGAGTTCACCCGGATCGCAGTCGACCCGCCGAGAAGGTGTTGCAAATAGCTACCCTCGGTGATGGTGACCGGGTGTGCCGGACCGTATTGCACGTCGAGTGGTTGATCCTTGTCCTCACGATGGTCGAGGCGTCCAGGGACCGCATGAACCTGTTGGTGCAGGGTGCCACCCAGCGCAACGTTCAACTCCTGAAATCCTCGGCATATGCCAAACACCGGCATACCTATTTCGAGCGCGGCCTGAATTAGCGGTAGGGTGGTTTCGTCACGTTCCAGATCCATCAACATTTCCGGGCTGTGTGGCACCTGCCCGTAGCGTTGCGGTTCGACGTTCGATGCTGACCCGGTCAACAACAAGCCATCGAGCAGCTCGAGTAATTGCTGGCGGTCCTGCGCTTCACCCAATGCCGGCAAAAGCAAAGGTGTACAACCGGCGGCGGTTGCCACTGCATCGACGTATTTACGCCCGACCACATGAAAATCATGCAGGCCGATAGGTTTTATACAGGCAGGGATTCCGACTACAGGACGACACGCGGACATGGCTTTACCTTAGGAGTGAGAGCAACTCAAATGCGCACATTTCAAACCAGCGGTTCGTATTTATAGCCCAAATCACGCGCGACGGCTTCATAGGTGATTGCACCGCGATGCACATTGAGGCCCTTCGCCAGATGCTGATTGTCGATCAAGGCCTGCCGGTACCCCTTGTTGGCGATCTGCAAGACAAAGGGCAATGTTGCGTTGGTCAGCGCCAGTGTCGAGGTGCGGGCGACGCCGCCCGGCATATTGGCCACGCAATAGTGCACGACGCCGTCCACAACGTAGGTTGGATTCTGATGCGTCGTCGCGTGCGAAGTCTCCAGACAGCCGCCCTGGTCAATTGCCACATCGACGATCACCGTGCCCGGCCGCATCAGGGCGAGCATTTCGCGAGTAATCAGCTTGGGCGCTGCCGCACCAGGAATCAGCACACCGCCAATCACCAGATCGACATGCGACAGATGGCTGGCGATATTTTCGCGACTCGAAACCTCAGTCATCAGTCGCGGTCCGAAATCGTTGTCAATCTGCGTCAAGCGCGGCAGCGATATATCCATGATGGTCACTTGCGCACCAAAACCCAAAGCAATTCGCGCGGCATTGATGCCAACGACCCCACCACCGAGCACCAGCACTCGTGCGGGTGGCACGCCCGGTACCCCGGAAAGCAAAACACCCAACCCACCATGCGACTTTTCCAATGCCTGCGCACCCGCCTGGATTGACATACGGCCCGCGACTTCGGACATCGGCTTGAGTAACGGCAGGCCGCCGTGGTCATCGGTGACAGTTTCGTAGGCGATCGCGACGCAGTCGGAATTGACCAGACCTTTGGTTTGCTCCGGGTCTGGTGCCAGATGCAGGTAGGTAAACAATATTTGTCCGGGACGCAGTTGGCGATACTCTTCAGGTTGCGGCTCCTTTACCTTGACCACCATATCGGCAGCGGAAAATATCTCTGCTGCCGTAGTGACAATTTGGCCACCGGCTGCCTGATACATCGCATCGCTAAACCCGACACCATTGCCTGCCTTAGTCTCGACCGAGACCTGATGCCCGGCGCGGGTCAGGGCCGCCACGCCGGCCGGAGTCAGGCCGACCCGGTACTCATGATTCTTGATTTCCTTGCATACGCCGACTCGCATGATTGCTGCTCCATTTTTCTTGTTGGATCGGATGACGATTCGTGTCGTCAATTCCGCAATCTGGGACTGTAGCGACTATTGGTATCATTGGAAGAGCCACTTTTCATGTTTCGATAGAGCCACTTTACTTTTTCTTAGATCGGTCGACTGACCCACATGATCCCGTTTTCTCTCGGTGAATGGCTGCTTGCAGACATGCAGCAGAGTGTGTCCAAGGCTGCGCCCGGTGCCCTGCGCCGTTACCGTAGCGTTTATGAAGGAATCCGCAAGGCAATACTCAGTCGTCGAATGTCTGCAGGTATCCGTTTGCCGTCAAGCCGGGCATTGGCAGAGGAACTCGGCGTCTCGCGCAATACCGTGGTGGCGGCCTTCGATCAGTTGTTGGCAGAAGGTTACGTGACCGCAGCGACGGGCAGCGGAACCTATGTCTCCGACATCGGCCGCGGCGAGAATATTCGTCCCAAGCCGGTTCGTTTGCATCGCGGACCGGCGCTTTCCGCGCGTGGCCGGCGAATCGTTGCCGCTCCGGGCGGGAACACGCATGAGATTCAACCATTTGTTCCCGGGATGGATGATTTTTCGGTCTTTCCATCAAAAATCTGGCAGCGCCTGCAAAACAAATATTGGCGTGAAAGTCCGCCTGAATTGCTCGATTACGCTGCGGCCGGTGGTTATCAACCGCTACGACGGACCATCGCCAACTACTTGAGCATTTCACGCTCGGTCCGGGTGGCTGCCGAACAAGTACTGATCACTGCAGGCACGCAGCAATCACTCCACCTATGTGCTCAGTTACTCGCCAGTCCGGGTGAGTTGGCCTGGGTTGAAGACCCGGGATACTGGGCGGCACGGAAGGTCTTCGAGGCCTGTGACCTGACCTTGCGTCCGATCGCAGTGGATGCCGAAGGGATACATCCCGCAGCCGCCGATCTTGCCACTTCGCCGCGGCTGATCTATGTCACGCCATCGCATCATTACCCAACCAGCGCAGTGATGAGTTTGCCGCGCCGCCAGGGTTTGCTGGATTTGGCGGCGGGCAAAGGCGCATGGATACTCGAAGATGATTACGATAGCGAGTTTCGCTACAGCGGACGCCCGCTTTCTTCCTTGCAAGGGCTGGACAGTCACGACTGCGTCATCTACCTGGGCACCTTCTCAAAAATTCTCTACCCCGGTATCAAGCTTGGTTATTTGGTAGTGCCCGCTGATCTGGCCGAATCGTTCAAGACTTCCCTTTATGACACTCAGCGACCCGGTCAAGTGATGCTGCAAGCAGCTCTGGCCGACTTTATCGAACAGGGTCACTTCGCCACACACGTGCGCAAAGTCCGCCAGGTCTATGGCGAGCGACGGGAATCTCTGGTGCGGGTCTTGCAATCCATCCTTGGCCGGCACGCCAAGCTTTCAAAGGAAGCGTCAGGCATGCACCTGGTCATCGAACTACCCGATGCAGCTTCTGATCTACACATTGCGGCGGAAGCAGCCAAACAGGGGCTCGTGGTCAGAGCATTGTCGAGTTACTATCTCGGTCAGCCGCAACGCAGGGGTCTGGTGGTTGGCTATGCGTATGTGCCAACCGAGCGAATTCAGCACTTCGGCAGCTTGTTGGGCAACATCGTCAAGAAGGCACTCCGGTGATAATTGCCTGGTACAGACTTATGAGTTGGTGCTGGCGAGGGACTGGCCCGTTTATCGGCCACACGCCGTTGTATCCCCAAGCGACAACACTGTGCTTCATTGAATCCAACCTGCCCGATTACTAACCATGCCAATCCCGCTTTCCGTGCTTGACCTCGCGCCGATTCTTGCCGGCGCAGATTCGCCTAATCCTGCCACGCAGTCCTTCCGTAACAGCCTCGACCTGGCCCAACATTGCGAACGCTGGGGCTATCGACGTTTCTGGTTGGCTGAACATCACGGCATGCCCGGCATTGCCAGTGCGGCCACCGCAGTTGTCATCGGTCATGTCGCGGCCGGCACGTCGAGCATTCGCGTTGGCGCCGGCGGAATAATGTTGCCCAATCACGCACCATTGGTGGTCGCCGAGCAATTCGGTACGCTCGAGTCACTGTTCCCCGGGCGTATTGATCTGGGCTTGGGACGCGCGCCTGGTACCGACCAGATCACCATGCGCGCGCTGCGTCGAAATCTGAGCGCCGACGTTGATCAGTTTCCTCAGGATGTCGTGGAGTTAATGCACTATTTCAAACCGGCGCAATCCGGCCAGGCGGTTCAAGCGGTGCCGGGTGCCGGACTGCCGGTGCCGATCTGGATTCTTGGCTCCAGCTTGTTCGGTGCCCAATTGGCCGCGCAACTCGGATTACCGTTCGCCTTCGCGTCGCATTTCGCGCCACAACAAATGATGCAGGCGATCGAACTGTATCGAACCGGTTTCAAAGCTTCTGCACAATTGGATAAACCATATCTCATGCTCGGCTTTAACGTATTTGCCGCCGATACCGATAGCGCAGCGCAGTTTCTCGCCAGCTCAATGCAACAAGCCTTTGTGAAATTGCGCCGCGGTACGCCCGGTCGCTTTCCGCCGCCGGTCGATGGGTTTGTTGCCGGCCTGGCACCCGCCGACAAATTCCTGCTGGACCAGGTGTTACCGTGTTCCGCGATTGGTTGCGCGGCGACCGTCGACGCCTCGATCAAGGCATTCATCAAGCGCACGGGAGCCGACGAACTGATGATTGCCTCGTCAATTTACGATCATCGCGCCCGCCTGCGATCCTATGAAATTCTTGCCGATGTCCTGCACTGAAACTTACTTTCTACGCAGTAAATTGGCCGCCAGATAGCGCATTAGAAACCATCGATGAACACTGCTCCTGCATACCAGCCGCGCTTCGTATTTTGGCTTTCGCTGGCGCAGCTGGTGACTTGGGGGAGCGTCTTTTATGGCTTCGCGTTGCTGATGGAGCCAGTCGAACAGGAGCTCGGGCTGACCCGCGCCGAATCTTCCCTGGCGTTCAGCCTGGCCTTGCTGGCCGAGGGTCTGCTGGCTTATCCAATCGGACGCTGGATTGATGCCGGACATGAGCGTGCGGTGATGACTGGCGGATCGCTGTTGGTTTGCCTGTGTTTGGTTGCACACAGTTTAATAAGTAATGCGCTGGGCTTTTATGCGGTCTGGATTGGCCTCGGCGGTGCTTTGGCAGCAACGCTTTACACGCCGGCATTTGCGATTGTCACCCGGCGCTTCCCGGCAGACTTTCGCCGGGCAATCATCATGCTGACCTTCCTTGGCGGTTTGGCCAGCACGGTGTTCATCCCGCTCACCGCATGGTTAATCCACGACTTCGGTTGGCGTCATGCGCTTTGGTATCTGGCCGCTCTGCAGCTGATGCTTTGCGTTCCCGTGCATGCCATCGTGCTGCGCAACGCGCCACAAAAGTCACAAGCAACAACACAGCATCATCCATCGAACGCAACGTCATCGCTGTTGTTGTCTGATCATCTGCGTAGCGCCCCGTTTCTGCTCATTGGTGCATTCGTGGTACTGCTGATGGCCGCCACCTCGGCATTGCCGGCGCATTTAGTCAGTTTGTTGCGCGAAAGCAAATTACCTGAAACCTGGGTGATCGCGATCCCGGCCAGCATCGGTATCGTCCAGGTTATCGGCCGCGCGCTGCTGTACTTCTTCGAGCGTCATTTCGATGTACATCTGGCCAATCGTCTGATTCCTTGCCTGATTCCGCTTGGTCTGTTGGTATTGCTGCTGACGCCGCACTTTGGCATCGGCAATCATTGGCTGGTACTTGCCTTCGTGTTGCTGTATGGAATGGGCAACGGCATGCTGACCATCGTCAAGGGCACAGCGATCGCGCAATATGTGGACATGAAACATGTCGCGTCGCTCAATGGCGCGTTGGGAATTCCGGTTGCGCTGGCACGGGCATCCGCACCGTTGATGCTGGGCGTGCTGTGGAGTGAGCAAGCGGGGTATCGCTATGGAATTTGGGCATTGCTGTTATTGAGTCTCGGTGGCATCACCTGCTTGATGCTCGCTCAACGTCTCGTCGCTGGCAACGACGAAGACAAGGCGTAAAAAAGGCGACCACGCGGTCGCCTTTTGATTTTTGCTGCGGCCGGAATTCGGCCGTGAGCCAAAATTATTTTTTCTTTGCGGCGGGCTTCTTGGCTGCTGGTTTCGCAGCGGGCTTTTTGGCAGCCGGTTTAGCGGCAGGTTTCTTCGCCGCAACTTTCTTGCCCGAGACAGCAGCCTTGAGCGCGGCGCCGGCAGAGAACTTCGGCACAGTGCGGGCAGCAATCTTCAGTGGCGCGCCGGTCTTTGGATTCTTGCCGGTACGCGCTGAACGCATTACTGACTTGAATGTACCAAAGCCGATCAGTGCGACCGGATTGCCTTTGGAGATCGCCGTGGTGATGATGTCAGTGACATGATCAATGACACGATTTGCGGCGGCTTTGGTCAGTTCAGCACGCTTAGCCAGTTCTTCGATAAGTTCGCTCTTGTTCACGTTGTATCTCCTCTAGGTTAAAAATGCGATGTTTCACTGCTTGCGGAAAAGTGGTGCACTGCTCACCGAAATTTTTTGTGGTTCTCAAAATCCGTCACCAACCCCACCGCGACTGATGTCTTGACCTGAAAACGCGCATGTGCATCATGCAACAAAAACGCCACGGGCGCAATTGTTCCGGCGCATCAAATAGAATTTGACCCTCGCTGCTGCCGGAGTTCATGTCATGTCGACCGAGAATCTAGAGCCTTACTGGATGCCGTTCACGTCCAATCGCGCCTTTAAAAAGGCGCCGCGCATGCTCACTGCAGCGAAAGGACACTACTACACGGATGCCGACGGGCGACAGTTGCTTGATGGGTTTTCCGGCCTATGGACCTGCGGTTTAGGTCACTGTCATCCAAAAATTGTCGCCGCCGTGCAGTCACAAGTTGCAACGCTGGACTACTCGATGGCGTTTCAGATGGGGCACCCGCAGGCGTTTGAGCTAGCCGAAAAGGTGGTTGGTTTGGCGCCCGAGGGATTCACCCGGATCTTCTTTACCAACTCCGGCTCGGAAGCTGCCGACACCGCGCTGAAAATTTCCATCGCCTATCACCGTGCCCGTGGCGAAGCCACCCGCACCCGGCTGATCGGTCGTGAAAAAGGCTATCACGGCGTCAATTTCGGCGGCACATCGGTGGGTGGTATGCCACTCAATCGCAAGGTGTTTTCCGCAGTGATGATTCCCGGTGTCGATCACATCCGGCATACGCACAGTTTGGCCGATATGGCTTTCTCGAAAGGTCAGCCGACCTGGGGCGCCCATCTCGCTGAAGATCTTGAGCGCCTGGTGCAATTGCACGATGCCTCCAATATTTCCGCCCTGATCGTCGAACCCGCCTCCGGATCGTCGGGCATTCTGGTGCCGCCGGTCGGCTATCTCGACCGCCTGCGCGAAATCTGCGACAAGCATGGCATTCTGCTGATCTTTGATGAAGTCATCACCGCCTTCGGCCGTGTCGGGGCTGCCTTTGGTGCCCAACGTTTTGGCGTCACCCCGGACATCATTACTGTCGCCAAAGGCTTGACCAACGGCGTGATTCCGATGGGCGCGGTACTGGTCAAGGAGTCGGTTTACCAGGCGCTGATGAGTGGCCCGGAAAACCTGATTGAGCTGTTTCACGGCTATACCTATTCCGGTCACCCGGTGGCGGCAGCGGCCGGCCTGGCGACCATGCAGATTTATCAAGAGGAACGCAGCTTTGCTCAAGTGTGCGACATTGAAGGCACCTTTGAAACCCTGCTGCACGAGCTTAAAGCTGAACCGCATGTGATCGATATCCGCAATATCGGACTGATGGGTGGTGTCGAACTCGCTCCGCGCACAGGCAGCCCCGGCGCACGCGGGTTTGAAGTATTCATGCGCTGCTTCAATGACGGCGTGGTGATCAGAAACAGCGGTGACATCATTCAGCTGTCACCTTTTTTCGGTTCAACAGAAGATGAACTGATCCGCATCATCGACACCATCCGCCGCGCCTTGCGTGCGTTGGCCTAGGAGCGCGACCATGACTACCCTCGGACACTGGATCAATGGCGTAATGGTCGCCGATAGCGGGCGCGGCCAAAGTGTATTCAATCCGGCCACCGGTGCGGTAGCGCGACAAGTGGCAATGGCTTCCAAAACCACGGTTGAGTCAGCCATTTGCGCCGCCGCGAATGCTTTCCTGGCCTGGCGCGACACACCACCGCTCAAACGTGCGCGGGTGATGTTCAAGTTCAAGGAGTTGATTGAACGCAATGCCGACCGGATTGTTCATGCCATCACCGAAGAACACGGCAAGGTCCTTGACGACGCGCTGGGTGAATTGCAGCGCGGCATTGAAGTCGTTGAATATGCCTGCGGCGCACCGGATTTGCTCAAGGGTGAGCACAGTCGCGATGTCGGGCCGGAGATTGATTCGTGGTCGGAGATGCGCCCGCTCGGCGTGGTCGCCGGCATCACGCCGTTCAATTTTCCGGCGATGGTGCCGATGTGGATGTTCCCGTTGGCAATCGTCTGCGGCAACTGTTTCGTACTCAAGCCTTCCGAAAAAGATCCCGGCGCCGCGATTATTTTGGCTGAATTGTTGGCTGAAGCCGGCTTGCCGCCAGGTGTGTTCAATGTCGTCAATGGCGACAAGGAGGCGGTCGATACGCTGCTCACTGATCCGCGCATTCAGGCGGTGAGTTTTGTCGGTTCGACCCCGATTGCGCAATATATTTATTCCACCGGTACCGCCCACGGCAAACGCGTGCAAGCGCTGGGCGGGGCAAAGAATCACGCGGTCGTGATGCCGGATGCCGATCTCGACAATGCAGTGAATGCGGTGATGGGTGCCGCCTACGGTTCCTGCGGTGAGCGCTGCATGGCAATCTCGGTGGTGGTGGCGGTTGGCGATCCAGTCGCCGAGGCCATGATCGCCAAGCTGGCACCTAAAGTGCGCGCGCTGAAAGTCGGCAACGGCATGGATCGCAGCAGCGAAATGGGTCCGCTGGTGAGCGGCCCGCATCGCGACAAAGTACGTGGCTACATCGACAGCGCCGAGGCCGACGGGGCGACGGTGGTAGTCGATGGTCGCGGCCTTGTGGTGCCCGGTCACGAAGCCGGTTATTTCCTCGGCGGCACCCTGCTCGATCGCGTCACGCCTCACATGCAAAGCTATCGCGAAGAAATTTTCGGCCCGGTGCTGCAGGTGGTGCGTGTTCCGACTTTGGAGGCGGCCATTGGCCTGATCGAAGCGCATGAGTACGGCAACGGTGTGTGCATTTTCACCACCAATGGCGGCACCGCGCGCGCGTTTTCGAACACCATCAATATCGGTATGGTCGGCATCAATGTGCCGCTGCCGGTGCCGGTGGCCTATCACTCATTCGGTGGATGGAAGCGGTCGCTGTTTGGCGATTTGTCGATTTACGGGCCGGACGGAATCCGTTTCTACACGCGACGCAAAACATTGACACAACGCTGGCCGATGACGCCGCTGGCCAGCGCCCAATTTTCATTCCCCAGCAACTGAGCATTTCCGGTGGTCATCCCGCTAGTTGGTGCTGACAAGACGCCGCTTGTCCGCATCAGGCAATAGACAAAGGTCACTTAATGAGCAAACAAAGAAATCAGGTGCTGGAAATCGCCCAGCAATGGATCACCGACAACCGCATTGAATATGTGCTGGCGCAGTTCGTCGACATTCATGGCGCCGCAAAGACCAAGATGGTGCCGGCGCGTCACCTTGACCTGATCACCACCACCGGTGCAGGATTTTCCGGCTACGCAATCTGGGGCACCGGCATTCCGCGCAATGGCGGTGATTACTATGCGCGCGCCGATTTACCGACCTTGTCACTGGTGCCATGGCTGCCCGGCTATGCGCGCGTTGCCAGCGATGGTCACGTGCATGGCCAGCCGCACGCACTGTGTTCGCGTGTCCTGCTTAAAGCGCAGCTGGCGCGACTCGCCGAGCGCGGATGGACGTTTAACACCGGACTTGAACCCGAATTCACCTTGCTTAAACGCGATGGCAAGGGCGGCTACACCGCGGCCGACGATTTCGATGTGCTCGACAAAGCCAGCTACGACTACAAGGGCATGACGCGCCCGAACAACCGCCAGTTTCTGGAACGTGTCACCGCAGCCATGGCCGCGGTCGGTGCCGACGTGTATCAAATTGATCACGAAGACGCGACCGGTCAATACGAAATCAACTACGTCTATTCGGATGCGTTGGCCAGTGCCGACCGCTACATTTTCTTCAAGATGGCAGCCACCTTTGCTGCCGAAGAGCTCGGCATGTTGTGCAGTTTCATGCCCAAGCCCTTCGCCGATCGCGCCGGCAACGGTCTGCATTTTCATCTCTCGCTGGCTGATGCCGCGGGGGTAAATGTGATGGAGGACAAGACCGACAAAAATGGTTATGGCTTGAGCGAGCTCGGCTACCATTTTCTCGCCGGCATCCTGCATCACGCGCCTGCACTCACTGCGCTTTGTGCGCCAACAGTGAATAGCTATAAACGCCTAGTGGTCGGCAATTCTCTCTCCGGCGCAACCTGGGCACCGGCCTACATTGCCTATGGCGACAACCGCACCGTGCTGGCGCGCTGTCCGGGTGGGCGCATCGAATGGCGCCTGGCCGATGCGGGCGCAAATCCTTATCTGGTGACCGCCGGACTGATTGCCGCGGGGCTCGACGGTATTGATCGAAAGCTTAGCGTCGGGCAAAAATACGACGACGATTTATACGACTACACGCCTGCGCAGATTGCTGCTGCGGGCATCAAGTGCGTGCCGCAACATCTGGGTGAAGCCGTCGACGCGCTGGTGGCCGATCAGGAATTGACCAGCGCTTTAGGGCCGGAATTCGTCGCCGAATTCGCGCGCCTCAAACGCATGGAATGGATTGAATATTTGCAGCATGTTTCGGATTGGGAAATGAAACGCTACGCGGACTTTTTCTAGCTTGCGTCTTCGCTACTAACGGCGTCTCGCCAGCACCAACTGGCGAATTCGGCTCAGCGAATCAATTTGTCGAGTCGGTCAGAGTCTCAGATCATCCAGAAACTCGGATGCTGGTTCGACGCTGGTCACCAGCAAATGATCTCTCGCCCGCGTACAAGCGACGTAGAGCAAATGGCGCTCGGTGTCATAAACCTCCTGTAAATCGGCATCGTCGCCGACGGTCTCGATGCGCTCTTGCAGCGGGATAACTTCGTCGTCGCAGGCCATCACCACCACGGCGCGAAACTCCAGTCCCTTAGCCAGCGGCATGGTGCAGATAGCGACATGGTCACTGCGGGTCTCGACATGTTCATCGAGGATCTTGAAGGACAACCCTGCCGCATTAACTGCGGCTACCGCACGGTCAATTTGCGTAGCAGAGCGGACGAACACACCGAACTCATGCGCTAGCACACCAGCCTTCGCCTGTTCTGCAATCCAGTTGCCGACGGCTAGCATCTCTTCCCTTTCGTCCTTGAATGTACGAATGATCGGCGGTGGGCCGTTGAACACAGAAACGGTGTCGCTACGGTCCTCGATATTGCCATCCACGTCGGTGACCAATGGGCCAAGCAGGCGATCCGCCTGCTTGCGAATTTGGTGCGAGGTGCGGTAATTGATCCGCAATGTTCTTGAACGCCCGCGAATGTCCACGCCAAGCGCCTTCCACGAAAACGGTTGCTGAAAAATTCGCTGGCCGAGATCGCCTGCGAAAAATAGCGCGTCAGGTCGCGCGTTGTCTCCAACTCCACCCAAAGCAGCGAAAAACCGCAGATGGGCAAGGCTGATGTCCTGCGATTCATCGACCACGGCATAGTCAAAAAGTACGTTCTTGCCAGAAGAAATCACCGTCGCCAAAGCGCTGAACATTTCGGCGCAGGTGATCAGCTTGCGCTCCCTCATTCCGACACGAATCCGCTCGAAGATAGACCACAGCAGTGCGCGCTGCGCTTCCGGCAATCGCGTCTTTCTGCCCAAGCGCACGACATCGCGATAAGCCTCCCAGTTTTGCAATTGCCAGGCATCGACGACCTGTTCCCATTCGGTAAGCAAAAATTGCAGGCCAAACTTGTGCTCACCGACAGTATCCGCCGCCGCTTTCAGTAATTCACGAACCGTCGCGCGGCTGGCAATCGTCACTGTTTGATTTTTTGCCACGTGCGATTTGTAAAGCCGCAAGCCGATAGCGTTAATCGAATGCACGTCAATGCGTTCCGTCAAACGCGGCTCTTTGCCCAACAGCCGCTTCAGCTTGGTGTGCAGCGCACTCGCCAGCGTGTCGGTGAATGTCGTCAGCAGCACACGAGCATTGGGATGTGTGCGCGCCAGATGGGCAGCGCGATGCAGCGCCACAATGGTCTTGCCCGTACCCGCCGAACCGGAAACACGCGCCGGGCCGCTGTAGTCGCGCTCTACCCATTGCCGCTGCTCGGGATGCAGAAAAACCGTCCATTTCTCCCAAGGGAAATCGAGGGCGGACTGCAGTTCCTCCACGTTGCTCATCACACGGAAACGACGTTGCGCATCGGGGTGATCGAAGGGATTCGTGGTTGCCGTCGGCGGTGTTTGCATACGCGGCTTGCCGCCTGTCGCCAACTCCAGCAGCGCTTCCGCCGCTTCGGCGGGCAGGTCCTCGATCAGGACTAGAAGTGTGTCCTCGGTCGCCTGCTTCACGTCGGCCAGCCATTCGGCGGGTACGCCGTAGCCGAGCAATTTATCATCGGCCGTGTTGGCGAATAGCGGCATCAATACGGGGGCGGCCTTTGGTGGCAAAACAAGCTCGGCCTGCACATACACCGGACGCACAATTTCCTGCACCGTCTCGCGTATCACCACCAATTGCGCAGCGCCGGTCCGGGGGTGGGTTTCCAACTTGCGCCGTTCGGCCCAGTCGTAGGCTTTGTCGTGGTGATCGACATAGCAAAGTAGCAAGCTCGCGTCGCTCTTGTGCACAATCAAGCGGATATCGCTGCCGACCCGCACCGACCAAAAATTCTTGTCCTTGGCGCGGTCAAGCTTGTGAAAACTATGCCCCGGATTCGCCGGATTCAGTTGCAGATCGAAGGCAGTGGTCTTCGCCAGCTTCTGCTCCTCGCCGCCGAGTTTGGCGAGGCTGTCGGTGAAGGTGTCGGCGATGAGGAATTGCATTCGACTGAAGAAACGACGGGGTTATAACGAACTCAAATATGAGCGAAATTCAGTCAACTCATCGGACAGTTGAGCGCCTTCACGCTCCCAAACCGAAAATGAAGCCAAAATCATTGATTGTGGGCCAGAAAAGCCCGCACTACGGGCAACGCCGTTCAACACCTGTTTGCCCTCACAGACCTTCCAGAATTCTTTTTCTTCGCGTTTGCGTGCATATGATTTCAAGCTTAGATCAAGTATGGATTTAAATTTTTGCGAGTCTTCTTGGCTATATTTACAGCTATCCACAACGCTCAGTATTGCTGTATCACGATCAGCATCGATTTGTGCCCATGTGAGCGATTTTGCTGTCTCCTTTGTGGATGATGGTAGTTCGGGCAATGATCTTGCATTTCGTGTACTCATGGCGTGCTGAAATATCCAACTTCCTGCGCGCGTATCTGCGGCTTCGCGGACAAGATCGATTGGCGCCGGGTCATCTAACCCATTCTGTTTCAATAGAACAGCAAGTGTCTCGGGGTGGAGGAAGAAATTCTCTACTTCATGAACAGGAAGGACGAAAACGCCGTTTGCGTTGTGTAGGGCGCTCGCGTCTGCATCCGAACGGAAATCTCGATCGACGATGCCGCCAATGCGAATCCCGGTCTCTGTGTCGTTGGTCAATGACTTGATGGCCGCAACACGACGGAGCACTTCATTACAAGAACCACACTCCATAAACCTTACATTCTGCGGGAGGCCAGCGAGTTTACGGAACCGTTCTCGTTCTCCCACACCTTCCTCTCCTTCAATAAATACAAAAAGGAGCAGTGAAATCGAAAATGCGGGTGTCCCAACCGCGCGAGAAAGCGCCGATAGGATGGGGCGACTGTCGAGCCTAGCGAGTCCGTCGACCTTGCGAGTTTCCTCATTTCTCTCTAGAACGAACGTCGCCTGTTGCCCAGCAGCCTCAACAGCTTCAAGAGAATGCGTGGCAAGCCATACTTGGCCGATTGAAACGGTACTTGTCAGATAAGCAACCCATGTTCTTATCAGGTCGGCATTGAGATGAAGTTCAGGTTCGTCAAGCAGAAAGAGTCCTTGGCGAAGCCCGAATCGATCAATCTGCCCGACTAGGAATGCAATTTCCCGCTCGCCACCACTGAGTTGGTCAAAGGAAAGTTCAAGACCGGTGGTATCAAAGAGTAACGTCCGCTTTTTCGAATCGATCCCGGTAAAGAGCACATGTGGCAAGACTTTTTGAAGTGAGGATGCATATCCTTCAAAATGGTCTTCAAACTCAGGAGGTTTTGCGTCAAGCTTCCTTGACCGTCGAATATTCTGCATAAGCCGAGTCCCGGACTGATTCTCCTGCGCCAGAAAATACTTTATCCATTCGTCGTACAACGTTGTTGTCGTTCTAAATGATCGACCTCGGGTAAATTCGGTTCCCTCCCATTCAGTTTCGTAGGCCTGCGCGATTTCATGGATATTGATATTCTTTTTTGGATATGCGCGGTCAGCGTCGAGGGAGAGAAAGTACACGTCTTTGGATTGTTGCAGTCGACTAACAACGCGTTTAGCAAACTGAATACTTTGGTTTGCGTCGGCTATGCCCCCTGCGGTAATTGTGCTGTGACTACCGTTAGGAAGATTTCGATCCTGAATCGTAAGCGTGCGATCCCATTCTTGAAAAGCCGGTTCTGAGGTGAGACTCTGATCGACCAAATCGCTGATGCCTTCAGCCAAATAAAATTGCAGATAGAAGTCGTGCGGGTCTGAAAACGGATCGCCGCGCGGAAGTTCAATGCCCTGTGATAATCCAAGTCGGTGGGCGCAGGCTGCAATTAGCTCCAATAGGTGGCTTTTCCCGGTACCGTTCGCGCCGACAACACAAACTAGGCTGGTATCGTCATCAAGCTGGAGTTCAATATCCTCGAAGTGCCGCCACTTGCCTATTCTGATATTTCTAATTCGCATCTCATCGCCCCTTCCTGCGATCAGTTGACCCGAAACACCTTCATCACCTCATCCCCCAGATGATTGATGACCTTCACCGCGATCCGACCGTTCTTCGGTTTTGGAAATGCGCGTGAGGTATCGCTGTTCAATGTCGCCCATGCTTCCTGATCAATCTCGGCTTTTAGTGTGGTCTTTAGTGCGCTATACGGGTCGTTGGCGCCGAGGAAATAGGCTTGGCGGACGAAGAAACTTTCTTCGTTGTAGTCGGTGTCGATGAACCAGCACGCGATGCCGTCGGGGCCGTCGCTGACGACTTCGCCGGTTTGGGGTTTGAAGACATCGACGCCGTTCACTTTCACGCGCAGCTTGCCATCGGCTTCGGGCAGTAAATCAATGTCCGGCTCGCCGAAGATAACGAAGAGGTTGCCCTTGCCGGTGTTCTTCAAATCCTCGGCCATGTGCAGGTCGGCGTTCATGCGCGCCTTGAGCACGGGGAGTTTGCCGAGCTTGGCGAATTCTGTGGTGTGGGCTTCGTAGTTGAAGGCGCAGGCGATGAGCACGTCGAAGCCTGCATCGGCGGCTTCGCGGGCAGCGGCGACGAGGTCGGCGCGTTGTACGGTGCCGAATTCCGGGCCGATGAAAATGGCTGCGCGTTTTTCGTTACTCGACGGCGTGTCGCCAGCACCAACTGACGAATTGGCTTCGCCTTCGATGTAGCGGCCTTCGGCGCAGACCAGATCGCCCGGCCATGCGGTGAGTGCAGTGAAATTAATTCGTCCGTCCTTGTGCGCTTGCTGCACGCCAGCGGTTTTCAGATTGGCCAAAATCATTTGCGGGAAGGATTGTCTGGCGCCGTAGTCGGCGTCCGGTTCATTCGCCGCGTCGATCAATTCATCGTTCTCGTCGACGCCGAGCATGCGGTGAGGCGAGAGGCTTTCGACGGTGAATGGCCCGGCGACGCGGACGCATTTCTTGTTGTCGTAGGGTTTGTCGTAGAGGTATTCGAATTCAGCTTTAGCGGCAATCGATGCGTCGATTTCTTTCTGTCTTGCGATGCGATCCTGCCACCAGGACGCGTGCGCCAAGCTGGCTTTGGTCGACCAGCCATTGCCGGCTTCGCGTGGAATTTCCCATTCCTCCCAACGCTTGCCAAGCTCGTCGTTGAGTATTTTTCTTGCCGGTTCGAGTTCCTGCTGCCACTTGTCCCAGATGACATCAATCTCTGCGTTACGGGCGATGGAACTGAGCATGATGTGCGGCACACGTTCATAGACGAAGCCGTGACGGATATTGCCCTGCACGGGCTGCATACTCGGTGCGCTGCGGGTGACTTCGGCTTCCTTCATCTGCCCTTCGCGTGAATCGGCCAACAGATAAAACGGATAGCGCGCACCCATGATGCGGGCACGTGCCAGCGCCAGCGCGACACGCGAAGTGTCGATGGTGATCCAGCGGCGACCCCACTGCTCGGCGACGGTAGCAGTCGTACCAGAACCGCAGGTGGGGTCAAGTACGAGGTCGCCGGGGTCAGTTGACATCAAAATGCAGCGCTCAATAACTGTCGTTGCTGTCTGGACAACATAAAGTTTGTCGTAGGAAAATCCAGAATGTCCGGTGTCTTTCCAAACATCGTGGAGTGGTGAAACAGGATAGTCATCGAAGAAGCGAACATAGTTGAGCGTATTTGTAGTCCCGTAAATTCTGCTCGCTCGCGATGCGCGCCTCAAGCCCGCTGGGTAATTTGGCTTCCAATGGCTGCTCTTTGTGGGGTTGTATTCCCGGCCTTCAAACTCAAAGGGCGTTGGCTCAGTCGTTGCTCCTTGGCCGCACATATCGCTGATGCGAAAAATACGACCATCAGGCAAAGACTCGGGTGCGTTTGCAAGCTCTTGGGCAGTAAGCCGCCGACGAACACCGACGCCGATTTCAATATTCTTATAGGCACTCCCTTCTTCATCGGCTCCTCCCTTAGCGAGGAAGAGCTGCCGATGTTTCTTCGCCTCTACATTCTTTGAATACCAAAGGACATAATCACCGATGCGAGTAAGTCCAGTTGTCGCAAGCCCGCCGGTCGTCTGAAAATAGATCGTGTTTTGGTAGTTAGCCTCCCCAAAAACCTCATCCATCACCGCCCGAACCCGATGCACATTCTCATCACCAATCTGCACAAAGATCGATCCCGAATCTGTCAATAAATCTCGCGCCACGGTAAGTCGGTCGCGCAGATAAGTCAGGTAGGAATGAATGCCATCGCGCCAGGTATCTCGGAACGCTTTGACCTGTTCCGGCTCGCGGGTGATGTGTCCAGCGTTGCCGTCTTTCACGTCGCGGCTGGTGGTGCTCCACTGAAAATTGCTGTTGAATTTGATGCCATAGGGCGGATCGAAATAGATGCACTGCACCTTGCCGCGCAGGCCCTCGCGCTCGGCGAGGCTGGCCATCACCTGCAATGAATCGCCGAGAATCATGCGGTTGGACCAGTTCTGGTCGTGCTGGTAGAACTCGGTTTTGTCCGCGCCCTTGGGGATGCCGTTGAAGTCGGCGAACAGGTCGGCTGTCGTCTGCCCGGCGTCGTGTTCGCGCTCTTTGGTCTCGCGCAGCAGGTCGTCGATCAGCGCCTTGGGGTGCACTTTTTCCTGGATGTAGAGCGGCGGCGCGTGGACCACGAGATCGGACCAGTCCTGCTCGTCCTTGCCACGCCAGACCAATTGCGGATCAAGGTCGGTATTGCGCGGGTAGCGAACTTTTTTCGGGTCCTGTTGTTCCTTGTCGAGCACGGACTGATATTCCGCAGTCGGAATGTTCTTGCGCGTCGCCTCGTCGTGCTTGAGGGTTTCGACGGTTTTGGTGGTGGGAGGTTTTTTGGCCATGATCAGGATTCTTTCCGCGTCAGCGGTTTGATGTAGTGCGGCACGATGAAGCCCGGCCAAAGCGCATCGTCGGTGTCGAGATGGGCATACCCCAATTCACGCAGTCGGTGCAGGTCGCGGGTTCGCGTTTTGTCGTTGCGCTTCAGGTAGAGGCTGGCGTACCAAGGCAACTGGCGCATCTCGGCCAGAGGCCAGGGCCGACCACGAGAGAGCAGCTGGGAAAGAATGGTGTATTGGCGGACGTTGATGGATTTATCGTCCAACGCACGGCGGATGTTGCTCTCGTAGAGCAGCTGGGCCACGATATCGTTGACCCTGTCGTGCAAAGTGTTGATGGTCTGGCGCATGCCTTCGAGATGAAAATCAACGAAGGCTCGATTGGGGCTGGCGTGTCTTTTTTCAGCAGATTTACGACTGGTGTTGAACAAGGTGAAATAGGCATCGATGTTTTGCAAGTAGTAACGCGCCAAAGCAAACGGTGCGTAGCGATAGCCAGCGGCCTGCAGCAGCGTGGCTTCGATGACGCGGCCGACGCGGCCGTTGCCGTCCCAGAATGGATGAATCAGTTCGTAGTAAAGATGCACCAACGGTGCGCGAATCAACGGCGGAATCCCTGCCGCCACCAGATCACCATGCCAGGCGACCAGCGCTTCAAGCAGGCGATCGACATCCCCGCCGTATTGCGGAGGTTTGTAACGGCCGCCGTGCACATCGTCGCCGACATAGGTGATGCGGGACTTGGGATTATTGCGGATTAGACCCGGACGGTTGTCGGGATGGGGAACATCCTTGCAGATGAGCTTGTGCACGTCGACGATGAATCCTGTCGTCAAAGACCAGCCGGGCTTGGTCGCCACGTCTTTGGATAGGTTGTAGGCGGCTTTGATATTGAGCGCGCGCTGTTGTTCGACGGCCTGCACCTGTTGCGGATCGAGCGCAAGAGCGCTGGCCGTTTCGTTCTCACTCAGCGTTCCACCTTCGATGGTGTTGGTACCGTGGACACTGCTGACCAGAACCTCTTGTTCCAGCTGATTGGCCACCTGTGAAAGCGGTGAGGTGACGAAGCGCTCGTGTGCATCGGCGACGCGAAGCAGCGCCAGTTCAAGATCAGCGGCGGTCAGGCCGAGCTGAAACACGAAAGGGCCGAAACGATCAGTTTCGACCCGGCGCACGAGGCCGGCAAGGTCTATGGGTAATAGTTCTGACGGCATTTTGTCTCTATAAATGTCTGTCAGATAGGTTTATATTTCTATTAACTTTCAACATGATATAAACAATTTTAGAAAATTATGGGAAGAAAAATGTCCGCTCTAGTTTGCCACGGAATCGATCATTTTGTTGAATTCGGCTTCGATCTTTTTGGCGAAGTCGTCCTGCATTTGGAACACGTCCGTGAATTCAGCGAAAGCCCAACGACCATAGGTGCCAAGATGATTGACACCAGGTATCCAGTAGGTGTCCATGGTGGATTTCTTTTCCACCGCATCTTCGCGCCGATAGCCCTTGATCTCGACGATCAGGTTGAGCAGGTCTTCGTCGCCGTGCCCGTCGTCGACTCGCACGATGAAATCAGGAAGGTACTTGCGTGTCTCAGAGCCGTAGCGGTAGGGCACTTCAAGACCCAGGTTATGGTTCTTGACGTAGGCTTTGACGAGCGGATGCGATTCGGCGACGCGACAGAATTCGCCCTCCCAGTCACTGTCGAGAATTATCCAGTTGATGTGGCAGGACTTGGAACTGGTTTGCCAGCGGTCGGCGCGCGAGGTGTTGAAGCGCACATGATTGGTCGAACCGGTGGGGTTGTAGGCATCGAGCAATGCCTTGATCGGCCGTTTGCCAAGAAACTCACGGCTGATCGCGGCGGTGATCTTGTTGCAGGCCATGTCGGCGAGTTCCTGATACATCAGCAAGCCGGGATAGGTGTCGCCTTTGCAGACAAGACAGGTATCTAACCATTGCTTGGTGATGCGTTTGAGCTGGCCGAAAAGGTGAAGCTTGGGTTCTTCGCCGGGGTCGCGCCATTTGGTATAGAGCAGGCGCTGGGTGACTTGGAACACCAGAGTAGAGGGGCGAATGTCGCCGAGGTGTTTCAAGTTCATGTCGGCAGATTCGCCGATGATGCCTGCGTTCTGCGTGCGGGACGGGCCAACGAGGTCAGGAGTGAGGGTGAGGATCGATTCGTCATTGAACTTGGCCGCGAGTCTTTCCTCTGGCAATTCGATGCGGTAGCCCTCGACGCGCGGAAAGCGGATTTCCAGCGCGTCGCGCTCGGGGCGGATGGCTTTGACCTGCACCGTCTCGCGCGGTGGCTGGGGCGGCGCGATAACCGGCTTGGCGGTGAAGTCGAAGGGAATGCCGAAGACATCGGCGTATTCGACATTGAACAGCCCTTCTTCGTTGAGTTCGTAGGACTGGCGACGCAGCGCACGGCCAATGACTTGCTCGCACAGCAGCTGGGTGCCAAAGGCGCGGATGCCGAGCACGTGGGTGACGGTGTTGGCGTCCCAGCCTTCGGTGAGCATCGACACCGAAACGACGCAGCGGATCGCGCCGCCCAACTGGCCGGGCTTGCCGACGGTATTCATTACTTCGCGCAGCAACTCCTGATCGGTGATATTGTCACCCGCTCTGGCATCGCCACTGCGCTCGACGATTTCTCGGCGGAAGCGCTCGATTTCGTCAGCAGCCATGCCACGAAAATTGTCGTCGAGGGCGTCGCCCGCTTCAAGCTGTTCGCTGTCGATGAGCAAGGTGTTGGGACGGGGTAGTGGGTTGCCGGTGGTGTCGTCGAAATTGCGAAACAGCGCGAACTGAGAGTTTTGCAGCGTGCTCGTCCCGTCGTCATTCTTGCGGTGAAAGCCGGCCACAAAGTCGTAAACCAATTTTGAAATGGCGGTGTTTTGGCAGACGATGATGAAACAGGGTGGCACCTTGATGCCGCTGGCTTCCCAGAGTTTGAAAGTCTTTTCATAGTGGCCGTAGAGCGCTTGTATTGCGGTTTGCAGTCGCGTCGGGAGCTTGAGCGGGTCGAGTTCCTCGTTCTTGCCACGACCCTTCTTTGGCATGTCCTTGCTGATGTTTTTCCACAGGTCACGAAACACCGGCAACTCCTCGCCGGGAATGTTTTCTGCCACCGGTACACGGGGTAGCTTGACGATTCCACATTCGATGGCGTCCATCAAAGAGAAGTCACTCATGGTCCAAGGGAACAAGGTACCCTCGGCATAGCCAGAACCACGGAGGAAGAAAGGCGTGGCGGACAAATCCATGACGCGACTTACACCGAGTTTCCGGTTGACGGCTTCGATGCCTGAAATCCACAGCCGCGCGGCTTCATTGTTTTTCTCGGCTTCCTTTTTGTCGTCGCCTTTCAAGTCTTCATCGTCGGTGTCTTTCGGTTTTTCGCGGTAGCAGTGATGCGCCTCGTCGTTGATAACGAGGATGTTTTTCATGCCCATCAAATCCGGCATTACGCGCTGAAGCATTTGGCCTTCGGTTTCAAGTGTTGAGATTTCATCGCCAGTGCGCCCTTTTAACAAGGCTTTACCGCCCGTCGAAATACTTAGTCGCTCACGCATCTTGAATGCGTGGTAGTTGGTGATGACGATCTTGGCGCGATTCACCTCGTCGAGCATGTCGGTCGGCACCAGTTCGCGGTCTTTATAGTAACTGTTCGGGTCATTGGGTTGCAGAACGCGCAGCCTGTCCTTGATGGTCAGGCCAGGGGAGCAAACCAAAAAACCTCGTGTGAAATTTTTGCTGTTCGGGCGGCGTACGGCGTTGATGGTTTGCCAGGCAATGATCATGGCCATTACGGTGGTCTTGCCTGCGCCAGTGGCGAGCTTTAAAGCGAGGCGCATCAGCTCCGGATTGGCATCGTTGTTGGCAGCGGCGAGATGTTCGAGCACGCGCTTGCCGGGCTTGGATAGCGGGGCAACTTCGGTCAGCCAGATAGCGGTTTCCACGGCTTCAATCTGGCAGAAAAATGGACGAACTCCGCTGAACTTGTGGAGACGCCAATGTTCCAACAGGCGGGCAGTTTCCGGTGTGACCTGCCACTGATTCGGATTAGGCAAGGACCGCCATGCTTCGACATAGCCGCGCACTTCGTTGATGATTGAGGTTTGGTCGTATTGCTGATCTTTTGTGGACAGCCCAACCTCATCCTCGAATACGAAACCTTCTTGTTTGGCTACGCCTTTGCGTTTTTTGGGTTTCGGTATTGGTGTAATGAACTTCGCACTGCGCCTCGTTTCCAGAATCTTCTGTGTCGGCTGTCCATCGGCATCAAGCTCCCAATGCCGTTCTGGCCGGTCGTAAGGCGGGTTGAGAATCGGGTGATCGAAGAATGGATTGGACATGGTCACAACTTGGCTTGCGGAATAGGCAGGATATGACTTGGCTCCGGATAATCCGGTCATTCTCCAACAAACCCGCTGTCAGCGGAAAATTTATGCAAGTTCCACAAAGCTGATTGCGGTCCCCCAAGGGACCGCTCAAATCAAATCCCGCAACTGATACCAAAGCATCCCTAGCACCAGGGCCGGTGTTCGCAACAGCTTGCCGCCGGGAAACGGGAAGTGTTTTAGCCGTGCATATAGATCAAACCGTTCGGCTTGTCCGGCAATAGTCTCCGCCACGAGTTTGCCGGCGATGCCGGTCAGCGCCAGTCCGTGCCCGGAGAATCCCTGAAGGTAATAAATATTGTCGGCAACGCGCCCGAAATCCGGTGCGCGATTCATGGTGATGTCGACAAAGCCGCCCCAGGAATAATCGACCTTCACGCCCTCGCCGAGCTGCGGAAATACCTTCAGCATCCGTGCCCGCATGCTGTTGTCGAGGTCAATCGGGGTCATCGTGCTGTAGCTGACGCGGCCACCGAAGATCAGCCGGTTGTCGTTGCTTGGTCGGAAATAGTCCAGAATGAAATTGCTGTCGCACACCGCCGTGCGATCCCTGGTCAGGCTGGCGGCCAGCTCGGGAGACAAGGGATTTGACGCCACGACATAAGTGCCGACCGGCATGATCCGTGTATCAATTTCGGGCACCAGTTTGCCCAAATAGCAATTCCCGGCCAGTACGATGTAGCGGCAACGCACTTCACCGGTCGCAGTGCGGACCACGGGATTGGCCCCGCGGGTGATCTCAGTGGCACGACTGTTTTCGAAAATCTTCGCCCCCGCCGCGATTGCGGCATTCGCGAGGCCGCGCGTGTATTTGAGCGGATGCAAATGACCGGAACGGGCATCGTGAAAACCGGCATAAAAGCGCGGGCTGGAGATCCATTGACCAATCGAATCGGGCGCAATCCAGGTCTGATCGGAATAGGCGAATTTGTCGCGATTGAACTCAAAGCTCTCGCGCAGACTTTTTGCCTTGCGCTGGTTCACCGCAAGGTAAAGCCAGCCGGGCACATAGTCGCAATCAATCGCGTAATCCTTGATGCGCTGGCGGATCAGGTCGGTGCCTTCGACCGAAATATCCCAGGCACGTTTGGCGTCACTCAGCCCGAGCTGGTCAACATAGGGTTGGTCATTGGCATGGCCAACAATGACTTGTCCGCCGTTGCGCCCCGACGCACCCCAGCCGATCTGCATGCCCTCCAGCACCACCACCGAAAAACCCCGTGCCCGCAATTCCAGTGCCGCGGACAGACCGGCCAAACCACCGCCGACCACACAGACATCGGCGCACTCGCTGCCGGCAAGCGGCGGCGAGGCCGCCATTTCAGGCGCGCTGGCGAGGTAATACGAACGACGCGTCAGCTCCGCTTCATCGGCCAGACCGGTGCGTACGCTGGCGGCGGTCATGCCGGCTTCTTGGCCTGCCCGCAAAGATAGGTCCAGGCCAAGGTTGCGGCGGCATTGGAGGTCAGCTCGGCATGATCATAGGCCGGGGCCACCTCCACCATATCCATGCCGACAAACGGCAGATCCGCCATGAGTTCGAGCAAAGTCATCGCTTGCGCGCTGGTCAGTCCGCCCGGTTCTGGAGTGCCGGTGCCTGGTGCAAACGCGGGATCGAGCGCGTCGATGTCAAAGCTCAAATAGACCGCCGGCGAGTTGGTGCTGGCGACACGCCGTTTGATCTCATTCACCACCACCGCCAGCTGATCTTCGCTATGGCAGCCACGCAGCTGCCGTGCCGTAAACACGCGGCCGCCAACGGTATTCACATACTCGCGCGCCTCACGCAGGCCTGATGAGCGGATACCGATCTGGATGGTCGCCTCGGGAATCACCAAACCTTCTTGAATGGCCTCATAGGTCCATGTGCCATGCCCCGACGGCTCACCAAAATGATCGGTCCAGGTATCGCAATGCGCATCGAAATGCACCAGTGCCAACGGTCGCCCGAAGATGCGCTTGTAGGCACGCAGCAGCGGCAAAGTGATTGAGTGATCGCCGCCCAGCCACAGCATGTGATGCTGACTGATCAGGCGATCGGCCAACGGCATCAGCGCATGGCGCATGCCTTCCAGACTGGTATTGGGTAAGGACAGATCACCGGCATCACACAATTGGCCAAGCGGTGACACGTCAAAATACGGATGCACCCCATCACACAACATGTGGCTGGCACGACGGATCGCCGACGGCCCGAAACGTGCGCCGGGGCGATTGGTCACACAACCATCCCAGGCCACACCGGCAACGGCGAAGCGACTTTCCGGCGCCTCTGACAAACTCGGTGCCTTGAGAAAGTTTGCCGCGCTCAGAAAAGCGAATGCGTGATTCTGATCAGGAGTGGTCATGGCGATTAGTTGGGGAGTGGATGGGATTCGCTGTCGTCCTCAATCTTGTCTTCTAGATTGACGACCGGAATGACATAGCTACCGCTGGCCCAGGCCCCCAGATCGGCGCCTTTGCAACGGGCAGAACAAAATGGCCGGTATTGGCTCGCCTCAACCCATTCCACGGGTGCGCCACATTGCGGGCAATTGACGGTGCGGGCGGGTTTAAGGGACATGGCGAAATGGACTCAAGTGAGTGGCTATGTTACCCGTGCCACTCCCTCCCCTTCAAGCAAAAGGTTCACCGCGACTTTCGCAGTTCGCGGGAAAAAGGCAGTGAAAATCTCCAACCAACGCACGGTGCACTACTCCCTTCCCTTGAAGGGGAGGGGGTTTTATCCACCGGCGTGCAAACGAACCGGAATCCGGCGCGGGCCGAAGGCCTTCTCAAATTTGGTGAAGCGTCCGGCGATCAGCGTGCCGCAGTTCGGGCAGGCGCCTTGCGGAGTCAGGTCGTGGTGTTTGATGTTGTACCAGTCACGCACCACGGTGGCGTGGCCGCAGTTCGGGCACAGCGTGGTGCCGCCTGAGGTGTCATGCACATTGCCGGTATACACATAATTCAGTCCGGCATCCTGCGCCAGCTTGCGCGCGCGGGTAAGCGTGGCCGGCGGTGTTGCCGGCACAGCGGGCATCTTGTAGTCGGGATGAAACGCGGTGAAATGCAAGGGCACGTCCGGCCCCAGCTCACGCTCGACCCAGCGTGACAGATCGGCAATCTCCAGATCGGAATCGTTGTGTCCGGGGATCAACAACGTGGTGATTTCCAGCCAGCAACCGGTTTCGTGATGCACCATTGCGAGCAAATTCAGCACCGGCTGCAAACGCGCACCGCACAGCTTGTAATAGAACTCGTCGGTAAATCCCTTGAGATCGACATTCGCGGCGTCCATCTTTGAATAGAACTCGCGCGCCGGCGCTAGGTGCATGTAGCCGGCGGTCACCGCCACGGTTTTAACGCCAACCGCATGGCAGGCATCCGCGGTGTCCATCGCGTATTCGGCAAAAATGATCGGGTCGTTGTAGGTAAAGGCCACACTCGCCGCGCCGTGATGCACGGCCGCCCGCGCTATTCCCTCGGGCGTTGCATCGTCCATCAGGCGATCCATATCGCGCGACTTGGAAATGTCCCAGTTCTGACAGAACTTGCAGGCCAGATTGCAGCCGGCGGTGCCGAACGACAAGATGCTGGAGCCGGGATAAAAATGATTCAGCGGTTTTTTTTCAATCGGGTCGATGCAAAAACCCGAACTGCGTCCGTAAGTGGTCAGAATCAATTCGCCATCCTGCATGGCGCGTACAAAACAGGCGGCGCGTTGCCCCTCGTGCAGCTTGCATTCGCGCGGACACAGGTCGCACTGTATGCGTTGGTCGTCGAGCCGGTGCCACCAGCGCGCCGGTGTGCCCGAGAGCCGCTCGGTCACTCCTTCCATTTTTGGACTTCGTAGCGGAACAGCTTGATTCCTTCCGGCCAGACATTGGCAGGCAATCCGGCTTTCAGCTTCAGTTGCGCGATGAATTGCCGCGGCTCGGGGATTTGCTCCCAGACCTGCGGCAGAAAGGTACTGCGCGCCGCGCCGGCCACCAAAATGATGCCGTCGATGCCGGGGCGCAGCTGACTCAAGGCATCGGTCTCGCTCGCAAACTGCATAGTCACCGGTTTGGAGAGCAGCGACACTTCCACCTTCAGACGTTGAAATTCTTCCGCCGACACCGGCTTGAAGCGCGGATCGCGAAACGCCGCACTTTGCGCGTTGGCACGCACGTCATCACCCAGCGGCCGGTGCGCTTCCAGCGAACCAATGCAGCCGCGCAGCTGACCATCCAGCGTCAAGGTCACGAAGGTTGCGCCGGGACTGGCGTATGCGGCGTGATTCACGTTCGGCTGAGCCGCACCAAAGTGCGCGGCGATAGCTTGCCGCGCACTCGCCAATAGCGCCGGGCCCAGGCTGGTTTGCGTTTGCGGCGTTTCATACAAACCGAACGACGCATAACCGACCACGCGCGATTTGTCACCGGCCGTGTCGCCCGAGTTGCATTGCGCCAGACGGCCGATGCTCATGCCGCGACGCCTGGCCACCTGTAGCAAGCCATTGATCGGCATCGCGCCGCAGGCCTGCTCATAGCTGGTGAGCAACTCCAGTTTGAGAATATGCGCGACGGTATCGTTATCGATTTGCTGCGCTTCAGCATAAGTATGAAAGTGGGACAAATCCGAGCTGGCGACGATCAGCGTTTCATCACCGCCCCACAGTCGATCAATCAGATCGGCAACCTCGACCACCGTGGTCTGACTCACTGCCAAAGGAATCAGGCTGAAATTTTCCAGCACGGTTTGCAGGAACGGAAGATGCACTTCCAGCGAATGCTCCTGCGCATGCGGCGCATCGGCGGTCACCAAATACGGCAGCCCGGCGAGCGCATCAATTGCCGTACGGTCCAGGGGAATGTCACCCAGCGGTGTGCGGAAACTCGCCACCGACGGCACGGCAATGCCTTTGACCGCAACCCGATGGGTCGGACCCAACAGCACAACCCGGCGAATGGCGCTGCGTTGCGCCGCAATTTCGGCATACGCCCGGCCGGCGGTCGGGCCGGAGTAGATATATCCCGCATGCGGCACGATCAATGCCTTGAGCCGGCCGCGCGCAGCCGCACCGGCCACAGCGCTGGCGGGAAGCTGCACCGAAGGCAATACGGCTGCGGGAGTGAGGCAACGTGTTATCTCAAGACGCAAGGCCGCCGCATCGGCCGGATAGAAGGCGCCGGCAACGGCAGGCCGGCGAACGGTGACGGCAAGATTCATGGCATTCCCGAACGGTGAGACATGGTAGCTGTCAATAGTACATGACTCGCATCACCAACACCGGCATTCGCGCACAGACTATTCCATGCCGCCGTGCCGGTTTTCCGAGCACCACCGAGGTGCGCGGGATAGAATGAATCACTGCCGGATTGCCAGTGTGGCTCCCACCAAGCTGACCAGTTATTGCTATGACGACTCCTCCAGACCGCACGGCGTCACCCGACCGCGAATCGCCCCTTGCACAGCAAGACGACGTGCAGGACAGCTTGCGCGAAGTTCAGGCCTTGCTGAGACGGCAAAAGCGGGTCGAGAATCTGGTGCATAGACAGGCGCACGCCGAGCATCGCGGCCAGGAATCGCCGCGCCCCGAGTTGATAGAAAATCTGGTCCATCAACAACACCTGAGCACCTTGCAGGCCGCGCTTGATGCAATGCACTCGGCCGACATCGCCTATGTGCTGGAAGCGCTGCCGCTCGAAGACCGCCTGCAGGTCTGGGATCTGGTCAAGGCCGAGCGCGACGGCGACATTTTGCTGGAAGTCTCCGACGCGGTCCGCGAAACGCTGATCGAGTCGATGGCGCCATCCGAGTTGTTGGCCGCCGTCGAAACACTGGACACCGACGAAGTCGCCGACATCGCCGACGATTTGCCGGAAAACGTGCTGGCCGATATCTTTCGTTCGCTGCCGGCCGAAGAGCGCGAGGAATTGCGCGCCGCGATGTCATACGACGAAGACGCTGTCGGTGCGCTGATGGACTTCGACATGATGACCATCCGCAGCGACATCACGCTGGAAGTGGTGTTGCGCTATCTGCGCCATTTTGATGAATTGCCCGACCATACCGATCAACTCTTCGTCGTCAGTCGTGATGAAGAACTGCAAGGCGTGTTGCCGTTGAATCTGCTGCTGTTGCGTGATCCGGCAACGCTGGTGGCCGATGTCATGCTCAAGGAAACGCTGACCCTGGAAGCCGGCGACAAAGCTGAAGATGCGGCGCAGGCATTCGAGCGCTACGATCTGGTGTCGGCCGCCGTGGTCAATACCGAAGGGCGGTTGGTCGGCCGGGTCACCGTGAATGCGGTACTCGATTACATTCGCGACCATGCCGAAGCCGAGCAACTGGCTCAGGCCGGTTTGGCTGAAGAGGAAGACATCTTTGCCCCGGTCATGGATTCGGTGAAAAACCGCTGGTCGTGGCTGGCACTCAATCTGGTCACCGCCTTTGTCGCCAGTCGCGTGATCGGTGCCTTCGAAGGCTCAATCGAAAAACTGGTCGCACTGGCCGCACTGATGCCGATTGTGGCCGGCATCGGCGGCAATTCCGGCAATCAAACCATCACCATGATCGTGCGCGCCATTGCGCTCGGGCAAATCGGTGAAGAATCCAAACGCCGTTTGTTCCGCAAGGAATTGAAAGTCGCGGTGATCAACGGTCTGGTCTGGGGCGGCCTGCTCGGCCTCGTCACCTGGTGGCTCTATACCGACTGGAAACTCGGGCTGGTGATGACCTCGGCGATGACACTGAACCTGCTTTTGGCCGCGGCGGTTGGCGTCGGCATCCCGATGACCATGCAACGGCTCGGGCGCGACCCGGCTCTGGGCGGCTCGGTAATGATTACTGCGGTGACCGACTCGGGCGGCTTCTTCATCTTTCTCGGCCTGGCCACGGTTTTCCTGCTGTGATCAGTCGCAGCGGCAAGGCATCGACTGTCGCCCTGCACGGGCCTCTGTTAAGATTTGACCACCGCTTTCCGGCGCGAGTTTCACCATGATCCCAAGTGCATCGTTTCGCCTGCTGACGCAGGACAACACGATTCCCGGCAACAAGAAAGATGGATTCCGCTTCCATCACTTGATATTCATCATTGCCGTCACACCGATCTACCTGTGGTTCGAGCTGTCCTTCGGCGTGCATTTGCTCGACAGCATCAGCGGTACCACCAGCATCGAGAACACCACCGCGATCGAGCACTGGGGACACCTGTTTTCCGGGTTCGCGGTGTCGCTGTTGTTCCTCAACGGCTGGGTGCGGCAGTGCGAAAAAATGGATCTCCATTGGGCACCGCGAGTACTCATCGGTATCGCCATCACCATCGTCTGCACCACCATCGTCTGGTGGGCGCAAGGTCAGGTGATCGACTTTTACATTCGCCGCACCACGGTTGAAATCAGTGTCGCCATGTCGGTGCTGACGGTCGTGGTGATCGTCGGATTTTTGTTGCTGCGCTATTGGATACGCTACAACACGGCGCAAACCAGATGCAGCTACATCAAAATGGGGTTGGGTTTCGTGGTGATCCTGCTCGGCGGTTACGGCACCATCGCCAGCGTCCAATATGCGCTGCCGTCATTCACCGAGAAGCTTGGCATCGAGCGCCAACAGGCGGCTACGCTGACCTTGGTGCGGCGCGCAATTCAAGAAGGGATTTACTCCCTCAAGGGCACCGAAAAGGATGCCAACGCGCTCAACCGCCCGGAAGGCAAAGCCTTCCTTGCGCTGTTTCCGATTTTCGGTTCGGGCTTTGACAAAGATCGCTTTGCCCACGACCGCCCCTGGCTGCTGGCCGAACTGATGTATCGCGATTGGGACAAGCAGTACGGCGAGAATTCGTTCAATGCCTTCAAGGACTATTACGCCGAGGCGGAAAAAATTCACGCCAGTGACTATCGTGAAGGCTCGGCGCAATTCCAGAAAGATCTCGCCACCAAGGGTCGGGCCAAGGCGACCGAGGCATGGAACGCACTGATTCGCGAAAAGCTCGACGGCCAGGTCGTCGCGCCGGGCTTGTCATTGGCCGCTTACATGAAAGATCCGTCCATCGGCAAGTTTGTCGCCAAGCGCCTGGCCTGTTTTGATTGCGAATTTCGCAGCAGCATGACGCGCGAGGAGTTTGGACGCGAAATCTTCAAGTGGACACAGGCCGCGAATGTGAAGCAGATTCTGGAAACGCTGGAGTCCGCCAAGCATTTTGAAAAAGGACATGACGGCGAAACCGCCGCGCGAACTTACTGGGTGCCGATCTGGGCGCTGCTGTTCTCGATGCTCGGTGCCTTCACGCACATGTTCAAACTGATCTTTACCGTCACCGAATATGCGCACCGCCAATCCTTCCACGCGATCAACGCCGCGGATTCTCCGTTGGCCAATCGTGTGGTGGAAAACAGTCGTATCGTCACCGCCGCCGTAGTGATCGGCATCGGCATGTTCGTCTACTTTGCCGACAATCAGGTCACCAGCCACGAGGGCTACCAGTACCTGCGCAAATCAATGTGGCAAAAGCACCCCATCGTCGGCGGACTGGCAGCGCACTGGACGGTCAACGCGCAAGGCTTCATCTATCCGTTCACCAGCAAAATCAAACCCGACTGGCTGCAGTTTGTCGACGACCCGACCGAACACATTCCGCTCGTGCGGCGATGGGTAGCCAAGGACGAGTAAATTCGTCAGTTGGTGCTGGTAAAACAACTGCAGCAAAAACTACTGCGCTACAAGGCGGTCGCGCAAATGACGAGCTTCGCGGGGTGGCAGCTCTTCGCCGTAGCGGATGATAGAACGGCGTTAATTCCGGCTTCTAGTCCGGGTCGTTGCGACTATTCCGCGTCGGCGAAGCAGCGACCACGAAAGAACGCGTTGGATCGCATACCTGAGTTATTGCGCTCCGCGGCTTCACCGCGTGAATTCTCTGCGAGACGTGACGAGCCCAACCCGGCACTGCCCGGTGCGCTGGCTTGCAGCGCTATCGAATAGGGGTGGAGTGTTGCGGTCATCAGCTTGGCCACCACCGCCGGATCTTCCATCATGAAGCGCTCGGCAGCTTCGTGGCTTTCGGCTTTGAAAATCACCAAGCCAAAGGTCTTGTCGAGCGGTTCGGTGGTGCGCCCGGCGAGAATCACCTGACCGGTTTTGCTGGCTTTTTGCAACCGCGCAAAGTGCGCGCCGACTGCACGGTTATCAGCCTCGGTCCAGGTCTTTTCGTCCTGCATGTTTGGTGCGACGCGCAGGACGTAAACGAACTGCTTGAGTTTTTCAGCCTCCTGCGCGTGGCCGGAAAATGGCAGGCCAACGGTCAATGCAACGAAAACAAAGAGAGATCGCGCGTTCAGTTTCATTTGCCTTCCTTTCAAATCGCTTAAAGCGGCCAATGTTCACTACGGGTTTTCTTTGGTAGGACGAACGACATCTTACCCATCATTGCGTAAAGCACACGAATCCCCAGTGACGGGCGGCCGTTTTCGACCATCGCCTTGAGGCAGTTCATGATCATGGTGCCGCCGCCTTGCATTTCCTTCTCGGTCTTGGTTCCCACCGGCAGGTTATCGACAACCAAAGTGCATTCGACGCCGCCTTGCACCGGCTTGAGCGTGTAACTCACTTCACATTCAGGGTCGTCGTATTGGGTAAAGCGAAAGGTGTGGGCGAAGCGCGTCGGCGGTTCGAATGCGGTAATGGTGCCGACCACCAGCACATTTTTGCCATCGCCGGTGCGCATCTGCATTTTTTTCCCGACCGCCAATGTTTGGGCGTGCAGCCAGGCATTGAACACTGCTGCTTGCGGCTCGCCCTGTTTGGTCAGCTCGTGCCACACTTGCTCGATGGTGCCGTTGATCACAATCCGGAATACAGCGCGTTTGGTTGTTGCCACCGTGTCATTCATGGTTTGCTCCTCTCTTTTTCTACGTTAAGTTTCAGTCGCGTCAGCCGGCCGGCAAACGAGCGGCTGTATTCGTCGGTCCACATCTCATGGATTTGTTGGATCGGTATTGCATTGAAGTAAAGGCTGCGTTCGCGTCCGACCTTCTCGGAAACAATCAGATTTGCCGCCTCCAGTACATCCAGATGCTTCATCACGCCAATGCGCGACATCTCGAATTGCGCTGCGACCAGCTGCAAATTGCAGCCGGGATTGGCACGTATCGTCGCCAAAATCTCGCGCCGCGCCTGGCTGGCCAGTGCTTGAAACGTCAGATCGAGTTGATCTTCATCCATGTCGACTCCGTTAAGTAACCAAATTGTTACCTATTCAATTCGGATTGTCAAGACGGCTGACGTTGCTCCACAAGTTATGACGAAACGAAGGTCTTTTACGCGACGGACTTGTTGCCTGGTTGTGTCGCCGTTTCACCCGCATCAGGCGAGAATCCGCAACATCACCGCGCTATTTCTGCGCCGGATGGTGATACTCCGCGCCGAGCTTGAACACGCCGCTGGCGCGCACCGCCGTGATGCCGTCGGCCTGCACCAGACATTGGGCGAAGACCATGCTGCGGGTGACGCGCAGCACATCGGTGCGAGCTTCCAGCCACGAATCCAGCGGCACCGGAGCAAGGAAATCGGTATTCAGGCTGATGGTGGGCAGGAAACGATTGATATTCTCTTGATAGACCACGCCCATCGGCATCGCCATATCGACAAAGCTCATCAGCATGCCGCCATGGCAGACGTCCATCGGATTGCAGTGACGCTTTTCCACCCGCATCCCGAGCAGGAGCTGCTTGCCGTCCCGCTTGTGCAGCAAGGGCCCGTTGATGCCCATGAACGGTCCGCCGAGCTGGAAGTTGAAAGGCTTGTAGCCGTCGGGAATGGGAAGTTCGCTGGGTTCGTCTATTTTGGCAGTGTGGTGTTTCGGCGTAGTCATTGGCAATTCCAGTGTCATTGTTGAGAGCGCAATAAATTGCGCAGGGTTCAATTATCGCCGCTGGCAAAACTCCACGCCTCCCCTTCTGCTAAATTGCCGGGCACTCAGACCAACGGTGAATTTGATATGTTGAATACCAATGCCCTGCACACCGCAATGCGGGCGCAGGTTGATCAGGATTTTTTGCCCTGCGTATCGACCGCGCTGCTGCGTGGCAAAGAGGTGGTGGATACTTTTTGTTATGGCTTTGCGGACAAAGAGGCGGGAGTTCCACTGCGCGAGGACCATATCTTTCGCGCCTTTTCCAATACCAAACTGGTGACCTCCTGCGCGGTGCTCTTGCTGTGGGAAGACGGCCGCTTGCAGTTCGACGATCCGATTGAAAAGTACATCCCGGAGCTTGGCAAGCGCCAGGTGCTGCGTCCCGACGCGACCCGCATCGACGATACCGAGCCGGCCAAATCGCCGATCACCATCCTCCAGTTGATGACGCATACGTCCGGGCTCTCGTATGGGATTTTTGATCCAACCACGGTGCTTGCAAAGGCCTATCTCGAGGCGCAATTGCGCCACCCCGGCAAACCGATGAAGGACTTCA
Organism: Rhodocyclaceae bacterium; assembly: GCA_016718525.1. Lineage (GTDB taxonomy): Bacteria > Pseudomonadota > Gammaproteobacteria > Burkholderiales > Rhodocyclaceae > JADKHX01. Next base: position 732,848 of record JADKDD010000002.1, read on the forward strand.
TCGCAGCATTGGCACCGCTGCCGCTGGCATCACACCCCGGCACGCGCTGGGAGTATTCGATTTCCACCGACGTCCTGGCTTATCTGGTCGAGGTCATTTCCGGCCAGACCTTTGGTGAATTCATTGCCCGGCGCATCTTTGCCCCGCTGGGGATGGTCGATACCGATTTCTTTGTGCCGGAATCCAAACGCAGCCGGCTAACCACGCTGTATGTCGGTCACGACATCGCCAACCCGATGCTGCCCGGCCTGCTACGGGCCGATGCTGCGCCATTCCCCGGCGCTTACCTCAACCGCGCAGCGTTCGAGTCCGGCGGTGGCGGGTTGGTCACCACCTTGGGCGATATGGTCAGGCTGATTCAAAGTCTGATCCCCGGCGGGCCAACCCTGCTCAAGCCCGACACCATCGCGATGATGGCGACCAATCAACTACCCGCCGGCATGTGGGTCCAGTTCCCGAATTCGCCGGCGATGGTCGGGCGCGCGTTTGGCCTGGGCTCATCGGTGGCCATTCACCCGGCGCCCTATGATCCCAAGGAAGTCACCGGCGAAGTCAGCTGGGGCGGCCTTGCCGGAACCTCGTGGTGGATCAACCCGCGCCTGAATATCGCCGGCGTACTGATGACCCAGCGCTACTACGGGCAGGGCGGCATCTACACGGTGATTTTCAAGAACGAAGCCTACAAGGCGCTGGGGTACTAAATGCCTGCGCAGTTGGCAGAAACATTGCGCGCATCACACTCGTGCAAAGCAAGGCAAACTGAAATGATTGGTATAACACTGGCATCGCCACTCTGGCGCCTTGCGGTAAGTCACTATGCATCCTGATATCGTTTCCACAGTGGTCATGCCGGCTGGTCTGGCGTTCATCATGTTCACGCTGGGAGCCAGCCTGACGCTGGCCGATTTCCGGCGTGTTTTTCTCTACCCGAAAGCCTTCGGCATCGGGCTCGCGTGCCACTTCGTTTTATTGCCCGTGGTGACCTTCAGTCTGGTCAGCCTGTTTGGCATCACTGGCGCGATGGCAGTGGGTTACATGATTGTCGCGGCCTGTCCGACCGGCGCGACATCCAACCTGCTGACCTACCACGCCCGCGCCGACGTCGCACTGGCGGTCTCCTTCACGGCAGTGGCATCACTGATTGCCATGCTCACCGTGCCGCTGATCATGAGCTGGTCGCTCACGCACTTTCTGGGGGCCACGGTGAGTGGTGCCATCGAGCTGCCTGCAGACATCGTGATGCGCCAGATCTTCATGATCCTCGGTTTGCCGGTGGGGTTGGGCATGATCTGCCGCGCGCGCGCATCCAAATTCATTCACCGCTGGCATGCCACCATGAGCAATGCCGCGACCGTCATCTTCGGCGTCATTGTGGTCGTTGCCGTCTCCAACAACTGGTCGATGATCAAGCTGCATGGCTGGACACTGGCGCCGGTCGGGATTGCCGTCAATGTCACGATGCTGCTGTTGGGCTTCTTTTTGTCCCGTTTTGCGGGAGTGAATATTCGTCAGGCCGCCACGGTGGCCATCGAATCTGCGGTACAAAACAGTGCGCTGGCGGTGGTGATCGCCTTCACCATCATCAAGGATGAATCGATGGCGATACCTGCGGCGGTGTATTCGTTATTTATGTATTTGACCGGCATCAGCTTTGTTTTCATCATGCGGCGTTTTGCACCGCCCCGCAGCGCCGAGGAAGAAGCGCAGGCGCAGGCTTCGATGCACTGAGCCACGCAGCAGGCAGTGAGCGGCGTTCATTGCCCGCATCTTTCCTATAATTTCCCCGGAACTGTTATGTTTTGGCATTGCGCCGTACGTTTGCCACGGCTGGCTGCCGCTGTCCGTATTTGAATCACTCTCAAGGGAAATGAAAATGAAACTGAAAGCAACACGACTTGCGCTGGCGCTGCTGATCATGGCTAGCCAATTGGGCAGCCAAACTGTTTTTGCGGCCGACGCTGCACCCAAAGCCGCTGCCACCGATGTGTCGACCGCGGTGTTGGTTGACTTCCTGACGGCGGGGGCAACGCCCGGGCCGGAGACCGACAACCGTCGCGCCGCGCTGCAAAAGGACCTGGCGCTACAGGAAGCGATTATTGTTGAAGCCAACAAGCTGCAAATTGTCGACCAGCGCAACGTGCAGATCAGGATGGAAATCGCGCGTCGCCAAGCCATCGTTGCGGCGTATTGGACGGATTTTTTCCGCCGCAATCCGATCCCGGAAACGGCCTACACCGATGCCTACGCGAAGCTGACGGCCGCCAACGGCAACCGGCAGTACCGCCTTAGCCATATTGTGGTGACGGACGAGGCGGCAGCACAGAAAGTCATGAATGAATTGAAAAAGCCGAAGGCCTCATTCGCGGCGGTGGCAAAAAGCCTCTCGGTGGATAAGCAGACCGGCGCAAACGGCGGCGACCTGGGTTGGCGCTGGAAGACCGAAATCGGACCACTGGTCGCCGACAAGGTGGTTGCCGCCAAACCCGGCGACTTGATCGGGCCAACCAAAGGCCCCAACGGCGCGGTGTTCATTGTCAAGCTGGAAGCGAGTCGTGAGCAGCAAATGCCCGAGCTTGAAAAACTGAAACCTCAGCTCGAAAAATCATTCCGCCAGCAAATGGAACGCCAAGAACTGGCGCGTCTGGGCAAACAGCCCGGCTGATCGCTACGCCGGCGAGTGTGATTCGCGCGTCAGCTTATCGACCACAACGCTCGCCACCATATCGCCCTCGACATTGACCGCCGTGCGCACGGTGTCGAGGATGCGGTCGATCGGCAGCAGGATGGCGATGGCGGCGGTGGGCAGACCGACGGATTCGAGCACCAGCACCATGCTCAGCATGCCGACACTCGGGATGCCCGGCGCGCCGATAGCACCGAGCATGGCGACGAAAAAAATCACCAACTGATGCATCAGATCCAGCTCGATGCCGGCCAGCCGCGCGACGAAAAGCGCGGCGGCGGCTTCGTAGAGCGCGGTGCCGTCCATATTCGCCGTCGCACCCAGCGGCACGACAAAGCTGGCGATGTCCTTGCGCACATGCAAATGCTGCTCGGTGCAGCGCAAGGTGACGGGCAGCGTCGCCGCACTTGAGCTGGTGGCAAACGCGGTGATCAGCGCCTCACGCGCGCCCTTAAAAAACCGCCACGGCGACATACCGGTCATAAACCAGAGAATGCCGGGCAGCACGACGATGCCGTGAAATAGCGTCGAACCGATCACCACCGCAATGAAGTGGCCGACGCTCATGAGCAGCGCCGCGTCTTGCGTCGCCACCAATTGCAACAACAAGGCGGCGATGCCGTAGGGCGCCAGATGCATGATCCAGCCGACGATCATCAGGCAAAGCTCCTGCAATTCCTGAATCAGGCCGCGAATATTGCGATAGCGCTCGCCACCGATCACCAGCGCAATGCCAAGGAACAGCGCGACGATCACCACGCTGAGAATCTCGCCCTGCGCCAGCGCCTTGAACGGGTTTTGAAACAAGCCGCGCATGAACTGCAAGATGTATTCCGGCAGCGGCATCTGGCGCGCCTGAAAATCGCGCGTCGCATCGGCAAACATCGCCAGGTGCATACCCTCGCCGGGGCGGAAAAAATTGGCCGCGCCAAAGCCGATCAAGATGGCGATGGCCATGGTGCCAAAGAAAAACGCCAGCGTAGTCACCCACACCTTGTGCATCCGCTGGTGCTGGCGAAGATTGGCCACCCCGGTCACGATCGAAGCAAAGATCAGCGGCACCAACACCAGGCGCAGCAGATCAAGAAACAAATTACCAACCAGCTTCGCCCCGTACAGCGTACCCCGCTGCATGTCCGATTCGCCGATGCTGAGCAGCCAAAAGCCCAGCCCAACGCCAATGGCCGCGCCGATCATGATGCGTAGATTGAGAGAAACCGATTTCATTCAGAGTGATGCTTCGAGAATGACAGTAGGCAGATTATGGGCGAGAGGCAAGGGTTTGGTCAGCGAAACCTAAATCAACGGCGTGTCGCCAGCACCAACTGACAAATTTCCCTACCTCGTCATTCCCGCGAAAGCGGGAATCCAGGGGCAGCACCCACAAAACGCTCAGAACCCCCGCTTATGCAGAAGAAGGTAATACACAAACATCCACCCAAACCCCCTCAGTCACCTCCGCCATCAACGCAGGACTAATCCGCACCGCGCTGGTCGTGCTGCCCGCCGCCGGAATCAGCTCGTCGAAATCCTGCAAGGACTGATCAAGATAAATCGGCAAGGGCTGCAGCAGGCCGAACGGGCACACGCCACCGACCGGATGCCCGGTCAATTCGACCACCTCGTCCAGCCCCAACATCTTGCCCTTGCCAAAGACGCTCTTGAACTTCTGATGGTCAATCCGCGCATCCCCGCGCGCCACCAGCAGCAACACCTGATTGTCCTTGAGCCGAAACGCCAAAGTCTTGGCAATCCGCCCAGCCTCCACCCCATGCGCCTCCGCCGCCAGCGCCACCGTGGCGGTGCTGACTTCGAGTTCGATGATGGGGATATCGAGGTTGCGGTTGGCGAAAAAATTGCGGACGGATTGGAGGCTCATTGGGGTCTCATGTGCAAAGAGCCCCGTACTATAAGGGTGGACGACAAGGACCTCGACAGCCAGTTTGGCTAGATCACAGCAGAACCAATTCAGTGGAAACGGGCAAAGATCTCTTGCGGCCGAATCTCCCTTACTCGACCAACGCTGTGATTGGTCTTACTAGCTAAATACGACTGTAACTTGAAGTACTTCTGACTCCCTGAGATGTCATACAAGAGTCGAGATTCACCCACCAATACATGTCTATCCCTAACGCTCCAAGGGTCATGTAGTGAGCCAGTACATAGCCTAGAATCACTCGCTAGATATCGGAAATTTGAGGCGTCATGAATGATGCGGCTAGTTTGGTCGGCTACAAATATACGCCTAGCATTCTAGATAAGCTTTCGGGCGACGATGTCCGGCAACATCCGAAATGGAACGCTTATTGAACTTCGGTCGCGCATTCTTGATGTACTAAACTCACTCTGATCCACCATAGAACAAAACAGCAAGGAACAGCATCAATGACAAGAGAACCATCGGCAGCAGCGAAAGTCAAGAAATCCAAACACGCGGTGGCAGAAGGCTCGAAAACACCCATAACGATCGAGGATGTCGTAGCAATCCGCTTCTACCGAGCCAACGAGAAACCCTTTGGCGCCTTCAGTAATCTCTACCCGCGGCCGGTTGAATTCGAAGGCCGTGTGTACCCCACATCCGAACACGCATACCAAGCGGGCAAGGCAAGTAAGCCCGTTGTTCGCGACTGGATTCTCAGTGCCCCAACACCGTCGCTTGCAGCCATGGCAGCACACGGTCTGTATGTTTGGGACGTTGTCCCTAATTGGGCTCAGATCAAGTTTGATCGGATGCGCGCCGTATTGCGCGCAAAGTTCGAGCAGCATGCCGATCTGAAGGAGTTGTTGCTCGCGACTGGTGACGCTCGTCTCGTTGAAGCTGGCACTGTCAACAACGCCGTGAATCGGTTGTGGGGCGAAGTTGACGGTAAGGGTGAAAATATGCTTGGCGTCATGCTGATGGAATTGAGGTCGGAATATGCAGGGCCGAAAGCAAAACGCCCGCATCAGTCAGGTGCGGGGATTCGCAGGACTAACGAAAAGGTGTCTTCGACTTCCAAGCGTTCACCGGTAATTGCATAAGTGATTGCACCCTTCTCATGAGTGGTACTTTCTACGATGGCGAACTTGGGGAACTCGGCAACAGCTTTACCGCCGCAATGTCGGCCGACATTGACTTACTGAAGCAGGCGATCGCAAGCACCGCAGCGTCCGGCATCATCGGAGTGGGGTCCGGTGGGTCTTTCACTGTCGCGTCGTTATTGTGCAACCTACATGAGTCGACGCGGGACGGGTGTCGCGGCCTTCAACGCCTATCGAGATCATTTGTAACCCCACGCTCGCAGCAGCCAGTCCGGTTTTCATGATATCGGCCGAGGGTAAAAATCCTGATATCGTCGAAGCGCTTGATCGCGCGCGACGGCACAGTTCGCGGACTGTTCATGTGCTGACTAATAGAGCTTTGAGCCCATTGATGGAGCATGTTCGCGAACTGCCAGAAGTCACACCGCACGTGTTCGAGTTGGCCAAGAAAGACGGGTACCTCGCGACCAACAGCCTCCTTATGGACGCTGTAGTGATTTCTCGTGCGTATGGTGCGCTGGATTCCGACGCGAACCCTTTTCCTGATTCGCTTGACGGGCTGCGAATTTGCAGTACTCCAATTTCCGAATGGCTCGACGGTGCACTTGAGTTCGTGCGGCAAGCGGTTTCTCGCAAAGGTCTCATCGTCGTTTTCTCTCCACTACTCAAACCTGTCGCTGCAGATCTGGAATCCAAGCTTTCCGAATCGGCCCTTCTCTATTGCCAACTCGCCGACATTCGGTCATTCGCCCATGGCCGCCATCTTTGGCTTGCAGAACGTCCCGAGGATTGCGCGATCCTGGCGCTCGTTGAGCCCGGTTTGGTGCGTCTTTGGGACGGCATGAGACAATTTCTGCCAAGTAACGTGCCCGTTTGCACGATGCCACTTGCTGGTGCCAGGCCGCAGGACCTTCTCGCTGGCTTGGTTGCTCAGATGCAACTCGTGTCACTCATAGCTACCGAGTTGAAGAAGGACCCAGCCAAGCCCCATGTTCCCTCATTTGGTCGCGAACTTTACTATGTCGATCTTTCATCGTTCATCCCTGGACCGCAGGAAACTGGACGACGTGGCGAGCAGTCCAAGTACGAGGTGCTAGGCGCGCGATGGCCTTCCAATACTGCCAGTGGTGCGATGAGCCGAGCGCTGGACAGCTTTGAGTCTGCGCTAGCACAGCAAGCGTTCCACGCTATCGTGTTTGACTACGACGGTACGCTGTGTAGTTCGCAGCGGAAAGAGGCGCCACCAATGGCCCGTATCGTCGACCAACTTACGCGATTATTGAATGCTGGTATTTTCGTTGGGGTCGCTTCGGGACGCGGGGACTCGATCCAGCGGGATTTGCGCAACGTACTGCCATCGGACCTCTGGCAAAAGGTACATCTCGGCTTGTACAACGGTGGCTGGATTGGCTTGCTTGGAGAAGACATTCAGAAGCAGACAGTCACCAACGAATTTCTTAGTCATGTGAGTCGCATTCTCAGACGCTTAAAGGGTCTCGGTGTGCCAATCGAGCGCGTTCGTGAGAACTATCCTCATCAAATCAGCGTTCGCTTTAAAGAGGGTACCGACGCTGAAAACATGTGGTTCGTCATTGCAGACGCGCTCAGACAAGCTGGTCTCGATCCGTCCACTGTCGTGCGAAGCAAGCATTCGGTCGACGTATTGGCGGCAAACGTCAACAAATCGCACCTCGTGGCAAAGATCATTCAGGTGCGGTCGATCGATCCATATCAAGTTGTGACCATGGGCGATCAAGGTGCATGGCCTGGCAACGACTCGTCATTGCTCGAGCATCGGTATTCGCTGAGCGTTGACCAACCGTCGCGTCGCCTGGACCGCGGGTGGAAGCTGGCGCCCCACCATAAACGCGATGTCGATGCCACGCTTTGGTATTTGGAGCGAGCAGAAATCTATCCCGCCAGCGGTTCATTTCGCTTTAACTTCAGCGGATGAAGGGAGGATGGATATCCAATGAAAGATAAGAACGCACAGCATTTGCTTGCCACGGTCATGGGCTGGCAGGACCAAGAGGTTGTTCTGGATAGTGTCCCTGTACTTTGCCTGCTAGCGGACTACAAGTACGATGGATATCAGCGGTTCGGCCCCGGCAAGCGGTTTGTCGAGAGCTTGGCACTCTGGCTCAATCAGTTTGACATGCCAGATCGCCAAGCAGCATTGGACTTTGTGCTCACTCGACTCGTCTACGTGTCCGACGATGAACTTTCCCATCTCGTACAGCACGCGTACCCCGATGTTATTGTGCAGGAGCGAATCCGGTTAGTTGCGGAGGAGAAGGGTATTCCGACCTATCGCGTGGGCGAAATATGTCGCGATCCGCGCTTCCAGGAGTTACAGTTCAAGTCGCTTTACCTCGGGCTTAGTGACGGCGCACGCACCAACGAATTGCGACGTTCCAGCGACGGTGATATCAGTAACGAGCAGATCTGGCAGGCTTATGAACTAGGCGAAGCCAAAGCCGACGACATGTTGGATGCGCTCAGCAAGGCCATGAGCGGAGCAACAGAAAGTGATCCACCAGAGAACAACGACATCTGGCGTCTATACGACGCTGGCGAGAAGGAAGAAGCCAATCGGTTGCTCGACTCGCTGCGCGTCAAGCCTGCTTCCGGTGCCTCCCAGCAACTGGCAAAGTTCACACTGATTTGGCTTATGGATGACTTTTCCGGGAGTGGAAATACCTATATCCGGTTCGACAGCGAGAAGGGCAAGTTCAAGGGGAAAATCAAGAAGATCTACGAGCGCTTGCACCAAGGTGATCTGATCGATACTGCGCACTATGAAGTTTTTCTGCTGTTATATGTCGCAACACGTCAAGCCATTGACCACATCGAGTACTGGTCTGAACGGTTCACCTCTGAAAACAACTTTAAGCCACTACAGGTACGCGTGCTGTGGGTCATTGAGCCAGAAGTCGGTCTGGCACCGAGCATGTCGATTGCGCTGCAATCCATCCTAACCAATCCAAAGTACTACGACCCGGTAGCGTTTGACGAGCACATCGCGGTGGGCGGAACGACCACCGCGCAGATGGGATTCGCGGGATGCGCCCTGCCGTTAGTGTTGTCTCACAACACTCCTAATAATTCAGTTTATATGCTGTGGGGTTCTGAGGCTCACCGCTTTCCTGGGCTTTTCCCGCGAGTCAGTCGCCATAAGGAGTTCTGATTGGCCTACCGTGCAAATCCATTTCTAGAAAGAATGTCAGAACGAACTTCCGATCAGGAGTTCGTCCGGTTGTTCTCGCCGAAGATCCTTGACCGACTTCACGACGACGCGTTCAACGGAGCGGTGCATCTGTTTACCAGTCCTCCGGGTGGAGGCAAAACTACGCTGCTTCGTGCGTTTTACGCCGACCGCATTGCGCGCCTTCTGGAATGCTCGCGCTGGCCAAGACGAGGCCTACCAAAGGCTGTTGACACGGCAAGTTTTGCACGAGTCCGATGGGCCGCAACTTCTAGGAGTTTTGTTGTCGTGCGCCGCGGGCTACGCCGACCTTCCACCTGGCGCGTCAATGACATAGGCGGGACTGTTTCGCGCGTTATTGGATTGCCGTGTTGTGTTGAGAGCGCTCCGCAGTCTCTCTTCTCTGCTTGGTTACGGCTCCACCGATCAACTAGTTGATGTCCGCCTGGAGTACGACGATTTAGGTCGCGACTTGAAATCGATCCCAGTGGCCGAATCCGCGGCTGAACTGGTTCATTGGGCCGAAGAGCGAGAGCGTGCGGTGTACGCGAAGCTTGACTCGTTGGTTGGTGACACTTCGGTGGAACTGCCCGTGCATGTACGATTCGAAGGTGTATTGTGGCTACAGTCTGTTCGCTTTCTTCGTGGCGACAAAGTCGTAGCTCCACGTCGACTTTTAATGATCGATGACTTTCAGAAGCTTCGCAAGAGGCAGCGGGCGATGATGCTGGAGGAACTTGTGGAATTGCGCCCTGCGGTGCCGGTATGGTTGGCTGAACGGAGCATCGCCTTGGGAGATGCTTTAATTTCCCAAGGTGCACGCGAGGGTCGAGATCTTCGGCATTATCCAATCGAGGATATGTGGGGTGGCAAGAGCGGCCAGCATCAGTTCATCACGTTTGCTCAAAGCATCCTTGATCGCCGTCTTGACGTACAACGTTCTATTCCAGCGGGCGCATTTTCACAGTACCTTCAAGACCAGATCACTCCCGATGATCTGGGCGATCTGTTTGCTAAGGGAGTGCAAGTCTTTGAGAACGAAACCGAGTGTCATCGTCAGAACATCCGGTACGCAGATTGGCTCGCACGGGCCAAAGAGGGACAGAAGGTCGTTGGTTTCGACAATTTAATTCAACTATATGTGACACGCATTCTGATCGCTAGGTCCGAGGGACGAAGGCAGCTCAGTCTCGAATTGACATCGTTGCCAGCACAGGAACTTGACGAACGTGATAGTAAATTACTTGGTGCGGCTGAGATCTTTTGCCATGACGAATTGAAGCTCCCCTATTTCTACGGCATAGATCGACTATGTGCGTTGGCCAGCAATAACGTCGAAGAGCTTTTGGCAATTGCGGCAAGTCTGTACGAAGCTATGCAGGCCAAGCAAGTGCTCCGAAAGCAGCCCGACCCTCGCCTGTCCCCGACAGAGCAGGAGCGGCGCATCAAGGAAACGGCAAAACGTAAGCGGGATTTCATTCCAAAGAGCCACACTGAGGGTACGCGCGCCCAAAGTTTGTTGGACGCGATCGGTTTTTTTTGTCGCGATAAGACGTTTCAAATTGCAGCGTCTTATGCGCCAGGTGTCACTGGAATTCGCCTCAGTCAAAATGAGCTCAACAGGCTCCGTCCTGAGCAGACAAAGTCGTCCGAACCCTTTGCAATGCTGGCACGAGTACTTTGGGAGTGCGTCGCCGAGAATCTGCTGATGACTCGCGATAGTGCAGCTAGTGTTTCAAGGGACGAAGGCACGGTTTTCTATTTAAACAGATCGCTTTGTGCATATCATGGTCTGCCTTTGCAATACGGCGGTTGGCAAGACGTTTCTGTGGAAAACATGATCGGCTGGATGGACCGTTCATCTGCGCCAATCAAGCGCCGGACGCTGGAGGCACTTCGATGAGGCTGTGGAACCGTTACGTTTTTCGACGCGGTGCCGAAGTTCAGGACATGTGGGACCAGATGTTCAAGCAAAGGCAGCTTGCTGGCAAGGGCATGCGGTTGCTGTATATCGGCGGCCGTGGGTTTGATTCAAGAGCACAAGTTGTAATGGACCGATTCATTGGCAGCCTCACTACATCGGGATGCGCTGTAGAGACCGCCGAGCTTCTGCTTGTCGGATTCAGTGGCTATCAGATGAGCGAAGAACTCAAGAATGAGACAGCAGCAAACGCGCAGGCATTAGAGAAGAAGTTTGCGGCAATCGGAAATGCTCGAACCGTGATGTTCGGACCTAGTGCGGAGGGTGAAGATGATCTCAGCACCAGCACTGCTTTACGGATGGGGACCGACGCGGTGCTGAAAGCAGTTACCGATCAGACTGACATTGTGCTTGATGTCAGCTCAATGCCCCGCATAGCCTATTTGTCTGTGATGCTCGCACTTTTGCACCGTTTGGTTCCAGATCGCCAAACAGCAGCTCCTCTAGCTGCATCGGGGATTAACCTGCAGATTCTGGTTGGTGAAGATGCCGACCTCGATAGCAAAATTCAGTCCGAAGATCCTAGCAATGAACTGGTATTGATACCCGGATTTGCGAGCGCGTTGCAGACCGAAAGTACAAGTGACTGGCCACTTGTTTGGTTTCCAATTCTTGGCGAGAACCGAGTGTCGCAGTTGCAAAAAGTATTGGACGATCAGATTCCAGACTTGGCTGAAATTTGCCCTGTACTGCCCCATCCCTCGCGGAACCCTCGTCGAGGGGATCAACTACTAATTGAATATAAAGTGCCATTGTTTGACGCTCGTGAGACGCCACTCGCTAACGTCCTCTATGCCCACGAAAGCAACCCCTTCGAGGCCTATCGGCAGTTGCTCGGGGCGATGAAGCGCTACAAGCGAAGCCTCAGTATGATCGGAGGATGTCGCTTGGTAGTTACGCCGCTCGCTAGCAAGCTAATTACCTTGGGCGCTGCACTTGCGTGCTATGAAATGAAACTTGATATTGTCAATCGTGACTATGGCGTCGCAATTCCTTATGCGGAGCCAAAGCGTTATGTCGTTTCGCTGTCATCATTGCGTGCGTCTAATCCGGATGTCTCGGCTATTGTTCTTACTGGCGAATCCTATGCTTGATTTTTGAACGGGGTCGGCGGTTCGATGTCCGTTATCACGATAGATTTATGCCAAGGAACTGACATTAGTGACTGGCAGGCTGTAACTCTGCAAGTCAGCCAACTCTCATGACCTTCCAAACTGCAACTTAAGCATACTGTGGATTACTAAGCGTTACAGCTCTCAGGTTTGGGTCGACACGCTCGTCAGCTATGAAAGCTGAACTGTTGTTGGTAAGTCTCGCAACCTGCGCATCTGATGTCAGTCTGAAGCAGTGATCACAAAGTCCCCGCTAACCTTTTGCATTGACGTGATTTTCGCCAGTTGGTGCTGGTAACACGCCGTCATTTACGCTTTCAGTCGCGCTAGGATTGCACTAACTTTCAACAATCCCCCGCGAGGCCAATATGCCAAACCAACAACCCCCCGTCGCCATCCTCGCCGCCGAAGTTCCCGCCCGCACCAAGCCCTCGGTCTATCCCGAGCCATTTGCCTCGCGCATGGCGGGCCGCGAAAAGCGCGTGCTGGGCGATCTGTTTGGCCTCGCCAACTTTGGCGTGAATCTCACGCGCCTCGCGCCCGATGCGTCGTCGGCGCTACGCCATGCGCATGCGAAGCAGGACGAATTCATCTACATCCTTGAGGGCCGGCCAACGCTGCACACCGACGAAGGCCGCCGCACGCTGGCGCCGGGCATGTGCGCCGGCTTTAAGGCCGGGACGGGCAACGGCCACCGCCTGATCAACGAGACCAGCGAGGTGGTGGTGTATCTTGAGGTGGGCGACCGATCAAAGGGCGACACGGTGATTTATCCGGACGACGATCTGAAGGCGACGCTGGTGGATGGGCAGTGGCGGTTTTGTCATAAGGATGACACGCCGTATGGGTAAAACAGCGGCGGGCCAGGGCGCGGCGTAAGGAAAGCCTGCTGCCGGACGACCAATCAGGCAGACAGGCAAGGAGACCGGCATGGGCATGAAGGCAGAAGTGAAGGTGCAAGCGCAGGCGCCCGGCGCGGCCTTGCCGGAGAGCCAGGCGGAGCGGTTTTTGGCGATACGCCGGATGACGCGCTCGCTCGCCGCGCCGCTATCGGCCGAGGATTGCGCGATTCAATCGATGCCGGATGCCAGCCCGGTGAAGTGGCATCTGGCGCACACCACGTGGTTTTTTGAGACCTTTGTGCTGGCGGCGCATTTGCCCGGCTACCAGGCGTTTGATCCGCCGTTCCGGGTGCTGTTTAATTCCTACTATCACTCGGTGGGCGAGCGCCACCCGCGACTGGAGCGCGGGATGCTGACGCGCCCGGACCTGGCGCAGGTGCTGGCGTATCGCGCGCAGGTGGAGCAGGCGATGCTTGATCTGCTTGGCGGCGCGGCGTTGCCACCCGAGCTGGCGGCGATTGTCGAGCTGGGTCTGCACCACGAGCAGCAGCATCAGGAGCTGATTTTGACCGACGTGAAACATTTGCTCTCGCGCAATCCGCTCAAGCCGGCGTATCAGGACAAATGGCCGCTGACGCCGATTCATCCCTGCGCGCGGCGCTGGCTTGGCTTTGCCGAAGGGCTGTACCAGATCGGCCATGCGGGCACGGGTTTTTGCTTTGACAACGAGACGCCGCGCCATCGGGTGTGGCTCGATGCATTTGAGCTGGCTTCGCACCCGGTGACCCACGGCGACTTTATCGAGTTCATTGAAGACGGCGGCTACCGGCGGCCGGAGCTTTGGCTTTCGGCCGGCTGGGACGCGGTTGCCGCGCGCGGCTGGCAGGCGCCGCTGTATTGGACGCAGCAGGACGGGCGCTGGATGGTATTTACGCTGCATGGCGAGGTGCCGGTGGATCCGCACACGCCGATTTGTCATGTCAGCTTTTATGAGGCCGAGGCGTTTGCGCGCTGGGCCGGGGCACGGCTGCCGACCGAGGCGGAATGGGAAGTGGCGGTGCAGTTGAAGGCAAACCCGGCGGCAGATTTGACGAGTCAATCGACGGCACAAGCAACGACACAATCAACAACTTCGCGCGGCAATTTCCTTGAGAGCGGCGCGCTGCATCCGCTGGCGCTGCGCGAGACACCGGCCGAGGGCATGCTGGCGCAAGCCTTTGGCGATGTGTGGGAATGGACCCGCAGCGATTACAGCCCCTACCCCGGCTTTCGCTGCGCACCCGGCGCGGTGGGCGAATACAACGGCAAATTTATGAGCGGCCAATACGTCCTGCGCGGCGGCTCCTGCGCCACGCCCACCAGCCACATCCGCCCCAGCTACCGCAACTTCTTCCCCGCCGATGCACGCTGGCAGTTTTCGGGGCTGCGTCTGGCGAGGGATGTGGGGTGAGGTTGGATCGCGTCAGTTGGTGCTGATGGGACGCCGTAAAGGACGCTCCCGATGTGTGAATTTCCCTTGAGTCTTCTTCTAAACTGGACGCTCAAACTGGGCCGCAAGTCTCCAGGCCAAGTTGGTCCGACAGGTCCGGTCGGCTCGCGTTAAGTGCACGCTTACCACAGGGAGCTTGATGCTATGACTTCGAGTACCTCAGACAATGTGACGATTTCCCTGCGGGGTTCGGAACTGGTCATCGAACGACGATGGCTCGATAGCGACTCCCTCGGTCCGGCGACATTGAGAGCCGTTCTCTTTAATGCTTTTCTCGGGTTCTTTTTTTTCCATTCGTCCTCGCTATTCATTTCCCCATCTGCGGGACCCGTTGCGCCTGCCATTGCTATTGCTGCTGTTTTGCTTGCGACGGGAATTAGCCTGGCCTACGGTGTTGCGACAGCTTGGCTGAATCGAACGGTCATCGTCGTTACCCGCACGAGTATTTCGGTTCGACATGGCCCGCTGCCCTGGCCCGGAAACAAGGTCATTTCGACGGCTGGTATCAAACAACTGCATGTTGTCATGTCGGAATGGGGCAGATCGGTGCGGCGGCGGCGCGTTTTCACAGCTGATCTCATTGCCGAGACCACGGACGGTCAGCGCACGAAAATCGCCGGCGGATTCAAGCATCCGGAAGCGGTCAAGCAAGGGATAGAAAAATATCTGTCCATCAAGCCCGTCAAGCCAGTGCCTCCTGACGCCGCGGAAATTGATAGACAAGCCATCGACCAATTTCTCGCGGGCCAACCTGTCAAGCAGTCGCCCGCAAAGGCCGCTCCGCAAAAAGCATCGGGCCCGGCGACAACGCTCTCGGCAGTGATCGCTTTTTGGCTTTTCACCTTGCTTTGGAATGGCTTGATCTGGCGATTCGTTTGGCATTTGGAGTCGGCACAGGGAATGGCTGGAGTGTGGGACAACATCGGGTTCATCGCACCATTGGGATTGACAGGCCTCGCCCTGTTTTTCTGGGCCATTCCGCGGACCATCAAGTATTTTCGTACGCGAAGCACGACACAACGCAACGAAAAATGGGGTAAGAAGGAATGGGCCTTTCTAGGGGTGATCGCTTGGTTCGGCTTTGTCGCCTGGATATTTTCCCACGGCTAGCCTTGATAAACGGCGCTGGTCACATTCACCCCTTCGCCACGACCCATTTGCCTGGCGACCTGAGCTGAGCGCAGCAGTGCTAAGCTGACGCGCCTATGCGCGCTGGCAGTTTTCGGGGCTGCGTCTGGCAAGGGATGCGGGGTGAGGATGGATCGCGTCAGTTGGTGCTGATGAAGCAAATACAAATCCAAAAACTACCAGCGACAGGGCGGTCGCGCAAAAGACGCGCTCTTCGCCGTCGCGTGTGGTGATACGCCGTCACGCGCACACGCTGCGATCAGCTTCGGGCAAAGACAAGCAGTTGCGTGTAGTTACGGGCATCGGCAGCTTGCAGTGCGGTGATATACGCTTGTCGCGTTGCGCTAGCGTCGACCAGACTGCGGCTGCCCCAGGTGAAACGGGACTGGCCTAGTCGCTCGGCAAGCAGATCGGCCATCAGCCGAGCATGACGACCGTTGCCGTTTGGGAATGGGTGAATGGCGACCAAGCGGTGATGGAAGCGCGCGGCGACTTCGTCGGGCGGATAGCTGGTGTGTGCTATCTGCACAGCAACATCGTCCAGTAGTTTGCGCAGCTCGACAGAAATGTTGAGCCAATCGACACCGATATTTTTATCGGACTTGCGAAATTGTCCGGCCCAGCGCCATGTATCGCCGAACATTTGCTTGTGTAATTGACGGACAAAAGCCTCGCTGAGAATTTCTTTGCGCTGCTTGCCCGCCCACGCTTCGCCTTGCAGGATGTTGAGCTGCTCCCACTCGTTCAACTCGCGTTGGTTGGTGATGTGACCTGGGATCAGGCTGGCGCGTTCATCCGCATCCAGCGGCGTGGCGCCGGGCGGGTATTCGAGATTGATCGTCATGGCTTGTTGCGCACGCGCCAGAGATTTCGCGGTGGGCCATTGCGCAATGCTTCGGCGAGCGCGCGGGTTTGCGCCTCGACGGTCTCCTGTGAGGTCGATTGCGCTTCAAGCGCCATGCTGTGGCTGACTGCGGCCATTTGCTGGCGTGCCAAGTCGGTCGCCCGGGCTTCCAGCGATTGTGCTAGCGACTGACGGGGCACCAGGGAATATTGAAGCTCGCAGTTCAGTGCTTCAGCGGCACGGCGCAGACTTGCCAAGGTGATCGTGTCGTCAGCTTCGGAGGTCTCCAGCCGCGTCACGGTCGACGTGGCAACGCCTAGCCGAGCAGCGAGGTGCGTTGCGGTCATGCCTATGCCTTCGCGAATTGCTTTGATCCAACCGGACGATGGACGCGCGGGCAGATTGGCATCGCGCCAGCGATTCAGGGCGATATCGAGTTGGCGTAGCTTGAGTTGAGGGAAGCTGGATTTCATTATTTTGCGTTATGATGCAATATATATTGTTCGTATATTGCACTATGATGCAAATATTGTAAATACTTTATTGCGCTTTGATGCAATTATGTGTTGCCAGATTGCATCTGCAAAGGCAAAAATGCCTTGCCGGTTGATGCCGGTGACGGGATGGCCCGTGCATCGTACGATGAATATGGTACAAACTGACGGCCAAGCGATTTTGCCTTGACGACCTTGGGCGGAGAAACCATGACTGATGCCCGCATGACCCTACGCGCGATGCCGTTTGTATTCGAGCCGAGCAACAAACATTGGAACCCGGGCCACTGGAACACGGCGCGGCCGGAGTTTTCTCAGGTGGTGAATTCGGCTTCGCTGGCGATGCCTTTTCTGGAACCGTATTTGATTCGCTCGATGCGCGCTGCGCGCAGCAAAATTACTGACCCGGCATTGTTGGCTGATCTGGATTTGTACATCCGGCAGGAGGCTGCGCATTACAAACAGCACCAGCTGTTTAACGAAACCTTGCGTGCCGCGGGCTACACCTGCATTGATGCGATTGAGAGCCGGCTCGCTGCGGATTACAGCAAGCTGGAAAAGGAACGCTCGCTGCGCTTTAACCTGGCCTACGCCGAAGGCTTTGAGGCGATGGCGTTGGCGATCGGACAGATGCTGATTGAAGACCGCGTGCATTTGTTTGGCGACAGCAAGCCTGCGGTGGCGTCTTTGGTGTTATGGCATTTTGTCGAAGAGATCGAACACAAGAGCGTGGCTTATGACGTCTTGCACCACCTGCACCCGGGCTACTTCTTGCGCATCGGCGGTTTGATCTACGCCACGGCGCACATTTTCTGGCGCACCCGGCAGGGCTATCACAGACTGCTCAAGGAAGACGGGCTGTCGCGCTCATTGGCCAGCCATTGGGCGCTGACCAAGGTGATTTACCGGGTGCTGTTCAACATTCTGCCCAAATGGTTGCGCATTCTCCGGCCCGGTTATCACCCGCGCCAGATTGCTGATCCGGCTTGGGGTCTGGCCTGGGCGAAGCTGTTTCGCGACAACCCGGCGGGCGCGGCAAAGCTGGACACGGCGCGGCTTGCTGAGCCGGTTCCGGTGCCGTCTTGATTAACCACTTCGCCTCGTCTTGAGACCAGTCATGAGCGAACAACAAACCATCAGCAAAAGGCTGCAAGCCTTGTTTTTTCTCAACGGCCTCGGGCTGTTTATCGCCGGAATCTTGTTTGGCTGGGCGTGGTTTTTCAGTCTGCTCGAGCAGATTGTGCTGTGGCCGCTGCCGGTACAAATCGACGTGCAGATTCCTGGTGATTCGCGCGCCTACCGGATGGGCCACATGGAGGCGATTACCCAGGGCTTGTTGTTGATGGCGCTGGCCTTTGGCGGGCAGTTCATGTGGCTGACCAGGAAGCAATTCAACGTGTTGTTCTGGACGGCGCTGGTCACCGGCTGGATGTTCACGCTGCCGGCGATGGCCAACACCTTCTTTGGCACCCGCGGCCTGGCCTTCGGCGGCGGCCCGTTCAAAGCCAGCCTGGCCAATGACGTGATCTACCTGCTCGGCTGGCCTCCCGTGGTCTGCGTGCATATCGTGTTTGCGATTGCGGTGATCGGGGTGGTTCGGTATTTGAAACTGCCGGATAGCGGGAACCGCTAAGACGCAAGTACCCGGCGGAGGGCATGCCGTCTTTCACACCGTCCTTTCCTCCGCCTGTCGCAAAGGCTTTGCCGCTACCGACGCCTGGCGACAAGCTGCGACCTGTTCCGGCAATTCCACATCCCTTGTCCGATACCTTTTGCCTGCGCGATGCGTTGAGAGGAAAGCCAATCATGTTGAAAGTGATCGTCGCGACAATCATCACACTGCCGCTCACGCTCTGTGTTCCGGCAATTGCACAAACTGCTCGCGATCCTTATGCCTTCGCAGCGGTGGCCGATGCGTCGCGCTGGACATTGCTGAATGTCGATGCCAAGTCGATGGATTCGGCCGGCAGACCGGCGCTACATTTGGTGAGCCATGGCGATTCGGCGAACGGGATTATCGGTCTGGCGCTGCCCAAGGGAGAAGTCTTCAACACCGGCGTGGTTGAGCTGGATTTGAAAGGCAAGAGCCTGCGGGGCAACAGCTTTTTGGGCATCGCTTTTAACGTGAGCGATGCCAGGCAGTTCGAGGCGGTTTATTTCCGACCGTTCAACTTTAATGTCGATCTGCCCTTCCGCGACCGCGCGGTGCAATACATCGCCTGGCCGGCAAATACGTGGGAGGTCTTGCGCAAGGGCAAGCCGGGGCAGTTTGAGGCGCGGGTAGCAAATGTGCCCGACGCAGACGACTGGTTTCATGCAAGGATCGAGATCAAGGCGCGCGAGGTAAAGGTTTTCGTCAATGGCGCCAGCGAGCCAAGCCTGGTGGTCGAACGCCTGGCAGTCGGTGGCGTGCCGCGACCGGTCGGTTTGTTTGTCGATACCGCCGACGGCTTCTACGCCAATCTGCGGATAAGCCGCGACGACTAGCCGACGCACTGCGTATCGACGTCCATCGTTCCCGCGTCGCTTCTGCTTCGACCAAAACGCGATTACCATAAGGGCTTGCTTCCGGCGAAGGAAGAAAGATGCGATCACTGAAGCTCCTCATTGTGACTGCCCTGTGGGCGTTCTGGTCGGCGGCCAACGGCCAGGTAACTCAAGCGGTGGTCGATGTTCCCACCCGCAGCGGCGTCACACAACGCATCCTTGTGCTTACACCGCCGCAGCCAAAGGCCGCGCTGGTGGTTTTCCCTGGCGGGCATGGCGGCCTGCAAATTTTCCCGAATGGATTGATGAAGTGGGGAGAGGGAAATTTTCTGGTTCGAACCCGACAAATGTTTGCCGATGAGGGGTTTATCGTTGCCATTGTTGATGCGCCGTCGGATCGTCAATCGCGGCCATTTCTGCACGGATTCCGCCAAACGCAAGAGCACACCGCAGACATCAGGGCGGTCGTCAAATGGTTAAGGGATTACAGTAAGGTTCCGGTCTGGCTCATCGGCACCAGTCGAGGAACCCAATCGGCGGCATACGTCGCGACGGAACTGGCCGATGGCGAGCGGGCGGACGGCCTGGTGCTTACTGCAACGATTGTCAAAGACGATAAAGGTCGTCCTGTGCCTGCGATGCCTTTGGAAAAAATTCGCATTCCCGTCCTGGTGGTGCACCACGAGCAGGACGGGTGCGAACTATGCCCCTATGCACTGACGGCGGATTTGATGAGCAAGCTCGGCAACGCCCCTCGGACGCAGTTACTTGCATTCAAGGGTGGCGAAAACAAAGGTGATCCTTGCGAGGCAATGGCGTACCACGGCTTCAATGGTCTGGAACGCGATGTCGTCGCCCAGATCACTGACTGGATTCTGGCGAAGTAGAACTTGCACCCGGCCGGAATGCTTGACGCACGACCCAAGCTTGGAATTGCTGCTTACAGCTTCTCCGGCTCCATCACGATCGCCCCACACGGACATTCGGCGGCGCAGATCCCGCAGCCTTTGCAGTAGTCGTAGTTGAACTCGAAGCGATTGCCGGCACCGAGCTTGATTACCGCATTGTCGGGGCAGACACCATAGCAGTTGTCGCACTCGAAGCAGTTGCCGCACGACAGACAGCGGCGCGCTTCGAATAACGCGTTGGTTTCATCCAGCCCGCCCTGAACTTCGTCGAAGGTGGATTGGCGGCGAATGATGTCGAGCATCGGTTGCACAGTTTTCGGTGCGTCGGAGTAGTACCAGGTGTTGAGGCGCTCGAAGGTGGCGACTTCGTGTTTTTTGGGCGCTTCGTGGGTGGCGCTTCTGAGCCAGGCATCGATATGCCGCGCGGCCTTTTTGCCGTGACCGATGGCGACGGTGACGTTGCGTTCAGCCGGCACCATGTCGCCGCCGGCAAAGATGCCGGGGTGGCCGGTCATCATGTTGGGCGCAACTTTGACCACACCGTCGATCAGCTCAAGGCCCGGTACGCCATCGAGCAAACCCAGATCGACGTCCTGCCCGAGTGCGAGCACGACGGAATCTGCTTCCATGGTTTCGAATTCGCCGGTTGGTTGCGGAAAACCCTTGTCATCGAGCACCATTTTCTCGATGGTGATGGAGGATTCGCCGGCTTGTTTGATGGTCGACAGCCACTTGACCATGACGCCTTCCTGCAGCGCTTCACATCGATCCTGCCACCGGCCTTGCAAGTTTGAATGTGGGTGAGCTGAACGCCATCCTCGCCACCAACAAACACGGCGCTGTCGCCGCCATCGACGCCTTCAGCGCCAACTTTGCCAAATCCGCCGACTTGCTCAACAGCGAAGGCAATTTCATCGACAACGCCATCGACAACCGCAGTCGCGCCATCGCCTACATCAGCGACAACAAAGCCAGCCTGCAAGCCGAATTCGGCACCGGAGACGCCGCCACACCACGAGCTGACGTCGCAAAAGCCCTAGCGGCCTATGAACTAATGCGCGGGTCGGCGTGACGGCGTTTCAACGACGAATTAACGGCGTGTCACCAGCACCAACTGGCGAGTTGGTGTGTTTGGTACGGTTAGGGGTGGCTCGTGGTGCGATATTGAAAGACCTGACCCTGTGTTTTCTAGCAGATCGGCGCGGACCGTCAGGTTGGCGGCTTTCTTGGGCACGGTGTTCATGGATTTGCTCCACGGAATAGTGCGCAAAGCTTACGCGCATGAATAATGCGCGTCAATGATCTGGCAGCGAAAAGGCATCGCGGCGTACGAATCACGTCGCCGGCTGAAATCCACCGTCAATGTCGGCAAGGGCGGCAGCCTGGCCGTCTCGAAACTGCCGTCAAATTCTTTGTTCGCACCACTTTGTCCACATGCCCCGCAGCGCCACCTCAAACTGACGGGCGAAACGCGGCGCGTCGAAGATCGGCGATGAAGCGATTCCTTGCCGCAAACCCTGGCGGAGCCTGTTCAGACCATCAAGGTCGCCCGACTTGGCGACGGCCCGGGCTACGTAATCCTCCCGATCCGATGCAATCCATTCCGGCAGTCCGGCATGCGTCAGCAAACCCGATCCCTGGCGGGAAAGAAAGCTTTCGCCGGCCAGCGTCAGCACCGGTACGCCCATCCACAGGTTTTCGACGGTGGTCGTGATTCCCGGATAAGGGAAGGGGTCGAGGGCGATATCGACCCGATGGTGTTGCGCAAGATGGTCTTCTCGCGCCACCAGTCCCTTCAGGATCAGCCGCTCCCCGGCGATACCGTGCGCAGCAAAACGGGCGGCCACGTCTTCCCGTATCGAGGATTCTCCGAGCTGCCCCGCCTTGAGAAACAGCCTGCTGTCGGGAACCGCGATGAGGATTTTTGCCCAAAGGGCCACCACATCGTCGTTCATCTTGGACAGATTGTTGAAACTGCCAAAGGTGAGATGGCCGTTGGAGAGGGCCGGCAAGGGCATTACCGGCACGCCGGCGTCGGGCGGAGTGAAGCACACATAGCTTTCGGGCAGGCGCCAGATTTTTTCGGTAACTCCGGCTTCGGCGGATGGCGGCAGCGTCAGCGCGTCGGCAATCAGATAGTCGATGGCCGCCACGCCGGTCGTGCCAAGATATCCCAGCCAGGTGGCCTGCACCGGTGCCGGTTTCCACGCAAACATCGGCAGCCGGTTGTGCGCCGTGTGGCCGGACAGGTCGAGCAGGATGTCGATCCTGTCGTCGTGTATCCGGTGCGCAAGCGACGCGTCGGGGAACCCGCCCACTCCATGCCATTCCCGACAGCAGGCGCGGATGCGCTCGGTGACGGCATCGCTGCCGGGAAAGATCGAATAGGCAATCAGTTCGATCCGGTCGCTCGCCGTCGAAGCAAGCGCCGAGAGCACGTTGACCAGAAAGTTGCCGACCGGATGTTGGCGAAAGTCGCCGGATACCAGGCCGATCCGCAGGCGCCGTTCCGGCACGGGGGTGTTGGGCCACGCGGCAAACGGTCGGGCCAGACGGCCTGCCAGTTCGCCATAGCGCTTCGCTTCTTCAAGCAGGTTCGCCGCCGATGTCCGGCTGACAAAACTGCTTGCATAAACAAGGTTGCTCCAGGCGGCGGTGAAATCCGGCTTTGTCTGCAGGGCACGACGGTAACTCGCAATGGCTTCATCGAAGCGGCCGAGGGCCTGGAACACCATTCCAAGATTGCTGTGCGCCGATGACTGCGCGGGATTGAGCTCGATGGCCCGCTGTAGAAACTCGACGGCTTCGCGATGGCGGTCCTGAACTCCAAGGATCATTCCCAGGTTGTTCAGCGCGTCGACGTTGTCAGGACTGGCTTCGATCAGCTTGCGAAATCCCGCTTCGGCATCGGCCATCCTGCCGGCCTGGAAGTGCCTGGCGGCCGCAGCAAACAAGGATGTTGCCGAATCGGTGCCGGTTGTCATGCCGGCGGAGGAATAGGAAATTCAATCGACATTCGAGGAGTTTCGCCCTCGCTTGATGCGGTTGTCAAACCTTGATTTCGCCTGAAGGCGCATGGCTTCGCAGAATACTCACCCGAATTTCGCGATTGGCACTGCCCACGACACTGGACGGCATGTCATTTGTTCGCCCACACCGAATTACCGTTACCAATTGATACGCTGATCGAACTCGGTGGGCGGTTCGGGCGGTGTGGGCAAAGCCCACTGAGCATGCCCGGCGTCGCCGAACATTTCCGCTGCTCGCTCCGCAGCGCTCGCCGCTTCCCACAGTGGTGGCCCGCGCGCTTGCGCGATTTTGGGCGACTCGGTTGATTCACCAATGTGATTGAGAATCTTGTGCAGCGTGGTGGTGTCGTTGATGAAGGCGATGATGCGCATCTGGCTGTGGCAGATCGGGCAGTTCAGCGGGAAGGCTTCGTAGATGCGTGCGAGCAGCATCGCCCACAGGTAGCGGGCGACGGCGTGTCACCAGCACCAACTGGCGAAATCGCCAGTGGCGCAAGCGCCGTCACCGCTGCCCGCATTGGCGCATTAGGTGCCAGCACACCGTAGTAGCGATGGCCGTGCGTGCGCGGTGGCGGGATGACCGCACCGATTTTGTCGATCAGTTCCAGTGGCGTGAGCACCAATTCCCTCGACCCGCCTTGGTGCGGTTTCGGGTTGTGATAGACCACATGTTCGGCATCGTGCTGGTGCAAATGTTCGAGCGCAAATGGAGGCCGCGCGCAGTAGCGCAGCAGGCGCTCTAGCCCTGCCCGGTCATTGCCCTCGATGCATACCGACGCATCGACAGAAAACCCGCCACCGTGTTCCCATTGGGCCATCTCTTTGGCATCGGCTTGGTCGATCAGGCCACGGCGAACGAAGGTGCGCAGGATGCGTTTGCGGGTGCGCGTTTGCACGGCTTGAATAGCCAGCGCATCGAGTTGATACGCGGCATGGAAAGTGGCAATCGGCGCATCCTCGGTATCGAGGTCGTCCGCATTAGCGGATGGCTCGAACACCCCGTCCATCACGCAGCAATGAAAGTGGACATGCGCGTTGAGCGACGAGCCAAAGCGGTGGATGAACGCGACCGCCCCGATGCGTGCGGTGGCCGCACGTCCGCCGCTGTGTTGGCGTAACGCGCGCTCCACTTCGCTCAGAAAAATCCGCAGCACCGCGCCCTGCAGCGCTGCATCGGTCTGCAGAAAATAACGCAGCCGCTTGGGCACCGCCAGCACCCATTGCCGTACCGGCACAGGTGGGAACACATGATCCACGAAATGCGCTGCCGTCTCCACCATGCGCCGCGTGTTACACGACGGACACACGCCTCGCCCTTTGCAGGAATAGGCAATCAGAAGATCATGCTGGCAGGTGTCGCAATACGCCCGCGCAAAACCGTGGGCGAGAATGCCGCATTCGAGATAGCGGCGGAAGGTGCGCTCGACATAGCCAGGCGGCGCGGCACCAAACTCGCCGCTGGCCAAATCGAGCCAGGTCGCAAAGTGCGTCTGGACGATGCGATACCACAGCGTCTGCTCGGGACGGCGACGCTGGTAGCGAGCAGCGCGCGGTGTGGCACATGAGGCAACAGCGGACGCAGTAGCAGACATGGCGCTGACCCATGGATGACGGGTGAGCGGCGTAGATTACTGTGTTTCCGTACAGCGATGTGTCGAACTCCTTTGACAGCGTATCACCAGCACCAACTGACAAAATTCAAAGCCGAAAAAAATCCCCGACGCCAAACAGCGCCAGCGATGGAAGACCAAGCGCTCGCCTTCGACCATGCAATGCTGATCCGCGAGGCGACACAGGCGACTCGCCAGGAGATCGAGCAACTCGATCTGCCATTCGGCTTCCTGCCGGACAAGTTCACCCTGGGCGAACTCCAGGAAATCTGTGAGCAGTTGCTAGGCCGTCGTCTCGACAAGTCTTCATTCCGGCGCCGTCTGGATGACCGCGGAATCGTCGAGGCGGCTCCGAGTGAAATGCGGACGGGAGCGTTCAGGCCAGCACAGCTTCTTCAGAGGCGCCAAGACTAAACGCGAAAACACGATTACGCTGAAAAGCCAATCTCGTTGCCACTAATCAGGTCATATCAGTCAGCAGTCGGCCAAAACCAGCCGGTCGGAATGCTACTCCCATTCCGGACGCTCAATCAGATATGTCCTACATGCCGCCATTAGAAACGCCGATTTTTGGCAGGCTACGTCATAGCGCGAGAGATTTTCTTGCTAGGGGCGATAATAGTCTCTTGCTGTCGTTCGGGGCCTATTCAGTCAATAGGCTACCCTGTGAGGTCTACGAGGCGCTCGGAGATGTCTGCCAAGTTGATGCAAGCATTACCCTTGAGCTTTTCTGAAATCGTCATTGTCGGATTTTAACGAGAGACCAGCCTCCTAATCTCCTAATTATGCCGTTATGATAAAATCATTGAGAATGTTTTTCGAATGGTCACACACTTAATTTTCACATAGGATTCTCATGGAAAAACAATTTAAACCATTGACAGCACTATTAATCGCTTCTGCCTTGACCCTGCCTTTCCTTGAGGCAGCGAGAGCTGAGGTATCACAGGAATCACTGAATTCCATCTCGATACCCAACAAAGTCGAGACGCCGATCGGGTCGCTTGATTTCTTCGACGGCGTGCCGTCGAAGGCAACGGCCGAGAAGGTCTACGATAACCTCGACCGCATGCGCGCCACAGGGGTGTTTCTCGACAATGTCGGCGCCGTATCGATGTACAGTGTTCGAACCGGTCTGGCCGATGCCGGGTCCAAGGGAGCGAACAGGATCGCCTTGTTCTCGCAATTGTTGGATTCGAAGACTCTGGTTGTCACCGCCAACACCTCGACTTTGTATGCCTACACCTATACCGATCTCGCTCAGGATGGCCCGACCGTCATCGAGGTCCCGCCCGGAATGCTCGGCTTTCTCGACGACGCCTGGCAGCGATTTGTTGGCAACATGGGAGTCACCGGGCCGGACAAAGGCAAGGGCGGCAAGTACCTCGTGCTGCCGCCCGGCTACACCGGCAAGGTTCCTCCGGGGTATTTCCTGCTCAAGCCGACGACGAACCGCAACTTCCTGTTCCTGCGTGGCTCGATCAAGAACGGCCTGAAACCTGCGGTCGAGAACATCACCTCGAAGCTCAAGGTCTATCCGCTGAAGAACGCAGCCAAGCCGACCCCAACCGAGTTCGTTGACATGTCCGGTAAGGCTTTCAACACCGTCTTCCCCAGCGACTTCAGTTACTTCGAAAACCTCAACCAGATCGTTCAGGAAGAACCGATCGATGCCATCAGCCCCGAGGTACGCGGCGCAATCGCCGCCATCGGCATCGTCAAGGGTCAGCCTTTCGCCCCCGATGCACGAATGAAAAAATTGTTGACCGAGGCTGCCATGCTTGGCAACGCCACATCACGATCCATCACCTACTACCCCAGATTTACGGGCGTCAAGATCTATCCGGACGACCCCAAGAGCGTCTGGTCCACGGCCTTCGCCAACAAGAACACCAGTTTTGAAGCCAATGGAGTGATGGGCTTGGACGCGCGCGTGCTCTACTACTTCAACGCCGGTGGCGTGACCCCTGCCATGGCCGCCACTCGCGCCGGCGAAGGTTCGGATTACGCCTTGGCGGTTCTTGATGCCAGCCAGCTGGCTTTTGACGGATCAAAAACCTACAAACTGCACTTGCCGCCGAATGTGCCGGTGAACGACTTCTGGGCTGTCACGATATATGACACGCAGACGCGCTCACAACTGCAGACCGGTCAGAAGTTCCCGACAGTTGGTAGCCAGACAGAAGGCATGAAGAAAAACGCCGACGGCTCGTACGACGTCTATTTCGCACCGAAGGCACCCGTAGGCATGGAAGGCAATTGGCTGCAGACAGTGCCGGGCAAGAGTTGGTTCACCATTCTTCGCATGTATGGCCCCTTGGAGCCGTGGATCAACAAGACTTGGCGGCCAAGCGAAATAGAACTGGTGAAATGAGTCAGCCAAACTAACAAATCCATGCAGCGGCCACTGGGAACGCCATCCCAAAGTGGCCGCTCAGCATGCCTGAGGCATTGTTACAGTGAATAAATGATGGCAGGCTTTACGTATATTCACACCCTTAATTTTATCTCTTGAGGTCCCCATGAGAAAACAATTTAAACCATTGACAGCCCTGTTGGCCGCTGCCGTGTTGACCCTGCCCAGCCTTGAGGTCGCGAGAGCTGAAGTGCCGCAGAAATTGCCGACACCCATCGCGATACCTGACAATGTCAAGACGACATTCGGGACACTGGAATTCTTTGATGGCGTGCCGACTGACGCCACTGTCGGAAAACTCTACGACAATATTGACCGGGCGCGGGCAGTCGAAGTGTTTCTCGATAACGTCGGTGCACTATCGGTCTACAGCGTCATTGCCGGCAATGCGGGAATTGGTTTGAGCCAGCCCAATCAGATTGCCGTAGCTGAAAAACTGCTCGACTCGCACTCGCTGTACTTGACCGGAAATACTTCCACGATGTACTCGATTGGTCATCTCGACCTTGACAAGTATGGTCCGACCGTCGTGGAAGTGCCGCCTGGCATGCTTGGCATGCTTGACGATGCATGGATGCGATTCGTGGGTGATTTCGGGGTAGTCGGCCCGGACAGGGGCAAGGGCGGAAAGTATCTTGTTCTGCCGCCGGGTTATGCCGGTGAGGTGCCCAAGGGTTACTTTGTACTCAAGGCGCCAACTTTCATCAACTGGTTCTTCATGCGCGGTTCGATTGCCGACGGTCTGGCGCCGGCGTTGAAGAACATCAAGGACCACCTGAAAGTTTACCCGCTCAAGTTGGCAGGTCAGCCGCCCGCCACTGAATTCGTGAACATTACCGGCAAGAGTTACAACACGGTTGCCCCAAGCGACTACAGTTATTTCGAGGCCCTCAACAATATTATCCAGAAAGAGCCCATAGAAGCGCTGGGTAGTGAATCTCGTGGGCTGCTTGCCGCGATTGGCATTGTCAAAGGCAAGCCATTCAATCCAGACGAAAGGATGAAACGCTTGCTCAGCGAAGCTGCAGTGATCGGCGATGCCACGGCACGTGCCGCGTTGTACAGCCCACGCCAAAAAGGCTATTTCATATACCCCGACAGTGACAGCTCCTGGGTCATGGGCTTTGCCAATAAGGATGTGTTTTTCGAAGTTGAAGGCGCGCGCAACCTAGATGCCCGTACCAGTTTCTATTTCGGATATACCGGGGTGACTCCAGCCATGGCAGTTACGCATCCAGGCGCCGGTTCTGACTACGGCATTGCTTTCAAGGATGCCCAGAAGAAAGCATTCGATGGCTCTAAAACCTACAGGTTGCACCTACCACCGAATGTTCCTGTAAATAACTTCTGGGCCGTCACTATGTATGACACCCAAACTCGCTCCATGCTGCAGACCAGCCAGCCTTTCCCCTCGGTTGGGAGCCAAAGCAAGGGATTCCAGAAAAATGCCGACGGCTCGTACGACGTCTATTTCGCGCCGAAGGCGCCGGTAGGCAAAGAGGGTAACTGGCTGCAAACGGTACCGGGCAAGAGCTGGTTCACCATCCTGCGCATGTACGGTCCGCTGGAGCCGTGGATCAACAAGACTTGGCGGCCAAGCGAAATAGAACTGGTGAAATGATTCAGCCAAGCTAACAAATCCATCCAGCGGTGCCACAAATGTTGCCCGCTGATGGATCGTGTTAAACGTTTGCCTGTGAGAACGCCGAAGGTCTGAAAGTCCGCATTGACGATTGGTTAAAAGGATAGGAAATTCAATCGACATTCGAGGAGTTTCGCCCTCGCTTGATGCGGTTGTCAAACCTTGATTTCGCCTGAAGGCGCATGGCTTCGCAGAATACTCACCCGAATTTCGCGATTGGCACTGCCCACGACACTGGACGGCATGTCATTTGTTCGCCCACACCGAATTACCGTTACCAATTGATACGCTGATCGAACTCGGTGGGCGGTTCGGGCGGTATGGGCAAAGCCCACTGAGCATGCCCGGCGTCGCCGAACATTTCCGCTGCTCGCTCCGCAGCGCTCGCCGCTTCCCACAGTGGTGGCCCGCGCGCTTGCGCGATTTTGGGCGACTCGGTTGATTCACCAATGTGATTGAGAATCTTGTGCAGCGTGGTGGTGTCGTTGATGAAGGCGATGATGCGCATCTGGCTGTGGCAGATCGGGCAGTTCAGCGGGAAGGCTTCGTAGATGCGCGCCAGTAGCATCGCCCACAGGTAGCGTGCGGCAACGCGAGACTTTGATGCTGGTGCTGTGTTCGTGTCGGCCTTCAACGGTGTTGGCGCTCCGCGAAGCGGACATCCCGCCATGCAGAGCACACCAGCACCAACTGGCGAAATCGCCAGTGGCGCAAGCGCCGTCACCGCTGCCCGCATTGGCGCATTAGGTGCCAGCACACCGTAGTAGCGATGGCCGTGCGTGCGCGGTGGCGGGATGACCGCACCGATTTTGTCGATCAGTTCCAGTGGCGTGAGCACCAATTCCCTCGACCCGCCTTGGTGCGGTTTCGGGTTGTGATAGACCACATGTTCGGCATCGTGCTGGTGCAAATGTTCGAGCGCAAATGGCGGCCGCGCGCAGTAGCGCAGCAGGCGCTCTAGCCCTGCCCGGTCATTGCCCTCGATGCATACCGACGCATCGACAGAAAACCCGCCGCCGTGTTCCCATTGCGCCATCTCTTTGGCATCGGCGTGGTCGATCAAGCCACGGCGCACAAAGGCGCGCAGGATGCGTTGGCGGGTACGCGTTTGCACGGCTTGAATAGCCAGCGCATCGAGTTGATGCGCGGCATGGAAGCTGACGCTCGGAGCACCATCAGTACCGAAATCTTCCGGATTGGCGGATTGCGCGAACACCCCATCCATCACGCAGCAATGAAAATGCACGTGCGCGTTGAGCGACGAGCCAAAGCGATGGATGAAGGCGACGGCCCCGATGCGTGCGGTGCTGGTGTCTGTGTTGGTTGTGCTGGGACATTGCACGCGC
The DNA here is from genome assembly GCA_016718525.1 of Rhodocyclaceae bacterium. Lineage (GTDB taxonomy): Bacteria > Pseudomonadota > Gammaproteobacteria > Burkholderiales > Rhodocyclaceae > JADKHX01. The sequence goes on from JADKDD010000002.1 coordinate 763,085, forward strand.
AACGCGCGCTCCACTTCGGTCAAAAAAATCCGCAGCACCGCGCCTTGCAGCGCTGCATCGGTCTGGAGGAAATAGCGCAGCCGCTTGGGCACCGCCAGCACCCATTGCCGTACCGGCAGTGGCGGAAACACATGATCCACCAAATGCGCCGCCGTCTCCGCCATGCGCCTTGTATTGCACGACGGGCACACGCCCCGCCCTTTGCACGAATACGCAACCAGAAAATCGTGCTGACACGTGTCGCAATACGCCCGCGCAAAACCGTGGGCAAGAATGCCGCATTCGAGATAGCGGCGGAAGGTGCGCTCGACATAGCTCGGCGGGGCGGCACCATGATCAGGACCGCACTCGCCGCTGGCCAGATCAAGCCACGTCGCAAAATGCGTCTGGACGATGCGATACCACAGCGTCTGCTCGGGACGGCGACGCTGGTAGCGCGCAGTGCGCGGTGTGGCACATGAGGCAACAGCGGACGCAGCAGCAGACATGGCGCTGACCCATGGATGACGAGTGAGCGGCGTAGCTTACTGTGTTTCTGTACAGCTATCTGTCGAACAGCCTTTGGCGGCGTGTGGCCGGTGAACGGGCCATTCCATCACCAGCACCAACTGGTTACAGCTTCTCCGGCTCCATCACAATCGCCCCGCAGGGACATTCGGCGGCGCAGATGCCGCAGCCTTTGAAAAAAAGCTGGGTGGTTTGTTGCGCTGGTCGGCAAAGCGGTCGCGCTGGAGTGCAACGCACCCCCGCTTGCCGGTCTGCCGCATTGGATTGCCGAGAGACTCTCCGGACATCAACAGACCGCGCCACGGCAAGCGCTTGAATTCATCGCCGCCCATGTTGAGGGCAACCTGTTGGCCGCGCACCAGGAGATACAAAAGCTCGGCCTGATTTACCCCGCCGGCGAAATCACCTTGGCACAAATCGAGGCGGCGGTTCTCAACGTTGCGCGCTACGATATTTCTGATCTGCGTGATGCGGTTAAAGCCAAGGACATTGCTCGTGCCGCACGCACACTCGAAGGATTGAAAGCCGAAGATGCACCCAAGCCTTTGGTGCTATGGACACTGGCCAACGAAGCCCGCAATCTCGCAGCACGTGCAGCGCTGCTCCATGCCGCGAAGATCGACCGGATGGTCAAAGGCATTGCCAAGGGTGATGTGTGGGATGAGTTTTTGCAGTTGGCGTTGCGGCTGACGCGACACTGAAATTCTCATCGAAACACGCCCGGGCTCGCTGACCTGCTCGGTAACCTGCAGCGCGGTACGGCAGGTGGTTTTTATGCAATATGCAATTCCGTAATACGGAATTATTCTGATTTTCTCTTGCTCCTCACCCGGACGATTCCTAAACTTCGTCCATCGTCAAAGCGTACACAACAACGAGGAGACAAGCATGGACCAATTTGCACTGAATGCCATAAAGACCTGGAACAATCGCCAGCGTCCCCACTACAAGTTGATCAAGGTCACCCAGGTCAACCCATCCATTGGCGCCGAGATTGAAGGCATCGATTTGTCGCAGCCGCTGACCCCAGCTCAGTTCGCCGAAATCACCACGGCGCTGCACGAACACCACGTGGTCTATTTTCGTGAACAGCATTTGACTGACGAAGATCACAAGCGTTTTGGCCGGCTGTTCGGCAAGCTGCACTCGCATCCCGGTCACGCGGCTAAGGCCAAGGCAATCGCGGCTGGCGACGAGGCTGGCATCGCGGCGGCCAAGCTCTACGGCATGGGCGACGACCCGGAAATCCTCCAGATCAAGGCCGACGAAGCAAGCAAGAACGTCGCTGGTGAAGGCTGGCACACCGACGTGACCTGCGATGCCGAACCGCCCATGGGCTCGATGCTCTACATCACCGAAGTGCCGGGCGGTGGCGGCGGGGCGACAATGTTCATGAACATGCATCTGGCTTATGAAACTCTGTCACCGACAATGCAGACCTTCCTCGAAGGCCTAACGGCGATCCACAACGGCGGCAAACCTTACACCGGCGGCTATGGCGTCCCTGTTCCTCCCGGCGGTTGGCCCGAAGCGGAACACCCGGTGGTGGCGCGCCATCCTGGCAATGGCCGCAAGATGCTGTTTGTCAATTCCGGCTTTACCGTGCGCATCCCGCAATTGGCGCCGCACGAGAGCGATGCGGTGCTCAATATGCTTTATCAGCATTGCGCGACAATGCAGGAACTGCACTGCCGTGTGCAATGGACGCCAAACATGCTGACCATGTGGGACAACCGCTGCACCCAACACCACGCAGTGTGGGATTACTTCCCGGCCCGACGCTATGGTCAGCGTGTCTCCATCATCGGCGCGCGGCCTACGGCCTGAGCAATGCCAGCGGCGATCCAGCCCATCAGTCGCGCCTTGCAGCTACTGGCTGCGCTCAACCGTCGTCCGCTGACGACGATTGAGGAGTTGCACCACGACACTGAATTGCCCAAGCCAACCATTGTTCGGCTGCTGCAAGCCCTGATGGCAGTCGGCTATGTCGAGCAGATTTCGCGTAGCGCTGGTTATCGTCTCAGCGCCAAGATGTTGACGCTGACTTCGGGGTATCGCCAACGCGATCTACTGGTCGACGTAGCGCGGCCGCTGATGGACGGATTTACGCGGGTGCACAAATGGCCGCTGTATTTGGCGACGCTGGAAGATGTGACCATGTCGGTGCGCTATTCCACAGCCGAACTAAGCCTGGTGGCACCGGATCATCTGCCGGGTTACCACTACCCGTTTTCGCTGCTGGTGTCAGCGTTCGGCAAGGCTTACCTGGCGTTTTGTCCGGCGGCCGAGCGGCGCGAGTTGCTCAGCCAGCTAGTGGGTGCGACCGATGTGCAAGATGGTCTGGCGCGTGATGCAGTCACCGTCAAGGCCATGCTCGCCTTGGTGAGAAAAAATGGTTATGCCACTACCGGCTCCATTCCCGGTGATCGTGGGCGTGGCATCGCCGTGCCGGTACATCAGGGGCACCGTCTTGTCGGTGCGATAAGCATGCGCCATTACCGCTCAACGATGACCGAGGCCGCAGCGGTGCCGCGTTATCTCGAACCATTGCAACAATTGGCAACGGCCATCACAGATGGGCTGAGGCTAGCCAAAAAGCGCGGTGCCAAATAGCGGCACTGCTGACCAGGGTCTCTGGTTTTCATCAGGAGTACGCATATGAGTTTGTCCGCTTCCCCGGTCATCGGCGAAAGCCCTTGGCTGAATGAAGTCCGACGCCATTGGCCCGGTGTCCTGCTTGCGATCGTCGTCGCGATTTCCTCCACTTTTATCGCCGATGCCCGTGGCGGCCCGACGCTGCTCTACGCGTTGTTAATCGGCATGGCCCTGCACACGGTAACCATCGACAGCACGGCCAAGCCCGGCATCGATTTTGCTGCGCGGCGCATCCTGCGTTTAGGCGTGGCCTTGCTCGGCGCGCGGATCACCGTAGAACAAATCGGCGGACTCGGCTGGATCAACGGCGGACTGATCGTTGCCGGCGTACTGACCACCATTGCCTTTGGCGTGGTGATGAGCCGCGTGTTGGGCTTGAGCAATCGCCTCGGCATTCTCACCGGCGGTGCCACCGCTATCTGTGGCGCCTCGGCAGCTATTGCTATCGCCACCATCCTGCCGCGCGACAAAGCCGGTAACGACAACGCGGAACGCGAACTGATTTTCACCATCGCTGGCGTGACTGCCCTATCGACTCTAGCCATGGTGCTCTACCCGGTCATCGTTAAATTTCTTGATCTCGACGCACACCAGGCCGGCATTTTTCTCGGCGGCACGATTCACGATGTGGCTCAGGTGGTCGGTGCCGGCTACAGCATTTCGCATGAGGTTGGCGACTACGCCGTGTTAAGCAAAATGCTGCGCGTAGCGATGTTGCTGCCGGTCGTTATGGCATTGTCCATCACCATACGCCGACGTAGTCAGACCAGCGAGCAACTTGGCAAGGATCCGCTACTACCGTCTTTTCTGATCGGCTTTGTGGTCTTCGTCATCATCGGCAGTCTGGGCTGGATTCCCCAGCCGGTAGGCGCAGCGATGAACGAAGTCTCACGTGCCTGTCTGGTCATCGCCATCGCTGCCGTGGGGCTGAAGACTTCGCTGCTGGAAATCAAGAAGGTCGGCGCGCGCGCTGCCCTGCTGCTGGGTGCGGAAGCGCTGTTTCTGGTGGGCTTCGTCCTGTTGGCGCAGAAGTTTCTATAAAAAATAATTCCTATAAAAAGGCTGGGGATGAAGATGAATACGACAACGAATACGCTAGCCGGCGCGGAGGCGGCACCATTGGTGAAGGGGCGCTATTACATGCTGGCCCTGCTCTGGCTGACCTACACCTTCAGCATTCTCGACCGCTATGTGATGGGCATCCTGGTTGAGCCGATCAAGCGCGACCTGGGCGTGTCAGACACGATGATGGGCTTTCTTTCCGGCACGGTGTTCGGGTTGTTCTACGCCACGCTGGCGATCCCGGTAGCGATGCTCGCTGATCGCTCCAACCGGCGCAATGTGATTGCGGCTTCGCTCTTCATCTGGTCGCTGTGCACTGTGTTTTGCGGCATGGCCGCCAACACGTTGCAACTGGCGCTGGCGCGAATCTTTGTTGGTGTCGGCGAAGCAGGTTCGTCACCGCCAGCGCAATCCGTGATCGCTGATCTGTTCCCGCCGGCTGAACGCGGCAGAGCGGTCGGGCTGTTCGCCAGCGGCGGCAGTTTGGGTATGGTGCTGGCATTTACCCTGAGCGGCTTGATCGCCGGGCATTGGGGCTGGCGCTGGGCCTTCATCTTGCTCGGCGCGCCCGGTATCCTGCTGGCACTGACCTTGTTGCTGACAACCAAGGAACCAGTACGCGGTCAGTGCGACGTGGGCGGACAGAAGAAAGCCGATGCCGTCGCGCCACCTTTCGCTGAAGTCCTGCGCTTTGTTCTCGGCAATCGTGGGCTGGTGCATTTGTTTGCCGCCGTCATTCTGGCGACGACCAGCGCCAGCGTGATCGGCTTGTGGGTGCCGGCCTATCTGATCCGCAGTTTCCAGATCAGCGAAGCACAACTCGGCCCGGCGCTGGGACTGGTGATCGGCGTCGCCGGCTTGGTGGGAACCATAGTGGTGGGTTGGCTTTCCGACCGCATCGCCCGCAAGCAACCCGCTCGCCGCGTCTTGATCGGTGGGGTGATGCAGATGCTGGTCTGGCCCTGCATGATCGCAATGCTGTTAAGCAATGACTATGTCACGGCCTTGTGGCTGTTGGTGATCCCCGGCTTTTTCATCTATGGGCCGGTCGCCGTAAGTTGGGCGATTATGCAAAACATCGCACCACCACGCATGCGCGCCACCATCGTCGGCATCGGTGTTCTGGCCGCCAATATCGGCGCATTGGTCATCGGGCCGCAGTTGGTCGGAATCGCCAGCGACCTGCTGGCCAATGGCGACGCCACGGTCGGCCTGCGCAATGCCTTGCTGCTGGCCAGTTTGTTGTATCCGTGGTCGGCGCTGCACTATTTGCGGGCGACGAAATTACTCAAACACTAGACGTGCCGCATGGCACATTGTTCAAAACAAAACTTGAAGTTGGAGGAGAAGATTCATGAAGAAGTCAGTTGTCATCACCGGCGTGTCTAAGGAATAGGAAATTCAATCAACATTCGAGGAGTTTCGTCCTCGCTTGATGCGGTTGTCAAACCTTAATTTCGCCTGAGCGCGCGTGGCATCACGGGATGCTCACATGAATTGCGCAGTTGGCACTGCCGACGGCAGGCAATATGGCCGCGCGCGGCCATATTGCCTGCCGTCGGCGCGAGTCATCCCATGACACCGGACGGCATGTCATTTGTCTCGCACCGAATCACCTTTACCAGCCGATACGCTGATCGAAGTTGATTGGCGGTTCGGGGAAAAGCACGGTGGGCAAAGCCCATTGAGCATGCCCGGCGTCGCCGAACATTTCCGCTGCTCGCTCCGCAGCGCTCGCCGCCTCCCACAGTGGTGGCCCGCGCGCTTGCGCGATTTTGGGCGACTCGGTTGATTCACCAAGGTGATTGAGAATCTTGTGCAGCGTAGTCGTGTCGTTGATGAAGGCGATGATGCGCATCTGGCTGTGGCAGATCGGGCAGTTCAGCGGAAAGGCTTCGTAGATGCGCGCCAGTAGCATCGCCCAAAGGTAGCGGGCGGCAGCGCGAGACTTTGATTCTGGTGCTGTGTTCGTGTCGGCCTTCAACGGTGTTGGCGCTCCGCGAAGCGGACATCCCGCCATGCAGAGCACACCAGCACCAACTGGCGAAATCGCCAGTGGCGCAAGCGCCGTCACCGCTGCCCGCATTGGCGCATTAGGTGCCAGCACACCGTAGTAGCGATGGCGGTGCGTGCGCGGTGGCGGGATGAGTGCAGCGATTTTGTCGATCAGTTCCAGTGGCGTGAGCACCAATTCTCTTGGCCCGCCTTGGTGCGGTTTGGGGTTGTGATACACCACATGCTCGGCATCGTGCTGGTGTAAATGTTCCAGCGCGAAGGGAGGCCGCGCGCAGTAGCGCAGCAGGCGCTCTAGCCCTGCGCGGTCGTTGCCCTCGATGCACACCGACGCATCGACTGAAAACCCGCCGCCGTGTTCCCATTGCACCATCTCTTTGGCATCGTCTTTGTCGATGAGACCGCGGCGCACAAAGGCGCGCAGGATGCGTTGGCGGGCGCGGGTTTGCACGGCTTGAATAGCCAGCGTATCGAGTTGATGCGCGGCATGGAAACTGACGCCCGGCACATCATCGGTAACGCGGTCGTCCGTGTTGACGGATGGCTCAAACACCCCATCCATCACGCAGCAATGAAAATGCACGTGCGCGTTGAGCGACGAGCCAAAGCGATGGATGAAGGCGACGGCCCCGATGCGTGCGGTGCTGGTGTCTGTGTTGGTTGTGCTGGGACATTGCACGCGCAACGCGCGCTCCACTTCGCTCAAAAAAATCCGCAGCACCGCGCCTTGCAGCGCTGCATCGGTCTGCAGAAAATAGCGCAGCCGCTTGGGCACCGCCAGCACCCACTGCCGTACCGGCAGTGGCGGAAACACATGATCCACCAAATGCGCCGCCGTCTCCGCCATGCGCCTTGTATTGCATGACGGGCACACGCCCCGCCCTTTACAGGAATACGCAATCAGAAAATCGTGCTGGCAGGTGTCGCAATACGCCCGCGCAAAACCGTGAGCGAGGATGCCACATTCGAGATAGCGGCGGAAGGTGCGCTCGACATAGCCAGGCGGCGCGACACCAAACTCGCCGCTGGCCAGATCAAGCCATGTTGCAAAGTGCGTCTGGACGATGCGATACCACAGCGTCTGCTCGGGACGGCGACGCTGGTAGCGAGCAGCGCGCGGTGTGGCACATGAGGCAACAGCGGACGCAGTAGCAGACATGGCGCTGACCCATGGATGACGGGTGAGCGGCGTAGATTAATGACGATTCGGACGACGACTCAGACGAGATGCTAGATGAAGATGGGCGCACAACGGTTGATGACACAGTGGAAAACGCCAAGGCAAGCACCATGGCAACCACGAGTCTGGATCAACCCATCGACGTCATCTTCGTCGACCACGAAATCTCCCCCTCGCAAGCGCGCAATCTGGAAAAGGCCGTCGGCTGCCAGGTGATGGACCGCACCATGGTCATCCTCGAAATTTTCCACCGCAACGCACGCTCCCGCGCGGCGAAGGCGCAGGTGGAAATCGCCCGTCTGGGCTACATGGCGCCGCGCCTGCGCGAAGCCGCCAAGCTCGCTGGCCCGCAAGGGCGGCAACGCAGTGGCGTGGGCGGACGTGGCGCGGGTGAATCACACACCGAGCTGGATAAACGCAAAATCCGCGACCGCATTGCCGAGTTGCAACTGGAAATCACCGCGATGGAAGTCGAGCGCAAGACGCAGCGCGCGCGGCGGCAAGACAGACAAGGCGGCGCCAATGTCGCGCTCGTCGGCTACACCAATGCGGGCAAATCCACGCTGATGCGCGCGCTCACCGGCAGCGAAGTGCTGGTCGCCAACAAACTCTTCGCCACGCTCGACACCACCGTGCGCACCCTTTACCCCGAAAGCGTGCCGCGCGTGCTGGTCAGCGACACCGTGGGCTTCATCAAGAACCTGCCCCACGGGCTAGTTGCCTCGTTCAAATCCACGCTGGACGAAGCGCTGGATGCGTCGTTGTTGCTCCACGTCATCGACGCCAGCGACCCCGGTTTCGAGCGCCAGCTTGAAGTCACCGACAAAGTGCTGGAAGAAATCGAAGCGCAAGACATTCCGCGCATCCGCGTTTTCAACAAGATAGATCACGTTGGCGACCACGGCGACACGGCGGCGCAAGCCGAACGCGAAGCCGCGTTGCGCGATAAATACCCGAATTGCATCGTGATGAGCGCCCGCAATCCTGAAGATATCGCCAAACTGCATAAGGCCATCGTCGCATTTTTTCAGCGCGATTTAGTCGAGGCAGAGCTTTTCCTGCCCTGGTCAGCGCAGCAATTGCGCGGCGCCATCTTTGCCACCTGCGAAGTGCTGGCCGAGCGCGCTGAAGAGGAGGGCGCGTTCTTTAGCGTGCGCGGCGAGCAGGCGGTTTTGGATGGGTTGCGGGGGCAGATTGGGCAGGTGCGGTGACTTCCGGTCATTTGTACCGCTCATCAGTACGCTTGATTCTTATATCATGCGTATGAATTTCTCATATGGTGTAAGTCGATTCTGGCATGACCGATAACCAAAATCCCGAACAGAAAGCTCGCGACACGATCGACCTGCTGCTTAAGCAGGCCGGCTGGGTTGTTCAGTCCGCCAAGAAAATCGACTTGAATATCGGGCAGGGGCAGGCGGTGCGGGAATATCGAACTGATGTTGGCCCTGCGGACTACGTGCTGTTCGTAGATAAAAAGGCAGTTGGCGTGATTGAGGCCAAGCGCGAAGAAGAAGGTCAACGACTCACCGCGCATGAACCGCAAACTGAAGGTTACGCGGCAGCCAAGCTCAAGTGGGTCAATAACGAAGAGCCGCTGCCTTTCCTCTATGAAAGCACAGGCATCATTACCCGCTTTACCGATACACGCGACCCCAAGCCGCGTTCGCGCGAAGTTTTCAACTTTCATCGTCCTGAAACACTCAAAGAATGGCTAGCAGAAGGCAATAGCCTGCGCGAACGCTTGCAGCACCTGCCTATCCTCAACCCGAATCATCTGCCCGCCAAGGAATTGCGCTTGCGAGATTGTCAGGAAATCGCCATTACCAATCTGGAAGCCTCATTCAAGGCAGATCGTCCGCGCGCCTTGATTCAGATGGCAACGGGCGCCGGCAAGACCTATACCGCCATCACCTCGATTTATCGCCTGCTCAAACATGCGCACGGCAAACGCATTTTGTTTCTGGTGGATACCAAAAACCTCGGCGAACAGGCCGAGCAAGAAATGATGTCTTACGTGCCGCTGGACGATAACCGCAAGTTCACCGAGCTGTACAACGTGCAGCGCCTTAAGTCATCTTACGTCGCCAACGATAGCCAAGTGTGCATCAGCACTATCCAGCGCCTCTATTCCATTCTCAAAGACACCCCGCTGGACGAAGCCACCGAAGAAATCAATCCGGCAGAGATCAAGCAAAGCAAAGAGCCGATGCCTGTGGTCTACAACGAAAAAGTCCCTCCGGAATTCTTCGACTTCATCTTCATCGACGAATGCCACCGTTCCATCTACAACCTGTGGCAGCAGGTGATCGACTATTTCGATGCCAGCCTGATCGGCCTCACCGCCACGCCGGACAACCGCACCTATGGCTTCTTCAAGAAGAACGTGGTCAGCGATTACAGCCACGAAAAAGCCGTGGCCGATGGCGTGAATGTCGGCAATGAAATCTATGTCATTGAAACCCAGGTCAGCCAGCAAGGTGCGCAAATTAGTGCACAACAGCAAATAGAGAAGCGAGAAAAACTCACTCGTAAAAAACGTTGGGAACAGCAGGACGAAGACGAAGCCTATTCCGCCACACAACTCGACCGCAGCATCGTCAACCCAGACCAGATCCGCACCATCATCCATACCTTCCGCGACAAGCTGCCGGAAATTTTTCCCGGCCGCACTGAAGTGCCCAAGACCCTGATTTTCGCCAAGACTGACAGCCACGCCGACGACATTATCCAGACCGTGCGCGAAGAGTTTGGCGAAGGCAACGCCTTCTGCAAAAAGCTTACCTACAAAATCGAAGAAGACCCAAAATCAGTGCTGGCGGATTTTCGCAACGCCTATTACCCGCGTATCGCCGTCACCGTCGACATGATCGCCACCGGCACCGATGTCAAGCCACTGGAATGCCTGCTGTTCATGCGCGACGTGAAAAGCCGCAATTATTTTGAACAGATGAAAGGCCGGGGCACGCGCACGCTGGACATGGACGACCTGAAAAAAGTCACCCCGTCTGCTGTCAGCGCCAAAACGCATTACGTGATTGTCGATGCCATCGGCGTCACCAAATCACTCAAAACCGCCAGCCAGCCGCTCATCACCAAACCCACCGTGCCCTTGAAAGACTTGGCGATGAGCGTGATGATGGGCGCAGCGGATGAAGACACCGTAAGCTCACTCGCCGGACGGCTGGCGAGGCTCAACAAACAACTCGATACCGACGAGCAACGCCGCATTACGGATGCTGCTGGCGGCGTGGAACTCACCCAGATCGTTGGCAGACTTTTCGCCGCGATTGATGCCGACAACATCGAAGCCAAAGCCCTGGAACTTGCCGGGCAACCCATAGGCAGCGACCCCGGTGACGCCAAGCGCGAATTGGCGCAACAGCAATTGGTCAGCGCCGCCGCAAGCGTGCTCAATGGCGAGCTGGTTGAGCTCATCGAAACCATCCGCCGCGACAAAGAACAAACTATCGACCACGACAATCTGGATGAACTGGTGCGCGCCGAATGGGACAAGGACGCCGCCAACAACGCGCAAGCCTTGACCGATGAATTTGCTGATTACCTGAGAAGCAATCAAGACAACATCGAAGCCCTCACCATCTTCTTCACCCAGCCATACCGCAGACGCGAACTCAGTTTCGCTTTGATTCGCCAGGTGTTGGACAAGCTCAAGACTGACAAACCCAAACTCGCCCCGCTGCGCGTGTGGCAAGCCTACCGCCAGCTAGATGACTACAAGGGCGCGCAGCCCATCAGCGAACTGACCGCACTGGTCGCACTCATCCGCCGCGTCTGCGGCCTGGACGCCACACTTGCCACCTTCGACGACAGCGTGCGCCGCAACTTCCAGAACTGGGTGATGAAGCACCACTCCGGCGGCAGCGAAAAATTCAACGAAGAACAAATGGACTGGCTGCGCATGATTCGCGACCATGTTGCCAATTCCTTTCACATAGCGCGTGACGACTTGGAGATGTCGCCGTTCGATAGTCAGGGCGGGCTGGGCAGGATGGTTCAGTTGTTCGGTGCGCGGATGGAACCGCTGCTGGATGAATTGAATGAAGTGCTTGTCGCCTGATTTTGCTACAATCCACATATAGCACATATACAAGGAGAATCTCATGGCTCAACTGCATTGTTATGTCCCCGAAGAGATCGCCCAACAAGCACAGCGCCGCGCAGAGAAAGCCGGCTTGAGTTTGTCGCGGTATCTGGCTGAGTTGGTCAAGCGAGATACCAGTGCCGCAGTCGGCTGGCCGGAAGGTTATTTCGACCTCTTCGGCAAATGGGAAGGGGTGCCATTGGAGCGCCCTCCGCAATTGCCCCTGGAAAAACGGCTTGATTTTGAATGATTTACTTGCTTGACACCAATGTCTGCATTCACTTGCTCAATGAAAGGCATCCAGCCGTTCTGAAACGCTTTCGCAAACATATTCCCGTCGACATCGCGTTGTGCAGTGTAGTCAAGGCTGAACTACTCTATGGCGCGCGAAGAAGCCAGCGGTCGGAAACGAACTTGCAGTTACTGAAAGCTTTTTTCGCGCCGCTGCGAAGTTTGCCGTTCGATGACGAATGTGCCGAGCACTACGGCCAGATTCACGCCGATCTGCTTAACCAAGGCAAACCCATCGGCCCCAACGATACGCTGATCGCCGCCATCGCCCGCGCCCACGACGCTACCTTGATTACCCACAACACCGCAGAATTTGGCCGTGTGGCGGGCTTGCACATGGAAGATTGGGAAGTGGCTTGATGATTGAGTTGAATCAAGTGTTGGTGGCGTGAAGATGGATGAAAAAATGTTGGAACTGCCAAATTCGTGGGTAGCAGTGAAGCTTGGCGATTTCGTGGAAAACGAAAAGGGGAAGAAACCGAAAAGCGAATCCAAAACAGAAACCGCTTCGCACTCTTTTCCCTATGTTGATATTCAAGCCTTTGAAGAAAATGTGATTCGCACATGGACTGATGGCGTGGGTTGTCGGCTTTGCTATGAAACAGATTTTTTGATGGTATGGGACGGCTCACGTTCAGGCCTGGTTGGGAAAGGTATGAATGGCGCGCTTGGTAGCACATTGGTTCGTATTTATTTTCCATCAATGGTCAATGACTACGCCTTCTATTTCTTGCAGTCAAAATATCAGCAAATAAACACGCGAGCCAAGGGCGTTGGCATACCTCACGTTGATCCAGCTTTGCTCTGGAATTACGACTTCCCTATTCCTCCTTTCAACGAACAACACCGCATCGTCGCCAAAATCGAGGAGCTGTTTTCCGAGCTGGACAAGGGCATCGAAAACCTGAAGACCGCGCAGGTACAGCTCAAGGTGTATCGCCAGGCGCTGCTGAAACACGCCTTTGAGGGCAAACTTACCGCGCAGTGGCGCGCGGAGAATCAGGACAAACTCGAAACCGCCGATGCTGTGCTCAAGCGCATCCAGCAAGAGCGCACGCAACGCTACGAGCAACAACTCGCCGACTGGGAAGCCGCCGGCAAACAAGGCAGCAAACCAAAAGCCCCGAAATCTCTGCCACCGCTCACCGCCGAAGATCTGGCCGAATTGCCTGAACTGCCGGAGGGGTGGGGCTACATCCAAATTGGCAACCTGCTTGATGTAGTGTCTGGTAACACACCAAAGGGTATCGAAACTACCAAGGGCACAGAAATACCCTATTACCGTGTTTCTGACATGAACAGGGAGGGCAATGTAGTTTCGATGAATACATCAGCCACTTACCTTTCCGAAAAAGAAGCATCGGAAATCGGTCTCAATATTTATCCCGCTGGCACAATCATTTTTCCAAAACGAGGCGGCGCAATCGCTACCAACAAAAAGCGTCGATTGGCTCACAGGTCATGCTTTGATTTGAATTTGATGGGACTGACTAACCTACCAGATAGCTTGTGTCCTGGCTACTTATGGTTATGGATACTGTCGCTTGATTTGGCTTCCATATCCGATGGCTCAAATGTGCCGCAGATAAACAACAGGAATGTCGAGCCGCTCATGTTTCCAATTTGTTCTTTTGAGGCACAGGCGCTGATCGTTGAGTTGGTGGAAGCACGCCTTTCTGAAGCCAACCAACTCGATCAAACCCTCACCATCGCCCTGCAACAAGCCGAAGCCCTGCGCCAGTCCATTCTGAAAAAAGCTTTCTCCGGCCAACTGGTGGCGCATGACCCGAACGACGAACCCGCCTCGGTGCTGCTGGCGCGTATCAAGGCGCAACGCACCAGCGTCGATCAAAAGTCGGCGCTGGTGATACGGCGCACGCGGAAAGAAACGGCATGAATACCATCCCTTTACACGAGTCCTTGACCTGTGAATTCAAGAGCGACCGTCAATGTTTGTCTGACAAAGATTTGATCGAGGCAGTGGTTTGCATGGCCAATTGCCAGGGCGGTGAAATTTATCTGGGGGTTGAAGACGATGGCACAGTGATGGGTTTATACCTTGTCTCCTGATCTGTATAGGCTGCTGGGCGAGAAAGTCCAATATACGCGACAGGCAGGATTTGACCGGTTACAGCATGAGCAAATGGTGAAGAGCTATGTTGATCAGCACGGCCGCATTACCCGTCAGGAGGTCATTGAGCTTTGCCGCTTAACGCCAGATCAGGCGTATAAGCTTTTGAAACGGCTTTCTGATGAAAAATTACTAAAAAAACAGGGTGTTAAGCGGCATTCTTTTTATGTTAAAGCGTAGCCTATGCGCCATGGCGTATAGAGAGCGCATAGAAAACGTATAAAAAACGCATAGGAAAAGGTCAGCGTAATGATCTTTTTTAGGCTCCAATTAGTCATGAGTAAAGTTTTAATAAAACATTGAGTTATCGAATGTCTCTTGTATTTGCGCAGGAGACATCCTTTTCGGGCTGAGATTATCAAGCTCATTGCCTATAAACAAGTTTGATTCAGGGATAAAGCATGAACGCAACCGCATCCATCGTTTCCAAGGTCTGGAGTTTTTGCACCACGTTGCGCGACGACGGGGTGGGCTATGGTGATTATCTGGAGCAGCTCACTTATCTGATCTTTTTGAAAATGGCGGATGAATACAGCAAACCGCCGTATAACCGCAAAGTAAGCATTCCCGCTGAATACAACTGGCAGAGTCTGAAGGCCAAGCGCGGTGCGGAGCTGGAGGTGCATTATGTGACGCTGTTGCGTGAGCTGGGCAACAAGCCGGGCATGCTAGGCACAATTTTCACCAAGGCGCAAAACAAGATTCAAGACCCGGCCAAGCTATACCGCCTGATCGACATGGTGAATGAGACCGAGTGGGTGACAATGGGCGCGGATGTGAAGGGGGACATCTACGAGGGATTGCTGGAACGTAACGCGGAAGATACCAAGTCCGGCGCGGGGCAATACTTCACGCCGCGTGCCTTGATTCGGGCGATGGTGGAATGTGTGCGGCCTGAGCCAAGCAAGACTATTGCTGATCCGGCCTGTGGCACGGGCGGTTTCTTTTTGGCGGCTTATGATTTTTTGGTGACTGCGCACCCGATGGACAAGAGCCAGAAATCCTTTCTCAAGCACGAGACTTTTTACGGCAACGAAATTGTGGCGGGCACACGTCGCTTGGCGTTGATGAACATGTTTTTGCACAACATTGGCGAGATTGATGGCGAGAGCATGGTGTCGCCAAACGATGCGCTGGTGGCTGACAGCGGAAAGCGCTTTGACTACGTGCTGGCAAATCCCCCTTTTGGCAAGAAAAGCTCAATGAGCTTTACCAACGATGAAGGCGAGCAGGAGAAGGATGATCTAACCTACAACCGGCAAGATTTCTGGGCGACCACTTCCAACAAGCAGCTCAACTTTGTGCAGCACATCCGCACCATGCTAAAAACCACGGGCCGAGCGGCAGTGGTGGTGCCAGACAATGTGCTGTTCGAAGGCGGCGTGGGCGAAACGGTAAGGAAGAAGCTGCTGGAAACCACCGACCTGCACACTATCTTGCGCCTACCCACCGGCATCTTTTACGCCAACGGGGTGAAGGCGAATGTGTTGTTTTTCGATAACCATGAAGCGAGCAAAGACGCATGGACGAAGGAGGTCTGGTTCTACGACTACCGTACCAACATTCACCACACGCTGAAAAAGAAACCGCTGCGCTTTGACGACCTGGCAGAATTCATTGCCTGCTATAACCCGCTGAATCGCCATCAGCGCAAGGAGTTATGGAGTGAGCAAAGCAATCCCGAGGGGCGCTGGCGCAGGTTCAGCATTGAGCAAATCATGGAACGTGACAAAACGAGCCTGGATATTTTTTGGTTGAAGGACAAGAGTTTGGCCGATCTGGATAATCTGCCAGAGCCCGATGTGCTGGCAGACGAAATCATCGAGAACCTGGAAGCTGGGCTGAACAGCTTCCGTGCGATAGCCAGGGCAGTGCAATAATCGTTAGTGCAATATTGCCAGGCACGGGGTGGCAATTAGGAATAGGAAATTCAATCAACATTCGAGGAGTTTCGTCCTCGCTTGATGCGGTTGTCAAACCTTAATTTCGCCTGAGCGCGCGTGGCATCACGGGATGCTCACATGAATTGCGCAGTTGGCACTGCCGACGGCAGGCAATATGGCCGCGCGCGGCCATATTGCCTGCCGTCGGCGCGAGTCATCCCATGACACCGGACGGCATGTCATTTGTCTCGCACCGAATCACCTTTACCAGCCGATACGCTGATCGAAGTTGATTGGCGGTTCGGGGAAAAGCACGGTGGGCAAAGCCCATTGAGCATGCCCGGCGTCGCCGAACATTTCCGCTGCTCGCTCCGCAGCGCTCGCCGCCTCCCACAGTGGTGGCCCGCGCGCTTGCGCGATTTTGGGCGACTCGGTTGATTCACCAAGGTGATTGAGAATCTTGTGCAGCGTAGTCGTGTCGTTGATGAAGGCGATGATGCGCATCTGGCTGTGGCAGATCGGGCAGTTCAGCGGAAAGGCTTCGTAGATGCGCGCCAGTAGCATCGCCCAAAGGTAGCGGGCGGCAGCGCGAGACTTTGATTCTGGTGCTGTGTTCGTGTCGGCCTTCAACGGTGTTGGCGCTCCGCGAAGCGGACATCCCGCCATGCAGAGCACACCAGCACCAACTGGCGAAATCGCCAGTGGCGCAAGCGCCGTCACCGCTGCCCGCATTGGCGCATTAGGTGCCAGCACACCGTAGTAGCGATGGCGGTGCGTGCGCGGTGGCGGGATGAGTGCAGCGATTTTGTCGATCAGTTCCAGTGGCGTGAGCACCAATTCTCTTGGCCCGCCTTGGTGCGGTTTGGGGTTGTGATACACCACATGCTCGGCATCGTGCTGGTGTAAATGTTCCAGCGCGAAGGGAGGCCGCGCGCAGTAGCGCAGCAGGCGCTCTAGCCCTGCGCGGTCATTGCCCTCGACGCACACCGACGCATCGACTGAAAACCCGCCGCCGTGTTCCCATTGCACCATCTCTTTGGCATCGTCTTTGTCGATGAGACCGCGGCGCACAAAGGCGCGCAGGATGCGTTGGCGGGCGCGGGTTTGCACGGCTTGAATAGCCAGCGTATCGAGTTGATGCGCGGCATGGAAACTGACGCCCGGCACATCATCGGTAACGCGGTCGTCCGTGTTGACGGATGGCTCAAACACCCCATCCATCACGCAGCAATGGAAGTGAACATGCGCGTTGAGCGACGAGCCAAAGCGGTGGATGAACGCGACCGCCCCGATGCGTGCGGTGCTGGTGTCTGTGTTGGTTGTGCTGGGACATTGCACGCACAACTCACGCTCGACTTCACTTAGAAAAGTCCGCAGCACCGCGCCTTACAGCACTGCATCAATCTGCAGAAAATAGCGCAGCCGCTTGGGCACCGCCAGCACCCATTGCCGTACCGGCAGTAGCGGAAACACATGATCCACCAAATGCGCCGCCGTCTCCACCATGCGCCGCGTGTTGCACGACGGGCATACGCCCCGCCCTTTGCAGGAATACGCAATCAGAAAATCGTGCTGGCAGGTGTCGCAATACGCCCGCGCAAAACCGTGAGCGAGGATGCCACATTCGAGATAGCGGCGGAAGGTGCGCTCGACATAGCCAGGCGGCGCGACACCAAACTCGCCGCTGGCCAGATCAAGCCATGTTGCAAAATGCGTCTGGACGATGCGATACCACAGCGTCTGCTCGGGACGGCGACGCTGGTAGCGCGCAGTGCGCGGTGTGGCACATGAGGCAACAGCGGACGCAGCAGCAGACATGGCGCTGACCCATGGATGACGGGTGAGCGGCGTAGATTACTGTGTTTCTGTACAGCTATCTGTCGAACAGCCTTTGGCGGCGTGTGGCCGGTGAACGGGCCATTCCATCACCAGCACCAACTGGTTACAGCTTCTCCGGCTCCATCACAATCGCGCCACAGGGACACTCGGCGGCGCAGATGCCGCAGCCTTTGCAGTAGTCGTAGTTGAACTCGAAACGATTGCCGGCGCCGAGCTTGATCACCGCGTTGTCGGGGCAGACGCCGTGGCAGTTGTCGCATTCGAAACAGTTGCCGCACGAGAGGCAGCGGCGCGCTTCGAATAGCGCGTTGGTTTCGTCCAGCCCGCCCTGAACTTCGTCAA
This sequence comes from Rhodocyclaceae bacterium, assembly GCA_016718525.1. GTDB lineage: Bacteria > Pseudomonadota > Gammaproteobacteria > Burkholderiales > Rhodocyclaceae > JADKHX01. The sequence continues at coordinate 781,093 of JADKDD010000002.1, forward strand.
AGGTAGATTGACGGCGGATGATGTCGAGCATTGGTTGCACGGTTTTCGGTGCGTCGGAGTAGTACCAGGTGTTGAGGCGCTCGAAGGTGGCGACTTCGTGCTTCTTGGGCGCTTCGTGGGTGGCGCTTCTGAGCCAGGCATCGATATGCCGTGCGGCCTTTTTGCCGTGGCCGATGGCAACGGTGACATTGCGTTCAGCCGGCACCATGTCGCCGCCGGCGAAGATGCCGGGGTGGCCGGTCATCATGTTGGGTGCTACTTTGACCACGCCGTCCACTACTTCTAGTCCGGGCACGCCATCGAGCAAACCCAGGTCGACGTCCTGCCCGAGTGCGAGCACGACGGAATCCGCTTCCATGGTTTCGAATTCGCCCGTGGGTTGCGGAAAACCCTTGTCATCGAGCACCATTTTCTCGATGGTGATGGAGGACTCGCCGGCCTGCTTGATGGTCGACAACCACTTGACCATGACGCCTTCCTGCAGCGCTTCCTCGATTTCAAAATCGTGTGCCGGCGCCTTTTCTCGATTGCGGCGATAAACGATGATCGGGTCGGCACCCATACGCTTGGCGGTGCGGGCGACATCAATTGCGGTGTTGCCGCCGCCATAAACGATGACGCGGCGGCCGAGCATGGGTTTGTCTTCACGTTCCATGCTGCGCAACACGGAAATCGCGTCGACAATCCTGGCGGTGTCGCCGGCCGGGATATAGGCCCGCTTGCCGATGTGCGCGCCAACGGCGAGGAAGGCGGCATCGAACTTGCCTGTTTGCATGCTCTCGAGGATATTGTCGACACGGCTATTGAGTTTGACCTCGACGCCGAGGGCAACGATGCGCTGCATTTCGGCTTCCAATACGTCGCGCGGCAGGCGGTATTTGGGGATACCGAAACGCATCATGCCGCCGAGGAAGGGGCCGGCGTCTTGCACGGTGACGTGATGACCGAGGCGGCGCAGGTGGTAGGCGGCCGACATGCCCGACGGGCCGGCGCCGACGACTAATACTCGCTTACAAAGTGGGCGACGACCACTTCCAAAACCTGCTGGGCTCGCGCGCACTGGACATGGCCCTGCTCAACCTCGTCTCGGACGCCAACTCCCCCTGGTGGGACAACCCAGGCACCAAGGCCGTAGAGACCCGCACACAAACCATGAAGCTGGTGTGGCACCGCACGCTGGAGCATCTAAAGGAGCAGTACGGCAACAGCCTGATGGAGTGGGCCTGGGGCAAAACCCATACGCTCACGCACATACACCCCCTTTCCGCCCAGAAGCCCTTTGATTGGATATTGGACGTAGGGCCGTTTTCCGCCCCCGGCGCGCACGAAACCCTCAACAACCTGGGCAGTGACATCGGCCCAGCCCCGTGGGCCGTGACCAAGGGGCCATCCACCCGGCGCATCATCGACTTTGCCGATGCACGCGGCGCCTTGGGCGTGAACCCCGTAGGCCAAAGCGGTGTATGGGGTGACAAACACTACCAGGACCAGGCCCTGCCCTTTATCGAAGGTTTTTACTTCCCTCAGCATTTGAGCGAATCTGCCATCAAGGCCAACACCCAAAGCACCCTCAAGCTGCAACCCGCACGCTAGGCCACCCTACCTAGGTCACCTGAATATTCCCATGCCCTTTGCCGACGAACCCGCCTACCAACACGGCCAGCCTGCGCGCACCGCGGTGCTGCTGTGCAACCTGGGCACGCCCGACGCCCCTACCAAGGACGCAGTGCGCCGCTACCTGGCCGAGTTTTTGAGTGACCGCCGTGTGGTGGAAATTCCCCGCCTGCTGTGGCTGCTGATTCTGCACGGCATCATCCTGCGCATTCGCCCTGCCAAGTCCGCAGCCAAATACGCCAGCATCTGGACGCCCGAAGGCTCGCCCCTGAAGGTGTGGTCCGAAAAGCAGGCCAAACTGCTGCAAGGCTGGCTGGGCCAGCGCAACCACCAGGTGCAGGTGCGTTGGGCCATGCGCTACGGCAGCACTTCTATTGCATCGCAACTCGACGCCCTGAAAGCCGCTGGCGCCACCCGTGTACTGGTGCTGCCGTGCTACCCCCAATACTCTGGCACCACCACCGCCAGCATCGTTGACTCCGTGTCCACCTGGGCACAGCGCACCCGCAGCCTGCCCGAGCTGCGCTTTGTCAACCGCTACCACGATGACCCCGGCTACATCGCCGCCCTGGCCGCCAGCGTGCAGCGCCACTGGCGGCGCAATGGGCGCACCGATACTACGAAAACAAAACTGGTCATGAGCTTTCATGGTGTGCCACACCGCACGCTGGAGCTGGGCGACCCCTACCACTGCGAATGCCACAAAACTGCGAGGCTACTGGCCACGGCGCTCTCGCTGGGGCCTGATGACTATGTGGTCACCTTCCAATCCCGCCTGGGCCGCGCAAAATGGCTGCAGCCCTATACCGAGCCCACACTCAAAGCCCTGGCCAAACAAGGTGTGGCGCGGGTGGACGTGGTCTGCCCCGGCTTCACCAGCGACTGCCTGGAAACATTGGAAGAGATTGCGATGGAAGGCCGCGAGGCGTTTATGCACGCGGGCGGCCAAGAGTTTCACTACATCCCCTGCCTGAATGACGACCCCGAGTGGATCACCGCCCTGTGCCAGCTCAGCGAACGGCACTTGAGCGGCTGGCCTACCCAAACGCCCGCGGACCCTGCAACAGCAGCTGCCAGCAGGGCACGGGCGGTGGCGCTGGGGGCCGGTTCCTGAATTGTGGCGGCAGGCATCAGGGCAGTGCCGCGGTTACGGGCCTTGGCGACTGACAGCTTTCTGGCAAGTTAACGTGCGTCAATCACAAGTCGTGGACGAAGTTTGCATTTTTGGCATAACAGGAGGGGCTGTGGCATCATCGTCCGATGGCCACCCATTCCATTTTGTCCATCAGCCATATTGCCAATGGATTGGCGGCCAATGGTGTACCCATAGCTCCGGTGCTGGAGAAGCATGGCTTAGCCTTTCACCAACTGGCCCCCGGCAGCCGTATCAGTTACGCCAAGGAGTTGCAGATATTTTGTGAACTCTGCGATCAGGTACGGGATCCGCTGGAGTTGCTTCGCATCGGGATGAGTCAAGGATTGACTGGGTACGGTGCCTACGGCATGTTGCTGCTGAGCTGCGCCACACCTTATGAGGCCATCCAATGCGCAATGCGCTTCCCTGCACTCACCTATTTGTTTGGGCAATTGGGCTTTACGCCAAAAGCCGACCATAGCGAATTGACGATTCAACCGGTGGAGCTACCACCTTGGCCCTATCGGCTACGTACAGACTATGAGGTCGCGGGAAGCATTCGTTTGATACATGATTTGGTGAAAGTCCTGGGTTTCGACGTGCGTCCATTGCGCATTTCTATGCCCTATCCAGAGCCTGCCGAAAGTGCGGCATATGTCAAGCTCTTTGGCTGCCCAGTGACCTTTGGTGATAGCCTGGTCAGAATCCATCTGGAGAATGGACCGATCAGCGCACCGCTGAAAGAGTCGGATCGCGTAGCCAACGCAATGCACTTGGCGCAATGCGAGCAGTTGCATGCCCTCGCAATGCGCGAAGAGGATGCAGATATTGCCCAACAGATGCGTACACACCTGAAGCTGCACCGCGGGGAGTTTCCAACTGCCGCTGAAGTGGCGCGTGCATTTGGTAGATCGGAGCGCAGTCTCTTTAATGATCTACAAAAGCACAAAGTGTCTTACCGCAAGATGCTCGATGAAGTGCGCTTTGACCAGGCACGCGAGTTGTTAGAGCAAAGCACCATCTCGGTGGATCAGATTGCACTTCAGATGGGCTACACCGAAACAACATCATTCATCCGCGCATTTCAAAGATGGTGTGGCAATAGCCCAGCCCGGTTTCGCAAGTTGGCACGTGCCCAGACTGCGTAGACGCTTTCCGAAACTGCTAACTCTTGAGCCGTTTCGCACGTTCCAATAACAGTTAGCGCTGCCTACACTGCGCCTCATTCTTTCATCGAATGAGGCACTATGAGCGCACACAACAAAGACACATCTTCCACACCACTCCTTGACGTTGTAATCATCGGCGCAGGCTTTGGTGGACTGTGCATGGCTATACAGCTACGCAAGGCTGGCTATGACAATATCGTCATCCTGGAAAAAGCCATGGACGTTGGTGGCACCTGGCGAGAAAACAGTTACCCAGGCGCGGCGTGCGATGTGCAGTCCCATTTGTATTCGTTTTCTTTCGCTCCCAAGACGGACTGGACCAAGCGCTATGCTGATTGGGACGAAATACAGGCGTACATCCTGGACACCACGGCCAAATTTGGGATTCGTCCTTTCATCCGCTTCGGGCGCGAAGTCGCGGGTATGCGCTTTGACGAGGGCACAGCCCAGTGGACGGTAGACACCGCCCAGGGAGAGCAATACAAAGCACGTCATGTAGTCATGGCCACTGGCCCATTGCATGTGCCGAACATTCCAGCATTTCCGGGTATGGATCGCTTTCAGGGCAAGGTGTTTCACTCAGCGCAGTGGGACCACAGCTATGACCTGACTGGCAAACATGTGGTTTCCATAGGAACGGGTGGCAGTGCCATCCAATACGCCCCGGAAATTGCGCCCAAAGTTGCCAAGCTGACCATCATGCAGCGTACCTCGGCCTGGGTTATTCCGCGCGACACGCGAACCTACAGCCGCTTATCGAAGGTGCTTTTTGACAAGGCTGACTGGCTGCGTAGACTCCACCGGGCGCGACTGTACTGGACCAATGAATCACGCGCATGGCCGCTGTTTGCGCCGGCCCTTGCCAAGGGTTTTCAAAGCTTGGCCCAATGGCTGATCCGATCCAAGGTTCGCAACCCCAACACCGCTAAAGCGCTCATCCCGGACTACGTCATTGGCTGCAAGCGGATTTTGATTTCCAATAAGTGGCTACCCATGTTCAACCGCATCAATGTGGACCTGGTAACCAGTGGTATTCGGGAGTTTCGTGAGAAGTCCATCGTGACTTCAGAGGGTCGAGAAATCAAAGCGGACTGCGTAGTGTTGGGCACTGGATTTGTCGCTGACCCACGCATCTACATGAAAAACTTCCCATGCATCGGATTGAACGGCAGGAACCTGATGCAGGCAGACTGGAAAGACATAGCCCAAGCCTATTACGGCATCACGGTATCGGGCTATCCCAATTTTTACCAGCTGGTGGGCCCCAACACGGGTCTGGGACACAACTCCATCGTCTTCATGATTGAGGCACAAGTGCATTACGTAATGCAGTGCCTCAAACTTCTGAAGACGGAAAAAGCAGACTTTTTGGATCTGAAGCCAGAAGCGCAAAAAGCCTTTAACGAAGATCTCCAGCACCACTTCAAAGGAACCGTTTGGTCTAGCGGATGCAAAAGCTATTACCAGCAGGCCGATGGTCGCAACGTGATCCTCTGGCCCAAATCCACCTGGAAATACTGGCTCGAAACACGCAAGGTGCGAAACCAAGACTATCGCATCTTGAGCTGTGCGAATTCGCTAATTCCGTGAAACGGAATTTTCAGGAATATCAATTGCCGAGCGAATGGATGATTCATAAACTTCTTCCATTGCCACAACATCGACTATAAGGACACCTATCCATGGACCAGTTTGCACTCAATGCCATCAAAGCCCGTAACTGTCGTCAGCGCCCTGACTACAAGTTGATCAAGGTTACCCAGATCAATCCATCCATTGGTGCTGAGGTGGAAGGCATCGATCTGTCTCAACCCCTGACCGCAGACCAGTTTGCAGAAATAAACGTAGCCTTGAACGAACACCATGTTCTGTGCTTTCGCGAGCAGAAGCTGTCGGATGAAGACCACAAGCGATTCGGACGCATGTTTGGCAAACTGCATTCCCATCCCTACCATGCCGCCAAGGCCAAGGCGATTGCCAGCGGGGACACCGCAACAGCCGCAAAGATCACAATGGGTGGGGCCGGTGATGACCCTGAAATCCTGTACATCAAGGCGGACGAGACCAGTACCAATGTTGCAGGGGAAGGCTGGCACACCGATGTAACCTGCGATGCCGAACCACCCATGGGCTCCATGCTCTATATCACCCAAGTTCCCGGCGGTGGTGGTGGTGCAACCATGTTCCTGAACATGGAACTGGCGTACGAAACCTTGTCGCCGACCATGAAGACGTTTCTGGAAGGTTTGACGGCCATACACAATGGCGGCAAGCCTTATACCGGCAACTATGGAGTACCAGTTCCTGCTGGCGGCTGGCCGGAGTCCGAGCATCCCGTGGTGATCCGCCATCCGGGTAGTGGCCGCAAGGTGCTGTTCGTCAACTACGGATTCACCATACGCATTCCGCAATTGGCACCCCACGAGAGTGATGCGCTACTGAACATGCTCTTCCAGCATTGCGCAACCATGCAAGAGTTGCACTGCCGTGTTCAGTGGACGCCTAACACGCTTACGCTATGGGATAACCGTTGTACCCAGCACCATGCGGTGTGGGACTACTTTCCCGCCAAACGCTTCGGCCAGCGCGTCTCCATCCTTGGTGCCCGACCTACGGCCTAAATCATGTCAGGTGCCATCCAGCCTATCAGTCGTGCGCTACAGGAATAGGAAATTCAATCAACATTCGAGGAGTTTCGTCCTCGCTTGATGCGGTTGTCAAACCTTAATTTCGCCTGAGCGCGCGTGGCATCACGGGATGCTCACATGAATTGCGCAGTTGGCACTGCCGACGGCAGGCAATATGGCCGCGCGCGGCCATATTGCCTGCCGTCGGCGCGAGTCATCCCATGACACCGGACGGCATGTCATTTGTCTCGCACCGAATCACCTTTACCAGCCGATACGCTGATCGAAGTTGATTGGCGGTTCGGGGAAAAGCACGGTGGGCAAAGCCCATTGAGCATGCCCGGCGTCGCCGAACATTTCCGCTGCTCGCTCCGCAGCGCTCGCCGCCTCCCACAGTGGTGGCCCGCGCGCTTGCGCGATTTTGGGCGACTCGGTTGATTCACCAAGGTGATTGAGAATCTTGTGCAGCGTAGTCGTGTCGTTGATGAAGGCGATGATGCGCATCTGGCTGTGGCAGATCGGGCAGTTCAGCGGAAAGGCTTCGTAGATGCGCGCCAGTAGCATCGCCCAAAGGTAGCGGGCGGCAGCGCGAGACTTTGATTCTGGTGCTGTGTTCGTGTCGGCCTTCAACGGCGTGTCACCAGCACCAACTGGCGAAATCGCCAGTGGCGCAAGCGCCGTCACCGCTGCCCGCATTGGCGCATTAGGTGCCAGCACACCGTAGTAGCGATGGCGGTGCGTGCGCGGTGGCGGGATGAGTGCAGCGATTTTGTCGATCAGTTCCAGTGGCGTGAGCACCAATTCTCTTGGCCCGCCTTGGTGCGGTTTGGGGTTGTGATACACCACATGCTCGGCATCGTGCTGGTGTAAATGTTCCAGCGCGAAGGGAGGCCGCGCGCAGTAGCGCAGCAGGCGCTCTAGCCCTGCGCGGTCGTTGCCCCTCGATGCACACCGACGCATCGACTGAAAACCCGCCGCCGTGTTCCCATTGCACCATCTCTTTGGCATCGTCTTTGTCGATGAGACCGCGGCGCACAAAGGCGCGCAGGATGCGTTGGCGGGCGCGGGTTTGCACGGCTTGAATAGCCAGCGTATCGAGTTGATGCGCGGCATGGAAACTGACGCCCGGCACATCATCGGTAACGCGGTCGTCCGTGTTGACGGATGGCTCAAACACCCCATCCATCACGCAGCAATGAAAATGCACGTGCGCGTTGAGCGACGAGCCAAAGCGATGGATGAAGGCGACGGCCCCGATGCGTGCGGTGCTGGTGTCTGTGTTGGTTGTGCTGGGACATTGCACGCGCAACGCGCGCTCCACTTCGCTCAAAAAATCCGCAGCACCGCGCCTTGCAGCGCTGCATCGGTCTGCAGAAAATAGCGCAGCCGCTTGGGCACCGCCAGCACCCACTGCCGTACCGGCAGTGGCGGAAACACATGATCCACCAAATGCGCCGCCGTCTCCGCCATGCGCCTTGTATTGCATGACGGGCACACGCCCCGCCCTTTACAGGAATACGCAATCAGAAAATCGTGCTGGCAGGTGTCGCAATACGCCCGCGCAAAACCGTGAGCGAGGATGCCACATTCGAGATAGCGGCGGAAGGTGCGCTCGACATAGCCAGGCGGCGCGACACCAAACTCGCCGCTGGCCAGATCAAGCCATGTTGCAAAATGCGTCTGGACGATGCGATACCACAGCGTCTGCTCGGGACGGCGACGCTGGTAGCGCGCAGTGCGCGGTGTGGCACATGAGGCAACAGCGGACGCAGCAGCAGACATGGCGCTGACCCATGGATGACGGGTGAGCGGCGTAGATTACTGTGTTTCTGTACAGCTATCTGTCGAACAGCCTTTGGCGGCGTGTGGCCGGTGAACGGGCCATTCCATCACCAGCACCAACTGGTTACAGCTTCTCCGGCTCCATCACAATCGCGCCACAGGGACACTCGGCGGCGCAGATGCCGCAGCCTTTGCAGTAGTCGTAGTTGAACTCGAAACGATTGCCGGCGCCGAGCTTGATCACTGCGTTGTCGGGGCAGACGCCGTAGCAGTTGTCGCACTCGAAGCAGTTGCCGCAGGACAGACAGCGGCGCGCTTCGAATAGCGCGTTGGTTTCGTCCAAGCCGCCCTGGACTTCGTCAAACGTCGATTGACGGCGGATGATGTCGAGCATCGGCTGCACGGTTTTCGGTGCGTCGGAGTAGTACCAGGTGTTGAGCCGCTCGAAGGTGGCGACTTCGTGCTTTTTGGGCGCTTCGTGGGTGGCATTTCTGAGCCAGGCGTCGATATGCCGCGCGGCTTTTTTGCCGTGACCGATGGCAACGGTGACGTTGCGCTCGGCGGTGACCATGTCGCCGCCGGCGAAGATGCCGGGATGGCCGGTCATCATGTTGGGCGCGACTTTGACCACGCCGTCCGCTACTTCTAGTCCTGGTACGCCGTCGAGCAAACCCAGATCTACATCCTGACCCAGCGCGAGTACCACCGAGTCGGCTTCCATGGTTTCGAATTCGCCGGTGGGTTGCGGGAAGCCGTTGGCATCGAGCACCATTTTCTCGATGGTGATGGAGGACTCGCCGGCCTGCTTGATGGTCGACAACCACTTGACCATGACGCCTTCCTGCAGCGCTTCCTCGATTTCAAAATCGTGTGCTGGCGCCTTTTCGCGGGTGCGGCGATAGACGATGATGGGCTCGGCACCCATGCGCTTGGCGGTGCGGGCCACATCAATCGCGGTGTTGCCACCACCATACACAATCACTCGGCGGCCGAGCATGGGCTTTTCTTCACCTTCCATGCTGCGCAACACTGAAATCGCATCGACGATTTTGGCTGCGTCGCCAGCGGGAATCGCTGCGCGTTTGCCGATGTGGCTTATGCAACAAAAAGAACCCCGGCAAACGCCCCAGCAAAGGCGGCTAAACAGCCCCTTGTGCCTTGCTGCGAACCAGGAGCCCTCGCCAGAGGGCTTTTTTTGGCTCAATGGTTCTATGATGTGCCATTTACAGACCAATCCTGTTCCCAACCATGCCCATACCACAACCTGTTGCGAAAACGGCATCAACCAAGCCCCTGCTGGCTACCAACAGCTCGGTAATGATTGACGCAATGTTTGCCAAGAGCCCGGTGGCCATTTCGGTGAGCCGGGCTGTCGATGGCTGCATCGTCAATGTCAACGACCGCTGGACACGGCTAACCGGCTACAGCTGTGATGAGGTTATCGGGAAAACAGCCATTGAGCTGGGCATGTGGGCCGATCCCAAGGAGAGGGACGCTGCCCGCATGGCTGCCATTCAGTTGCGCGAGGCGCACCCTACAGAGCTCCCGTTTCGTACCAAGGATGGCCACAACATCACGATCCGCGTCGAAGGCGCACGGGTTGCCATCGACGGTGAGTCGTATTTTGTGGTGTACGTCAGTGATGTGACGGCCGAGCGCAAGATCAATGCGGCTATCGCGTCTAGTGAAAAGGCCCTGCAACAGCTCAATGACGATTTGCAGGCCAAAGTGGAATTGTTTCGCGTGACAGAGTCTGTGGCCAAGGTGGGCCACTGGACTGCCGATGCCACCGGCGACTACCTTTATGGGTCGCCCGAGATTTTCCATATGATGGGTCTCGGGGTCGAGCCTGGCGTCACACGGGAAACTGCACGCTCCATGATCCACCCCGACGATCTGCCGGGGTTTGTCGCAGCGCGCGTTGCTATGGATGAAACTCCATTTTCTTACCGCGTCTTGCTACCCGATGGCACCATCCACTACATGCGTACGCAGATGGGGCGCCATGTGCGCAGCGATGGAACGCAGGTGGATTACGGCGTTATTCAGGATTTCACGGTCGAACACGAAGCCAAGGCCGCACTGCAAGTTCGCCTGACGCAACTTCAGTTGCTGACAGCCAGGCTGCCCGTGATGGTATTTCAGTACACCATGCAAAGCGCCACCAGCGGTGTCTTTAACTTTGTTAGTGAAGCAGTGAGCGACATCTTTGGCGTAACACCCGAGCAGGCTTGCGAGAATGCCAATAGTGTCTTTCGCTGGGTGTTGGAGGAAGACCGCAAGGTCTTATTCGACACCATGAACCACAGTGCTGAAGTGGGTAGCAAGTGGACGCATGAGTTCCGCATTTGCTCTGCAGACGGGGTGGACCGGGTGTTGCTTGGCCGTGCGCTGGTGCGCTACGAAAGCAGTGGTTCTGTGGTGGCCTACGGTTCGGTGACTGATATCACTGAACGTAAGGCAGCCGAGGCCAAGATCGAGCATCTGGCTTTTTACGATGCACTGACCAGCCTTCCTAACCGGCGCCTCCTGATGGATCGCCTGCAATACGCGTTGGCCATCACTACCCGGGACAAGACGAGTGGTGCTTTGATATTCATTGACCTCGACAATTTCAAGAACCTGAATGATTCGCAGGGGCATGATGTGGGCGATCAGCTCCTGCAACAGGTCGCACAACGCCTCCTGGACAGCGTGCGCGAGGTGGACACAGTGGCTCGTATTGGTGGCGATGAGTTTGTGGTGATGCTGCAGGGCCTGGAGACAGAAGGACAGTTGGCCACAGCACAAGTGGAACAGGTCGCAAAGAAGATTCTGGTGAACTTGAACCGGCCCTATTTTCTGGGTGCGCTGGAGCACCACAGTACCCCCAGCATTGGTGTGGCCCTGTTCGGGGATAACGACCAGACCGTTGATGAACTTCTCAAACAGGCAGATCTGGCCATGTATGAGTCCAAATCAGCCGGAAGAAACACCATGCGGTTCTTTGACCCCGCCATGCAGGAACTGGTGGCGCAGCGCACCGCACTGGAGCACGACTTGCGCATGGGCTTGCAGCGCCGCGAATTGATGGTGCATTACCAGCCGGTCGTCAACAGCCGTGGGGGCATGGTAGGTGTTGAGGCGTTGTGCCGGTGGAACCATCCACGCCGGGGCCGCGTGTCACCGGGAGAGTTCATTCCCGTAGCCGAGCAGACCGGCCTGATCGTGCCGCTGGGTCATTGGGTTTTGCAAACGGCCTGCGAACAGCTGGCAGTGTGGGCCCAGCGTGATTCCACGCGCGCTTTGACAATCTCGGTGAATGTGAGCGCAAGGCAGTTCCGCCAGTCCGAGTTTGTGCAGGAAGTCAGCGATCTGCTGGCAGATACCGGCGCCAATCCTCGCTGTCTGCGACTGGAACTGACCGAAAGCCTGCTGTTTTCGGATCGTGACGACACCGTGCGCAAGATGACGGAGTTGGGCTCGATGGGGGTGAAGTTTTCTTTGGACGATTTCGGTACCGGTTACTCGTCACTGGCCTACCTGAAAATTTTGCCGCTGGAGCAGCTCAAGATTGACCAGTCGTTTGTGCGCGATGTGCTCTCCGACAGCAATGACGCGGCCATTGCACGCACCGTCCTGGCGCTGGGCCACAGTTTAGGACTCAACGTGGTGGCTGAGGGGGTGGAGACGGCCGGTCAGCGCGACTTTCTGCTGGAGAACGGATGCCGCCTGTTTCAAGGCTATTACTTCGGGCGACCTGTCCCTGTCGAAGAGCTCGACCTCGACCTGTTGGGTAGCGCTTAAAAAGTTTCCCCTTCGTCGTCACCTGTCGTAACTGCTTTGGCCGGCTGGGGTGCGGGTTTGGGCAAGGGCCTAGATAATGGCTTGGGTAAGGGTTTGGTTGAGGCGGCCGGCGCAGCAGGCTTGCCTGAAGAAAGCTGACGGGGTGCCGCCCGGGTTGTGAGCTTGGGTGGCGACGCAGCCGGGCGCTGCATCATCGGTGCGTGCTGAACATCATTGGACAACTGGAACACCGAAACACCGTGCACCAGTTCATCAGCCTGACTCTTGAGGCTGCTGGCTGCTGCGGCCATCTGCTCCACCAGCGCGGCGTTTTGTTGTGTCACCTGGTCCATACTGGTCACCGCTTCTCCGACTTGTGCTACGCCCATCGATTGCTCGTTGCCAGTAAATTTTTCGAAGCGGCCGGCGATTTGGGTACCGCAATTTGGACAAGCACCCTGCTCGCTTAAATCTGAATGTTGTACCAATCGCGGACGACACCTGCGTGCTGACAATGCGGGCAGGCTGTCGTTCCGCCTGCCGTGTCATGCAGATTACCAGTGTAAACATAATGCAGTCCCGCATCTTGCGCGATGCGACGCGCATGAGTCAGTGTCGCCGGTGGCGTGGGCGGTACATCGGGCATCTTGAAGTCGGGATGAAAGGCGGTGAAATGGAGCGGCACATCCGCACCCAATTCAGCCGCTACCCAGCGCGACAAGGCGGTGAGTTCGGCAAAGGATAGGAAATTCAATCAACATTCGAGGAGTTTCGCCCTCGCTTGATGCGGTTGTCAAACGTTGATTTCGCCTGATCGCGCATGGCATCACGGGATGCTCACATGAATTGCGCAGTTGGCACTGCCCACGGCAGGCAATATGGCCGCGCGCGGCCATATTGCCTGCCGTGGGCGCGAGTCATCCCGTGACACCGGACGGCATGTCATTTGTCTCGCACCGAATCACCTTTACCAGCCGATACGCTGATCAAGTTGATTGGCGGTTCGGGGAAAAGCACGGTGGGCAAAGCCCACTGAGCATGCCCGGCGTCGCCGAACATTTCCGCTGCTCGCTCCGCAGCGCTCGCCGCCTCCCACAGCGGCGGCCCGCGCGCTTGCGCGATTTTGGGCGACTCGGTTGATTCACCAATGTGATTGAGAATCTTGTGCAGCGTGGTGGTGTCGTTGATGAAGGCAATGACGCGCATTGGGTTGTGGCAGATCGGGCAGTTCAGCGGAAAGGCTTCGTAGATGCGCGCGAGCAGCATTGCCCAAAGGTAGCGGGCGGCAGCGCGAGACTTTGATTCTGGTGCTGTGTTCGTGTCGGCCTTCAACGGCGTTGGCGCTCCGCGAAGCGGACATCCCGCCATGCAGAGCACACCAGCACCAACTGGCGAAATCGCCAGTGGCGCAAGCGCCGTCACCGCTGCCCGCATTGGCGCATTAGGTGCCAGCACACCATAGTAGCGATGGCGATGCGTGCGCGGTGGCGGGATGAGCGCAGCGATTTTGTCGATCAGTTCCAGTGGCGTGAGCACCAATTCTCTTGGCCCGCCTTGATGTGGTTTCGGGTTGTGATAGACCACATGCTCGGCATCGACGTTTATGACGTTTATTCTCGCGCCGAGGGTCGTGGCTTCAATGACATTCCGTATCGAAAGTGGTGATGACCAAGCGCTGCAAAGGATTTACGCTGATGGAGCTATTGGTCGTACTAGCGATCATCGCCACACTATTGTCCTTGGCCGCACCACGTTACATGGGCAGTGTCAACAAGGCTAAAGAAGCTGTCCTTCGTGAAAACCTGTTTTCGATGCGCGAAGCGATTGATAAGCACTTCAGTGATACGGGCAAGTACCCGGCATCGCTAAACGACCTGGTCACGAAACGCTACATGAGACGCATCCCACTGGACCCAATCGCGGACAGCACGACAACGTGGATAGTTGTGCCACCAGCGGATCCGCAAAAAGGTAACGTGTTTGATGTAAAGAGCGGCGCACTGGGGCGAAGTCGCGACGGTGACGCGTTCAAGGACTGGTAGTCATGCGTAGGCAACACCGTGGATTTACCTACTTAGGATTGCTGTTTGCCATCGCGTTAGTGGGTGTTGTGCTTGCGTCGGTCGGTGTTGTTTGGTCGGCAGAGCGACAGCGCGAACGTGAAGTTGAGCTATTGTTTATCGGCACGCAATTTCGCAATGCCATTGCCAGTTACTACGAGCGCTCACCGGGTCGAGTGAAGCGCTATCCCAGCACACTTGATGACTTGGTAAAAGACAATCGGTTTCTCACTATTCGGAGGCATGTGCGGCGTATCTATGTGGACCCAATGACGAATGCCGCCGAGTGGGGTTTGGTGAGAGCACCCGAGGGTGGAATCATGGGGGTTTACAGCACATCAGAAGCCGTGCCCATCAAACAAGCGGGATTTGTTTTGCAGCATGCCGATCTCAACGGAAAACAAAAATATGCGGATTGGCAGTTTGTGTATCGACCGCCGAAGGCAGGTAGTTGAGCAACAAAGTCGTGGAAGGGAAACATGTTCTACGCACACTGACTCGTGGTGAATGAAGTCATGGCTGACAACGAGATGGGCTTGACGGCGTGTTGCCAGCACCAACTGGCGACATTCACGGGGAATCCGTGGTACGTCCCCTATTATTATTATTCTAAAAGATCTGATGTGTTGGAATCCTCGTGCTACTTCTGTTTTCCTACGCTTGCCGACCCTTGGGTGCTTTTCGACAATGTGCGCGCCTTGTTGCGAATCCACTTTTGCGCCGGCATTTCGAAGTACTTGTGACAAGCGTATGAAAGTAGCAGTAGGACGCCTAGAAAGCTCACAAGAGCAATTGGAGACCCGAAAATTTCTAGAGGAAGAAATAGCGCGCAGACAAGTTGCAACGGGAAGTGCAGCAGATAAGTCGAGTAGGACACATCGCCTAACCAAGAGGCTGATTTCCATAGGCTTCCAAGGCGTGTCTCAGCTAGAGCCAGATACAGGACGGTCAGGGGGAACAGAAATGCAACGGCAAACAAGTTATCCAATCGATATGTCGGCGCAAATGTGTTCAATGTGATTTCTGTTGCCAAGCTAACCATCGTCAGCGACCACATCACGAGCAATGTCACTCGGAGGCCAAGCTCAATCCATCCAATTCCCAACGCTCGACGGTACACGATGTACGTCAGGCCGCCAACAAAAAATGCACCGAGGCAGTACAGGTTGGAGCCATTGCTATCGCCTTGCAGTCCGATCACAACAAGCAGCAGGATTGGAGCAGCACGCAAAGGTGAAAAGCGTGTGACCAAAAAAAACGCCGCATACAAAAAAATTTCAACTGAAATCGACCATGCAGGCCCGTTAAAGGACGATCCACTTTCTAAGCCCCAACGATGTGCGAACAACATGTTCAATGCAAAATGCCGCGTGTCGTTACCCCCATGTCCAAACGGCTGGCCATTTGTCTGCACGTAAATCCACTGCGCTCCGGCGACAAAAAGCAGTGTGGCAAGATGCAATGGGTACAGTCGCGACATGCGCAGGACGAAAAATGCCCAACCGCCTATTTCCCTATTTCTGATGCGCGCGCCATATAGCCAGAAAAAAATGAATCCAGAGAGAACAAAAAAAGAGGTCGACAGCTCGCGCACCCGAAAAATAGAAAGGAAACAAAACGCTAACCCAAGGATTTCCAGCACTGAAGCCGTCCCAATGCCAAAGGACTACGGCTAACGCGGCCACACCACGGAGCGCATCAAGCGAATAAAACCTATTTAGAGTGGTCATTGGTTATTTGAGCGCAATGTGTTCCAGTCTAACCCGTCTGGATTCACGTAGCTAACCAGATTCCCGTTGACATCGCTGTATGTGTTCACCCCGCCCGCCAACCCAATCGGATCACTCTGCACATACCTTCCGGTGCTCGGGTCGTAATCCCTGAAATAGTTGTAATTCAGATTCGTTTCCCGATCCGCATATTGGCCGGCGAACCTCAGGTTGAATTTGAATATGCCCAGTCCGCTGGGGTTTTTTTCTGGCGGTGAATTGCCGAAGGGTTCTGTCGTCGGCAGATTGCGCCAGACGATTTGATTCGCCGCATCGGAAGAATAGGAAATTCAATCAACATTCGAGGAGTTTCGCCCTCGCTTGATGCTGTTGTCAAACCTTAATTTCGCCTGAGCGCGCATGGCATCACGGGATGCTCACATGAATTGCGCATTTGGCACCGCCCACGGCAGGCAATATGGCCGCGCGCGGCCATATTGCCTGCCGTGGGCGCGAGTCATCCCATGACACCGGACGGCATGTCATTTGTTCCGCACCGAATCACCCTTACCAGCCGATACGCTGATCGAAGTTGATTGGCGGTTCGGGGAAAAGCACGGTGGGCAAAGCCCACTGAGCCTGCCCGGCATCGCCGAACAATTCCGCTGCTTGCTCCGCCGCGCTGGCCGCTTCCCACAGTGGTGGCCCGCGCGCTTGCGCGATTTTTGGCGACTCGGTTGATTCACCGATGTGATTGAGGATCTTGTGCAGCGTGGTGTTGTCGTTGATGAAGGCGAGGGACTGGCCCCTTCACCGGCCATGATGCGCATCTGGCTGTGGCAGATCGGGCAGTTCAGCGGAAAGGCTTCGTAGATGCGCGCCAGTAGCATCGCCCACAGGTAGCGGGCGGCAGCGCGAGACTTTGATTCTGGTGCTGTGTTCGTGTCGGCCTTCAACGGTGTTGGCGCTCCGCGAAGCGGACATCCCGCCATGCAGAGCACACCAGCACCAACTGGCGAAATCGCCTGTGGCGCTAGCGCCGTCACCGCTGCCCGCATTGGTGCATTAGGTGCCAGCACACCGTAGTAGCGATGGCGATGCGTGCGCGGTGGCGGGATGAGCGCAGCGATTTTGTCGATCAGTTCCAGTGGCGTGAGCACCAATTCCCTCGGCCCGCCTTGGTGCGGTTTGGGGTTGTGATACACCACATGCTCGGCATCGTGCTGGTGCAAGTGTTCCAGCGCGAAGGGAGGCCGCGCGCAGTAGCGCAGCAGGCGCTCTAGCCCTGCGCGGTCATTGCCCTCGATGCATACCGACGCATCGACAGAGAACCCGCCGCCGTGTTCCCATTGGGCCATCTCTTTGGCATCGGCTTGGTCGATGAGACCACGGCGCACGAAGGCGCGCAGGATGCGTTTGCGGGTGCGCGTTTGCACGGCTTTAATAGCCAGCGCATCGAGTTGATGCGCGGCATGGAAACTGGCGCCCGGCACATCATCGGTAACGCGGTCGTCCGTGTTGACGGATGGCTCAAACACCCCATCCATCACGCAGCAGTGGAAGTGAACATGCGCGTTGAGCGACGAGCCAAAGCGGTGGATGAAGGCGACGGCCCCGATGCGTGCGGTGCTGGTGTCTGTGTTGGTTGTGCTGGGACATTGCACGCGCAACTCGCGCTCCACTTCGCTCAAAAAAATCCGCAGCACCGCGCCTTGCAGCGCTGCATCGGTCTGGAGGAAATAGCGCAGCCGCTTGGGCACCGCCAGCACCCACTGCCGTACCGGCAGTGGCGGAAACACATGATCCACCAAATGCGCCGCCGTCTCCGCCATGCGCCTTGTATTGCATGACGGACACACGCCCCGCCCTTTGCAGGAATACGCAATCAGAAAATCATGCTGGCAGGTATCGCAATACGCCCGCGCAAAACCGTGGGCGAGAATGCCGCACTCGAGGTAGCGACGGAAGGTGCGCTCGACATAGCCAGGCGGCGCGGCACCAAACTCGCCGCTGGCCAGATACTGGCGCGCGCTGGCGCACACGGCCTACCAGGCCAAGCTGACTTTGGTGATTTACATGGGTGTGAGCGGTGCCGCCCACATCCAGGACGAACTGCTGTACGGCCTGCCCGACACCACCCCCGTGGCCATCATGCACAACGCCAGCCTGCCCACGCAGCGCCATGCAGTCTGCACACTGGGCGAGCTGCAGACCACCATCGCCCGGGAAGGCCTGGCCAGCCCCAGCGTCATCGTGGTCGGTGATGTGATGCAGGGCCTGCTGGCCGCAGCCCAGGTCCCCGAACGGGAACCCCTGGGCCAGACGCGCACCGCCTGAGCGTTCAGGCAGCCGCGAGCTGCTGGCTTGTGGTGTGCGCGTGGCCCCACCGCCAGCAGCGCCAAGGCCAGCGCCAGGGTGTAGTGCATCAATTGCACGGTGTTGAACAAGCCCAGGTAGTTGCTGTCGGCCTTGCCAGTAGCCGCCACCACAAAGCTGCCCAGCAAAGCCAGCGTGCCCGCCAAGCCCCAGGTATTGCGCTGCTGCACCGCCGTCCAGGCAATCACCAGCGCACACACGCCCGGCACCACCTGCGACCAGAGCGCCAGACCGGCCAGCGTCAGCACGATGCCGACACCCCCACGACCAGCACAAAACGCCCGACCGCCGCGCCAGGTGGCCAGCGGCGCATCCGGCCAGCGCAGGCCTGATGCAAGCAACGGAAACGCAGCACATGCGGCCAGCAGGCTGGTGAAACGGTGTGGCCCCAGCATCTCGGCCCAGCCCGAATACCGCAGTACACCAGGCAGGCCGCCAAACCGATCAGGCCGGCGGCCACTGCCACAGCAGGCCGCTGGCGCAGGTGAAACCACAGGATAGCGGCACACACCAGCAGCAGCACCAGATCCGACAAGGCGTCCGGATTCATGCTGCCACTCCCACCGCGTTGGCAGGGGCAACGGCCTGGCGATTCAGCCAGACCACACTGCCCACACACAACACCAGCAACGCACCCTTGAGCAGCAGCGGCGCTCTCAAACCCAAACCACTGCGGCACGGCGGCGAACGACACACCCAGCGC
Organism: Rhodocyclaceae bacterium; assembly: GCA_016718525.1. Classification (GTDB taxonomy): domain Bacteria; phylum Pseudomonadota; class Gammaproteobacteria; order Burkholderiales; family Rhodocyclaceae; genus JADKHX01. The sequence goes on from JADKDD010000002.1 coordinate 800,033, forward strand.
CAGCAGACGCACCTGCTCCAGCCACTTGCCCCAGACAAAACGCTCGAGCAGCGCCCCAGCGCCACCGCCGTGACCAAAATGCCCAGCGCGTACACCGCGGCCGTGCCTCTGTCCAGGCCCTTGGCCACACCGATGAAATGCGAAACAAAAAGGCACCAGCACCGCGGACTGCAGCGCCACGTACCAACGCAGCGGCGCGGGGTTTGCACATCAAAGCGGGTAAAGGTGCGGGGCTCGAAATGTTCGATGGGTTCGTCGGTCCAGCCGCCCGGTGGCGCCACCCAGACACACCAGCTTGGCGCGCCAGCCCTTTGCCGCACGGGACATCTGCCACAGGTCGGCGTAGTAGTGCAGGTTGCCCTTGATCGGGCTGAAGCTGTGCAGCGGCTTGCGGATGCCGTAGCAAATTTTCTCGTCATCGCGCTCGTCGGCAAAAGTGCCGAACAGACGGTCCCACAGGACCAGGATACCGCCGTAGTTCTTGTCGATGCAGTAGTCGTTCTGGCCGTGGTGCACGCGGTGGTTGCTGGGCGTGACCAGAATGCGGTCCAGCACGCCCATGCGGCCTATCAGCTCGGTGTGCACCAGTACTGGTACAGCAGGTCGATCAGGCCCACGATCACCAGCATCTGCCATGGGATACCGAGCACCGCCAGGGGCAGGTAAAACACCCAGCCGAATAACGCGCCGGTAGAGGTCTGCCGCAGTGCAGTGGACAGGTTGTAGTACTCCGATGAGTGGTGCACCACATGCGAGGCCCACATGACATTGACCTCGTGGTACATGCGGTGCGCCCAGTAGTAACACAGGTCGTACAGCACCAGGGCCAGAATCCACAGCGGAATACTGCTCATGGACCATTCGGTAAAGCGGTAGGCCTCATACACCGCGATGTAGATGCCCAGCGTGGCGATCTTGGTGAAGGCGTTGGTCACCTGGCTCAACAGGCCATGGTGCAGGCTGGTGATGGCGTCGGGAATGTCGTGGACCGCCACACCGCGCCGCCGGGCCACCCAGGCCTCGAGCAGGATGGTGAGCATGAATACGGGTATGGCGTAAACAATGGGATTCATGGTTTTGTCTCTCTCGTTATGCAGCGCCTCTGTATCGGGTACCGTCATCGTTGAAAGTGCTCACTAGTAAAGCGGCCCTGAATTCAGGACAAAGCGTCGATGGATTCAGGACACGAATTTAACTCACCGGCTCCCGGCCAATCGCTTGGCCACGTAAGCAGGCTCCCAGGTGGCCATGTCCGGGTCTTGAGGCGTCCTCGGCACCTCCCCGGCATCTAGCCTGGTCAACACCCCGCTCAGCAACCGCAAGCCCATAGGGGCCAGCTCACGCCGCCAAAGCGCCTCGGCGGTATCGCCTGGCTTGACCCAGCACCAATCCTGCGCCGCTATATCCCCGGTATCCGCCCCGTCGTCCAGCCAGTACGCGGTGCCGCCCGTTACCTGGTCGCGCATGTGGACGGCCCACACGACAGCATCCCAGGAATAGGAAATTCAATCAACATTCGAGGAGTTTCGTCCTCGCTTGATGCGGTTGTCAAACCTTAATTTCGCCTGAGCGCGCGTGGCATCACGGGATGCTCACATGAATTGCGCAGTTGGCACTGCCGACGGCAGGCAATATGGCCGCGCGCGGCCATATTGCCTGCCGTCGGCGCGAGTCATCCCATGACACCGGACGGCATGTCATTTGTCTCGCACCGAATCACCTTTACCAGCCGATACGCTGATCGAAGTTGATTGGCGGTTCGGGGAAAAGCACGGTGGGCAAAGCCCATTGAGCATGCCCGGCGTCGCCGAACATTTCCGCTGCTCGCTCCGCAGCGCTCGCCGCCTCCCACAGTGGTGGCCCGCGCGCTTGCGCGATTTTGGGCGACTCGGTTGATTCACCAATGTGATTGAGAATCTTGTGCAGCGTGGTGGTGTCGTTGATGAAGGCGATGATGCGCATCTGGCTGTGGCAGATCGGGCAGTTCAGCGGAAAGGCTTCGTAGATGCGCGCCAGTAGCATCGCCCAAAGGTAGCGGGCGGCAGCGCGAGACTTTGATTCTGGTGCTGTGTTCGTGTCGGCCTTCAACGGCGTGTCACCAGCACCATCTGGCGAAATCGCCTGTGGCGCTAGCGCCGTCACCGCTGCCCGCATTGGTGCATTAGGTGCCAGCACACCGTAGTAGCGATGGCGATGCGTGCGCGGTGGCGGGATGAGCGCAGCGATTTTGTCGATCAGTTCCAGTGGCGTGAGCACCAATTCCCTCGGCCCGCCTTGGTGCGGTTTGGGGTTGTGATACACCACATGCTCGGCATCGTGCTGGTGCAAGTGTTCCAGCGCAAAGGGAGGCCGCGCGCAGTAGCGCAGCAGGCGCTCTAGCCCTGCCCGGTCGTTGCCCTCGATACACACCGACGCATCGACAGAGAACCCGCCGCCGTGTTCCCATTGGGCCATCTCTTTGGCATCGGCTTGGTCGATGAGACCACGGCGCACGAAGGCGCGCAGGATGCGTTTGCGGGTGCGCGTTTGCACGGCTTTAATAGCCAGCGCATCGAGTTGATGCGCGGCATGGAAACTGGCGCCCGGCACATCATCGGTAACGCGGTCGTCCGTGTTGACGGATGGCTCAAACACCCCATCCATCACGCAGCAGTGGAAATGAACATGCGCGTTGAGCGACGAGCCAAAGCGGTGGATGAAGGCGACGGCCCCGATGCGTGCGGTGCTGGTGTCTGTGTTGGTTGTGCTGGGACATTGCACGCGCAACTCGCGCTCCACTTCGCTCAAAAAAATCCGCAGCACCGCGCCTTGCAGCGCTGCATCGGTCTGGAGGAAATAGCGCAGCCGCTTGGGCACCGCCAGCACCCACTGCCGTACCGGCAGTGGCGGAACACATGATCCACCAAATGCGCCGCCGTCTCCGCCATGCGCCTTGTATTGCATGACGGACACACGCCCCGCCCTTTGCAGGAATACGCAATCAGAAAATCATGCTGGCAGGTATCGCAATACGCCCGCGCAAAACCGTGGGCGAGAATGCCGCACTCGAGGTAGCGACGGAAGGTGCGCTCGACATAGCTCGGCGGGGCGGCACCATGATCAGGACCGCACTCGCCGCTGGCCAGATCAAGCCACGTCGCAAAATGCGTCTGGACGATGCGATACCACAGCGTCTGCTCGGGACGGCGACGCTGGTAGCGCGCAGTGCGCGGTGTGGCACATGAGGCAACAGCGGACGCAGCAGCAGACATGGCGCTGACCCATGGATGACGAGTGAGCGGCGTAGCTTACTGTGTTTCTGTACAGCTATCTGTCGAACAGCCTTTGGCGGCGTGTGGCCGGTGAACGGGCCATTCCATCACCAGCACCAACTGGTTACAGCTTCTCCGGCTCCATCACAATCGCCCCACAGGGACACTCGGCGGCGCAGATGCCGCAGCCTTTGCAGTAGTCGTAGTTGAACTCGAAGCGCTTGCCGGCGCCAAGCTTGATCACTGCATTGTCGGGACAGACGCCATAGCAGTTGTCGCACTCGAAGCAGTTGCCGCAGGAAAGGCACCGACGAGCTTCGAACAGCGCGTTGGTTTCGTCCAAGCCGCCCTGGACTTCATCAAAGGTGGATTGACGGCGGATGATGTCGAGCATCGGTTGCACGGTTTTCGGCGCGTCGGAGTAGTACCAGGTGTTGAGGCGCTCGAAGGTGGCGACTTCGTGTTTTTTGGGCGCTTCGTGGGTGGCGCTTCTGAGCCAGGCATCGATATGCCGCGCGGCTTTTTTGCCGTGGCCGATGGCGACGGTGACGTTGCGTTCAGCCGGCACCATGTCGCCGCCGGCGAAGATGCCGGGGTGGCCGGTCATCATGTTGGGAGCGACTTTGACCACGCCGTCCGCTACTTCAAGTCCCGGTACGCCATCGAGCAAACCCAGATCGACGTCCTGCCCGAGTGCGAGCACGACGGAATCCGCTTCCATGGTTTCGAATTCGCCGGTCGGTTGCGGAAAGCCCTTGTCATCGAGCACCATTTTCTCGATGGTGATGGAGCTTTCGCCGGCCTGCTTGATGGTCGACAACCACTTGACCATGACGCCTTCCTGCAGCGCTTCCTCGATTTCAAAATCGTGTGCCGGTGCCTTTTCGCGATTGCGGCGATAAACGATGATCGGATCAGCGCCCATACGCTTGGCGGTGCGGGCGACATCAATTGCGGTGTTGCCGCCGCCATAAACGATGACGCGGCGGCCGAGCATGGGCTTTTCTTCACCTTCCATGCTGCGCAACACGGAAATCGCGTCGACGATCCTGGCGGTATCGCCAGCCGGAATATAGGCCCGCTTGCCGATGTGTGCGCCAACGGCGAGGAAGGCGGCATCGAACTTGCCGGTTTTCATGCTCTCCAGAATATTGTCGACACGGCTGTTGAGCTTGACCTCGACGCCAAGCGCGACGATGCGCTGCATTTCGGCTTCCAGTACGTCGCGCGGCAGGCGGTATTTGGGAATACCGAAACGCATCATGCCGCCAAGAAAGGGGCCGGCGTCTTGCACGGTGACGTGATGACCGAGGCGGCGCAGATGGTAAGCAGCCGACATACCCGACGGCCCGGCACCGACGACCAACACGCGCTTGCCGGAATTGACGCTGACGGGAGCGAAAGTCCAACCTTGCTTGAGCGCTTCGTCGCCAAGAAACCGCTCGACCGAATTGATGCCGACCGGCGAATCGATCTTGCCGCGATTGCAGGCGCCTTCGCAGGTGTGATAGCAGACGCGGCCCATGATGGCGGGAAAGGGATTGTCGCGGGTCAGGTGACGCCAGGCGGTTTCGTAGTCGCCGGATTCAGCGTGGAAGAGCCAGCCCTGAATGTCTTCTCCGGCGGGGCATTGCTGGTTGCACGGCGGCAGACGATCGACATAGACCGGGCGCTCGGTGCGCCACGAGCCGGTGTGATTGGCCAGCGATGAGCCGGGGTTGAGCGTGATGGCAAAGGGTTTTTCCATGTCAGGCTCCTCCTGTGAAACGCAGGCCGTATTTGCGAATGTTTTTATCGGCCATGCTTTGGATGCGGGCGATGGTGGCTACTGCCGGTGTTTTGCCAAAGAGATGAGCAAAGCGCTTTTGCGGGCGCAGATACTCTTCGACCGGCAGGCGGTGGCGGATGGGTAAGGAAGAAACGACTTCGCCGTATTCGGCTTCGAACACCGGAAACAATCCGGTCTCTTTGGCGAGGCGCGCCATGCGGATGGTGTCGTGCGATGCGGTGCCCCAGCCCAGCGGGCAGGGAACCAGAATGTGCAGATACCGCGCACCGCGAAAACTCATTGCCTTGGTGACTTTGTGTTCGAGATCGCGCAGATCGGCGACCGTTGCGGTGGCGACATACGGAATTCCGTGGGCCATGGCGATCGCTGGAACAAATTTGCCCTGACCGAAATTATTGCCCGGATGCTCGCCGACCGGCATGGTGGTCGCGGTGCGTGCCGCCGGTGGCGTGGCCGAGCTGCGCTGCACGCCGGTGTTCATGTAGGCTTCGTTGTCGTAGCAGATGTAGAGCACATCGTCGTTGCGCTCGAACATGCCGGAGAGGCAGCCAAAGCCGATGTCGGTGGTGCCGCCATCACCGCCTTGCGCGACCACGCGGATATCGCCGTGTTGACCGCCCTGCCCTTTGCCTTTTTTGACTTTGATCGCTGCCGCGATGCCGGTGGCAACGGCGGCTGTGTTGCCGAACAGCGAATGAATCCACGGAATTTGCCAGGAGCTTTCCGGGTACGGTGTGGAGAAAACTTCAAGACAGCCGGTGGCGTTCGCCGCAATCAGTTGCCGGTTGGTGGCCTTCATCGCCGCGTCGATGGCGTAGCGCGCACCGAGCGCTTCGCCGCAGCCCTGACAGGCGCGGTGGCCCGAGTTGAGCGAATTGGTGCGCTCCATATTGGATTGCACGCTGCGATCTTCCGGCGCCAGCAGACGATTGCCGACGGTGAAGGTGCCGGTCTGATAAAACTTCACGGGTTGCATGGACATGATGTGCGCTCCCTTTCCAGCTATGCAATGCGTGACGCGACGGTACCAAGATCGCGCAACATGTTTTCGGCGATGGGGCCGGAGCGGCGCTTGCTGCGCTCGCGCTCCAACTGTTTATTGACCGCAGTCCAGTCCAGATCAAGGAACGTGAGCGGCTCGAGTTCGTCGCGCCCGGCTTTGGCGAACAATGCGTGGAGCGATTTTTTGGTGATCGCGCGGCCGCCAAGACCGGCAATAACGGTGTAGCCGTGCAGCTGTATGCCGGAGAGCGCCATGCGCACATCGGAGGAAAGAATGCCGCCCTTGCCTACCGCCAGACTTTTTTCCAGCACCACCACGCGCTTGGCATTCTTCAAGGCTTCGCGCACATTCTGGAGCGGAAACGGGCGATAGGAGGTAATGCCGAGCACACCGATCTTCACCCCGGCATCGCGCATTTCATCGACGGTGTCTTTGATCGTGCCAAGCACCGAACCCATGGCGACGATCATGGTTTCGGCATCGTCGCTGCGATAAGTGTGGGTGAGGCCGCCGGTCTCGCGGCCGAAGACCGCCTTGAATTCCGCAGCAAGTTCGGGGATGCGCTCCAACGCCTGCATTTGTTTGGCATGGGCCAGATATCGCACTTCCATGAAGGCTTCGGGGCCGACCATCGCACCAATCGATACCGGATCGGACGGATCGAGCACCTGGCGCGGCACATAGGGTGGCAAAAAGGCATCCACTTGCGCTTGCGTTGGCATATCGACGCGCTCGTAGGCGTGGGTGAGGATGAAGCCGTCCATGCAGACCATCACCGGCAGGCTGAGTTCTTCGGCCAGCTTGAAGGCCTGGATGTGCAGGTCAAGGGCTTCCTGATTGGTCTCGGCGAAAAGTTGCATCCAGCCGCAATCGCGCTGCGAGAGGGAATCGGAGTGATCGTTCCAGATGTTGATCGGCGAACCGATGGCGCGGTTGGCCACCGTCATCACGATCGGCAAACCAAGACCGGAGGCATTGAACACTGCTTCGGCCATGAACAGCAAACCTTGCGAGGCAGTTGCCGTATAGGTTCGCGCGCCGGTGGCCGAGGAGCCGATGGCGACGCTCATGGCGGCGAATTCGGATTCGACGTTGATGAACTCGCAGTCTTTGAGCTCTCCTGATTTGACCATCTCGCCGATACCTTCGACGATGTGGGTTTGCGGCGAAATCGGATAGGCACAAATCACTTCCGGGCGGCACAAGGCCACCGCTTCGGCAACGGCATGCGAACCCTCGGTTTGCTTAAGCATGGGCGGCCTCCTGTTTGGCTGCGGCCATTTCGGCACGGACAATATTGAAGGCCTCGGTCGCGCCGGCGATGTTGCCGCTGGCGACCTTGCCGGAGAATTTTGCGTTGATCGCTTTGACCACCGAGGCCAGCTGAATGACCCCGACACTGCAGCAAAGCCGCCAAGCAAAGGCACATTCGGCATCGGCCGGCCGACGTGCTTTTGGCCCAGCTCAGTGGCCGATACGGTGCATAGGCGCTCTGCCGGCCAGTCCTTGATCAGCTCGCCCAGCCCGAGTTCAGTAAAACTTTTGTTGGTGTTGATCAGAATGTAGCCGCCGGGTTTAAGCCCGGCGAAAACATCGACCTGATGCAGCAAGGTCGGGTCCTGAATGATCAATGCGTCGGGCTGCATCACCGGTTCGCGCAGCCGTATCTCGGCATCGGCAATGCGACAAAACGCAACGACCGGCGCACCGGTGCGCTCGGAACCGAAACTGGGAAACGCCTGCGCGTGGCGACCTTCTTCAAACGCAGCGATAGACAACATCTCTGCCGCCGTCACCACACCCTGACCACCGCGCCCGTGTATACGGACTTCGAACATCGCCATTGCCGACCCCTTTCAATGGTTTGGTCTTGCCACTCACCTTCCATTACGAAGGGCGTAGCTTAGATATTTCTGCTGCTAATCCTTTGATCTAGGTCATGTAAACGGAAATTCGTTGGGGCACCGGCATTTGACGCCGTCCCCTCAGCACCAACTGAGCTGATCTGCAATTCGCATCCACATTTCGTCGGGAATGGTGATGTCCGGAAACGGCTAGTCTGATCTGGTTCGCGCCGTATCATGGCGACATGTCCAGCACCACACTCACTTACACCGACGACGCCTGCTACAAGGCGATGCTTGCCCGCGATGCGCGCTTTGACGGCAGTTTTTTTACCGGCGTCACTTCCACCGGAATTTACTGCCGGCCAATTTGCAAGGTACGTATTCCGAAACGGGAAAATTGTCAGTTTTACCGCTTGCCGGTGCAGGCCGAGGCGGCAGGCTTTCGTCCCTGCCTGCGCTGCCGGCCCGAGCTGGCACCACACAGCGGCAGCGCCGCTCCACACGGTGACGGCCGTGCCTGGTCAAGCCAGGATGCCTCCCACATCCTCGCCCGCCAGGCGGCGCAGTTATTGGATTCACCCGAGGGTTGGGGCGATGAGGCGCCGGGTATCGAACGACTGGCGCAGCGGTTGGGCGTGACCGACCGGCACGTGCGGCGGATCTTCGAAGCGGAGTTTGGCGTGTCGCCGCTTCGCTATTTGCAGACACGGCGTCTGCTCAGCGCCAAGCAATGGCTGACTGATACCGATCTGTCAATGACGCAAATCGCCGGGCTGAGCGGCTTCAATAGTGTGCGACGTTTCAATACGGCGTTTAGCGAACACTATGGCTTGAATCCGTCGCAATTGCGCCGTCATCGTGCTGACGCGCCGCCGCGCGACAGCAACGGCATTTTGATTCGCGCTGCCTACCGGCCGCCCTATGACGTGGCAGCGATGGTGGGATTTCATTGCAAGCGCATGCTGGGGGGCGTCGAGGCAATGACGGTCGCCGGCAATGCGACGCAGTTCGGCCGCACCTTGCGGATTGAGCACGCGGGGAAGATTTATCGCGGATGGATGTGGGGCCAATTTGTTGAGGCGCGCCATGTGGTGGAAATGCGCGTCAGCGATTCACTCTTAGGTTGCCTGCCGGTAGTGACAACACGTCTGCGCGCGATGCTGGATCTGGATGCCGATCCGATGGCGATCAATGCGGTGCTCGACCCGTTGTTCCCGGATGCCGGTGGGCTGCGCGTGCCCGGCACGATGGATGGCTTTGAGCTGGCCGTGCGTGCGATTCTCGGTCAGCAGATTACGATTGCTGCGGCACGGACGATCACGCAACGCTTGGTCGATCGCTTTGGTGAAGACTTGCAAACACCGATTGCACAACTTACCCGGCTGTTCCCCTCTGCACACGTACTTGCCCAGGTGAGTGGCGAAGGCTTGGGCCAACTGGGTATCGTCAAGCAGCGCCAAACCGCGATTGGTGCATTGGCAAATGCGGTGATGGAGCAGCGGGTGCAGTTGGTTGCCGGTGCCGATGTGCAAGCCAATATCGCGGCATTAAAGGAACTGCCCGGCATCGGCGATTGGACCGCGCAATACATCGCGATGCGCGCCTTGCGCTGGCCGGACGCGTTCCCGGCTGGCGACGTGGCGCTGCAAAAAGCAATGGGCGTGCAAGGCAACCGGACAGCGGCGAAGGATGCATTGGAGCGCTCGGAACCGTTCAAGCCCTGGCGCAGCTATGCGGTGTTGCGGGCTTGGAGCACGCTGGGCGACAGCGCCAAAGTTAAACCGGATGTGGCAAAGCTTTAGGGCTTCGTTGAAACAGCATACGAAAGGAAATTCACGATGAAAATTCAGGGCGAAGTCATCTATACGGAAATGCAAAGCCCGCTCGGGTGCGTGACGTTGGCGGCGACGGAACGCGGGTTGAGTGGCGTATGGTTTGAACATCAGCGTCATGCGCCAGACATGACGGGGTGGCAACGCGACGACATGAACGCCACATTGCTCGTCGCTAAAACACAGTTGGGTGAATATTTCAGCGGCAAACGAAACGAATTCGACATGCCACTCGATTTAAGCCACGGCACCAGTTTTCAACAAGCGGTGTGGAATGCGCTGCTCACGATTCCGCGCGGCACCACCACCAGCTATGGCGACTTGAGCAGACGATGTGGAAACGCTGCGGCGGTACGTGCCGTGGGCGGCGCGGTCGGACGCAATCCGCTGTCTGTCGTCGTGCCATGCCATCGCGTGGTTGGCCGCGATGGTTCGCTCACCGGTTATGCCGGTGGTCTGGAACGGAAAGTGTCGTTGCTTAAGCTTGAAGGCGCGCTTTAGGTACCTTGACCAGCCGCGAAGATCGCATCGGCGGCAGCTACCGAAGTGGCGATATCTTCATCACTATGCGCGATAGACACAAAGCCGGCTTCAAAGGCGGCCGGCGCAAGATAGACGCCGCGGTCGATCATGGCGTGGAAGAAATGATTGAAAGCCTCCTTGTCGCAACGCATGACCTCGGCGTAGGACGTCGGTGGCGTGTTGGCGAAATACACGCCAAACATGCCGCCAACCGATTGTGCGCAAAACTTGACGCCACGCGCGCGGGCAGAGGCGCTGAGCGCGTTAACGAATGCCGAAGTTTTGGTGGTCAGCGTTTCGTAGAAACCTGGCGCGGCGATTTTCTTCAGCGTGACCAGACCGGCAGCGACTGACAAGGGATTGCCGGAGAGCGTGCCGGCTTGATACACCGGCCCCAGCGGGGCAATTTTTTCCATGATGTCGCGGCGCCCGCCAAAGGCGCCGAGCGGCATGCCGCCGCCGACAATTTTGCCGAAGGTCGATAAGTCCGGCGTGATGCCATACAAGCCTTGCGCCGAATTCGGTCCGACGCGAAAGCCGGTCATCACTTCATCGAAGATCAGCACGGCGCCATGCGTGGTACATAGCTCGCGCATAGCGGCCAGAAACTCCGGTTTTGGCACCACCAGATTCATGTTGCCGGCGACCGGCTCGACGATGACCGCGGCGATTTTGTCGCCATGCGATTTGAAGGCATCGCGCAATTGCTGCGGGTCGTTGTAATCCAGCACCAGCGTGTGTTTGGTGAAGTCGGCCGGGACGCCGGCCGACGATGGATTGCCGAACGTCAGCAAGCCGGAACCGGCCTTCACCAGCAAGCTGTCAGCGTGGCCGTGATAACAACCTTCGAATTTGATAATCGCATCACGTCCGGTATAGCCGCGCGCCAGGCGAATCGCGCTCATCGTCGCCTCGGTGCCGGAGGACACCAGACGCACCATCTCCATGCTGGGCACGCGCTTGACCAACAGTTCGGCAAGTTCAACTTCGCCTTCGGTTGGCGCGCCAAACGACAAGCTTTTGGCCGCTGCGTTTTGCACCGCGCGCACGGTGTCGGGATCGGCATGCCCGAGGATCAGCGGTCCCCAGGAACCGACGTAATCGATGTAGCGTTTTCCATCGGCATCCCAGACATATGCACCCTCGCCACGAGCAAAAAACAGCGGCGTGCCGCCGACCGAGCGGAAGGCACGGACAGGTGAATTGACGCCGCCGGGAATGGTTTTCTGGGCGCGGAAAAATAGGCTTTCGTTGTTGGTCACGAGGGGATCGCTCCTGCTGGTTTGGTCGATGGTTTGGTGAACAGCGCGGTGTAATTTTGCGCTTGTAATTGGATGTCGGCTGCGTTGAACAAATCGGTAATCACGGCGATCAGATCGGCGCCTGCGGCAATCACGCTCGGTGCATTTTCCAAGGTAATTCCGCCGATGGCCGCAACCGGCAAGCCGAAGCGACGATGTACTTCGGCCACCAGTTCCAGTGAGGCTTTGACGGCAGCCGGCTTGGTGTTCGAGACAAACATGCTGCCGATAGCCAGGTAATCGGCGCCAACCGCGGCGGCGGTCTCGGCAAGGGAAACCTCGTTGTAACAAGAAACACCGAGTATCCGGTTCGGTCCCAAAGCCTTGCGTACAGCGACCAGTGAATCGGGTGCGTCGTCGCGGCCAACATGCACGCCGTCAGCCTCGAGTTCGATGGCCAATTCAACATCGTCATTGACGATCAAATCGGCACCGCCAGCATGACAGACAGGTAGCAGCGCGAGGATTTGTTCGCGGCGCAAATCTGTCGAGGCGGCTTTGTTGCGATATTGGATCAGCACAGCACCGCCGACAACTGCAGCGTGAACTTGCGACACCAGTCGCGGCGTGTAACGTTCGTCGGGGGTGACGGCGTACAGGCCGCTGGAGAGAAACTGCGTCATGGCTAGGGTTTGGTCAGTTGGTGCTCATGGTACGGCGTCAATTTCAAACTCAAGATACGGAGTCAATGTTTGTCGTCCGCATCTGCCGAATCACGCTCCGCGTCTTCATCGTCGTCATCATCGCGCGACCAGAACAAACGGTCAGGAATGAATTGCCCCATGCCGGGCCGGAATCCGCCTTGCAGCGTGCGCCAGGTGTATTCCTGTGCGCCCTGCACGGCCTCGACCACGTCAGTGCCGCTGGCCAGATGCGCAGCGATTGCCGAGGCCAAAGTACAGCCGGAACCATGAAAACTGCCCGGCAATCGTTCCCAGGTATCGCTGCGCACGGTGCCGTGGCTGCCGTAGAGCGTGTTAATCACCTGCGGTGTCGATTCATGCGTGCCCGTCACCAGCACATACTCGCACCCGGCCAGCACCAGGCGTCGCGCGCATTCGATCAGGTTCGGGCTCCCGCCGCTGTCGTCCTCGCCGGTTTCCTGAGCCAGGCGTCGCGCTTCCAGACTGTTGGGGGTGAGGATGGTGGTTTGCGGCAACAGCAAGCTGACCATGGCATCGATCATTTCTTCGCCGGCAAATTGATCACCCCGCCCGGAAGCCAGCACTGGATCAAGCACCAGAGGAATGTCCGGGTAGTCGGAAATAATTTCGGCAATGACTGCGATTGCCTCGACGCTACCAAGCATGCCAAGCTTGAATGCCGCGATCGGAATATCTTCCAGTAGCGCCCGCGCCTGATCGGCAATCCACCCCGAATCTATCGGCAGCACTGCCTCGACGCCGGCGGTGTCTTGTACCGTCAGCGCGGTCAGGACCGACAGCGGATGGCAACCCAGACTGGCAAGTGTCAGCAGATCGGCCTGCATTCCCGCACCGCCGGTGGGGTCGGAGGCGGAAAAACACAGGACTACAGGAGGAGTTGCCGAAGGCGGGTTTTGGGCTGCGGACATAGCCACGGAAGGGCGTTAAGATAGGGGCCGATTTTAACTCAGCGTTTTTTTATGACGACCACTACGGCTTACAAGAGGTGGATGTGCCTGATTTGCGGCTGGATTTACGATGAAGCCCTCGGCTCACCTGATGAAGGAATTCCCCAGGCACTCCTGGGCGGAAGTTCCACCCAATTGGACCTGCCATGAATGTGGCGCCCGCAAGGAAGATTTTGAAATGCTGCAAATATAGTTATCATGCAGTTATATATGGTGTTTACGGGGCACTGCAATCGTGAGTGATATTTCACAACTTACCGGCATCAAGGTAATGGTTATTGATGACTCCAATACCATACGCAAGAGTGCGGAGATTTTTCTCAAGCAGGCGGGAGCGGTGGTGGTGCTGGCCGAGGATGGCTTTGATGCCCTGGCGAAGATCAACGACCATCAGCCCAACGTTGTGTTCTGTGACATATTGATGCCGCGCCTGGATGGATACCAGACCTGTGCGCTGATCAAAAAGAATCCGAAGTTTTCGACGATGCCGGTCATCATGTTGTCGTCGAAAGATGGTTTGTTTGACCGTGCGCGCGGCCGCATGGTCGGTTCGGATGAATATCTGACCAAACCGTTTACCAAAGACAGCTTGCTCGCCACCGTTGCTGCACACGCAGCGGCGCGGACAAGCTAAACCGCAACGCAGCACCACAAAAACATAGTCTGAAAGGGAACCATCATGCCGGTGAAAAAAAATTCTGATTGTTGATGACTCGCCAACTGAACGACTGGCCTTGACTGAATTGCTGCACAAGCACGGTTATCAGGTATTCACCTCGGAAAGCGGGGACGAAGGAGTGGCCAAGGCGAAGGAAATCCGTCCTGACCTGATTCTGATGGATGTGGTGATGCCGGGTACCAATGGCTTTCAGGCCACACGGGCAATCACCCGTGATGAAGCAACCAAAGATATTCCGGTCATTTTGTGTACTACCAAAGATCAGGAAACCGACAAGGTTTGGGGAATGCGCCAAGGGGCGCTGGATTACCTGACCAAGCCGATTGATCCTGCGGCGCTGGTCGCATAGATCGCCTCAATCCCTTAAACAGACATCAGCGACTGATTGTCATATGGCCAGAAGAATCAGCCTGCGGGAGTTTCAGCAAAATCTTTCGACCCGTCTCGGTTCTGCGCAGCGCGGAGAGGGTTCGCGCGCACTGCTGGGTATTTCTTCAGGTCATGGCGAAGACTCGTTATGGCTGTTCGATCTGGTCGATTCCGGCGAGGTTGCGCCGCTGACCACGCTGACCCCGGCCCCGCTCACCAAAAACTGGTTTGCCGGCCTGGCCAATATTCGTGGCGCGCTTTACGGCGTCGTTGATTTTTCGGTGCTGCGCGGCGGAGAGACTACACCGTTAAACGCTGACGCGCGGCTGCTGCTGATTGGAACCAGGCACGGAATGAACAGTGCGCTGTTGGTGAATCGTACGCTCGGATTGTTTGCCCCGGAATCCCTGACATTGACCAATACCACTATTGCTGATTGCGCGACCGCCGCTGCGCCCTGGCGGGGAAATCGTTACGTTGATAGCGCTGGTGCGCACTGGACCCGCCTACGTATCCCGGCGCTACTGTCCGACCCCGGGTTTCTTGACATTGCTGAAGTTGCGCTGTCGAGCGTGGCGACTGTATGAGTTGTTTTGCAATATCGTTGATCAAAAATACCTACCAATGCCGCTGTTGAACGCAGTATTGCCTTGAAATATTCATTGCTGAACTTGTTTTCGGAAGGTGCCCGCCATGTCCATGCTTAAGTCATTACTCGCCCGGCTCAAACAAAACACGCCAACCTCTGTAGCTGGCGCGCCGGTTGGCAAACCATTGCCGCTGATCGGTCATTTGTCACTGCCTGTTCAGTACCAGATACTTGGCGCATTATTCGTCGGCATGTTGATGGTGGCGCTGACCGGGTTGTGGCTGCAGAATCGAACAGCGACCCTGGCGACCGGCTACCTGATCGTCACCGGTCAGATCCTGCCGTTGGCGCAGCAGATCCCGAAGGCCGGTGCCATCGCACTGAATGGTCAAAAGGCTGGTTTCTTTGAGTTGCGTACCGCACGGGCAGACTTCAAAGAGCTGATAGACAAGCTTACCGATGGTGGCGACGTTCAAGGGATTGATCTACCGCCTACCTCGCCGGCCTCCCGTCCGGCACTCGATGCCCTGAAGGCGGCATGGGCAGTTCAGGATAAAGACTTGACCGTTGTGCTCGATCAGGAAAAGGCCTGGCGCTGTTGGCATCACTGGCTGCCGAAGCGCAACGGCAAAGTCTGAAGCTGGAAATGGATTCACAGAAATTTGGCGGCGAAGTTCCCTACCGGAACGAGTCGATCGCGCCGGGCGATTGAGCTTGGCTGGGTGCCGGGTTTCGACGAGGACACCTACGCCAACCTGGGCGTCGACCTCAAGGAACTCATCGAAATCATCGAGACGCAGAAAACGGTCGATAAGTTTGCCAGTGTCAGTTACGTAAAAGCCTTGCAACTATTTTTGGGGACCTGGGAAGATCTGCCGAAGGACGTGAAAGATTTGAGCAAGGCCCGAGGCATTGGCAAGCAACTCAACGCCAACGCCAAGAAACTCGGTGAGGCAACCGATGCATTGGTGCAAGCTACCAAGCCGAGGTGTCACAACAGAGTCTGTCAGCAATTATTTCGTCGATTGCCGGTTCGTTTTCCTTGCTGATGCTGATCGGGATTGTGAAGGTGTTCCGTGATGACGCGAACCGGCGCAGCTCGGAAGCCCTGCGTATGCAACGAATCGCTGAAGAGGAAAAGACACCACACAGGCCGCCATTTTGCGTTTGATGAACGAGATGGGCGACTTGGCTGACGGTGACTTGACTGTTCGTGCGACCGTGAGCGAGGACATCACAGGCGCCATTGCTGACTCGGTGAATTACACCATTGAGGAACTTAGCGTGCTGGTCGGCCGGATCAACAATGCGGCTGCGCGAGTCACCACGGCGACCGATGCGGCGCAATTAACCTCAGGCGAGTTGCTCGCCGCCAACGAGACGCAAGCACGCGAAATTCAGGTGGCGGGTGATCGGATTAGTGCGATGGCGAAATCGATGACCGAGGTTTCGAGTAGCGCGCAAGAGTCTGCGCACGTGGCAAGGCTTTCTCTTGAGGTTGCCCACAAGGGTTCCAGCGCGGTGGCGGAATCCATTACCGGCATGAACGAAATCCGGGGACAGATTCAAGAGACCGCGAAACGAATTAAGCGGCTGGGTGAGTCGTCACAGGAAATCGGTGAAATCGTTGAGCTGATTTCGGACATTACCGAACAAACCAACGTGCTGGCCTTGAACGCAGCAATTCAGGCCGCATCCGCAGGTGAAGCCGGGCGCGGCTTTTCGGTGGTTGCCGAAGAGGTGCAACGACTGGCAGAACGCTCCGGTGAAGCGACCAAACAAATTGCCGCGCTGGTCAAGACCATTCAAACCGACACGTACGATGCCGTAACCGCCATGGAAAACTCAACCCAGAACGTGGTTGAAGGAGCCAAGCGGTCTGACGCGGCAGGGCAGGCGCTGACGGAAATTTCATCGGTTACGCAAAAGCTTGCACAGCTGATTGAATCGATCTCGGCAGCGACACAAGAGCAGTCGGTAGTGGCTTCAGGCGTTGCACACTCGATGGAGGGGATTTTGCATGTAACCGATCAAACGACGACCGGCACACAACAAACTGCCGTTTCGATTGGCGAACTCGCTGCCCTGGCGGTCGAACTCAAAGGCTCGGTATCCGGCTTCCGTGTATGACCGCTGGTCTGACTAACGTTGCGCTTTCACGCAGGATGTCCATTTTCATATGAGTCTTGACCTCGATATCGGCCCGCTGTCCTGGGTCAAGAGTGAAATTGATCTCGCACTCGAGCGCGCTGGTGCGGCACTCAGCGCTCATATGGCGAACCCGAGCGGAAAGGAACTCGCCGATGCGCGTGGCCACCTGCACCAGGCCAATGGTGCTCTGGCAATTGTCGGTTTGGCTGGAATATCCGAATTCTCCGACAGCATTGAGCAGCTGGTAATTACCCTGGCCGAGGGCACCACCCCATGGTCTGATGAAGCCGCGGCAACGGTGCACCTTGGGCTGAACACCCTGCGCGGTTATCTGGATGGTTTGATGGGCGGTGAGCCGAATCAGCCACTGAAGTTGCTGCCGGCATTTCAGGCCCTGATGGCTGCGCGGGGTCAGCCCGCACCGGAACCCACTGCATTGTTTTTCCCGGATTTGACCCAACGACCACCGAAACGTGATGTTGAACCGCCTCCGCTCACCGCCGACAAGCTGGAGGCCCGGTTGAAGATGGCGCGCATGAGTTTTGAGCGGGGCTTGCTGAAATGGCTTAAGGGCGAGAATCGCGGCATCGCTGAAATGAAAACAGCGACCATGATGATTGAAACAGCGCGAAGCTCACCCGCGGACCGCGCTTTCTGGTGGGTGGCGCTGGGTGTTTTGAAGCGCTGGCGGCCAATGCTGTCGTCGATGCCAAAGCGGCCAAAAAAATTCGTCATGCAGGTGGGCGCGCAGATCAAGAAGCTGACAGACGGTAACGATCAGATACCGGATCGTTTATTTGCCGACGCGCTTTATTTGGTCGCGACGGCAACTGTTGCTGAATCGCAGGCGCCGCACATTCAGGTGGTGCGCTCGGCGTATCGCACCGGAGAAATGATTCCCGCCACGGGTATCGCGGGCGCTGAGTCCTTGCGTCCTCAGTTGCGCCGTCTGCGCGAGATTCTTGCCGGTGCCAAGGATGACTGGAACAAACTCTGCGCAGGCAGCGTCGCGGCATTGCCGCCATTCCATGAAAAAGCGACTTCACTCGCCACCAATAGCTCCGAGCTGGGCAAAGCCTCGATCGATGCCATGACCCGCGCCTTGTCGGAGCTGGCCGAGGTCCTGCACAAGGACCCGACTCGCCACACCGAATCAATGGCGCTTGAGGTGGCGACGGCCTTGTTGTTGATTGATTCGGCACTGGAGAATTTTCAGCGCCTGGATGCCGAATTCGACAGCCAGGCCACGGCAATTGCCGAACGACTTGCCGCATCGCTGCGTGGTGACGAACTCGCGCCGTTTGAAACACCTCAACTCGATGCGATTTCTCAACGGGCTCAAGAGCGTCTATTGCTCGCTACAGTTGCCCGTGAAATCACCAGCAACCTGACAACCGTTGAGCAGACGCTGGACGCCTTTTTCCGCGATGTATCGAAACAACCGACTTTGTCTGGCCTCTCCAAGCCGCTCAAGCAGGTTGAGGGTGCGCTGATTATGCTGGGCCAGGATCGCGCTGTCGAAGTGGTTCGAGAGTCGGAGCAGCGCATTGGCCAATTGGCGGCTGGCGGCAGTTTTTCGACCGGTGATTTTGAGGACTTGGCAAAGAAACTTTCGGCATTGGGTTTCTTTGTCGAGCAACTCGAAGACGGCGCCAAACCGGATATCGATTTGTTGCTCAATCCGCCTCGATCGACCATGTCCATCGCGCCGGTCCAGCAATACACCGTGTCGTCAGCACCAACTGATGAATTGCCCGCTCTGGCGCCGGAGCCGGCTGCGACAGTCGAAACTCCGGCGCTCCCTTCACTTGCACCGGCAACCCCGGCGGTCGTCGCTGCCGAACCTGCCGACGAAGATGACGAGGATATGTTGCAGATTTTCCTCGAAGAGGCCCGCGAGGTACTCGACGCGATTGCCACGGAGTTGCCGCAACTGCATGCCACCCCGACGCAACTGCCTCCGCTGACCAATCTTCGACGCAGCTTCCATACGCTGAAGGGTAGCGGTCGAATGGTCGGTTTGACAGCGCTGGGCGAGGCCGGATGGAGCGTGGAACAGGTACTCAACGATTGGTTGCACGACCATCGCGCGGCAACACCTGCTTTAATTGGAATGCTCGATGAGGCAGCCAAGTTGTTTGCTGCCTGGATTGAACAATTGGCAAACCACGGCGGCCACGACATGGATGCCAGTGCGCTGACTTCCCGCTGTGCAGCGTTGCTGGCTGGCGAGGAAGCGACGGCGCTTGATACCGATGCTCCAGCGGACGCGCTAACGCTGCCGGAAATTTCGATTGCCGAGCCCGTGGCTGCCGTCACTGAACAGGCTTCACCTGCGGAACCGACTGCAGCTGATCTGGTTGCCGAACTCGAGGCACTTGAAATCGCCAGCGACGAAGCTGCGCTTGCTGCGGCAGAACTGGAAGCCGCCGAAATCATGGCCAGTGCAGCGCTATCGAATTCTTCCCGGATTCAACAGCTTTACGGAACCCGCACCAGTCGACGAAGCGCCAGAAATTGCGCCTGAGTCTGTGCTTGAGTTGCCACCGGAAATTACGTTGGATCTACCGGCCGAGTCCGCACCGGAAATGCCGGCAGCGGTTGAAGAAGCGCCAACGGCCGACGATGTTGCAATCGCCGCTCCGATGACAGCCCAGGTTCATGCATTCCCGACCCCGCCGCAAATCCTGATTGGCGACATTTCGATCAGCCAGGCGTTGTATTCGCTCTATGTCAGCGAGGCAAGCGATCATCTTGCAACCATTCAGCGAGAGATTGGCGAGGTCAGAATTCCACCCGAAAATCTGGTCCGCGCTGCACATACGCTAGCCGGGATATCCGGTACGACCGGGATTAAGGCGGTACAGCAATTAGCCAAGGCGTTTGAAGTCGCGCTTGAAAGGTTGGTGCGGGCTGAAGGTGCACCAACCGACGAACAGCGGTTTACCTTTGCTCGGACTGCGGGCGCGCTGGAGGGGATGCTGGGTGCGGTCACCGAGCGAAGAATGCCGCCGGCCGAAGATGATCTGGCTGCGACGTTGGAAGCAATGGTGGCTGTTCCGCTTTCGATTGCGCCGCCCGCTCAAGACATGGTTGCGGCCGCAGACGAACCTGCCGCCGGACTTGCCGGTGCGACAGATGATGGGCAGGCTCGATAACGGCTGCCGCCGATATGCCCCAGACGATTGAAGAACGACGCGCACAACGCATCGAAGACGAGATTGACGATCAGTTGCTGCCGATCTTCCTTGAAGAAAGCGTAGATTTGATGCGCTCGATCAGCGAGGGAGTCCGCAACTGGCGCAACAACCCGACAGATCGAGAATTGCCACGCCGCCTGCAGCGCGATCTACACACCATCAAAGGCAGCGCACGAATGGTCGGCGCAATGGGATGCGGTGAGTTGTTCCACTCGATGGAATCGCGCATCGACCATGCCGTGGCGATGAATGCGATCACTACGGAAATGCTCGACGGGTTGGATGTTTCGGTCGATCGCGGCACTTTCATGATTGATCGGCTTAGCCGTGGCGAGTGCCAGCGTCCGCCCGGCCGAGACTCCGGTTGAAAGTATGGTGTCAGTTGAAAGCGTTCAAGGCGCCGAAACAGATAAAGAGACACTACCGGCCGAAGCCGCCGAGAGCAAAGCGGTACCTGCCCAGGGCGCAGTGCCGACGACGCAAGTGCATTTGCGCGTGCGTGCCGATCTGGTGGATAAGCTGGTTAACGAAACCGGTGAAGTGGCAATCGCCCGCGCCCGAATCGAAGGCGAAATGCGCGGTATCAAAGTCGCACTGCTGGAATTGACGGAGAACGTCATCCGTCTGCGCAACCAGGTCCGTGAAATCGAAATTCAGGCGGAAAGCCAGATGGCTTCGCAACAGGCACTGGCGGTGAAGGAGGGGCAGTTCGATCCGCTCGAATTTGACCGCTTTACCCGGTTCCAGGAGCTGACGCGGATGATGGCCGAGAGCGTCAATGACGTATCGACTGTGCAGCATACTTTGCTGAGAAATCTAGATGGCGCCACCGCCGCGTTGGCAGCGCAAGCCCGTCTAAACAGCGAACTCTCGCAGCGTCTGATGAGTGTGCGCATGATGCCATTCGACAGTCTCGCCGAGCGATTGCATCGGGTCGTGCGCCTGGCCGCGAAGGAAACCGGCAAACGCGCCAACCTCGATATCCGCGGCGGTCAGACCGGAATTGACCGCTCGGTGCTGGAAACCATCGCCAACCCGCTGGAGCACTTGCTGCGCAATGCTGTCGCTCATGGCATCGAAATGCCGGCTGAGCGCGAGGCGGCAGGCAAATCGGCGCAAGGTGAAATCACGCTTTCGCTTGCACAGGAGGGCAACGATGCGGTCATCAATTTGAGCGATGACGGTGCCGGATTGAATTTGGAAAGGATACGCGCGCGCGGTGGAGCGGGGCCTGTTGCCGCCGGACGGTGCAGCGGATGAAAAAACGCTCAACAATTTGATCATGGAACCCGGCTTTTCAACCGCCGACAGCGTCAGCAGTCTCGCTGGGCGCGGCGTTGGCATGGACGTGGTCAAGAGCGAAACCGAAGGTCTTGGCGGCCGCATTGAAATCAGCAGCAAACCGGGTCAAGGCAGCGCGTTCCGGCTTTATTTGCCCCCTCACACTGGCCGTCAGCCAAGCCTTGATCATTCAATCGGGCACGCGCTTTTTTGCCATTCCTTCGTCAATGATTGAGCTTGCCAGTGAGTTGAAGCCGGAAGCTATCATGAAGGTCCGGTCTGCAAATAGTTACGAGTATTTGGGCCGTAGTTATCCGTATCACTACTTGGCCCGCATGCTCGGCGAGCGCGGGGCTCAACCAGCTCCGGCACGACGCCATTGGTTGCTGCTGGTTAAAGGCGGAAGTGAGCGCTTGGCTTTGGAAATCGATGGCTTGATCTCCAATCAGGAAATCATCGTCAAAACACTCGGTCCGCAAATGGCACGGGTTCCCGGCATGGCTGGCGCGACGGTCCTTGGCAACGGCGACATCGCGCTGATTTTGAATCCGATTGCCCTTGCCGCCAGAGTGGCGGCACTTGCTGGCAGTGGCAAACAAGCGCCGAGCGAACGGCCGCTGAGTACCACGCAGATCGGCCTCACACGGCGCATTCCCACCGGTACCGTGATGGTCGTTGACGACTCGCTCACCGTGCGCAAAATCACCGGGCGATTATTGGCGCGTCAAGGCTACACCGTTGCCACGGCGAAGGATGGGGTCGATGCGCTTGAGCAATTGACCGAGTTGCGACCTGACGTGATGCTGGTGGATATCGAAATGCCTCGCATGGACGGTTTCGAGCTGACACGCAATATGCGCGCCGATGGCTTGCTCAAGTCAATCCCGGTGATCATGATTACCTCGCGCAGCGCGGACAAACACCGCAACTATGCGGAGGAGATCGGTGTCAACCATTACATGGGCAAACCGTACGACGAAGAGGAGTTGCTGCATTTAATTTCCTTGTACGCCAAGGCGCAGAAGGAGTAGGCGCGTGGCAGGTGGCAGCGAACGACCATTCAAGGTGTTGGGCTTGCAGCAAATCGCGATTGGCGGACCATCTAAGGAACGATTGCGACGCCTCTGGATTGACATGTTTGGCCTTGAGGTCAGCGGTAATTTTGTCTCCGAGCGTGAAAACGTGGACGAAGATATTGCTGCCTTGGGTCATGGCGCATTCAAAGTGGAAGTCGATTTGATGCAACCGCTTGATGCAGGCAAAAAACCGGCGGTCCATGAACCGCCGCTTAACCACATCGGACTCTGGATTGATGATTTACCGCGGGCGGTAGCGTGGCTCACCGCGCAGGGTGTCCGTTTCGCGCCGGGTGGAATCCGTAAAGGCGCGGCAGGTTATGACATTACCTTTCTGCACCCGAAAGCCAATGAACAGTTTCCGATTGCGGGCGAAGGCGTCCTGATCGAGCTGGTACAGGCACCACCCGAGGTGATCGCGGCTTTATCGTAATGTCGACATCAGCACCGTGTGTCGGCGCTGTATGCACGACCGCCAAACCCAATCAAGCGGCCAGGTTCCCCTGATCGGGTTTGATCACCGGGTTCACCGGCGCTACTGGTTTGCCGCCGAAGAAACGATAGCTGCCGCCACCGGCTTTCTTGCCCTCATACATTGCCGCGTCGGCACGACGCAGCAGGTCACCAAGTGTATTCAAGCCCGGCTCATAAAGCGCGATGCCGATACTCGCGCCAATTTCTATCGGCACACCCAGCACCTTGATCGACTGAGCGGCAGCTTCGTTTATTTTTCGCGCGACAGTCTCGACGTCGCGCTGACTCGAAACCGAACGCAAGACAATCACAAACTCGTCCCCGCCCAGACGTGCAACGGTGTCCATTTCGCGCACTGATTTTCGCAATCGATGCGCGATGGTGCGTAAAACATCGTCACCGATCGCGTGGCCATAGGTGTCGTTGACCGGCTTGAACTTGTCGAGATCAATCAGGAACAGCGCAAAGCTGCTCTTTCCCGGCGCGCCGTCTGAATCGCATGCTGCAAATGTACATCGAGCAGGAGGCGATTGGCCAAGCCGGTGAGCGGATCGGTATGTGCCGCGTCCTTCAACTGGCGTTCGTTTTCGCGCAGGCGCGCATTGGCCTGCTCGAGTGCGTCAGTGCGTTCGGTCACACGCGACTCCAACTCCTGTTCGGAACGACGCAGCGTCTCAACCAATTTTTGCCGTGTTTTTAGCGCTTCGGATTGCGAGAGATCGCGCTCCTTTTGCGTCGCGCTGATCTTTTGCGCCAAAGCATAGGACAAGACAAAGACGTGAAAAACTACGCTAATGCGGACTCCGTGCAAGGTAAAGAAATTTACCGGCAAGACATTGATGTTACGCATTACCGTCCCCACCACTGCGGCGAACAGCGGCGTGCTGGCGAGTAAAACCAGCGCGCCGCACGCCGCCGCGCCGCGCGCTTTGGATTGCCGCCACGAGTGCAACGAGGAGACCACCCATGGCAACGAAGGACAATTGGATGGAGACCAAGGGCGCGGCGAGAAACAAGGGCGTCACCAAGCCCAGGCCGAACAGCCCGGCGAATGCCAGAATGACACCGTCCAGCCACGGAGCTGTGCGCACGGTGTCAAGGAACCGGCGAATGAACAACATACCGGTGCAACCGCAAATTGCCGCGCCAACCAAGGGTGCGATGTTTCCCCATTCGGGGAATCTGGGCCAGAGCATTTCTGCTGCGAAACCATTGACGGTGAACTGCGCGAACACAATCGAGAACGCGAACAGCGCGAATTTGAGGTAGACCGAGTCGTCGAAGTCCTTGTAGAGCAGCAGATTGAACAAACCCAACATCAGGATCGCACCGTATAGCAGCGTCAGCAATACATAACTGGATTGGGTGTCGCGATAAAAGGCCGCGCTTTGCCACAAGGTCAGCGGCACAATCAAAATGCCCTCGGACGCTATGCGCAGGTAAACCGTAGACCTGCCGTTTGCCGCAGAGTTGGCCTCGCCGTTTGGCAAGCTTCCCGGGCTAATGCGCGAAGGGAAAACCGGGAAGACGAAATGTCGATGCAATATCGGTCGTGAGGCAGCCGGAAAGGTGTCGCCAGTCGTTATCTGTTCGCCATCCGGACCAAAGAAGTCTACCCGATCGAGTTGGGGAAAGGCTACTTCCAGCAGCCAGTCAAACCCGGAATCCGGGGTGGACTGGAGATCAATCTTCACCCACCAGACTGATTGTGAATAGCCAAAGTTAAGGCCAAGGCTAGATTCGGCAGGCGGGGCGCGAAACTCGGCACTGCGATTTTTTACCTCGGCAAATGTCAGCTCACCGCGAGGATCTTCAAGCACCCGCGCGTTGTTGCCCAACGGTATCGGCGCGGCGTTCGCGCGTAACACTACCGGCGGGTCCACTGCACCGGCACCTGCCGACCCGGCAAATATCGCCGACAGCGCGAAACCAACGATCAGCAGCGAGCGAGCGAAGTACATGGACCGAACCCTGCGAGGGCTTAACCCCTGCATTGTATTCCTGTACTTCTCTTGCAACCGACTATTTGAAAGCCAGTATTACCTGATCCACCGCGAGACTTTCGCCCGCTTGAACGAGAACCTTTTCAACGATGCAGTCACGCTCGGCTTTGAGAATATTCTCCATCTTCATGGCTTCAATTTTTGCCAGGACTTCACCGGCTTTGACTTCCTGCCCCGCACTTACCGCCACTTGCGTCAGCAAACCCGGCATCGGAGAGAGCAAAAACTTGGATAAGTCCGGCGGCGCCTTTACCAGCATCAGCGCCAACAAGTCAGCCGCCCGCGCCGACATTACCTGCAAATCGGCCTGTACCCCCCAGTGGAACAAGCGGTAGATGAGCCCGACACGCTCCACCTGCATGCACATTTCCTGACCATTGAGCGTACCTCGCGCCAGCAAATCGCCAGGTTGCCAGGTCGACCGTATGGCATAAGTTTTTTCGCTGGCAGTAACGATCCATCCACCTTGTTCGGACTTCACGGTGACCGGATATCGCTCGCCATTGAACAGCACCACATACTGATCGCTCGGGTGATATTCGTGGCCGGGCATTTGCCCGGTGATCAAGGCATTTTTATGCAGGAAGCGGCCGTGTATCGCGGCGGCGACAACGACCAGAATCATCGGGTCGTCATGCGGTACATCGGTCGCGTCAAATCCTTTCGGATATTCTTCGGCAATCAATCCGGTGTTGAAATTGCCATTCACAAAACGCGGGTTTTGCATCAACGTCGCTTGAAAGGCAATGTTGGACGAGACACCACGAATTACAAACTCGTTAAGCGCCTCACGCATCCGCAAAATCGCTTCACCGCGTGTCGGCGCATGGACGATCAGTTTGGCGATCATCGAATCGTAAAACATCGAAATTTCACCGCCCTCGTACACACCGGTATCGACCCGTACGCCCTTCACCTCGGGTGGCGGCAGATACTTGACCAATCTTCCGGTCGAGGGCAGAAACCCACGGAAAGGATCTTCAGCGTTGATCCGGCATTCCATTGCCCAACCATTGATTTTCAGATCATCCTGAGTAAATGACAGCGTATCGCCAGCAGCAACCCGGATCATCCATTCGACCAGGTCAATTCCGGTAATCAGTTCCGTCACCGGGTGCTCGACCTGCAAGCGGGTGTTCATCTCCAGGAAGTAAAAACTCTTATCCTTGCCCACCACAAACTCGACGGTTCCGGCACTCTGATACTGCACCGCCTTTGCCAAAGCAACCGCCTGCTCGCCCATCGCTTTGCGGGTCGCCGGGTCCAGAAATGGTGATGGCGCTTCTTCGATGACTTTCTGATGGCGGCGCTGGATTGAGCATTCACGTTCATGCAAATATACGGTGTTGCCTTGCGCATCGCCGAGCACCTGAATTTCGATATGCCGCGGCTCTTCGACAAACTTCTCGATGAACACACGGTCGTCGCCGAACGCATTCAGTGCCTCGGTTTTGCACGACGCAAAACCTTCGTGCGCTTCCTTGTCGTTATACGCAACGCGCAGGCCTTTGCCACCGCCGCCCGCCGAAGCCTTGATCATCACCGGATAGCCGATTCCACGGGCAATCTTCACCGCTTCGTCGGGTGTCGCGATGGCTTCGTTGTGGCCGGGAATGCAATTCACTTTTGCCGCGTTGGCAAGTTTCTTGGATGCAATTTTGTCGCCCATGGCAGCAATCGACTGATGCTTCGGGCCAATAAAAACGATTCCAGCCTCCTCCAGTCGACGGGCGAAATCGGTATTTTCGGAAAGGAAGCCGTAGCCCGGATGAACAGCTTCGGCGCCGGTCGCCTTACAGGCGTCGATGATTTTGTCCATCACCAGATAGGATTCTTTTGACGGTGCAGGACCGATACAAACCGCCTCATCGGCGAGTTCAACATGGCGGGCGTCGCGGTCCGCTTCGGAATACACGGCGACCGTGGCGATACCCATTTTCTTCGCGGTCTTGATCACCCGACAAGCGATCTCCCCGCGATTGGCGATCAGAATTTTCTTGAACATTATTGCCTCCGTCTCGCGCTTAAAGCGGAATGTTTCCGTGCTTGCGCCACGGATTTTGGATGGTTTTGCCGCGCAACATCGCCAGGCTGCGACATACGCGTTTTCGAGTTTCATTGGGCATGATCACATCATCAATGAAGCCTCGCGCTCCTGCCACAAAGGGGTTGGCGAATTTGGCTTTGTACTCTGCCTCGCGCTCGGCAACTTTCACCGGGTCACCCTTTTCGTCTCGGAAAATAATCTCGACTGCGCCCTTGGGGCCCATCACCGCAATTTCGGCTGATGGCCAGGCGAAATTCACGTCGCCGCGCAAGTGCTTGGATGCCATCACGTCATAGGCACCACCGTAAGCCTTGCGGGTAATCAAGGTGACTTTGGGCACGGTACATTCGGCGTAGGCGTAAAGCAATTTTGCACCGTGTTTGATGATGCCGCTGTACTCTTGCGATGTGCCAGGCATGAAACCGGGTACATCGACCAGGGTGATGATCGGGATGTTGAAGGCGTCACAAAAACGCACAAAGCGACCGGCCTTGATTGCCGATTTGATGTCCAGGCAACCGGCCAGCACCATGGGCTGATTGGCCACGATGCCGACGGTCTGGCCCTCCATGCGGGCGAACCCGATGACGATGTTCTTTGCATAGTTCGGCTGCAATTCAAAAAACTCGGTGTCATCGACCATCTTTTGAATGAGCTCTTTGATGTCGTAGGGCTTGTTGGGATTATCCGGCACCAGGGTATCGAGTGAATGGTCGAGTCGGTCAGCCGGATCCTTGGTTGGCTTGACCGGCGGCTTTTCGCGATTG
The DNA here is from genome assembly GCA_016718525.1 of Rhodocyclaceae bacterium. Classification (GTDB taxonomy): domain Bacteria; phylum Pseudomonadota; class Gammaproteobacteria; order Burkholderiales; family Rhodocyclaceae; genus JADKHX01. The sequence continues at coordinate 827,826 of JADKDD010000002.1, forward strand.
TTCAGCGGCAGAAAATCGAAGAAGCGCCGCAACATCATTAACGCCTGTACATCGTGATCGAAAGCCAGATCGGCGACACCGGATTTGGTGGTGTGAGTCAGCGCACCACCGAGTTCCTCGGCGGTGACATCTTCGTGGGTCACCGTCTTGACCACCTCGGGTCCGGTGACAAACATGTACGACGTATCCTTGACCATGAAAATGAAGTCGGTAATCGCCGGCGAATACACCGCGCCACCGGCGCATGGGCCCATGATCAGCGAGATCTGCGGAATCACTCCTGAGGCCATGACGTTGCGTTGAAATACATCGGCATAACCGCCGAGCGCCGCAACACCTTCCTGTATCCGTGCGCCGCCCGAGTCATTGAGGCCGATGACCGGTGCGCCAACCTTCATTGCGTGATCCATCACCTTGCAGATTTTTTCGGCGTGGGTTTCCGAAAGCGCTCCGCCGAACACGGTGAAGTCCTGCGAATAGACAAATACCATGCGTCCATTGATGGTGCCATAGCCGATCACTACGCCATCGCCCGGGATGTGACTTTGATCCATTCCAAAATCAACGCATCGATGTTCCTTGAACATATCCCACTCTTCAAAGCTGCCATCGTCGAGCAATAGGTCAATCCGCTCACGCGCCGTCAGTTTGCCTTTGGCATGTTGCGAGTCGATGCGCTTCTGCCCGCCGCCCAGCGCCGCGCGGCGCCGCTTTTCGTCAAGTTGATCAATGATTTCATGCATGGGTCTTCTCCTGAATTACCTGATTTTTTAGCTTGCCAGTCCCAACAGCCGCTGCGCCGCAGCGGCGGAAGTCATGCTGCCGTTTTCAACTGCTGCCGAGATTTCACTCAGCGCGGCTGCAACGGCGGGATGCTGTTTGAAGCGCTGGCGCAAGCCGGAATTGATTTGCTGGTCCATCCATGCCAGAGCTTGATGTTTGCGCTTGCTCTCAAATTCGCCGCTGGCCTGCATCTTAAGTCGAAAATCGCTGACATGCTGCCAAAAGGTCTCAAGCCCGTCCTGTTTAAGCGCTGACAAACTGACCACCAGCGGCGTCCAATTGACCGACACCGGCCGCAGCATCGAGAGCGCGGCGCGCATCTGCGCCACCGCGCGTTGAGATGCAAGCGGATCGATGTCGGCCTTGTTAAAGACGACCAGATCGGCGAGTTCCATGATGCCTTTTTTGATTGCCTGCAAGTCATCTCCCGCATTCGGCAATTGCATCAACACGAACAGATCGGTCATTGCCGCGACGGCAATTTCGGATTGCCCGACACCAACGGTTTCAACAATGATGATGTCGTAGCCGGCGGCCTCGCATAGCAGAATCGCCTCACGCGTGTGGTCGGTGACGCCGCCCAAAGCGCCTGATGATGGCGAAGGGCGAATGAAGGCTTCATCGCACAGGGACAACTTTTCCATCCGCGTCTTGTCACCGAGGATTGAGCCGCCGGTCAGTGATGAAGACGGGTCGACCGCCAGCACCGCGACTTTGTGACCCTGAGCAATCACGTAGAGGCCCAAGGCCTCGATGAATGTCGATTTGCCGACGCCGGGCACTCCGGAAATGCCGATTCGCATAGACGTGCCGCGCGCAGGCAGGATTTTGGTGATCAGATCCGCTGCACGCGCCTGATGTTCAGGCAGCGTTGACTCGACCAGGGTGATCGCTTTGGCCAGGGCGCGTCGCTCGCCACGACGTACGCCAGCCAACAGCACTGTGTCGGCGGTATTTTCGTTACCGGCGTGCATCAGCTCGCAGTAGCCAGCCTTGCCGAGATCGCTGCCAGCACAGCACGTGCCGACTCCGGTATTGGCGTACCCGGACCGAATATGGCAGCCGCACCTGCCGCATAAAGCTCCGCATAATCTTGTGCCGGAATGACGCCACCAACGAACACCACGATGTCGTGCGCACCGAGGGCGTGAAGTGCCTTGACCAGCTCGGGTACCAGCGTCTTGTGACCGGCAGCCAGGGTGGAAACGCCGATGGCATGCACGTCGTTTTCAACCGCCTGTCGCGCTGCCTCAGCGGGTGTTTGAAACAGCGGACCGACATCCACATCAAAGCCCAAATCTGCAAACGCGGTGGCAACCACCTTGGCGCCGCGATCGTGTCCGTCCTGGCCTAGCTTGGCAATCATCAAACGCGGCCGGCGACCATTCGCGGCCGCAAAGCTGTCGATCTCGCCACGAATTTCGCTCATCGTCTTGTCCTCCTCGCCACCGCCGTAGGCCGCACTATAAACACCGGAGACGGTTTGGTTCGTCGCCCGATGGCGACTCCACGCTGACTCCAGCGCGTCGGAAATTTCGCCGACGGTTGCACGCTGGCGGACGGCTTTGATGGACAGATCAAGCAGATTGCCCGTGCCATTTTTTGCGGCCAGATTCAATTCATTCAGTGCAGCCATCACTGCCGCATCGTCACGTTTCGCACGCAGCGTTTTGAGTCGGGCAATTTGCCCATCGCGCACGGCATGATTATCAACATCCAGAGTGTCAATCGGTGCTTCTTCCTTCAGCCGGTACTTATTGACACCAACAATCACGTCCTTTCCGGAATCGATCCGCGCCTGTTTTTCGGCAGCGCACTTCTCGATTTGCAGTTTCGCCCATCCGCTTGCGACCGCCTGGGTCATGCCGCCGAGCTTTTCGACTTCAAGAATAATGTTCCAGGCCGTATCGGCCATGTCCTGCGTCAGTTTTTCCATCATGTAACTGCCCGCCCACGGGTCGATGACATTCGGGATATGTGTTTCTTCCTGAATAATCAACTGCGTGTTGCGGGCAATGCGCGATGAAAATTCGGTTGGTAGTGCAATGGCTTCATCCAGTGAATTGGTATGCAGACTTTGCGTGCCACCAAACACAGCTGCCATCGCCTCAACCGTGGTGCGCACCACGTTGTTGTACGGGTCCTGTTCGGTCAGCGACCAGCCGGAGGTCTGGCAATGTGTGCGCAGCATCGACGACTTGGGATTTGCGGGTTTGAACTCGTCCATGATCCGCCACCACAGCAGGCGAGCGGCGCGCAGCTTGGCAACTTCCAGATAGAAATTCATCCCGATGGCGAAAAAGAACGACAGGCGCCCGGCAAACTCATCGACACCCATGCCGCTGGCGATGGCCGTTTTGACGTACTCACGCCCGTCCGCCAGAGTAAATGCCAACTCGAGCGCCTGCGTCGCACCGGCCTCCTGCATGTGATAGCCGGAGATAGAAATCGAATTGAATTTCGGCATGTGCTGCGCCGTGTAGCCGATGATGTCGGCGACGATGCGCATCGAAGGCTCAGGTGGATAAATGTAGGTGTTGCGCACCATGAACTCTTTGAGGATGTCGTTTTGTATCGTCCCCGAAAGCTTGTCCTGCGTCACCCCCTGCTCCTCGGCTGCAACGACATAGCCGGCCAAAATCGGCAACACCGCACCGTTCATGGTCATCGATACCGAGACCTTGTCTAGAGGGATCGCATCGAACAAAATCTTCATGTCCTCGACTGAATCAATGGCAACACCGGCCTTGCCGACATCACCGGTAACCCGCGGATGGTCAGAGTCGTAGCCGCGATGGGTCGCCAGATCAAACGCGACGGAGACTCCCTGTGCGCCGGCGGCGAGTGCCTGGCGATAGAACGCGTTGGATGCCTCCGCCGTGGAAAACCCCGCGTACTGGCGGATGGTCCATGGCCGTGCGGCGTACATGGTCGCCTGCGGGCCCCGGACGTACGGCGCGAAACCGGGCAGTGTGTCGGCGTATGGCAGCGAACCGGTATCTGCGCCGGTATACAGCGCCTTGACGCGAATACCCTCGGGCGTCAGCCAATCCAGCTTGCTAACGTCGCCGTCGGGTGCGGATTTGGCGGCAGCTTTGCGCCAGGCATCGAAATTAGGGGTCGGTGGGGTTGGATTTGACATGATGGGCTACCCAAATTGAAGATGGTCAGTTGGTGCTGGTAACACGCCGTCAGGAGAGAAATTCCCAGCGCCTGTTACTACAGCACTACTGAAGACCTTAATGAAGCAACAAAGAATAAGTCTTGACAAGTCAAAGATGACACATAATACTGCATTCATAATTATGAATGCAACTATTCCTACTCAGTCACTGTCACAGCCGGCGCTTTATGAGCAGGTTGCCGAACAATTGCGGGCGAAGATTTTTGCTCATGAATTGTTGCCTGGCGCATGGCTGGACGAACAAGCCTTGGCGGCCGACTATGGCATCAGCCGGACGCCTTTGCGCGAGGCATTGAAGGTACTGGCCGCTGAAGGCTTGGTCGTACTCAAACCCCGCCGCGGTTGTTACGTCACGCAACTATCGGAACAGGATCTGGATGATGTCTTTCCCGTGATGGCAACGCTGGAAGCGATGGTCACTGCGGAAGCCGCGCAACGACTGACTTCCAACGATCTGGCTCTCCTCGACGCGATCCATGCGGAATTGGAAAGTCATGCCGAAGCCAACAATGCCGACGGTTTTTTTGAGGCCAATCAGCGCTTCCATGCTGCGCTCAAAGATATCGCTGCCAACCGGTATCTGGCGCAACTGATCGACGATGCGCGAAAACTGATCAAACTCACCCGGCGGGATTCGCTGCGATTAACCGGACGAATCAGCCAGTCGCTAATCGAACATCGTGAAATTCTCGATGCGCTGCATTTGCGAAATTCGAAGCTGGCGAGCCAGCGAATGCGTGACCATTTATTGTCCGGTCGCGCGGCGGTCGCTCGATTGGCGAGCGGAACAGATTAGTGACGTAGTTTCTCAGCCGCAGAATTACGCGGTTGCCAGCTCCTTCCCCTTCAAGGGGAAGGTCAGGATGGGGTTGGGTTGTTCGTCAGGGTAAAAACTCCATCCCCTCCCTGGCCCTCCCCTTGAAGGGGAGGGAAATCGCCTATATCTAAAATTGTGGCTACTCAAACGCCATTCGCCTTGAACCACGCCAATAAGCGCTTCCAGCCGTCTTCGGCCTCTGCTTTGCTGTAGCTCGGCCGGTAGTCGGCATGAAAGGCATGGCCGACACCCGGATAGACGTAAATCTGCGACTTGCTGCCCTGTTTTTCCAGAGCCAGCTTCATGGCTTCCACGTCGGTCAAGGGAATTCCCTGGTCCTTCGCACCGTAAAGTCCTAACACTGGGGCTTTGATTTTTTCGACGAGATCAATCGGATACGCTGGTTGCAAAGCCGTTGGCATGCCATCCACTTTGCCGTACCAGGCCACTGCTGCCGACAGCTTTTGATTGTGTGCCGCGTACAGCCAGCTGATCCGGCCGCCCCAGCAAAATCCGGTGATGGCCAAGCGACTGGTGTTGCCGCCATTTTTGCCGGCCCACGCAACGCAAGCGTCAAGATCGGTCATCACCACGGCATCTGGCGCCTTTGACACGACATTGGCAATGAGTTCCGGCACGGAGGTATAACTTCTCGGATTACCGTAGCGGGCGAACAATTCCGGCGCAATCGCGAGGTAACCAAGCTTGGCGAAGCGGCGGCAAACATCGGCGATATGTTCATGCACACCAAAAATCTCCGACACTACCAGCACCACCGGGGCGTTGCGCGCATCTTTCGGTGCGGCACGATAGGCGATCATCTCGCCATCGCTGACCGGCACCTTGATTTCTCCAGCCAGCAAACCATCACTGTCAGTGGTGATCACTGATTGGGCCATCACTGGTTGTGCGGCCAGCGCAAATCCGGCGCCCAGACTGGTCATCAAGAAACCACGCCGATCAAAAGTGGTGGCCGGATGCAGACTGGAAAACTCGGTCTCAAGCAACTTCTGCGGCATATCAAGGTCTCCTTCATAGTGAGTTGATGTTTATATGTAGTGCCGGCTTTGCACAGCCGACCCGCTCCGCAAACGCAAAACAGTACTTTGCGAATTCCCTGCTCCGCCGCCGTCAAAACAACGATGCCCCTCGCGGGGCACCCTTGTTCCCTGCTGAACAATGCAACCCTTACAGCCTGCACTCGCTCCCATCGCCAGTACCAACAGTGCTTCCGGTACCTTTGTTTTGCGCAATGCTGGGTGGCATCGTGACTTGAATACCTTGGCTCGGTGGCACCACTGCCGGCGGGGTAGCGGCGTTCGGGACGAAACCAAATTGCCCTGCATTGACCAGTGTCTGACCTGCTGCGTTGGTGACCGATACAGAGCCGGACGTTACGTCGACGTGCAATCCATCGGCCGGCGCCGAGCCGGTGGCATTCTGTACACTGCCGCAATCCGCCTGACACAACAGCGCACCAAAGTGCGTACCGCGAATCCCGATGGTGGCCGTATTCGTCGTAAAGCCAACCTTATCCTGGCTTCTTTTGCCAAGCAATCCGGTCACCGCACGCAGACCACCTTTCAACAGGCTAAAGAACGCGCTGTCGTTTTGCGGCTTGGACTCCTGAAAAGAATACGACGCGACACGAAGCTGCGTGCCGGGTCGCAAAACCACTTCAGCGCCATCGACGAATTTGACGCGGGCGTAGGTCTCATTTTCCGTCACCAGCAGGTCGCCTTCGTTGACTTCCGATTTCACGGCCATCAAGCGAGGGGATCCGGTTGCGCCTTTGGATGTCATGGTTCCTGACAAGTGCGTCACCGTACCAACCCCGGCGATGGCGCTGCCGGAAACCAGACAGCAACCCAAAACCAGCGCGCTACACAATCCAGATAGTGCCTTCATCATGTTCCCTTTCTTAAGTACAGGCGCCGACACTGCGCTGAGCCGCCGGTTTGTCATCGGCACTAGTGGAAGCGCCGTTCGAGTCTTTCTTTTCTTCCTCTTTCTTTTCCTCGCCGCCACCAAAGGTACCCGGGGTTCCGCCTGTCGTTTCGTCACCCAGGGTTCTGGACGAGCCGGAACCCGATGACGTTGGTAGCACAGCGACTACCTGCACTTCGACAATCGCGTCAATAGTGTTGATAGTTTGCGCTTCTGCCGGCGGCACGACGACGATATCTTCAGGCTTGGGTCCTTCCGAGTTGGCGTTCAACGTCACCGTTCCTTTCGGTGCCGTAATCAACCCGGCCGGGGTCTCGGTAATATCCCCAAACGGCGATTCGGCAACAACATTACCATTGGTTGCCGTTACCTTGGCCGTTACCGCAATGCCGGAACCGCCGAACAAGCCGATATTGCCGTTATCGGAAAGCACTTCTCCGCCGATGGTCAGCAAATCGATTGTCGATCGGAACGATGTGGAAGACGCAATCAGGTCAAGGTCGCCGCCGGCTTTAACCGAGCCGGTCGATGTCACCGTAATCGGGCTGTGTGCCGTGACCGACAAGGCTCCGCTGGCAGTCATCGGTCCGTTGATGACCACCGCACCAGTGTTATCGACCGTCACATTGCCGGCCGAATTCGATATCGCCTCGATAGTCAGCGGCGCTGCCGTGTTGTTGAACACCACATTGCCGGACCCGGTGTTGCTCATGTTGACCACCGTCGCAATCTGGTTCGGACCGGTGTAAGAGGCGCCGCCAACCGATACGGAATTGAGCCCGGTACCGGTCAGTTTCGACGCCGCGTTGATTGCGCCCGCCGAGCTGAACGACACGTTGCGCAGGCTCGACACAGCGCCATTCACAGACAGCGCGCCGGCACCTGCCGAGGTGATATTGATGTCACCGGTCGCCGCCAGGTTCTGTACCGCTGTGGCTGCCGGACCCGCCAACACCAGGCCACCTGTCTTGACGCTCTTGAACGCAAGATTGCCGCTGCTGGTGTTCACGCCGGAGTAGGTGCCCACCACGTTGTCGGCCGTCAGCGTTGTACCGCCTGCGGAACTCGTGTAAAGGACACTGGTGGTGACCGGTGCGGTCTGGCTGATGGTTCCCGTTGAGGTAAAGCTCACGCCGTTCGCCGAGACATTCGCCCCGCTGTATACCAGGTTGCCGCCGCTGGCCGTCACATTGACCTTGCCGGCACCGTTCCCCGTCACCAAAGCCGAGTTGGCGCCCAAGGTGAGCGGTGCATTTTTATAAGTCAGATTAACCGCGCTCGCGGACACCGAGTTATCCACCAGCACAAATGCGCTGGCACCGTAGCTGGTCAGGTTCAAGCCCCCGGCTGCGCTGTTGTTGATGTTTGCACCAACCACTCCGGCGGACTGCACCACGGCATTAATTCCGGCCGTTGCCTGAATGCTGACGCTGCCGCCGTTGGCTTGCAAATTGTTAGCGGTCACGTGTGCACCAGTAAAGGCTTGCTCGGTGCCAGTCGTGTTGTTGAAGCCGGCCAGCAAATTCGTCCGTCCCGCCGCATTGCCGACCACTGTGCCAAGCATGTCGATATTGCCTGAAGCATTGATCAGGAAATCGTTTCCGGTTTGCCATGTGCTGCCCGCTTGTTGCGACACATTACCGGTGCTGAATGCGCCAGTGCCGGTATCGCGATCGGCGGTCAGCGAAATATCCCCGGCCGTGACATTACTGGTCGCGCCCAACAAAATATTGCCTCCTGCCGTTGCCAATTGGTTGAACCCGGCCAAGACTGCAAGTTCGCCATCGGCATTAATTTGCCCATTCAAGCTCACATTGCGATCAGCGAGCATAACGACATCCCCGCTCGCAGAAATCAATCCGCCATGTTGAATAATGTCGCCTTGCGTGCCAAATGCGCCAAGCAAGACGGTGCCACCGTCAGTTGCGGTGACCTCGCTGGTGGTTGCGAGTATCACTGTGCTACCGCCAAACTCAATCACACCACCTGCCGTTGACACTGAACCGGCAACGACCAAGGTGCCACCAGTCGCCCCCGGCATCGCCGTCAGCGTCACGTCACTTCCGGCCGTTACTGTGCCGGTACTGGTCACCGTGAGCGGACTGTGTGCGGTGACGTCCACCGTCCCCGTTGCAGTCAATGCGCCACTAATGACCACTGCTCCAGTGTTGTCAATCGCCACATTGCCGGCCGCATTGTTGATCGCCACAATCGTCAGTGGCACGGCCGCGTTGTTTAAGGTGATATTTCCACTATCACTGTTGTCAGCTGAAAAACTCTTCACACTGTTGTTGCCGGTGAGCGTTGTTCCGCTCACCGAGTCTGTGTGCAACGAACCCGCGGTGATCGTCCCGGATTGCGTAATTGCACCTGCAGCACCCAGCGCCACGAGTTGCACGCTGTTGATCGTGCCAACAACAAGATCGCCAGCGGCATTGAAGGACGTTTGGCCGGTCGCACCATTACTTACGTTGTACGTGTTGACCACATTGGCGCTTCCACCATATCCGGTCAAGTTGGTTACACCACCGGACCCAGTCGTCAGGGTTGCGACCTCAATCAGTGCAGACTGGGTGATCGCGTCTCTCGCACTCAGACTGAGCGTGCCACCTAACACGGGAAGCGTACCACCCAGGTAATGCGACATACTCCAGTCCAAACTTCCATCCGGCGCGGCAAAGGCAACCACACCGCCGTAGCCGGCCTCGAGGTATTGGTCGCGGGTGACCACAAGATCTCCACCCGTCCAAGTAAACTTAGCTGAAGTTTCGCTGTCGGCAAAATCGTACAAAGAGAGGCCGGGTACCGTTGTACCACTCGCAGTAATACTGATACCACCCGCTGAACTATTGGCAATCGACGCTTCCACGTAATTGACATTATGGACCGTAGCCGTGATTGGCCCGGTCGCGCTCAAATACACCGAGTCATACGATGAACTCGTGGAACGGGTCAGCGAACTGATCGTGATGTGTTTTTCACGGTACGTCTGTTCACCCAGGCCAGGCTGATAGTTGCCATTGATGTCTTTGTAATACTCTTGATAGCCCGCATAAATACTCACGTAACCTTCACCACCATCAGCAACTCCCGCAGCGCCAAGCAAATCGACATTGCCCGCAGCGTAAACTTCTAAGTTGGAGTCAGCCGTCAGGACGCCGCCTGTTCCTTGCGAAACGCTTCCTCCCGCATAAACGTCAATGGAGTCGGCTACTACTAAAGCGTTAAGTGTGACGTTTCCTTCCGCCCGCATCCCAGCGTAATAACCTGCACTGATCGTGCCGCCGTTTTGTACGATTTCGCCCAGTGCAGCCGATCCACCGTAGGCATCAAGGTGGACATCGTTCGCCACAACTTCGCTACCAACGCCAAGCACAATATCCCCACCGCTGGCGCTATGAGTGTAGTAATCAACGCCGCCTGCCCTTATAGACAGAGATGATTCGACATCGACCTTGCCGTCGATTGCCACGTTGCCATCGGCATAAATGGTTGCATTTATTGCTTCTATCGTGCCCTTGTGTTGAACAACGTTGCCTTTGCCGGTGCTACCCGCAATGCCGCCATACGCCGTTACTGTTACGCTGCTGTTGCTGCTCACCAAGGGCGCCCTAGGCAATGTGCTGGTGCTGCCCCCAAACACGACATCGCCGCCGAAAGCGAGGCTCTCGTTATATCCCGCGGTTAGGTCAATGTCTGATTGAGTTGTGATTGTGCCGTTGATCAAGATGTCGCGATCAGACCAAATCTCAATAGACCCATTGACGCTAGTAAGCTCTCCCTCGTGCGTTACCGTACCGCCATTTGCCGTCGAAACGGTGCCGGCGTTGGCCCAGATATACGTATCACCAGAGACACTACTTATTACGCTGGTCGATTTCAGCCAGACATTCCCGCCGCGCTGGCTAGCACCGTGGCCCTCGTCTCCTGCAGACAGGTCGGTATAGGGATAGTAATCGTTAGCGTCACCACGGTTAGCTATCACGCCGCCAACAGTAAGATCGCCCTCTGCCCTGATTGAAATATAGTCGCCATAGAGTTTGCTCAATTCGCCCAACACAATGTTGCCGTTGGTTGTGCTGGAACCGATATTTCCCGTCTCAATGTATAGATCTCCAAGCGCGTCAATCAGACCGTCGATCTGTATGTTGCCATTGGCGTAGAGTCCTGCGTCACCCGAATAAATCTTCGCGCCGGCCACTTGCGTGATATTGCCGGGGCTTTCGGTGCCGCCACTCGCATCGACGTAAACAACAACGCTTGAACTGCTGAAAAGCACCATATTCTCCGGGGTGACAACGTTCTCCGGGTTGACAACGCTGTTGGCGCCGAACATCACATCGCCACCACGGCCGGAATGTCGGTTCAGGCCTGCCTCGAATTTCGTGTAGTAACGGGAGCCGACGCTACCGTTAACAGTTAGATCGCCATCCGCATGCAAGTCGGTGTAGTTCCCCCAAATCAGACCACCGTATTGTTGAGTGATATTGCCGGCACTTTCGCTACCGCCAAAAGCAGACGCCTGCACCCTGCTTGCATTTGCAAAAAGCTTACTCCCGGTACCAAAAACAATGTCACCACCGTACGCAACGGTGTTGTTATCGCCAGCAGTCAGGCGGATGTTGCGACCCGTGTCAGCGGAGTCGTTGGAGTCGCTGATAATTGACCCGTTGATGGTGATATTTCGATCCGCAGACATATTAACGAAGGCGTCGCTACTGTAACTACTGGACATATATCCATCGTGAGTGACATTTCCGCCTGCACCGGTCTGCGTTCCGGCACTTGCCGAAATATAGATACCACCATAGGCTTGCGTATTACTGGTTGATTTCAGCCAGACATTCCCCCCGCGCGCACTTGCCCCTTCGCCGTTGTCTCCGGCCGAGAGGTTAACGTAGGTGTCGTAATCGATAGGGTTCTGTATTAACCCCCCTAGCGTGAGATCGCCTCCCGCCTGGACAGAAATACCCTGACTGTGAAGTTGGCTATTTTCACCAAGCGCAATATTGCCTGAGGCTTCGATGGAGATACTGCCTCCGCCAAACTCGGTATAGCTGTAACCCACGTAACCGTTGTCAATACCGGGCTCAACCACCACAACCCGATACCCGCCCATAGAACTGATCGTTCCGCCGTGACCGCCTTCTCCTGGTTCACCTTGTATCTCTATGGCGCCATCGGCTGTGCTTCCAACCATCGCGGTGACAGACACGCTGCTTGCATAACCGGTCGCGCTAAGCATGCTTGTTGTGCCTAAAGTCACGTTGCCACCAAAACTGCTTTCTCCTGCGCTCAAAGAAATGCCGCTATTTTCACCGGCGGTGGTAATGCTGCCACCGACGTTAATATTTCTTTGGGCACTTGCAGTGATTAGGCCAGAGCCTTCGAGCGAACCATTGATGGTAATGTCGCCAGCCGATCCTGCGGTTCCCGCCCCCGCCCGAATATCAATTCCGGCGGTGTTACTGACCGTTCCTCCCGACTGGATGATGACATTGCCGCCGCGCGTTGAGGCTGCGGTATTGGAAGCATTCCTGCCTGCAGCCAGTTCCAGACTTACGTGGCTGCTCCCCGAGACCGATCCACCGAGCTCAAGATTACCACCCGCTAGGATCGCGATGTCATCCCCGGCAACAAGAGAGTTCGTCGCCAGCGTAATACTGCCGGTATCGGCCGCGCCCGACCCTCTTTCAAATGCGACTAAATTGATGGAGGCATCGCTAAAGCTATCGGTGCGGATCGTCGCCCGGCCGGAAGTCACAATATTGCCGCCATAGACGCTGGCGACGAAGCCACCCTCCCCAGCGTTAGTGTATATGGCACCGGCGGCCAAAACGACATCACTGCTTGGTGCGGAATCGGGCACCGCGTCATCGGTCGGCGAGGGATTCGTGACGCCGACCGTTACGCCCATCGTACCGCCATTGATAGTTATATTTTTTGCTGCAACCAATTCAACGTAAACCGGGGCTGAGCCGAAATGTGTATTGCATCCGTCCATGTCTTCACAAGTTCCGCCAGGAATGGCTCCCCCATAAGCGACCTTCTGCCCTGTTTTGTCGTCAGGACTACCCACCAATACAGTGCCCGTGGCAGTCGTGCCGCCATTGAGCGTTATGTCGCCGCCGACACGGACAATGACATTGGCGTTGCCGCCTTGTAGCGGCTCGCCGGAAAGTGGATTGACGCCAATCGCGCCGATGGTCACTGCGCCAGCTATCGGTTGGCTATTTGGCAAGTTGACGTTCAAATTACCGTCCACCTTCAAAAGCAGGTCTGTCTCGACGAGGCCACCAACAACCACGATGCCGCTGGTCCCACTGCCGCCAGTCAGCGTTAAATTACCAATGACGTGCAGGTCCAAGTAGCCTTCGTCGTCATGCACGATATACGCTGCTGTGGTCGCATTCGCCACATCTTCAGCGTTATTAACTTCATTGCTCGATCCGCCAGTGAGCGCGGCGTTGCCGGTAACTGTTAAGTGGACGAGGTCGCCCCCAACGCCGGCTTGACCGTAGAGCGCGGTACCACCGTTAATCGTCAGGTCCTTGAAATTGAGGGTACTGACAGAGTCCCCGCCATCATCATTGTCGCCACCAAAGATTCCGGCATCGTTGCCGCGTTCGTTTTCTCCAGGACTGTTCGGCACGTAGTTCGCGCCACCCGAGCTACCACCCTGGACCAGAACATTGGGGTTGTTCGCGGGATTCAAGGAGTAGGAGGGAATACCCTCCCCGCTATTGAAGGTATAGCCGCCTATCGTCTGGTCTTGGTGCGAGATAATTCCTGCACCATTGCTGTTGCCCAGACCATTGCTGCCGCCACTACCGCCTGTCACCGAGAGGCTTCCACCGGTCCCGATAAACATGATGGTCTGTCCGCCAACGCTGGACTTGATTTTGGCGAAATTTCCAGAGGTATCATCGATGGGGTCGCCCATCGTACCATTTGGATTTTGGCCGTTTCCGCTACCACCTTGTAAGGTGAGAGTGGCATTTGTGCCGGTCATGACGATGGTTTGGTAGCCAGAACCAACCGGCCCTCCCATGTCGTTATAACCATGTTCGATGACGGCAATACTATCGTAAGCATTGCCGCCGCCGCCGGTTAGCGTCAGCTGGTTGGTTTCAATGTATTGACCACCCTGCGCAAAGATCTCCGCTCGCGCGTAAGGCGAATCCCCGGCAGTCAGCTCGATCGAAGCCGCTCCAACAATATTTTGCGTACCTACGCCGTCGTTCGCGATGCGGGCGTAGTTGAAGGTGCCGGCATCGCCGCCAATTAATTCAATCCCCCCCCCGGTCCCGTGGAACTGAATGGTCTGATTGCCCACAGTTGTCCTAATGAGCGCAAGGTTATCTGAGCGGGATTGGGGGCTAGTGCCGCTACCCATACCACCTTGCAGAACCACCGAGCCGCCATCATAAATATTGAGGGTTTGCGTGGCAAAGCTTCTAACCACAGCGAAATTTCCATAGCTCGTCGCATTGCCGCCACCGGCCAACAAGACATCACCATGTACATTCAGTTCTTGGTGGACCGAGTTCGGGTCTGAATACAAAAAAATTCCGGCCCGGTTAGAAACACCCGCAGGGCCGCCTTTTATGGTGAGCGAGCCCTTATCGCCTGCCGAGCTGGTAACATTGATGGTTTGCGTTCCAGAGATCGACTCAATCAAGGCGACGAGATTTCCATCTGTTGGGGCTGTGCCGCCGCCTTCCAGCCAAATGTCATGCGCGGTGATTGTTTGAGCGAGCGTATTGGCAGAAGCAAGTTTTGAAATGAAGGCGCCGTTGTTAACGCCAGTTGCACCGCCATAGACCTCAATGCGATCAGCGCTAATAGTTTGAGCACCACCGGATACCACAGCGGCACCGTAACCGCCCTGACCGGCTGCTACTTTTAGGACGCTTCCCGTTGTCGGTGCAGCCATCGGCGATAACACGTTGTATCCCGCCTTGATGGTCTGGGTCCCTGTCGCACTGTACGTCCCTTCATTGAAACAACTAGGACTGCCGGGTGTCGTACAAGAAGCGGTACTCAAAACGGATCCCCCACCCAGTGTTGCAGTCACCGTGATGTCACCCGCGCTGAGGATGCTCATCGCCGCGCCATTGGTTTCGAAATGGGAGTCGGTGATGGAGACATCATTGTCAGCAATCAGGCTCAGCGCCGTCGAGTCAGCATCGCCGTCTCTGCCGCCAATTCGGGCGCCGGTTGCAATGATGTCGTTGCCGGCATCCAGGGTCACCGTTCTCGCAAATATTGATGTACCGCGGTCGAGATTCAGATTGCTCGACGCGGTCAACGTGACGCTGGTTGTACCCGTGTATCCCGGAGCCGGCCCGCCGTCCTGATGCGGAGCGCTGGGACTGTAGCCGACAATCTTGGCCGCGTAGGCCGAACTGATTGAATAATCAGACCCTATACCACCAGTGACGGTATAGGGAGCACCGGCTTTACCGAGCGTAATACTGCCTGCCGGGGTCTCCAGAATAAGGCTCTTACCCACGTAGTAGGTGCCGCCATCGCCAGGACTCTCTTCAGGGAAAGGCTCAAACGGGACCAAGAGGATACTGCCGGTCTGCGAGACGACTTTCACGTCGGCGGGATACCAGCCGTCAACCGATCCGGGACTACCAACCGCGTTAAGCACCAAGGTTCCAGCTGACACATGAGCAATATTTGCGCCGCCGTACATCACGGTACCGAACTCATTACCCGAAAACTTGAACGCTTCCGCCAGTGAAGCTCCGCCATAGGCAGCACCTTCACCCTGAAGGATGAGCCCAAACGACCGGACGCCGAAGCCAATGGTTGATTGATCGACAATATTCCCACTCTTGGTCGACAAAATCACGTTGCGCTTAACGTCAGCGCCATCTGCTGTTCCGAAATCGGCGTTGTTGACGAAAATACTGCCGGTCGTTACAGGTGTGTTGGTTTCCGTTACGTCATCGAAATCAAAGTCGTTGTTGCCAATCCAGATTCGGCAGCCATTTGCCACACCACAGGTGCTCGGCGACGAAACGCGTAATTGGGCCAGGTCAGCGTTATCGAGTGTCAAAGAGCCGGCCGTAGCCGAGTAAATTCCCAGTTGAATCGGGCCGCCAGTGATGTTCGTGATGAAAATATCGCCACCGCCGTAGCCGGCGCCCCCACCATAGTAGGTGGTGCGCAATGCGGCGTTAGGAAGAATGTTGAGGTCGCCGGCAACCACTCCGATAGCCACGCCACCGGCGGGACCAAAAACCGTGTCGGTGTTTGATGTCTGCGCACCGCCATACTGCGAAATCGTCACCGTGCCGCTGGCATTGAGGCGAATGTGGCCACCGACGCCAGTGTCTTGGTTCCTGATCGAGCTACCGGGACCTTCGCCGTCGACGCGAGCATTGATTCCAGTGCCGGTGTTAGTGATGCCATCTGGTAACACAATCGCGCCGCTGTTACCGATAACCATGTCGCCGGCCGCTTTGAGCAGTACATCACCGCCAAAACTCTTGATGTTTCCCTGCATATCAAGGTTGCCGGCGGTAATTACGGTTCCATCGGGATTCATTTTGCCGGCAGACATACGAACGGTTAGCGGACTACCGGTCGAGCCTTGAATCTTGGCACCATAGGCAACCGATATGTTCGTATCGGCAGCCATAGCGAACTGCCGTGGTGCGCCGGAACTGTTTTGAACGATGACGTCATTATTGACAGTGATCGAACCGCCGTTAGGGGCGGTGCCGCTACCACCCGTCGTTACATAGACATTGGTGGTATTCAGATTGGTATTGATCGTCGAATCAAGCACTGTGGCGGTATTGGCGTTATTACCCAAAATAACGTCACCAGCCGGAACTAGCAGTGGAGGCGGCAAGCTTGTCGATGGCACCGTCACTGTCGTGGTCGTACCACTGTGGGCGATAGTGATATCAGTAGGGTCGAGCAGCCAAGTGCCGGTTTTGCCCTGCGGGGCACGAGTATCGACACTTATCCCATCGGCCGACAAATAACGTTTGCCTGAGGTTTCAACAAAACCTCCATCACCACCGTCTGCGCCGCCACGTGCAGAAATGCTGCCATAAGCGCGCGTGGTGTCGTCGGCCCAAACGATCACCGTACCACCAGCACCAACTGAGCCGGCATCTGCTTTCAGGCTGGCATCCGGACCGAAATAAGTGACCGTCGCATTCTGCACGTCGGGATTCTTGCCTTGATAGTCACCGCCGACCTTGATGCTGCCGCCGTCGCCGGTGCCACTGGCGTCGATGCTGGCCGTATCCATGACCGCGACGCGATTGCCGAGAACTTCGACGCTGCCGCCTTTGGTACCGGTGGTCACAATACGTCCGGCGCCGTCGACATAGGCGTCCTGACTGGCTTTGAGGAATACGCGTCCGCCTTCGCTGACCACACTGCTGGCATTGAGGGTGCCCGAATTTCGCACCATGACCCCTGCGATACCAATCCGTCCCGCATCGGCGACGATGTCGCCAAGATTGGTGGCGTTGCCGTCGGCGCCCGTGATCTCGACTTTGACGCCCGGCGTGCCGGTATCGACCAGATGCACGGTCTGCCCGGCGGCCAGAATGGTTTCACCCTGCGGCGTGGTGATGATGCCTTGATTGACGACGTTGGGTGCGACGAGATAGACCGAACCGCCGGCCGAGGTCGTGATGGCGCCCTGATTGACCACGGCGCCGATTCCCGAGGTGCCACCTTCGCTGCTGCCAAAATTAAGGCGGCCGGCGAGGAAGTCGGAATTCGAGACACCTAGTGTGCTGGCGACAAATCCGGCGGTGTCGACCCGCCCGCTGGCACCCACCAGAATGCCTGCCGGGTTGATCAGCCAGACTTTGCCGTTGGAACTGAGCGTGCCATAAATCTGCGACGGGTCAGCGCCCAAAACCCGGTTGAGGACGGCCGAGGAAGCTGTCGGCTGGATAAAACGGGTAGTTTCGCCCGCGGCGATGCTGAATTGATTCCAGTTAAGAATCGCTCCGGCGCTATTGGTCACCGTCATCGTCTTGCCAATCTGGGCGATGCTGGCAGTACCGGCGACGACGCTGGGGCCGACTGGATTGGCGAGGACGCCGGCGGCAAAACAACCGGAGACAGCGGCAACCATAAAGCGTGTGCGGGCGCGGAACGGCCGGCGGGAACTTGAACGTATCGAGGTCGTGGTGTGCAGTTTCATGAGTGCTTTCCTTTACTTCTTAATGGTGCTGCAGGGGTGGCTAGAGAAATTTCTGCTTCCTGCCTTGTTTTGCCAATGACGTCTTAATCAAGGTGCCCTTACCAACTAGAAGGCGACCGTCAAATTGAAGTGGCCGCGCACATCACCCTTGCTTTCGGTTCCGGCGGGGCCGG
The DNA here is from genome assembly GCA_016718525.1 of Rhodocyclaceae bacterium. Lineage (GTDB taxonomy): Bacteria > Pseudomonadota > Gammaproteobacteria > Burkholderiales > Rhodocyclaceae > JADKHX01. Next base: position 845,921 of record JADKDD010000002.1, read on the forward strand.
CGTCGGTAACAATGGCGAAGTCAAGTCTTAACGACCAATCTTTGTCTTTGCTATAGCGCAATCCCAAACCGGCACCGGCAATACCTTCGTCTTTGCTGGTCGTGCTGCCGGTGACCAGATTCAGGTTGCTGCCGCGGGCAAAGTCATAAAACGCCAATGCCCGCAAGCTGCCCGGCATGCTGAAAGGGACGCCCAGTTCCGGCGTATAGCCTTCCAGATTGACGAAATAGCCACGGTCGGTTGCCACGGCACGCTCCTGGAAGCCGCGTACCGCGTTGGCACCCGCTAAGCCGATTTGCTCGCCAGCGACCAAACCATCAGATACGTATTGGCCGGTAAATGCTCCACGCGCCTGCCAGTCGCCGAAGGCTTTGGTGTAACTGCCGGCGCCGCGCAAGATGGCGAAATCATCTTTGACCGTGCGTCCGGAAAGATAGCTGTATCGATCGTCCGTGCCAGTGGCCGGGTTGGTATATTTGGTTCCCAGGGAGAAATTCTTGCTGATCCCGACGTTGTAATCGGCGGCATAACCGACGCCCTGCATCTGCCCGAGGTAGGCGACGGAAATCGGCCGGTCGGTATAGGGAATACAGCTTGGCACGGCACCGGGCGCATTGGGTGGATCGTATGAAACCGGCACGCCGGGCAATGGACACTTGGTGTTGAAGTACTTGTAATCAAACCCGCCAACCAGACGTGATGTGTACTCGCCGTTGCGCGGGAAGATGTGGTTGTAGCGAATGGAGATAACCTCACCTTTACCGGCAATCCCGAAGGCGCCGCCAAAAGTGGCCTGCGAATCCGGTGTGGTGACGTTGGAATTTCCGTAAATCACATCAATGCTGTCACCCAAGCCATACAAAGGCTGCCGATAGGCGACGCTATACACGTCAACTTTGGTGTTATTTGGTTTGTCAGGAGAGGTGGTATAGGCCCCCGTCAACACTTCGTCACCGCCAAACAAGTTGGCGTGCTGGTAGGCCAGTCCGGCGCGCCAGTCGCCCGATGTTTTCGAGCCGGTGTTGTCGACTGTGGCAATGAATTTTCGAGGATTGCTATCGGTGACGGTGACGGTGGCATCCACCTTGTTCGGGTCGTCGGCTGCGGCGAGGGTGACATCGACCAACTTGGCCGGGTTTTCGTTAGCCAACTGGACGCTTTCTGACAAGGCGCGCAAGTTTGGCGTCTTGCCTTCCACCAGCAAAGGCAAAGAAGCGCGCACATTTGCGGTATTGAAGTACGTGTTGCCCTTCACGATCACCTTGCCGATCGTCGCTTCAGTCACCTCAATACGCACGGCGCCCGAGGTCAGCTCCTGTTCCGGCACATAGACATTCACCGTGCCGTAGCCGCGACTGCGGTAGGCGCCCTCAACCGCCTCCAGCGCTTTCTGGATATCGCCGTAATTGCGCTTCGGACCGACATAAGGCGCAACCAAGGCGTCGATTTCGCTCTGCTGCAAGATGGTGTTTCCCTTGACGTCGAAGCGCGTGATGTCAAAGCGCTCTTCCTGCGCCTGGCTGGGGACTGAAGCGATGAATAGTCCGGCGGCAAGTACAGCGGAGATCAGATTTAGTTTCATGGCTTTTTCCATTTCGCATTGAACAACGTGGCAGAACCACAGTGGCAGCACCAGACGAGCAACATCCCGCACCACTGGCATGGGTACCGCAATCTAACCCTTTCCATGCAAATCGACAAGGGTAAATGAGTTTAAACATGTGATTTGTTGCGCACTGCATACGCGCACCATCGCGGGGCTCATCTCGCCGGATATGTCTGGCATTGCACCGCGGGTAGAATGCCAAAATGGAATTCCGGCACTACAGATGGCATCGCTCGATGATTCGCTGCGTTGTCCTGTTTCTTTTGACCTTGTTCGGCGCGGCCCACGCCGAGGAGCCGCTGCCGCCGGATCAGGCTTTCCGTTTTTCGGCGCGGGTGGTGGATGGCAAAACCATCGAGGCGCGCTGGCAGATCACCGATGGCTATTACATGTACCGCGACAAGTTCAAGTTCACGCTTGAGGGCGGCAAACTTGGTGCAGTAACGCTGCCGCGTGGCTTGATCAAGGCGGACGAAACCTTTGGCGAGGTGGAGACCCTGCGCAAGGAGGTCAAAGTGCTGCTGCCGGTCAGCACCGACCCGCCTGGAAGCGCCGCGAAGCTGACCCTAAAGACGGTGTCGCAAGGCTGTTGGGATGGCGGCATCTGTTATCCGCCACTGCGCCAGCAGGCGGTACTGGATTTGCCGGGGACGTCAAGTCTCGCAAAACCAGCCAACGTGAGCGGCGCAGAAGCCAGTAACGCCGTCCTGCCAGCACCAACTGGCGCGGCCGCAACGTCAATGCCGCCAGCCGCACCACAGAACGAAACCAGTCGCGTAGCCGATCTGTTCAAGGCGTCGAGCCTGAGCCTGATTCTGCTCAGCTTTTTTGGCTTCGGCTTGCTGCTCTCGCTGACTCCCTGTGTGTTCCCGATGGTGCCGATCCTGTCCGGGATCATTGTGAATCACGGTCACGCGGTTACGCATCTGCGTGCCTTTGTGTTGTCTTGCGCGTACGTATTGGGAATGGCGATCACTTATGCGCTGGTCGGCGTTGCCGCCGGCCTGTCCGGCACCTTGCTCTCGTCGGCATTGCAAAACGCCTGGGTGTTGGGATCGTTTGCGCTGATTTTTGTGCTGCTTTCGCTGTCGATGTTCGGTTTTTACGAGTTGCAGCTGCCAAGTGCGTTGCAAAGCCGCTTGAGTGGTACGGCAAACCGGCAGGGTGGTTCCTTGTCCGCGATCGCCGTGATGGGTGCGCTCTCGGCACTGATTGTCGGGCCGTGCGTGGCGGCGCCCCTGGCAGGCGCGTTGCTGTACATCGCAAAGACCGGCGATGCGGTCCTCGGCGGTGCTGCGCTGTTTGTCATGGCGCTGGGCATGGGTGCGCCGTTGCTGTTGGTTGGCGCTTTCTCGCGCTCGCTGCTGCCCAAAAGCGGGCCGTGGATGGAAGGCGTGAAACAATTTTTCGGGGTGGTCATGTTGGCCACTGCGTTGTGGATGGTGTCGCCAGTGTTGCCACCATGGTTGGTGATGCTCGGTTGGGCAGCCTTGCTGATTGTTCCGGCGATTTATCTGCATGCGCTGGATAACTTGCCGGCCAACGCGCACCGCTGGCAGCGCTTCGGCAAGGGTATCGGCGTGATGCTGCTGATGTTCGGCACGGCGATTCTGCTTGGTCTGCTTGGCGGTGCACGCGACCCGTTGCAGCCGTTGCAGTTTCTGCGCGGCAGTGCGAATGCCGCAACACCGCACGCGCCGGCGTTTGCGCGGGTCACTTCAACTGCGGATCTGGACCGCGAACTCGCAATGGCCAAACGCCCGGTGATGCTGGATTTTTATGCCGACTGGTGCGTCAGCTGCAAGGAGATGGAGCGATTTACCTTCACCGACCCGGCAATCGCTGCGGCAATGAGCAAGATGCGTTTGGTGCAGGCGGACGTCACGGCCAACAGCGAGGCGGATGCCGCACTGCTCAAGCGCTTTGATTTGTTCGGCCCGCCGGGGATCATTTTCTTTGACGCCAATGGCCGCGAGATTCCCGAATTACGAGTGGTCGGCTTTGTTTCGGCGGATCAGTTTTTGCCCACGCTAGAGCGGGCATTGCGTTAGCACACCATGTTTACCGGAATCGTTGCCGCCGTTGGCCGTATCAGCAAACGCCAAGCCCTGGAGCAGGGGGTGCGCCTGAGTATTGATGCCGCCGGATTGGAATTGTCCGATGTCAAACTCGGTGATTCAATCGCCCATAACGGCATTTGCTTGACGGTCATTAAAAAGCGCAAAGCCGGCTATGACGTGGATGTATCCCTGGAAACGCTGAACTGCACGACCGGTCTGACCGCAGGCGGCCATGATCAGGTGAATCTGGAAAAGGCCTTGCGCCTGGCGGATCGCCTTGGCGGGCACCTGGTCTCCGGCCATGTCGATGGCATCGGCGAAGTGGTCAAGCTGGCTCCGCTTGGTGAGTCGCATCATCTGGTGATCAAAGCGCCAAAAGAACTGGCCAAATACATTGCCCGCAAAGGATCCATCACGGTCGATGGTGTTGCACTGACCACCAACACAGTGAAAGGGCGCAAGTTTTCGATCAATCTGATTCCACACACCTGGCAGGTGACCACGCTCAGACATTTGGTGGTTGGTGCCAAGGTTAATCTGGAGGTTGATTTGATTGCCCGCTATGTCGAACGGATGCAATCGACTTGAATCGATTCCTGTTTCGCTAGGCTCGCCGAACCACTGCGGCACCTCTACCCGCCGCGACAATGCCCACCACCAGCAAGGCGAATACGATGGTGACCAGATCAATGGTTTCGCCCAAGAATATCGACGCGGCAGCGAAGGTGAAGAACGGTTGTAACAACTGGGTTTGCCCGACTTTTGCCACACCGCCGAGCGACAAGCCTTGGTACCAGGGTAGAAATCCAAGAAACTGACTGATCGCCGCAACATAGGCAAACGCCATCCACGCCCGCGTCGGCACCATTGAAAAATCCGGTGCGGTCATCAGCGCCGGAATAACCATCAGCGGTGCAATCAGTACCAGCGCCCAGGAAATGACCTGCAAGCCGCCGAGTGCCCGCGTCAAGCGCGCACCGATGGCATAACCCATCGAGGTGATGATCACCGCACCAATCAAGGCGAGGTCGGCGATATGCGGTGCGCCGCCGCTTTTCAAAAGTGAAAACGCCACCACCACCACACTGCCGCACAACGCCATCAGCCAAAAGCGTCGTGAGGGCCGTTCATGCGCAAAGGCAAAACCTGCGGCGGCGGTGGACAGCGGCAATATTCCCAGCATTACCCCGCCATGCGAAGCATCGACGTACTGCATTGCCACAGCAGTAAGGATCGGGAAGCCAGCTGCAACGCACAGCGCTACGGCGACCAAGGATTTGAACTCGGCACGGGTGGGCCGCCGATGACGGCCGACAGCAAGAAAAATCGCGGCCAACACCGCCGCGACCACCACGCGTCCGGAACTAATAAACAATGGATGCAATGCGCCAACCGCGACGCGCGTTGCCGGCAACGTCAGGCTGAAGGCAAGTACCCCAAGCAGTCCCAGCAACATGCCTTTTGTTTCGTTGCTGAAATGAGGTTTGATTGGTATCACGGTTCGACGACAGAGCTTCTTTAGTGGGCGTGCGAGTATCGCCGACTTTTGCCGATCGCTGCAGCACGATACGTTGTGCTCATGCGCTAAAATCCCGACATTGTTCGCGGTGCCCGAGGGGAGAAATTCTCCAACGGTGAAACGGGAAACAGGTGCGTACCCAGCTGTCCGGTGCTATGCCTGTGCTGCCCCCGCAACGGTAAGGAAGTGTGGGCGCATCACGAAGCCACTGAGGACAAACTCCTTGGGAAGGCGATGCGTCAAAACTTCTGAGCCCGGAGACCGGCCACGAACAACCGTTGAACTCGCTGCGAGGGGCAGTGGTCGGCTGTTGTCTGCCTCGAAATCAATGGGCGACACCTGCGGCAGCTCCTTTCAGTGCGTTCTTATTTTTGCTTTACGCATCGGCCACCGGGGACGTGGGCCGTTAAAGGAGTTTTCATGAAGTATTTTCCAACTCGCATTCCAGTGCGTCTTGCGCGTCTGTCACTCGTTACCGCTGCACTTGGCACCAGTTTCGCCGCAACGGCGGCAGATCCGGAGACCATCGTCGTCTCGGCAACCCGGTTTGCGGCACCAATAGTTGAACTCCCGATCGGGATTCGCATCATCACCGCCGCCGACATTACCGGCTCGGGTGCCAACAATCTGGGCGAAGTATTTTCGCGTTTGGGTGGCATCATGACGCGCAACTCGGCTGGTGACGGCAACGTACAGCTCGATTTGCGGGGCTTTGGCACCACCGGTGATCAGAACACGCTGGTGCTGCTCGATGGCCAACGGCTCAGCGAAAACGAGCAGGTCAGCGCGCGGCTGTCGACGATTCCGCTGGACTCTGTCGAACGCATCGAGATTCTCCCCGGCGCGGGTGCAGTGTTGTACGGCAGTGGTGCGACTGGCGGTACCGTCAATATCATCACCAAAACCAGTGCGGCGAATTCCGGTCTGCATGGTCGTGGCTCACTCAGTCTGGGCAGCTATTCACAGCGCATCGGCAACGCCGGCGTCAGCTACGGTGGTGAAATGTTTGGCGCCAACCTCGCCGCCTCGGACACCAAAAGTGACAACTACCGGCGCAACAACAACGTCGATGAACAAAATGTTTCAGCCAAGCTCAATGCCCGATTTGACCGTGGCGCGGCATGGGTGAAATTCGACTCTGCAAAAACCAAGGCCGGTTTGCCCGGGCCGCTTTCGGAAACTGACATTGATGACGATCCGCGCCAGACCAACAATCCGCTGGACAAGATGAAAACCAAAAACACCACCACAGGCGCCGGCGGACGCGTGTCTTTTGGCGAGAACGAATTTGCCATCGATGCCACTAACCGCGACCGTCACTACGATTCATTTGCACCTTCGTTTGCCGCTGGTGCAACCAACTCAACCCGTGTCAATGCCAACGGCGTCAGCCCGAGGTTGCGTGTTCCCTACCAAATGTTCGGCCTGTTCTCGGTATTGGTAGTCGGCGCCGATCACACCGACTGGGATTACCGGCGCAATTTGAGTTTGCCGGCGTTCTTTTACAGCAGCGATATCGCCGCCAATCAGAAGGACAAGTCCGCGTACTTCCAAAACCGGATCGCCTTTAACGACACGACCCACGCGATATTCGGGGCGCGGCGACAAAAGACCGATATTGATATGCAGGAGCGCGCATTCCCGACACCGGTTCAGGAACAATCCGACAAACTCTCCGCATTTGAAACGGGTGTCCGCCATGCGCTTGACTCGGCCTGGTCCGCCAGTGCGCGCTGGGGCCAGAGTTTTCGAGTCGCCAACGTCGATGACAATGGCTTTACCAATACCGGCACGCTGCTCAAACCGCAGACTTCGCACGACACCGAGCTTGCTGTCGAGCGCCGGGTCGATGGCTCGCAATTGCGGGTTGCCGCTTTTCAGTCGTTGGTGGTCAATGAAATCCATTTCCTTGCCACGCCATCGTTCGGCTTTTTTAACGGTGCCAATACCAATTTGCCGCCGACCAGGCACCGCGGCATCGAGACTGATCTGCGTCAGTCTTTGCTGGAGTCGCTGACCCTGACCGCCAACTATCGTTACACGCAAGCCAAATATCGTGAAGGAACTTTTTCCGGTTTCGATATCTCCGGCAACGATATTCCGTTGGTGCCGGAGCATCGCGCCAGCCTTGGCACCGAATGGAAGGCGAGGGAGAATCTGGTCTTGAATACCAATGTCCGCTATGTCGGCGCGCAGCGCTTTGATAACGATCAGGTCAATGTGAATCCCAAAATGCCTTCCTATACAGTTGCCGATGTTCGCGTCTCGCAGCGGCTTGGCCAATGGTTGCTTGCATTCAACGTCAATAACGTTTTCGACAAGCAGTACTACAGCTACGGTTTGATTTCGGCGCCCGGTGCCAGCGGCTTCAATGCCTATCCTGAAACCGGGCGTGTTGTCTCGGCCAGTGCGGAATGGACTTTCTAAGTTCAGGTAAAAGGGAAGCTGATTGCTTCCCTGTTTTCTTGCGATGGGTAGCTCTCGCCGTGGCGAGCCTGCCCATCGCCGGGTTCGCCCAGGTTCAAGCGGTCGATGACGCTAATCAGCTTGTCGTGCTTGCACAGCCAAGCCGACGAATCGTCAGCCTCGCGCCGCATGTCACCGAACTGCTATTCGCTATCGGTGCCGGGGCGCAAGTCGTTGGCGCGGATGAATACTCCGACTATCCGCTCACAGCGATAACAATTCCGCGCATCGGCCGCGCCGGTGCGCTCGACCTTGAACGCATCGTTGCCTTGCGCCCCGATCTGGTAATAGGGTGGGGTAGTGGCAATTCGACGGCGCAGGTTGAACATTTGCGACGTTTGGGGCTCAAGGTTTTTGTCAGCGAGCCGAGGCGAATGGAAGATGTTGCGTCTAGCCTGCGCCGGCTGGGCCAGCTAAGCGGTCAAAGCCGGCAAGGTGAGGCAGCGGCGGTGCATTTTGAATCCGGCATCGCTCAGCTACGCCAACGGTACGCCGCGCGGCCTGCCGTCACGGTGTTCTACGAAATCTGGGATCGCCCCCTGATGACCGTCAACGGACAACACATCATCAGCGACGTGCTGAGCCTTTGCGGTGGTGAAAACGTATTTGCCAATTTGGCGCAGTTGGCCCCGACCGTTGATGTGGAGGCCGTGATCAAAGCGCAACCGCAAGCGATATTGGGTAGCGGTTCCGATGCCACGCGGCCGCGATGGTTGGACGACTGGCGTCGCTGGCCGGCGATTCCCGCCGCTGGCAACGACAATCTATTCAATATCCCGCCGGACTTGATTCAGCGCCACACGCCACGTTTGCTCGAAGGTGCAACACTGGTGTGCAAGGCTTTGGAAGCAGCCCGCAGCAAGCCAAAAATCCCAACTCAAGCGGGTAGGTAGATACGACCGTTCTTTGTTTCGTGCGCTATCACGCTATGCCGGTAGAGTTTGGTCAGCACCGCCGGATCGAGCATTTGCTCAATCGGCCCGCCACAGGCCGCGCCGTCGCTGCCAAACAACAACAAGGCATGCGTGCAATAACGCGCCGCCAGATTGACGTCGTGCAAACTCATCACCAGGGTTCGTTCGGGCAAATCGCACAGCAGGTCAAGCAGTGCGATTTGTTGATGCAAATCCAGATGGGAATTGGGTTCGTCGAGTAACAGTAGAGGTACCTGTTGCGTCACCAGAGCGGCGATTGCCAGGCGCCGACGCTCACCACCAGAGAGTGTGGCGGACCGCCGCGTTTCCATGCCTTTAAGGCCAACAGCGTCAAGTGCGCGCATGGCAATGGCTTCGTCGGCAGCAGTCTCTGCCTGCCACCAAGACAGATAAGGCAGGCGCCCGAGCAACGCTACGTCCAGCACGGTGGTCTCGGCCTCGTCGTGATCGTCCTGCACCATCAGACCGATTTGTTGCGCGCGCTGGCGCGGACCATAGTCTTGTAGTGCCTTGTTGTTAAGTGTGATTACACCCGCTGCCGGTTCGCGCAGCCCGGCCAGCGTGGAAAGCAAGGTGGTTTTGCCCGCGCCGTTGATTCCCAGCACCGCCCAACGGCTGCCCCGTTCGATGGCCAGACTGAAGTCGCGACAGATCGTGCGGCCGCCGATTTCTACCGTCAGATTGAGCGTGCGAAGCGTCATTGGAGTTCGCCAGTTGGTGCTGGTGGTACGCCGTGGTACAGCGTGATGAGCCGACTTGGGGTGGTCATCGCTTGGCGCTGCGTGAGAGCAGCCACAAGAACATCGGCGCGCCGAGTGCCGCAGTGACCGCGCCGACCGGGAGCTGCAAGGGTGCGACCACGCTACGCGACAGGACGTCGGCCAGCAGCAACAAGCTTCCGCCGGCAAACACACAGCCCGGCAACAGTACCCGATGACGGCGCAGGCCGGCGAGGCGCAGCAGGTGTGGTGTAACCAGGCCGACAAAGCCGATACTGCCGGCGCCAACAACCACCAGAGCGGTGACAAATGCCGCCAGTAACAAGGCCAGTGCGCGCAAGCGACCAACTGCAACACCCAGCGCCGCGGCCGACAACTCGCCTTGGCCCAGCGCATCCAGAGGACGCGCCATCGGGAATGCCAGGCCAAGCGTCATGAAAGCGGCGAGTGGCGCCAGCCAGGCCCGCGTCGGGTCGGCCTGCGCCAGATCCCCCATTAGCCAAAACACCATGCCGCGCAGCGGCGCGTCGGGTGCCAATGCCAACAGCAAAGTGATCAGCGCACCCCAGGCTGCCGACAAGATCACACCTGCCAGCAAGAGACGGATAGGCATCAGTCCGCCTCGCCATGCCAACAAAAACAGTATGCCGGTCGACGCCAACGCGCCGGCGAATCCTGCCACCGCGGTTGCCAGCACCCCCGCGCCCATCAGCATCGCGATCAAGGACAGCGCACCCGCACCACTGGAAATTCCAAGCACGAAGGGGTCCGCCAGCGGATTGCGCAGCAGCGCCTGCAACAAGGCGCCGGCCAGGGCCAACAGTGCTCCGCAGCCAAACGCATTAAGCGCACGCGGCAAGCGAAGGTCCAGGACAATGTCACGACTCATGCTGTCGCCGTGACCACTCAACACCGCCAGCATGGCATTGAAATCAACGCCACCACTTCCCGCCGCCAGCGCAAGAAACAGGGCGATGACAGTGAGGATAGGGAGAAAACCAAGGACGAGGGCGGGGCGCATAAGCGCAATGATTTTCCCACAGCGCGCTATTCTGAGGGTCTGAACAGCGAACGGTCGCCGCAGAGTCAGATGATTGACCGGTGATGGCGGATAAAACATACTTTGCGGTCGAACTTCATCTGCAAAGTCATTTTTCAATGTCAAACTACCTCGACCTCAATCGTGCCAACTGGGACGAACGTGCTCCCGCCCATGCCGAGTCGGCGGACTATGCTGTCAGCCGGTTCATTGCTGAAGCTGACTTCCTCAGCGATGTCGTAACATTTGATCTGCCCCGGTTGGGAGACCTGCGGGGCTTGCGCGGCATACACCTGCAGTGTCATATCGGCACCGACACGATCTCTCTCGCCCGTTTGGGCGCGACGATGACCGGACTGGATTTTTCCCCGGCGTCAATTGCCGAGGCGAGACGCTTGTCGACACTGTCGAATACCCCGGTCGAATTTGTCGAGTCGAATGTTTATGACGCATTGACTGTACTTGAGCCGGCGTCGTTTGATCTGGTGTTTACCGGAATCGGCGCATTGTGCTGGCTGCCGGATGTAAAACAATGGGCGAAGGTGGTATCCGATCTGCTCAAGCCAGGCGGGCGACTGTTTATCCGCGAAGGACATCCCATGTTGTGGGCGATCAACGAATCCTTCACGGATCGGGTGGTGGTTGATTTCCCCTACTTCGAAATGCCCGAACCGCTCGTCTTCGACGAAGCCGGGACTTACGTGTCGACGGACAGGAGTTTCGTCCAGAACGTCACGCATTCATGGAATCATGGTCTTGGCGAAACGATCACCGCGTTGCACGATGCCGGTATGCAACTTACTGCACTGGCCGAGCATGACAGTGTGCCTTGGGAAGCGCTGCCCGGTCAGATGACCAAGGGAGCGCTTGGTGAATGGCGCTTGACCGATCGTGCGCACCGACTCGCGGCGTCATACACGTTACAGGCGGTCAAACGCTAATGGTCGTCGGCGGTGTCAGCGGTCTGGCACAATGCGGCCATGGAACAAACCAGCTTTAACCGAAAAAGGCAGTGCTTGATAGCGATCACCGCAGGATCGCAGTGCAGAAATCAAAGTTACGATGCCTCGTATTGTTGCCGGTCCGTCGCTCAATCAACGTTGGTTGGCGGCGTCCTACCATCCGCTACGGCGAGGAGTGTGCCTTTTGCACGACCGCCTTGTAGCGCAGGAGTTTTTGTTGTCGTTGTTTCACCAGCACCAACTGACCAAGCGCTGCCAACTCGATGACCACTCACCAAGCGATGGATAGCCGGCAGCTTTACCTGCGTCTGCTGACTTACGTACGCCCGTATTCGCGCGCCTTTGTGGTTGCCCTGATCTGTATGGGTTTGTCGTCACTGATTGAGCCGGCGTTGCCGGCCTTGATGAAAGTTCTGCTTGACGATGGCTTTGCCAAGAACCAGGGCAATATGGATTGGTTGATTTACCCACTGGCAATTCTGGCGGTGTTTCTCGGTCGCGCATTTTTGGGCTTTGTCGGCGACTACGCCATGAGCTGGGTATCCAACAACGTCATCGCCGAATTGCGTGTCGCAATGTTTGACCGCTTGCTGAGACTGCCGACCAACTACTATGGTGATGCGCAGTCCGGTCGTTTGATGTCGAGGATCGCCTATGACGTCAATGGCGTAGCGATGGCAGCGACCAGTGCGCTGACGATCATTGTGAAAGACAGTTTGTCGGTGCTCGGCTTGCTAATGTGGCTGCTCTATCTCAATTGGCAATTGACGCTGATCACACTCTCGATCATTCCAATGATTGCCTTTGTCGTGCGCCGGTTTGGCGGACGGTTGCGGCAGATTTCGCGCGGGATACAGGAATCACAGGGAACCATTTCCCAGGTTTTGCAGGAAGCGATTGAAGGCCAAAAGGTCGTCAAGATTTTTGGCGGGCACAGTTACGAGACCAAGCGATTTTTCCATGCTGTGCAGGAACAACGCGGGTTGGCGATGCGCAATACCGTGGCAGCGGCAGCGCAAGGTCCGATTGTGCAGTTCTTTGCTGCGCTGGCGTTGGCAATAATTCTTGGCGTTGCGCTGACTCAGGCGGGGCGCGGCGAAACCACGGTCGGCAGCTTTGTTTCTTTTATGACCGCCATGCTGATGCTGATGGCACCGCTAAAGCGCCTGACCGACGTCAATGCGCCGATACAGCGGGGACTTGCAGCTGCCGAAAGCGTGTTTTCAATGATTGACGAAAAATGGAGGACGACACTGGCAAGGAAAAATTGGGTCGTGCCACGGGGCTGGTCGAATTTGATCAAGTCACTTTCACCTATCCCGGCGCCGAACATCCGGCTTTGCAGGAACTGAGTTTCACTATTCAGCCAGGAGAAAGTGTGGCACTGGTTGGCTCCTCAGGCAGCGGCAAGACCACGACGGCGAATTTGCTGCCACGCTTTTACCCGGTCGCTTCCGGTTGCATCCGCATCGATGGTCACCCGCTGGACAACATCGTCCTCAACGATTTACGCGCCAACATCGCGTTCGTCAGTCAGGAAGTGGTCCTCTTCAATGACACCATCGCGGCCAACATCGCCTACGGAACCCCGCGTTCGCACGAGGAGATTGAACAGGCCGCGCGCGCGGCACATGCGTTGGAATTTATCGACAAGCTGCCGCAGCGGTTTGACACGCTGATTGGCGAAAAGGGGGCCAAGCTTTCCGGTGGGCAGCGTCAGCGCATTGCGATTGCCCGCGCGTTGCTGAAGAATGCGCCTATCCTTATTTTGGACGAAGCCACCTCTGCGCTCGACACCGAATCCGAGCGATTGGTCCAGGCGGCACTGGATCAACTGATGGTCGGACGGGCCACATTGATCATCGCGCATCGCCTCTCGACGGTTGAACGCGCCAGCAAAATTCTGGTGCTTAGCAATGGTCGTAAAGTCGAAGAAGGTACGCATCAGGAATTATTGGCACGCCAGGGCGTTTATGCCAGGCTGTACCAAATTCAACAGATCGACAGCGACGACAAATCGGCTTGACCGTCAGCTAGAAATGCGCAGCGGCACTCCCCGAATTCTGGTCATCCGTCGCCGCTACTTGGGCGACCTGATACTGCTCGGGGCGATCCTCAAGAATTTGCGGCTGCAGTCACCCGGCGCACACATTGCGGTTATCACCGAACAAGCCTATGCCGGGGTGCTGGCGATGAACCCTGAGGTCGATGAAGTCCTGCCGTTTCCGCATGGATTGGCTGGCTGGTGGTCATTGATCCGACGCCTCTGGCGGAAAAAATTCTCCACGGTGTACGACTTCGACAATCGCGACAAGACGGCACTGGTTGCCTGGCTTAGTCGCGCGGAACAACGGTTCGCTCTGCACCATGGAGAAAAGGTGCATCTTGGTTGGATGTATACCGATCATGAAGTGGTCTCGCACAGTCTGGCGAATCTCCACCTGATCGACTTTCACAATCGCCTGCTGACCCGTGCCGGGATCCCGATTGTTGGTCGGGATATTTCCTTGCAGCCGCGCGAGGCTGACCTGCAGTACGTTCGCGCCTTGCCCGAACTGACCTCCATCCCAAATGACCGTCCGCGCCTGATTGTCCATCCGGGTAGCCGCAGTGCATGTCGAATATGGCCAGCAAAGAACTTTGCTGCTGTATTGGACGAAATTCAGGGTTCGGGTCTTGCCAGTGTCACCCTGGTCTCCGGTCCGGCGGAGAAGGCTCTGATGGATGAAATTCAGCGCCTGATGAAGACACCGGTCGCTGACCTGAATCAGGGGTTTTCACTGCCGCAACTTGGTGCCTTGCTGTCGACATTTGACTTGCTGCTTTGCCACGACAGTGGTCCGATGCATCTTGCTGCCGCTGTCGGCACCCCGGTAGTCGCGCTTTATGGTTCGCAGGACAGGGTGCTGTTTGCACCGGTAGGCGCCGGCCATATCTGTCTGTCACCGCCACTGCCTTGTCTGCACTGCGTGTTGCCAAACCGCTGCACGCCCGGTGACTCCTACCATACTTATTGCGTGCGCAACATCCGCGAATCTGATGTCGTGGCTGCAGTCACTGCTCAGCTAAAGGCTGGGCGACTTAAAGTAGCGTCATGACTTCACCCAAGATCAGCGTCCTGATACCCACCTACAACTACGCCCGCTACCTGCCCGAGGCCTTGGACTCAATCCTTGGTCAGGACTGTACTGACTTCGAAGTCATCATCAGTGATGACGCCTCCAGCGACAACACAGCAGAAGTTGTCGCTCCGTACGCAGCGCGGGACGCACGAATTCAGTTTCAGCGACAGACAAAGAATCTCGGCATGGTAGCGAACTGGAATTGGTGCTTGCAACAGGCGCGTGGAGATTACATTCACTATCTTTTTGCAGATGACTTTTTTATCGATTCCAGTGCATTGTCGAGACTGGCCGCCCAGCTCGACCAACATCCCGATGCCGGCTTGGCGGTAGCCGCGCGGCGCCTCGCTGACGACAGTTCCCGCCTGGGCATGGTTGCCGAAAATCTTGAGCGGGAGGGGATACATGATGGCAAGGCAACCATTCGCCGCTGTCTTCTGGTCAGCAAAAATTTGATTGGCGAACCATCAGTGGTGATGTTTCGCCGGGCACTTGCCAAACGCGGCTTCGACGTCGGGTTCAAACAATTGGTCGATTTGGAGATGTGGTTTCATTTATGCGACCAGGCAGCATTGGCCTTTGTCGCCCAGCCGCTTTGTGCTTTCCGCCAACACACCGAGCAGCAAACTGCAGTGAATGCCAGAGATGAGGGCACGAGGCTGGAAATGTTCCGTTTGTTCAGGGCCTACCAACACGCTGCTGGTCGCGACGACAGCGGCTTCACCGGGCAATTGAGTTACTACACCTCAATCTTTGCGATCATCAAGGGTTTGCGGCGAAGTCCGGTGGCCTCAGCCGAGGTTGATGCGGCGATTGCTTACCTGAACGAACTGATACCACCCGCATGGTTGCCACTGGCATCTTCCAACTATCGCGTTTCAAAATTAACTACCACGCTGGTCAGGTCCATGCGCAAACGTGTTGTAGCTTTTTAGCGCGATGAAACACTTTGTGCCAACTGTTTTGAGGTAGCCTCCTGCCCATGGAACCGATCATCATATGGGGGGCAGGCGGGCATGCCAAGGTTGTCGCGCAGACGGTGCGCCGTCTGCAGCGATGGCAGTTGCTGGGTTTCGTCGACGACGTAACGCCGGAACGGCGCGGGGAAAATTTCTTTGGTGCCAAGGTACTCGGCGGTCGCGATGCACTGCTTGCCTATGGATCGAAAAGTGGCATCGCCATTGCCATCGCATTTGGCAATAACACAGCACGGTTGAGGATATGGCAGGAAATGTCGGAGCGCGGATTTTGTTTTCCTGCACTGATTGATCCCGCTGCCTGTGTCGCTGACGATGTCACGATTGGCGCGGGTAGTTATATGGCTGCCGGATCTATCGTACAGCCTGGAGCAAGCCTGGGTGCGCAGGTGATCGTCAATACCGGTGCAATTATTGAACACGACTGTCTTGTCGGCGATGGCGTGCACGTTTGTCCGCGGGCATGCCTTTGCGGGCATGTCACGGTTGGTCAAGCAGCCTGGATTGGTGCAGGCGCACTTGTCCGAGACCGGGCAACGATTGGCACCAACGCATTTATTGGAATCGGTGCGTTGGTCCTCGGTGATGTGGCCGGCGAGATGCTTGCCTTTGGACACCCGGCACGATCGATCAGGAAATTACAAGCATGAAATCCAGCCTGGAGGAGCTTGCGCTTTTCGGTGGTACGCCCGCCTTTTCGCACAAACTGCATGTCGGTCAACCCAATCTCGGTGACCGGGCTTTTTTTCTGGAGCGCGTTGATCGCATCCTTGATTCGCGGTGGTTCACCAACAATGGCGCCTGTGTGCAGGAGCTTGAGCTCAAGCTGGCCGAATTTTTGAACGTCAAACATTGTATTGCTGTCTGCAACGCCACGATCGGCCTGGAGATAGCTATTCGGGCCATGCCCATGCAAGGCGAGGTCATTGTGCCTTCGCTGACATTTGTCGCAACTGCGCACGCGCTGCAATGGCAACAAATCAAACCCGTGTTCTGTGACATCGATCCGCAAACGCACCTGATCGATCCGACGCTGATTGAAGGTTTGATCACCGAGCACACCACCGGCATCCTTGGGGTACATGTGTGGGGACGGCCCTGTGCCGTTGATCAGCTCGCGAAAATCGCTGACCGGCATAACCTGCATTTGCTGTTCGACGCTGCGCACGCGTTCGGCTGCTCCCATGGTGGTCGCATGATCGGCAGTTTTGGTGCGGCGGAGGTATTTAGCTTCCACGCCACCAAGTTTTTTAATTCGTTTGAAGGCGGGGCAATTACTACCAACGATGATGCGCTGGCAAAGAAGATCCGGCTGATGACCAACTTTGGATTCGCTGGCTACGACAATGTGGTCCACGTCGGTACCAACGGCAAGATGCATGAAATGTCTGCCGCCATGGGTTTGACCTCGCTACGTTCGGTTGACGATTTCGTCGACGTCAATCGACGCAACTATCAATCCTATCTCCGGCGCCTGGCATCCATCCCGGGCATGAAGGTATGCCGGTATGACGAAAATGAACGCAACAACTACCAGTACATTGTGGTTGAGTACACGCCGGTGGAAGGCGGCCCGACTCGCGATCAGATCGTCCGTTGCCTGTGGGCCGAGAACGTCATGGCGCGCAAATACTTCTGGCCAGGTTGTCATCAGATGGAGCCCTATCGGACACTGTACCCCGAAGCTGCTGCCCGGCTGCCTCATACCGAGGCAGTGGCCGCCAAGCTACTCATCCTGCCAACCGGTACCGGGGTGTCATTGCAGGATATCGAGACCTTGTGCGATCTGCTTGCCCTGATGGTCACTGGCGTGGCGCTTTTGCGGGAGCGGATAACCGCGCTGCCCGAGACAACAATGTGAATGCGGTAACGGTCAGTGTTGTCGTTCCGGCTTTCAACCAGGCCGCTTACCTTGCGCAGGCACTAAGCAGTGCATTGAACCAAACTTTCAACGACCTGGAAGTGATTGTGGTCGATGATGGATCGACCGATGAAACCCGTCAAGTCTGCGAATCTTTTGGCGACCCGCGTCTGCGCTATATCTATCAGTCCAATGACCGGACTATGGGCATCGGTGCCCGCAACCTTGCGATCCTTGAGGCCCGCGGCGAATGGATCGCGTTGCTCGACCAGGACGACTGCTGGGCACCCGACAAGATCGAAAAACAGTTACGGCGCGCCGCTGAGCAGCCGGGGGCAGGGGCAGTGTTCTGTCGTGTGCGTTTTATAGACGGCGCCGGGCGAACAACCGGGCAACAAGAGAATGATTTGCCGGAAGGAGATGTTTTTCATACGCTGCTTGGTCGCAACCATTACTACGCCGCTTCGGGAATATTCAAGCGCGCGTTGTTGCCAACGATGGGTTTGCCACACGCATCGGTTGGACTCGGCGACCATGCGCTGTGGCTGATGGTTGCCCGCGTTGCACCGGTGACGGTGGTTGATGAACTGCTTGCCGACTACCGGGTGCATGAGCAGGGTTATCAAGCGGTTCAGCGGCGTGCCGGCCTGATGCGTTTGGCTGATGATGCTTGGCAGGTCTCATTGTTGCAAGCCACGTTGTTGCACCGCGCCTGCGCAATCTGTCGCCAGGCGCAGATTCGATCCCTGCGGAACGTTGCCCAGCTTTACTTGATTGCGTTACGCGCGAAATGGGAAGCCGGGAGCTTCGTCGGCAGTTCAGTTGCGATCAAGCGGATTGTCATTGCGGAGCGTCGTCGCCCGGGAGTGCTGCTTCGTGAAACGCTCAAATTGGCTGGTGTTGCGCTAAAAGGATTGATTCATCCGGTCACTTGACGCAGTCGTAAATCAACTCGTCATGAAATGGGCGACACTCCAAATCCTTCAGCAAGTGATGTTGGCTATCACGCCACCCGCAAGGTTCCAGGCGTGAAAATCCGGCACTCCTAATGACAGATTCGAGTTCATTGGCGTCATACACAAAATGGTGCCCCCAAAGACTCAGACCCTCATTGAGGAGTTTGGCCGGACTGCCCGGGTTCCAACTCATGTCCGCCCAAAAGTCCAAGCGACCGCTCTGATACTCCGTCACCAATCTGGCAAGACTCGGCGTCGAAATTCGGAGCACACCACCAGGTTTCAATACTCGATAACACTCGCCGAGCAGACGTGCGGCGTCATCGTGTTCAATATGCTCGATGAAGTGTTCGTTATAAATATATTGCATCGAATCAGAGGCGACTGGTAGTGGTCGGGTCAAATCCAGTTTGATCGTCCGCGCTGGTCCTTCAAGGTCAACATTGGCCCAGCCCGGCAAAAAATTGGTGCCGCATGCCAAGTGCAATCGATCAAATCGCTTGATGCGTGCGCTCGAAATTTGATCAGTAATTGAACGCCACAGGGACTGCACTGCGCGGGTTAGCAGCGGCGGGCAAAGCAACACGAGAAATTGAGTTGGATTTAGTCGCATGGTGATATGTTTTAGCGCGGTTATCAACGATTCAGCGAACACGTCGCAATATGGCCAGCCTTGCCCAATCGCAAGTGATCTGCCGGACGCAATGAAACTGATGGCGTGACATTAGCGGTAACTCCAGGTACCACCACGCCGATCCATGTGCAAGGTCATTCCATGTTCAGCCAGCTCACGCTCGCACCAACTCCGTTCGTTGCGTTTGCGTTCAATCTTGTTCCTTTGCCGGTCCCACCAGTTCATCCCGAATCGCCGATAGGCATAGCGGTGGTCGCCGAACTCTTTTACCCCTTGCTCGCGCTTCATTGCGCTTTGGGTGATCGAGCCAAAATGATGCATGACGGCTGCTCCGGTGGTTCCCACGGCAATGTTGCCGCGCTTGCAGCGGGCCAGGAACTCGGCATCTTCGCGGCCAAACAAGTTGCGATCAGTATCGAGGAATCCGATCTGGTGAAAGACATCGCGATGAACAGCAAAGCAAACCCCATGAAACCAGCCGGGCCTCACAACATCTTTCATTTCCGCAACGAATTTGTTGGTGAACTCCGCAAGATCGTAGTCAAGTTCGCCTTCAATCAATGCAGTGCTGACGACTCCCAACTTCAAACGTTCAGCGGCATGAATGCTGGCCTCAATGGCATTGTGGCCAAGCACTACATCGTTGTTGAGCAACACCACCCACTCACTCCTGACCGCTAACGCACCTTGCGTCCACGCGCCGCCACAACCCAGATTGACGTCATTGTTTATCGAGGGAATTTGGGGATTGGCGGCCAAATAGGCGAGGGTTTCATCAACGCTGCCGTTATTGATGACCAACACGGACTCGACCGGTACCCCTGCGGCGAGCAATGAATCCACACACTGCCGCGTGTAATGCAATTGGTTCAGTACAGGTATGACAACGCTGTAATTCATTCGCTTTCGATCATTGATTGTGATTCCGGCATAGGATAAACCGTCAACCAAGGTTACGCTTGCTCATTGCGAAGCCACCACGGCTCAGTGAGCGGAAAGTCAAAATCAAACCCGCCACCGCTCAGTGAGCCGGAAGTCAAAAGCAGACCCGCCACCGCTCAGTGAGCGGAAAGTCAAAATCAAACCCGCCACCGCTCAGTGAGCGGTGTCCCAGTTTTCACCTACGCCGACTTCGATCAGTAGTGGCACTTTCAGCTGCGCAACGCCACCCATCAACTCGGGTAGGGTCGCTTTGACGAATTCCAGTTCTGCGTCGGGTACTTCAAGCACCAGTTCGTCATGCACCTGCAAAATGAGCAGGGTTTGCAATTTTTCAGCATCCAGCCACGCTTGCACGGCGAGCATCGCGCGCTTGATTAAGTCGGCGGCCGTACCTTGCATAGGCGCGTTGATCGCCGCGCGCTCTGCGCCCTGACGGCGGCCGACGTTGGATGATTTAATGTCGGGCAACCACAGCCGACGGCCAAAGACGGTTTCGACATAGCCTTTGTCGCGCGCGCCGGCCCGGGTCTCTTCCATGTATCTCGCCACGCCGGGATAACGGGCAAAGTAGCGGTCCATATATGACTGCGCCGATGTTCGATCAACGTTGATTTGCTTGGCAAGACCAAAGGCACTCATGCCATAAATCAAACCGAAATTGATGGCCTTCGCCGCGCGTCGCTGCTCGCTGCTGACTTCAGGCAATGGTGCTCCGAAAACTTCAGCCGCCGTCGCACGGTGAACGTCTTCGCCCAAAGCGAAAGCTTCCAGCAAACGCGGATCATCAGACAGGTGCGCCATGATGCGCAGTTCGATCTGTGAGTAGTCGGCGCTGACGATTTTGTTTCCCGGTGCCGCAATAAATGCGGATCGGATTCGCCGGCCCTCGGTGGTCCGAATCGGAATGTTTTGCAAGTTCGGGTCATTGGACGACAATCGTCCGGTAATTGCGGTGGCCTGACCAAAGCTGGTATGCACGCGGCCGGTGTGCGGATTGATGGTCTTGGGCAGCTTGTCGGTGTAAGTCCCTTTGAGTTTGGCAAGGCTACGATAAGTCAGCAGAGCTTTCGGCAACGGGTAGTCTTCTGCCAGTTTTTCCAGTACCTCTTCGTCGGTTGATGGGCCACCCGAGGGAGTTTTTTTCACTACCGGCAGACCTTGTTTGACAAACAAAATTTCGCCCAGTTGCTTGGGCGAATTCAAATTAAATGGCTGTCCTGCCAGCGCAAAGGCCTCGTTTTCCAGCGCCATCATTTTCATACCCAGCTCGTTGCTTTGTTGAGCCAGCGCATCGGCATCGATCAGCACTCCGTTGCGTTCAATGCGAAACAGCACCTCGGAGACAGGCAGCTCCAGATCTCGATAAAGCCTTTCCAAGGCAGGTTCGTGTTGCAAGCGGCCCGCCAAGACTTCATACACACGCAGGGTGCAGTCGGCATCTTCCGCAGCATAGGTGGCGGCGTGCGCGATATCGACCTGGCTAAACGAAATGCGTCCCGCTCCCTTGCCGGTAACATCGTCGTAACTAATGGTTTTGAGATCACAATGTCGTGCTGCGAGCGCACCCAGATCGTGTGACTTATCGGACTCATAAACATAGGACTGCAACAAGGTGTCGTGCGCGACACCCCTTAGCGTGATACCGTGGTTGGCAAAAATATGCCGGTCGTACTTGAGGTTTTGTCCGAGCTTTTTGTGGGTCGCCGATTCGAGCCAAGGTTTGAGCAGATTCAACGTTTCCGCAAACGGCAGCTGCGCCGGTACGCCGGCATAAGCGTGCATCAGCGGCAAATATGCGGCACGGACTTTTTCGCCACCGAGGATAGCGAATGAAATTCCGACCAGCTGCGCGGTCATGGGATCAAGACCGGTGGTTTCTGTATCCAACGACACCAGCTCTGCGGTATTCAAGCGGTCTAGCCACAAGTCGAACGAAGCTTGGTCAAGAATACACTCGTAAGCACTGGTATCGAGACGTGCCGTAGGCGCAACGGGTGTTGCCAACGGCGAGTTGGAGGACGAACTGACAGCCGCGAGCGGTTTTCCGTCCTTTAACTCGCGCAGCCAGCCCTTGAATTCGTACTGCGTGTAAAGCTCGGTAAGTTTCGCCTTGTCGGGTTCCTGCGGCGACAATTCATGCGGCGCCAACGGCAAAGGAACATCGCGCACGATGGTGACGAGTTTTTTACCGAGCGGCAAAAAATCCAAATGTTTGACCAGATTTGCGCCTACCGCGCCACCAATATCGGCGGCGTTTTCAACAATCGCTGCCAATGAGCCGTATTGCGCCAACCATTTCACCGCGGTTTTCGGGCCGACTTTTTCAACTCCCGGGACGTTATCAACGGTATCACCGATCAACGCGAGGTAATCAACGATTTGCGCAGGTGTCACGCCAAACTTGGCCACGACACCGGCTTCATCCAGGACTTCGCTGTTCATGGTGTTAACCAGCTTGACCAGCGGCTCCACCAGCTGCGCCATATCTTTGTCGCCGGTTGAGATCACACAGGACATTCCCGCCGCGGCTGCCTGCGTCGACAATGTGCCGATTACATCGTCGGCCTCCACACCGTCTATCATTAGCAATGGCCAGCCCGCCGCGCGAATACAGTCGTGTAGCGGGGCGATCTGTGCTGCCAGGTCTTCCGGCATGTGTGGCCGGTTGGCTTTGTACTGCGGATACCAGTCATCTCGAAAGGTCTTGCCTTTGGCGTCGAAAACTACAGCTTTGTAATCAGCTTTATAGTCAGCCTCGAGCGTACGCAACATTGACAGCACGCCGCGTATCGCGCCGGTTGGTTGATTGGCTGAATTACGCAAATCAGGCAGTGCGTGGAAGGCCCGGTAAAGGTAGCTTGAACCGTCAACCAGAAGTAAAGTCGGCATGGAGAATTAGTGTGAGCGCAAAGGGAAAAATACCAGCAGAAATTGCGGCAACCAAGACGGCGTCACGGACTGACGACAATGCGCGTGAAGCCTGGCGGGTGTTCGGAATTATGTCAGAGTTCGTTGAAGCCACCGAACGACTGAGCGTTGTCCGGCCAGCTGTATCGATTTTTGGCAGCGCCCGAATTGCAGCGGGATCGCCCTACTATTTGCTGACCGAGGTCATTGCCAAAAAACTCTCGGATTCAGGTTTCGCGGTGATTTCCGGTGGTGGTCCGGGAATTATGGAAGCCGCCAACAAAGGCGCTTACGCCGGCAAGAGTCTGTCAGTCGGTTTAAACATCCAGTTGCCGCGCGAGCAATCCAACAATCCTTTTCAGGATGTCTCACAAACCTTTCGCCATTTTTTTACCCGCAAGTACATGTTCGTCAAGCTCGCCTCTGCCTACGTCGTGATGCCCGGCGGATTTGGCACGCTCGACGAATTGCTCGAAGCGCTGACCTTGATACAGACAAAGAAAACGCCCAAGATCCCGCTGATTCTAGTCGGCAGTGACTTCTGGAATGGATTGTTGGTGTGGTTGAGAGCGCGCCTGGTTACCGATGGAATGATTGATGCCGCGGATTTGGACCTGATCCAGGTGATTGACGCGCCTGAGCAAATTGTCGCGGCAATATTTGATCATTATCAAACTCGTGGCTTTTCGCGACTGCCGGAAGAACATGAACTGCTGCTTAACCTGTAAACTCAGGCTTTGCTGACCCTGCTTAGGAATCGACATGACCCAGACGGCCGTTTTGCCACGAACAAAGTTGATGGTGCTGGTTGTCGCCTTGTCGGCACTCAGTCTTGTTGCGAGTGCCCAAAATAGACCACCTGATTTGATTCCGCTGCCCGAAATTCCGGCGCCTCCTCCGGGGGTACTCGCCGAAGACGAACTGCAACCGGAAGTCAGGATCGTCAAGCGGGGTGACGACACGGTTGAAGAACACCGAATCAATGGCAAACTTTATATGGTCAAAGTAATCCCGTCCCACGGTGTACCGTATTACTTGTTCGATGAAAAAGGCGATGGAGTATTAGCGCCACGTGCGCCTGATGGCATTCAACTGAGTGTTCCAATGTGGGTCATCGGGACTTTTTGACTTAGGACTTTCGTATCGCGGTCAAGTTATTTCAACCAGACGGGCTGGCATAAAAATTTCTACTTCAGTTGGTGTTTCTTCTTATCAACGCTAACCGCCCAGAATGAATATTTTTGACTTGCAGGCCGGAAGCCTGCGAACGGCACAAGAACCCAACCAATGACCATTCTAAATGTTGGTGAATTCGGACAGGTATTTACGCCGCCCGAGATCGTTACGCGCATGCTTGCCATGCGAAGAAATACCGGTCGCGTGCTCGACCCGGCCTGTGGTGATGGTGCATTTTCGGCGCGTATTCCGCAATGCGTTGCCATCGAACTCGATCCCACGCATTGCCCGCCGTACGCAAAAAATATCGATTTCTTTGCTTATCCGCTGAGCGAAAAGTTCAGTACGATTATCGGGAACCCGCCTTATGTCAAAGCGCGTGACATCTCCCCTGCCACGCGTCTGCATATGCGCTCGCGTTTGCTTGACGGCCATGCCAACCTCTACCTGCACTTTATTGAAAAGTGCGTGCGTCAACTCGAAGACGGCGGGGAGCTGATTTTCATCACGCCGCGTGACTTTCTGAAGGCCACTGGGGCAAAAAAACTCAACACCTGGTTATTCGACCACGGCACGATTACTGACTTCGAAGACCTTGGGGATGCGCGTATTTTTGATGGCGCCACCCCCAACTGCGCTATCTGGCGTTATGAAAAGGGCAATCTTTCACACAAGCTCAATGACGACCGGCGGATGAGTCAATCGGGCGGCCAACTGATCTTTGCCCGCGGCATTTACAACGTGCCGTTGCAGGATGTTTTTGTGGTGAAGGTTGGTGCCGTGTCGGGCGCCGACGAGATCTTTTCCGAGGTCCAGTTCGCCAACACCGATTTTGTTTGTTCGCACACGGCGACCAGCGGTGCGACAAGACCGATGATCTATCTGGATCGCGAAGGTCCGATTGCCTATCTGGAGGCATTCAAGGAGCGCTTGCTGGCCCGCAGAGTGACCAAGTTTGACGAAAGTAACTGGTGGAAATGGGGGCGCCGGCATTTCGTTTCCAATGCTCCCCGCATTTATGTGAATCAGAAAACCCGCAATTCGCAGCCGTTTTTTCGTCACACCTGCAACAACTACGACGGATCTGTACTCGCGCTTTTTCCGCATCGCAGCGACTTGTCGCCGACGCAAATGAAGCGGCTCACGGATCTTTTAAATGATGTCGACTGGCATGAGTTGGGCTTTGTCTGCGATGGTCGATACTTGTTCGCACAACGCAGCCTCGCACATGCACTGCTACCCGAAACCTTTCTTGAGTTCGCCCACCGGACGCTGGTGTAAGCTGATCATACGTTCCTCTTAAAGAGTGCCTTATATGCCGTCATCCCGCAACTTTACTCCGGCCGACTTGCCCGACCCTGCAATGCAGACAGGCGATAAAGGTTAAGTGATGAAGCTCGCATTCATTGTCGATCCGCTGGAAAACCTGAAGGCCTATAAGGATTCGAGTATCGCCATGATGCGTGCGGCCGCGCAACGCGGGCATCAGGTGTGGACCGTACAGCGACCGGGATTGCACTGGCGTGATGGCCAGGTAGCGGCGCGGGCGCTGCAGATACAACCAGGCGATGATGATTCGGCATGGTTCAGCGTCAATCGTGAGGCGGTTTGCCGGCTGACTGAATTTGACGCCGTGTTGATGCGTCAGGATCCGCCGTTTGATGCCGAATACGTCGCCGCGACCTGGCTGCTCGACCGCGCTGCTGCTGCAGGAGCCCGGATTTGGAATCGCCCGTCAGCGATTCGGGATCATTCGGAAAAAGTCGCGCTCGCGGAATTTTTTGAGTTTGCGCCGACTACCCTGATCGCCAGCGATATCCCTGCGCTGCAGGCCTTCATCGATGAACTTGAGGACGTCGTGGTCAAACCACTTGACGGAATGGGTGGCAGCGGAATTTTCCGGGTACGTCGCGACGACCCGAACCGCAATGCAATATTGGAAACGATCACCGACAATGGACGGCGCAGCATCATGGCGCAGCGCTACCTGCCGGAAATTCTTGATGGCGACAAACGCATTTTGTTGATTGGTGGTGTTTCAGTGCCGTTTGCACTGGCGCGGGTTCCAAAGGCTGGCGAGTTGCGCGGCAATCTGGCGGCTGGCGGCACAGGCATCGCGCGGCCGCTGAGTGCACGTGACAAGGAAATCGCCGACAAGCTGGCACCGATACTCTGGTCACGCGGGCTGCTGATTGTCGGTCTGGATGTCATTGGCAATAGCTTGACTGAAATTAATGTCACCAGCCCGACTTGTTTTGTCGAAATTTTTGAGCAAACCGGCTGTGACGTTGCATCCATGGTCATCGATGTTTTGGAGCGCGAATGCGCCGGGTCGGCAACGGTTTCAGCCTCCTCCTCGTCATCCTGATACTTGCCGCCTGCGGGCGGCCGGAGCCGTGGCGGCGTGAGGCCTATGTATTTGGCACACGCATCGAAATTCTGGTCCAGCACAGTGCCGGCGTGGACGAAAATTCTGCCGGCCTGGCGATGGGCGAAGTACTGCGGGAATTTGAGCGCCTGCATCACACTTACCACGCCTGGCAACCGTCCGAACTCACTGCGCTCAACACGGCAATTGCCGCAGGACGTTCACACGCGGTTTCCGCAGAGTTGGCGACACTGATCGTCGATGCACAGAAAATCGCAGCGGCGGGTGACTACCTTTTCGATCCGGGCATCGGTAAGTTGATCGCCTTATGGGGTTTTCAAGGTGACGAGATTGTCGCGCGCCGCCCGGACCCCACACAGCTGAATGTTTTACTGGCCGAACATCCATCGATAGGCGATTTGCGACTGAACAATCAAACCATCACCAGCAAGAATCGCGGCGTGGCACTGGACTTCGGCGGCTATCTCAAGGGTGTGGCGCTTGATCGCGCCGCTGTCATATTGCATAAGCGCGGTATTCAACATGCGTTAATCAACATCGGTGGCAACGTGATGGCGCTGGGCAACCGCGACGGAGCGGCAGGCGGCAAATCCTGGCGGGTAGGAATTCAGCATCCACGTGCCGAACAGCATGGCGGCTCACCACTGGCCTCACTTGATCTTAGGGACGGTGAAGCAATCGGCACGTCCGGTGATTACCATCGGTACTTCGAGATCAATGGTCAGCGTTACTGCCATTTGATTGACCCGCGCAGTGGCCGACCGGCGGTTGGAACGCAATCAGTGACGATCCTGATCCCGCCGGGTCCGGCTGCCGGAATGTTGTCCGATGCGTTGTCAAAACCGATTTTCATTGCCGGTGACCAGTGGCGGGAGATGACACAACGCCTGGGCCTCGCCGCAGTCTTGCGAGTTGGTGCTGACGGGACGCCGTTAGCAACGGCAGCAATGCATGCACGTCTTGCGGTGGAGGCGCCCGGCACCAAAATCAAGTTGGCAGATTAAGCGGCATCTACAACTGAACACAACCTCGCGCCCAATTTGTCTCCATGCGTTAACGAAAAAAGCAGCCTGAAGGCTGCTTTTTTTCGGTACCACTTGTGGGCTTTATTCTTCCATCGCATTCAAGTTGTAAATAGCGATCAGCGCTTCACTTGGTGCGAACGGCGCAAACCAACGATCAAAAAGCGGCACGATTGCGCCTGAACGGTAGGTTTGTGCCAACCCCCGATTCACTGCGAGACGGAAGTCCGGATCACCGCGTCGCAGGCCTAGACCGTATGGCTCAACCGAGAAATCCTCGGCCAGCATGCTATAGCGTGAATTGGACGAATCCAATGCGACAAGACCGACCAAAACAATTTTGTCGCCTGCCATCGCCTGCACTTTACCTTCTTCCAACGCTGCAAATGCGTCATCACGGTTCTTGAAGGGAACAATTTCGGCAGCGATCTTGGCCGCAGCCAAGGCTTCCGAGATACGCTTCTCTGTCGTTGTCCCGGCGACTACGGAAACTTTCTTGCCTGCCAAATCAGCCGATTTTTTGATCAACGCATCGGCACGGGTCAACACGCTACCGCTTTGCAGGAAAGTGACCGAGCTGAAATCCACTTTCTCTTGTCGCTTCAGTGTCACCGTCGTGACGCCGCATTCCATGTCTGCCTTGCCATCGGCAACCATCGCCAAACGCTCCGGCGTGGTTCCGGGAACCCAATTGATTTTTACTTCGCTCAGCCCCAGCTGTTTCTGGATTTGCCCAACCACTGCTTCGCAAAGTCCGATTGAGTAGCCTTGCGGACGAAAGGTCTTTTTGTCATCGAACGAGAAAGGTAAGGAATTCGGCGCGTAGGCCAACGTAATACTCTTCGATGCCTTGATCTTCGCTAACGTGTTCGGCGCATCCGCCGCGTAGGCAGCAATCGAGAATGCGGCCAGAAGGGTAAGAGACAGTAATTTTTTCATCGCACTTTCCGGATTTCAAAGTTAATGGAGGTTCCCGAATGTAGCCAGGGAAGTTGTTGTGCTGCCTGAGAATATGGGGCGAGCAATTCTAGCTTGAAAAAACGGTCCGGCCGCAATCGGAAACGTGGCCCACGGGTGTTCGCCGCGGGCCACGCAACTACTTCATCGCGTCAATTTCCCGTTTCTCAACATACAAGAAGCGAACCATCTCGTACTCAAACGGGTAACCACTTTCGTAGTAGCGAAATGGCTGATTGTGGCGCGTGTCGATTGCATCGAGCATGGTCAGCGAATTGAGCTCGCCATTTGACCAACCGGTTCCGTTATCCAGCATTTCGCTGCGCACCACGCCGTCAACCAACAAGCCGGTCGAGCCTCGGACGGTGTTAGGCCCAAGTACAGGCAGGACGACATACGGTCCGCGACCGACGCCCCAAGTGTTCAGGGTTATCCCGAAGTCCTCTTTCTTCTGCGCCAAACCCATGCTGGTTGCCGGATCGAACAGGCCGCCAATACCAATGGTGGTGTTGGTCAGAAATCGGCCGAAAGCCGTCATGGCCTGGCCGCCTTTGCCCTGCAACACGCTGTTGTAAAAATTGCGAATTTCACCGAGGTTTTCGAAGAAGTTGCTGACACCCTGCTGGGCAACCGTCGGCATGATGAACTCGTAGCCGCGAACCACCGGCAAAAAGGCATACTTGTCGAAGTGGTAATTGAATTTATACATGCTCCGGTTGAAGCCGCCCCAGGGATCTTCAACACGCGCCACATAACCGTCGGAAATTTCAGCAATGGTGTGCTTTGCCGGCACTTCCGGCAGATTGTTGACGGTTCTGTTGGAGGTGGCACAGCCAACGAGTAGCAGCGACAAACAAACTACGGAAAGCAGCGAGCGCAATCGGCTAATGGTCAGTGCGTTCATTATTTATCCCCCGCTGGTTTGAAAAAATTCAACATATAAGCAACGTTGTCCTTGAACGCCAGATTGCCAAGGTGGCCACCAACGGGATAAATCTTGGTTCGATCGCCAAACAGACTCTTCAAATAATCGCGTTCCTCTGCGGAAAGTATGAAGTCATTTTCATTGGTTACCGCACCAATTTTGGTCGATGACTTGAGGTAGTTCTCAATATTCTTCAGGCTTTGCGCATCGATAAGCTGTGCTTTGGTGAGGCCGGGGCGCTTGGCTTGAAAATACGGATAGAAGTACTCATCGAAATATTGCAGAAAGCTCAAATGAACCGAAACCCTGAAGTAATCATCGAGGTTATCGGTGCTGCCGATGATCCGGTTCTTCGGCACCACATAGCCGCCATTGGTCATCACATCCGAGGCGAAAATCATCCCGGCAGAATTGATTCGAAACGACAGCCCGATCAGGCCACCTTTTTCTTCCTGCGTCAGCTCGTGTGAGGTAACGACCGAATAAAGAAAATTGTCATCGAACGCTGTATGGGTACCTTGACGGTATGTCTGTGTGAACTTTTCCACCATGCTGTTGAAAAAATTACCAATTTTTTTAGGCCCGCCGGGAATTCCATCCAGCGTCGCTTCGATGCGCTTGACCGACTCGTAGACATTCACCGCCGGATTGATCAACAACACTTTTTGAAAGTTGAAACGCTTGCGCTGCTCGTCCAGTTTCGCCACGAAGGCAGCGTTGGTTCCACCCAAGCTGTAACCCGCGAGATAGAAGTTCGACACCTCAATTTCGCTCTGCACCTCCTTCATTGCTGCTTCCATCACGGCGTACAGATCTTCGGCATCGTCATGTTGATCGCCAGGTATATGGCTACGCGAAGCCGAGATAATGAAATTCGGATGCGTTGGTGAGGGTAGCGTCACCACATGGAAACCAGCCTGATGAAAGGCCTTCATCATGGTATCGAGATTGCCGGCCAGGTCATTGGAGCCAGTGCCCGCAATGAGGAAAATCAACGGTGCCTTCTTGTCCTGCTTGGCAAACGTGGCGTGCAATCCTTCGTCATAAAAAAAGACTTCCGGCTTCGAGAGCCCCGGCAGAACTTCCAGCGCAAGGCGACGCGAATCAACCTGCTTGGGAAGGTCCGGCCGTAGTTGCGGCGGGGTACCTAGGATGGTCGCCGCGTAAGAACCCGGGATCGGATAGTGCCCGGCCGTATCGAGAATTGTCTGATTCGCACCGGCGTTAGGTTTGCCTTGGTTATCGCCTGCTGCCTGACCGACTATCGGCAACAGCCCAAGGCCGGCAAGCAGTATTGCGCGTAAAAATTTCATACGGTTTCCTTCGAGGATTTATTTCGGGATCGTCTTTCTGCTGCTGGCCTAAGTCGCATCGACGGTCTCCCGGACTTGAATCACGGCACCCCTTGCGGAATTGCCTAGCAACTTGCGGCGACGCATTCTATCTGAATCGCCGCCCGTCAATGCTTTCAGGGCAGACCAGGCGTCGGTGAAAACATGCGCGTTTTGCCCGTCTGAGTTGATTATCCGAGGCGTGCCGTCAGCTCCTTCCGATACAATGTCCAAATGATTGGAATCTTCCTCATAACCCACGCGAGCTATGGCGAATCACTGATCCAGTGCGCCTGCCATGTGCTCAATCATCGCCCGGCGCAAATCGCTCAATTGGGCGTTTCCGCACAAGACGATCCGCTGGATGCGTTGCCGCTGGCGCGTGACATGTTGAGCTTCGTTGATAAAGGTCGCGGTGTATTGATACTCACCGATATCTTCGGCGCCACTCCAGCCAATATCGCAATGAAGTTGCTCAAACCCGGCCAAATTGAAGCCGTAGCCGGCGTCAATCTGCCCATGCTGTTACGCGCCCTGACCTACCGCGACAAGGATTTCGAAACGCTGGTAACGAGAACGGTCGCCGGCGGTCGCGATGGAATATTGAATATGGCAAAGAGCTGATCATGCCAAGAATTGAAACCGAGATCGTCAACAAGCTCGGGCTTCACGCTCGTGCATCGGCCAAACTGACACAGCTCGCCGGTACGTTTCCCTGTGAAGTCTGGATGGAACGTGGCAAGCGCCGTATCAATGCCAAGAGCATCATGGGGGTCATGATGCTGGCAGCCGGGATCGGCAGCCGGGTAATCATCGATACTTCCGGCGAGTGTGAGGATGAAGCCGCCACTGCGCTTCTGGCACTGATCGCAGATAAATTTGGCGAGGGTGAATAAATTGCGCTGCCCGGGTTTCCCGCATCGTTCCGGCCATGAGTTTTAGTCTCCACGGACTCGCGGTTTCGAGCGGCATTGCGATTGGCCGTGCCCACCTTATTTCGCATGCCACGTTGGAAGTCTCGCACCAGCAATTAAAGGAGCGCGACGTAGCGGGCGAGTTGGCGCGACTTGATGCGGCCATCGACATTGTCAGCGCTGAACTGGATGCCTTGCGCGAAGAAGCCAATATGCCGGGCGCCTTGTCCGAAGTCGCAGCCTTCGTCGATCTGCACGCAATGATCCTTGAAGATCCGGCGTTGGTGGAAGCTGCCCGTGATCTGATCAACGAGCGCTGGTGCAACGCTGAATGGGCGTTGGTGCAACAAATGGAAATACTCGTCGCACAGTTCGATGAGTTTGAAGATGCGTACCTGCGCGAACGCAAGCATGACGTCATGCAAGTTTCCGAGCGCCTGATAAAAGCGCTACTGGGCAAGCCGCGAAAGTTGGCGCGCAAGAAAATGACCAGTGGCCGCGACGACGACTTGATTGTGGTGGCGCATGATCTTTCGCCGGCCGATACCCTGGCGTTCAAGAATATGAGCATCGCCGGCTTTGTCACCGATTTGGGTGGTGCAACCTCACACACCACCATCGTCGCGCGCAGCCTCGGCATACCTGCTGTCGTCGGCATGCAACGGGCGCGACCATTGATTCTGGATGACGATCTGTTAATCGTGGACGGTACGCGCGGCGTGTTGATCGTTGAACCGGATCAACGGGTACTCGAAGAATATCGCTTGCGGCGATCGGGGCTGGCGATAGAACGATCCAAGCTGCAACGTCTTGCCAAGGTTCGCTCGACCACTTTGGATGAGCAGGAAATCACGCTTTACGCCAACATCGAATTGCCCCAGGACGTCGAGCAAGCCAAGGCAGTCGGTGCCGATGGTATTGGGCTGTTCCGAACCGAATTCATGTTCATGAATCGCGAGGAACTACCGTCTGAAGACGAGCAATTCGAAGCCTATCGCAGTGTTGCCAAAGCCATGAGCGGGAAGCCGGTGACGATTCGGACGCTCGATATCGGTGCCGACAAAGAAATCGAGGTGTTGTCGACTCGCGCTGCCGAGCGGAGTACGACCAACCCCGCATTGGGGCTGCGGGCGATTCGATATTGCCTGGCCGAACCACAAATTTTTTTGGTACAACTGCGCGCCATTTTGCGCGCTTCGTATCACGGCAAAGTACGGTTGTTAGTGCCGATGATGGCACACACCCACGAAATCGAACAAACCTTGGCAATGATTGAGCAGGCGAAAACACAACTTCGCAGCAGCCGTCACCGTTTTGATGAACACATTGAAATCGGTGGCATGATTGAAATTCCGGCAGCCGCACTGATGCTTGGACCGTTCCTGCGGCGACTGGATTTTGTATCGCTCGGGACCAATGACCTGATCCAGTACACGCTGGCAATTGACCGTACGGACGGCGCGGTGGCGCATTTGTACGATCCATTGCACCCTGCCGTTTTGCGCTTGATTTCGCAGACGATACAAACGGCGCATCGTTATGAGCGTCCGGTGTCGGTGTGCGGGGAGATGGCCGGCAATCCGGCACTCACCCGGCTGCTGTTGGGCATGGGTCTGCGCCAATTTTCCATGCACCCGGCACAAATGCTGGAAGTTCGTCAGGAAGTCGTGATGGCAGATACGGAACAACTCGCCGCAAAAGTGGCTCGCGTGTTGAAGAACGATGAGACCGACAAAGTACGCGAATTGGTGGAGCGGCTGTGACTACGTCAGTTGGTGCTGGGAGGACGCCGTCACACGGTGGCGTCGGTGCAGTTGCATCCCGGTTCGCGCATTTTGACACTGAGCTGACTCTGCAAAGTGGCGCGAGTCTGCCAGCCTATGTGCTCGCCTATGAAACCTACGGCACTTTGAACGCCGCAAAATCGAATGCGATTCTGGTTTGTCACGCGCTTTCCGGTCATCAACATGTTGCCGGCTTTCGTGCGGACAACCAGAACGACATCGGTTGGTGGGACAACATCGTCGGTCCCGGACGGCCACTCGATACCGATAAATATTTCATCGTCGGCTTGAACAACCTTGGTGGTTGCCATGGCTCCACCGGTCCATCGTCCATCAATCCAGCGACAGACAAACCCTGGGGTGCCGACTTCCCGGTGGTCACGGTCAGCGATTGGGTCGCCGCGCAAGCCCGCCTGGCCGATACCTTCGGTATCGATGCCTGGGCAGCAGTCATCGGTGGAAGTTTGGGTGGCATGCAAGCCTTGCAATGGACACTGGATTTTCCGCAGCGTGTGCGTAGCGCGCTGGTCATTGCTGCTGCACCAAAATTGTCGGCTGAGAATATCGGTTTCAATGATGTGGCGCGGCAGGCAATACTGACCGACCCCGACTTTCACGACGGCCATTTTTATCAGCATGGCGTACGCCCGCTGCGCGGCTTGCGCCTGGCGCGCATGCTTGGCCATATCACCTACTTGTCGGACGACCAGATGGCAGAAAAATTTGGCCGTCGGCAACGCGCCGGGGCTGGTAGTTATGGCTTCGAGGTTGAGTTTGAGGTCGAATCCTATTTACGCCACCAGGGCGATAAGTTTGCCGGTGTGTTCGATGCCAACACGTACTTGCGAATGACCAAGGCGCTCGACTATTTCGACCCGGCCGCCAATTTCAACGATGACCTCGCTGCGGCATTGGCGCCTGCCACCGCCCGATTCCTCATTGCTTCGTTCACTACCGATTGGCGCTTTCCACCGTCACGTTCGCGAGAGATGGTCAACGCCTTGGTAAAAAACGGGCAGCCTGTGGTGTATTCGGAAATTGACTGTGCGCACGGGCACGATTCTTTTCTCATGGATGATGCGCATTACCATGCGGTAATCGCCGGATTCCTCCGTCAGGTGGGAAGCTGATGGAGCCGGTTTCCACAACGATGAATCGCGGCGATTTCAATGTCATCGCGAGTTGGATCAAACCCGGCGAGCGCGTGCTTGACCTGGGCTGCGGCGACGGCACGCTGTTGCGTCGATTGATCGATGAGCGCGGCGCACGCGGCTATGGCATAGAACTGGAAAACGCTGCCATGCTTTCGGCTTTGGAAAACGGGATCAATGTCATCCAAACTGATTTGGAACAAGGACTCGCCGGTTTCGGTGATGGCACCTTTGATCACGTTGTGCTCTCGCGAACACTACAGACGGTCTTGCACACCGAAAATGTATTGAATGAAATGTTGCGCGTCGGACGTGAAGCGGTAGTGTCTTTTCCGAATTTCGCGTACTGGAAAAACCGCCTCGCAGTCATGAAAGGCCGCATGCCGGTGTCCGAAGATTTGCCCTACGAATGGTTCAACACACCGAATTTGCGGTTTTTCACCTTGCTCGATTTTGAATCGGTCTGCCAACATCTGGGTATTGCGATACGCGAGCGTCAGGTGCTGGATGAAGTTGGTGCCTTGGTGCATGAAGAAGCCAATTTTTTAGGCAGTTTGGCGGTATATCGGATCGGTCGGGACTAGATTCGTGTCTGCGCGTCTGCGTTGGGTTCTGCTCGTCATATTAAGTACGGCATCGGCCCACCTCTCCGCAACAACCAGCCAGGGAGTCGCGGCTTTCGAGCGCAAGGACTACAAATCGGCGCTCCGCCAATTGCAACCTGCGGCAACCAAAGGTGATGCGACGGCGCAGCTTCATCTCGGCCTGATCTACCTGTACGGATATGGCGTTGCGCCAAGTTCGCTGGCCGCCGAAAAATGGTTCAGACTTGCTGCAACTCAAGGAAATGCAGAGGCAGAGTATCGGCTTGGAACCTTGTACACATTTGGCCGCGGGGTGAAACAAGACTATCGCGAAGCAATCAGTTGGTTTCGCCGCGCCGCCGACCAGGGCAACGCTGCCGCGCAAAATGAACTCGGCGTCATTTACGATCTCGGGCGTGGCGTGCCGCGAAATGATGCGGAGGCAGTGCGGTGGTACCAACTGGCGGCCAACCAGAATCTCGCCGCCGCACAAGTCAATCTGGGTGCCAAATACGATGCGGGACACGGCGTGCGCCAAAGCTACCGGGAGGCGGTGAAGTGGTTCCGGCTGGCGGCGAATCAAGGTAACGCCAGCGCCCAGAATAATCTCGGGGTGATGTATGCCGATGGTTTAGGGGTAAGCGTCAGCCGGGTTGCGGCCTACGCACTTTATGACTTGTCGGCAGCAAATGATCCGTCTGCGAACAATCGCGCATCTGGTAACCGGAATGCGATCATCTCAAAGATGACTTCTGCCGAATATGCCGCAGCACAGGTGCTCGCCAGAGAATTGGCACAATCCACACAACTGTTAAAGACGCTCGATCAGTGGTGTGAACAACATGACGTGAAAGTGCTTTAGCCGCCGGTTGTGAGCTATTGCAAAACCAGTGATCACCACCGGGCACCAGTTTCATTGCACTTTTCAACTAAAACAAACGCCACCATGATTCGGGTGCCGTCGAGGCTTTGAAGTGGCGATATTTTCTGCACACCGGATAAAGCAGACCCAGACCGAAAACCCAGCTTGCATAGGTGACGCTTAACCCTTGCGGACCCGGCAACAGCAACCCGATGACTGCATACACATAGAGATGCAGCAAATAGAAAAACAGCGCTGATTGTCCAAAGACAAGGAGCGGTCCGTTGCCGGATGGCTTGGATGAACCGAAGCGTGCGAAAGCAGCAAGCAGCAACAGATTGCCACCTAAAGTCATCAGCAGATATGCCACCGCCGGCGGATATTTGACAACTGAGAGGATGACTAGCGCGCCGTCACCCTGTGGAGCGACGATATTGAGCAACTGGCCTGCGTCGCCACCCAATGAACGCACAGCGACAAACAACACCAGCAATGCGATACCGATCACCGGCACAAGACGAAAAGTTAGCCCGGCATCAGCGCGAAGCCCACGTCCAAGCAGCATCCCCAGTATGGTGACCGCTATCCACGGTGCGGCCGGATATAAAACCTGCACCGCACCCGAATGGCCGGGAACTACTGCCAGCATCAGCAATGTCGAAATTGGTAGTCCGACAGCGGCGGAGTCCGGTAGCAGCAACGCTGTAATTGCAACCGCGGTGGTTGCAAGGACAGTCAGCGCCCAGATTCGCAGGTTTAAAAGCAGTCCGCCAACGATCATTGCCATTCCCAATCCATACAGCACGCCAAAGTGCAGCATCAGATTGCCACCACTGCCCGGTGCTATGCCTGTCGACGGATTGTCAAAGGTCCCCAGCAACCACGCCGGATTTTCAATCAGCTGCTGAGCGATGATCAAAATGAGGCCCCGCTCGATCCAGTAGCGACGGACTTGCCATTCGCTCCACCCTGCGGCACGCCGCGCCTCCGCAAACAGCGAGATGCTGGCACCCGCCAAAAGAAAGAAACCCGGTGCGCAAAAGTGGCTGATGACGCGTGACAGGAACCAAAATGTATCGTCAGGCCCTTGCCCGATATTTGGTAGCGGCAAACCCCAGAACTCGGCCGAATGCCGATTGCCGACAAAATAACTGACATGGTCAATTGCCATGACCATCATTAACAGGCCACGAAGTCTGTCAAGCGCTAGCAGACGATTTGTCATGCGGGAAGTCACTCGCTGGTAGAAGTGTTGAAGTCAGTTTCAACAAAACGAGGTGTCAGATGCATCATAAGTCACATCAGCCAGTCTTCGTGCTTAGTGCGCTTGGTCTCTAATTAGCTTCCGCTTCGATGAGTTCCTGAACTTCCATCCACCGCGCTTCTATTTCTTCAATTTGGCGCAGAAGTTGATTTTGAGTCTGAGTCAACGCCTGCAATCGGGGTGAGTTCGGATTGACGTAGAGACCCGGCTCGGCAAGCTGCCTTGTCACCAAGGCGGCGTCGCTCTGCAGTGCCGTGAGTTTCTTTTCAAGCTTGTCAGCTTCTTTTTGAAGGATCAACTGAGCCGCTGTGCTTTCCTGACGGCGTAACCTCTGCGGGTCACTTCCGGCCTGACGGCCTCCCTGCGTTGCCAGCACCAACTGGGAAAGACCCTCGGTTTTTTTTGCGGCGGCTTTCTCCTGCACCGATTTCTTGTCTTCGCTCCGTTCCTTGGCCAGCCACTCGGCGTAGTCGTCGAGATCGCCATCGAAGGGCACGACCTTTCCGTTGGCGACCAGCCAAAGTTCGTCGCAAGTGGCACGCAGCAGGTGGCGATCATGAGAGACCACCACCATGCCGGCGTCGGCTTCCTGCAACGCCATGGTCAGCGCTTCGCGCATTTCCAGATCGAGATGATTGGTCGGTTCATCGAGCAGGAGCAAATTCGGTGCGGTGCGAATCATCAAGGCCAGCGCGAGGCGGGACTTTTCGCCGCCGGAGAATCGACCGCACGGTGCATCGACCATGTCGCCACGAAAATCGAAACTGCCCAAATATGAGCGCAAATCCTGTTCGCGGGTGCGGCCCTCCTGGCGGATCATGTGCTGCAATGGCGATTCGTCAGGACGCAATTGTTCAAGCTGGTGCTGTGCGAAGTAGCCCATCTTCAGATTACGACCCTCTTCCCGCGAACCGCTGATTGGCGTTATTGCACCGGCAAGTAATTTCATCAGCGTTGATTTGCCTGCACCGTTGCGCCCAAGCAAACCGATCCGACTGTCCGGTCGCAAGCTGAACGTGAGCTTGTCGAGAATCGGATGGGTTGCTGCTGTTGGTCCGTAGCCAAGCTTTGCGTGATCAATGACCAGCAGGGGGTCTGAAAACGACGACGGTGTCGGCAGCGAAAATGTGAATGGAGTGTCGATGTGCGCAGCGGCAATGTCACCCATGCGCGCAAGCTGTTTGATACGGCTTTGCGCCTGGCGCGCTTTGGACGCCTTGGCACGAAAACGGTCAATGTAGCTTTGCAAATGCGCAGCCTGCCGGCGTTGTTTTTCGGCCAGCGCCAGATCGTTGGCCAGACGCTCGGCGCGAGCACGCTCGCACGAGGAGTAGGTGCCGGTGAATAACTGCATCTTGCCGTTTTCAATCAACACAATATGACTGGTAATGGCATCAAGAAAATCGCGGTCGTGCGAGATCAGGATCAGCGTACCTTGATAGCTCTTTAGCCAACCTTCGAGCCAAAGAATCGCATCGAGATCAAGATGGTTGGTTGGCTCATCGAGCAGCAGCAAATCGGAACGGCACATCAAGGCGCGTGCGAGGTTCAAGCGAACTCGCCAACCCCCGGAAAACTCGGCAACGGGCCGGGTGAAATCGTCATCTTTGAAACCCAGACCATGCATCAGCGCCGCCGCTCGCGATGGTGCGGCGTAACCATCAATTTCGCCCAGTCGCATATGGAGCAAACCAATCTGCTCGCCGGCGTGAAGATCGTCGTGGTGTTCTTCGGCGGCCGCCAAATCGCGCTCAATTTGTCGCAATTCGGTATCCCCGTCGAGCACGAAATCCAGTGCAGCATCCGGTAGTGCCGGTGTGTCTTGCGCCACGTGAGCCATGGTCCACACGCCGGGGCGTTCCAGATCACCACGATCAGCATGGAGTTCTCCGCGCAGCAAAGCAAGGAAGGACGATTTGCCGCAGCCATTGGCACCAGTCAGACCGACTTTCCAGCCCGGGTGCATTTGCATGGTGGCGCCGGTTACGAGTGCGTCACCATTGCGGGAGAAACCTAAATTGCGTAGAAGAATCATGGTGAATTTTGAAAATTACTGAATCAATAGCGTTACAAGACAAGCATTCAACTGGCTGTGAGCTGATGCAATCAGCGAGCGGCAGCAAATCCCCGGATTGGCAGGCACACCTACATCAAGCGGATCGGGGATGCAAGTTCATGTCGATGTCCTTTGCGACCCTCGTATATCGTCGCGATCCGCTCCATATCGGCGGTCTCATCTCCACTCAGGTCAATCACCGCCAGCAAACCAAGTTCGCGCCGTGAATAATCCATCACGCTCAGCAGCACCGGTACGTTTGCCGCCATCGCCATCCGATAGAAACCGGACTTCCACCCTTCCTGCCGGTCGCGGGTTCCTTCAGCGGCGATCAGCAGGTGAAAGGTATTGCGGGATTCAAATTCGTCGACAACCAGATCGACGAAGCCGGTTCGCTCCCGGCGATTAACCGCAACACCACCAAGCAGGCGCAACAATCCGGCGAACGGCCAGCGGAACATGGTGTCCTTACCCACCCACTGGGCTTGAAATGGCAACCCGGCTAAGGCCAAAAGTGCCAAGGGAAAATCCCAGTTGGATGTGTGCGGATAGGCGATCACCACTGATTTCGGCGGGCGCTGCGGGATGTCGAGCAAAGTCCAGCCGAACAAACGCAAGATCATGCGTGAGAGAACTTGCAACAATTTCATAGACGGGCGCCTTTAGTCAGTTAGCGCTGTTCGTGGAGTGTGTTGATGCATCGACCACCTGCGACTTATCTGTGTGGCGCAAAGCAAGTACAAAAACTTTTTGCTCTTTGCCGACACTAAATCCGCGCTTTTGGTAAAACGCATGGGTTGCTGTTCGTACCGTGTTGCTACGCACGCGCAGACTAGCAACATGCTTAGCTAGTGCCCACTCTTGTGCAAAAGCAACTAACTGTGACCCGACTCCAGAAGATCGTAGATTGGCGTCGACGACCAAACCACGAATCTCGGCGAACGGGGCGGACTCGATTGAGCGTGCAACACCTACCTGCATCCATGCCCGCACCACACCCGCGATGGTGGCAACGACAACAGCTTCAGTGTCTTCCGGCAGCTTTGAGAGGCGCTCGACAATGTCACTAGCAGTGACCGGGTAACCCAGTTGGACGGCGAGGTCGGCGATCGCGGCGGCATCATCTACTGATGCTTTACGCAATGTCGCCGGTGTGGCATTCACCATTACCCCAATCCCTGACTGGAAAGGTACTCCTCATAGGTGCCACGATAGTCGATGATGGTTCCGTCCGTTCGAATATCAATAATGCGGGTTGCCAATGATGATACGAATTCACGATCGTGAGAGACGAATAACAAGGTGCCGGCAAATTTTTCGAGTGCGGTATTGAGTGATTCGATCGATTCCATATCCAGATGGTTGGTTGGCTCGTCCATCAACAGCACGTTATTTCTGAGCAACATCAACTTGCCAAAAAGCATTCGCCCTTGCTCACCGCCGGAAATCACATTGACCGGTTTTTTCGCATCATCACCGGAGAACAACAAACGCCCGAGGGTGCCGCGAATCAAAGTCTCGACATCGCCGCCTTCATACCCGCCTTCGCGAACCCATTGCACGATCCATTCTGTGAGCGGGGTTGTTGAGGCAAAGTCAGCCGCATGGTCCTGTGCGAATACACCCGGCCTGGCTTTTTCTGCCCACTTCACTTTACCGCCTTGCGGAGTCAACCCGTTCAATGCCGGATTGCCGGTACCGCCCGCCAAGAGCCGCAGCAAGGTCGTCTTGCCAACACCGTTTTCGCCGATGATCGCCACCCGATCACCCGCCTCGATGCTGGTGGAGAAACCCTTGATGATGGGATGTTTCGGATCATAGCCAAAGCGCAGGTTTTCTATCTCGCAGGCCAGCCGGTGCAATTTTTCCTTCTCGTCGTAGTCAAACCGGATCCACGGATATTGCCGTGAGGAAGGCTTGATATCTTCGGGCTTGATCTTCTCGATGAGTTTGAGTCGGCTGGTCGCCTGGCGCGCCTTGGATTTGTTGGCGGAGAAGCGACGCACAAAGCCTTGTAAATCGGCGACCCGCTCTTTGGCTTTTGCATTGGCAGAAACTTGCCGCTCGCGTGCGACAGTCGAAGCCTCCATGAAGTCATCATAGTTGCCGCCATAGACCTTGATTGTGCCGTAATCCAGATCAGCCATATGCGTGCAAACCTGATTCAGAAAATGGCGGTCGTGTGAAATGATGATCATGGTTGATTCGCGCTGATTGAGAATGTCCTCCAGCCAGCGAATCGTGTTGATGTCCAGATTATTGGTCGGCTCGTCGAGTAACAGAATATGCGGATTGGCAAACAGCGCCTGCACCAGCAACACGCGCAACTTCCAGCCCGGTGCCACTTCGCTCATCGGGCCACTGTGTTTCTCGGTTAGTATTCCTGCACCCAGCAGCAGTTCGCCCGCGCGTGCTTCGGCGGTGTAGCCGTCAAATTCAGCAAAATGCGATTCGAGCTCTGCGGCGCGCATGTAGTCGTCTTCACTCGCGTCGGGGTTTGCATAAATTGCATCGCGCTCGGTCATGCAGGCCCACATCTCGGTGTGCCCCATCATCACCACATCGAGCACTCGCATATCTTCATAGGCGAATTGATCCTGGCGCAAGTACGCCATGCGCTCTCCCGGATCAAGCGAAACATTGCCCGCCGAAGATTCCAGTTCGCCGGCAAGAATCTTCATGAAGGTGGATTTTCCGGCACCGTTGGCACCAATCAATCCATAGCGGTTGCCCTCGCCAAATTTGACCGAGACGTTATCAAAAAGTGGTTTGGCACCAAACTGGATGGTGATGTTTGAAGCAATAAGCATGGCGGTGAATCTGGAAATGCGGCAAGTCTGCCATTCTACTGGGCGCTGAAGCGAAAGTCGCGTGCCAAAACGCATCAGTTGGTGCTGGTGACACGCCGTTAGATGACGCCAGCGCTTATCATCGCGCCTTCATGCCCAATTAGGAAACACCATGACACGCCAAATCCTCGACGAAGCTCACATTCATCCGGCGATTCGCCAAACCATCACCGACAACAACGCCGATATCGTGCGTGAGGTACAAGCGGCAGTGGCCAATCATGCTGTGGTGATTGTCGGCATGGCGCAGAATCCTGCACCGCGAAAAGCACGCAAAACGCTCGATGCGCTTGGCACAAAATACGAATACCTTGAATACGGCAGCTACCTGAGCGAATGGCGCAGACGTAATGCGCTGAAGATGTGGACCGGCTGGCCGACATTTCCAATGGTGTTCGTCAAGGGAACATTGATTGGCGGTGCCAGTGATTTACAGGCGCTGATCGACAGCGGCGAGTTCGGGAAACTACTGGCGGCTTGATGCCAAGGCCCGGCGTCACTGCCGGCTAAAGTTCCAGCGCCACTTCTGTTGCCTGCCAGATGGCGCGTTTCGCATCAAGTTCTGCCGCCACGTCGGCGCCACCGATAAGAGTGTGTTCTATCTTGGCGGCAATAAGTCCGTCAACCAGATCTCGGCGTGGTTCCTGACCTGCGCAGATAACAATCGTATCCACTGGCAATACTTGCGGTTTACCTTCAATCGCAATATGCAGACCTTCATCGTCAATTTTCAAATACTCGACACCGCCCATCATATGCACGCCGCGTTTTTGTAGAAGCAGGCGGCGCGACCATCCGGTAGTCTTGGCCAGCCCGTTACCGACTTTGCTGTTTTTGCGCTGCAGTAGCCATAACTCACGGATCGGCGCCGGCATTTGCGGTGGCGTAAGACCCCCGCGCCCGTTGGTGTATTGCGTGTCGATCCCCCACTCCTTTTGATACGCGGCGATGGCTTCCGGTGTGGCGGGCTTACTGCCGTGTGTAAAGCCGTGCGTTCCGGAATGCGTCAGCAGCTCTGCGACGTCAAACCCTATCCCGCCTGCGCCAATGATGGCGACGCGCTTGCCGGCCGTTTTACGACCCTCAATTACATCAATGTAATTGACCACTTTTGGGTGCTCAATCCCGGGAATCGGTGGTGTACGGGGCGTGACGCCAGTGGCAACCACCACATGCGCAAAGTCACCAAGATCTTCGGAGGTCACAGTCCGGGAAAGTGCTACGGTGACCTTGAGCTCACGCAGTCGCGTTGAAAAATAGCGCAAGGTTTCTGCAAATTCTTCCTTGCCCGGGATTTTTCTGGCAAGGTTGAATTGCCCTCCGATGTTGTCTGCTGCATCGAACAAGGTGACTTGATGTCCGCGCTCGGCCAACTGAGTTGCCGCAGCAAGCCCAGCCGGACCCGCACCAACGACAGCGATCTTGCGCGGAGTTAGCGCCTGCTCCACAACGACATCGGTCTCGTGACAGGCAAAGGGATTTACCAGACACGAACAGAACTGCATGGTAAATATGTGGTCGAGGCAGGCCTGGTTACAACCAATGCAGGTATTGATTGCATCCGCCCGGTCAGCCGCTGCTTTATTGACAAACTCCGGATCCGCCAGGAACGGACGTGCCATCGAAATCATGTCCGCGTCGCCACGGGCGATGATGTCGTTGGCAACACCGGGATCATTGATTCGGTTTGTTGCGATTAACGGAATCTTGACGTGGCCCATCAAGCGGCCGGTGACACCGGCATAGGCGGCACGCGGCACCATGGTGGCGATGGTCGGGATCCGTGCTTCGTGCCAGCCGATTCCGGTATTGATGATGGTTGCGCCGGCCTTTTCAACTTCTTTGGCAAGCGCGACGACTTCATCCCACGTGCTGCCACCTTCGACCAGATCCAGCATCGACAGCCGGAAAATAATGATGAAATTGGGTCCGGTGCGAGCACGCACGGCGCGTACAACTTCAAGTCCAAAGCGAATGCGATTTTCAAAAACGCCACCCCACCGGTCGTCACGATGATTGGTGTGAGGGGCAATGAATTGATTAATCAAATACCCTTCCGAACCCATGATTTCGACGCCATCGTAACCACCGTGCTGACTCATTGCCGCACATTGGGAATAGTCGGCGATAGTTTGTTGAATGTCTTCTTCGGTCAGGGCGCGCGGAGTGAATGGATTGATTGGTGCCTTGAGCGCAGACGGTGCTACCAGTTTCTTTGAGTAGGCATAACGTCCCGTATGCAGTATCTGTACGCAAATCTTGGCGCCGTGAGCATGCACCGCATCGGTGATCACCCGATGGCGTGCCGCTTCGGTTTCATTGTTAAAAATCGAACCACCTTGCATCACGATACTGTCTTCGTTCGGCGCAAAACCCCCGGTGACAATCAGGCCGACACCA
The DNA here is from genome assembly GCA_016718525.1 of Rhodocyclaceae bacterium. Lineage (GTDB taxonomy): Bacteria > Pseudomonadota > Gammaproteobacteria > Burkholderiales > Rhodocyclaceae > JADKHX01. The sequence continues at coordinate 890,290 of JADKDD010000002.1, forward strand.
CCTTTTGCGCGTGCACCGTAAAACGCAGCCATTCGATCATGCGCACCGGAAATATCCTCCAATCCGGTATGCATCGAGCCCATCAATACCCGGTTTTTCAGGGTGGTAAAGCCGAGGTCAAGCGGTGCTAGCAGGTGAGCGTAAGGCATGAAACCTCCGATTATTCTTGGAATTGCTGTATTTGAAGGCTGTACCGATTTTCGAACGGTGAGCACAATATTTGTGAAATGTTTCGAGCCTGCGACTTGCTGAAAATGCAAACGGGCAGCCTAGGCCGCCCGTCACTGTTTTCAATCAACGCGCCAACTCAGTGACCGCGTTTTCTCAATCGTTCGATCGCCGAAAGTTGCCCGACAGCCTCTGCCAGTTCTGCTTCGGCCTTTGCGTAATCAACGTTGGAAGCCCGGTTGGCCATTGCTTCCATAGCCAACTGTTTGGCCTCCTGTGCCTTGGCTTCATCCAGATCGTCACCGCGAATTGCCGTGTCAGCCAAAACGGTCACCAGGCCGGGTTGAACTTCAAGCAGGCCACCGGCAACAAAGATTAACTCTTCCTTGTTGTCCGGTAATTTCAAACGAACTGCACCGGCCTTGATCCGCGTCAGCAGCGGCACGTGGCCTGGCAGAATGCCCAATTCGCCCGCTTCGCCCGGCAGAACAACGAACTCGACCAAGCCCGAAAAAATTGATTTTTCGGAACTGACGACGTCGACATGTATGGTCATTGCCATGGTTAGGTTTCCGCTGTTGTCTGGTTGCGCTTAGTTCAAGGTCTTGGCTTTTTCGAAAACTTCTTCGATAGCACCAACCATGTAAAACGCCTGTTCCGGAATCGAGTCGCACTCACCATCGACGATCATCTTGAAACCTTTGATGGTGTCCGCCAGCGGGACGATCTTTCCAGGAGAGCCGGTAAATACCTCGGCAACGTTGAATGGTTGTGACAGGAAGCGTTGAATCTTGCGCGCACGGGTAACAGCCAGCTTATCTTCGGGGGCGAGTTCATCCATACCCAAAATGGCGATGATGTCGCGTAGTTCTTTATAGCGTTGCAAGGTAGTCTGTACGCGACGGGCAACGTTGTAGTGTTCTTCACCAACGACCAGCGGATCAAGCTGACGGGAAGTTGAGTCCAGCGGATCAACGGCTGGATAAATACCGAGCGAGGCAATATCCCGTGACAGCACGACGGTCGCGTCTAAATGTTGGAAAGTCGTCGCTGGTGACGGATCGGTCAGGTCATCCGCCGGCACATACACGGCTTGAATCGAGGTAATGGATCCGACTTTGGTCGATGTAATCCGCTCTTGCAAACGGCCCATTTCGTCGGCCAATGTCGGCTGGTAGCCTACAGCTGAAGGCATACGACCAAGCAGCGCGGAAACTTCTGTTCCAGCGAGCGTGTAGCGATAGATGTTATCGACGAAGAACAAAATGTCGCGACCTTCATCGCGGAACTTCTCGGCCATGGTCAGACCGGTCAGTGCGACTCGCAGGCGGTTGCCTGGTGGCTCATTCATCTGACCAAACACCATTGCGACCTTATCCAACACCTTGGACTCTTCCATCTCGTGATAGAAGTCATTTCCTTCACGGGTACGCTCTCCAACGCCGGCAAATACCGAATAGCCACCGTAAGATTTTGCGATGTTGTTGATCAGTTCCATCATGTTCACGGTCTTGCCTACTCCGGCGCCACCGAACAAGCCGACCTTGCCGCCTTTGGCAAACGGGCAAACCAAGTCAATAACCTTGATCCCGGTTGGCAACAAATCAACGGACGGTGAAAGCTCTTCAAATTTTGGTGCCTTGGCGTGAATCGGCCGGAGCTCGTCATATTTGATCGGTCCGGCTTCATCGATCGGTCGACCCAACACGTCCATGATGCGGCCGAGCGTGCCGGTTCCTACAGGTACAGTAATGGCAGCGCCGGTACCTTTGACTTTCATGCCGCGACGCAAGCCATCGGAAGACCCTAGCGCAATCGTGCGCACGATGCCGTCACCGAGTTGCTGCTGGACCTCAAACGTCAGCCCGGACTCGGCGTTGCCTGAGTTGGCTTCGTCGAGCACCAAGGCTTCGAACACTTTTGGTAGTGAGTCGCGAGGGAATTTCACATCCACCACGGCCCCAATGCACTGAACGATATTTCCGCTGCTCATGGTCATTTCCTTATTGTGATTCTGCTTAATTCAAACTTGATATAAACGCTTAAGTAACTCGTAACGGAGTGACTAGCCGGCAATAGCCGCAGCCCCGCCGACAATTTCTGAAATTTCCTTGGTAATGGCAGCTTGGCGGGTTTTGTTGTACACCAACTGCAACTCCTTAATCACCGTTCCCGCGTTGTCGGTCGCCGCTTTCATCGCCACCATGCGTGCTGACTGTTCGGATGCCATATTTTCCGCGAGGCCCTGATAGATTAGCGCCTCGACGTAACGGAGCAATAATTCGTCGATCACCACTTGTGCATCGGGTTCGTAAACGTAATCCCAGTTATGCTCGGGCGCTCCGAGTCGCTCGCCCGACAACGGCAACAAGCTCTCGATGACTGGTTCCTGTTTCATGGTGTTGATAAAGCGCGTGTAGGCGATGTAAACCGCATCAAGTTCGCCGTTTTGGAACGCGTCAATCATTACCTTGACCGGTCCTACCAACTTTTCCATGTGCGGCGTATCGCCCAACTGGGTGATGCTGGAAATTACATTGGCACCTAGGCGCTGCATGAAGCCCAAGCCTTTATTGCCGACTGCAGTTACACGAATTTCCGTGGCGCCCTGCTTTTCCCAGTCACGCATCGTGTTCAGCGACATACGCAAAATGTTGGTATTCAAACCACCACACAAGCCTTTGTCCGACGTAATAACGATCAGCCCGACCCGATTCATCGACGCGTTCTTGGTCAAGAACGGGTGACGGTACTCGGTGACCAACGCGTGAGAGAGGTTTGCCGCCAAGCGTCGAATCTTTTCGCTGTACGGCCGGGCCGCACGCATCCGCTCCTGCGCTTTACGCATCTTGGATGCAGCCACCATCTCCATTGCCTTGGTGATCTTGCGCGTGTTCTGGACGCTCTTGATCTTGGTGCGTATCTCTTTACTGCCCGGCATGATCGGCCTTATTTAGCTTAAGTATGAACATCGTGATGCCCGCGCCGCTATTACGCCCAAGACTTCTTGAACGTAGCGATTGCTCCCTTGAGTTCGGCTTCGGAGTCTTTGTCCAAATCCTTGGTCGCCTCAAGCTTGGTCACCATCGCTGAATGTTGTTGGTGAATGTACTGATGCAATGCCGCTTCGAAAGGAAGAATGCGGGTCACATCGATATCATCCATAAATCCTTCATTGGAGGCATACAGCGAGATTGCCATATCGGCGACGGACAGCGGCGCATACTGCAATTGCTTCATCAATTCCGTCACCCGACGACCGCGCTCCAACTGCTTGCGCGTTGCTTCGTCCAAATCAGACGCAAACTGGGCAAATGCCGCCAACTCGCGATATTGAGCAAGCGACAGGCGCACGCCACCACCGAGTTTTTTGATCACTTTGGTTTGTGCAGCACCGCCAACGCGCGACACAGACACACCTGCATTCATAGCAGGCCGGATACCGGCGTTGAAAAGGTCGGTCTCCAGGAAAATCTGGCCGTCGGTAATTGAGATCACATTGGTTGGAACGAAAGCAGAAACGTCACCGGCTTGCGTTTCGATGATTGGCAACGCGGTTAGTGAGCCGGTTTTGCCTTTGACCTCACCATTGGTTAATTTCTCAACCCACGCCTCTGAAACCCGTGCTGCACGCTCCAACAGACGGGAATGCAAATAGAACACGTCTCCCGGGTACGCTTCACGGCCTGGCGGGCGGCGAAGGAGCAGGGAGATTTGCCGATAAGCCCAAGCCTGCTTGGTCAGATCGTCATAAACGATGAGCGCATCCATCCCGCGATCGCGGAAATACTCTCCCATCGTACATCCGGTGTATGGAGCAATAAACTGTGTGGCGGCTGAATCAGATGCCGTTGCAGCGACGACAATGGTGTATTCCATCGCGCCATGCTCTTCAAGTTTGCGTACTACGTTGGCAATGGTCGAGGCCTTCTGACCAATAGCGACGTAAACGCAGAACATGTTCTGCCCTTTTTGATTGATGATGGTATCCACCGCCACCGCCGTCTTGCCGGTCTGCCGGTCGCCGATGATCAACTCGCGCTGACCACGTCCCACCGGTACCATCGAGTCGATCGCTTTGAGGCCGGACTGCACTGGCTGCGACACGGATTTACGCCAAATCACGCCAGGCGCTACCTTTTCAATTTTGTCGGTTTGTTTCGCGTTGATTGGTCCTTTACCATCGATTGGCTCGCCCAGAGCATTTACAACGCGACCGAGCAACTCGGTTCCAATCGGCACCTCAAGGATTCGGCCCGTACATTTAACAGTATCACCCTCGGTGATGTGCTCGTAATCACCAAGCACAACTGCACCAACGGAGTCGCGCTCCAGATTGAGTGCCAAACCGAATGTATTGCCGGGGAATTCCAACATCTCGCCCTGCATCACGTCCGCCAAACCATGGATCCGGCAAATTCCGTCTGTCACGGAAACTACCGTACCCTCATTGCTTGCAGTTGCTGCAAGCTGCATGTTTTGGATCTTGGTCTTAATCAGGTCACTGATTTCAGATGGGTTCAAATTCATGGAAAACTCCTAGTTCTTTAATGCGGTGGCCATGGCCGCAAGCTTGCCGCGGACCGAAGCGTCTATAACTTCATCACCGACAGCTATTCGTACGCCGCCGATCAGGGTTGGGTCGACCTTTACGGTCGCTTGGATTTGGCAACCAAACTTGCGCTGCAAGTCAGCGACAAGCGCACTCATGGCTGAATCATCTAAAGCAAATGCAGAGGTGATCTCGGCATCTTTGACACCCTCATGTGCATGCTTTAGCTGGTCAAACAATTGGCTAATTTCGGCGACAACACCCAGTCGCTGGTTATCAACCAAAACGCGCACAAAATTTTCCTGCTCAGTGGTCATCGGGCCACCGGACTTACCCGCACCACCATCTCCAAGCACATCAACACAAAGCTTGGTCAATTGACTGGGAGTCATACGCGGATTACCGATCGACTCGAGCATTTCAGCACTGGTTGTGATCGCCGCCAACTTTCCCAATGATTCAGACCATGCGGCTAGCGCATTCGAGCCTTTGGCCAGCTGAAACGCGGCCTCCGCGTAGGGGCGTGCGAGCGTAAGGTTTTCGGCCATGTTGGTCTATAGCTCTGATTTGAGTTGCGTTAAGAGCTCAGCATGGGCCTGGGCATTAATCTCTTTGCGCAAGATTTTCTCGGCACCGGCAACCGCCAAAGCGGCTACTTGCTCACGCAGTGCTTCCTTGGCACGTTGCGAAGCAAGCGCTGCCTCTGCTTCAGCAGCTTCACGCGCTGCTTTTACAATGCGGGTGCTTTCTGTGCGCGCTTCTTCCAGAAGTTGCGCGGCTTGTCGTTCAGCGACAACGCGAAACTCGGCAGCCGTTTCACGTCCCTTGCGCAATTCGTCTCCAGCCTTCTTTTCAGCGTGCGCCAGATCGGCTTTGGCTTTGTCAGCTGCGGCCAGGCCGTCAGCGATCAGGCCCCTGCGCTCGTCGAGTGCCTTCATGATGGGCGGCCACACGAACTTCATCGTGAACCAAGCCAAAATGAGGAACACAACCAGCTGAGCAATCAGCGTTGCATTCAGATTCAAGGTATCGCTCCTTAAGCGTTAGGGACGACGATTACTTGGCGAGGCCGGCGAGGAATGGGTTCGCTGTGGTGTACCACAGGGCAATACCGGTTCCGATAATGAACGATGCGTCAATCAGACCAACCAAAAGGAACATTTTGGTCTGCAGGGTGTTCATTAATTCAGGTTGGCGCGCTGACGCTTCGAGAAAGCGACTGCCCATGATGCCGATACCGATACAAGCTCCGGCAGCGCCAAGCCCGATAATCAGACCAGCGGAAACAGCGACGAGACCAATAATTTGTTCCATGACAACTCCTTTGATGACAGATTTAAATTGTAACGATTGAAACTGAGGAAAAGGTGCTTAGTGTGTTTCGTGTGCCTGGCCAATATATACAAGCGTCAGCATCATAAAAATAAAGGCTTGCAGGGTAATGATCAGGATGTGAAAGATTGACCATATCGTTCCGGCGAAAACTCCTCCCAACCACAACAGTGCGCCGGAGGCGGTTCCCGCCCATGCCGCGCCCATCAAGGCTATCAGCATGAAAATCAGTTCGCCGGCGTACATGTTGCCGTACAGCCGCATTCCATGCGACAAAGTCTTTGCGACGAACTCGATCATCTGCATGGCAAAGTTGAATGGATAGAGTAGCGGATGGTTGCCGAACGGTGCCGTAAATAACTCATGGATCCAGCCACCGAGGCCCTTGATCTTGATGCTGTAAAAAATACACAGCAACAACACGCCCATCGACATACCCAAGGTCGCGTTCAGATCAGCTGTCGGGACAACGCGCATAAAGGCGTGATGCGGGTCGTGACCGGTAACACCAAACAACCAAGTCCAAACTCTCGGGATCAAGTCGACCGGCAAAAGATCCATCGCATTCATGAAAAATATCCAAACGAATACAGTTAATGCCAATGGAGCGATGAAGCTGCGGTCACCGTGAACAATTGACTTCGACTGCGACTCGACCATCTCGACCAGAATTTCGATCGCGGCCTGGAAACGGGTTGGCACACCGGAGGTTGCCTTTCGCGCGGCCCAAGCAAGCAACAGCACGGCAAACAGGCCGAGTGATATCGACCAAAACAAGGTATCCAGGTGGTAAACCGACAGATCTACCAGCCCGGCCTGCTTGGCCCCGCCGATACTGTTTAGATGCGTCAGGTGATGAACGATGTATTCGGTTGCGTCCGGTGCGTGCTCGGCTGCCATCTTCAGGCCTTAATCAAAATCACAAACAGGTTCGCTTTCAGCGCAACAAACATGCCGGCCAGCAGCGCTAGCCAATGCACGTCCCGATACGCCCCCACCACAATCACCAACAACGCAAACGTCGCGGCGACTTTAAAAAATTCACCTACAAAAAATCCCGCTACCGACGCTCGACCGCTTTGCGCCGCAACCCAAAGTTTCAGGGCAAACAGCAAATTCGGGATAACGATCACCGCGCCACCTAAACCCACTGAGATTGCGACACGCTGATCCAACAACAACCAAGATAGCGCGGCGATTACAACAGTAGCAATACTCTGATGCGACAAAGCACTAAACATTCGCGCGTCCTGGTCGCCTCCAAGAGGCCGAGAATATAAGCGTTCGCACGTTATCAGTCAAACATTTTGTGGTGTCGTCATCACCAAAAAGCGTGAAAAATTTCACATACATTGATATTCCATCCCGATTAACGAGTCTGTTGCCAAAATATACGAACGACCGCAGGATCAATCAATGACCTGGCAGGTAATAACGCCGCATCGATTTGATAAATTTGACTTTGGTTAACTATGCCGGATGCTCATTCGTATTCAGCGCTGGATTACTTGGTGGCGGGCCGGCCAAGCCGAGAAATGAGGCCATCAAGTTGATCGAGGCTTCCAAATCGGATATTTACACTGCCTGCACCCTTGCGATTCGCGGCAATCTTGACGGTGGCACCGATGGCATCGGCCAGCTCCTCTTCCAGACGCAACAAGTCGCGGTTGCTGCTCTTTGAGCTGGTAGGCTGTTTTGCCGGCGCGAGTTCGCGCGCTACTAACTTTTCGGTTTCGCGAACCGAGAATCCTTTTTCTGATACGAGGCTGGCAAGTCGCAGCTGCTCGGTCTTGGTCAATGGAAGTAGAGCACGCGCGTGCCCCATTTCAATATCGCCAGCCATCAACATATCTTGAACCGGTGGCGCAAGCTGGAGCAAGCGAAGCAAATTCGTGGCAGTCGAGCGTGATCGGCCGAGCGCCTCGGCTGCTTGTTGATGACTCATTTTGAATTCGTCGAGCAATCGCTGTATGCCGGCTGCCTCTTCAAGCGGATTGAGGTCCTCGCGCTGGATATTCTCAATCAACGACATCGCCAGCGCCGCATCGTCAGGAACCTCTCTGATTAACACCGGGACTTCAGCCAGGCCAGCAATTTGAGCAGCCCGCCATCGCCGCTCACCAGCGAGAATTTCATAGCGATCCTTGCCAACCGGCCGAACTGAAATCGGCTGAATCAGACCTTGCGCACGAATTGAGTCCGCCAACTCCTCTAGCGAACCGGGATCCATGCGCGTCCGCGGTTGATATTTCCCGGGCTGCAGGACACCGGTAGGGAGCGACGCCTGACGTTGCCCTTCCGGTGCGGTATTGGATCCCAAAAGCGCCTCCAAACCTCGCCCAAGACCTTTCATTCGAGTTGCATTCATGTCATTCTTTCCAGTTTTTTACGCGTTCAATCATTTCAATTGCGAAAGCCATATAAGCTAGCGCGCCTTTTGCATTTTTGTCGAACAGCACGCCAGGAACACCAAAGCTTGGCGCTTCTGCCAAACGTACATTGCGAGGGACCAAGGTTTTGAAAACCTTGTCGCCAAAATGCTGTTCAAGTTGCGCTGAAACTTGATTGGACAAGGTCGAACGCGTGTCAAACATCACCCGCAACAAGCCGATAATTTTTAGATCAGGGTTGAAGTTGGCGTGCACTTTCTTGATGGTATTCACCAAATCAGACAATCCTTCCAACGCATAATATTCACATTGCATAGGAATAATTACGCCATCAGCAGCACATAGGCCGTTTAGGGTCAGCATTGATAATGAAGGCGGACAGTCAATCAGGACGAAGTCGTAGTCGTCCCGGTGCAAACGCAACGCGGATTTGAGTCGCTGTTCGCGACGTTCCAGATCAACCATTTCAACCTCCGCGCCGGCAAGTTCACGGTTCGCGGGCAAAATATCGTATTTGCCGGTGGGAGATTTTGTACGCACATCGGCAAGTGACGCAGTCGACAAAAGCATGTGATAGACCGAGCGCGGCAAAGAACGTTTGTCGACACCGCTTCCCATTGTCGCATTGCCTTGCGGGTCAAGGTCAATCAGCAATGTGCGTTGTTCATTGGCCTGCAGGGCAGCGGCCAGGTTTACTGCAGTGGTGGTCTTACCCACGCCACCCTTTTGGTTGGCAATCGCAAAAATGTGCATACTTACGTTTTCCTCAAGACAATCAAGTGGCGCCGGGCATCCAAACCTGGAACCTTGATTTCGTTTGCTGACTCAACCGTCCAGGTTTGCGGAAGAGCGGCTATTTCCTGGTCCGGGAAACCTCCCTTCATCGCGAACAAGCGACCATCGTCCGGCACCAAATGCCCCGCCAGATTGACGAAATCACCAAGGTCGGCGAAAGCCCGGGAAATCACCGCGTCAAAACCGGCGGGTGGCAGTTGTTCGACTCTTGCATTGATAACAAACAGGTTTGTTAAATTGAGCTCCAGTTTGACCTGCCTTTGAAATGCGGATTTCTTTTCCACCGTTTCGATCAAACTTACACTCCATTGAGGGCATGCAATTGCCAGTGGAATCCCGGGCAATCCCGCCCCACTCCCAACGTCAGCCAGGCGAAATTGACGGCGTGCGGCCAGCACCAACTGGTCAAATATCGGGAGAATTGCCAATGAATCAATGAGATGCTGCGTTATCATGGCATCCGGATCACGAATCGCCGTAAGATTGTAAGTGCGGTTCCATTTACTCAGGAGACCCAGATAGGCAAGCAATCGCGCCTGAATTGAGTCAGGAAATGTAAACGCTATTGCCTGCAATCCCGCAGTTAGTCGCTCCGCCGATGTCACGCGGCTCGGCGCCGTTTCAGATGAACCAGCAGCAGCGAAATCGCCGCAGGCGTTACCCCTTGAACCCGCGATGCTTGGCCGAGTGTCTGCGGGCGAACCTGACTCAGCTTTTGCTTGACCTCAACCGACAGTCCGGGCACAGCGGCGTAGTCCATATCAAAAGGTACGGGCATTTCTTCATGTGCCATGCTTTTATCTATTTCATCTTGTTGCCGGTCTATATATCCCTGGTACTTGGCTTGGATTTCGATCTGTTCAATTACCTCTTTTACCTTGATTTCTGGCCCTGCTCCGGGAAGGGTCATCAAGTTTTCATAACTTACTTCAGGGCGACGTAACAAATCGAACAACCGGTATTCGCGCTCAATGGTGGTACCCAAAACTCTCTGGATATCCTCGAGCGCGACCGTGCGCGGATTAATCCAGACAGACTTCAAGCGTTCCGATTCTTTGGCAACTGCATCCCGTTTGCGATTGAACGCATCCCAGCGCTTGTCGTCAATCAGACTCAGCTCGCGACCAATTTCAGTCAGCCGTAGGTCTGCATTGTCCTCCCGCAGGCTTAGCCGATACTCTGCTCGACTGGTAAACATCCGATAAGGCTCGGACACACCGCGGGTCACCAAGTCATCAACCAATACGCCAAGGTAGGCCTGATCACGCCGCGGCGACCAAGCCTCTTTGCCGCGCGCAGCACGCGCCGCATTTAGCCCGGCGAGCAATCCTTGAGCAGCCGCTTCCTCGTATCCTGTCGTTCCGTTGATTTGTCCTGCAAAGTACAGTCCTGCTATGGATTTGGTTTCCAGACTGGATTTCAGGTTGCGCGGATCAAAATAGTCGTACTCAATTGCATAACCGGGACGAGTTATGTGTGCTTGCTCCAGACCTGGTATCGAGCGGACGAGCTCGAGTTGAACATCAAACGGCAAACTCGTTGATATGCCCTGCGGGTACACCTCGTGCGTATCTAAACCTTCCGGCTCAAGGAAAATTTGGTGACTATCCTTCCCGGCAAAGCGGTGAATCTTGTCTTCGATCGAAGGGCAGTAACGTGGCCCAATACCTTCTATTACCCCGGTAAACATCGGCGACCGGTCTAACCCGCCACGAATAATGTCATGTGTCGCCAGATTGGTATGCGTAATCCAACACGGCACTTGGCGTGGATGCTGCTCAGGTGTTCCCATGAAGGAAAACACCGGCACAGGATCATCGCCAGGCTGACGTTGCAAAACAGAATAATTAATGCTCCGCCCGTCCAGACGCGGCGGCGTTCCCGTCTTCAGGCGACCCATGGGCAGTTTTCGTTCGCGAAGTCGCTCGGATAACGATATAGAGGACGGATCACCAAACCTTCCGGCCTTGTAGTTTGATAGCCCGACATGAACCAGACCGTTGAGAAATGTTCCCGCCGTGAGCACCACTTGCGAAGCATCGAAACGTATTCCAAGCTGAGTCACAACACCGGATACACGATCACCAGTAAGGGTCAAATCGTCAGCCGCTTGCTGAAAGATTGTCAGATTCTCTGTACTCTCAAGCGTATTTCGTATTGCCTGCTTGTACAACTGACGGTCCGCCTGGGCGCGGGTGGCTCTTACCGCCGGTCCCTTTGAGGCATTCAATATCCGGAACTGTATTCCCGCGCGGTCGGTTGCAGTTGCCATTGCTCCGCCTAGCGCATCGATTTCCTTCACCAAATGCCCTTTTCCAATACCTCCAATTGAAGGATTGCATGACATGGCTCCCAACGTTTCAATGCTGTGTGTCAGCAGGAGCGTGCGGGCGCCTGCGCGAGCAGAAGCCAGCGCCGCCTCGGTGCCGGCATGGCCACCACCAATCACTATCACATCAAAACGCGTCGGGAACTGCACTTGGATTCTCGTCTAACGGGAGGCGCAATGATACGCCAGTCAGTTTTGAAATATCTATATGTTTCACGTGAAACAGCCAATCCCAGCAATTTGCCCACTGAAAGTTTCACGTGAAACCAATTAGATCACTGGTCTAAATGTGTCCCAACCAAACTTTGCCAACAGGACAAGTGCTGTGGCGATAAAAACCCAGCGCACGAAGCCGTTTCCATGTTGGATCGCCAAGCGACTCCCAATTTGGGCGCCAGTGATATTTGCAACGGCCATGACTAAACCAACGACCCACAACACTTGTCCATGCGGTATGAAGTATGCCAACGCAGCAGCATTGGTTGCCAAATTCACTATCTTTGCTACGACTGACGCGCGCAAAAAATCCAACGAAAAAAAACGAACCAACAAAAAAATGAGGAAACTCCCGGTACCTGGTCCAAAAAAGCCATCGTAGAACCCGAGCACAGCGCCGAGCACCACGGCACCCAATCGTTCGTGATTACCACTGACCAGCGGTACGGCCCTCTGACCCAAGCTTGGCCGTGCCAAGGTATAAGCGATCACAAACAACAATAATCCGAATACCAATGGTCGCACGGTTTCACGAGGCAGCCATGCCACAGCGGCGGCACCAGCGAACGAAAAAACTGCCGCCGACAATGCGGCGGGAAGCGCCACTCGCCAACAAACCTCAACCTGGCGAGAATATCTCCAAGCTGCGCTACCGGTACCAAAGATGCTTGATAGCTTGTTGGTCCCAAACAAAGTTGCCGGCGTTTGTAGCGGTAGTGCGGTGAACAACGCCGGGACTTGAACCAAGCCACCGCCACCGGCGACCGCATCTATAAAACCAGCCAACAGCGCAGCTAGTCCAAGCAACACCAGATCAACACTGTCAATCATTTGCCGATACAGAAGCGGGAAAAGATTTCCCCAAGCAAATCATCTGCCGTAAACTCGCCAGTAATTTCCGAAAGAGCAGCCTGAGTCAAACGCAGTTCGTCCGCACATAACTCAAGCTGCCCCAGTTTTTCGCTTGCAACCACCAGTTTCTCGGAGGCAAATCTTAAAGCGACGAGATGTCGTTCCCTTGCAAGGATAACGTCCTCACATTGGCCAACCCAACCCGCCAAACGCAAAAGTTCCGCCTTTAAAACCTCGATACCGGCGCCGGTCTGTGCGGACACCAGAATATGTGAGTCGTCACCCTGCTCGTCACGACCCGGAGATTGAGCCGTCAAATCGACCTTGTTGGCAATCACGATCCGCGGCACACCTAACGGTAGGCTTTGTGCAATTGCCCTGTCTGCTTCGGTAAAGCCATCGCGCGCATCGATCATTTGCAATACGAGATCAGCAATCTCAATTTCACGCCAAGTACGGGCGATGCCAAGCTGTTCAACGGGATCATCACTTTGTCGCAGTCCGGCGGTATCAGTGATTTGCAAGGGTATGCCGCTGATCTGTATGGTTTCCTTGATTGCGTCTCGCGTAGTCCCCGGGACCGCCGTAACCAAAGCCCGATCTTCACCAGTCAGGCGATTTAGAAGTGAAGACTTACCTACGTTAGGAAGGCCTGCCAGAACTACATGTAATCCTGACCTGAGCAGACTACCTTGCTTGGCGGAAGCCAACAACCGCGTCAGCGTGTTCTGTACATCATCCAGTCGTTGTACGACATTCGTGTCCGTTATTACGTCGATTTCCTCATCCGGGAAATCCAATGTCGCTTCAATCAGCATTCTCAATTCCGTAATTTTTCTCGTCAGCTCACGGACCGACGCCGAAAATTCCCCTGAAAGCGAGCGAACAGCTGACCTCGCAGCCGCAGTAGTTGTTGCCGAAATGAGATCCGCCACAGCCTCGGCTTGCGCAAGATCCATCTTGTCATTCAAAAACGCTCGGCGTGAAAACTCCCCCGGCTCGGCAATACGCGCGCCTAACTCGATTGCCCGCGCCAAGAGCATTTGCATGACGATGGGTCCGCCGTGACCCTGGAGTTCAATCACATCTTCGCCGGTAAAGGAGTGAGGTGCTGCAAAATAAATCATCAATCCGCGATCAATGACCGTGCCATCGGCAGCCCGGAAGTTGGTGCTGGTGACACGCCGTGCAACCGGAAACGCGCCGGTTAGCTGCATAGCAATATCCGCCAGACAGGTTCCAGAGATTCGCACCACGCCGATTCCGCCAACACCCGGTGGGGTTGCTATCGCCGCGATAACATCGCTTGAGTACGCCTTCATGTGGTCCGAAACTCAGACAAGGTACGGCGTAATGAGTACGCCCAAACGTTACTTTTTAGCCGCACCCTCGATCATGCGGGTGATCTGCCACTGCTGGCCAATTGACAGCAAATTATTCACGACCCAATACAAGACCAGTCCGGCAGGGAAAAACAGAAACATACCCGTAAATACGATAGGCATCATCCACATGATCTTGGCCTGAATAGGATCGGCCGGCGCAGGGTTCAAGCGTGTCTGAACCAACATCGTCACACCCATGATTAACGGCAAAACGTAATACGGGTCCTTTACAGACAGATCAGTTATCCAACCAAGCCATGGCGCATTTCGCATTTCCACGGTTCCAAGCAGCACCCAGTACAGTGATATGAAAACCGGAATCTGGACCAGTACAGGCAAACATCCGCCAAGCGGATTCACCTTTTCCTTCTTGTACATCTCCATCATTTCCTGATTCAGGCGTTGCTTGTCGTCACCGAAGGTTTCCTTTAATTTCATTAATTTCGGTGTCAGCACGCGCATCTTTGCCATCGACTTATAGCTTGCGGCCGACAACGGGAAAAACGCCAATTTAATCAATACAGTCAAGCCAATGATTGCCCATCCCCAATTACCCACTACGCCGTGGATAGCCCCGAGCACCCAAAACAAGGGTGCCGCAATAACTGTTAGCCACCCATAATCAACCACCAAGTCGAAGCCTGGGGCGACCTTTTCCAACTGACTTTGTAATTGCGGACCGGCAAATAACTCTACAGCGCTTTTTCCGTCACCCGCCACCGGGACAATCACCCCCGCAGAATATAGGTCATCACCCACTTTCCGGGCATAGAACTCTCTCTCAACACCGGGTGCCGGTATCCACGCGGAAACGAAATAATGCTGGACCATCGCCACCCAACCATTGTTGGCCTTCGCCGCAAACTTTGCCTTGCCTTTAGCAATATCTGAAAAATCCAGTTTCTGGTACTTTTCAGCATCGGTGAAAATCGCCGGGCCGGTAAACGTTGACACACCCATCATCATTGCGCTGCCGGCTTGTTCAGCCGGCTTCCCATCCCTGGTCAACTGGTAATAGGCAAACGCACCAGCAGGAAGGCCTTCATACCTGACCTCAATCTGGTAGCTGTTCCTTCTAAACACGTAAGTCTTTACTATCCCATCAGCGCTCTTACCATCCGGAGTCAACTTGATCATCAACTCTGCCTGATCAGACTTAAGTGTCTGATCTCCAGAAGGCAGACGCCATATGGTTTTGTGGTTCGGCAGCCCCTCACCCAAGACACCGGATTGCGCCAAATAAAGATGTTTCCCAGTCTCGGAAAACAAGACTACGTTCTTGGACTTGTCGTCCGTATCAGGATGTCCAATCAGCTCAAGATGAACCAGGTCACCACCTTGCGCTGATATTTCTGCCTTGTAAAGATCGGTCGTTACTTTCAAATTCGGCAAATTGCTCTTGGTACCATCAACCGCTGCGGGTACAGCAGCCGTCGCGTTAGCCGTACTGCTCGACGTGGGTACTGCACCCTTCGCTGATCCATCGCCTTGCGTCTTGGCTGCCGCCCCCGGAACGGCGGTTGCAGGAGTCATAACCTGCCTCTGCCACGCGTCCCAAAGCATCACCAGTGAAAAGCTAAACACCAGAAGCAAAATCAGTCGTCGGTTATCCATTGCTCAACTTAAGAAAGAATTTCAAGGTACAGGGTCGTAACCACCGGAATGCCAAGGATTACAGCGGAGGATCCGCCTGCAGGCCAACCACGATCCGCAAAAAAATCCGTGACGCTGGAGTGCCTCAACTGCATAGGTCGAACAGCTCGGCGAAAATCGGCAGGTCGGCCCGAGCCAAGGGCTAATCGCATACTTGTAAAAACGAATCGCTACAACTAGCACCATTGCTGGAAAACTCAGGTTTGTCATTGCCTGACCGGAATCTCTATCCTAACCACAAGGTGATCGCTGATAAACACTAGCAATAACTCAATATCAGCACGAAATTTTTGCTTTTGCGTTTCACGGTCTAAACCCAGTTCCTTTGTAGACCTGGTCAACCTCAAGACCAGATCCATCGGTGGAAGAGTCGCCAAGCAACTTCGGAAAACTTCTCTGGCCTGCCTGCGGATTAGGTTCCTGGTCGTCGCGTGCCGAGCCAATCGTTTTGGAATCACAAGCCCCAGTCGAGCCACTCCGGAAGAAGACTGCCGGTGATGCAATGAAAAAAATTCGCCTCGCCTGGATTGCCGCGAGCCCAAAACCTCTGAAAACTCTCGCGCCTTATGCAACCGATGCAAAGAGTCGAATCTGATTTTCAGACACTCAAACGGTGACGACCCTTGGCACGGCGGGCGCGAATCACCGCACGACCACCACGAGTGCGCATGCGCACTAGAAACCCGTGAGTACGTTTTCGGCGTACGACGGAAGGCTGATAGGTGCGTTTCATGGAAAATTCCCAAAGTAGAAAAGTAAACCTTGAATTACAAAGCTTTTGTCGTGTTTTGTCAAGGACTTTGCCGGCATTGTGGGCCATAACGAGTGCTCAGACGCCTAGTCATCAGGAGCGCACTCAGCGAGACACCTTTTTAATATGTTGCTGTGGATAACTTCTATTCGAACCGTTAGAATCGTTAATGCCCCTGAAAAATATTCATCTTTCGCGTTCACAAGAACTGTCGAGTAGAGACAAACAGGTCATCGCGCGCTCAAACGTCACAATACGATCAACATAGCTCCTTTTTATGAACGATTTCTGGTCCGTTTGCCTGCTGTGTTTCGAGAAAGACCTCCCAACACAACAATTTAAAACATGGGTAAAAAATCTTCGCCTCGAAGAATGTCCAGGTAACGACCCGCTTCACTTCCGGCTGGTTTCTCCCAATCGATGGGTAATGGACTGGGTTCGAGAACGATGCCTGCCCCAGATAGAAACGTTGGGCCTGGAATTCTTCGGCTCGCCGGTTTCCATAGAATTGCTTGTGGAAAGAACCCCTGAGACTCCTGTGGTCAATGACTCTCAAGAGCTTCTTGAGTCAATATCGCCAGCGTCGAACACGGCCGCAAAACGCGGTGACGGTAATTCCAAGACGAATAGTGGCGACCAAAGGTTCGAAAAAAGCAGACTCAATAGGGAGTTCACTTTTGACAGCCTGGTAACCGGACGAGCAAACGACCTCGCGAGAGCTGCGGCGCAACAGGTTGCAATGAACCCCGGAGTTTCCTATAACCCATTGTTTATTTATGGTGGTGTTGGTTTAGGCAAGACTCACCTGATTCACGCGATAGGCAATGCAATTTATGCCGATTATCCGGACATTGAGATTCGTTATGTTCATGCCGAAGATTACTTTTCAGATGTCGTTAGAGCTTTCCAGCAAAAATCCTTTGACAAATTTAAGCAGTACTATCGATCGCTAGACCTCCTGCTTATTGATGACATTCAGTTCTTTAACAAGAAAGAGCGCACACAGGAGGAGTTTTTTTACGCCTTCAATGCGCTTGTTGAAGCCAAGAAACAAATTGTCATCACTTGCGACACCTACCCTAAAGATATTCATGGTCTCGAAGATCGCCTAATCTCCCGCTTTGACTGGGGGTTGACGGTCGCCATCGAACCACCTGAACTTGAAATGCGGGTCGCTATCCTCAAGAAAAAGGCAAGCGTCGAGAGAACAGTACTAAGTGATGAGGTCGCATTCTTGATAGCGAAAAATCTACGCTCAAATGTTCGTGAGTTGGAGGGCGCGCTGAATCGAGTTATGGCTTATGCCCGCTTCCATGGGCGGGAAATTAGTCTGGAGGTAGCCAAGGAAGCGTTGCGCGACATATTAGGCGCCACCAATCGACACATAACCATGGAGTTGATTCAAAAAACAGTAGCAGACTATTACCGAATTAAAGTTTCGGAAATGTACTCAAAAACAAGAACTCGAGCTATCGCTCGCCCTCGTCAAGTAGCGATGTGGCTTACCCGTGAATTGACTGACCGCAGCCTGCCCGAAATTGGAGGCGCTTTTGGTAGAGACCATACGACGGTCCTACACGCATGCCGGACAGTCGGTGATCTACGTTTTAAAGATACTGTCATGAACAATGATCTGCACGTACTGATGCAGACAATACGTGAGTGACTTCCGAACAACCTGTTAATAACTAACGCAATAAATCTGTGAGCTACTTAAAGTTTGATCACAACAAACAATGAAATTTAAAACTACTCACAGAAGCGCACAAAATAACACGCCACTTATCTACCTACAAATCCCCAAACTAAGTTGTTATAAATAAAACGTAAAATAGAGTTTTCCACAGAAAATAAACCCCCTCATCATCATCAAGAGGTTTTATATATGCTTTTATTTAAAGGTCTACGCGATCAACTATTAACTCCCCTTCAGTCAGTCTCGGGGATTGTAGAAAAGCGACATACGCTACCGATTTTGTCCAATGTCCTTTTGGAAAAGGATGGAGAAAAGTTGACCTTGTTGGCGACAGACATAGAGATCCAAATTACCACCACCACCAGTACCAGTGGAACCGAAAAACTTGGACTTACTGTTGCAGCTCGAAAGCTTCAAGACATCTTAAGATCACTGCCTGAAACAGCTGAAATCAGCCTGGCATTTGAGGATAAACGCTTACAGTTAAAAGCAGGTAAGAGTCGTTTCAATCTACAAACGCTACCGGCCGATGATTTTCCGAGAATTAGCGCAACAACCGGAACAACCACCCAGTTAAGAATCACTCAGCGACAAATGCGCCGTCTGCTTGCGTACGTACAGTATGCAATGGCACAACAGGACATTCGCTATTACCTGAACGGTTTGTTGTTGGTGGTGAAGGGGAATAACCTGATTGTGGTGGCGACTGATGGACATCGGTTAGCTTTTACCAGTGAAGCACTCAGTGAAACTTTTAGCCCTATAGAAGTGATACTTCCACGGAAAACTATTATCGAGTTGTCACGTCAGCTTGATGATAGTGATGAGTTATTGAATATATCTCTAACGCCGACGCAAGCCTCTTTCACGTTTGGGAAGATCGAGTTGATTTCAAAACTCATAGATGGAAAATTTCCTGATTACGAGAGAGTCATCCCGCAAAATCACACAAAATCAATTGTCATTAATCGCAATCAACTTCTCCACTCGCTACAGCGTGTGGCTATCCTCACCAATGAGAAATTTAGAGGAGTTCGCCTGGTTCTTGCCGCAAATAGTCTAAAAATACTTTCGACCAATTCAGAGCAAGAGGATGCACAAGAAGAGATTGAAATTGACTATTCAGGTGAGCCGCTGGATGTTGGCTTCAATGTAACGTACTTACTTGATGTTTTAAATAATGTCACGACAGAGACGGTTGAACTTCGTTTAGCTGACTCAAACTCAAGCGCGCTGTTCTTACTCCCGGACAATGCCAGCTTCAAATACGTTGTTATGCCGATGCGAATTTAGTACCACACAGGTCTCTTAAAAAAATGGAATTTTATGGCTGTAAGTGATATCGCGTCTGATTACGACGAATCCAGTATTCAACAATTAGAAGGTCTCGAAGCAGTCCGGAAACGCCCAGGTATGTATATCGGCGATACTTCGGACGGGACAGGTCTACATCATATGGTGTTTGAAGTCGTTGACAACGCGATCGATGAAGCGTTGGCAGGGCACTGTGATGATATTGTTATCGTCATCCACACAGACAACTCAATTTCAGTTGCTGATAACGGTCGTGGCATTCCAACCGGAATCAAGTTTGACGACAAACACGAGCCAAAGCGTTCGGCAGCAGAAATCGTCATGTGTGTCCTGCACGCCGGAGGAAAATTTAATCAAAATTCCTACAAAGTCTCCGGTGGTTTGCACGGTGTCGGTGTTTCCTGTGTCAATGCCCTGTCCGTTTGGTTAAGACTTACGATTCGTCGAGACGGGAAAAAGTACCTTCTGGAATTCAACCGGGGGCAAGCAATTAATCGATTGATCGAAAACCAAAATGGTGTAGATGTGTCGCCGTTGAGGGTGACGGGCAACACCGAGAAACGCGGAACTGAAGTTCATTTTCTTGCTGATGAAGAAATTTTCGGACCGGTCGAGTTTCACTACGACATTATTGCCAAACGCCTGCGGGAGTTGTCTTTCCTGAATAACGGCGTGAAGATTCGCTTAACCGACCAACGGAACAACAAGGACGAAGATTTTGCATTTGCGGGCGGTGTTAAGGGATTTGTCGAGTACATCAATCGTACAAAGTCCGTGCTGCACCCAAATATTTTTCACGCTGCCGGCGACGCTGATCAGAACGGGGTAACGATCACCGTTGAGGTTGCTATGCAATGGAATGACGCCTACACAGAGCAGGTCTTGTGTTTTACCAATAACATTCCTCAGTCGGACGGTGGAACCCACTTGACAGGATTGCGCGCAGCAATGACCCGGGTCATCAACAAATACATCGATGAAAACGAGATCGCAAAGAAAGCCAAAGTCGATATCACCGGTGATGACATGCGTGAAGGGCTTGCCTGTGTTCTGTCGGTGAAGATGCCGGACCCAAAGTTTTCGTCACAAACCAAAATGAAGCTGGTTTCCTCGGAAGCGCGTCCAGCTGTAGAAGAAGTTGTTGCACAGAAGTTGGCCGATTTTCTGCTCGAGCGTCCGGTTGATGCAAAAATAATTTGCGGGAAAATCGTTGAGGCCGCCCGCGCCCGTGACGCTGCCCGCAAAGCTCGCGAAATGACTCGACGGAAGGGTGTGCTCGACGGACTTGGACTCCCGGGCAAACTGGCTGATTGTCAGGAGAAAGATCCGGCCTTGTGTGAAGTTTATATCGTTGAGGGTGACTCTGCCGGCGGATCCGCAAAGCAGGGACGTGATAGAAAGTTTCAGGCGATTTTGCCGCTGCGGGGCAAAGTACTGAATGTCGAAAAGGCGCGCTATGAAAAGCTGCTCGCGTCGGAACAAATTGTCACCCTGGTGACGGCGCTTGGTTGTGGCATTGGTACGCAGGATTTCAATATCGAAAAACTTCGCTACCACCGCATCATTATCATGACCGATGCTGATGTTGATGGCGCGCATATCCGAACGCTTTTACTGACGTTGTTGTATCGACAAATGCCGCAACTGGTCGAGCGTGGCCACGTCTATATCGCGCAGCCACCGTTGTACAAAATTAAACACGGCAAGCAAGAAACTTACATCAAGGACGATCAGGAGCTCAATCAACATCTGCTGCGAATCGCTCTTGATGGTGCTCAGCTTTTCACCACCAAAGAGTCGGCCCCGATTGAAGGAGAAGTCCTTGGCGAGTTAGCAAAGTCCTACCTGTTGGCGGAGGCCGTGATTCGACGAGTTGGCGATTTCATTGATGTGGAGGTCTTGCAGGTTTTACTCTCTTGTAACATCGAAGTTAGTCTTGACGATGAGGTTGCAGCGTTGCAAAGCGCAGCAAAAATTAAGGCAAATCTCAAAGACAGTGTGAATATTGCTGCCAGATTCGATCCGGTGCACGAGTCGTGGATGCTGGCAGTTGAGCGCCAGCATCACGGCAATCTTCGCATTGCCAAACTCGACGAAGACTTCTTGCGCTCTGGTGATTACCAGCAGATTCGACGGACCGCTCAGCTCATCGATGGCATTATCGGTGTCGGTGCAAAAATTCAGCGCGGAGAGAAGTCAACACCGGTAAAAAGTTTTGCTGACGCAATTGCCTGGTTGCTGAATGAAGTGGACCGAGGTCTATCTAAGCAACGATACAAAGGCTTGGGCGAGATGAATCCCAGTCAACTTTGGGAAACCACTATGGATCCAGCGGTCAGGCGCCTGTTACGAGTTCAGATTGAAGATGCGATCTCTGCTGATGAGATATTCACCACCTTAATGGGTGATGATGTTGAGCCGCGACGAGCGTTTATCGAAAGCAACGCGCTTTACGCCAAGAACATCGACATTTGAGGTTCTACGATAGTCTGATTTCGACCTCTGCCCGCTAGTTGCGTTAGCATTAATGCAGTCGTCGCACGCCGGTGAGCGCACCAGGATCAGAATTGTTGTCCCCCGAAACAACCTGAAGCTTGAGACCCCAATCAGCGCCGTTACAGGCCTCTTGCAACAGACGGGCAATGACGTGGACCAGTTTTTCATCGAGCTCCAGGTGCAAACCTTGTCCCTCCTGTGGCAGCAGCGTTAATGTTTGCGTATTGCCTTCTTTGGTTGTTACGCTAATCTTGCTAAGCAAGATCGGCGCTTCGCCCAAGGGGAACGATGAACCGTTCTGGTATTGATCCGAAAAGTTGGCTTCGCTAACTGCCGCTCCGTGAGCCATTTCCGCCAATATCCCGCGTGTTGCCGGATCTGTCGGCGCTTTGCGCGCGCTGAAAGTGTCTGCCATTTTCATTAGGACTGGCCAGAGCAAATCGACATAACGGCGGGTGAGCCAAAAACGGAACTCCGCGTCATCACTGGTACGCACACGCAACAACAAGCGATCTTGCGTAGCATCGTAGCTGGCACTGAACTGTTCAAGTTGGGTTGGAGTACTCAAAGCCCGGATCCAAGTCTGCGTGGTTGCTGATTTCGTAACGAGAAACGGTATGCTAACCCAGACCACTCAGGTAAAGCCGCGGAGGCGGTGTTTGCCACTGCCCGATAGAATTGCGACAACCACACTTCGGAACTCGAGACTACTTCTGCTTCTTATGAAGTTGGATGGCACCACGGCGGTGTTGGATGGTGTCGCGATGATGACGAAAGCATCAGTGGTCGCTGTAAATGCATTGATAATAACTGGCGAGCATGATTTCGAAGGCGCCGGCCCAGGCTAAACACTTTATGACCGATCAATACGCTGTTTTTGGCAACCCTATCGCGCACAGTCGATCGCCGCGGATACATGCGATGTTCGCTGCGCAAACCGGTCAGGACATGACTTATGTGCCGAAGCTTGCGCCTGCCAAAGGTTTTGCAACGGAGTTGCGGGCGTTTATCGCACTAGGGGCTCGTGGAGCCAACGTCACAGTTCCATTCAAGCTAGAAGCGATTGCCATTGCAACGCAATTATCGGTGCGTGCAAAGCTTGCCGGAGCGGTGAATACACTGTGTTTCAATGGTGATGAAATTTATGGCGACAACACGGATGGCATCGGCTTGTTACGAGATCTCATGCAGAATCATCAGTTGAAGTTGGCCGGTCGGCGAGTCTTGTTGCTTGGTGCTGGTGGCGCCGCGCGTGGTGTTTTGCGACCGTTGCTGGACGAGCAACCGGCAGATTTGATCGTTGCAAATCGTACCGAAGCAAGAGCGCAGCGGCTCGTGGCGGAAATTGGACCTGCAATTTCCAGCGTTGCGGCAGTGAGTCTGCCGTCGCTTGCCGGTGAGCACTTCGACGTGATCATTAACGCGAGTTCGGCAGGCTTGGATGAAGCTGGTACGTCCCCACTCAACGGCGTGTCGCCAGCACCAACTGGTGAGTTTGCCTATGACATGATGTACGGTCGCGAGACCCAATTCATGGCGCATGCGCGTGCGCAAGGGTTGCGCGTGGCAGACGGATTGGGAATGCTGGTTGAACAGGCCGCCGAGTCTTTTTACCTGTGGCGAGGCATACGTCCGGATACCAAGCCGGTTCTGGCGGCCTTACGCGCAGATTTGGGCAATAAGCACTGATGAGGCACCCGGCGCCGCGCTGGCTCAAGCTGACGCTGACCGTCGGTGTTTTGATACTGGCTTTGTGGCAGGGCTGGTATGTCGGTTGGATTTTGTGGTGGAAGTGGGTCGATCCGCAAGCAACCAGTTTCCAGAGTCAGCGATTGCAGGAGTTGCGCGAGAAAGATCCCAAAGCCGAGTTGAGGAAACAGTGGACGCCCTACCCCAAAATTTCACTTAACCTGAAGCGAGCGGTGATTGCAGCAGAGGACGACAAGTTTGCCGATCACGAGGGTTTCGATTGGGAAGGCATCCAAAAAGCCATAGAGAAAAATCAAAAGAAAGGAAAGGTGGTTGCGGGCGGATCGACCATCTCCCAGCAGCTGGCGAAGAATCTTCTGCTTAGTCCCAACAAGACCGTGTTGCGAAAAATCGAAGAAGCCAGCATTACGCTCTGGCTTGAGCTCCTCTGGGACAAACGTCGCATACTCGAGGTGTATCTCAACGTGGTTGAGTGGGGCAGCGGCGTTTTCGGCGCCGAAGCCGCAGCACAGCGATATTTTGGCGTGGGTGCAAATCAGCTCAGCGCGGAACAGGCAGCCAGGCTCGCCGTGATGCTGCCGGCGCCCAGACGCTTTGAAAAGAAGCCTGATTCAGAATACCTTAATGGTCGCGTCAGCGTGATATTGGGAAGGATGAATTCGGCCGAAGTTCCATGATTCGGCATGCCGCAAAAGGAAGGGGCAACGTACGCTCGATTTACGCACAAACTTGAATCGCTTGGCAGCGTCTATGCCTGTTAATATTCGGCACGAATTTTGTAAGGATTTACCCGAATGATCCCCAGCGTTTCGCTGAACCTGCTCACCCAAGACAACTCCATTCCAGGCAACCGCAAGGATGGGTTTCGCTATCACCACTTGTTGTTTGTCATCGTCCTGACACCGATCTACCTTTGGTTCGAGTTGGCATTCGGGGTTCGCTTACTCGACACCATGAGCGGAATAGTGGTGCTCAACGACTCGAATGCAATCGAACACTGGGGGCGCTTGATTTCCGGCGCGGCCGTAGCACTCCTGTTACTGTCCAGCTGGGTTCGACAATGCGAGAAGGAATGCATCCGCTGGCCTTTGGCGGTTGCAGTCGGTCTTGGTATCACTCTATTCTCGTTTGTCGTCGCATGGTGGGCGCAAGGCATGGTGTTGGACTTTTATGTTCAACGCTCCCGCGATGAAATTCCGGTCGCTTTATCACTACTCGCAGCCACGCTGATTATCGGTTTTATTTTGCTCAGGCTCTGGCTGAAATATGCAACAGAAAATTCGCGCAGCCGTTATGTCTGGTTATCGGTAGGCGTGATCGTCATCCTTGGTGTTGGCATTGGACAAAGCATGCTGCTGAAGGGCAAGCGCGAAACAGACATCAGCGTATTGGGTGCGGAACGACAGGCCACGGCGACGCTCACCGTGATCCGCCGCGCGTTGGTTGCAGAGGCCTATACCCTGGACGATCCGGAGAAAGATAACCGGGCCTTGTTCAGTCCCGAAGGCAAGGCCTATTTGGCATTGTTCCCGGTGTTTGGTCGGGTATTGAACCAGGACCGATTCGCCAGTGACCGTGCCCGGCTGGTGACCGAGTTTATGTATACCGATTGGCAGCGTGATTATGGTGGTACCTCGTTCGAAGGCTATTCGGCCCTTGATGCCGAACTCAAGGCTATCTATGACGGCGAATACGCGAAAAGCAAATCCGGTTACCAGCTTGACGGAAAACCGATTCCTGCAGGATTGAGTTTCGCTGCATTTCAGAAACACCCTGCTGTCGTCAAGCATCTGCGTGCCGGTATGGGTTGTTTTGATTGTGATCTGGTGATGGGGATGGATCGCGAATCATTCGGACGGGAGATTTTCAAGTGGACTCAAGGCCACAATGTGAAACAGGCGGTTGAGACACTTGCCGATCCGAAGAATTTCGAATCCGGGCGCTACGGAGAACGAGCTGCTCGTATTTATTGGGCGCCGATTTTGGCGCTGTTGTTCTCAATGGCCGGCGCATTCATCCATGTGTTCAAGTTATTGGTGACGATTACCGCTTACTTCCACCGGGTGACATTTGACCGCATTGACTCCGCAGACTCACCGTTGGCCAATGAGGTTATTGCCAACAACACGCGAGTAACTGCCGCCGCAATTGTCGGCCTGGCGTTGTTTGTTTATTTTGCAGACAACCGCATAACCGGCAACGCCGGATATATAGCGATGCGTGAAAAAATGTGGGGCGAGAGTCCAATTATCGGTGCCATTGCAGCGCACTGGACAGTTAATGCACAAGGCTTTGTCTACCCTTTTACCAAAAAAATCCGCCCGCCGTGGTTGACTTTCAATAACGACCCGATTGCGGATATACCCTACCTTAACGAGTGGCTTGCGGTGGATTACGAATGATTGGTTATGTGACTGTCGGTACTAACGACCTGGAACGTGCAAAGGCTTTCTATGATGCGTTGTTTGCCACCATCAGTGGCAAACGCGTGTTCGATTCTCCGCAAGGAGTGGTGTGGAGTTTGTCGCGGATATCGCCGGGATTCGGCGTCTTCATCCCTCACGACGGAAAGCCGGCAACTACCTGCAATGGAAGCATGGTTGCGCTTGCCATGCTGAGCAAAAAACACGTCGACGATTTTTACGCCAAAGCCATCATGCTTGGGGGTACCGACGAAGGTCAGCGCGATCACAATGCACGCTTTTATATCAACTATTTTCGTGACCTGGACGGCAACAAACTCGGCGCCTATTACATGGAGGAGCGACGTACCAAGCGCCGCCAGAATTAGACTCGGCGCTAGAGGTTGCAGAGCGTCATTTCAAATGCAATTTCTGCATCAACCTGTTTCGGACGCTGTTCCATGTCGGCGGCAAGGAAGCGAATGTTGATGGCGAATTTGCCAGCTGAAATTTCGGGGATGACCGCATCGTCGGTCGACAATCGAATGCGCACCAGTTGTGCATTGCGCCCGCCCAGCATCAGCTGATACGCGCCTTTGCTGGCCTGCAGCCGCTCCGGCCTTCCCGATGCTCGCAAGAGTCGCAGGACGATGGCAAGTGCGGCACGAATCGCCAACATTGGTTTGATCCATCCATCAATATCATGCCGCCTGAGGACGGAATCCTTGTGCAGCCAATGGTGGTAGCCGGGCAAATCAAATTCACAAACACCGCCAGGAATGCCGGCGCGATTCTTGATCGCCATCAACCACTCGTTTTCACGCAGGTAATGGCCGATTTTCCCGTGCATGGACAGCAACACAGTAGAGGCTTGTTCGATTTCATATAGTGCGCCATTGAGCGCATCTTCCGAAATATCCGGGTTGTTGCGGAAGGACAGCAAAATCTGGCGCTGCCGCTCAAGTTCCTGAACCAGATCAAATTTCAGATCAGCCCGGCTCGCCACCTCGAGAATTTCAAACAGTATGTTGAGTGCGACATGATGTTCCATCGCATGCTCGCAAGCAGCAAAATGGGTGACTTTGTCAAAAAGATCCTCTAGCCGCAGCAAGGTGCGTACTCGTTCGCTAAGAGGATATTCGTAAGTGATCACTTGCTGGCCTGGATTGAATTTCCGGAATTGTCACCCAAGGATAGTCAAAGCTCAATCTTTTGTGGGGAATATCCCTCTATTCGCACGATAAGCCAGATCTAGTGCATCGACCTGTTGGTACAGGTGCGACAAGGTGCCATCATTGCTGATGATGTCGTCCGCTGCGGCAAGGCGCTGTTCGCGGGACACTTGAGTGACCATAATCCGCATCACCTCGTCACGGCTCATCTGGCTGCGCCTCATGACCCGCTCGATCTGGGTCTCAACCGGGCAATCGACCACCAGCAGTCGATCAACGCGGTCACGATAGGTTCCCGACTCAATCAGCAGAGGCACGACCAACATGGCATAAGGCGCGCGAATTTGCCCAGCCGGCGGGTTTGCCGCCGCATCAAGAAGGCGTTGGCTTTGTTCGCGTATCAAGGGGTGCAGAATTGCCTCGAGTTTGAGCTTGGCCGTTGGATCACCAAAAACCTGCCTGCGCATGGATGCCCGATCCAAAGCTCCGTCAGCTTGTTGGATTTCGTCGCCGAACGCCAGCCTTATTAACGGCATCGCGGCGCCATCCGTCGCAGTCAGTTGGTGTGAGATCGCATCAGTATCCACGACGGCAATCCCAAGCGACGCAAAACGGTCGGCTGCGGCACTTTTGCCGCTACCGATGCCGCCGGTCAGTCCAACGATCCACTGTCTGTTCACGACGCGTTATCACCCGCGTCGCAAGCTTGAATGATCAGCGCGCGCGTGCCGAGCAATTCCTTCAGGCGCTTTTCCACCTCCGCCACCGGGCCAGATACATCAAGGCTGAACTTTGCCTCCGACTCGCGGGTGATCATGCGTGCTGTGCGCAGCGTTTTGCTTTGTGCCTCAAGAAATCGCTTTGAGGCAGCTTCGTCCGGAAATCGCGATATCAAAATGGTGTATGGCCCGTCTTTGCCTTCTTCGACAACCGTTAACCCGGTAAATTTGGCAGCGATCAACTCACCTTTCTTTTTCTCCAGCAACGCCGAGGTTGCCAATGCGGAGATGCCAACCCAATATTCGGTTGCCGGTGCTTCGTTGTTCAGGCTTAGTTTCCAGCTGGATGATTTGCCGAGTGCCGTTTCGAGTTCACTCTTAAGCGCTTCGGCGGCGACCGGTGAGGCAAAACCAGTGAGTCGCTTGCACACGACAGGAAGAGGTAACTGCACCGGCGAGCTCACCACGCGAATCGATTCCGGACGGAGCTGTTCGATCAGTCGCTGCGGCTCGCGCCCGCTTGGACGCTCGCCAAAGTATCCCAGCGTCCAGGACAGAAACAGGAGATTTGCCAATACCAACAACAAAAAAGCAGTACGCATTTACTGTTGGCTCATGTATTCGCCGACGTCGTCGACGCGCCATTGCCAAAAGCTGCCAAGGCCAGCGGCGCAATCTCATCACCCCATTCCTGAACAAAATGCCCGGCAACCGGGTGAACGAAAGGCTCGGGGCAATTGCGGATCAGTGTGCGCAAATAGCGCATCACCGGTGGGCCCAGAACCGGGTCGGTGGCGCCAATGGCCATGAATGTCTGGCCGTTCCATTGTGTCCCCCACCATTCCCGCGCTGCTCGCGAGGTGGCAGCACCATCGGCATCGACATTGTCCGGAACCAGATTGGGAAATCGGCGCACGCCGCCTTTGTAGCGGATGTCCGGATAAGGCGCACCATACGCAGCAGCCTCTTCCCGGCTTAGTCCGGGGCAGCTGCGCGCCATCAATTTGGCAATATCCAAATCGGGCTGGCTGTTGGCAAACGTCCGCCATTGTTTGAACCCTTCGCCCAAGGGCACGTCGCCTGTCCCGAGTGCGGTGTTCATTACCAGCAGGCGGCTGTAACGCTGCGGCGCGGCCATCGGCAGCGTCAGGCCAAGTAGCCCACCCCAATCCTGAACTACCAGCGTGATGTTGGTTAAATTCAGGCGCTCCACAAAGGCCAGCAACATGTCGCGATGCATGGAAAAGGTATAAAAACTATCGTCGGCAGGCTTGTCTGAACGTCCAAATCCAAACAGGTCTGGAGCAATAATTCGGCCGCCAGCGGCAACAAAATGCGGAATCATTTTCCGGTAAAGATAACTCCAGGTCGGTTGCCCGTGCAGGCACAAGAACACCTGTTTCGCGTCGGCCGGACCCTCATCCAGATAGTGCATGCGCATGCCGCCGAAACCGGGAAGGTCGTCAATGTAGTGGGGTGCAAAAGCGTATCCAGGCAAGTTATCGAAGCACTGCTCGGGGGATCGAAGAATTTCCATGCACTAACCTTTCTTTAAAAAATCGACACCTGCTTATTGGGTATAACAACAATCAAATATAACGCTATCGCTGGCCATAGCGAACCAGGCCTTCAAGGACCAGGTTCGGGATCACACGACACCGTATCTGAAGATGTGGAGCCAGCACATCGGCAGCGCCACCAGACACCAGACAGAGATTATCGGTGTCTTTCGCCCCTTCAAACAGTTGCCCTGCAATCCGCTCGATCGCCCCCAGCGTTGCTTGCACCGCACCGCTGGTAATTGCATCATCGGTATTGCGCGGAAATGCAACGATGTTGCCGTCCGCCAGCGGCAAACCAGCCGTCCCGCTGGCCAGAGAACGACGCATCAAGTTAAGACCGGGAATGATCACGCCACCGAAAAAATTACCGCCAGCATCCAGCGCGTCAATCGTGGTTGCGGTCCCGCTCATGACCACGATTGCGTTTCCGCTGTGGATACCGCGCGCGCCGATCAACGCCGCCCAGCGGTCGGCGCCCAATTGCGTCGGCAAGGCATAGCCGTTGGTAACCCCGCAGGATGAGTGGCTGCTGGAAAACCATTCCGGCTCCAGTCTGAACGACCCGGCCAGCGCCTCCAATTCGGTAGCAACCGCTGCGCCGGCCACGTTGCAAATGATCAGGCGTTCGGGCGTGGCAGGCAGGCGTTCGGGCAATTCGCCCAGCGCACTGTATTTCAGCGAGCCCTGGACCAACCAGCGGCCGCCACCGAACAAGCCGTATTTCAGGCGCGAGTTGCCTGCGTCAAGACATAACATCATGTTGCCAATCTTAGCGACACTTCGCCCGATATCAAGGCACGGAGTTCGCCGCCAACCTCCAGCCGGAGTGAGCCGTCCGGAAAGACGCCGCGACAAACGCCGTCGACCGGCGGCGCGAATTCGGAGAGTACCCGCACAGCCTGATTGCAGAACGCATCACGCATCATCCACGCATCCTGCAGACTGGCAAAACCTTCGCGGGCGAACTGCCCGAGGATCTGCAACAACTCAACCAGTATTGCCGCCAGCAAACTATTTGGATTCAAGGCGATTCCAAGCTGCTGCTCCACCTCGCTTAGCGCTGCAGAAACCGGGCGCAGATCGGCCGGCATCGCCCCGGGTAACGACAGGTTCAATCCGCACCCGATGACCGCCGCGTGTGCGGTGCCGGGTAACAGCTCGACCAGAATTCCACCGAGCTTGCGTCCGTCCAGCAAAATATCGTTCGGCCACTTCAAGCGTGGTGTCTGGGGCGGGCTCGCATCTGCCCTCGGGCTGCTTGCATCAATGCTTGAACCGGCTGACAAAACCCGATTAATTGCTTGCACCACCGCAAGCCCGGCGGCCAGCGAAAGCCCGGCCGGCGCCACGCCCGGCGGCAAACGCCACAACAAAGAAAACGTCAGGCTCTCGCCGGGTTCAGAAATCCACGCTCTGCCGCGCCGGCCCCGCCCGGCGGTCTGGTGGCGCGTCACAATCGCCGAGCCACTGGCGGCGCCAGCCTCGGCGCGGGTCAATAACAAGGAGTTGGTCGATTCGCATTGCTCCAGCAAATCCACATCGAATAGGCGGGATTGGTCGCCGAGCGCATCGGCGATAGCAGCAATTTCAAGGGGGGCGCGTAAGGGCATGTCGCTAGAAAATTCGGATCAACGTGGTCGGCAAATGTTGCGTGGCCGCTGACTATACTTTATCGGCCAAGTCCTATTCGCTCCGCATAAATCAGCGCTTGAAGCTGGCAAGCTGTGTTTCAATAGCGCAGTCGATCCTCTTGAGCGTGAACCGGCAATGAGCTCACAGTCCCACCTCCTTGGCACGCGTCGCTTTCTGCCTTTGTTTATCACCCAGCTGCTGGGTGCGCTGAACGACAATGTATTGAAGAATGCGATGGTGGTGCTGCTGACTTTCCAGGCGACCAGCTGGACGACGATCAAGCCGGAGCTACTGGGAATTCTCGCTGGCGGCATTTTCATTCTGCCGTTCTTTCTGTTCTCAGCCACGGCCGGGCAGTTGGCGGATAAATATGACAAGGCGAAACTTGCACAGATCGTCAAGTTGCTCGAAATGGCGATCGTCGGCGTTGCCGGTGCCGGCTTTGTAACGCACAACATCGACACCTTGTTTGCCAGCGTTTTTTTGCTCGGTATGCATTCAACCCTATTCGGGCCGATCAAATACGCGATCCTGCCGCAGCACTTGAAGCCGGAAGAGCTGATCGGCGGCAACGGGCTGATTGAAGCCGGTACCTTCGTCGCCATTCTCGGCGGCACCTTACTCGGTGGTCTGCTGGCCGGTAGCGAAGGTGGCACCGCGTGGATTACCGGCGTCGGGTTTTGCATTGCCGCAGTCGGGTATTTTGCGGCGCGCACCATCCCTACCGCACCGGCTCCGGCGCCTGACCTGAAGGTCAGCCTCAACATCGCCAAGGAGACCTGGAACAACATTCAGTACGCCCGCGCCGACCAAACGGTATTCCTGTCGATCATGGGGATATCGTGGTTTTGGCTATTCGGCTCGATCTTCCTCGGCCAGTTTCCGTCCTACACAAAGAACATCCTTGGCGGGTCCGAAACGGCGGTGACGCTACTGCTGGCCACCTTCACTTTTGGCATCGGCGTCGGTTCACTGTTGTGCGAAAAAATGTCTTCAGGGCGGGTTGAAATTGGCCTCGTGCCGTTCGGTTCCATCGGTCTGACATTGTTTGCGCTCGACCTCGCCTTTGCTTCACCTTCAGGAATCAGCCACGAGCCGATGGGCGCCATCGGCCTGCTGGGTTTGGCGTCCACCTGGCGCGTGCTGTTTGATCTGGCCATGATCGGTATCTTCGGCGGCTTCTTCATCGTTCCACTGTATGCCCTGGTGCAGCAACGCGCCAACCCCGAACACGGAGCGCGCATCATCGCAGCGAACAACATCGTCAATGCGCTGTTCATGGTGGTCGGCGCCGTTGCCGCAGCGGGCATGCTCTCGGCCGGTTTGTCGATTCCGATGTTGTTTGCCGTCGTTGCCGTGTGTAATGCGGTAGTGGTGATTTTTATCTACGGCCTGATTCCCGAATTCCTGCTGCGCTTCATCATCTGGATTCTGATCCATACCGTCTATCGCCTGCGGGTGGTGAAGCTTGACGATGTGCCGGACGAAGGCCCAGCCGTCATCGTCTGCAATCATGTCAGCTTTGTCGATGCGCTGGTCATCATGGCTGCCTGCCCGCGCCCGATACGCTTTGTGATGGACAAAGACATCTTTCGCTGGCCGATCCTGAATTTTGCCTTCCGCTCGAGCAAGGCCATTCCGATTGCTTCGGCCAAGTCCGATCCGGCATTGATGGAACTGGCGTTTGCCGAAGTTGCTCAGGCGCTGGACGCAGGCGATCTGGTCGGCATCTTCCCCGAAGGCAAAATCACCGGCGACGGCAACATCAATCCATTCCGTTCCGGGATCACCCGCATTCTTGAGCGCAACCCGGTGCCGGTGGTGCCGATGGCGCTGCGCGGCTTGTGGGGCAGCACCTTCTCGCGCATCGAAGGCGCGGCGATGAAGCATCCATTCCGCCGTGGGTTCTTTACCAGAATCGAACTCATCAGCGGCAATGTGATCGCCGCCAGTCAGGCATCACCTGAGCGACTGCACGCCGAGGTGAGCAGGTTGCGTGGCGACTGGCGGTGAGTGCCGTGTTGAGTGGTTTTTGGGTGCATCGACGGCGTCCCGCCAGCACCAACTGACGCGCCACAATTCAAATGAATTCGATTTTAGCGAGAACGCTCGTCGTCGCTCCCGTAATTGGCTCGAGGGTAAAACCTCAAACTTTGAGGTCTACAATGACCGCAAATTCGCTGCCGGGTTTCACTGAATTTTTATTTGTGCACAGGCGGGCAAGAAAATCGAAAATGACTCCGTATATCAGATGGTTAGTGAAAGCGCCATGAACAGATTAATCCGCAGCGCCCAAATTATCCTGCACTTTTTGCGGTATACATTACGTTCGGCAACAGAAAAGAGCGTCTGCCCCGTGAGGCAAACGCCCTTGGTGCCAGAAACTTGATGAGGCGGTTATTTCAATGCGTCAATGCCAGCGCCAAAGTTGATATGGAACGCTGCTCCATCCATGACGAGGGCAGGCACGGACTTGACACCGGCGGATTCCGCGTCTTTGAGACGCGATTTGTCCTTGCCGAGATGGACGACCTCAACATCGTATTTCGCTGGGTCAAGCGCGTTGGCTACGTTCTGCTCAGCGGCAACGCACACAGGACATCCTGCGTGGTAGAAAATGGCTTTGGTCTTCATACTGTTCTCCTTGGTTGGTTGCGATTTGTGCCACATGCACACGAACATGGTAGGAACAACTTCAGCCGCCGCCTAGAAGGCACTTCCTGGTACCCCGGTAACCTTTTGGTGTAATTTGCAGAAAATGAAGGCAAAAACAATTTCGCAACCGGTGAAATCCTATAGGCAACTTGAAGACGTGGTTGGCTGCAAATGGTCCGTATCGGTTCTGCAAGCCGTCGGCGGCGGCATATCGCGTCCCGGTGCTTTAGAACGTCACGTTCAAGGAATTTCAACCAAAGTACTTTCCGAGCGACTACGGAAATTGACCAACTACGGCTTGCTGGACAAGCATGTCTATGCAGAAGTGCCGCCGAGGACTGAATATTCACTGACGCAAAGTGGCCAGAAGCTGCTCAGTATTATTGGCCAGATAAAGTTATTGGATAACGAAATCAGAACTGCCGAACAAGGCGCTCCAGCGGACGCGCAAAAAACCGCGCGCCGCTGATCTCTGCGTTATGCGGATGCGCTAGTATCGATTTACCTCACATCGTGGAAATAAGGACAAAAAAATGGGCAACGGTCACATTGTTGTTCTTACTTGCAGCAGTAGTGCAGGTCTTGGTCTATGGTGGGCCGCAGATGTTTGGTTTTAAATATCCGCAGTGGATTCCTCGCGATTTACTTGTTTTATTCTTTTTCGTTGGGCCGGAAATCTGTGTCGCCATGCCAGCTTGGCTAATCCTTAGAACCGAAGAAACAGGTAAGCCATCCCCCGAATCGGTAGCCATATTGATCGTACTAGGTCTTGTATTTTCCTATCTTGGCGTTTTCATTTCTTTCAACACTTGGGGCACATGAACGTTAGTTTTGTACCGCATAACCTGGCGCTCAACCTCACTCCCTTCGGTCGCTGGACGTTGCGCGATAAAGCCGCGCAGCGCCGGTTAGCTCTACGTTAGGCCGCAGAAAAATGGCTACGCTGGAGCTCTCCGTCAGCACCCACGACGACTACCCGTCCGAGGAGTGCGCACTGGTCGGTCAAGGGCTTGGCGAGTTCAATGACGCAGCCGCGCCACTTCATGAAGTCCAAGCCATCTCATGCTTTGCCCGTAGTCCTTCTGGCCAGGTCGTGGGCGGAGCGGTCGGCCGTCGTTGGGGTGCCTGTTGCGAGCTTCAGCAACTTTGGGTCGAGCCTGCGCACCGCCGTCTGGGAATCGGCTCAACACTCATTCGTGCCTTCGAGGCGCATGCAAGCCGTCATGGCTGCAATTCGTTCTACCTAGAGACCTTCAGTTTCCAGGCACCGAGCTTGTACATTGGCTTGGGCTACAAGGTCGAATACGAGCGCTCGGTGTACCCGCATGGCATCGTCAAGTACCACATGGGCAAGCAGGTCAGCAGTGGCGCGTCTGCGGCCTAACCTTTCCATCGAGAGGGACGTCCAAGGGCTATCGCCCTTGGACGTCCCTCATGTCAAACGTTCGCTGGCACGATGCCGGTGCCGGTCAATCTCTGGAAGAAATCCATGTTTGGCAAAATCAACCTAGCCTATCTCGCCCTTCAAGTTCGCGATCTTGCGCGCTGGCGTAAGTTCGCCGCTGACATGCTGGGCCTGCCGGTGCCTGACACCAATAGCGACGGAGCGCTGGCCTTGCGGCTGGATGATCGCGCCCATCGTTTGATTTTGCGCGAAGGCGGGACCGACGACATTGATGCGTTGGGCTGGGAAGTCGCAGACCCAATGGATTTCGATGCCATCCTTGAGCGCGCTCAGAAGGCCGGCGCGAATCCTGAGATAGGCGATCCGGCGTTGTGCCAGGCGCGTCGGGTCGAGCGGCTGGTGCATTTCACTGGGCCCGATGGCGTTCGCAACGAACTGGTAATGGGGCTCGGACAGGCCAGCACAGCATTTTCTTCCACGCTAATGCCTGGCGGCTTTCTCACGGGTGCCATGGGACTGGGGCACGTGGTGCTTTCGAGTCCCGATAGGCAGCTTGCCGCTTCCTTCTATCGCAATGTACTGGGCATGCGCCTGAGCCTGGAACTCCAATTCAGCATTGGCCCCATCGAGATCGGCGGCGTTTTCCTGCATTGCAATCCGCGCAATCACTCGCTGGCGTTGTTTGAGATGCCAACCAAAGGGCGCATACATCACGTCATGATCGAGGCCAACGACATTTGCGATGTTGGCGGCGCTTGGGAGCGGGCACAAAAACTGAAAGTGCCGATTACTTTGACACTGGGCCAACACCCAGAGCCCGATGGCATGATCTCCTTTTACGGCATGACCCCTTCGGGCTTCGAATTCGAGATTGGCGCCGCTGGCCAATTGATCGATCCGGACAATTACAAGCCGACGACCATCCATTCTCCCAGCGATTGGGGGCATCACCCTACCCTGCGCGCCAAATGGAACTTGATCTCGGCCGCCATCATCAAGAAGTTCAGGTAACCAAATGGACGCTCATGGGCTTGTACTCTCGCCATTTGCAACCGTCCACGAGATTGGGGTTCAAGTACGCGTGCCACCAAACAAGGGCTTGCAGGTCGACGCGCCGCAAGCAGCGCGCGCCTGAAGCCGAACGTTAGCCATCATGGAAGCGAGTCCCTACCGGTGCGCTGACTGCGATTTTGCGTTACCTGACGTAATGACATCGCCGTGCCCAAAATGCGGGAGTAGCCGACGGATTGCAAATATGTCGGCAAACCTGACAGGTAGCTCTCGAATGTTCATCGGCTATTCGCTCAAGAAAGAAGGAGTGAAGAAGCCAATTGTGGAGTCGATTCACCGTCTAGAAACTCAAGTCTCGACCGGAAGGCTTGTGGAGAAATCACGATTGATTGACCGTGAGAACGACCGGTATGCTGAACATATAGTCGACGACACAACCCGTGAGACCATTCATCGCTCAGAAGAGCCGCTTAGCGAACATCGAGGGCATGGAAGTGCGAACAAGAAAGACGGCTAACCCGGCGCTCAACCTCGCTCCCTTCGGTCGCTGGACGCTGCGCGATAAAGCCGCGCAGCGCCGGTTATGTCAAACGTAAGTCCTCAGCCTCAGCATGATTCGATCCGCTACTTTTGAAGACTCGGAAGCCGTTGCCACGGTCTTGATCGAATCGCGTCGAAAGTTTCTGCCTTTTGCGCCGTCAGCTCATCCGGAAGCCAGTGTGCGCCACTGGGTTCGCAGTACGCTGTTGCCGACCATGCGCGTGGTTGTCTGGGAAGAAGGGGCGACTATCGCTGCGGTACTCGCGATGTCAGCCGAAACTTCAGCGAGCTGGATCAATCAGCTCTACGTGCTGCCGGACTGGAACGGGAAAGGTATTGGCACCAAAATGCTGCTACATGCTCACCGCACGCTTTCGCCACCGATTCACTTGTATTCGTTTCAAGAGAACGTTGGCGCCCGGAGGTTCTACGAGCGAAACGGATACAAGGCCGTCGAGTTCACCAACGGCGAGGGTAACGAGGAGAAGTGCCCCGATGTGCTGTACGTCCTTGCAACACAGATTTAGTTCAAAGGTCAGATATCTTTCGTGATGAGTCCCCGCCTTGTTTCGCTTTGTACCGAGCTTGGTATTTCAAGTCAGCTTCTCGTAACCCGCGGTTTGTGCGAGTGCGAGGAAGCATGCCGTCTCGACATTGCTGAAACAGGGGCCGACGGAAAGGATCACTTGCTGGTTCCCGCTGCTGCAAGCGCCTGGCGTGATCTGAGGACTGCCGCCGATGGTGACGGCATTTCGTTATTCATTGTCTCGGCCTTTCGCAGTGTCGACCGCCAAACCGAGATTGTTCGCCGAAAGCTTGAGGCCGGTGCGTGTATCGAAGACATATTGACCGTCTGTGCTCCTCCCGGTTTCAGTGAGCACCATACCGGATGCGCGGTTGATCTATCAACACCCGGTAGTCGAGCGCTGGAAGTAGCGTTTGAACGAACCTCCGCATTTGCATGGCTTTGTGCCCACGCTGCGGAATTTGGTTTCCACCTCTCGTATCCCGTTGGCAATCCAAGCGGATATCAATACGAGCCCTGGCACTGGTGTTTCAAGGACGTCCAACCTGTCCATCCACTGGATGCCGTGCGGTAAAGTCGGGCAGCGCTGCCTTCAGAGAAGAACGCCAGTATCGACATCCCAATTGTGTTCCTGCCATCCATCCCTTTCATTGTGACCATCCTTTCAAAGTTCGTCGGTACAGCCATCGCTTACGTCACGCTGGCGACGGCTGCAGTCGCCGCAACGCCCGCACCGTATTTCCTTGAGAATACGGAGGTCATTGCGACCCCGTCGGCGCGGCTAAATCGATCTTATGAGATCTACGTCAGTTTGCCCTCCGACTACGCGAAGCTGACCAAACGCTATCCGGTTGTCTATGTCACCGATGCGCCTTATGCGTTTCCGCTGATCCGAGCCATTGCGGGACGAGTCGATCGGCATGGTGTCGGGCTCGAAGA
Organism: Rhodocyclaceae bacterium; assembly: GCA_016718525.1. Classification (GTDB taxonomy): domain Bacteria; phylum Pseudomonadota; class Gammaproteobacteria; order Burkholderiales; family Rhodocyclaceae; genus JADKHX01. The sequence continues at coordinate 928,492 of JADKDD010000002.1, forward strand.
TTTCATCCTTGTTGGACTGAGTTATGCGAGTGGCGAGAGCGGTACCACCAGCCGAAACCGCGACTACACACCGACAAACCGCGCTAAAGATCGCGACATCCCTGACAGTGTGTATGGTCAGAGCGCCGCTTATCTGGACTTCGTTAAAAAAGAGGTTCTGCCGCTGGTCGATAACCGCTACCGGACGGACCCAAAGCGCCGCATTTTCGTTGGCCATTCCTATGGCAGCCTGCTCGGCCTCAGGGCAATGCTTGAACGTCCCCAAATCTTCAGCCACTACATTCTCGGCAGTCCGTCGTTATGGTTCGACAAGGGGTACCCGTTCGACGCGCTCAATCAGTACAAAAGCACTCATACCGATCTGGTCGCCAAGGTTCGCTTCTACGTCGGTGGAAATGAACGCCCTGCTCGGTCGCGCCCCAAGGAAGCCAATATGGTCGAACTGATGAATCGCTACGTTGCGGATTTGCGCGCACAACGGTGGCGAGGGCTGGATGTCAAGGCAACCGTTCTGGATGGCGAGGATCATGCCACGGTATTTCCCCGCCTCGTCACTCAGGGTTTAATGTGGGCGTTGCCGAAGCAAGATTGACTTTATCTGCTCGAATGCCCCGGCTGAGCTCGAACCTTGCTCCGCATGATCAACCCTTATGCAGCTGGAGGTAAATATGAAACGCGTCACTGGTATCGGCGGAGTGTTCTTCAAGGCGAAGGACCCAAAAGCGTTAGCGGAGTGGTATCGAAATCACCTTGGAATGAAGGTCGAAGACTGGGGTGGCGTGGCTTTCCACTGGGCAGATGACAACCCGACGGCCACGGGCACAACGATCTGGAGCCCGTTCAAAGATGACACGACCTATTTCGCGCCGAGCCCGGCGAGTTTCATGATCAATTACCGCGTTGATGATCTGCATGCGTTGTTGGCCAAACTGCGTGAAGAAGGTTGCGCAGTCGATGACAAGGTTGAGGAATCTGAATTCGGCAAATTTGGTTGGGTCATCGATCCGGAGGGCAACAAACTGGAGCTCTGGCAGCCGCCCGAAGGTCAGTAAGTCACTCAGCGCGACGTCGGACCGGACATCCTATGTCGCCAGTTGGTGCTGATGGCACGCCGTCAGTCGGGGTAAAGCGCTGCCAGTTGGTTGATCTGCGCTTTCATTTCCGCCAATAGCTCGGGCGGCGCAAGCACCACAAGGTCGCTGCCAATGCCAAGGAATTGTCTGGCGGCGTGTTCAATGGATTCAATCGGTAATGTGATCTGAGTCCAGCCCCCGGTGGTTTGACTTTGTTGCAGAGATTTTTTGACGGCATCATGAATTACTGCGCTCAAGGCCATCACGCTTTTCAGTCCGGACGAGGTGACGCGAACCGTTGCTGTGTTTTTGTAAATTTCCGCTTCAAAGCGCCGGGTGGCGGATTGCCAGTAGCCGGCCAGTGAAAACTTTTTCGGATAGGAAAACGGGCTGCTTTGCGCGGACAGCGTTTCAATATTCGAGAGACGAAAGGTTCGCGGTTCATCACTTTTTTCGTCGAGCGCCACCAGATACCAGACACCGGCCTTGAGCACCAGGCCGAGTGGTTTGATCAGTCGATCCGAGACTTTTTTCCAACTGTCGTAGCGAATCTGTAGTGGCTTCTGGTTCCAGACGGCATGTGCGACAGCTTGCAAATGGGCAGGTGGTGATGCTGCGCGATACCAGTCGATGGGGTCGATATGCAGGCGCTCACTCACGCGAGTGGCATCGACGCGCAGAGACTCAGGAACTGCAGCCAGCATCTTGAGTCGCGCTGAGGCAGAGGCGCTGCCGAGCCCCAGTTCGGTGGCGGCGGCCGGCAATCCGGCCAGCATCAAGGCTTGCGCTTCGTTGTCGGTGAGACCGGTGAGTGTCGTACTCCAACCGGCACGGAGCTGAAAACCGCCATCCCGGCCACGGTCGGACCACACCGGTACGCCTGCTGCCGAAAGCTGATCCATATCGCGCAGGATGGTGCGATACGACACGTCGAGCTCCGCTGCGAGCGCAGTAGCGCTCAACCTGCCGCGAGACTGCAACAACATCAAGATGGACAGTAGTCGACTCGCACGCATTTTTTCATCGTAACAAAAATACCTGACATGCGGTGTCATGTATCGGGAGCTAGTCTGTCAATTCCTTCATAGCCTCGGGAGTTGGAATGTCCAAACCAGTCAGTAATTTCGGCAGTCGCACGCAATCGCGAGTCAGCCCTTTCAAACTTTTCATTGCTGGAGTCATCTTTCTTATGTCCAACAACGCCACCATTGCAATCGCCGCGACGCCTGCGCCGGGGGCTTATCCCACTGCGCAAGAGGGCTTTCAGTTTCTTGAAGGGAGCTGGCGTATTCACAACCGGCAACTCAAGCAGCCCTTGAGTTCGCGCGAAGAGTGGATCGAGTACCAGGCTTTTGGTCGATTCATCACTTTACTGGACGGGTTGGTCAGCGTCGAGGAATTGCGTAACGCCATGGGCGAGCCGTTTGGTGGCGCCATGCGCACGTTTGATCGCGAAAAGCGGGTATGGTCGGACGCGTGGGTATCGGCACGTGACGGCGTGCTTCAGCTTCCGAGCTTCGGCAGTTTCGCCGGTGACGTAGGTACCTTCATTGCTGAAGATACTTTTGACGACAAGCCGGTACTTGCGCGCGGAATCTGGCGCCGGGTGTCAAAGAATCATGTGATTTGGGAGCAGGCGCTTTCACTCGACAAGGGTGCGACCTGGCAAACCAACTGGATCATGAACTTCGAACGGACTGAACCGCAGCCGTGAGCTGACTACGCCGATTTATCGTCGTCGATGCCCAGCTCCTGAATTTTCCGGGTGATGGTGTTGCGCCCCATTCCCAACAGGTTTGCGGCCTCGATACGCCGTCCGCCGGTGGCTTTCAGCGCCTGTCGGATGACAGTTATTTCAAAGTCACGGTTGGCAATTTTGTAGACTTCTCCCGGCTTGGCAGCGATCAATCGGTCCGTTTCCGCAGCCAGTGCATCCTGCCAGCCGAGATGAATTTGTCGGTGGGAAACATCGTGCATTTCGGGCGGCAAGTCGGACACGTCGATGCTCTGTCCCGGTGCCATGACGGTGAGCCAGTGGCACAAGTTCTCCAACTGACGGACGTTGCCGGGGAAATCGAAACTTTGCAGATAACTTACGGCGGCATCGGTCAAGCGCTTAGGGTCGCCGCCCAGTTCCAATGCACTCTTGCGCAGGAAGTGTCGCGCCAACAGCGGAATGTCATCAGCGCGCTCGCGCAGTGCCGGCAAGCGCAAACGAATGACGTTCAGCCGGTGAAACAGATCTTCGCGGAACAGCCCGGCTTTGACCCGGTCTTCCAGATGTTGATGGGTCGCGGCAATCACCCGGACATTGGCTTTCACCGGGTTGTGCCCGCCGACGCGATAGTAGTGTCCATCGGACAAAACACGCAAAAGCCGCGTCTGGAGCTCGGCCGGCATGTCGCCGATTTCGTCGAGGAACAGGGTGCCGCCCTCGGCCTGCTCAAAACGCCCGCGTCGTGCGGCAGACGCACCGGTAAAGGCCCCTTTTTCGTGCCCGAAAAGCTCGGATTCCAACAGGTCACGCGGAATGGCAGCGGTGTTAATCGCAATAAACGGCATGTTTTTGCGCGGACTGTGCCGGTGCAATGCGTGCGCGACCAGTTCCTTACCACTGCCGGATTCGCCGTTGATCAACACCGTAGCATGTGACTGCGATAAACGTCCGATGGCGCGGAAAACCTCCTGCATGGCCACACCCTGCCCAAGAATCTCGGGCACATCGCTGATTTCTTCAGTCGCCCCGTTTTGGTGCATCGCTTGTGCGATCGCGCGCTGAACCAACTCAACGGCCTGATCAACGTCGAAGGGCTTTGGCAAATACTCAAACGCTCCGCCCTGAAACGCCGAAACAGCTGAATCAAGGTCGGAGTAGGCGGTCATGATGATGGCCGGGAGTTCGGGGTGGCTTTCCTTGACCACCTTGAGCAAATCCAGACCGCTGGTACCGGGCATGCGAATGTCCGACATCAACGCACAGGGCGTTTCCCCGGCAGCCAATGCCAACAATGCTTCATCCGCGGTGGCAAAGCTGCGACAGGCGATGCTTTCACGGCCCAAGGCCTTTTCCAGCACCCAGCGAATGCTGCGGTCGTCGTCAATTATCCAGACAGGTTTCATGTTTCGGTTCCAGTAGCGCTTACATTACTCGTCGCCGGTCGCTCAGGGTTGAGCGGCAGGCATATTGAAAAACAGGTGTTACCCGGACGCGAGCTGACCTCGATCGTTCCGCCATGTTGTTGAACGAAACTTTGCGCCAAGGTCAAACCAAGCCCACTGCCGTTTTCGCGACCCGACACCAACGGGTAGAAAATTCGATCGCGGATGGCCTCCGGAATTCCCGGTCCGTTGTCTATCACTTGCAATTCGAGTGCCAGCCGGTAATGACGTTTGACCAGGGTAACGTGGCGCGCCGCCCGGGTGCGAAAGATGATTTCGCCCGGACTCGTTGGTACCTTCTGGTTGCCGGAAATGGCTTGCGCTGCATTGCGGGCAATGTTGAGTATTGCCTGGATGAGCTGCTCGCGATCGCCGGTAATATCGGGCAGTGAAGTGTCGTAATCCCGCTGTACGCGGATGTCGTGGAACTCGGCGTGGATCAAGCGTCTGACCCGCTCCAGAATTTCGTGAATATTGACTTGAGCTGCTTGCATAGCCCGATGCGACGAGAGTAAGCGCTGCATCAGGTCTTGCAAGCGGTCAGCTTCCTTGATGATGACTTGAGTGTATTCACGCAGTGGCGCCGACGACAATTCGCGCTCGAGCAGCTGCGCCGAACCACGAATTCCACCCAAGGGATTCTTTATTTCATGGGCGAGGTTGCGCACCAGTTCGCGACTGACCTGCTGCTGCTGTGCCAACTGCTCTTCGCGTGCCGCCTTGAGCTGTTGGTCAATCGGCCGAAATTCCAGCAACAATCGGGAGTTGCCAGCCTCAACTGGCGTCACCGTGCAATCCGCGTGAAACGGGTCGTTGGCTTCGTTCCGGCGCAGCGCGATATTCAGGTTGTGACCGGTATAGCTCCAGTTGTTCTTCAAGGCGTTGTCGAGCGCTGACGCCAGCTCCTGCGGGTGCCCGACCAGGCTGGCCAAAGGACGCCCGACAACGTGCCGCAAACTGACCGAGAAGAGGTTCTCTGCCGCCGGATTCAGGTGCCGTATGTGCAATTCTGCATCAACCAATACAACGGCACAGGAGAGAAGATCGAGCCCGTTAAAGGCGCTTGGTGGAGTTATTGGATTCATCATAGATTGATGGTGCAAGAAACGCACCACACCCACGCGGCATCACCGTAAGCGGGCAATTTCCTTATTGAGCGCTTCAATGTTGCGCTCATGCAAGGCAATGCTGTCTTGCAATGCTTTGCGTGCCTCAGGCGTCGCTGTTTGGGCTGGCGTCGGGTTCTTCGCCTTTTCCAGAAGCGCTTGTTCGGTCACGATTTCACGTTCAAGAATTGCGCGCCGGTCGCTATCCCGACCTTTTTGCTCCGTGCCGCTCACACGAGGGAAGTCTGCGGGTGTCGGTGTTTTGGTCGCGCCAGTTGGTGCTGGTGCTACGCCGCTGTTAACACTATTTTTGTTCGGGGGCGGCGGCACCGGGACAGAAATTGCCGTGCATTTCTTGTCCTTGACTTTCTGGTTGGTGTAGAGCATGACACCACCCTCGTCGATGCATTTGTACAGGGTCTGGGAGTTGGGCGCAGAAAATCCGCTGTTCGGCATCAGCACAAGCGAGCACATCAAGTTCACCACGACGACTTTGGGCAAAGCTATTTTCATGTGGCGGAGTCTAGCGCTAAGGGTAATTGTGGTCCAAGAAAAAAGGACGGGCATCACCCGTCCTTTTCTTTGCTAAATGACTGAATTCTTAAACTGAGTAGTACATTTCGAATTCAACCGGGGTAGTGGTCATACGCAGACGGTTCACATCTTCCATCTTCAGATCAATGTAGGAAGCAATCCAGTCTTCGCTGAAGACACCACCAACCGTCAAGAAAGCATGATCCTTCTTGAGGTTGTCGAGTGCCTCTTCCAGGCTGGCGCAAACGGTAGGAATCAATGCATCTTCTTCCGGCGGCAAATCGTACAGGTTCTTGTCGGCCGGACCACCCGGATGAATCTTGTTCGCGACGCCGTCCAGACCAGCCATCATGAGCGCGGAGAAGCACAGGTAGGGATTGGCACCCGGATCCGGGAAACGGGCTTCAACGCGGCGCGCCTTGTCGCTATGCACGAAAGGAATCCGGATCGAGGCCGAACGGTTCTTCGCCGAATATGCCAGCTTGACCGGTGCTTCATAGTGCGGAACCAGACGCTTGTAGGAGTTGGTCAGCGGATTGGTGATCGCGTTCAGCGCTTTAGCGTGTTTGATGATGCCGCCGATGTAGTACAGCGCGAAATCTGAAAGACCGGCGTAGCCGTTACCTGCAAACAGGTTCTTGCCATCCTTCCAGATCGACTGATGCACGTGCATGCCCGAACCGTTGTCGCCAACGATAGGTTTCGGCATGAAGGTGGCGGTCTTGCCGTAGCTGTGTGCAACGTTATGCACGATGTATTTCAGCAGCTGTGTCCAGTCCGCGCGCTGAACCAGCGAGCTGAATTTGGTGCCGATTTCGCACTGACCGGCGGTCGCGACTTCATGGTGATGAACTTCAACCGGGACGCCGCAAGCTTCAAGTGCCAAGCTCATTTGAGCTCGAATGTCGTTCAGCGAGTCAACCGGCGGGACCGGGAAATAGCCGCCTTTGACGCTTGGGCGATGGCCGATATTGCCGCCTTCGAACTTTTGATCCGACGACCACGCGCCTTCTTCGGAATTGATCTTGACGTAGGACCCGGACATGTCGGTCTTCCATTCAACCGAATCAAAAATGAAAAACTCCGGCTCGGGGCCAAAGTAAGCGGTGTCGCCAATACCGGACGACTTCAGGTAGGCTTCAGCGCGTTTGGCGATCGAACGCGGATCGCGGTCGTAGCCTTTGCCGTCGGTCGGCTCGACAACGTCACAGGTCAAGACCAGCGTGGTTTCATCCATGAAGGGGTCGATATAGGCGGTCGCGGCATCGGGCATAAGCTGCATATCGGACGCTTGAATTCCCTTCCAGCCGGCAATCGACGAGCCATCAAAGGCGTGGCCGTCTTCAAATTTCTCCATGCTAAAGGCAGAAACCGGCACGCCGACGTGCTGCTCTTTGCCGCGCGTATCGGTAAAACGGAAGTCCACAAACTTGACTTCTTTCTCTTGAACCATCTTGATTACGTCTTGGGGCTTCATGGAATGTCTCCTGAAATTGAAGAATAAACGTGCTGAAAAGGGGTACTTCTTGTTTTAACCAGAGATATTTAGCACCTTGCATGCCAGACACACAACCGAACCAGACGTTAGAGGCATTACTCGTTGAAATTCAAGGACTGGTGCGGGTCTGCGGGTGGAACAGCGGAATTTTGCCACAAGATCATGGTGCCTGCCTCGTTCTGTCCGGAACATCCATGCACCAAAACAAGGCGTCAAAAAACAGATTAGCCCATGTTTGGTGCGTTTCGATCAAAGAGCTGATAACTGACTCGAATTGTCTTGAACCAGCGGCTTGTTTTTGGATCACCCGGCAGGTTTTTCAAAACGACGCCGCGAGCGGCCAAATTCGCTGCGCTGGCCGGTCCCAGCGTCAGTTCGGCTTCAACGGAATTATCCAGGTAGTGCAGCACCAGGCGGTCATCCGGGGCCAAGGGCTGGCCCATCCATTGCTCCAGTTGCGCAGTCAGCACGGGTCTGTCTGGAACTGCAACCTCCGGGTTTGTCGGCTCGATATCGTCTTCAGCATCGACGTGGACCAGAACGTCCAGGACCTCGCCGTGTTTCTCCAGAACCCTGGCACGAGCCTGCTCTGCAATACGATGCCCTTCAGACACGCTGATCCGGGAATCTACGCGCACATGTGCATCAACCAGCACTTGATGCGCCATGCGCCGGGTACGCAACTCGTGCAGATCAAGCACCCCTGAGGTTTGCGAAATGGTGGCGCGCAACGCGGCGACTTCGTGATCGGAGAGTCCGGTGTCGATCAGTTCCTGTGTCGCATCCCACGCAAAACGCAGGCCGACGCGGGCAATCATCGCACCAACAATAATTGCGGCGATCGCATCCGCGATCGGGAATCCGGCCAACGATGCGCCGATGCCAACGGCGACCACCAGGGACGACAGCGCATCGGCTCTGGCATGCCAGGCATTTGCCACCAGCATTGGTGAGCGAAGTCGCTCGGCAATCGCCAGCATGTAACGAAACAAAGCTTCCTTGCCGGCAAGGGTCGCCAACGCCGCCCACATTGCTGCCATCGCTACCGGCGGCAGGCTGTCGAGATTCGCCACTCGCTGCGCCGCAGCGATCAAAATGCCGCCCCCGGTGACCGTCAGCAACAGCCCGAGTACCAGAGACGCGGCGGTCTCATAGCGTCCATGTCCGTAGGGGTGTTCCGCGTCTGCCGCCTCACCGCCTTTGTGGTTGGCCACCAGTACGAAAGCATCGGCGACAATGTCCGACAGGGTGTGAATGGCATCGGCAATCAGGCTTTGTGAGTGCGCCCAAAAACCGACAATCAGTTGCATCGTGGTCAGTATTACATTGACCCCAACACTGACCAACGTCACTCGCCGCCCTTCGCCCTGGCGCTGCGCGGCGATGGCTGTTTTTGCGGAGCTTGGGGGCGGGTTGGTCATCATTGCAAGGCTATACTTGTTTCATTGCCATTCTAATGGTCTTACTTGCTGCGCCGGACTATGCAAACTGCAACCATTGCCTTCGATCGTTTTAATCAACTTGCTGACCAGGATGCCGGCGAACGAATTCGTGTGGCCCGCGAAAAACTCGGCAAGGATGTCGTCTTGCTGTGTCACCACTATCAGCGTGCCGATGTTTATGCTCATGCCGACATCACCGGCGACTCTCTCAAACTTTCGCGTCTGGCGTCAACCTTCGATGCCAAAAACATCGTTTTTTGCGGCGTGCATTTCATGGCCGAAGTTGCGGATATTCTTTCGCGTCCTGAGCAGATATCGATCCTCCCTGATCTGGCTGCGGGCTGCTCTATGGCCGACATGGCCAACCTGGCCAAGGTAGAGCGATGCTGGCGTGAGCTCGCCACGGTGCTCAATCCCGACGAGAAAATTACGCCAGTCACCTACATTAATTCTGCGGCCGATTTGAAAGCGTTTTGCGGCGAGCACGGGGGCATTGTCTGCACTTCGTCGAACGCCACCAAAATTCTCGAATGGTCTTTTGCGCAGCGCGAGAAAGTCCTGTTTTTCCCGGACCAGCATTTGGGTCGCTGGAGCGGCTACAAGATGGGAATTCCCCTTGATGACATGGTGATCTGGAACCCGGATCTGGAAATGGGAGGGCTGACACGTGAGCAAATCGTGCGTGCAAAAATAATTCTATGGCACGGTTATTGTTCAGTTCATCAAATGTTTCAACCGCGCGACATCATCAAGTTTCGCAATCAATACCCTGACGGCATCGTGATTTCGCATCCCGAATGCAGTTTTGAAGTTTGCAAACAATCCGACTACATCGGCAGCACGGAATCAATTCTGCAAACGGTCAAGGCCGCGCCACCGAATACCCGTTGGCTGGTTGGCACGGAGTTGAATCTGGTCAATCGCCTGGCCGAAGAAGTGAAACACGAAGGCAAGATTGTGCAGTTCATGGCCAGCACGATATGCATGTGCTCGACCATGCAGCGGATTGATCCACAGCACCTGGCGTGGACACTGGAAAATCTTGCCGAAGGCAAGGTGGTCAATCAAATCAAAGTCCCCGAACATGAAGCAGTGCGCGCCAAAATTGCGCTGGAGCGCATGCTGACCGTATCGTGATGCTGAACCACGCGTTGCTGCCTTAAATAACGCCGTCCTCTCAGCACCAACTGACAAACGATGAATTCCACCGCGCGCACCTATCGCTACTACGATTTCGTGATGGCTGCGTTCGTCTGTGTGCTGCTCTGTTCCAATCTGATCGGCGCAGCCAAGGCCGCGCAAATCACCCTGCCACTGGTAGGTGAAGTCAGCTTTTCGGCCGGAGTTTTGTTCTTTCCGATCTCGTATATTTTTGGCGATATCCTGACCGAGGTTTATGGTTACGGTCGGGATCGCCGTGTCGTCTGGGCAGGGTTTGGCGCACTGGTGTTTGCCGGCATCATGGCCGCTATTGTGGTCGCCTTGCCGCCGGTGCCGGATGATTTCAATCGGTCCTACCAGGCGCATGTAGAAGGCGTGTTCGGCAACACCTGGCGGATCGTTGCCGGGTCGATGATCGCCTTTTGGTGTGGCAGTTTCACCAACAGTTATGTCATGGCGAAAATGAAAATATGGAGTCAGGGGCGTCATCTCTGGATGCGTACCATTGGTTCGACAATGGTTGGCGAGGCCGTCGACTCGGGTCTGTTTTATGTGATCGCCTTTTACGGTATTTGGCCGGACGCTCAGGTCGCGCTCATTGCCATGACGCAATACATACTGAAAACCGGCTGGGAAATCGTCATGACGCCGTTAACTTATCGCGTGGTAGCGTTCCTGAAGCGTGCCGAGGACGAGGATTGGTACGATACGAATACCAACTTCACACCATTTCGCGTGCGGGTCTGATCCTTGACCGCCGAGGTGATCCTGTCGCTGGCGACATGGAATATTCACAAAGGGTTTTCCCAGTTCAACCGCAGGTTGGTGGTCCATGATCTTCGTGAGCGCTTACGCACACTGGGTGCTGATATTGTTTTGTTGCAGGAAGTTCAAGGCTTGCATTTGCGGCATCCGAAGCAACACGCTGACTGGCCGGAACAGCCGCAGCACCATTTTCTGGCCGATGAGGTATGGGAAAACCACGCCTACGGCCCAAACGTGGCGTATGACCACGGGCACCATGGCAACGCCATCCTGTCGCGCTTTTGTATCGCCTCGCAGCACAATCAGGACGTCACACACTTTCGGTTTGAAGGGCGCGGTCACTTGCACTGCGCGATCGAGGTTCCCGGACTAGCCCTGCCGGTGCATTGCGTCAGCGTGCATTTGTCATTATTTGCGGGATCACGACGCAAGCAATTGGCGGCACTGGTTGAGCGCATCGAAGCGGTAGTGCCGGCCAATGCGCCACTGATCATCGCCGGTGATTTCAACGACTGGAAAAACCATGCCGATGCATTGCTGGCGCAGCGCCTGAATCTGCAAGAGGCTTTTGCGTCAAATCGCGGCGAGCGCCCGGCCAGAAGTTTTCCGGCGCGGTTGCCGCTGTTGCGGCTGGATCGAATCTATTTGCGGGGATTTTCTGTACTCGAGCGGCAGGTCCATCACGGTGGTATCTGGACCGGCATCTCCGATCACGCCCCCTTGTCCGCCACCGTCAAAGCAATCCAGCACCCGGGAGACGGCGTGTTGCCAGCACCAACTGAAGGCAAACGATGACCGAGTTTGTCACCGGAAATCGGTTGCAGTTGCTTTGCAGTGGCGCCGAATATTTTCCGGCACTGTTGAGCGAAATTGAACGTGCGACGACCGAAATAAACCTCGAAACGTATATCTTCGAGGCCGACCCGATAGGTCGTGAAGTTGCTGCTGCACTTGGCGCAGCTGCCAAACGGGGAGTCGCGGTGTATTTGACGGTGGATGGTTTCGGCGCAATCAAATTCGGTCAAACCCTGGCACCCGCATTGCGCGAAGCGGGGGTCGAAATACAAATTTACCGACCGGAGTTGAGGAACTGGGTGCTGCGCCGGCATCGGCTGCGGCGCCTGCATCGCAAACTCTCGGTTTTCGACCGCAGGGTGGCATTTGTTGGTGGAATCAATATCGTGGAAGACAGCAGCAGTCCGCAGCTGCCACCGCGCTTTGATTACGCCGTTCGCGCTGAAGGCTTAATCGTTGAACAGATTCATGCCGCGATGATGCACGTCTGGCATCTCCTTGGCTGGGCGACATTGGGCATAAAACGAAACGTGCCACCCGCGGCCGGTGTTCCGTTGCCAACGACAACAACGATTGAAAAATTCGCCAGCGTTGGAAATGTATCGGCGGCGTTTCTTATTCGAGACAATCTCCGTCATCGGCGTGATATCGAACGGGCGTATCTGCATGCGCTGCAAAATGCCCGCGAAGAAATATTGATTGCGAACGCCTACTTTCTCCCCGGCAGTTTGTTTCGTCGCGCACTGATACATGCAGCAAAGCGTGGGGTCAAGGTTACTTTGCTGCTGCAGGGGCAAGTCGAGCATGCACTGATGCACTACGCCACTTTGGCGCTGTACGCCCGTCTGATGCGAGGTGGTGTGCACATTGTTGAATACCGCCGCAGCTTCCTGCACGCCAAAGTTGCGGTCGTGGATAGGAAATGGGCAACCGTGGGTTCTTCCAACCTTGATCCCTTCAGTCTGTTGCTCTCGCGCGAAGCGAACCTGGTGGTTGATAACGCCGAATTTGCGAGTGAGCTGTATTCGAGCCTAAACAGCGCAATGAAAGGCGGGGGTGTCGAGATTCATCCCGCTGATGTGCGTGGTCGCCACTGGCTGACCGCATTGGCAAGTGAATTGGCTTATGGCATCGTGCGGATGATGATCGGATTCAGCGGCTACGGGCGTCGGCGCCGCAACTGAGCTACCCAATCACACCACTTGTCCGATCCAATCAGGACGATCTGCGATGGTCAGACTGAAGGACGTATTTGGTCAGTAGCTGCGAAATTGGTTTCCAGGTTCCCCAACCCGCATATATCCATCGTCCCATGCGCCAAACCGTTTTCGGACGGGCAACGACAAAGGCTACCGCAACCCCCACCACGACTTCAGGGTGACGTTTCATCCATTGCAGGCCCGCGACGGCAAGATCGGCCGCCTGAAACGCGGGCTGGACGCCTCGACCATTGCGTGCAAATTTCTCTCGCAGACGCTCACTCTCCAGGAGTAAGCGCTGCTTCTTCAGTGCCAGATCAAGGCTGTTCATCGCCAATGTAGCGGTGGAATCGCTCAGCGAATCAGATCGTCAGCACCTAATGCCGCTCGATCCTTTTTGAGTTCGGCCAAGCTGGCCACAAATAGTTTGGAGCCATTTCGGGCGAAGCCGATGGCCATGCCTAACGCGAGTAACCCACCCGCCAAAAACAAGGCGCTGAAAACACCCAGCACCAATAGCCGATTGGAGTCCCACAGCAACACCGTCATAAAGACGGCGATAAAAACCAGACCGGTCGCCAAAAACACCAGTGCCGCCGCGCCATAACAAATCAGCGATAGCAGGCGAATCCGCTCCTCAGCCAACTCCGTACCGAGCAAGTCCAGACGATTGCCGAGTAAGGCAAGCGTTGTTACACCCAAGCCTCGTGCCGAGGCATATAACCCTCCCGGGCGCTCGTTCGGTAGAGGATTCATATCAAATATCGCTGGGTTGTTTGGCGGCCTATGCGCCAGACGGTCAGCGACGTCCGATCAAAAGTCCTGCAACAAAGCCAATTCCGGCCGCAACGCCAACAGCGCGCCAAGGATTGTCATGCACAAAATCATCCGTTGCCCGACCCACCGCCTTGGCTTTGTCCACCACGGCAGTTTCCGCTTCCGCCAGTTTGATCTTGGCAGCCGTCAGGTGATCTTGTGCCTTCAATCGCAAGTCGGCCATTTTCTCGCCCGCCTGACCAGCAGTTGCACGCAACAACTCTTCGGTATCGAGAATGACAAGTTTAAGATCTGTAATCAATTTGTCTTTAGTCACTTCGCTCATTTCATTCATTAATTTCTCCTTGGGTAATTTCTCAAGTTAGCGGATAAAAATCGTGAATCACTATCAGGTGTCAGCGTAGCGGCTTTGCATGGATTGTGCAATGGTCAACCGCACGTATCGTCAGGATTCTCAGGGCGTCCGCCAGTCATAGTCAATGACCAACGGAGCGTGATCGGAAAAACGCTGTGCTTTATAGACCTCCACATGCTTTGCCGTCGCTGCGATTCCCGGCGTGCCTATCTGGTAATCGATCCGCCAACCGACATTGTTGGCCCAAGCCTGACCGCGGTTTGACCACCACGTGTAGGCATCGCCGGTCGCCTCAGGCGCCAGACGTCGGTGGACGTCAATCAACCCGAGTTCATCCAGCAAACGGGAAAGCCAGGCCCGTTCTTCAGGAAGAAAACCTGAATTCTTTTGATTCGACTTCCAATTCTTCAGATCAATTTCAGCATGCGCGATATTCAGGTCACCACAGATCAACAGTTCCCGCCCATTTTTTTTAGCTGCAATGGCCAAGCGCTTCAATTTCGGGAAGATGCTGTCGAGACAACGAAATTTGGCTTGCTGCCGTTCATCGGAGCTTGATCCTGAAGGTAAATACAGCGAAATGACGGAGAGCTTGCCAAAGTCCGCCTGTAGGTACCGACCTTCGGCATCGAACTCTGCGTCACCAAATCCTTCAATGACCTTGTCAGGTGCATGACGGGCATATATTCCGACGCCACTGTAGCCCTTTTTCTCGGCGCAATGAAATGCACTCCAAGTGTGAGTTGGTGCTGGGATCACGCCGTTCGCGTTGCTGATATCGTCAATTTGCGCTTTAAGTTCCTGCACGCAAACGATGTCCGCTTTGGCTGAAGTCAGAAACTCAAACGCACCTTTTTTGGCTGCTGAGCGAATACCGTTGAGATTGAGTGAAACGACTCGTAACGGGCGTACCATGTAGAATTCTCCAGTCGAAAAGCGGGCTTGAAAGGCCTTGAACTGCATGGATTCTAGTCACGAAATTGATACCGGTCTGGTTGATGAATTTATAAACTTTGTGCGCGCCAAGGGCGTCCTCAGGTTTGGCGAATTCACTACCAAGGCAGGTCGCCTGTCGCCGTATTTTTTCAATGCCGGACTTTTTAATGATGGCGACTCCTTGCGCCAACTTTGCGAGTTCTACGCCAAGGCAATTTACGCTTCAGGGATCGGATTCGATACTTTGTTCGGTCCTGCCTACAAAGGGATTCCACTCGCTGCGGGTACCGCAATGGCCTTGTCGTCGATGGGCAGAAATACGCCGTTTGCCTATAACCGAAAAGAGGCCAAGGATCACGGCGAAGGCGGCACCCTGGTCGGTGCTCCACTGGCGGGAGGCGGCACCAACAGTGGCCGCGTCCTGATCATCGATGACGTGATTTCGGCCGGAACATCCGTGCGTGAGTCGGTCGAGATGATTCGCGCTGCGGGCGCAACACCGGTTGGCGTTGTTATCGCCCTCGACCGCATGGAGCGCGGTAGCGGTGAGTTGTCGGCGGTTCAGGAAGTCGAGAATAGCTTCGGTATTCCGGTGATAAGCGTGGCAAAGCTGACTGATGTCATCCGCTATCTTTCTGGCCAGTCGGAACTAGAATGCCACTTGAACGCCATTCGCGCCTATCGCGTACGATATGGGATTAACTGATTCATCGGGAGACTGCAATGCGCCTCAACTCGCTATTTCCTCTTGGTTACTTGTGTGTAGCAGGCGTTGCCGTACTATCGGCGTTGCCGGCATTTGCCCAAGAAGCTCGAATCTATTGCTGTGATGATGCGAACGGGCGCAAAGTCTGTGGCGACTTCGTACCCAGAGAATGTGAAAAGCGTGCCTATGAAGAACGCGACAATAAGGGCTATGTCGTCAATCGCGTTGAGGCACCGCTGACGCCGGAACAGCAAGCCAAGCGTGCCGCCGAAATCGAGCGTAAGCAAAACGAAGAGAAGGTGAAGGCTGAAGAGAAGCGACGCAATCTCGCTCTCCTGTCGACCTATGCGTCTGAGGCGGATATTGACGCGGCACGCGATCGCTCGTTGCGTGAAGTTGACAAGCTGATTAAGGAAGCCGAATTGGCGGTTACCAACGCCGAGAAAAATCTGGCGAAAACCACTGCCGAGAAAGAGTTTTATAAAGGTAAGGAACTGCCTGCCGACCTAAAGTCAAAGATACGTGACCTCGAAGCCACAACCGCACAGAAGCGTGTCGTGCTGGATGCGAGAAAGCGTGATGTCGGTCTGGTGACGGCGAAGTATGCGGAAGAGCGTAAAAAATTCCGCGAGCTCAAAGGAATAACCGCAACGGCTCCGGCGCCTGGTGCGGCCAAACCTGCAGCAACTCCTGCCGCTGCGACGCCCGCAACCCCTGCCCCAGCAGGAAAGTAATAGCGCTGCCTTGACTCGCGAAGCCCAGGCGCTTCGCGAGGCGAAAATCAGTTGGCCAGTTTTTTGCGCAAGAGTTCGGTGACCTGCACCGGGTTTGCCTTTCCCTTGGTGACCTTCATCGCCTGGCCGACCAAGGCGTTAAAGGCCTTTTCCTTGCCTCCGCGAAACTCTTCAACCAGTTTCGAATTCGCACCAATTACCTCATCAACCAGAGCGTCAATTGCGCCGGAATCGGAAATCTGGCGCAAGCCACGGGCATCGATGACTTCATCTGCGTCTTTGCCGTCGCCCCGCCACAACGCGTCAAAAACATCCTTGGCAATCTTGTTCGAAATGGTTTGATCCGCGATGCGCTTCAGGATACTGGCCAGTGCGGCAGGCTGAACCGGCGCGGTGGACAACTCAATACCCTCACGACTTAAGCGCGCGGCAAGTTCGCCCATGATCCAGTTGGCGCAAAGCTTTGCCTGACCGGCTCCTGCATGAGACAGAGTTTCCGCAAAGTAGATCGCAATGTCTCGTGAACTGGTCAGTGCAGCAGCATCGTAAAGTGACAACCCGTACTGACCTGAAAATCGGGTCTGCATCTGCTGCGGTAGCTCAGGCATAGACTTGCCGATTTCGCCAATCCACTCCGGCGAAATATCCAGCGGCAACAAATCGGGATCCGGGAAGTAACGGTAATCGTGAGCGTCTTCCTTGCTGCGCATTGCGCGGGTTTCGCCGCTGGCCGGATCGAATAGCACCGTTGCTTGCGTAATCATCCGACCCTCTTCAATCTCATTGATCTGCCACGCCACTTCGTAGTCAATCGCTTGCTGCATGAAGCGAAACGAATTCAGATTCTTGATCTCGCGCCGCGTTCCGAGCTCGGCTTGTCCGAGTGGGCGCACAGATACATTGGCGTCGCAGCGGAACGAACCTTCCTGCATGTTGCCATCGCAAATGCCAATCCACTGGACCAGTGCGTGCAGCGCCTTGGCGTAGGCGACAGCTTCTGCGGACGAGCGCATATCCGGCTCGGTGACAATCTCCAGCAACGGTGTCCCGGCACGGTTCAAATCAATTCCGGTCTTGCCGTGAAAATCTTCGTGCAGCGATTTGCCGGCATCTTCTTCAAGGTGAGCGCGAGTTAGATGTACCGTGAGTTGCGACACCGTGTCGCCAGCACCAACTGGCGTGCTCAAACTGCCACCCGACACCACGGGTATTTCGAACTGACTGATCTGGTAGCCTTTGGGAAGATCCGGATAAAAATAATTCTTGCGCGCGAATACCGAGCGCGGAGCGATGTTGGCGCCAACCGCGAGGCCAAATTTAATGGCGCAGACCACTGCTTCCCGATTGAGCACCGGCAAAACACCCGGCAGCGCAATATCCACAGCACTCGCCTGAGCGTTCGGAGCGGCACCAAACTCGATACTGCTGCCGGAAAATATCTTTGATTTCGTTTGCAGCTGGGCGTGCGTTTCCAGACCGATCACGACTTCCCATTTGGAACCTGAGTTCATACCGATATCTCCGGCATCCGGGTATGCCAGTCAGTTGTCTGCTGGTATTGATGGGCGACGCCGAGCATCCGCGATTCGGAAAACCACGGACCGATAATTTGCAGTCCGACCGGCATCTTGTGCTTGCCGAAACCACACGGTATCGACATTGCCGGGAGGCCGGCAAGGTTGGTCGAGATGGTGTAAATGTCCGACAAGTACATTTGCACCGGGTCGTCATTTTTGTCGCCCAGAGGAAATGCCACGGTAGGCGCTGTCGGCCCCATGATGACGTCGCAGTGCTCAAACGCAGCACGGAAATCGTTGGCAATCAAGCGGCGGATTTTTTGCGCCTTTAGATAATAGGCATCGTAGTAGCCATGCGAGAGTACATAGGTTCCCATCAGTATTCGACGCTTGACTTCGGCGCCAAACCCCTGCGCCCGGGTCTTGCTGTACATGTCATTCAGATCGCTATAGTCAGGTGCCCGGAAGCCGTAGCGCACACCGTCAAAGCGCGACAAATTCGAACTGGCTTCGGCCGGTGCAATAACATAGTAGGCCGCAAGCGAAAGCGCTGAATTCGGCAAATCAACATCGACCGTCACTGCGCCGAGCTTACGATATTCGGCCAGGGCCAACTCAATCGCCGAACGCACATCAGCGTCCATGCCTTCGGCAAAAAATTCGCACGGCAAACCAATGCGCAAGCCCTTTAACGGCTTGGCAAGATCAATCGTGTAGTCTTCACGCGGGCGGTCCACCGATGTCGAATCGCGCTGATCAAACCCGGCTATGCTGTTCAGGATCAGCGCACAATCTTCGGCCGACTTGGCCATCGGTCCGGCTTGGTCGAGACTGGATGCATAGGCGACGATGCCGTAGCGCGATACCGCACCATAGGTGGGTTTCAGTCCCGTTAGACCGCAAAACGCGGCGGGTTGGCGAATCGACCCGCCGGTGTCGGTGCCCAATGCTGCGGGCGCCAATCGCGCGGCAACGACCGCGGCCGATCCACCGGATGAACCGCCTGGCACCCGCGTGGTGTCCCACGGATTTTTGACCGGACCGAAGTAGGAGTTTTCATTTGACGAGCCCATGGCGAACTCGTCCATGTTCAGCTTGCCGAGCGTCACGGCACCGGCAGTATCGAGTTGCTCGACGACATGTGCATCGTAGGGAGCGACAAAATTTTCCAGCATGCGCGAACCACAAGTTGTGCGCCAGTTCCTGATGCAAAATATATCCTTGTAGGCTAGCGGGATACCAACCAGAATTCCGCTGTCGCCCTTGGCCAGGCGCTGATCTGCGGCGCGCGCCATACTGAGAGCGACTGCACCGCATCGCGGCTGATGAAAGTATTGAGCTGTGGCGTCAGCTGCTCAATTCGATCAAGAAAAATTTGTGTCAGTTCAACCGAAGAAATTTTTCTGGTTTGCAGTGCGGATGAGATTTCACGCAGTGAAGCATTGAGCATTTCCGTCATTCGATGACCTTCGGCACCAAATACAAACCGTCTTCCGCATCTACTGACAAAGCTTGAAAATCCTTACGACGGTCACTTTCGGTCACGACGTCGGCTCGCAATCGCTGTGCGAGATCAACCGCGTGCGACATCGGCAGAACACCATCGGTTGGCGCGGCCTGCAGTTGTTCGATAAAACCAAAAATACTGTTTAGCTGCGCGCGCGTAGGCTCCAAATCGTGTGCGGACAGCTCTATTCGGGATAGTTGAGCAATTCGCTTAACGTCGTCGAGGCTAAGAGACATGAGTGTTTTCGAGGTCGGAAGACATATTCTGGGAAGCCCGATAGGTTATCATAGGCGGTATTCTTCAAATCGCACTCAGGCCGGTTTCTCAGTGGTTTTGACAGAAATCCACACCGCGACAACCCTACTTTTACTGGAAACTCGATGTTCGGCTTTTTACGCTCCTATTTTTCCAACGACTTGGCGATTGATCTTGGTACCGCTAACACATTGATTTATATGCGCGGCAAGGGTGTCGTGCTGGATGAACCCTCCATGGTTGCGATACGCACCGAAGGTGGCCCCAACGCCAAGAAGACGATTCAGGCTGTCGGCCGCGAAGCCAAGGTCATGCTGGGTCGAAACCCAAAAGAAATTCAGGTAATTCGCCCTTTGAAAGACGGGGTAATCGCCGATTTCACCGTTACCGAGCAAATGCTCAAGCAATTCATCAAGCGCGTGCATGAATCGCGTTTGTTCTCGCCGTCGCCACGCATCATCATCTGTGTCCCGTCGGGTTCGACTCAAGTTGAACGCCGCGCCATTCGCGAGTCAGCGCTGGGTGCCGGAGCCTCTCAGGTGTATTTGATTGAAGAGCCAATGGCGGCCGCAATCGGCGCCGGCCTGCCGGTCTCCGATGCGACCGGTTCAATGGTTGTCGATATCGGTGGCGGTACCACTGAAGTCGGTGTGATTTCACTCGGCGGGATGGTTTATGCCAGTTCCGTTCGCGTTGGTGGCGACAAGTTCGACGAAGCCATCATTTCCTATATCAGCCGCAACTACGGGATGCAGATTGGCGATAACACCGCCGAGAACATCAAAAAGACCATCGGCTCGGCCTTTCCCGGCTCTGAAGTCAAGGAAATGGAAGTCTCGGGCAACAACCGCGCTGAAGGTATTCCGAGGAAATTCACCATTTCGTCCAACGAAGTCCTTGAAGCGCTCTCCGAGCCACTGAATCAGGTCGTCAAGGCGGTCAAGGATGCGCTGGAAAAAACGCCACCTGAACTCGGGGCGGACATTGCGGAGCGCGGACTGGTGCTCACCGGCGGCGGCGCTTTGTTAAACGATCTTGATCGCCTGCTCACCGAAGAAACCGGATTACCGGTAATCGTTGCAGATGATCCGCTGACCTGTGTTGCCCGCGGTTCCGGTATCGCACTGGAAAAGATGGACAAACTTGGCAGTATCTTCGCTAACGAGTAAGCCCCGACTCAGGTAGCTTGCAGTTGATTCGACTGCAATCTTCCAGAAGCGCTGTTTCAGCGCATTGCCGGTTTTTCACCACAAGGGGTTCGTGCTTTGATGTCTGTTGCTGGTCATGCACCGCCGCCATTTTTCAGGCGTGGTCTCGCACCGGTCGCCCGCCTGATATTTTTCCTGTCGCTGGCGCTTGCCCTGCTGATTACTGACTTGCGGTTCCGCACGCTGGAATGGGTGCGGCTTGGTGTGGCGACAGCCGCATGGCCATTGCAACGGGCGGCTTACCTGCCGATTGATGCCGGTGGTGACGTCAGCAGTTTTTTCAGCCGGATGTCCACTTTGGTTGCGGAGAACGAACAACTGCGACTGCAGCAGTTGAATACCGCGAATTTATTGTTGCGACAAAGACATCTGGAAGATGAAAACCGGCGACTGCGCGTCCTGCTAGAGATGAGGGAGCGTCACCCGGTTGAGGGGCGGATCGCCGAAATACTGTATGCCGCCCGGGACCCATTTGCGCGTCGCGTAATTATCGACAAAGGCTCCCAACACGGTATCGAGGCGGGGCAGGCGGTGGTCGACGAGATTGGTGTCATTGGTCAGGTTGTAAGAGTGTTTCCGCTGACCGCAGAGGTTTCTCTGCTGACCGACAAAGAGCAAGCCATTCCGATTCAGGTGCAACGAAACGGACTTCGTGCCGTGCTCGAGGGTGCAGGTGCCGGCACCATGGAACTTCGATTTCTGGCAACCAATGCCGAGGTAGAGGTGGGTGATGTCTTGATTACTTCCGGTCTTGATGGCGTCTATTTGCCGGGCCTGCCAGTGGCCAAGGTTATCGAGATTGACCGCAGTAACTCGTACTCATTTTCTCGCATCCGCTGCACGCCTTTGGCTGGTGTCGAGCGCCGCGGACTGGTGCTGGTGCTTGGTTCAAGGACGAATCTGCCGGAACGACCCGAAGAGAGTGTGACCGAGGTGAAAAACAAACGTAGCAACTCAAGCGCCAAAATCAAGGCAGAAAGACGGCAACGATGAACTTGTGCGAGAGATTGGCGACATGAGCGGAACACAGGCGAGTAACGCATCGAACCGAATACTATTGCCGGTTCGACAAAGCTTCATCGTATTCACACTTTTTGCCGCTGTTCTGGCCAACCTTATTCCTTTCGGACGCTTTCCGGGTATTCCGGATTGGGTAGCGCTTACTTTGGTTTTCTGGTGCATTCACCAGCCATTGCGGATCGGAATGGGCACGGCCTTCATTCTTGGTATCGTCATGGACGTTGCGGATGCGAGCGTCTTGGGACAACATTCTTTAGCCTATGTGGTGTTGGCCTTTGCGGGTGCCGCTTTCTCGCGCCGTATCCTGTGGTTTCCTTTGTCACAGCAGGCACTGCACATTCTGCCTATGTTGTTAGTGACGCAACTGGTGATGGTCGCGGCACGAATGACTGGCGGCGCCGAGTTTCCAGGTGTGCTCTGGTTTCTATCGAGTTTCACCGCCACGGCATTGTGGCATCCTCTGACTCACATCCTCTTGCTGCCACAATTTCAGCCGGAAGACAAAGACGTGCATCGCCCCATTTGACCGCCATTGCACTGATGAACCACCTTGAATCATGAAACTCAGTGTCTTCGTATTGCCAGGGATGCCATGGGCGGGCAAAGAGGCCTCCCACCCCTCGCTGCGCTTGATACCAGCGGCGCCTCTTCGGGTTGTTCCACGTTAGGCCTGTTGACTCACGATGGAATTTAAGAACCCGAGCCAGGAACTCGAGCGCTTTCGCGGCCGCCTGACAGTTGCCGGCGGATTTGTGTTGTTGTGTTTCACGATGCTTTTGACGCGTTTTGTCTGGCTGCAGATTGCGCAGAACAGTTACTACACGACAAGGGCGGAAGAGAACCGCATTTCGCTGGTGCCGATTGTCCCAAACCGGGGTCTGATACTTGACCGTCATGGCGTCGTGCTGGCGCGCAGCTACGCGGCTTACACATTGGAAATTACACCGTCCAAAGCCAAAGATATTGAACAGACTATAGATGCCTTGGGAAAGATCATTGACGTCCAGCCCAAGGACCGCAAGCGCTTCAAAAAGCTGCTGGATGAAAGCCGAAACTTTGAGTCACTGCCGATCAGGACCCGCCTGACCGATGCAGAGGTGGCGATTTTCACCGCACAGCGTTATCGATTTCCTGGTGTGGAAATCAAGGCGCGCTTGTTTCGACAGTACCCTGGCGGCGCGTTTGCTTCGCATATATTGGGCTATATCGGCCGAGTGACCGATCGCGACATTGCGAAAATTGAAGAACAGGAGCAGGAGGCCAATTATCGCGGTACCGAGCATTTTGGCAAATCGGGACTGGAACAGCGCTACGAGTTTGCGTTGCACGGAACCGCCGGCTTTGAGCAGGTCGAAGTGGATGCTGCAGGGCATGCTGTGCATACTTTGGCACGCACGGCACCGATCGCCGGAAACAACCTGACCCTAACCATCGATGCTGAATTGCAGCGGATCGCCGAAACTGCATTTGGCGACCGCAAAGGCGCGCTGGTTGCCATCGAACCAGCCACAGGCGGTCTGTTGGCGTTGGTGTCGACGCCGACTTACGATCCAAACTTGTTCGTCGACGGTATAGATAGTGCCAATTGGCGCGAACTCAACGAGTCGCCCGACAAACCGATGGTCAATCGCGCGCTCAACGGCGCCTACCCTCCAGGTTCAACCTTCAAACCATTCATGGCCTTGGCAGCACTCACGACGGGCAAGCGGCGACCCGAACAAACGATTTCCGATCCCGGCTCCTTTACCTTTGGCGGTCACACTTTCCGTGACGACAAAAAGGGTGGGCATGGTTCGGTAGATATGTACAAGTCGATCGTCCAATCCTGTGATACCTACTATTACATTTTGGCCAACGACATGGGAATCGACAACATTTCGAATTTCATGGGGCAGTTGGGCTTGGGACAGCGCACTGGCATCGATATTGAAGGTGAGTCCGAGGGCATCCTGCCGTCTCAGGCGTGGAAGAAAAAACGCTTCAAGAAGCCCGAGCAACAAAAATGGTATGCCGGAGAAACGATTTCCATCGGCATCGGTCAGGGTTACAACGCCTACACCCCGATTCAATTGGCCCAAGCCACCGCAGTGATTGCCAATAAAGGCGTGATGTTCCGCCCGCATCTGGTGAATTACATTACTGATACGGTCACCGGCGAACGTACCAAGATCGAACCGACACCACTTCGAACCCTCGACCTGAAACCCGAGCATTTGGAAGTTATCAAGAACGCAATGATCGGCGTGAATAAAGAAGGCACCGGCGCACGGGCATTTGCCGGCGCCAGCTATGTCTCGGCAGGAAAGACCGGTACGGCGCAGGTTTACTCGCTTAAAGGGTCAGAGTACAAAGCCCACGCCGTCAAGCAGGAGTTGCGCGACCACGCGTTGTTTATCGTTTTTGCGCCAGCCGACGAACCCAAAATTGCAATGGCGATCCTGGTCGAAAACGGTGGATTTGGTGCGGCCGCCGCTGCGCCGATTGCCCGCCTTGTTCTGGACTATTACTTGCTCGGCAAACGCCCGCCGGGACCCGCTCAGCCCGACGAAGCAGCTTCTGACGACAGTCCATGAACACTTTTAACTTCAATATCGTTCGCAAATACTGGGAGCGTTTGATCGCGCCGATCGACGGTCCACTGATGTTGCTTACCGGTCTGTTGCTAATACTTGCCTTCGGCATCATGAGCAGCGCGTCGCCGGAACGCCTGGGCGCGCAATTTGCCAATGTCTGTGTAGCCTTGCTGGTAATGCGCATCCTTGCGCAGGTACCGCCGCAGAGGCTGATGCACTTCGCAATTCCAATCTATGTAGGCGGAATTCTCCTGCTGATTGCTGTGGCCCTGTTTGGTGATGTCGCCAAGGGCGCACGACGCTGGCTGAATCTGGGTGTGATGCGGGTGCAACCTTCCGAGATCATGAAGATCGCGATGCCGTTGATGCTGGCATGGTTCTTTCAGCGTCACGAAGCGATGCTGCGCATGCGCGATTTTGCTGTTGCCGCTTTGCTCCTGCTTATACCGGTGGCGCTGATCGCGCGGCAACCGGATTTGGGGACGGCGATTCTGGTTTTGGCAGCAGGGTTTTATGTCATCTTCTTTGCCGGTCTGCCGTGGAAAATTTTGGCCGCAATGTTCATTGCCGGTCTTGCCAGC
The DNA here is from genome assembly GCA_016718525.1 of Rhodocyclaceae bacterium. Taxonomy (GTDB): domain Bacteria; phylum Pseudomonadota; class Gammaproteobacteria; order Burkholderiales; family Rhodocyclaceae; genus JADKHX01. The sequence continues at coordinate 953,393 of JADKDD010000002.1, forward strand.
GCTCCCGTCGCCTGGTCACTACTGCACGATTACCAGCGGGCGCGAATTTTGACGCTGATCGATCCTGAAAAAGATCCCCTGGGCAAAGGCTTTCATATCATTCAGTCGACCATAGCGATTGGCTCGGGGGGGGTATTTGGCAAAGGCTGGCGCGAAGGCACGCAAACGCAACTGGATTTTCTTCCCGAGCGTCATACGGACTTTATTTTTGCCGTCTTCTCGGAAGAATTTGGCCTGGCCGGCAACCTGATATTGCTAACGCTTTATGCGCTATTGATCGGACGCATGCTGATGATCGCCGCCAACGCCGCAACCCTGTTCGCGCGTCTGTTGGCCGGTGCGATCACCATGATCTTCTTCACCTATGCCTTTGTGAATATGGGCATGGTCTCCGGCATCCTGCCAGTGGTTGGTGTGCCACTGCCGTTGGTCAGCTACGGCGGTACCGCATTGGTCACCCTGCTCTCGGGCATCGGTATTTTGATGTCGATACACAAGAACCGGATGTTGGTGCAGAAATGATGCGGTGGCTTTCCATGCCGTTGGCAGTGATGATGCTTGCCGCATGTAGCAGCGACCCGCCACGTCCGGTGGACGAGCGAAGCACGGGCGCCCCAACTGTTGCGGATGGCAATAACGGCGTGCCTTCAGCACCAACTGGCAAAACCGAAACCAGAAAACCTCCTGTCGTGCAAAAACGCGGCGGCGGTTATTACAAGGACGACGGACCGGGCGACAATGCGCCCGCTGATCTGGCGGCGATTCCTGATGCGGTCCCGAAAGTGGAACCCCTTCATCGGTTCGCCAACAATCCGTATTCAGTACTTGGTACTGACTATGTACCAAAGAAGAGTGCGGCCGGATATCGGGCGCGCGGTGTTGCCAGTTGGTACGGGCGCAAATTTCACGGGCAGAAAACGTCCAGCGGGGAGATCTACGACATGTATGGCATGACAGCCGCGCATCCGACCTTGCCGATACCTTGCTATGTTCGCGTCACCAATCCGGCCAACGGAAAATCAGTCATCGTCCGGGTCAATGATCGCGGCCCGTTTCATGCCGGAAGGTTGATCGATTTATCCTACACGGCGGCGTGGAAGCTCGACTACATCGGAGAAGGCAGCACGCAGGTGATTGTCGAAGCTCTGCAAGCCGATGGAAGCAGTGCATCACCCGTTGCCTCAGTCGCGGAGGTGCCGGCTAAACCCGCGACAGTCACCCCGGTGGCGTCGTTGCCGACAACGACCGTCGCAGGTGGCCAATATATTCAACTCGGTGCATTCAGCAACCTCGGCAATGCTCAGGCGTTGCAGGCGCACCTGGCCCGCGAACTGGGCGAAATGGGTGACAAGTTGATTATTAGAAGTTCGGGCAACCTGCATCGTCTACAACTTGGCCCCTGGCCGGATGTCGCCGCTGCCCGGCGCGCCGCGCAAGTCCTCACGGATACCTTCGGGGTGAAGACCACGCTGGCCATTACCTCGGCATCGGGCTCAACCCGGTAAAAATTTTCTCAACTCTTCGCGGTTTATTTTCCGCCCAATAACCATGCGTATTTTGTTTGTATTGTTTTGTGTATTCGTTACAAGTCTTTATTCCGCTGCAAATGCGCAAGCCCCCGTCCTGCCTACTCTGACAGCGCGCGCCTGGGTGCTTATGGATTATCAAACCGGTCAGATTTTGGCTTCACAGGAAGCCGATCTGAAACTCGAGCCGGCATCGCTGACCAAAGTCATGACGACATATCTGGTTGCGGCTGCACTGAAAAATAAGTCTTTGGTTCCGGATCAGAAGGTCGTGATTTCCGAGCGCGCCTGGCGCACTTATGGTTCCCGTAGTTTTCTGCAGGTGGGAAGTACCAGTACGGTCGAAGACTTGCTCAAAGGCATGGTGATTCAATCCGGCAACGATGCCTCTGTCGCGTTAGCTGAAGCGGCGGCGGGCAGCGAGGAAGCCTTCGCCGAACGAATGAACAGCGAAGCCAAACGCCTCGGCTTGAACGACACACACTTTCTAAATTCCAGCGGGTTCTTCGACAACGCCGAGCCGCGTCACTACTCGACCGCACGTGATTTGGCCAAGCTTGCGGCTGCGTTGGTGCGCGACCATCCGGAAACCCATGCGATCCATGCGATCAAGGAATATCGCTCGCAAGGCATCCTGCAGCACAACCGCAACCGCTTGCTGTGGCTCGATCCATCCGTTGATGGCCTGAAAACCGGCCATTCAAGTGCCGCCGGCTACTGTTTGATTTCGACCGCGCTGCGCGGCTCGCAACGATTGATCGCAGTCGTGCTCGCCACGCCATCGGACGCGGCACGTGCGGATGACTCGATCAAGCTATTGAACTGGGGTTATCTGGCCTTTGAACCGGTCAAACTGTTCGCCAAGGATCAACCGGTCGCTGAAATTGCGGTGTTCAAAGGGGCGGCCCAAAGCGTCAAAATCGGTTTTAAGGAGGACTTCAGTCTCTCCGTGCCAAAGGGTTCGGCATCAAAAGTTACTCAGCAACTTGACCAGCGTCCACCGCTCATTGCGCCGGTTCCAGCCGGTACTGAACTCGCTACACTGACGCTCAGTGTTGATGGCAAACCCTGGGGCAGCTACCCTGTCGTGGCGTTGAATGGTGTCGAAGAAGGCAATATCTTCCGGCGTTTCTGGGACTGGCTGCGGTTGTTGTTTCTATAAGCTTTTGCGCGCAAGATTCGTCACATGATTGAATTCCGCACCCGCATTTATATGAACGGCCAATGGCTGGCACCTCCCGAGGCGCGTGTCTCGGTGATGGATCGGGGATTCCTGTTTGGCGACGGGGTGTACGAAGTTATCCCGGTTTATTCACGCCGGCCGTTCCGCCTGGACGAGCATTTGACGCGACTGCAACAAAGTCTGAATGGGATTCAACTCGGTAATCCGCACCCGCTGGATCACTGGCGAACGTTAGTTCTCAAACTGGCCGCCGACGCCGAGTGGGAGGACCAGTCAATCTGTATCCAGGTCACGCGCGGTCCGATGGAGGTTCGTAATCATGCATTCCCGGCGGTGATAAATCCAACCGTGATGATCATGGCTGAACCGTTGACCACGCCACCTGCAACGCTGCGTGCCACTGGTATTGCTACCGTCAGCGCCGCCGATATTCGTTGGTTGCGTTGCGATCTGAAGACGACTTCATTATTGGCAAACTGCCTGTTGCGCCAGTATGCCGTGACGCATGGTTGTGCAGAAACGGTATTGTTTCGCGATGGATTTCTCACCGAAGGCGCAGCGTCCAGCATTCTGGTAGTCAAAGACGGTGTGTTGCTGGCGCCAATCAAAAATCATTTGATGCTGCCGGGCATAACCTACGATGTCGTGCTCGAACTGGCGGCGACACATGGACTACCGTGCGTCGTGCGGGACATTACCGAAGAAGAAACGCGTAATGCCGACGAGCTGTGGATGGCCTCGTCGACCAAAGAAGTCTTGCCGATCGCGACGCTGGATGGAAATCGGATTGGTCGCACCGACAATTCACCAGTTGGTGCTGAGGGTACGCCGTCGTTCCCGGTGTATTCGCGCATGATCGCCTGGTACCAAAGCTACAAGCAGGAAGTAATGCGCCATGGATAGACCAACGTTGATCGAATTTCCAACCGATTTTCCGCTCAAGATTATGGGCCTCGCTGCACCGGATTTTGCCCAGCACGTAGTCGATGTGGTGCTCAGACACGCGCCGGATTTTGATCCGGCAAGCGTCGAGATGCGCCCATCCAGCGGTGCCAAATATCTTGCCCTCACCTGCACGGTGCGGGCAACATCGCAAAAACAGCTCGATGCCCTGTATCGTGACCTGACTGCGCACCATATGGTCAAGGTCGTGTTGTGACCTGGTCGGTGCAACTTCGCCAACTAGGGGTGGTCGATTACGACGCAACCTTCGCAGCGATGCAAAGTTTCACCGCCACGCGTGACGAAACGAGCGCCGACGAGATCTGGTTATGCCAGCACCCCGCCGTATTCACTCAGGGACTTTCCGGCAAACCGGAACATTTGCTCGCTGATATTGGCATTCCTGTCGCCCAAGTGGATCGCGGCGGTCAAATCACCTATCACGGTCCGGGACAAGTCGTTGCATACCTGATGCTGGACCTGCGCCGGCGCGGATTGAAAGTGCGGGAATTCGTCACGCGGATAGAACAGGCAATCATTGATACGCTTGCCGGATACAACATTGCCGGTGAGCGCCATCCTGGCGCGCCGGGCGTCTATGTTGCCGGTGCCAAGATCGCTGCGCTGGGCTTGCGAATCAAGCGGGGTTGCAGTTATCACGGACTATCACTTAACGTCGATATGGACCTCACTCCTTACCGCGCAATCAACCCGTGCGGCTACGCGGGTCTGGCGGTCACCCAATTGCGCGATCTCGGCGTCTCGGGCGATACTGCACAGGTTGCCACGGCGCTGACCCGCCATCTCGAAGAACAGTTTCCATGACCACCGAATCGACGCAGGACAGTACGCGTGAAAAGCAAAAAGGCGATGCCAAAACGGCGCGTGCCTATGGCCGGACTGCGATCAAAATCGTCCCCATCACCGAAGCACTGAAAAAGCCCTCTTGGATCCGCGTCAAAGCCGGCAACAACGCTGCACGGTTCGGTGAGATCAAGCAAATTCTGCGCGACAATAATTTGCATACGGTGTGTGAAGAAGCCAGCTGCCCGAATATCGGTGAATGCTTTGGCAAGGGCACGGCAACGTTCATGATTCTGGGTGATTTATGCACCCGCCGCTGTCCGTTCTGTGATGTCGGTCACGGCAAACCCTTGCCGCCGGATGTGAATGAACCGGAAAAACTGGCCCGCTCGATTGCAGCGATGCGCCTGAAATATGTCGTAATTACCAGTGTCGATCGGGATGACTTGCGCGATGGTGGTGCCCAGCATTTTGCCGATTGTATTTCGCAGATACGGACTTTGTCTCCGCAAACCACCATTGAAGTACTGGTGCCCGATTTCCGCGGGCGGCTCGACGTCGCCTTGCAGATCCTCAGCAAACAACCGCCGAACGTCATGAACCACAATCTGGAAACCGTACCCCGGTTATACAAACAGGCGCGCCCGGGTGCCGACTATCTGCATTCGCTCAAACTGCTCGAGCAATTCAAAGTTCTCCATCCGGAGCTACCGACCAAATCCGGTTTGATGTTGGGCCTGGGTGAAACTGACGAGGAAATTCTCGCTACCATGCGTGATCTGAGGGCCCACCAAGTCGACATGCTGACACTGGGCCAATACCTTTCGCCATCCAAACACCACTTGCCGGTGGTCCGCTATGCCCATCCAGACACCTTTGCAATGTTCGAGCGGGAAGCCATGGCAATGGGTTTTTCGAATGCAGCTTGTGGCCCGATGGTGCGTTCGAGTTACCACGCCGACCAGCAAGCGCATGAGGCCGGTGTGACCTAGTGGGTAGTGGGTTGGCTGGTGCTGCAAGTGCACCGCGCTTGCAAGACGCAATGTCATGAATCTCAACGACGCACAGCGCGAAGCAATCGCTTACATCGACGGGCCGCTCCTGGTTTTGGCCGGTGCGGGTTCCGGCAAGACCGGTGTGATCACGCACAAAATCGCCCATTTAGTGACCAATCTTGGTATCGCGCCGCACCGGATCGCGGCGATTACCTTTACCAACAAGGCCGCCAAGGAGATGAGCGAGCGGGTTGGCAAGGCAATTGGTGGCCGTGCCGAGGGTGTAATCATCAGCACTTTTCATTCGCTCGGCGTGCGCATCCTGCGTCAGGAATGTCGCGCGCTCGGGCTCAAGCCGGGCTTTTCGATCCTGGATGCGACTGATACCACGGCGCTGTTTCAAGAGTTGGCGGGCGGCGTCGACAAAATCCGCCTGCGCATGATGCAAACCCGGATTTCGCTGTGGAAAAACGCCCTGCTCGATTCGGCTCAGGCGATGAAGGCTGCTGCTGACGAACTGGAGCATGAGGCGGCGGCGCTATACACAGGCTACGAACGCAGCCTCAATGCGTATCAGGCGGTGGATTTTGATGACTTGATCCGCCTGCCGGTGAAACTTTTCTCCAATGACGAAATCGCCGCGGAACGTTGGCGTTCGCGCCTGTGGCATTTGCTGGTCGATGAATACCAGGACACCAATCGCTGCCAATATCGCCTGGTACAGTTGTTGACGCAGGGCCGTGATTCCTTCACCGCCGTGGGTGACGACGATCAATCCATTTACGCCTGGCGCGGAGCCGATGCGGCCAATCTGCAAGCGCTAAAGCATGACTATCCGGCGCTCAAGGTGATCAAGCTGGAACAAAACTACCGCTCGACCACACGAATACTCAAAGCCGCCAACGCATTGATTGCGCACAATCCGAAGACCTTCGAAAAACGCCTGTGGTCGGACTACGGGTTGGGCGATCCGATTCGGGTTCGTGCCTGCAAGGATGGCGATGAAGAAGCCGAGGCAGTCGTGAGCCAACTCGCTGCCCACAAGTTTTCCAGCGGCGCTGCATTTTCCGACTACGCGATTTTGTATCGCGGCAACTTTCAGGCACGTGCCTTCGAGCAACAGTTGCGCGCACAACGCGTGCCCTATGTGATTTCCGGTGGACAGTCATTCTTCGAGCGTACTGAAATCAAGGACATCACGTCCTACTTGCGTCTGCTCGCCAACGACAGCGATGATCCGGCGTTCATCCGTGCCGTGACGACACCCAAGCGCGGGATCGGCAGTACTACGCTTGAAGCGCTCGGCAGAGCAGCCGGCAGGCGCCAGCAAAGTCTGATGGCAACCGTCTTTACCCCCGGGTTGGATGCCGATCTCTCGATTAAACAGCACACTGCGCTACGTCAGTTTGGTGATTTCATCCGTCGCATGGAGCACCGTGCGCGCAGCGAAGATGCGGGCAACGTACTCAATGATTTGCTCACTGCGATCGGTTACGAAGCCTCATTGTTTTCATCGGTCGAACCGCGCGAGGCACAGGCGCGAATCGCCAACGTACGCGACTTTGTCGATTGGATTGCCGACAAGGGTATTGAGGAAAGCAAGACGCTGTTGGAGCTGGCGCAGTCGATCGCGCTGTTAGCGATGTTGGATAAGAACGACGCCAGCTCCGACGCCGTTCAGCTTGCCACCTTGCACGCTTCCAAAGGTCTGGAGTTTCGTCACGTGTTCCTGGTTGGCGTCGAAGAAGGCAGTTTGCCGCACCGCGACTCGCAAACGCCGGACAAGATCGAAGAGGAGCGACGGCTGATGTATGTCGGCATCACACGCGCGCGTAACACGCTTAACGTCACCTGGTGCGAGCGGCGCAAGTTGGCCCGTGAATGGGTGCCGCGCGAGCCATCGCGATTCATTGCCGAAATGGGGGAAACGCCACGGCGCGCCGAAGCGGACCAGGTTCCTGATGCGCAAACCGCGCGCAACCGTGCGGCTGATTTGCTGGCGAAATTCAGCGTACGCTAGATTGGGCTGTATATAGCCAGTTGGTGCTGGTAATACGCCGTTGCCGGAGCAATATTGACGCTGCAAAAAAAGGGAGCCTCGGCTCCCTTTTTTCCGTACCAACGACTGAACTCTCTACGGAGCTTTCAGCTTTCCACCCGAAGCATTGGCCATGTGCGCAATCGCTCTTGCCAACTCGGTATCGGAAGCATCCGAACCGCCACGTGGTGGCATTGCGCCTTTACCTGCGATCGCCGACTTTAGCAATCCATCCAATCCCAGCGCCAGACGCGGTTTCCATGCAGCAGCATCACCCGTCTTTGGTGCGCCTGCCGCGCCGCTGCCGTGGCAGGCAACGCAGGCAACTGTATAAATCTCTTCTCCTGACCGCTCTGCGGCACCTGCCACCTTGGCTTTTGCCACCTCCAGTTTTGCCACAGGAGCAATTCGCGCTGTCGCAGATTCATCGACCTGCGGATTGCTGCTGTGTGCAATCGTCGATGCCATCTTCACCACGACAGTCACAATCAGCGCGCTGACCAGCAAAACTACCAAGGCATAAACCGCGATGACGTTTATATTGAATTCGGATTTTGTATCGGACATGGATCTAACCTCGATAGTAAAAGAACGCCGGACAAGGATCCGGCAAACGGAACGAAGTTTAAAGCCATTTCAACAGCGACGCGTAGACGGATTCTCCGAATCCTGACTGATACAGCTGACTGCCCGAGGTGCCAGTGTAAAATGGCACACTGAAAGCGCTATTTCACGGCGTTGCAATAAGCGCGCGTAGCTCAATGGATAGAGTACTGGCCTCCGAAGCCAGGGGTTGTGGGTTCGATCCCCGCCGCGCGCACCAAATGCATTAACGGTTTGGCAATGATGTCTTGACGGGTACCAAGACGCAGGCAGGCGCGGACGACGCAAGATCAAGGAATACATCAGTAACCGAGGTAGGTTCCGCCAACGTGGCGACCAAACTTGGGTACAAACATGTCATTGAACCCATGCCAACTGCCATATTTTGGCTGCAACTCCGCATAGGCGGCGCGCAGTGCTTCGCGCAATGCAGGCCCATCAGTTGGTGATTCAACGCCACGCGACAGAATCTCGCGCCTGACCACCGTTTGAAATGCGACGGTCATGTCACGATAATCGACCAGATCCTGTTTTGACCCACGGCCTGTGTGGCTGGGAATGTAATGATCCGCGTTGAGGGCGATCAGACGGTCCAAGGCTCGAATATAACCAGGGTAGTAAAAATCCGGAAAGTCGAATGGCGGGAGCGTTTTCACGAACATCATGTCCGGGGCATAGACCGAACTGGCCGACGGAACATAAAAGCCGTAAAGGGTGTGCGAATGCGAATATGGCATGTACAGCGCGCGTACTTCCAAATTCCCGAGCAGCAATGTCTGGTCTCCGGTGATAGAGCGGGTGACCGTCGCAATACCTTTGCCGGCTTCGGGCCAGTCATGCACCAGCGCATTGGTGTCGGCGTGGGCAATGACCTCGGCTCCGGTGAAAATCGCGGAACCGCGGATGTGGTCAAGATGATTGTGGGAAAAGATCACCCAGCGAACCGGTTCGCCGGAAAATGCTTTCTGGATCGATAACTTCAGTGCAGCAGCGTGCTCGTCTGAGAAAGTATCAATAACGGCAATCCCCTCGTTCGTGCGCAGCACCAAGGAACGGGTGAAGCCGCGCTCAAAAGCATAAACCGGTCCTGATACCTGGTACAAAGATGGTTGGATGTAATCGAAATGGGAAAAATAGGTGGTCGGCATTGCCTGCGAAAACAGCAGCGCCCGTAGTTGGGAGCCGTTACTCCATAGCATTACCAGCAAAAAAATGACGACCGCAATTCCGCCTCCGATCAGACCCAAACTGATTTTCTTCATTCCGGAATTCCTGTTCTCATAATTTTGTACGATACCGTATAATATAAGAAAATTACCACGAGTCAATTATTTTTATACGATGACGAACAAAATAGTCCCGGGCCAGCGCGGCAGACCCAGATCATTTGACGAAGCGGAGGTTCTCAGGCGCGCGCAGAAAGTATTTCTGGAACAGGGATTTGAGGCTACGTCTTATGAAGACATTGCGCTCGCCATGGGACTCTCGAAACCCAGCCTATACAACACGTTCGGCGACAAGACGGCGCTGTTCGAACGATCCATAACTAATTATGTGGATCACGCCCGGGAACAGATCATGGCTAGTTTCACAACCGCCCCCGATCTTGCCGAAGCGGCCAAACAAATGCTGCTCGCGGCCGCAGACGTTTATGCGGAGCCGGACAAACCTTCGACCGGATGTCTGCTGGTAGGTACAGCGCTGCCTGGTTGCGCGCAAAACGAGCAGTTACGGAATGCACTTTCCGGATTCATTGCATCCCTGGATGCTGATCTCGAAAAACTGATCGCCGAGCGCTTCGGTGCAGATGTACGCGCGTTGGGCAAGACAGCGCGGGAATTATCCCTGTTGATAAGCGGTCTGCTTTTTTCACTTGCAGTCCGGGCACGCACCGGAGTTACCAGACGCAAGCTACGCAAAGCGGCCATAGAGCTGGCGGTGATTCTGACTTAATGCTTGGCTCGATATTGTTCTTGCCACGCATTGTTCGTACCAGAGAAAATCAAACAGGGTCGCCTGCACGACCCTGCTTCATCGTTCCGCTGTTTACTTGAGCAGTCCTTCGGCCTTCATCGCCGCGACCACCGCTGGCCGACTGGCAATCCTCGCACTGTAGGCCTGAAGATTGGCGAGCTCGGAAAGATCAAGGCCGACGTATTTGGCCCAATTGGTTACCGTAAACAAATAGCCGTCGGCAACCGTAAAGGTGTCACCCATCAGAAACTGTTTGCCGGCGAGTTCGCCATCCAGCCAGGTAAAGCGTTTCTTGAGCTGATTCAGACTGCTGGTCTTCGTCTCGACCGCGGCCGCCGGATTGAACAGCGGGCTAAAGGTCTTGTGGATTTCGGTACCGATAAAGGTCAGCCATTCCTGAAGTTTGTATCGCTCGAAGGTTCCATTGGCAGGCGCCAAATGTTTTCCCGGAACCTGATCGGCAATGTACTGGACAATCGCCGGCCCTTCGCGCAGACGGCGACCGTCGTCGAGTTCCAAAACTGGAACGTAGCCCAGAGGGTTGATGGTGTAGAAGTCAGTACCATCAGGCAATAGGTGTGTTTTGGTCGGCGCTGATATCGCTTCAAAGCTCAAGCCAGCCTCATACAACGCAATGTGAGGAGAAAGCGAACAGGCGCCAGCAGAATAGTAAAGTTTCATGTTTTGCCTCGTAGTGGAAAGTGTTATGAAGTATGCGCTATTGGTTGCGATTACTTTGCTGCCGGCATCTCGCCACTGGTGTGTGGCGGAGGTTGTTTGTGCCGCATCCCTGAGCCGCGCTTGGCGTGGAATTCTTCAAAAGTTTTTTTCTGCTCAGGCGTGAGCGTTTGATAAAACGCCTTGAGAGCAGCCAGATGCATCGCCATCTGCGCCTGGTGCGCTTTCGCGCGTTCCAAACGTCGCTCGGCACGCTCGGGTACCGTCAATTTTGCCCGATCCTGCGGCTTGGTTTCGGCGACAGATGGCTTGTGCTGTTCGGACTCGATCAATTTTTTCCATCCCGGCTCCTGCTCGGCTGTAAGCTTTAGAGCCTGATGAAGCTGTTCGTGGTGTTGCTCCATCATTTTGCTTTGCCCGTGATGAACTTCATGACCCATGTCATCACATCTGCTCTGGCCAAAGGCCGGGTTGGCCGCCATCGCGCCCAAACCAGCGGCGAAGATTAGTGCAGGGATTTGTTGGCTGAAATAGGTCATGTTGGTCCTTGATCCGGAATGAAATTTCAAAGTAGCGGTTGGTCAATTCAGCTCAACCGTTGCGCAATTGGTCTGGCACATATGGGTTGTTGAATGCCTGTTTCAAGTTGACGCGCCAAAATATGCAACGATTGACTCCCCAAGGAGTCTGGAATGCCCTAATATCCAGAAACTCTTTTTAGGAGACAAACATGAAATTCAAGAAAATCGCAACCGCAGCAACAGCGTTGTTGCTTGCTACGACCGGCGTCTACGCGCAAACGCCACCGGCGCCAGTCAGCCAGCCAGCGGTAAATCTCGTCAACGCCGAATCTATTCAAGCCCTCAAGGATATGGGCGCACACCTGCAAACACTGAAGCGCTTTCAGGTGTCTACACAGTTGACGGGAGAGCGAGTGCTCGCTGATGGTCAAAAACTGCAGCATGTGGCGAACGCAGAGCTTGACGTAGACCGGCCCAATAAGTTGCACGCCCGCATGCATAGCGCACGCTCGGAGCGCGAGATTTTTTATGACGGAAAAGTGGCGACCATGTATACACCGGCGCAAAAGTATTACTCAAGCGTCGAGTTCTCCGGCAACCTTGGTGAACTGGTGAGTAAGCTCGAACAACGATACGCGGTCGAAATTCCGCTGTCCGATCTTTTTCTATGGGGTACCCCGGCCGCGCCAGTCGACAAGATTGATTCCGCGATGAATGCGGGTCAGGATTTCATCGGCAACGACCTGTGTGATCACTATGCGTTTCGCCAAGGTGACTTCGACTGGCAGGTTTGGATTACTACCGGAGCAAACCCATTGCCACGCAAACTGGTGATTACCAATCGTTCCGACGAGGCTCGTCCGCAATCGGTCTCGTTGATTGAATGGAACCTGAAGCCGACCTTCAAGGACGCTGTTTTCAAATTCACGCCGCCCAAGGGTGCGACTGCGGTCGAACTTCGCCCTATCGACAAAAAATAAAGGAGCGCCAAAATGAATAAATCATTCAGCAAGTTGTTTCTTGGACCGGTGACGGTGCTTGTCGTGGCCAGCTTCGTGATGGTGCCTGTCGCTGAAGCAGCACGTGGCGGAGCCGGTGGTGGTGGCGGAGCTCGTGCGGGCGGAGGCGGTAAGCAAGTCAATAACAACAAAGTCGATCCGCGTGCCAACAACACCCGCAACGCCAGCGTCAATAGCGTGAACAACAGAAACACCAACGTTAACGCGAACAAGAACGTCAATGTCAATGCCAACAAGAACGTCAATGTCAATGTGAATAACAACAATAATTATCATGGCGGCGGTTGGGATAACGACTACCATCCGGTAGCGACAGCGGCGGCAGTAACTGCGGCGGTGGTCGTCACCTCTGCCGTAGTTGGCTCGATGGTGCGGACCGTACCACCAGGATGCGTCCCGGTTAACTATGGCGGCATGATCTATCAGCAGTGCGGCACTACCTGGTATCAGCCGCAAGGAACGCAGTACGTGGTGATCAATGCGCCGTACTAAACGAACCCTCGTCGCATAAGAATCAAGTGGCCGGCATTGCCGGCCGTTTTTTTGCTAAAGGGCGAGTTCAATTACACAAGCCGTGACCAATCAATGAACTCTTCTACCTTCAGTGGTTACCGATGCAGTTTCTCGCTCCCGGTGGCAAATATGCGAGTGCGCCAAGCTAAAAAATCAACACGCAAATCAAACCGATAGTTAGTATGGACCGAAGCGTCTCATTTCATAAAGCCGCAATCGTTTTTTAGGAGAGCACTTATGCAATATCGCCGTCTTGGGCGCGCGGGTCTGCAAGTCAGCGAGCTTTCGCTCGGGTCATGGGTCACTTATCACAATCAGGTGGATACCAATTCGGCCAAGGAAATGCTGGCTGCCGCGATGGATGCGGGCGTTAATTTCTTCGACAATGCCGAGGCTTACGCTTTGGGCAGAAGTGAGCAGGTGATGGGTGATGCGATCAAGGCCCTGAACTGGCCGCGACTGAATTACATCGTGTCGACCAAATTCTTTTGGGGTCTCTCACGCGGGCCACATTCGGCGAATCGCAAGGACACGCTGAATCGAAAATATTTGATGCAAGCCATCGACGGATCGCTGCAGCGGATGGGGTTGGATTTCATCGACTTGGTGTATTGCCATCGCCCTGACCCGAATACGCCAATAGAAGAAACCGTGTGGGCGATGAGCGACATGATCACGCGCGGCAAGGCGCTTTACTGGGGTACCAGCGAATGGTCGGCCGCAGAGATTCGCGCGGCATGGGAAATCGCCGATAAACATCATCTGCACAAGCCGGTGATGGAGCAGCCGCAATACAACCTGTTCCATCGCAAACGTGTCGAGCAGGAATACGCGCCACTCTACGACGACATCGGACTCGGGCTGACGACGTGGAGCCCATTGGCGAGCGGCCTGCTCACTGGAAAATACGCCAATGGTATTCCCGAGAAAAGTCGCGCGACGCTTAAAGGCATGGATTTTCTGGTTCCCGGGCTGACCGATCAGGCAAAGAATCAGGCGGTGGGCAAGTTTCAAAAAATTGCTGCCAGTCTCGATTGCAGCGTCGCGCAGTTGGCGATTGCCTGGGCGGCAAAAAATCCACGTGTCAGTACGGTAATTCTCGGTGCATCAAGCTTCTCTCAGTTTGAGCACAACATGAGAGCGCTGGAGGTCTTGCCGAAATTGACTGCCGATGTGATGGCGGCCTTGGATTTGATAAGTACACCGTTGGCGCAGTGACTTCGATAGGGCTGCGAAGTTCACACAGGTAGCCGCGGCGGCGTGTCAGTTGGTGCTGATCGTACGCCGTCAGAACCTAACGATCAGTGGTCAATGTTTTGCATCGTCGAGAAAATCAGGTTGCTGACATTTCGCGTAACTGAGTCGCGACGAAGTTTGTGATTTCATGTTGTATCCCGCCCGACAACGTGAGGAATTTTGCCAAGACGCGGTCACAATCAGCGGCGCGATTCAGATTCAAAAAGGGCGTTCGCTTGCTTAAGCCTTCTCCCTCACCATCATCGACCACGTAGTGTTTGGTGCCGCGCTCGCGATGCCAGAACAAGGAGTGTTCGTTCAGCGTTTTGTCGTAGGCCAGTTGAAAGCTGATGATTTCACCGGCGTCGTCTTGCCAAATGACCAAATCGATTTCGTGGTCGTAAAACCATCGGCGCATTGGTTCCCCTTTAATTTGCTGGACACCGCTCAGCTCGCGCAGCATTGGCTAAACCTCCCCTTGGGGTAAGGGTCTGATTGCATCTGTCGTCTTGGCAACAAGACGCGGGCCGACATCGAAGCATTCGGGCGGTAACAACATCAGCATTGCACGCGCCTCTTCCGGCGTGGCATTCAGCCAAAGGTCGTATTCTGTCGCCGGCACAATAAAAAGTGAGCGTTTCTCATCACCGGGTTTGTGAAACCGGCGCAACACCGGGTGCTCGTCCGCGTTAAGCGTCAGCAGGGAAAATGTCGTGCGACCTTCGCCGCTGTCCGGATCTCGCCACCATGACCAGATGCCGCCGGCGGCGAAATCGGTGCCGTCGCTCATGCGTACGCCGTAGCGTTGTGCTTTTCCTGATTCATAGCAAGGTTCAAAGAATTCACGCATGGGTACCAGACAAAAATGGCCTTTGCGCCAGGCATTTTTGAACGAAGGTTTTTCAGCGACCGTCTCAGTCCGTGCATTCATCGTGCCGCTGGTCAGTTTCCTGGCGTCAATGGCCGACTTGCACCACGGCGGAATCAAACCGAAGCTTGCCAATTCGGCACGCTTGTTGCCCTCATGGCGCATCACTACCGGCGCCGGGTAGCCCTTCCAGGTTTCCACCGGCCATGAAAGCGGCACGTCAACGTCAAACACTTGAGCAATGTTTTCGCGCGGACTAGGTTGAAAATTGACACACATGAACAAAGTGTAAAGCGCTTCGCGCGCGAGTAACATGAGCGACCGGATATCGATTACTGGACCATCATGAAAAATGTTGCCAAATCCCTGCTGATGTCTTGCGCGACGACTGCCGTACTGATGCTGGGTAATGTTGTCAATGCGGCAGGTCTGGACGCCATCAGCGCCAAAGATGCGAGCGCCGGAATCAAAGAGGCGCTGACCAAGGGAGCGGACTTTGCGGTCGATTCACTGGGCAAAGAAAATGGCTTCCTTGGCAACCCCCAGGTCAAGATTCCTTTGCCCGATTCCCTGAAGAAAGCCGAGCAGGCAATGAAATTGCTGGGTAAAGGCAAGCAGGCTGATGAGTTGGTCGACACCATGAATCACGCCGCTGAAACCGCCGTCGCCAGTGCCAAGCCGATTTTGATGGAGTCGATCAACAAAATGACGGTTACCGATGCCAAGGATATTTTGACTGGTGGTAACGATAGCGTGACGAACTATTTTCGACGCACTACCAGTGAATCGCTGACAAAAAAATTCACACCGATTGTGCAAAGTGCCACCAGGAAAGTTGAGCTTGGTGCGCAGTACGACAAGTTCGCCGCCAAGGGCGTGAAACTTGGCATTATTGATGCGAAAGATGCCAATTTGGACAGTTATGTGACACAAAAGGCCTTGGACGGTTTGTACACCATGATTGCCGAAAAAGAAAGGGCCTTCCGCGCGAACCCTGTCGAGGCCGGTAGCGCACTACTCAAGAAGGTCTTCGGCGCGCTCTAAAACGTAGGCGAGCTCATCCGTTTCGGTGTCGAGTTCGATGCACCGGGCGGCTGTCGCCGGAGCGAAACCGAGGCGCTCCAGCAGCCCGGTCGAACGATAGTTGTTGCGTTTGAGCACGGCGGAAAAAGATCGCACACCGTGATGCGCTGCGAGTTCACGGATCATTGCCCGGACAGCGCAACGTGCCAGTCCCTGGCCCCAATACCTGCTGCCCAACACATAAGCGATTGCGGCGCGTGCATCGGAATAAATCGTGGCCTGAACATAACCGGCCAGGGTACCGTCCGGCAGGCGGATGACCCAGTTCAACCACTGCTGGCTGGCGTCAGCCGATTGCCTTGATTCAAGGCGCGTGTAGCGATCGGTCAGCCAAGCTGGGGATGACGGCGGTTCATTCTCGTATTCATAGATTGCCGAATCAGACAAGACCTCGAACATGTCGGCGGCATGTGCTGCCAGTTGTGGTTCGAGGGACAGGTCGCCGGTAGCGACCACGCGCATCGGTGCGAATCGTTGGGTCACCGGGTCACATGGCCTGAAACATGGGGTATAGCGATAACAACAGTAATGCAGCCATGCTGTAATTGAACAGCAGCAGATAACGGCGAACCTGCAGGAAGCGCCTCATGCGCGAGCCAAAAAGTGCCCAGACTGAAACGCTGGGCGCATTGACGACGACAAAAATGACCGCAATCAGCACAACGATGGTGACACTGGTCATCGTTGGTGCATAGGTGCTGAAAGCGCCGATAGCCATCACCCAGGCTTTTGGATTCACCCACTGAAATGCTGCCGCGCCCCAAAAACTCATTGGCTTGGCGCAAGAGACTTGTTCTCCACTGCCTTCGCCTGGCGGGCCGGAATTTGCGATGTTCCAGGCTAGATACAACAGGTATGCGGCACCCACCCATTTCAGAATTTGGTAAGCGATGGGGACGCGGATGAACACTTCACCCAGTCCGAAGCCAACGGCAAGCACCAACACCAGAAAGCCGGTACTGATGCCAAAGATGTGCGGAATCGTCCGCCGAAAACCGAAATTCACGCCTGAGGCCAACAACATCAGGTTATTCGGCCCGGGTGTGACCGAGGTCACAAAGGCGAACAGTGAAAAAGCGAGAATCGTTTCGAGTGACATGATGTTTCAATTGTTTGGGCAAATCGTTAGCGTCGCTCTGCCGATGCACGTTTGGCAGGTCAAGAGAGCGATGCTAATAACGGCGTGTCGTCAGCACCAACTGGTGAGATTTCAAATCCACCTGGCTACTTCGCCGATTTCATTGCTGCCGTACCCGGCATGATCTCAAACGCCGGAGGAAACTCATCAAGCGCCAGTGCAATCTTGTCGAGCTGGCTGGCATTGCCGACCAGTGTCGCTTTACCGCTGGCGATCAAGTCGTTGAGTTTGGCCTGACCGGTGAGGAATCCCAACAACGCCGGCCGCGGCAACGTTAGCGTGATATCGGCAGTCGGGCTGTTAAACCCACGAATGCTGGTCATGGTCGAATTGCTGACCTCCAATACGAACATGTCACCATTGTCAGGCGTGACGATGTTGGCCTTGAACTGAATGCCGGTGGCTTCAGCTTTCCTGCTGTTGAAACGTATCGCCAGGGCTTCGAGCAAAAGCTCACTCGAAATGGCCTTGACCATATCCGGACCACCGGACTTGGCGACGATTCCAGTGGGAATACCGGAGCGCAATTCCATCGCTGCGGCCAGAAAGCTGTTACGTAGCGAAGTGCTTTCCTTCTGATACCCAATTTGCTCAAAACAATCGGCGAGCAAATCCTTCGCTGCCTGATTGCCCGGCTCGGCATAAACCAGTTTGTTTAACAGTTCGACCGCCAACAGGTACTTGCCTTGATCATGCAGCACTTTGCCTCGGGCCATGATCTTCTTTGCACCACCCATCATTGCGACATATTCGGGAGCTGAATCTTTGGGTGAAAGCGGTGTCAGTGTTGCGGGATTGGCATCCCAGTAGCCCAGATAGCGGTTGATCACCGCGCGACTGTTGTGCTCTTCGGAACCGTGATAGCTGTGAGCGGCCCAACTCCTTTGCAAACTGGCAGGGAGCTTATAGACGTTGTGCACCTCGTTGATGGTGACGCCGTTGTTGGCCAGATTGAGCACCGCATTGTTCAGGTTGGCGTACACATCGCGCTGGTCACGCATAACCTGCTGAACCCGCGCATTGCCGAAACGCGGCCAGCTGTGCGCGGAAAACATCACCTCAGCCTTGTCGCCAAACTTGTACAGTGCTTCGTTGATCTTCTTCGACCACTCCAGCGGATCGCGGATCAGTGCGCCGCGTAATGTGTAGATGTTATGGATGGTGCCGGTGATATTCTCGGCCGCCCAAAAGGCTTTGAGTTCAGGGAACCAGGTATTCATCTCGGCTGGCGATTCGGTACCGGGAGTGTTCTGGAACACCATTTTGACGCCATCAATGGTCAGCTCTTCGGTCGGCATCACGATCGAGCGGGTCGGTCGAATCAAGCCAATGTTACCGGCGGCGACATTCTTGCCAATTGCCTGATCAACATGACCAAACGGATTTCGCGGCATGGCCACGCCATACTGGTAATACAGGCGACGACTCATGGCCGGACCGGCATGCACATTTTCGGAAACAGCGTGTTCCATAAAATGCACCGGCGCGATGATCTGCACTTTTCCGCTAAGGACATCGGCTTCGTCCACTACACCGCGCACACCGCCGAAATGGTCGGCATGGGCATGGGAATACACCACCGCGACCACCGGGCGCTTGCCTAACTTCTCATTGACGAATTCCAGTGCGGCGCGCGCAGTTTCTTTGGTGGTACCAACATCAAACAATATCCATCCGGTCTCACCGCGAACAAAACTGATGTTGGCCAGATCGAAACCGCGTATCTGATAAATTTTGCCTGGCACAACTTCGTACAACCCGTATTCCATATTCAAGACGGCCTGGCGTTGCAGCGACGGATGAATGCTGTTGAAGTCTTTGCCTTGCAACAGCCAGTCATAGCTGCCCATGTCCCATGCGACATTGCCGGCATCGGCCATGATCTTGCGATAGCCCGGCGCACCGATAAACCCCCGCCGTGCTTCCTCAAAATCCAGTTTGTCGGCCAGTGGCAGCGACTTTCGCAGCGCCTCCTGTTGGGTGACCGTTGTTGCCGAAGGTTGTTTGCCTTTCGGACTGAAATGCGGCGGTGTTTGGGCAGTGGCTGCGGCAAACAGCGTGGTGCCAAGTAATGTGATGGCAATGTGCTTCATGCTTATCTCCTCGTTCTCGTGTGGTTCAGTGTTTCAAACCATCATAGATGCGAAGAGCGGCTTTGTGTCGACAATTCCCGGGCGGTTTTGCCGCGAGAGTGAGCCTGATCCTTAAGGCTTGGTCAGGGTAGTCAGACAGCGCGGGCAGTAACAGCTCGGTGTCGTCGCCTCCAGTGTTGCGAGCGTGGGGAGATCGAAGCACCAACAGTGTGGTTCCCCGCCCACCGCGCCACATCTGAATCCGGCGCCGCATTTTGTGCATCGCGCGTTTAAATCGTCATGGCGTTGGCGCTCCGCGAAGCGGCCACCCCGCCATGCAGAGCACGCCGGCACCAACTGGTGGTCTTCCGGTAAATCGGACATTTACGCTATTGCAAACGTTCTGGCATTGCGCCCTGCCAATGCCGTTTGAGCCAATGATCAAGTGACCAGCGGCCAGGACCATGAAACACCGTGACCAGCAACATTGTGCCCCACAGCAAATGGTCTTGCTTGCCGACATCCGAAAGATCAGGGTAAGACAGCACCGCGACCAGATTGACCACGAACAGTCCGGCAGCACCAAAGCGAGACAACAATCCGGCGACCAGCAACACCGGCAAACTCAATTCACCCGCAGCGCCCATCGCGGCAGCGAGCGCGGGTGGCAATAAGGGAACGTGATACTCGTATTGAAACAGCGAAACTGTCGATTCCCAATCAGAGAGTTTTTGCCACCCGGAGCTGAAAAACACGTTGGCGACATACAGTCGCAGGCCAAGATCAAACAGCGGCGTCAGCCAAGCCTGCATCAGATCGGTTACGCGTTGGACCAGTGACGCGATGGCTCGAACCAGGGTGTGTTCAAAGAGAAAGTCCAGTAGTGCGTTCATTACCTTAACTCCGGTCGGGGTCAAAAAATGCACCGCGCAATACACCCGCCGTGATCCAGCGCTGCAAGCACACGCCAAGCTCGAAACTTTCGTCTATCTCAAGTGCCAGGATCACCGCTGGTGCCAATGCCCGGCCCGCGATGAGCTCATCCAACAATGCGGCCTCCGCGCGGCCGAGTGCAGCGAGCTCAACCTGGCTCGATGTGCGCCACAACAACAATTGGCAAGCGCAGGTGAAATCAACCTGCATATCACCAGAATAATCCGTCTGATTAACGCGCCATATGTTGGCCAGCGGCCAATCTGAATTCAATCGCACGATGGCTGGATCAAGCTCAAAAAATAGGGCATCGTATCCATCCGCCGGTGTCGTCGCCAATGCCGCGAACGGCGTGTCCGGCCGGACATTTTTTGCGTCGGCCGCAAGCTCCAGCATTTGCCGGTGCCACTCGAGTCGGGCAAGCTCAGCCAAATATGGCAGGTCGACGGCATACGGGTAGGCGGCGATAAAACCGGCAAAGTTTGCGCCATAGTCATTCAAGTCACCGCTCGCGCTTGGCTCGGCGCGAACGTAAGCGCGCGCCATCTCGCGGAAGAAAACTTCACCGACGATACGCAGTACCACCGGATAGGTCAGCGCCAACGCTGTACATAAATTGGCGAACACGTTGCGTCGATAGGCTTCCAGCCGACGAAGGTTGCGTCCGGCGTCTCCGGCGAGCACGTCGTCGATACCCGTGCCGGGTTGCGGCGCCAGCATTGCGGTATAAAAACGCGATTGCAGTTCAGGCAGCGCGAACATAGTGTTTGACCGTCGTTGCATCGAGTAGCTGCTGCGCCTTTGCCGCCTCGCCAATCAATACATCCAGCGTTGGCAGGTCGCTGTCCCATTCGATCAGCGTCGGGCGCTGACCAAAGCGCGCCAGCGCGTCAGCGTAAAGCGACCATACCGCATCGCATACCGGGCGCGAATGCGTATCGACCAGAAAGCTGTCACTACCATCGTCAGCGTCGTCAGTTTCGTGCCCAGCCAGATGGATCTCGGCAACACGATCTGCGGGTATGGCGGCAAGGTAAGTCCCGGCATCAAAGCCGTGATTGACCGAGCTGACGTAAATATTATTGATATCAAGCAGGATGTCGCAATCGCTGCGCCGAGCGACCTCGGCGAGGAAATCCCATTCGGTCATTACTTCACCGCTGAACAGCAGGTAGCTGGAAACATTTTCAATCAGCAGGCGGCGACCAAGAAATTCCTGTGCCTGCTCAATGTTGCGGCAGACCGTGGCCAATGCTTCTTCGCTGTAGGGCAGGGGCAACAAATCGTTGAGGAATCGTCCGCCGATCGACGACCAACAAAGGTGCTCGGAAACACTATGTGGCTCGATGCGGGAGATCAGGCCTTTGAGTTTGCTCAAATGACCAAGCTTGAGAGGGTCGGTGGAACCTAAGGACAAGCCAACGCCATGCAAACTTAGCGCATAGTCGGCGCGGACATGGTCCAGCTGACGCAACGCCCGACCACCGTTGCCAAAGTAGTTCTCGCTATGAACTTCAAGCCAATCCAGTTGCGGCTTGGTCGCCAGGAGTTCATCAATATGTGGCCCGCGCAGACCGATTCCGGCCCGTGCGGGGAGTTTATTCGAATCCATGCGCTCTCAATTTCTGAAATTTCCCAAGTAGCAAAATGTCGAGAACGCGGATACAGCGTGCTGATTTACTTCGGAGCGGCAGTTTTTCCGCCCATCTTCTCGCAAGTGCCTTTGGCAACGTATTTCCACTCTGCCGGGTCCTTATCCACTTTGGACTGGCCGGCACAGGCGTGCTTGGAAGTACCGCAGTCGTTCTTGCCAGCGGCAGCGACGCCGAAACACTTTTCTTTATCCGCATCGGCGGCCAGCGCTGAAGTTGCACTGGTGGCAAGACCCAAGGCCAACAGGCCGGCAATTGAAGTCGAGATGGTGTTTTGAATAAGATTGCGTTGCGCTTTCATATTGATCTCCAGGAGAAGTTTTCGAATAAATGCAGGTCCGGGGTGGGCCTGCATACATAGTCGCACCGATTGCGATTTCCTTACAGCAACAGCTACAACGATTTACTTACGGTCTTGTTGACCAGCATCGCCCGCGCCTTGCCAATATTCGCGGCTGGCCGAACGCAGAAAAGTGAACTGAAGTGCGGCACGTTGGCAGTTCTTGCACATCGCCAGATGAATATTCAGGCGCAAGCGCTCACCCCACGACAGCGGATGTTCCATCTGCTGCGACAGCAGTTGAGAAGCCTGTTTGCAACTTCGCGCCACGATCTATCCCTTTTCGGCAAACCACTTGTTTGTTAAACACTCACGCAGTCCCATGCGAGCGCGATGCAACAAGACCCAGCAATTGGACGTACTGACTCCCAGCTCCTTACAGATGTCCTCGGTCTCCATTCCCAGCAATTCACGCATGCCAAAAACTCGCGCAGGCCGGTCCGGCAAGCCACCAATGCAGGCATCAAAAACTTCCCAAAAGCGCTTTTGTTCCAGCGAGGCTTGTGGGTCGTTCCACGCCGCTATCGGCGAAACCCAGTGGTCATGAGCATCAAACTGATCATTAATGTGGGCCTCCAGCAGTTCTTCGTCACCTTCGGACTCGACTGGCTGGCGGGCGCGGCGGCGAAATTCGTCGATGATTTTGTTCTTGAGAATTGCAAATAACCAGGTCGCGACCGCCGCTGCTCCCTCAAAACGCGCAATATTTTCGACCGCCGCCAACATTGCCTCCTGCACCGCATCTTCGGCTGCCGCATCATTGCGTAACTGCAGGCGGGCAAAGCGCAACAGCCGTGGCCGCAATTGCTTGAGTGAAGCCTGAAGTTCCACGATGTCCATTGACTCAATGTTATTACCATTTCTTTGCCGGCAGGTTACGGTCATTGCACGAAATGGTTACTGCCGCCTTAGAATGAGCGGAGTGATTACTCGCCCCGCCAAATTCGTATGCTAGAAAAACTCTCCCCTGCCGCTAAAGCCGGTGTGCTGGCTGAAGCTCTGCCCTATATCAAGCGCTTCCACGGGCGCACTATTGTCGTCAAGTACGGCGGCAATGCGATGACCGACGAGAACCTCAAGCAATGTTTTGCCCGCGATGTCGTGCTCCTGAAACTGGTCGGTCTTGACGTCGTCGTGGTCCACGGCGGCGGACCGCAGATTGAGGAAATGCTGACGCGCGTCGGCAAGACGGGGGAATTTGTTCAAGGGATGCGCGTCACCGATGCCGAAACGATGCAGTTGGTTGAAATGGTCCTCGGCGGGCAGGTGAATAAGGACATTGTCAATCTGATCAATCAGCAAGGCGGCAAAGCCGTCGGCCTGACCGGCAAAGACGGTAATTTCATTCGCGCCAAAAAGCTGTTGATGCACGATCAGAACAACGCGGGCGAATTGATTGACATCGGCCAGGTCGGCGATATTGTCTCAATCGATCCGGCGTTGATCAGTCTGCTCGACACGGGCGATTTCATCCCGGTCATTGCCCCGATCGGGGTTGGCGAAAACGGCGAGACCTACAACATCAATGCCGATGTCGTCGCTGGCAAGATCGCTGAAGTGTTGCGTGCTGAAAAATTGGTGATGATGACCAATACACCGGGCGTATTGGACAAGTCGGGACGTCTGCTGACCGGAGTCACCCCCAAGCAGATCGACGACATGGTGGCTGACGGTACGCTTTCGGGCGGTATGTTGCCGAAAATATCTTCGGCATTGGACGCCGCCCGTAGCGGTGTGCGGGGAGTGCATATCATTGATGGTCGCGTCGAGCATGCCCTGCTGCTCGAAATTTTGACCGATGAAGGCGTCGGTACCTTGATCAAATCAAAGTAGCGCCAAGCGCTATTTTTCATTGAATTCTGGAGAGTCGTCATGAGTGAAGCACGCGCCGCGAAGGCCGGAGAGAAAAAGCTGCAAATTCTGCGCACCATCGCCGAAATGCTGGAGCGCCCGGAAAGCGTCAAGATCACCACGGCCTTGATGGCTAAGCAGTTGGATGTTTCGGAGGCTGCGCTTTATCGACACTTCGCCAGCAAAGCGCAAATGTACGAAGGCTTGATCGAGTTCATTGAGACCGGCATGTTTTCAGTGATCGGACAAATTGAAGGCAAGGAAGACAACGGTCTCAAGCAGGCCGAAGCGATCGTCGCTTCCTTGCTGCGTTTTGCGCAAAAGAATCGCGGACTGACGCGCGTGTTGGTTGGTGATGCGCTGGTGCACGAAAATCCACGGTTGCAAGTCCGTATCAATCAGCTGCTCGACCGGATGGGTGCTACGTTGAAGCAGTGCTTGAAGCTGGCGTCGGCACAAGGTGCATTGCCGCCCACGCACGATTTCGCCGCCCATGCCGACTTGCTGGTGTGCTATACCCTGGGACGTTGGCAACGCTTTGTGAAAAGCAACTTCAAGGACGAACCGCTGGCGCACTGGCCGGCGCAATGGAGCCTTTTGTCGAAATAGGCATCTATCCCATGTCGCCGGTGAATCTACCAAACCTCATTTCCCGGCAAAGTCAAAGGCAAAATCTTGCTGGCAATCAGTCGCACCCGCCTCGTGCCCTTCCATGAATCTCGTCGAAATATCTGAGTCAATCCATCGCGACGCGGTCTGGGTGGTGTTTGCCAATGTTTTGCTCCAACAGCTGGGTCTGCCGATACCGGCAGTACCGACGCTGATGTTGGCCGGAAGTCTGGCGCTGTCTTATGGCTACGCGGGCAAAGTAATGGCCGCTGCCATACTCGCCTCGGTGGTCGCTGATTGGATTTGGTATGTGGCCGGTCGCGCCTATGGCTATGGATTGCTGGTTGGTCTGTGCAAACTTTCAATCAACCCAGGTGTCTGCGTGACCTCGGCCGAATCCTTGTTCTCGCGCTGGGGTGCATGGGCACTTGTCGGCGCCAAATTCGTCCCCGGATTCTCAACGGTCGGGCCGCCTATCGCCGGTTCACTGCGCTTGCCTTTGCCGACCTTTATGCTGGCCGCCGGAATTGGGGCGGGTCTGTGGGCCGGCGCAGCCATTTTTATCGGCTGGTTGTTTCGTACCGAAGTTCATATGGTCATTGAGACTCTCAGCAGCAACGGGATGACCACGCTCGGTATTGCGACGCTGATCATTGTCGTGTGGCTGGCATGGAAATTTTGGCAGCGGCATCGCTTCGAGCGCCTCGCTCGAATTCCACACATCAGTGCGACTGAACTCAAGGCACAGCGCGAGGCTGGCGGACCGTTGCTGGTGTTGGATCTTCGAGGTGCCTCGGCGATAGCCGCTGAAGGGCCGCTTGATGGTACAACGCAAGTGCAACGCGAAAATTTGCACGAAGCGGTCCGCCATTGGCCAAAAGACCAAGCCATTGTGACGCTGTGCGGATGCCCGGAAGACGCCACCGCTGTTGAGGCGGCGCATGCATTGATGAAGGCTGGATATACAGCGGTGCGCCCGCTCAAAGGCGGCTTCGAGGCTTGGGCAAAGATGTCCGAGCTGTAAGCGTCATCGCTAGTTGGCCCCGTCGCATTAAGCCCGACATCAAAGCAAAGTACGCGACTTCCTATCCACTCGCGCTACGCCTTAACATTCAATAGCGTTGTATTCCGGAACCCCCATCATGCCAACGACTCAAATTCTGACTGATTTCTTGCGTGGCGCACTTGCGCAGCAAGAACCATTTGCAAAACAACTTCAGGCCATCGATCCGCAAGCGCTTTTCGGGATCGATCATTTCCAACGGCATCTCAATAATCCCTTATTGAGCTCCGATTGGCTACAAGTCTCACTGAACAATCAGCTGATCAATCTCGACGGAGATTGTCTATGGAAAATGGTTCAACGCAAAAAGTTAGTATTCATCGACAAGCAAAAGATTCAAACCGCGCTGCTGCAAGGCGCCGCAGTGGTGTTGGAAGGCCTGGACATCCTCGACCCGAAGATCAACCAGTTGTTGGCGGACGTGGATAATTTATTTCCCTGCGCCCTGAGCAATGCCGAAGGATTTTTTTCGCAAAAAGGCAACGAGGCCTATACCGGTCATCGAGACAGCGATGATGTCCTGGTCATTCAGATATCCGGCAGAAAGCACTGGCATGTTCATCACCCGCAACAACGCCGCTACTTCGGCAATACGCCACTGAGCAAAGAACAAATGGGCCCCGTCCTGGCCGAGTTTGATCTGAATCCGGGCGATATTCTGTATGTGCGCGCGGGCGTACCGCATCGCTGTACGACACCCGCCGATCACAGCCTTCATATCTCCATCGATTTGTGTGACCGTACCCCAAATATTCAGCAGATCACGCATGTCGCCAACGAACGCTACAACCATGCCAGCGCTGCGTCAAACGTTCCGCCTGCCAAAATAGTCGATCATTACATTGAATTGTTGAAGGACACTGGATTTCAAAAACAACTGGCTGCGGCAACCGACGAAACCCGCAACGAGTCCGGCAAGTTCCGCCGCCGCATCGGGCAGAGTTCGAGTATTACGGCGTTGAACAAACTCCTCTAGATCGGCCTCATTGCCGAGCGACACTGATATTGATCGCTGACCGAGGCAAACTGATCCAGAGCTCTGTCAGTTGGTGCTAACGAGACGCGGTTGGTCTGAGCGTCAAACCCGATGGTGAGCACAATTCCAATTTGTCGATGAAGTTGGCGTTGATTCGCGGCTCGTGCAGAGAATAACTTCGGTTTGGCAATTTTGCCATCAGGATAAAATCGGGCGAAAAAACAACTCACTGTTGCCAAAATAGAGATGATATGGACAAGCTTCAACAGATGAAAATCTTTGTCGCAGTGGTCGATTGCAACGGCTTTGCCGGCGCCGCGCGCAAGTTGAAAATCTCGCCTCCGGTAGTGACGCGCGCAATCAATGAGTTGGAAAGCGAATTGGACGTACGCTTGCTTACTCGTACTACGCGAGTGGTGTTGGTCACCGAGCCCGGTATGCGCTATGTGGAAGACTGCCGGCGGATTCTGACGGAGTTGAGCGAAGCAGACCAGTCGGTCAGCGGCATGCATGGTGCGCCGCGAGGCCGCCTCTCGCTAACAGCGCCGGTGTTGTTTGGTGCCTTATTCGTCACCCCGGTGGTCGCCGAATACCTCAAACGCTATCCCGAGGTCAGCGCCAGTTGCTTCTTCCTTGATCGCTTGGTAAACATGATGGACGAGGGTATGGATGTTGCAGTGAGGATTGGCGATCTGCCGGATTCGTCGATGCAGGCGATTCGCGTCGGACAGGTCCGTCGAGTGATTTGCGCGTCTCCAGCGTACCTAAAACGGCGCGGGACACCCAAGTCGCCGCAGGATTTGCTAAAGCACGATGTCATCAATGCGAGCGCCGTCACCGCATCATCGGAATGGAAGTTTGCCGACAAAGGTCGCAGCTACGGCGTCAAACTTTCGCCACGGCTGACCACCACAACCAATGACTCGGCGATTGCTGCAGCGATGAGTGGGATAGGCCTGACACGACTGATGTCTTATCAGGTTGCCGATAGCGTAAGTAAAGGCGATCTGAAAATTGTCTTGGGTGATCACGAATCACCTCCATTGCCAATCCATGTTCTGCACCGGGAAGGTCGCCACGCCTCAAACCGTGTGCGTTCGTTCCTGGATCTGGCGATAGAAAG
Source organism: Rhodocyclaceae bacterium (assembly GCA_016718525.1). GTDB lineage: Bacteria > Pseudomonadota > Gammaproteobacteria > Burkholderiales > Rhodocyclaceae > JADKHX01. The sequence continues at coordinate 981,133 of JADKDD010000002.1, forward strand.
ACTGAGGGCAAATCCGGCGTTGAATTGAACTTCGCGCAGCCGCTGATTAAGCCAATACAACCGCCATCGAAAACCCGTCGTAACCCTTGCTGCCCACCGTTTGTATCGCAGTCGCCGACAGGCGCGGATTTTCAGCCATCAGATCAAAAAACCGGCGAACACCAAGGACACAGGGGTCATTGCTGGCCGCATCGGCGACTGCACCATTACGAACCACGTTGTCACCAATAATTACCGTTCCCGGACGCGATAACTTTAACGACCATTCAAGGTAGCTCGGGTTGTTCGGTTTGTCGGCATCGATAAAAATCAGGTCGAAAGGTGCAACCCTTTGTTGAGTCAACATGGCTAAGCTATCCACGGCTTTGCCCAGACGAATATCCACCACATGAGCGAGCCCGGCGCGGGCAATATTGGCCTTGGCGACCGCTGCCGCGGTGGGATTCGCTTCGAGAGAGACCAAACTTCCGCCGACAGGTAGCGCACGCGCCAGCCAGATTGTGCTGTATCCACCCAAGGTCCCGATTTCCAAGATCCTCTGTGCACCCTTAAGTTTGGCCAATAGATGCAGGAACTTGCCCTGAGTCGGTGAAACGTTGTGCTGCGGAAGACCGGCAGCGTCGCTGTCGCGCAGCGCATCCGATAGCACCGGATCAAAAGGGATCAGTGCATCGCAGAAGTACGTGTCGACTGCGGTCCAGATTGTTTGGGTCATATGCTTTAACGAATCGAATGGAATAAAACCACTGCTACCTTTTGGGACTTTGGCGCCACAATAACTGAACTTCTGGAACAGCCCAAAACCGTGCTCAAGTTACCTGGAGGAAGCGGCTGCCCTGCGTTGCTTCGCTAAAGCTTCCTCGAAATCTTCGCGTGCATCTTTGGCATAGGCGCGGCAAAGTGTGGAATCTATCATTGCGTCCGTAGTCCCTTGCTCACGCTTGTCGAAACGTTCCCAGAAATCCACCATGCCCGGATGTGGCGCGAGCGCAATGTCGCAAGGCAAGTTCTCGACCATTTTGAAACTGCGTTTGAAATCCTTGACGATCAAAGGATAGTTTGGATTGTTGACCAGTTTGAAATCGGGCGCGGACAGGCTGCCGACAAATACCATCTGCAGACAGCGAGCGCCTTCGCATGACTTCCAGGTCCATGTCGTGTTGCCCTTGGTGTGGCCCGGTGTGGAATACGCGGTGAGCACCAGATCGCCCAGGCGCAAGCTTTCGTTATCGCTTACCTGCCATGTCACCTGCACCGGCGGGAACGGGAGTCTATCGCCGTATTGCGGGTCGTCGAGTCCACCGCGAGCCAGCAATGGGCTATCAGCGGCACTCGCGATTACTTGCGCGCCCGTCTCGCGGACGAGTTGGGCGATGTCACCGGCGTGATCGCAATGCGCATGCGAATTGAGAATCCATTTGATGTCGCGCGGATTGAAGCCGAGACTACGGATATTTGCTTCGATCAACGGCGCACCTCCGGGTACCCCGCCGTCTATCAGAATATGGCCGCTAGCTGCAGTGATGAGGATCACGCCGAGGCCACGAGGCCCGACATACCAGGTATTGCCATAGATTCGAAAGGGCTTTTGCGGCGCGGTCCATGACGGATCATGCGCGCACGAAGCACCATGCCCGGCGGAGTCTTGTTTGCTCGCGGACGGCTGCGCCCACGGACTCAGCGCCATCAGACTGGAAACAAAAATTGCGGTAAGGAATATGCGTACGGATAATTTCATTTCATCTTGAGCCCTGGCAACACGGTCGCTGAAGATTGGAGCAATTGATTAGTAGAAAACTGAAGGATAACTCGCCAATTCAAGCACGACCGCACGGAATCGTCGAATGAGCAATTGCTCAAAAGAACATGCTTTGCCGTCATTGCATTCGACAAAAAATCCCTGACTCGACCATCAATACTTTACCCGGTGGGCAACGTTTTCCAGCCATGTCATCCCGGTTCACTGCCGACACGCCGTTATGTCTGCCATTTTTTTTCGTGCCACCCAACCTGAATCGCGGCGCAGGAGCCTTCAAATCACGAAGAACGACAACGCATAGTCACTTCACGAATTGCGGAAAGTAGGCGCCGATTGCGTCATGGATGGCGGCGTCATGTGCCGGAACGATGAGCAGCTCGGGCTCGGTTTCATGCAGTCGGGTCAGCGCGCCCACGGCTTGCAAAGCTAACGCCTTGTCATTGTCGACAATGCTGCCGGGAATCCACATCTTGGGGCGCTGCTTGGCGACTGCTTCAGCTTTCCAGACCGCATCGCCGACAAAGAGGAATTTTTTCCCCGAAGCGAGCGTGATATACATCACGATCGAGCCGGGCGTATGCCCAGCCAGCGGCGCGAACACCACGCTGCCGTCATCGAACAAGTCCAGGCTTTGGGCGAACGGGCCATACGGCTTGTCGTTGAACTTGAATGGCTTCCACTGGATGGATGCAGCGGATATCTGTGAAGGAAAAACAGCGGCCGGGTGTGGCGTCGCCAGAAAATCTTTTTCTTGCTGGCTTAACCAAATCTGCGCCTCCGGAAAGTCCACCAGGGCGCTGGCATGGTCCCAGTGTCCGTGAGACAAGAACACACGCTGAATCGGCGGATAGTCGGCGGCGTCGAGTTGCGCGCGGGCGGCGGTAACGGGGCCGTAACCAAAGAAAGGGCGCGCCCACAGCGGCATGTCTTGCTTGAATTGCGCATCGATCTGCTTGCCAAGGCCGGCATCAAACAAGAAGCTTCCTTTGGGATGGCGCACCAGCACCGCGACGTGCTGCAGCTTGACCGCCTTGGTGTAGTCACCGCCGGAATAGGTAAGTGCCTCGAGGGTAGTGATGTCCGAGGTTTTGATAATCGAAAGCTCCACCGCTGGTTTGCTGTCCATGTTGGCGGAGGTGCTGCCTTGCGCCTGCGCCGCGTACAGGGGTGTTGCCAGCAGTAGAAATATGAAAAGTCTTAACATGGTGATTAGTCCTCGCCTTGGTTGAGAAGTGTTGAGTGCGAGCATCTTGAAGCTTGGAGTAGGCTCCAGAGTCAAACATTATTTGCAACGAGAAAAATCACCATGAAAATTGGCGAACTGGCCAGCGCAACCAACGTCAGTGTCGATACGCTACGCTACTACGAAAAGCAGCGCCTGCTGGAGCCGGCGGTGCGCACAGTGAACGGCTACCGAAGCTTTGGCGAATCGCATGTCGCCCGTGTGCAATTCATTCGCAGCGCTCAAGCACTGGGCTTCTCGCTCGCTCAAATCGTTGAAATCCTTCCCCGCCTTGCCGCAGGCAATTTCGGCAGACGAGAGATTGAACAACAGCTCAGTGCAAAGCTGGCGGAAATCGACACGCAGATAGAAAAGCTGCAGCGCGTAAAAACGAATCTGCTCAGTACCTTTGACGCACTGACTTGCGATCCTGGGCTACCGGTCTCGTCTGCAGCGGTCACGCTGAAACAGCCCGGTGCGCGTGTGCGCATCAAGGGGCTCCATGCAAAGTGACAACAGTCGTGTAATGGCAATCGAGCGATAGTAATCAAGCAGCGAAGCAACGAAGACCGGTAACAACGGCGTAACACCAGCACCAACTGGTGAGAATTGAGGCTAAACCTTGGTCTGCCCCCTGTTTTGCTGCTCGCAACCAACCAGTCGCATCCTAAGGAACTCAATGGATTCAACGAAATCAATGCAGTGGCCAACGGCTGAAATGATCGCGAGTGTCTGCTCGCCTGCTCCGGGCTATCGCTACGAGGTACTTCGTCAAGAGACGGTTTCCGAACTGATTACTGCTCTTGGCGCATGGCAAACCGGCTGGAGCGTTGGAGCAGCGAGCGTTTATCTGCGAGAGGACTATTACAAAGCCGACGTCTTCCTTGAAGGCGGTCCGCAGAAGGACGTATTTGTAATGCTCATTCGGCAGGGCGATGAACTCGCGGGAATGTTGTCCCAAGAGCGGATCGTCGACGCATTGTCTTTGTACGCCAGCCTTGCCGTTCTTGCTCCCGCGCATCGAGGCGGTAAATCGTTAGAGTTTCAAGGCGATTACCTCGAAGAAATTGCGAAGCTAATGGGGCTTGAGTATGTTTATGCGCTCGCCACCTTGAAACACCGTGGATCCCAGCGCTACTTTGAGAGTCATGGTTACAAGCTGGTTGGTTTTGTGCCTGGCTACGACCGTGAGGAAGTGTCGCCGGGAGTGGTCAAGCGGGTAGTTGAGGCTGCTTACGCAAAATGTCTCGTAGAAGGCGAAGCCATTCTTTCTCCAGATATTTCGAATATGACCTCCACAGTGCGAAGGCTCTACGAAGTTATTTACGCTACGGCACCTGCAACGCGTGCAGTCTAGCCTCCTGACGTCGTTGCCCGCATAGGTCAGGTCGAACGTTAAACGAACGCTGTCGAGAAATCCAAACGACATTAATCAGATTGAACTCGCCAGTCAGATTTTCTGGGTCACAGTCGCTTGAATTGCGGTGATCCGCTACAAATCCAGCGCCAAAGCAGCGGCTTCGCTCCCCGCCGCAGCTGGCACAGCGCAACAGATCAGCGCTTCGTCGGCCTCAAGATGAACGCCGGGCACAGAAGTATGGCTGACTTGCCCGGAAAGAATTTTGGTCTTGCAGGTGCCGCAGGAACCGCCCCGGCAACCGAATTCCGGTGTTAACCCTCGCGTCTCGGCCAAGTCCAACAGACTACCGTTGCCTGGCGACCAGGTGGCTTCTTTGGCCGATTTGGCGAACACGACGGACACCTCGTTTTCGGCGGCTGGCGGGTTGATAAATTCGCTCGTCTCCCGCCCGCTGACACGGCTGCGGCGCAGGCTCGACGGCCCGAATTGCTCGGCATGGATACGATCATCGGGAATGCGCAATGCGCGCAGGCCATCGTAGAGATCTTGCGTAAATTGGGCCGGACCGCACAGATAGAAGTCGTAGTCGTCGAAGGGCAGCAAGGCTTTGAGCAGGTGGATGTCGATGCGGCCATGCACCTCGTAGTCGGTGCCTTCGCGCGCCTCCGCCTCTGGCTGGCTGAGCACGCGCAGCGCTTGAATCGCCTCGCCACCGCGGCTCAGCAGTTCGTGCAGTTCACGATCAAAGGCGCGGTCGGTTCTGGTCCGCGCCGAATGCACAAAATACGTTGGCCGCACGCGCCGGTTGCGTAGGCCTTCGTACACCACGTGGCGCAGCATCGCCAACAATGGCGTGATGCCGACACCGGCCGAGAGCAACACCAGTGGTCTGCGCTCCGCCGCATCGACGACAAAATCGCCCAAAGGTGCGCGGGCTTCCAGTTCGCTGCCAACAGTAAGTTGCTGGTGAATGTAGGTCGACACCAGACCTTCGCGTTTGACACTGATGCGATAGGTGCCGTCCGATGGCGCGACCGACAAGGTGTAGGTGCGAATTACCGGCGCGGCACCCGGCGTGATGTTCAGCCGGATCGGCAAGTGTTGTCCGGCCTTGAACACCGGCAGCCCGGCGCCATCGGTTGGCTCCAGATAGATCGACTTGATCGAGGCGCTCTCATCAACCACGCGCGTCACCCGAAAGTGCCGCCATGCATCACGCAGCGCCATTGCCTTTTGCCGCGCCTGTGCTTCCTGCCATGATCCGGTCATCAATGAATTCGGTGAAAAATTGTCCAACGTCCAGCGTAGTTTGAGCACCGCGCGGCGCCGCATCAGCTTGGTCACCTCGACGCGCCACAGCCGCTCCGCGCCCTGAAAGCTGGCGACTTCCGGGCCGTCCATCACGATCTCGGTGCGGCCAGTGAGTTGCAGCAAGTCGCCGCTGGCAAAGTCGACGAACACCAACCCGGCGCACGGATTGCTATGCAGGTTGCCCAGTGTGTTGAAAAACAAATTGCCGGCGAAATCCGGGATGGTGAGGACATTGCCATCAACGCGAACAAATCCCGCCTTGCCACCGCGATGCGATGCATCGACTTGCCTGGCCTGTTTGCTGCCGCCAACATCAACATAGCTGGCAACAAAGAATGTATCGGCCGCACTGATCAGCGCGCGTGCCGCATCGTCGAGTCCGGACAGGGTTTCGGCCGCTGAGTCCTGGGTTGCTTCTTCTTCTGTCGCCGGCGAGGACGCTGCGACGGTACTTGCATGGCGCGTCTGGATGTACTGCGGGCAATTGCCAAACGAATGTTCGACCATCAAACTTAGTTGTCTGGCACTGCGCTGGACAATTTTTCCATTCACGCGATTGCGTCGCCGCGTCGGCAGTTCAATGCCGAGGACGCCGATGGAATCCCCGATCTCCAACGCATCACGCACCGGATCGTCAACGGCAGGTAGCGCAATGATGTCGAGGTGGGTCGGATCGGGAGATGTTGCAACCGGCGTTGCCGCCTGTTTGCTCTCCACCAATGTGACCCAAGGATCGCCCGCAGCATCGACGGCAGCAAGCACCAGAAAGGGTACTTGGGCGTAAAAGGTGCGGTGTTGATCGGGCATGTAGTCGCGAATGACCCGGCTGCCAACGTCTTTCATTTGCTCGGCGACACCAAGGCGCGCTTGCAGCGCTCGCTCGCCTTGGTGCCAGGGTCCCGCCGAATCATTTGCCATGTCTTGCTCCCGTCGATTCGAACTCTGGTGGCTTACCCGGCGGACAAACCTGCTGCGGTCTTTTTCATACCGACAAAACCCGGCAGTGATTCAATTGCGCTCAGCCAGCCACGCACCTTCGGATAGTCGCTCAACGACACATTGCCTTCCGGTGCATGGGCGATGTAAGTGTAAGCCGCAATGTCGGCGATGGTGACGTGCGAACCGACCAGAAAAGCGTGCTTCGACAACTCGACTTCCATCACCTTGAGCAAAGCATGGGCGCGGGTAATCAAATCATCGGCATTGAGCTTTGCGCCAAACACCGTCACCAGTCGCGCAGCCGCCGGGCCGAAAGCAATTTGTCCAGCCGCCACCGATAACCAGCGCTGCACAGCGGCCTCGCCCGCCGCGCCGCTTGGCAACCAACTTTCGCCACCATAGCGGCGCGCCAGATAAACCAGGATGCCATTCGAATCGGCCAGAATCGTGCCGTTGTCGTCCAGCACAGGGACCTGTCCGAAGGGATTGAGCGCCAGAAATTCTGCTTGTTTGTGTGCGCCCTTCATCAAATCGACTTCCACCAGTTCGGTTGGCAGATTCAACAAAGACAACATCAGCTGCACTCGGTGCGAATGACCGGACAGCGGGTGACGGTAAAGTTTGATTGGATTGCTTGGATGGTGAGTCATTGAAATTCTCCAGTTATGTCGATAAATGTTCTGCTATATCTGAGTTGCCTGAACCCGGTTTCGGCAAGTACGGAAACGGAACGACAACATGGCAAGCATGATGGTCGTTTGCTGAAATAAATAGAATCACTGTAATTGTTAAGGCACTATTACGGAAATAGGAATTATCGACAGATCAATATTCGGCAACCGCGTGCGGCTCGATAGATGGTGCTGAATTGGAGTCTCGGCTGTGTAAAAACTAGCTGCTATGCGGGCGCAAAGCATTGCTTTGCGAAGTCCCTGCGCCGTCGCCGTCTGTCGTCAGGCGATGACCATAGGTTGGCTAAATCCGCGCGTATCATCGCCATACTATCCGGAGCGAATATGTTTCACCAACAAATATCTCGACGCAATGCTTTACGAACGCTGGGCGCCATTGGCGGCTTGGCGTTTTTTTCGACTGGCAGCGCCGCCCGTAATGGAGCGACCCGCGATGCCGCGCAGGCGCTAAAAAAGATTGAATCCGATGCGCGCGGACGGCTGGGCGTTTTCGCGCTCGATACCGGCTCGGGACGTTCGTTCGGACTGAATCACGACAGCCGCTTCGCCCTGTGCTCGACATTCAAACTCTTGCTCTCAGCAGTGGCTTTGCGCGAAGCAGATGCCGGCCGTCTCGATCTGAATGAAGTCATCGCGTACTCGAAAGCCGACATGGTGCCGGTTGCGCCAGTGACGACGCTACACCTTGCTGAGGGCGGGATGCGAATTGGTGCATTGGCAAAGGCGACGCAGCAAACGAGTGACAACGTTGCCGGTAATTTGTTGATCAAACGCTTTGGCGGCCCGGATGAGTTCACCAAAATATTGCGTGGCTTGGGAGATACCGTCACCCGCCTTGATCGCTATGAAACCGTGATGAATCTGGTGCCGCCAGGTGAGATTCGTGACACCACAACACCCCGTGCGATGGCCGAGACAACCGCGCGATTGCTTACCGGCGATTTGCTCAGCCGCAGTTCGCGAACTACTCTGATCGAATGGATGATTGAAACCAAAACCGGGCTGACACGTCTGCGCGCCAATTTGCCAAAAGATTGGGTTGCGGGTGATAAAACCGGAACTGCGTTGCATCCCTCGATGGCAAACAAACATAACGATGTCGCGATCATCATGCCGCCGGACCGGGCGCCGATCATTGTCGCGGCGTATTTCGAAGCACCGGGTTATTTCAATGAGATGCGCGCAGAGGACAATGCTGTCCTGGCTGAGGTCGGACGTGTGGTCGCTGATTGGGCTTTGGTCGCCTAGCTCTGAAAACAGCCTGGGCCGGCTTTTCGCAAGCGTGATCGCGTCTGTCGGTTTGGGCTGCCAGTTGGTGCTGGTGAAACAAGTACAGGACCAGAAACTACCGGCGACAGGACGGTCGCGCAAAATACGGGCCCTGCATGCCTTGGACTCCGCTTCGCGGGGTGGCAGCTCCGCGTCGTCGCATGTGGTGGCACGCTGTTAGTGTGAAGCCACTTGCGAAAGTCATCGGATTAGGTTCAAACTTGACTATCGATCTGGGTTTCGATCTAAACCACGAGGAGACTTTCATGGCCAAGCAACCACCCGGTACAAATCAAACGGTGTTGATCACCGGTGCGTCGTCCGGCATCGGTGAAGCGCTCGCCGCATGCTTTGCTCGTGACGGATTCAATCTGGTGCTGGTGGCGCGCAGCGCCGACAAACTCAAAACACTGGCGAACCATCTGGCGGCCGAGCATGGTGTCAAGGCGTGGGTTGCGCCGACGGACTTGTCGAAGGTCGGCAATGCTGCATTGCTGGCGGCGAAGATGAAAAAGGACAAACACGCGATTGACGTGTTGGTGAATTGTGCGGGCGTGCTGGAACACGGACAGTTCGTCAAGATGCGGCCGGGCCGACATCAGGAGTTGATTGACTTGAACGTCTCTGCACTGACCGAAATGCTGGCGCATTTTGTTCCGCCGATGGTATCGCGTGGAAGTGGACGGGTCCTAAACGTTGCGTCGATTGCTGCCTTCCAACCGATCCCCTCGCTGGCGACCTATGCAGCAACTAAAGCCTATGTGCTGTCACTGACCGAGTCATTGGCTGAGGAACTCAAAGGTACGGGGGTCACGATCTCGGCTTTGTGTCCGGGCATCACCGCGACCAACATGGTGAGTATGGCAACTGAATCCTCTGGTCTCCGGCTACCGGGCATCCTCGTCGGTGAAGTGGGCAAAGTGGCAGAAGAAGGCTACCGGGCATGTATGAAAGGCGAGGTGATCAAGGTGCCCGGCATCATCAATCTGGCGAGCATCCTGGCCGGGCGCGCAACCCCGAAATGGCTGCTGCGAAAAGTCACCGGGACTTTTGGTCGCGCGACGGTCAAGGGCTAACCGCTCACCTCAAAGCAAGCTTGCCTTGGCGATCAAACGCACCGCAACCACGATAAGCATGCCGGCGAAGCTGATCTGAACATGTTTTTGCGACAGGTGTGCAATCAGTTTGCGACCAAGCAACATGCCGGCAATCGTGGAAAGTGCAAACAAGCCGGTCAATTGCAAAGGCAGTTCGGCGCCGTGCATCACTGCCGAGATTACGCCACCCGTCCCAACCAGCGCGATCACCATCAACGAAGTGGCGACGATGCCATGCAAGGTCACATTGGTGAAGCGTCGCAGCGCGGGTACGATCACAAAACCTCCGCCGACGCCGAGCAGTCCGGTCATGAATCCAGTCACCGCGCCGATGGCCAGAAATAGCCTCGCGGTTCCCCACGTCCAGTGAAACCTCCCCGTATGCAAGTCCACTTCCGCAAAGATGCGGTGCGGCTCAATCTCCAGTTCGCTGGCGCGTGCTTGCCTGATCAAACGAGCGGCAACGATTAGCAGCAGCAGAGAGAACAAGCCCAACAACCACTGTTGCGGCAGCAGATGCGCAGCGCTGACTCCGACTCCGGTAAATGGCAGGCCGCCAATCGCCATCACGAGCGCGGCCTTGTATCGCACCAGGCGCTTTCTGAACCCCTCAATTGCCCCGATCGCGGCACTGGCAGCGACGGCAACGAGCGCAACCGGCGCCGCCGCCTGCATCGACCAACCCAACCCAACGACGAGTGCCGGGACCGCCAATATTCCGCCGCCCGCACCGGTCAGACCGAGTACCACACCGACCAGAACGCCAAGAATTAGACTGAGTTCCACAAGTGGCCTGACTGGCTAGTCAGTTTTGGCGAGGGAGGTTCGTCGCTCAAGGACCTCAAACAATGCCATCCCCGCCAACATAGCGACGACAAAAACGGCACCTTGAACTTCGCCACTACCCAGCAATACCAAGCCGGGTCCCGGGCAAATCCCTGCCAGACCCCAACCTGCACCGAACAGCAGGCTACCGCCAATCAATCGGCGATCAATCTGACTGGCCGTGGGTAAGTGAAGTGGCAAGCCGAGAAACGATGTTGTTTTTTTTCTCGCGAATGTAAAAGCCACGCTACCCACCGCAATGGCGCCACCCATGACGAGAGCCAGCGATGGATCCCACAAGCCGCCAAGATCAAGAAAGCCAAGGACTTTTGCCGGATTGGCCATGCCGGCGACGATCAGGCCGATACCAAAAATTAAACCGGACAGCAGCGCGAAAATGTTGTTCATCTCAGACCCCCGGCACAAACAGGTGACGCGTCACGAACACCGTGGCAAACCCGCCAGCCATAAAAACCAGTGTTGCCACAATGGAGCGCGGCGACAGACGCGAAATACCGCAAACTCCGTGGCCGCTGGTACAGCCAGCGCCATAACGCGTACCAACGCCGACCAACAGACCTGCCACGATGAGCATTCCGGTACTCGCTGTAATTTGCAGTGCCGGCATCGGTGTGAACAGGCGATAGATTACCGGAGCAAGAATGAGCCCGGCGAGGAAGGCGAAACGCCAAGCCAGATCACCTGTTTTGGGACGCAACAGACCGCCAAGAATGCCACTGATACCGGCAATGCGGCCGTTCCAGAGCAAAAACATAGCGGCTGCAATGCCAATCAATGCGCCGCCAAGGAGCGCGGACAACGGTGTGAAGTGATTCCAATCGATACCCATGAGCGTTACCTTTCGTCTAAGGGCAATACAAGGCGTACAAGCCAGCGAGCAGCGCAAGGACTTTTGGATCCTTCACTGAGTAAAAAATCTGTTTCCCGTCGCGACGCGTATCAACCAGGCCTTCGGTTCGCAACACGCCTAATTGCTGCGAAAGCGTTGGTTGTCGAACCCCGACCAGCGATTCGAGTTCGCCGACAGACTTCTCCCCTTGGCTCAACTGACACAGCAACAGCAGGCGATCCTGATTTGCAAGCGCACGCAACACGACTGTCGCCTCACCTGCGGCAGCGCGCATTGCTTCCATGTCGACAGTTGAAGTTGGGATGTTCATCGCACTCACTCACTTAGCTTGACATCAATATATAAAAGTATATTATGTTTGTCAATATAGTTTTATATCATAAGCTGTAGAACATGAAATGCAGCCCGTCGACCAGATTACCTAGGGGAATAACATGACCGCAACACCGAAGTGCTTTACCGAGCTGACACAAAACGTATCCAGTAATTTAGCGGCTTTGCGCGCTGATTTGCCGGAAGTGATGAAAGGTTTCAATGACTTGGCGCGAGCCGCGACCAAGAACGGCGCACTGGACAAAAAGACCAAAGAACTCATCGCGCTTGCCCTTGGCGTTGCTGCGCATTGCGACGCATGCATAGGGTTTCATGTGCAAGCTTTGGTCAAGCTCGGAGCAACCAAGCTTGAAGTGGAAGAGGCGCTCGGCATGGCGGTATATATGGGCGGCGGGCCGTCGCTGATGTATTCGGCCAATGCGGTGGCTGCTTATGATGAGTTTGCATCGGTGAATGCCAGTGCAAATTAATCAGATCACGACAACGTCAGTTGGTGCCGGTGACACGCTGCCATCAAATTCGTTAGGCTGTAGCAAGCGCATGCGCTCCATCACCATCGAATCTCTAATCGCCGGCACCATCGGCGCGCTCGCAATGATGCCGGTCGGCTTCATCTTTCGTGCACTTCAGCTGAGGGTCGGCCACTACGGTTCCAAGTTCGCTGAGTTGTATCTCTCTTCGCCAGGGCCCGCGGCCCTGTTCATTCAACACATCATACTTGGCTGGCTTTCCGCGGTTCCTTTAGCGCTGTTGCCGTTGCACAGACTGTCTGGCCTAACGGTATCGCTTGTGGGTGTGGTCTATGGAGTTATGTACTATGCAGTAGTTAACTCCCTCGCGTTGCCAATCTACTTCGGCGACATGTTGCCGTGGAACCTGGGCTGGTCTGTAGTTGCTCCAAGTCTGGTAGTGCATATCGTCTTTGGTGTAGTCGTTGCACATACAGTGCAGTTTCTGCGGCGCAAGCAAGCGGCAACGTGAACTTTCGCGTTTCCTGACGCGCGCCAGCCGGTCCACCGTCTGTCGAGCGCTGGTGAACTCAACCGTTCAACAGCGCCGCTGCCTCCAGCGCGAAATAAGTCAATACGCCGTCGGCCCCTGCGCGTTTGAACGCAAGCAAGGACTCCATCATCACGGCATCGTGATCAAGCCAGCCATTTTGCGCGGCAGCTTTGAGCATGGCGTATTCGCCACTGACTTGATAGGCGTAGGTCGGCATGCCGAATTCGTCCTTAACCCGGCGTACGATGTCGAGGTAAGGCATGCCAGGTTTAATCATCACCATGTCGGCACCTTCAGCGATATCCATTGCCACTTCGCGAATGGCTTCATTGCTGTTGGCAGGATCCATCTGGTAGGTGGTTTTATTGCCTTTGCCCAAATTGCCGGCCGAACCGACCGCGTCGCGGAAGGGGCCGTAAAAACTCGAAGCGTATTTGGCCGAATAGGCAAGGATGCGCGTATGTATTAATTTCTCGCCATCAAGCACTGTGCGAAGGTGCCCGATCCGCCCATCCATCATGTCGGACGGCGCAACCACGTTGGCACCGGCGCGGGCGTGACATAAAGCCTGCTTGCCAAGCGCCACCAGCGTTTCGTCGTTCATCACATAAGCCGTCGGGTCCGTCGGATCGATCAATCCGTCCTGACCGTGACTGGTGTAGGGATCCAGTGCAACGTCGGTAATGATGCCGAGCTCAGGGAATTCTTTCTTGAGCGTGGCGACCACGGTCGGTACGAGGCCGGCAGGGTTCCACGCCTCCGCACCGTCCGGGGTTTTCTTGTTTATGTCGATCAACGGAAACAGTGCCAGCGCCGGAACGCCAAGTTTCATAGCGCGCTCAGCAACCGGCAACAAGCGATCAATACTCATCCGTTCAACGCCGGGCATTGAGCTGACGGCTTCGGTGCGTCCGTTGCCGTCGAGTACAAAGACCGGATAAATCAAATCAGCCGCAGTCAATGCATGTTCGCGCATCAGGCGCCGCGAAAACTCGTCACGGCGCATACGACGCAGTCGTGTGGTTGGAAAAGCGCAAGGTGTCTTCATGATTAACGGCAATCCGGAATTGAGTTGGTTTAGAGCTCGCATATCATAAGCCTTCATGTGCGACCCTAGGAGTTGCGTCAAACCTGCGTTGATCGCTAAGGTGTCAGCGCCTCTACGCTTTCATTCAACCACGCACCAACCACGGTCTCAACTTCTTCCATGCCGGTCTTCTTGAGACTGGAAAACAACTGCACGGTAATCGGCGAGCCTTGATCCGCCAACGCCTTTTTGGTTTCGCGTAGGGTTTTGGTCTGCTCCTGCTTGGTCAACTTGTCGGACTTGGTCAGCAGACAATGAATCGGCCGACCAGTGGCGGTGAACCAGCCGATCATTTTCCAGTCGAGCTCGAGTAACGGTCGGCGCGAGTCCATGATCAGCACCAGCCCGACCAAATTGCTACGCTCGGTCAAGTAATGTTCAAGCAAACCCTGCCACTGTTTGCGCACGGCCATCGGCACCTGGGCGAAACCGTAGCCGGGCAGATCCACCATCGCGGCACCGCCTTTGAGGCGAAACAGATTGATCAGCTGGGTACGCCCCGGCGTCTTTGAAACATAAGCCAGTCGGGTATGCCCGGCCAGCGTATTGATCGCGCTCGACTTGCCCGAGTTGGAGCGCCCGGCAAAGGCAATCTCCTTGCCAAAGGGTGCCGGCAAGCCGCCCGGTTCGGCGACCGAGATTTCAAAAACCGCGTGACGAAAAAGTGCCATAGGTATTCTTGGGGTAGGCAATTAAAAGCAAAGCATTGAACAGGATAGACAGGATGAAAACCAATCAAGGGATTTTCGCCTTTATCCGGTTCATCCTGTAAATCCTGTCAAAGGTCTTTTGATCTTGCTTTGCAAGCGATTACTGCGCGTCAAGACGAAACTTCACAAACGAGCCTGGCGCGTCGTCAAGCACCTTGAATTTTCCCTTCATTGGATTGCGTGCTGCCACCATGGTGCTATCCAAGCCGCTGATCCATGCCTGCCAATCATTCCACCACGAACCCTCATGTTGTGTGGCACCGGCAAACCAGTCGTCCGGTTTGGCTGGATTCTTTTTCGCGTCGTTGGTCCAATAGCCATACTTGTTGGCCGAGGGTGGATTAACGATGCCGGCAATATGACCGGAACCGCCAAGTACGAACCGCACCGGGCCACCCAGGGCGCCAGAACCTAGGTAGACGCCTTTCCACGGCGCGATATGGTCTTCAACGGTCGAGATGAAGTAGGCCGGTGCCTTGACTTTCTTCAGGTCTATCGGCGTATCCAGCAAGGTGATTCCGCCGGGCTCGCGCAAGAGGTTATTCAAGTACATATTGCGCAGATAGAAGCTGTGCATCTTGTACGGCATGCGCGTGGCGTCGGAATTCCAGAACAGCAGGTCGAAGGGCGCCGGTTCCTTGCCCATCAAGTAGTTGTTCACAAAGAACGTCCAGATCAGATCATTGGAGCGCAACATATTGAAGGTGCCGGCCATAGCCGAACCCTCGAGGAAGCCTTTTTCCGCCATCTTCTTCTCAAGGCTGGTCACCTGCCCTTCGTCGATGAAGACGCCCAGTTCGCCGGGTACCGAGAAGTCCAGCAAGGCAACAAAAAAGGTTGCCGACGCGACGCGATGGTCATTCTTGGCCGCCATGTACGCCAGCGTCGAGCCAAGCAAGGTGCCGCCCAGACAATAGCCAATCACATTCAGTTGATTGACACCGGCCTGCTTGCACACGGCGTCGATAGCCGTCAGCGAACCTTCGCTCATGTAGGCATCAAAGCCCTTTTCAGCCAGCTTGGCATCGGGATTGACCCATGACACAACGAACACCGTGTGACCCTGATCAGTAGCCCATTTAATGAACGAATTGCTCTCGCGTAAATCAAGGATGTAGTACTTATTGATCCACGGCGGCAAAATCAACAGCGGACGCTTGAACTGTTTGGCGGTGGTCGGCATAAACTGAATCAGTTGAAACATTTCGTTTTCAAACACGACTTTGCCCGGCGTTCCGGCCACATTCTCGCCAAGCTTGAAGGCGCTCGCATCGGTCATCCGCACGCGCAACTGGCCGGTACTTTCGTCAATGTCTCTCAGTAAATTGTCCAGTCCCTTGAGCAGATTTTTACCGCTGGTGCGAATGGTTTCACGCAATACGACCGGATTGCTCATCACGAAATTGGTTGGTGCCAAGGCATCGAGGAGCTGACGTGTAAAGAACTCGACCTTCTTGCGCGAGATTTCGTCCAAACCATCGACATCGCGCACGCCATCAAGAATGTGGCGTGAGGAAATCAGGTAACTCTGTTTGATGAAATCGAAAACGAAGTTGTCTTCCCAGTCCGGATCACCAAAGCGCTTGTCGCTCTTGCCCGGTCGGGCCACGGGCAGCGATGCCATCCCGGCGGCGCGGCGCATGGAGTATTGCCACAAGGCGACAAATTCCTGGGCCATTGCCACCTGGGCTTGTGCAATCTTGACCGGGTTGGTCAGCATCCTGCCGAACATCGCTTTGTACGCGGCGCCTATTCCTAGCTCGTCGGCAGGCGGGCGCAAGCCGTTCTTCAAGCGCTTGACCACCCCACCGCTGACGGTCTTTTTAATCTGACGTTTGAAGTGCGCCGTCAGCAGCCGGGTAGCCTGCTTGGCAATATCGGTGGTGATTGCAGCAACTTCCTTGGGGTCAAGCTTTTCGGGCAAATTGGCCGGGAGGGACTTGGTACTCATGATCGTTCCTTATTCAAGTGATTAATCTGTGTCCAATCAAAACGTTACAAAACGAATCACGCCATCGGCCGCGTCAAGCAGACGACGCAGGCGCTTGGCATGCATCAGGTGGTTCAAGTGTGCGATGGCTTCACCCATCGCGAACATGACCTGATGTGCGTCACCGATGTCGCGTTCGAACAAAACCGGAATCAGTTCGGCAGCATGCTTTGGCGTTGCGCAGGCCTTGATCAAGAGTGCGCAGCGTTCGGCATGATGGGCGTGCAGTTGATCAACACGTTCATGGATACCGCGAAACGGCCGTCCATGTGAGGGCAGCACCAGTGTGTCGGTCGGCAAGTCACGATACGCTGCGGTGGCGTCAAGAAACCATTGCAGCGGATCGTCGTCGGGATTGACCGGGTTAACGCCGACATTGGTCGAAATGCGTGGCAACAGCATGTCGCCGGCGATCAAGACATTCAAGGTTTCGCAATACAAACTCGCATGTTCTGCTGCATGACCAAAACCCATGATCACGCGCCAGTCGTGTTTGCCAATGCGAATTAGCTGGCGATCAAAAATGCGCCGGTAAGCCCCTGGTATTTTGGGAACACCCGTTTTGTATGAATTGCCGCGTTTGTCCAATGCCGCCAGGCGATCGTCGTCGAGGCCATGACGCTGGAAGAAATCCAGCATTGCCGGTACGCCGTACCCGCCCACCTGCGCATTGACCAAATGAGCGACCGTGTAGTCACCCTGTGTCATCCACATCGGCGCCTGGTACTTTTCTTCCAACCACCACGCCAGTCCGAGATGATCGGGATGACCATGGGTAACGATGCTGCGTTTCAGCTGTCGCCGCGTATCGACACCCAATATCTGGTCCCAGGCACCCTTCACCGCGTCGGAGGCGAAGCCGGTGTCCACTGCGGTATATCCATCGTCATCGTCGAGCAGCCACAAGTTGATATGGTCAAGCGCAAAGGGCAACGGCATCCTTAACCACGCTAAACCGTCGGCGACCGGAATCGTATGACCCAGCTTGGGCAAGTCGGCGTGGGGAAAATCAAGCGGTGAATTCATGTGGTTCGTGTTTTGTAGAGATGCAACGGTTTCAGTGCAAATTGCGCGACGGTGCGAATTCTGGTTAACTCATCGGTCTTGTAAAAGCTGAGATGACCGGCAAGCAACGCTGCAATTGCCAATGCCAGATGATTTCAGTTTCTGCAACATTGTATCCGCTTCAGGGTATTTTGGTTGCAGTGCACCAAATGCTGCAAAAATCACCGCCAGAGCCTGAATCATTGGGGTTTTAAGCTTAAGGTTCGTAAAGATTTGGATTGGAGAAAACTATGTTGGGGCTGAATTTTGATCTTGGTGACGATATCGACATGCTGCGCGACAGCGTCGAACAGTTTGCGAAAAAAGAAATCGCACCGCGCGCGGCGCAGATCGACAAAGACAATGAGTTTCCCGCAGATTTGTGGCCAAAGCTAGGCGCGATGGGACTGCTGGGTATGACTGCCGACGAAGAATATGGCGGCAGCAAAATGGGCTATCTGGCGCATATTGTGGCGATGGAAGAAATTTCCCGGGCCTCCGCCTCGGTCGGCCTTTCCTATGGCGCACATTCCAACTTGTGCGTGAACCAGATCACCCGAAATGGGACGTCTGCGCAGCGTGCCAAATACTTACCCAAGCTAATTTCAGGCGAACACATCGGCGCATTAGCGATGTCGGAACCCAACGCCGGTTCGGATGTGGTCTCGATGAAGCTGCGTGCTGATCTGCGTGGTGATCACTACGTCCTCAATGGTTCCAAGATGTGGATTACCAATGGTGGCGATGCTGACACGCTGGTGGTTTATGCCAAAACTGATGGCGCGGCAGGTTCGCGTGGAATGACGGCGTTCATTATCGAAAAAGGATTCAAGGGTTTCAGCAAGGGCGCCCATCTCGACAAACTTGGTATGCGCGGCTCAAACACCTACCCGCTGTTTTTTGATGACTGTGAAGTTCCGGTGGAAAACGTGATGGGCGGCGAAGGCAATGGCACCAAAGTGCTGATGTCCGGGCTCGACTACGAACGCGCCGTTCTCTCCGGCGGACCGCTAGGCATCATGGCGGCGTGCATGGACGTGGTGATGCCTTACGTTCACGAACGCAAACAGTTCGGTCAGTGCATTGGCGAATTTCAGTTGATGCAGGGCAAGATCGCCGACATGTATTCGACCTGGCAAGCCACACGCGCCTATGTGTATGCAGTCGGGAAATCATGCGACCGTGGTGATCATGCGCGAACCTTCCGTAAAGATGCCGCCGGGGCGATTTTGTACTCGGCGGAAAAAGCGACCTGGATGGCTGGCGAGGCGATTCAGGCGCTGGGCGGTAATGGCTACATCAACGACTACTCGACCGGCCGGTTATGGCGTGACGCCAAACTCTACGAGATCGGCGCGGGCACCAGCGAAGTGCGGCGCATGTTGATTGGTCGTGAGCTTTTTGCCGAGACAACCTGACGGCGTCTCGTCAGCACCAACTGGTGAAGCCATGAAATTCGTTCTCCACAGCATCACGGCTGAAAGCACGCCCGAACAACAGTCGAGGCTGCAGAAAGTGCATGAACTTTTTGTCGCCTACCAAAAATGGCTGGACGTCGATCTGTGTTTTCAGGGCTTTGATGCGGAGTTGGCTGGTTTGCCTGGTGCTTATGTCCCCCCCAGAGGTCGATTGTTCTATCTCGAAATGGATGGCAAGGCGGCTGGTTGCATCGGTTTGCGGCCGCTCGACGAAACAACTTGTGAAATCAAGCGTCTGTTCGTCATTCCTGAGTGTCGCGGGCGGGGCTTGGGTCAGAAACTCGTTCTGGCGACTATCAAGGCAGCGCGAGAGATCGGTTATCAGCGGATGCTTCTCGATACGCTGCCAAAAATGCCGATGGCGCTTAAGCTTTACCGCGAATTGGGGTTCCGGGATACCCCGCCGTACTACGAGACGCCGCATGAAGGCACGGTTTTTTTGGCACTTGATTTGACCACTTGGTCGGAAGCTGATGTCAGCCGCGAGAATCTGTTTCACTTGTTCGACTTCAATCGGGCCTGGTCGCAGGAAATGCAGGCCTCCGACCCGGATTTTTTTTCCAAGCTCGCACATCTTCAGGCTCCGGAATATTTGTGGATAGGGTGCTCCGATTCACGGGTACCAGCCAATCAAATTGTCGGCCTGATGCCGGGCGAGGTTTTCGTCCATCGCAATGTGGCCAACGTGGTAGTGCACACCGACCTGAATTGCCTCTCGGTGATTCAATTCGCGGTTGATGTGCTGAAAGTCAAACACATCATGGTGGTCGGCCATTACGGTTGTGGCGGCGTCCATGCGGCGTTGAATGATCTTCGCGCCGGGCTGGTCGATTTGTGGTTGCGACACGTCAAGGACGTACGCGTCAAACACAACAAACAGATCCTGGCCGCGCAGGAAGATCATCGCCATGACCTTTTGTGCGAGCTCAATGTGATCGAACAGGTGTTGAATGTCTGCCACTCAATGATTGTTCAGGACGCCTGGACCCGAGGTCAAGAGCTGACAGTTCATGGCTGGATCTACGGCCTCAATGACGGGTTGATGCGCGACTTGGGATTGACAGTAAGTAAGGCCGAAGATGCAGACAACCGTTACAGAACCGCACTTGCCGCATTGAACTGATTTTTAGGAGACCTTTGATGTCAGATGCTATCGTTATTGTTTCAGCTGCGCGCACGCCCATGGGCGGGTTTCAGGGTGACTTCCTTACTCAGACTTGTGCGCAGTTGGGTAGTGCTGCGATTCGTGCGGCGATTGAGCGATCAACGCTAAAGCCGAGTCAAATTGATGAAGTGATCATGGGTTGCGTACTACCGGCGGGTCAGGGACAGGCCCCGGCACGACAGGCCGCATTGGGCGCTGGTTTGCCGCTTGCTGTCGGCTGTACTACCGTCAATAAGATGTGTGGCTCGGGAATGCGCGCCGCGATGTTTGCGCACGACATGCTGCTGGCAGGAAGTGTTGAAGTGATGGTCGCCGGCGGAATGGAGTCGATGACCAACGCCCCCTATTTGCTGCCCAAGGCACGCGCCGGGATGCGACTCGGTCACAGTGAGGTCAAGGATCACATGTTTCTCGACGGACTTGAAGATGCCTATGACAAAGGTCGTTTGATGGGCAGCTTTGCCGAGGAATGTGCCGACAGCTACAAATTTACCCGCGAGGCACAAGATGCTTTTGCCATCGCCTCGACCACCCGCGCCAAGGCTGCGGGCGACGATGGAAGTTTTGATTGGGAAATTACGCCGGTCACGGTGGCTGGCAAGAAGGGCGATACCGTGGTTCGTCGCGACGAGCAACCCGCTAAAGCCAACCTCGAAAAAATTGCCACACTCAAGGCCGCCTTTCGCAAGGATGGAACCGTCACGGCGGCAAACTCATCTTCGATTTCCGACGGCGCGGCTGCCTTGGTGATGATGCGTGCATCAACTGCACAGACACTCGGGTTGAAAGCATTGGCGACTTTGGTGGCGCACGCCACGCACGCTCAGGAACCGAATCTGTTCACCACGGCACCAGTCGGCGCAATCAAGACCTTGCTGAAAAAAACTGGTTGGACCACGGACGACGTCGACCTGTGGGAAATCAATGAAGCCTTTGCCGTGGTGACGATGGCGGCGATGACAGAATTGAAGCTGCCGCACGACAAGGTGAATATCCACGGCGGTGCCTGCGCACTTGGCCATCCGATCGGTGCATCCGGTACGCGGATCATCGTGACCCTGATTGGCGCGCTGCGAAAGACCGGTGGCAAGCGAGGTGTCGCCGCCCTGTGTATCGGTGGTGGCGAAGCAACGGCGGTAGGAATCGAGCTTTGCTAATCGCGGAAGCGTCAGTTGGAAAGATGCGCAGT
Source organism: Rhodocyclaceae bacterium (assembly GCA_016718525.1). Classification (GTDB taxonomy): domain Bacteria; phylum Pseudomonadota; class Gammaproteobacteria; order Burkholderiales; family Rhodocyclaceae; genus JADKHX01. The sequence continues at coordinate 1,002,476 of JADKDD010000002.1, forward strand.
GCCGGCTTAGTACAGCCGACTCGCTACGCAGAATCAAAGCAGTGCTTTGCGAAACCCCTGCTTCGCCGCCGTTAAGCTGATAGTCATGAGCGAATTCACCACCCTCCGCTACACCACCGCCGGGCGTATTGCCCGCATCACGCTCAATCGCCCGGAGCGACTGAACGCGATTATCCCGGCGATGCCGGCAGAAATCCGCCGCGCGGTAGAACGCGCCAACGCCGACGATGCGATTCACGTCATCGTTCTCGATGGCGCGGGCAAAGCGTTTTGCTCGGGTTACGACCTGAAGGAATTCGGCGAACAAGACCGAGAAACCGCGTGCACGCAAAACATGCCATGGGATCCGATGATCGACTATCGGGCGATGAAGGGTTTTACGGACGATTTCATGAGTCTGTGGCGCAGCTACAAACCGACCATCGCCAAGGTGCATGGTTTTGCCGTCGCTGGTGGCAGCGATATTGCCTTGTGCTGTGATTTTGTAGTGATCGCGGAAGACGCCAAAATCGGCTACATGCCGGCCCGCGTTTGGGGATGCCCGACTACAGCGATGTGGGTCTATCGGCTGGGCGCCGAAAGGGCCAAGCGCATGTTGCTGAGCGGCGACACGATCGACGGCAAAACCGCGAAGGACTGGAATCTTGTCATCGACGCAGTGCCGGAAACAGAGTTGGAAGCCGAAGTCATGAAGTTGGCGAACCGCATGTCGGGCGTACCGAAGAATCAATTGATGATGCAAAAACTGCTGATCAACCAGGCCTATGATTCCATGGGCATGGCGCAGACGCAAATGCTGGCGACCTTGTTCGACGGCATCACGCGGCACTCGCCGGAAGGGCAATGGTTCAAGCACTATGCGGAGGAAAAGGGCTTTCATGAAGCCGTGCGTCTGCGTGATTCAGGCGAACCGATTCCCGGCAGCAAACGCACGCCACCGCTTGCCTGATGAAGGCCAACCCCGTCCTTGCCAGTTGGTGCTGGTAACACACTGTTAGTCAGGTGAAAGAGAAAAGCAATGATCCTCACTCCGGAACAAGAACAAATTCGCGACACCTTGCGCACTTTCGCCCGCGAACAGCTTGCGCCACACGCTGCAGAATGGGACAAGCACGCCACCTTTCCCCGCGAGGCGCTGCGACAGCTGGGCGAGCTTGGCGTCTGCGGCATGGTGGTGCCGGATGAATGGGGCGGCAGTGGTCTGGACTATGTGTCATTGGCTTTGGCGATGGAAGAAATTGCCGCTGGTGACGGTGCCACCTCCACCATCATCGGTGTCCAAAACTCGGTGGTCTGCGGGCCGATCCATTCTTTTGGCACCGAAGCCCAGAAGCAGAAATATTTGCGCCTGGTCGCCACGGGTGAATGGCTGGGCTGTTTTTGCCTCACCGAACCGCATACCGGCTCGGATGCATCATCGATCACCACCCGTGCGGTGAAAGACGGCGACGAATGGGTCCTTAACGGCGTCAAGCAGTTCATCACTACGGGCAAGAACGCGCAGCTTGCGGTCGTGTTTGCAGTGACCGACTCGTCGGCAGGAAAGAAAGGGATTTCGGCGTTTCTGGTACCGACCGACACGCCGGGATTTATCGTCGCCCGCGTTGAACACAAGCTGGGCCAGCACGCTTCCGACACGGCGCAAATTTTGTTTGAGAATTGCCGGGTTCCGTCCGGCAATCTGCTTGGTGGCGAAGGCGCCGGCTACCGGATCGCGTTGGCCAATCTGGAAGGTGGCCGGATCGGCATCGCCGCTCAAGCGGTCGGCATGGCGCGTGCGGCTTTTGAAGCGGCGCTGCATTACTCCCATGAACGTGAGACCTTCGGCAAGCCGATTTTTGAACACCAGGCCGTCAATTTCCGGCTTGCCGATATGGCTACGCAAATCGAGGCCGCACGCCAACTGGTGCTGTATGCCGCCGCGGTCAAAGACACCGGGCGCCCCTGCCTCAAGGAAGCCTCGATGGCGAAATTGTTTGCCTCCGAAATGGCTGAGCGTGTGTGTTCAGACGCCATCCAGATTCACGGCGGCTATGGTTACGTGAGCGACTTCCCGGTCGAGCGCATTTACCGTGATGTCCGTGTTTGTCAAATTTACGAGGGTGCTTCCGATATCCAGCGGCTGGTGATCGGGCGCTCGCTGGACGATTGATTGAACTGGAGATCTGCATGTCCGAATACACCCTCTACTGCTTTGCGCAATCCGGTAATGCCTACAAGGCGGCGCTGACGCTAGAACTCGCCGGTGCCGATTGGACACCGCGGTTCGTAGATTTCTTTAATGGTGAAACCCGCGCCCCGGCTTACCGTGAAATCAATGTGATGGGCGAAGTACCGATTCTGGAGCATCAGGGACGGCGGTATTCCCAGTCGGGCGTGATACTCGATTATCTGACCGAAGCACTTGGCAAGTTCGGTCCGCTGGATGCTGAAGAGCGACGCGAAATTCTGCGCTGGTGGTTGTTTGACAACCACAAGTTCACCAGCTTCACCGCGACCTTGCGTTACCTGAGAAATTTTGCGCCAGCCACGCCATCCGCCGTGGTCGAAACGTTTCGCGCCCGTGCCGAAGGTGCATGGAAAGTGCTCAATGCCCACCTGAGCAATCGCGAATGGGTGGTTGGACAACGTTTGACGAGCGCCGACTTGTCGTTGTGCGGATATGTGTATTTCGCAGACGAGATCGGTGTCGACTGGAACGACTACCCTGCCATTCGCGACTGGTCGCAACGAATTGCCGCATTGCCGCGCTGGAAGCATCCGTATGATCTGATGCCGGGGCATCCGCTGCCGGCCAAAGGAGCTTAAAAGTGAGCGTTATCAAATCCGCGCTGAACACGCGCAGCGAAGAATTCAAAGCCAATGCTGCGGCAATGCGCGTTCTGGTGGATGACTTGCGCGAGAAAACTGCACAGGTTGCCAAAGGTGGATCCGAGGATGCCCGGGCAAAACATTTGGCGCGCGGCAAACTGCTCCCGCGTGACCGGGTCAATGCCTTGCTCGATCCCGGCGCAGCATTTCTGGAACTCTCACCGTTGGCGGCGTGGGACATGTACGGTGGCGACGTCCCGGCGGCCTCGGTGATTACCGGCATCGGACGCGTCAGCGGGGTCGAATGCATGATCGTCGCCAACGATGCGACGGTCAAAGGCGGCACTTACTATCCGCTGACGGTGAAAAAGCATTTGCGTGCTCAGGAGATCGCGGCGGAAAACCGGTTGCCGTGCGTCTATCTGGTCGACTCCGGCGGTGCGTTTCTGCCGGCGCAAGACGAGGTTTTTCCGGATCGCGAGCACTTCGGCCGGATCTTTTTCAATCAAGCCAACATGTCGGCGCAGGGCATCCCGCAGATCGCGGTGGTCATGGGTTCCTGCACCGCTGGCGGCGCCTACGTTCCGGCAATGTCGGATGAATCGATCATCGTGCGCAATCAAGGCACGATTTTTCTGGGCGGCCCGCCATTGGTGAAGGCGGCGACCGGCGAAGTGGTGACGGCAGAGGATTTGGGTGGCGGCGACGTGCATACGCGGATTTCCGGTGTGTGTGACCACCTTGCAGAAAATGATCACCATGCGCTGGACATTGCCCGGCGGATCGTCGGCAATTTGAACTGGAACAAGCCGACTACGATTGAACTCTCGACACCGGAGGAGCCTCTGTACGATCCGGCCGAATTGTGGGGCGTGATTCCGGCAGATCCGCGCAAACCCTACGATGTCCGCGAGGTCATCGCCCGGCTGGTCGATGGCTCCCGCCTGCAGGAATTCAAGGCGCGTTATGGCGCGACCTTGGTCACCGGTTTCGCGCATCTGCATGGCTATCCGGTCGGCATCATCGCCAACAACGGGATTTTGTTTTCCGAGTCAGCGCAAAAAGGCGCGCACTTCATTGAGCTTTGCGCCCAGCGTGGCATCCCCCTGCTGTTCTTGCAGAACATCACCGGCTTTATGGTCGGACGCAAATATGAAAATGGCGGCATCGCCAAAGATGGCGCCAAGATGGTTACCGCAGTGGCAACTGCAAAGGTGCCGAAATTTACCGTGCTGATTGGCGGCAGTTTTGGCGCCGGCAATTACGGCATGTGCGGCCGCGCCTATTCACCGCGCATGTTGTGGATGTGGCCCAATTCGCGTATCAGCGTCATGGGTGGTGAACAGGCCGCGTCGGTGTTATCGACCGTGCGCCGGGATGGCATTGAAGCCAAAGGCGGCAAATGGAGTGCGGAAGAGGAAGAAAGCTTCAAATCGCCGATTCGAGACCAGTACGAAACCCAGGGTCACCCCTACTTCGCTACCGCGCGTTTGTGGGATGACGGCGTGCTCGATCCGGCGCAAACCCGGCGGGTGCTCGGGCTGGGAATTTCTGCTTCACTTAACGCACCGATCTCGCCGACCAAATTCGGCGTGTTCAGAATGTAAGCAACCGACCCGTTACGACAGGAACTCATCATGCACCAAGACATTCTTACCGAAATCGATCAAGGCGTCGGCATCATTACGCTCAACCGGGCTGACCGGCACAACGCGTTTGATGACGCAATGATCGACGAAATCAGCATTGCGACCACCGCCATGGAGGCCGATGCTGCCGTTCGCGTTATCGTTTTTTCGAGCACGGGCAAAAGTTTTTGCGCGGGTGCGGACCTGAATTGGATGAAACGTATGGCCGGATATTCGAATCAGGCCAATCTCGATGATTCGCGCGCGCTCGCCGAGATGTTCCGCCGGGTGCGCCAGTGCTCCAAGCCGACCGTGGCGCGTGTACAAGGCCCGGCCTATGGCGGCGGCGTCGGACTGGTCGCTGCCTGCGATATTGCGATTGCCTGTTTCGATGCGCAGTTTGCACTGACCGAAGTCAAGCTTGGATTGATTCCGGCCGCTATCAGTCCTCATGTCATCGCCGCGATTGGCGAGCGCTATGCTCGCCGCTACATGCTGACCGCCGAGCGTTTCTCGGCAGCCGAGGCTTACCGCATTGGACTGTTACATGAAATCGTTAGCGACACGAACGGGCTCGATGAAGCATTGGGCGAGATTGTCGACGCCTTGCTCGGCAATGGCCCGGAGGCGATTGCCGAGTGCAAAACCTTGATCGATACCGTGGCATGGCAGCGTCTGTCGCCGGCACTGATAGAAGACACTGCGCAGCGCATCACTCGCCGCCGCTCGTCGAGTGAAGGTCGCGAAGGCATGAGCGCATTTTTGGAAAAGCGAAATCCGAACTGGAGGCTGGCATGAGCAAAACATCTCCCGTGATCGCGCTCTCGGGCGTTGAGCTTATCGATGGAACGCGCGACGAAAAATATGGCAGTCGCTATGCTGCGTTGGCGCCGTTGCTGGGCATGACCCATCTCGGCGTGAGCTACGATCTGATCGCACCCGGGCACCGGATTTGCCCGTTCCACAACCACCACTCCAATGACGAGTTCTATGTCATTCTCGCTGGCAACGGAACCTATCGTGCGGCAGATGGTGAATATCCGGTTGCTGTCGGTGATGTGATCGGCGCGCCTGCAGGCGGGCGCGACACGGCGCATCAACTCATTAATACAGGTTCAACTGAATTGCGTGTGCTGGTGGCCAGTTCGATGCGCGAACCGGATGTGTGCGAATATCCCGACTCCGACAAATTCGCCGTCATGGCCGGGCCGACAGGTGCGCGCACCTTCAACCACATTGGCCGGCGTACCGATCAGGTCGACTATTACCTCGGTGAAGAAAATGTTTAACAAAATCCTCATTGCAAATCGGGGGGAGATTGCCTGCCGGGTGATCAAGACGGCCCGTCGCATGGGTATTCGCACGGTTGCCGTGTATTCCGAGGCAGATGCGGGTGCGCGCCATGTCCGGCTTGCCGATGAAGCTGTATGCATTGGTCCGGCCGCCGCCAGAGAATCATATTTGCGCCCGGAAAAAATTGTCGCTGCTGCACTTGCAACTGGCGCGCAGGCCATCCATCCGGGTTACGGTTTTCTGTCCGAAAACGAAGATTTTGCCGAAGCCTGCCAAGCCAGCGGCGTCGTCTTCGTCGGCCCGCCGGTCGCAGCAATTCGCGCCATGGGGTCGAAATCCGAAGCCAAGAAGTTGATGGAAAAGGCCGGCGTGCCATTGACGCCGGGCTACCACGGTGACAATCAGGCACCCGAGTTTCTCAAGCAGCAGGCTGACCGGATCGGCTACCCGGTACTGATCAAAGCCGCAGCCGGAGGTGGTGGCAAGGGCATGCGCGCAGTCAATTCGGCCACCGAATTTCTCGACGCGCTGGCCTCATGCAAACGCGAAGCCAAATCGAGTTTCGGTGACGAGCATGTATTGATCGAAAAATACCTGCAGCGTCCGCGCCACATCGAGTTTCAGATTTTCGGTGACAGCCACGGCAATTGTGTTTATCTGTTTGAACGTGATTGCTCGGTGCAGCGCCGGCACCAAAAAGTGCTGGAGGAGGCACCCGCGCCCGGCATGACCCCGGAGCGCCGCGCGCAAATGGGCAAAGCGGCGGTTGATGCAGCCAAGGCGGTCGGTTATGTCGGTGCCGGCACGGTCGAGTTCATCGTCAATCAGGACGGCACGTTTTATTTCATGGAAATGAATACGCGTCTGCAGGTCGAACACCCGGTGACCGAAATGATTACCGGTCTGGATCTGGTCGAATGGCAGTTGCGAGTTGGTGCTGGCGACACGCTGCCGTTACTGCAAGAGCAACTGGTGATTCGTGGTCACGCGATCGAGGCGCGGATTTATGCCGAAGATCCGGACAAAGGTTTCCTGCCCTCGACCGGCAAGCTGATTCACCTCGCACCGCCACAAGAATCCGCCAACGTGCGCGTCGATACCGGCGTCGAGCAAGGCGATGAGATCACGCCGTGGTACGACCCGATGATCGCCAAACTGATCGTCTGGGACGACAGCGGCAGTCAATCGCGTGACGGCGCGTTGGCGCGGATGCTCCAGGCTCTGGCCGACTACCGTGTGGTCGGTGTGGCCAACAACATCGGTTTCTTGTCACGACTGGTGGCGTGTCCGGCGTTTGCCGGTGCCGATCTGGACACCGGACTGATTGAACGCGAACGCGGTTTCCTGTTTCCGGATGCCGCAGAAATCCCGCGCGAGGCGTGGCTGGTCGCGGCGCTGGCCGAACTGCTGACCGATCGGCGGCGCTCCGCCGCACGCGCTTCGCGCAGCAGCGACCCGCATTCACCCTGGGCCACAACAGACGGGTGGCGCATGAACGGTACCGCCCTGCGACATATTCACCTGCGCGCCGGCGAGACCGAGAAGCTGGTCAGCGCCGGTTATCAATCCGGCGGCGCCGGCGGGTTTTCGCTCTTGCTGGATGGCGTGAGCAGTGCTGCATCGGCAAGCACGCAACCGGGAACCGGAGATTTCACGCAACTGGTCGTCGATATTGCCGGTCGTCGCCTAAATACATCAGTGATTGCAGCAGGCGAAAAGCGGCATGTCTTCCTCGACGGCATGAGTTATTGCCTTGTTCTGGTCGATCCCCTGTTTCATGCTGCGGGTAGCGGCGGTGCGGAGGGCGGACTGGTTGCGCCCATGCCTGGCAAGGTGATCGCGCTGATCGCCAGTCCCGGCCAGGTGGTGGAAAAAGGCGCGCCCTTGCTGATTCTTGAAGCCATGAAAATGGAACACACGATCGCCGCACCAGCCGCCGGTACGGTCAAATCTTTTCGTTTCGGTGTCGGTGAGCAGGTCGGCGATGGTGCCGAGCTAGTAGAATTTGTTGTGAAAAAGCCCTAATCCGGCGCACCGTTCAACCCATTGCAAACACTATGTCCCTTCCCAGCAAAGTACGCATCATTGAAGTTGGCCCGCGCGACGGTCTGCAAAACGAATCTCACAAGGTCAGTACGGCGACCAAAATTGAGTTGATCGAACGCCTTGGCGAAGCCGGACTCAAGACCATCGAGGCAACCGCCTTCGTTTCGCCAAAATGGGTACCGCAAATGGCCGACGCCGCCAAAGTCATGGCGGGCATGAAGCGTCGGGAGGGGGTGAGCTACCCCGTGCTGGCGCCAAACATGCAGGGTCTGCAGGCCGCGCTCGCTGCCGGCGCCAAGGAAATCGCGGTATTTGGTGCCGCCTCGGAAACTTTTTCGCAGAAAAACATCAACTGTTCCATTGTCGAATCACTCGAGCGCTTCCGCCCGATGGTGGCCGCAGCAAAAGAAGCCGACGTCAAAGTACGCGGCTACGTTTCCTGTGTGCTCGGTTGCCCGTATCAGGGCGAGATTTCTGCAACGGCGGTCGCCGAGGTCGCGCATGCGCTGTTCGATATGGGCTGCTACGAAATATCGCTGGGTGACACTATCGGCAGCGGCACGCCGGAGAAAACCAAAGTGATGATTGAAGCGGTTGCCCGTCGTGTGCCGCTGAAAAAAATCGCGGGACACTTTCATGACACCTGGGGTATGGCGATCGCGAATATTTATGCAGCGTTGCAGTTGGGCGTATCCGCGTTCGATAGTTCCGTGGCCGGGCTGGGCGGTTGTCCTTACGCTGCCGGAGCATCTGGCAATGTGGCCACCGAAGATCTGGTCTGGTTGCTCAAAGGGCTGGGTCTCGACAGCGGCGTGGACCTCATCAAATTGATCGATACTGCCGAGTGGATTTCCAAAGAACTGGGGCGTCCGCCGGCATCACGCGTGGCTCGTGCCGTGATTGCCAAACGGGCTGCCGTGGCCGCTTGAGTCGACTGGTCAACAGTCATGAGTTCTCCGTGCATTGGAATTTGCCGCATCGATGATTTCAGCGGCATGTGCGAGGGCTGCGGACGGACCATGGAAGAAATCTCCGGCTGGCCCAGCGCATCCGAGGCTGAACAGCAACAGACGCTTGCCACCGTTGCGGAACGTATGGCTGAGAATAACTTCAAGCCGGTATCCAGCAACACCGACACCGATAACAAATGAACGACGCCGGCCGCGCGGCGACCGTGCCGCCGTTGCCCGAATCCCTGCATTTCATTCAGCGCGACTGGCTGTCGTCAAACAACCTGCTGTGCTTCGAGGGTGAAAACGCCACGCTGGTCGACTCCGGGTATGTCGCCGTCGTCGACCAAACCGTGGCACTGGTGAATGTCGGGTTGCAACAGCACACGCGCGAGTTGGTGCCGGCGACAAGGGGTTCAGTGCGATTAACCCGACTCATCAACACCCACTCCCATTCCGATCACATCGGCGGCAATGCTGCGGTAAAGCGCGCGTTCAACTGCGAGATATTGATCCCCGCGACGATGGAAAGCATGGTCGCCGCATGGGACGAAGAGGCCATGCTGTTGGGGGTTGCCGGTCAGCGTGCCGAACGCTTCACCTACGACGGTGTGATTGCCGTGCATAGCCGATTCGAGATGGGCGGATTGATCTGGCAGGCGTTTCCGGCGCCGGGCCACGACATGAGCGCGCTGGTTTTTTATTGTGCCGAGGAAGGCCTGCTGATTTCGGGCGATGCACTCTGGGAAGATGGTTTCGGCATTTTGTTCAGCGCCTTTTCTGATGTACCGACAGCCGCCGCCGACGTGCTGGCGGTCACGCGCACCACGCTGGAGATGATTTCCCGCCTGGATTTGGCCACCGTCATTCCCGGTCATGGTCCGGTGTTTGGCGACCCGGAAGCCGCGCTCGCGCGGGCCTTTGGCCGGCTCGATGCCTTTACCCGCGATCCTCTGCGTCTGGGCCGCAATGCGGTGAAAGCCGGTTTCACTTTCAACTTGCTGGATATGGGCAGACTGGAAGCAGCCGCATTGCCAAGTTATCTGGCGAGCATCCCGTTCTTTCGTGATATCAACCGGCGCAACTACGGCATGAGCAACACGGATTTTGCTGCATGGCTCTTGCGCGAAATCATCGGCAGTCGCGCCGCACGGGTGGAAGACGGTTGGATTATTCCCTCGGGAAAAGCCTGAACACTGCAGTTTTTCCCGCAGTAAAACAACTGGCATTAACAGATGACGCGGGGGCGTACAGGCCGCATAATCCGCTCCACTATAAAAACGGAGGAACCCCATGACAATTCGCTCACCCGGCGCGCGTGCGCCACAAATTGCCAATACCGATCTCCCCCTGCAGCGCTTCTATCACTGGGAAGCCACCAGCCCCGACAAGGTCTATTTCACCCAGCCGTTCAATGGCGGGCAACTGCGTGAATACACCTGGCGGCAAGTGGGAATGGAGACTCGCAAGGTGGCGGCATGGCTGCAAGCGCAAGGCTGGGCACCGGGTACCAAGGTAGCGATTCTCGGCAAAAACAGCGCCGGCTGGATCATGGCCGATCTGGCGATCTGGATGGCGGGTTATGTCAGCGTTCCGCTTTACCCGCTGCTCACGGCCGACAATATTTTGCAGATTGCACAACACAGCGAATCGGTCGCCTGCTTCGTCGGCAAACTCGACGATGTCGGCTTGCTCGGTGGCGTTCCCGACGGCATGAAAATCATCTCGCTGCCGCTGGCACCCGACGTGGTAGCCACGCGCGCCACCACGGATTGGGAAACCATCGTCGCGACCACAGAACCGCTGGCCGGTTCGCCGGTGCGCAACGGTGGCGATCTGGCAACGCTGGTCTACACCTCCGGCACCACCGGCACGGCCAAAGGCGCGATGCATAGTTTTGACACGCTTGCCGCCGGTCTGCTCACCGTCGTCAATCATTCCGAACACGACCAGAATGATCGCGTGCTGTCCTATCTGCCATTGGCGCACATCATGGAGCGTTCGGTGCTTCAGCTCAGTTCCCTGTACTTCGGCTATCACGTATTTTTTGCCGAATCTCTCACCAGCTTCGCCGAAGATTTGCGCCGTGCCCGGCCAACCGCCTTTATCTCGGTGCCGCGTTTGTGGCTGAAGTTTCAGCAGGGGGTGCTGGCCAAAATTCCGCAGAAAAAGTTAAGCCGCATGCTCAAGACACCCGTGCTTGGCTATTTCGTACGGAAAAAGATCGTCAAGCAACTGGGGCTCGATCAAGCCAAGTGGGTGGGCAGCGGCAGCGCGCCGATGGCAAGTGACCTGGTCGAGTGGTATCAGGCGCTCGGGCTCAATATGCATGAGGGCTACGGCATGACCGAGCTGGGCTGCACGTCGCACAGCACACGCGTCGGTGGCCACGCCATCGGCACAGTCGGCTGCGCCGCCGATGGTGTCGATCATCGCATCGACCCGGAGACCGGCGAAGTCCAGGTACTCAGCCCGGCGGCGACCCTGGGTTATTACAAGGCGCCGGAATTGACCGCAGAATTATTCACCGCCGACGGTTGGTTGAAGACCGGCGACAAAGGCGTGATCGATGCCAACAACCGGCTCACCATTGTCGGCCGGATCAAGGACAACTTCAAAACCAGCAAAGGCAAGTACGTCGCGCCGGCGCCGATCGAACACAAGCTCTCGCAACACGATGCCATCGATGCCTGTCTGGTGGTCGGTTCGAGCATGTCACAACCGCTCGGCTTGATCGTGCTGAACGAAGTTGCAGCGCGTGATTTAGGTCAAAACAAGGCGAAGCTGATGACAGAGTTCAGCGAGCATCTGGATGCAATCAATGCAACGCTCGATGCGCACGAGCAGCTCGATTGCGTGGCGGTGACGACCAAAGCATGGACACCGGAAAACGGTTTGCTCACTCCGACTTTGAAAGTCAAACGTGCGCAGATTGAAGCGCGCTTTGCCAATGAGTTTGAGGGCTGGGCGAAACGGCGGGAGAAGGTGGTGTGGGTGGAGTGAGTTCCTCCCCTTTCAAGGGGGATGGGGTACTTCAGTCTCGCCAGTTGGTGCTGACGACACGGCGTCATTCCGGCGAAGGCCGGAATCCAGAGGGTCTAGTCGCAACACATTTTCGTGCCTGACTCCGCGCCGGGTCTCGGCCCGGCAGCCGAGTGACTTTCTTGTGATACGACAAGAAAGTCACCAAAGAAACGTACCCCGCCTCGCCGGCCCTGCGGGCTTCCCGAGTTCCGCGCACTCGTTCCGGCCAGTCGCTAAACTCGCTGCGCTCGGACAACGCGACTGGAATTCCCGGGTCAAGCACACGGAACTCGGCGGCTTAGAGGGGAAGGGGGTGGGTGTCCGATGTTCGTAAGTCGGTCAACATGAAATGTGACACCGAGCCAAATTGCTGGCGTTCGCGCAACCGACCTAAGTCGTGCTTAGAATGAACACTTCTCGCTACCGGGTTTCACGGAATTTTTATACCTGTATAAGAATCCCGCGAAATCCGGTAAAAGCCAATATTTACAATATGTTGAGGATATATTTGGTGCACAGATTATGCCGCAGCGCCCAAATTAACCTGCACTTTTTGCGGTATACATTACGTTGGGCCACATGAGCATGTCCTACGATTGGGTTTGTTCAGAGTGCGGAGCTACGAACTCCGCCGGTTCTGAGCCTTGTCAAAAATGCGGCTGCCCTGCTGTTTCGTCTGCCGCTGATATTCGGCGCAGAAAATGTGTAACGGTCGCACCTAAGTCGGAATCTAGTGGCGGTCTGGCTCTCTCAGGACCAAAGAGCGTTGTTGCTGGCGTTTTGTTGGTCGTAATGATTGCGGGTGTGGTACTTGAACGCTTCACCGCGCCAACAATGACGCTATGGTGGGTTGCTCTAGCGATGGCGGTCGGCGCAGGGCTGCCGCTATTTGCAATGTTGAAGTCACCAAAAACAAGAACCCCTGGCAATGTGGCCCAACCCATCAATCCACAGGACGCTGCGCGATGAAGCCGCGCAGCGCCTGTGATTTCAAACGTTGGGCGTCTCAATGACACGAATCAATTTGCTCACATTGCCATTTTGTGTGTTGCTTGCGGCGGGTTGTGCTAGCAGTGAGGTCAAGCCATATGGCGTGCCGGGAAGTTCAGTGAAGCCCATTAGCACAGAAAATGTCTTCTACTTCAATAGCAAATTTGAAGACCAAAAGAAATCAGGACAGTACATATTTGATTTCGACTATGACGAACTCCAAGGGCACGGCATCACTGACAGTCAATACATAGTGCAATACCTAGCACTGAGAAAACTGATGCCACCTGAGTGCGGTAATGGAATTGAGATTCTTCGCCACGGTAGAGGGGAGAATGGAAAAGCATGGCTAGTTTTCAAGTGTCTGTGAGTCACTGTTGTCTCGTCACTGGTTTTTTTCCGACGCCCAACCTGCCAGTCGAGAGGGACGCTTCGCGGCATGGCCGCTCGCGCCCCTCACTTTCACGTTAGGAGTCTTATGCCGCCCCGCATTCTGCTTTCCGTGCTCGTCGCATTGATCTGGTCTGCGGTTGCCAACGCCGAAATGCAGAAGATCGCGACGGTTTGCGAAAAGGGCATGTGCTTCCATTGGTGGCCTTTGCTACCGGAAGTCCCTGGCTGGTCTCATGATCGCGATGCCAGCCTGCATTTCGGGGTGAACGCTCAGGTGCCTATTGGAAAGACCTTTTCGGAGGCCGAAGCAATCATCTATGCGAAAGGCCCTTACAAGCCCCGTATGCCGGCGACAAAGTCCGTGGCTGATCTGATAGAAAGTGACAAAAAGGACTTTCTGGCGTCGACCCTGGATATTGAAATCGCTGAGGTGGAGGCGTTGCCCACAAAGGATGGACAGAACCTTCGATCATTCACTTTTTCGCCGCGTTCGAAGGGACAGTGGGAGCGTGTTTCGTACGGCGAAGAGGACGACTTCTTTCTCTCATTCGTCGTCAGCGCCAAGACAAAGGAAGGGCTTGAACGTGCCATGAAAGACTACATCCAGTTCATCCAGCAATACGAAAAGACTCCTAACCCTGCGGTGCAAGGGGCGCTGCGCGATAATGCCGCGCAGCGTCCCTGACCTCCAAGTTAGACCCGCATGTTCGCTCTCAGTCGCCTTTTACTTGCCAGCTTGCTTTGGGTATCGACGTCGTTTGCTGCCCAGCCGGTGCTTCCGAAGCAAGCTGATATTTCCATAAGCAATATTGTTCTCCACGATATGGCCTCCCAGAAGCAAGTGCTTGGCGTTGACATTCCGTTTGATAAGAACGCCGACCTACCGGTAGCTACATTTTCTTCGGCCGATGGCAGACAGTTTCTCACCGTCTCTTCGCATCCCGGGGGATTGGGCGAGATTTCCGAATTCCGTGTCTCATCTTCACCGGGCAAGAATCTTGTGGCTCGTCGCATCGCTTCAAGAGATGCCTTCGTGACGGGCAAGGGCATTCGTCTCGGTCTCACAAAATCGCAATTGGTTTCCCGTCTCGGAGCGCCGTTGCGTACCAAAGGAAATGGTAACTTCGTCACACTTGAGTACCGAATCGAAGACACAGAACAGAATCCATCTAAGTTCTTACGGTTCTACAATATGCCGATCTATTACGGTAGTTACACGTTCAAGAATAATTATTTGGTCGCGTTCAAATGCGGGTTCGATTATCCATAGTGCGGTCTAACCCGCCGCTCCAGAGGGACGCTTCGCCGGCAAGCCGGCTTCGCGCCCCTGAGCTTGCACGTTAGTTGTCTCAAGCCGTAAATAAAAAAAGCAATGACGGCTGTCTAGAAATCTGCCAGCGCCTTTTTCAGTTGCGTCGAAAACTACCACTTAGTGATTATTTCAGACCCTAAAATCTCTTCTCAAGGTCCCATTCGAAATCAAGGCTGATGGCAATGGTTAGTATCGGCAGCATGATTGAAAAGATATTTAGTCTCTCGGACGCGGTTCGTTATGTCGCTATTTATAGGGACGGTCAGCTTGAATCGCGGTCCAAGTCGAGCACGGTGGGGGCGAGCAGTTCGGAAAGTGATCGTTACGAAGAGCTATTGGTCAATCCGACTTTGCTCAAACTGACTTCGCAGCGCGGGGGCATTGACTGCGGTGGCATGGAATACGTGCTGGTGCGATACGGCAATTTTTTTCAGTTTGTGATGCCGGCACCGTGGGGTCATGTGTCGGTTTGCATAGAACAGGATGCTGACCCGGTCAACCTCGGTCTGCAAGTCAAATCGCTCGTGCAGGCTGAGCAGTGATGCATCACAGACGCCAATTGATAGCGCGGAAAGTCGAGTCATGCCTGGTAGTGTTTTTGCCGAGACACAGGTACGCCCGGCCCTAAAGTTGATTCACACGATTTCAATCTAATTCTTTGCTGAAGGATTTTGCGACTTGAGAATATCAACCAGGCTGATTGCGCTGACCTCACTTTGCTTGGCAGCCACACCCGTAATTGCCCAATACCAAACGCCGACGGAAGCTCAATGTCGTGAAATGGTGACCGGAATGCTTCAGGTGATGCGTTCGACGCCATTGCAAACGGAGAGTGAGAGGCAGCAGCATCGTCAGTTGATGGACAGAGTCGAAAAGGTGGTCAATGACAATCGGGCGCGCCCTGGGAGTGATTGTGAGACTTGGGCGGCAATGTCGAAAATTATTGCCACACAGTGAGGTTGGCGGGTTGCTCTCAGGTTGTTGAGAGAACCGCAAGTTTTCGAAGCGCAGTCTCTAGAATTCGATTGGTCAGTTTCTGCGGAGGTTGGTGCAATGGCGACAGTGCGTGAAGGCAGCAAAGGTGTTTTGTTGGTGGTCGATGTACAGGTGGACGTCGTGAAGGCGGCGTGGGAGAACCAACGCGTTGTCGGGAATGTGGCGCGGGCGGTGGAGCGCGCTCGCGATCAAAAGGTGCCGGTGATCTGGGTGCAGCATTCGGACGAGGATCTGCCGCATGGCAGTGCGCAGTGGCAGTGGGCGCCGCCGTTGGCGCCGGCAGCTGGCGAAGTGTTGATTCACAAGCATTTCAATTCGTCGTTCGAGGCGACTTCGCTTGATCAGGAGTTGGCCAGACTGGGCGCAACGCATATCACACTGGCGGGGGCATCCAGCAATTGGTGTATCCGTGCGACTGCGTATGGTGCGTTGGAGCGTGGCTATGATTTGACCTTGCTCTCGGATGCGCACACCACAAATACGATGGTCCTCGACGATGGCACAAGGCTCGAGGCCGCCGACCTGGTCAAGGAGTTGAACATCGCAATGACGTGGTTGAGTTATCCCGGTCGCACCAATGCGACGGCAAAGACCGAAGACACAACTTTTACTGTGGCGAAACCATGAGTAATGAATTAGTGATGCGAATTGACACTGGCGGGCTGGCTACGCTGACGCTTAACCGTCCGGACAAGCTGAATGCGCTGACACCGCAAGTGTTTGTTCAACTTCGTGCGCACATCGATGCGATTGCACAGGACAAGACGGTGCGTTGCGTGGTGTTGGCGGGCAATGGCCGATCATTCTGTGCCGGGCATGATTTGCCGGCGATTGCCGCAGGCGAGCATGGGCCGAGCCCCGATTTTGAGGCCGAGACGATTGATGCGCTGGAGGCGCTGCCGCAGCCGACGATTGCGCGGATTCAGGGACATTGCCTGACCGGCGGGTTGGAGCTGGCTTTGGGTTGTGATTTGTTGGTCGCGGCTGAATCGGCGTTGATCGGTGACACCCACGGACAGTGGGGGCTGGCGCCGATCTGGGGGATGTCGGTGCGCTTGCCCGAGCGTGTGGGCCGCGCCAAAGCCAAGGAATTGATGTTCACCAGTCGCCGCTTGCGGGGTTCTGCGGCGGTGGCAATCGGGCTGGTTGATCACTGCGTTGCCGACGATGCGCTGGATGCGACGGTTGCCGCGCTTGCGGCAGAAATTCTGCAGAACTCGGCGGGCACCAATCGCATCGACAAAGCCTTGCTGGCAGCAGGAGCGCAGCAGACTCGGAATGAAGCCTTGCGTTATGAACGCACCATGCCCTTCGGTTTGCCGGAGGACATGATGGAGCGGATGAGCAAACCGAAGCGCTGAACCTGGCGCTGAGGCGCAGCCCGGTCTTGCGCTAGTTTGATTCTTTGGCTTCCGCCAGCTCACGCGCATCGCGGGCGTAGGCGGCCAGCCGTTTGACGGCACGCTCGCGCTGTTTGGCGGTGGTGCTGTTATGCACGATGGCGAAAGCGTTGCACGATTCGGCATACATTTTTTCCGAGAACGC
Source organism: Rhodocyclaceae bacterium (assembly GCA_016718525.1). GTDB lineage: Bacteria > Pseudomonadota > Gammaproteobacteria > Burkholderiales > Rhodocyclaceae > JADKHX01. The sequence continues at coordinate 1,019,464 of JADKDD010000002.1, forward strand.
ACGATAAACCGGATCAGGCGAGGTGGTATTTCGCGCCAGATACTCCATCACATAGACCGTTGCCTGCGCCGTACCCGGCTTGTCGGCCGGGTTGGGTGGATTGATTCGGGCGAGTGTCTGCAATAAATCCGCCTGGCGCCGCAGGCGTTCCTTGAACGACAGATCAGCGTCATAGCCGGAAGTGGCGTCGAGTTGGCGCAGCAGGCTGATCTGTTTTTCTTCCATGGTGTCGTATAGCTGCTCGGCGCGTTCGACCGTGGCTTTGAGGCGCTTGTTGGTGCGCTCTTCCGGCGTGCCTTCGTTCCAGTCTTCGGTCCACTGCAGGTTGTTCTTTTCCAGCTTGCGTTTGATGTGCTGGCGCTGTTCGGCGGTGATCGTCTGCGCAACGGCGACCATGCCGGGGATGGCGTGAATGGCGACTGCATCGACGCGTGCGCGGCCTTCGAGCATTGCCGCACAGACTTGCGCCGGGGTGACATCGTTGGTCAGCAGGGGCTGCATCTTCTCCAGCAATGCAGCGATTTTTGGCAACTCGACCGCCCGATGCCACTTCATCAAGCGGTCCAACTCGTCGTGCACCAGCGGGTGTTGTGCGTCATTGAAATCTGCGTAGCCATCGAGCCACCAGTAACCAAGACTGGTGGCGTTGTTGTAACCCACTTTGATCGTGCTGCAACCCTGAAGAATGGCAAAAACGCCGATCAGTATCGTCAGTTTTGCAAAGCGCAGCAGCGAGTGTGTTGAGTGAGGCTGTTTGTTTGTCATGGTGATCCTGTTTATGTTGCGGCACCGCTCCACACGGCGCGAATGGCGGCGATGCCGTGCGCACCGGCACCACGGGCATCATCAAGGTCGGCTTGGCTGAGTCCGCCGATAGCGTAAATCGGCAACGGCGGTGTTGCATGTTCGTTGGCTAACACTGCAGCGAATTTTACCCAGCCCAACCCCTGCTCGCCCAGATGCGATTCGGTCGGCTTGACTGGTCCGAGGACGGCAAAATCACAGCCGATGGCAGCCGCGCGGGCGAGTTCCTGCGCCGAATGACATGACGCACCGACGAGGGGCAGCGGTGGGCGCGCCGCGAGCGTGGCAATTTGCCGGGCCGTCAGATGCATACCATCGGCACCGGTTTGTTGTGCCAGCGCAATATCGCTGTTGATCAGCACGCGGGCACCAAACTGGTGGCACAGCGCCACGGCATCGCGCGCAAAGGCTTCGCGTTCACTCGTTGCAAGGGCGGGCTCGCGAATCTGCACCAGACGCAAGCCGTTTTCGAGCGCGCTGCGCAGCTCGCTGAGTTGTACTGATACGCCAACCGTTGCCGCCCGGGTAATTCCGTACATGGCCGGCAATGCCAGCGCCGCGAGGACCGGCGCATTGGCGGGCAGCATCGGTGCGACGGTGATTGCATCGGCGGCTTGCCAAGACAATGCCGAATGCACGTGATCAGTGATCTCACCACGCCACTCGCTGACGCGAAAAATATTCAGTTGAACGTGCGCATGTTCATAGTGATGTTCGCGATGCAACCACGGGTCGGCGCGAATGACCTCGATCCCGAGTTCTTCGTGGAGCTCGCGTACCAGCGCGGCATGGGCGGTTTCGCCGGCTTCAATCTTGCCGCCGGGGAATTCCCAGTAGCCTGCATAGACCGTATCGGGAGAGCGTTGGCCGAGGAGAAAGCTGCTGTCGGTACGCTCAATCACGGCGGCGGCGACGTGAACGGTTTTTGGAGTTTTCAAATCGAGGGATTATTTTTTAACGGCGCCTAATCAGCACCAACTGGCGAGTCAGCGCTTTGCTGCAGATTTACGTGAAGTCTTTTTGCCATGCTGTCCGGCGTAATCCCTTGCAAACTGCCATGCCACCCGGCCGGAACGCGAGCCACGCTCGAGTGCCCAGAGCAAGGCCTGGGGACGCGCAGCGGCAATCTGCCGCGCACTGACACCAAAGCTTGCCAGCCAATGATTGCAAATGGCCAAATAGTGGTTTTGATCAAACGGATAGAACGAGAGCCAGATGCCGAAGCGCTCGGACAAGGAAATTTTCTCCTCGGTCGTGTCGCCCGGTCGCACCTCGCCATCGGGCATGTGCTTGGCTTCCAGATTCTCGGAAAAGTTCTCCGGAATCAGGTGGCGGCGGTTCGACGTGGCATACACCAAAAGGTTGTTGGGCATGCCGGCAATCGAACCGTCGAGCACACTCTTCATGGCTTTGTAGCCGGGCTCACCGGATTCAAAGGAAAGGTCGTCGCAAAAAATAATGAACTTCTCCGGTCGCGTCGCAATCAGATCAACGATTTCCGAGAGGTGCACCAAATCCTGTTTTTCAACTTCGATCAGCCGCAGACCTTGCGCCGAAAATTCGCTCAGCACAGCCTTGATCAACGAGCTTTTGCCGGTACCGCGCGCGCCGGTGAGCAAGACGTTGTTGGCCGGGCGACCCAGTATGAATTGCCGCGTGTTTTGTTCGATACGGACCTTTTGTACATCGACACCATGCAAATCGCTCAAACGGATTCGGTGCGGATGATGCACTGACTCAAGGTGGCCACGAGCGTTTGCGGCATTGCCGTGATGCGCCTGACGCCAGCGAAACGCCGCAGCCGACCAATCCGGCGGAGTGATCGGAAGTGGTAACACCGCCTCAAGTCGGTCGATCAAGACCTCGGCGCGGCGCAAAAATTTCCCTAACGCTTCAGTGACGCTTGGTGGTGATTCGGTCTTTGTGGTGGGCATCGGGTAAACTTCTCGGGAGACAACAGCGTGCGATGCACTTTATCAGAACCATGCCTTCTTCCCGCCTTAGCTTCGCCGTAGTTGCCCCCCTGCTCTTCCTTGCTGCGTGTAGCAGTCAGCCGACGCAGCCTGGTGCAGCCGATGGAAACACGACCTCATCCAATGTCTGTACCGCTCCGGCAGTCGATGCCGGCGCCTGTCCGGTCTGCCCGGTTTGTCCTGTGGTGACGCCGCCGAAACCTGATGCCAAACCTTATCTGGCAGCGCAGTGGAGTGATCTGCCCGGCTGGCAGGTCGATGATCCGGGGCCGTCGTTCAATGCATGGCTGGCCAGCTGCTTTTCGCTGGAGAAGAAGCCGCTGTGGCAGAGTGTTTGTCGCGACGCCCGTCAATTGACCGACAAGCGTCCGGAGGCGTTACGGCAGTGGTTCGAGAGCAACATGCGCCCGTGGGCACTGGTGAATGCCGATGGCAGCAAATCCGGATTGATCACCGGCTACTACGAACCGGTGCTGAAAGGTAGCCGGACACGCACGGCAAAATCCACGGTCCCGGTGTTCGGTCCGCCGGACGACATGATTACGGTGGAACTCTCCGAACTGTATCCGGAGCTGAAACACATGCGTTTGCGCGGGCGGCTGGTCGACAAGGGTAAAGGCGGAGGCAAAAAGCTGGTGCCGTATTACTCGCGCGGTGAGTGGTCGGCACAGGAGACGCGGCGGCTCAGTGATGCCATATTGTTTGTCGATGACCCGATTGATTTCTTTTTTATGCAAATTCAGGGCTCGGGCCAGATTCAGTTTTCCGATGGCGACCGTGTCCGCTTGAACTATGCGGATCAGAACGGACACCCCTACAAATCCATCGGCCGTTGGCTGATCGACAAGGGTGAATTGAAGTCGCACGAAGCATCGATGCAAGGGATCAAAGCCTGGGCAAAAGCCAATCCGAAACGTCTCGCCGAACTGCTGAATGCGAATCCGAGTCTGGTGTTCTTTCGTGAGCTGGCATTGACCAGCGAGGGACCGCCGGGAGCCATGGGATTGCCGCTGACGGCAGAGCGCAGCATTGCTGTCGATCCTCGTCATGTGCCTCTTGGTGCGCCGGTTTGGCTTGCCACCACACGGCCAAATTCGGAGCAGGCGCTCACTCGACTAATGCTGGCGCAAGATACCGGCGGCGCAATTCGCGGCGTAGTACGGGCGGATTTCTTCTGGGGCAGCGGTGCCGAGCCTGGTGCACTGGCCGGCAAGATGCGTCAGAACGGGCAGATGTGGGTGCTGTTTCCCCGCGCACATGTGCCGGAAAATTCCGAAGGCGGAACGAACTGATGGAGTCCCAGTTGTCGTTGGCAGGATTTCAGGCTGACTCGCCAGTTGGCGCTGGTGGGACGCCGTTACTCGAAGCGCAGACCGACTCCCTCTCCGTCAAGGAGAGGGCTGGGGAGGGGATGGGGGAAGATTTCGACCATGCCCGAAAGCTGGTGTCAGTTTGCCGAGCTTAACGCCAAAGATTTTCCGAGGGTTCCTGAGCCGGCGTTTCCGCCTGCAGCGTTGCGCTTTGCTACCTTTCATCGCACCTTGCCGGAGGATTGCCGCGTGGTCATCGTCGGCCAGGACCCGTATCACGGCGTCGGCCAGGCGCAGGGATTGGCGTTTTCCGTGCCGGCTGCCGTGTCTGCGCCACCTTCGCTAAAGAATATTCTGAAAGAACTGGCGAGCGATCTCGAAGCGCCCGCATTACGCACGCATGATCTGACCGATTGGGCTGCCAACGGCGTATTGCTGATCAACGCAATTCTCAGTGTCGCGCCGGGCTTGCCTGCGTCGCACCGTCAGCTTGGCTGGCAAGCGGTGACATCGCGCATCGTTCGCGCCTTGGGCCAGGATGACACGCCACGAGTGTTCATGCTGTGGGGCAACGAGGCGATGAACTTCCGTTCGCTGATTGATGAAGGTAAAAATCTGGTGCTTGCCAGTTCGCATCCATCGCCGATGGGTAACGCCTGTCGCCGACCAAGCGGCGACGCGCCGGCTTTCTTCGGCAGCCGCCCTTTTTCGCGCGCGAACGAATGGCTCATCGCGCGTGGTCGCGTTCCGGTGCGATGGTGAAGCGATGAGTAAAAGCAAAACAATTGCTGTCTGCCTGCTCAGCGGTGGTCTCGATTCAACCACCAGTTTGGCTATCGCCAAAGCACAGGGCTTTGAAGTCTGCGCGATAAGCTTTCGCTATGGGCAGCGCCATGTTGTGGAGCTCGAGTGCGCGACAACGATCGCAAAACAGCTCGGAGTCAGCAAGCATTTGATCGTTGATATCGACTTGCGGAAGATGGGTGGCTCGGCCTTGACCGCAGACATCGAGGTACCCAAAGACCGTCCGGTCGCCGACATGTCGCACGGTATTCCGGTGACTTACGTTCCGGCGCGCAACACCATATTTTTGTCCTACGCGCTGGCATGGGCCGAAGTGCTCGGCGCGACGGATATTTTTATCGGCGTGAATGCACTTGATTACAGCGGCTACCCCGATTGTCGTCCGGAGTACATCGCGGCATTTGAAACCATGGCAAACCTGGCGACCAAGCGAGGTGTCGAAGCCGGTGCTGAAAACTCGGCGCGGCTGAAGATTCATACGCCGCTGATTGAGCTGTCCAAAGCCGATATCGTCAAAGCCGGACTTGCGCTTGGGGTCGACTTCTCCCACACCAGCAGCTGTTACGACCCCGATCCGGAAGGTCGTCCCTGCGGTCGCTGCGATTCGTGCCAGCTGCGCGCCAAGGGTTTCAACGAGATCGGCATCAATGATCCGCTGCTGATCAGGTTTCAGTCCAAATGAGCGGCAACGAAACTTTGCTTTACGCCGCCAGTGCCGGGTTCGAGGCGGCCTGCGAAATCAGTTGTTTGCCTCCCGGACATCGCGCCCGTGCAATGCACGGACACAGTTATCTTGCGGAAGTTCGCTGTGCCCTGCCCCCGACCTGGGTCGATTTTCCCGGCAACGAAGCTGCGCAGTTGCGCCAGCAACTTGAGCGCGCCGTTTTGCCGCTGGATTATCAATTCTTGAATCAACATCTGTCATTGCCGACTGATGAGAATCTTGCGCGCTGGTTGCGCCAGCACTTGGCGGTTCCCGGCATCGCCAGCATCGCCATGCAAAGTACGGCGAATTCAGGTGTCGATCTGGACAGTCAGGATCACGCACATATCTGGCGGCGTTACCTATTCGAGTCAGCCCATCAGCTGCCGAATGTTCCCGCCGGACACAAATGTGGTCGCATGCACGGGCACGGATTTGAAGTGATCGTGCATGCCAATCAGGATATTTCAAATCAGGAAATGGGCGTCGATTACGACCTGATTGATGCCTGCTGGCAACCCCTGCATGCGCAGCTTCACATGGCTTGCCTGAATGATATGCCGGGTCTGGAAAATCCGACGAGTGAAGTGATTGCGGCGTGGATATGGCATCGTCTTAAATCTGAATTGCCGGCCTTGTCGTGGGTCACAGTCTACGAGACGGCAAGTGCCGGTGCGCATTTCGACGGTATTCACTATCGCATCTGGAAAGAGCAAAGTTTTGACAGCGCGCTACGTTTGGACAGGGCGCCGGAGGGGCACCCTGCGCGCCGCATGCATGGCCACACCTATGCCTTGCGCTTGCATTTGTCGGCACCGCTGGATGCGGTAATGGGCTGGACGGTGGACTACGGAGATGTCAAAGATTTGTTCCGCCCGATCTTCGACCAACTCGACCATCAGCCATTGAACGATTTGCCGGATTTGCCGGACGCAGATACGGCGAGCCTGGCGCGCTGGGTACGGAGCCAGGCACAGACACAGCTACCGCAACTGGATCGCATCGACGTCTTCCAAAGCCGCGGCTGCGGCGCGATTCTGTCATGGGGTGCGCTTGCACCCGCGTTGCCGATTTGATGCGAACAGCGCCGCGACGTACGAACGATGACCTACTCCGTTAAAGAAATTTTCTACACCCTGCAGGGTGAAGGCGCCAATGCCGGACGGGCGGCAGTGTTTTGTCGTTTCGCCGGCTGCAACCTGTGGTCGGGTTTGGAGCGTGATCGTGCCGATGCGGTCTGCAAGTTCTGCGATACCGATTTTGTCGGCGTTGATGGCGAAGGCGGCGGCAAATTCGCAAATGCAAGTGCTTTGGCAGAGCGCGTTGCGCAGGCTTGGCCGGCGCAATCATCCGGCAAACCTTTTGTCGTCTGCACCGGGGGCGAACCCTTACTGCAACTTGATTCGGCGCTGGTCGATGCGTTTCATCAATTTGGTTTCGAGATTGCGGTAGAAACCAACGGTACCTGTATCCCGCCGGCAGGAATTGATTGGCTGTGCGTCAGTCCGAAAAGCACCGCACCGCTCGCTGTGAAAGCCGGTGGCGAATTGAAATTGGTCTTCCCGCAAGGTGATGCGCCTCCTGAGAAATTTGCCGATCTGGATTTCAAACATTTTTTCCTGCAGCCCATGGCGGATGGTGCGAAAACCGAAGTCAACACGCAAGCGGCGATACGCTATTGCATGGAACACCCGCAATGGCGATTGAGTTTGCAGACCCACAAAATCACCGGAATCAAATAGCGCGGGTTTATCCCTATCAATTTGCTTGGCCGTTTGGCGCTCAATATTGGTGCGTCAATTTGGCGAAATGCACCGAATTGAAGCGCAAAAGCGTGTTGGATAGCGCTAGGTAATTGATTAATATAGACTGAATGACGGGAACGCGGCTTGCTTCTATGCTCCGTCCTTGTGCTTTTTGTGAATCCGGAGCCCCAAAATGGAATTATTTAAAACTTCGTCCGACACCCTGTTCATATTGCTAGGTGCCATCATGATTTTGGCCATGCATGCAGGGTTTGCCTTTCTCGAACTGGGAACGGTGCGGCGGAAGAATCAAGTCAATGCTCTGGTCAAAATCCTTGCCGATTTTTCCATTTCAACAATTGCGTATTTTTTCATCGGGTACCAGATCGCCTATGGCGTGAGCTTTTTTGTTGATGCAGAGATATTGGCGAAGCAAAGTGGTTACGACCTCACCAAATTTTTCTTTTTGCTGACCTTTGCCGCAGCAATACCGGCGATCGTATCCGGCGGAATTGCAGAGCGGGCAAAGTTCAACCCCCAGTTGGCTGCGTCGTTCATGCTGGTCGGCTTCATCTATCCGTTTTTTGAGGGCATCGCATGGAATCAGGCTTATGGTTTTCAAGCCTGGCTAAAGCTCAGTTTTGGAGCAGAGTTTCATGACTTTGCCGGCTCAGTGGTTGTTCATGCGGTGGGTGGATGGATTGCCCTCGCCGCAGTTTTGTTGCTGGGTGCGCGACGCGGTCGCTATACGCGCGACGGACTGGTTTCGGCCCATCCGCCGTCGTCGATTCCGTTCCTTGCACTGGGTGCGTGGATACTCGTCGTCGGCTGGTTTGGTTTCAATGTCATGAGCGCGCAAACCATGGACAAAATATCCGGTCTGGTGGCGATGAATTCACTCATGGCGATGGTCGGCGGGACATTGGCAGCGCTGGTGACAGGCAAGAATGACCCAGGCTTCGTGCACAACGGACCACTGGCCGGACTGGTTGCTGTGTGCGCCGGGTCGGACCTGATGCATCCACTGGGCGCTCTGGTAACCGGTGCGGTGGCCGGTGCCCTGTTCGTCGTGATGTTCACACTAACGCAGAATCGCTGGAAGATCGACGATGTGCTTGGTGTTTGGCCGCTTCACGGTTTGTGCGGTACCTGGGGCGGTATCGCTGCTGGCTTTTTCGGAGCCACTACGTTCGGTGGGCTAGGCGGCGTGTCGCTGGTGAGCCAGTTGCTTGGTACGCTACTCGGTATCACCATCGCCTTTGCCGGCGGTCTGATTGTCTATGGCGCATTGAAGTACAGCTTTGGCATACGGCTCGACGCAGAAGAAGAATTCAACGGTGCGGATTTGAGCATTCACAAAATTTCAGCCACTGCAGATCGCGATACACACTGGTAAGCGCCAGGGATTAGCGCTGTTTGCTCGACGGGTTTAGTATCCGTTGATTCCGATTTGGCCGGATCGTGCGTGCAATGAGTTGGATTGGCAGAATTCTGTTGATGGTTTTCGCGGTTGGCGCGTTCTATGCGCTTCGCGCCATGGATCGCCCGGAAGATCTGCGCGCAAAACTTGGTCCCGGCAACGAGGTCGTGATGTATTCGCTGACGACCTGTGGTTATTGCGCAAGGACGCGTGCCTTGCTCACCGAAAGTGGGATCCCGTTTAGCGAACGATTTCTCGATACGGATCCGCAGAGCGAGCGAGAGTTCTTTGAAATATTAACAGCAAGTGGTGTGCCGTCCGGTGGGGTGGGAACACCTTCGCTGGTGGTAAACGACACGCTGCTGTTGAATAACCCGTCATTCGAGTTGATCAAGAAACACTTGCGCCTGAACGGTGGTTAGTCGCTTGTGAATGTGGAGCGGGTAGAGGGAGTCGAACCCTCGTCACTAGCTTGGGAAGCTAGGGTAATGCCGTTATACGATACCCGCCTTGCCCTGAACTCAACAAAATTGCTATTGATTCAGGTGAAGCGATTTTACCTCAGGGAGCTTCCCGGTTGCCTGCATCAAGTGCGGAGACCACCGGTTTACGGGTGCCCGATTGATATAAAACGGGATTGGTGAGAACTATCGCTTACGAAGAAAGTTCACAGGCTTGCCCAGCGTTCGTAGCGTCAACTGCCTCAAGTCCAAGTTCTCCCGCCAATCACCGATAAGTTTGTCGCTGTCATTCCGTGTTGATGCTCGGAGGCGTTGTCGATATAATTTAGTTAATGACTAACCGGTCAGTAAGTGAATTGGAGCACTATATGTCCGAGTCAACCTCCGAGCAGCCACCTAAATCCCGCCAGTTATCGCGCTTTGTTTTGGTCGCCGTGCTGGTGGTCATTGGCGGGTGGCTTGCCTACAAGTGGTGGTGGGCGCAAAGCCATGTCACTACAGACAATGCGCAGATTGACGCGTCGATTGTGCCCATACAGCCTAAAGTCAGCGGGATCGTCGTCAGCATTCCGGTTAAAAACAATCAAGTGGTTCAGAAAGGCGATCTGTTGGTTCAACTGGATGAGCGCGATTATCGTGCGCGTCTGGCGCAGACCGAAGCTGATTTGGCTTTGGCGATCGCTGCGGCGGGAAATGCCTCCCATGGCGGTCAGGCAAGTGCGCAAGTTGCGTCGGCCCGCGCCAACGCGGCGGCTGCCAGATCAAGCATCGAGCAGGCGCAAGCCAATGCTGATAAAGCGCGAAAGGACCTTGAACGAACGCGCGAACTTGTCGCCAAAAAAATGATTACACCTCAAGCACTCGATACTGCCGAAGCCGCAGCGCGAGGCGCCGCGGCGCAATTGGCGGCGGTGCGCCAGACCGCAGAGTCCGCAGGTGAGCAGGTCAGCGCGAGCACAGCCGCACTGACCGCTGCGCAAGCCAAAGTTGCGGCTGCCCGTGCAGTGCGCGATATGGCCGCCAATCAACTTGCCGACACACGCATTGTTGCGCCAGTGAGCGGCACTATTGCGGGGAAGAACGCTGAGTTTGGGCAACTCATCGGTGCCGGACAACTGCTGTTATCGGTGGTGCCGCTGGGAGATATTTGGATTACCGCGAACCTCAAGGAAACTGACTTGCATGGAATCAAGCCGGGAGACGCGGTCGCGGTTGAAGTCGACGCTTACTCGGGCCGCACGTTTCCTGCCGAGGTCGAATCGATCAGTCCGGCAACCGGGGCGCGTTTTGCCTTGTTGCCACCAGATAATGCCACCGGAAACTTTACCAAGGTTGTGCAACGCGTTCCGGTGCGCATCCGCATCAAGCAAAGTGACGACCCGGAACACATGCTGAGAGCCGGGATGAGTGTGGTGGTGACCATCACCAAAAAATGAGACCCTTACTCCCGGCGCTCAGCCGGGTCGAAAGCCCCGAGGAGATTTACCGGACGCGATACATTATTGCGATCACGGTCACCCTTGCTGTCGTGCTCGAACTTGTCGACACCAGTATCGTCATCGTTGCTATTCCCCATATGATGGGCTCGCTTGGTGCAACGCTCGACGAGATTGCCTGGGTATCCACTGGATACGTGGTCGCCAATGTAATCGTCATGCCGATTTCGAGCTGGTTGGCAAATTGGTTCGGTCGTCGCAACTACTTTGCGATGTCAATCATGTTGTTCACAGCGTCATCGTTTATGTGTGGCAACGCCAGCACTTTGGGGGAGTTGGTGTTTTGGCGCATCGTACAGGGGCTTGGCGGAGGCGGGCTGATTACGACGGCGCAGGCGGTGTTGTATGAATCTTTTCCACCAAAGGAAGCCGGTACTTCAATGGCGATTTTCGGTCTTGGAGTAATGACCGGACCGATGCTTGGCCCAACGCTAGGCGGGTACATTACTGATGTCGCCTCATGGCCCTGGATCTTCTATATCAACATTCCGTTAGGCGTTTTGGCGCTCTTGCTGGCCTTGATGTACGTACCGGATTCAAAATTCGGCGAGAAAGCAGAGGAAATAGATTTTCTCGGACTTTTCCTGTTGGCGGTTGGCATCGGTACGTTGCAAACCTTGCTCGAACGAGGCGAAAAACTTGATTGGTGGGCATCACGCGAAATCATTACCTACGCTTGCCTCAGTGTCACTGCACTGACTGCATTCGTCTATCACGAATTGCGTCATCCGCACCCCATCGTCGACCTTCGGGTGATTGCCGACCCGCAATTCGCGGTATCGCTGGTGCTGGCATTTTTGCTTGGTGTCACGATGTTTACGGCAATATTTCTTTTTCCGGTGTATACCCAGACATTGGTCGGGTTCGGCGCTTGGGACACGGGCAAGGCGATATTTCCTGGAGCGCTCGCAGCTGGATTCACCATGGGTGTGCTCGGCCGGCTGATGCCCAAAATTAACATCGATCTGCGCTACATTGTGCTCGCGGGAGCGCTCATTTTCGGCTGCAGCATGTTGCTTCACGGGCAGCTGACGACGCAGTCCGGTGCCGACGATTTTCTTTGGCCACAGATTACCCGGGGCATTGGCACGGGAATGGCGTTCATGCCGTTGAACAACCTGGCAATGGGCAATCTCGCACCGGAAAAAATTGCCGCAGGGAGCGGGCTTTACAACCTTTTGCGTCAACTCGGTGGTTCTGTTGGAATCGCCGGTTCAGCAACCCTGTTCGCGCAGTTTCAGGTTTCCAATCGCGATGTTCTGCGTTATCACATCAGTGAAATATCGGCGGCAACCATGGAACGATTGCATGTGCTCAAAGGCATTTTTCTCGCGCGCGGTGTGCCGGACGAGGCCGCTCAGGCAAAAGCGTATGCACTGCTGGATATGATGGTGAGGAAACAAGCTGCCATGCTGGCGTTTGAGAAAATCTTTCTGATTACCGGAATCTTGCTGATAGCAGCCACACCTTTGATGCTACTGATGAAACGCACCCATTTCAGCCGGCAAGAAGACAACCAGAGCCACTAGGCCGCACCGGACTCTTTACAAGCAAACCGCAACAGTCTTACATCAAGACGATATCAAATTGTTCCTGGTTGTAACCACTTTCGGCATGTAGCGAAACCGGCCGTTCAATAAAATCCGATAGCATGGCCAGCGCCTGGGACTCTTCGTCCAGGAACAAGTCGATCACTACCGGTGCTGCAAGCACCCGCATCTCGCCAGTGCTGAATTGACGGGATTCGCGCAGTACTTCACGCATGATTTCATAGCAAACCGTACGCGCCGTTTTGACTTCACCACGACCGCTACAGGTTGGGCAGGGCTCACAGAGGACGTGAGCGAGGCTCTCCCGGGTCCGCTTGCGGGTCATCTCCACCAGTCCCAGCTGAGTAAATCCGCTGACCGTGACCCGCGTGTGATCGAGCGCCAACGCCTTGTTGAGTTCGGCGAGCACGGCTTCACGATGGTCTGCCGAGTCCATATCAATAAAATCAACAATGATGATGCCGCCGAGATTACGCAGTCGCAACTGCCTGGCAACTGTCTGGGTTGCCTCGAGGTTGGTTTTGAAAATTGTTTCGTCAAAATTGCGCACACCGACAAAGCCGCCGGTATTGACATCGACCGTAGTCATCGCCTCGGTTTGGTCGAAAATCAAATAGCCGCCGGATTTCAAATCTACGCGACGCGCCAGTGCCTTTTGAATTTCCTCTTCAATGTTGTAGAGGTCAAACAGTGGTCGTTCACCGGTGTAATGCACAATTTTGTCGGTAATTTGCGGAACATACTCGCGTGCAAACTGATCCAGTTTCTGAAATGTTTCGCGTGAATCGACGATGATGTTTTGCGTTTCGTGATTCGCCATATCGCGCAATATTCGCTGTGCCAGGTCAAGATCCTGATGCAGCAAAGTTGGACCGCTGACACAGCGACTTCTCGACAGGATCTCCTGCCAAAGCCTTCGCAGGTAAGCAATGTCACCGGCAAGCTCCTCATCTGTGGCAGTTTCAGCGACGGTACGCACAATGAATCCACCGGCATCCTCTTCCGGCGCCAAAGCCTGAATGCGGACACGCAGACTGTCGCGCTCAACTTCGTTCTCGATCCGTTGTGAGATGCCTATGTGCCGGTCCTGTGGCAGATAGACCAACAATCGCCCGGCAAACGATACCTGGGTAGTGAGCCGTGCGCCTTTGGTACCGATAGGATCCTTCAGCACCTGAACCATGATTGATTGCCCCTCGCTCAACAAGCGCTCGATTGGCCGGGCATCAGGGCCGCTCTTGCCACCACAAACCTCAGCAACATGTAAAAACGCAGTGCGGTCCAGTCCGATCTCAACGAAAGCCGACTGCATTCCAGGCAGGACGCGAACGACGCGACCCATATACACATTGCCGACAATACCTCGACCGCCGCTGCGCTCGACGTGAAGCTCTTGTACGACACCGTGTTGCATCAACGCAATGCGGGTCTCTTGCGGCGTAAAGTTAATCAGGAATTGTTCAGGCATAGTCAATCAGGCAAGCGGGATAAATTTCTTCAGCAAAACGGCGGTTTCACACAAGGGCAATCCGACGATTCCGCTGTGCGAGCCGCGGATTTCCTCCACAAATATCGCGGCCCGACCCTGAATGCCATAGGCACCAGCTTTGTCCATTGGTTCACCACTTTGCACATAACGACGGATCTCATCAGTACTGATTGTACGAAAGCGCACGTCGCTGATCGACAGCACAGACTCCGCCCGTTCGTGACCTGCATTGCTCGCCGGAACGGCGACTGTGAGGGCGGTAAGCACGCGATGCGTTCGGCCGGAGAGGCGTTCGAGGATTGCTGCAGCATCGGCTGCATCGCTGGGTTTTCCAATAACCTCGCCATCCAGATCTATCGTGGTATCGGCGGCCAGAACAGGGTGAACCGGCAATTTTCGCAGTCCCAACAGGGTAGCGCCATGTGTCGCTTTTGCCAAGGCCACACGCTGAACATAGGATTGTGGTGTTTCACCGTGCAACCAGGTTTCGTCCAATGCCGGATCTGGACGCTGCGCGTCGCGAAACATCAACATGTCGAAACGAATCCCGACTTGCGTCAATAGTTCGCGGCGACGGGGGCTGCGAGAGGCGAGATAGATTCGAGGTTCGAGCATGTTATTTATGCGATGGGGCGTTATTCGCGATGGTAGGGGTGTCCCCTGAGCAAACTGATGGCACGGTAAAGGGCTTCGGCGAGTATCACGCGGACCATGGCATGTGGCAAGGTGAGACTCGACAAGCGAATGGTGTCGTTGGCGCTTTGTTTGATACTGGCATCCAGGCCGTCGGGCCCGCCAATCAGGAAAGCAACATCCTGTCCACTACGCATCCATTTTGAGACACGCTCGGCGAGCTGACGCGTGGTGATTGTCTCGCCGCGCTCGTCAAGAACCACACGCTGGCAATTGCCGGGCAGAGCCGCATTGATCCTTTGTGATTCTGCGGCCAGCATCGCGCCAACCGTTTTTCCTGTGTTGCGCGACTCGGGCTTTATTTCAAGGAGTTCCAACTGTGCTTCACGCGGCATGCGCTTGGCGTAGTCGTGCCACCCGTCTACTACCCACGCCGGTGGCCGTATGGCAACGCAGGCGACCAGCAATTTCATTCGTCTGTGGTTTTTTTCTTGGGTGCGCGCGTAGTGGTTCGCTTCGGCACCGTTTGCCACAACTCTTCCAGGTTGTAGTGGGCGCGAACCGCTGGCTGCATGATATGCACCACGATATCGCCCAGATCAACCAAAACCCATTCGCCGGACTCTTCGCCTTCCATGCCGACGATATCACCTCCGGCTTCCTTGATCTTGTCATGCACACTACGCGCCAAGGCATTGACCTGCCGGTTCGAGTCCCCGGTAGCGACAATGATCTTGTCGAACATGGCGGTAAGTTTGGAGGTGTTAATGACCTCGATATCTTTGGCTTTGATGTCTTCCAAAGCGCTGACGGCGAGTTTTTGTAGCTTTCGAATGTCCATAATGGGCAGGGTGCGGAACGGTTAACGATAGAGTTGGTGCGATTCAATATAACTCACAACCGTGTCGGCGACCAGATAGCGGGGCTGGTGCCCGGCTTTGAGTTGCCGGCGAATTGCGGTTGCGGAAATATCGAGTGCAGGGATGGTAAATGGCACGATGCGGCCGGATGGTGAGGTGGCCAAGTCGACCGCACTGCCATGACGCTGACGGACTTCTTTCGCCAGTGCGGAGGCGCATTCTAACGGCGTATTGCCGGTTACGCCACTGGATGACGGCGTGTCGCCAGCACCAACTGGGGAACTCAATGCCTTATTGTCTGGTCGCGTCGCCACGGCAATATGCGCGAGCGAGAAGATTTCCTGCCACCGGTGCCACTGGGCCAATCGCTCGAATGCGTCTTTGCCGAGCAGCAGCACAAGCGATCGAAGCGGACCAATTTCATTGCGTAGTCGCGTCAGTGTATCGACCGAGTAGCTCGGCTGCGTCGCCGTCACTTCGCTGTCATCGACATCAAAACGAGGGTTCGCCGAGGTTGCCAGCCTGACCATCGCCAAACGGTGGTTGGCCGATACGCTTGGCGTGTCGCGCAGCGGCGGCTGTCCGGCAGGGATAAAGCGGACGTGAGTCAAACTGAGTTGTTGGATCGCTTCTTCGCCGAGACGCAGGTGACCGTTATGAATCGGATCAAAAGTGCCACCGAGTATGCCCAGCGGGCCGGGCGACTGGGCCTGGGTCATTCTTGCGCGGCGTCATCCGGTGGCACTTCAGCCACCAAAGCGGTTTCGACCGGGATGGTTTGAAATACATCGCGGTATGACACATAAACGCTGGCGACCAAAGATGGTGCCAGAACAAACATCATCATCATGCGCAGTACCACTGAGACGACAGTAACCACTGACGCCGAAATCAGACTGGCGGTGACCAGCAGAATACCCGGGACGATAATTCCGGCAACACCCACGGCAACGCCATACATAAAGAAGGCGCGCCAGTTACGCCAACTTGCGACGAAACTGAAAAACACTGACTTGGCCGGAGGAATTTTGTCCCACAGGGTGAGTAGTGGTGCAAACCAAAAGGCCATTAACAAGGGTGTCGATAGCATCAAAAATAAACCTAGATCCAGCGCGAGGTCCTGCATCTGCTCGCTGGTGAGATTTTCACTGAGCGTGAGATCCATCCCTAACGCCGCACTGACCAACACCATCGTTGCTGAGCCGAGCAAGTGCAGTCCACCCAAGTGCATAATCGCTTGGCGTCGATCGGCAACCTCACGCATCAAATCCGTGCCATTGAATGCTCCTTTGACCTCAATGCTGCGACAGCCATTGGCAAGGATCACGGTCAGTAGCGGCAAAACCAACGGCAATAGAAATGGTCCGATGGCTGGAATCAAATTGATCACCACTACCAACAACAAATAGGTGAAGGTGAGTAAGGTGAGTAAGGGCGGATTGCGCCGGAACAAAGAGAATCCGGCAAGCAACCAGAGCACCCCGTGATTTGCGGACAGGCGACGCGCGTTCATATCAATGTTTTACCGACAGGGATTGCAGTGGTTGCAAAGTGGTTTCCGGTAGCGACTCCGGAAACGTCATTGGATCAAATGCATGGTCGCCATCGGGGTTCGGCGCACCTGTGGCGACGATGCTCTGAAAATCGTAAAGCGCGGTGTCCAATAGATGCGATGGCACGACATTGGCGAGGCCGCGGAACAAATTATTGACCCGCCCGGGAAAGCGACGCTCCCAATCGCGCAGCATTTCCTTGACCTGCTGCCGCTGCAAGTTCGGTTGGGAGCCGCACAAATCACAAGGAATGATGGGAAATTGACGTTGTGCCGCCCACAATTCGAGATCAGTTTCGCGACAGTAAGCCATCGGACGAATCACCACATGACGGCCATCGTCCGAGACCAGTTTCGGTGGCATCGTCTTCAGTTTGCTGCCAAAGAAAAGATTCAGAAACAGGGTTTGCAGAATATCGTCACGATGATGACCGAGGGCGATTTTGGTCGCACCCAATTCACCTGCCACACGGTACAGCACGCCACGCCGCAGCCTTGAGCAAAGCGAGCAAGTGGTCTTGCCTTCCGGAATCAAACGCTTGACGATGGAATAGGTGTCCTGATTCTCAATATGAAACGGCACCCCGAGTTCGCGTAAGTAGGCCGGCAGGATATGTTCGGGAAAACCGGGTTGCTTTTGGTCAAGATTAACCGCGATGACCTCAAATTCGATAGGCGCATGTTCGCGCAGATACATCAACACATCGAGCATGGCATAGGAGTCTTTGCCGCCGGACAAGCACACCATCACCTTGTCACCGGCTTCAATCATCGCGTAGTCAGAAATTGCCTGACCAACTTCGCGGCGCAAGCGCTTGGCCAGCTTGTTGGATTCGAAGACATCACGCCGAGCCTGGCGTTGGGTGAGAGGAGCGTTCATGGACTTTACAAATGGGCGCTGCGACCACCGTCTACATTGATGACCTGACCGGTGATATACGGCGCGTCAAACACGAGAAAGCGGACGGTGCGGGCGATGTCGCTGGGAGCACCAACACGTTTGAGTAGAGAATGCGCAATTATCGCCGCTTGTTGTGCCGGCGGGAAGTCGGCTGTTGGTGCTGCGGAATCTGTCGGCCACAGGATCGCTCCCGGCGCGACCGCATTGACGCGCACCTGGGGTGCCAATTCCACCGCCAACGAGCGCGTCAAACCGAGCAGCCCCGCCTTCGCGGCACAGTAGACCGGGTAGCCTTTGAGCGGGCGTTCGGCATGTATATCGGTGATATTGACGATGCAACCATTCGTTACCGCAAGATGAGGCGCGGCGGCCTGGGCGAGAAATAAAGGCGTACGCAGATTCGAGCTGACCAAATTTTCCCATTGTGTTGCCGTGATTGTGCCGATGCCGGTCGGGAAAAAGCTCGACGCGTTGTTGATCAGTCCGTCCAGCCGCCCGAAACGCTCAATGACTTGATTAATCAGCATAACCGGCGCGGCCGGGTCCAGAAAGTCCGCCTGAAATGCGGCTGCCGAACCGCTGCGCAAGGCACAAAGTTCGGCCACCAAATGGCCGGCAGTCGATTGTGACGAATTGAAGTGAATGGCAATGCTGGCACCTGCGTTGTGAAGATTCCGTGCGATCTCGGCGCCGATCCGTTGCGCACCGCCGGTAATCAGGATGACAGGTGCGCTCATTGCAACAAGTCCGCGAGCGCTTTGGCAGCAGCGGCAAAACCAAATCCGGCGGTTACCGCCACCGATGATCCATAGCCGGCACAAGCCAACCCGGCGGCGGGATCAAATCCGGGTCCCTGCGAGTTGGTGCTGACTGGCTCAGCATGGCTTGTATCCCGCTTCGCGGGGGGCCAACGCCGTGCAGCCAGTTGCTCCGGCGAAAATACACAATCGACGCCGAATTTCTGTTTCGGGTCGCGCGGGAAACCGTAGTCTTTGCGCAGTTTTGCGCGCACCTTTGACGCCAACGCGTCTTGCACCGTTCGTGACAGATCGATTACTTCGATTTGCGTTGGATCAGTCCGTCCGCCGGCCGCACCGGTAGTGACTATCCGGATCTTCATCTGTTGGCAATGGGCGATTAATGACGCTTTGGCATGCACGTTGTCGATGGCATCGATCACCACGTCACAGGCCGGTAGCAGCGTAGCGACATTGTGTTCGTCAATGAATTCTTCGATCACGTGGACCACGCAATCCGGATTGATGTCCTTGATCCGTGCTTGCATTGCAAGCCCCTTCGCTGCGCCGAGTGTCGTATCGAGCGCGTGAATCTGGCGGTTGATATTGGATTCGTTAATGTGATCAAGATCAATCAAGGTAAGTTCGCCAATCCCGGAACGGGCAAAGGCTTCCACTGCCCAGCTGCCAACGCCGCCAATACCAACGACCACGACATGGGCTGCATTTGCGCGAACCAGCGCTTGTTCGCCGTAAAGCCGTGCGATACCGCCAAAGCGACGGGAATATTCCATGGTCTTCATGGGGTCGCATCTTACAATGAGCGCCATTGAAGCATAAGGAGTTTGCAATGTACCTGCCCGCGCACTTTGAAGAGAACCGCCCCGATGTGTTAAATGCATTGATGCGCGAATACCCATTGGCGACAATCGTAACAGGGTCCGAAAACGGCCCTGAGGCCAATCACGTTCCACTGCATTTGGTCGCAGCGTCGCCAGGCGCTCCCATGGGCGTCTTGCAAGGCCATGTCGCTCGCGCCAATCCGCTTTGGAAGACAGCGCATGCCGAAACTGATGCGTTGGTGATTTTTCAAGGACCACAAGCCTACGTGTCACCCGCGTGGTACCCGAGCAAGGTCGAGCACGGGAAGGTGGTACCGACCTGGAATTACGTTGCTGTGCATGCGCGTGGTCGCCTGCTGGTGCGGGATGATCCGTTTTGGCTGCGTGATTTCCTGAATGGTCTAGTGGCGACACATGAGGCCAAAGTGGATTCACTGTGGACCATGAATGATGCGCCGGCGGATTACATCGACAAGATGCTGGCCGCGATTGTCGGGTTCGAGATCCGGATCACCAGTCTGATCGGGAAGTGGAAGGTCAGTCAAAATCGTCCGCTAGCTGATCGAGCTGGCGTCGCCGATGCACTGAACCGAACCAACAACACCCAGAAAAGTGCGATGGCTGAGTTGGTCGCACCGCCCCATGATGCCTAACACGCGTTACGCGAACGTCGATAAACAATGAACGCCAACTTACCAGAACCCTCCGCGGACGCTGCGGCGGCGAGCAGTGCGCTGACACGAATCATCGCCCATGAAATTCAACACAGCGGCGGCTGGATCTCGTTTGCACGCTATATGGAGTTGGCCTTGTACGCGCCGGGATTGGGTTACTACGCAGGCGGGGCGCGAAAATTCGGCGATTTTTCCGATGGCGGAGATTTCATGACGGCGCCAGAACTGACGCCGCTGTTCGGTCAGGCGGTGGCGCGACAGGTCGCTCAAATCTTGCAGCAGGTTCCCGCAGGCGAACATCCCATGGTGATTGAAGTCGGCGGTGGGAGCGGCAGACTGGCGGCCGATTTGCTACTGGCACTGGACGCACTTGATGCTGCACCAGAGCGATATTTGATTCTTGAGGTGTCCGGCGAATTACGTGCCCGTCAGGCTACTACCGTCGCGGAGTTTGCCCCTGCACTGGCGGCGCGGGTTGAGTGGCTGGAGAAGTTGCCGGAGGCGTTTTCCGGCTGCTTGATCGCCAATGAGGTGCTCGACGCGATGCCCACTCACATCCTGCGCTGGGATAGCGATGGTGTGCGCGAGCGTGGTGTGGGTATCGCGCATGAACGATTGTGTTGGAGCGATGAAATTTATCCTGCCGGCAGCGGCGGTGCGAATTCAACCGAACCTGAGCTAACCGCCGCCGCCGACCTGCTGGCGCCACTGCCGCCAGGTTACGAAAGCGAAATCAATCTTGCCGCGCGGGCATGGGTTGAAACCCTGGCCAAGCGTCTGCGTACGGGAGCGTTATTGCTGATTGACTATGGTTTACCGCAGCATGAGCTATATCACGCCTCGCGCAATGGCGGGACCTTGCGTTGTCACTACCGGCATAGGGTGCACAATGACCCGTTTTGGTATCCGGGCCTATCGGACATTACTTCGCATGTCGATTTCACTGCAGTTGCAGATGCCGGCTTTCGCGCCGGGCTGGACGTTCTCGGCTACGCCAATCAGGCGAGCTTCCTGATCAACTGCGGTCTGGGTGAGTTGCTGCTGGAGCGGAAGGGGAGATCATCAGTTGATGCTGATAAAGCAACTTCTTTAGAAACCTCTGATGAGACAACTGCGCACCAAGAAGGGGCAGGATGGAACCCTACCCGCTTCGCTGCGGATACGCTAGAAGGCGGTCGCGAAAAAGACGGGCTCTTCGCCGTAGCGGATGACGATAGGTCGTCAAATCGATCTTTGCGTGCCCAAGGTGCAGTTAACTTGCTGATTTCGCCCAACGAAATGGGTGAGTTATTCAAGGTCATCATTTTGGGACGCGGCCTCAAGGAAGCATTGATTGGGTTTACTCAAGGCAATCGAGTCCATGCGCTTTAGGCGCATTTTTCTGCGCCGGACGGGGCTCACTTTCCAGCCCATGATTAAGTTGCAGATCTAAGCCTTTAGCGGCTCAAGACAAATCCGCAAATTCGCCGGAATGGCTGTCGGCTTATTGACCGAACGGTCCACAAAAACATGCACGAAGTACCCCGTGGCAGCCGGTGCATCGGCGTCGACGCTGAATAGGGCGATTTCGTAGCGTACGGAAGAATTACCCATATGCGCAACACGCAGACGGGCATCGATGGTTTCGGGAAACGCTAGTGGCGCGTGAAACTTGCACTGCGACTCGACGCAGTAGCCTACGACGCCACCATCATGAATATCCAATCCGCCAACGCGAATCAGGTATTCGTTGATGACAGTGTCGAAATAGCTGTAATACACAACATTGTTTACGTGACCGTAAACATCGTTGTCCATCCAGCGAGTGGGGATTGCCAAGCTGTGCCGGAAATCGGCACGACGGCTGCTTGCGTCGAGCACCTTACCAGTGACCTTAGCTCTGGACGCGATACATCATGCCAAGGAATGCGTCGGCGTCGAGCTCGTGTTGTTCCTGCGCACGGGTGTTGTTCGGTTGCAACCCCTTTGCCTGTTCTTCCTGCAACAGCGTTTGCAGTCCCGGAGCAACCCACTCCGCGTTCAACACTTCGTCCTCGAAGGCTCCGAATTCGTCAGCAATGATCTTGCCTGTACTCATATCCATCACCACTTTCATCACGATCTCCCCGATTGAAAATCGCCCCTGGTAAGTATACGGACCGGTATCAAGAAAGTTGGATCAACTCTATGCAATATTCAGACATTGTTGTTTTGTTGCCACGGTGCGACCTTTAGCAATAGCACCATCCCGGGAACCGCTAGGGCTCCACAAAGCAAAAAGAAACTAAACCACCCAAAGTTTTCGATCAGCACCCCGGTGGTTGCATTCACAAAGGTACGAGGCACTGCGGCAAGACTAGTGAACAGCGCGAACTGAGTGGCGGTGTATAGAGGGCTGGTGGCACGGGCAATAAACGCCACAAATGCGGCGGTCCCGAGCCCGACCCCCAGCGCTTCAAAGCCGATAACCAGGGCAAGGGAGGTCAGCTCAACCACACCGATATTCGAATTCGGACCTAACCAGGCCAGCCAGGCAAAACCGAAGATCGAGAAAAACTGGACCAGCCCGAATAACCACAAGGCGCGGTTGATCCCCAGTTTGACCATCCACAATCCGCCCAGCAGGCCGCCGATCACCGCCGGCCATAACCCGGCATTCTTGGCGACCAAGCCAATATCGGATTTCGCATAACCCATATCCAGATAAAACGGGGTGGCAAGCGCCGTACACATTGAGTCGCCGAGCTTGTAGAAGAAAATGAAGGCCAGGATCAGCATGGCTTCGCGCACACCGGCGCGGTGGATAAATTCATTGAACGGATCCACTACGGCTTGCGTGAGCGTTTTGGGCATCGCCCTGGAGGCTATTGGCTCGCTCATCAGCAACGCCAGGGCGGCGCCGGGAATCATGAACATTGAGGTAATGATGAAAACCTGTTGCCAAGGCAGGTGATCCGCCAAAATCAGCGAGAGTGAGCCAGGTACCAGTCCCGCCACACGGTAAGCATTCACGTGGACGGAGTTACCCAAACCCAACTCGTCGTCGCTGAGTAGTTCGCGCCGATAGGCGTCAAGCGCTATATCTTGAGTTGCAGACAGAAATGCGATTACGCCTGCGACCAAAAGCACAACACCGATGTCCTCGACCGGCGAGAAAATCCCGAGACTGGCGATTGCGGCCAATAATCCGCTTTGTGTCAGCAGCATCCAGGAGCGACGACGACCCGTTACTCCGATTGACGGCGCATATCGATCAAGTAGAGGTGCCCAAAGGAACTTCCATGTGTATGGAAACTGAACCAGCGCGAACAAACCGATGGTTTTCAGGTCTACACCGCCGGATCGCAGCCAGGCAGGCACGAGATTGAGTAACAAATAAAGCGGCAGACCTGACGAAAAGCCGGTGAAGACGCAAATCATCATGCGGCGGGTCAGCAATGGAGTCAGCCAATTCGGCATACAGTGAATAGTGGTTAAACAAAACGCCAGTTTGCTTTTTAATATCAATCGTGAAAACGAGGGAACCAACGCTTTCCCGGGTCAATTGCGTGCCATCAACCAAAATCGCTTGGCAGCATGTCTTTCGATTCGCACTGAAAATTCATGGCGCAAGATAATCCTGTACTCGGCTTGGCGCCTCAATTTTGTTGTTGCCGCAATCCTGTCACAATAACTGTCCGATCGCGCTGCTGCGATGCTTGCTTAGTGCGGAGTACTCTAATGACCTCAACAGCGACTATCGCTCACGCACCCTCATACTACGCGGCATCGGCCAACGCATCCTCACTGCGGAACGCCCTGGAGGGTAGTGTCGAGACTGACATTTGCATCATCGGCGCTGGGTATACGGGATTGTCGGCGGGTCTGCATCTGGCCGAAGCGGGTTTCAAAGTTGTCGTGCTGGAGCAAGCGCGAGTCGGCTGGGGTGCCTCAGGCCGAAATGGCGGGCAAATAGTGCATAGCTTTTCGCGCGATATTGATGTCATTGAAGCCAGTCATGGCAGCAACGTTGCTGCGGCGATGGCGCGAATGATGTTCGAAGGCGCTGCAATTATTCGCGAAAGAGTTGCCCGTTACAACATTCAGTGCGATTTGAAAGACGGCGGTGTCTATGCGGCGACTTCGCGACGCAAGGTATCCGGGCTTGAAGAACAAAAGAAGTTGTGGGAAAAGTGGGGTCATCCTGGGCTCCAACTCATCACCGACAAATCTGCATTGCACAAGGTTGTCAACAGCGATCGCTACGAAGCCATTTTGGTCGACAAAACCGGCGGCCATTTCCACCCATTAAACCTTTGTCTGGGTGAGGCAGCAGCTCTAGAACAATGCGGCGGTACGATTTACGAAAACTGCGCTGCATTGCGAATCGAGCGCGGGGCCAAAGCAATCGTGCACACGGCGAATGGTCGGGTGACGACAAAATTTGTGATTGTCGCCTGCAATGCATATATCGGCGATTTGGAACCCAAACTCGCGGCAATGTCGATGCCCTGCGGCACTCAAGTCGTGGCCACAGAGCCGCTCGGCGTTTTGGGCGACACGTTGATCCCGTCAGACTTTTGTGTTGAAGACAATAATTTCCTGCTCGACTATTTTCGTCTGTCGCAAGACAAGCGAATGATTTACGGTGGAGGTGTGATTTATGGTGCGCGCGATCCGCAACATGTCGAATCGATTATTCGGCCGAGCATGGTGAAGACGTTTCCACAGTTGTCGGGTGCAAAGATCGATTTCGGCTGGACCGGCAATTTTTTGCTCACGTTGTCCCGCCTACCCGAAGTCGGGCGTTTGTCCGACAATATTTTTTATTCGCAAGGCTGTTCCGGGCACGGTATCACGTTCACCCATCTCATCGGTCGGTTGCTTGCAGAAGTGATTCAAGGTCAGGCAGAGCGGTTCTCTGTCTTTGAAGCATTGCCACATTACCCGTTTCCCGGCGGGCGCCTGTTTCGTGTGCCATTCACCGCCCTGGGTGCCTTGTGGTACGACATTCGTGACCGCTTGGGCGTTTGAACAGAATAGAAACTCAACAAAGCTGCCCCATTTGGACCTGTTGTTGTTAGAGTAAGTGCCTTGCGCGTTTTCGGTGATCCGACATGACGTTCGCACACGCTTTCTTTCGACTGCTCTCAGTTGAGAAAATTTCGCCCGCCTTCCAGCATGCTCTGGCATGCAGCGAGGAGTAGTAATGAGAGGCGTCGCACCACGAATCACCATTCGGCGGAAAGTCTTTCTCCTGGTATTGATGCCAAGCTTCATTGTTGTCAGCCTGATAACGTTGTACTTTTTCCTCGGTAACCGTTCAGTCGCCTCTGACCAAATCAAACGAGGTCTCACTGAAAAAGCTCAGAGCTACGCCAGTCGGGTGGACGTATTGCTGGGTCAGGTCGCAAATACCGGTGAGATCACTGCACAGTCTTTGTCTCTGGACGATAGAGCCAATGAAAATGATCTCTATGAAATGCTTCGCCGGGTTGTCAGTGCAAACAAATTGATTCATGGTGCTGCGATAGCGTTTGAGCCGGGGATATTTCAACAGCGCCGAAGGTTCAGCCCTTTTGTGTTTCGGGATGGCGACAATTTCAAGACGGCAGATATCGGTAAAGATGCGGAGTTATTTGCCGAACAGGCATTGAACTGGTACGACGATGCAAAGCAAAAAGCTGCCTCGACGTGGAGCGAGCCTTATATCGACACGCGGGCGGGAAATGCCCAACTGATCACCTTTTCCACACCGATTTTTAGAGGCGAACGAATTGTCGGCGTCGTGGCGCTGGATATCGACTTGACCCAGTTGATAGAACGCGCCGGCATTCCAATGGACGAACGCACGTCCGTATTTGTGGTCAGTCGCGGTGGAAATCTTGCTGTACACCACAATCTGGAAACGATTGCGCAGCCATTGATCAGCGCGGACATTCTTCTTGCGCGCGTCGGTCGAGGACTCTTGATCAATGCAGTTGCAGGCGCACTCATTGAAACAGAAACTTCATCAGGAAGTACGGTATGGCTCAGCATGGCCGAGATTCCGGCGGCCGACGCACGACTATTTGTGCAAATCGACCCCCGAGTTGCACTCGGCATCATTGACTCACTGGGTACGCGTACCGCATTACTCACATTACTCGTTTTGGCACTGTCGACGCTTGCGTCGGTGCTGCTGTTTAGTCGAATCGTCAAACCGCTCCGCGAGTTGTCTGTCGTCGTCCAAAATGTCGCCCGCGGTGATTTGTCCGTCAAACCGGTGCGCACGGCAAACGACGAAATCGGCACATTGGCGAGTAATTTTGAGTTGATGACGGAAAGTCTGCGTGCGCGTGAAATTACCGCGCAGCGGGCACTCCATGATTTACAGAATCAGAAGTTTGCAATTGATCAGCATGCCATTGTGACGGCGGTAAGTGCAGCCGGTAAGGTGGTTTACGTCAATGAGCTTTACTGCAAAGTGAGCGGTTACACCCCGGACGAGGTAATCGGTCAAGATCACCGCTTTGTCAGAACCGAAGACTATCCGGCCGAAATCATTGATGATTTCTATGCGAATTTGGAAAGCGGCAGGGTATGGAAAGGGGAGATGTGCGAACGTGCAAAGGATGGCAGCCGGTATTGGGTCGACCTTACAGTCGTACCGTTCATGGACAGCCATGGCGCAATTGAGCAGTACGTGGCAATTCGCACCAACATCACCGACCACAAACAGACAGAACTTGATCTGCGTATCGCCGCCGCAGCGTTCGAATCGCAAGATGGTATCGTCGTCGCGGATGCCAAGTCCACCATCCTCAGAGTTAATCAGGCGTTCATCGACCTGACTGGATTTTCGGCTGCCGAAATGGTTGGCAAGCCGATGCACTCGGTGGTATCCCGTCGTCACGATGCGGAGTTCGTCAGGCATGTAACCGAAACGGTGGCGAAGCTTGGGACGTGGCAAGGAGAAGGCTGGGGTCGTCGGGCCAATGGTGACGATTATCCTGCCTGGATCAGTATCACCGAGGTGATTGCAAAATCAGGCGCGCTCAGCAATTACGTTTCATCGGTGACGGACATCACAGCACGCAAGGCCGCCGAAGCCGAAATTCAACAGCTGGCCTATTACGACAGCCTCACCAAGCTAGCGAACCGCCGGCTGTTAATGGACCGTTTGGAACATGCCCTGGCTAACAACGCTCGCAGCGGTCGCGAGGGCGGACTATTGTTTATCGATCTCGACCACTTCAAGGCGATTAACGATGCACTCGGGCATGGCGTTGGCGACAATCTGTTGCGACAGGTTGCCGAGCGCTTGCTGAGTTGTGTCCGGAAGACGGAAACCGTTGCTCGACTGGGCGGTGACGAATTTGTGGTGATGGTCGAGGACCTCAGCGCCAGTGTCGATGAAGCGGTTCTGCAAATAGGAGCGATGGCTGAAAAAATTCTAGCCGCATTGAATCAACCCTACGCACTTGCCGGGCGCAACTATCCAAACACACCGAGCATTGGTGTGACTCTATTCGGCAGCACAAATGCGAGCGCCGACGAATTGATGAAGCGGGCGGACATAGCGATGTATCAGGCCAAACGGACCGGCCGCAATGCAATACGGTTCTTTGATCCCAAGATGCAGGCGGCTGTCGAATACCGGGCTGATCTGGGTTTGGCGTTGCGTGAAGCGATTGATCAGGAGCAGTTAGTGTTGTATTACCAGATGCAGGTTGCTGCTGATAGCGGTGTCACCGGCGCGGAAGTGCTTTTGCGCTGGCGCCATCCGACGCGCGGGTTGATTTCCCCGACACAGTTCATTCCTGTGGCTGAAGAAACGAACCTGATTGTTGATATTGGTATGTGGGCCCTCCGCGAAGCTTGCGCGCAAATCAAGACTTGGCAAGGTAATCCGGGGCGGGAGCATCTGCAATTGGCGGTCAATGTCAGCGCAAGGCAGTTCAGTCAACCGGACTTTTGCACCCAGGTGAAATCGCTGATCGACAATACAAATATCAATCCATCACGGCTGAAGCTTGAATTGACCGAGAGCATGATGCCGGACAATATTTCCGAGATAGTTGCAACGATGCTGACATTGTCTGAAATCGGGGTCCAATTTTCCCTGGACGATTTCGGTACCGGGCACTCGTCACTGTCCAACCTGAAGAAATTGCCCTTGCACCAGCTGAAAATAGATCAAAGCTTCGTTCACGATATCGCTACGGGGACAGACGATGCGGTGATCGTTCAAACTATTATTGCGATGGCTAACAGCCTGGGAATCGAAGTCCTTGCGGAAGGCGTCGAAACGGAAGAGCAAAGGGAAATCCTGATAAACCGCGGGTGTAGGCACTTCCAGGGATTTCTCTTCAGCAAGCCTTTGCCGATACGGGAGTTCGAACGGCAACTGGGATCCGGAAAACAAGCCCGCACATAGGTTCAGCAGTAAGCGTACCAACGGTAAAATTCAACAAGCTTTCGACATATTCCGCACTGCCTATTGTGTGCCAGCTGACCTGACATTGGTGCCGCGAGTCACGCTTGATAGTCCGGCAGGTGCCAAAACCTCAACGATGGAGAATTTCCGTGCAACTAGTTTGTCTAGACCTTGAAGGTGTTCTGGTCCCCGAGATTTGGATCGAATTTTCGGAGCGCACCGGAATCCCGGAACTCCGCCGCACAACCCGGGACGAACCAAACTACGATACGCTGATGAAGTTCCGTCTGGATCTATTGCGCCGGCACAAACTTGGTTTGCCGGATATTCAGGCGGTAATAGCGACCATGCGTCCGATGCCCGGCGCGGATGAATTTCTGCATGCCCTGCGTCGTGACTATCAGGTCATCATCCTGTCAGATACGTTTTACGAATTCGCCATGCCCTTGATGGAACATCTGGGTATGCCAACCCTGTTTTGTCACAAATTGGAAACTGATGCGGCAGGATTTGTCGTCGATTACCATCTGCGTATGCCGAACCAAAAGAAGGAAGCTGTACAACGATTCAAGGAACTGAATTACAAAGTCATCGCCGCCGGCGATTCGTACAACGACACCGCAATGTTGATCGAGGCGCATGCAGGAATATTGTTTCACCCACCACCGAACGTGATTGCCGAGTTTCCGCAGTTTCCAGTCGCCTTGAGTTACGTCGAAATGCGTGCCGAAATCGACAAGGCCGCTGCGCGAATCTGAGGCGCTACTCGCGCTTTTTGACGTGCTTGATTCCTAGGTTTCTGGCGTAGACCCGCGCACCAGTAACCACAGTCCGATCAGCACCATCGGCAGACTCAGCCATTGTCCCATGCTGACGACGTATGAAACACCGAATATTCCGTGATCGGGTTCGCGAAAGTACTCGGCGATGAAGCGCAAACTGCCATAGCCGAGGAGAAACATGCCTGATACCTGCCCACGAGCGCGCTGTCGACTGGAAAACCACCAGAGAATGATGAATAGCAGCAAACCCTCACCCAGCGCCTGATATAGAGGCGAGGGATGGCGCGGCTGGTTGTCGACATAGGGAAAAACCATTGCCCAGGGCAGCGAAGCATCTGCAACCCGCCCCCACAGTTCGCCATTGATGAAATTGCCAATCCGTCCGGTCATCAGGCCAATCGGGACCAACGGGGCGATGAAGTCAATCACCTGAACAAATGATTTGCCGCGCTTTCTTGCCCAAAGCGCCATTGCCACCAGAACACCAATGAAACCGCCGTGGAAACTCATTCCACCTTTCCACACTGCCAGAATTTCCAAAGGGTGGGCAAGGAAGTAATCCGGCTGGTAGAAAATTACTTGGCCAAGACGACCGCCCAGAATGACGCCAAACACACCATAGAAAAGTAAGTCATCAACATCGGGTGCGCTGATACCATGCCATGATTGCGACAACGCACGGCGCTTACCGAGCCAAATGAACGCAAGGAACCCGGCAAGGTACATGAGACCATACCAACGCACGGCCAGCGGTCCGATCTGAATGGCGATCGGGTCAAACTGCGGGTGAATCAGCATGAATGGTTCCGTCAGTTGGTGCCGGCAAGACGCCGTTGGGACGTGTTGCATCCGCCACGCCGACGGCACGCGTCATTCGTGACAAAGCGCGTTCGAGAACCGCTCTGGGACAACCGAAGTTGAGGCGCAGGAAACCCGGCGCTCCAAATGGCGTGCCATCTGATAGTCCAACACCATGCTGCTCGAAATGAGCATGGGCATTGGGAATACGCCGGGCGTCTATCCACGCCAGATAGGTGGCATCAACGGGTGTCATTGGCAGTTGCAACGCTGCCATGCGCGCCGCGACGAGATCACGATTGCCGCGCAAATAGGCCAACAGTTCTTGCCGCCAGGGTTCCGCTTCGGTCAGCGCTGCCAACAATGCCGTATAGCCAAAGGCGGTGATATCCGGCACCAGATGTGCCATCGCCAAGCGAAATTTCCGGCGTAACTCGGGGTTTTCTATCACCGCGAATGCGGCCCCGAGCCCGGCGATGTTGTAGGTTTTTCCCGGCCCCATCAAGGTGATGGTGCGCGCAGCCAAATCCGGGTGTATTTGCGCAAACGGGATGTGCTTTGCTACCGGATCAAGCATCAAGTCGCAATGGACTTCATCACTGCAGACAATCAAATCGTGTTTCAACACAACTGCGGCGAGGTCTTCGAGATCCATTCGCGAATACACCTTGCCGACCGGGTTATGCGGATGACACAGGAGCAACAAACGAACATTCGGCGTTGCCTCCAACACCTTTTCAAGTGCTGCAAAGTCAATCCGGTATTCCATTCCATCAGCCGCCAAGGGTATTGCAACCAAACCCCGCTGCTGCCATTTGGCGGCATCAAGAAAAGGCGGGTACACCGGCGTAAAGGTGACCACCGCCTCGCCCTCGGCACAGGCGGCACGAACGGCGAGGTTGATTCCGAGGACCAAGCCCGGCAACCAGACTACGGATTCGGGGTTGATATTCCAATCGTAGTGCCGTTGCAGATAGGCGACAAGAGCAGGTGACAACTCCCTCGGCACCCCGGTATAGCCATAAACTCCATGCCGGACATGCGCAGTGAGTGCGTCCTGGATTGCCGGCGGGACGGCAAAATCCATGTCGGCAATCCACAGAGGAATGACGTCAGAACCACGATACCTTTCCCATTTGGTCGAATGCCAGGCAAGGTGGTTGTGGATTTGGTCGAAGCGTGAGTTCATTTGCGGGGAGGGGATTGACGTTGCTGTAGCGATTGTAGCCGCGCAGAGCGGCAGGGACCGGTACCGGTTTTTGCATAGAAATTAACCCAATGCGGCTTGATTCCACTGATAGAGGGTTCCTTCAGCGGTATTCGCCGTTTTGAAGGCGTTGCCCCTGCGGCATAGTGTCGGCTCAGCAAGTTGGCATAGCTTCGCTGCTGCACGGAGGCTTCATGGCAGACCGTTCCGCCCTCAGATTTCTGGTAGTTGACGATTTTGCGACGATGCGTCGCATAATTCGTAATCTACTCAAAGAGTTAGGATTTACCAACGTCGAAGAAGCTGAAGACGGGGCGGTTGCCCTTGCGCGCCTTCAGCAGGGCGGTATCGATTTTGTGGTGTCGGATTGGAGTATGCCAAATATGGATGGTTTGACTTTGCTTCAGGCCGTCAGAGCAGATGCCAACCTCAGCAGTCTGCCGTTTCTGATGGTGACTGCGGAGGCAAAGAAGGAAAATATTACCGCTGCCGATAAGGCGGGCGCCTCTGGTTACATCACCAAACCATTTACAGCGGAAACGATGCAGGAGAAGATGGGCAAGATTTTTGACAACCTCGGTATGTAAATGTCGCCCACCTGAAGGTCAATTGGTAAAACTTTTCTCATGGGCAAGCAAAGCTGGCATCGAAATCAGACAGCTGTTGGGTATCAATGGCCTTCAACGAGGATTTTTGCCGTTCAGACGTCAACGTTTTGAGGTAGAGTCACGTTGTTGATAACCTGTGCCAAAGCACTAGAATCTTCTCAGCACCCTAACAAACCATAATCAGGAGTTCAAAATGAAATCAGTCCTCGTTTCCGTAGTGCTTGCCAGTGGCTTAATCGTCTCAGCACCGGCGTTTGCAGGCAAAGAGCTTGACCTCGCAACCAAGAGCGGCTGCATGGCCTGCCACAAAGTAGATGGCAAACTGGTCGGCCCTTCGTTCCAGGATATTTCCAAGAAATACAAAGCCACTGACGAAGCGAAACTGGTTGAGCGAGTCACCAAAGGCACGGCCGCCACAGGTGGTCAAGTATGGAAAGAGATCAACGGAGGTGCGGTACCAATGCCGCCTAATTCTTCCGTTAAGCCGGACGACATTAAGTCTTTGGTTAAGTGGATTCTGGCTGGCGCCAAGTAACCTGAATCCAGCGCCAAGAAAAAAGCCGACCCTTGGGTCGGCTTTTTTTGTGATCAACGCCGCCTAGCGCAGACCGGCGATGTAATCTGCAACGGCTTTCATCTCGGCGTCCGTCATTTTCAAGGCAACGGTGCGCATCATCGCGTTGGCATCATTGGCGCGAGCGCCATCGCGAAAGGCTTTTAATTGAGCCTCAGTGTAATCCGCAAACTGTCCCCCAATACGCGGGTACTGAGCAGGAATACCGGCGCCGGCTGGCCCGTGGCACCCGGCGCAAGCTGGTAATCCTTTGGAAATGTCACCAGCGCGATAGAGCTTTTGTCCGCGTGCGATGGTGTCCGGGTTTCGCGCTTTGTCGCCACTTTGTTTTTGCGACGCGAACCAAGCTGCGGCATCCCGCATCTGACCATCGTTTAAGGCAGCCATCATCCCCATCATCACCGCATTGGCGCGCTCAGCCGGTTTCCCATCAACCAACACGAAGTTTTTCATTTGCTTGTACAGATACTCAGGGTGCTGTCCGGCCAGTTTTGGGTTGGTCGAAATCTGACTGTTGCCGTCGGCACCATGACAGGCAGCGCAAGTGCCGGCGGCGATTAATTTGCCGCGCTCGGCATCGCCTTTGGTGGTCGCTTTTTGCGGTTGGTTGGCACTGGCAGTGAAAGAGGTTGCCGCCAACAGCGCGAAAGCGGTCAGGGCGATCATCGAGCGTTTCATTGTTACCACTCCTCGAGGGGTCAAACAGGCAAAAGTAGATTTTGTGCCATTCTAGCGTAGCCGAAGGATTTTCCAAATCCCACGTCAGTCTGTATCGACCAATGCAACCACCTGCCCAGTCTGCTCGGCAATGCACCTGGCCAGCACGTCAGTCAGCTCGCTGCCGTCTTTGGACGCCAGCCATGCACGACCGTTATAGGCAAAGTGATAACCGCCTGAACGCGCCGCAATCCAGATTTCACGGGCTGCGCTATGCCGATTGATGATGATTTTGCTGCCGTTGGAGCATTCCAACTCCATTACGCCACCGGCTTTCAGCTCGACATCAATATCCAGCTCGTCCGCCTCAATTACACGCTCCAACGCAGCTTCAATACGCTCAAGTTGTGCATCAGCAAGGCGCAGAAATACGTGTTCGTCGATCGCCACAATCATATGGTGCTACCATCTTGCATTCTGCGTCCTTTTTTACAGTTTACCCATGCAACGCTCACGATTCGCCATTACCACGCTCGCACTGGCATTGTGCTTGAGCGCCTGTGGTACCAAGGGCCCGCTCTACACACCAACGTCGCCAAGCCACCAGCTCGACCAGCACCGCCGATGATAACAGTCGCGCAGCGACGGCCAATCCCAAATGACGCTGCTCACATCGGGCAGCAAAGGTTTGCGCATCGAGGCCGGTCAATCTTGCTGCAATCGCCAGCGAATACGGGACGCCCTGCTATGTCTATTCGCGTGCCGCCTTGGAAAGCGCTTACCGCGCTTATACCGACACATTGCAAGGTGCCGGTTTGCTTGACCGGTCCTTGATTTGCTATGCCATCAAAGCCAATTCCAACTTGGCGGTGCTGAATGTTTTTGCCCGCTTGGGCGCCGGGTTCGACATCGTTTCGGGTGGTGAATTGGCCCGTGTATTGGCGGCTGGTGGTGACCCGGCAAGATCGTGTTTTCGGGCGTCGGGAAAAAAGCCACAGAAATGGGTGCAGCGCTCAAGGCAGGAATTCACTGCTTTAACGTGGAATCCGCGAGTGAGCTTGAGTTATTGAATCAGGTGGCGTTTCAACTCGGCTTGAAGGCGCCGGTCTCGTTTCGCGTCAACCCCGACGTCGATCCGAAGACTCATCCCTATATTTCTACCGGGTTGAAATCGAGCAAATTCGGTATCGCATATACAGAGGCAAGGGCGCTGTACCGTCGTGCCGCCTTACTTCCAGGCATTCAGGTGCGCGGCATTGATTGTCACATCGGATCCCAAATTCTTGATCCGGCACCGGCTACCGAAGCCACCGGCAAGTTATTGGGACTGGTGGATGCATTGGCAATCGACGGAATACAGATTGACCACATTGACGTCGGTGGAGGACTTGGTATCACCTATCGCGCCGACGAGCGTGCCCCTGCAGCAGCCGACTACCTGGCCCCAATGCTGAAGCTACTGGCATCGCGGCCAGGAGAAACGTTATTATTCGAACCGGGTCGCTCGCTGGTCGGCAACGCCGGCTTGCTGTTGACCAGTGTCGATGTGTTGAAGCACGGAGCGGGCAAGAATTTCGCCATTGTCGATGCGGCCATGAATGATTTGATGAGACCGGCACTTTACGATGCCTGGCATGACATCGTCAAAGTCGTTGAGGCACCAGTTGGTGCTGACAACACGCCGTCAAGCAGTCAGTTATACGATATCGTCGGCCCGGTATGCGAGTCGGGTGACTGGCTCGGACGGGAACGAAAGCTGGCTTTGCGCGAGGGTGATTTATTGGCGATACTTTCTGCCGGCGCCTATGGGATGGCGATGGCATCCAACTACAACACCCGGCCACGCGCTGCAGAGGTTATGGTCGATGGCGCAAAGACGCTTCTGATACGTCAGCGCGAAGATGTATCCCAGTTATTTGCACTCGAATCAATGTTGCCTTAGAGATCCGAGATGACTCGAACGCGACTCGCCATCTTTGCCGTCCTTGCGCTCGTTGCGGCGACAGGCACTTGGTACTACGCCCGGCCGGACGCCCCTGTTTCAAAAAAAGAGCGCTCCGGTGCCCCGGCGGTTCCGGTGGTTGTCGCCACCGCCAACCTCCGTGACGTTCCGATTCAATTGGAGGTTACCGGCCGGACCGAGGCGTATGAAACCGTCACGCTCCGATCTCGCGTCGACGGGCAAGTGAAGTCGGTAGCCTTTGCAGACGGGCAGCATGTGCGGCAAGGTGATGTTGCTGATTTTCAGGCCAGACTCGCTCAGGCCCAGGCCAATCAGGCGAAGAGCAATGCACAATTGCAAAAGGCGCGGGCGGATCTGGAGCGCGCCATTGCCTTGCGAGCAAAAGGGTTTGTTTCCAGAGGAAAAGGTCAACGAGACAGCGCACAGCAGTGGCGACCGCCGAAGCCACAGCAAATGCCGACCCGGCCGCAGCCGAACTTGCGCGTTTGCAACATTCCTACACGACCATCAGGTCGCCAATCAACGGGACGATCGGCGCCAAACTAGTGTTTCCCAGGCGCCGCAGTCAGGACGAGCGACACCGCGTTGGCCGTAATCAACCGCATCAGGCCAATCCATGTCGCATTTAGCGTACCGGAAAAATATCTGCCGGCGTTGCAAACAGCGCTACGCGATGGAGACAAGAAAATGGTCGCCGGAATCCTGTTCCCGGCGCGAGCGAAACGCTGGAAGGCCAAGTCCGGTTTATCGATAACGGGGTTGATGCCACTACCTCAGTTGCGGTTGACCGGTGGTGCCCGTGTGACGCGTGTCGATGTAGCCAAGAAGCCCGGCGTCGATGTAGCCAAGAAATCCGGCTAGCCCGAACTGATATGCAACTGCCGGAACTCTGCATCCGTCGCCCGGTAATGACATCGCTGCTGATGGCGGCGATTGTAATTTTTGGCATCATCGCTTACCGGAGTCTGCCGGTTGCCGAACTGCCCAACGTGGATTTCCCGACGATTTCCGTAAGTGCTTCCCTGCCCGGGGCATCACCGGAGACCATGGCTGCATCGGTGGCGACTCCGTTGGAGAGCCAGTTTTCGAGTATTGCCGGCTTGGCTTCAATGAGTTCCTCGAGCGCACAAGGCACAACCTCAATTACGCTGCAGTTTTCGCTGGACAGAAATATTGATGCAGCGGCGCAGGATGTTCAGTCGGCGATTTCCGCAGCTCTGCGCAAACTTCCGCCCGATATGCCAACCCCGCCATCTTTCCGCAAGGTCAATCCGGCAGATTCACCGATATTTTTCATTGCGATGTATTCCAAGACGCTACCCACCTGGGTTGTCAATGAATACGCCGAAACCCAACTTGCTCAACGCCTGTCTACGCTGCCAGGCATCGCGCAGGTGCAAGTCAATGGATCGCAAAAGTATGCGGTGCGCATTCAGGTTGACCCAGCGGAGCTGTCTTCTCGCGGAATCGGTATCGATGAACTGCAATCAGCGGTAAAGGTGGCGAATGTAAATCAGCCGATTGGTTCCCTCGACGGTGAGCGACAGAGTTTCGCGTTGCAAGCCAATGGGCAATTGTTTGACGCCGATTCATACCGGAGGGTGACGGTGGCCTACCGCAACGGCGCACCGGTAAGGCTCGAAGAATTGGCGCGCGTGACCGACGGGGTTGAGAATCGCAAGGTCGCCGCCTGGTTTAATGACAACCGTACCATTATTCTCGCCGTTAATCGGCAGCCCGGCAGCAACACGATTGAGACAGTCGACGCGATCAAACGAGTGTTGCCTGCATTTCAAGAGAACTTGCCGGCATCGATAGAACTGAAGGTCATGTATGACCGGAGTGTTTCAATTCGTGAAGGTGTTGCGGATGTCCAATTCACTTTGGTGCTGGCCGGATTCCTGGTGATTTTGGTCATCATGATGTTTCTGCGCAACCTGTCAGCGACCTTGATTCCGGCGGTCGCCCTGCCGATTTCGGTGATCGGGACCTTCGCCGTAATGTATGCCTGCAATTACAGTCTCGACAATCTGTCCCTATTGGCATTGACCTTGTCCGTAGGTTTTGTCGTCGATGATGCCATTGTTGTGCTGGAAAATATTGTCCGCCATGTCGAAAACGGCGAGACGCCTCTGTCCGCCGCCATTGAAGGATCACGCGAAATCGGCTTTACGGTTATTTCAATGACCATCTCTCTGGTGGCTGTGTTCATTCCTTTGTTGTTTATGAACGGGATTGTCGGTCGGCTGTTGCATGAGTTCGCGGTGACTATTTGCGCGGCAATATTGGTCTCAGGGTTTGTTTCGTTGACATTGACACCGATGTTATGCAGCCGCTATCTGAAGCACGACACCGACCAGGTTCATGGCCGCGTCTTTATGATGTTTGAGCGATTCTTTGATGCTTTGCTCAACGCCTATCGTCACTCGCTTGGCTGGTGCATGAGTCATCCGAGAATTGTGATGTTGTCGTTTATCGTAACCATCGTCGTTACCGGGGCTTTATTTGTCGCGGTCCCTAAGGACTTCATTCCGAGTGGCGATACTGGACAAATCAATGCGTCTATCGAAGGACCACAGGATGTCTCGTTCGAAGCCATGATGCAACGTCAGCGCGCGGTTGCTGAACTGGTGGCGAAAGATCCTGCGGTGATGTCGATGGGCTCGTTTGTCGGGGCTGGTGGATCACGGTCACTTAGCAATACCGGCACTATCGTTATCAATCTGAAGCCCAGGTCCGAGCGCAAAGAAACGCCCGATCAGGTGATTGCCCGCTTGCGTCCGAAGCTGGCCACTGTACCCGGGGTGCGGGTGTTCATGCAGAACCCGCCGTCGATCCGTATCGGCGGACAGTCTTCCAATGCACAGTATCAATACACATTGCAGGACACCGACCTGAAAGAGTTGTACGAATGGAGCGCAACGCTGGAGGCCAAATTGCGCAAGCTACCCGGGTTTGTTGACGTGAACTCCAATCTAAAAAATCAAAGTCCGGTGGTGCGACTGGAAATAGATCGTGATCGGTTGGCGCCCCTTGGTTTGAATTTCGGACAGGTTGAAGATGTGTTGCAAAGTGCTTTCAGTGCGCGGCAAATTTCAACGATTTATGCCGCCACCAATCAGTACCAAGTTATTCTCGAAGTTGCACCCGAGCATCAAGCGAACCCGGCCACCCTTGGCAAAATACACGTCCGCTCCAATACTGGAAAGCTGGTTTCGATTGACTCAGTGGCCCGGATTAGCAGGGGAACGCAGGCGCTCACCGTGAGTCATCAGGGCCAACTCCCGTCAGTCACCTTGTCCTTTAATCTGCTACCAGGTGTTTCACTGGGTGAAGCGGTGAGTGAAATCCGAAAGATGGAACGGGATATCAATATGCCCGCATCGCTGACCACCAGTCTGCAGGGGACAGCACAAGCCTTCGAGGCATCCCTGACCGGTCTTGGCGGGCTCCTGATCATTGCAATTTTGGTTGTCTATCTCGTTCTTGGCATTCTGTACGAGAGTTACATTCATCCGGTGACGATCCTGTCCGGGCTACCTGCCGCTGGGCTAGGCGCGTTATTGACCCTGTTGATTTTCAAAGTCGACCTCAGTCTTTATGCTTTCGTCGGCATCATTATGCTGATTGGCATTGTGAAGAAAAACGCGATTTTGATGATCGATTTTGCGCTGGAGAAACAGCGTAAAGGTGCAAACTCGGCTGAGAATGCGATCACTGAGGCTTGTATCGTGCGCTTCCGCCCGATCATGATGACAACGATGGCAGCGCTGGCAGGAACCTTGCCGATTGCTATCGGCTGGGGCGCCAGCGCGGCGGTGCGCCAACCGCTGGGATTGGCGGTTGTCGGCGGGTTGCTGCTGTCCCAGTTCCTTACCTTGTATTTGACGCCGGTTGTGTACGTCTATCTCGATAGATTTGGCTCGTGGCTGTCAATGCGACGGGTTTCCGTTGCTCCTTAGTTGACCTTTGTTTAGCCATTAAATATATAAAAATCAGCTAGATAGAGTGGCATTGTGAAATCGCTTGCGGAGTGAGTAAGTGATCGATATACTGGTCATGCATCCAGTGTATGACGAATAACTCACGCCGCCTCCAAGCTCTCAAAAGCTGTATCACCTACCCGAAAATTGTTGGCCATAAACTTGGATCCAGTAAATCATATGATCAAGCCTCCGCCACCGAGTTTGCCGATCAAGTTTCTGTTCCGTCATCCGGCGCATTTGGTGGCTTGCGGCTTTGGTTCGGGTTTATCGGGCTTTGCTCCCGGCACTGTGGGTACGCTGTTTTCCTGGCTGACTTACTGGCCATTGCGTGGCGTCCTCGAAACCGATCTGAGTTTCGCGATTTTCTTGCTAGTGGCTTTCGGCCTTGGTGTGCTGGCTTGTCAAATTACCGGTCGTGCGCTGGGTGTGGTCGATCATGGTGCCATTGTGTGGGACGAAATTGTGCCTTTCTGGGCAGTTCTGATGCTCACTCCCGCCGGTCCAGCCTGGCAGTTGGCAGCATTTTTATGGTTCCGCTTTTACGACATCGTCAAGCCACAACCGGCCAAGTATTTTGATACGCAGGTAAAAAATGGCTTTGGTGTGATGATGGATGATGCGGTCGCGGCTGGCTATACCATACTGACTTTGGCACTAGCCAAAGCCGCATTGAGTGCTAGCGGACTTTGATGAGCCCGGATATGGACAACGAACTGATAGTGCTGTCGGCCGCGGTCGGAGCGGCGTGTCGCCAGCACCAACTGACCATCGCGACGGCGGAATCCTGCACTGGAGGTTGGGCGGCGCAGGTGATTACCCACACTGCCGGTAGCTCAGCATGGTTCGATCGTGGCTTCATTACTTATTCAAATGCAGCAAAGATCGACATGTTAGGTGTTCAACAACAGACCCTCGATGTTTACGGCGCAGTCAGTCCAGAAACCGCAATGGAAATGGCGAAAGGCGCCACTGAAAACTCTAATGCCATGATTTCTATGGCAATTACAGGAGTTGCCGGTCCGGGCGGTGGCTCACCGGATAAGCCAGTAGGGACCGTATCCTTCGCTTGGTGTATCAAAGGCCAAACGGCAGAAGGAGACCAGCGTCACTTTTCAGGAGATCGAGAAGCGATCCGTCGCCAGGCCGTGAAACATGCACTTCAAGGGCTACTTGCCCGGATCAAATCGTGAAGCACTGTTGGGTTAAAGAGAGCAGCAGGACGCACGCCATAATCAAAACCACATATGGAAGGAAGCACCATGGACGACAATAAAGCCAAGGCATTGCAGGCGGCGCTGGCACAGATTGAGAAGCAGTTTGGCAAAGGCTCCATCATGAAAATGGGCGAGGGTCTAGCCTCGGATGACATTCAGACCGTCTCGACCGGTTCGCTCGGATTGGACATTGCGCTGGGCATCGGCGGGCTCCCGCGCGGCCGAGTGGTGGAGATTTATGGTCCGGAATCCTCCGGAAAAACCACCCTGTGCTTGCATGTGGTGGCAGAGATCCAAAAGGCGGGAGGGGTTGCTGCCTATATAGATGCTGAAAATGCACTCGATCCGGGTTACGCGGCCAAACTTGGCGTTAATGTCCCCGATTTGCTGATTTCGCAACCTGACACCGGCGAACAAGGACTGGAAATCACCGATATGCTGGTGCGCTCGGGCTCGGTTGATTTGATCGTTATTGATTCGGTTGCAGCGTTGACACCCCGCGCCGAAATCGAAGGCGAAATGGGAGATCAGCTACCCGGCCTACAAGCGCGCCTGATGAGTCAGGCACTGCGTAAGCTGACGGCCAATATAAAGCGAACCAATACATTGGTGGTCTTCATCAACCAGATCCGCATGAAAATCGGCGTCATGTTCGGCAGCCCGGAAACCACCACCGGTGGCAATGCTTTGAAGTTCTATGCCTCGGTGCGGATGGACATCCGGCGCACCGGTGCGATCAAAAATGGTGATGAAGTCATCGGCAACGAGACCAAAGTAAAGGTCGTCAAGAACAAGGTTGCACCGCCGTTCCGCGAAGCACATTTTGATATTCTGTACGGTGAAGGTATCTCGCGCGAAGGTGAAGTAGTCGAACTTGGCGTTCTGCACAAGATTGTTGAAAAATCAGGGGCCTGGTATGCCTACAAGGGCGAAAAAATCGGTCAGGGCAAGGACAACGCACGGAAGTTCCTGCGTGAACATCCAGAACTTGCCATGGAAATAGAAGCCAAGGTACGCGCCGCCGTCGGTGTTGCAACGCCGGGTGCCGTCGCTGCGTCAGGTGCAGTGGCAGATGACGACTAGCGTTCAGTAATTGTTGCTGAACATCGCCGCGAACGGGCATTGCATTGCGACGATGTAATGAGGTAAGGCCTTGCAAACAGGGAATGTTGAACTGGCAAGTTTGCGACAGCGCGCACTTCGTCTGCTTGCCGCGCGAGAGCACACGCGCGCCGAACTTACGCGCAAACTCAGCGGACAAGCGACCCAGGATGACATTGCCCTTGTTCTGGATGCGCTGCAAAACGACGGTTTGCTCTCTGACGAAAGGTTTGCCGCAAGTTACGTCCGTACGCATGCCGCTCGTCTAGGTAGATCCCGTCTGGCCCAAACATTGCGCGCCAAGGGCGTTGCCGCAGATTTGGCCAACCAGGAACTCGACTTTCAGCTCAATCAAGACGGGCAAAGTGACGAGCTGGAGCGTGCCCGTGTTTTATGGGCAAGAAAGTTCGGCAAAGTACCGGCCGACTCGAGGGAATGGGCTCGACAGGCAAGGTTTCTGCAATTTCGCGGGTTTTCCAGCGAAGTGGTTCGCAAAGTTCTCCGGGATGCAAAATTGGCCGGCAATCAGTTGGACGCGCGAGCGATGGACAAAGACAATCAGTCGTGAAGAACAGGATTTGCCAATTTGCGCCGGCAACGGGCAGTTGACCGCCAAACCTGACAAAAACAAATAGACTCTGGTAACGATCGAGAAAGAGCTTCCCTCCTCATACCATGACTGAACGTTCAGAAACCAACGCGGCAAGCTCGTCAGTCGCCCCGAAAACCGTCGGCTCGCGCCTATCCGCCTACAACCTGCGAAAAAAATACAAGAAACGGGCTGTTGTGACCGATGTCTCGTTCGATGTTGGCGCTGGGGAAGTCGTAGGATTGCTCGGACCGAACGGCGCGGGGAAAACGACTTGCTTTTATATGGTCGTAGGGCTGGTTGCTGCTGACGGCGGCGAAATCAGCCTTCATGACGGTAACGCAGAAACCCGCCTGACTCACTTTCCGATTCACCGCAGAGCCAGGTTGGGACTGTCTTATCTGCCCCAGGAAAACTCTGTTTTCCGGAAACTGTCAGTAGAAGACAATATCCGCGCCGTACTGGAGCTGCAAAACCTTGATGAGGTCGATCTGGACACTCGCTTGAGTGAGTTATTGGAAGAGTTGCATATCGACCACATCCGCAAGAACATTGCTGTTTCATTGTCGGGTGGCGAGCGGCGACGGGTAGAGATAGCACGGGCACTAGCGACCCGACCAAGCTTTATCTTGCTCGACGAACCTTTTGCCGGTGTTGATCCGATCGCCGTCCTGGATATCCAAAAAATTATCCGATTCCTTAAAGAGCGTGATATCGGCGTGTTGATTACTGACCACAATGTTCGCGAAACGCTTGGAATCTGTGATCGTGCCACCATCATTAATGAAGGTACCGTTTTGGCCGCTGGACATCCGCACGAGATTGTCGATAATGAGCTTGTCCGCAGGGTGTACCTCGGTGAGCACTTTCGCATGTAACCGGCTATAGCCGTCCTAAATGAAACAGGCACTACAACTTCGGGTATCGCAGCATCTGGCACTGACACCCCAGTTGCAACAAGCTATTCGTCTGCTGCAGCTGTCCACCCTGGAGCTGAATGCGGAAATAGAGCAGGCCTTGCACGACAATCCCATGCTTGAACGCATCGAGGCGGGTGACCCGGGTTACTCACCCGGACAAAGCGGTGACCAGGCCGCGCCGGAGACCTTGGATAATCCCGAAAACGGGCGTAACGATGATGCCGATAGCCCTTTTGAAGGTCTTTCCGATGAAGGCTGGGGGGCAGAGCTCGATACCGGTAGCAGGCCACACGACTTCAATGATGAAGATATGGACAGCGGGCGAACCCAGTCTGCAAGCGTCACGCTGACCGAGCACCTTACCGAGCAACTTGGACTGACACAGTTGAATTCACGTGATCGCACCTTGGTCGGCTTTCTCATCGAAGCACTCGATGGTGATGGCTACTTGACGCAATCACTCGAGGAACTGTCAGACATCCTGCCCGTGGAAGATATCGCCGATGAGACGGCCGCTGAAACGCACGAAAATCTTCTGGCGGATTTAAAGATTGCCCTGCTTCATCTGCAACACTTTGATCCACCTGGAATTGGCGCGCGGGATTGCCGGGAGTGTTTGCAACTGCAACTATCCGGCATGCCGGTTTCACCAACGCGGGAACTTGCGCAGACACTGGTGATGCACCATCTTGACCTATTGGCGGCCCGAGACTTCGTCCGAATCAGGAAGTCATTGGGTTGTGAGGATATCGCTCTCAAAGAGGCCATGGCCCTCATCGGGTCACTCAATCCGCGTCCCGGCGCCGCCTTCACTCCGCTCGCCACACGTTATGTGGTACCCGATGTTTCCGTAATCAAATTACGTCATCGCTGGGTGTGCAAGCTCAATGGTGACGCAATGCCACGCTTACGGATCAATCGACTTTACGCCAATATCCTGCAACGCCAACGCAGCAATACTGCCGCAAACGGCGGCCTCAACGCACAACTGCAAGAAGCCAAGTGGCTTATCAAGAATGTGCAGCAGCGTTTTGACACGATTTTGCGGGTTTCTCAAGCCATTGTTGATCGTCAAAAAGCGTTTTTTGACCACGGCGAGGTCGCTATGCGCCCGCTTACATTGCGTGAAATCGCGGAAATTGTCGAGCTCCACGAATCAACAATTTCACGCGTGACCACCCAAAAATACATCGCCAGTCCGCGCGGTATCTTTGAACTTAAATATTTTTTTGGGAGCCACGTTGCCACTGATACTGGCGGCGCGGCATCCAGTACTGCAATTCGGGCGCTGATCAAGCAATTGGTCGGCGCTGAGGACGGTCGGAAACCGCTCTCGGATGCCCGTCTGGCAGAAGTCCTCGGCGAACAAGGCATTGTCGTGGCGCGTCGCACCGTAGCGAAGTACCGTGAACTGCTGAGTATTCCGCCGGTCAATCAAAGAAAGACCTTGTAATTTTCGTTTCACCTAACCAAGGAGAGATCATGAACATGAACATCACTGGACATCATGTCGAGCTTACCCCCGCGATTCGCGAGTATGCGTCGAATAAATTGGAACGCGTGATCCGCCATTTTGACCACGTCACCAGCGTGCATGTCATTCTTTCAGTCGACAAACTGGTGCAAAAGGCAGAAGTCACCTTGCACGTCAAAGGCAAGGACATTTACGCAGACGCGACGGACGCCAATCTTTACGCGGCAATAGACTTGGTCACCGACAAACTTGACCGCCAAGTAGTCAAGCACAAAGAGCGGGTTTCCGACCATAGCCACGACAAACGCGCGGCAGTCGAATAAATCCGGCCATTTTGCAGGCCATGCGACGAGATATACTTCGCGCCGCATGGCCGTCAGGTATAGACCTTTAAATGACCACAGAATCTTGTAATCCCACAGCAGAAAACCAAGACAAC
Source organism: Rhodocyclaceae bacterium (assembly GCA_016718525.1). GTDB lineage: Bacteria > Pseudomonadota > Gammaproteobacteria > Burkholderiales > Rhodocyclaceae > JADKHX01. The sequence goes on from JADKDD010000002.1 coordinate 1,064,107, forward strand.
CGGCCTGAAAGCACGTTATCCCGATTTTCGTTCCTGTACAGCGCAGACCGCCTGCGGCGCGCTGTCATGACTGACCCGAGCTTTTTCGCGTGTAGCCATTTGTGCTGTTTTGCAGTGGGCGGGTACCGATAATGAATCAGATCGGTTCATTGTTGCGTCCCGAAAATGTTGTCGTCGATTTGGATGCCAGCAGCAAGAAACGGGTGTTCGAGCAGGCTGGCCTGTTATTTGAAAATAACCAAAATGTTGCTCGCAGCACCGTTTACGATGCCCTTTTCGCGCGCGAAAAACTTGGTTCGACGGGCTTGGGTCTCGGAGTGGCGATCCCGCACGGGCGAATCAAGGGTCTGAAATCGGCAGTTGGCGCATTTTTCCGCTTGGCATCGCCAATTCCGTTCGACGCCCCGGATGGTATCGCCGTCGACTTGGTATTTATTCTTTTGGTTCCGCAATCCGCGAACGAGCGTCATTTGCAGTTGCTCTCGGAACTGGCACAAATGTTTTCCGAACGAAGTTTCCGCGAACAGTTACATTCGGCGGCCGATGCACAGCTGCTGCACGCGCTTTTCTCGGCATGGCAGGCTGATTGAGTCGCTAAGGAAGACCTATGTCACGTCCATTGATTGTCGCCGAGTTATATGAAAACAATCGTACGGCGCTCAACCTGACTTGGCTTTCCGGAGACCTGAACCGGACCATGACCATGGCGCATGACGACATGTCGCCGGCAGATCTGGTGGGCCACCTCAACTTAATCCACCCAGAGCGACTGCAGGTAATTGGTGCGCCGGAAATAGCCTGGGTTGCCCGCCTGGCTCCGGAAAGTTTGCGCAAGCATCTGCGCGATGTGTTCGCTGCGAACCCGCCCGCCGTTATTGTCGCTGACGGTTGTGAGCCCGATAGCATCATCAAACTCGAATGCGAAACACGCGATGTGCCGCTGTTTTCAACACCATCGGCAGCCGCAAGGGTGATCGACTTTCTGCGCGCTTATGTTTCGCGTCAGCAAGCGGAAACGATTACCTTGCATGGCGTGTTCATGGACGTTCTTGGAATGGGTGTCCTCATTACCGGGGATTCCGGCGTTGGAAAGAGCGAGTTGGGTCTTGAGCTGATTTCCCGCGGCCATGGTTTAGTGGCCGACGATGTGGTCGAAGTCTCGCGTGTCGCCCCGGAAATTCTGGAAGGGCGCTGTCCGGAAATGTTGCGTGATTTCCTCGAAGTGCGAGGCCTTGGTTTGCTTAATATTCGTACTGTGTTCGGCGAAACGGCGTGCCGCCGGAAAATGCGCCTGAAGCTCATTGTCTTTCTGCAGCGTCCTAACCGCGGGGTTCCGGAGGCGGCTCGCTTGCCTTTGGACGCGCAAAGTGAGACGATTCTTGGTGTGCCGATACGCCGCGTCACCATTCCCGTAGCTGCCGGACGCAATCTTGCTGTGCTGCTGGAAGCGGCGGTGCGTTCGACAATACTGTTAGTTCGTGGCATTGACAGCATGCAGGAGTTCGTTGATCGGCAACAGGCTGCCCTGCATCATGCCGAGCCGGACAAGCTATAGCCAAGATCGACCGCAATCACTAACCAACACTTAATGCCTGAAGTAGTCAAACTAGCCAGACCTTCGCTGTTCCCCACCTAAGGAGAATTCTGATGCGCGTACTGACCGGAATTGCAATTGTTTCACTATTCATGTCATCAATGGCTCTTGCCGCAGACAACTGCGAGAGCATGGCGGTCAGCAAGGACGGCAAGCCACTCACCGGGGCAGCGAAAACTGCTTCAATAAAGAAGTGTCAAAGTGAGGCCGCTACTGCCGCGCCGAAAGCGTCCGCCGCGTGCGAGGAAAAGGCCGTGAGTAAAGACGGCAAGCCACTGACAGGTGCCGCCAAGACCGCTTCAATCAAGAAATGTGAAGCTGACGCGGCGGCCGCCAAGTAAATTTGACGGGTTGCCAGTCACCAGAGGCGGCAACCTTTAGTCGATCTCCATAGATAACGACCAAATCGCCATCATCAAGCTATAAAAAAATGGCACTGGATGACACCTGCACTTTTTGCACTTCAGTGGGCGGGGAGCTGATTTGGCGCGACCGTCACTGTCGTGTTATTCGCGTCGAGGGGAGCGAGCAAGCGGATTTTCCCGGGTTCTGTCGAGTGATCTGGAATGAACACTGTACAGAAATGACTGATCTGTCACCCGGAGACAGTCAATATTTGATGGCAGTGGTATTCGCCGTAGAGCGTGCCATACGCCGGTTAGTACAACCTGACAAGATCAACCTTGCCAGCCTCGGCAACATGGTGGCTCATGTACACTGGCACATCATCCCGCGCTGGCGAAATGACAGTCATTACCCGAGGCCCATTTGGGGCGCAGCCACCAACGGCGTCTCGTCAGCACCAACTGACAAAACTGCATCAGCGGCGGACCTTTCTGCGGCAATAACAGACGAAATGAAACAGATAAAGGCCTTTGCATCGTGAGTTCATATTTTGATTTGCCGGAAACACATACTGAATTTCCTCCCGCCTTTCTGACAGTGAGTGCTTGCAGCGACTGGTTGGTGTTGGTCCCGTTGGCCAACCCGGCGCAAGCGCAGGTCATGCTTTTGCGGCAATTGAACCTGCTTCACCGGTATACGCTGGCAAATTCGGCACGGCTAAAGCTTCTTGAGACCATGCGCCAGACGGTAATTGAGGTTCAGCGTGACGTTGCTAAAAAATTTGCTAATCGCCCGCTCCCGCTCAATCCGACCGAACAAGCCGCTTTCGACGGCACGCTGGCGGTTTGGCAAGCACTGCTCGGTGGATACCTGCGATTGCTTGATGCGGTCGCCGCCGGTGATACGACGATCATCGAGCAGGGCGCGTTGATTGCACAACGTTCGCTGTCGGTTTTTGCCGACTGGGAAGTCGATTTATGCCGAGGGGAAAAGTTGCCCGACGTAAATTTTTGGCGCCGTTTGCATAAGGTCTTTGCGCTGGCGGAACAACTTAAGTTGATCAGTCTTCCAGTTCGCGATGCAGCACGGCACGGCAATGAACAGACGACTGCGCTTGCTGCCTACGCCGAATCTCATCTACTGCATTCCGCGAGTCCGTTTGAATTGCCTTCACGCCATCTTGACTGGATCGCGCGATGGTCAAGGCGCTGGTGCAACAAACTAACCATGCGCACCGACGGGGCTCCGACCGACGGGACTCGTGCGGCGCCGCTGTTCGTTGATATCGATTCCGACCGGCCGGCCGGATACATCTCGCGCGATGTTCCGGGCGCGCGATGGCTGGAAACAGACGAACTGCGCAAGAGTATCAAGGCCCGTTTGGTGATGCTGTCTCAAGGTGAACTCCCGAAACGTCTTCAGTTGGGTGAAGATTGCACCCAACCCGCGACCAGCCTGCTGCTGGAAAGGGTATATCAGCGTTGGTGCAAAGGCGGCGCAAAGCGGCGCCAAGACCGACATCCTGTATCGGGCGGTTGCGAATTCATTGTCGGGTTTGAAGCTGTCCACTACTACCTGTCTGGCCGGACGCCATTTCGTCCCCCGGTCGTTGATGAAAACATGCTTCGCCATGAGCGTGATGAACTGGCGACGTTCGGTCATCGCGCTCAGCGAAAGGAAGCCAACTACAGTGATACGCATGGCTACCAGGTTGAGAACTGGGCATTGATTGACGACTGGCAACTGCTCGACCAGTCCGCCAACGGAGTGCGTTTGCAACGACCGCTCAAGGCCGGCGTCAGGGTCGGCAGTGGGCAGATCATTGCGATCAAAATGGCCGGTTCGGCACATTTCATGGTTGGTGCAGTACGCTGGATTTTGCAGGAAGACGGGGAAACACCAACCGTGAGTATCGGTATCCAGTTGTTCCCTGGCCATGCTCAACCGGTCGCTGTGCGCATCTTTGACCCGAAGCTCCGCGAACCATATAAGCAGGGCTTGCGACTTCCAGCGATGCCGGCAGTGAAGGAACCAGAAGCACTGATTGCGCCGGCGGGCACCTTCCGCGTCAAAGGTCTGGTGGAGATACTTGCCGATGGAATGAGCGAGCGACTCATGCTCTCACATGTACTCGACCGTGGCACGGAATTCGAGCGTTGTACCTTCGAACCGGTAGCGACCGGCAAGAAATAGGGTCAGTGCCTCAAGGATGTGCTGCTGGCGGTGAAATTGCGCGCTGCACGTTCGATCAGCAGGGCGGCGTAACGTTTGGCTTGTTCGAGTTCGGGGAAATGACCGGCGTCGGAAAAAGTCACGATTTCAGCATGCGGCACGTCTCTAAGCAGGGAAGACGGCTCGGTGTACTTGTGGGAATGATCGAGCGAACCCCAGACCATCGTGCAGGGGACGGTCACGCCTGCCACGTCTTCCAAGTTGGCTCTGGACAGACCCTGAACGACGCCGGCAAGGCAAAAGCAACCCCCCGCGTCAAGTGCAGTTTTAGCAATTGATTGGTAAGGCGTTTTGTCGGCGTTCAGCGGCAGTGCGATCTGATACCAGATGTCTGCTGTCTTTTTACGTGTCAGCCAGCCGACCACTTGGCCGAACACCGGAGTTCGGATAGGCCAAGGTACAGCACGGTGAGTCCAGGCACCCATCAAGGAAAGTGAAGGTGTTTGAGATAGCACCAGCCCGATGATTCGTTGCGGCGCAAGCTTTGCAGCGTGCAAAGCATAAAAGCCGTTAGCACAACTGAATGCGAGCACCGCACGAGCAATCTCAAGCTGGTCGAGCACGCCAAGCACGGCAGCAGCACCCTGATCCAGGGCATGGGTGTAGTCGGCTTGCGGCGCCGAAAAGCCGAAACCCGGCATGTCAAAACAAACCACTCGAAGATGTGGCGTCAGCAGTTTGAAAAGTTCGGCATGGTGCTCAATGACGTTGGGTCCATCGGGAACAAAAACAACCACCGGCAAATTGTCCCGTCCAGGTGCCGAATCAAAGACTCTGACCGAACCGACCGGTGTGGCAAGCTGAGTACATTTGATCCAAGCTTCACCTCGGCCCGCCCCATCACTAGACAAGGCTGCCAGCCAACTATCGACACGTGCACTAATCATTCGCGATGACGCGCGGATTGGGTACGATGATGCTGAATGTCGAACCTTGGCCGAGTTCGCTGCGAATCAGCAACTGCCCGTTGTGGCGTTCAACCACCTGCTTGACGATTGACAAGCCGAGTCCTGTACCACCTGTGCCATCGGATGCAAGCCGCGCCCGGCCTTTGTCAACGCGGAAAAATCGTTCAGTCAGGCGGTGAATATCCGTAAGCGCAATTCCGATGCCATCATCACTCACAGAAAACTCTCCGTCACCATTGTCCAGCACTCGCCACCGCATTGAAATCAATCCGCCGGGCGGTGTGTAGTGGACTGCATTGCTGGCCAGATTGAGCAAGGCGGAATGCAATTCGGATTCATCGCCATGGAGAATCGCAGCCGTTTCGGCATCAAGCGCGATCTCGTGTTGCCCGCCCGAGAGCGCTAGTGCCTCACGATGAACCGAAGCCATCAGCGACGCGATATGGACATTGTCGTTATTGGGAGGCGCATCAGTCTCCAGCACTGACAGGGTCAGCAGTTCATCAACCAAATGCTGCATGCGGCGCGCTTGTGTTGTAGCCATTTGTACGTATTGCCCCAACTCCTCAGTCGAGATCCCGGGCGGTGAGTCTTCAATAGTTTCCAGGTAACCAAGGATGACCGTCAAAGGTGTTTTCAGCTCGTGCGATACGTTGGCGACAAAATCGCGGCGCATGGTCGTCATGCGCGCAAGTTGCGTGGTGTCGCGAACCAGCAGCAACGAGCGACCGGCAGAAAATGGTGTCAGTTGCATGTGTACGGAGTGCCCGGGAACCCGTTGTGTAGCAAGCACAAGCGCATGCCCATACCGCTCCGGATCGTTAAGATAGTTTTCGAATTCCGGTTCGCGCAACAGATTTGAAATGCGCGCTCCGACGTCGCTCGTTGTATCAAGGCACAGACATAGCGCTGCCTGCCGGTTCATCCATTCAATTTGCTGAGACTCATCCAAGATCACTACGCCGTCGGGCAGCGCTTCTGCAGCGAGCCGGAAGCGATCCAAGGCAAGATGCAACTCATGTCGTTGTGCAATGTTTTCCCGGTGGCGGCGATTCATGGCGGCGAACACGTCGTCCCACACCCCGTTACCGGTTGGCACCGGCGGAGGCGTACCGAAGGGTTGGCGGACCCAGTTGAGCAGCCGGTCTGCACCTTGCATCTGCCGATATAAAAAATATGCACCGAAGCCAACTGCCGTAAAAGCTGCATGAGGCCAACCGAAAACCAGTCCAGCGGCAATTACGCCCAGCAACATCAGCAACAGGCTCCAGGCGAAGCCGGTTCGAACCTCGTTCATTGGCTGAGGGCAGAGAACCGGTAGCCGGTTCCACGTACAGTTTGAATCATGTCATCACACTTGGAAGCTTCCAGCGCCGCTCGCAAGCGGCGAATGTGCACGTCGACCGTACGTTCTTCAACGAAAACGCCATCCCCCCAAATCCGGTCAAGCAGTTGAGCGCGGCTATGTACCCGCTCCGGGTGGGCCATCAGGAAATGTAAAAGACGGAATTCAGTCGGACCAAGGTTGACAGTTTCGTCATTGGCACTGACACGGTGGCTCACCGGGTCGAGCAGAAGCTCGCCAATCTTGATCAAATCGTCAGTGCTTTGCGGTGCGTTTCGGCGCAACAGCGCCTTGATGCGCGCCATCAACTCACGCGCGGAAAACGGTTTGGTCACGTAGTCATCGGCGCCACCCTCAAGCGCATCAACTTTGTCGCGCTCTTCGCCCCGTGCGGTGAGCATGATGATGGGCAACGACTTGGTGCGCGCATCGCGGCGCAAACGGCGGGCGAATTCGATCCCGGAGACACCTGGCAGCATCCAATCCAGCAACACCAGCGCCGGGAGCGTTTCGTTGATGATGGCCTGTGCGGATTGAGCGTCCGCGGCCAAGGCAACGGCATAGCCGGACCGGCGCAAATTGATTTCAATCAGCGACTGAATCGCCGGTTCATCCTCCACGACCAAAATTGTGACCGGCATCGCATCTCCCAAAGCACATTCTGGCAGTCTATTGCGCCGAGATGACGGAATTATTACTGATCAACGCCTGCCGTGCATGGACTTTCCCGGCGTTCGCGCTGGGCTATCATAGCGGTCTTGCAATTTGCTGCTACCGCGACAACCCCTATGGCTGGTCTTGCCCCCGATACGCCCACACCGACTGAAATACTGCTCCACGCCAAATCACGCGTTCTGGAACTGCATTTTTCTGATGGGGCGCGTTTCAATCTCCCCTGTGAACTACTGCGGGTCTATTCGCCATCTGCCGAAGTCAGAGGGCACGGTCCGGGGCAGGAAGTGCTGCAAACCGGCAAGCGCAACGTCGGCATTACGGCGATCGAACCGGTTGGCAACTACGCGCTCAAATTGGTATTTACCGATGGCCATGACACCGGACTGTATTCGTGGGATTTGCTGCATGATCTTGGCAAACACGCAGATCAGCTGATGGCCAATTATCTGGAACGATTGGCGCTAGAAGGCGCCAGTCGGGATGTGGACAGCAGCGTTGCGCCGCCCAAACATGGCGGCGGCTGCGGCCATCATTGAGCGCGAAACATGGCTGAAACTCATTTCGGATTTGACAAGGTTGACGAGGACCAAAAGGCGGAACGCGTCGCCGGGGTGTTTTCGTCGGTGGCGAAAAAATACGATGTAATGAACGACCTGATGTCGGCGGGGCTGCATCGGTTGTGGAAAAAATTCACAATTGAAATCGCCGCCCCACGCAGCGGCGAATATGTCCTCGATGTTGCCGGTGGAACCGCAGATTTGTCCTCGGCATTTGCGCCCAGAGTCGGCAAATCTGGCCAAGTCTGGCTGACTGATATCAACAATGCCATGCTGACTGTCGGCCGCGATCGCCTGCTCGACGAGGGCCGGATGTTGCCGGTGGCGCAATGCGATGCCGAGAAGTTGCCGTTCCCTGATGACTATTTCGATATTGTCACGGTCGCCTTTGGTTTGCGCAACATGACCCACAAGGATGCAGCACTGATCGAAATGCGCCGCGTATTGCGTCCAGGCGGGCGCTTGTTGGTGCTGGAATTTTCCAAAGTTGCCGCGCCGTTGGCACCCTTGTATGACCTGTATTCATTCAAGGTACTGCCGTGGTTGGGGCAAAAGATCGCCGGCGATGCCGAGTCATATCGCTATCTGGCCGAGTCCATCCGCATGCATCCCGACCAGGCGGCCCTGAAAGCCTTGATGGAACAAAGCGGGCTGGAAAAGGTCGAAGTATTCAACTTGGCAGCAGGTGTGGTGGCATTGCATCGCGGTTACAAGTTTTGATCCGACATTTATTGATCCAACATCAGGTAAAGCAAATATGAAACGTCTTGGAAGCTCTTTGATTGCATTGGTTGTTCTAGCCGTGACGGTCGGCATTACGATCAGCGATGCCGAAGCCGCGCGTTTTGGCGGAGGCAAGTCGTTCGGGATGAGCCGCAACAGCAGCACCATGCGCCAGGCCGCGCCGCCACCCAAGCCGGCACAGAATGCCGCGCCGGCCAGCGCCCCTGCAACTGCCGGCGCACCAACACCCGCGCCGGCGTCAGGCATGAGCCGCTGGATGGGTCCGATTGCTGGCCTGGCGGCCGGCATCGGTCTGGCTGCGATGTTGTCGCATTTCGGCATGGGTGAAGGCGTGGCGAATTTCATGATGATCGCGCTGTTGGCGATAGCTGCCGTAATGTTGTTCCGCTGGCTGATGCGCAAACGCGAGCCGATACAGGCGGTGAAGTACGCCGGTGCCGGGCCAAATGCTGTGTCACCCATGCGTTTCGATCCGCCACCCTTCGATCCGGTGCCCGGCGTCAATAACGGCGTGCCGTCAGCACCAACTGGCGTGACCGAGCCAGCACCCGCCAGCATCCCAGACGGATTCGACGTTGCCGGTTTCATTCGCCAGGCCAAACTCAATTTTGTCCGTCTGCAAGCTGCAAATGACCGGGGCGACCTTGATGACATTCGCCAATTCACCGCCCCGGAAGTGTTTGCCGAAATCCAAATGCAATTGGGCGAGCGCGGCAAGTCCGCTCAGCAAACGGACGTGGTGCACCTCGAGGCGGAGCTGTTGCGCGTCGATACGGAAGACACCCGTTACGTCGCCAGCGTACGCTTCTTCGGCCAGTTGCGCGAAGTGGCCAATAGTGCACCACAAGCGTTCGAGGAAGTCTGGCATCTCACCAAGCCGACCGATGGCTCGCGTGGTTGGCAGATCGCCGGCATACAACAACTGAGCTAGGCGCAATGGCAGCACTCCCGATCCCGATTCTGGCGGCCGTCAATCATGTCCTCGGTCAGGCCGACTGGGCGCGTGAGCGTTTGACCGGTTTCGCCGGGCGCAGCGCACGCGTCACCATGCCGCCGTTTGATGCATTCATCGTGGTGCTCGACAATGGCTACATCTCATCGCCGAATAAAGCCGCGTCAACCGACAGCGAACAGCCTGCTGATGTCACCATCAATCTTCCTGCCAGCGCGCCTTTGCTGTTCTTGCAAGGCCTGCCAACACTGATGCGCGCGGTGAAATTGTCCGGCTCGGTGGATTTTGCCGAGACCTTGAGTTTCGTCATCCGCAATATCAAGTGGGATGTCGAGGAGGACTTGTCAAAAGTTGTCGGTGATATTGCTGCTCACCGGTTGGTCGATGGCGCCAAGCGTTTTGGTACGTGGCAGGTCAGCGCCGGGCAAAGCCTCGCTGGAAATTTCGCCGAATATTTCACCGAAGAGCAGCCACTCATTGCGCAAAGCGCCGCCATCGCCGATTTTTCTCGCGAGGTGGACAGTTTGCGCGACGATGTCGCGCGGCTGGAAAAACGCGTCGCCCGGTTAGGCCGTGCGGCAGGTACTCCACCGCAGGTGTAGCGCCGAAATTATTGTTGAGGACTGCTCAACAGATTTTTGTAGCTTTGCCCGGCGCTTACAGTAACACCCGCTCCACTCCGCCCGCACTCGCCTTGGCCTCCTGAAAATCGTCGATTCAGAGCCAGCTAACGATTCGTTACAAGCCGTCGTGTTTCTTTACCGTGCCGAAACATCACGAGGCATGGTCTTGATTGAGACTTCGGTTGTCAGCAATTCAACCGGATAGCCGATGAACGAATCAGCCCTGGCCACACTCACTTGGTTGCACAAGCTCAGGAGAAACATCAACATGAAGCGACAGTTGAACATCATCGTTATCGGTTTTTTGCTTGGCTTGTCTGCCCATGCCGCTGCGCAGTTTGGCGGCGGAGGTATGGGCGGAGGCATGGGAGGTGGTGGCATGGGCGGCGGCCCCAGGCCGAACCGCCCGCCTGAAGGAACTGCACCGTGTGCGGCACCCGGTGCAATGCCCAACCTAGCCGACGATATATCGATGCAGATGGATAAAGTGGCGACGCAACTCAAACTAACGCCAGCACAAGCGCCGCTTTGGGCAAGCTATCGAGATCAGGTATTCGCTTTTGTCAGCGATCAAATGCGCGTGCCGCGAACTAGCGCCGCCAGTCAGGGCAATGCAAAGCAACAGATCGACCGCAAGCTGGACACTGCACGCAATCTGGTAACTGCGCTGGAAGATGTTGCCAAAGCGGCGAACCGCCTCTACGACGGACTTGATACAGAACAGCAACGATTGGCAGATGAACTATTGGTGACAACGTTACCGAGCGCGCATTCCGGCGCACGGCCCACGGCGCGATCGGACGGAGCACCTCGACCAATGTCACGTTAGTTGAGCGCGACGGCAAGCAACTGAATGTCACTGAGGAAATAATCATGAGGAGTCATGTCGTCATTTCTGGAACGGGCCGCGCCGGCACCAGCTTTCTGGTTGAGCTCATGACTTGTTTGGGGTTGGACACCGGGTTCTCGCCAGACAAGCTTCACGATAAGAAAAATAGGATTGCCAGAGCAGGTCTGGAGACTGACATCCGCAATGAAGACGCGCCCTACGTGATTAAGAATCCGCATTTCTGCGACTATGTCGACGAAGTGATTTCCCGCGCCGACATCTCCATCGAGCATGTCTTTGTGCCTATTCGCGATCTGAACGCTGCCGCCGAGAGTCGGCGTTTTGTTGAAGCTATCGCGGTGGCAAATCTGCCTTGGTACAAACAGGTCAAAAACAAGATCAAAAAAAGAAAAATAGACGGTGGTTTGTGGCAAACCTCATCAGGGCATGATCAGGAAGAAGTGCTACTAAACAAGGTCTATCAGCTCCTCTTAGGTCTATCAAAATCAGGTATTCCAGTCACCTTGATTAATTACCCGAGACTTGTCAGCGACCCAATCTATACCTATAAAAAACTCAAACCGGTGCTTGGCGGCATGGCCTTTGACAGCTTCGAGAAAACTTTCACATCCATTGCCAGACCAGATCTCGTACATCAATTCAATGAGCGAGACAAATGCGAATTTCAGTGAGTCTTTTGCCCAGGCACCTTGCGCCTTCTACTTCAAAGCAAAACCCGCTCGACTCCACCCGCACTCGCCTTCGCCAAATAATCCTGCATCCAGGTCGGACCCAGAATCGCTTTGGCCATTTCGACCACGATGTAATCGGCCTCAATTGCCGCGTCGTCGCCGTAGCGGGCGAGGCCTTGCAAACACGACGGGCAGGAAGTGAGGATCTTGACCGAATCTTGAACTGCTAACGCCGTCCCACCATCCGCTACGGCGAAAAGCGCGTCTTTTGCGCGACCGCCTTGTAGCGCAGTGGTTTTTGCTGCAGTTGTTTTATCAGCACCAACTGGCGCGAAAGCCAAGGCCGTACCCGCGCGCAGCTTCGCGGCACCGGCTTCGACCTCTTCCTGTTTGCGAAAGCGAATCTGCGTTGAAATATCCGGACGCGTCACTGCTAACGTTCCTGATTCACCACAACAGCGGTCGTTCAGATCGACCTTTTGCCCCATCAGTTCGTTCACCACCTTGATCCCCGAGTGATGTTTCATCGGTGTATGGCAAGGTTCGTGGTACATGTATTGCACGCCTTTGACGCCATCAAGCTTGATGCCCTTTTCGTACAGATATTCGTGAATGTCGAGCAAGCGGCAGCCGGGGAAGATCTTGTCAAACTGGTAGTTGAGCAACTGATCCATGCAGGTGCCGCAGCTGACGACGACAGTCTTGATGTCGAGGTAGTTGAGTGTGTTGGCGACGCGATGAAACAGCACGCGGTTCGAGGTGCTGATGGCCTGCCCCTTATCTTCTTCGCCGCCCGCCGTCTGCGGATAGCCGCAACACAAATAGCCAGGCGGCAGCACGGTGGTCGCACCGGCGTGCCACAGCATCGCCTGTGTGGCCAGTCCGACTTGCGAAAACAAGCGCTCGGAGCCGCAGCCGGGGAAATAGAACACCGCTTCGCTCTCATCACGTTGCTGCCCGACCAGCGCCGGATTGCGAATCACCGGAATCAGCGTATCGCTTTCGATATCGAGCAGCGCACGCGAAGTCCGCGCCGGTACATTGCGTGGCATCGGCTTGTTAATCAGGTGAATGACCTGGGTGCGAATGCTCGGTTTGCCCAGCGTTGCCGGTGGCGCTTTCACCGTACCACCAGTAAGACCAAGCCACTTTCCCAGTTTATAACCAAGGCGTTGCGCCTTGAACCCGAATTGAATCATGCCGACGCGCATCAGCTTGATCGTCGCCGGATCTTTAGCGGTCAAGAACGCCATCGCCAGCGCGGTGCCGGGGCTGGTCTTCTTTTTGCCTTGGACGCGCAGGAAGTTACGCATGGCAATCGACACATCGCCAAAATCAATATCAACCGGGCAAGGGTTTAAGCACTTGTGGCATACCGTGCAGTGATCGGCGACGTCGGAAAATTCATCAAAGTGTTGCAAGGAAATGCCGCGTCGGGTTTGTTCTTCATAAAGGAAAGCTTCCACCAGCAACGAAGTGCCGAGGATCTTGTTGCGCGGTGAGTACAGCAAGTTAGCGCGCGGGACGTGGGTCGAGCACACTGGTTTGCATTTGCCGCAACGCAGACAATTCTTGATCGAATCCGAAATCTTGCCGATTTCCGACTGTTCCATGATCAAGGACTCGACGCCGAGCAGGGCAAACGATGGCGTATAGGCGTTGGTCAAGTCGCCGCTGAACTCAGGCAAGTTGAGCAGCTTGCCGCGATTGAAGCGCCCTTCAGGGTCCACGCGCTGTTTGTATTCGCGGAACGGACGAATCTCATCTTCAGTCAGGTAATCGAGCTTGGTGATGCCGATGCCGTGTTCGCCGGAAATGACCCCGCCCAGACTTTTCGCCAGCGCCATGATGCGATCGACTGCCTTGTAGGCTGTTTGCAGCATTTCATAGTGGTCAGAATTCACCGGCAGATTGGTGTGCACATTGCCATCACCGGCGTGCATATGCAGCGCGACGAAAACCCGTCCACGCAAGACCTCCTTGTGAATCGCCGTAATCTTGTCCATCACGCCGCGCATGAACACGCCGTCAAATATCGTCTCCAGCGGTGCTTTCAGTTCGGATTTCCACGAGACCCGCAAGCTGTAATCCTGCATCTGCGGGAACAAGGCATCAAGGCGGTCAAGGTAGCCTTGCCACAAAGCGCGCGTCGACGTCAAGAGTTCGAGCGCGTCGACGCGGCAGTCACCCAATAACTCCTCGCGGTCAAGGCTCGCCACCTCGGCTGGCAAAGGCCAGTCGCTTAGCGGACTGGAAAAGAAAGCCTCCAGCGCATCGACCAGTTCCAGCTTATTCTTGATTGATAGTTCGATATTGATCCGCTCGATGCCGTCGCAATAGTCACCCATCCTCGGCAGTGGAATCACCACGTCTTCGTTGATCTTGAACGCGTTGGTGTGGCGCGAAATCGCTGCCGTGCGGGCGCGGTCGAGCCAGAATTTCTTGCGTGTTTCCGGGCTGACTGCAATAAAACCTTCCGCCCCGCGCAAGTTGGCAATGCGTACGACTTCGGAGGCGGCAGTCATGACCGCGCGCTCATCCTCGCCGACAATATCGCCTACCAAAACCATCTTCGGCCGCCCATGGCGTTTGGCCTTGGTCGCATAACCGACGGCCTTGACGTAACGCTCGTCGAGATGCTCCAGACCAGCGAGCAGCGCTCCGCCGGGCTTGGTCTTGAGGTAATCGGTAATCTCGACGATGGACGGTACGGCATCTGCAACCCGGCCGAAAAATTCCAGACACACGGTTCGCGTCACCGGCGGCATCTTGTGCAAAATCCACACTGCCGAGGTAATCAGTCCGTCAGTGCCTTCCTTTTGAATTCCTGGCAGTCCGGCTAGAAACTTGTCGGTCACATCTTTGCCGAGTCCTTCCTTGCGGAAGTTCTTTCCCGGGACATCAAGGCGTTCTTCACTCAGCTTGTTCTTGCCCGCGGCGTCGTAACGGGTGAGTCGAAAGCTGACCAGTTCCTGTTCGTGAATCTTGCCGAAGTTGTGATTCAGTCGCTCGACTTCAAGCCACTCACCATCCGGTGTCACCATTTTCCACGAGGCCAGATTGTCCAGCGCAGTTCCCCATAGCACGGCCTTCTTGCCACCCGCATTCATTGCCACATTCCCGCCAATGCAGGACGCATCGGCAGAGGTCGGATCACAGGCGAAAACAAATCCCGCGTGTTCCGCCGCCTCCATAACACGGCGCGTGACGAGACCCGCGCCGGTGCGCACGGTTGCATAGTCGCGCGCGTTGGCAGCATCGAGTTCAGGCAGGCGACGCATTTCAACGGCGCTCATGTCCATCAACTTCTCGGTATTGATGACGACTGACTTTGCATCAAGCGGCACCGCACCGCCGGTATAACCGGTGCCGCCCCCTCGTGGAATGATCGTCAATCCCAAGGCAATGGAATCCCTCACCAGCGCGGCAATTTCTTCCTCAGAATCCGGAGTCAAAACGACAAACGGATACTCAACGCGCCAGTCTGTGGCATCGGTTACATGCGAGACTCGCGCCAATCCATCAAAGTTGATGTTGTCCTTCTTGGTGTGCCGCGAATACACCTTGAGTGCGCGGCGACGCAAGGTGCCGGTTTCGGCAAACCACTGTTCAAACGACTTGACCGCAGCGTTTGCTGCCTTTAGCAATGCGGTGACACGAGGATGTTCGCCGTCCCGGCGTTTGTCGATTTCATGCAGGCGATGCCGCAATGCTTCGATCAGCGCGTCGCGCCTGGTGCGATTGCCGAGCAGGTCGTCTTCCAAATACGGGTTACGACGCACTACCCATATGTCACCCAACACCTCGTATAACATCCGGGCCGACCGACCGGTGACGCGCTCACCACGCAGTTCGTTTACGACGTCCCATGCCTCGGCGCCAAGCAGACGAATAACAATTTCACGATCGGAAAACGAGGTGTAGTTGTAGGGGATTTCGCGCAGGCGGGTGTTCATGCGGGGTGACCAAGGTGGCGCAACGAGAATGGAAGCCCATTTTAAGGCATCGACAGATTGGGCTCCGGTGATTCGTCATCAGTTGGTGCTTGTGGAACAAAGGCAAAATCAGCAGCTGCCAGCGACGGGACGGTCGGTCACAAAACGAGCGCTGCTTGCCTTGGACTCCGCTTCGCGGGGTGGCACCTCTGCGTCGTCGTGTGCGGGGGACGCCGTGATGACCATGAGTCAAGCTGCCGCTAGAATTCGTCGATGAAACCCGCCATCTCCATCCCCCGCCAGCTATTCACACTCTCGTGGCCGGTTCTGGTGGCGCAGGCTGCAGTCATGGCCAACACTCTGGTCGATACGCTGATGGCAGGTCAAATTTCGCCTATTGATCTGGCTGCCGTCGGTGTCGGCGCGAGCATATACGCCACCGTGTTCGTCTCGGCGATGGGAGTGATGCTGGCCTTGCCGCCAATCGTCGCTCATCACTTCGGCGCTCAGCGCTATGCGGAGATTGGTGCTGATGTTCGTCAAAGCGCATGGCTGGCAATCTTCCTTTCGATCGCGGCGATGTTGGCGCTGCAGTTTCCCGAACCGATGTTGAGCTTTTCCCGGCTTGAGCCCGCGCTGGAATTGAAGGTTCGCGCCTATCTTGATGGTGTCTCGTGGTCGATCCCGGCGATGCTGTTCTTTCGTGTGTTTTACGGCTTTGCAATGGGTATCGGCAGACCGCGTCCGATTATGGTGTTGAATGTCGCCGGGCTTGGTCTCAAGCTGTTTTTTAACTATTTGCTGATGTTTGGCCATTTTGGTTTCCCTGCGCTCGGGAGCGCGGGAGCGGGGTGGTCGTCGGCAGCGGTGATGAGCGTGCTGGCCATCGGCGCGTGGGTGTGGTGCTTTCGCGAACAAAGTTTTGCCGAATACCAATTGTTCGATCGCTTTGACTGGCCGCAACCACACGCGCTCAAGGAACTCTTGCGGCTAGGGGTGCCAACCGGTCTGATGTTCTTGATCGATGTCACGGCTTTTACCTTCATGGCACTGTTCATTGCGCGCCTTGGTGCTGCGACCTCCGCTGCTCACCAAATCGTGTCCAGCGTGGTGATCTTTCTATATACCGTGCCATTGGCATTCGGCAACGCTACCGGTGTGTTGGTCGGCCAGGCCCTGGGCGCTGAAGATCCCGCGCGGGCGCGGCGGGTTGGCTTGCTGGGTCTGCAGATCGGCAGTGGAATCTCCCTCTTGTTTGGCACCCTGGTGGCCTTGAATGCATATTCAATTGCCGGTTGGTATTCCACCGATGAGCAGGTGCGCCACATCGCTGCCACTTTGCTGGTCATCGTTGCCATTTTTCATCCGGCTGATGCGCTGCAAGGCGTGATGGCGCAAATTCTGCGCGGCTACAAACGGGCAACCGTGCCGATGCTGATTTACGCGTTGGCCTTGTGGGGCGTTGGCCTTGGTGGCGGCTATATGTTTGGCTTGACGAACTTCTTTGGCGCGCCGCTCGGTGCCGTCGGATTTTGGTTGGCTGCCTCAGCCGGTTTGGGTCTCGCCGGTGTCTCGGTAACCCTGTATTTCCGTCACATCGCGTCGCATGCGGTTGCGGTGCAGCCGATGTTGGTTGGCAAAGGCATCGGGCGTTAAGCCGTGGCTTGGCGAGCCACTGACCAAGGTTCGCGCGGTTTGAATGTCAGCTCAATCCGGTTATGTGGCCCGAATTCTGTTTCGATCCACGCATAGCTTGCAGTGTCCGATAGCCCACGGACCATCAACCGACCCAAACCGCCGACCGGCCGCGTGTCCAAGGGAAGCAAGGTGCTTTCGGCAACGCTTTCCAGATTCTCAAATGGGTTGAAACGTGGCGCCGCGTCGTCGTAACACAGGTGCAAAGTTCCTTCTTCCATCCATACTGCCAGCCACACGCAATTTTCAATTGACACTGCAGGATCGGCATAGCCATGCTTGACTGTGTTGGCAAAAAGCTCTTCGAGCGCCGTTTGCGCTCGCAGCCTGACTTCTTTGCGAAGTGCACTGCCAACCCTAGTCAGGTGCTCGAGCAGGAGCGGTAAGGACGCCTCCTCGGCGGGGAACGTGTAAAGTTGAGGTCGCATATCAATGATTAGAACAATCTGCAAGGAGCTTGGCAAATGAAGCGTAAAACGACTTTTCTTAACGCCTGCGCGCTGCTGACGTTTAGCCTGGTCTGGCAGAGCAGTTCGTTGGCTGCTGATGCGGCAACGGCGGCGGGGACCATCAAAACCAGTCGCGGGACTGCGCAGATCGAGCGTCAGGGTGCGAAATTGCCCGCCGATGTGGGCAGCGCGGTCAATGTCAATGACCGAATTATCACCGGCGCAGATGGTGCGGTTGGAATCACGCTGCGCGACAACACACTATTGTCGGCGGGGCCGAACTCAACATTGGATTTAAATAAATTTGCTTTTAACACCACCACTCACGCGGGCGAATTGAATGCCTCGGTCAAACGTGGAACCTTGGCCGTGGTTTCAGGCAAGATTGCAAAAACATCGCCGGAAAATGTTTCTTTCAATACGCCGACGATTTCCCTCGGTGTGCGCGGCACTGAGTTTGTCATCGACGCTGGCAAGGGAGTCGAATGACATGAGTATTGTGCTCGTTCCACTCGTTGCGGCAGCCGTGTTTTTGTTGGCGGATTCGTCGCCCCCGCCGCCGGTCGATCAAGTGGTGTTATTACCAAATGCAGACGGCAGCACTGGAAAATTGATTGTCCGCAGCAGTGCCGGCGAGCAGGTGCTGGCGACGCCATATGCCTCAGCACAGTCGACCCATCGCGGCGAATTGCAGACCAGCGTGGCCGATGCTGCCAGTGTCAGTGCGCGCTATGGTCAAGCGCTGGGCGCGCAGCCCTCGCGCCCGGTGTCGTTCACCCTGTATTTTGTTTCCGGCTCCGCAGATCAACTGACACCAGCCTCCAGCGCGACCCTTGAACAGATCAAGGCGAGTTTGAGTCAGCGCGCAGTGCCGGAAATTCTGGTGATTGGACATACCGACCGGGTAGGCAAGCTGGAAGCCAACGATAGTCTGTCAGTGCAGCGCGCGGAATCCGTCAAGAAGCTGCTGCTGGCCGCGGGAATTGCGGCCGGATCTATGGAGGTCTCCGGGCGTGGCGAACGCGAGCCGCTAGTGCCGACCGCGGACGAAATCGCCGAAGAGCGCAACCGGCGGGTGGAAATCAATATTCGCTAAATGCAAGTTTCCGGGTGGATGAGTATTTGCCGCCCGGTAACTTGCATCAGGTTGCTTGTCCGCTGCCATGCCAGCGCAAGATCACCACGGTGATATCGTCCGCAGCCTCGGCGCCATCGACAAAACGGGCAACATCGTCCTGCACTTGTTGCATCAGTATTGCGGGAGAGGCGTTGGCAGAATTTTGCGCAAGTAGCGTGGTCAATCGTTCGGCACCATAAAGACTTCGAGCTGAATTCATCGCCTCGGTGACGCCATCAGTCACCAGACAAAGGCTTTCGTCGGGCTTCATTTGCACCTGTTGCGCGGTATAGACAAAATCATCGAAGATGCAGATCGGCGGCCCGCCGCTGGTGGCAGGACTCGGTACGCGCTCGACCTGCCCCGCTTTGCTGATGCGCCAAGGCGCATCGTGACCGGCATTGACCAGGTTAACGCAGCCGGTCCGTACATCGACTATCCCAATTAACAAAGTGACAAATAGCGACTCCGGGTTTTCACGACAGAGTTCGTTATTGGCCAAGGTCAGAATTTCCCCCGGACCGGCATCGGTGCGCATCGCGATACTGCGCAATAGCATTTTCGTCGAGGCCATAAACAGACTCGCCGGCAGACCTTTACCTGATACATCGCCGATCACGAAACAGAGCCGTTGCGGATCGATCATGAAAAAGTCGTAGAGGTCGCCACCAATCTCGCGCGCGGGTTCCAGCATGGCGGCAATTTCAAATCGCGTTTCGCGGGCAAACAGCTCGCTCGCATTGGGCAGCGAGCCGAGTTGTATGCGGCGCGCCGCTGCCATTTCCACTGCCACGCGCGCGGCAGCTTCCTGCATCTCCAAACGTTCAGCGGCCAACTGTTTGGTCTGCCGGTCGATTTCGATCATTGCGCTCGAAATCAGACTACCGAGTACGGGCGACAAACAAATGAACATAGATGCCGCATCGAGCATCAAACCGCGACTGCGGAACAACAGGTAACCGGTGCCAAGCACGGTCAAATTCAAACCAAGCACTACCCAGGTCGGTGTCTTCGGTGCCGTCAGCAAGACCGCCGCAAAACGACTATCCGTTCTGGGTACCAACCAGATCATCAGTCCGCCACACAGCAATATGGTCAGCGATTCGACCCATTTCATCCACCAGGGGCGGCCGATGAAGTCACGATCGAATAGTGACTCGATCACCTGTGCCTGAATTTCGATTCCCGGCACCACCTCACCCAAGGCTGTTGTGCGGATGTCAGTCAGTCCGAATCCGGTCAATCCAAGCAGGACCAGCTTGCCGGAAAGCTGATCGGCATCGACCGTACCCGCCAACACATCGACGGCCGAAACAGTGCGTGCGGCAGTTGAGCGCGCGCTTGCGTAGTACAACCAGATGTCGCCCTCGGGCTGGGTCGGAACCGTCAGATCGGCCACATTGATCGATTCGATGCCGTGACGATCAACGTTGACTTCGATCGCCGATGAGTCGCTGGCAACGCGAAGCATTTCCATCGCCAGCCCGGGTACAGGTTGCTCGTTCACCGCAAGTACCAGCGGAACACGACGCACGACGCCAGCATCGGTACCGGATACGGTCAACAAGGCCTGACCGCCGACGGCTGCCTGCAGTTCTGGCAGGCTGGCCAGCACGTAAGGAAATCCCTTTAAGAAACTTAGTGCGTCACCGCCATGAATTACTAGCGGTGTCGTGCGTAATCCTGAACTGGTGCTAAACGTAGCGAAATCGAACCCGGCAGCGCCAAGCACACTAGGCACCGCACGAAGCGATTCGGCCAGGCGGGCTTCATGACTTGGCAATTTGGCCAGTGCGCGGGCAAGTTCAGCGTCGGCTTTGGGAAGGTTGGCCGCAACTCTGCCGGGAGAAGTCTGATCGGGTTCGGGCATGTACATATCGAGGCCGACAACCGCTGGCTGGTGACGCGCGATGGCATCGACCAAATCAGCCAATCGATTGCGTGGCCATGGCCACTGCCCGATTTGCTTGAGACTCTTTTCGTCAATTGCGACGATCGTGACCGGCTGTGATTGTGGTTGTCTGGGGAATGTCTTCTGGTATTCATCGAAAAGGATTTGGCGACCGGTAATGAAGGGCTTGGCAACCAGACTGAGCAGGTGGCCCGGAATTGAGTCGTCCCAGCTTGGCGGAAACCGGAGTTCGCTGTAGATATTGGTGCTGAGCAACCACAACAAAATCGCAGCCGCCACCGGACGCCCCTGGCCGGCAGCAAACAGCCGCTTGGTCCGGGCGATTAAGGATTTCACGAGGTCAAGTTCGCTCGCCGCTTCAAGCCTTGCGAGCGCTGACACTCGGGAGATCGGCGGCTTCGTAGATTCTTCTCACAACTCAAGTTCCATGCCATCCCAAGTGGTCAGCACTTCAACCCGATGATCCTCGCGGGTGATTTCTTCAAAACGCCGCGTTTCGGCAAGCAACTGGGTCAATTTGCCATCGCAATAAGCCGGCTCATGATGAAACATCAGCAAACGCTTGACCTTCGCCTGTTGGCACAACTCGACGCCGACAATGTTGCTCGAGTGCCCCCAATCGGCCTTGACCGAGACTGCTTCGGCAAGCGAGTACATGGCATCAAATATAACGGCGTCTGCGCCACGGAAAAATTCAACGATAGCGGCTTGACCGGCGATGTCGTCGACCGGATGTTCCGAGTCGGTGCTATAGACCACTGCCTGACCGCCATGCTCAAAACGCCAACCGTAGGAATCGCCCGAATGATGCTGTTTCTGTGCAGACACCTTCATTCCGGCGATGGCGTAAACCTGTCCGGGTTGCAGTATCTCAAATTCAATTCTGGCCGCCAATTGGTCAAATTCGACAGGAAATGAAATAGGGTCTTGCTGGCGGCGGAAGGCGCGTTCCACCTCTGCATGACACGAATGAATAATGATGCGGTTGCCGGGGATATAGACCGGTGTAAAAAACGGGAACCCCATGATGTGGTCCCAATGCAAATGTGACATGAACACATGATAAGTTTGCGGACGCGCAGGTCCGAAGCGGGTCAGCAATGATTGCGCCAAGGGGCGCGCACCGCTGCCCATGTCACAAATGATGTGATCTTCGGTTCCGATGTCAATTTGGACACAACTTGAATGACCGCCGAAGGTCCCTGTCACTTCGAACCCAAGCGTATTCAGATAATCGTTGATGTCAGCATCGGTCGTAAGCTGACGGCCGATCGCACCGGAAAGCGCAGCAACCAGTTTTTCGCGGATATTGGTTGCGGTGACCGAAACCGGAATGGATCCGCGGGTCCCCCAGAATTTTATTTTCATTGGTTTAGAAATCTCACGGCATCGTCGTAATTCTGGAAAACCTGAAAAACCAGATTGAAGCGCCCGATCTGAAACACTTCGGCGACGATGGGCGTGAGATTGGCAATCGCAACCTTGCCGTTTTGTACCTTGACCTGCTTGGCCGCCAGAATCATTACCCTGAGCCCGACACTGCTGATGTATTCAACACCGGAAAAATCCAGCAGCAGAGGATTGCCAGTGGCGCTGCAATCATCCAGATGCGGTATCAACGCCTTGTGGAAGTTGTCTGCGCTGGCTTGATCGAGACGCCCGGTCAGTTTCAGGATTCGAATCGAACCATCCTGGCGACTTGCTATATCCATAATGTACGGTCTCCGTCGCGACCTTGCGGTGAGGGCGCTGATAACAAACTCGGCTCTACTATAAACCGGTCGACGCGGGTCATGCGTTCCACGACTCAGCGCCTAGATCATCTCTCCCGGCACTACCCATGCATCAAACTGTTCATTGGTGACATGCCCCGAGGCAATCGCTGCGTCACGCAGACTCAAATTCTCGAGGTGAGCATGTTTGGCGATTGCCGCGGTTTTGTCATAGCCAATATGCGGCGCCAACGCAGTTGCCAACATCAAGCTGCGCTCCAGAGATTCATCGATTCGCGCGATATTTGCCTGCAGATCACGCGCACAGTGTGCCTCAAAGCTGCGCATCGCGTCAGCGAGCAAACGCCCGCTGTGCAGAAAGTTATAGGCGATCAGGGGCTTGAATACATTGAGTTCAAAATTTCCAGACGCACCACCGATATTGAGTGCTACATCGTTGCCGAAAACTTGCGCACAGACCATGGTCATCGCTTCGCATTGCGTCGGATTGACCTTGCCGGGCATGATCGAGCTGCCTGGTTCGTTTTCCGGCAGGATCAGCTCACCGATCCCCGAGCGCGGTCCGCTACCTAACCAGCGTACATCATTGGCAATTTTCATCAGGGCGGCGGCAAGGGTCTTGAATGCGCCATGTGCGAACAGCAGCGGCTCATGTCCGGCCAGCGCGGCAAAACGATTCTCGGCACAGGAGAAAGGTAGCGACGTCCCTTCAGCGAGATATGCAACGGCACGGGTGGCGAAGTCGGCATGTGCATTGAGCCCTGTCCCAACGGCAGTGCCGCCAAGCGCCAGCGCAGTGAGTTCAGTTGTCGCGGCCATGACTCCGCGTCGGGCAATCTCCAGTTGTGCCACATAACCTGAAAATTCCTGACCCAAAGTGATCGGTGTTGCGTCTTGCAAATGTGTCCGGCCGAGCTTGACGATACCGGCAAACGCGGCGGATTTTTCTTTCAGGGTGGCAATCAGCGTATCGAGGGCGGGGAGCAGCGCCTGTTCGATTTGCAATGCTGCTGCAACGTGCATGGCGGTGGGGAAAACATCATTCGACGACTGACATAAATTGACATGATCGTTCGGATGCACGAGACGCGCCATGCCACGCTCGCCACCCAACAACTCGGATGCGCGATTGGCCAACACTTCGTTTGCGTTCATGTTGGTCTGCGTGCCCGAGCCGGTTTGCCATACCGAGAGCGGGAACTCGTCTGGCCATTGACCAGCCAAGACTTCATCAGCGGCGGCGACAATCGCATCTGCGAGATTGGCTTTGAGCAGGCCACAATCAAGATTGGCTAAGGCAGCGGCTCGTTTAACCCGAATCAGAGCAAGGATCATCTCATGCGGCATCGGGTCCGCGCCGATGGCGAAATAGCGCAACGAACGCTGCGTCTGTGCGCCCCACAGATGTTCGGAGGGGACCTCAATCGGCCCGAAGGTGTCGGATTCAGTGCGTGGTGTCGGCATGATCATTCCTTGGCAATTTGTATGCGAGGATAGTACGCGCAACGGCAACAGATATCGTTGCTCCAACGAATACCCATATTGTGTGCGACAGGCGTTTTCTCACTCCCTTTCAAGGGGAGGGTCGGGGTGGGGATGGGGCGTTTCACCGCCTCGCCGGCCCTGCGGGTTTCCCGAGTTCCGCCGCCTTGCCCCGGCTGGTCTCGAAACTCGCGATGAAACCGCTCGAACATCGATACCAGAAAGCCCGTGCCAAAGCAGCGTAACTCGGTGGCTTAGTGGGGGAAGTGGGTGATGCCCGACGCCATGTTTGGTAACCTAACCAAGTGACAGCGTCTAGTTAGCACCAACTGGCGAAATGCGCAGCTACGTAGCTGCCGCAGTTCAGGTACTGCATGGACACGCCCAGAGCAAGCGCTATGCTGATCGGGAAACCAAAGTGAAAATGTTATGAGAGGCTTTGCAATATGTTCAAATGGTATAAAGCAACAGCATGCCGTCAGAAAACCCTTGCTGCATGGGTTTTTGACGACTACCGGTGCTGGGTTGTTGCAACATTCCGGTGTCTTTTCTCCGCAACTTACGCGGGTAGATCGATTTGTGATCGCCGTATAAGTAAGGCATAATCCGCTCCCTTTTCATAGCGTAGTGGCACAATCAACGACCTAATAATGGCGTCTATGGTGTTTGACCTATCAAACAATGAACTCATCAAAATCACAAAAAAAACCGGTCGTCGGGTATGGAGGTTGGGAATTTGCCCGCGATTTTTCTGCTGGCATTTTTGGGCTTCTCAATACTGGACGTATATTCCCAGCGTTTGGGTTGCTACTATTGGTCATCTTCGGGCTTATAGTATGGAGGTTGCCGGATACAGACCTTGCGTTCGTCATTGGTGATTTTTTTGATGTGTTGCGTAGCTCCACCGCTCTTGCATTCGGTTTGTTTGCATCATCAAACGTTGTTTGGTTAGTTCTCTTTAGGAAACAAAAGAGGATTTACGAAAATGAAATCAACAGACTTTCTGATATACGCCGTGATTTGTTTCACCTCGGCAACGATCAGGTTCTGATAGAGAAGCACCGAACCAGCAACGGATCGCACGTCGAAAGTTATATTTTGCCCGATTCGAATGACGGTAAATCAAAGGATATGAAATGACATCGATAATCAGCTTGCTAATAGCAACGCTAGTTTTATATATTTTGTTCCTGCAAATTCGCGAGTCCAATGAGCTCACCCGCACGAAGTTCCGGTTTCGGTACTTTGCGCTCCGCGACGAACTTGCCATGCTCGTGGCCCAAGGCAAACTCAAAGAGGACTCGTGGGAGTATCGCCACATTATTGAGACGCTGAATTTTCACATTAGCGCAGTTGAGCATATTTCCATTTTCCGCATTGCTGATGTTCTTGCGGACTACCACCTATCTTCAAAAGAAGATGTGCAGGTCAAGTCGTTTAGTAAGAAATTAGACCGTGATGATGTGGCTAAGATTGTTTTCGGTTATATGGAAGCCACTTACGATCTCATAAAACGAAATAGCAGAGTGCAAATTGCTTTGGCTCGAGTCATTGGCGAAGTCGCTCGAGAAGTGGATATACAGGAATCCCGTGCAGCGAGGATAGCGACTACAAGAAACCGAGCGTTGTCCACAATCAGATCACATCAAAGCGTGGTTGAGTCAAGGTTGTCGGTTGCGTAACGCCGATTACTTTCCCTAAAGCCCGTCCGTGAGGCGGGCTTTATTTTGCCCAATGCAATCCCCCAGAATTATTGGGTTCAGCATTGCGTAGATTTTGCATCAGCTAAATCTCGCCAGTTGGTGCTGATAACACGCCGCTAACCTCAATCCCCTTGCGTTTTCTCCCCGCCATCCCCATATTGGCAATGTTTCCACTTTTGAAGACAGGAAAACCATCATGCGTACTCGTCTCGTAGCTCTTTTCGTTGTTGCGCTCACGATGCTGTCGGGATGCGGCTACAACCAGATTCAGATTAACGATGAAGGCGTGAATGCCGCCTGGTCGGAGGTTTTGAATCAATACAAGCGGCGGGCTGACTTGATTCCCAATCTGGTTTCCACTGTGCAGGGCTACGCCGCGCATGAGAAAGATGTGCTGACGCAAGTCACAGCGGCACGGGCGAGTGTGGGTGCGATGAAGGCGACACCGGAGTTGATCAATGACGAAGCAGCGTTTGCCAAGTTTCAGCAGGCGCAAGGTCAGCTCGGCAGCGCCTTGTCACGTTTGATGGTGGTCGCGGAAAACTATCCGCAGCTCAAGGCTGATGCCAATTTCCGTGATTTGCAGGCGCAGTTGGAGGGCACCGAAAACCGGATTACGGTGGCGCGCAATCGCTATATCCAGAATGTGAAGGAATACAACATCTCGGTGCGCACCTTCCCGAATAACTTGACGGCAATGGTGATGGGTTGGAAGCCCAAGGCCAATTTTACGGTGGAAGACGAAAAGGCGATTTCGGCGCCACCGGCAGTAAATTTCGGCACGACGCCGGCCAAACCGGCTGCAGCAGCGCCGTCCGGGACCACGCCGGCCGCGCCGCCATCCGCACTTCAAACCGGCTATTGATTTTGTATGCCGCGTTTTAACTTTGCCGCTGCGTTAGCGGCAATGTTCCTTTGGGCAATGGTGCAGACAACTTGTGCCATTGCTCAGGAAGCGGTGGCGGTCCCGTCCCTGACTGCGCGGGTGACCGATTTGACGGCGACCCTGAGCGCCGAGCAAAAAGCGTCGTTGGAATCCCGGCTGGCTGCCATCGACGCTGCGGGTGGTGCGCAAATCACTGTATTGCTTTTGCCGACTACACAGCCGGAAAGCATGGAGCAATTTGGTATCCGTACTGCCGAGGCATGGAGAATCGGACACAAGGGTCGCGACAACGGCGTCATTGTCATCGTTGCCAAAGCTGATCGGCGCGCACGAATTGAAGTCGGCTATGGTTTGGAAGGCGCGATCCCGGATGCCATCGCCAAGCG
This sequence comes from Rhodocyclaceae bacterium, assembly GCA_016718525.1. Classification (GTDB taxonomy): domain Bacteria; phylum Pseudomonadota; class Gammaproteobacteria; order Burkholderiales; family Rhodocyclaceae; genus JADKHX01. The sequence goes on from JADKDD010000002.1 coordinate 1,090,901, forward strand.
CATCATCGCCGAGCAAATGACGCCGCGGTTCAAGCAGGGCGATTTTTATGGCGGGATACAAGCCACCATTGAAGGGCTGGAAATGGCCAGTCGTGGCGAGGCGCTGGATGCGCAACCCGCTACCTACGCCAAGACAGTACATAAGGTGGATATCGAGGGCTACGGCATGGCGGTGATGGCGGCTGCCTTGGTTGGTGGCGTCGTGCGAAAGATTCTGGGATTGTTTGGCGTGTTAATAGTTTCCGGATTGGTCGGCGGCGCGGCACTGCTGTTTGGTGCGTCTTGGTTGATTGCCGTCTTGCTCGGCATCGCGACCTTTATTTTGTCGTTTTTCAATCTTGGCGGCATGGCGATGGGCGGCGGAGGGCACAGGGGTGGCGGTTTTGGCGGAGGCGGCGGATTCTCGGGCGGTGGCGGTCGTTTTGGTGGTGGCGGCGCTTCGGGGAGCTGGTAGATGAACTTACAACGAATTTTGAAGCACCTGATGATTCCCGACTGGCTGGCGCGACGCGGATTTTCGGCCAGTGATCTGGTGGCGGTTACCGCCGCAATCGGCGATTCCGAGCGCCGTCATCGTGGGGAACTACGCTTCGTGATTGAAGGCGCGTTGCCGGTGGGCGCCTTGCTGCAGCAAATCACCGTGCGCCAACGCGCAATTCAATTGTTTTCCGAACTTCGAGTCTGGGACACGGCGGACAACAGCGGTGTGCTGATATACGTCCAACTGATAGACCGGCGTGTTGAGATTCTTGCCGATCGTGGCATCAACGCATTAGTGGCGCAGAGCGAATGGGATGCCATTTGCCGTCAAATGGAAGTCGCGTTTGGTGCCGGGCAATGGCGCAGCGGTGCCGTCAATGCGGTGACGCGGGCTGGTGATTTGCTGGCACAACATTTTCCGGCGACCGAGAACAATCCCAACGAACTGCCGGATTCGCCGCTGGTCATTTGACACCGTCCGGCCAGCACCAACTGGCAAAGCCCGTACAGGCAGGCCGCGTGGTACCCTTCGCCCTCGGCTTTTTGTCAATGCATTTCCTTTGTGACCATGGATTATCTCGAAAAAATACTCAATGCCCGCGTCTATGACGTGGCAATAGAAACCCCCTTGGATTTTGCCGCCAACTTGTCGGCGCGCAGCAATAACAGGATTTACTTCAAGCGTGAAGACATGCAGCCGGTGTTCAGCTTCAAGCTGCGCGGTGCCTATAACAAAATGGTGCAGCTCACCGCGGCGCAGAAGAAGCGTGGAGTGATCTGTGCCTCGGCAGGAAATCATGCACAGGGCGTGGCGCTGTCGGCCAAGAAGCTGGGTATACGCGCAGTGATTGTGATGCCGACCTCGACACCGCAAATCAAGATCGACGCGGTGGCAAAAAATGGCGGCGAAGTTGTGTTGGCTGGCGATTCTTACGACGAAGCGTATGCCCACGCGCTCACGCTTGAAAAAGCGCAACTACTCAATTTCGTTCACCCGTTCGACGACCCGGACGTGATTGCCGGGCAAGGTACCATCGGTATGGAGATTCTGCGCCAGCATCCCGATCCGATTGATGCGGTTTTTTGTTGTGTAGGCGGCGGTGGGCTCATCTCCGGAGTGGCCGCTTACATCAAACGTCTGCGCCCGCAGACCAAAGTGATCGGTGTCGAGGCTGCGGACGCTGATGCGATGACCCGCTCACTGGCGGCCGGCAAGCGGGTGCGGCTGGATACGGTTGGCCTGTTTGCCGATGGCGCCGCAGTAAAAATGGTGGGTGCCGAGACCTTTCGTTTGTGCCGCGAGTACGTCGACGAGATGGTCCTGGTCGATACCGACGCGATCTGCGCGGCGATCAAGGATGTGTTTGAAGACACGCGCTCAATTTTGGAACCTGCCGGAGCATTGGCGGTGGCCGGCGCCAAACAATGGGCCAAACAAAACGGTGTGACCGGCAAAACACTGGTAGCGATTGCCTCAGGCGCCAACATGAACTTTGATCGTTTGCGCTTTGTCGCCGAGCGTGCCGAGGTCGGCGAGCAGCGTGAAGCGGTTCTGGCAGTGACGCTGCCTGAGGAACCCGGTGCGTACAAGAAATTTATTGATTTGATCGGCCCGCGCAACATCACCGAATTCAATTACCGCTACAACGACGCTGGTGACGCGCACGTATTCGTTGGTGTCCAGGTTGCTGATCGTCGCGAAGCAACCAAGTTCGTGTCAATGTTGAACAAGTTGGGTTACCCGGCGATAGACCTGACCGACGATGAACTCGCTAAAGTTCATGTGCGGCATCTGGTCGGCGGCCGCGTTTCCGGAATGATGCATGAGCTGATTTACCGCTTTGAGTTCCCGGAGCGTCCGGGCGCCTTGTTGAAATTCTTGAGCCACATGAGCGCGGGCTGGAACATCACTTTGTTCCACTACCGTAACCACGGTGCCGATACGGGCCGCGTGTTGGTCGGTATGCAAGTACCACCAAAGGAAATGAAAGATTTCCGCGCCTTCCTGAAGGGACTCGGCTATCGTTATTGGGATGAGTCGCAGAGTGCGGCCTATCGTTTGTTTTTGGGGTGATGACTATGCCAGTTGGTGCTGGTAACACGCCGTGAATACGGCGCAAATTCTTGCTGAACTGGAACGCTGGACACAACTCAAAGGCGACGGCGACATTCAGGCTGCCTGCCCGCACGACTGCCCGGATACCTGCGCGATGCGAATCACCGTCAGTGACGGTAAGGTGCTTGCAGTCAAAGGCGATCCCACCCACTCACTGACTGCGGGAACGCTGTGCACCAAGGTGAGTCGATATGCCGAGCGCAGCTACCATCCGGGTCGATTGACCACGCCGCTCAAGCGGATCGGCAAAAAAGGCAGCGGACAGTTCGTACCGATATCGTGGGACGAAGCCTACACAACCATTACGCAACGCCTGGCCGAAATATGGCGGCGCAATCCGGAAGGCATTCTCCCTTACAGCTATGCCGGAACGATGGGACAAGTGCAGGGCGAAGGCATGGCCGGACGGTTTTTTCATGCACTGGGGGCAAGTTTGCTGGAGCGCACGATTTGCGCATCGGCAGGCAGCGCGGGGCTGGAGTTGTGCATGGGCAAAGGTATCGGGATGGATACCGAAGCCATCCGTGGCGCGAAGCTGATTGTGATTTGGGGGAGCAATCCGATCACCAGCCATGTGCATTTGTGGGCGCAAATTCAGCAAGCCAAGCGCGAGGACGCGATCCTGTGGGCGATTGATCCTTACGTTTCCGACAGCGTCGAAAAGTGCCATCACCACATCGCCTTGCGCCCCGGAACGGATGCTGCACTAGCTTATGGCATTGCGCACATTTTGCAGCGCGATGGATTGTTGGATAACGATTACATCGAGCGGTACACCAGCGGTGCCGACGAATTTCTGCGCGAAGCGGAAGGATGGCATCCCGCCCGCGCGGCAGCCTGGTGTGATGTCCCTGTCGAACAAATCGAAGCCCTGGCGCATGCCTACGGCACCACAAAGCCGGCGGCAATTCGCCTCAACTACGGCATGCAGCGCCACGCCGGCGGAGGTGATGCAGTCCGTGCAGTGATGGCCCTGCCGGCGCTCGCCGGGCAGTGGCGACACGTCAGCGGCGGCGCCGTGTTATCGACCAGCGGCTGGGCACCCAAGGCTGATCCGGCGCGCGCAGATTTGTTGGGCGACCGACGTCCGCGCAGCATCAACATGAGTGCGATTGGTGATGCGCTTTTGGATCAAACAAATCCGGTCGAGGCGCTGATTGTTTACAACAGCAATCCGGTGGCCGTGGCACCGGACAGCACCAAAGTACGCGCCGGATTTGCTCGCGAAGATTTGTTCACTGTGGTGCTGGAACATTTTCAAACCGACACTGCGGACTACGCCGACATAATTTTGCCGGCCACCACTCAGCTGGAACATTTCGACATTCATCGTGCTTACGGGCATCTGCACATCCTGCTCAATCGCCCGGCAATTGCCCCGATTGGCGAGGCGCGATCCAACAGCCGAATCTTTCGTGGTCTGACGAAAAGCATGCGCGCCGCACTTGGCGGTGAATGCGCGCCACTCAACGATGCTGCGCTCGATGCCTGTGATGCGCAGATCGCTCTGGAAGCGTTTGATTGGGACAGTAAAGCGCTGCAAGGCACGGTTACCGAAGACTTGTTCCGCCAAGGTCACGCGCGCTACGCTGCACCGGCGGCGGGAGTTGCCCCGTTTGCGCAAGGCAACTTCAAAACACCGGACCACAAATTCTGGTTCACCAATCCAACGCTTGCCGAGCCTTTGCCGCATGTGCGTCGCAATCACGACGACTGGCAATCATCGCAAGCCGGAAAATTTCCGCTACAGGTCATTAGTCCGCCGGCGCGGCACTTACTCAATAGCAGTTTTGGCAATGTGAAGAGCCTGCGCGCCCTGGTTGGCAGTCCTGCGTTATTGATTCACCCGCAGGATGCTGTCGCACGCGCCATCGCGAATGGTCAATCGGTGCGCGTGTTTAATGATCGCGGCAGTCATTTGGCGGTGGCCGAGGTCACCGAGCGCGCCCGCCCCGGCGTCGTGGTCGCCTTTAGCGTCTATTGGCACAAAGACAGTCCGGGTGGCATCAACTGCAATGCGGTGACCAGCCAGCAACTTACTGACCATGGTGCCGGCGCGACGTTTTACGATTGTCTGGTGGAAGTTGAAGTTGCGGATCGGATCGGTGTCTGAATCCCGCTTTCGGTAACAATCAAGTCCATTGGCTGATCATGCCGATGGGGAAGCACAGTTTCCACTTCTGCCAATGAAAACCCCACGCCGATGGCGACCCGCTTGATTCCCGACGTGGTGTATTTGGCCAGCGTTCGATCAAAGTAACCACCGCCGTAGCCGAGGCGAAATCCAAACTTGTCGTAGGCAACCAGCGGAATAAGCAATACCGCTGGCGCATCGACAAATTCGGTTTGCGGTACCGGGATGCCATGCCGGTCAGCTGCCATTACAGATTGAGGCGTCCATTGACGGAACATCAGTGGTGCTGCGGCATGTTCAGAGACAGCAACGGCAGCCTGCCAACCTTCGGAAATCAATTGCGTCGCCAACGGGATACAGTCAAATTCTCCGCGTATAGGCGCACAAAAACCAAAACTTGCCGGGCTTTGTTGGGCAAACCATTTGCTCAGGGACTGCTGAATCGCAGCAGACATCGAGGCATGCAATTCGGTGCTGCGGGCCAATGCGACACGTGCGGCGAGTCGTTCCCGGCGCATAGCAGCCCGAACAGCGAGTGATTCCGCAGAATTTTCAGGCGATGTACTAACTTTCGTCATGGTAAGGTGATAGGTGCAAGCAATCGAACAGTCAACGACATCCAATGAACAATCTTAAACCCTCTGCCGGCAGCCGTGGCTACCTCATCCGGATTACCCTGATCGCGGCATGCATAATGGTCAGTGGCGTTGCGTCGGCAAAAAATCAGAGTTCGTCGCCGAAAACGGTGAGTGTCCCGGCAAGCACTGTGGCATCGTCCGCTGGCGACAAGCATTTCATCGCTGCCAGAACCGCTTTCCATAAAGGCGATCTGCAAACGCTGAACAAGAGTGTTGCCGCACTTGAAGGTCATGTGTTGCAGCCATGGGCGCAGTACTGGCGTTTGCGTTTGAGCCTCGACGACAAGGCGCGTACAGATGAAGCCGGTATCGCCGCCTTTCTGGATGCCCAGGCGGGTACTTATCTGGCGGATCGCCTGCGCGCGGATTGGTTGCGCGAGATGGGCGAGCGCGGCGACTGGCAACGATTCAACACCGCACTCCCCATGCTGGTGCAACGGGAGGTTGACATCGAGTGTTACGCGTTTCAGGCAGCGAACACGCCGGAACGGATTCGGCCACTGTGGCTTTCCGGGCAGGATTTGCCTGCATCGTGCGGCGCCGTCGTCGATCAATTGGTCACAGCAGGAGGTCTCACCGTAGAAGATGTTTGGCAGCGCCTGCGTCGACGGATGGAGGTAAAGAAGCTTGCTGTTGTCAAAGACGCGGCCTACTTGCCGGACAGCGAAGGATTTGACGGCAGAGATATCAGTGCGATTGGACAACGCCCTGAAGTCTGGTTGAACAAATCCTCATCCGCAACCAGCGTCGCCTATGCCGCACGTGGCGCGCGAGAAAAGACCTTGTTTGCATTGCAGCGCGTGGCGCAATCAGATGCCGCCAAGGCAGCACAGCGGCTCGAGCAAATCGAGCGCGACAACCCGCAATTTACCGCCGAAGAACGTAGTTACGGCTGGGGCCAGATTGCCCTCGCCGCCGCGCTAAAACATCAACCCGAGGCGCTCCGTTGGTTCGAGAAGGCAAATGCCCTGGCCAATAGCCCGGCCACCGACTTCCAACTGGCATGGAATGTTCGAGCAGCCCTGCGTCAACAGGATTGGGCGGCTGTTCGCCGTGCGATTGCGCGCATGCCGCCGGAGCTTGCCAACATGCCTGATTGGGTCTATTGGAAAGGTCGCGCACTGTCCGCGATGGGTGAAACCGCAGAGGCCAGCAAACTATTTCAGAAAATTGCCGGGCAAGCCAATTTTTATGGCTCACTCGCCAATGATGAACTGGGGCGAACCATCACTTTGCCGCCAACAGCTCCGTCTCCTACACGTGGCGAGCTTTTGATTGCCAGCAATCGACCGGGATTGCAGCGCGCGCTGGCGCTCTTGCGTCTCGATATGCGGATTGAGGGATTAAAGGAGTGGTCATGGACCATGCGTGACCTGAGCGACCGCGAATTGCTTGCCGCCGCCGAATTTGCGCGCACGGAAGGGGTTCTGGATCGCGCCATTCATTCCGCCGACCGCACTGTAGAGCAGCATGACTACAGCCTGCGCTATCTGGCGCCGTTTCGTGAGCAGGTCGAGCCGGCGACCAAACGCCTTGCCCTGGACGGGGCTTGGGTTTATGGTTTGATGCGACAGGAGAGCCGCTTCGTGCCTGCCGCCAAGTCATCGGTGGGTGCGCAAGGCCTGATGCAAGTGATGCCCGCCACGGCAAAATGGGTGGCGAAACAAATCGGCATGCACAATTTTCAGCCGCGACATGCAAATGACTTGGATACGAATATTGCGCTCGGGACCAACTACCTGAAAATCGTGTTGGATTCACTGGATAACCAGCCCGTACTGGCTTCGGCAGCCTATAACGCCGGACCCGGGCGGGCACGCAAATGGCGCGATCAGAATCCTATGGAAGGCGCAATCTATGCCGAAACCATCCCTTTTACGGAAACCCGCGACTACGTTAAAAAGGTGATGAGCAATGCCATGTTTTACAGCGCGCTGTTCAATGACCCGCCTGTCCCGCTCAAGACCCGCCTTGGCGTGGTCAGCGGGCGCGGCCAGACCGAGTGAAAGTGCAGGATGCCTAAACGTCTTATTCATCAGCTCAGTGTTGCAGGATCGGTGGCTGCGTCTACGCTAAGCCAGTGGCGCGGTACTTCAGTGGTGAAAGCTGCGCGGCAGCCGGAAAAGCGGCTCAAACTTTACGATATGGAAAGTTGTCCGTTTTGCAAGACGGTGCGTGAAGCGCTGACCGCGTTGGGATTGGACGCGGAGATTTATCCCTGCCCGCGCGGCGGCAAGCGATTCCGTCAGGAAGCAAAGCGAATCGGCGGCAAGGAGCAATTCCCTTTGCTGGTCGACCCGAATCATCAAATCACGATGTATGAATCGAAAGCAATCGTCGATTATTTGTTCCGGACTTACGGGGAGATGAAAACTCCTGCGGGATATCGTCCGGGAGGGTTGCGGCCGCTTGCGGGTGCGACAGGTGCTTTGTTGCGGCTCAGGCGGGGTACCGCAGTCCGCGCCGCTGAAGCGCCAAAACAACTGCTCGAACTGTGGAGCTTTGAATCCAGTCCGTACTCGCGACTGGTCCGCGAACGCCTCACCGAACTGGAACTGCCTTACATATTGCATAACATCGGCAAAGAGCAGTTTGCCGATATGGGTCCGGCAGCAATGCGCGTTAAACCCGGGCCATACAAGCCAAAGGCCGGTGGGCGACGCGAGCAAGTACTGGCAAAATTTGGTCGGGTGCAGGTACCGTATCTTGAGGATCCGAATACCGGCGTGAAGCTTTACGAATCTGCCAAAATCATCGACTATCTCGAACGTCAATACGCACTATAGATTGAATCAACGCCGTGGTACCAGCACCAACTGGTAGCGATACTGCTTAAAAATCGGCATGACCACTATTCATATCGACATCGCCACCGCCCGGGCCCTGCATCTTGCAGCGCAAGGTCTGCTGAGGCCACCGCAGCGCAAGGCCAAAAAGGCTGACGTGTTGTCAGCAATACAGCGCATGGCTTTATTGCAGATCGACACCATTTCGGTGGTTGCGCGCAGTCCCTATCTGGTGTTGTGGAGCCGGCTCGGGCACTACGACACACAGTGGCTGGAGCAGCACCTAAGCGAAGGCGCGCTGTTTGAATACTGGGCACATGAGGCTTGTTTTGTGCCGACCGAAGATTTTCGCCTGTTGCGGCATCGAATGCTCGACCCGTCCTCAATGGGTTGGAAGCACTCAGCGAACTGGATAAAGATGCACCAGGCCGACATCAATAAATTGCTTAAGCACGTGGCCGTCAATGGCCCGGTGCAATCGAAAGACTTTGCCCGCGCAGAGGGCACCAAAGGAAGCGGTTGGTGGGACTGGAAACCGGAAAAACGCCACCTCGAAGCGCTATTTACTACCGGCAAATTAATGGTTGCCGAGAGGCGCAGCTTTCAGCGTGTCTATGACGTCACGGAGCGGGTCTTGCCGCAATGGAGCGATGCGCGGGACTTGCCTTCGCCGGCAAACGCCCGAATGGAAATGATCCGCAAGAGTTGTCGCGCGCTCGGTGTGGTGAAACCGCAATGGGTTGCCGATTATTACCGGCTCAGGCTTAGCGGACGCGGCAAGGCCGATTCAGCGCTGTACGATTTGGTCGATTCGGGCGAATTGATCCCGGTGCGGGTCGATGGCAGTGTCGCCGATGCGTTTGTGCACAGCGAATACCACGATCTGCTCGAATTGGCAGCGCACGGGCAGCTCAAATCCACGGTCACCACATTGCTTTCGCCGTTCGATCCGGTGGTCTGGGATCGCAAACGCGCGGCCGATTTATTCGATTTCGATTACCGCATCGAGTGCTATACACCAGCACCAAAACGTGTCTATGGTTACTTTGTTTTGCCGATTCTCTCACGCGGAAAAATCGTCGGCCGACTCGACGCGAAGGCGCATCGGGCGCAGGGGGTGTTTGAGATCAAAGCGCTCTACCTCGAACCAAACGTGAATACCACAAAACGGCTGGCGGCCGATATACACGGAGCGATCAGTCGCTGTGCGTCATGGCACGGCTGTACCGGCGTGAAATTCGGCAGTATTCCGCGCGATCTCAAACGACTGATGGGCAGCAACCATTGAAGCACGAGTGCTCTGCGCAAAGTCTGGCAATGGTCGGTATCATTCAGACGCAAACAGGCTGCGGAAGAGCCCCGATATTTATCACTGCAGCTTGTGCCGTCCGCGATTGTTGCCAACTCACCCACGAGAGAAATAGAACATCATGAAAAGTTCGCACCTGATCCCCGCACTGGTCATCTTTCTTCTGGCGGGATGCACGAATTACCAGATTGTCGCTGACCCGAAAGACGAGGACTATCTCAGCTACGACCATCCCTACACCGACGAGGCGCTTGCTGAGACACTCGCCAACGCCAGGAAAATTTGTGGACAACGCAAGCAGGTGCCGATCCAGACTTCCAATGTTTGTAATATGAAAACCTGCGCGACCAACTACCAGTGCATGGATCCGAAAGACGTACAGAAGTACGGATATTGATCAGGCGCGGCAGCCAAGCCGCGGCGAAGTTGCTGCGCCAAGCTTGGTGTTACAGGATCGGACCGAACATCGCGACACCGTTGTTCAAAAGGCGCCGGCCAACCGACCATTGGCTGACCTGATCCGGTGTGACCTCGGACGATCGGGCAAGATATGACGCCTGGCGCTCGCGCAGCGCAGCGGTGAGCGTGGTGTCGTAAAACAAGATGTTGTTTTCGTAGTTCAGCTCAAAGCTGCGCCGGTCCATGTTGGCGGAGCCGATCAGCGTAATATCGCCATCGACTGTCAGTGACTTGGTGTGTAACAGTCCACCTTGATACTCAAAAATCCGAACTCCGGCGGCAAGCAGATCAGCGTAATAGCTTCGGCTTGCGGCACCCACAATCCAGGAGTCGTTGCGCGCTGGAAATATGATGGTGGTAGCAACGCCACGCAATGCGGTTGCGCACAGGGCAGCCTGCATGGCTTCATCAGGGACGTAATAGGGCGTGGTGATGAACAACTCACGTCGGGCGGCAAACATCAGGGTTGCAAATACTTCCGGCATCGCGGAATGACGCGCTGTGGGCCCGGTGCCGATCACCTGCGCAACGAGTCCGTGATCGTGGCGTGGTACTGGTTGCTGTAGATAGCGGGTAATGTCTTCATCCACCTGTGCCATCCAATCGCTGGCGAACAAATGCTGGTTCTGCCATGCAATCGGGCCGTCGAAGCGAATCAAGGCATCTACCCACGGCGCAAAGCTTGCCTTGATAAGAAACTCGGGGTCAGCGCAGTTCTGGCTTCCGCAGTAGGTAATATGCCTATCGATGACGACAATCTTTCGATGATTGCGCAGATCAATCCGGCCACGAACGACCCGCAATAGCGGATTGCCGATGGGCAGGGCCGTGGCCACTTGAACACCGTTGGCACGCATGGAAGCCCAATATTTGGAGGCGATCATTGTGCGTGATCCCAGCCCGTCAACCATTGCACGACAGGCGACCTTTCTTGCTGCAGCTCGCAACAATGCGTCGACGATTTTGAGTCCGTTGTGGTCCGGCAACCAGATATAGAAGATCAAATGCACATGCTCGATAGCAGCATCGATGTCGGCGACGATCGCGTCAATGGCTGCGTTGGAGTCGTGCATTAGTTGCGCTTGATTGCCGCTGACTGGATAGAAACCGTTGATTGAATGACCCAGGTGGAAGAGGTGCGCGTATTTCGCCGCATTTGCAGATGAAAACGCTACCTGTGTTGCCTCGTCGGGGATTTTCATTGCCGGCAGATCGGCCAGCACGCGGCGCAGTTTGATCGTTCTGTAGCGACCGATATTGGTTTCGCCAACCAGGATATAGGCAAGTATGCCGATGACAGGTAGAACAACTATGACCACCACCCACGCGAATCGCGATGCAGGCTCACGGTGCGGGCGCAAGATGGCACGGGCGACAAAGCCGATATGCAGCAGGCCAAACAGCAGCGTCCCTGCCAGGATAAGGATTTGATTTGCGCTCACAAAGAATATTTAACCGGATTCGCAGGCAAGTGAGCTAGAGATAATTTCAGCATAAGGGTGAGTTCATTTTAGTGATCGGTTGCAGATCGACGTTTACAATTCATCGACCAAGAAACCTGATGGTACCGTTGTGAGATCTCCGACTATCGTTGCTGCACGCATGTTGGCATTTCTGTTTGCCGTGTTGCTGATTCATTGGGCAGATGAGTTCCTTCCCGGTATTTTTGTCGTCATTGCGATTGCGGCGGGCATCATGTTGTTGAATCTGACTGTCGATGTCCCGGGGTTTGGATTTTTGAACCAACTCAAGAACAGCGATCGGCTGGCGATTTGGATTGTTCTGGTGACATTGGCGATCATCGGCTATATCCATAATCAAAATCGTTGGATCGACGAAGGGCTGCTTAATCGGCCGAACGATATCGGATTGTGGAAGTCCGAGTTGATTCTCGGCATTTCTCTGGCAACGACCCTGACACATTGGTTGGTTGGGATACTCCAGCCAAAGATCACCACCATGGATGGTCAGCAATTCGCCACTGAATTCGCGCTTTACGTTAACTTCTCGGGTGTCGCATTGCTCTTGTGGTCAGGTGATGCTGTGCTTTCGCTGTCGACGTTGGGGGCGGCAATTGCGCTGATGGTACTCGCTGAATTAACGCTTTACGCTAGTCGACCGGGATGAGGCTGGGAATCCTGGCGCTGAACACGACTGCCAGGTCTGCGTGAACTTCTCTTAGGGCGTCGGACATTCGCCAGTTTTCCTGTCGCCGCGTTTGGCACATGGCGTCATGGCACCCGAGACCAAATGCGGAGAGCCTTCCTCATCCATGTGCACCGCCCGGGTTTCCCAAACTGCGACGCCACGCGGGTCGACGGTCAAATGCAAGGTCCAGCCAAGCCGGGTGACAGGGGTTGTAAAGCTGTCGAAAACGAAATTGCCCAGGCTATAGATGATAGGTTTGCCTTTGTAGATTTCCGCCCCTTGAACCACATGCGGGTGGGAGCCGACGACGATGTCCGCGCCGGCATCGATCATTTTGCGGGCCAGTTTTGTTTGTCTTTCGCTTGGTGTGGTTTCGCGCTCCCAACCCCAGTGCATGAACGGAATCACGATATCCGCGCCGGCTTTGCGTGCGGCACGAATGTCGCTGACGACATGGCTGTCTTCGCTCCAGGCGATACCCGGACTCATTGCACCCGCCTCGAACGAACGCGGTTTGAATTCGTTGTAACCAAGGATCGCAATGCGCAGGCCCTTGCGTTCTATCCACAGCGGTTTGTGCGCGCTGGTCGCGTTCGGGCCTCCACCAAAATGCAAAATGCCCCTGCTGTCCAATTGTTCCAGCGTTTCCATGAAAGCGGCTTTGCCATAGTCGCCGGTGTGATTATTCGCAACACTTACCGCATCGATGTGCCGCTCCAGCATTGGGAGGACACGAGGATGGGCCCGGAAGCTATAAATCTTGCTTTCCATCGGCTGGCCGACAGTCGCAATCGGGCATTCCAGATTGCCAATGCGAAAGTCAGCGTCGCGCAACAACTCGGCCACCGCCGCAAACGGATCACGGCCGTCCGCAATAATTTTTCCCGGGGTATCGTCGAGCATGATGTCGCCGGTGAAAATCAAGCGCAAAGACTGCGCGGAACTCAGGCAAGCTGTCAGCACGAGTGCGATGAACAAGAGACCTTTCACTTGGCCGCCCCTTTGACGGGTAGCCAACCGCACCAATACTCCAGCTCCCCGTCACGCATCGTCTCGTAGACCCGATTAAGTCCGGTAAAACCGTAATCGCCAGTGCGGGATGGGGGCGGATAGGGGTGATCAACCTGATGAATCAGTACCGGACCGTCGTCACCATCACTGTAGACATAGAGTTTGATTGCAGCGATATCGGCCGGCGCATTCTGCACCACGGCTCGAAACAGGAAGTACGACCCGATGTCAATTGTTTGCACTGCATAAGGTGACGCCACAGGCGCGGCCATCACATCCCGCGTCTCTCCACCATAAGTAATATGGCAGACAACGCTAGGGCCTGCTTGTGCTGAGTGTGCGAGCAACGAAAGCAAACCGAGTGCAACTGCAAAAGTAAACCGGCTGCGTAAGCTCACGCTTGAGGCACCAGATAGCGTCGTTCCCAGGCGCTGACTTCACTCAGGAAATTCTCGTACTCAAGCTTCTTGACGCTGGTATATGCGGTGACAAAGCGGTCGCCCAAAAGACTTCCGGCAACGGCGCTACCCTCCATCAACTCCAACGCTGCGAGCATAGTGCGCGGCAGGCCATGACCTTCGAGATAAGCGTTGCCACTCATTGGTTCAGTCGCACTGGCGCCATTTTCGATTCCCCAAAGGCCGGCTGCAAGCGATGCGGCAATCGCAAGGTAGGGATTCGCATCGCTGCCGGCAATACGATTTTCGACGCGTCGTGCCGCCGGACTGCCGCCGGGTACGCGCAAGCCAAGTGTGCGGTTGTCGTAGCCCCAATGCATATTCACCGGCGCCTGCAGGCCACTGACCAAGCGACGGAAAGAATTGACATGGGGTGCATAGATCAGCATCAACTCAGGAATTCCGCATTGCAAGCCCGCTATAAATTGTCGGAAATAGGGCGTTTCGTCGCCGTTCGATCCGGTAAAAATATTTTTGCCATCGGTGTCGATGACACTTTGATGCAAGTGCATCGAACTCCCGGGTTGCCCGGCAATCGGCTTGGCCATAAAAACGGCATTCAGGCTGTGCTTGAGTGCAATTTCCTTCGCCGCGTACTTGAACAGGAAGGCCTGATCCGCAACTGCCACCGGGTCACCATGCATCAAGTTGATCTCGAACTGTGTCAAACCCACTTCATGAATCCATGTGTCTGATTGGATGCCGAGCACATCCAGTGCCGGCAGAAATTCATTCCAGAATGCGGCGTGCTCATGCAGTTGGTTGAGGCTGAAGGCCGATTGTCCGACTTCGGCGCGCCCGCCACGCGTTACCGGTGCCTGCAGTGGTTGATTGGGATCGTCGTTCGGCGACGTCAAATAGAACTCGATCTCCGGCGCCACGACCGGTGACCAGCCTCGCGCCTGATAGCGTGCAACAACATTTTTCAGGACACTGCGTGCGGCGAATTCACACAGTTGCCCGGCCCGTTCGGGGACCAATTCGACACAATCATGGATGGCCATCGCGCGCGGTACGGACGACCATGGGACGGGCTTAAGCGTTGAATAGTCCGGCACCAGCCGGACATCCGGATCGGCATCGGGAAACACCGCGTGGTAGGAGTATTCGCCGGTGATTGCCTGCATCGGGATGGCCTGAGCGATGCGCAGTTCGTCACCAGCGGCAAATTTGCCGGCGGGCATCAGCTTGCCGCGCGGATAACCGGAGATATCGGCGAAAATGCACTCGACGTCACGAATTCCGTTTTGGCGCAGAAAGGTGAGGCGATCCGCTGCGGTATGGAGCGTCATTGTTGGAAAATCGTTGAGGTTGATTGGATAGGGTCAGCGTGCAATTTTAACGGTGTGAGTCAGCGCACCGTCGATTTCGTTCAATTCAGGATAAGTTAAGGGCATGGGAAGTAAGATTAAATCTACGCTTTGCGGAGAAACAATGAAGAACATTCTGGTCATCGGTGGTAGCGGTTTTCTCGGCAGCGCCACCATTGGCGAACTGGCGCGCCGTGCCCGATATACCGACGCGTGCGTATCGGTACCAACGCGGCGGCCCGAGCGTGCGCGGCATCTGCTGGTGATACCCGCCGTCAGGCTAATCGCCGCCGACGTCCATGATCCGCTTGTACTTGCCGGATTGATGCGCGGGCAGGACGCGGTCATCAGCCTGGTCGGAATACTTGGCAGCGCCGAGGGAGAACCCTACGGCAAGGATTTCGCCCGCGCGCATGTCGAGTTGCCAAGAAAAATTGCAGCCGCAGCCACGCAAGCTGGCGTTCGCCGGGTCGTCCATGTTTCTGCCTTGCAGGCAGTTGCAGATGCCCCATCCGGATATTTGCGCTCGAAGGCTGCGGGCGAGGCCGTATTCCGGGCTGCCGAACTTGATTTGACGATCTTCCGGCCCTCTGTGATTTTCGGTCAGGGCGACTCCTTCCTCACGCTGTTTGCCGGTTTGGCAAAAATCGCACCGTTTTTCCCGCTGGCGTCACCCACGGCACGATTTGCCCCGGTTTGGGTTGATGACGTAGCGAACTGTGTGGTCGATAGCCTGACAGCCATCGAGAGCATCGGCAAAAGTTACAACCTGTGCGGACCACAGCAGTATTCCTTGCGCGAGTTGGTGCAATACGCTTCTGCAGTCTCCGGACATCCGAGGATGGTGGTAGGACTGCCCGATCCGATCGCCTGGCTGCAAGCATGGATCATGGAGTTTCTACCGGAACCGCCGATGACGCGGGATAACCTGCGTTCGATGCGTGTGGATAGTGTTTGTGGCGAGGGTTCGATGTTGCCTTTTGGTCGCAAAGCGGCAGCGCTTGAGGCGATTGCGCCGGGTTATCTGGCACCGTAATGGAGATTTATGCAGTCGGCGGCGCAGTGCGCGATGCATTGCTGGGTCTTGAGGTGAAGGACCGCGACTGGGTCGTGGTCGGCGCACGACCTGAAGAAATGTTGGCGCAGGGTTTCCGCCCGGTCGGCAAGGGATTTTCCGGTCTTCCTCCATCCTCAGTCGCATGAGGAATATGCACTGGCCCGTACCGAGCGCAAGACCGCACCTGGCTATGCCGGCTTCAGTTTCCATGCCGCACCCGATGTCACGCTCGAAGACGACTTGCTGCGACGCGACCTGACCATCAATGCAATTGCCCAGGATGAAGCCGGTAATTTGATTGACCCCTATCACGGGCGGGAGGATCTGGCCGCCGGTATTTTGCGTCATGTCTCACCCGCGTTTGCTGAGGATCCGGTGCGGATACTCCGTGTAGCGCGGTTCATGGCGCGCTTTACCGACTTCCGCGTTGCACCGGAAACGATGGCACTGATGCGTTCAATGACCGCTGCTGGCGAAGTCGATGCGCTGGTCAGTGAGCGGATCTGGCAGGAAATCTCGAATGGCTTGATGGCCGCGCAACCGTCGCGGATGTTTGAAACGCTGCGCGAATCCGGTGCTCTGGGTAAGCTGTTGCCGGAACTGGATGCGTTGTGGGGCATTCCGCAACGTCCCGATTACCACCCGGAAGTCGACACCGGGTTGCACATGATGATGGTGTTGGACATGGCGTCGCGCCTCAACGCACCTTTGCCCGCGCGTTTCGCGGCGCTCACCCACGACCTGGGCAAGGGCAACACGCCAAAAGACATTTTGCCGCGGCATCATGGACACGAACAACGTAGCGTGGACTTGTTGATGCCGCTGTGCGATCGTTGGCGCGTGCCGGTTGAGTGTCGCGATGTCGCCAGGCTCACCGCGCGGTACCACGGCGATCTACACCGATATGCCGAGCTGCGCCACGCCACCCGCCTCGAAATTCTTGAGCGCTGCGACGCACTGCGCCGGCCCGAGCGCTTCGATCTGATCCTGCAAGCCTGTGAAGCCGATTATCGTGGCCGCCTGGGTTGGAGTGAGCGCGAATACACGCAAGCATCGGCATGGAAGCGTGACCGCGAGATTGTGCGTGGCGTCGATGCCGGCGCGATAGCGGCCGCAATTGACGATGCGGTCAAAGTTCCGGACGCGATCCGTGCGGCGCGACTTCGGGCGCTGACCGAGGCTTGATCGCCAACGCGCCGATGCGATTGCGCAGAGTTACGCAACCGCAACGGCAGCCCGGTTATTGCGGACGAAATGTTCGAATGCCTCGGCGGTGCATGGGCGGGAAATGTAAAAGCCCTGACCGTAATTGCAGTCTAGTGCGGCTAATTGTTGTCGCACATTCTCATTTTCAATCCCTTCAGCGGTGGTCAATAAATTCAGTCCCTTCGCCATTTGGACAATCGCTGCCACAATGGCGAGCTCCTGTGGCCCATCGTTGAGTCGGTGAATGAATGATTGGTCGATCTTTAGCTTATTGACCGAGAAGCGCTGCAGGTAGGACAAGTTGGAGTAGCCGGTACCGAAGTCATCGATCGAAATGCTGACACCAAGCGACTTCAAGCCATTGAGTGTAGCGATGAATTTCTCGGCGTCGTCGATCAATGCTGTCTCGGTAATTTCCAACTCCAGATAACACGGGGCAAGCCCCGAGCGGGCGAGAGCCCCGGCAATGACGGCTTCGATATTACCGCGCTTGAACTGAACGGGAGAAAGGTTTACCGACAACACGAACGGCGCAAGGCCAGCGCCTTGCCAAGCCACCATTTGCCGACAGCTTTCTTGAATCACCCATTCGCCCAACCCCACAATCAGCCCGGATCTTTCGGCAGCTGCAATGAACTCGACTGGCGGGATCATGCCCAATGTCGGGTGTTGCCACCGAATCAGGGCCTCTGCCCCGACGAGCTGTTGAGTCGAAATATCGATCACCGGTTGATAGTGCAAGACGAACTGTTGCCCGGCCAAAGCCTCCCGCAGGCTTGTGTTCAGATGCAGGCTATTTACGATGCTGGAGTTCATGGTCGGGTCGTAAAAGCGGAATGCGTTGCGACCCGATTCCTTGGCCTGATACATGCTGAGATCGGCAAGCTGCACCAAGGATTCAAAGCTGACACCATCATCGGGGAAGACCGCAATACCGATTGAACACGACAATGAAATCTGAACCCCATTGACCGGAAACGGTTCGGCCATCTTGCTCAGGATATGGTTTGCGGCGGTTGAGATTGCGTCCGCATCGCGAGCATTGGTGATGCCGATCAAGAATTCATCGCCGCCCTGTCGGCTGACGATGTCCATTTGACGTACCGCATCAACAAGACGGGACGCAACCTGTTTCAGAAATACATCGCCCTTGTCATGCCCCAACGTGTCATTGACTGTTTTGAAATTGTCCAAATCGACAAACAGCACGGCAAGTCGTTCCCCGTGTCGCCGCGCCTGGTTGAGTGCTTGTTCGATACGGTCGCGGCCGAGCAAGCGATTGGGCAAACCGGTCAAGCTATCGTGATGCGCCAAATACTCCAGCGAGTTCTGGGTCTGCAAAGCCAGTGCAGTTGCACTTTCTGCAGTAGCCAAGGCAACGTGCAGATCGCTAATCATTAACTGCATGCTGACACCCGTAACTGCAAG
Source organism: Rhodocyclaceae bacterium (assembly GCA_016718525.1). Classification (GTDB taxonomy): domain Bacteria; phylum Pseudomonadota; class Gammaproteobacteria; order Burkholderiales; family Rhodocyclaceae; genus JADKHX01. Next base: position 1,109,441 of record JADKDD010000002.1, read on the forward strand.
GATGATCAAAATGTCACCTGCACGATAAAAATCGTTGTAATCGTTATTGATTGTCGATGGGTGTACTCCAGTCATGCTGAGCCAACCGATCACGCTTACAAACCCGAGCATGAATATCAGCAAGCCATAGAACTGGCGTCGGCCGCCCAGCAATCCGGCAACGATAAGGATGCCCGGGTAAGCATAGAGCGCCGTATCGTAAAGTCCTTCGCTATTCCATGTCAGGAATGACATCAGCGCAGTGATCAGCGCCAGCAGCGTGAGTGAAGCCAGTCTTGTCTTGCCCTTTTCATTCAGCCAGAGTGTCAGCAAAATCACGCAAAGACTGATTGACCATCCCATCATTGTCACGGGCATGACCACTTCGCTGGTCTGCAGGTCGGCAATCCGGATGGCCAGCACGCAGGCAACAAAGAGGGCAATTTGGGTTAGCCGTCGCGAGCGCAGTGCTTGCCGTTCAAGCGCACCACGCGAAACGTTCCGTGAGATGGGGGATTCCTGAATCATCGGGAGGCGGAAATGCACACGTTAAAGGATGAACCCAAAAGTGATCGCCGCAAAGCGCAATCTTGGTGTCTGGTGAGAATAACCCAAATCCGCGCTCCCGGAATCGGAAGTTCCGGTCTCGGATGAGTACAATCGGATGCATGAAATACGATCCCGACATGCATACAAGCAACCACCACAATCAACTGGAAATACTGTCGGCGTTGCCGAAGACCGGGTCGCCCAAAGCCACACCTTTGCTGTTTGTCCACGGCGCCTACTCAGCCGCGTGGTGCTGGCAGGAACACTTCCTGAAGTTTTTTGCAGAAGCCGGATTCCCGAGCTATGCCGTCAGCCTCTCCGGCCACGGCAAATCGCGCGGCCGAAACATGCTCGATCACCTTTCCATCGATGACTACGTGCGTGACGTTGAGGAAGCTGCCAGCGGCTTACGCGGATCACCTGTGCTGATCGGGCACTCGATGGGCGGCTTTGTGGTGCAAAAAGCGCTGGAGCGTCGTGTTGCCCCGGCTGCAGTGCTGATGTGCGCGGTGCCACCACAGGGCTTGATGGCCTCGGCGGTCGGGCTGATGTTCAGCAAACCGGCCTTGATGAGTGAACTTAACAATGTGCTCAAGGGTAGCGGCGCCAGCCGGAAAGCGCTGAAGGAAGCCTTGTTTGCCCAACCGGTTAGCGATGAAGATTTGAATCGTTACTTTCATCTGAGCCAGTTGGAATCGCATCGCGCACTGTGGGATATGGCGATCTTCAATCTGCCACAAACGCATCGAATCAGGAAGACGCCGCTAAAGATCATCGGTGCCCAACATGATCACTTGATATTGCCTTCATTGGTAGAAATGACTGCCCGCAGCTACGGCACCGAGGCTGAGATATTTGGCGGCATGGGACACGGTTTGATGTTGGAACGGGACTGGCAACTGCCGGCGCAGAGTGTTCTCGACTATCTGCTGTCGCTTGGTCTTTAAGGAAAACCAATGATTGTGACTTTCAAATCAGATGCAGCCGGTGATGTCATCATGTTTGGCGACGTTGCTCACCGCCTGATGAAAATCATGGGTAAAGACGTCACCGCAAAAGGCATAGTGACGGTCGAACAGCTACCGGACGCAATTGCGCGTCTGGAAGCTGCGATTGCTGAAGACAAGGCGCGCTTTGCCAGTGTGGCCGAAGAAGAACGCCCGCTATCTGAAGTCGGTGCGCGCGGTGAGTTGCGACCATTCGTGACCTTGACGCAACGCGCCGTGCCCTTGCTTGAGTTATTGCAATGGTCGCTCAAGAAAAAGAAGCCGATGACCTGGGGCGTGTAACAAGTCGCACGCGTCGGTCGCAGGCCGGCTACCAGCGACGCTTGAAATTCGTCAAATAATTTCCGGGGAACGCGTCAATCGGAATCATGCTTTGCGTTAAAACCGAGCGCGCTGTTTCGGCGGTCAGCGAAGCACAAAAGCGGTGATCAGGTGTGCTCCCGGAAGTAATTCCCAATAAGCGACCATCTTCGTCCACCAGGGCGCCTCCGGATACACCGGGCACACAGTAGTTCGTTGAAATCAGGTAGCTTTGTTGCGAGCGGACAATGCTGCCCAGATAGACGCCGTCCGCGAGCGTCAGTGTCCCATCAGCAAAACCAAGATTGTGAAAGCGCGCGCCTGGCCGCAGTGCCCGCGTTTCGCCAATATTTATCGGTTGGCTGGTGAGGCCGGGCGCCAAGGCAACACAGGCATCATCCTTGACCAGGAACGCGGCCTGGGTGATCTCGAAACGCTCTCTCGTCCTTGCACTGATCGCAAAAATCTTCCCCTTCAGTACGTTGGGCGCAAGCACGTGACAGTTGGTCAACAGCCGGTCTTTCTCGATAGCCACGCCGGTTCCCATGGTCTGTGTGCCGACGATGGCATAGGTGGCATCGGCGATCTTGTCGAAAACAGCGGTGCTTGGCACCATCAGATGAATCGGCATTGGTTCTGCCTTTGGTCCGGGCGAAACTGCCGGCGCCACTGGAGCAGGGTCAGCGACCACGTCGATCTCGCGTTCCGGCAGTTGCGCAGCAATGTCTGCAAGCCTGGGTAGACTTGCCGGCGCTATCGGCTGACTTCGCTTGGCGCTGGCGATAGGGAGATCGCGCGGCTCGGCTTGTCTGTTGCCAACCAATCGCACAACAAGCACCAGCAATAGGCCAAGTAACCCGGCTGCTATCCAGCGTTGATTGGATTTTGGTGGTACCCGCACAAGCGCACTCGCCAACGCTCTTTTTTCGCTCCATAGCTCGCGGTCGTGCAAGGCGCGAGTACGGGGGTCAAGTAATGTGTCTCTGGCATGAATCAGAAACGTCAGCCGATTGCGCTTGTCCTCACCGTCAGGCTCAACAGCCAGTGCGGCGCTGACCACGACAAACGCCTGTCGGATGTCATCCGGCGAGGCTTTGTCGGTCAATCCGAGCAGTTCGTAAAGTGATTGTCGCGCCATCAATGCAGGTTAACAGGAATCGCTAAGCCCGCACCTGGCGACAACGCCAAGCGTGATGTGCAGTTGGCAAAAAGCCTTTACCATCACTGTATGCCGGAAATCATCGGAGTTGACCATATCTACCTGACCGTAGCCGACCTGTTTTTGTCGGAAACTTTCTACGACCGGGTGTTTCCCGCGCTCGGTTTTCGCAAGAGCCGATTCCAGATCGGCGGTGACGATCATGTCCAGTATTACAACCGTCATTTCGGCTACGTTCTGCGCCCAGCGCGCAGCGGCAGCAATCATGATCCCTATGCACCCGGACTGCATCATCTTTGCCTTCGGGTTGAATCCGTGGCCGATGTCACCGCTGCCGCTGCTGTGTTGCAACATGCCGGGATTGATGTCAGCGAACCGCGCCACTTCCCGGAATATGCCGCCGACTATTGGGCGATATTCTTCAGTGATCCGGACGGCATTCGCCTCGAAGTGACCAACTACAGGCAGGAGCGGCGCGAGCGTTTCGAGCATTGGACCAACCCCTAGCTTGAGTAAAACCGGAATGACCGTCTTGGCGGTCGCCATACCAAGTGCTATTCCCGTAACAATCCCCTCCTTGCATGTCAAAAGCAGCCGACACAACTGGCAATCCTTCTTTGATATAGTTTTGTTAATACAAATTTAGAGTCGTAGCGGACCAATGAACTCACCATTAATGCGTCGCAGTTCCTGCGGTCCCGCCCGCCCACGCTTCGACGTCCGCCACGGGTCGGGCGCTGTTGGCGTTGGTCCTCCAAGCGTGCTAAGCGTGCCACTTCAGGCGCGGGCTGAGTTGTGTGGGCCGAAGATACTCCGGAATCGCTGCGGACTCGCAATACGCTCGGCGGCGACTGGTAGGGTTCGCAAAGTGAACTTGGCGAGCACGGTGTGGCCGGGTGGCTTGCGGGCGCGGGTAGCTTTTTAAGATTTCGATGGACCAAAAGTAGTTCTGATCAATTCGTAGCACCAAACAGCAAACTCTCAATAATCTATGGAGTAACAGTATGTTTGAACAAAGCCACGTGAAGCCGCAACTTGTGCAACGTTCAACTTCCGGATCTGCGGAACACACCGCATGGCGACGGTCTGCCAAAGCGATCAGTCTCAGTTTCGCAATTGTCACCAGCATCGGTGCCGCTCAAGCAGCATCGACTCAGCAGGTTGCCGACAGCATATGGTCGGGTGGGCCCATACTCACCATGAACGACAAAGCCATGCGCGCGGAGGCGGTGGCTGTGGCAGACGGGAAGATTCTCGCTGTAGGCAAGCGCAGCGAGGTGATGAAGCTCAAAGGGCCCGGCACCCAGATGGTAGATCTGAAGGGCCAGACCCTTGTGCCCGGTTTTGTCGACGCTCACGGACACATTGTCGTCGGTGGCTTGCAGGCGCTATCTGCCAATCTGTTGGCCGCGCCGGACGGAAAGGTGGTAGACATCCCTTCGCTGCAGCAGACGCTGCGCGACTGGGCCGAAAAAAACACCGTCGCGGTCGACAAGGTAAAGCTCATCGTCGGCTTTGGCTACGATAACGCTCAGCTCAAGGAACTCCGTCATCCGACCAAGGAAGAGCTGGACGATGTTTCGCGGGATATTCCCGTTCTCATTGTTCACCAGTCAGGGCATCTGGCAACCGTTAATTCTGCGATGCTGAAGGCCATGGGTTACGACGCCAACAGCAAGGATCCGGCCGGTGGCGTGATCCAGCGCAAACCGGGTACCACCGAGCCCAATGGCACCTTGGAGGAGACTGCCCTTTTCAGCGCCCTCCCGGTGGTGCTCGGCCGAATTGGTGCTGATGGAATGAAGATTTTTGCGCGCGAAGGTGCCAAGCTGTGGGCGCGTTTCGGCTACACAACGACCGACGAAGGCCGGGCCACACCGCAGATTGCAGAGATCCTGAAACAAGTCGCTGCTGAAGGCGGTTTTGCGAACGACGTGAACGCCTACGCTGATGTGTTAGTCGACCGCGCCTATATCAAGGCCAATCAGAGCAACACCTACACCAACCGCTTCCGCGTTGCCGGCGCCAAACTCACCATCGACGGCAGTCCGCAGGGCTTCACCGCGTGGCGCGATCAGCCCTACTACAAACCGGTTGGCGAATATCCCAAGGGCTATTCCGGTTACGCGGCGGCCTCCGCCGAACAGGTGATGGGCGCCGTGCAGTGGGCGGCCGAGAACAACATCCAGATCATTACCCACTCCAATGGCGAACGCGCATCCGACTTGCTGATCGCCGCCCATCGTGCCGCTCAGGCACGTTTCCCGCAGTCCAGGGAGCGGCGCAACGTGCTCATCCACGGTCAGTTTCTGCGCGAGGATCAACTCGACAGCTTCAAGTCACTTGGAGTTGTCCCATCACTCTTCCCGATGCACACGTTCTACTGGGGAGATTGGCACCTGGATCACACGGTCGGACCTCAGGCAGGGATGAACATCTCGCCGACAGGCTGGGCACTGAAGCGCGGGATGATCTTCTCCAGTCACCACGACGCACCGGTTGCCTTCCCGGATTCGATGCGCGTGCTGGACGCCACCGTCACCCGCCGCGCACGCGGCTCGGGCCGCATCGTCGGCCCAGACCAGCGGGTAGACGTGATCACAGCGCTGAAAGCGATGACCATCTGGCCGGCTTACCACCACTTTGAGGAGAAGACCAAGGGTAGTCTTGAACCTGGCAAACTCGCCGACTTCGCCATCCTTTCGAAGAATCCGACAACGGTCGAACCCGCCACCATCGCCGACATTAAAGTCACCCAGACAGTCAAGGAAGGCAAGACGATATTCCAGCTTGATTCCGGCGCACGTGCTGCAATTGTTGCACCTGACATCAGCCCGCTGATGGTGGCGTTTGGAGGTCACGCCGGATCGTCCAACGATAGCTGCGCCCATGATGCGATGTTCCGCATGACTGCAGCCATGGCGGGCGACTTTGCAGAAACAATGCAAGCCTTGCGCGTGCCGGAGTAGAAGTCCGTTCTTATTGGAGAGCTAAATGACCACGCAAGCGTCCGTTATGCCAAGTCCGATTCACGAGTTGTTTCCCTACCTGCGGGTCAACAACGCAACGGCTGCGATTGAGTTTTACGCCAGGGCATTCGGTGCCACGGAGAAATTCCGGCTGACAGAACCGTCGGGGCGCATCGGCCACGCCGAGCTTTGGTTCGGCGCTTGTATCGTGATGCTCTCCGACGAGTACCCGGAATATGGAATCAACGCACCGCAAAGTGGCGGCACCGGTTGTGCGATTCATTTGCATGTGGACAACGCCGATGCTATGGCTGCGCAAGCCGTTGCAGCAGGAGCCACCATGTTGCGACCGTTGACGGATTCATTTCATGGCGAACGTGGTTGCGCGCTGCGCGACCCGTTTGGTCACGAATGGATGCTCGGTCACACGATCGAAGTTGTTTCGCCGGAGGAGATGCAGCGGCGATTTACGGCGATGTTCAGCTAAAGCGCCTTAGAGCCCCCGCAATTCAGCGACCAGTGACTTGGCACCGTAAATTTTATCGAGCGCCTCCAGCATGCCGGCACTATTCACAGAAACGGCGCGGTTCAGCACCTTGTCGTACCAGTACGCGCCGCTGAGCGAATGAATATTGCCGTCAAAGACCAAGCCGACCACTTCGCCCTGGCGGTTGATCATCGGGCTGCCGGAGTTGCCGCCGATGATGTCATGCGTACTGGACTGATTGAAATGTGTCTTCAGATTTAAACGGTCCTTGCTGCTAAGCCAGGAAGCGGGCAAGGCATACGGGTCATTGCCGGTGGCGCGTTCAAAGGCGCCGGCAAAATCGGTAAAGGGTGCGACTACTTTTCCGGACTTTTCCCAACCCTTGATCCTGCCGTAGGATAAACGCAAGGTAAAGGTGGCATCGGGATAGGCGCTGTCGCCGGTCTGCGCAAAGCGGGCTTGGGCAATTAATTCCGAATTCTTTTGTATGACCGCTTCGACCTCACGTTCGTAACGGGCGCGCAATTCCCGGGCATCTGTGTCGATTGCCACGGCCAGGCGAATGAACGCATCATCACTTTTTGCAATCGCAGCGGCGCCGCCGTTCCACAGTGCGCGCCGGACTTCGCGGTCAGTCAGCTTGGTCCCGGCAACCAGACTATCTGCCAATTGCTGCGGCGATTTTTCCCCGAGCACCTTCTTCACCAGCGGTGAATCCGCCCCAAGCCGTTCCCGCATCTTGGTCAGGCCATAGGTCGTCTTCAAGGTTTCGAACTCGGGGTAAATCGGCGCTCCGGAGAACAAGCGCGCTTCAACCTCGGGCAATTTGTTATCGTTGAATTCGGGCAGACGATCAGCGTTTGCTTTTGCGCGTTCCGCAGCGCCGCGCACCAAGGTGCGCGCCATCGTGAAATAGCGGCTCTCAAAAGCCCGTCCGTTTTCAATCTGTACCATTTCCTGATACATCTCGCGATGCACCTTGACGGCGCGGGCAATCGCGTCCCAGGCGCCAAGCGTTGTTTTGGCAAGCTCCGGTCTGGATGCGACAAATTTGCGCAACGCTTCTTCTTCCGCACGTTTGCGTTGCAGGTGCCCGGCATCGCTCAGCGCCAGCAGCTGCCCGCGTTGAACCTTGTAACTATTTTCGGTGTTGAACAGCGTGCGCGCTGCGATGCGCTCCGCCTCGCCGCCGGCGCTGCGATATTGCGTCAGCACGCCGCGGTACTCCGCGGTATTCAACAGCCGGTCGATCAGGGTGTAATCGCGCACGAATTCCAGTTGCGCCACCGTCAGCTCGCGCTCGGTTCGACCCGGATGACCGGCCACGAACACCGGTTCATCGGCGACCGGTCCGGTGGTGTTGAACGGGAAAAAATCACCGGTTTGCGCCGGTTTGCCATCTTCATAGACGCGAATCAACGCCATGTCGAGATCAAAGCGCGGGAAATTGAAGTTGTCCGGATCACCGCCAAAGGACGCCATTGCGTTCTCGGGCGCGAAGGCCAGACGGACATCCTGAAAACGGTGATAACGATAAAGCTTGTATTGACCGCCGCGATAAAGATCGACGACATCGCAGCGGACTTTGGCGCCCTCGTTGCCAACACACGCCGAGGTAATTTTTGCCTTGGCGGCATTCTGGGCTAGCGTGAAAGCGGTTCCCGTCAGTTTGGCGGTCGCGGCTTTTACTTCCTTCGTCACATCAGTGATTTTCTCCAGCCGGTTGATTTCCATCGCCGGGCACTGCTTTTCATCGCTAACCTGCTGCGCCAGAAAACCGGCTTTGAGGAAATCCTGTCCCTTGCTCGATAGCTGCTCAACACAGGTTGCGACGCAATGATGATTGGTCAGTACCAAGCCGTTTTTGGAAACAAATGAAGCCGAACAGCCACCGGCGATTCGGGCCGCGCTGCGCATGGTCTTTTCCAGCCACGGCGCACCGGGTGCCCAGCCGATATCGCGCTGCATCGCCTTGATTGGCGGATTGTCCAGCGTCCACATGCCTTCCTCGGACCATGCGGGTAGCGAACAAACAACACAAAGCAGCAGCGCGATCAAACATTTCATGGCGTCTCCGGAAGGTGGTACTACGTTCAATAGTTGTGGCTTAAAAGCCCGGTATTTGACTTAATTTATAGCAAAGGCGCCAACCAGCGTTTCGCTTCCGCTACCGTCATGCCGGCGCGATCTGCCCAGTCCTGGACTTGATCGTCAGCGATCTTCGTCACAGCGAAGTAATGTGCATCGGGATGAGCGAGATAAAAGCCGGCAACTGCAGCGGTAGGCGTCATGGCATAGCTTCCGGTGAGTTCCATGCCGGTATTGACGGTCACATCGAGCAGCTTGAACAAGCCACCTTTAGCCGTGTGGTCGGGGCAAGCCGGATAACCCGGGGCAGGTCGGATGCCGCGATACTTTTCGGCAACCAGATCTGCCGTATCGAAATTCTCATCTTTCGCGTAGCCCCAATACTTCGTGCGCACTTCTTCGTGCAACCATTCGGCCGCGGCTTCGGCAAGCCGGTCGGCCAGCGCTTTGAGCATGATCGAGCGATAGTCGTCATGCTGCGCTTCAAATTCCGCCAGCTTGGTTTCGATGCCGATGCCGGCAGTCACGGCGAACGCGCCGGCGTAATCTGACGGCGTGTCACCAGCACCAACTGACGCCACAAAATCGGCAAGGCATTGTTGCGGCTTGCCATCCGGCCGCTCCTGCTGCTGGCGCAGGTTATGCCAGATCATCAGGGCGTTGTTGGGTGACTTGCTGCGTGATTCATCGGCATAGAAAACAATATCATCGCCAACGGCGTTCGCCGCGAACAGACCAAACACCGCATTGGCACTGATCCATTTTTCCTCAATCAGCTGCGTCAGCATCAATTTGGCGTCGGCAAATACATTGCGCGCCGCTTCCCCCACCACCGCATCGTCGAGAATCTTCGGATAGCTGCCGGCCAGATCCCAGGTCTGGAAGAACGGACCCCAGTCGATATATTTGGCCAGCACTGCAAGGTCAATATTCCGCAGCGTGGTCACCCCGAGTTGTGCCGGTTTGACCGGTGCATACGTTAGCTTCGGTCGGTTGGCACGTGCAGCAGCAAGGCTCACCAGCGGCACGCCTTTTTTTGCCGCGTGCTGCACGCGCACTTTCTCGTAGTCGGCGGCGATTTCATCCACATAGTCGTCGCGCATGTCGATCGACAACAACTTGGTGACCACACCCACCGCTCGCGATGCATCAGGCACATACACCACCGGACCGGCGTAATGCGGTGCGATCTTGATTGCGGTATGCGCGCGCGATGTGGTGGCACCGCCGATCAGCAATGGCTGGGTGAAGCCTTGCCGCTGCATTTCGGTGGCGATGTAAGCCATCTCCTCCAGCGACGGTGTAATCAGTCCGGAGAGACCAATGGCCTGCGCGCCGTGCTCACGCGCGGCGTTCAAAATTTTGTCCACCGGCACCATCACGCCAAGGTCAACAATGTCATAGCCGTTGCAGCCGAGCACCACGCCGACAATATTTTTGCCGATGTCGTGCACATCGCCTTTCACCGTTGCCATGATGATGCGGCCCTTCGAGGTCGAACCGGTGCGCAGCTTTTCTTCTTCGATATAAGGAATCAGGTGCGCCACCGCCTGCTTCATCACGCGGGCGGATTTCACCACCTGCGGCAAAAACATTTTGCCGGCACCGAACAGATCGCCGACCACGTTCATGCCGTTCATCAACGGCCCCTCGATCACCGACAGCGGTGGTTTGCCTTCGGCGAACAACGCGGCGCGGCACTCCTCGGTATCGGCCACCACGTATTCCGTGATGCCTTTGACCATCGCATGCTCAAGCCGTTTGTCGACGCTCCATTCACGCCATGCCAGATCAACCACCTGCTCGCGTGCTTGGCCTTTGACGCGGGTGGCCAGTTCGATCAGCGTGTCACCGCTACCCGCTCGCCGGTTCAACACCACATCCTCAACCGCTTCGCGCAGCTCGGGCGCCAGATCGTCATACACGCCCAGCTGCCCGGCATTCACAATGCCCATGGTCAGCCCGGCTTTTACCGCGTGATACAGGAATACGGTATGAATCGCTTCGCGCATGGCATCGTTGCCACGGAAGCTGAACGACACGTTGGACACACCGCCGGAGCTGCGCGCATGCGGCAGGTTTTGCTTGATCCACGCCAGCGCATTGATGAAATCGACTGCGTAGTTGTCGTGCTCGGGAATGCCGGTAGCGATGGCAAAAATGTTCGGATCGAAAATAATGTCTTCGGCCGGGAATCCATCGGCGACCAAAACGTCATAGGCGCGTTTGCAGATTTCGGTCTTGCGTGCGTAGGTATCGGCCTGGCCTTGCTCGTCGAACGCCATCACGATCACCGCCGCGCCATAGCGCCGCGCCAGACGCGCCTGGTCGAGGAATTTGGCTTCGCCTTCCTTCATCGAAATCGAATTGACGATGCCTTTGCCCTGTATGCATTTCAGCCCGGCCTCAATCACGTCCCACTTCGAGCTGTCGAGCATCAGCGGCACTTTGCAAATGTCCGGTTCGGAGCCGACCAGGTGCAAAAAGCGCACCATCGCCGCTTGCGAGTCGAGCATGGCTTCATCCATGTTGATGTCGACCACCTGTGCGCCGTTCTCGACTTGCGAACGGGCAACCGCCAATGCTTCGTCAAAACGGCCTTCCAAAATCATCCGTGCGAAGGCTTTCGAGCCGGTGACATTGGTCCGCTCACCGACGTTCACAAACAAGCTGGCATCGTCAATGCTGAAGGCTTCCAGGCCCGACAAGCGCAGCTTGACCGGCACCACCGGCACCGCACGCGGCGCTTTGCCTGCCAGTGTTTGCGCGATGGCGCGGATGTGATCCGGCGTCGTGCCGCAGCAACCACCGGCGATATTGATGATTCCGCTGGCGCCCCATTCGCCGATCTCGTCGGCCAGCATTTGCGGCGTTTCGTCGTAGCCGCCAAAGGCGTTCGGCAATCCGGCGTTGGGATGCGCGGAGAGAAAGCAATCGCAAATCCCGGACAGCTCATTCACGTACTGGCGCAGTTCCTTGGCACCCAGCGCGCAGTTGAGACCGAACGACAACGGCCGCACATGGCGCAGTGAATTCCAGAACGCCTCTGCCGTTTGGCCGGACAAGGTGCGCCCCGAGGCATCGGTAATCGTGCCGGAAATCATCACCGGCCAACGCCGCCCGGCAGTGTCAAAAAACTGCTCGACCGCAAACAGCGCAGCTTTGGCGTTCAGCGTATCGAATATCGTCTCGACCAGAATAATGTCCGCACCGCCCTCGGTCAGGCCGCGCACCGCTTCCAGATAATCGCCGACCAGCGCATCGAAAGTCACGTTGCGCGCACCAGGGTCATTGACGTCCGGCGAGAGCGACGCTGTGCGCGAGGTGGGGCCAAGCACACCGGCCACAAAGCGCGGCTTGTCGGCGGTCGAATATTCATCACAGACTTCACGCGCCAGCTTGGCTGCAGCCACGTTCAGCTCAAAGGCGATCTCGGCCAAGCCATATTCCGCCTGCGACACGCGGGTCGAGTTAAAGGTGTTGGTCTCGATAATGTCGGCGCCGGCCGCCAGATACTCGGCATGAATGCCGCGAATTACCGAAGGTTTGGTGATGCTGAGCAAGTCGTTGTTGCCGCGCAGGTCTTTGGCGTGGGCGGCAAAGCGCTCGCCCCGATAGTCGGCCTCGACCAGCCCGTGGCGCTGCACCATCGTCCCCATTGCACCATCCAGAATCAGGATGCGGCGGGCGAGCAGTTCACGGAGTTCAGCAGTGCGGTCGGGTTGCATGGGAGATGCCACGGAGGCTTACAGGGACCGGGAGTTTACCAGTTGGTGCTGGTAAGACGGTGTTAAACCGGGTGTTATTCCACCGCCGTCCGTCGGCTCAACAAAAACACCACCCCACCGAGCACCAGATAACTCGCCATGCCCAGCGCCAAAGTCAGCGTGGTGCCCCACAACAGGGGCACGATGGTCGCCGAGGTGATTGCCATCACGGCAGTGTGCGCGGTCCCCATGCAGCTTGATGCCAGACCGCGGCGCGCGGGGAACTGATCCAGCCCCATCAGCTGCAATGTCGGCACCGAAAGCGCCATGCCGCAGGTGTAGAGCGGCAGCGGGATCAGCGACCACGGCAGGCCGGGTGGCAGGCTCAGGTTGATGATGAGGTTGAGCGTCGCCGCAAATCCCATCAGACCGAAGCCGATCTTGATCGTCGCCATGCGGCTGATTTTTCCCGCCGTGCGGCCCGAAACATACGAGCCAATCATCATGCCGGCAACCACCGGCACAAACATCACACCGAAGGATTGCGCGGAAACGCCCAGATGGCGGATCAAGAACACCGGCGCGGCAAGGATGTAGATAAATCCGGCGCTGAAAATCAGCGCAATCGCAATCGACAAACGGCGGAACTCGTGATGCGAAAACACGCTGCGATACGCATGCCACAACGACACCGGATGCAAGCTCTGGCGCTTCTCCGGCGGCAGCGTCTCGGGCAACCACAACGCGCAGGCAATGAATAACAGTAACGTAAATCCACTGAGGAAAAAGAAGATGCCGTGCCAGTCGAAATACTGCAATATCCAGCCGCCGATAATCGGCGCAATCGCCGGCGCGATGGCAAACAAAATCGACACATGCGCCATCAGCTTTTGCGCGTCCGCACCATCGTATAAGTCGCGCACCATCGCCCGGCTGACAATCACTCCGGTGCCCGCACTCAAGCCCTGAAACACCCGGCCCAGCAGCAAAGTCTCGATGCTGGTGGCAAACGCACACAGCATCGAAGCCAAAAAGAACAGCGCCAGCCCGACCAAGATCACGCGCTTGCGCCCCAACGCATCGGAGATCGCGCCGTGCCACAGCATCATGAAGGCAAACGGAATCAGATACGCCGCCAGCGTTTGCTGTACCAGCACGTCCGTAGTGTGCAGCCCCCGCACCATCGCCGGAAAGGCCGGCAGGTAAGTGTCGATCGCAAACGGACCGATCATCGTCAGCGCGGCAAGGATAAGCACCAACTGACGTGGCGGCGGCGTGGTTTCTGTGTGCATCCTCAGACTATACCGGCCTTGGCTACAATGACCGCTAAAGCCACCGTTACCAGATCGCCGGAGGTATCACCATGAAACACCTCACCCCCAAAGAATCCGCGCAGTTTTTGCACGATCAGCCCGACGCCCTGCTGATCGATTGCCGGAGCGAAATCGAATACCTCTTCGTCGGCCATCCCGTCGGCGCCCACCACGTCGCCTGGAGCGATGCGCCCGACTGGGAAATCAACCCGCGCTTCGTCGAAGAAGTCCGCCAGCTCGCCGGCCTGGTCTCCAACCGCCCCGTGCTACTCATCTGCCGTAGCGGCGTCCGCTCCGTCGACGCGGGTAATGCGCTCGAAGCCGCCGGCTTCACCGACGTGATTAACGTCCTCCACGGCTTCGAAGGCCAACTCAACGAAACCCACCATCGCGGCTCGCTGAACGGCTGGCGCTTTGATGGGCTGCCGTGGGAGCAAAGCTGAGTCGGAAATTCGCCAGTTGGTGCTGACGACACGCCGTTGAATGCTGTCAGCGCGTTTGCTGCGTCACCTTTGCTTCGATAAGTCGCGTCAATTGTGTGGTTTGCCGCCGCAAGCCGATTGGTGTCAGTGATGACATCGAGTGCGGAACACGGAAATGGACGTTGACGCAGTAGTGCGGTTTTCGTGTAACCAAATAGCAGAGCCGATTTACGAACGCAAACCCCGGAGAAATACACTGATCTGGACCATCACCACGGTCAACCACAGTCCAGACGTAATTTACGTCCATGCTACGAACAACCGCTAAGTCTTCGCCATATGTCTCAAGCCCAAGCCCGTTCCAAATTTTGAAACGTGACTTGGGATGACGATAGGGTTCGAAGTGGGCACAAAAAGTATCTTCGTGAAGATTGAGTGAGCGGTTCATGAAACTATCCTGAACCTTTGCGTTTGCTCGAACCTCGAGTCTCGCCTTATTTGTCATGAATGAACTTTCCCGTCGACAAAAGTTTCCGCACGGTGTCGGGCAACGAAACTTGCATGTGGCACGAATCGCTCGGGCAGCTCAATGGGACGCCCATTGAGCGGAACAATCACCGTCTTAACGAAGGCATCTTTACTGCGCTTCAATTCTGCAGATACGATCACGCGGTAATCATCTGTAAGCGAAATCAAGCCAATATCAAAGGCTTTATCGTGAATGGCCGAGAGACACAGGCCATTTCTCGGATTTAAGCGATTTGCCTTGTCCTTGCTCCACGGCACGATGTGGCTGGCAACGAGCAGACGTGAATCCGAAATGCCGGACATGCAGCAACGCCCACGGTAACCACTCAACACAGCACGCCGAAAGAAATGCTGTTTGACGCGTTGTTCTGTGACGACAAGCCGCGTCTTGCCGGTAAAGTCTTCCAAGCCGATGGCTTCCTCGGCAGTGAGTGAAGGCGTTAGAGGTGCGCCAGCTGCTGCTGCCAAAGCGATTCGCCTTTGATCGCATTCGATAGCGAGGCCTTCCCAGTCGGCGTTGAACTCTTCCCATATTTCACGGTCTAGTGCAGACGCATTGCCAAGCCCCTTCCGTCCGGACGATGTGATCGCGGGATCAAGGCTTGCAAAATTGCAGGCCTTCATTGCAACCGCCGAAGGCGTTCTACCAATCAATTTCGACAACTCAATGACCTCGCGAGTGCCTTGACTTAGCTTGCCAAATGGCAATTGACAGTAGAGGTGAAACGCAAGTTTCAATTGTTCTCGCGTCCAATTGTTTTGTTTCAAGTTCATCTCCTTATCGCCAAAATGACTCGCGTGTCTCAACCCAGCTGAAATCAATTCTGTCATATCGAGGACCATTCTTTGCGGCGTACCATCTGACAGAATTAACGGTTTTGGGCGACTTTTGACGGCGTGTGGCCGATGAACGGGCCATTCCATCACCAGCACCAACTGGCAATGATTCGGTTGGGTGAGCAGTTTGTAATGCTCGTGGCTCACTGGACGCGCCTGTCGCGAAGACTTCGGCGTCAAATTTGATTCTCTCAGCAGATGGTCTTGTCAGCTACCATGCAGCAGATGCAAGCCACCAAACCCCTTCCCCCACCCTCCCTAGCCTGGACCATCTGGGGTCTCGGTGCGATGCTGTACTTGATCGGCTTTTACCAGCGCGTCGCGCCGGCGGTGATTACGGATCAGTTGATGCGGGATTTCGCTATCGGTGGGGCGGCGCTGGGAAATTTGTCGGCGTTTTATTTTTATTCGTATGTCGCGATGCAGATTCCGACCGGGGTGATTGCCGATCGCTGGGGGCCACGGCGTTTGCTGACGACGGGTGCGGCGGTGGCGGCGATTGGCTCGGCGGTGTTTGCGTTGGCGCCGGATATTTTTTGGGCGAATGCGGGACGACTGTTGATTGGTGCTTCGGTCGCGGTGGCGTTTGTGTCGATGTTGAAGCTGGCCAATCACTGGTTCTCGCCGCAGCACTATGCGCTGGCGGCGGGCATGGCGCTGCTGACGGGCGTGAGCGGCGGAGTGGTGGCGGGCGTGCCTTTGCGTTATCTGGTCGAGGCCTTTGGCTGGCGCGGGGTGATGGGCGTGACGGCCGCGCTGACGGCGCTGCTGGCAGCGGCGATCTGGCTGTGGGTGCGCGACGATCCGGTGGAGCGCGGCTATGCCTCCTATTTCCATGATGCGTCGCATGACCACGCTTCAACGCAACCTGCGGTTGAGTCAATTTCGATTTGGCGCGGGTTGATGCAGGTGTTGTCGTACCGCAATATCTGGGTGATTACGCTGGTGCCGATTGGTTTTTCCGGCGCGGTGCTGACGTTTGCCGGGCTGTGGGGCGTGCCGTATTTGCGTCAGGTGCATGGTGTCGATGCGCTGAGCGCGGCGGCGATTACGTCGACGCTGCTGGTGGCGTGGGCGGCGGGCGGGCCGACGCTGGGCGCGTGGTCGCAACGTCAGGGGCGGCGCAAACGCCTGTATTTGATGGCCTCCGGCGTCGCGCTGCTGGGTTGGGCGGCGATCTTTTTCTTGCCTCTGCCGCTGTGGTTATTGGTGACGCTGTTGATCCCCACGGGCTTTGCCTCGGGCAATATCACTATCGGTTTTGCCTGGGCGCGCGAGTCGGTGCCGCCGCGATTGGTGGGCACGGCGTCGGGAGTGGTTAACATGGGGCCATTGATGGGCGGAATGATGTTGCAACCAGCGGTGGGTTGGATGCTCGATCAACGCTGGCAGGGAGGTTTGGTGGCGGGCGTCAAGGTGTTCGACGCGGCCGCGTATCAGGCCGGCTTCACCCTCATCTTTGTGGCGGTAGTGTTGGCTTCAGGATTGATTTTTTTCGGGCGCGAAAGTTTTTGCAGGCAGATGACATGACGATGAACACCGCAGCAGATATGACTCCGAGAATTCTGTGTTCAGACGATGGCCCGATTGCCACGCTGACTTTGTTCAATCCCGACAAGCTCAACGCGATCAATGGCGACATGTGGCGCCAGCTCAAACGCGTGATGGACGAGCTATCGGCGCGCGCTGACTTGCGCTGCATCATCATTCGCGGCGAAGGTGAAGCGTTTGCGGCGGGCGGCGATATTGAGGAATTCCGCACCGCGCGGGCGACGGTGGATTTGGCGCTGGGGTACCACGAGGCGGTGGGCGAGGCGTTGACCGCAATCGAGCAGTGTCCGCTGCCGACCATCGCGGCGATTCAGGGTCCGTGCGTCGGCGGTGGTTTGGAAATCGCCTGCGCCTGCGATCTGCGCATCGCGGGGACCAGCGCGAAGTTCGGGGCGCCGATTTTGAAGCTGGGCTTCTCGATGTATCCGGGCGAGATGAATGGCTTGTTAGCTTTGGCCGGGCCGGCCGTGGTGAAGGAAATTTTGCTCGAAGGACGTTTGTTTGGTGCGCCCGAAGCCTATGCCAAGGGTTTGCTCAGTCGCGTGGTGGATGATGCGGCGGTGATCGAAGAAGCTACGGCCACGGCGCAGCGCATTGCCGCCGGCGCGCCGCTGGTGGCGCGTTGGCACAAGCAATGGATAGCGCGGCTACTGACTGGCGAGCCCTTGAGCGAACAAGAAAAGCGCGACTCGTTTGCGTTTCTTTCCAGTGCGGATTACGCCGAAGGGCTTGCGGCGTTTTCTGAAAAGCGCCCGCCGAAATTTGTGGGCAAGTGAGGCAAAGTTATGGCGCTGGTTAATTGGAATTTGATCGACACCGTGCTGCTCGACATGGACGGCACCTTGTTGGATCTGAACTTTGACAATCACTTTTGGCAGACCCATTTGCCGCGCCAGTACGCCGCTGCGCGCGGGACCACGCCGGAAGCGGTACGCGAGGAATTGATCGCAAAGTTTCACGCCCGCGCCGGAACGCTGGATTGGTATTCGGTGGATTTCTGGCAGACGGAACTGGAAGTCGACATCATGCAGTTGAAGGAAGAGGTCGCGCATCTGATTGCCGTGCATCCACACGTGGTGGATTTTCTGGCGGCCGTGCGGACCAGCGGGCGGCGCATTGTGCTGGCGACCAACGCGCATCACAAGAGCGTGACGCTGAAAATGGCGCGCACGGGGCTGACGCCGCATTTCGACAATATCGTTAGCTCGCACGCGCTCGGCGCGGCCAAAGAAGAGCAGGCGTTTTGGCAACGTCTGCAAGCCATCGAGCCCTTTGACCCGGCGCGCACGCTGTTGGTGGATGACGCCTTACCCGTGCTCGACTCGGCCCGTTTATATGGCATCGGGCATTTGGTGGCAGTGAAAAAGCCGGACACGCAACAACGCGAAAAGCGCACCGGCGACTATCCGGCGCTGGATGATTTCTCGCAGTTGATGCCGATTTTGTAGGACCTGACGGCGTCTCGTCAGCACCAACTGACTATCGCCCTAGGCATTGACGCAGCACTTCTTGCATCGCCGGATGTGCCTCTGCTTTAGATGCCAGCATTTTTAATAGCGGCTTGACGGGGCTGAGCATCGATTTCGGGGCGGCCGCGAAGGCATCAACGAGTTCATCGCTGTCGGTGTCGGCCAACACAGCGCCGAGCACCAGCGCTTGCTGCTGGTCCTTGGCAGCTTTTTCAGGAAATCCTTGGCGCTTGGTGCTGGCGTAGAGTTTGTGCCAGACCAGGCGTGCCGCCTGCGGCAGTTGCACCGGGATGCAGTGTCCTCCCGCCAGCATCGCGCCGCGTTCCGCATCGGCCAGTAAGTAGTCGTAATGCGGAATCGCCTGCGCCACCCAGTCCAGTTCCGGCACTTTGACTGGCGCACCAAGCACATTGCCCGGCGCCAGCACGTCCACGCGCAGACCTTGGACACCCGGTAGTTTGATGGAGGTTGAGGCTTTAGTCGACGGCAGACCCGGAACAGCAACAAAGGGTAGACCGGTGTCCTTCATCGTGGCCAGAAATGACAGTGGTGCGGCCAACTTCAGCGCTTGCCGACGTGCGAGGTCAATGTCCAGCGTCCGTGCGGTGACGGCGATGGCGCCGAGCTCATTAAGCCATGCCATGTAGCCCAAGCTGCCTACCAGCACCAGTCCAGACTCGAAGGCATGACGGTTGTGCAGCTCTACCAGCACGCGCGCGGTGGGTTTGTCGGCAACCTGAAACATCAGCTTGCGCAGCGAACTCACCTGTTTGGCGGCCCACTCGGCAAACGCCATGCGCTCACGCATGGCATTCAGGGCTTCCTCGTCACCTTCCTTGCAAACCAGTTGCTCCCGCACTGTCGCGGGAATGGAATTGAAAACCCGGTACCAGTAAGCCCGACCACTTCCCGCGCGCAGGGCAAGTGAGCCTGGGGTGCCCGGCAGCAATTCGCCGCTTGCCAAGGTCCGCTCTTTCAGCTCGGCATACTGCGTGCGGAAGGCCAGTTCATGCTGGCGGTAGAGTCGTTGCGCCATAACGTACCCCATGATTTGAGTTTCTATGGGGTATGACTTTATCACAGGAATTTGTCATACCCCATGATTTTTAATTTCATGGGGTACGGGTGAGCGTAGTAGTCGAAGCTGAACCGCTCCCCCGGCCGTGTGATCTTTGGCGTGGTTGGCGCGGCAGGCATGGAGCGTGAAAGGCTCCTCATCATTTCCTTAAGTAGGACTTGACGAATTCGATGCCTGCGGTATGTTGCAGGTATGCCGTGCGTCAGCAATCTGCTGACGGCGGAAACAATAAGAAACTAACCGAGGAGATTCACCATGCGACGCACTTATCTGAAAGGCGCTATCGCGCTGTTTGGCGCTCTGGTTCTAGGTTTCACCAGCACCGCCGTTTTTGCCCAAACGCAGACGATCAAGATTTCACATCAGTTCCCCGGCGGCACGATCGACGAAGGTGATTTCCGGGACCGGCTGGTGCGCAAATTTGCAGCAGAAGTGGAAAAGCGTACTAACGGTTCCCTGAAGTTTGAGATCTATCCGGCCGCGTCCTTGATGAAGGCGGTTCCCCAGTACAAGGCCCTGTCGACTGGTGCGCTGGATATGTCGCTGTATCCGCTGGCCTATGCCGGCGGTGAATTCCCCGAAGCGAACTTGACGCTGATGCCTGCGGTGATCACCAGTTACGAGCAGGGATTGCGCTGGAAAGACGCGCCGATCGGCAAGGAGCTGACGCGACTGCTGGATGAGCGCAATGTCAAGATCATCACCTGGGTTTGGCAGGCTGGTGGTATTGCCTCGAAGGGAAAACCGGTGATCGCGCCGGATGATTCCAAAGGAATGAAGGTTCGTGGCGGTAGCCGCGAAATGGACATGATGATCAAGGCGGCAGGCGGTGCGGTGACCAATGTGGCATCGAACGAGATTTATAGCGCGATGCAATCCGGCGTGTTGGATGCGGCGATCACCTCAAGCACCTCGCTGATCAGCTTCCGCCTGCACGAGACATCGAACTTTCTGACCACCGGGCGCAAGTACGCGTTCTGGTACATGTTCGAGCCGTTGTTGATGTCCAAACAGGTTTTCGACAAATTGACTCCGGCGCAACAGAAAATTGTGATGGAGGTTGGCGCATCGCTGGAAAAATTCGGCATGGAGGCGGCGATGGCTGACGACCAGAAAGTGGTCGAGGTATTTACCAAGGCCGGTCTGAAAGTTTCGGATATGGACAAGGCCGCGTTTGATAAATGGCGCGAAGTCGCCAAGGGCTCAGCCTGGGTGGACTTCGAAGAGAAGGTCAAGAACGGCAAGCAGTTGTTCGAAATGGCACTGTCGGTAAAGTAGTTCCGTGCGCAAGCTCTGGGCCGGATTTAGTCGCGCTGTCACTGCAATCAACACACTGACAGGTTATCTGTCCGGTGTGTTGATCGTCGTTTGCAGCGGCATTCTGGTGTTTGAAGTGGTCGTCCGGTACTGGCTTGGTTGGCCGACCGACTGGGAAATCGAAATGTCGATCATGCTGTTGATTGCCGCGACCTTCCTCAGCGCGGCGTTCACGCAGGCGTCACGCGGGCATGTCGGCATCGAAGTGCTCGACACCTTGCTGTCAGAGCGCGCGAATCGCTGGCGCAATACGCTCGGCGATATTCTGTCGATGGCGTTTTGCATATTTATTGCGTGGCACGCGTGGCATTTCTTTTACGAAGCGTGGACCGACGGCAAAATGAGCAACACCGCCTGGGGACCGAAGCTGTGGCCGCCCTACCTGTGCATGGCGGTTGGCATGAGCATGTTGGCGTTACAAATGCTGGTACAGCTGGGCGATCAGCATCTGCATCTGCATCGCGAGGATGAAGAATGAGTACCTTGCAGATTGGGCTCATGTTTGGTGTAGCGACCTTCATCGCGCTGTTTTCCGGAATGCCGATTGCCTTTGCGGTGGGCGGTGTGGCGCTGGTATTTATGCTGCTTTACATGCCGGCACCGACCGTCGCGCTCATTGCCGAGACTTTGTACTCGGAGCTGGATAACTTCGTCCTGCTGACCATTCCGCTGTTCGTGCTGATGGGCGCGGCGATTGGAAAGTCGCGCGCTGGTGGTGATTTGTATTCCTCGCTCAACCGCTGGATGGGTCGCATTCCCGGCGGCTTGGGTGTCGCCAATGTGCTGGCTTGTTCGGTGTTCGCGGCGATGTGCGGCTCCAGTCCTGCCACTTGCTCGGCGATTGGTTCATCAGGCATTCCCGAGATGCGCAAGCGCGGCTACTCGTCTGCTTTGGCGGCCGGCATCATTGCGGCAGGTGGAACGCTGGGCATCCTGATCCCGCCTTCGCTGACGCTGATTTTGTATGGCGTGGTGACCGAGCAATCGATCGGCAAATTGTTTATGGCCGGTGTTGGTCCCGGCTTGCTGCTCACGGCGCTTTTCATCGTCTGGGTGGTGATTCAGTTCCGCCGCGAGCAGGCGCGCGCAAGGCTGCTGGGAGATAACACCGAGATCCTGCGTGAGGAAATTTTCACCTGGCGGCAAAAGCTGGAAACCTTGCCAAGACTGGCGCCGTTCATCGCCATTATCGTCATCATCATGGTCGCACTGTACGGCGGCTGGGCCACGCCCTCGGAAGTGGCTGGTATCGGTGCTTTCGCGTCGCTACTGATGGTGATGGTGATCTACGGTTGCTGGCGCTGGACCGATATGAAGGCGATTCTCGGTGGCACGGTGCGCGAATCGACCATGGTGATGATGATCATCGCGATGAGTTTTTTATACACCTACGTGATGAGCTATTTGCACATTACTCAGGAAGTGGCGACGTGGATGGTCGGGCTGCCGCTCGGTAAGTGGGGATTTTTCATCGCGACCAATATTCTGTTGGTGGTGCTCGGATTCTTCCTGCCGCCGGTGGCAATTATTTTGATGGTGACGCCGATTATTTTGCCGGCGCTGAAGGCGCACGGCATCGATTTGATCTGGTTCGGCGTGATCATGACCATATTGATGGAGATGGGCTTGATTCATCCGCCGGTCGGTCTGAATCTTTTTGTCATCAACTCAATCGCCCCGGACATCAAATTGCGCGACATTATCTGGGGCACCTTGCCGTTTATCGGTCTGATGGTGTTGGCGATTTTCCTGCTGTCATTGATGCCGGAAATCGCCCTGTGGCTGCCGAATAATGTGAAATGAGAACGCCGGGCGGACGATGAACAAGAACCTCTACGCACTATTTGCTTCCAGATTCCCTAAAGATAAATCAGCAGCCTGCATGATCCTCGCCGACGGCCGGGCGTGGACCTATGGCGATGTCGAGCGCGCATCCGGGCGGATGGCCAATCTGATTGTTTCCCTGGGATTGAAGCCCGGTGATCGCGTCGCCGCGCAGGTCGAGAAGACCGCCGAAGCGCTGGTGCTGTACCTAGCGACGATACGCGCCGGCATGGTGTTTTTGCCGCTCAATCCGGCGTATCAGCGCAGCGAAATCGCGTACTTTTTGGGTGATGCGAAGCCGGGTCTTTTTGTGTGCCGCACACAGTCTTTGGCCGTGGGTGCCGAGCTGGCAAAGGCGGCGGGCGTGGCTCACGTGCTGGAACTCAGCGACGCCGGCACCGGCTCGCTGATTGATGCCGCAGCGCCGTTTCCGGATGCGTTTGAAACAGCGAAGCGCAAGCGCGCCGAGCTCGCCGCGATTCTTTATACCTCGGGTACCACCGGGCGCTCCAAGGGCGCGATGCTGACCCATGGCAATCTCGCGGCCAACGCCAAAACGCTGCATGCCTATTGGCACTTCGGCCGCAATGACGTGTTGTTGCATATGCTGCCGATCTTTCATGTGCATGGGCTGTTCGTCGCCTGTCATTGCGTCTTGATGAACGGCACCGCGATGTATTTCGAAACGAAGTTTGATCCGGCGCGCGCCTTGCAACTGCTGCCCGAATCCACCGTCTTTATGGGCGTACCGACCTACTATGTGCGGCTGTTGCAAAGCTCAGCGTTTGGCGCTGCGAGTTGTCGCCGGATGCGCTTGTTTATCTCGGGTTCCGCACCCTTGTTGCAGGAAACCTTTGATGAGTTTCAAAAGCGCACCGGTCTCACGATTCTTGAACGCTACGGCATGACCGAAGGCGGCATGTTTACCTCCAACCCTTACATTGGCGAACGCCGTGGCGGGACGGTCGGCTTGCCATTGCCGGGAACGGAGGTGCGCATCGTTGATGATCGTAATGCACTACTGACGCATGATGAGGTCGGCAATATTCAGGTGCGCGGTGAAAACGTCTTCGTCGGTTATTGGCAGATGCCCGACAAGACCAGGGAAGAATTTACGTCCGACGGCTTTTTCAAAACCGGCGACATGGGGCGCATGAGTCGCGATGGTTACATTTCGATTATCGGTCGCTCGAAGGATTTGGTCATCACTGGCGGCTTGAACGTCTACCCGAAGGAAATCGAGGAATTGATCGATGCGATGCCGGGTGTTCTTGAATCCGCCGTGATCGGCGTGCCGCATCCTGATTTTGGCGAAGCGGTGACGGCGGTGGTAGTGCGGAAAGCGTCAGTTGGTGCTGGTGAAACAAATGCCGCAAAAACTACTGCGCAACAAGGCGGTCGCGCAAACGACGCGCTCCTCGCCGTTGCGGATGGTGACGCGCCGTCACCGAGCGAAAGTGATGTCATTGCGTCGCTCAAGCAGCAGTTGGCGAATTTCAAGATTCCAAAACGCGTGCATTTCGTCAGTGAATTGCCGCGCAACGCGATGGGTAAAGTGCAGAAAAATATCCTGCGGCAGACTTACGGCGAAAACTAGCTCGTCAGTAGCCCATGCAACATCTTGGTTGCAAGCACGGCGAGAAACACGCCAAAGCCGCGCTTCAATTGCTTCACCGGCAGTTTATGGGCAATGCCCGCACCAACCGGTGCTATCAAGAAACTGATCGCCACGACACCGATGAAGCCGGGCAGGTAGATGAAGCCGAGCGAATATTCCGGTAGGCCTGAGGCTTTCAAGCCGCTCATCAGGTAGCCCACCGTTCCCGCGACGGCGATCGGAAACCCAAGCGCCGCCGAAGTGCCGACGGCTTGGTGGATAACGACGTTACAAAACACCATGAACGGAATGGTCAGAAATCCGCCGCCCGCAGCGACGAGACTGGAGACGCCGCCGATGGCAAGGCCGGTGCCGGCCATGCCGAGCGCACCTGGCAGCTGCCGGTGCGGCTTTGGTTTGAAGTCCAGCATCATCTGGATGCCGGCGTAATACACAATCACCGTGAAGATCATTGCCAGCGGTCGTGTCGGAATCAAACCCGCAAACAAAGAGCCGGCAAGCGTGCCGATCACCAGTCCCGGGGCAAATCGTTTCACAATATCCCAACGCACGGCGCCATGCTCGTGATGCGCACGCGTACTGGCGACAGAGGTGAACATGATGGTGGCCATCGAGGTGCCGAGTGCCAGATGCATGCTGTGTTCAATCGGAAAACCCTGCGCGGTATAGACCATAAACAGCAATGGGACAATCGTCAGTCCGCCGCCGACGCCAAACAAACCGGCGACGAACCCGGCAAATATACCCAGCAAAGGATAGGCCAGCCACCAGATGGTCATTTCGGCGCCTTGACGAGTTTCTTCGTGATGAACTTCCATTCTGCCGGATCGATCGGTGTGATCGACAGGCGATTGCCTTTTTGCAGGGTGCGCATATTGGCCAGCTCTGGATGGGCGCGCAACTCGTCAAGCGCTATCAATTTGATTTTCTTCAGGCCGCGTATATCCACATTCATCCAGCGCGGGCTTTCCGGTGTTGCCTTCGGGTCGTAATAAGGGCTGGATGGATCAAACTGGGTGCGATCCGGATAGGCCAGCGTTACCACCTCCGCCAGGCCGGCGATGCCCGGTTCGGGGCAGGACGAATGATAGAAGAACACCCCATCACCGACTTTCATCTGGTCGCGCATGAAATTGCGCGCCATGTAATTGCGCACCCCCCACCAATCGACCGTTTGTTTAGGCATCGCCAACAAGTCGTCAATGCTGATAACAGAAGGTTCTGACTTCATTAACCAGTAGCGCATATTGATTCCCGTAGCTGATGACGGCGTCTTGACGTCGTTTTTTGACGATTCAGGTAAGCAGAATAGCCGTTCATCGCAATCCGGTGTGCAAGTCAATGATCTCTGCCTAATCTGCATACATCGCAAGCCAACAGCGTGCGAAGAAAAGGAGAAACATCATGGGCAAAACACTTTACAAACACAGCTATCTGACATTTGCCGCACTAACTTCGGCAATGCTCATTTCGAGCTCCACCGCAATGGTGTTTGCTGCCGACACTGCAACGATTAGACAGGGTGCGGCGACCACGTTGAAAAGTGACGAAATTGCGGTCGAGAATCTCGGGCGGTTTATTGTTACGCCGAAATCTTCGACGTATGTTCGATCCGGTAAATGATCCTGATGACCTGACCTGAAGCCGGTGCCCGGCAAGGTGCCGGCATGCGGTATCCTGAATGACACTCAATGATATGGAAGATGAAATGACGATTGCAGAAGAACTTGCCAAGCTGGAAGAAATGCGCGGCCGTGGAAACTTGACGGATGAGGAGTTTGCTCAAGCCAAGGCCAGGATTATTGGCGAAACGGGTACCGGCAAGGCCTCAAACTCCGGTTCGGGTATTGCTGCGGTGAATAGCCTGCGCCGATCGACGACGGATCGCTGGGTGGCGGGGGTGTGCGGTGGTTTGGCTAAATCCACGGGATTGGAAGCCTGGCTCGTGCGCCTGTTGTTTTGCATCTTGCTGGTTTTTGGTGGCTGCGGACTGTTGATCTATCTGCTGGCATGGATATTTGTTCCTGCCGAATAGCGGAAACCCGTCAAAAAAATAAAAAGGCCCGCAAGGGCCTTTTTTGTTGCCGCGCATTTGCTACAACGGAAAGGTGATCAGGGATTTCCGGTCACGGTTGCGATTTCAGGTGCTGCACGCGCAGCAGACTTGGCACCGAATTTGTTTTTCCACCAACGCGGCAGATTGTCCATGTAGGTATACAAAACCGGCACGACCACGAGGGTGAGCAAGGTCGACGTAATCAAACCACCGATGACCGCGCGTCCCATCGGCGCTTGTGTTTCGCCACCATCACCGACACCGATCGCCATCGGCAACATGCCGAAAATCATCGCCAGGGTGGTCATGATGATCGGCCGCAACCGCACTTGGCCTGCCAGCAGTACCGCGTCAATCTGCGACATCCCGTTGCGTTGCGACTGATTGGCAAAGTCAACCAGCAGAATTGCGTTCTTGACCACCAGACCCATCAACATGATGAAGCCGATGATCGAAAACATGTTCAGCGTGGTGCCGGTAATAATCAGCGCAATCAACACTCCAACCACGGTGAATGGTAGCGACGCCATGATGGCAATGGGCTGCAAAAAACTGGCGAATTGCGAGGCGAGAATGAAGTAAATGAACACCACGGCCAGAACCAGTGCAATCGCCGCAGCGCTGCCCGCCTCGTCGTTCTGTTGCGCCTCACCTTTGATGTCAAAACGATAGCCTTGCGGCAGCGCGATGCCTTGCACGACTTTCGTTACTTCCTTCGCCGCATCACCAGTCGGGCGTCCCTCAACATTGGCGTAAATGCCGACCCGACGTTCGAGACTCTGTCGCTTGATTACTGTTGGACTGGTTGAGGGAATGAACTCGACCACTTGTCGCAACGGTACCATCACCGGTGTCCCGGTGGCATCGAGCCGATTGGTGGAGACGTAGAGATCACCGATGTCTGATAGCTTGGTGCGACCCGACTGTGGAAGTTGCACGCTGACATCGTAATTTTGTCCATCGGGCGCCAGCCAGGTGCTGATTTGATCGCCGTTCACAAATGGGCGCAATGTGGTCCCGATACGCTCGACCGAAAGGCCAACATCGCTGGCGACAGCAGCATTGACCTTGATGATCACCGCCGGATTAGCTTCCTGCAAGCTATGTTCAAGGTCGACCACGCCTTTCACTGCACCGACTTTGGTCATGATGGTATCCAGCAACTCGGGTAATTGATCGGACGCCGGTCCGATCAGGTTGATCCAGATTGCCTTGTCGAAACCGACCGAAGGTTCGATACCGGGAATCGCCTTGAGTCGCTCGCGTACTGCCGCCTCAACTTCTTTTTGTGTCCGGCGATGGGTTGTTTTGGCATCGGTCAACTTGATCAAAATTTCGGCCGAGTTACGGTTTTCCTGGCCCACGGTAGTGCTGATCAATTCAATTTCAGGAAAGCTACGAATCGCCTCTTCAACCTGCTTTACCTTGTTGTCGGTGTAGGTCAGGCTGGTGCCGACGGGTGTCTTGATCTTGAGCGCGAAAAATCCTTCATCAACTTTCGGGAAGAACTCGCCGCCGACCAAGGGAAACAAAGCCAGGCTGGCGACAAAAATTGCGCCGGCAACAGCCAAAGTGACTTTGCGCCACACCAATGTCTTGCGCTGGAGGCGGCCGTAAAACTCATGTAATGCGTCAACCCGGTGTTCGATACGATCCATCAGCCTTCCCAGCCATGGAAATTTGCTGAACCTGGATTCGACAGGGTCTTTCCAGATGGAAGACAGCATCGGATCGAGGGTGAAACTGACAAACAGCGAAACCAGCACGGCGACCGTCACGGTGATGCCGAACTGAAAAAAGATTCGTCCGATGATGCCGCTCATGAAGGCGACCGGAATAAACACTGCACAAATCGCGAAGGTCGTTGCCATCACCGCGAGCCCGATCTCCTGCGTACCGTCAAGCGCCGCCGTGCGATGATCTTTGCCCATACCGAGATGGCGGACAATGTTTTCACGCACGACGATGGCGTCGTCAATCAGCAAGCCGATGCACAATGAAAGCGCCATCAAGGTCACGCCATTGATAGTGAAACCCAGCGCATACATGACGATAAAGGTCGAAATGACCGAGATCGGCAAGGTGAGGCCGGTAATGATCGTGCTGCGCCACGAATGAAGAAACAGAAACACAATCAGGATGGTCAGCATGCCACCTTCGACGATGGTGCGCTTGACGCTGTCCAGTGAATTCCGCACAAACTGGGCGTTTTCGGAAATCGAGCGGATCTCGACATCGGCGGGGAGTTGCTTGCGTAGCTGTTCGACCGCCTTGGCGACACCGTCGCCGACCGCAACCAGATTCGAATCTTGTGTTTTGTAAACGTTTAACGTCAAACCCGGTTGGCCGTTGATACGTCCGATCGATTGTTCTTCTCGCTCACCGTCGATGACGTTCGCAACTTGATCAAGGGTCACCGGCGAGCCGGCACGACGGGCGACGATGATTTGCTTGAAAGCCTCGACACTCTTGAGCTTGCCTTCAACGCGAACCATTTGCTCCTGGGCACTCGCACGCAACGCGCCGGCAGGCAAGTCTTGATTGACCTCGCGAATCGCGCGAATGATTTCATCGACTCCGATTTGGTAAGCCAGCATCTGGGCGGGTTTCAGATTGATGGTGACCTGACGATGCACGGCACCGCCAAGATTGACCTGGCCGACACCAGATACTCCCTGCACCCGTTTGACGATTTGCTGATCGGCAAAGACCGATAGCTCGCGCAGACTACGCGTACTGGACACGATGCCGAAAGTCGATAGTGGTTGTGCGCCGTCGAATTGGCCACGGACAATCAGCGGGTCTTTGGCATCACGCGGAAAGCTCGGGCGAATCTGCGCGACTTTGTCCCGCGTATCCTGAATCGCCTTGGTCATGTCGGTGGAGAGCTGGAATTCAGTCCAAATTCCGGCGCGGCCCTCAAAGGCGTTGCTGAAGATGTTCTTTACGCCATTGACGGTGTTCATTGCCTCTTCAAGAGGCTTGACCAGATCCGCTTCGACTTGTTCAGGGGATGCGCCCGGATAGCGGACTTCCATCCAGATGCCGGGCACCTGAATATCCGGCATCTGTTCCACACCCAATCGCGTATACGAGATGACGCCCAACACCGTCAGGGCCAGCATCACCATGGTGGCGAAAACCGGCTGATTGATACTTGTCTTGGTGATCCACATGGCGAGTTGTCTTAGGGCGCGTCAGGAAGGCTTAACGGGGATTGGTGCTGGCGGGACGGCGTTCGACCCGCTGGCCACTGTGGTCTTGACGATGGCCGGTGCACCGGCCTTCAATCCCACCATGCGGATACGGACGACTGGTATGCCTTCGGTCAGGCCAGATTTCACAGCGACCAGACCGCTGACCTCGTCCTTTTGCCCTACCGTAACGGCGTGTTTGGCCAGCTTGCCGGATTCAATAGTGAATACGTAGGATTGCCCGGCTTCTTCAAACACTGCACTGTATGGAATCACCGGACTCACTGCCGCCTGTGCCAGCATCACAACGCCTTCGGCAAACATCCCGCCTTTCAGACTGTAGTCCGGATTCGGCACCGCGACGAATAACTTGATCGCTCGCGAACCGGGTTCCGCCACCGGATTGATGCGTTCAATCTTGCCTTCAAATTGACGCTCGCCGAAGCCATCAACACGAAATCTCACACTCTGTCCGATTACCACACCGGGAATATCTGAGGCGGGGATCGCAGCTTCCAGTTCGAGACGTGAAAGATTGACGATGTTGACGATAGGCGCGTCAGGTGTGATGCGCTCACCGCCATTGACCATCCGCTTGGCAACTACCCCTGCGATGGGAGAGCGCACGACGGCGTCATTGATTGCTTTCGTCGCCAATCTGACTTGAGCTTCAGCCCAGCGTACCGCAGCATCTGATCCCTGGTAGGTACTTTGAGTCTGATCGTAGGCGTTTTGCGAAATGAAGTTCTGTTTCAGGAGCGCACGATTGGTGTCACGGTTTCTGGTGGCAATGGTCAGGCGGGAGTTGCGCTCTTCCAGATCGGCCTTTGCTGCGTCCAGTCTTGCGCGCAGGTCAGCCGTGTCGATTTCGGCGACGATGTCACCAACCTTGACCGATTGACCTTCCCGAACCATGACCTGCCGCACTTGTCCGGCAACCGTCGATTTAACCAGGGACTGCGTCAACGGCGCGAGCGAACCGGAAACCGACACCGTGCGCTCAAGCGCTTTGACACTGACGACTGCAACATCGGTGGGAGCAAATTCAAGTGTGGCTGCGACTTCCGGTTTCTTGGTTTCCTCGCCTGATTTGGTTGCCGCCACCGAATCCGCGCGATAGGCCAAAAGTCCGCCTGAGCCGGCAAGTATCAGGGCCAAGACAAGCCACACCGAGGTTCGGCGTAAGAATGGCTTGCCTGCCGAGTTTGAAGACTGATTCATATTTTCCCTGACCAGAGCTCATGACTCTGATTGAAAACGTATTGCGTGATGTGCACAACATGTAACGCCGGCACGG
Source organism: Rhodocyclaceae bacterium (assembly GCA_016718525.1). Lineage (GTDB taxonomy): Bacteria > Pseudomonadota > Gammaproteobacteria > Burkholderiales > Rhodocyclaceae > JADKHX01. Next base: position 1,140,190 of record JADKDD010000002.1, read on the forward strand.
ACTGCAAGTATACGATGTCCCGCGCAAGGCGCGCCACAATCAATTCCGTTTCGCGCAAACGGGCGCCGGACCCTGCGAACGATAGTTATTGCTGCACGGGATTGCCAATCGAATCCGACGAATGGGTGTTAATTCGGGATGGACTGCTGATAAATCGGATTAGCCGGATAGCTGTGGTTGGAGTGTCCTGACGGGCCCCTGCATACCGTGACCACAACTTTTCTGAAAATCGAAGCTCAATGCAAATGGGTTTCCCCCGCGAGTGCCGTTTCGGGCCGGCATTCTGAACCTGGGTTCAGAGTGGCTGCCTTCCGGTCGCTTCAGGTTCGCTCGCGACGAGCGATCACAACGGCGACCTCTATGGTTAGCAACCGTGCCAATGGGCATTGGTTCAAGGAACGCGTGGCTTGGTCGAACACCGCAGGGGAAACTTGGGAAGCCGATATGGCAAGGCAACGCGTCGGTTAGCTCAGTGCTGCTCCAGCGCTACGTTGATTCGTGCTTCAATGGCGTCGATTGTACGCTGCAGATTTTCATTTGTGCGTACCGTTTGCGCATCAGAGACCGGTTGTGTGGCAGTAAGCATTTCGTGCGCCAGATCCAGTGCCGCCATAATGGCCAGGCGCTCACCACTACTCTTGGTGATTTGTGCAATCGCCTGCAACTTGTCTTCCAGCAACGAGGCTGCGGCGCGCAAGGAATCCTGATCTTCCAGCGCACAGGCGATGTGGTAAACCTTGCCAAGCAGTTTGAGGCTAAGCGTTTTATCGGCAGGTGCGCTCATTCGACGGGCAGGCTGGACTTGAGGATTTCGAGGCGGGTAGCCGCCACGTCTATTTTGGATTGCAATGCACGTCTGGTGGCTTCGAGATCAGCAACTTTTTCACGCAACACGATATTTTCGCTGCGCAGGCTGCGAAAGCGCTCCAGCAGCAGATCAAGTTGAGCGTCGAGCGAAGTAAGTGACGGAATCATCGTTCGGAGTCTAAAGCATTCCAGCACCTTGACACCAAATCTGTTCGTCACGTCAGTCAAGTTGTTGCGCGTTTGCCAGCGTCAACTACACCAGACTTTCTGTTATTTCATGCTGACGATGGCGATTCCGCCAATGACCAATGCGGCGCCCAGCATTTGTGCCGTGGAAAATCCTTCGTTCAGCAACAGGGCTGCAAATCCTATGGTCAGCAGCGGTCCAATCATGCCGACCATCGCCGCCCGACCGGAGCCGATACGGCGGATCGCGGAGGACTGCGCAAACACCGGGACCGCAGTGCAAAATACGGCCATGGTCAGCGCGTAGCCATAAACCGGCCACGGCTGAATCAATTGTGTCAGCGGCTGGGTTGCCAGAAAGTGGGCAAGCGTGGCAAAGGTGGAAACCAGCATGGCCAGGGCGGTGAATCGTGCGGCGCCAATCCGTTGAATCATTCCGCTACTGCCCGTGAGGTAAACCGCGTAACAGACTGCGGACCCAAACACGAACCCGGCGCCGATCAAGGTACTGGAGGCATCTCCGGAAAGGCGGAGGTCATGCATGAAGGCGATGGCGATACCCGAGTAACACAAGGCTATCGAGATCCACTCTTTGCGGGTGATTTGCGTACCATGGAGGATCACACCGAACAGTAGCGTCAGCGTCGGATAGGTGAACAAAATCAGGCGTTCCAGTCCTGCAGAGACATACTGCAAACCAAAGAAATCCAGGATGCTGGCACCGTAGTAACCGAACAGACCGAGCACGACCACCATTCCCCAGTCGCGTGCCATGAGCGGACTTAGTTTCATGGATGCCGCTAAACCGACGTACAGAAATATAGGCAGCGCGAAACTCATGCGCAATGCCAGCAGGGTCACCGCGTCGATGCCGTAGGGATAGGCGAGTTTGATCAAAATCGCTTTGAACGAGAAACCAAACGCGGCGATTCCGGCAAGAATTAAACCCCAGTGCCGGTCAGTTTCACTCATCGCCGGAGCCCTTGCGTTTTTGCCATGCGAGCCATAACACCAGCACCGCCCATGCCCACGCCACAAACCCTACCAGCATGCCGAAAACCTGCACCGCGCGGCCGTAGCGCTGAGAATGCTGCAAGCCGCCCAATTGCTCAAACAGGTAAATCCAGTCATGAGGACCGTCCTCGCCGGTGGTGCCGGTAAGCAACATCAATTGCGGATGCAGCGCATCGTAGATGTAGGGAGCCAAATCGATCAAGCTCATGCCGGTCCACCACAGACAGACGGCAGCTCCCGAATGGATCCCGGTTTTTGAGAAAGAAGGCGACGGCAATTGCGAAGGGGAGAAAAACCTGAAAGAAACTCCCGCCGGCGATCGTCATAAATTCGCCAAAGGGGATAAAAATCATGTGACCGGTTTCATGGATTGGCAAGACGATGGCATGCATGAAGTTATTCATCATTTCACCTTCGGCCAAATCGCTCCGCGCGATACGCCATCCCCACCATGCCAATAAAACCAGTACCAGCGTGCGCACTGCCAATTCAATGCTGTCCGGATTTTTGAGTTGCAGCCAGTTGAAAGGCGGGCGCAGCATGTCCAGAAGCGACGGTTCAGGTTCATCACCCCAGCGCAAGTTATCGTCAAGCGACGGCTGACTCGAGCGACCTTGCGTTCTACTCTGTGGCTCAAATTCAGTGACTGGAGCCGATATTTCGGCTTGGATTCGTGCCCATTTGTGCATGTACACGCCACAGGCGGGGCAGGCATCGGTCGCTCCGATTGCCACCGCCGGGATATGTCCGCACTTCGGGCAAGTGGCGTAGGTGTTTGGCATTACGGGTTTGTTCAGCGTCGTCGTCCGCCGAGAATTGAACCGAGCACACCGCGGACAATTTCACGCCCGACTTGCGAGCCGATCGCTCGCGCAGCGCTCTTGAACGCGGCTTCGGTGGGGCTCTCGCGAGTCCGCGCAGTGCTGGTGCCGGAGTTGCCGCCGCCAAACATGCCGCCGATGGTGTCGAAGAAACCACCGCCGGATTCGGCCGGGGCAGGAGCGGGCGGCATGGTTGACGGCGTGTCACCAGCACCAACTGGCGGCTTCGCACCTGCTGCCGGCACGGCTTTCAATTTTTCATAGGCTGAATGTCGGTCAACTGCCTTTTCGTAGTGGCCGGCCAGAGGTGAACCGTCGATCGCAGCTTGACGCTCCGCCGTCGTCATCGGCCCGATGCGTGACATCGGCGGGGCAACCAGCGCCCGTTCAACGATGGTTGGGCGTCCTTGCTCATCGAGAAACGAGACCAATGCTTCGCCAACTGCGAGCTCGGTAATCACCGATTCTGCAGAAAATTTCGGATTCGGGCGCATGGTATCGGCGGCCGACTTGACCGCCTTTTGATCACGCGGCGTGAACGCACGCAGTGCATGCTGCACGCGATTGCCAAGTTGGCCAAGCACAGTGTCCGGAATATCCAGTGGATTTTGGGTGATGAAGTAAACCCCGACGCCTTTGGAACGAATCAAGCGGACCACCTGCTCGACCTTTTCCAGCAACGCCGGCGGCGCATCGGCGAAAAGGAGGTGCGCTTCGTCAAAGAAAAATGCCAGCTTGGGCTTGGGCAGGTCGCCGGCTTCGGGCAAACGCTCAAAAAGTTCCGCCAACAGCCAGAGCAGGAACAGGGCGTAAAGCCGCGGCGAATTCATCAGCTTGTCGGCCGCCAACACATTGATCACGCCACGCCCGTCAACGGTTTGCATGAGGTCGTCGATGTCCAGCATCGGTTCGCCGAAAAACTTGTCACCACCTTGTTCTTCGAGGGTCAGCAAGCCGCGCTGGATAATGCCGATCGACGATGCGGAAACGTTTCCATATTGGGTCTTGTACTCGCTGGTGTGTTCGCCGACATGCTGAACCATGGCGCGCAGGTCTTTCAAGTCCAGCAACAATAAGCCGCTGTCGTCAGCGATACGGAAAACCAGTTGCAGTACGCCTTGCTGCGTGTCATTCAGATTGAGCAGGCGACCAAGCAACAAGGGTCCCATATCTGAGACGGTTGCCCGTACCGGGTGTCCGGCGACACCAAACACATCCCAAAACACCACCGGATTGGCTTGCGGCTTCCAGTCAGTAATGGCCATTTGATCAAGGCGCTTTTGCAAGCGTTCTGAGGCCGTGCCCGAGGCACCAAGGCCGGAAAGATCCCCCTTGGCATCGGCCAGAAAGACCGGCACACCGGCAATTGATAGCTGCTCGGCAAGGCGTTGCAACGTGACCGTTTTTCCGGTGCCGGTGGCGCCGGTAATCAGGCCATGTCGGTTGGCCAGTGCCGGCAGGAGGAAAAGTTGCGTTGGATCGGTGCTTTCCCCGGACTGAGCGATAAACAATGGCGCAAGCATAGTGAAAACCCCTGAAATGCTAGAATTTTCCGATTGTAAGCGGCAACCAGGCCGCAATCCAGCATAGTGAGAAAAGCGAGGAAATGGCATGGCAGGACATTCGAAATGGGCAAACATTCAGCATCGCAAAGGTCGTCAGGATGCCAAGCGCGGCAAAGTATTTACCAAACTGATCAAGGAAATCACGGTCGCCGCCAAAATGGGTGGCGGCGATGTTTCGGCCAATCCACGCCTGCGTCTGGCCATTGAAAAGGCCAAGGGGCAAAGTTTGCCCAAGGACAATATCGACAATGCCATCAAGCGCGGCACCGGCCAGCTTGACGGCGTGAATTACGAGGAAATCCGCTATGAGGGTTATGGCATCAACGGCGCCGCTGTCATCGTTGATTGCTTGACCGACAATAAAGTCCGCACCGTGGCTGATGTACGCCATGCCTTTGTGAAACATGGCGGCAATCTGGGCACTGATGGCAGCGTCAGCTTCCTGTTCAAGCATTGCGGGCAAATGTTGTTTGCACCGGGAACCGACGAAGCCAAATTGATGGACGCGGCAATCGAGGCCGGTGCGGACGACGTGATGACCAATGAAGACGGTTCCATCGAAGTGCTGACCGCGCCAAATGATTTTTCGCTGGTCAAAGATGCACTGGAGAAAGCAGGCTTCAAACCTGAATTCGGCGAAGTCACCATGAAGGCAGAGAACGAAACCGAGTTCGACGGTGATGACGCCATCAAAATGCAAAAGTTGCTCGATGCGCTGGAAAGCCTTGACGATGTGCAGGACGTTTACACCACGGCATTGATCGACGAGTAACGCGCGACCTCCCGATGCCATGGGTTTGACTGGTATCGTCTCTTTTGATCGTCACTATCTGCGGTACCAAAGTGCCATGACGTCCATGTTGCGTTTCGCGCCTCTGCTCTTCGTCGTGCTTTGGAGCACCGGATTTATCGGCGCCAAACTGGGGCTGCCGCATGCCGAACCGCTCACCTTTTTGCTGATTCGTTACGCCTTGGTGATCGTGCTGATGGCAGTAATCGCAATCGCCATGCGTGCGCCGTGGCCGGCAGATCGGCGCAGCTGGTTTCACATTGGCGTTTCCGGGTTGCTGGTTCACGGCATATATCTTGGTGGCGTGTTCGTCGCCATCGCGCATGGCTTGCCGGCCGGGGTTGCCAGTCTGGTTGTCGGAATTCAGCCATTGCTGACGGCGACCCTGGCCGGCGCTCTGCTCGGTGAATCAGTGTTACCGCGTCAATGGATCGGTCTGTTGATGGGATTTATTGGCGTTGCACTGGTTGTGTCGGGAAAATTGGGCGCCGAGTTTGGTGTCGCCGCCTTGTTGCCGGCGGTCGTCGCGCTGATTGGAATTACTGCGGGGACCCTTTACCAAAAGCGCTTTTGCCCGCGCTTTGATTTACGCACCGGAGCGATTCTGCAGTTCATCCCGTCCTTGTTGCTGACCCTGGCAGCCGCATGGTTCACCGAGTCCTTCCGCATTGAATGGACCGGGGAATTTATCTTTGCGCTCGGTTGGCTGACGCTGGTACTTTCGGTCGGCGCAATCTCGTTGCTGAATATCCTTATCCGCCAGGCCAATGCCGTCAATGTGGCGTCCTTGTTCTATCTCGTTCCGCCATCGACGGCGATTTTTGCCTGGTGGCTATTCGACGAACGACTGACCGGTCTGGCGCTGCCGGGCATGGCATTGGCCGTCGGCGGCGTGTATCTTGCCCGCAAATGATGCTGAAAAATCACGCTCCGATTCGAATTCTCGGGATTGATCCGGGGCTCCGCTCGACCGGTTTCGGCGTCATCGATAAAGTTGGCAATCGGCTCGAGTTCGTCGCCAGTGGTTGCATTACGAGCGACGCCAACGAGGGCTTGCCACAGCGAATAAAGTCTTTGCTCGACGGCATTGGTGAAGTCATCAGCACCTATCAACCGCAGCAAGCCGCGGTTGAAATTGTGTTTGTCAACGTCAACCCTCAGTCGACGCTGATGCTCGGGCAGGCGCGCGGCGCAGCGTTGGCGGCACTGGTCAGCGCAAATCTGCCGGTCTCGGAGTACACCGCTCTGCAGGTCAAGCAAGCGGTGGTTGGGCAGGGCAAGGCGGCCAAGGAACAGGTGCAGCAAATGGTGATGCGACTGTTGGCGATGACCGGCAAGCCAAGTAGCGATGCCGCCGACGCTTTGGCCTGCGCGATATGCCATGCCCACGGCGGGCAAGGCATGGGAAACTTGATCACGGCCGGGCGTCGTGTGCGCGGCGGGAGACTCATGTGACCTCATCTATTCTCTATGCGTGGGAATTCGGCGCAAATTTGGGCCATGTCGGTGCCTTCATGCCATTGGCGCGCAGTCTGCGCGACCAGGGTCATGAGGTACATTGGGCGGTAACCCAACCGGCATCTGTCGGCGAGTTTTTGGCTACACAAAACTTTAGTTGCGTTGCTGCACCGGTAATACCTGAAGTGCAGCGGGATGGTCCGCCGTTGAGCTATGCCGATATTTTGTTGCGGTTCGGCTATGGCTCGTCGAGCGCGCTGTTTGGTTTAGTCGGTGCGTGGCGCGAGCTGATGCGCTTGACCGGTGCGCAAATGGTGATGGCTGATCATGCGCCGACAGCGGTCTTGGCGGCGCGAACCTTGGGGCTCCCGGTGATGCTGTTTTCCAATGGATTTACGGTTCCGCCCAGACACAGTCCGTTGCCGAATATGCGGCCGTGGGCCGAGGTGTCGCAACAGGTGCTGGTCGATCTGGATCGCGCTGCCCTGCAAAACGTGAACCAGGTACTGAATCGTTTTGGACAGGCGCCACTGCCCCAGTTGGCCAACCTGTTTGATGTCGCCGAGGAGTCCTTGATTTCGTTTCCCGAGCTTGATCACTATGCTGACCGCGGGCCTGCGAGGTACTGGGGCAGCTTGCCCAGTGCTGGCGGCGGGGTAAGGCTAAGCTGGCCTGCTGATGGAATAAAAGTGTTCGCTTACTTGCGGCGTGAAGCCACCCATGCAGAGTCAGCGTTGGCCGCCTTGCATGCACTGGGCCACCCGACGCTGGTCTACTTCCCGGAGGTGCCGAAAGAATTTGTTGCCCGTTTTTCGGCGCCGCACCTGCGCTTTAGCACGCAAGCGGCCGATATCGACCAGATGACGCAAGAGGCCGATCTGGCGATCACTTACTCCAGCCTGGCAACGACGACGGCTTTTTTGCTGGCCGGTAAACCCTTGCTGTTGCTTCCAACGCATCTGGAGCAGTACCTGGTCGCCCGTCGCGTTGTCGATATGGGCGCCGGCGCCGTGGTCAGCCCTGAGGCTCCGGTTGGCGATCTTGTCCCCTTAATTAACGAGTTACTAAGCAATCCGGGGTACCGGCAAAACGCCCGGGCGTTTGCAGCCAAATACGCAAAATTTGATCAGCAGGCAGTGATATCGAATTTGGTACGCCGTGTGGGTGAAGTGCTGGCAAGATGAGATGCTCAACGTTTCACGTTAGGTAAAAACCATGATCGGACGAATCAACGGACAACTTCTGGAAAAGAACCCGCCGCAGATAACGATCGATGTGCAGGGGCTGGGTTACGAAATTGATGTACCGATGAGTACCTTTTACAACCTGCCGGCAAGTGGCGAGAAGGTCTCGCTGTACACACATCAGATCGTTCGTGAGGACGGACATTATCTGTATGGGTTTGGCTCGGAGGCAGAACGCGCCGCGTTCAGACAATTGCTGAAGATCTCAGGCATTGGTGCCCGCACTGCGCTGGCGGTGCTTTCCGGGATGTCGGTGGGCGAACTGGCGCACGCCGTCACGATGCAGGAAGTCGGTCGCCTGATAAAAGTTCCGGGTATTGGTAAAAAGACGGCAGAACGACTACTGCTTGAATTGCGCGACCGGTTGCCGAAATTCTCCGGCGGCGGGACTCCGTCAGTTGGTGCTGGCGAGACGCCGTTAAGTTCATCGAGCGACATTCTGAATGCGCTGCTTGCGCTCGGCTACAGCGAACGCGAAGCTTTGGCAGCGATGAAGACATTGCCGGTCGATGCGAGCGTTTCGGATGGCATTCGCGCCGCGCTCAAGTTGCTTTCGAAATCGTGATCGAATGGACCTCGGCTAAACTGATCGCATGACCATTCAAACCGATAAGTTTGCGGAAAAGCTCCCTGACCGGCTGATCTCGGCCGTGCCGGAGTCAGGTCACGAAGAGACGATCGAGCGCGCGCTGCGCCCGAAGATGCTTACGGAGTACATCGGGCAAGTAAAAATCCGCAGTCAGCTGGAAATTTTTATCGAGGCGGCAAGAAATCGCAAAGAGTCGCTGGACCACGTTTTACTGTTCGGGCCGCCGGGGTTGGGCAAGACCACGCTGGCGCACATCATTGCACACGAGATGGGTGTGAACTTGCGGCAAACATCCGGTCCGGTACTGGAACGGGCCGGAGATCTGGCGGCCATGTTGACCAATCTGGAACCGAACGATGTGTTGTTCATTGACGAGATTCATCGACTGTCGCCTGTGGTGGAAGAAATTTTGTATCCGGCGCTGGAAGATTTTCAGATCGACATCATGATCGGCGAAGGTCCCTCGGCCCGGTCGGTCAAACTCGATTTACCTCCGTTCACGCTGGTCGGTGCCACAACCCGTGCGGGAATGCTGACCAATCCACTCCGTGACCGTTTCGGCATCGTCGCCCGATTGGAGTTCTATACGCCGGAAGAGCTCGCCCTTATCGTGACGCGCTCAGCGCAACTGCTCAACGTTCATATCGCCAGCGACGGCGCAACTGAAATCGCCAGACGCTCGCGCGGCACGCCGCGCATCAGCAACCGCTTGTTGCGCCGCGTGCGTGACTTTGCCGAAGTGAAATATGACGGCCGGATTACGCGTGATGTTGCCGATGGCGCCTTGACCATGCTCGATGTCGATCACCTCGGGCTTGATGTCATGGATAGAAAGCTGCTCAGTGCCATGCTCGAAAAATTCGGCGGCGGTCCGGTTGGGGTTGATAACCTTGCCGCTGCTATCGGAGAGGCGCGGGACACCATCGAAGACGTGCTTGAACCTTACTTGATCCAGCAAGGTTATTTGCAGCGAACGCCGCGCGGACGGGTCGCGACGCCTGCGATCTGGCGGCATCTCGGGCTTGAGGCGCCAAGTGTTGGCGGCAGCCTTCCCCTTATCTAAGATGCAAGAAGCGGTCGACGATGGAGGCGCGAGCGATTCCGCCAAAGTGAAGGCCATCGCCTTTTATTTGCCGCAGTTTCATCCGATTCCAGAGAATGACGCGGCGTGGGGTACCGGGTTCACCGAATGGCGGCACGTTTCCGAAGCCAAGCCGTTGTTTCCCGGACATTGGCAGCCCAGGCTCCCTGCCGATCTCGGGTTTTATGACCTGCGCGTGCCTGAAGTACGCGAACAGCAGGTCAGCTTAGCCAAAGAAGCCGGAATATCGGCATTCTGTTACTACCATTACTGGTTTGCCGGGCATCAGGTACTTGAGCGACCATTTAACGAAGTTCTCGCATCCGGGCGTCCGGATTTCCCGTTTTGCCTTTGCTGGGCCAACGAGAGTTGGACCGGGATATGGCATGGGCGTCCCGCTGACATCATTCTTGAACAAACTTACCCAGGCGCCGAAGATCACTTGGCACACTTTGATATCCTTGCCCGGGCATTTGCCGACAGGCGCTATCTTCGCATCAATGGCAAGCCGGTCTTCCTGATTTTCAGGCCGCTCAACATACCCGACCTGGCAGCCACTTTGAGTCTCTGGCGGGAAGCGGCATTGCGCTATGGATTCCCCGGTTTGCATCTGGTCGCAGTTCGCACCTATACGCATCCCTGGAATCCCGCAGATTATGGTTTTGACGCGTCGGTGACGTTCAGACATCCGTTGATTCCGGCTGAGTACGACAGATCGATTGTTCGCGACGTGCCATGGGTAATACAACACGAGCAGGTACTTGAGTATTTGGTCGAGCCACGGCAACCGGGGTTGTTCGACTATCCATGTACCGGACCCGGCTGGGACAACACCCCACGATGCGGCAACCGTGGAATCGTCTTTCACGATTCAACACCGGAGCATTTCGCACAAGCGCTGGAGGTCGCCGCCACCAATGCGAGGCAGCTCCCGCCAGGGCAACGCCTTTGCTTTATCAAAGCCTGGAACGAATGGGGTGAAGGCAACTATTTGGAACCCGATCAGCGCTTCGGGCACGGCTGGTTGACTGCCGTACGGCAGGTTCTTGACCGCGTCAATGGCGTAATCGCCCGAGAATGATCAGCGATAGCGTGATCATCGGAGAGCATTGACTATGCGCATCCTGCTTGTTGCGCATTCGACCTACACGGGTGGTGCAGAAAACGCGTTCATTAACTTGGTGTCTCACGTGCAAGCACTGGGCCATCAACCCGTGGTGATGTGCCCGGCTAAGGACGGCCCATCGTTTCAGCGTTTCGTCCAAATGAACCTGGAATGGATCGTCTTTTCAATGCCATGGGCAGCACCGCTGCCGGCATCCGCATTTGCTGCGCTGACGTCCAGGGCGATGGATGATGCCGAAACCTTGCTGCGGGAGCGCAAGATCGAACTTGTGATCTCGAATACGCTGGTGCTGTTGCATGGCGCAATACTGGCGGCGAGATTGGGAGTTCCTCATGTTGCATGGGCGCATGAGCTGCTCGATGCCGATCCATTGCTGGCAACAGTTGGATTGCCAAGCCGGGCTTACCAATCGCTGGTCGCCGAATTGAATGATCACGTATTGTGCTGCTCGAACACGGTGCTCCGCCGGGTGTTGGATGATTTGCCAGCGGAAAAGGCTTCGGTCTTGTATCCGCATTTGGCTGAAGCTACAGCACGGCATGACCCTGGTGATCCGCATGATGACCGCCTACAGTTGTTGTTTATAGGCGTCCTGCAAAGGCGAAAGAATGCAAAATTTGCCATAGCGGTTTTGCTGGCATTGCGCCAGCGCGGGTGCGATGCCAGTCTGGAGCTGTTCGGCGCCGCACAAGATCAGAGCCCGTTTCTTCACCGGCAAGTGGAACGATACGGACTGCAACAGCATGTCACTTTTCATGGCGTCAAACCGAACTGGCGAAATTACGCGCGTGGCAAGTCGATCAATCTTGTCTGTGCAACGGTCGAACCATTCGCGATGACCATGCCGGAGGCTTTGGAGGTGGGCATTCCTGTTGTGTCATCGCGGTGCGGTGGTCCGGAAGAATTCCTTCCATCGAACCTGCTTTACGACAGGGATGATCTCGATACGGCCGTTCGCACGCTTGAGCGCGTCGCAAACAACTATGCAGATTACGTTCAAATGGCCCTGGATATTTATGGCGGAGCTGCCAAAGGATTTTCTGCAGGATTTCAACGTGAGGTTGTGCGTTCAGCCTTGGTAGCGGCACTTGCCGCCTATCGGCCAAAGCCGTTGAACGAATTGTATCTCGGCCCTGGTTTTGGCAATGCACTGCACGTGACAGCTTTGCCTCGCTCAAAATTGGCAGAAAATATTGCGCGTGCTTGTGGTGTCGATAAGGCGGCTGTTGATATTGGGCTTGCTCGGGCTCAAACGAACGCAGGTGCAAGCCTTAACGCTGATTGTCGTGCCTTCGACGTCGTCCCGTTTGCGCATTCAGACGCCTCGCAGAATTTTCGTAACAACAGTGTTGCGCTTGTCTATGATGCTGCTGCGAAGCTCGAAATGCCGGCGCAATTGCAGATTGCCGCATTCTTAATGACCAGTCTGCTGCACCTCAGATCAATCCGCCAACACCACTTAAAAGTTCTGGTCGTCGGCGATGCACTCGGCTTCAATTCGATGCGACTGGCTGCCGGTGGCAGCGATGTGCACTATTTGATAGAGGGACACTCGGTCAGTGAATCCGTTGCTGCGGCGAATTTTTCGACATTCCTAAGCTCATCTCCACCGGGTTGTGGATCAATTCAACAAGTTGATCGCTCACGGCTCGAGAGCCGCTATGACGCACTGGTACACCTGGAGCTGCTCAATCATGAAAACGACCTTGCATCATGCCTGACTTTTTATTCAGCACTAGTGGATGAGGGCGGAATGGCTTTTTTCTCGGACGGTGTCGAACCTGACGGCAATCAGCAAACTACGCGATTGTGGAAAAATGAAGCGTATCGCGGCCGCTTGCCTGAACTCGCCGCAACGGTCGGTCTGCATTTGGTGGAAGGGAACCTGGCGCCCTATGGAGAACCTTTGGTATTCTCAAAACGCAGGAAAATTTTGCCGGACCAGTGCGATACCGTTTCCAGCTACAGGTCCTTCATATTTACAGTGGAGATGGCCAGACACATGGGCTACCTTTGAGACCTTCTGAGATCAAGGGTGATACGATGGCGTGGAGCGAACGGTTTGATCGTTGCATTGAAAATCTTGCAGGTCGGAGTTTTGCTACCAACGGCAGAATAAAATGAAGACAACGAGTCAACCTGCAACACGTTGGCAAATTCATCCCGCCCGTGTGTATTACGAAGACACTGATACAGCCGGGATCGTTTATTACGCAAACTACTTGCGTTTTCTTGAACGCGGGCGGACAGAGTTCTTGCGTAGTTTGGGCTTCCAACAACAGCAATTGATGGATGAAAATATCTCTTTCGCGGTAACTTCGGTCATTGCGAATTACCTGAAGCCGGCGCGCCTGGATGATTTGCTGGAGGTCAGAACAGCGCTAGGCGATGTGCGACGGGTGCAGCTTGTATTCGAGCAGGAAATTTGGTGTGGCGACACACGCCTGCTTGATGCGAAAATAGGCGTTGCCTGTATCGATCCGCGTAATGGCAAGCCGATTGCCATGCGGCGCGATATTCATCAACAATTTAAGCATTGGAGTACCACCCAAGCCAGTGCCAACCCGGAACAAAAGCAATGAATGTAAGCCAGGATTTATCCATTATTGAACTCATTCTCAACGCCAGTCTGGTGGTCAAGCTGGTGATGCTTTTGCTCATTGGCGTGTCGTTGGTATCCTGGTACTGGATTTTTCGCAAAGCGTTCGCTATTCGTGACGCCCGGGTTCGCACTGATCAATTTGAGCGTGACTTTTGGAGTGGCGGTGATTTGAATGCGTTATACCAAAGCGCAATGAACAATCGTCACGTTACTGGTGCGTTGGAGCGAATCTTCGAAGCGGGATACCGCGAATTTACGAAACTGCGTGGCCAGACGTCACTGGATACCAAGGCGGTAGTGGATGGTGCGCGTCGAGCGATGCGGGCGACCTACCAACGCGAGCTCGACGATCTGGACTCGCATTTGTCATTCCTGGCCTCGGTCGGCTCGGTCTCTCCGTATGTGGGTTTGCTCGGAACAGTGTGGGGCATCATGCATTCCTTCCGGGGCCTGTCCAACATGACTACGGCCACACTTTCAGCCGTGGCACCCGGGATTGCCGAAGCGCTGGTGGCAACAGCGATCGGTTTGTTTGCGGCAATACCGGCGGTCGTTGCATACAACCGCTTTGCGCATGACGTCGATCGGATTTCCGTGCGTTTCGAAAGCTTCATGGAAGAGTTTTCGAATATTTTGCAAAGGCAAGTGCGGTGACGGAAGTTTTTTTGTTGCTGAAACCCCATCCCCGCCTTGCCCTTGAAGGGGAAGGCGCAATTAGTCGTTTCGCGAGGAGTTTGAATTGAGACCCCGTCGCTTGAAGAACGAAATCAACGTCGTGCCGTATATCGACGTGATGCTGGTACTGCTGGTTATTTTTATGGTCACGGCACCAATGGTTCCGCCTGCCAGCATCAATTTGCCGAGCGTTGGCAAGGCCTCGCAACCGCCGGTTGCACCGCTGGAAATCATCATCAAGCCCGATGAAGGTTTGATGATGCGGGACCGGGCATTAGGTGGCGCGGAAGTGAGTGTCGGGCGCAAGGAATTGGCGGCCATGCTGCGCGAGATGCAAAAGAAGAACCCGGAACAGTCGGTGGTGATCGCTGGCGACAAAAGCGTGAAATACGAGGTCGTGCTCGCCGTAATGGACGAGTTGCAGCGCGCGCAAGTTTCCAAAATCGGGCTCCTGGTTCAGCCGAGTCAATGACCGCAAGCGATTCACCCAGCGCATTGGAAACTTTGCGCCCGCCGGCCAATTCGCGCGGCAAACATGTGTCGTGGGTACTCGCTGTTGCCATGCATGTTGCGCTTGCTGCATTACTTATTTACGGCATTCAGTGGCAGACCAAGCCACCGGATACCGTGTCGGTAGAACTGGTCCGCGCTTTGCCACCGATCGACACCGTGGCACCAGCACCAACTGAGCCAGCCAAGGTCGAACCGGCGCCGGAGCCGGTGCTGGAGCCGCCCCCGAAGGCAATCCCGGAACCGCCCCCGCCCATTACCAAGCCCGCGCCTGCCAAACCCGCGCCGATACCGGTAAAGCCGGATATTGCGGTGAAGCAAAAGGAGAAGCCCAAGCCACCCGTTGAGAAGATAAAACCTGCGGCAGAAAAACCGGTGCCGGTCGCCGTGCCGCCTCCGCCTGACCCGTTTGCCAGGCAACTGGAAGAAGAAGCCAAGCGCATCAACAAGCAAAAGGTTGCCAACCAGGCCCAACAGGAGCTCGAGTCACTGCGTCAAGCGCAGGCAGTGAACGCCAGGAAGAAACTCACTGATGCCTGGATCAGCCAAATTCAAGCCAAGGTTCGCGGCAATATCGTCCTGCCCTCGCAAGTCAAGGGCAACCCTGAAGCGGTGTTTGAGGTCACGCAGCTTCCGGGTGGTGAAATTATCGAGGTGCGCTTAAAGCAATCCTGCGGCATCGCTGTACTGGATAGTGCCATTGAGCGTGCTATTCGCAAATCGAGTCCATTGCCAAAACCCGATCGACCGGATTTATTTGAGCGAGTGCTCGAACTTCGCGTCCGACCTGTGGATAAAGAGTAGATATAATTCGCGGCATGAAATTTATGTCTGCCTCGCGCGTAACTGCGCTCCTTGCGGTATGGTTGGCCAACACTCTATTTGCACCCGCCCAAGCCCAACTCGTCATTGATGTCACTGGCGCAGGTGCAAGCCGGATACCGATTGCCATTGCGGAATTTTCGGGAGATCGGGTAGTTTCCCAAGCGCTGACCTCGGTTGTGCGCTCCGACCTCGAACGCAGCGGGTTGTTCAAGTTAATCGACCTCACGACGCCAGTTGGTGCTGGCGACACGCCGCCCTACGCCGACCTGAAAGCCCGTGGCGCAGACGCGGTCCTGGGTGGTAGCGTGTCCCCGGTGGCGGATGGTCGCTATGAAACACGTCTGCTGTTGGCCGACGTACCCAAGCAGACAGCAATTGCGACGCAGTCATATGCGCACACGAGCGGGCAGTTACGCGCGACAGCGCACCGGATATCGGATTTCGTCTATAGCAAACTGACTGGCGAGCCGGGAATTTTTTCCACCCGAATCGCCTACATCGTCAAGACCGGCAAACGCTATGAGTTGCAAGTCGCCGATGCGGATGGCGCAAACTCGCAGTCAGCCCTGGCATCCAATGAACCGATCATTTCACCGGTGTGGTCGCCCGATGGCAGCAAATTGGCCTACGTTTCCTTTGAAGCCAAGAAGCCCGTGATTTACGTTCACGATCTGGCCACCGGTCGCCGCCACGTCGCAGCTAACTTCAAGGGGTCCAACTCGGCGCCAGCATGGTCGCCAGACGGGCTGCAATTGGCAGTGGTATTGACCAAAGATGGCGGTTCGCAGATATTTCTGGTAGGTGCCGACGGTAGCGGTTTGCGTCGTTTGGCGACCTCCCCCGGCATTGATACAGAACCACGTTTCAGTCCTGACGGCGCATCAATTTATTTCAGCTCGGATCGCGGCGGCAGTCCTCAGATTTATCGGGTAGGTGTCTCTGGAGGAGCCGCAGAACGAATTACGTTCGACGGCTCGTACAATGTCTCGCCGAGGATTTCACCCGACGGAAAGAGCATGGCTTACATCACCCGCGTCGGTAGCTTGTATCGGGTTGCACTGATGGATTTGTCCACCAAGCAGGTACAGATCCTCACCGATTCCGCTAAAGACGAGTCGCCGAGTTTTGCGCCGAATGGCCGTATGATTGTGTATGCCACGGAGGTCAACGGCAAAGGCGTTCTTGCTGCTGTCTCCGTCGATGGTCGAGTCAAGCAGCGATTGCAATCCGCTCAATCAGCCGACGTTCGCGAGCCGGCTTGGGCACCTTTTAACCGTTAATTACTTTTTGTTAGGAACCATCATGCGTAACGTCTTTATTGTCAGTGCTGTCATTTTTTCGCTTGCCGGTTGCGGCTCGCAACCTCCCGCACCGGAACAGTCGCCGGCGGGCGTCGAATCAGCCACACCCAGCGAAGTGGTGACCCAACCCGTGGCGAATGTCGTGCCGCCACCGTTTGATGCCATGAGTCCGGCCGCGTTGAAAGATCCACGCAGCCCGCTGTCAAAACGTATCGTGTACTTCGATCTGGATAGTTATGTGGTTAAGGATGAATACCAGTCGCTACTTAGCGCGCACAGCAAGTTTCTCGCCGCCAACCCCAAGATGAAGATGTTGATCCAGGGCAACAGCGACGAGCGCGGCAGCCGCGAGTACAACCTCGCGCTGGCCCAAAAACGTGCCGACGCAGTGAAGAAATCGCTGGCGTTGTTGGGTGCAAAGGATGATCAAATGGAAGCGGTGAGCCTTGGTGAGGAAAAACCGGTTTGTGTTGAGCAGACCGAAGCGTGCTGGGCAAAAAATCGGCGCGCGGAAATGCTCTACAGCGGCGAGTAATAACTGATGTTGTTTTGGCAGCGCGGCGCAGTTTTGCTGTGCATGGTGCTGGGTCTCAGCGCCGTGCATGGCCCAGCCTGTGCGGGCATGTTTGACGATGAAGAAGCACGTGCCAGAGTTGAAGCACTGCGCAAAGAGTTGAGTCAGTCCAGCGCGACCATTGAAGTGCTCAGACGCAATCAGCTGGATTTTGCCAATCAGCTTGAAGCAATGCGCGCCGACCAAGCCAAGATTCGCGGTCAATTGGAAGTACTGACATACGAATTGGAGGCAACCCAGAAGCGACAGAAAGATTTCTACGTCGATCTGGATAACCGCGTTCGCAAGCTTGAGCAGCCGGCGCCAACAGCGACAGTAAGTGCGGCGCAGGATGAGGCTGCGGAAGCACGCGACTACGAAGCGGCAGTGGCTTCGCTGAAGGCTTTGAAATACAAGGTCGCGGCCGATCAGTTTGGTGCATTTATCGCAACTTACCCGTCCAGTACATTCACCGCGAGCGCGTATTACTGGGGTGGTTATGCCAACGCGCAAAATAGGAACCACGTCAAGGCGGTCGAGTTATTCGGCAAGTTTGCCGCGACCTGGCCCGCCGATGAGCGGGTCCCTGGCGCACTGGAAAGTCAGGTCGCGAGTTACGACGCGCTTAAAGACAGCAAGTCTGCCGAAGCCACACTCGTCATTCTGGCGACGAAGTACGCCAGCAGTGATGCGGGTAAAAGAGCGCAACTGCGGCTGAAGAAAAAGTAACAAGCCGGCACTTTCGGCCTGCCAATCGAGATGTCGCCCGAGTCGGAAAACACGCCGTGGCATGCCCGCCGGTTTTCCGTGCGGGTTGAAACGCTCACGCTGATTTTCAGTATCGCCTTTACCCTGACCAGCAACTCGGTTTTCTGGCGCACGCTGTTGACCGGGCGCGATGCTTCAGAGATGTCGACATGGTTTGTTGCAGCAGCCATGTTTGTCAGCATTACCTGCGCTCACTTTCTGCTTCTGCTTTTAGTCTGTAGTCGCTGGACGGTGAAGCCAATACTGTCAGTGCTTTTGGTCGCCAATGCCTTTGCCGTATATTTTGTTGAAGAATATACGGTTTATCTTGATCCGAGCATGTTGCGCAACATCTTGCGCACTGACGTAGCGGAAGCCTCTGATTTGCTCGGTGCCGGCATGTTGCCAAGTCTGTTCCTTTACGCGCTGGTGCCGCTGTTTTTGCTTTGGCGGGTCGACATCATCAAGACCACAATCGGCCGCGCAGTCCTGTTTCGTGCTATCTCGCTTGGGTTAGCTGTCCTGATTGGAGCTGGTGCTGTCATGGTCCAGTTTCAGGATATCGCCGCGACGATGCGCAATCAAAAGGCGATGCGCTATTTGATTACTCCCGCAAATTTCATCTACTCGGGTGTGCGGGTACTGACTTCCGAAGCGGAAATGGCCTCACAACCCTTGATGTCCGTTGGTGCCGATGCCAAACAGAGCTCGCTCGGCCAACAATCGCGACGTCCGCGGCTGGTGGTCTTGGTGGTTGGTGAAACAGCGCGTGCTGCTAACTGGGGGCTTTCCGGATACAGCCGACAAACAACACCAGAGCTCGCCAAATTGGATGTGGTTAATTTTGTGGAAACCATCAGTTGTGGAACTAACACCGAGGTTTCCGTGCCGTGCATGTTCGCCGCCGTCGGGCGGCGTGACTATGACGAAACGCGTATCCGCCGCAGTGAGTCGCTGCTGCACGTGCTGAAACATGCAGGCGTGCGTTCAGTCTGGATCGACAACCAGTCAGGCTGCAAGGGAGTCTGCACTGGTTTGGAGTTCGTTCGATCCGGGTCTGTGGAAAATTCCCCTGATTTCGCCCGCCTCTGCCCCGACGGACTGTGCTTTGACGAAATCATGCTGAGCGATTTAAAGCCGCTCATCGACGCCGAAAAGAGCGATTTATTGGTCGTACTGCATCAGATGGGGAATCATGGGCCAGCTTATTACAAGCGATATCCGCCGGTTTTTGAGCAATTCAAACCTGCCTGCCAACGCGCTGAGTTAGGTGAGTGCACGCAACAGGAAATCGTGAATGCCTACGACAACGCGCTGACCTATACCGACCACATGCTGGCCGCGACAATCCGCTTGCTGCAAACGCAACCCACGCATGATGCGGCGATGATTTACGTCTCCGATCACGGCGAAAGTCTTGGTGAGAACAATTTGTATTTACACGGCGTTCCTTACTCGATTGCGCCGCGCACCCAAATCCATGTCCCGATGGTGATGTGGTTGTCACCCGGGTTCGCTCAGTCGAGCAGGATCAGCGTGGATTGTTTGCGGGAGCGGGCGAAGTTGCCAAGCAGTCATGACAATTTGTTTCACACAACTCTTGGCCTGATGGATGTTCGCACCAGCGTTTATGAACCAGGCTTGAATCTGGCGGCAGGGTGCATTCAGTAGCCGAATTGCATGGAATCAGTCGGCGTGTAAGCGATCTGAATTGGTAAAAGTCCAGGTCCGGGTGATTTCCAGTACATCAGTGTCACGCGTGATGGACGCCGGGAATGCCGCGTAGGGGGCGGCAAGCAGGACGATACGCCGGGCCGCATTGTCAAGAATTTGATTGCCGGATGAACGGTTGATTTCAACGCGTTCGACGTCGCCGCTGGCGCGGATGATGACGGTTAGTACCAGACTGCCGTAAGCCTTGCCACGTGCTGCTTCGGGATAGTTCAGGTTACCCACGCGTTCGATCTTTTGCCGCCAGTCTTCAACATATTGGGCGAAACGATATTCCTCGGTCCGTGCACCGAGAAACTTTTTTCTTGGTCGCTGGTTGTAGTCTTCGAGTTGCCGTGCGATCTGTCCCTCGATTCGCGCAATGGCCAGTGCAGTGCTTGCCAAATCCGCTCCATTGATTGCGGGCGATGGCGCGGGCGTCGCGTCCAACTTGTGTTTCTCATTGGCAAGTGATCGATTGCTTTTGAGTTGCGTCAGCACCTCTTGCGATTGCGCCTCCAGTTCGGCGATCCGCCGGCGGGTTTCAATCAATTCATCGCCGGTCACGTCGCGTTTCGACGGCGGCAGCGGCGTTTTGGCCCGCCGGTCTTCTTCAGTGTTGCCACCGCCATCAAGATTGTTCTGTGCTTTGGCTTGCGCCTTGACAGGCTTGTTGGGGCTTTTGCTGTTAACCAGGATCACTTCGAGCGCATTCTCACTGGCCTTCGCCAGCATTTCCGGAAGTTTGAAATGAATTGACAGCAGAACTGCATGGAGGAGCAGCGAAACAATAAGCGCCAGCGACAAGTTGCGCTCGGCCGGATCCATTCGCGCAAGGAATTGCGGCCACTGCACAGTGAAATTTAACTGACCGAAAGGCCATAAACGAGGACGCATTAGCGGAACAGGTAAAGCCGGCATGAGGGGCGAGTTTACTCTGCCGGCGTGCTATCTCCATCCTGGTTAAGCACTGCAACAGAGCAGGATTCAGGCAGTATTTCGTCTCCCATCCCCGGTTCCGGCAAGGCATTGGCAAACCCACGGTCATTGGCCCCGGCTGCAGTTTCCATGTCGGAATCACTGACAGATGCCACTTCGTCTGCCAGCTCATCTTCCGGCAGATCATCAATTGCGCCGGTTTGCGTCGCCAGCACTTTTACGAAGCGTGCGCGAATCTGTGCTTCAAGCAGATCAATACTTTCTATTTCAATTGCAACGCTGGCACCGCGAGGAGCTTCCGCAAGATCGGGCAGCGATGGCAGGCGGAGCACCAACGGAATGGGTTCCAGACGCACCAACTCCTCTTTGACCACGCGTGCGGTGGTTGTCTTGCAGCCTTCCTGCAAGAGCCAGCGCAAACACCAGTAGCGCTCCATCCCGCGCTGAAATTCGGCATAGGCGGAGTACGTAAGATCAAAATCACGCATCGCTGATAACAACTTGAGCGAAGTGTCGGATGTCTTTGGCGCTCCCTTTTGTCCGAACGGCGGCACCTGTTCGCTGAGGAGCGCAATCAACTGCCATTGATTGAGCAAATCACAATAGCGCCGCAACGGTGAACTGGTCCATGCATAGCAGTCGACGCCCAGCCCTTCGTGTGCCGCCGCACCAGTGCTTAAGCGCACCTTCCCCGCGCTTTGCACACGGTATAGCGCACTCACCCCGGCGTCGCGCAGCGCGGCACCCCAAGTCGCGTTGGCAAAAATCATCAGTTCGGCAACCAGAGTATCGAGCGGACTGCCACGTTGCCGCTCTGTGATATGAATTACACCGGGCTCGCGCAACTCATCAGGCTCAGCGGTGGCTGCCCAATCCACCTCGAAGTTGTAGTCCTTGCGGTTTGCTGTCTTGTTCGATTCACCGCGCCCGGCCTGCAGCACTTGGGAAAACTCCCACAGCCGCTTGAGTTCGTCGCGATAAGGAAATTCGCCCAGTCCATCGGCCAGCGTCGTCTCGTTAAATACCGGTTCCAGGTCGTGATGACGCAAATTGGCGGCGACCTTGACGCGCTCCAACACGCTATGATGAGAAATCAGTCGGTAATCATCGGCAAGCTCTAGATACAGCGACACGGCTGGCACCGAACGGCCGGCAGCCAGCGTGTAGCGCTCGATTACCCGTTCCGGCAACATGGTGATCTTTCGCCCGGGCATATAGACCGTCGACAAGCGGTGACGTGCAATCTGCCCCAAAGGCGAGTCCGGCCCAAAGCCCAAACCCGGTGCGGCAATGTGAATTCCGATGCGCCATCCGCCGGCACGACGAACCATCGAGAAAGCATCATCGATTTCGGTGGTTGCGGCATCGTCGATGCTAAACGCGGTAACCTCAGCTAAAGGCAGATGCTCGAGATCTGTCAGCGTACCTAAATCAATATCTACGAATCCTGTGCCGCCTTTGGACTCTGGAAAATACTCAAACAAGAAGCGACCAAGCTGGTAGTCATGGGTCGACACTATTGCGCCGCAGTCGGCAAGCAAACGTACAGCGGATTTTCCGGTTCGACCACAGGCAGATTCGAGCGCCTTGGTTTCAGCACGGTTGCGATCAGGAGCGTAGAGCAACTGTTGCAGCATCGGAGTGATTTCGGGCGGCAAAGTGCTGCTGGCCAAGGCATCAGCCATACGTTCCACTGTTTCTTGCGCAAGGCGTTTCTTCTCCAGCCCGGCCAACGCCGCGCGCAAGATGTCCTGCGGCGCCTTACGGAATCGCCCACGCCCTTTGCGATGAAAATACATCGGTGCGCCGTGCAGGCGCAGCAGCACCGAGGTGGCTTGCAAGGCATCGGGCGCCTTTTTGTCACTGGTGCCGTGATATTCGCCGGCTAGTTCCTCAAAACCAAATTCGTCATCGCGGCAAACTTCCCATAGGAAATCGATATCGATTTCAGCGGCTTCGGCCTGAGCGCGGTGTAACAACTCCCCTGCCGCTGGCGCCGCAAAGCGCAGCAACACATTCGCCAACTTGACCTTGCTGCGTTTGCCGCCGGGAAGTTCGACCTGCAACGAGGTATTGTTGTCGGCCAACATGGTTCCAGCGCGAAACGTACCGTCTTCTTCAAACAGAATATTCATGAATAGGCGGCAGGCGCCGTGCCGACGGGGTTGAAGCGAGGAAGCGAATTATAAATGTCGCCGAGCGGCCGGCGACAACTAGCGTCGGCCGCGCAGCATATCGATGCTGTACACGATCAAGGCTGCCCAGATCATCGCAAAGCCAAGCGCCCGGTGGACGTTCATCGGTTCGTGGTAAAGAAAAATGGCGATCATAAAACTGATCGTTGGCGCGAGGTATTGAAGGAAACCTATGGTCGACAGTGGCAGTCGCCGCGCCGCAATCGCGAACAGCAACAGCGGAATGGCAGTCACCACACCGGTCGCAGCGAGCATCAAATCAACCTGTGTGCTGGCACCGAAATGACTTTGTCCGTTAAAGCTTAGCCAGAACAGGTAACCCAACGCCAACGGGGTCATACAGGCGGTTTCCAGAAACAAGCCGTTTGCGGAATCCAGCGGTAACTGCTTGCGCATCAATCCGTAAAAGCCAAAGGTTGCAGCCAAGGTTAGTGATATCCATGGCAGTCCGCCCACGCGAACAGCTTCAATCGTCACACCAATGGCAGCCAGAGTAACGGCCAGCCACTGCAAGCGGCGCAATTTCTCGTTCAACACCATCACACCGAGCGCCACATTGAGCAGTGGCAAAATGAAATAACCGAGGCTGGTTTCGAGTATCCGGCCTTGGTTGACGCCATAAACGAAGATTAGCCAGTTGGTGCCCACCAGCAAAGATGCAATGGCGATCCGGGCCATTTGTCGCGGCTCGCGCAGAACCGTCTTCACCACCGCAAAGCCCTGCGTGAGCCAAAGATAAATAGCCATCAACAGGAGCGACCAGACGACGCGATGAGCAATTACCTCTCCGGCCGGAATAGTGTCGATCTGCTTGAAGAAAATCGGTACCACTCCCCAAATAATGTAGGTACCGATTCCTGCCAGCGTGCCGTGGCGGATTTGACGGCGTTCCGCCACATGCGACGGCGCAGAGTGCGTCATTTGCGCGACCGCCTTGTCGCTGGTAGTTTTTGGTTTAGTAGTTGTTTCATCAGCACCAACTGGCTGTCCGGGTTGTTTTCGGCCGCGACCGTCATGTCAATCCGGCAAACGCGATGATTTCGTCAAGGTAGTCATCCCAGCGCGTAAAGCTGTGATCGCCGCCGGGCAACACGGTTTGCCGAGCACCGGCATAGCGCTTCATGGCGTCGCGGTAGTCGAGCGTTTCATCACCTTCTTCAACCAGCAGCCAGAATTGCGCGGGAGACTCAAGTCTCGGCAAATACAGCGCACGCATTTCGTCGAGGTGCTCGCGGGTCAGTTGAAATTCTTGGCCGCTGTACAGCCAGCGTTGCGGACCGAGATATTTTTCCAGACTGATCGCGGAAGCTACTGCGGGATTTACCAGCACTGCTTTTAAATGGTGTTGTACCGCCAGCCAGGTAGCGTAGTAGCCACCGAGGGAGGAACCGACAATGGTGACCGGAGTGCTTTGCGAGTCACTCGCGGCAATTGACGAGTGAAGCAGTGTTTCGGCAAGCCGAATTGCCGCTGCCGGCGAGGCTGGCAATTGTGGGCAGACGAAACGATCGCCCAAGCCGCGCTCCGTCATGCGGGCTCTCAAGGCCTGTGCCTTATGCGATTGCGGGCCGCTGGTGAAGCCGTGCAGATACAGTATCCAAGGCGCTGTCACACTAGGCAGCCCACGTCACCAGATTCAATTGCCAGGTCGCCAGTACGACCACGCCAAAGGCAATCCGATACCAGGCAAAGATGGTGAAATCGTGAGTCGAAATGTAGCGTAGCAGCCAACGCACGCAAATGAAGGCGGAAACAAAGGCAGAGACGAAGCCAACCACCCACAGGCCGAAATCGTTGAAGGCCAACAGTTCACGCTCCTTGTACAACTGATAAATGCTGGCAATGATCAAGGTCGGGATCGCAAGGAAGAATGAGAACTCGGTGGCGGCCTTGCGCGAGAGGCCAAACAACATACCGCCGATGATGGTCGCCCCAGAGCGCGAGGTGCCGGGAATCAATGCCAAAGCCTGCGCCAGACCAAGCTTGAGCGCATCCAGCGGTTGCAAGTCGTCGACATCGACAATGCGCGGCTTTCCTGCTGTGACGGTGCGACGCTCAGCCCACAGAATGATGAAACCGCCAAGAATAAAGGTGGAGGCAACGACCACTGGATTAAACAAACTGGCCTTGATGAATTTCCCGAACAACAATCCCAGTGCTGCAAGCGGAGTGAACGCGATGGCGACGTTGAGGGCAAATTTTTGCGCACTTTTCTCGCTGGTTAAGCCGCGCACGACTGCACCAATCCGCGCACGATACTCCCAGCAAACGGCAAGAATCGCGCCGGACTGTATGACGATCTCGAACAGCTTCCCGCGCGCATCATTGAAATCAAGCAGCGACCCGGCCAGGATCAAATGACCTGTTGATGACACTGGAAGGAATTCGGTCAGGCCCTCGACGATGCCCAATATAAGGGCTTGCAGCAGCGGGTAGTAATCCATGGAACGCGTCGGAAGTGCCGATAAACAAAGGGATTCGGCAGTCTAGCACGCTGAAAAAATATGCTGTCGGAGGTAGCGCATCAGGCGCTGGTGAAAGTTTCAGGTGCCGTGTCCATTTCAAGTGTGCTCAGCCAAAAGATCGCGGCAGTTCGATCATCGCGACACATTTCAGCCGATGGTTGCAGCCCCGAGCAGCAGGCGGGACGCTCGGGTTGGCCGAAAATCGCACAACGAAAATCCTCGGCGAGATGTGCGCAGCGCACACCGGCTGGTTTGTTCAAAGACGAGATGGAAGGCGCAATGCAACATGCGCCACAACCGGGACGACAGTTCATTTATTTAATTGACGGCGTTGGCGCTCCGCGAAGCGTACATTCCGCCATGCAGAGCACACCAGCACCAACTGACAAACATCAGCTCGCCTTGTATATCTCGCCGCCGCGTTTAATGAATTCTATGGACTTGACTTCCATGCCTTTGCCCAGCGCTTCAGTCTCCGATACACCCAGTGTTGCCGCATAATCGCGCACATCCTGGGTGATTTTCATTGAGCAAAAGTGCGGGCCGCACATCGAGCAAAAATGTGCCAGCTTGGCACCTTCCTGCGGCAAGGTTTCATCATGAAAATCGCGAGCCTTGTCAGGGTCGAGGCCGATATTGAACTGGTCATCCCAACGGAACTCAAATCGCGCTTTCGACAAGGCGTTGTCGCGGATCTGAGCACCCGGATGACCCTTCGCCAGGTCGGCGGCGTGGGCGGCCAGCTTGTAGGTGATGATGCCTTCCTTGACATCGTTCTTGTCGGGTAAACCCAAATGTTCCTTCGGTGTCACGTAACAAAGCATGGCGGTGCCGTACCAGCCGATCATCGCCGCACCGATGCCGCTGGTGATGTGATCGTAACCCGGCGCAATGTCGGTAGTCAGTGGACCAAGCGTGTAGAACGGCGCCTCGTGACACTGCTCCAATTGCAAATCCATATTCTCCTTGATCATGTGCATCGGCACGTGACCGGGGCCTTCGATCATCACCTGCACATCGTGCTTCCACGCGATCTGAGTAAGTTCACCCAAGGTTTTGAGTTCGGCCAATTGAGCTTCGTCATTGGCATCAAAAATTGAGCCCGGACGCAGTCCATCACCCAGACTGAACGCCACGTCATAGGCTTTCATGATTTCGCAAATCTCTTCAAAGTGCGTGTAAAGGAAACTCTCTTTGTGATGCGACAAACACCATTTGGCCATGATCGAGCCGCCACGACTGACAATGCCAGTCATCCGATTTGCGGTCATCGGCACATAGCGCAGTAGCACGCCGGCGTGAATGGTGAAATAGTCGACACCCTGCTCGGCCTGCTCAATCAAGGTGTCACGGAAAATCTCCCACGTCAAATCCTCTGCTTTGCCGTCGACCTTTTCCAGTGCCTGATAAATAGGCACCGTGCCGATTGGCACCGGGCTGTTGCGGATGATCCATTCGCGCGTTTCGTGGATGTTTTTTCCGGTCGACAAATCCATCACCGTGTCACCGCCCCAGCGAATCGCCCAGGTCATCTTGTCGACTTCTTCGTTGATCGACGAACCCAATGCCGAGTTACCGATGTTGGCATTGATCTTGACCAGAAAATTACGGCCGATGATCATCGGCTCGGATTCCGGATGATTGATATTGTTCGGGATGATGGCGCGGCCACGGGCGATTTCATCGCGGACGAATTCAGCAGTAATGGTCTCTGGAATTGAGGCACCGAAATTCTGACCCGGATGCTGACGCGCGAGCAGATCAACCATCTTCTGACCGATCGGGCCGCTCGTGCGCAGGGATTCCACGTACTCGGCGCGGCGCAAATTTTCGCGAATCGCCACAAATTCCATTTCCGGTGTAATCACGCCGCGCCGGGCGTAATGCATTTGGCTTACATTGGCGCCGGCCTTGGCTCGGCGTGGCTTGCGATGCAAACCGGGAAAACGCAGCTCGTCGAGTTTGGCGTCTGCCGCGCGGGTGCGACCGAATTCACTGGAGAGGTCGGAAAGGACATGGGTGTCGTTGCGCTCCTCAATCCAGCCTTGACGCAAAGCGGCGAGTCCAGTGCGAATATCTATTTTTGCGCCCGGATCGGTATAGGGACCGGAGCAGTCATAAACATAAATCGGCGGATTACGTTCCCCGCCCATGGCCGTTGGCGTGTCGCTCTGGCTGATCTCGCGCATCGGCACACGTATGTCGGCGCGGGAACCTTGGGCATAGACCTTGCGCGAATTGGGTAGCGGCGTAATCGCGGCGTTGTCTACGTGAGCATCCGCAGCGATGAATTTTTCAGAGGCATTCATGGAGGTATCCTTGGGCG
Source organism: Rhodocyclaceae bacterium (assembly GCA_016718525.1). Taxonomy (GTDB): domain Bacteria; phylum Pseudomonadota; class Gammaproteobacteria; order Burkholderiales; family Rhodocyclaceae; genus JADKHX01. The sequence continues at coordinate 1,167,719 of JADKDD010000002.1, forward strand.
ATAAGTCCGCAACGGATCCGCAAAAACGTGCAAATCCGCGCAGGGACTGATTATCCCCCAAAGTTCATCGAGAGCTAGCTACCAGAGTACATTACCTTGCGCTGGCTGCCCAGGCGGGGCCAGCTCTTCAAATGCCGGCCGATTGCTTGTTGCTCTCGGTCTACCTAGGTGAAAAAACGGCTATTTCTTTACGGCTGCCCACTGACCCGCCTTGCCGTCGGAATTCGTTGCACAAATCACCTCAATGCCTGAGACCGTAGTTTTGTCTCCGACATTAAAGAACTTACCCGCGTCACCTGAATAGCACTGGGGCGCTTTCTTCTCTACCGGCGCAGCAGCCACAGGTGCCGGAGCTGCCGGAGCTGCAACCGGGGCGGGTGCTGGAGCGGATTTCTCCGGCACGGCTTGCTGACCGGCACAGGCTGACAATAGGATGGCCGAACTTAGAATGAAAAGTGATCGCATGAATTTCTCCAGAAGCTGATTGTTATGTGAGTGGCGCCGCAATTATCGAGACGTCGTGTTACAGATCTGTTTCAGTGCGATGTCAGAATGATTACCCGGTCAAAGAAAGGCCCCTATCAAACGATTGAGGTATCGACGCCCCTTGTCGGTCGCGCGAATCAATTCATCACTTTCGGCCAGCAGTCCTTCACGGCGTGTCGCCAGCACCAACTGGTGAATTTCGCTCAAGGGAATTCCAGTGCGTTCGCGGAACAGTCGGGCATTCACACCATCGTTGAGGCGCAGGGCATTCATCATGAATTCGCCGGGCAGATCGGCGCGACTGATTTCCTGCTTCGTACTTTTGGCGTTACCCGCCGCGACCTGTTCAACATAGGCGCGCGGATGGCGATGGCGAGCTTCGCGCCACAACGCCTCATGATTTGATAACTTGGAGTGCGCTCCAGCCCCAATGCCGAGGTAGTCACCGAAGGTCCAATAATTCAAATTGTGCCGGCAGCGCTGGCCGGGCTTGGCGAAGGCGGAGGTTTCGTAGTGTTCAAAGCCGGCCGCCGCCATTTGAGATTCGACCATGTCCTGCATGTCCGCCGCCAAATCATCGTCTGGCAATGCCGGTGGCGCATGATGAAACGGCGTGTTTGGTTCGAGCGTCAGGTGATAAGCCGAGAGGTGCGTTACTCCACTGGCAATGCCGGTATCGATGTCGTGTTTGGCCTGTGCCAAGCTTTGCTGCGGTAGCGCATACATCAGGTCGAGATTGACCCGATCAAAAAGCCGTAGTCCCATTTCAATTGCAACATGCGCTTCGCGGCTGTCGTGAATTCTGCCGAGACTCTTGAGCTTTTCATCATTAAAACTTTGTACGCCAATTGATAAGCGATTGACGCCAGCGGCGCGAAACGCGGCAAATTTTTCGGCCTCAGCTGTGCCCGGATTGGCTTCCAGAGTAATTTCGGCGTCGGGCTGCAATGGCAATCGCATGCGTATCGCAGCAAGCAGCGCTTCGCAGGTTTCGCCGGACATCAAACTCGGAGTACCGCCACCGATAAAGATGCTGATAATCGGCCGCCCCCAGATCGCCGGAAGCGCCATTTCCAGATCGCTGATCAGCGCAGCCAGATACGCGCCCTGATCAATCTCACCCTTGGCTTCGTGCGAATTGAAATCGCAGTACGGACATTTCTTCACGCACCACGGCCAGTGCACGTATAGCGCCAGTGGCGGCGGAGCGATGAGCCCGGAGCTACGTTCGGTCAATAGGTCAGTTGGTGCTGCCGGGCTCTGCATGCCTTGGAATGCAATGCCGTTGTTTGCGGAGTCGACCGCAATTATGGGAATCGTGCGGCGATTCATCGTCAAATCGCTGTGTCTTGCCGCAGCATGGCAATCAGTTGCGCCAATGCCTTGCCACGATGCGATATCCGGTTTTTCGCTGCGGGCGCCAGTTCCGCTGCCGTCATTTTCAATTCCGGCAAATAGAAATGAGGATCGTAACCGAAGCCGCTATCACCGCGCGGCGTATCCACGATTTCGCCATGCCATTCACCTTGGGCAATGATCGGTTGGGGGTCGTCAGCGCACCGCAGTAAAACCAGCACCGCGACGTAATGCGCCCGGCGGTCGGTCACACCGGCAAGCTGGGCGATCATTTTGGCATTGTTGCGTAGATCAGACTTCGGTTCATTGCCTTCACAGGCGAACCGGGCTGAATAAACGCCGGGCGCACCGCCGAGGGCGCTGATGCAGATACCTGAGTCGTCGGCTAAAGCCGGCAAGTTGGTCAGCTGCGAGGCGTGCCGTGCCTTTGCCAGCGCATTCTCGACGAAGGTGCAATGCGGCTCATCGGCTTCCGGCACATTGAATACGGATTGTGGCAGCACGTCAAAATCAAACTGCGCCAGCAAGGCTGCAAATTCACGCAGTTTTCCGGGATTGCCCGAGGCTAAGACGAGTTGCTTCACTTCCCGGCGAGAGCGGCTGTCTGTTTGCCGACAATCTCGGTGATGCCTTTGGTTGCCAGCGCCAACAGCGCCTCGAGTTCGGTGCGCGAAAACGGCGCGCCTTCCGCCGTGCCTTGGACTTCGACCATGCCACCGCTTTGCACCATCACCACATTCATGTCGGTGTCGCAGCCGGAATCTTCGACGTAATCGAGATCAAGCACCGGCACGCCGTCGACGATCCCGACGGACACTGCTGCAACCAATTCACGCAGCGGATTGCAGGACAATTTTCCGCTGGCGACCAGACCGGAGAGTGCGTCATGCAGCGCCACGCATGCGCCGGTGATTGCCGCGCAGCGGGTGCCGCCGTCGGCTTGCAAGACATCGCAATCAAGGGTGATTTGCCGTTCGCCGAGCGCATTCAAATCAGTCACGGCGCGCAAACTGCGCCCGATCAAACGCTGAATTTCCTGGGTGCGGCCGGACTGTTTGCCTTTCGCCGCTTCGCGCGCGGTACGCGTATTGGTTGAGCGCGGCAACATGCCGTATTCCGCAGTGACCCAACCTTTGCCTTTGCCGCGCAGGAAGGGCGGTACGTTCTCTTCGACACTGGCAGTGCAAAGCACTTTGGTATTTCCAAACTCGACCAGCACACTGCCTTCGGCGTGACAGGTGAAATTCCGTGTAATAGTGAGCGAACGAAGCTGGTCTGGGTGACGATTTGAAGGACGGGTCATTTGGCGGTTTCCGGGGGACGATTTTTCTTGAGATTGGTACGGATACTTTCGATTGCCGACATGATTTCGGCATCTGAGAGTGCGCGGGCTTTGCTGGTTTCGGACTGGAGGTTTTCGATGATGGTTTGTGACGGGTCGAACGGTCGCGTGGATACCTCCCCAAGACTTTTGATTTTCCTCGATTCCCAACGCAGCGTCAGCAGGCTGAGATTGTCGCCATTGGGCCCGTTCAATTGTTCGGCCTGATCCATCACTTGTGCCACTGCCTGTTCAAGCGGTCGCGATAACGCAACCGGCAAGATGTCAGTGAGATTCGCCCAAATACCATCCGAGCAAAGCGCCAAGGTGTCGCCCGGTTCAAGCACGTAGCTCGGCGAGATATCGACCCGGGGAATCATGTCGCCACCCAAACAAGTGGTCACCAGATTGCGCTGCGGATGGACGTGTGCTTCTTCGGCGGTGATTTCACCGGCGTCGAGCAGCGCTTGAACCCGGCTATGGTCTTGCGTTCTTACCAGCAGACGGTTATCGCGAATCAAGAACAATCGCGAATCACCGACATGCGCCCAGGTAGCACTACCGTCTTGAATCACACAAGCAACGCACGTAGTGCGCGGCGCGTCAGATACCGGAATCGTTCGCATCAACGCGTGGTCGTTGATCGATTCGTGGATCATGTACATCATGCGTTGGAGAAATTTCCTCGGATCATCGAGGCGCGGTCGCGCTTCCACGGCAAAGGAATGGGCAAATTTCTGCACAGCCAATTGCGCAGCCACCTCACCTAAACGATGACCGCCCATCCCGTCGGCGACAATCAGATAGACCGCTTGATCAGACTGACCCCATCCCAAACGGTCCTGATTGTTGCTGCGGCGACCGATCCGGCTGTCATGAACTACTTTGAAGTGCATTATTCTTTCGCCTATCTGTCAACTGTTGATCAGGCTGCGCAGGCGCCCAAACAACGACACATGCACTCCTGGCGGGGCCTTGCGGTCAAGCAATGCGAGTTGAATTTCGCGTGCGTTGCGCGCACGCTGCTCGTGATCCAGGACGAGACAAAAGTCAATCAAAGCCAGAAAATTGGCTGAATACTCGCCAATCCAGCGGCGCATCGCCGGCTCCAGCGTATCGTCTACTTTGCGTTGATCCGAAGGTTGCGGTGAACTGCCTTCGAGGCAGGCATACAAACAAGCGCCGATTGCATAAAGATCAGACCACGGGCCAAGCAATTCGCGTTGTCCGTATTGTTCGGGTGCAGCGTAGCCGGGCGTGTACATGCCTTTCAGATATTCACCTTCGCCGTGAAGCGCTTGTCGCGCGGCACCAAAATCCAGCAACACCGGGCTGTCGTCACTACGCAGCAGGATATTGGCAGGCTTGATATCCAGGTGCAACAATCCGTTGGAATGAACTTCATCCAGACCGTCGAGCAAACGGGCGAACAGATCGGTCAAGAATGCTTCTTTCAGCGGCCCGGCATGTCGCCGCACATGATCATGGAGGGTTCGGCCGCGCTCGTAACGCATGACCAAATAGACGGTACCATTGGCGCGGAAAAAATCTGTCACGCGCACCAAATACGGGTGATCGAGTCGCGCCACCGCCCGGCCTTCTTCGAAAAAACATTTCAGGCCATGATTAAAAGCCGCACTGTGTTCCGGCGAAATTGTGGGCATGATTGCATCAGGTCCGCGCAAGGCCAGGCTGTTTGGCAGGTACTCCTTAATGGCAACCGGCGTACCCTCGGCATCGTGCGCCAAATAGACGATCGAGAACCCGCCGTGCGAGAGCTGACGCTCGATACGGTAAGTCTCCAACTGGAAATTGGCGGGTAGTGGAAAGTTTGTTTGCGACATGGCTAGATGGTTATACTCGGCTACGATTTTCGCGACAAGCCGCTCAACTGTCCAGCGACAGAGTGTTAACGGTATTGATTAGAAGAAAACATAGCAAAGTCAGAGGAGAATGACATGGATGCAGCTGTTAAATCACCCATTGAGATGTTCTATCAATGGGAAAAAACCACCCCAAACAAGGTCTTTTTGCGCCAACCGACAAATCTGGTTTGGGCCGAATTCACTTGGGCTCAGATCGGTGACCAAGTTCGTCGCCTGACCACCTTCATCGACAAGCAAAATTACCCGCCGGGCAGCCGGATTGCGATCTGGTCGTCAAACAGCATGGATTGGGTGGTAGTCGATTTGGCCATCATGATGTCCGGGCACGTCAGCGTCCCGGTTTATCCAGGGCAGGATTTAAAGTCTGCTCGTTATATTCTTGAGCATAGCGAGTCCCAAATGATATTTTTGGGCGCCTTCGATCACGCCGCCGATGCTGACGAAGCGATCCCAGATAGTGTGACCCGTGTCGGCATTCATGGTGCCACAACGCCGTGCGCCTATCAACTGAAAGATATTCTCGCCAACAATGAGCCGCGCCAGGACTCACCGATTCCCGACCCCGAGGGAATGATGACCATGGTTTACACGTCAGGCACTACAGGTAATCCAAAGGGCGTGATACACGTGCATTCAACCGCCGGACATACCTTGCCGAAGACTATCGCCAGAATGCTCAGGGATTCACCGCAGCCAGTCTTCTTTTCCTTTCTTCCCTTGTCCCATGTGGCCGAACGTGTGGTCGTCGAGTTCGTTTGCCTTTACTCGAATGGGGTGATTTCCTTTTCAGAAGGCTTGGCCACTTTTGCCGCCGAACTCCGTTCGGTCCAGCCGACGCTTTTCTTTGCCGTCCCACGCTTATGGCTGAAGTTCAAGGAAGGTGTCGATGCCAAGATCCCGCCGGCGATGCATGCACATTTGACCGAAGAACAAAAGTTTGGCATCCGTCAAATGCTTGGTTTGTCCAAGGCGACCACCATTTTGACCGGTTCGGCACCGTGCCCGCGCGATGTGCAGCAATGGTTCATCGACATGGGCATGTGGCTGCGTGATGGTTATGGCATGACCGAGAATTTCATCGATGGATGCGGCTGGAATTCTGACGAACCACCCATTCCGGGATGCGTTGGCACTCCGTGGGGAGATGCGGAGGTCAAGATTTCCGACGCCGGCGAAATCCTGTTCCGTAGCAAAGGCGTAATGAAGGGGTACTACAAGGAGCCGGAAAAGACCGCCGAAGTTATTGTCGATGGCTGGTATCACTCTGGCGACAGCGGCCGGATTGATGAAAACGGCAACCTTTGGATCACCGGACGCATCAGCGAAGTTTTTAAAACCACCAAGGGCAAATTCATCAAACCGATTGCACTCGAAGACCTGTTTGGACGCACCAACCTGCTGGCGCAGTTCTGCGTGTGTGGTCATGGACTCGATCAGCCTGTGGTGTTGGCAACGCTCTCGGAGATCGGCAAAAATCTGGATCGGGCAGACGTCGAGAACCAACTCAACGCGGTGTTGAAAGAAATCAACGCTGAGTTGCCTCCCTATGAGCGCATCAATCAGATGTTCGTCGCCAGGGAGGAATGGCAGATTAACAACGGTATGCTGACGCCAACCATGAAATTGCGCCGCAAACCGATTGAGGCGCATTTCCGGCCGTGGATAGAAACCAACATCGGCAAGGCGGCAGTGGTTTTTGAATAAGACGGGCTGACAAATTGAACAACGGCGCCCCATCGGCACCAACTGGTGCGGATGGGACGCCGTGACTATTAGTGACAGGTAGACCTAATGAGCAGCATTCATAGCATGACTGGCTTTGCCGCTGCCAATGTCGATCTTGGCCGTGCGGTGTTGAGTCTCGAAATCAAGAGCGTCAATTCACGTTTTCTTGACATTGGATTTCGTCTTGGCGATGACTTGCGCGCACTGGAAATGCCGCTTCGTGAGCGTATCGCCGCCCGCGTTGGTCGTGGCAAGGTGGAATGCCGTGGCTACGTCCAATCCCAGTCGGGAGTCGCGTCAGAACGCAGCCCGAACATTGATCAACTGGTCGCGTTAGAACGTCTCGACGCATTGGTTCGGGCAACGCTGCCGAACGCGGTACCACTGTCAGTTGCCGAAATTCTGCGCTGGCCAGGCGTGCTGGCCGACGACGCCATGCCGGCAGAAGCTATTCAAAGCGCAGCATTGACCTTATTTGCCACCATGATGGATGAATTTATTGCCAGTCGTGCGCGCGAAGGGGCCAAACTGGCAAACGTCTTGCGCGAATGTTCGCGCAAGATGCGCGAACAGGTCGCAATGGCCACCCCGTTGGTTCCGTTGGCGATCGCGGCCTACCAAGAGCGGCTTGGCGCGAAACTGCGCGAGGCGGTTGCAAATCTGGACGAAGACCGGATTCGTCAGGAGGTTGGGGTATTCGCCGCAAAGGTTGATGTGGCCGAAGAAATCGCGCGATTGGAAGCGCACCTTGATGAGTTGGAGCGGGTGATCGCCAAGGGCGGCGCTGTCGGCAAACGACTCGATTTTCTCATGCAAGAACTCGGTCGGGAAGCAAACACACTGGCGTCCAAATCGGTTTCCGCCGAAGTCACCGGAATTGCGTTGGAACTCAAGCTGTTGATCGAACAGTTGCGCGAACAGGTGCAGAATCTAGAGTAAACAACTGTAGCGGTCAGGGACCCCGAGAATTTTTTTACTACTTGTTGCGTGAGTGCGGTACTCACTGAGAAAGTCAGGGCAACACGCAGACCAGTCTCTCGTCAGTGGGCGGAATCGGGCTTTCGTTCATTAGGGCGCGGTGCTACATTCCGGAGAGTAACAGCAAGTCAGCTTTTACTTTCTCGAAAACACTGGTCCAGAGCATGTCGGCGCTTTGCCGGTAAAGCTTGACCGATGGATACCAGGGACTATCGTCTCTATCAAGCAGCCAACGCCAGTCAGGCACGTACGGCAACAAAATCCACGTTGGTCTGCCCAATGCGCCGCTCAAGTGCGCGACGCTGGTATCGACACTAATGACGAGGTCCATCAGGTCACACAGTGCCGCCGTATCCGAGAAGTCGGCAATCTGGTCGTCAAAGGTCCTGACTTTGGAAGACTTGGCGAGCGTCAATCGATCTGAGTCACGCACATCCTTTTGCAGGCTCACGTACTCGATCCCGTCCGGCAGATAATCGATTAACGACGACAGAGCGATACTGCGATTGTGGTCATTTTTATGTCCGGTGCCGCCACTCCAGACAAGCCCGACGCGCGGTTGCGTTTTCTCACCTAGCGTCTTTGCCCACGCGGCGACATTTTTCGAATCACTGTGCAGGTAGGCTTGGTACGTGGGAATGGTGGTCAGCGTTGTATTGAAAACCTTAGGTAGCGTGAGTAAGGGACAATGAAAGTCGGTCAACGGCAGGCGACTTTCTTCATCTACCACCTCGCTTACCCCATCAAGATCTTGAATGAGATTCATGAGCGGTTTAGGTACCGCTGCAATGACGCGCCCGCCATTTTCAGCGACGAGTTTGGCATAACGGATGAACTGAATCGTGTCACCCAAGCCTTGCTCGCTATGCAAAAGTATGCTCTTGCCATGCAAACCTTGAGCGCCTGACCACGCAGGTTGGATAAAGCTCGGCCTTTCTCGATTGCTAATTTGTTTCACTATCTGACTGTTCCAACGCCATTCATACAGCGGCCAACCATTGGCAAAGTCACCTTGAAGTAACAGCGCCAGACTCTTGTTCCAGTGCGCTTCCGCGCTGTCCGGCCTGATGTCGATCGCCTGATCGTAACTGGCAATTGCAGCATTTAGTTGCTTCGTTTCGCCGAGTGCAATCCCTCGGTTGTAGTAGGCGCTGTAAAAATCAAACCTGATACTGATAGCCTGATCGTAACTGGCGACCGCGGCATCAAATTGCATCAGATCGCGTAACGCATTGCCGCGATTGACGTAAGCATCGGCGAAATCCGGCCTGATGCGGATCGCCATGTCATAACTGGCGATCGCTGCGTCGAATTGCTTGAGTTCCCGTAGCGAATTTCCACGGTTCGAATGAAAAGCTGCGTTGTCTGGCTTGATCGATATGGCTTTGCCTATCAAGTCGGCGGCGCGCTGGTGCTGGTTTGATTGTGCAGCTGCAATGCCAAGCAAGTGCAACGCGTCAGCGTGATCAGGATTGATTGTCAGAATCGATTCGTAAATTGACTGCGCTTCAATGAGCTTGCCTGCGCGGTGCAGTGCCAAGCCACTTTGCAATTGTGTTTCCACGTCAACGGCCATGATGTTTGGGGCAGCTTCTGGTATTGGGGCAATCTTGAATCGTTCGGGCGTTACTTGCCGAAACCCAACGGAGTTGGCCAAGGTAGCTGGAATGCCATCGAGAGTAAACAGGGAGGTCTCGTCGAAAAGGCATACTTAAAAAACAAAAAAGCCGGGTCGCCCCGGCTTTTTTGGTAATGCTAAGCAGCTTAGAACGAGTAGATAACGTTCACGCCCATGTTGCTGGCGGTTACTGACTTGCCATTTACGTCGTTCATCATCTTGCCAAAGTTCTCGTAGCCACCTTTGATGCCCCAGTTCTTGTTGAAGTTGTGGCCCAGGCCAAAACCCCAAAGGAATCCGGTGTTGGTTTCGCTACCCGACGAAACACAGGCTGTCGGGCTTGCGCACCAACGACCACCACTCATATGGTTGCCGGTTACACCCAACTTGCCGTGTACGTAGGTGGTCGGCGAAAACATGTAACGACCCGTGCCGGCAATACTGTACTGGTCGGAATCAACACTACCTTGAACGCCAACAGCGGTTGCAACGCTGATAACGGTGATGTCGCGCTTGCCAAGATCCGTATATTGCACTTCAACGCCCCAGATCGGGGTCAGTTGCATACCACCGAGCAGCTTCCATGAAGTCGTCTTTTTGTCCAGCGAGAAATCGACCTGATTTGGTGCAACGCCAACGCGGCCATTCGCATTTTCGTTACTAGCAGAACCCACACCGGCGCCGACATACATTTGGGCGCTTGCCGGCATTGCGATTGCGGCAGCGATTGCCGTCATTGCGAAAATCTTTTTCATTTTTTTCTCCAAGCAGTTGATTAAATTTACTTCGTATGCCAGATTAGCGATGATAAACAACGCAGTACAGAGTTATCTCAACCTTGCCTGCGCCGGCGTTGCATAAATGCAACAGCAGCATCCTATCAGCACCCTGTAAAGGGTTGCTCAGGTTATTCGTGAGAGTTGCTCAGGTTATTTGTGAGGCTAACGAAAGCTATCCTTACTGCCGTTAAAATACGCTAAAAGCCTTTATTTTCGTTTATCTCTAAGCGTCAGCCTTTTAGTTTGATCATTAAATTAATCAGTTTCATCGGCTGCAACAAAGTGTTACGACTGTATGGTGGCAGCATGAATGAGGTGGCGCTCAAAGGCCCCTGCTGATAGATGGGGCGCAATTTGGAGAAGGTCAGGAAGCCTTCATGGCCATGATAGTGGCCCATGCCGCTACCACCGACGCCGCCAAATGGCATGTCGTGTTGAGCTACATGCAACAGCGCCGTGTTGATTGAGACGCCACCGGACATGATGTGCGTGATGTAGTAGTTCTGCAGATCACGGTCATTGGTAAACGGATACAACGCCAACGGGCGGTCACGTTTGTTGACGTAAGCCGCCACTTCTTCGCGCGTACGGTAGGTCTTGACCGGCAGCAGCGGCCCAAAGATCTCGCGCTGCATGATTTCCATATCGTCGGTGACATTGAATACCGCAGTAATCGGAAATTTGCGCTTGCTGGCGTCGGGTGTTTGATTGGGAAACAAATTGACTGCCCTGGCTCCTTTGGCCACCGCGTCATCGAGCGTTGCCTGTAGCCGGCGATAGGAACGTTCGTCGATGATCGACGTGTAATCCTGGCCGTTTATGTCCGGGTAGCGCTCGGCAAGCACGCGTTGCGCCTCTTTGGCGAACGCTTCTTCCTTGCCTTCGGGCAGAAAGACGTAATCAACGTTAGTGCAGATCTGTCCGGCATTGAAGGCTTTCACCCACATGATTCGATCGACGGCGGTTTCGACCGGATAGTCTGGGCCCACAATCGCCGGCGACTTGCCACCAAGCTCCAGCGTCACCGGAGTCAAGTTGCGTGCGCAACTGGCCATGACAGCGCGGCCGGTCAAGCCTGAACCGGTAAAAAACATGTGATCAAACGGCAATGAGGAAAATGCGGGTCCAATGCCGCCGGAGTCAGCGAAGAACTGAAGCTTTTCAGACGAGAAGTACTTTGGCGTTATCGAGATCAACAACTGGGCGAGGTGATTGGAGTTCTCCGACATCTTGATCATGGCGCGATTGCCAGCGGCGAATGCGGCAGCGATCGGGCAAAATGCGAGGTTGAGCGGGAAGTTCCAGGGAACGATGACGCCGATCACTCCCAACGGTTGCGGAACGACAAGATTCTTTGACGTGGGATAAACCATCATGTCTATCTTGCGTTTCTGCGGTTTCATCCACTTTTTCAGGTGTTTCGCGTTGTCCTTGATCTCTTCAAGCACCACGAAAAATTCAGCAAACAGTGTTTCGAAGGTCGACCGGTTGCCATAATCCTTGTTGATTGCGGCAATCAGTTCCTCCCGATTGTCCTTGAGCATCTGGGCAAGTTTGTCGAGGTCTGCTCTACGTTGTTCGTAGCTCGGTTCGGGATTGGCAAGATAGGCTGCGCGCTGTTTATCAAAGCACGACTGCAATTCGGCAGGGATTGACAGCACCGGATTTACGGGTTGCGGAGCATTCATAGCGGTATCCTCATTTTGTTGTTTGGGAGGCGCCTGAAGACAGCGCCAATTTTTGGCTGAACAGGAGTGTATACCCATACAGAGCCTTCGTGAATAGCTGAGGAAGGCCGATATAGCCGATAGATTTTTGGTAAGGCCTACACTTAAAGCACTCGATGAACGATCATGAATGATTATCCTTTACAGACATCTTGCGTCGAAGTGATTGAATTGGACTTCGCGAAACCGCTTGTTGGCGTGTAAAGTTCGGTCACCGTATAGATCATTAACCCTCATGAATCAAGGTACCTTATTTGTCGTGTCCGCACCTTCAGGCGCCGGCAAAACTACGCTGGTCAGTCACCTTTTGGCGGCGGAAAGTCAAATTAACGCATCGGTGTCCTATACCACCCGTGCGCCGCGTGCAGGTGAAGTCGACGGGGTTGCCTATCACTTTGTGAGTATTGAATCCTTCAAGAAAATGCAGGCGCATGGCGACTTCCTGGAGTCTGCCGAAGTTCATGGCAACCTTTACGGCACTTCACGAAGTTGGCTGCAAGAGCAAATGCGCCTGGGACAGGATGTACTGCTCGAAATTGACTGGCAAGGCGCGCAACAAGTGCGTGCGGTATTCCCGACGGCGGTGACGATTTTCATTATGCCGCCATCAATTGGGGAACTGGAGCGTCGCCTGCGGGGCCGTGGCACAGACAGTGAAGCCGTAGTTCAACTGCGCATCAATGGCGCACTGGATGAAATGCGTCATGTCAGTGAGTTCGATTTTGTTATAATCAACAATGACTTGGATACGGCGCATGGCGACATGTTGGCTGCCGTGCGAGCTGCACATCTGCGTTTTTCGCATCAACGTGCGAACAATCCCGAAGTTTTTAGCTGTATTGAACAGGACTGAATCATGGCTCGTGTCACCATTGAAGATTGCATCAAAACAATTCCCAACCGTTTCAATTTAACCTTGGCAGCCACGATCCGGGCGCGCCAACTAAGTCTGGGCGGCACGCCATTGGTTGATGCAGATGGCGACAAATCCTGTGTCATCGCTCTGCGCGAAATCGCTTGCGGCAAGGTGAATGCCGACATCCTTTTGCGCGGGCTGACCTAGTCGCAAAACCTTAAGCATCCAAGGGGCGCGTGCTGTGACCGGCTTAGCGAACACTGCCCCTGCATCGACAAGAAAGACGTCTCCACCGGCCGCGCGCCGGGGCGAGCCCGCATCGAGCCAACGGACGAACAAAAGAAGCAGTGCGGTTGCTGACGCTACCGCCAAACCAACGTTGGAATTGGCAGAAGCGTTTGACCAATTCAAGGCAAGTCTTGCCACCTACCTAAAGCCAGCAGACATACAGCGCGTCGAGGCAGCCTATCGATTTGCTGATACCGCGCATGAAGGACAGGCGCGCGTATCTGGCGAGGCCTACATTTCCCATCCGCTGGCTGTTGCCACCACGCTGGCTGGCTGGCATCTTGATCCGCAGGCACTGATCGCTGCGCTACTCCATGACGTCATGGAAGACACTGCCATTACGAAAGAGCAGATCGCCGAGAATTTTGGCAAGGTTGCCGCGGAACTCGTCGATGGTGTGTCGAAGATTGACCGGATTGAAAATCAATCGTTTGAGGAAGCCCAGGCCGAAAATTTCCGCAAGATGTTGCTGGCGATGACCCGTGATGTGCGGGTGATATTGATCAAATTGGCGGATCGCCTGCACAACATGCAGACGCTTGATGTGATGCGTCCCGACAAGCGGCGGCGGATCGCAAATGAAACTTTCGACATTTACGCGCCGATTGCGAATCGCCTAGGACTCAACAGTTTGTATCGAGAGTTGGAAGAGTTGTCTTTTCGCCATGCATTTCCGATGCGTTACCGGGTGTTGGCGAAGGCAGTCAAACAGGCGCGCGGAAACAAACGAGAAGTCGTCGGCAAGATTTTGGAGAGTATTCGTGCAGCCTTGCTGAAGGCCGAGATAGAAGCCGAAGTCATGGGACGCGAAAAACATGTATTCGGAATCTACTGCAAGATGCGCGAGAAGCACCTCACCTTTTCGCAGGTATTGGATATTTATGGTTTCCGGGTGGTGGTCAGCGACAAGACATCTTGTTACCAGGTGTTGGGCGCCTTACACGGTTTGTATCAGCCGGTCCCAGGGAAATTCAAGGACTACATTGCCATTCCCAAAGTGAATGGTTACCAGTCATTGCACACGATGTTAATCGGACCATTCGGAACGCCAATCGAGGTACAGATTCGCACTGCGGGGATGAACCATGTCGCCGAATCCGGAGTTGCTTCGCACTGGATGTACAAGGATGAGCAGACACTAACGCAGCTGCAGAAAAGCACACACCAGTGGTTGCAGTCCTTGATTGAACTGCAGGCATCGTCAACCGATAACACGGAGTTCCTTGAACACGTCAAATTTGATCTGTTCCCGGACGAGGTTTACGCGTTCACACCACAGGGCAAAATCCTTACCTTGCCGCGTGGCTCCACCGCCGTCGACTTTGCTTACGCTGTACACACGGATATTGGTAATCGTTGTATCTCCTGCCAGATCAATTCTGAAAGCGTTCCGCTACGTACCGAATTGCGCAACGGGGATCGCGTTGAGATCACCACTGCGTCACACGCACATCCAAATCCGAACTGGCTGACCTACGTTCGTACCGGGAAGGCGCGAGCGCAGATCCGGCACTTCATGAAATCTCGACAGGACGACGAATCCAGTACTTTGGGTGAGCGCCTACTTACCCGTGCGATAGCTGATCTTGGACATCTGCCTAAAGATATTGATCCGGTGGCGTGGGCCCGGTTTCTCCATGATACGGGCTTGCGTGGTCGTCAGGAGGTGTATGCCGAAATCGGGCTTGGGTTGCGTCTGGCGCCTGTTGTGGCCAGACGATTATTGGCGAGAGATGGGAATTTGCAACAGGATGCCAAAGCGGGGGGGTCAGTCAGCATCCGGGGTAACGAAGGTGTCGCGATCAAGATCGCCACCTGTTGCCGTCCTATACCGGGCGATCCAATCATCGGACTTATTCGCAAAGGTCAGGGATTAATCGTGCACGCGCACAACTGTGCGACCATTGGAAAATTGCACGGCTCGAAAACCGAGTGGGTCGACGTGAACTGGGATCCGGCCGTCAGCGGTCAATATGAGACGTATATCCACGTCGTAACCAAAGAGGCGCGAGGCGTGTTAGCTAAATTGGCGGCCAAGATTTCCGAGTCCGAGTCTAATATCGTCAACGTCAGCATGAATGTTGATGGTGATGCCATGACTTCCCTGTATTTCACCTTGCACGTTACCGGCCGCATGCATTTAGCGCGTATCCTGCGAGCCTTGCGCAGTTTGCCCGACGTCGTGCGGCTGCACCGGCAATTCGAAACCAGACGCTAGAATTCAAATTTTGAGGACGAACTTGATGGCACGATACGAATCTGAGCACACTAAATTCATGCGCGAATGGCTAGAGAAGAATCCGGCCGAACTGGAACAAAAACGCGAAGGACGGGCTTTGTGGTGGGACAAAAAGCCGCGTGATCTGGATACTCAAAAACGCGAGGTTATGGCGACGGTCGCACCGAAGGCTTATTACTATGACGCTAACTAGATCTGGGTGGTTTCTTGATGAACCAGGCCGCGTTGCTCGGGAGACGGCGTAGTATCAGCACCAACCGGCAAGCGCGGTGGTATGCGAAATAATCGCCGTAGCGCTTGCTGCAAATCGTCAATGTAGGTGAACACTGCGGGGACTACCAGCAGACTGAGCAAGGTCGACGTAATTAGGCCACCAATAACGGCAATCGCCATTGGCGCACGGAAACTTGGATCGGCGCCGTATCCCAAGGCCAGCGGCAACATCCCCGCACCCATTGCCAGCGTGGTCATGATGATTGGTCGACTGCGTTTGTGGCATGCATCTATTAAAGCTGCCTCACGCGCCATGCCTTCACGGCGGGCAATGATTGCGTAGTCGACCAGCAAGATGGAGTTCTTGGTCACCACACCCATCAACATGACCAAGCCTATCATCGACGGCATGGACAGCGAGCTGCCAGTGATCAACAAACCAACGAAAGCGCCGCCGATGGACAAAGGCAGCGCGGTCAAAATTGTTACCGGTTGCATGAAGTCCTTGAATAGCAGCACCAAGACACCATAAATACAGAGGACGCCGACAGCCATTGCGACCCCAAAACTGGCGAACAGGTTTTGCATTTCCTGCGCATCGCCCAGTTCGACGCGTTTCACCGACGGCGGCAGGCTTTTTAGCGCAGGCAGTTGGATCGCCTCGGCGTGCAAATCGCCAAGTGCGCGCGAACCCAGTTCCACATCCAATGTCACATTACGACTTCGATCAAGGCGGTTAATTTGTGCCGGCCCGGATTCAATGCTTAGTTTTGCCACGCTGCCGAGCATTACGGGGCCATTTTTCCCGGGCACCGTCAAGCGCGCCATGGCATCGAGGTCGGCGCGCACCGCGTCGGGTAGCTTGACACGGATAGGCACCTGACGTTCGGCAAGGTTTAACTTGGGCAGCGAAACGTCGTAATCGCCTGCCGTGGCGACCCTTATAGTCTCGCCAATGCTGGCAGTAGTGACACCGAGATCGGCGGCCAACGCGCTGTCCGGCTCGACAATGATTTCAGGGCGAACCAGACTTGCGCTCGAAGTCACCGCGCCAACGCCTTTGAGGGTACGCAATTGGCGTTCCGCAGCGCCAGCCGCTTCACGCAACGCGAGCGGATCTTCGCTGCTCAGTACCAACTGCATCTTGACGCCGGAATCCGGGGGTCCGACTTGAAATCGTGCGCCGGGGATTTCTGCCAGCTTGACTCGTAACAGATTTTCAATGTCCGACAGTGATTCATGGCGGTCATTGCGGTGCGTCAGGCTGAGCGTCAGCAAGGCACGACGGGTCTCGGCTGTCGCCCCCGGCGCAAAGACATCACCGCTCGAGCCGCCACCAACGGAGCTAAATACGGCGACGACGTTGGGTACGCTCATCGCTGCCAGTCGTGCTTGCTCGGCGACATCAAGCGTTTGCTGCAAGGTACTGCCCGGCGCCAGCTCAAGATTAATCTGCGTTTGTCCGCGATCGGTAGTCGGCACAAAGCCGGTCGGCAATAGCCCAACCAAACTCATCGACGCGGCAAAAAAAACAACTGCCGACACAATCGTGGTGAAACGATGATGCAAGCACCATTGCATTACAGACAAGTACCTCGTCATGGACGGCGAGTCGGCATGCCCGGATGACTTAGGTGGTTTGAGCATATACGCCGCCATCATCGGTGTCAGCAGACGCGCCACCATCAGTGAAGCGAGAATTGCGAGTACGGCGGTCCAACCGAACTGTTTGAAGAACTTACCCGGAATTCCGCCCATGAAAGCAGTTGGCAGAAATACCGCAACCAGCGCGAAGGTTGTCGCTATCACCGCCATGCCGATTTCATCGGCGGCCTCCAGTGCGGCGTCAATCGGGCTTTTGCCCATGCGCAAATGTCGCGCGATATTTTCGATCTCGACAATCGCATCATCGACCAGAATGCCGACGACCAGCGCCAGCGAAACCAAGGTCACGGTGTTCAAGGTGAAGCCGAAATAGTGCATGCCGAGAAATGCAGGGATCACCGATAGCGGCAGGGCGGCCGCCGAAACCACCGTTGCCCGCCAGTCCCGCAAGAACCACCAAACCACCAACACTGCCAACAGCGCACCCTCGTACAGCATGAACATCGAGCTGTCGAAGTTCTCCGCAACCGGTGTTGCGTTGTCGATCACTTCGGCGAGCACCACATTCGGGTGCGCCTGATGTAGTTCCGCTATAGCCTGCCGGACGCCGGCAGCGACATCAAGTTCGCTTGCGCCGCGCGTACGCAGCACGTCAACTGCCACCACTGCCTTCCCGTTGTTCAATGCAACACTGGTCGGCTCGCTGATCGTGTCGGTAATTGTGGCGATTTGGTCGAGACGAACACGCCGGCCATCCGGCAGTGGCAAGTCAATCAGTGCCAGTTCTGCCGCCGAGCGCACGGTGGCGATGGTTCTGACACTTTGCTGCGTACCGCTTACGTCTCCCCGACCACCGGGAGACTCTTGTTGCACCAGCTTCAGACGGCGCGACACATCAAGCGCAGAGAGCCGCAGCGCTGCCATCTTCGCCGTATCGAGCTCGACGCGAACCTCACGCGTAACACCACCCAGGCGATGCACGCCGCCCACACCCGGCACGGCCAACAAGCGCTTGGCTACCGTGTTGTCGACAAACCATGACAAATCGGTTTGATCGAGTCGCTCCGACGCGGCGGACAAGGTGAGCACCGGGCGCCCGTTGGTGCTCGACTTGGTGATGCTCGGGTCGCGCATTTCGCCGGGCAAGTCGGCGCGCACCCTCGCAACCGCGTTGCGCACATCGTCCATCGCTTCGGCCGAATTCTTCCCCAGTTCGAACCAGATGCTGATTGAAACTGTGCCATCGCGTACATCAGTCACAATGTGCCTGACACTTGGCAAGGAGGCCACAGCATCTTCGATCTTGCGCGCCACCTCGGTTTCCATTTGCGCCGGCGCAGTACCTTCCAGTGAGGCGCTGATGGTCACGGTGGGCAAATCAATATCCGGAAAGTCCTGCACGGCCATTGACTTGAACGCCAGCAAACCGGCGATCGAGAGCAAGATGAACAACATGATCGCCGGAATCGGCGAGCGAATCGAGTAGGCGGAAAAATTCATTGTGCCGCCAATCTCACAGCGCCGGTTTAGTCGCAGGTGCTGTAGGTGTGCTAACCACTTTTACGGTGTCACCGTCATTGAGGAAGCCTGCTCCGCTGACAACGATAGTTGCCTCTGCGCCAAGCCCGGCGACCACTTCAATCTTGCCTTCGCTGCGGCGACCAATGGTGACCTTGATCTGACTGACTTTGTTGTCAGTACCGAGGCGAAATACATAATTGAACCCGTCACGTACGACCACCGCTTGAGGTGACACCAGCAGCGCAGTGGCACTCCCGACATCGAATTCACCACTGACAAACATCCCGGCTTTCAACCCCGGATGGACCGGCAAATCAACAAACACCAGGCCAGTGCGGGTCAGCGCGTCGACAGTCGGCGCAACAACGCGAACCTTGCCAATAACCGGGTTACCCGCAGGCGTCTGCACAGTCGTCAGCGCGCCTGCCTTGACGCGCGCCATCTCGGCCGCAGTCAGCTCCGCACGCCATTCAAGGCGGCCCTGGCGAATCAGGCGGAAGAGTTCCATTCCCGCAGGAACCACTGCGCCGACGGTGGCTGTCCGTGCCGAGATCACACCCGAGTCGGGCGCTAGCACACGGGTCTGCGCCAGGCGAAGCTTCTGCACGCGTTCGGCCGCGCGGTAAGCCTCAACGCGGGCTTTGGCAGTCTGCTCGGCGGTAAGATATTGATTGATCAATTGTGCCGTTATTGCGCCGGACGCGCGCAGTCCGCGGGCCCGATCTCCGTTGGCGGCGGCATTCGCCGCCTCGGCCTCTGCCTCAGTCAACTGTGCCTGGGTTTGTGCCAGTTCAGCTGTAATCATTTCCGATGAAAATTCCGCCAACACCTGGCCGCGCTTCACCACATCACCGACATTGACATTGACCCGCAGTAAACGCAGACCATTGACCTCTGTCCCAATGATGGCTTCCTGCCATGCGACGAGATTGCCGCGCGCATTGAGACGCAACGGCAAATCCGCCGTGCGAGGTTTCTCGACGGTGACCGTCAGGCTGGGTTTGGCAACGGGTGGCGCACTCACGGCGCTGCTGACCGCCAAAGGGACCGCTATGACAAGAAGTGCAAACAAGGACTTGAGGGAAGTTATTTTCATTGCTTCAAGGAGATCAGGAACCGGATCAGCCCGCTTGCGGGCAACGACCCGGCATTTTCGCAGTAATCATGAACCTGCGCCTGTGCATCAGTTGCGTGGATAATCCCCTCATGACGCTTACTGACCTCCGCTACATCATCGCTCTCGCGCGCGAACGCCACTTTGGTCGCGCGGCCGAGAAATGCAATGTTTCCCAACCAACCTTGTCCGTGGCGGTGAAGAAACTCGAAGACGAATTGGGCGTGGCACTGTTTGAACGAGGCATCGGTGACGTGCGGCCGACCGCGATTGGAGAACAAATTGTTGCCCAGGCTGCTCGCACACTGGCCGAGGCCGCCCGAGTGAACGAGTTGGCACAGGCCGGCAAAGACCCCTTGGCTGGTCCTTTGCGCCTTGGCGTCATCTATACGATTGCCCCCTATTTGTTACCGGCATTGGTGCCACTGGTCAAGGCGGCCGCGCCAATGATGCCGCTCATCATCAGCGAAGGCTTTACGCATTTATTGCTCGAGCGGCTGAAAGCGGCAGAGTTGGATGTGCTGATTTTGGCATTGCCGGTTGCCGAGCCCGGGCTAGTGGTTCAGCCTGTCTATGACGAGGCCTTCCGCGCACTGGTGCCCGCGGCGCATCCGTGGGTTAAGTTGAAGAGTATTGCTCCGGCGCAACTGCTTGGTGAGCCGCTGCTGATGTTGGGTGCCGGCAACTGCTTTCGCGATCAAGTGCTGGACTTGTGCGCTCACACCGGGAGTAGTGATTCTCCTGGCGTCCAGTTGCTGGAAGGCAGTTCGCTGGAAACTATTCGCCACATGGTCGCTTCCGGCGTCGGGATCACGGTCATGCCGGCATCCAGTGTGGATACGATTGCCGAAACGGATCGATTGTTGAGAGTCCGGCCGTTCGACGAACCAACGCCAACGCGACGGGTTGGGCTGGTCTGGCGAAGCAGCTTTCCCCGGCACAAGGCGATTGATATCATGCGCCGCGCCCTGCTGGACTGCCGTTTGCCGGGGACCAGTCGGTCGAACTAGGCTGGTCGGCAACCCTCAATAGGCATTGCCTATTGAGTCGGTCAATAAATACAATTAGTACCGCAGACCACTCTGCATTAGAGTCATGTCAAGTCGCAGTCGGGTAAGACCATGACTGCATGACCCGAAAGCCGTGTGACGGCACGTCGCTTTCTCATTCCAACCGCGTAAGGAGAATCACTATGGCACTCAAAGGCACACAAACCGAAAGTAATTTAAAAGCGGCATTCGCGGGCGAATCGCAGGCGAATCGTCGTTATTTGTATTTCGCAAACAAAGCGGACATCGAAGGCTTCAACGACGTTTCTGCTGTATTCCGTTCAACCGCCGAAGGCGAGACAGGCCATGCGCACGGCCACCTGGAGTATCTCGAAACCTGTGGCGACCCGGCAACCGGACTACCATTTGGTGAAACTTCATTGAACTTGAAAACCGCCATTGCTGGCGAGACGCATGAATACACCGACATGTATCCGGGCATGGCAAAAACCGCTCGCGACGAAGGCTTTGATGAAATCGCCGACTGGTTTGAGACGCTGGCAAAAGCCGAGCGTTCACACGCCAACAAGTTTCAACGCACCCTGGATAGTTTGAACGCGTAACGACGGGGGCCACACGCCGTTGAGGCATCTAACGGCGTGTGGCCAGCACCAACTGACGAAATAAACCTCAAATCAGAAATCATCATGAGAGAAGGCAATCTCGAAGCGCCAACCCGTCACGCCATCGATTGGAAGAACCCGGAGTTCTACGACGAAGTTGCGCTGGATAAAGAGCTGGAACGCATTTTCGACATATGCCACGGCTGTCGTCGCTGTGTCTCGCTGTGTAATGCGTTTCCCACCTTGTTTGACTTGATTGATGCGGCGGGTGACCTTGAAACTGCAGGTGTCGCCAAGGCGGATTACAGCAAAGTCGTCGACCAGTGCTACTTGTGCGACGTCTGTTACATGACGAAATGCCCCTATGTACCGCCGCATGCCTGGAACCTTGACTTCCCGCATACGATGCTGCGCGCCAAGGCGGTTCAATACAAAACCGGCAAGATGAAGTTTCGCGACAAGCTGCTCACTTCGACAGAAGTGATGGGCACGCTGGCCTCGATCCCGGTAGTTGCCCAAGTAGTGAATGTTGCGAACAAAAATGGTCCCGTGCGCTACGTTTTGCAACAAGTATTAGGGGTGCATAACCAGCGCCAGTTGCCCGACTATGACAGCTCGCCGTTCCGTGCCAATGCCACACCCAGCGTCAATTACCCGGTGGTCGAAGGCAAACGCAGCGCCGGCAAAGTGGCTGTGTTTTCCACCTGCTATGTGAATTACAACGAGCCGGGTATTGGTCATGACCTGCTCAAGCTGCTAGATCACAATGAAGTGCCTTATGTGCTGGTACAAGGCGAAGCCTGCTGCGGCATGCCCAAACTTGAATTGGGTAATTTGGATGCTGTCGAAAAGTACAAGGAACGCAACATCCCATTGATGTTTGATTTGGCTGAACAAGGCTACGCGATCTTGACCCCGGTGCCGTCGTGCACCCTGATGTTCAAGTCGGAAATTCCGTTGCTGTTTGCCGACGATGCCCGTTGCCGAGCCGTCGCCAACGCCATGGTCGATCCTTTCGAGTATCTCGTCAATCGGCACAAAGATGGTCTGCTGAAGACCGATTTCAAAGTTGAACTCGGCAAGATCAGTTATCACATTCCCTGTCATTCACGCGTGCAAAACGTGGGTCGCAAGACCGAAGAAATGTTGAAGATGACCGGCGCCGCAGTGAATACTGTCGAGCGCTGTTCGGGTCATGACGGCACTTGGGGTGTCAAGGAAGAGTATTACGAGCTATCCATGAAAATCGGCAAACCGGTGTTCAAGGCGATGTCCAAAGATGAACCGGATTACGTCAGCTCGGATTGCGCAATTGCCGGACGGCATATTTTGCAAGGCATGAACGAGATGGGTGCGGCTGGTAAGAAAGAGAAGCAGCACCCCTTAACGCTGTTGTGTATTGCTTACGGATTAAATTAGGAAATGATGATTACCCGCGAATCACTGATGACCCTCGAAGCCTACGCCAAGGCCCGGCCTGGCATGCGCGCAGAGGTAATGGCGCAGAAGAAATTACGTCGAGTGTTCCTTGGCGATAACCTAATGCTGATTTTTGAAAATGAATTACTAATTCGCTATCAAGTGCAGGAAATGCTGCGCGTAGAGAAGATTTTTGAAGAAGACGGTATTGCGCATGAGTTGGCGTCGTACGTACCTTTGACGCCGGACGGCACCAATTTCAAGGCGACGATGCAAATCGAATACGCCGACGAAGCTGAGCGCAGGCGTATGTTGGGAATGCTTAAAGGAATTGAAGACCGCGTCTGGATTCAGGTCGCAGGATGCGCCAAAGTCTTTGCAATCGCCGACGAAGATTTGGTCCGCGAGAACGAAGAAAAGACTTCCGCCGTGCACTTCCTGCGCTTTGAGCTGGATACTGAAATGGTCGCCAAACTTAAGTCTGGTGCAGCGCTCGGTGTCGGCGTGGATCACGCGGAATACACTGCCACGATCAGCGCTCTGCCCGCCGATGTGCTGGCGTCGCTGGTTACTGATCTACGCTAATCTTTGGCGGGCGGCGGGCTACGCCGGTACTGTCCGGGAGAGGTGCCGGTCATGCGCGTAAACGCTCTACCGAAGTTTGCCGGGTCGCCATAACCAAGCAAACTCCCGATCTCACTTACTGAGAAACGCGCATCTCTGAGCAACTTGCACGCCGCCTCCCGCTGTTGCTCGGCCACCAGCTCGCGAAAGCTTGTTCCTTGTTCAGCCAACGCCCGGATCATGGTTCGCTTTGATACACACAGTGCCTTTGCCGCAGCATCTTGCCGCGGCAAGGTAATTGTCTTGGCGCCCGCGCCAATTTGATCGAAATGTGAGGCCAGCAAATGCCGTAAGCGCGTACTGATATCGCGAGGTTGCAGCAGTGCGTCGAGCATTTCCCGGCAGGTAATCAGTGCTGAGCGATAAGACTTCTCGTCATGCATCACACTGGGTAGCAGACACAGATCCGAAGGGATGGTGAAGGCATTAATTGCGGCATTGAAAGTGCATGGCGCGTGGAAATAGCTCAGACATTGTGCCTCGTGCAGCGGTGGTGGTGAGGCAAACATCACGCGCGCCTCGCTGACTCGATGCCCGAGTACGACTTCGACATACGACTGAAAAATGTGCAAGACGAGTTCAATCAGTGGCGACGCGACCGGACCGAGTCCGCCAATTGCAAGTTCGGCGACCAACGCAGTCCGGTCGTCCATCTGATCGACCCGGTAATTCATGAATGGCGCGCGGATACGCGCAAATTTTGCCAACACATCGATTCCCTCACCCAGTGTCGGCGCGCTCAGCGCGGCAAACCCCAGTGGACCGTGGCTGCTGATGTCGAGCGAATCTGCCAGTTCAAGCGCCCACGCGGGATTCTCGGCAATTTGCATCGCGTTGGAAAAAATATCGAGCTGTTGCTTTGCGGTAATGCTGGCTTGACGTCTGATTTGTTCGTTGCTGAGACCCGTCCCCTGCAATAGCCTGGCTTCGCTGCCAGGCCAACGCCGAAGCAATATTCGCGAATAGGTCGTCGGCGTTGGAAGGCTGTCAATATTCATTGATTCATTATGGCGCAAAATGACTATGGTATTGTCAATTAATGCTCTGGGCGGCCGAAGTATTGCGACCTAACATGCATGCTCTCGTGACTCATTGTGGAGTAACAAATGAAAACTTTCACCGTTCAGGATCCAAACAAAGGACAAATCGTTTATCAGGATCGCAAGCGCTATCTGTGGCTTGCATCCTTGTTTTATCCGATGGCTGCGTTTAGTGGCATTGCACTCTATCTGGCGTTTGGAAGTGAGGCGTGGCTGGCCATGCCCCTGTTGATGACTTATGGCGGCGCAAGCTTTTTCGACTGGTGGTTTGGTGAGGACAAAATCAATCCGCCCGAAGAAATTGTGGCGGCGTTGGAAGAAGACACGTATTACCGCTGGCTACCGTTGCTCACCGTACCGATGCACATTGTTGTCCTGCTGGTGATGGCTGCATTTGTCGGCACCCATTCATTGTCGATCCCCGGGCTGGTCATGGTCGCGTTGTCGGCGGGTCTGGTTAGCGGGCTGGGTATCAACACTGCCCACGAGTTGGGACACAAGAAGACCAAGTTCGAGCGCTGGATGGCGCGCATCGTCCTTGCCGTACCTGCCTACGGACACTTCTGTGTTGAACATAATCGTGGCCATCATCGCCATGTCGCAACCCCAAACGACCCCGCCAGCTCGCGTCTGGGCGAGAACATCTATCGTTTTGCTCTGCGCGAAATCCCCGGTTGTTTCAAGCGTGGCTGGGCTGTCGAGGCGGAGCGTTTGCAACGTTTGGGCAAATCTACATGGCATTATGAAAATGAAGTTTTGCAGTCCTATGCACTAACCGCCGCACTCCAAATCGCCCTCATTGCCGCCTTTGGCTGGATCATGCTGCCGTTTCTGGCGATCCATAATTTCTTTGCCTGGTGGCAACTGACCAGCGCCAACTACATCGAGCATTACGGCCTTCTGCGCAAACAAAATGCCAACGGCAGCTATGAACACTGTCAGCCATGGCATTCATGGAATGCGGACTACTTTGCCTCAAACATGCTGCTGTATCAACTCGAACGCCACTCCGATCATCACGCCCATCCGACACGTCGCTATCAAAGCTTGCGCAGTTTTCCTGATTTGCCGACGCTTCCCAATGGTTACTTCGGCATGTATATGGTCGCCCTGATTCCGCCGCTCTGGTATTTTGTGATGGACAAACGTTTGCTTGCCCTGCCGCATATCAATGGCGATCTTTCCCGCGTCAATATCGACCCGGCACGACGCACCGAGATGCTCGAGCGTTATGGCTCCGGCGCACCCTTGCAAGCGGCTTAGGAGCGAGACATGGGGACCTACCTCTGCCCTGACTGCGGGTATCGTTACGATGAAGCCAAAGGGGACGCCCATGAGGGCTACCCTCCGGCGACCAAGTTCGCCGACCTGCCGGACGACTTTGTCTGCCCGGATTGCGCCGTGCGGGCCAAGGACGATTTCATTAATGAATCGACTTCAGACAGCAAATAGTTTATTACTATCTATTGAATTGTTATAAATCATTGGAAATAGCTATCGTAGTCCTCTACCATGCGAAGCGTCAGCCGGGTATTTCACCCGGTTCAATTACCCAGGAGACGCACCATGGCACAGCAAAACCAATCACCGACAATCAAGAACCTCGAGTCCGCCTTCGCTGGCGAGTCGATGGCGCATATCAAATACCGTTACTTCGCCAAGCTTTGTCGGGCTGCCGGCGACGAAGCCACGGCAAAGGCATTCGAGGCAACGGCTGACCAGGAAGTCCAGCATGCGTTCGGACATCTTGATCTGCTTTATCCTGCAGCGAGTCTCACGCCAGCCCAATGTTTGCAGTACGCGATTGACGGCGAGACCTACGAATACACTGAAATGTATCCCTCATTCCGCCACGCGGCCGAAATGGAAGGAAATGCGGCGGCCGTAAAGGAGATAGACGAACAAATTGCGGAATCAAAGGAGCACGCTGCGTTTTTTGTATCGACTTTGTCCAAGGCCGCCAAGCGCTTTGCGGCACTGGCTAAAGTTGAAGAACGGCACGCGGCGCATTACAGAGAACAATTGGCTTCCATTGGCGGTTAGTAGCGCCACGGCGTCCGGTCAGCACCAACTGGCGAGTTTTTCGCCTCAACATTTACTGAAGAAAGAACCGTATGAAAACTTATGTCTGTATCGTGTGTGGATATGTTTATAGCGAAGCGCTCGGTGACCCTGAGCACGGAATCGCAGCCGGAACGCTTTGGGGCGATGTGCCCGAGACCTGGGCTTGCCCGGACTGTGGTGTAGCCAAGGCCGACTTTGAAATGCAGGAAATCTGAAATGAATGCGGGCGTGTTGATAGTTGGTTCGGGGATGGCCGGCGTCACACTCGCCCGCGAGTTGCGCAAACTTGATGTAAATACCGATATCACCCTGATTAGCGCCGACAGAGGGGGTTTTTATTCGAAACCGAATATCTCCAATGCTCTCGCTGCAGGGAAAACTGCCGACCAATTGATGATGTCGCAACGCGAGGCCCTTGCGGCGCAGCTAAAAATCGAGATTCGTGCGGGTGTCGAGGTCACGGCGCTGCATCCCGATACCAATACGGTGACCACATCGATTGGTGACATCCGTTACGAAAAGCTGGCGCTTGCGCTCGGTGCCCGGCCGATTCGTCTGCCACTTGCCGGCGATGGCGCCAGTGAGGTTTTGTCGGTCAACCATCTCGATGACTATGCCGAATTCCGCCGCGCCTTGGACGGAAAAAAACACGTGACGTTGCTTGGTGCCGGATTGATCGGTTGTGAGTTTGCCAACGACCTGCGACTGGGTGGATTTGAAGTCGATGTATTCGATCTTGCGCCACAAGCCCTGGGGCGCCTGCTGCCGCTGCAAGCCGCGACATTTTTTCAGCAACGATTGGAGAGCGCCGGCGTGAAGTTTCACTTCAGCACCAGTATTGTCAGCGTTGTTAAGAGTAACGCCCGTTATCTCCTCCACGACAATCACGGTGTTTTACACCAGACAGATCTTGTGTTGTCTGCCATCGGTCTGATACCGGAAACGGGACTTGCCCGAACGGCCGGGCTGACTACAAATCGCGGTATCGTGGTTGACCTTTATCAGCAGGCCAATGCGGGTGCCACCGATGCGCCAATTTATGCCCTCGGTGATTGCATGGAAGTTGGTCAGCTCAATCTCCCGTTCATTCTCCCGATCATGGCCCAAGCGCGGGCGTTAGCCAAGACCCTTGCCGGCACACCGACCGAGTTGCATTACGCCGCAATGCCGGTAGTGGTAAAGACACCCGCCTGCCCGACCGTGGTTTGCCCGCCACCAGCAGGTGCGGCAGGGGCGTGGCAGGAAACGTCAAACGACAATGGCGTACGCGCTTTGTACCTAGACAATGAGGATAAGCCATTGGGATTTGCGCTGACAGGTAGTGCAGTCACCGAGCGACAATCCTTGGCGACGCAAATTCCTGCCTGGATGTAACCAGTTGATCGAGGAGTGAGATGGTTTCGTCGCACCTGGTAATTCACCCGCTGACACCTGAGCGCAAAGATGATTTCCTTGCCTTCTTTGAAGGTGAGGCATTTGCCGACAATCCGAAATGGAACTCATGCTTCTGCCAGTTTCTCTACGTTGATCACAACGTAGTCGATTGGCATACTCGAACTTTTGAACAAAACCGCGTTGCCGCTTGTGACCGAATTGACCATTGTCGAATGCAGGGGCTCCTGGCCTATCTCGACGGCAAACCCATCGGGTGGTGCAACGCCGCGCCGCGGACGATGATGGATGCATTTTTTGACGACCCCGACAAGGATGAAAGCAAACTGGGACAGATCACCTGTTTTGTAATTGCCAAGGCGCACCGACGTACAGGAATTGCCACCAGCTTGTTGCTCGCCGCATGCAATGCGTTAAGGGAACAGGGGCTGACTATCGCCGAAGCGTCGCCGTTGGCGAGTGAAAGTGACGAAGCAAGAAATCACTTCGGACCACTCAATATGTATCTGAACGCCGGATTTCATATTCATAAGTCCCTGGACGATGGCAAGGTGTTGGTTCGAAAATTTCTGGTCTAGCTAACCAACTTTTATTCGGGCGCTGGCCGCCGATAGACCGCTACTACAACCCTGCGCTAGACTAAGCATCAAATTTCCCGGTGCCGTCAGGCACTTTGCAGGAGCCTGTCATGTCGCGACTTCCAGTAATTGTCGGCTTCGGTGGTTTCAATGCCGCCGGGCGCAGTTCGTTCCACCATGGCTATCGGCGGACGGTGATCGAGTCGCTGTCAAAGGAGCTGCGCCAGGAAACCCTGGTTGGTTTGGCGACTCTGATGAAGTTGGTGAGCTATGGCGAAAGTGGCTACGTCGATCCCGATGGAATGAGCTATACAGCGGCAGAAGTCGTAACGAAATTCGGCGAACAAATTTTGAATTCGACACTCATTCGCCGGATCGAGTTGTTTGACGACACCAAGGTTCATACGCATCAAAAGGTCGAACTGTCGGCGAGCTCCAGCGAGCACTTCAGTTTCTGTATGGCGGCCAAACAATTGCCGCATCCATTGCCGATCTCGTGGACCGTGGTCCCCATAGGTGGCGCTGGCAGCGACAAGGTCCAGGTCACCGTGGCGACCACATTCAATGGCTTGGTCGACAGCACCCGCGATTTGCCGGTCAAGTCTGCCGGGCAGTTGCCAACCGGATTTGACCCGGCTGATCATTACAGTTCGCGCTCGCATCCGCGCGGTCTGCAAATGGCCGTCACTGCGTCTTCCGACGCCGTGCATTCGGTCGGCATCAATTGGGCGACGATCGCCAACGCGGTGCATCCCGACGAAATCGGCGTTTTTGCCGCCAGCGGGATGAGTCAACTGGATGAAAACGGCAATGGCGGAATGATGCAGGCACGGCTCAAAGGTGAGCGCGTTTCGGCGCGGCAATTGCCGCTGGGCCTGAATACCATGCCGGCCGATTTTGTGAATGCCTATGTGCTGGGCAGCGTAGGAATCACTGGGGCCGTGACCGGTGCCTGCGCGAGTTTCCTCTACAACTTGCGCCTCGGGGTCGACGACATTCGCGCCGGCAAACGCCGTGTCGTGGTAGTCGGTTGCACCGAGGCGCCAGTGGTCCCGGAAGTGATCGAAGGCTATGCGACCATGGGCGCGTTGGGCACAGCAGAAAATTTACGCAAGCTGGACAACGTGACCGAATGTGACTACCGCCGTGCCAGTCGGCCGTTTGGTGAGAATTGCGGCTTCACGATTGCGGAGTCGGCGCAGTATGTGGTGCTGATGGATGATGCCTTGGCGATGGAACTCGGTGCTGATATTCATGGCGCAGTGAGTGACGTGTTTGTTCACGCTGACGGATTCAAAAAATCCATCCCCGGGCCTGGCGCCGGCAACTACATCACTATGACCAAAGCGGTGGCATCCGCGGTCGCGATTCTCGGTCTTGAAGCGGTACGCACGCGCAGTTTCGTTCAGGCGCATGGCTCCAGTACGCCGCAAAATCGAGTCACCGAGTCGCTGATCCTGGACAAAGTGGCGACCTGTTTTGGCATCTCGGATTGGCCTGTCGCCGCAGTAAAGGCCTATGTCGGCCACCCCTTGGCACCCGCCAGTGGCGATCAGCTGATGTCATCGCTCGGCACGTTTCATCACGGCATCATTCCCGGCATCAAGACGATTGATCGAGTCGCAGACGATGTGAATGCCGCGCGCCTGCGAATATCAAACAAAGACATTGTCGAACCGGCCGGTTCGCGCGATGTCTGCTTCCTTAACTCAAAAGGATTTGGCGGCAACAACGCGACGGCTGCAGTGTTCTCGCCACAGGTCGTCGAGAGAATGCTGAAAAGGCGTTATGGGGACGACGCCTTTGCAAAGTACGCGAAAAGACGTGAACGAACCCGAAAACAAGCCGCTGCCTACGATAACTCTGCCAGTCAGGGTGATCTGCAAACGATCTATCAATTCGGTGAAAACATGATCGACGAATCGGAAATCGTCATAGAGCCAGAGCGGATCACTCTTCCGGGTTTTGCCCAGGCAATCGAATTGCCGCTGGACAATCCTTACGCCGACATGGTGTGAGGCAAGCGACTAGCGCGCCACGTTAACAGCGCGCAAGGCTTCGCCTAAACGGCTACGCAGGTCACGTCGACATTCACGTTGAACCAATGGTCAGTGGCCCTGAACACGCTTTGGCTGGTTTCGCCGGCGGAAACAAAGGATGAAGTCCTGCTCATGCGCTGAGGCGCTGCGTCGTAGGTGAAGTCGCAGCGGATTTTTTTGTCGGATTTGTTGGCAATTTTAATGATCAAGATTTCAGGCGCCGTAACCGGCTCAAGACCAACGTTGAGACCATTTAGGGTTGAGTTAACCTTGACCGTATAACTCACCTGCGCGTTGACGCCGAAGGACAGCAAGCCCGCTGCCAAGAAAACACCTAAACCGAGTGTGCGAACAAGTTTCATAACGAAGGCCTCAGGTTATTTAAAGCTTAATTGTACGTCCTGATTCGCGGCAAGCAACCAACATCCGCGACGATTGATTGATGCGCGTTACGTCAGTCGGCGCCATGAAAATTTTAGTGCCGGGCTAACGGCGTATGGTGAGCGCCAACTGGCATAAACTTGAACGATGCGCAAATACAGACAATTCATCGCCGTCCTGGTCTTTGTTGGCTTGCTCCTATTCTTTGTTGAGTATTTCGATCTGCGACATGACTTCAGTCTGGAATTCATGCAAGAGCAGATCATGGCCAATAAACTCAGCGGACTGCTGATCTTCATTTTGCTGTTTTCGGTGGGCAATCTGATTCACCTGCCGGGATGGCTGTTTCTTGCTGCGGCGGTCATCACTCTCGGAAAAACCTGGGGCGGACTGGCAACATACACCGCCGCTACGACATCATGCGTTGTTACCTTTTTCTCGATCAAGTGGATAGGCGGCGATGCGCTCCGCCAATTTGATAACAAATTGGCAATGCGAATATTCCGTCATCTCGATGATCGGCCGATCAGAAGTATTGCGTTGCTGAGAATCGTGTTCCAAACCATGCCAACACTCAACTACGCGCTTGCACTGTCCAGAATTAAATTCAGCAATTACCTTATTGGCACTTTAATCGGCCTGCCGGTGCCGATAACCCTGTACTGCTTCTTCTTTGACTTCCTGGCTAACGCATTTTTGCCGGGCGGGGCATCCTGATCGCCTGAAACGTCTATCCCAAGGGCACTGATCCGGCCGGCTACTCAATGAATCTGTTTACGGGCCGGAGCGGACCAAACGCAGCATGAACTTGTTTTGACCGGAATTGCCCAAAACGCGACCGGTGTTGAAATTGACTAACCATGCGTTAAGGTTGTCATCCGCGTCTGGTCGCAAAGCCCAAAAAACTGCGGACGGCGAATTTGGAAATGCAGTGAGGTCAATCTTGGGAATCGACTTGGTCTTTTCGACGATGCTCATCAACTCGTCTTTGTTCGGTATCCGCCAAGCCTTATTCGACGTCTTTGCCGCTTCGGCAGCACGCTCTTTTGCGGCCGCCAGCTTGAATTTCAGCGGCTTCATTTTGCACGCCGAGCCGTTCCATTCCATTCCTTCGGTGCAGCGACGCCAAATCAGCCCGGTGGTCGTATCGGTCACTTCCTGACCGTCGGCTGAGGGCGTGAAACGATCTGCGGCGTGAGTTGGAGTCATGCCAACCGCCGCCAGAAGAATGGCTAATGTTGAGGTATAGCGAGTGATCAACTTCAGGGTTCTCATGGCATTGCGCTCCAGATTGGGACGGGCAATTGTAGCGTCAAAAATACGAGTTTTGCGTTGACTATTGCCTCGAAACCAGTGCCTTGGCGATGAAATTGCGCGCCACGCGAGCCTTCGGTGAACCCGGCGCAAACCAGGTTCGTACGTCGTCCTCCAAACCGACCCCATGCATGTAGTTATATAGCGCCTTGTTGAGCGCTAGGCCGAGTGCGGTGTGGTCGACACCGGTCGGGTCGATGAACTCCACATCGTTTCTGGCGAATGTGCCTGGCGTTAACGGCCTCAAGGTCACACCATATTCCTCTGGATGCATGCCGACCGGCGAATGCACCGTGCAGGCAAAGCGGTGGAAATAGCCGGATTGGATACAACCATTCAGGAACAATTGGCGCACGTACTCCAGCGCATCAACAGTGTCTTGCACGGTTTGCGTCGGGAAGCCGTACATCAAATACGCATGAACCAAAATGCCGGCCTTGCTGAATGCGCGCGTCACTTGCGCGACTTGCGCGACCGAGACGCCTTTTTTCATCAATGCCAACAACCGGTCAGATGCCACCTCCAACCCGCCCGAAATCGCAATGCAACCGCTGTCGGCAAGCTGTTCGCATAACTCAGGTGTAAATGATTTTTCGAAGCGAATATTGCCCCACCATGAAATGGATCGGCCGCGTTTGCGCAATTCGTCTGCCAATGATTTAAGTGCCTTTGGCGGTGCAGCTTCGTCAACAAAGTGGAATCCACTTTGCCCGGTTTCAGCAATGATTGCTTCGATGCGCTCGACCAGTAAAGTTGCTGATGCCGTTTCATAGCGGGCAATGTAGTCAAGCGAGACATCACAAAAACTGCATTTCTTCCAGTAGCAACCATGCGCCACGGTGAGCTTGTTCCAGCGCCCGTCAGACCACAGTCGATGCATGGGGTTAAGCATGTCGAGCAGCGACAAGTACTGGCCAATAGGCAAGCCATCCCATGTCGGCGTGCCAATATCCGCGAAAGCCACATCGCTCTCACCGCTGTGGACATAAATGACGGCATTGGTATCGCGATCGCGCGCAAAAGTACGGACCAGTTTTTCGCGCGGCCGCTGCGCGTTCAGATGTTCGAGCAGCGCCAAAATCGGGCGTTCGCCGTCGTCAAGCGTCACGTAGTCGAAATAGTCGAACACCCGGGATTCGGAGAGCTCGCGCAACTCAGTATTGACGTAACCGCCACCAAGCACGGTAACAATGCTTGCATCCAGCGCCCTAATTTTCTGGGCGATTCGAAATGCCGCATACACCGCACCGGGAAATGGCACCGAGATCAAAACTACACGCGGCAAATGTCGTTCAAGCATTTCGGCGGTGAGCTCGCTCAAGACCACATCGACCAATGTGGGTGGCGCAGCCAATGCCTTCGCCAAGGGCTCAAAACTCGCCTGACTTTGTGCCAGGGATTCGGCGTAGCGCACAAATTCAAATCGTGAATCCACCGCCTCGCGCAACACATCGGCGATGTCATTCAAATACAGTGTCGCCAAGTGCCGCGCTCTATCTTGCACACCAAGCGCCCCAAACGCCCACGCCAATGCGTCTCCACTGCCATCATCCGCATAGGTGTCCAGTGCATCAAAACGCGGTCCTTCGGGCAAAAAACAACGCCCGGCGATACGGTGCGCCAGCGTCGGATCGCGGCCCTGCAAGAAGCTGATCAACGAATCAATGGTGGCGTGATAGCGATCAAATTGCTCGTCAAATGCACGCGCCAATGGCGTGCGCTGCTTGGCCGGCAGAGCTGAGATGCACTGGCGAATGCTTAGCAAGCCTTGTGCGGAAAACAAGCGCAACACCAGCGCCAGGGCCAAATCTGCCTGAACAGCATCGACGCCGACGGAACGCAGGAACCCGGTCAAATAAGCCGTGGACGGGTAGGGCGTATTCAGTTGTGTCATCGGCGGAATGACTGACAGCACGCGCAATGACTTGTCCAGTGCCAGATTGTGCAACGGGGCGTTGGTCACCACGGGAATGTTGTTGATCCTCATATCGGTATTATCTACTGAGACTCTGCGAAGCAATTGACGGCGGATGACCGGTGAATCGGCCATCCCATCGCCAGCATCAACTTCTAGGTATTGTGTATAAACGTGATGAACAGTAGTCTGCCGCTGCTGACTTCTTTCTGCCGGGTGAGAAATGAATTGTTTGGTTCAAAAATGTTTACCGCTGTTCATCTGTTTGACGTTTGCATTCATTGCACGCGCCAGCGCCGAACCATCACCGGTGGTGGATGCGAATCAAGCTAATGTTGAGGTCGCAACGCGTTCATATAGCCCAACGCTACCTGACTATCGAAACAAGGTTTATAAGGTCAAGAAGGGTGACACGCTTCCCGCCATTGCTCTCGCGTTCGGCCTTGATCCCACAGAGTTCGCCGCGTGGAACAACCAGCGAAATCCTGAGTTGATATACGTTGGCCAACCCCTGCGTCTCTACCGACCCGACCCCTCCGGCACACCAGGTACACCGATCTTTGTCGAGTTGCCGGTCAGTGTCGCAAAGCCCGAATCAATCGCGACGCCGACAGAACCGAAAACAGCGCCTGTGACCATCATCGCACTGCCATCAACGCCGCCGCCAGCAATTGCACCGGAACCAAAAGCTTTGCCCGCATCGGCAGCACCCGTCACGCCAGCTGCAGCGCCGGTACCTGTAAAGCCGAAAGTCGAAGCACCTGTTCAAACATCGCCGCCAGCGTTAGTGCCGACGACAATCATTGAATCGAGCTCAGCAACACCACCGGCACCTGCAGTTGCTTTAGTTCCGCCGCCGCCAGCAATTGCACCGGAACCAAAACCTTTGCCCGCATCGGCAGCACCCGTCACGCCAGCTGCAGCGCCGGTACCTGTAAAGCCGAAAGTCGAAGCACCTGTTCAAACATCGCCGCCAGCGTTAGTGCCGACGACAATCATTGAATCGAGCTCAGCAACACCACCGGCACCTGCAGTTGCTTTAGTTCCGCCGCCGCCAGCAATTGCACCGGAACCAAAACTTTTGCCTGCACCGGCAGCACCCATAACGCCAGCTGCAGTACCGGTACCTGTAAAGCCGGCAGTCGAAGCACCTGTTCAATCACCGCCACCAGCGTTAGTGCCGACGACAATCATTGAATCGACCCCAGCAACACCGCCGGCACCCGCAGTTGCTTTAGTTCCGCCGCCAGCAATTGCACCGGAACCAAAACCTTTGCCTGCATCGGCAGCACCCATAACGCCAGCTGCAGTGCCGGTACCTGTAAAACCGGCAGTCGAAGTACCTGTTCAAACATCGCCGCCAGCGTTAGTGCCGACGACAATCATTGAATCGACCCCAGCAACACCGCCGGCACCTGCAGTTGCTTTAGTTCCGCCGCCGCCTCTGGCTCCCGCAAAAAAGCACCTAACCGTCGCAACAGCATCCCCTACCGCACCGGTCGATGTTCCGTCCTCAGTACTGATCGTTGCACCAAAGCCGAGTCCGGCAACTGCGCGGGTCACGTCACCGAGCCCAACTGACGCGGCAGCGCCGCCGCTAAAACTGCCGACAATGTCCTCATATATTGTTGCCGCCTCGCCAGTAAATAAATCCGTCGAACCGACTTCATTCTCATCTTCCAACATCCTGTCGACCCCGGATCCACTTTCACGGCCGGTTTCGACAATCGCTTCACCATCAGCACCACTGGTCGCACCTTCCGTTTCGGTAGCGCCAACCGAAACTTCGTCTAACACGAATTCGCCGTCCTTACCGCCGGAAGTAATCTCAAGTCCCGCAAAGCCTGTAATTGCAGCGAGTCTGGCGCCTGATACACCGCCGGCAAAGCCCGTGAATCCCACACCAACGGTCCAAAGCGTTGACCTGCCGATTGCCCCTGCCAGTGCATCACCGCCAGATTTACAAGCGACATTGCAGCCCGCGACAACTGAATCCATCGTTGAGACATTTCCGATTAAAGGTATAGATCGCATCGGAATAACCGAACATGAGCTCCAGGGCAACCTGTTGCGCGCACCCAAAGGCGGCAAGCAGCCGTTTTCATCTGATACGCTGAGGCAAATGCAGGATGTCGAACAGACTATGGATGCAATCGTCGCGTCCGGGGTCGATAACGCACAATGGGTTTGGCCACTTATCGGGACCATCGTCCTTCCATACAGCATGGGCAACAACAACGGGATCGACATACTTGGCAAAGCAGGTGACGTCATCGCCGCTGCAGGGGACGGGCGCGTGGTCTATGCCGGAGCGGGAGTGCAGACCAACGGCAAGTTGATCATCCTTCGTCATTCATCCGACTACTTTTCGTTCTACTCCCACACAGGTGAGGTGTTGGCTGTAGAAGGTCAAAGCGTCACCCGCGGCCAAAAAATTGCTGAACTCGGCGACAGAGAACCCAGTTCAACCAACCTTCATTTTGAAATTCACTTCCAAGGCAGACCGGTTGATCCACAAAAATATCTGCCGCCGCGTTGACCAGCGAAGCAGCCGTTGCACCTTTGAACAACGGCGTGTGGCTGGTGAACGGGCCATTCCATCGCCAGCACCAAAGGCGACTACACAAAAGAATGGGTGTAAATGGGTGTAGTATTGGTGCCCATGATTTCCTCCCATACCGTTCAGATAAGCCCCGAGATCCTTAAGCTCATCGCCGGCATCGATGAGTTCAAGGGGGCTTGGCGCTCGCTCGGTAGCCTGGCGCCCGATCGACTCTCGGCTCTGTGCCGCGTTGCCACCATCGAGAGCATAGGCTCGTCCACCCGCATCGAGGGCAGCCGGCTGTCGGACCGGGAAGTCGAGCGCCTGCTGTCCGCGTTGCAGATCAAGTCCTTCTCGACCCGCGATGAACAGGAGGTCGCGGGCTATGCCAAAGTTATGGAACTGGTCTTCTCATCCTGGCAGGACATCGCGCTGACCGAGAACCACATCAAGCAGCTGCACCGCGATCTGCTGACCTACAGCGAAAAGGACGCCTGGCATCGAGGCAACTACAAGACCTCCACCAACAGCGTGGTCGCTTTCGATGGGGACGGCAAACAATTGGGCGTGGTTTTCGAGACCGCGACACCATTCGACACGCCGCGCTTGATGACCGAGCTGGTCACGTGGTTCAACGACGAGCGTGCCGCCGCGCGGCTCCACCCGCTGCTGCTCATCGGCATTTGTATGGTGGTCTTTTTGGAGATACACCCCTTTCAGGACGGCAATGGCCGGCTGAGCCGGGTGCTGACCACCTTGCTGCTGCTGCAGGCAGGCTATGCCTACGTGCCCTACAGCTCGCTGGAAAGCGTGATCGAGCAGAGCAAGGAAGGCTATTACCTCGCGCTGCGGCAGACGCAAGGAACAATCCGCACCGAATCACCGGACTGGCAGCCCTGGCTGGTGTTCTTCCTAAGCGCGCTGGCCGAGCAAGTGCGACGCCTGAATCGCAAGGTCGAGCGCGAAAAAATTGTGCTGGCCGCATTGCCGGAACTCTCGCTGCAAATCGTCGAATTCGCCAGGGAACATGGACGCGTGACCATGGGCGACGCGATGCGGCTGACCGGCGGCAATCGCAATACGCTCAAGCAGCATTTCCGCGCATTGGTCAATCGCGGACAACTGAGGCAGCGCGGGGCTGGTCGGGGTGTCTGGTATGAATGAATTTTTCAGGCGGCGAAGCTGGCTAGCGCTGGATTTGTGCCTGATCCGCTTGGCTAAATCATGAAGCTGTCACTTGGTGCTGGCGATACGGCGTGTCACCAACACCAACTGGCAGGATCGGCGGGTTTAGTATCCAAAACAGGTATGCTCCTCCGAACAAACCGCAAATGCGCGCTCTGCAATGCATCAAAATGGCCAAGGACGGACGTGATATGACAATTCCCTTTGAACCCACAAAATCTTTTTGTTATCGCTACGCTAGGTACGAACTGCTCGATGAGATCGCCAAGGAGCCAGAGGCGGTCTCGGGGACGCCTTTCAAGATGATTGAAGTTGCGAAACGCGTCATCGAGAAGCATTTGACGGCTACACAACTTTCCGAAAAGATTCCGGCGGCAGAAGCTAACCGTATCGACACTATCTACGGGACGCTTAAGTTTTATGTCGCATTCACGGCAAAACATACGCCCGCTTCGCCATTTGTGTGGCTTGGAAATGGCGGCATGTTTCAACTTAAGTCTGCGACTCCCGCCGCCGGAGTGAATATTGAACAAGAAATCGAAGCTGCCGAGTTGGAAGCTGATGACGACGACGAGACAATTGAATTCGACGGATGGATCTATGCGTTTAGTTTCCCAGTTTTGATTAAGGCCGAAGCCACCTTCCCAATTAAGATCGGCAGAACAATCAACGATGTTGAGGGACGAGTCGCTTACCAATGCAAGGGCAGTGCGACTTTTGAAAATCCGAAAATACTTGGCAAATGGCAAGTTAAGCGCAATGGCGCTGTCGAATCTGCTGTTCACTCGACACTTAAAAGTCGGGGGCGATGGCGCGAGAACGTGCCGGGTACGGAATGGTTTGACACAACCATTGCGGAGATAGACGCAATCGTGAAATTCGTCACTGGTTCACAGGGTTGATGGTCGATCTCGATGATTCGAATTCCGTCCATTCCGTTGTAATGAACGCGAGCTAGTTGTCCCCATGGCAATCCTGCTGCCTTCCTCGCCATCGCAACACAAAAAAATGACGCAAGGCGAACGCCGGCTTGCGGCGCGGCTGATAACGAAATTGGAAGACGATTACGTTTGTTGGTACGACGTGCCAATCGGCTCAAAGCAGTTGCAGCCTGATTTCATCGTGCTACACCCAACGCGCGGAATTTTGGTGCTGGAAGTAAAAGACTGGAAGATCGATACCATTAAGTCGATGACCAAGGCGACGGCGGAAATATTCACCGACGTGGGTTTGAAGCATGTAGCCAATCCATTGGAGCAGGCGCGTGGCTATGCGATGGCGATCACTAACCTATTGGAGGCCGACCCGTTCCTTGTGCAGTTGGAGGGAAAGCACAAAGGCAATTTGCTCTTCCCATGGGGCTTCGGCGCTGCGCTGCCGAACATTACGCGCAAGCAGTTCGATGTTGCTGGATTGGATGTGGTTATCCCAAGCGACAAAGTGATTTGCTCAGATGAAATGCAAGAAAGCGTGGACGCGGAAGGATTTCAGA
The DNA here is from genome assembly GCA_016718525.1 of Rhodocyclaceae bacterium. Classification (GTDB taxonomy): domain Bacteria; phylum Pseudomonadota; class Gammaproteobacteria; order Burkholderiales; family Rhodocyclaceae; genus JADKHX01. The sequence continues at coordinate 1,207,028 of JADKDD010000002.1, forward strand.
AGCGACTCTGGGGAATGTTCAACTACAACTTCGGTACGCATTTGTCGCTGTCCAATATCGACCGAATCAAATGGCACTTGTATCCAGAACTGCGTGTCTCGCAAGGAACTCTTTTTGAGGTGCCTGCCAAACAATCACCCAACACACTGATTGCTGAAACCTTGCCGGACATCATCAAGGTGATGGACTTCGAGCAAGAAAAGTACGCGCGGAATCTCGGCACCGGGCATCGCATGATTCATGGTGTGGCAGGCTCGGGCAAGACGATGATTCTGGCCTTTCGTTGCATGCAACTCGTGCAAGCTGCGTATTCCAAGCCGGTATTGGTTTTATGTTTTAACAAGACACTCGCTGCAAAGCTGACAACGATGCTTCGTGCTCGCGGTGCGGGTGACAACGTGCATATCCGGCACTTCCACGGCTGGTGTAGCGACATGTGCAATTTGTATCAGCTCGATTTGCAGAAAGCCGATGGCGAGAAAACTTACGAGCAACAAGTTGCGGCGGTAATACGTGGCGCCGAATCTGGCCGTGTGCCACGAGAGCAATACGCCGGCATCCTGATTGACGAGGGCCACGATTTCGCGCCTGAGTGGCTCAAGCTGCTTGTGCAAATGCTTGACTCGAACACAGATTCACTCTTGTTGGTTTACGACGACGTGCAAAGCATCTACAAACAGCGCAAACCCGAATCGTGGGCGAGCGTCGGCATCAACGTCAAAGGGCGCTCCAAGATTTTCAAGATCAACTACCGCAATACCGCCGAGGCGCTCAAGCTGGCGTTCGATTTTGTCTCGCCATACATCGACGATTCAAAGGCCACCGAAGACATTCCGCTGGTTCATCCCGAGGCAGGATTGCGACATGGCGGTGCACCCATGATGAAGCGTTTCGCAAGTTTTCATTGGGAAATGAAGCACGTTGGGACTTGGCTTGGCGCCGCACATAAGCGCGGCGTGCCGCTCAAGCGCACGGCGATCTTGTGTCGAACCAATGATCAAGTGAATCGCATCGTTAAATCTTTGTGCGACAACGGCATTGCTGCATCAGTATCCGCGGCGGGTGAAGGCGATGCGGTGCAGGTACTCACCATGCACTCGAGCAAAGGCCTGGAATTTGATTGCGTGGCGATTCCCGATCTGGGCGCGCTGCCCTTGCCAAAAGTTACCGAGGCCGAGGATGCGCGTTTGCTTTACGTGGCGATGACGCGAGCAACCAACGAGCTATTGCTGACGCATCACAGTGATGGGGTTTTTACGCGGGATTTGGCGCAGCGGTTGGCGGCGAACTAGTGTGCCGGTTGGCGCTGGTGATACGCCGTCATTCTTTGTGATTCCGATAGTCATGAGACGCATCTCTAATTGTTGAATGCTTTAGAACACCATGCCAGAAGCACCAACGGCGTGTCACCGACACCAACTGGAGGGTTAATTTTATGCAAATTTAATTGCGAGCCTGGCCCCTTTAATTAAATTTACCTATAGCCTGAAAAGCTTGTCATCCTGAGAGAGTTCGAGAATCGTATTTTCCTCAAGGAACGTCTCGTTGATCCCAGGAAGCTTGTCCCGGATGGCAGCAAGTACAAGCTGGCCATCTAAGCCGTTGGCCGTCGTCAGCAACTCCGACAACTGATTTCCATGGATTGCCTCTACGCCATCGTGACAAACGAAGGTCGGAAAGTTGATTGCGGCAGCACGTAGGAACTTGATATAGGCAATATCAAATGCAGCCGTTTGTGAGACCTTCTTGCCCGCACCTACGTTCGCACCGACGGAGGTCAAAGAAAAGATGATCGACCCATTCTTGGACTCATCGAAGGTCAGCAAATATTGCTCGCCATACAACTCTTTCGAAAGGGACGAGAAAAACTCATTGAATAGCGACACGCGCTGCGTAAGCTGCGCCTTTCCATCCTCCACGGTCGTGCGTGTCGCATCGAGCTTGCTGTCAGCGTCTTCCAGGGAAGCTCGAAGAGATTGGATCGCGTTCAGGCTTTCCTCGAGGCCACCGACCTGCTTAAGCTTTTCATACAGATCCGCTCGAGCCTCAAGCGCAACCTCAAACGCTCGCGTTTGACGCAGCGCCGCCACCAAACTTTCCTCTTGGACCTGAAGGCGCGCAAGGGCCTGGTGGGCGCTTGCAGCTTTCTCGTTCAGCTCATCCAACTGCTGCTGAAGAAAGCGCTCCTTCCGTCCGCGCAAATTCGCAACAAAATTGGAGAGGTCTTCCCAATCGTGCTGCAGTTTCTCGTGATACTTTCCGGCCTCTGAGTAAATTGATTTGACTGCGACATAGTCTATGTTGTCGTAGTCATGCTTCAAACTGGCTATAGCTAAACTGATCGAGGCAATTTCCCCCTCGACTCGTCCCAAAGTGCTTCCCACCTCCGAAGCCTGTGCACGGATTTCAGAAACAGAATTGGCCGCAGCGGCGATCTCTGGAACTTCACCACGGACCTGGATCGTGGCCTGGGCCTCTTCGATTTCGCGCCGCAGGTGAAGCAAAAGCTGTTCGATCTCGCCTTCTTTCCGCTGACGCGTTGCCCCTAACAAGTCACGCGCGACAACGATACGCTTGTCAGTTAGAGCGGCTCGTTCCTCCAATACACCAACGTTGAAGAACCCAAAGAGAAAGAGGTGTACCGCTTCATAGTCCACCTCGCTGCCAAAGGATCCGAGAAACTTCAATGTCTTGCCCATTACGGCGCTCGAAGACCTAACAAACTTCGGTGCAAGTTGACGCAAGCTGGGCTTATTCGACTTCGTGCCAAAGAGAATGTTCTTTACCTCATCACGGTACGTGGTGATCGAGTCTTGCGGAACATCATCAATTAAGAGCAGGCCGGTGCCCTTCCGCCCCTTCAATTTGAAGGAACGACAGAACGAATGGCTTCCACGTACTTTGTCGGAAATCTTTAGGCTGATAAATACGGCAGGCGTTCCATGAAGCAGGTCGAAAACATCCTGATTGATGCTGCCCTTGAATTCAGAGTCTTGCCAAATCTCGTTGCCGTCTGAACCAATGCAAAAATCAATTAGGCGAAGCACCGTTGTCTTGCCAACGTTGTTGCCACTTTGTTTGCCCGAAACGGTCGGCTTATCGAGGATAAGGTTAAGCCCGTCTTTGAACATGATTTCGCGCATGACTTGGTTGCCGCGCTTGATGGTAAGTGAGACTAGCTGCATTTTTGAATTGCCCCAGACTCGTCAAGTTTCACCGCGTCGATCAGGTACAGCCATGCCGCCGCCGCAACCGCCTGCGTCGGTGAGATCGCCCGCTTGGTGAGTAGCCCCATTCGTTCTTGTAGGCTCGGCAGGTCCAGCTTGCCCTCAGGAGCTTCACCCAGGGCCTTCAAGGCCATAGCGCCAAGGTAGTAGCCGCAATTCCATGGGCTCTGTTCACGAGGTAGCAGCATCGACAGGCCTTTCTAGAACCTCGCATTCAATTACTGCGTCGGCAACGATCAGGCAGACCGCCAGGTGCGCAGTCTCTTCCATCACTTGGGCTGCACTTCCCACAATGCAGTCAGCCATAAGGGCAGCAACAACCGCCATGACGAGTGGAACGGCATTTTTTCGGGCAAAAATGTGTGCTTGCCAGTGGCTGACACTTTGGGCTGTGAGCAGCTTGTGCAACTCCTGCGTGTAAGCCACTGCCGCACGGCGGCGGACAAGGCGACGCGCGTCGTCGTTGCGCTGTTCAACACCCCGATAGGCGGCCTCGAGTACGTTCGAGTATTTCAGGTAGTCGGTGATTATGTAATGTGCCGGTGGAAAGTCGTTGTAAGCCAGTTTCACGCTAACCTCAGGCGGAAGCGGGCGTTTGGATCCGGAGTTGTATTCGGACCAGTTGTCCGAGAATCGCGCGACCACGTTGGATAGATACGACGGCAGTTCTCGGGCGATCTGCCGCTCGACGATGGTGAGGTTCTTCGCATTGATGTTGAGAATCGAGCCGAGGTTGTCACCCGTGACGGCAACACTGCCGGTTTTAGCCAAGGTTGCTGCTGGGGGTAGCTGCAGCGCGCTCATGGTGAGGTCGGGCATTTTCGGCAGCAACGTCGATACGACCAGTTCACCTTTGGTCTTGGGTTTATCCTTTTCCTCCGTCATTTGGCCGCCATATGCCAAGCGTGCCAGAGGGTGACCACAATGCCTACTACTTCCACCACGATGGCCACGTAAGTTAATGAGTGCACGCCATGCTTCGGTGAAGGCCGCGTGGCGACGTTCAGGTTTGTGATCGATCCCGTGTTCTTGCCGCCCACGGCAACCGAGCCGCTGCTTGCTTCAATGCGCACAGTCTTGGACTTCGAGCGGTCTGCGAAAAACAGTACGATACCCAATGCCATCAAGGCCAAGCCCAAATAAAGTTCCACTGAGCGATCCCCCTTAAGTCATATTCAAGCTACCAGCCTCGCATCAGAACCGACCTAGCTCCTGAACGCACCTATTTTGCACCAAGCTGATGCCTTGCTGTTAGTCTTAGCCGGATGGAAGAGTTCTCCGAAACCAATCAACCGTGGCTCGAGCAATTGTATGGAAGCTTCAGTGCTTCGCGTCTCGACATGCGTCTCTTTGGCCGTCATGCCGATGAGTTCCATCCCGATTCAACGACCGTTGGTGCCATGGCAACCTATGTGCACGAGCATATGCACTACTTCCAGACCCTCTTCACAGGGTTTGGACACATTCTTTGGTCCAGTCACCGTCAGTCTACCGGGTACACTGTTCGGACCTGGAGGGAGCTTGGTGGGAGGGGCCTTGGCTACCGCCTTCCGCTTGCTGCGTATTTCGATGACCCTGAAGCTGGCCAAGTTGCATTGATCGCGGACTTGACTGCACGGGACGTAACCCGGTTGTCAGCCGCGCGCATGAACCTGCCAATTCCGACCTGGACGTTTAGGGAACTCAAGTCGCTATTGATCAAGACGGATTGGGCTATCAACCCGGTAGTCAAGTTGGCTGGGGGAAAAGTGTGTTTACAGGGCAAAGACATTCTGGAAGGTCAGGCTCACTTCGTTGAGCGCACGCTCGTCGAGTCACTCACGTTTAGTGGCGAAGCCGCTTGGGATCGCACAGGGGTTCCACCCCAGTACACGCGCGTTCGATTATTTCGTCGCACGATGTGGCCCCGCTCGTAGTGCCGAATTCCCGGTTGTCTGTGATCTGGCACAGCAAATTTCTTGGGCTTCTCCAGTTCCACAGACCGAAGACGAATGGCGTAGGTCAAGCTTATCTTGGCGCTTTGTACAGATCACTGATCTTCTTGCAACAGATGACAGTCTTTCATTTGGAATGCCTGAGGACTGGCCGAACCGATTCTCAGACCGCGCTGCTGATCTCTTTGAAAGGCTCGGCTATCTGGCCCCAGAGAAGATCATCGAGGAACGACTTGAAGCATTCACCCGTGTTCCTGAGTTGCTCGAGGTCGAACAGGTCATGAAGGCGGCTATGAAGTTTCGTTCAGTGAGACCTTGGATGATCGCGAACCCCGCCGCCAACCCGCTCTGGCTCGAAGAATTGCTGGGGAAGTTCAGGGCGCCACTAGTCGTAATCGATGGCGCTTTCGGAAAATTTGGGGATGCCCTTATCAAGGGCGATCAAATTGTATTTGAACTGCACTACCAAGCTTTGGCGAACCACTTGCTTGGGCTGATCAAGACGGATGACGACGGCAATGGCTACCTGCAGTGCGGATTCGGCCAATTCAAAATTGATAGAGGATGCCCGTATCAGACGTCTCACAACTGCAGTACGCGCTTCCGTCCGAGCGATGGTCCGCCAGTACCAACGGTGCTCAAGGACAACGACGAAGTCGATGGCTGTTCATTCGCATTCGTGTTGCAGAACATGACTGGTGATCTCAAGGCAATTCGACTCCTGCCTACTGCGCGGTTCCCTGACATATAGGTATCGGACGCACCCTGCTTCGGCGACGGGTCGATTGTTCGCGCACGACGGTGGCTATAGATGATTGTGCGATCATCAAATACCGAGAGTCAGCAATACACCGGATCGTAGACTTTTTCCTTTGAGCTTACGAGCGTCGGCTGTGACCGAAATACGGTTACATCAAATCCCTAAATTTTCCCCGACCGAGATGTTGCTACAAAAGCTTTTGGATGCCTAAGGCGCGCCGCATAGCTATCATTGAACATCCTAATCGCTCAAGGGCTAGCGAACCAATTATCGACTCCTACGCCGCCGCCGAACCACAACAAACCCAGCCACCAACACCAGCAAAACCAAAACCCCCGGCAGCGCCCCTTTGACGTTCGGCAGCAAGTAATGATGTACCGCATACCGCAGCGCCGCCGACTGCATCTCGAAATCATCCGGCACGGGTAGTACGCGGTTGGCCTTGGCATAGGCCGCATAGTCGGCCTGCATTTCCTTGACCAGCTCGGGGTGTGTGGCGGCGAGGTCGTTGGCTTCTCCGGGATCTTTTTTCCAGGTCGTACAAATGCCACTGGCGATCGCCCAGCGGTGGAATGTTTTTGATCAGTTTGTAGGCACCTTTGAACACCGCCTGGCAGCCGGATAGTTCATAGCCGACGGCTTCGGTCAGTCCATAGACGCTTGCGGTTTTGCCTTGCACCAGGGCGAGCAGGCTGCGTCCATCCATGGGCTCGACTTGTCTTCCCCGATAGTTTCCGTCGTGCGCGGGTATCCCTGCGGCTTCCAGCAACGTGGGGACGAGATCGTCGACTTGGTCGGGGGCGCCGGCAATGATCAGCGGTATGCGCAAGCCGGAATCCAGTAGTCGAATCAAGCGTGGCTATTGTAGAAGCACCAGACCCCCGGCCTTCACACCCCCGCGAAGCGGGAATCAAAGGGATGCAGAGCTCGCCGGGGTGACGACCCGCCTTAGGAAGTCGCCAGTTGAAGTTGGTGTGCAGTGTCGGCTTAGTACAGCCGACCCGCTACGCAGGCGCAAAGCGTGCTTTGCGAAACCCCTGCTCCGCCGCAGTCATCCTCCGCAACTCCGGCAAACACGACCCGCACTCCGTGCCACATTTCAGCCGCGTTTGCAGCGCAGGCAAATCCGCGCCGGATTCAATGACTGAAATAATTTGCGCTTCTGTAACCCCGAGGCAATTGCATATCGTGCGACTGGCAGCGAGCGGCGCGTTAGGAATTTTGGCGGTCGGCGCGAACAAGTAGCGCAACGATTCGCCCAGCGGTTGGCGGGCAAGCATGAGGTCGGCTAGCCAGTCAGTGGCGGCGATTTCTCCGGCGAAAAGCAGGCCGTTGATTTGTCCGCTTGTGTTGTCAATGTCGGCGTGCTTGATGATGTTGCGCGACTGGTCGGTGTAGTTGGTCATGCGACTGACATCGAACTCCAACGCAGTGCACAATTCGGCGAGCGCATCGGCTGGCAAAGGCGCGGCGCTGGCGATTTGGAGCTTAAGCACGGCGTCGTCGCGGCCAGCCAGCGTTAGTGCGGCGTAGTCAAATTGGCCCAGCAAGGGGCTGAGGCGATTGCGCCAGTGCAGTAGCTTGTCTTCTCCCGCCGTCGTTGATGTGGGCGACGCACGTAACGCGACCACGCGCCATGGCAACTCGGCGACTTCGATACGGATGGCGGCATGTTTGAGTTCCGGCTGTTTGGATGTCGGATCGATCGCCGCTTGCATCAGCTCGTTGATACCTGCGTGCGACAGCGATCGTGCCCCCCAGTGCATAGCGGCGAAGGCTTGGCCGGGTTGGACTTCATCGCCGGATTGAAGCGGCAAAACGATGCTGCCGCGGCGACTGCTGATGCGCGCGAGTTGACCATTGCTCATGCCGCGTCGCGCGAGGTCGGAGGCGTGCACCATGAGACGTGGCGTGGCTTCGTGGGCATAAAGGCGCGCGCTGCGACCGGTACGACTCATGCCGTGCCATTGATCGCGCAGGCGGCCGGTGGTTAGACGAATCGGATATTTGGCATCAGGTGATTCGGCGGTGAGACGCAAGTCGAGTTTGGCAAAACGTGCGCGGCCATCTGGTGTGGCGAACCTGCCGTCTTGATAGAGACGCGCCGTTCCGGCGGCTGCGGTACTTGCAAACGGCCATTGCTGCGGGCCGAGTTCATCGAGCTTGGCGTGCGAAAGGCCGCCGATGTCCAGGTCACGGCCGAAGGTAAGCATGGCGTGCTCGTCGTAGATTTGCGCGGCGGTGGTGAAGGGGAAGAGACTAGACGCCGTGTTGTTAGCACCAACTGGCGAACTCAATCGCGCCTCTAATCGCCGTGCAAAATCCACCACGATTTCCCAATCTGCGCGCGCCTCCCCGGGCGCATCCACGGCTTTTCGCACACGGGAAATCCTTCGCTCTGAATTTGTCATCGTGCCGTCCTTTTCACCCCATGTCGCTGCGGGCAACAGCAGATCGGCGTAATTACAAGTCTCGGTGTCGGCAAAGCAATCTTGCACCACGACAAATTCTGCGGCGAGCAGGGCTTCACGCACTTTGGCTTGATCGGGCAGCGAGTGCGCGGGGTTGGTGCAGGCGATCCACACGGCTTTGATTTTCCCGTCGCGAATCGCATCAAACATTTCCACGGCGGTTTTGCCCGGTGCTGATGAAAGTACGGGAACACCCCACAGCGCAGCAAGCTCAGCGCGGTCGCTGGCGTTATCCAGAGCGCGGTGCCCCGGCAACAGATTCGCCATCGCGCCAACTTCGCGACCACCCATGGCATTGGGTTGCCCGGTCAGCGAAAACGGTCCCATGCCGGGTTTGCCAATCTTGCCGGTAGCAAGGTGCAGGTGAATTAGCACGGCATTGTTGCTGGTGCCGTGGATAGATTGATTGAGTCCCTGGCACCACATCGACAACGGGGCTTTTGCTTCACCGAACCAGCGCGCGGCTTGAATGATTTGCTCAGCGGTCACACCACACACTGCCGCCGCCGCGCCCGGAGTGACCTCGCTGACTTGGGCACGCAACGCATCAAAGCCGGTGGTGTGTGCGGCGATGAATTGTCGATCGACAAAGCCTTCCCATAGCAGCACATGCAACATCGCCGCGTAAAGAATCACGTCGCTGCCTGGCGTGATGGCCAGATGCATATCCGCCACCGCGGCGGTGTCTGTTTTGCGCGGGTCGATCACGATGATCCTGAGATTCGGATTCGCGGCTTTCGCCGCTTCAATCCGGCGAAACACGATCGGATGCGCCCAGGCCGTGTTGCTGCCGGTCAGCAAAAACAAATCGGCGAGCGCGATGTCTTCATAACTGCACGGCACGGCATCGCTCCCCAGCGTGGCCTTGTATCCAGCCACCGCCGACGACATGCACAAACGGGAGTTGGAGTCGATATTGTTGGTGCCGATCAGCGCGCGCGCCAGTTTGTTAAAAACGTAGTAGTCCTCGGTCAGCAGCTGACCGGATATGTAGAACGCCACCGCATCGGGTCCGTGATCTTTGATGATGCCGGCGAATTTTTTGGCGGCAGTGTCGAGTGCGTCATCCCAAGTGACTTTGGTCCGCGGGTCAGAACGCGATAGACGGAGCTCGGGGTACAGCGCTCGCCCGGTGATTTGGGTCGTCAAATGCAGTGTCGATCCTTTGCTGCACAGACGACCGAAGTTAGCGGGGTGATCAGGGTCGCCGCGAATTCCGGTGATGCGTCTTAACGGCGGCGGAACGGGGGTTTCGCAAAGCACTGCTTTGCGCCCGTGGAGCGGGTCGGCTGGACTAAGCCGACACTCCACGTCAGCGCCAACTGAGGAGATGATGACGCCGCAACCGGTGCCGCAATAACAGCAAACGGATTTGGTTTCGGTGACGAACTGCTCAGGCGCGTTCAAGAAATGCAGACCATCAATCCCGGCTGACCTGCAACCAAACCACGCCATCACTCAGTCGCGTTGGAAAGGTTCTCGCGCAACCTTCATCCGGAGAACACGCCGTTCCGGTATCCAGCGAAATGTTCCAGCCGTGGAGCGGGCAGGTCACTTTGTTTCCGTGCATGATTCCTTGCGAAAGCGGCCCGCCTTTGTGCGGACAGACATCCTCCACTGCAAAAACCGTGTTGTCGCTGCTTCGAAATATCGCAATGTTCGGGCGGTTCATCCGGGACATGACACGACTCCCCAGCACGGGGATTTCATCAATGGGGCAAAGCTTCAGCCATGCGCTCATTGGTACCTCCTTTCAAATTTTCCATGGCGAGCAGCGGGGTGAATTCCCGTAGCAAATTTGCAGTCTCCGTGCTCGACGTAGGGGTAAGCGCGCGTTCCGCCCACGGGTCAATTGCCCCCTGCACGGCGTAAAGCAGACGTTCGCGCAACAGCGCACGACTTTGCGCATCTTCCACCACGCGTTGCTTGATGTATTCCAAACCGACGCGCTGCACGAAGTGCACGGTGCGTTCCAGATACCAACCCTCTTCGCGATACAACTGCAAAAACGCCGCCGAATATTCCATCACCTCATTGTCATCCTTGACCTTGCTCAGGAACTCCGCGACTTCGGTTTTGATACCACCATTGCCCGCGACATAGAGTTCGTAACCGGAATCCACGCCAATGACACCGACATCCTTGATGCCCGCCTCGGCACAATTGCGTGGACAGCCGGATACCGCCAGTTTCACTTTGTGCGGACTCCACATGCCGAACAGCATTTTTTCCAGCTTCATTCCCATATCCATTGAGCGCTGGGTGCCAAAGCGGCAATGCTCGGAACCCACACAGGTCTTTACCGTGCGCAGACTTTTTCCATAGGCGTGACCGGAAACCATGCCTGCCGCGCCGAGATCAGCCCAGATCGCTGGCAAGTCAACCTTTCTTGCACCGAGTAAATCGATACGTTGACCCCCGGTAACCTTCAACGTTGGAATCGCGAATTTCTCGGCAACATCGGCGATCGCCCGGAGTTCGTCGGGGGTCGTCAGTCCGCCCCACATGCGCGGAACGACAGAATAGGTGCCGTCCTTTTGAATGTTGGCATGAGCGCGCTCGTTGATGTAGCGCGACTGCGGATCGTCCTGCGCTTCGTGCGGCCAGGTTGAAATCAAATAGTAGTTGAGCGCCGGACGGCAGGTAGCGCAACCGTTCGGCGTTTTCCATTCGAGTGCTTTCATCACTGCGCCGGTGGTGAGCATTTTGGTCGCGCGAATTGCCTCGCGCACTTCGCCGTGTGTGTGTTCGGTGCAGGCGCACACTGTTTTTTCATTTCGATTGACCGGCACAAACGCACCACCCAGCGTGTTGGCCAGAAGTTGCTCAACCAATCCGGTACAAGAGCCGCACGAAGAGGACGCCTTGGTGTGCTTTTTCACTTCGTCGAGCGTGAACAATCCTTGCTCGCGAATCGCCTTGACGATGGTGCCTTTGCACACCCCGTTGCAGCCGCAGACTTCCGCAGTGTCGGCCATCGCTGCAGCCTTGCTGATGCCGGCATGCCCGACATCACCGATTTGATTATTGGTGAAGGCATCGCCAAACATCAGCGAGTCGCGAATCGCGCTGACATCTGTTTTTTCTTTCAGCAATTGAAAATACCAACTGCCATCGGTAGTATCGCCATACAACACTGCGCCGATCAACTTGTTCTTTTCAATCACCAGTCGTTTGTAGACGCCGCCATTTTTGTCGTGCAGGACAATGTCTTCGAGACCGTCGCCGCTGCCGAAATTTCCTGCCGAAAATACATCCACACCGGTAACCTTGAGTTTGGTCGAAGTCACCGAACCCTGATAGCGCCCAATGCCGAATTCGGCCAAATGATTGGCGCAAACTTTGGCTTGCTCGAACAGCGGCGCGACCAAGCCATACACCGTGCCGCGATGTGTCGCGCATTCTCCTACGGCGTAGATGCGCGGGTCAAAAGTCTGCAAAGTGTCGGAGACCACGATACCTTTGTCGCAATGCAAACCTGCAGCTTGTGCCAGCGCGGTATTGGGGCGGATGCCAGCTGCCATCACCACGAGATCCGCGGGAATTTCGCTGCCGTCTTTGAAACGCACCTTGCCGACCCGACCGGACTTGGCGGCAATCAGCGATTCGGTTTGCATGCCGAGCAAAAATTTCAGTCCTTTGCTTTCCAGCGACGCCTGCAACATTTCCGCACCGGCACGGTCCAGCTGGCGCTCCATAATCACGTCGAGGATATGCACCACAGTGACGTCCATGCCGCGCAAGCGCAGACCGTTGGCGGCTTCCAGCCCAAGCAGGCCGGCACCGATCACCACCGCGTGTTTGTGATTGGCGGCTGCCGAAATCATCGCTTCGGTGTCGGCAATATCGCGATAGGCGATCACGCCTTCAAGATCTTTTCCAGGCACCGGCAACATGAACGGCAATGAGCCTGTGGCGATGAGCAGACGATCGTAGTCTACGCAAGTCTTGTCATCAGCAATCACTTGTCTCGCCACACGATCAATTTTCACCACGCGCTTGCCCGCGTGTAGCGTGATCCGATTTTGCTGGTACCAATTGGCATCGTTGAGCACGATGTCGGCAAGTGTCATTTCGCCCGCCAAAACCGGCGACAGCAAAATCCGGTTGTAGTTGCCATGTGGCTCGGCGCCAAACACAGTGATGTCGTAAAGGTCTGGCGCAAGTTTCAGCAGTTCTTCAACTGCACGAATGCCGGCCATGCCGTTGCCTACGACGACGAGCCTTGGTCTGCGCATTGGTTTGTCCATAATCACGCCGCCTTTTTGACTTGTTTGCGGTAGAGGAAGTCCATCACTGCTGCGCGATAGCTTAAATATTCGGGGTCGGTGCTCAGCGCCAAACGATCACGCGGGCGGGGCAGGGCGATGGTCAAAATTTCACCTATCGTTGCGGCTGGACCATTGCTCATCATGACAATCCGATCCGACAAGAGTACCGCCTCGTCGACATCGTGCGTGACCATGACCACTGTGGCACCGGTTTTGGCCAACACACCATTGAGTTCGTCCTGCAAACTGGCACGGGTCAATGCATCGAGCGCACCGAACGGCTCATCCATCAATAGAATTTTCGGTTCCATGGCGAAGGCGCGCGCGATGCCTACACGCTGTTTCATGCCGCCGGAAATTTCATGCGGATATTTATCCATCGCGTGCTCCATGTGCACCATTTGCAGCGCAGCAACCACGCGCGCATTGAGGCGGCTGACGCGCTCCTTGCGGCCGAATACACGTTCAACCGCGAGCATGACGTTACCGGCACAGGTGAGCCACGGCAACAGGCTGTGGTTTTGAAACACGACTGCGCGCTCCGGAGACGGCCCGGCGATTTCTCGCTCATTGCAGAGCAAGACGCCACTGCTGGGCAACGTAAGCCCGGCGATCAAATTTAGTAAAGTTGATTTTCCGCAACCGGAGTGCCCGATCAGGGTGACGACCTCGCCTTCATTGACCGCCAGATTGATGTTTTGCAGCGCGACGAATTTGCCTTGTTTGGTGTTAAAGCTCTGGCCGACATTCTCGACTTTGAGCAGCGATTTGGTTGTTGAATTCATCATCACCTTGCCTCGTAGCTGAAACGTTTTGCCATCAACAACAACGCTTGTTCGAGTACCAAACCGACCGCACCGATCACGAATATCGCAATCAAAATATGCTCAACCTTGAGGTTGTTCCATTCGTCCCAGACCCAGAAGCCGATACCGACACCGCCGGTCAGCATTTCAGCGGCGACGATGACCAACCAGGCGGTGCCGATAGACAGGCGAATTCCCGTGAGCATGTAGGGCAGTACGGCGGGGAAGAGGATTTTGGTGACTACTTGCGATTCGGGCAGCGCCAACACCCGGGCGACGTTGAGATAATCCTGCGGTACGCGCTGCACGCCTTGCGCCGTGTTCATGATCATTGGCCAGATCGAACAAATGAAAATTGTCCATGTTGCCGCCGGATCGGCGCGTTGGAAGACCAACAGTCCAATTGGCAGCCATGCCAATGGCGACACCGGGCGTAGCAGGCTGATGATCGGGTCGAACATCCGACTCATGAACGTAAAGCGACCGAGCATGAAGCCCAGCGGGATGCCGATCAGTGCCGCCAAACCAAAGCCGACGCCGACACGCTTCAATGAGGCCAACACATTCCAGCCTATGCCTTGATCGTTCGGGCCGTTGCGATAAAACGGATTGGCGAAGATGATCTGCGCCGCTTCCCACGTCTTCACCGGACTAGGGATGTTGGCGTTGCGCATCGATACGATTGACCAAATCAAAAGCAACAGTGCGGCGCCAACCAATGGCGGCAGCAGGCGACGGACTACCTCGTATGTCACCTCGCGTCTTGCACGCGCACGCACAGCTTGAATTTGCTGACCGCGCTCAACACTTGTCGCACCCGTTTCGGGTATTGGAGCGGCAAGGCTAATCAGCGGTTCGCCAGTTGGTGCTGATGAGACGGCCTTCGCGGTTACTGCCGAACTGGCAGTTGGAATAATGCCCGGTTTCTTGAGTGCAAGCACTGTCATCTGGGTACTCCCGTTCAAGCGTGAATCTTGAATGAGGCCGCATATTTCTTCGGGTCTTTGCCGTCCCAAATGACGCCATCGACCAACTTGTGCGAGCGCATGTCGCTCTTGGGAATCGGCGCACCTGCGGCAGTCGCTGCCTGCTTGTAAATGTCAATGCGATTGACCTGTTTGGCCATGGCCAGATAGTCGGGATCGTCCTTGAGCAGGCCCCAGCGTTTGTGCTGCGTCATGAACCACATGGCATCCGACAAATAAGGGAAGGTGGCCGCGCCATCGGCGTAGAACTTCATCGCATTCTTGTCGTCCCAGGTTTTGCCAAGTCCGTTGTTGTAACGACCGAGCATGCGTTCCACGATGACATCGGAATCGGTATTGACGTAGGCTTTGCTCGAAACAATATCAGCAGTTTTTTGCTTGTTGACCAAGCCGGAGTCGATCCAACGCCCGGCCTCGATGATCACCGCCGTCATTGCCCGTGCGGTGTTCGGGTTTTTGTTCACAAATTCGGCAGTCGCGCCCAGCACTTTCTCCGGGTGGTCGACCCAGATGTCTTGTGTCGTGGTGGCGGTAAACCCGATGTTGTCGACAATCGCACGGTTGTTCCATGGCTCGCCGACACAGTAACCATCCATATTACCGATGCGCATGTTGGCGACCATTTGCGGTGGCGGTACGGTGATGTTCTTGACGTCCTTGAACGGATCAATACCGTGCGCAGCCAACCAGTAATACAGCCACATCGCGTGCGTGCCGGTGGGGAAGGTTTGGGCAAAGGTGTACTCGCGCTCCTTCTTGGCGATCAGTTTGGCGAGCGACGCACCGTCGGTTGCGCCCTTGTCCTTGAGTTGATTCGACATGGTGATGGCTTGGCCGTTTTGGTTCAAGGTCATCAGCACATTCATGTCTTTCTTCGGGCCGCCAATGCCCAATTGCACGCCATATACCAAGCCATAGAGGACGTGCGCCGCATCAAGCTCGCCATTAACCAGTTTGTCGCGCACCGATGCCCATGAAGCTTCTTTGGTCGGGATGATCTTGATGCCATATTTTTCGTCGAACTTATTGACTGCCGCCATCACCACCGAGGAGCAATCGGTCAACGGGATGAAGCCGATGCGAACCTCCTTTTTCTCCGGCGCATCCGAACCGGCCGCCCAGGCGCTGGCGCGGATACCGGGGGGCAGCATGCCCATCAATGCAGCACCGGTGGCGAGATGAATCCCTTGACGCAAGAAATCGCGGCGTGGAACGTCAGGCGTGATGCCGTCGAGGTTGGCTGGCTTCGCAGTCGGGTCAGACGAGTTTTCATGGGTCATTGCTATCTCCGCAAAAAAGCAAAAAAAATGGTGTCAATCGTCCGCAATGGCAAAACCATGGCGAACAACAGACACCTTTGTCATTTGCACCGGACCTTCGTTGATCCGGCGCTCAGTCTTTGTTCAGCAAGGGCTGTGCCAGCCAGCCTTCAATTAGCCGGGAAGCCATATGAGATAAGGGAAGATCGGGCAGCCACGGCCCGCCAGTTGGTGCTGACGACACGCCGTAAAGCCATCAATGCTGCACTGCGATTGGGCTTTAATGCGTGGTGGCGCACTGCTTTGATGCGCTCCGCGTTTGCGTGGTACTAGAGATTTACAGCAGGAATTTCGCCATTTCGACCACGTCTCCCGCCACTTTTCCAAGCGGTTGCGCACGCTCCATCGCCAGATTTCGCAGTGCTGCGTACGCCTGTTCTTCGTCGAGTTTGCGCGACTTCATCAAGATGCCTTTGGCTTTTTCCACGACCTTGCGCTCGGATAACTTCTTCTTCGCGGTTGCAAGTTCAGCCTTCAAGCTTTGATGTTCTTCAAAGCGCACGATGGCGACGTCTACAATCGGTTTTAAGCGTGCAAGATCAAGCGCATCAACCACATAGGCCGAAACTCCGGCCTTGAATGCGGCCCGCATGACATCGACGTTACCGTCCGGGGTCAGCATAATTAAAGGTCGCGGCAGGTTGCGATTGAGCAGCGCCAAATGCTCCAACGTGTCGCGCGAGGGCGATTCGGTTTCAATCAAAATCACGTCGGGGCGTAGCGCCTCAATCTGCGCGCTGAGATCAAGCACGGAGGGTAAAACCGCAGCCACGCGATGGCCGGCGAATACCAGCGCTGCGCAAAGCTCCGTGACACGCGCCCGCGACTCGTCGATGATAAGAATACTTAGCATGGGCTTAATACAGCAATCCCCATGCCATACAACACGCGGCGAAGCGGCAACTACTTCTGGGTGGCTATGCCCCAGTAGTTGTAAGTCGCAATTCTTGGTCCGGGCAAGTACATCGATTCCAGCTTGTCTATGTGAAATCCACCTTTGTCCAGGTACTCGGGGATCGGTCGGTTAAGGTGGCAGCCGCCGGCAATTTTGCCCCACCACGGATTGATTCGCGCTTGCCATTTTTGTACTGAACTGTCAGGTGCAACACCATGCTCACAAAAGATCAACTCACCACCCGGCTTCAGCACGCGACGCATTTGTTCCAGCGCTTTTTGCCAGCCAGGAATCGTACATAGCGTGTAGGTCAGCAACACGGTATCCACGCTGTCATTGTCCAGCGGAATTTCCTCGCCCGGCAGATCAAGCCAACGCACTTCCACTGCCGCTTTCGCGAGATTGCGTTGTGCCCGCTTGCGCATACCCTCGGAAGGTTCCAGACCCCAGACAAATTCAACATTGGCAGCGTTGTAAAACGGCAGGTTCAACCCGGAGCCCATGCCGACTTCGAGCACCCGCCCGCGCGCCTGTGGAACGACTTTTTGCCGCTGCCGCTGGATTGGACGGATGCCACATGCGCAATTAATTACGTGTGGCAGGCAATGCTTTTCGTAGAAACCCATCGGTGTACCTCCAGTCGTTGGCGAGAGCGCTGATTCGAGCACTGTATGGTTTTTACCACAGTCGTTGCCGACAAGCCTGTTCAAGAACATGCAGAGCGGTTGCTTATCAGGCGTGGCGCTATCATGACTGACCGTCTGGCTATAGCTGTCGGCGCTGCGATCCCCAAAAAAATTACCCACCAGGAGAGAAACTCAATGAAACTCAAGCGCAATCTCATTGCAACTGCATTGGCCTGCGGCCTTGTCGCCGGCAGCGCCGTTGCGCAAACTTCCGGCCTGTATTCGAACGTCGTCTCTTTTGGCGATAGCTACAGCGACATAGGCGCATTTAGCTCCGGGTTGTGGTTTTCTAATGCTGCTACCGCTCAAGGTACTTTTCCCGCATTGGTAGCCAGCCACTATGGTGTCACCCAAACTTCGGCGTACACCAATCTTGCCGGTTTGACGCAGGCGCCGAACGCCACCGGTAACAATTTTGCCGTTGGTGGCGCACAAGTCCAGAATACTGCAACAACCAAAGGATCCGTTACTCAAGTTAGTGATTTCATCACCCGGTCCGGTGGAAAAGTGGATCCCAACGCGCTTTACACCATTTTTATTGGTGGAAACAATGTTTCTCCAAACCTCAACATCTACGCTGGGGGCGGGGCGGCCGGACAGGCACTGGCGCTGAATAATATGGTGGTTGCGGCTCAAGGCGTGGTTACGCAGGTGGCACAACTGCGGGCCGCCGGCGCCAAGAACATCGTCGTACTGAATTTGAGTAGTTTGGCAGCTGTCCCGCAGGTGACGCAAACGGCAGCGGCGACGCAAGCTGCTGTCGGCGGGGTGGCGGGTTCGGTTGCCGCTGGCCTGATTCTTCAGGGTGCTGCAGAGCTGCCCGCGGCCTATAGTCAGACGCTGGCTGCTGGGATACCAAAAGGTAGTGCAATGATTTTGGACTTTGCCAACTACACAAGTCTGCTCACTGCAAATCCAGCAGCGTTCGGTTTTACCAACACGACGATACCTGTTTGCGATCCATCGATTGCGCCGCCAGATACGAATTGGACAGCTTGCCACGGCACGGCAGGCAACGGCGCGCTGTATGCGGATCCTCTGCATATCTCAGCAGCGGCACATGCGCAAATTGCTCAGTGGATGACGGGGATGATAGATGCGGTAGCGACCGGCAACGGCATTGCAACCATGGCGGCACAGGTACCATTGGGTCGTTCTGGCGCCGAGTGGCGGACGATCGATAGTCGTACCCGCAATTATCAAAACTATGCCTATAAGGGTGATCGCTTCTTTGTCGCAGGTGACTACTCCGACGCCAATGCCGACGCGCCCACTGGCCCTAAGTTCGCTGATGGGAATACCTATACCTACACGCTGGGTTACGAAACCACGTTTGGCGACAATATGTTGGTCGGTGGTACGCTCGGACGAGAGAAGGTGGACTTGTATTTGGTTAATCGTGGCGGCAAACTCACCGTCAATGAAACCACGATGTCGCTTTATTTCACTCGCAGACTTGACGCCAACTGGTACGTGAATGGTATTGCCAGTCATGGCAATTTGAGCTACGACAGCCATCGCAATGCATCTCTGGGCATCACGACTACGACCGAGTACGCCCAGTTTGGCGGTTACCACAATGGCGTGAAGGGACAAATTGGTTATCAGATGCGCACGTCCGACTTCATCCACGGCCCGTTTGTGGGTACCGATTGGGAAAAAGTGCACATGGATAACTGGAGCGAGGGTGGTCGCATCCCTAATTCCACATCGATTGCGGTTAGCAGCCAAAATGTGGAACAGGCCCATTACCGGGTCGGCTACGAGTTGGCAGCGGGGGCAACATCAACCTTCCGCCCGTATGCCCAGATCAGCTACGACAATCAGTACCTCAAGGACAAGCGCTCATTTACTGCGGGACTTGCTTCAACCGGCTCGGGGATTCAGATTGATACCCAGAACGACACCGGAGGCTTTGGCCGTGCCGCAGTCGGTGCCAGCATGACTGTCGCCAAAGACAGCGAAGTTTCACTTGGTGTGATGACAACTTTTAGCAATTCAAGCGGCAACGACACAGCAGTGAACCTGGTGTGGAGTTGGGCGCTCTAAGTAGCACCAAGTCTTGACTTAAAGGGGCGGCCAAGGCCGCCCCTTTTTTTGCGCCGCAACAAATGCTTGCTGATGTGCTAGACTGCAGGCTCTTCGCAACCGAGATTCAGTCCCCGGTTGTGCCTGATGAGCAACATTCGGTTGCTCTCCGGTTTCACCCTCAACGAAGTTTCCGTCCGGACTGACTCTAACGTGATTTAGGGTGGTCGGCTTCAGAGGTAATTCAAAATGTTGTTTAACGAACTTGGCCTATCGGCCGAGATCCTGCGCGCCGTCGGCGAGCAGGGTTATGACACGCCAACGCCGATTCAGGCGCAGGCAATTCCACATGTTCTTGCCGGACGCGACCTCGAAGGTTTGGCGCAAACCGGCACCGGCAAGACGGCGGCTTTTGTCCTGCCTATCCTCCATCGCCTGATCAACACACCGGTTAATTCGGCCCAGAGCAAAATCGCACCGCGCGTCCTGGTGTTAGTGCCCACTCGCGAATTGGCTGCCCAAGTACTTGAGAGCGTCAAAGTCTATGGCAAACACACCGGCCTTAAAAGTCTGGCTGTTTTTGGTGGTGTGAGTATCGTTCCGCAAGTTGGTGCATTGCGTCGCGGCATCGACATTCTGGTTGCGACACCTGGCCGCCTGCTTGACCATCTGGGCAATCGCAACGTTGATCTGGGCAAAATTCAGACCCTGGTACTCGACGAAGCGGACCGCATGTTCGATATGGGCTTCATCAACGACATCCGCAAGATCATCGCCAAATGCCCGAAGGACCGGCAAACATTGCTGTTCTCGGCGACCTTCGCGCCGGAGGTACGCGACCTTGCTCACGCCGTTTTGCGAAATCCAGCCCTGGTTGAAGTGGCCCGCCGCAATGCGCCGGCAGAAATGGTTGCGCAATCGGTGATTCGCTGTGATCAAGACAAAAAGAAGGATCTGCTACTGCACCTGTTTTCGCAGCATGGCTGGCATCAGACATTGATTTTCTGCCGCACCAAACATGGCGCTGACGCGTTGGCCAAGAAATTGGAACAGTCGGGCGTCAAGACTGCGGCCTTGCATGGGAATAAAACGCAAGGCGCCCGCACTCGCGCACTGGCCGATTTCAAGTCCGGTCGATTGGCGGCATTAGTGGCAACCGACATCGCAGCACGAGGAATTGACATCGATTCCTTACCGCGCGTGGTGAATTTTGAGCTGCCGCATGTGCCCGAGGATTACATCCACCGCATTGGTCGCACAGGCCGCGCCGGTTCGAGTGGCGAGGCGCTGTCGTTTGTCAGCCTGGACGAGCGGATTCAATTGCGCGATATCGAGCGCTTGCTCAAACGCGAACTGGATTCGACCGTAATGCCAGGATTTGAGCCAATGCAAACCCGGCCGACACCGAAGGTCGCGACGCCGGTTCGGCGCTCCGCACCTTCACGAAGCGGTTCTGGGAAGCCGGGTGCTGGCAAGCCCGGCACCACAAGTCCTGCTGGGCGCAACTATGGCCCACGTGCCGGACATTCACCGCGATCCGGTGGTGGCAAGCCGGCCGGATCAAGCAGCTACGTGGGGCAACGACAGCGTTGATTTCTGTTTAGTTCGGCAATAAAAAACCCCGAGCATGCTCGGGGTTTTTTATTGTCTTAATGATCACGCAGATGAATCTGCCCGTTCATCAAATTCAAGAGAGAACCCGTGACTTACTTGCCCTCTTTGGCATCGTATGAACGCTTGATCAGATAGTCATGCACCAGATTGAGTTCTTCCATGGTGAGTTGAACATGGAAATGCGGCATGCCCTTATCGGCGCGCAAGCCACCCATCACAATGCCGGCAAACTGCTCACGCGTTTCTTTGCTGATGTAACGCAAGTCAGGCGTGAAGCTCACACCACTGACGGCGGCAACACCATGGCAAAACACACACTGTGTGTTGAATAGTTCGCGGCCCTTGTCGACATTGGCGGTGCTGGGCATCGGCGGTAAATCCAGTTTCCTCTCGACGGCTGGCGGTGGCGGTGGCAAAGTGGCTTTGCCCTCGAGTTTGTACACCAGCATGCGGCTGATGGTTGGCATTTTGGTGGCTTTGGCCATATCGCCGAAGGTCACGCCAAATGAACCACCCAAGCCCGCTCCAACCGCGATGTATTGTTCGCCATCGACGCTATAGCTGATCGGTCCGGCCATAACACCGGTTTGTGCTTTTGATTCCCAAAGCACTTTGCCGGTTTTGTCGGCATAGGCCACAAAGCGACCGTCATAGGTGCCTTGAAAAACCAGATTACCTGCTGTGGACAGCGTACCGCCACTCACCGGAATGGCGTGCGGAATTTGCCAAACTTTCTTTTGCGTCACCGGATCCCAGGCAATCAGACTTCCGCCAACAAGAGCTTCCAATTCCGCCATTTCAGCTGGAGTTTCAGGCATCACGATCTTCTCACCAATATTCCAGCGCCGACCGCGGTCGGCAAATTTCTGGGTTGGATCGCTGATGTGGAGCGATGGTAACCGGGTCTCGCCAAAGTACAACAGACCACTCTTGGGGCTGAATGATATCGGTTGCCAGTTATGCCCGCCCTGAGTTCCCGGAAATACCAGCTTGGGTTCTTTCGAGTAGTCGCCTTTGCCGGTCAGGATCGGACGTCCGGTCTTGAGATCGTAGCCATCCGCCCAATTCACTTCGGTGTATTTTTCGGCGGAAATCAACTTACCGGTTTCGCGGTCAATCACATACACAAAACCGTGCTTAGGCACCTGCATCAAGACTTTGCGAGGTTTGCCATCAATCGGCAGCGTGGCTTGAACGACCTGAGATGAAGCGGGATAGTCCCATGCGTCGCGAGGCGAAAGCTGGAAATGCCACACATACTTACCAGTGTCCGGGCGTATTGCCACGATCGATGAAATGAACAGATTGTCTCCGTTGCCAGGACTACGGATGCTCGGGTTCCAGGGTGAAGGATTTCCAACACCCAGGTAAATTAGATTGAGCTCGGGGTCGTAGGAGATTGAATCCCAGACCGTACCGCCACCACCCCATTTGTAATACTGATCCCCATCCCAAGTCTTGGCCGCCATTTTCATGGTGTCGCTTTCGTAGGGCTTCTTCGGATCACCGGGGACCGTATAGAAACGCCACTTCATCTTGCCGGTCTTGCCGTCGTAGGCCGAAACATAGCCGCGAACACCCAGTTCAGCGCCACCATTGCCGATCAGGACGAGACCATTGACTACCCGTGGTGCGCCGCTGATGGTATAGCTGCGTTTCGGATCCACTGTCAGAGTCGACCACAATTGTTTTCCAGTCTTGGCATCCAACGCAATCAGGCGACCATCGTAGGAGCCAACGAACACCTTGCCTTCCCAGACGGCAACACCGCGATTGGCGACGTCACAACAGCCCTTGGCGGCAACGATCTTTTCAACTTTCGGATCGAACTTCCACAACACTGCACCGGTTTTGGCATTGAGCGCGACGACCTTGCTCCATGGCCCGCTCGAGTACATTACGCCATCCACCACAATCGGTGTGGTTTCGACGCCGCGCTCGTCGTCAAACTTATGCGCCCAAGCCAGTCCCAGTCGCGAGACATTGGCGTCGTTAATTTGCTCAAGTGGACTGAAGCGCTGTTCGGAATAGGTTCGGCCGTGGCTCATCCAATTTCCGGGTTCGGTGTCGGCGGCAATCAGGCGCTTGGTGTCAACTGCAGCCGGCATCTTATCGGCTGCAGCGAACGCACTGGATGCCAAGACGCTGACCGACAGCAAACCGGCGACAATTAATTTCTGGCGATGCAATGTCATAACTCGCTCCGTTTATAGTGTTTTTCCGCGACTCGCAATGGCGGCTTGTCCCTACTGGTTCACCTTTTTGGTTCGTACAGAATTGACGCGCAAGGTGTCGGTGATTGCACCATTACGCCGGTCTAGCTTAGGCAGATTATGCTTTCTTGGCAACCCGTTTTTTCGCTGCAGCCTTTTTAGGTTTGGCTGTTTTGGCTGCAGGTCGCTTGGTTGTTTTAACTATTTTTGACGGCGTGATGGCGCTCCGAGAAGCGGACATCTCGCCATGCGGAGGCCCTGCACCAACCGACGCGACGGCAACTTTGGCAGACGCCTTGGCTGGAGCCTTGGTCCCGGGCTTCACGGCGCGCTCCTCGAATTCAAATCCAACTTTGCCGGTAACTGCATCCCGCACCAGAAACGCGGAGAACTTGCGTTTGGTTCGATTCGATACGAAGCCTCTGAGCAGACTCGTTCGCCCTGTCTCGAGCAGTTTTTGCATCTCGGCGCGATTCATTTCCTGCTGCAAAATTATCTTGCCGGAACGGAAGTCGCACGTCTTTGCCGGGCCGACCGATTTTTCGCAAACGTAAGCCATGCCGTGTTCGAACACCCGGCTTTGGCATTTCGGGCAATGCCCCAACGACTCCTGCGCAGAGAAATCGACCTCCTCGGCCTCACCCTCGGCGTCGCCGTTGCCGAAGTCAAACTCCGGTCCGTGTTCGGCGTTGAGTTTGATCATTGCCGCAAATGGTCGCCCCATTTTGCTGCGGAATCCCTGCACCGGACCGATCACCCGGTTGCGCAGGAGTTCGTCCATTTCCTCCGGCTCCCACTGCCGACTGGCAACCACTTTCCACAATTTGTAGTCGCATTTTTCGCAGGTGAAGTGTTTGTAACCTTCGTGAATTTTTCCGCCACACTTCGGGCATGGCGTCTTCAAGGTACCGAAATCCGGGTCGGCGAACTCGCCGGTTTTTATGCGTTCAACCATCAGTTTGGTGCGTTGCGTAATCTCGGCCATGAACTCATCGCGCCCGAGACGTCCGTGCTCCATTTCCTTCAGCTTGAACTCCCACTCCCCGGTAAGTTCGGGCGAGCGGATTTCGTCAACTTTCAATTGTTCCAGCGCAAAAAGCAAAGTGGTGGCTTTTGCCGTTGGTTGCAACTCGCGGCCATTGCGATGCAAATACTCTTCGAAAATCAGACCTTCAATCGTTGCCGCACGGGTGGCAGGCGTGCCTAAACCACGCTCCGACATGGCTTCACGCAACTCCTCGTCTTCAATCAATTTGCCGGCGCCTTCCATGGCGGTAAGCAATGTTGCTTCGGTAAATCGCGGAGGTGGCTGAGTTGCTTTGGCTTTGATTTCTACATCTTTGGTCCAGATTCGTTCGTTCTTTTCCAGCGCCGGCAAGTTGGGACTTTCGTCGTCCTCCTGGGACTCTTTGCCATAAACTGCCAACCAACCGGGTGTCACCAGCACTTTGCCTTCGGTTTTGAAGGCTTCGTTTTCAACCCGCGTGATCCGGGTTGTGATGTTGTATTCGGCGGCAGGGAAAAATATGCCAAGAAAGCGCTTGGTGACCAGATCGTATATCTTCTGTTCTGGTTCGGACAGGTTCTTCGGCTCGGCCCCGGTCGGGATAATGGCAAAGTGGTCAGAAATTTTGGCGTTGTTGAAGATGCGCTTGTTGGGATGTACCCAGCCACTTTTCAAAATCGTCGCGGCGAATTTGGCATAGGGTGTTCCTGCCATTGCGCCCAGCGTATCTTTCACCGTTGCAATATAGTCCTCCGGCAAGTGACGGGCGTCGGTTCTGGGATAAGTCAGGACTTTATGTTTTTCGTATAAGGCTTGAGCCAGTCCAAGGGTGTTCTTTGCTGAAAAGCCAAAGCGCCCGTTGGCTTCACGTTGCAATGACGTCAAGTCATACAACATCGGACAGGCTTCAACTTTGGGTTTGCTCTCTTCCTCGACCGTGCCGTGTTGACCAAGGCATTTTTTCCGGATCTCGGCGGCGGTGGTTATCGCCCAAATTCGCTCGGCACGAGCATGTTCGTCGTCCTGCTTCTTGAATTTCTGATCGAACCAGCGGCCGCGGTAGGTTCCTGCTACACATTGAAATTCCGCTTCGACCTCCCAGTAATCACGCGAGATGAAGTTCTTGATGCGACGTTCGCGCTCGACCATGATCGCCAGCGTTGGTGTCTGTACCCGACCGACGGGGGTCTTGTAAAAACCGCCCTCCTTGGAGTTAAAGGCAGTCATGGCGCGGGTGCCGTTAATCCCGATCAGCCAGTCGGCCTCGGACCGGCAACGCGCCGCATCTGCCAACGGCATCATTTCCTTGTCGGTACGCAAATGGGCAAAGCCGTCTTTGATCGCCGCCGCAGTCATTGACTGCAACCATAACCGGCGCACCGGTTTGTTTAGTTTGGTGCCTTGAGCGTGCTGCGCGACATAACGAAAAATCAGCTCCCCCTCGCGCCCGGCATCACAGGCATTGACCAAACCGGTCACGTCCTTGCGCTTGATTAATTTGGTCAGCAATCGCAAGCGTTCCTGCGTGCGCTCGATCGGGTTAAGTGCAAAGTGGGGTGGAATCATCGGCAAATGTGTAAAGCTCCACTTCCCGCGTTTGACATCAAACTCTTCCGGCACCGCCAGTTCCAGCAAATGTCCGATTGCAGAGGAGAGTACGTAATTGTCACTCTCATAAAAGTCTCCGGATTTCGTAAATCCTCCCAGCGCTTTGGCAATATCGGCTGCGACAGAGGGCTTCTCGGCGATGATAAGTTGCTTGGTCATGTGTGGTTTGAAACGTCAGAATTTCGGGCGTTCGAGATCAAGAGTGGCAGCGCATCTTAAGCGCGCAACTCAAATAAAAGCAAATCGTGTCAGGCAGGACGGCAGGGCTTTATCGCCGCAATCGGTCGTTTAGTTGAGCAGAATACGCGCAACGGTGCCCTTAGTAGTGGATTCCGGATCGGTGTCAAGCTCGTCGTCGGCAAGCAGTTCTTCAAGAATGAGCGCGTCGATAGCATGCTGACGGCGCCATATCACGGCCAATACGATCACTTTGAGCCGGTCAACGCTGACTGACTCGCCGGGTAGCGCCAACGCGCGCTCGATGATGGTTTCGCGCAGCAGAGCATCAATCGCTTCGGCTTGTTCCAGGAATACCAGAAACCCTCGCGCTTCTAGCGAAAGCTTTTCCTGCTCCGAGGCGCTATAAATCCGTATCGCATGACTGCCCTGGCTCATTGGATGCAGATTCTCGCCGCCGGTCAGACCGTCCAGCCAATTCAACGCAGCGGAAATGTCGTCCGCTGCAAAACCTGCCGCGGTGAGTTTTTTGGTCAGCACCGCTGGCGCCGGACAGGCGTCGGGCTGATAGTTTTCGAAGAGATAGACGAGGATGTCAATCATGCGTTGATCCGTTGATAAAGACCGCCAGGGAGTTGGGCAACCTGTCCGTTGAGTTCCATTGGCAACAGGATGGCAAGTAGTGCGGCGGGAGTCAAGCCGCTACGGGTCGCAATTGTTTCAAGATTTGTCGGGGACTGCCCCAAGGCTTGGATTACGCGCGTTTGGTCTGTGTCGGTGACCATCCCGCCTACGGACGGCGTCCTGCCAGCACCAACTGGCAAGTTCGTGCCGCGCTTAACCGCTGAGGGACGGTTCCAGCGCAGCTCTTCCAATATATCTTCTGCAGTTTCGACTAATTTGGCGCCTTGCCGGATGAGTTGATGGCATCCGCGCGCCATCGGCGAATGAATTGAGCCCGGAATGGCGAACACCTCGCGGCCGACGTCGGCGGCAAGTCGTGCGGTAATGAGCGAGCCGCTGTTGGGCGCGGCCTCAACCACCAAGGTGCCTTTGGCAAGACCCGCGATGATGCGATTTCGACGGGGAAAATTTCCTGCAAGTGCAGCGGTACCTAAAGGAAACTCGGAAATGATTGCGCCGCGATCGGCAAGCTCCCGCCCCAACGCGGCATTTCGCGCAGGATAAAGCCGATCTGCGCCGGTGCCGATGACCGCGATGGTACTGGCAGCGGTTTCCAGTCCACCGCGATGGGCTGCCGCATCGACCCCAAGGGCAAGACCACTGACGATGGTCAAGCCGGCTTCACCAAGCGCTTTAGCAAACGCGGTCGCATCGCGCTCGCCCTGTGCAGTGGCGTTGCGACTGCCAACTATAGCGATCATGGGGCATGACAAAAGCTCGCGTCGACCTTTGCAGTAGAGCAGAACCGGCGGATCCGGTGCATCAAGCAGTGCTCGCGGGTAATCCGCGTCGGCCAGTGTAATCAGGCTGTTGCCCGCTTCCGCTGCCCAGGCCATGGCGGAATCGATGGCGCTCGCGACGGAATCGCCCGCAGTGAGTAGGTTGCCGCTGACGACCTCGCCTGCGACGCCGCGCAGGGCACTAAAGCTGGCGGCGAATATCGCCTCCGGCAGACCAAATGCGGTGAGTAGCTTACGTTGAGTCTCGGCGCCAACTCCTGGCGTCAGGGTAAGCCGCAACCAGGCCGCCAGTTCAGGCGGAGTCGACATGCTTTAGCCCAAAGACAACATCAAGGCGTACGTACCGGATCACCTAGCGTAACGACTCTGCGGGAGCCCATCACCAAAGCGTAGGAAACCCGCTCATAGACCCTGAATACAAACATCAAGCCATTTCGGTTGTCAGGCAACTGATAGGTTTCGTAGGTATGAAGAATTTCCCGGTCTGTCTCGCCCCGATCCTTTACGGTACCGCCACCAAACTCTGTCACCAATACGTGGCCACGCTCCAGTCCATCACGCTTACCGCGGTTAATCGTCACAACCATATTGGTGCCGGCAAACTCAACGCCTCCCGGGATTCCAATGACTTGACCCGAAATCATCTTGTCCGGGGCGTGCGGCAGATAACTATTTATTTCCGTGCTTGGCGCGGGTAACAAGCGGTCACCTGTAAGGATTTCTTGTTTGCTGCTGAGGACGCGAAATTCGCTTAGCTGCCCGGTCTTTAACCATCTTGCTGTTCCAAGCAGTAGCGCTTGATAGCCCAGCACCTCTTTGGTGACAGGATCAATCAGCGGAGTTGCCGGGCGGAAGATTTGCCACAGCCTCGGGTTTTGCTCGACAGGCGTCGTATAAATGAGATCGCCCGCCCCAGCCAATACCCGTCCATCATCATTTGCCACAACGCGTGCCGCTTCGGCCAGAACATCATCGTCTGTTACAAGCGGCTCGATCAGGTAGGGTTCGATTTTCGCCGGTGAAATTGACGGAATGCCGCGCTTGAATTGCTCTATATATTCACGGGGAACTAACTTGACGGTACTTATCTCCAGACTCGGCGTGCTCTTGCTCCTGTTAAGAGTCAGGACTTGCCCCGGATAGATCAACTGCGGGTTTTTGATTTCCTCGCGGTTCAGATTCCATAGTTCTCCCCAGCGGTAGGGGTCTTTGAGAAACTTGCTGGACAGGCTCCACAGGGTATCGCCTGGTAACACAACATAGCGATCGGGGGCATCGGCAGCCAGTTCAAGCGGTTTTGTTTGTGCGACGGCAATTGCCGCACTAGTTAATAAGATGCCGGTAAAGAGCGCGAATATAATGCGACGCATGGTGTTGTCTCCTGCGGGACGATCCCGACAATTTCCAGATGTACATGCCGATTCTGCCCGACATTGCGCCGTACATCAATTCCTTAAAGAGCAGATTCATGGCCCTATTGCCGATTTTGCATTATCCCGATCCCCGACTGCACATGCGTGCCAGTGTTGTAGACCGCGTAGACGCCGATATACGCCAACTTGCCGCCGACATGAGTGAGACCATGTACGCCGCCCCTGGAATAGGGTTGGCGGCAACACAGGTCAACCGTCATGTGCGTGTCATTGTGATTGATGTGTCCGAAGACCGGTCACAATTGTTAACCTTCATTAATCCAGAGCTGATTGAAAAATCCGGTGAGTGTGAAGGTGAAGAAGGTTGCCTTTCCGTCCCGGGGATTTACGAAACGGTGAAGCGCGCCGCGCAGGTCAAGGTTCGGGCGTTAAACGTCGAAGGCGAGACGTTTGAGCTGGATGCGACCGACCTTTTGGCGGTGTGTATTCAGCACGAAATGGATCACCTTGATGGCAAGGTCTTTGTTGAATACTTGTCCCGCCTTAAACAGACACGCATTAAGGCCAAGCTTGTCAAACAGTCACGCGAGACTTTTTAGTGCGGATTATCTTTGCCGGGACGCCTGAGTTTGCCGCGACGGCATTAGCGGCACTTATACAGGCAGGGCACGAAGTTGTGTTGGTGCTGACACAGCCGGATCGACGTGCGGGGCGCGGCATGCAAATTCATCACAGCGCCGTCAAACAACTGGCAATCGCCAACCAAATACCCGTGTATCAACCTGAACGATTGAAGGATTCTGCCAGCCACGACCCGATCACCACCG
The DNA here is from genome assembly GCA_016718525.1 of Rhodocyclaceae bacterium. Lineage (GTDB taxonomy): Bacteria > Pseudomonadota > Gammaproteobacteria > Burkholderiales > Rhodocyclaceae > JADKHX01. Next base: position 1,236,653 of record JADKDD010000002.1, read on the forward strand.
CTTGTCAGAAGGACGGCGCACAACTCATGGTGGTTGCCGCCTATGGATTGATTCTCCCGCAGGCGGTATTGGACATTCCACCGCGCGGGTGCCTGAATATTCATGCTTCATTGTTGCCGCGTTGGCGTGGGGCGGCACCGATTCATCGTGCGATCGAAGCGGGCGATGAAATGACCGGGGTGACGATCATGCAGATGGATGCCGGATTGGATACAGGGGCGATGTTGCTGACTGCGCCGGTCGACATCGCGCCGGATGAGACGACAGGAAGCTTGCAGGAAAAACTTGCCACGGTCGGTGGCAGTTTGCTTGTCAGAGCATTAGGCACGCTGGACGATTTACAGGCCATTCAACAACCAACAGAAGGTGTGACCTACGCGGGAAAAATCAGCAAGACAGAGGCCCACTTAAGCTGGGATGGTAGTGCGGCCTCACTAGTGCGAAAGATACGCGCGTTCAACCCGTTTCCGGGTTCGACGTTTATTTTGGGCGGGGAAACAGTAAAGGTGTGGCGCGCCGAAGTAGTGCACGATTCAGGCAGTTCTGGTCGACAACCGGGAACGATTTTGGCGGCTGATGCTGATGGAATTGTGGTGAATTGTGGCTCCGGCGCACTGCGTTTGCTGGAACTGCAAAAGCCCGGTGCGCGTCGTGTTTCGAGTGTCGACTATCTGCGCAGCAATTCTCTAGCCTTGGGTTAGTGCGAAAGCAAGGATTCGGGAGCCAGACAAGGCGATCCGGATTTGGCCACTTCTGCAAGACGAACCGCATCGGCGACCCTCCGGCAAAGTGGCGTGCTTACTCCGTGTTTTTCTGCCAGGGCAATAACGGCACCTTGCAGAAAGTCAATTTCCGTATGGCGCCCCAGGTCCAGATCTTGCGCCATTGATGAGCGAGCACGACGGTCGATGGTGAAGTTTGCCGCCATGACATGCCGGTATATCGGTGTCGGCAGGCGAAGCAGGTACGGCAAGACTCGCGCTGGAATGACGGTGAGTTTGGCGGGCGAAATTTTAGCTTTGCTCATGGCAAGCAAGGCCTCATCCATCATCGTTGCATGCAAGCGCCGCCAGCGGATATCGTGCAGTTGTTCATGCAACGGCAGGCCCGACAGCGCATTCAACGCATTACCTAAATTAAGTAATAACTTTCCCCACAAAATGCCCTGCATATCGTGACAGGGACGAACCACCAAGCCATCAACATTCTTTAGGGCGGCAAGTGCAGCGTTATCCGGCGGAAGGTACAAGGCACTCGTTGTCGCTTGATGAAACCTTCCTTCTGACAAATGCACCACGTTAAAACCCACCATGCCTGGGAGAACCGTCTGATCGTGACAAACCTCGCGCAGGGTATCGGCATTGCCAACTCCATTTTGAAAACTCACGACCACGGCCCCGGGCTTTGCATGCATGGCTATCTGTAGGGCAATTTCGGCGGTGGCAACACTTTTTACGGTCACGAAAATAAGGTCGGCGGCAGCCATCACCGGTGGTTCTGTGTCGAGTAACAGCCGACCGCTATCGATTTTCCGCTCGCGACCTGAGTAGTCGCTGATAGTCAAGCCGTGCGCAGCCAGTTCGGTCGCCAGGCGCGGGCGGATCAGGAAGTGGGCATCGCGTCCGGCGAGCAACAGACAGCCGCCGACATAGCAGCCGATGCTGCCTGCACCGGCAATGACAATTTTCGGGTTTGCCGCCATAAAGTTAACGACGCTATTGATGTCGGGCGCAAGTCTAGCGGGCGCGGACTGAACTTATTGAACTTTATTGCGTCATCCCCATCTAAGCGATGCCCAGTAACGGGCGCGACGGGACTGGAGCTACCACATGCTTTTCAATTACCTTAAAACCTCGATTCTGATGGCGGCAATCATGGCCATCTTCGGCGCCATAGGAGCCACTATGGGCGGTGCCCAAGGCATGTTGCTGGCACTATTGCTGGGTGGCGGGATGAACATTTTCTCTTACTGGTTTTCCGACACCATGGTGCTCAAGATGTACAACGCGCAACAAGTCGATGAGTCCAATTCACCCTACCTTTACAACATGGTGAAAGAACTCGCCGAAAAGGCCCGGTTGCCGATGCCACGCGTTTACATCATCAACGAGGCGCAACCCAATGCTTTTGCTACCGGCCGTAACCCTGAGCATGCAGCGGTTGCGGCAACTACCGGAATACTCAATATGCTGACGGCACGCGAGTTGCGAGGTGTCATGGCGCACGAACTTGCCCATGTCAAACATCGCGACATTCTAATTTCGACGGTCTCTGCGACGATGGCTGGCGCTATATCAATGTTGGCGAATTTCGCGATGTTCTTCGGCGGACGAGGGTCAAATGGCGAACGTGCAAATCCGATTGCAATACTCGCCATGATGTTTTTGGCACCCTTGGCGGCCTCCCTGATCCAAATGGCAATTTCCCGAGGCCGCGAGTTTGAGGCCGATCGGGGTGGTGCCGAGATATCCGGCGATCCGCGCGCGTTGGCGGATGCCCTTGCGAAAATCGATGCCTATGCGCGCGGTATTCCCATGCGGACGGCTGAAGCACACCCGGAAACTGCGCAAATGATGATCATGAATCCGCTCTCGGGCGGCGGTTTGCGCGGGATGTTTTCGACGCACCCCAGCACCGAAGAACGCATAGCCAGATTGCACGCCATGACAATGTAACAGGAGTTGTTTGGTTCAGCCGTTGCCGGAACTTATTGCAGCGAAGCGAACTAATCGGGCAAGCGCACCTGGTCATGCGTCGCTCGGACTTCTGCGCCGTCACCCGGCACTTCCGCGCCAGTGGATTCTTCCTTTGCAGCAGCCTTTTTTGCCAGCTTTTCAGCTTTTTTCTGCTGTTTCTGTATGTCGCGCTGACGTTTTTCGAAACTGTAATTGGGTTTAGCCATGGGTTTTAGGAAGCTCGAGAGTGAATGATCCTGCTACGGCAGCAGGATAACGTTGTTTCCGCAACTACGCTCGCCAATCTGCTCGTGATTAGCACAAACTTCTGGCCGAAACGAGTCATCTCTTTTCCGCTGGGAATACCACCAGCCAGTCTTGTTTCATATCGGCAATAGTCCATCCTTTTGCCTTCGCTTCATCCAGAGCCTTATCAAGTTTGCCGATCGACGATGTCCGGTCATAGGCGACTTCGCGTTCACCATCAGTGTGATGCACCAGACCCATGAAGCGCGCGCCGCTACCTGCGGCGGTCCACTCCAGCATCGCCTGATCGCCGTCGGAATTTCCAAAGGTAAATATCGGGCGCCGTCCGATTACGCGCTGTATGCTCACCGGCTTCATTTCCTGATCATTGTTCACATCAAGTTGCGGCTGAATGACTATGGCCAAAGGGTCTTTGGCTGAACCAAGACTGGTTTTCATGACGGACCCAATGACCTGCTCCGGCGGAATTCCATAAACCCGTTCGCTGAATGCGCGCATGAAACTTACATCACCACCTGAACAGATATAGGTCTTGAAGCCGCTGGCGCGCAGGAAAGTCAATAGTTCCAGCATTGGCTGATACACCATTTCCGTAAATGGTCGCCTGGATTTCGGATGGCGCGCCGTCGCTACCCACTCAGTCACGATTTTGTTGAACTCTTCCGTGGTGTTGCCCGCATTCGCCGCAACAACCATTTCAAACAAGGCCCTCGTTCCCCCAGCCATAACCGCTTTCATGTCGCCATCGAGCAGTGCCTTAAATGCCGGCTTCTCCTGCCACTCCGGGTGTTGCGGGGCCAGCGCGCGGATTCGGTCGAAGGTAAAAAACAGCTGGAAATACATGGGTTGTTCTGACCACAGCGTACCGTCGTTGTCGAACACTGCAATCCTCTCACCTGGTGCAACGAAGTCCTTGCTACCGGGTTTAGTTACGCGCTCGACAAAGCTGATGATCGATGCCTTGCTGGCAGCGTTATTCCACGAAGGTAGGGGGTCAGCAGCATAGGCCGGGGCAATCCAGACAGCGACCAACAGTATCAGGAGATGCCGTAAATAATTTGTCTGGTGGCTGATCAACATAATTTTTTCTCCATACGGTTAGTTTCAGAAGATTAGATCGGGGCGCGCCCACTGGCTAACGGCGGCCAACGCCAGCGGCGATAAGGCTTGCCCCAATAATAAGCGTTCCACCGATGAATTCACGTAATCCCGGCACTTCACCAGCAAGCCACCACGCAGAAACTGCGGCAAACAACAGCTCACTGACCAGAATAACAATGGCGCGGGTAGCTGTCACGCGCATCAGGCCAAATTGCATCAGGCTAACCACCAACACCAAAAGAGCGCCGGTTCCCAGTATCAACGCCCATACAGATGCAGGAAGCGAAGCAGGCCAATCTTGCACGTCGTAAAAAGCCAGAGCGATAGTGGCTGTTGCTGCACTGCCTATGGTCGCCGCCAGTGTCTTTTGCGCCTGCGGGATATGATCGGCGCGCCGGACAGAGACGTTGTACGCGGCATAAGCAATGCCCGCCATCAGTCCGAGGCCATCGCCAACCCCCAATTCGCCATTGATCGCCGAAGGGCCCAGCATAACGACGGCGCCGGAGAGCGCCATCAATACGACTCCAACCCCGCCCAACCGAATCGGTTCGGCAAGGAACCAGCGGGCAAGGAAAAGCGTCCACAACGGTGCCAAATACAACAGCAACGTCGCACGCAGCACATTTCCATGCAGCGTGGCGAGGATGAACCCGGTATTGGTCGCGCCGCCCAGGAGGCCGATCAGTGCCAGCATCGCAAAGGGCGACGCGGGCAATGTCAGGGTGGTGCAGTCAAGCTTAGGTTTTTGGAATATTTGCTGCCAAAAAAACGCCAGACACAGGACGGTGGCGGCCAACTCCGTCGCAATGATTGCCCATACGCCGGAAACACCTTCTGCGGCCAATAAACGAAACGGATACCAACTTATGCCCCATAAGGCCGCGCTGGCAAGCAGTGCCAGTAGGGCGAGTGTTTGTGGCGGCGATGTGATTCCGGCTTGATTCGTAGTGCTAAATGAAGGGCTACCCATAGGATGTTCGCTGTATTCAACTAACGCAAACTCCCTGACAGGTGCAGGCGCTGCGGACACATGCGGCTAGACTGTTGCAATGATCCAATCTTCTCACGTTTTGATTGCCCCTGCCGACACCGGATTGCCGTTTAGCCCGCCGATGGCAACGACCCTGGCTGCTGCTGCGGCTGCAGTGGCACTGGTCATTGATGGCGGAACGCCGGATGCGAGTCTGCAAGCACTGCCATCGGGAGTTCGCCCCGGTGCAATGGACCTGAGCTATAACGCACTCCGCGATTTCGGTCGAGGTGACTTTCTACTTTCGAAACTGATGGAAACGCCGCCTGCCGATGTTTTGGTTCGCAGCCTGCTGTTGGTTGCACTGAGTCGATTGGAACGTCGCCCCGACGAGGCACACACCATCGTGAATCAGGCAACCACAGCGGCAACCACAATCGGGAACGGCCGTTACAAGGGTCTGGTGAACGGCGTGTTGCGAAATTTTTTGCGACGCAAAGATGAGTTGATTGAGGTGGCTGATGCCGATAACGTCGCGAGCACTCGCCACCCGGCCTGGTGGATCAAGCGACTGCGCGCGGACCACCCGGACCGATGGCAAGAGATTTCCGCCACAGGCAATACTCATCCGCCCATGTGCCTGCGTTTTAATCAACGGCGTATGACCAGCACCAACTGGCAATCAGCGTTGGCTGAGGCGGGGATAAATGCGCGGCGACTTGGCAATGAAGCCTTGTTGCTTGACCGCCCGATAGCCGTCGAACGCGTTCCAGGTTTTGTTACCGGAATATGCTCAGTGCAGGATTTCGGGGCGCAGGCTGCGGCGCATTTGCTGGATGTGACTGATGGCATGAAAGTGCTCGATGCCTGCGCCGCGCCGGGTGGAAAAAGTGCGCATCTGCTGGAACTGGCCGCGATCGATTTGCTCGCGTTGGACCATGACGCGCGACGTCTGAGACGGATTGAAAGCAACTTGGCACGCCTTGGCCTTTCCGCACAGGTGAGTCTTGGCGATGCTGCCAAGCCCGAGCGATGGTGGGATGGCGTGCCGTTTGACCGGATTTTGGCGGATGTGCCGTGTACTGCTTCTGGTGTCATACGACGTCATCCTGATGCCAAGTGGTTGCGTCGTGAAACTGATGTCGCCAAATTTGCCAAACAGCAAGCCAAAATCATCGATGCACTTTGGCAAACGCTGGCACGAGGTGGCAAAATGCTATACGCAACCTGCTCAGTGTTCAGGCAAGAAAACGAGTTGCAGATACTTAACTTCTTGGGACGCCATGCAGATGCCATTCGCTTGCCGACAAAATTGATTAATTCGTCACTGAAATCAACAGCAACAACAGCCGATGCACCAAATACAAACGATTTGGAATTAAGACTTTTGCCGACTGCCGAACATGATGGCTTTTATTACGCGCTGTTGCAAAAGCGCTAGAGCGATCGGCACAGCGCTCTTGTTAGTGGTTGCCAATGCAGCCACTGCAGGCAGCATTGAACCGGTGACCGCCGCACTAAACCAGAATGAAGATGGTTATTCGCTCGCGGCAAATTTCAACATCAATCTTGGCAGCCACCTTGACGATATATTGACCAAGGGTGGCGTACCGCTTTTTTTCAATCTCGAATTCGTGCTTGAACGGCCTCGCAAATACTGGGTGGCAGAACATATCGTGAGCTACGCATTGGTCTATCGATTGAGTTATAGCGGGTTGACGCGTCAATATCGTTTGTCCAACGGTGCGCTGCACCTGAATTACGCGACACTGGAAGAAGCCTTAAGCGGACTTGGGCGCATCAATGCTTCAAACGTTGTCGAGAAAGGCAAGATTTCCCCCGGGGAATCGTATAGCGCGGCGGTGCGCCTGACGCTTGATCGCAATCAGTTGCCAAAACCGTTTCAACTTGACGCGATTACAGATAAAGAGTGGCAAGTCGCTACGTCGACACTGCGCTGGAAATTTGTCGCTCCCAATTCTTTGGCGGTGCCGCAATGAGAATCGCCCTCATCGTATTTGCGGCGCTCGGCGGAATCATGCTGTTTCTGTTGGCCGAAGCCAGCAGCAATACCACCCTGTTGGCTGGCTATTACCCGATTCTGTTAGCCATCAACGGGCTTGCTACTGCAGCCCTGTTGGCGCTGGTCATTACCCAGATTGTGCGCTTGCGCCGGGATTTCCGTGCAGGAGTTTTCGGCGCGCGGCTAAAGCGACGGCTTTTGTTGATGTTGGCGCTGATGGCAGTACTGCCCGGAGTATTGGTTTACGCCGTTTCGATGCAGTTTGCGATCAAGAGCATCGACTCTTGGTTCGATGTGAGGGTTGATACGGCGCTCGAAGGTGGCCTCAAGCTGGCGCATCGTGCGCTTGACGCGTTGCAAGCTGACGCGCTTGAAAAGGCACGTGGCATTGCTGGTGAAATTGGCGACGGGCAAAACCTCAGCATCGCCAAATTGGGGCGCCTGCGTGAGCAGGCGGGTGTGCACAGCGCAACGGTCATCAGCCCGTCGGGACGGGTGCTGGCAAGCAGTGCTGCCGAGTCGGCAGGTTTTATGCCGGATCTCCCGGCGCCAAGTCAGTTAAAAGCTGCGCGAGGTGAGCGTGGATTCGCCGTGGTTGGTGAAGGTAACCATGAGGGGCAGGATCGAGCACTTGTATTGCGCGCTTTGGTGCCACTGACCGGTTCGGGTTTTGCCTTGGAACCAAATATTTTGCAAGTGACGCAGCCTGTGCCTTCGTCAATAGCCGACAGTGCGGCGAGTGTGGAGTCGGCGCAACGTGACTATCAGGCACTGCAGCTTGGCCGCTCAGGGCTCAAGCAGATATATAGTCTGACGCTGACTCTGGCGCTGTTGTTGGCGCTGTTTGCAGCAATTGCGCTGGCGTTCTTCTTGGCTGAACGCCTTGCTGCACCGCTGCTGATTCTGGCGGAGGGTACGCGTGCGGTTGCCGCTGGCGACTTTACACCAAGGGCTACTGTCGCCGCCTCTGATGAGATGGGCGTGCTGACTCATTCGTTCAACAGCATGACGCAGCAACTGGGGGAAGCGCGCCATGAAAACGAACGTCGCAGAGTCGAGGTTGAAACTGCTCAGGCTTACCTTGAAAGCGTCTTGGCTAACCTGTCCGCAGGTGTTTTGGCATTCGACGCCGAATATCGACTGCGCGCCGTCAACCGGGGAGCTGCCACAATTCTTGGTGAAGACCTGGGGGATTTGTTACAGCTGCCGCCTGCGCGCTGGACGCGCCACCCCGCCCTGGCGACGACGATCACTCAAGGGTTTGCTGCGCATGCCGATGAGTGGCAGGAGCAAATGGAGATTGGCCGAGGCGATGCAAGACCACAGGTCCTGTTGGTACGAGGTACTGCCTTGCCAGAAACAGCAGGCGGCGGCGGGTTTGTCGTCGTGTTCGACGACATTACCGATTTGATAGCTGCACAACGCAGTGCCGCATGGGGTGAGGTCGCACGACGTCTGGCCCACGAAATCAAGAATCCGTTGACACCGATACAGCTTAGTGCGGAGCGTCTGCAATTAAAGTTGGCAGGTGAATTGCAGGGCGCATCGCAAGAGTTTCTTGAGAGAGCGACGCAAACCATCATTGATCAGGTGTCGTCATTAAAGAAGATGGTCAATGAGTTTCGCGACTATGCGCGCACTCCGGCGCCCCAGTTGGCCGCTATCGATCTCGCCGGGTTGGTACGCAACGTCATTCTGTTGTATCTGAGCTCCCCGGTACCGATCAGATTTGACGAGACAATCCACGAATCACAGTTGGAACTATTGCCAAACTCCGCTCACCAATCGCGATTGCCTTTAGTCATGGCAGATGCCCAACAATTGCGGCAGGTGTTGCACAATTTATTTGCGAATGCTCAAGACGCGCTTGCAGCGGTAACCGCGCCGTTGATAACAGTGACTATCCATGTAGAAGGTGAAAGAATGCGCTTGAGCGTAAACGACAATGGCAACGGCTTTACCCCCCAAATCTTGGCTCGTGCGTTTGAGCCATATGTCACAACGAAGGCGAAAGGCACCGGCCTTGGTTTGGCAATCGTAAAGAAGATTGTCGACGATCACGGCGGCGAAATTCGCCTCACCAATGACCGCGGCGGGCGTGTAGATATTTGGCTACCGCTGGCTCCGATTGCACCTACATCGACTCCATTTAACTCACTTATCGAGGGAACCAACTGATGTCAAAAATTCTCGTCGTCGACGATGAGGTCGGCATACGCGAACTACTGAGTGAAATCCTTAAGGATGAGGGCCATGATGTCGAGCAAGCCGAAGATGCGGCTGCGGCGCGCAGCGCCCGGACCATTGGGCGACCTGATTTGGTGCTGCTCGATATTTGGATGCCTGATACTGACGGCATAACGCTTCTCAAGGAGTGGGCCAGAAACGGACAGTTGACCATGCCGGTGATCATGATGTCAGGTCATGCAACCATCGATACCGCCGTTGAGGCAACACGCATCGGTGCGACAGATTTTCTGGAAAAGCCGGTGGGTATGCAAAAACTGCTGGCGGCGGTCAAGAAGGCACTTGAGAAAGACGCGCGAACCACAGCGGCCGGATTATTGCTCGATGATTTCCCCCGCTCGGCGCCGCTACGGGACCTCAAGAAACGCCTTGATCAAATGTTAGCCAAACGTCCGTTGCTGTTACTACGCTCCATGCCCGGCAGCATTATCGAGCTGGTCATGAATGGCATTCACGGACCAGGCAAGTCCGGGATAGATTTGGCGCATGACTCTCAGCCTCTTGGCGTCGACCAGCTCGAGCGAATTCAAGGCGGAGTGTTGTGGTGTGAAGAGCTGTTGCGACTCACCCGCTTGCAACAAAAGAATCTGGCGTTCGCTGCAGAAAGACTCGAGCGCTACGCGCTGCATCTGGTAGTCGGGACAACGCATACCCCTGCCGAACTTCTTGCGCATGGTTGGGACGAAAGTGTCCTGAATCGATTGTTCGAAACGACGCTAGGGGTACCGGGGTTGATTGAGTTACGCGACGAGGTCCCTGAGTTGTCGGTGCAACTCCTTGCGCGCGCCGTGGCTAGCAGTGAAGTTCCCTTGCGCCGCCTCACCACTCCGGCACTGAATGCCTTGCGCCAACACGCATGGCACGGCGGATATGCGGAACTACGCGGCATCGTCAAATCGCTGGCGCTCGGCAGTTTGAATGAAGACATCGACGAACATGATGTCCGCCAACTGGTGATGCCCAACGATCAGTCCGAACACACCATCTCGGCAATCGACGCAGCCGTGCTGGATCTGCCTTTACGCGAAGCGCGTGAAATATTCGAGCGAATGTACTTTAATTTTCACTTGCAGCACGATGGCAGCAATATGACGCGACTGGCGGAGAAGACCGGCCTTGAGCGAACTCACCTGTATCGAAAACTGAAAGACCTTGGTCTGCGCTAGATACTGAAGGACTCTTACCTTAACTTTTTGGATTTCCAAATGTCCCATTCGAATCGCCCGGATAACGATACATTTTTACGCGCCTTGTTGCGCCAACCAGTGGAATACACTCCTGTTTGGCTGATGCGTCAGGCGGGCCGCTACCTGCCTGAATACATGGAGACACGTCGCCGCGCCGGAAGTTTCCTTGAACTTTGCAAGAACCCTCAGTTGGCTTGTGAGGTAACACTGCAGCCATTGGCGCGATTCAATCTGGATGCTGCCATCCTGTTCTCAGATATCCTGACCGTGCCTGACGCCATGGGTCTCGGTCTTTATTTCAGCGAAGGTGAAGGGCCGAAATTCGAACGCCCCCTGCGCGAGGAATGGGCGATCAGAGACCTTACCGCGCCGGATCCGAATGTGCATTTGCGTTATGTCATGGATGCGGTCGCGGAGATCCGGAGAGCACTCGCTAACTCTGTCCCGCTGATCGGATTCTCGGGCAGTCCATGGACACTGGCGTGCTACATGGTCGAAGGCGGTGCTTCAAGCGACTACCGGACAGTGAAAACCATGCTCTACAGTCGGCCGGATTTGTTGCATCACATTTTGTCGGTTACGGCGACCGCTGTGACTGATTATTTGAATGCGCAGATTGAGTCCGGCGCCCAGGCGGTGATGATCTTTGACTCTTGGGGCGGCGTATTGTCACACGCAGCTTATCGCGAGTTTTCACTGAACTACATGCAGAGCATCATCGCCGGACTTAAACGCAGTCATGATGGCGAGCAGGTCCCCTGCATTGTGTTTACCAAAGGAGGTGGTCAATGGCTTGAGGCGATCGCAGAAAGTGGTTGTGACGCGATCGGCTGCGACTGGACCACGGACCTGGGATTGGCGCGACAAAGAGTGGGGCATCGCGTTGCCTTGCAAGGAAACGTCGATCCAATGACCCTATTCGCGTCGCCCGACAAAATCGCTGCCGAGGCGCGTCGTGTTTTGGATAGCTTCGGTGACAACAGCATGGGCGGTCACGTGTTCAATTTAGGTCATGGAATTTCTCAATTTACCCCCCCGGAAAATGTTTCGGCATTGGTCGATGCGGTGCACTCCCATAGTCGGCGGGCTTAGTTAGGTTATGCCTGCCTTGGACCCCGGTTTGCACAAGGGATTCGATCCGGCGGTGAGGCCCAAACCCCGTCTTATTAGGCCTTCCAGAGGGTAGTTGTTTAGCGTTTTGTGCCCAGAAAATTTTTCTCGCAACCCTTGACTTATTAACAGAAGCTGAGGTAAAGCGGTTTTTCCACGATTTTGACGTACGTGTTTGCAAGTCTATTTTTAAGTGATTGAAAAATAAGGATTGTTTATCTGTTCAATTGTTGCACAATTCTTACAATTCCCTGATAGAACGGCCTCTCTGGGGCTTCCAGTGCAGGTTCCCCACAAAGTTATCCACAGAAATTGTGGGTAAGAAAAAATCCCTTTCAGCCCATGGGTTTAGGTAATAAATGCAAAGTGTCTTCGAGATGTATTTGGCAAGCTACTGAACGGGCATGAAACTCGTCCGCGTCGCACTCGACGTACCCTTGCCTCGCCTGTTTGATTACCTTGCGCCTGATGCAAATCCTTGCGATATCGGCCTTCGCACAAGCGTGCCATTCGGGTCCGGCAATAAAGTCGGCATCGTATTGAACGTCACCGAATCTACTGATCAGCCTGTGGCGAAACTCAAGGAAGTGCACGCGCTCCTTCGGGATATGCCGGCATTGCCATCATCTTTCCTTGCGATGTGCGAATTCTGTGCGAAGTACTATCAGGCACCAATCGGTGAAGTCATGGCGTTCGCTTTGCCACCCATGCTGCGGCGGGGCAAGTTGCCGAAGGCGCGTAAGACAACACCTGACTTGACCAGACAAAACGTTGTTGCAACACCCGCGAAAGTCGACGGGGGGCGCAAGACGAGCGGTCAGTCTGTCCCCACCGTCGGTCTACCTCCATTGCTCGTTGCTCAAGCTGCTGCGGTCGATGCGATTTTGAATTCGCGAGGGTTTTGTGCTTTTCTTCTGCACGGCGTGACCGGCAGCGGCAAAACTGAAGTCTACCTGCGCGCGATTGCCAGCGTTTTGGAACGCGGTGGACAAGCCTTGATGCTGGTTCCCGAAATTGCACTGACACCGCAATTGCAAGCGCGTGTCGCCGCCCGGTTCCCGTATGCGCATATTGTTTCTGCCCATAGCGGCGTTCCCGATGCCGCGCGCGCGCGCGGTTTCCTCGATGGGCTTGAGGGGTATGCCGATATCGTGCTGGGAACTCGTCTATCGATATTCATGCCGTTGCCGCGCTTGCAACTCATCGTCGTCGATGAGGAACACGATGCCTCATTCAAACAGCAAGAAGGCTTGCGCTATTCCGCACGTGATCTGGCGATCTGGCGTGCGCACCAGCTTGATATCCCCGTAGTGCTTGGCTCCGCGACCCCGGCATTGGAGAGTTTTTTTCACGCACATTCCGGTCGCTATAACTTGCTCGAGTTACCGCAGCGCGCGGTTGCTGAACATCTGCCGCAAGTACGCACTGTCGATACCCGCCGGGAGAAGTTGCAGGATGGTTTGTCACAGGCGCTGATAGACGCACTAACGCTCAGGCTTGAGCGCGGCGAGCAGAGTCTGATTTTCCTCAATCGTCGCGGCTATGCACCGGTACTATCGTGCCCGCCGTGCGGCTGGGTTTCTCGCTGTCATCGTTGCGCGGCGAATCTGGTGGTGCACCTGGCGGATAAGCGTCTGCGTTGTCATCATTGTGGATTCGAGGCAATGATTCCGCGTAACTGTCCGTCATGTGGCAATGTGGACTTGCAACCCTTCGGGCGCGGCACGCAACGATTGGAGAATATTCTTGCCGAGCGTTTTCCAAAGGCGCGCATTTCACGTATCGACAGGGATTCGGCGAGCACGCCAAAAAAATGGCAAGCCCTGCTCGACGCGATTCATGCCGGTGACGTCGATATCCTGGTCGGCACGCAGATGCTCGCCAAAGGGCATGACTTCCCAAAGCTCACGCTGGTCGGCGCGATCGGAGCCGACGCAGCTCTATTTGCTGCCGACTTTCGTGCGCCGGAACGATTGTTTGCGCAGTTGATGCAAGTCGGTGGGCGCAGCGGACGCGCCGACTTGCCGGGCCAAGTCTTGATTCAAACCGACTATCCTGATCACGCCTTATATCAGGCACTCGAAGACGGCGACTATGGCCGTTTTGCGCGGGTGTTGCTGGCGGAGCGGCAAATCGCAGGCTTTCCCCCGTATAGTTTTCAAGCCTTGCTGCGCGCAGAGGCGCGGACGGTCGAGGATTCGTTGGCCTTTCTAGCCATCGCCCGCAAAGCGGCGCTAACTATCGCCGACCCCAGGGTAACCATATACGATCCGGTGCCGATGAAAATGCAGCGTCTGATGACGCTTGAGCGTGCACAGTTATTGGTTGAATCTACCAACCGACCAGCCTTGCAAGCATTTCTGTCGAAGTGGATGGAAACGATCTATTCACAGAGAAAGGTCGGCGGCTTACGCTGGCATTTGGACGTTGATCCGCTCGAAATTTAATTCATCAGGCGAGCCATGCCGCCCCACGCACGCCGGAAGAATCGCCGTGCATTGGTTTAACCAACCGTGTTTTTACAGTGTCCGAAAATATGTACGGCGACCATAATCGAGGCACGTTTTCGTATAAACGCTCGATGTTGGAGAGACCGCCACCGAGCACGATTACATCGGGGTCGAGAATGTTGATCACGCCTGCCAAAGCACGTGCAAGGCGACGTTCGTAACGCTGCATCGTTGCCTCGCATAGGGCATTGCCGGCACTCGCGGCAGCAACGATGGCTTGAGCCGTCCAGTCGGTGCCCGAACCATGTCGATGATGAGGTTGATTTTGCAATTCAAACGCATGAGTGTGATCATGCGCGATGCCGGGCCCAGACAGATATAACTCGACGCAGTGTTTTCGCCCGCAATAACAAATGCGATCGTGGTCGCCAATTTCACTTGCGAACTCGGGTAACGGGTTGTGCCCCCATTCGCCTGCAATCCCATTGATCCCTTGCAAGGCTTGTCCGTTGGCCACCACACCACCACCAACGCCGGTGCCGAGAATCACTCCAAACAAGATAGCCGCACCGGCCCCGGCACCATCGGTGGCTTCTGAGAGTGCAAAACAATTGGCGTCGTTCGCGAGACGAATTTCACATCCGAGCAACCGCTGCAAGTCGCTGCGCAGTGGTTTTCCGTTGAGGCAGGTGGAATTGGCGTTCTTGATCAGGCCGCTTTCGGCGGATTCGGTGCCGGGAATGCCGATACCGATGTGGCTAGACGGCGTACCCTCTTCGGGGCACTTCCGGCCTGGCGGCCTCCCTGTCTCATCAGCACCAACTGACGACTTCGCCAAATCAACCAAACCGACAATGGCTTGAAGGGTGGCAGCGTAGTCATCTTGCGGGGTTGCAACACGCTCGCGCCTCAGACATTCGCCATGCTCGTCGAGGGCGATCACTTCAATCTTTGTCCCGCCAAGATCGATGCCGATGCGAAGTCTCATTTCAGTGCGAAGCTCCGGAGCCAGAAAGCAGAGCGGATCGGGTTACCGGACTTTGCAATTGTGCCAGCCACCATTGCAACGCCCGACCTTGCCCAAGCTTGCCTGTCTTGCGCCAGGCATAACTAAACTCAAGCTGCTGCTCCGCGCGCTCGACGCACTTGACCACCAGTTGTCCTGCATCAATGTAAGGTTGCGCAAGACAGGTCGGCAGCAATCCGGACCCGATGCCGCGGATTTGCGCATCGACTTTTGCCGGCATATCGGTGACGGTGAACACGTCCTGGCCAACCAGCAAACCAATGCTCATCGGCGCGCCACGCTGCGCGGAATCCGCTACCGCCACCGCACGATATTTTCGAATGTCGTCGTCTTTCAATGGTTCCGCAAGTTTTGCCAACGGATGGCGTGGCGCAACTGCGAAAACAAACTTGAGCTGTCCCAGTGGCGCTTCCAGCAAGTCATCCCGCGCTTGTGGCGTCATCACCACGCCCAGCGCCAGATCGGCTTCGCCTGAATGGAGCGCTTCAAGCGTACCCGACAAGGTCTCGTTGGACAGTTTGACCCGCGTTGGTGGGTTCAGCGCAAAAAACTGTGCGCACAACTCCATGATGATTGCCCGATTGATCACGCTGTCGACTGCGATAGTTAGCTGCGGTTCCCAGCCGGTGGCAACCCGGCGAATGCGATTTGCAACGGCATCGATGTCGGCCAACAAGCGATCACCTTCGCGCAGCAATTCCGCGCCCGCTACCGTGAGCCGCGCTTGCCGTGAGCTGCGATCAAACAACAAAACGTCGAGTGCATCTTCCATTTGCCGCACACGATAGGTGAGTGCACTCGGAACCATGTTGACGTGCCGGGCAGCTGCCGCAAAGCTGCCCGTACGGGCGATGGTTTGCAGCATTGCCAAGGCATCAGGAGTCAGTACATCGCGTGCGCTGGTCATGGTGATGGGTTGCAGTTCATTCAGAATTTTTGAATGATGACATCAAACAGGCAGTGCTTGCAAGCGGGCCAAGCCGTGCAACATGCAATCCATCGATAAGGAGGATGTCATGCTGAACTTGAGAAAATCGCAGGATCGTGGTTATGCCGATCATGGCTGGTTGCAAAGCTATCACTCGTTTTCATTCGCTGACTATCGCGACGAGAACTTTATGGGTTGGGGAAATTTGCGGGTGATCAATGAGGATCGCGTCGCGCCGGGTCGCGGATTCGGCAAACACGGTCACCGCGACATGGAAATCATCAGCTACGTGTTGTCCGGTGTGCTGGCGCATGAGGACAGCATGGGCAATGTAAAAAGCATTCTGCCCGGCGAAGTGCAGCGGATGAGTGCCGGCAGCGGTGTCGTTCACGCCGAGTTCAATCACGCGCCGGACCAGACCACCCATTTCCTGCAAATATGGATTACGCCGACAGTGCTGAATGTCGCGCCCGGCTATGCCCAGATGAAAATTCCAGCCGGGCAGAAACGCGGAACTCTTCGCAAGATTGCCTCGCCGGACGGCGCCGACGATTCAATTTCCATCAACGCGGATGCGGTGATTTATGCCGGCTTATTCGGTACCGGTGAAGCAGCAACGCTGAACTTGAATCCGGCGCGTAAAGCCTATGTCCATCTCGTTACCGGCGTCCTCGAGGCAAACGGCAAGCGACTCGAGACTGGAGACGCGCTGATGCTCGATCATGAAACACAGTTGAAATTATCAAACGGCATCGACGCCGAAGTTTTGGTGTTCGATTTGGCCGCCTAGTTCACCTACTACCTAACTTATCCGAGGAGCAAAGAAATGGCAAAAATCGTTGTTGTATACCACTCCGGCTACGGCCACACCCAGCGCATGGCGGAGGCGGTCGCCGAAGGAGCATTGGCAACATTGGTCCCGATTGACGCGGAGGGCAATCTGTCCGACGCAAATTGGGAACTGCTCCACGGGGCTGACGGCATCATCATGGGCAGCCCGACCTATATGGGAACCGTAAGCTGGCAATTCAAAAAATTTGCTGATGCGAGTTCCAAGCCGTGGTTTAGCCAGCAATGGAAAGACAAAGTCTTTGCCGGTTTTACCAATAGCGCAACGATGAACGGCGACAAACTATCCACATTGCACTACTTGTTTACGCTCGCAATGCAACACAGCGGCATTTGGGTGGGTACGGGATTGATGCCGAGTAACAAGAAATCGGCGCAACGCGACGACGTTAACTTCGTTGGTTCGTTCGCTGGGGCGATGGCACAGTCCCCGTCCGACAGCAGCCCGGCAGAAATGTTGCCGGGTGATTTGGAGACCGCGAAGTTGTTTGGACGTCGGGTTGCTGAACTGACGTCGCGTCTGACCTCGTAAAAAGCTATCTCGCTGAGCCGGCAGAGCGTCTGGCTCAGCGAACCAGAATAGTTATCGTGTGAACCAGGCGACGGCCGCCACGACGACCAGAATCACCACCAGATAAATGATCCACGGCGTTTCCTTTTCAGCATACGGGTCGCTGAGTGAACGTTGCGCGCCTTCCGGCAGCTTGGCGAGTTGCGTCAGCGAGGTACCAAAGGGAATGTTGATGCGCGCACGGGCGTTGACTGCCCATCCATTGGCATCCAGGATCGGGCCGAGATTTCGTGTCTGCAGTTTGAACCAGGCAATGATGATTGAGGGTGCGGAAATCAACATCAATAGCCCGCCAACAGCCAACGGAATCTGCCACCACTTCAAGCTGAGCAGACCGGATATGACGCCTGCAGCGACTGTGCCCAATGCGCCGACAGCCAATCCGATGGCGGCAAAGATTCCGGCAAATTTACCCACATCAAATGCGGTCGGTGGTGGCTTTGGCGCTGTGGCAGCTACCGCACCCATTTGTGCGTCAACTCCGGCCGCTTTTGACGCCGCCATTTTCTGCAACTGATCCGAGATCATTCGAGCAAGGCGCTTGTATGGTGACCAAAACGCCTGACGCAGACTGATTGGATGTTCGGCGAGACGCGTAATGGTCGCATCCCAGTCGCGGCCTTGACGGTCGTAAAAAACGCCATTGCGGCCGACCATCAGTTGATCCGTGTCGCCCGCCGTGAAGGCCGCCGCAATGTGGAGCCTTTCGCTGCCTCGCACGCAATCGCAATAAGCCATAAACATGCGCGATAGCGACGCCATGCTGGCGTGTTTGGCAGCGTCATGAACCGAAACGCACAGCTCGGCAGCGCGTCCGTCGAGGTACAAAGTGCCAATCTGAAACATGGCTTTACTGGTGCGCGTATAAAAACCACGGAAGGCCACAAAATTATTCGCCAACGGCATTAGGTCGCGCACATACCGGGCCAGCCGTTCAAGATCCTTTACCGCCTGCGCTTCGGGCGGCAGGCCGGCGGGCTTTGCCGAAACCCAGGTACGGTAGACGGCCAACTGGTCTTGCACCGCTTGCCAATCCGCTTCACTCAATTTTGCCCGGGCGCCAAGCAAGGGCGTGATCGCCATGTCGCGCAACGCGGCGATACGTGCAGTCCATGCCGGATTGATGCCACTATCCATTTCCAACGGCGTGTCCCCAACACGACTGGGGATTTCATCACCAGCACCAACTGGCGCGGCGACGATTTTCGCCAACGGCAGTGCGGAAACTCCCTCTGCATCCATGACCAAGGCCGATGCGCCCAGCGTTTTGAAAGTGTCTTCGGCGACATTCATCGCATCGCTCGAGCGCGCATCAAATTGCGCGAGGCGGCAGCGGACAAAGTAGTCGTCGATCTTTTCCTTCACCGCGGCGACAGCGGCGCAGGCGGCTTCGGTTGCCTCTCCAAGTGGCATTGCAGCGGCGCCGGCGGCTTGCCATGCGGCTTCCGCCCTCGAGGTGTAGGCGGCTTCAGCACTGCTCGCGAGTTCCACCGAGATCATGGTCTCGCCAGCCGGCAACACATCCTTGGCAGCGGAAATCAAGGCATCGTCTTTTATCGCTGCAAGCGGAACGCCCGGTAGGTCTCCTGCCAAAACATCAGCGTAGCCCAAGCGCTCACTGGCCCAGTCAATCGCCGCAATCAATTCGTTGGCACGAATGTGCCCGTCTGCGTCGACGTCTATCAAAGTCAAGGTGCGTGCGTCGAATTCGATGCCGGTGGTCGGGCAGGACAGGGCAACCCAAAGTTTCTGGTCCAGATGCTTTAGGTTTTGCAAATCGGACGCCGATTCAAGGCTTACCTGATCAAACCCTCCGGCGCGAAAAAATTTCCATTGATGGTTCATCGAACATGGTCTCCCACAAAGTGATTGGACAAACGCTCCTGTCCGAATGTCGACATTGGGCCGTGACCCGGAATGAAGGCCACGTCGTTACCCAACGGCCAGAGTTTGTTACGAATTGACTGCATCAAGTGCTGATGATTGCCCCGCGGAAAATCAGTTCGGCCAATCGAGCCGGCGAACAAAACATCACCGACAATCGCCAGTTTGCTTGGTGCGTGAAAAAACACCACATGTCCGGGCGTGTGGCCCGGCGTGTATAAGACCTGCAGAGTTTGATTACCGACGGTGACCGTATCGCCATCGTTCAACCAACGGTCCGGTGTAAAGTCCGTGACTGCGGGAAAGCCAAACATTTTGCTCTGCATGGCCAATTGATCCAGCCAAAAGCGCTCTTCGATATGTGGTCCCTCAATCGGCACATTCAGCTGAGCAGCAAGCTGCCCGGTGCCGCCGGCGTGGTCGATATGGCCATGGGTGAGCAGCAATTTTTCGATTTGTACGCCAGCCGTTTTCGCTGCCGCCAGCAATCGATCAATATCGCCGCCCGGATCGACGAATGCCCCCTGCATGGTTTCGGGGCACCAGATCATCGAACAATTCTGTTCGAACGGAGTCACCGGGATGATTTGATAACGCATCGCCGTATTTTAAACGGCGAACAAGCTGATTGCCCCTAGCGCGTGACCTCAATCAATTGGTAGAGGCCACCAAATGAGATGCGCTTGGTGATCGCCACCGGCTTGATGTCGGCGGGGAACCAATCCACCACTTCATTTCGCCAGAGGTCGAGTGCGAAGGGTTCCAGGGTGCTCAATATGCCGCGCATCGGTAGCCACAGTGGATGCCAGCCCGATGGACGATGGTAGTCAACAATCACCAGCTTGCCGCCAGGCTTAACCACCCGCAGCGCCTCGGCCAGGGTACGTTTTCTGACATCCTCGGGTTGCTCATGGAGCAGGAAAAACAGCAATGCACGATCATAGCTGCTGTCAGCGAATTTCATCGCCGCACTGTTCCCCAAATGGATGCCAACGCGGTCGGCCGCGAAACCGGCTTTGCCGAGTTTGTCCTTGAGATTTGCCGTTTGCACCGGCAAAACATCAACGACATCAATCTCGCCATGTGAGGCGTGGCGGTTGACCAGTTTGGTCGTCAAGTCACCATAGACACAGGCAATCTGTAGCGTCTTGCCACCGAGTCCGTTACCCAGCACATCAAGCGCCTCGTCGCGCAGGCGGGCAAAATTTCCCCACAAAATCAAATTAACCAGCCATTGGCGTTCAAAACGCTTGACGGCTTCCGGCGTGACATAAGCCCAGTCGTAGGTTGCGGTGAGGTATTCCGGGATGGCGATTGCGTCGCTGGTCAGGGAGTTATTTGGGGGTGCCATGACTATCCTTATTGTTATTAGCCGGCGAACGATTGGTAGAACCCGATGGTGACTAGCGTCAGCAAGCTCAAACCAAACGCGATCAGCACCACGCCAAGAATTCGTGAGCGCAGCGTCATCGCAGGTGTCGGCGCATCGACCAGCAGTTTGGCCAACTCACCGGATTCAAGCAGGCGACGGTATTGCACGCCATGATCGCGGGCGAAATGTTCCAGCGACATGGTGCCAGTGAACATCACGATATCG
The DNA here is from genome assembly GCA_016718525.1 of Rhodocyclaceae bacterium. Classification (GTDB taxonomy): domain Bacteria; phylum Pseudomonadota; class Gammaproteobacteria; order Burkholderiales; family Rhodocyclaceae; genus JADKHX01. The sequence continues at coordinate 1,257,542 of JADKDD010000002.1, forward strand.
AGCGGGAATTTGTCGGGGCGGAAGTGATTGTTGAAGAAATGTACGGTAAACAAGAATACCGCTGCAAGGAATGCCTCTTCGCCGTGAGCAATCGCCGCCACGTTAAACACCCAGCCTGGCAGGTAGGTGGCCGTCAGCGTCGGGAACCACATGATCAGGCCGGTACTGCCAACAATCGTGACTCCCCAGAATGGCGCCCAATAGTCAAACTTTTCCCAATACGTCCAGCGGTCGAACACCGGACGCTCGCCCTTGCCGAGGAACCATTTGAACATCGCGATCACGTCCTTCAAGTCCTGCATATTGAAGTTAACCGAATCGGGACCAAACAAGTCAAAGGTCTTCCAGTTGCGCGCGAGGAACTGGATCACCCAAACCAGATGAATCACAAAGATACCGACGAAGATTACGGCATTGACGCGATGAATAATCGCCATGACTTCAGGTCCGCCGAGCACGCGAATTACTACCGGGGCCCAGCTACTGCTGGCGTACATCAAGGTCATCCCGGTCAGCGTCAGCACCATCAAGCTGACGGCAAACAGCAGATGGCCAAGTCGTGCCCACGGGCCGAAGCGACGGATGTGCTTGCCGGCCGGGAGGCCGAGCTCCGCCACCTTGATGTGTGGCCGTGTCTTGCCTTGTTTACGGTCTTGCCATTCGCGATTGAGCCACAGGACCAAGTGCAACCAGAAGAATGCAAAGGTGCCGATCAAAAGCGCGGCCATGCCCTTGGCGGCAATCCAGATCTGCGGATACTTGGCAAAGTCATGCGCATTTCCATGTGGCGGGAAGGTCTTGAAGCCATCGGCCGCCATCCGTGCCTTCTTGCCATCGTGGCAAGTGCTGCAGGTCTTCAATACTTTGTCCGGATGCACTTTCGAGTTCTTGTCATCAACCTTAAGGATGCCGTGGCTACCGTGACAGTCGTAACACTTGGCGGTATTGCCGTAGCCCAGTGCGTTAATCTTGCCGTGCAGGCTCTCGCGGTAGGAAGCAAAATTCTCTTCGTGACACGTACCGCAGTCTTTGGTCACTACGGTTTTAAACGTAACCGCCGAGGTGTTTTGGACTGCGTGAGCAGTGTGGCAATCGACACAAACGGCGGCTTTCGAATCTCCATCCTGGGTCACCTTTTGCCCATGCACGGACTCTGTCCAAGCTTCCAGCTGATCTTCGTGACAACTTGCGCCGCACGATTCCGAGATACCCAAGCGAAACTGCTTGTGTTCCGGCGAGTCTGCGGCAGGTATGGCAAAGCTGTGCGTATCGTGACAGCTTTCGCAACTGGCCTTGGGCTGGCTCGGGTTATCCTTGTCAGGACGGGCATGGAAGGACTTCTTGTAGGCCTCTATGTTGGCGGCCACAACACCCAAGCGTGGTTTGTCCTTGGCCTTGCCCTCAGCTTGAACCTTTGACCAGAGTTGCTCGTGACAGGTGGCACAGCTTGGCTGCACCTCGCCAACTGTCGTGCTGTGAGCATGGTTCGCTTTGGCATCAGTGATGTTGGTGTGACAGCTGACACAATCGAGCTTGCCATGTACGCTCTTGGCGAATTTCGCTTCGTCACGCTGTGCCAGCACACGCGATTTTCCATCGCCGCCGTTCACCGTGATCTTGTCGTGGCCGGTGGCGTGACAGGATAGACATTTGGTATTTTCCAGACCCGCAGGAGCGGCTACTGCGGCGCTCGCGGCCAACGCCAGCGTCACCGCCAGCAATTTGCTTATCGATTTCCAACTGTTCACTTGGCTAACTCCTTCAGGCAGACTCACACAGCGTCGATGAACATTCTTGCACGCTAAAAAAATGGGCGAAGTATTTCGCCCATTTTGCTGAATAACGCCAAGTTACTGGAACTTGTAATTGTAGGTCAGGCGAAACATTGTGGTCTTTTGGTCGGGATCACTCAATACTTGGGTGCCGTCCATGTACTGGAACGGGATCAGTGCCGTGGCTCCGGTATTCCAGACCTTGTATGTCCAGTCGTTGGACTGCCAACGCTCATAAATGACGTCCGCCCGCACCGAAGACGCCTTGGTGTAGGCATATTGACCAAACATCGAAACCCGGGTCAGCTTGTTTTCGACATCAGGAAGCCCCTGCAGACCGAGGTTCGTCGTTGGCCCGTTCACTGCGCTCTTTGACAGATAGTTAGGCACGTTGGAGGTGGTCGGGTACTTATTCTGTATCTTCGTGTACTGCATATCCGCACCGACGATCCACTGGCTTACCGGTGTGCCACGTATGCCAATCCCGATGGTGTCACCGGTATCTTTCTGCTGCATGTCCCATGACAAATTTGTGGTACATCCGTTTGCAATGGTCATGCCTGGAACACTGGTGCAAGCCCAATTGGTCGTTGAATTTGTCGACGCAGGCGTAGTTCTAGAGTCGTAAGTGTAGGAAACCTGTTGAACTTTCGTTGTGTCTGAAGATGCCCACGCGTTGAGCGACCATTCATTGGTAATCGCCCAGGAAGCATCAAGTGAGATCAACTCTGCCGTTCCGTCGACCAGCCCGGCCGTACTGGCGCCGTAGTTATCCTTCGAGTGTTCGTAGTTAAGTTGAAGCGATGTCGTCTCGGTTGGTAGCCAATCGAGCACCAGTTTCCACTTGTCGCGTTTGCGATCAGAAAATGGTACGGGATTCAAAAAGTTGATCGGCCAGGTGGCTGCGGCCGGACCCTCTGCAGGTAACCAGGTGCTGCCGTCACGATTCAGGTGCGCGAATGACACGCTGCCAGAAAGTGTTTCGGTCAGTCCTTTACGCAATTCCGCACGCCAGGCATTTTCTTCAGTGTTCGCGCGCATCTTGACCACACCGTCATAGACCCCGGCGACAGTCTCGTAGGTACGCTCCTGTTTGGCGTAACCCCAGCCAGCGGTCAGGGCATAGCCGTAGGGAAGCCGATAAGTTCCTTCCAGTTTTGCCGTCGTGTTCTTGAAATCGCGCGGGTTGTTTTCAATGAGTGTCGGGCCGGCGATTGTATTCACGGTATTTGCACCGCCGCAATTGGCGTTGGTCGGCAAGTCACCCGAGTATTGCGTTGTCGTACCGGTGTTGCTGCAGCGATACGTGTAGTACTGATCGATGTCCTGAACTGGAGTCTTGTCGTTGCGATCCTGATAGCGGGCGTTGGCGACGATCGACAGCTCTTTCATCGGCCGCGAGCTTAATCCGACTTCGAATAGCGAGGTGTCGACTTTACCGTTCAAGTCTGAAGGTGCGCCAGGCGTGAAGGGGATATAGCCGCTGGTGCCTCTGGCACCACTGGTGAGTAATGCATTGGTCAGTGATTCCAACGACCCGTGCTGAGTTGCCTGGGTGTAGGAAGCCTTAAACGTTCCTCGCGTTGTCTTGCTAAAGTTATAACCACCGTGCAACAAGGCGGTCACCGCCTGATTATTCAACGGCATCGACAAAAATGTCTGCCCGGCGGCATTGGTGGTGCTGGTCGGAACATTAGTTTGCGAGCCGCCGATGGTGTTGACGTAGTGATTGTCATTGTCATACCACGATGCGTTAAGCCCGCCTGAAATCTGGAAAACATCGGTGGTGTAGTTCAAGACTGTATCGATTTGCTGGGTTATGGAGCTGATCGGTTGCACGGCGAATTCAGGATTGACGCCGCGACCCCAGGCGAGCGTACCGGTCTTCTTTTCATGGCTGTAATTAACGTTGAACGAGAGTTCCTTGGTTAAATACTTGAGAACATTGGCACTCGAAATGTCGCGTTCAGTGCCCAGATGGACTTCGGTGGTTGCCGGGTAAAGTCCGGCTTGCGCCGCTGCGGTATTAGCCCCGACCGTCCCATATTGCATCACGGTCGAACCCACACCAGTCATTCCCGTCATGTAGGTGTAGGGGTTGCGGCTGACGATCTGGTTGTAACCCACCGAAACCGCAAAGTCACCCTGCTCCTCATAACCAACTTCGACCTGGCGAGTATCCAGACCCATGTTGCGCATGACCAATGTCTTCCAGGTGCCGGTGGCGTCGTCGCGCTTGCTTACATCCGCATCGAGGACCAGATCGCCGCCCTTGTCGTTCATGCCGTCATACTTGCCAAGCTGCGGCCGGTCGTTATCCAGATAATTGCCGCCTACGCTCGCCGAACTGTCCGGCTTGCTGTATTCGGCAATTAAGGCGTCGTCTGCCTGAGCATTTCCAAACGCCGCCAGCATTGCGGCAGCGATGATGGTTATCCTGAATTTGCGTTCGATTTTCATGATCTGTCCCCTATTGCTTAGCGACGGAAGCGTTCGGCAGTTGCATTCGACTGCGTGCTGTTACCACCGTGAATATTGGTATGACAGTTGAGGCAACCGCGACCAACCGTACCCATGATTCGAGCATTGTTATTTAAGGTTTGAGTAGCCTGGCCAACCGGAATTGCAGGTGGTTGTGATGGGTGGCTATCGGCACCGTGGCACTGGACACACAACATCGGCGGGCGTGTTTTCAGCAAGTTGTTGACCGTCGTTCCGTGTGGCTGGTGGCAGATACCGCAGTCCTCGCTCACTGGTTCGTGGTTGTGCACAAACGGCCCGCGCTTTTCCATGTGGCAGGTGAAGCAAGTTTCATTGGTGCTCGACTTGGTGAGCTGCTTTGGATTGTCGCCATGCACGTTGTGGCATGAAGTACAGGTCATCTTGCCTTCCGGTACGGGGTGGTGCGATTGGCGATTCATTTGTGCGCGCTGTTCTTTGTGACACGTGTAACAGGTTTCTGTTTGCATCGTCGCACTGCGAACCTTGTCATGACCGCTGTGCACCGTGTGGCAAGAAGTACAGGCAACATCCCGCACAGCGTGCGCGTTGTTGTGCCAGCCAATGCGTTTGCCACCTTGGTGGCAGGTCAGACAGGTTTCGTTGCGCAGCGAGACTTCGGTCGTACTCTTTTTGCCGAATGTCACATCAGGCACCGTAGGCTTATCTTTGCCGCCGGCGTTGGCGGACTTGATGTGTTTGTCGCTGTCACCGTGACAACTGGTACAACTTGGCGTCCTGCCGTCCGCGACCGTGCCGTGTTTGGTCTTGCCGATTCGAAGCAACTCCGGCGCGTCGGCTTCATCATGGCAGGTAGTACATTTTGCGTCGCCTTTGAGCACCAAATCTTTCGGTGCCTCCTTGGCCGGCGCGGCGGGTTGGACAACATCGGCAGCTGTACTTGCGCCTGCCAGCCCCAAACAGCCGACCAGCATCGCTAACCCTAGTGTTCGTCGCAGAAATTTCATGTTTTGTCTCCCGCCTGGTTAAATCTGAGTTGCTTGTTTGTTGTGCTGAAAAGCGCCGTCCGGCATTTACTGCGAAAGGATCCAGTCTGCCAAGTTCTTCAATTGAGCCTGGTCCTTGGTGTCAATGATCTTGTGATCTTCTTCGGTGCCGTCTTCAAGCTTGACCTTATTGCCTGACGTCATGTTCTTGATCGCCTTCTCTTGACCATCAGGCTTTCCCTTGTACTTCGCGGCGATTTTTTGTAGCGATGGACCTTTTTTTGTCTTGTCGATGGCATGACATTTGAAGCAATCATTGCTCTTGGCCAGTGCTTTGGCTGCATCGGCGTCCACCGCGTACGCCGGGCTCCCGACTAGACCGGCAAGGACCAAGGCAACGGAGAGTTTTGCAAATTTCATGGAATGACCCCTTTTATGACGTGTGCACTTTTTACGTTCAAGGCGTCCAACATCATTTGATCTATGTCAAGTGAGAGCCAAATATGTAAAAACTTGTATCAAATAAGCAACGCGACAGATTGCCGAGAGTCATCGGTGTTTTATCGACGGGCGGGACACCTATCCGTTACGCAAGCGCTGGAACAAAACGCTCGTACGGAGCTTGGCCGGAAACGTTGTCCGGCAATGCTTGATTCAGTTCAAACCACCGAAGTGATTAGTGCGCGGGCGGCAACGATGGTGGCTACCAAAGGAATTCCATAACAGATCAGCTTGGCAGCTGTTCCGGCATGAATCCCGACATCGTGCAAGCTATGAAAGATGCGATGCCCGGCATGCCAGAGGAATAGCGACACGATGACCCAGATGAAACCTGCACCGATCCAGTGGTGAGCGAACGCCTGCATATGCGTGTAGCTCATCGCATCCGGTGAAAGAATCAAACCGAGCGGGATGGCGATGCCGGTAATGAAAACCAGCATCGGCCCGAGCAAGGCCGAGAGCATGCCGCCGGCACCGAACAGCAGCCAGAAGATCGGGGCGTTGGATCGTTTCAGGTTTGCGCTCATGTGCTCAACCTCCATACGACAAGAAGTAAGACCGCGCTGGCGAATGCCGTTGCCGCCAGTCCGCCGCTGGTAATCGCGGTTGCCGACAAACGCTTGCCGGCGACAAAAATCGGCGGCAAGGTACGCGGCATGATGTTGAACCAGGTCCAGGAGTGATAGACCATCGCTACCAACACCAATAAGTGGAAGGCAATCGCCACGGGTGAGTGAAGAGCCTGTAGCCAACCGTTCCACGCTGCCTCGCCCTGCGCGAGGCGGACTACGCCGACCAGCAACACCAAGGCATAGGCGGCAACAAAAAATGCCGTCCCTTCATGAATCATGTATTCAACAAAGAATGGGTTGCGCCGCCACCATCCGGCCATGGGGCGCACATACGGACGGCGTTTGCCGATGGCACGTGGTTTCATTTGGCGGCTCCCTTCGGTGCCACGAAGCGCAGAAAGTAATCTTTGGCACTCTCGGTCTTGTTGATGTTCACCGCATTGGCCGGATCGACATGTTTGGGGCAAACCTCCGAGCAATAGCCAACGGCAGTGCAATTGAAAACACCATCTTCAGAATGCACCAGCTCCATTCGCTGTTCGGTGCCGCCATCGCGGGAATCCATGTTGTAACGGTGTAGCAGCGCCATGATGCCGGGGCCGACAAACTTGGAATTCAAGCCGTATTGAGGGCAGGCGGCGTAGCACAGCATGCAGTTGATGCAGGAACTGAATTGTTCATACACATCGCGTTCTTCAGGTGTTTGAAGATATTCACCCTCGCTCAGTGCGCGTGGGGTTTTGGGGATGATGTAGGGCTTGATGCTTTCCAGCTTCTCGATGAAATCATCCATCACGATGACCAGATCACGTTCGATGGGAAAATGCGCCAATGCCTCAATGCGCAGGCCGCCCGGATAGTAGTCGCGCAGGAAGGTCTTGCACGACAAGCTGGGTTTGCCGTTGACCATCATGCCGCAACTGCCGCAAATCGCCATGCGACACGACCAGCGAAAACTCAGACTGCCGTCGAGATAATCCTTGATGTACTGCAGGCCTTGCAACACCGACATGTCGTCGGTGAACGGTACCTGAAACGTTTGCAGCACTGGCTCGGTGTCTTGCTCCGGCCGATAGCGCAGGACTTCAATCGGGATGGTCTTTTCAATCTCAGACATGGCTGGCCTGCTTTCTTTCCTGTTCTGCCTTCTCGCCTGCAGCTCCATAAGCCCGCGTTCCTGGTCGTGACTTGGTGATCTTCACCTCGCCGTAATCGATGCGTGGCGCACCATCGCCGGCGTAATGGGCTTGCGAATGTTTGAGGAAGTTCACGTCGTCACGCGCTTCGAAGCCATCCAGGCGCTGATGCGCGCCGCGCGATTCCTTGCGATTGATCGCCGAATACGCCATCGCTTGCGCCACATCGAGCTGATAGCCCAATTCGATTGCCAGTAACCAATCGGTATTCCACACGCTGGATTTGTCCTCGACATTGACGTTCTTGAAGCGCTGCTTGAGTTCGTCGATTTTGTTGCAAGTGGCTTGCATAGTGTCGCCCAAACGATAGATGCCGCAACCATCTTCCATGGTCTGCGCCATTTCTTTGCGCAGCGTAGCGATTCGCTCGGTGCCATTACTGCGGGTGACCAATTGTTCCGCCTGCCTTTGAGAATCTGCAGCCTTTTTCAACAAGCTTGCGGTGTTGCCCGGTGCGACCGCCTTGGCAAATTTGGCGGCCTCAATGCCCGCAACCTTGCCGAACACACAAAGCTCGGCCAGTGAATTTGAACCGAGCCGGTTGGCACCGTGGATACCAACACTGGAGCACTCACCGGCGGCATACAAACCGGCCAGCGGCGCCGCACAGTTGCCGTCGACCAGTATGCCGCCCATCGTGTAATGCACGGCAGGGCGAACCGGAATCGGCGTGTGCGCTGGATCAACACCAAGGAATTCTTCGGCCAATTCGTAAATTTGTGGCAGACGCTCGCGCAAATAGGCTTCGCCAAGATGTCGCAGATCGAGATGCACCACGGAGCCATGCGGTCCTTCAATGGTTCGCCCCTTTTGCTGCTCGTACCAGAAGGCCTGACTCAAACGATCGCGTGGCCCCAACTCCATGGCTTTATTGCGTGGCTTGTCTTCGGCGGGGCCGAGACCGTAATCCTGCAAATAGCGATAGCCGTCCTTGTTCAGTAGCAGGCCGCCTTCGCCGCGACAGGCTTCCGTGAATAGCAAGCCTGTACCGGGCATGCAGGTCGGGTGGTATTGCACAAACTCCATATCGCGCAACGGCACGCCATGGCGGTAGGCCATTGCCATACCGTCGCCGGTGACGATGCCGCCGTTGGTATTCTCGCGAAACACCCGTCCGGCACCGCCGGTGGCGATGATCACTGACTTGGCCTTGATCAAAGTGAATTGCCCGGTCGCGGTTTCGAGCACTACCACGCCCTGCACGCGGCCGTCTTCGACGACCAGATCCACACAAAAGAATTCGTCGAAGCGTTGGATCGACGGATATTTGATCGACGTCTGGAACAAGGTGTGCAGCATGTGAAAACCGGTTTTGTCGGCGGCAAACCAGGTGCGCTCAATCTTCATGCCGCCAAAGGCCCGCACATTGATATGCCCGTCCGGCTTGCGGCTCCACGGGCAGCCCCAATGTTCCAACTGCACCATTTCTTCAGTGCATTGGGCGACGAAGTACTCGACCACATCCTGTTCGCACAGCCAATCGCCACCGCCAACAGTATCGTTGAAATGGTGGTCAAGGCTGTCATGCGCCTGCACCACGCCGGCCGAGCCGCCTTCTGCCGCCACGGTGTGGCTGCGCATCGGGTAAACCTTGGAGATCAGGGCAATTTTTAGTACCGGATCAGTCTCGGCTGCCGCAATCGCCGCGCGCAGACCGGCACCGCCGGCGCCAACAATGGCAATATCCGCTTCGAAAACTTCCACGTGCATCTCCCCTTGGCCGACCACTCGCATCCAGTGCCGCTAGCGTAGGGGGCGACGATGCGCTTCGTATTGATCTATGTCAATACTTAGGTGCGAGACTCGCCGCCAGTGCACAACCCCGTTGCGCCGACGTCATATCAACCGCCGATATATGACATTTCAATCTTGGCGGCTTTGGTCGTAGCGTCAGTGCGAATTTCGGAATAACGGTCGCCACGGGCCTTCCATATCTCGGCAATGGCGGTTTGTAACTGCTGGTCGTCGGCTCCGCCGCGCAGCAGCGCACGCAGGTCATGTCCGCGCTCGGCAAACAAACATGTATACAACTGACCTTCTGTCGACAATCGGGCGCGTGTGCAGCTCGAACAGAACGCCTGGGTGACCGACGAGATCACACCGATTTCGCCTTGGTCGTCGACATAACGCCAACGCGCTGCCACCTCGCCGGGATAGTTGGCGTCGATGGCTTCCAGCGGAAACTCCTGATGAATTCTGGCGATGATGTCGGCCGACGGAACCACCTCATCCATTTGCCAGCCATTGGAACTGCCAACATCCATGTATTCGATGAAGCGCACGATGTGTCCGCTACCGCGAAAATGCCGAGCCAGCGGAAGAATTTGGTTATCGTTAGTGCCGCGCTTGACCACGCAGTTGATCTTGACCTCAGTGAACCCAACCTTAGTTGCCGCATCAATCCCCGCAAGCACATCGGCCACCGGGAAGTCGACGTCGTTCATGCGTCGGAAAATTTCATCGTCGAGCCCGTCAAGACTAACGGTGACGCGGTGCAAGCCGGCATCTTTTAGTGCTTGCGCTTTACTCGCCAAAAGCGAGCCGTTGGTTGTCAAGGTCAGCTCGACGGGCAACTTCGCCAGTTCGGCGATCAGCCGCTCAAGATTTCGGCGTAGTAACGGCTCGCCGCCGGTGAGTCGAATTTTTTCGACGCCCAAAGCAGCGAATTGACGGGCGGCACGGATGATTTCCTCAAAGCTCAGTAGCTCGGCGCGTGGCAGATATAGGTAGTTCTGACCGAACACGCTCTTGGGCATGCAATAGGTACAACGAAAATTGCAGCGATCAATCACCGAGATGCGCAAGTCACGGATTCGGCGCCCGCGCGTATCGACTGGCAAGCCAGCTGATGTGGATGGGTCGCCAGTTGGTGCTGATGAAACAACTGCTTCAGAAACTACTGCGCTACCAGGCGGCGCGCAGAGGACGCGCCCCTCGCCGGGGGGGGTGGGCGGGACGGCGTTCGACCGGAGTCTTTGCAAGGGGACGGTTGAATTGGGTGAGCGCATCAGCTACTCAATCCCCGCCGATACTGAATCGCTTCGGCGATATCCGGACTACTGACCTGCTTTTCGCCTGCCATGTCGGCGAGTGTGCGGGCGACCTTCAAAATGCGGTGATAACCGCGCGCTGAAAGCGAAAGTCTCGCCATCGCCTGTTTGAGTAGCGCGGCACCGGCGGCATCGGGCGAGGCATATTGGTCAATTTCATCCGGGGTGAGCATGGCGTTGGGTTTCCCCTGGCGGGCAATCTGAATCGCTCGTGTGGCGGAGACACGGGCACGCACGACGGCAGATGTTTCACCGCTACCCCGCGCAGAAAGTTCGGCTTCCGAGACTGCTGGAACATCGAGCATCAAATCAATGCGATCGAGGAAGGGGCCGGAGAGTTTGCTGCGGTAACGCGCGACCTGATCGGGGGTGCAACGACATTTGCCGAGTGCGTCGCCGAGAAAACCGCAGGGGCAGGGGTTCATCGCGGCGACGAGTTGGAAACGCGCAGGGAATTCGGCGCGCCGTGCAGCGCGGGAAACATGAATGACGCCGCTTTCCAAAGGTTCGCGCAAGGCTTCGAGTACAGTGCGGGAAAATTCCGGAAGTTCATCCAGGAACAAAACGCCGTAATGTGCCAAGGAAATTTCGCCGGGGCGCGGCGTACTGCCACCACCCACCAGCGCGACCGAAGACGAGGTGTGGTGCGGACTACGGAACGCTCGCTGCGACCACTTCTCCATTGAAAACGTTCCGGCGAGTGAATGCACTGCCGCGCTCTCCAGCGCTTCCTCTGCCGTCATCGGCGGCAAGAGTCCCGGCAGGCGTTGTGCCAGCATTGATTTGCCAGCGCCGGGTGGGCCGCTCATCAGCAAACTGTGCGCGCCACTGGCGGCAACTTCAAGCAGGCGTTTGGCTGGAGCTTGTCCTTTGACTTCACTCAGATCGGGATAAATGACCTCAGTTGGTGCTGGCGACACGCCGTAGGACGAGATCAATTCACGTCCTCCAAGGTGGGCACAGACCTGCAGCAAGTTCGCCGCCGGAAAAATGCGCATGTCGTGAATCAGTGCGGCCTCTGGCGCGCTATCGACCGGCAGTACGAAACTGCGTTGCTTTGAATTGATGGCATCACCGTCGCGACGCATCGCTGCACACATGGCCAAGGTGCCGCGTATAGCGCGTAGCTCGCCCGAGAGCGCCAACTCGCCGGCGAATTCGTAGTGATCCAGATTGTTCGCCTTGATTTGTCCGGACGCAATCAGGATCCCCAAAGCGATCGGTAAATCGAAGCGTCCGGATTCTTTGGGCAAATCAGCCGGGGCAAGATTGACGGTGATCCGTCGCTGGGGAAACTCAAAGCCGCAGTTTTGAATTGCTGCACGAACGCGCTCGCGCGCTTCCTTGACCTCAGTGTCGGGCAGGCCAACCAGCGTAAAGGCGGGTAAGCCGGAGGCGAGATGCACTTCGACCGTGACTTCGGGCGCCATCATGCCCGACAGCGCGCGCGAGCGAAGTACCGCCAGTGCCATGCTTTATTTCGCCGCTGGAGGCGCGGTGGCGGCCTTGCCTTCCAATTCGTCGATACGCGCTTCAAGCTGGCTCAGTTTTTCCCGGCTACGAGCCAGCACTTCCCGCTGCACATCGAACTCCTCGCGAGTCACCAGATCGAGCTTCGCAAAGGCATTGCCAAGCAAGGCGCGCATGTTCTTGTCGATTTCACTGGCGGGTGTAGCGGCCAGCAGTGAAGACAGTTTGCTGGCCATGTCGTCGAGTAGTTTAGGGTTGAGCATAAGTGTTCCTCAGCAAATTGAAGGAGTTGCTAGTCCGAAAAGCAGTCTAACAGCCTGAGCGTGCGCAGCCGAGCAGACCTGAAAACATGACGGTAGCCCACTTTACGTTCTACGGGAGACCGGCCCCAAAGCACCTCATTCTTGATTTGGTCAAACCAATCGCCAAGACCCTAGTGGTCTGGTCTTGCCGTCCAATAGTCATGCACCGGAATGGTGCCTGGTAGCTAATCGATACCGCTACGATGGTGCGTTGCTTTTTATTGGTTAATTAATTGTTCATCTAACTATAGGAAATAAAACAAATAAGTTAGCAGGCACAGTCCATGCTTAGAGAACTGGGCTTACTTAACCAATGGAGTTAGTCATGAAAAAAACGTCGTTAGCTGTTTCGCTTGCAGTACTGTCTCTTTCAGTATCGAGTGTCGCCTCGGCAGCCGAACCTGAAGCGGCTCCCGCCAGTCCGCATACCTTCACGGGCAATGTCGCCGCCGTCTCCAATTACGTCTTCCGTGGAATTACTCAATCTGGAGGTGATCCCGCAATTCAGGGCGGTTTCGACTATTCGCACGCTAGCGGCCTTTATGCGGGAACTTGGGCGTCGAACGTGAGTTGGGTGACTGACAACATTTCGACCGCCTCAAACAGCTATGAATTGGACTTGTATGCTGGCTACAAGGGTAGCTTGCCAGCGGATTTTGGATACGACCTTGGTGTCCTTACCTACATCTATCCTGGTTCGCGAACCGATGGTGGCACTGGCCTGAAGCCGGACAGCACGGAGATTTACGGGGCGCTGACGTATAAGTGGTTGACGGTTAAGTACTCCTATTCCGTCACTGAACTTTTTGGCTGGGCGGATACCGGAACGCTTACCGGCAAAACCAAAGGTAGCGGTTACCTTGACGCGACTTTGACCTATGACATGGGCAACGGTGTGACGCTCATGGGTCACGCCGGGCATCAGAAAATCAATGGTCGCAGCAGTGCCAGCTACTCTGACTACAAGATCGGTGTCACCAAAGACATCGGTTTTGGTGTGCTTGGCTTGGCCGCGACCTCCACTGATGCTGATGGTAGTTGCTCCGCAGGCCAGGATTACTGCTGGGGAATTGCACCAGGAAAGAAAACCTACAACGCCGGTAAATCCGCCTTCATCGTCAGCTTTAGCAAGACACTGTAGTTGCCTCACTTCTGCACGATCCGGCAGTTTGTTCGCCAGTCGCATTGACGTGCAGAAGTTACCACTCTCACCCGAAAGGAAATCATATGAAACTAGTTACTGCAATCATCAAGCCGTTCAAGCTTGATGAAGTCCGTGAAGCTCTCGCCGCCTGCGGCGTGCAGGGAATTACGGTGACCGAAGTCAAAGGATTTGGTCGTCAAAAGGGGCACACCGAACTGTATCGTGGTGCGGAATATGTGGTCGATTTTTTGCCCAAGGTAAAGGTCGAAGCAGCGATTGCTGACGCCATGCTGGAACAAGTAATCGAAGCCATCGAAAAGTCTGCCAGTACCGGGAAAATTGGTGACGGCAAAATTTTCGTCTCCGACGTCGAACAAGTTATCCGCATCCGCACCGGTGAAACCGGTGAGGCTGCACTGTAAGGAGAATGACCATGAAAAAATTTCTAGCAATCGTCCTTGCTGCTACTGCGCTCGGTTTTGCCGGCGGTGTATGGGCGCAAGCTGCTGCAACTGCACCGGCTGCAGCAACCGCAGCGCCTGAGGCCGCAGCCGCTCCTGCCGCTGCGGAAGCTGCACCAGCCGCCGCTGCCGAAGCTGCACCGGCCGCTCCAACGGTGAACAAAGGTGACAATGCCTGGCTGTTTGTGGCCACTGCAATGGTGATCCTGATGAGTATTCCCGGCCTCGCCTTGTTCTATGGTGGCTTGGTTCGCACCAAGAACATGCTGTCGGTGTTGATGCAGGTGTTCGTCACCTTCTCTCTGATTACTGTACTCTGGGTAATTTACGGCTACAGCATCGCATTCACCGAAGGTGGCGCTTTCTTTGGCGGACTCGACAAGGTCCTGCTCAAGGGAGTCACGCCGGATTCAATGGCAGCCACGTTTACCAAGGGAGTGGCGGTATCCGAATTCATCTACGTCGCCTTCCAGGGTGCGTTTGCGGCGATTACTTGCGGACTGATCGTCGGTGCGTTCGCCGAGCGAATGAAGTTCGCTGCCGTGTTGCTGTTCATGGTGCTGTGGTTCAGCTTCAGCTATCTGCCGATCACGCATATGGTCTGGTATTGGGCGGGTCCGGATGGCTATGTTTCGGCCGAAGCTGCTGAAAAGCTTGGTGCAACAGCTGGCTACCTGTTTCAAAAGGGCGCGCTTGACTTTGCTGGTGGTACGGTCGTGCATATCAACGCCGCGGTCGCCGGTTTGGTAGGTGCTTACATGGTTGGCAAACGCGTTGGCTATGGCAAGGATTCGATGGCTCCGCATTCGCTGACGATGACCATGATCGGTGCCTCCTTGCTGTGGTTCGGCTGGTTTGGTTTCAATGCCGGCTCAGCGCTGGAAGCAAACGGCATTGCCGCGCTTGCCTTCGTCAATACCTGGGCGGCAACAGCCGCCGCAGCGATGTCCTGGATGATTGCTGAATGGCTGATCAAGGGCAAACCATCAATGTTGGGTGCCGCGTCCGGTGCAGTTGCTGGATTGGTGGCGATTACCCCGGCAGCCGGTTTTGTGGGTGTTGGCGGCGCCTTGGTGATTGGTGCTGCTGCTGGCGTGATCTGCTTGTGGGGCGTCAATGGGCTGAAGAAGTTGCTGCGTGCCGATGACTCACTCGACGTGTTCGGCGTGCATGGCGTCGGCGGAATCCTCGGCGCACTGCTCACCGGTGTGTTCGCCTCACCGGATCTCGGTGGTCAGGGTGTATGGGATTACGTTGCCAACAAAATGGCCGATGGTTACTCGATTGTCGATCAGGTCATTATTCAGGCAACGGCCGTTGGTACCACGATTGTTTGGTCAGGCGTAGTGGCGATTGTCGCCTACAAGCTGGTTGATATCCTGATCGGACTGCGCGTACCGGAAGATGAAGAGCGTGAAGGTCTGGATGTGACTTCACACGGTGAGTCTGCTTATCACTCGTCTTAATGCAATGATTTACCGGCTCCCGGAGCGGGAGCCGGCACTGAACTCCTAGTGGTTCTTAGGGCACCTTGGTTAACTCCGCGGTGCCCTTTTTTTAAGTTGCTGCTTTGCGCGCTGCGGCGTTTGCCAATGGTTTCCAGTGCAATAGGCCAAACAGCAAGGTGAGCACAATGCTGACCGCAATCGGACCCTTGTACAGCTTGACGTATTTGTAGCAGACGACAACTTCAATCGCATGCGCAGCAAGCAAGGCTATTGCCCCGTATTGCAGCACGGTTGCCGAGCCGGCGAGGAAAGTACCGTCAAGTGTTGCCAGCGCCAGCACGTACACCGCTAAACAAATGACTCTCGAAAAGGTATTCATAGGGACTCCGGACGGAAAAAAGAACCGTCATGATAAAGCCATCTTGTAGCGCGCGAGCGTGCGTTCTCGCGCCAGCGCATGGTCGATGACCGGGGCAGGGTAGTCGACACCGATTTGCACGCCGCACTGAACTTGTTCGTCGTCGCTCATTAACCACGGTGCGTGAATGCGCTTACTCGTAACCTTGGCCAGCTCGGGCACATAGCGACGGATGAATTTGCCTTCTGTATCAAACTTCTCGGATTGAATCACCGGATTGAATATACGAAACCACGGTTGTGCATCGCACCCGGTTGAAGCCGCCCATTGCCAGCCGCCATTGTTCGCTGCCAAATCGAAATCCAGTAGTTTTTCGGCAAACCATGCTTCACCAAGACGCCAGTCCAAGCCAAGATCCTTGCACAAGAACGAGGCGGCAACCATGCGCAGGCGATTGTGCATATACCCTGTTTGAAGCAACTGGCGCATTGCCGCGTCAACCAGTGGATAACCGGTTTTGCCGTGCTGCCATGCCACCAATAGATCCGGCGCGTTGTCCCACTTCAGTAAATCGAATTGCGGCTTGAAGCAGCCTTTGATGACATGCGGGTTGTGCCACAAAATCGCGTGATAGAAATCCCGCCAGATGAGTTCCGATAACCATGTTTGCGCACCGCCACTCGGTTGTGCATGCGCATACGCAGTCAACTGTCGAATCGAAATGGTGCCGAACCGCAAATGAGTGGAAAGGTATGACGGGCCTTTAACCGCAGGAAAATTTCTGCGCTCGGCGTAATCATCAATGCGCTCGGTGAAGTCCCTAAACAGTGATTGCGCACCACTCATGCCCGTTGGCAAATTCAGGCTTTTCAGATTGGTGCTTTCAAAACCAAGTTCCACCAGCGTCGGTATGCGCTCATTGGCCAGCGGCTTTGCCAAATGGAGAGAGGTGAAATCAACTGCATGCGGCGCCAGGGTTGTCGGTACAAGCGCCCGCAGCCACGCATTTTTATAGGGCGTAAATACAGAAAATGGTTTGCCTGCTTGCGTCAGGACCTCAGGTCCTTCAAAAATCACCTGATCCTTAAAGTCACGCCAGTTGGAAACGGCGCGCAGTGTCGGCTTTGCACAGCCGACCCGTTTCGCAGGCGCAACGCCGTGCTTTGCGAATTCCCCGCTACACCGGCGTCGGACGGCATCATCACGGGCAATTGCAGCAGGTTCATCATCACGATTTACATACACCGCATCGATGCCAAGCGAAGCAACCAGACGCGGAATCTCGTCCACCGGATTGCCATGACGGACAATTAAAGCGCCGCCGTTTTCTCGCAACGACGTGTCAAGTTCCACCAATGCGTGGTGGATGAACTCGACGCGGCGATCACTTTTTGGCAGTGACGCAAGTATCGCCGTGTCAAAAACAAATACACAATAGACCTGATCGTTCTCCTCCAGGGCATACCGCAAAGCAGCATGATCGTAGCTGCGCAAATCACGTCGAAACCAAACCAGCGCAGTTGCCATCGCCATCCATTCTCCGTGCGCCAAAAGACGCTTAGTTCAGCAGGAAAGTCGCCGAGAGATTACAATGCGAGTCGTCATGGAAACAGTCAGCCTCGCCAACCACTTCCTGATCGCCATGCCGGCCATGGCTGACCCCAGTTTTTCACGCACGCTTACCTACATCTGCGAGCACAACGCCGATGGAGCCATTGGCATCATTGTAAATCGCCCCACAGATATGAACCTCGCGAATCTGTTTGAGCGGGTTGATATCAATCTTGAAGCTGGAGCGCCGGAGCAACAATTTGCGGCGCTGCCGGTTTATTTTGGTGGGCCGGTCCAAACTGATCGAGGCTTCGTGCTGCATCGTCCGGCGGGAGAGTGGCAATCATCGCTGACAGTGAATAGTGAAATTGCGCTTACCAGTTCTCGCGATATTCTCCTGACCATGGGTAACGCTGCGGTGCCGGCACAAGTCCTGGTAAGTCTGGGCTATGCCGGGTGGACTGCCGGACAACTCGAATGGGAGTTGGCGCAGAACGCGTGGCTTACTGTTGAGGCCGATCCCGACATTATTTTTGATCTGCCTCCCGAACAGCGATTGCCGGCAGCAATGCAGTCATTGGGTGTGGATTTTGCCAACCTCTCCGAAGTCGCCGGGCATGCGTGATGAGACAGTGCTGGCTTTTGATTTTGGCGTGAAGCGCATCGGCGTCGCCATCGGCGAGCGGCGATTGGGCGAAGCCCGCGCATTGTTGTTAATTGATGACGAAGCCAACGCGCCGAGATTCGCTGCGATCGGGAAACTGATCAATGAATGGAAGGCAACACGGCTGATCGTTGGACGCCCGCTTAGCGATGATGGCAGTTGCCATGAATTGACTGCCCGCTGCGAGCGCTTTGCGCACCAACTGGAGGGACGTTTCAAGCTCCCTGTCAATCTGGTGGACGAGCGATTTAGCTCGCTGGAGGCGGATGCAGCCATCCGCAGCAGCGGTGATCGAAGGACAGCGACCTGGCAACAACGCAAGGCGATGATTGACGCAGAAGCCGCCCGGGTTATTTTGCAAGCCTGGTTTGACACCAACCCATTCAATGCAGCACCACAGGATGCACATGAACTTACCTGACGCTGAGCAATTGCTGACAGCACTGACGGCGCAGTTGAAGCCGACCGTCAATACAAACACCGCCCTCTTGGGTATTCATACCGGAGGAGTGTGGTTGGCTGAGCGGCTGCACACGAACTTGCAATTGAGCATTCCGATAGGCGCGATGGATGTTGCCTTTTACCGTGATGATTATCATCAGCGCGGGTTGCAGGGGAACACCCGCAGCTCGCACATTCCGTTCGCGGTGGATGGTGCCAACGTCATCATCGTCGACGATGTGCTTTATACCGGGCGAACGATTCGCGCGGCGATGAACGAGCTTTTTGATCATGGCCGTCCGACATCGGTGCAACTGGCTGTGCTGGTCGATCGTGGCGGTCGTGAGTTGCCGATTCGCGCAGACTATTGTGCCCATACGACGAGTCTGCCGGCATCACAAATGCTGGCCCTGGAACGTTCGGACAATGGACATTTGTCGCTTCGGGTTTTAGAAAAATGAGCAATACGCTAAGTTTTACGCGCAATCCGCAGCTCAATCATCAGGGTGAGTTGCAGCATCTGCTGTCGATTGAAGGCTTGCCGCGCGAAATTATCGAACGCATCCTCGACACCGCGGCACCGTTTACTCTGGTTGCGGAACGCGAGGTTAAAAAAGTCCCTCTGCTACGCGGCAAGAGTGTTTTCAATTTGTTCTTCGAGAATTCCACCCGCACTCGCACCACGTTTGAAATCGCCGCCAAACGCCTGTCTGCTGACGTCATCAATCTGAACATCAACACCTCATCTGCCGCCAAAGGCGAGACCCTGCTGGATACGGTGGATAACCTTGCCGCCATGCAAGCCGATATGTTCGTCGTCCGCCATGCTGCCAGCGGCGCGCCATACCTGATTGCGCAACATCTGGCCGCATCCGGTCGCAAACATATTCATGTGGTGAATGCCGGCGATGGCCGTCATGCGCATCCAACACAAGGCCTGTTGGACATGTACACCATTCGCCATTACAAAAAGGATTTCAGCCAGCTGACGGTTGCAATTGTCGGTGACATTCTGCATTCACGCGTCGCCCGCAGTCAGATTCATGGCCTAACGACACTCGGCGTACCGGAGGTGCGTGTCATTGCGCCACGGACACTATTGCCAACCGGAGTTGAACGTATGGGAGTGCGCGTATTTACGGACATGCAGGAGGGCTTGCGCGGTGCCGATGTGGTGATGATGTTGCGTCTGCAAAACGAACGCATGCAGGGGGCTCTCCTGCCAAGCTCGCAGGAATATTTCAAGTCGTATGGACTCACGCCGGAGAAACTTGCGCTGGCCAAGCCGGATGCCATAGTCATGCATCCGGGACCGATGAATCGCGGTGTTGAAATCGATTCCAGTGTCGCCGATGGATCACAAGCGGTGATCCTGCCCCAAGTCAGCTTCGGGATAGCGGTGAGGATGGCCGTCATGGCGATGCTCGGCGGAGGTAGCCAATGACTAAAACAATGAAGCTGCACATCAAAGGCGGACGGCTGATCGATCCGGCCAATGGCATCGACAAACGTAGCGACCTGTTCATCGCTGATGGATTGATAGTTGGTGCTGGTGACACGCCGCCAAAGGGATTTGAGGCGAGCAGCACCCTGGACGCCACGGGCTGCATTGTATGTCCGGGTCTGGTTGACCTATGCGCACGCTTGCGTGAGCCGGGTTTCGAATACAAAGCAACGCTGCAGTCCGAAATGGCAGCAGCAGTTGCAGGCGGCGTCACTCGTCTGTCTTGTCCGCCGGACACCGATCCTCCGCTCGACGAGCCGGGCTTGGTCCAAATGCTCACGCATCGGGCGCGCCTGCCCGGATTTGCCACAGTTCATCCGGTTGGCGCATTGACCGTTCAACTCGCCGGCGAACGTCTGGTCGAAATGGCCGAACTGTTTGATGCCGGGTGCGTGGCCTTCGAACAGGCCAGTCGCAGCATTGTTGATACCCAGGTCTTGTTACGCGCCATGCAATATGCGGCGACCTTTGACTTTCCAATATGGCTACAGGCGCAGGATAGCTTTCTGTCGCGCAAAGGCGTGGCGCACGATGGTGAGGTAGCCGCACGCCTTGGTCTCGTGGGGATTCCTGTCGCCGCCGAGACGATTGCATTGGCGACAATTTTGCACCTTGCGCAGGAGACCGGGGCGCGGGTTCATATCCGCAGAATTTCATCTGCCGCGGCATTGGAGATGCTGGTCGCGGCTCGCGCCAGCGGCATCAACGCTACCTGCGACGTCACAATTAATCATCTGCACCTGACCGACGCGGATATCGGTTACTTTAATCCGCATGCGCGGCTTGATCCTCCACTAAGGAGCTCGCGCGATCGGGATGCATTGCGCGCGGGACTCTGCAGCGGAGCGATTGACGCCCTGTGTTCTGATCACACGCCGGTCGATGATGACGGCAAACAAGTACCGTTTGAGGAAGCAGAACCCGGCGCCACCGGGCTGGAATTGTTGCTGCCACTCTGTTTGAAATGGGCTCAGGAAACCAAGCTCCCACTGCTTACCGCGCTGGCGCGCGTCACCACTGGGCCGGCAAAGATACTCGGGCGACATGAGGCAACACTGTCGGTTGGTCAGGCAGCAGACGTTTGTGTCTTTGACCCCAAAGCAATGGCGATGGTTTGTCGCGAGAATCTCAAAAGCCAGGGAAGAAATACGCCATTTCTTGGCGTTGAGCTGCCTGGTCGCGTGCGCTACACGCTGATTGACGGCGTCCTTGCCTACGATGCCGGCTTGAGCTGAGCGCGGACGGTCGCCGCGGCAATTTCGGCGACACGCACCCGTTTTGAACGTGCGGTACTGCCGCTGATGAGTACCACCGAACTTTTGCCGATGCCGAGTTGTTGCGCAATGAATTTCAGCAAACACTGGTTGGCCTTTCCGTCGACTGGGGGAGCGGCAAGACGTATTTTCAGCGCATCGCCATGCACGCCAACCACCCCGGTTTTCTTGGCGCCCGGTTGAACGTGCAAGCATAGGATGACTGCATCTCCGTCAGTCTCTAGCCACGGCATCGTCAAAAATAGAGAGTGAAGTACGCCCGCAGACTTGCCAGAAGCATGAGAGCGATTTGCAGCAATACGAATAGCGCCAAGGGCGACAAGTCAACGCCGCCGATTGGCGGGATCACGCGCTGAAAAGGCCGCAACATTGGTCGAGCCAGACTATTAAATAATCCTGCCATCGGTGCGTGTGGATTAACCCAGGAAAAAATCGCAGCGACGAACACCACGGCGAAAGCCATGTAGAGCAGAATCTTAATTACTTCAAGCAATGCGACGATCGCCATCCCAGTTGGTGCTGGTGAGACGCCGTTAAGGCCGCTACTAATCGTGACAGCGACCAAAAAATAAGCCAGTTGCCAAAACCACGCAAGCAACAGACTAGCCAGGTCATGACCAAACAAGCCGGGGATCACGCGCCGCGCTGGTAATACCATCCAGTTGGTCACCGCCATCACGAATTGCCCTGGCGGGTTTCGAAATGATGCACGAGCAAACTGCAGCGCGAACCGTGCCAATAGCGCAATCGACAGGAAATCACACACGGTATTAAGCACGAAAAGAAAAATCTGGCTAAGCATGGCCGGAGGCTCCCGCGTCGCGACCCAATGAATCGCCAAGCTCGCGTCCGCGGAGCGCCGCAGCTTCTATTCCCTGCGCAATCTCGGCGGCAATTCCGCTGACCGCAAACGATTTCAACGCAGCTTCGGTTGTGCCGCCTTTGGAGGTCACTTGCTGACGTAATGTGCTGATGGATTCGGCGCTTTGCGCTGCCAATTGTGTCGCGCCGAGAAAAGTTTCCATGGTCAGCTTGCGTGCGGCTGGCTCGTCAAAGCCAAGTTGTCGTGCAGCGGCTTCCACCGCCTCGATAAAGTAGAAGACATAGGCCGGACCGCTGCCGGAAATCGCTGTGACTGCATCAATCTGAGCTTCATCCTGAAGCCACAGGATGCTTCCAACGGCATTCAATACTCGCTCGGCATTCAATCGACCACTTTGATCAACGCTCGGATCCGCAAACAATCCGGAGACTCCTTTACCGATTAAGGCCGGTGTATTAGGCATCGCTCTGGCCAGCCGGAGATATCCCCCGAGCCAACGCGAAATGTCGGCCAAACGAATTCCGGCGGCAATGCTGACAACCAATTGCTGTTCTAGTTTCCCGTAGAGCGGCGTCAGCGCCTCGCGCATTTGCTGGGGCTTGACGGCCAGCACGACGGTGTCGCAAAGCAGGCTCGACGCATCGACCGCGGTCACACACCTCACACCGAATTGTTGGCTGAGTGTTTCATGCAATTCTGCAAAGGGCTCCACAACCTGCATACCTGAAGGTGAATACCCTTGCCCAATCAAACCGCCAAGCAGCGCTTTGGCCATATTGCCGCCGCCAATAAAGGTAATTCGCATTTACTGCCTTTCCCCGAAAATTGCTGTTCCTATGCGCACGATGGTCGATCCTTCGCTTATCGCGGCCTCCAAGTCATGTGACATTCCCATCGACAATGTGTCCAGCTCCAGGCCGTGACGATTGATTTCGGTTTTGACTTCTCGCAACATAGCAAACTGTTGGCGTTGAACGGCGGTTTCGGTCGTTGCGGCTGGTATCGCCATTAACCCACGCAGGCTCAAGTTTGGCAGATTGCTTACATCGCGCGCCAATTGAAGCGCGTGCTCTGGACTTACGCCGCCCTTTGATGATTCACCGGAGACATTGACCTGAAGACAGATTTTAAGTGCAGGAAACCCGGGTGGTCGCTGGTTGTCCAAGCGTTGCGCGGTCTTTAAATTGTCAATCGAATGAACCCAGGCGAAGTTGCCGGCAACCAATTTGGTTTTATTGTTTTGCAAGGGGCCGATGAAATGCCATTCAACCGTTTCCGAGCCCAATGCGGCTATCTTTTCTATGGCTTCTTGCACATAATTTTCACCAAAATGCCTTTGCTGCGCGGCAATGGCTTGTGAAATGCAGCTCGCAGGCCAGGTTTTTGAAACGGCCAATAACTGGACCGATTCGGGCGCACGGCCAGCATCGGTGCAGGCCGCAAAAATACGCGCGCGAACAGCTTGCAAGTTGGCGGCGATTGATGTCATATAGTGGTTAAAGTATACCTGTAGCGAACACAAGGAGAAACGAGCAATGGACATTACCGAACTGCTGACGTTTGTGGTTAAAAATAAGGCGTCTGACCTCCACCTTTCATCCGGCTTGCCGCCGATGATTCGTGTGCATGGCGACATTCGCCGGATCAATCTGCCGGCCATGGAGCACAAGGAAGTTCATAGCATGTTGTATGACATCATGAATGATGGACAGCGCAAGTTTTACGAAGAAAATCTCGAGCTCGACTTTTCCTTTGCCATCCCGAATCTGGCACGCTTCCGCGTCAATGCATTTGTCCAAAATCGCGGTGCAGCCGCAGTGTTGCGGACTATTCCGTCCAAGATTATGTCGCTTGAGGAACTCAAGTGCCCGAAGATTTTTGAGGAGCTTGCCGATCAGCCGCGCGGAATCGTGCTGGTGACAGGGCCGACCGGTTCCGGTAAATCGACCACACTGGCAGCGATGGTCAATCACAAGAATGAAGTAGAACGTGGACATATCTTGACCGTTGAAGATCCGATCGAATTTGTGCACGAATCAAAGAGCTGCCTGATTAACCAGCGCGAAGTCGGACCGCACACGCTTTCGTTTAACAATGCATTGCGCTCAGCATTGCGGGAGGATCCGGACGTCATTCTGGTCGGTGAAATGCGTGACCTGGAAACCATCCGTCTGGCACTGTCCGGTGCCGAAACCGGTCACCTGGTATTTGGCACTTTGCATACGTCGAGCGCGGCCAAGACGATTGACCGGATTATCGATGTTTTCCCTGCCGCCGAAAAGGAAATGGTCAGGGCAATGTTGTCAGAGTCACTGAAGGCGGTGATCTCGCAGACGTTATGTAAAACCATGGATGGCAACGGACGGGTGGCGGCGCACGAGATCATGGTTGGCACGCCGGCGATCCGTAACTTGATCCGTGAAGCCAAAGTTGCTCAAATGTATTCAGCAATTCAAACCGGCCAACAATTCGGGATGCAAACGTTGGATCAAAATCTTCAGGACTTGGTCAAGCGCAAGATCATCAGTCCTAGCGAAGCGCGTAGTAAGGCCGCGAACAAGGACAATTTCCCCGGTTGATATAGATATATTTTTCGGATAGCTGTGACACTATCTCAACTGCCGTACAACGCTACACAAAGGAATGAATAATGGAACGCGATGAAGGCCTGAAGTTCATGTATCAACTGCTGACGATGATGTTGCAGAAGAAAGGCTCAGACCTTTTCATCACGGCGGGCTTCCCTCCGGCAATGAAAATCGACGGCAAGATGACACCGGCAACAACCCAGGCCTTGTCGCCCCAGCACACCGCCGAGCTGGCGCGCGCCATCATGAACGACAAGCAGGCAGCGGCTTTTGAAGCAACCAAAGAATGCAATTTCGCTATAGCACCTGCAGCCATCGGGCGTTTTCGCGTCAATGCCTTTATGCAGCAGCAGCGGGTCGGCATGGTGATCCGGACCATCACTGTTGCTATTCCTGATTTTGACGACCTGAAACTTCCGCAGGTGCTCAAGGAAGTGATCATGACCAAGCGCGGCCTGGTGTTGTTTGTCGGTGGTACTGGCTCCGGAAAGTCCACCTCGTTGGCAGCCATGATCGGTCACCGAAATCAAAACAGTTATGGCCACATCATTACCATCGAGGATCCGGTCGAATACGTACATGAGCACCGGAATTGCGTTATCACCCAGCGTGAAGTCGGCGTTGATACGGACAGTTGGGAAGTCGCACTGAAGAATACCTTGCGCCAGGCACCCGATGTCATTTTGATCGGCGAGATTCGCGAAAAGGAAGTAATGGAACACGCGATCGCGTTTGCAGAAACCGGCCACCTGGCGCTTGGAACACTGCACGCCAACAATGCCAACCAGGCATTGGACCGGATCATCAATTTCTTCCCGGAAGAACGGCGTCCGCAACTACTGATGGATCTTTCGCTGAATTTGAAGGCCATCGTGTCGCAACGCTTGATACCGGTCAAGGAAGGTAAAGGCCGCGCTGCGGCAGTTGAAGTACTGCTTAACTCGCCTTTGGTCTCGGACCTGATTCATAAAGGCAATATGCATGAGATCAAAGAGGTAATGAAGAAGTCGAAAGAGTTGGGAATGAAGACTTTCGACATGGCGCTATTTGATCTTTACGAGGAAGATCGTATCAGCTACGAGGACGCACTTCGGTTTGCAGACTCGATGAACGAAGTCCGCCTGCAAATCAAGCTACACGGCAAGGAAATGGCCAGCAAAGATCTGAATGCGGGAATTCAGAATCTGGATATTGTCTAGTTGTCCGGATTTTTTGCCGTTGGCTGGCGGGTTCGCGCCGAACCAGCGACGATGTCGATGTTGTAGAGGCGACATTCCAGAGGCCCGTTAAACAGCGGCGTCTTGCGACCGACACGCAATCCGACGAGTTTCGGAAAGCGTACGTCAGCGGATAAAAACCACGTCCGCCAGCCAGCAAAATTCCGCTTTAGCGCGTCGCCCAATAACGGATAAAACGCAGCCAACTCATCCTCGTTGCCCAAGCGTTCTCCATAAGGCGGATTGGTAACCAGAGTGCCGTTGTCTGCCGGCGCGGTTCTTGTCAACAAGTCGGCGCGCTCGACCTTGACCAGCTTTTCGACCCCGGCGTGAGCAAGATTTTGTTGGGTACGAGCAACGGTGTCCGCTGAGATATCGCTCCCGAAAATTTCCAGCGTTGTCGCTTCGCGTCTACGCTCTGCCGCCGCACGTTGCAAATCCCGCCAAAGCACGGGATCGAAATTTGCCAGGCGTTCAAAGCCGAATTCACCTGCTTCGCGCGATAAACCCGGCGCATCATCGAGCGCCATTTGCACCGCTTCGAGCAAAAAAGTACCGCTGCCGCACATCGGATCGAGCAGTGTTTCGCCAGGTGCCCAGCCGGCCAGTCGCAGTATCCCTGCAGCCAGGTTTTCCTTCAGCGGCGCCTCAATCTTGGCCGCTTTGTGCCCACGCTGATACAGGGGCTCGCCGCTGGTGTCCAGGTAAATTGTGGCCTGAGTATCGGTCAGAAACAGGTGTATGCGGATTTCGGGATTACGTGTATTCACGCTCGGGCGGCGACCGGTGTCGCCACGGAAACGATCGCAAATCGCATCTTTCAACTTGAGCGTGATGAACTCGAGACTTTTCAGTGGCGATCGGATCGCCGTGACATAGACACGAATGGTCCGGTCGGGACTGAAGAGCTTGTTCCAGTCGATGTTGTAACCGAGGCGGTAAATATCTGCTTCGCTGCGGTAGTCGCCACCGCCGAGACGCCACAGTAATCGCGTCGCGATGCGGGATTCGAGGTTGATCCGATAGGCTGTCGCCCAATCGCCGGAACAGGAGGCGCCTCCCGGCAAAGTCTTGACCTGGCGACCACCCGCTGCAAGAAGGTCTTCCCCAAGAAGCTCTTCAAGCCCGCGCGGGCAACTGGCAAAAAACTGATGTTTCAAAATGGTTTCACCACAACGAGAATGCAAATTGCAACCAGCGCCAAGACCGGGACTTCGTTAAAGAAACGGAACCAGACATGGCTCCTGATCGATGTTCCCGCTACAAATCCACGCAGAATTCTGCCGCACCAGATATGGTAACCAAGCAGACCAAATACCAAAGTGACTTTGACATGCAACCATGTACCCGAGAACCCGTAACCTAACCACAACCAAAAACCGGAGCCAATTGCCAGGACACAGATTGGGGTAACAAAACGATAGAGCTTTTGTGCCATCAGCAGCAAACGCCCACGCTCGGAATTGCTCTCTGCCGGGACCATGGCCAGATTGACGAAGATCCTTGGAAGATAGAACAAGCCGGCAAACCAGCTGACCACGAAGACGATATGAAATGCTTTCATCCAGAGCATGTTGTCTCGCTTTCCGGCGCGCGGCCAATACCTGAATGCACCGTGGGGTAAGCCAGGCGCAACCCGAGTTCCCGCTTCATGCGGGTGTTGATCAAACGCCGCGATTCGCCGGCGAAGGACCATTGAGTCGGGGAGAGCTCCATCGCTGCTTGCGCCCGCGACAGGCGTGGTGCCCGAGGTAAATTGAAGCTGTCGGCCAGAAGATCAAACCATTCACCCATCGCCAGACCGGAGTCATCGTTGATGTTGTAACTGCGGTTACTACGACCGTGGCGTAGCGCGGCAAGACAAGCGCGCCCGAGGTCATTGGCGTGAATGTGATTGGTATAACTATCCTCGCCAGCAACTATCAACGGCAGGCGCTGCCGTACGCGGTCCAGCGGCAGACGGTCGGCAGCGTAAATCCCGGGCGCGCGCAAAATACTGATCCGACAATTCCTATATCGCCCGCCATGTTTGCCAAAATCACGCAATAGTCGCTCGGCACTGACCCGTCGTTTCGCCCGCGCCGAGCTTGCCGCCAGGGGACGCGTCTCCGGCACCATTGCACCCTCGCAATTGCCGTACACGCCGCTGGTACTAATGTAGACCAAGTGTCGTGGTACACTTTTTCTCTGCCGCAAACAGGCAATCAAGCGCCGGGTTCGCGGATCGTCGGTGCCGTTTGGCGGTGGTGGTGCGCTGTGGATCACCGCGTCGGCAATCCCGGCAAGTCGCCGCAAAGTGTCACGTTGATCGAGGTCGCCACAAATTTGAACTACGCCCGAACGGCTCAACTCCTCGTCGCGCCGACGTACCAAAGCAATGACCCGCCAGCGTTTTGACAGTTGCGGCAACACCCTGCGGACCACATCTCCACAGCCAACAATCAGCAGATTTCTCATCGGAAGATTATCGCATGTCGTTTCAGATCAACCTTCAGCCTAGCGGACATCACTACAGCGCGGACGACAATGTCTCTTTACTGGATGCAGCGCTCGCGGCGGGTTTTGTGCTGCCTTATGGTTGCCGCAATGGTGCCTGCGGCAGCTGCAAAGGTAAGGTGATCAGCGGCGAAATTGACCATGGCAAAGCGCAGCTGTCGGCCCTGCCTGACGCTGATCGGAGCAAGGGTCTGGCACTTTTCTGTTGTGCGACAGCACGCTCGGATTTGACGCTCGAGTGTCGTGAAGTTGCGAATGCCAAAGACATCCCGCTAAGGATCCTCCCATGCCGGGTTCAGCATATTGAGCGGGTTGCCAGCGACGTGATTATCTTGTCGTTGAAGCTACCGACCAACGAACGCTTGCAGTTTCTGCCTGGGCAATATATTGAGTTCTTGCTTAAAGACGGTAAGCGCCGGGCATTTTCGATCGCCAACGCACCACATCAAGATGAACTGTTGACTTTGCACATACGCCGGGTTGATGGCGGTTCATTTACTACCCATGTCTTTGAGGTCATGAAAGAGAAGGAAATCCTCCGTTTTCAGGGGCCGATGGGAACTTTCTTTCTGCGTGAAGAATCGTCCAAGCCGATCATTCTCGTCGCTGGTGGTACCGGATTTGCGCCGATCAAGGCGATCATTGAACATGCCATTGAGCAAAAGCACTCGCGACCGATGCAGCTGTACTGGGGTGCGCAGAGCCGCTCTGGTCTCTACCTGCCGGAATTGCCTGCGAAATGGCCATTGGATTATGTTCCAGTGCTGTCCAACGCCAGCGCAGGAGATGACTGGATCGGCCGCACAGGCTTCGTTCACCAAGCGGTCATTACGGACCATTCCGACCTGAGCGAATTTCAGATATATGCCTGTGGGTCACCGGCGATGATTGACGCGGCACACCGGGATTTCATTGCTGCCGGATTGCCTGAGGAAGAATTTTTCGCTGACGCATTTAATCTCGCGCCTCCGGGGAGCTAAGGCCAGTGTAATAAAGGCGTCCCGTCACGCTACGGCGAGGAGTTGCCACCCCGCGAAGCGGAGACCAAGGCATGCAGAGCCCGTCTTTTGCGCGACCGCCTTGTAGCTGGTAGTTTCTGGTTTTGCTCTGTTTCACCACACGCTACGGCGAGGAGCACGTCTTTTGGGCGACCGCCTTGTAGCTGGTAGTTTCTGGTTTTGCTCTGTTTCACCACACGCTACGGCGAGGAGCACGTCTTTTGGGCGACCGCCTTGTAGCTGGTAGTTTCTGGTTTTGCTCTGTTTCACCAGTACCAACTGGGTCGTCACCCGGACTGTTCGCGGTTCAGATTACAGGCGCTTTGGAAATGGCGCCACCGATCAAACTTGCTGCCATCCAGAGCATCACCGCCCCATACAGAAAGCGCGGTGCCCAGGTGGCGAACTGTTCGTACCAGTTGTTGATGGTGATGGTTTCCAGTTCTGTGTGGCGCAGCAACATCTCCGGCAAGGTTCCGCTGGCTTCTCCAGTGGCGATGAATGCAAGCAGGCGATGGCGACTCTCAGGGCCGCCCAGTTCAACAACATCGCCAACCGCTTGTGCCAGCGTTGCACCATTGGTGATGCTCGGGATGAGGGCCCCAAACTCCTTGCGGATGGAATAGTCGGTCACTGTGTTCAATGCAATCGGCAGGGCCTCAAGCATTGGCAGTCCCGCGTCGAGCATCAAACCGAGACTCTCAAAGAAATCACGGACATTCTGGCGCAGGATCAGCTGGCCAAAAACAGGTGTCAGCCGCAGCCGGGAACTCGATGCCGAACCGGCAAACCACCAACGAAAAGCGAGCACGGCCAGCCCGACCAACAGTATTGGTCGTAACACCTGACCGAGGTAGGTAAGCCGTCCGGTGTTACCGGTCACCAGTCCGGGTAGCGGGTCCAGAAAGAGCGCAAGCAGGAATACTGCGGCAGGTAGCCATAAGCGCGACTTGATTTTCGCCACCTGCATCGCCCGGGTGGTGTAGAAACCGGCGAGCCGGCGGTAGATCCGTGCCGGACTTCCGCCACTCATTGCGGCGTGAATCAATCGTGACTCAAGCGTGGTGAACAACCCGCTACGCTCACCTGCGACAGAAAACTCAACCCGTTTCATCAGCGCACGCATTGCGGTCAAGCGCTGCCTCGCGACCGGCGGCAAGTCCAGTACCGAAAAACTACGGTCGAATGGCAAACCTGCACTTTCCATTTGCGCCAGTTGCTGATACAGCTGAGCGCGGATTCCAAGCGGCAAGGGTTCATGAGTCTTCATCCGCACCATGGTAACCCGCGATATGACCGCGTCGCTCTGTATTTGATCAAGGCTCCAGCAATTGATCTGGTCGCACTGTTCTTCAAGCGATAATGGGTAGAGGTCCCTAATCGTTACCAACCATGCAGCAGCTTCAATCAAGTAACACAGAACATAGCCTCGCTGTGGTCATCGGCGCCAACGGCGGCCTTGGAAGTGCGCTGTTGGCTGAGTTTGCCCGTGAAAAGCTATTCGCGCGATTCATTGGTTTCAGTCGTAAAAGTACACCTAGCCTGGATTTACTCAGTGAAGCCAGCATCGTTGAGTGCGCGCGCCACATCGGAGCCATTGGCAGCCCGCGCCTGGTGATCGACGCCACTGGCTTCCTCTACGATGCTGAAGTCGAACCCGAGAAGAGCTTGCGACAACTGACCCCGGAGCATTTGGCCAAGGCGTTCGCCGTGAATGCCATCGGACCGGCACTGTTGATGAAACATTTCCTGCCGCTCATGCCGCGTCGCGAGCGGGCGGTGTTTGCAACTCTTTCAGCCAAGGTTGGCAGCATTGGTGACAATCATTTGGGTGGCTGGTACAGCTATCGCGCCTCAAAAGCGGCATTGAATCAATTGGTGCGTACTGCTGCAATAGAGTTGCGGCGCACTGCTCCCAATGCGATTTGCGTGGCTTTGCATCCCGGCACCGTCGATACCCGGCTGTCAGAGCCATTTTCAAAGTCCGGACTGGAGCTACAAACGCCGGCGTTGGCGGCGCGTCGTTTGCTGGATGTCATTGCAAACCTGGATTCCACACAGAGTGGGCAATTTTTTGACTATCGCGGTCGCAACTTACCGTGGTAATTACGGCAACTTTATTGAGGACGTGCACGATGAGATTGAGTAGTTTTTTGGTGGTGGTTCTTTTCGGACTGACTGCCTGTTCAACTAATGCGCCTGACGGAATTACGGCGGTCACATCATTCGAAATCACGCGCTATGCAGGTAAATGGTACGAGATCGCGCGCCTTGATCATTCCTTCGAACGTGATATGACCGACGTAAGTGCCAACTATCGCCAACAGGATGATGGCAGCGTCGAGGTCATCAATCGTGGTTTCGATACCAAGCGCAATGAGTGGCGCGAGGCGATAGGCAAAGCAAAGTTCACTGGTGATACCAATCGTGCCTCGCTGAAGGTCTCATTCTTTGGTCCTTTCTATGGTGGATATCATGTCGTCGCGCTTGATCAAAAAGACTACCGATGGGCATTGGTGGCTGGCCCTGACCGTGATTACTTATGGATCCTTGCCCGCGACCGGCAGTTGCCGCCGGAGATTCGCGAACAGTTGCTGGTGCGAGCGCGCGAATTGGGGTTCGATACGCAAAAACTGATTTGGGTCAGCCACAACCGGCGTGATGGTTAGCAGTACAAGATGAGATCATCAAACAAACGGGTAGTAAATCCACGAAAACTGCTGTTGAGCAAGTGGACTGCCGTGGTGCCACAAAACAAGGAAAAGCACTTTCTGGTGACAAAGCTGGTTCCAGCTGAACTGCCCGCAACCCGGGTTGAAGCCGTCGAACTCGAGGCCATTTACTCGCGACGCTGCTTCGTCATGCCTTGGAGCAATCTGACCGACCAATCACAGTGGTTACAGGGTTGGAAGTAGCATGACCGACACTATTAAACATATTGCCATCATCGGCGCCGGCATCGCTGGATTGTCTTGCGCGACTGTGCTTAAGCAAGCCGACTTGCGGGTCAGTATTTTTGATAAAAGCAAGGGACCAGCCGGGCGCATGAGTACCCGGCGCGGCGAATCTTGGGAATGCGATCACGGAGCGCAATATTTCACTGCTCGCGATGCGGATTTTCGCGCCGAGGTTCTCCGTTGGGAGAGTGCAGGGGTAGCCGGGATTTGGCGGCCCCGAATCAAGGTGTTTGATGGCAAATCGCTGAAGGATAGTGAATCTGCGCTCGAGCGATTCGTCGGTATTCCGCGCATGACGTCGCCGGCACGGTTCATCTCCGATGACCTCAATCTGACTTGCCAGACCACGATACAGGAGATCCAGAAAAGTCCTGACGGATGGTTGCTGCGCTCGGCAGAACGCAGCTGGTTGGTCGACCACTTTGATGCGGTCATACTGGCATTGCCGGCGCCACAGGCAACTACTCTTTTGGAAACTCAGTCGACTGATTTTGCCGCGGTGGCAAAATGCGCCAACATGCGCGGCGCCTGGGCAATGATGCTTCGCTACGCTGCGCCGCTTGATCTTCCGTTTGATGCAGTCTTTGTCAATGACGAACCGCTGCGTTGGCTTGCGCGCAACAGCAGCAAACCAGGGCGCGGCGGCGACGAAACCTGGTTGCTGCATGCCAACGCTGAGTGGAGCGAGGCACATCTTGAGGACGAAGCCGATTCGGTGGCGAATGTGCTGTTGGCCGCCTTCGCCCGACTCGGTGGACCGGCACCGCAAGCGTGGTCAGTGCATCGCTGGCGCTATGCCGACACTGAACCTGCACTAGAGGTCGGGTTCTTGTGGAACGACATTACCGGCATCGGATTGTGCGGTGACTGGCTCAATGGCGGAAAGGTACAGGGCGCGTGGGTAAGTGGCAGGGAACTCGGGCAGCGCGTCGTCCAGACTCTCGCGAGGTAGAGATCTTGAACGGTTTGCATTGCGCCTCATCGCACGAGATGCATGTGGTTCAAGTACCAAACCACTGAAGCACAACGGCGTCCCGCCAGCACCAACTGGCAAACGCGTAACTACTCGCCCAAATAAGCTTCCCGCACTCGCGCATCGGCGAGAAGGTTGGGGGCGGAATCAGCGATAGTGATCTTGCCGCTTTCCATGACATAGCCGCGCGAACAAACTTGAAGCGCCAGTTGCGCGTTTTGTTCAACCAGAAAAATCGTCACACCTTGGGCAGCGACGTTTTGGATCACCTCGAAAACTTTGGCGACCATGATTGGCGCCAGACCCATTGATGGTTCGTCAAGCAGCAGGAGTTTAGGTCGCCCCATCAACGCGCGACCGATCGCCAGCATTTGCTGTTCGCCGCCCGAGAGCGTTCCGGCAACCTGCTTTTCGCGCTCTTTAAGACGCGGCAGCATTACGAAAATACGCTCGATATCGGCGGAAATCTCTGCCATGTCGTTGCGGTGGAAGGCGCCCATCGCAAGGTTTTCGGCAATCGTCAGCCGCGCAAAGATTCCGCGTCCCTCGGGGACAAGTGCCAGCCCTTTTCTGATTAACAAATGGCTTTCCAGTTGATTGATTTTGTCACCGGCATAGTGGATCTCGCCGGCTGACGGGATCATGCGGGCAAGCGCTTTTAGCGTCGAAGTCTTGCCGGCACCATTGGCGCCGAGCAGGCAAACCATCTCGCCTTCCATGACGGAAAACGACACACCTTTGACCGCCGCGATTCCGCCGTAACGGACTTCAAGGTTTAACGCATCAAGTAGTGGTTTTGAATTCATCTTAACCTGAGGAACGGTAATTTGATGCCACGGCGAGCCCCGAGCGTAGCGAGCTGATCAGAAGCCTCCCCGTGAGGGGGAGGATGGGAGGGGCGGGCGTTTATACGGCCTTTCGCGTGTTTCATCAACTGGGAGGTGGCATTCATGACATTGCGCGTTAGTGGGTTGCGGTGCCGATGTAGGCTTCGATCACTTTCGGGTTACTGCGGACAACACTTGGGATGTCTTCGGCAATCTTTTGGCCGTAATCCAGCACGGCGACACGATCACACAAGCCCATCACCAGTTTCACGTCATGCTCAATCAGTAACACCGTGAGCCCATCGGCACGCAGTCCTTCAATCAGCACGCGCAGACTGGCCGTTTCGGTGGCGTTCATACCGGCGGCCGGTTCATCAAGGGCAAGCAGTTTCGGCTCCGTCGCCAGCGCACGGGCAATCTCGAGCCGGCGTTGATCGCCGTAACTCATTTCTCGCGCCAGGCTGTTGGCATGGGTCGCAACGCCCACATAGTGCAACAATTCCTCGGCGCGACGCCGAATCTCGGCTTCTTCGGCCCGCTCAGCTTTGGTTCGCAGCATCGCACCGAAGACACCGGCATGGGTTTTGACATGCCTGCCGACCATGACGTTCTCCATCGCCGTCATGTTGCCGAACAGGCGAATGTTCTGGAACGTACGCGCAATGCCTGCTGCAGCAACAGTATGCGGACTTTCCAGCGTGAGTGGCTTGCCGTCAAAGCTGATCTCGCCACTGTCACGCTGGTACAGACCAGTGAGGACGTTGAAGAATGTTGTCTTGCCGGCACCATTGGGACCGATCAAACCGTAAATCTCCCCGCGCCGGATGGTTAGGCTGACATCTTTTAATGCGTGCACACCACCGAACCGTTTGCCGATTCCGCGTGCATCAAGCAATACGTCGACTTCCTGCGTCATTTGACGGGTACCACAGCCATTTCGCGCCGATGCCGTGATTCTGGCCAAAGTCCCGCCGGGCGATAGCGCATGGTTAGCACCAGCGCCAAACCAAAGATCAACATGCGCAAAACTTCCGGGTCGATCCACATCTTGCCAAAGATCGCCATCTGCACGGGTTCGACGGTATAACGCAAAATTTCCGGCAAGAATGACAGCAACACGGCGCCGGCGATTACGCCCCAGATGTTGCCCATGCCCCCAAGCACCACCATGGCGAGAATCATGATCG
The DNA here is from genome assembly GCA_016718525.1 of Rhodocyclaceae bacterium. Classification (GTDB taxonomy): domain Bacteria; phylum Pseudomonadota; class Gammaproteobacteria; order Burkholderiales; family Rhodocyclaceae; genus JADKHX01. The sequence continues at coordinate 1,292,762 of JADKDD010000002.1, forward strand.
ATTCATTCAGTACAAAACTCTCTGGGCTGACGAAGCCTTGAATGGCGGCAAACATGCCACCCGACAAACCGCCGAACGATGCGCCCATGGCAAATGCCAACAGCTTGATGTTGCGTGTGTTGATGCCCGACGCCTTGGCGGCGACCTCATCTTCACGGATTGCTACCCAAGCGCGTCCGATGCGTGAGTCCTTCAAGCGTCCGTTGATCACCACGACAACCATCAGCGCCAGCATCAGAAAATAGTAGTACTTGATCGGTCCGCTGAATATAAGGCCGCCCAGCAAATCGCTCTTGCCAAAGTCGATCGGGCCAACCTGAAAATTATCAATCTGTGCAATACCTTTGGGGCCGTTGGTGATGTTGATCGGATTAGACATATTGTTCATGAAGATTCTCACGATTTCGCCAAAACCGAGCGTGACGATGGCAAGGTAGTCGCCCCGCAACTTTAGGGTCGGCGCACCGAGCACAGCACCCGCAATGCAGGCGATAAATGCGCCAATCGGCAAAATGATCCAAAACGGCAGATGAATACCAAAATGAGGCGAGGCGAGCAGCGCATAGACGTAGGCGCCTACGGCAAAAAACGCGACATAGCCCAAATCCAGCAATCCGGCGAACCCGACGACGATGTTCAGTCCGAGCGACAGCAACACGAACAAAACGGCGAAATTAGTGATCCGCACCCATGCGGTACCAATCAGCGCCAAGGCAAAAGGCAGCGCAATCAAGGCGATTGCCAACAGTACCATTGGCAGGACATTGCCTTTAACCGATGGAAATTTCAGATGAGTTCTCATGCGCGCTCCGATACACGTTCGCCGAGCAAACCGGATGGTCTGAACACCAGCACCAGAATCAACATTAGAAACGCAAATACATCCTGATAGTTGCTACCGAAAAGCACGTAGTTGCCACCGTCTTTGCACTGCTCAACCAGCATGGCGTTGGTCAATGACCAGCGGCACAAATCACTAATTTCACCGATGTAGCCGGAACCCATGGCTTCGACCAAACCCAGCAATATGCCACCAAGCACTGCGCCAGCCAGATTGCCGATGCCACCCAGTACAGCTGCCGAAAAAGCCTTGAGACCGAGGGTGAAACCCATGGTGTAGTGAATGATGCCGTAGTACGAGCCATACATCACTCCGGCGACGGCGCCAAGAGCGGCACCGATGACGAAGGTGGCGGCTATTACCTGGTTGGCGTTGACCCCCATCAGGGCGGCGATACGCACATCTTCGGCAGTGGCACGCATCGCTATCCCAAATCGCGTGCGGTAAACGAACCACGTCAACGAGGCCATCATGGCGAAGGACAACAGAATGATCGCGATCTGTACCGCGCTGATGGTTGCTTCGCCAATATGGAATACGGGATTTTCAATGATTTGCGGGAAGGCCTTGGGATTGCGACCCCAAACCATCAGAGCAAGATGGGCCAGGATGATCGACATGCCGATGGCAGTAATCAGTGGTGCGAGACGCGGGGCGTGGCGCAAGGGGCGATAGGCAACCCGCTCAAGCAAATAGCCGATCACCATACAAACGGGAATTGCGGCGAGCACTGCTGTCACCAGAATCAAGGGCGCCGGGAGCGAACCGCCTGCCAGAGCAACGATGACCGTAAAGGCGACCATAGCACCAATCATGACGACCTCGCCATGAGCAAAGTTGATTAGCTGTATCACCCCGTAGACCATGGTGTAACCGAGGGCGACTACGGCGTAAACACTGCCCGTGGTCAAACCATTAATTATTTGTTGGAGAAAAATATCCATTCGGAGTGATTTTCGCTCTCTCTAATAAACCAAAAAAAGGGGAAGCCGCAGTGAGCGACTTCCCCGATTTACTCAGCCAATTTGTTGACTTATGGCTTGGCAGCAGGAGCAGGTGCGGCGGCAGGTGCTGCTGCGGGTGCGGCGGCAGGTGCTGCTGCGGGTGCCGCTGCAGGGGCTGCAGGTTTCGCACCCATGGCGACGTACTCGTCAAGCGTCATCGACTTGCCACTCTTGATGATCGAGACTGGCGTGATCTTGCCATCCTTCAAGGTGAAAATCGTCATTTCAGCGTCTTTGCGATCACCCTTGGCGTCAAACTGAATGTTGCCGCTGGCGCCATTGAAATCGCTGGCAGCGAGCACCGGCAGGTACTTCGCCGGATCAGCCGAGCCAGCCTTGGTCATTGCCGCGATCAGCAGCTTGGCAGCGTCATAGGTGAATGGCGAGTAGAGGATTGGATCAACTTTGTAGGCAGCCTTGTAGCTGTCAAGGAATGCCTTGCCGGTGGCCGCAACCGGAATACCCGCTTGCGAACAGATCAGACCTTCAGCAGCTGCACCAGCCAACTCAGCCATACCTGGCTTGTCGGTACAGGCACCATCGCCAAAAGCGAACACTGCATTGATTCCCAGCTCACGAGCTTGCTTGAGCAATGGGCCGCCGGTAGCGTCCATACCACCGTAGAACACGGCATCAGGTTTTTTGCCCTTGACCTTGGTTAGCACGGCTTTCCAGTCAACCGTCTTGTCAGTGCCTTTTTCGCGTGGCAGAACCTTGATGCCGGCTGCCTTCAGGGTTTTCTCGACTTCGTTGGCGAGGCCTTCGCCGTAGGCGGTGGCATCATCAATGACGGCAACCGTCTTTGGCTTGTTCTGGCTTGCCAGGTAGCTGGCGATCGCGGGACCTTGCTGGTCGTCATGACCGACCACACGGAATGTCACTTTCAGGCCGCGCTCGGTCAGCGTCGGGTTGGTGGCCGAACCGGAAATCACCGGGATACCTGCGGCTTCGTAAATTACCGATGCCGGGATGGTGGTGCCCGAATTCAGGTGACCAACGATACCAGCGACTTTCGCATCAACCAATTTCTGGGCGACAGTGTTACCAACCTTAGGATCGCCTTGGTCATCTTCAGCAACCAATTCAAACTTAACTTTCTGGCCGCCAATCGTGGTGCCAGCAGCATTTGCTTCGTCGATCGCCAGGCGAGCTCCATTTTCGTTGTCTTTGCCGAGGTGAGCGATACCGCCAGTCAATGGTCCAACGTGGCCGATTTTGACAACGGTCACGGGTGGCGCAGCGGGCGCAGCAGCAGGTGCAGGGGCTTCTTCCTTCTTGCCACAGCCAATAACGGCGATTGCGGCAGCGACGGAAAGCGATAGGGCTTTCATCTGAAAATTCATATGAGGAGACTCCGTAAAAATTAGAGAAAAGGTCTGCAGGACCAAACGCGCAAGGAATGCTACGTTACGGGATTGTGACAAGCTAATGCCTTGTCTGTCAATGATTGTTTTGTGTGAAGGACTTGCGTCCGAAAACACAGTGTTGCAACCTACAACGGCGTGTCGCGGGCACCAACTGACAAATCTGCGTTTATGTGACGAATTTCAACCGCCGGCCCTTGATCAGTGCATAAAGTGCGGGTATCACCGCCAACGTGAGCACAGTTGATGAAATCATGCCACCGATCATCGGTGCTGCGATCCGACTCATGACCTCCGAGCCGGTCCCGGTTCCCCACATGATCGGCAACAGACCGGCCATGATCGCCACCACCGTCATCATCTTAGGCCTCACCCGCCCAACCGCGCCGTCCATGACGGCCTGATAAAGATCGTCGGCACCCGGTTCACACTCATTCGCGCGGCACTTTGTCTTGACCGCTTCCCAAGCATGGTCGAGGTAGATCAGCATGATCACCCCGGTTTCAGCAGCGACGCCGGCCAGCGCGATAAAGCCGACCGCTACCGCCACCGACAGGTTGTAGTTGAGCAACCACATTAACCATACTCCCCCAACCAGCGCGAAGGGAACCGAGAGCATCACGATCAGGGTCTCAGTCAGTCGTTTGAAGTTCAGGTAAAGCAACAAGAAAATCGACAACAGCGTGACGGGGATCACAATTTTCATTTTCTCGACTGCTCGCTCCATGTATTCGAACTGCCCGCTCCAGGTCACGTAGTAGCCGGGTGGAAACATGATCTTCGCTGCCACGGCTTGTTTCGCATCGGCGACATAGCCACCGATATCGCGGTCGCGGATGTCGACGAAGATGTAGGCCGAGAGCAGGGCATTCTCGGTGCGTATGCCCGGCGTGCCCTTGGCGATCTCGACATTTGCCAATTGACCCAAGGGAATCATCGCGCCGCTCATGGTCGGGACCAGCACTTCGCGCGAGATCTGCTGAGGATCGGAACGCAATTCGCGCGGGTAGCGGACGGTAACGCCAAAGCGCTCCCGCCCCTCAACGGTGGTGGTCACCATCTCACCGCCGAGTGCCGTGCCGATCACATCCTGCAGGTCGCCAACGGATAAGCCGTAGCGCGCCAACTGTTCGCGGTCCGGAGTAATGTTGAGATAGAAGCCACCGGTGATACGCTCGGCGAAGGCACTGGTAGTGCCGGGGACGGTTTTCACTACCGCCTCGATTTCCTTCGCCAGCTTTTCCATCTCGCCCAGATCCTTGCCAAAAACCTTGATCCCGATCGGTGTGCGGATGCCCGTGGACAACATATCGATTCGCGCCTTGATCGGCATGGTCCAGGAATTCGCCACGCCAGGAAATTGCAGGGCTGTGTCGAGTTCGGCAATCAGTTTGTCGGTGGTCATGCCGGGTCGCCATTCGGATTCCGGCTTGAGGTTGATGACAGTTTCGAACATTTCTGTCGGTGCCGGATCGGTCGCGGTATTGGCGCGGCCGGCTTTGCCGTAGACGGAGGCAACCTCGGGGAAGCGCTTGATGATTTTGTTCTGCGTTTGCAATAACTCGGCTGCCTTGGTGATCGACATGCCAGGCAACGAGGTCGGCATATAGAACAAAGTTCCTTCGTTGAGCGTCGGCATGAATTCCGAGCCTAGCTTTGATGCTGGATAGGCGGAAATACCGAGCACGACCATGGCGATAAGGATGGTCATTTTCTTCCACCGCATGACGCCGGCGATCATCGGGCGGTACGCCCAGATCAAAAAGCGATTCACCGGGTTTTTGGTTTCCGGCATGATTTTGCCGCGAATGAACAACATCATTAGCACCGGCACCAGAGTGACCGAAAGCATCGCCGCGCCGGCCATGGCAAAAGTCTTGGTGTAGGCCAGCGGCGAGAACAGTCGCCCTTCCTGACCTTCCAAACTAAATACGGGCAGAAATGAAACGGTGATGATCAAGAGCGAAAAGAATAGCGCCGGACCGACTTCCTTGCACGCCGCAATCATCGCTTCGAGGCGGTCACTGCTCGAATGCCCCTCAGGTAGATGCTCCAGGTGTTTATGGGCGTTTTCAATCATCACAATGGCGGCATCAATCATCGCGCCGATGGCAATCGCGATTCCCCCCAGGCTCATGAGGTTGGAATTCATCCCCAACGCGCGCATGGCGATAAAGGCAATCAGGATGCCAACCGGCAACATCAGGATCGCAACCAATGCGCTGCGCACGTGGAGCAGAAACACCACGCAGACCAAGGCGACGATGATCGACTCTTCCAATAGCGTCCGCTTCAGATTCTCTATCGCGCGATAAATTAGCTCTGAACGGTCGTACACCGTTTGCACGCTCACCCCTTCCGGCAGTCCGGGGCCGATCTCGGCAATCTTGGCCTTGATGTTCTGAATCACTTCCAGCGCATTCTGGCCGTAGCGCGCCATAACGATACCGGACACCACTTCGCCCTCGCCGTTGAGCTCGGTCAGGCCGCGCCGCTCGTCCGGTGCCAGTTCGACGCGAGCAATATCTCGTATCAACACTGGCGTGCCCTTTTCACTTTTTACGACCAGCATTTCGATGTCGCTACGGCCGCGCAAATAGCCCTTGCCGCGCACCATGTACTCGGTCTCGGCCATCTCGACAACACGGCCACCCACATCGCGGTTGGAGTCACGAATCACTTGGGCAACCTTCATCAGCGGGATGCCATAGGCGCGCAACTTCACCGGGTCGACGGTGACCTGATAGGTTTGGACAAAGCCGCCAATCGAAGCAACTTCGGCCACGCCATGTGCCTTGGCGAGCTGGTAGCGAACGTACCAATCCTGAACGGTGCGCAACTCGGCCAGCGTTTTGTCTCTGGCCAGGAGCGCATATTGATAAACCCAGCCAACGCCGGTCGCATCCGGACCGATCTGTGGCGTTACGCCCTTGGGCATCCGCCCGGAGGCAAAATTGAGATATTCGAGGACTCGCGAACGGGCCCAATATATGTCCGTGTTGTCCTCAAAAATAATGTAGACAAAGGACGCACCGAAGAACGAGAACCCGCGTACCACCTTGGATTTCGGTACCGACAGCATGGCGGTGGTCAGTGGGTAAGTGACTTGATCCTCGACGACTTGTGGCGATTGTCCGGGGTATTCGGTGTAAAGGATGACTTGCACATCCGACAGATCGGGCAGGGCGTCGATTGGTGTTCTGAGGACCGCGAAAATTCCCCAAAGAGTAATGAAAAGTGTGGCGAGCAAGACGAGGAAGCGATTTCTCGCTGACCAGTCGATGATGTGGCTGAGCATGGGGCGTTCTCCGCGTCAGTGTCCGCTGTGCGCAGTAGGCATCGCTGCGGCATCGGGCTGAGTTTTCGCGGGTTGGCCAAAGCCGCCAATCGCAGCGCGCAAATTGCTTTCGGCGTCGATCAGGAAGTTGGCCGAAACCACCACTGCTTCACCTTCCTTCACCCCTTGAGTTACCGCGATGTAACTATCCGACCGCGCACCGAGGGTGACCTCGCGTGGCTCGAAGCGACCTTCACCAAGCTGCACCAGCACAATGCGGCGGGTGCCACTGTCGATCACCGCCGAAGTTGGCACGGTGACGACTTTGGTACTTGGGCCGACCGACAGTTCAAGTTCGGCAAACATACCTGGCTTGAGCAGTTGTCCCGGATTAGCCAGTTCCACCCGAACCGGGATTGTCCGCGTCTCGGCTTTCAGCACTGGATAGACATAGCTGATGGTTCCTTTGAACAACTTGTCCGGGTAGGCGTTGATCTTGACCGTGGCGCCAGCGCCGACCTTGACCAGTCCGATGTCCTGCTCAAACACATCCGCAACGACCCACACTGCCGACAAATCGGCGATCTGGTAGAGCGCTTCGCCCGGCATAAAGCGCATGCCTTGCAATGCCTTTTTCTCCGTCACGATCCCGTTCACCGGCGAGCGGAAGGTCAAGGTACGTTTGGATTCCCCAGTCTCACCAAGCGTCTTGATTTGCCCTTCGGACACATCCCAGTTTCTGAGGCGCAGCAGACTCGAATCAGCCAACTGCTGCATTCCAGAGCGGGCCTCACTGTCGGCATCTCCGCCCGCATTCCTGAGTGAGCGCACCCCTTGCATCGCGATCTGGTATTCGTGCTGAGCAGAGATCAGCTCGGGGCTGTAGACCTCAAACAATGGTTGACCCTTGGCCACTGCCTGGCCGGTCGCGTTGATGTGCAGGCGCTCGATATAGCCTTCAAACTTGGGTGAGATCGCGTACGTGCGGCGCTCATCCGGCTCGATACGCCCTGCGGCGCGAACAGTCCGGTCGAGCGAGCGCAAGCCGGCAAGCTCGGTACGCACACCAAGCTTTTGCACTTTTTCTGTGCTGATCTTGATCTGGTTCGTGGCAGTCGGTGCTTCGTCTTTTTCGTTGTCGAACACCGCGATATAGTCCATCCCCATCGAGTCCTTTTTGGGCACCGGGGAGGTATCGGCGAGACCCATGGGATTGCGATAAAACAAGATCTTCTTCGCCGGTTCAGGACTCTCCGCGGTTGCCACTGGCGCAACTGACAGGTGAGAACGTTGGCCACCCCAGTAACCGAGACCACCAGCAATGCCAATAGCGGTTACGACCGCCATTATGGCTTTCGAATTCATAGATCTTCTCCTACCAAACGTTCAATTTCTGCGAGCCGCAGCTGCGCCTCCAGTTGTGCTTTTAGACGGTCTTGCCGCGCTTTGCGAATTTGCCGTTGCGCCTCGAGCAGCGTGGCAAAATCAGCGCGGCCATTTTCGTAAGCGGCCAGCGCCGATTGAAAGCCCGCCTCAGCCTGCGACAGGAAACTGGTCTCTACCAATTGCGCCATCTGCCGCGCGGATTCGATACCAGCAAGGTTTTCAGATAGATCGGCCAACAATTGATTGGCCGTAGCCTGTTGCCGCGCCTGCGCTGCCGACCACATCGCCTCGGCCTCCCGCTCTTGCGCCCGGCGTGAGCCCTGCTGCAGCGGAATATTCATTTCCAGCATCAGGTTCCACGATTCCACCCGGTTACCCATTTGCACCGGCGTCACCCCGACAGCGAAATCCGGGTAGCGATTGCGGTAAGTCAACTCACGCGTTTTGTCGGCCGCACGGGTTCGCGCGCTGTCTCCCAGCAGTTGCGGGTTGCGCTCCAAAACGCGGGATTCAAGTGCCGCGTAGTCGAGTACCGCAGGCGACGGCAGCGGCCGCAGCGCTTGTGGTTCGGCCAGTGGTGCTTGTGCCTTGCGTGCGAGTAAAGCGTTAATCCGGGATTGCAGCTGACGCTTGTCATTATTCAAACCAATCAGCTCCCCGCGCATGCCGGTTTGGTCGATCTGGGCCCGAATTACATCCTGCTGCAAGGCCAAACCGCCTGCGTAGCGGGAACGCGCCACCTGCTCAAGGCGCGTCATCAGATCAAGCAATTCGCCAGTCAGCGCAAGGTTGCCGGCCGTGAAGTAGTACTGCGCGTAAGCAACCTTGATCCTGGCTGCCAGCTCGTTCCAGGTTTTGGTAATTGCGCTATTTGCCTGCTCGGCATCGGCTTCCGCGACCTCGCGTTTTAAGTTGCGCTTGCCCCAGAACGGTAACGCTTGAATCAGGTTGTATTTGGTTTCGCCAACGCGTGCCGGCAGGATGCTCGCGGGCGTATCGCTGGTGGTGCCATTCATGCCCACGCTGTAATTGTTGATGTTTTCCAGTTCGATCCGCAACAACGGGTCAGGCAATGCGCCGGCTGGTCCCACACGTTGAGAAACGGCCTCGGCTTCATGGCGCATGGCTGCGAATTCGGGGTTGTGCAAGCGCGCATAAGTCAACAGACTTTGCAGCGAATTACCGGGAGCGGAATCCTGCGCCATCGCATTGCTACAGGCAACCGCCAGCCCTAGTGCCAACATACGCGAACACGCCAGTGCGCAAACGCTGATTGAAACATTCATTGGAAACCTCCTGCTGTTATTCTTTGAATAACGAGCCGAGGCAAATGCCGCGGCCCGAATCAGCAGAGGCGGGGAGGGCGGGGTAGCGGCTTGGTGATAAAGCTAAGCTCAGTTGGTGCTGGTGACACGCCGTGTTCGCCAGGACCCGGCAGCGCGTCGTCGCTAACTATTGTAGGTGGCACCATCATGCTGCTGGCAAGGTGACAATCGCCGCAATAATTGCATGAAGAATCACTGCTTGGTGTCTGTTCGTCATTGACATGCAGGCAATTGACGCGCGCCGAGGCTTGATCATTTGTCGCATTCATTTCCGTGCAGCACGACATCTTTGCTGTAACAGACATGGCCATAGCGGCCATGGTGTGTACCGGCAACAATGTCGCGGCAAGGCTCAGGATGAGTATTCGAATGTGACGCATGGTGCGCTGATTGTATGCCTCTCCACCGTTGATCGTTTGCGTTAGATCAACTATTCATCGTCCTCATGCAACTTGAATGCTGCCGCCAATTTTGCCTGAGTCGCGGGAGGAACCGGGGCGTAATGAGAAAACGCGATGCTGTAGCTGCCCTGCCCGCTGGTCATCGATTTCAGGCGCGAGGCGTAATCGGAAATTTCGGCCAATGGAGTTTCGCCAGCCACGGTGCTCATGCCCAAACCGCCGGATGAACCATTGGTTCCAGTGACATGACCGCGCCGGCTGGCGAGATCGCCGGTGATCTCGCCCATGGTCGGTTCCGGCGCGACGATTTCGATATGCACTACCGGCTCAAGGATGATCGGCGCGGCGGCGCGAATCGCTGCCACCAGCGCTTTGCGGGCCGCCGAGAAGAACGCAACTTCCTTGCTGTCGACCGCATGGTGTTTGCCATCGTAAACAATGACGCGGATGTCCTCGACCGGGTAGCCGCCGACGACACCATCGGCCAGCGCGCGGCGCACGCCTTTCTCCACTGCCGGCATGAATACCGTGGGAATCACACCGCCCTTGACCTGATCGACCAGTTCCAGACCGGCACCACGCGGCAGTGGTTCGACGCGCAAAAAGACCTCGCCGAATTGCCCTGCGCCGCCCGACTGTTTCTTGTGTCGGCAATGCCCGTCGGCATTTTGCGTCACCGTTTCGCGGTAGGCAATGCTCGGTGGGCGGGTGACCAATTCGAGTTTGTGCTGAGTCGCCATTTTTTCCAGCTTGTAACGCAGATGCATGTCACCGAGGCCACGAATAACCGTTTCGTGCGTGGTTGGGTGGCGTTCAACTTCGAAGCAGGGATCCTCGATTTCCAGCTTGTGCAGGATGTCGAACAGGCGCTGTTCGTCGACCTGGCGTTTGGTATCCACCGCCAGTCCTTGCATTGGTTTGGGAAATTCCAGCGGGCGCAGGTGAATGTGATCTTCGTCGTGTGAGTCGTGCAATACACAATCGAACTCAATCTCGTCAACTTTCGCGATGGCACCAAGATCGCCGGGCATCAGGGTGTCGACTTCAACAAATTCTTTGCCTTGCAATTGATATATGTGGGCAACCTTGATCGCCTTTCTGGCATCACCTACATAAAGTTGCGCATCTTTCTTGAGCGTGCCTTGATGTAGTCTGAATACACTGACTTTGCCCATGTAGGGATCAGAGATCACCTTGAACACATGAGCGACGACGTGCAGTGCCGGGTCAGGTGTGACCGCGTAATCGGCGGCATTGTCGCCGCGCGCACCGCGAAAGAAGGGTGCCCTGTTACCCTCCAGCGGATTTGGCGCCAGCGTTGCCAGGACGTGAAGCAATTCCGGGATCCCTGCACCGGTTTTGGCAGAGACAAAGACAATCGGTACCAGATGCCCTGCGCGCAGGGCCTGTTCAAATACACCGTGCAACTCAGCAGCACTTGGCTCGGTATCGTCTTCCAGATAGCGCGCCATTAGTGTCTCGTCCTCTTCAATGATCTGATCGATCAAGGCGCGGTGAGCATTGGCAACAGAATCAAAATCGGAATCGCCACCACTTTGCGTCAGCACATCAACCATGTCATGGCGATCATGCGCCGGCAAATCAAGGACCAGACAGTGCTTGCCGAATTGCGCTTGAATTACGCTTATCAGGCGTGGCAGGTCAAGGCTCTCGGCATCGATCTTGTTGATCACGATCATCCGTGCCAAACCGCGCGCCGCAGCGGCGTTCATCATCCGGGTGGTGGCCAGCTCAATGCCGGTCTGCGCGTTGATCACCACCAATGCGGTATCGACCCCGGCCAAGGCTGCCATCGCTTGCCCGGAAAAATCCGGATAACCGGGAGTGTCAATCAGGTGGACGTGTACGCCTTGATGAGCAAAGTTGACCAGTGCTGATTGCAAGGAATGGCCGGCCGACTTTTCTTGCGGATCGTAATCGCAGACGGTGCTGCCCTTTTCGATCGAGCCTTTGACCTTGATTGCGCCCGCACCAAGCAACAGGGCTTCGGTCAGGGTGGTCTTGCCGGCGCCGCCATGTCCGACCAACGCGACGCTACGAATGGATTCGGTGGTGTAGTTCGGCATACCGTTCGCTCCTGATGATGTTGGCAAAGGTTGGGCGTACAAACAACGCGACTCGATACAAATGATTGTACCCAACACCGTCCTGTCGGCACCAACTGGCATACTGCGCGCCCATGGCGCTTAAATCCACTATCTTTAAGGTTGATCTGCAGATTGCCGATCTCGACCGCAACTACTTTCAATCCCATGCCCTGACAATTGCCCGGCATCCGTCTGAAACCGACGAACGGATGATGATGCGGGCGATGGCTTTTGCTTTACACGCCAACGACGCACTGATCTTTGGCAAGGGACTCTCGGCAGACGACGAACCGGATTTGTGGCAAAAGGACTTGACCGGCGCGATTGAACTTTGGATTGAGGTCGGCCTGCCCGATGAGCGCAAAATCCGCCGCGCCTGCGGACGATCAAATCAAGTGTTGACATTAACCTATGGCGGTCGCGGTGCCGACATGTGGTGGCAGCAAAACCAGAGCCTGCTGGTGCGTCAGGCAAACCTTGCGGTCCTGAACATTTCGCAAGAGGACAGCAAATTGCTGGCGGCTAAGGCGGCACGTAACATGAGCATTCAATGTACGGTGCAGGAGCGCGAGCTTTGGCTGAATATCGCCGGTGAAGCACTGCACATCGTGCCGCAAGTGTTCAAGTAGCTACGGCGCTCAGCAGTCGGGTCGATCTGCGTCGTGCAGCGGCATCAGCTTGCGCCGGTGGGATGCGCTTGGCAATGCGCCACAATCGCGGCACTTAGTATGGGATGCAATTTAGGCGCCAGGTCATGGCCCATGCCAGGGATAATCTTCAGTTGCGCGCCCTTAATGTGGTGGGCGGTATCGCGCCCGGCAGCAAGTGGCACCAACTTGTCGTCAGCACCGTGGATCACCAGGGTTGGTGCGGTGATCTTGCTTAGTTTGATGCGTCGATCACCAGAGGCCATGATCGCCAGCATTTGGCGAGCCGTTCCAGCGGGATAGTATGATCGATGGATATTGCGTTTGACGCGTTGGCGCAACTCGGCCGGATCGGGGACAAACCCCGGACTGCCGATCACACCGTACACTTTTACCATGTGATCGGCGATGCTCTCCGGATTACTGATATCTGCCGGTCTTGCCATCAAGGCACGGATCGCTTCCGGCTTGCCGCGATGCGCGCGCCGGTTGCCACTCGACGACATGATGGAGGTCAGGGTCAGCACCCGCTGAGGATGATTGGCAGCAATCAGCTGAGCAATCATCCCGCCCATGGATACACCGACAATGTGCGCGCGGTCGATATTTAACGCTGTCATCAGACCAACCGAATCGAGCGCCATATCGTCAAGCAAATACGGTGCGCGTACCGGCAAACCGAGGACCGCAGCCAGCATCGACAGTTTCACATTGATCTGGCGCTTGGGTTGAACTTTTCCGGATAGACCGATGTCCCGGTTATCGAATCGAATAACGCGGAAGCCACTGCTTACCAGATGTTCACAAAATGCATCAGGCCAACTGATCAACTGCATGCCTAGACCCATGATCAGCAAGATGGTGGGTGATTGGGCGGAGCCAAGCGACTCATATTCAATGACTTGACCGTTGATATTTACATTTGGCATTTGTTTAACTCATCATTTTGATGTCAGTTGGTGCTGATGAAACAAGGACAAAGCCGAAAACGACTGTGCAGCAAGGCGGTCGCGCAAAAAACGGGCACTGCATGTCTGGGCTTCCACTTCGCGGGGTTGCAGCACTTCGTCGAATCGGATTGCGGGACACCGTCATTTTTTCTAGTTTGCAGCATGTAATTCAACGCGGTTTCTACCGCCGTTCTTTGCCTGATACATTGCCCGGTCAGCACGGGCAAGCAAACCGTCGACGCTCAGATTCACATCGCTGGTTGCTACACCAACACTGACTGTACATGATGGATTTCCGCTCGCCAGCTCGACTGCGCTCCGGAGCCGTTCGGCCACGATCAGTGCTTGTGCCGATCCTGTCTCCGGCAGCAGTGCGACGAATTCCTCCCCGCCATAGCGACCAAGGCTGTCTGCCCGACGTAATGCTCCGGTTGCATGTTTCACAAAATCGACAATGACACGATCGCCAATCTGATGACCATAGTTGTCATTGATTTTTTTGAAGTGATCTATGTCCATCATCAAGACGGCCATTTGCCGACCGCTTCGAATAGATCGATCCATTTCCTGATTGCAGATGTCCAGCCAGGCACGACGCCCCAGGCAACCAGTGAGCGCATCATGGCGCGCCAGATGCTCCAACTCTTCATGCAGGCGATCAGAGGCCATCAACATCATGCCGATGCCTTGCAAAAGGTAGCTGGTGATAAAAGACATTACGTACAAATCTTGAATCTGCTGAGTTTCGATCGCCGCCTCGTTTGATGGCGCCAGCAGAAGCGAAAAAAGGCGCGAGGTCGTTATCGTGGCCTCCAACGCCAGCACGAAGATAACGAAACGACTTGAGAATTTCCCGTTCCCGTGGAGAAAAATGAGACGCAGATGGGCGAATAATGCGGCGGCAGCAAAAATCATGACGCCCGCAACGCGTAGCCTGAAATTCGGTTCGACAAGAGAGAACCAAGTCATCACCAAAAGCGCTGCCAATCCTATCCCGCCCCAAAGCCGAATCGACGTTTTCAGGCCGAAAAACCGCTGGCTACCGAAGTACAGGATGAGGAGACTGGCCATCACCAGTAAATTTCCACAGACGATGACCAGCGCTTCGGGAATGTTGCCACGACCACTGAACACTGCGTAGGAGACAAACAATGTCGCCAAGCCGGACGCCCATGTGCCGATACCGTGTATCGATTTTGGGTAACTACCGCGGATAAAAAACAGGACGACCGACATCAAACCAACCAGCAGGCACGCAAAAATCATGGCGGAACGCAAGTCCAAGTCGTTCATGCTCAGGGTCTTCGTCTGAATATTACGTCCCAGACACCGTGCCCCAGTTTCAGTCCACGTGTCTCGAATTTTGTTTGCGGCCGGTAACCTGGTCTTGGTGAAAATCCTTCGCTGGTGTTTTCGAGTATTGCTTCACCATTAAGCACTTCAAGCATCTGTTCCGCGTACTCTTCCCAGTCCGTTGCGCAATGCAGGTACCCGCCCGGCTCAAGTCGCGAGGCGAGCAAAGCGACAAACGGTGCTTGAATCAAACGCCGTTTTTGTTGACGTTTTTTGGGCCAAGGGTCGGGAAAGAAAATATGGATACCGGCAAGCGTACCCGGAGCCAGCATGTGTTGCACGACATCGACTGCATCGTGTTGGATCAGGCGCAGGTTGGTCAACTCGCGGGTGGAAATTTCCTTAAGCAAATTGCCGACACCTGGCGTGTGCACTTCAATTCCCAGATAGTTGTTTTGTGGGGTTGTGGCGGCAATACTCGCTGTGGTTTCGCCCATCCCGCAACCGATTTCAAGGATCGTCGGTGCAATCCGGCCGAAAGCAGCAAACAGGTCACAGGGCGCCGCTTGGTAACTGATGCCCCATCGCGGCATCCCATCAGTGTGATGGCGACGTTGTGCCTCCGAGACGCGACCCTGACGCAGGACGTAACTGCGAATATGAGTGTGCGGAAGCTGCGCTGAAATTTGTTCGCTGGAGGACAATTTTTTCGGCTGTCTGGAAATGACAAAAATCTTGTGGACGATACAGATGTTACTGCGCGGTAGCGACTGGCACAGGATCGGGGGTTTTTAGTTGAGGAGATACCTCTTGTAAAATTTTTGCCAACAGTGCTGACAAATCATAGCGCTCCCCTTCCAGCATCTGCGCAAATGTCGCACATGCAGCTGATAGATCGTCATCGCTGATACTCGAGCTAAGCCGCGATGGCAAGTGCATTGCCCTGATGATATCGGCATACGTGGCATTTTGCGCATCGCTGGCGAAATACCACAGTGCCAAGTCATGCTCCATTTTGGCAATCGCATGAATTTGAGTTTCCCGCCATTTGGCATAGGCTACGCGCGTCTCAATGCCAATCGGTGTGTCTGAATCACATGCAGCGGCGAGCAAGCCCACTCCATGCGCTCGACCATACAACAATTGCTGCGCCAATACGGGAGCGCGGTCAAATGCGTAACCGAACTGTTTCTGGTTTGGGGGGTCCGGAAATTGGCCCTCGTCTGAGCCGTATGCCAACGCGGACACCAGCAATCCTGCAACAGCCAGTACTCGAGATTTCAAGTGCCGAGAATCCCGCCGGTGGGCGAACTGGGGCTGGCGGAATAAAGTTTCCTCGGCATTCTGCCGGCTAAAAAGGCTTCGCGCCCGGCTTCAACTGCTTTTCTCATCGCACTGGCCATTAATACCGGATCCTTCGCACTGGCGATCGCTGTATTCATCAAAACGCCATCGCAACCCAGTTCCATCGCAATCGCTGCATCGGAAGCCGTGCCAACTCCTGCGTCGACCAATACTGGCACTTTGGCCTGGTCAATGATGAGTTTGAGATTCCATGGATTGAGGATGCCCATTCCCGATCCGATCAAGCTGGCGAGTGGCATTACTGCAACACAACCGATGTCTTCCAGCATGCGCGCCTGGATCGGATCGTCGGTGCAATACACCATGACATGAAAGCCGTCTTCTACCAGCGTTTTGGCCGCCTTAAGTGTTTCCGGCATGTTCGGGAACAAGGTAGTTGAGTCACCAAGTACCTCCAGTTTGACCAGGGCATGACCGTCGAGCAACTCACGCGCAAGCCTCAGCGTACGCACTGCTTCGTCAGCGCTGTAGCAACCGGCGGTGTTTGGCAGCAGGGTGTAGCGGTTGGCCGGCAATGCATCGAGTAACGATGGCTGACCGGGCTCTTGTCCGATGTTGACCCGGCGTATCGCCACTGTCACGATCTGCGTACCTGACGCATCCAGTGCGCGCCCAGTTTCGTCGAAGTCCTTGTACTTGCCGGTACCTACGAGCAGGCGGGAGGTATAGGTTTTGCCGGCAATGACCAAGCTGTCCTGATTCATTTGAATTCCAGAAAAAATTAGCCGCCGCCAACGGCGACAACGATTTCGATACGATCGCCAGCATTCAACGTTGTGGCGGAATGCTGGCTCTTGGGCACAATTTCACCATTGCGTTCGACGGCGATGCGCTTACCGGCGAGTCGCTGTGCGACAAGCAAGTCGCTGATCGTTATCCGCGATTGCGACAATCTTTCTAGCTTGCCATTGACTGTGATTTCCATACCGCGATTTTAACGATTTGACAGCACATCAATTGAGCAAGCGCCGGCGGGTCAAAACTACTGCAATCCAAAATGCGACCATTGCGATTCCGATCAAAACGAACAAGTGCATCAAAATGTTGGTGGGCATGGTGTCGAATAGCAAAGGGCGAATCAGTGCCACGGAGTGAGTGAGCGGCAACCATGCGGCGATACTTTGCACCAATGGTGGAAGTTGATCGGCGGGAAAAAATACGCCGCAAAGCAAGACCATCGGGGTGATGAACAAGGTGAAGTAGTACATGAAAAAATCGTAAGACGGTGCCAGCGCAGTGACGATGAGTCCAAGTGCCGCGAAACAAAGCCCGGTAATGAAAATTACCGGTAGAGCCCACAAGGCCAGTGGTGATGCAACGAAGCCCAGTGCCGCAATCACTGCCAATATCGCCACCCCGGACAGGCTGGCTTTTGCCGCCGCCCAGAGCCATTCGCCGGCCATCACGTCGTCGAGAGCGACGGGTGCGTTCATGATTGCCTCCCAGGTCTTTTGCATGTGCATACGCGAGAACGACGAATACAGCGCCTCAAACGACGCGGCATTCATGGTGGACCCGCAGACTGTACCACTGGCCAAAAAAGCGATGTAGGAAACCCCGGCGACCTGTGGCAACAATCCGCCCAACCCATAACCCAGACCAAACAAATAGATCATCGGGTCCGCCAGATTACCGAGTAAAGAAGGAATCGCCAGCTTGCGCCAGACCAGAAAATTCCGCCGCCAGACGGCAAGCGCACGCAGCGAAAAACTTGGCAGTGAATAATCGAAGTGGCCCATGTCAGTCGCGTAAATCACGCCCGGTTAACTTGAGAAACACGTCTTCCAGATTGGCCGGACGATGCAAGGTGCGCAATGCAGGGCGGCCACCGAGGTGTTGCAATAGTGCCGTGGCATCTTTGACATAGCAAAAGGCAGTCTCGCCGCTGACTTCGATGCGTTGCGCAAATGCCGTGGCCTCGGCAGTGGCCCAATCAGGTGCGCCTTCGCCATAGACCTCCACCACCTGCGCTTCGATGTTGTCGCGAATCAAATCGCGCGGCGGCCCGATGGTCATCAAGCGCCCGGCGTCCATGATGCCCAATCGTTGGCAAAGGCGCTCCGCCTCGTCCATAAAGTGTGTGGTGAGCAAGATTGTTTTGCCTTGACTTAGCAGTCGCTTCAAACGCTCCCAGATTAAATGCCGCGCCTGCGGATCGAGGCCGGTGGTGGGTTCATCAAGAATCAACAGGTCGGGGTCATTGACTAGCGCTCGGCCCAGTGTCAGGCGGCGCTTCATCCCACCCGACAAAGTGCGGATGTTCGCATTCTCCTTGCCAGCCAGTCCAGCGAACTCCAGAAGGCCGGCAATTTTTGGTCGGATGTCGGCATCGCTCATACCAAAGTAGCGGCCATAAACCAAAAGATTTTCAGCGACGGTGAAATCCGGATCCAGGTTGTCGAACTGCGGCACCACGCCGATGCTGGCGCGCGCTTCACGGGCGCGCTGCGGAACCGGTAGCCCGGCCAAAGTGATGTCGCCTGAATCCGGTGCTGTCAGGCCAAGACAACAGCGTAGGGTCGTGGTCTTCCCGGCACCGTTCGGCCCCAGCAGACCGAAGCACTCACCGCGCACTAATTCAAGATTCAAGCCATCGACCACGCGCTTGCCTTGGTAAGACTTTTGCAATTCGGTAACGATGAGTGGGCTGGTTAGGTTCACGATCACTGCCAATTAACGCCAGGCGCGAATGATGATTTCGCGGATTAGATGCAGACGGCGATGAAAGAAATGATCGGCGCCGGGAACCACCACCACCGGCAGGTTCAAGGGTTCGGCCCATGCAAGCACGTTGGCGAGGTGCACGGTTTCATCCTTGTCGCCGTGAATGACCAGGGTGTCTGCCGCTACGGCTTCGGTTTGATAGCTGCGCGCGCCTTCCACAAAGCCAGCAGCCGTGCCTACGAGCACCAGACGCTTGGCAGGGGTGCCAGTCTCAGCCAATTTTTTGGCAACGCGGGTGATGACAAACGCGCCGAAAGAAAATCCGGCCAGGTAAAGCGGTAGCGTTCCATGAGGATCATGGTTTTCGCGCGCCCAGGCCACAACGGCGAGTAGATCGGTCGTTTCATTTACTCCGTGATCATGTTCACCTGTCGACCCGCCGACGCCACGAAAACTCGGCCGCAGCGTGATGCAGCCCAGGTCGCGAAAGGCCCTTGCAATTGAGGTAACGACTTTGTTTTCAGCGGTTCCGCCAAACAAGGGATGGGGATGCGCGATCAGCGCGATGCCCTTGGTTTCGCTGGCAGCGAGGCCAATAGGGTCGACAAAAAATTCAATATCGCCGTCCGGACCGGCAATTACCATTCGCTGATGCATGTCAGATTTTCAATCGTTCAACGATTCGTCCGTGAACCAGATGTTGGTCGATAATTTCGTCAATATCGTCAGTGTCAACATAGCGGTACCAGACGGCTTCGGGATAGATCACCAATACCGGCCCGAGTTCACAGCGATCAAGGCAGCCGGCTGTGTTGATCCGGACGCGTGCGCGGAGTTGATCACCGAGTTGCTTGACCCGGTTTTTGGCATACGCGCGGACACCCTCGGCGCCGTGATCATTGCAGCAAGCTTCGCCGTTCTTGCGTTGATTGGTGCAGAAAAAAACGTGATGATCAAAGTAGCTCATGGTGATTTTTGGTTGGTAGGGGCAGGGTATTTTTGCGCATTCTTGACCAGCTTGCGAGTTGTCGCGTCCAGCATGTCGATGTCCAGCACATCAGCGAGCTCGGTGAGATATATCAATACATCGGCGATTTCGTCGGCCACAGCCGCGCGCTTTTCGGCACCCATCTTCAGATAGGCGTCTGCCGTGTCCCATTGAAAATGTTCGACCAACTCTGCGGCTTCAACAGACAGTGCCATCACCAGATTTTTTGGAGTGTGATAGCGGTGCCAATCACGTGCTGCACAGAAAATTCTCAAAGCAGCGCGCAAGTCCTCAAGCGTGGATATTGGTTGTACTGAGTCAGACATGAGGATCATTTCTGTGATACATGATCAGCCAGGGCAAGGCGAGGAAAGGCCATAGGGTTGCAGCGAATTGGGTCAGGCCATGAAAATTAAGGAATTGTCCGGGATTCCAGACTTGCTGCATTTGTTCAAGATAGGGATTGTCGGGGGCAAGGTTGACCATTACCGTGGCAAACAGCAAGGCTACCGCGGCCAGTGCGCTTTGAATCGCCGGAATCAGTCGTCGCGCCAACCAGATGAGCGTGAATCCGCAGCCCAAGCCAATCAGACTGCCTTCCGTCAGCCAGGTGAAGGCGGCCGCGGGCTGGGTTACCAAAGCAAGACTGATCGACTTAACCATCAATCCTAACCCCAAAGGCAAGACCATAAAGCCGAAACGGGACTTTCTGGGGAGTTGAGCCGCTAACAGCCCCACTGCCAGCGTTGCTGCCCCGGCTACCGCGCCTTCAACCACACGAAACCCGTCGGGGTTGAAGGTCTGCGCGGAAGGCAAGTCAAAAAGACGCCGCACATCACCAGTGCCGAACAACAATGTATTGGGTTCAAGTTGAGTCAACAGCCACAAGGCGATCAATACCAGTCCGGTGTCGGCCTCAGCGGTAAAGTGCCGGCGTCGCAAATGGCCCAGATAGCCAATGTCAAGCAGGCGGGGCTGTAACCAGCGGGCGAGACTGGCGCCAATCAACGCGCCAAGCGAGTTGCAGATGACATCAAGGTTTGACGGGATTCGGCTCGGTAGAAAATTCTGCATTGTCTCGAGACCCAAAGACAAACATATCGCCGCACCGCCCGCGATCAACCAGGCAACGGCCGCTGACTTGGGTTTTCGGCTGGTCTGCGTTGCAGCATAGATCAGCATGCCAAGTGGAACATAACCGAGCGTATTGATAAATAGATCGAAGACCGTGAAGTAGCGCGGCCAGCCGGCGTCCAGGAATGCCATCAGCGGAATGCCGCTGTCACGCCAACCGGACAGCGGGTACAAGCTCGCATAAGCAATCAGCAATGTATAGCCTGCAGCAAGTCCGGGAATCAGCGGCATGCTGGTTACAGCTTGGTCAGCAGATACCCGCTCAGCGCGGAAAGTAATACCAAGGTGAGCACCATACAGCGACGCAACCACTTTAATTCGTTACGGAGTGCTGAAATTTCGTCAGTTGGTGCTGGCGACACGCTGTTAACCAAGGCCTGATGTAGCAGGCGCGGCAACACAGGTAACACGCGCGCCCATTGGCCAGCTTCACGTTCCATATTCGCGGTTAGTGCCGTCCAACCGACTTGTTCCACTGTCCATTTCTCCAGAAACGGTTTGGCGGTTTTCCATAAATCCAAATCAGGGTCAAGTTGGCGGCCAAGACCTTCAATGTTAAGTAGCGTTTTCTGCAACAAGACCAGCTGTGGCTGGATTTCTACATTGAACCGACGGGAGGCCTGAAATAGCCTCAACAGTACCCGTCCGAAGGAAATCTCCTTCAGCGGGCGATCAAAGATCGGCTCACATACGGCCCGAATGGCCGACTCAAATTCGTCGACGCGGGTATCGTGTGGCGCCCAACCGGATTCAATGTGCACTTCCGCCACTCGCTTGTAATCGCGCCGGAAGAAGGCCAGAAAATTCTGTGCCAGATAACTTTTGTCGTTGTCGGTGAGCGTTCCGACTATCCCGAAGTCCAGAGCGACGTAGCGGCCTTTGCTGTCGCCATCGGTCGCCACCAGAATATTACCGGGGTGCATATCTGCGTGAAAAAATCCATCGCGAAAAACCTGAGTAAAGAATATCTCGACGCCGGCACTGCCAAGCCGTGGAAGGTCAACACCACGTTCGCGCAGTTCGCTGATTTGGGAGACAGGCGTGCCGTGCATGCGCTCCATCACCATCACACCTGTTGTGCACCAGTCCCAATAAACCTCGGGTACCAGTAAAAGCGGTGAATTGAGAAAATTGTGTCTCAGCTGCGAGCAGTTCGCTGCCTCGCGCATCAGGTCCAGTTCGTCGTGCAAATATTTGGCGAACTCGGCCACCACTTCGCGTGGCTTGAGACGCCGACCGTCTGCCCACACGTATTCAAGGACTGCAGCAGCGACGCGCAACAGCACGATATCCTGATCAATCACCGACCTGATTCCCGGGCGCAGAATTTTTACGGCGACTTCCTTGCCGCCATGTTCTGCCGGCAGTATTGCGAAATGTACTTGAGCGACCGACGCGGAGGCGACCGGCTCCCGCGTAAAGCTGGCAAACACCTGATCCGCCGGGCGGCCATAAGCGGCCTCCAACGCCGCGAGTGCCAGTTCCGGGGCAAACGGGGGGACGGCATCCTGCAATTTCGCCAACTCGTCGGCGAAATCAGTCGCCAGCAAATCCCTGCGGGTCGACAGCACTTGTCCGAACTTGACAAAGATCGGGCCCAGGTCTTCGAGCGCACAACGCAGCCTGACAGCGCGGGGCATACTGGAAACGTGGTTGGCAGTGCGCCAAAACATCAACGGCTGCAAAGCCCGCAGGATGCGGCCCCCGAATCCGAAATCAAGATCCTGTTCGAGAATCATGCGATCAAGCCCGTAACGCAAAGCGACACGGGCGATCTTCAGCAAACGGAGCGAATGAAAGGTACGTATGGCGCGCACAGGAAAGCACCGCAGGGCGGGCACCGTAGCTTGAGTGAAGCCTAAGTATAATTCAGCATATCGTCGTTTTCGGGCGATTACTTTTACACCATCAGTTTTTTCGCGGCCAAATTAATGCACACTGCCCCTGACTTTCCAGATCCCCGCTTGCATCTCGCAGATTTGCTTCAAGTTGCGCTGGACAGCGTGGCGCCTGAACATGCCGCGGTGGACATCTTCATTGAACGACCGAAGCAGGCTGGGCATGGTGATTTCGCCAGCAATCTGGCTATGCAGATGGCGCGGACGATGAAAGCCAATCCGCGGCAAATCGCCGAGCGCCTTGTCGCGGCGATGCCGCCATCGCAATGGATCAGCGAGGTGACCGTTGCTGGCGCAGGCTTTATTAATTTCACGCTCACTGCATCCGCCCGCACCGCAGTTGTGTCGCGTGCACTGGCACAAGGCAGCGCTTTCGGTCGTGGAGCAGACACCGGACTTAAAGTACAAGTCGAGTTTGTTTCGGCCAATCCGACCGGCCCTTTGCACGTCGGTCACGGTCGCGGCGCGGCGTTTGGTGCGAGCCTGGCTTCCCTGCTTGCGTTTGCAGGCAACACGGTGAGTCGCGAGTACTACGTGAATGACGCCGGACGGCAGATGGACATATTGGCACTGTCGACATGGTTACGCTACCTGGAGTTGTTCGACGAGCTGGTACCGTTTCCGCCAAACGCCTATCAGGGTGGTTACGTGCGTGAAATGGCGGAGCAGATTCAGGCGGCGCACCAGGATAATTTTGTTCATCCAGCTGCGGCGGTGGTCGCCGGGTTGCCAGTGACTGAGGACTTGGACGAAATCCTCGATGCATTGATTTTGGCAGCCAAAGACCTGCTAGGCGAGCAATGGAAGTATGTGCACCAACACGTGTTGACGGAACAACTGGCTGATTGCCGGTCTGATCTCGAAGAATTTGGGGTACATCACGATGTGTGGTTTTCGGAGAATAGTCTGCACGATACTGGTATGGTGGCGAAGGCGATCAGCGCACTGGAGGCGAGCGGCCACCTCTATGAACAGGACGGTGCCAAGTGGTTCCGTTCAACCTCGTTTGGTGACGAGAAAGACCGCGTGGTGCAGCGCGACAACGGAGCATTCACTTACTTCGCACCGGATATCGCCTATCATCTCAACAAATTCGAACGCGGATTTGACCGGGTCGTGAATGTCTGGGGTGCAGATCATCACGGCTACATCCCGCGTGTTAAGGGTGCTTTGTCGGCTCTGGGCATAGACGCTTCCCGATTGGATGTCACCCTGGTGCAATTTGTGAGTTTGTTCCGTGCAGGCCAGAAAGCGTCGATGTCCACTCGCGCCGGCGAGTACGTAACGCTTCGGCAATTGCGCCATGAAGTCGGCAATGACGCGTGCAGATTTTTCTACATGTTAAGGAAGTCCGATCAGTCGCTCGACTTCGATATGGACCTGGCGACCAGTCAAAGCAATGAAAATCCTGTTTTCTACGTGCAATATGCGCATGCCCGCATTTGTTCGGTGCTGTCGCAATGGGAAGGTGAGGAAGCATCCTTGGTCAGCACAGACCTTGCCCCGTTGACTCATGAAACCGAAATTGCACTTTGTGCGCAGCTCGGCGAGTTCCCGCTGCTCATACAAAATGCAGCGAAAGACTTCGCGCCGCACACGCTGGCCTTTTACCTTAAGGATTTGGCGGCCGCGTTCCATGCCTGGTATAACGCCGAGCGGGTTCTGGTGGACGATATTGCTACCCGTAACGCCCGACTGGCGCTGGCAGTAGCAACTCGCCACGTATTGCGCAATGGTCTTTCGTTGCTAGGCGTTTCACAACCGGTGAGCATGTAAGTCATGAACAATCCGAACTATGCAAAACCCGGTTCCGGTGGGCCGACAAAAAGCGCTGGCGGCACTTTGCTTGGCGTCTTTATTGGCTTGGTATTGGGAATAGTGACCGCCCTCGGTGTGGTGCTTTACCTGAACAAAGCCGCGTTGCCTTTTCAGGACAAATATGAAGGTGCCAGCAAACCCGCTGCAGTACCAGCGAATGGGCAGGCTGCCGTGCCGTTGGCATTGCCCGGCAAACCCGGCAGTGTCACCCCGGAAAAACAGCGCTTGGACTTTTACGGCATGTTGGAAGGAAAATCACCAGCGCCGAATTCTGCTGGTCCAGCAGCCGGGAATTCACCTACGGCGAGTCCTGCACTAACCAGCACACCAGCAGGTGCGGCCGAACCAGCCCCGGTGGCGGAGGCGCTCTATTTGCAGCTCGGCGCATTCCAAAAGGCAGCTGACGCAGAGAACTTGAAGGCCAAGCTAGCGCTCACAGGCTTTGAAGCAGCGGTGCAGGAAGTCGACGTACCGAACAAAGGAACAATGCATCGCGTGCGCGTTGGTCCGTTTTCAACTGCAGCAGAAATGAATTCCGCACGTCAGCGTTTGTCTCAGGCCGGAATTGTCGGGACCGTCATCAAACAAAAGCCATAGTCATTTGAACTCAGGTTTCTGTCAAGGCAGCTTCGGGCGTAATCACCATAAATAGCCCCGATTGCTTCAAGCGCCGGTTCAATTTGAGTAGCGCCCGGTCGCTGGTAATCAGCCACTTCGCTCGACTGTCCCGCGCCAGTTCCAAAAACTTTTGATCATCTTCATCGGTACATCGTGGCAATGCTGCAAGCAGTTTCGACGGTGCGGAGTTCTCGATCCTATGCACGCAGTAAACGTATTCAGCGAGCGCATTTTCTTGCGCCTGGGCGCTCAAGCTGAACATAGGATAGTTGAGCACGCGAGCAAACTCGGCAACACAGGGCTCGTTGGTGACGGCTTGCCAGGTGCCACTTTCAATCCGGCTTCTTAGTGGCGCGAATCGACTGTCGGCAAACACATAAAGTGAAAGCAAGACGTTGGTATCAAGCACCACCGTAATGCTCTCTGCGGAGGAGTCAACGAACATAGCCGATGGCTTTAAGTGACTTAAACAGCTTTTCCGTCAGTAGCAGGTGTCCAGCGGCATTTGGATGCAGCGCATCAACTTTTAGCTTGGGGTCCGACAAGACATCAGGCAACGCATCCTCGATCAATGGCACTTTGTGGCTTTCAGCTATCAGTTGGTAGAAATCTGCGGCTGAGAGACTGTTGAAAACAGCCCCAGTGATGGAAGGTTTGGGTGTCGCGAGTAAAACTGTTTTTGCTCCGTGAGCATGAATCAAGTCGAGAATACGATTCAAATTCGCGATAGTCTCTAGCTGAGGTACCCGCCGCAGCATATCGTTGCCGCCCAGACTGACAATGACCAATGCAGGCGAATGTTCTTCCAGCAAAACCGGTAGTCGTTGCAGTCCGCCAGCGGTGGTGTCTCCGCTGATCCCGGCATTGACGATTTCCCAGCCCGTTCGTGATGCCAGCAGTACAGGCCAGGCTTCGCCTGGATTGACCCCGTAACCTGCAGTCAAGCTGTCGCCCAGCGCGAGGACGCGTGTCCCGCGAGGTAAAGCTTGTTCAGTTGGATGACTGCATGCGCCGAGAATGATTGCGGCGACAACTACTAGGA
Source organism: Rhodocyclaceae bacterium (assembly GCA_016718525.1). Lineage (GTDB taxonomy): Bacteria > Pseudomonadota > Gammaproteobacteria > Burkholderiales > Rhodocyclaceae > JADKHX01. The sequence continues at coordinate 1,318,885 of JADKDD010000002.1, forward strand.
GCGTCCTCACACCTTTTTTGCTTTGCGTGGCATCGGGCTCCCAATGTGCGCCGTACGTCGCTTCTCGGCCAGTTCGACCTGCCGCTGACGCTCCGCCGCGGCTGCCTTTTGGGCCGGAGTTCTTGTCGAAATACAGTGTGCGCAGCTGATGCCTGCGACATAGTGGACGGAGGCTTTGTCAGCTGCCGCCAAAGGATGACGGCAGGCACGACAAAATTCGTGTTGGCCATGCTGCAAGCCATGGCCGACGGAAACTCGTTCGTCGAAAACAAAACAATCGCCCTGCCATCGACTTTCAATCTTGGGAACAGTTTCCAAGTATTTCAGAATGCCACCCTCAAGATGGTAGACCTCCGGGAATCCTTCGGCACGCAAAAAGGCTGTGGATTTTTCACAACGAATACCGCCCGTACAAAACATTGCTACTTTGGGCTTACTCGCTAGTTGCGGATTTTCTCGCACCCACGCCGGAAAATCCCTGAAACTCGCAGTATGCGGGTTGACCGCGCCTTGGAAGCTACCGATGGCAACCTCGTAATCGTTGCGTACATCAATAAGTACTAACTCCGGGTCATCAATCAGGTGATTCCAGTCTTCCGCTTTGACGTAGGTACCGACCATCAGCTTCGGGTCTACGCCGGGCACACCTAAAGTGACGATTTCGCGTTTGAGTCGCACCTTCATGCGGTAAAACGGAGGCGTTGTGGCGATGGCTTCCTTGTGCTGTATGTCTGCCAGGCGAGGATCTTCTCTTAGCTTGCTCAAGACAGCGAGGACACCATCCCGTGGCCCGGCGATGGTGCCATTAATGCCCTCCTCAGCCAGCAAAATCGTCCCCTTCACCTGGTGCTGGTGACACGCCGCAAGCAAAGGGGCTTTCAGCGCTGTGTAGTCTGGAAGGTCGACGAATTTATAGAAAGCGGCGGTGAGGTAGTGCGCCATTTTTCAAATCAACTAAGAAATTTCACGCCACTCATGACTTCGGACATTGCCCACAACTTGGCCGCCGCCTTTTCGTCGCGAGAGGCACGGTTGGAGCCCACTTTAATCGGCGCACCACGCATTTGCTGCATATCCTTTGGACCGCAATAATCGCCGCCATGAATATCGTCACCCAAAGCTGCATATAGAGTCGGCAACGCACCGTCGGTGGCGTTATTCAACACGATTCCCATTAGCGGTGCGAACAGGTTGACAAACTTTGGCATATGTTGCGTCAGGTTGGTGTACGCAACCCCTGGGTGGGCAGCCACAGATAACGTACTGTAGCCCGCCTTTTGCAGGCGACGGTTCATTTCATAAGCAAACATCAGGCATGCAATTTTGCTCTGTCCGTAGGCCTCGCGTTTGTTATAGCCGTTCTTGAAATTCGGATCGTCAAAGCGAATGTTGCCCCATCGGTGCGCCATGCTCGAAAGACTGACGATACGAGCACCGGGTGTCTTGACGATCAGCGGCAATAATTGTCCGGTCAAAGCAAAATGGCCGATGTAATTCGCTGCGAACTGGCTCTCGAAACCATCTTCACTCAAGGAATAGGGCGGCATCATGATCCCGGCATTGTTGATCAGCAGGTCAAGCCTTGAATATTTCTCGGCGAACGCAGTCGCAAAGGCACGCACGGATTTCAGACTACTGAGGTCGAGTTGCATGCAGGTGACTTTCGCCTTCGGATACTTTGCATGAATAGTTGCTTTTGCAGCCTCCGCCTTCTCCATGTTTCGGCAGGCGAGCACCAGATCGCAGTTTTTCGCTGCAAGCGCCATGGCCGTTTCAAATCCCAATCCGATGTTTGCTCCGGTTACAACGGCGAGCCTGCCCTTTTGCTGCGGTACTTGATCAAGTGTCCAGGTCATCTTGTTACTCCGAAGTAGTCTTCATGGTCCAATTTGGCTTCAGATCAGGTACATCAACCGCGCAATGCTTCGCGCACAAAATCCAATCGATCTTGCCCCCAAAACAACTCGCCATCAACGATGAAACTGGGCGCGCCAAACACGCCTTGATTAACGGCTTCCTGCGTGGCAATTTTCAACGCCTCCTTGACTTCTGGATCACCAGCTAAGGCAGAAATGGCCATCGGATCAAACCCTGACTTTGCCAGCACAGTTCCGACAGTTTCAGGGTCGTTCATATTTTGCTGATCAACCCAGATTGCAGCGAACATCGCATCCCGATACTTTGGCAAACGCGTGTCATTGCGCAGTTGCAGGCCGATATCGGCGCGCATCAGGTTCAAAGTATTGATCGGGAAATGCGGGTTGACATTGAGCACCACGCCATAGCGCTTGGCAAAGCGATTGAGGTCGGCGAAAAGATATTGACCCTTTAGCGGAACGCTGATGGGTGGGCGATTGCCCGTGGCTTGAAAGATACCGCCAAGCAGGATTGGCTTAAGTTCAATTTGCGCTCCCGTATCCGCCGCAAGTTTCGATAGTTGAGTGTAGGCCAGATAAGCGGCCGGGCTGCCAAAGTCAAAATAGAAGTCAAGTTTCTTTTGCATCAAAATTTCTCCATCCAGGGGCGCAAATCCAACTCGTGAGTCCATGCGTCACGGGGCTGACAATGAAGCATCCAGTATTGATCTGCGATATGGTCAGGATTCAGGATTCCATCCTGCTGCTTCTTGGCATAGCCTTCCGGGAAGTTTGTCCGAATGAACTCTGTATCAATCATGCCGTCAATGATGACATGGGCTATATGGACACCGCGTGGCCCGAGCTCTCGGGCCATACTTTGCGCCAGTGCGCGCAGTGCCATCTTGGCGCCGGAAAATGCCGCAAAATTTGCCGCGCCACGTATCGATGCTGTCGCACCGGTAAAAATGATCGTACCGCGCTCGCGGGCAACCATCCGCTTGGCGACCTCACGCGCATTGAGAAACCCACTCATGCAAGCCATCTCCCAAATCTTGAAATAGCGCCGCGCCGTTTCGTCAAGAATGCTACTTGGAGCATTGGCACCGATATTGAATACCAGCACTTCAATTGCTCCCATGCTGGTTTCAATTTTCTCGATCAACGCGATCACATCTTCCTCTTTTCGCGCATCGCTGGCAAAACCGTGTGCAGTACCTCCTTCATTAAGAATTTGCTCCACCAGCGGCGCCAGCTTATCCGCTGTGCGGCGAGTAACGCAGGTGACGAATCCCTCACGTGCGAATCGGCGCGCAATTGCACCGCCGGTCGCGTCACCAGCGCCAATGATGAGTGCTATCCTTGATTGAGTGGGCATCGAATTTGTTCCTTGATTGCTTGGCGATGCAGTCTAACTGAACCACTGGTCGACCGTGCGACAAGTGTGCAGTGGTAGGCGAGCTTTAACGGCGTGCCACCGGCACCTACTGGCCGTGGGCGAGGCAAAGTAGATATTGCCATCAGCGGTCGGGCTAATTTGGGGTTTGAACGGTTTGAGATATTTTCATCTGGAGACGGACAATGGCAGTTGACACTTCAATGCGACAGACTGATACTGGAAGGTCAAGCAATAGTACTCAGTTGCCAACCGCACTGTTCTGGTTCCAGTTTGGAGGCATAATCGCAAGAGATACCAATATGAACTCGCATTTGTGAGAACCCAATCGATATGAGTGCTATGAGCGCAAACCCGACGTGGGATGGCCAAGAGCGCCGCCAACGAGCGACGGCCGCATTCGCTGGAACTGAGCGCCGGCGTAGCAGTTTTACGGCAACCGAGGATATCCGTGAGGACGTTTTGCACCACGATGCCTTGCTTGACTGCCTGGTGCAACTAACCCGAATACACGGTCGCCCGAGTACACATGCCGCGCTGACTGCGGGCCTGCCTTTACCCGCAGGAGGTCTCACTCCATCGTTATTTGTTCGCGCCGCACAGCGCGCAGGGTTTTCGAGCAAGATTGTCAGAAGATCATTGGACAAGATTGATGCTGCGCTTTTGCCCGTGATATTGTTGCTTGAGGGTAATGAAGCATGTGTCCTGATGGATTGGGACGCTGACAGCGGACAGGCGCGGCTTTTGTTTCCGGATACTGCCCAGGGTTCGGTTTCACTCTCTCGCGAGGAGTTGCATCAGCGTTATGTGGGTATCGCCATCTTTGCCCGACCACATTTTCGATTCGACCAACGCACACCTCAGGTCGTAGATGTAGTTCAGCGACACTGGTTCTGGGGAGCGCTGATGGAGCAGCTCCCGGTGTACCGGGACATTCTTTACGCAGCTGCCTTGGTTAATGTTTTTGCGCTTGCGATGCCGGTATTCACCATGAATGTGTATGACCGCGTGGTGCCCAACAATGCGGTTGAGACACTATGGATGCTGTCTGGCGGTTTGCTGTTGGTCTTAATCGTTGATTACGCCATTCGCCTTTTACGCGGCCATTTTGTGGACATGGCCAGCTCTCGAATTGACTTGAAATTATCGGCACTGATTATGGAGAAAGTGCTCGGCATGCGCCTCGCTTCGCGCCCTGCTTCAGTTGGCTCTTATGCGGCGAACTTGCGCGCATTTGAAACAGTTCGCGATTTTATTGCGTCAGCGACAGTGACTGCGGTGATTGACTTGCCGTTTGCCATTCTGTTTCTAGCGGTAATGGCTTGGATTTCCTGGCCGCTGGTTGCCTTGCCGGTGTTGGGCATCATCGCGGTTGTAATTTACAGCTATGTTATTCAATACAAGATGCGCGAGTTGACTGAGACGACATTTCGCGCATCGGCATTGCGCAATGCCACGCTGATCGAGAGTTTGACGGCGCTGGAAACCATTAAAGCCAATGGTGCCGAAGGGTTGATGCAGGCCAAGTGGGGAGAAAACCGCTGCCTTTCTTGCCCGCAACAGCGCTCGACTCAGGCTGTTGTCATCATCCGCGATGAATGGCGCAAGCACGCTGACACAATTGGTTAATGTATTGATGGTGATAGGCGGCGTTCACCTGATCCACGAGCGCATGTTAACGATGGGTGGATTGATTGCCTGTACGATGCTGGGCGGACGGGCGATGGCACCGTTAGGTCAGGTTGTCGGACTACTGATGCAGTTCGAAAATGCGAAGACCGCACTGGCGGGGCTTGAGGCAACCATGACCACGCCGGGCGAACGCGCTGAGGAAAGCGCGTTCGTTCACCGCCCGGAAATCCGCGGCAAGATTGAGTTTCGAAATGTCACATTTGCGTATCCGGGCCACGCGCAGGAGGTGTTGCGCGATGTTTCGTTCTGCATCAATCCCGGGGAACGGGTGGTTGTGCTCGGACGCGTTGGGTCGGGCAAAACGACACTGCATAAACTGATGCTTGGACTCTACCAGCCAACAGAAGGTGCTGTCTTGCTGGACGGCGTTGACCTGCGCCAGCTTGACCCGGCCGACCTACGCCGAAACGTCGGTTACGTCGAGCAAGATACCCTGCTGTTTTTTGGTAGCCTGCGCGAGAACATTTCTTTGCGTGCCCCGTATGCGGATGATTTGGCGATCGTTGCGGCAGCAGATATTGGCGGCCTGACCGAATTTGTCGACCGGCATGCGCAGGGATACGACATGATCATCGGCGAGCGCGGCGCTTCACTTTCGGGCGGGCAACGCCAAGGTGTTGCGATTGCCCGCGCGGTGTTGCTTGATCCACCAGTGTTATTACTTGACGAGCCCACAAGCTCAATGGACTTTACTTCCGAAGGCAAATTCAAAGACAGTCTGCGGCAGTTCTCGCATCACAAGACGATGGTCATCGTCACCCACCGCGCCAGCCTGATCGACTTGGCCGAGCGAATCATCGTTATCGACGATGGCAAGATTGTTCAGGATGGTTCGCGTCAGCAAGTGGTTGAAGCGCTGCAGGCCGGCCGTGTTGGGAAGGCATCATGAACACTAATTCGGTGCTGGAAAGATTTGCGGGTTGGGCAACAGCAGTTGGCCACGGTCTGGAATCAATTCGTGTCCGGGTGCAGCCACGAGTTGATAAGTTACTTGCCGACTGGAAAGAGGATCCTGATGCTCCCGAGGCCGCATTTGTCCAAGACGCTGACTACTTCATGATTCATCAGGAACCGCTGCGGGCGCGAATTCTCGTCAAGACCATAGTCATTTCAATCGCTCTGTTTATCATGTGGACAGCGGTGGCGACGGTTGACGAAATAACCAAAGGTGAAGGCAAGGTGATCCCGTCTAGCCAACTTCAGATACTGCAGAGTCTGGATGGCGGGATTGTGGCCGAAATTAATGTTGATGAAGGCCAAGTCGTTGATGCCGGGCAAATATTGCTGCGAGTTGATCCGACTCGTTTCGAGTCTTCGGTTCGCGAGAATCGTACCCAGTACCTTGCGCTAACGACCAAGGTTGCGAGGTTGCGGGCGCTGTCGGAAGGTACCCCTTTATCCCTCCGCCTGAAGTCGTCGCAGAAGACCCGAAGACGGTGCAAGACGAACAGCGTTTGTACGAGACGGCAAAGTCTAACGTTGAAGCACAAGTCGCGATTGGGCGACAGCAACTGGCACAACGCCAAGAAGAGTTGATCGAGATGCGCGCCAAGCGCGATCAGGCAAGCCAAGCATACGAACTTACCAAAAAGGAACTTGAAGTCACAAAGCCATTGATCAATTCTGGCGCCGTGTCTGAAGTTGAACTGCTCCGCTTGGAAAGAGATACGGGCCGTTTCCGTGGCGAAAGGGACATGGCTGCGTCACAAATCCTGCGGACTCAGTCGGCGGTGGTTGAGGCGTCGCGCAAGGTAGAGGAAATTCAACTCAATGCACGCAATGAAATCCGCAAAGAACTTGGCGAGTCTATGGCCAAGTTGAATGCCTTTACTGAAGGTGGTATTGGGCTGGCTGACAAAGTTAAACATGCCTCGATCCGCTCACCGGTTAAGGGAACGGTTAAAAGGTTGTTTGTAAATACGGTAGGTGGCGTTGTTCAGCCCGGTCGTGATTTGGTAGAAATTGTCCCGCTTGAGGATGCGCTTATCTTGGAGGCAAAGATTGCCCCTAAAGATATTGCCTTTCTGAGTCCCGGGTTACCAGCGATGGTCAAGTTTACTGCCTACGATTTTTCAACCTACGGCGGTTTGGAGGCAAAACTCGAAAATATTGGTGCGGATTCAATTACCGACGAAAAGGGCAACACCTACTTCATCGTCAAGGTACGTACCATCAAGTCCTCGCTCGGACCAAACTTGCCGGTTATTCCAGGGATGGTGGCCGAAGTGGACATCGTCACTGGTCAGAAAAGTATTCTTGCCTATTTGTTAAAGCCTGTACTCAAGGCCAAACAAACTGCCTTCACCGAGCGGTAAGTATCATGCCGCGCCGTGCGCCAGTGCCCAGTCAGCACCTGTTCGTCTCCCCATCTGGAGAAGCCCTGTCGCGCTGGTTGGAGGCTTTCCCGAGGGCCGTTTTGGCGAAGCCGAAAGAATTGCGTAAGGGTTCTGAATCCGTTAAGAACGCAGCGCTGGTTTGGCTACACCTTGATCAATCCTTACCTTGCGTTGATCAGTTGGTAGCGATCAAGAAGAAAATCGGTACGACACGCGTCATCGTGCTTGCCAGTATTCCAGACAATGAAGACGCGTTGGCACTATTCTCTGCCGGTGCGCGGGGATACTGTAACGCCCACGCCACTGCCGCAAATCTGAAGCAGGTAGCAAGTGCCGTACAAGCCGGTGGTCTTTGGATTGGTGAAGCGTTGATGCAGCGACTCGTCGTTGCAACGCATGGTGCTCTTTCGAGGAAAACTCTCCGTCAAGTTCCAGAGAAAACACCACAGTCATTTAGCGAGAAACTTCATCTGCTTACGGCGAGGGAAAATGAAGTCGCGAAAACACTCGCTAACGGCGCCAGTAACAAAGAAATTGCGCGAATGCTGGGTATTACAGATCGTACTGTCAAAGCCCATGTAAGTGCGATATTTCAGAAGCTTGGCGCGCGCGACCGTCTTCACTTGGCACTGATTATCAACGGGCATAGCCCAACCTAGCGATTGTGGCCACAAGGCCACCAGTTACCGGCCGGTCACAACGAGCCGCGCTTCGCTGATGGAATTCGTGTTGCAAGCAATGAAAAAGCCTTAGTGCGTGCCTGATCCGCCTTGTCGCCGAGATACATGGCGTGACTTCTTGAGTCAAGCCATATTGTCCTTTAGGACAATAGCCGGAGTGACAGTGGTTGAGTAGAGTCGCGATCATCCCATCGTTCTCTGCGGAAATCATCATGGCTACTAGCGACCAAATCATCATCGGCAAGGTTGGAACGCTCACAGGCAAGGCCTTTGCAAAAGCGCCAACTGGCGAATTGCGCGAACTTCAAGTCGGCGATCCAGTGTTTGAAGGGGAGTTGGTGGTCGCTCCTCCAGGCAGCAAAGTGGAGTTGGCGTTCAATAACGGTAGCTCTTATTTCATTCGCGACAATGAATCTGTGACCCTGGACGGCATGGTTTTTGGTGGTCGCGTTGTTGAGACCACTGAGGGCGCGCTTTTCAACGGTGAGATTGAGCGAATTTCGTCAGCAATTGAGGAAGGTGACAGTCTAAGGAATCTCTTTCAGGAAACCTCTGGTGGAGCGGGCGGGCCTATTGACGAAGGTCATATGTTCGTCCAGTTGTTGCGGATCGCTGAGGCTGTTACACCGCTGGGCTTCGATACAAGAGGGATCGTCAGCGGGCAGTCTGACGAGATTCAGTCGTTTGTCCAGTTGTCGAGAATTCAGGAAGGCACTTCGCCTTTAGACCTTAATACCAGCGGCATTGAAAACGACCAGTTTCGCGACGTTTTTAGCACGGCAGGCGCCAGACGATTTGACGTACCGCCAGCCATTGCCCCGCTGAACATAGCCGCTGTTCTGGGTACCGGCGTTGCAAATTTGACCGAGACCAATAGCCCACTCTCGGCACGCGGTACACTTTCAATTTCCGACATCGACAGCTCGGCAACTTTCAATACAGGAACCATTGTCGGTACCTATGGCAGCTTGACCATTGCGACTAATGGGGCTTGGGTTTTTACCGCCAATTCGGCCTTTGATGAACTTGATCCGGGTGAGGTTAAGTCTGAAGTCTTTACGGTGACGAGTTCAGATGGAACTCCGACTACGGTAAATATTCAGATTACCGGTACTCAAGATGTTGCCTTGCTTACTAGTGCAGTAGCTAATCTGACCGAAACCAATGCGGTTCTCACGACTGGCGGCACGCTGGTTGTGTCCGATCTTGACGCGACTGACGCAACCGTTCTTCCGTCGAGTGCAGTGGGTGCCTATGGCAGCTTCCAAATCAACGCTAACGGGGTATGGAGTTACAGTTCCAATAGCGCGCTAAATCAACTCAATGCTGGTCAGGTAGTTAGCGAAACGTTTACTGTGAAGACGTCCGACGGTGGTAGCAGTGTCGTCACGATTGTTTTAACCGGGACCGAGGACGTATCGACATTGACGAGTGCAACGGTCGATCTGACTGAGACTAACGAAGTACTTTCCACGGGCGGCACATTGGTGTTGTCAGATCTGGACAGTGCCGCGGCTACCGTGGTGGCTCAGTCTGGCACGCATGGAACTTACGGAACTTTTTCAATAGACGCTGCTGGTGTGTGGAACTATTCCACGACCAACGCACTCAACTTTCTTGAGGCCGGTCAGGTCGTTAGTGAGACATTTGCAGTTAATACGGCTGATGGTGGTACCAGTACGGTAACTGTGAACATCACGGGTACGAGCTTCGTTACGACGCTGAATCTGTTTGCCTCGCCAAGCGCCAGCGAAGGCGGCAGCATCATTTATACCGCGAGTGTCACCAATCCATCGGACTCGGATCTTGTAGTTACTTTGTCTAACAATCAAAGCATCACCATTGCTGCGGGCAGTACCACTGGCAGTATAAGCGTAGCCGCGCCAAGCGATGATCCGTATGCTGATGGCAGCGCTATCGGTGTCAGTATCATCGGAGTCGCCGGAGGTAACTTCGAGAATCTGGTGGGCGGTAACACCAATGTTGTGACCGTTGTCACTGACACCAATGACGACACCACGGTGAATCTGTCGGGCTCGACCATGACGGAAGGCTCGAGCGTCAGCTACATCTTTACCGCGACGCTCTCCAGCGCTTCGCAGGGCGTGACCACCATCACCACTGACCGTGGCGTGATCACGATTGCCAACAACCAGACCACCGGTACGCTGGTGGTGCCGGTGAGCAATGGTGAGGACGTGTATCTGGACGCCACCAGTTTGACCGCGACCATCACTGCGACGGGCGGCGGCAACTTTGAAAACCTGGTGATTGGCACCGGCACGGCGACGGCGAGCGTCACTGACACCAATGACGACACCACGGTGAATCTGTCGGGCTCGACCATGACGGAAGGCTCGAGCGTCAGCTACATCTTTACCGCGACGCTCTCCAGCGCTTCGCAGGGCGTGACCACCATCACCACTGACCGTGGCGTGATCACGATTGCCAACAACCAGACCACCGGTACGCTGGTGGTGCCGGTGAGCAATGGTGAGGACGTGTATCTGGACGCCACCAGTTTGACCGCGACCATCACTGCGACGGGCGGCGGCAACTTTGAAAACCTGGTGATTGGCACCGGCACGGCGACGGCGAGCGTCACTGACACCAATGACGACACCACGGTGAGCCTGTCGGGTCCGTCAGATGTTGTCGAAGGTGCAACTGCTTCAAATTACGTTTTAACCTTGAATAACACACCGGTTAGCGCAGTCACGGTGACACTCAGTTACAGTGGTGCCGCAATCGACGGAACAGATTTCACTGGTGTGATCACAGTCACGATCCCAAGTAATGGAACGTCTGCAAGCTTTAGTATCTCAACACTTGACGATCTTTTGGCCGAGACCGCTGAATCATTTACAGTAAGCATTGCGGGAATCAGTGGCGGCGGCTTTGAGTCTCTGGTAGCACATCCAACCGCAAACAGCGTTACGACGACGATCGCCTCAAGTGATAATCCGCCGGTCAATACCGTCCCTGGCGCGCAAGTTGGTGCTGAGGACACGGCGTTGGTGTTTAACAGCGGCAACGGCAATTTGATCACCGTTGCGGATGTGGATGGTGGCAGCTTGACCACCACGGTGAGCATCGCCAACGGCACCTTGACGGCGGTGACGGGTGGCGGCGCCACCATCACCAACAACGTTAGCGGAACCGTCACCATTGCTGGCACGGCGGCGCAGATTAACGCGGCGTTGGCGGGCTTGAGCTACACCCCGACGGCGGACTACAACGGTGCGGCGACCCTGACCGTGGTGACCACGGACGGCACGCTGACGGACACCGACACGGTAGGGATCACCTTGAATGCGGTGGCGGACATTGCCAACGACAGCGTGACCACCAACGAAGACACGGCGGTGGCGATCAGCGTCCTGACCAACGACAGCTTTGAGAATGCCGGACGGGCGATCACGGCGGTGAATGGCTTGGCGATTACCGCAGGGGTGCCTCGGTCGCGGTGACCAACGGCAGCGTCAGTCTCAATGGTGCCGGCACGCAACTGACCTTCACGCCGACGGCGAACTACAACGGCGCGGCCAGCTTCACCTATACGGTGACCAGTGGTGGCGTGACTGAAACCGCGACGGCCAACATTACCGTCACGGCGGTCAATGATGCACCGGTCAATACCGTCCCTGGCGCGCAAGTTGGTGCTGAGGACACGGCGTTGGTGTTTAACAGCGGCAACGGCAATCTGATCACCGTTGCGGATGTGGATGGTGGCAGCTTGACCACCACGGTGAGCATCGCCAACGGCACCTTGACGGCGACCACGTTTGCCGGCGCCACGATTACCAACAATGGGACGGGTACCGTCACCATTGCTGGCACGGCGGCGGCGATCAATGGGGCGTTGGCGGGCTTGAGCTACACCCCGACGGCGGACTACAACGGTGCGGCGACCCTGACCGTGGTGACCACGGACGGCACGCTGACGGACACCGACACGGTAGGGATCACCTTGAATGCGGTGGCGGACATTGCCAACGACAGCGTGACCACCAACGAAGACACGGCGGTGGCGATCAGCGTCCTGACCAACGACAGCTTTGAGAATGCCGGACGGGCGATCAAGGCGGTGAATGGCTTGGAGATTACCGCAGGGGTGCCTCGGTCGCGGTGACCAACGGCAGCGTCAGTCTCAATGGTGCCGGCACGCAACTGACCTTCACGCCGACGGCGAACTACAACGGCGCGGCCAGCTTCACCTATACGGTGACCAGTGGTGGCGTGACTGAAACCGCGACGGCCAACATTACCGTCACGGCGGTCAATGATGCACCGGTCAATACCGTCCCTGGCGCGCAAGTTGGTGCTGAGGACACGGCGTTGGTGTTTAACAGCGGCAACGGCAATCTGATCACCGTTGCGGATGTGGATGGTGGCAGCTTGACCACCACGGTGAGCATCGCCAACGGCACCTTGACGGCGACCACGTTTGCCGGCGCCACGATTACCAACAATGGGACGGGTACCGTCACCATTGCTGGCACGGCGGCGGCGATCAATGGGGCGTTGGCGGGCTTGAGCTACACCCCGACGGCGGACTACAACGGTGCGGCGACCCTGACCGTGGTGACCACGGACGGCACGCTGACGGACACCGACACGGTAGGGATCACCTTGAATGCGGTGGCGGACATTGCCAACGACAGCGTGACCACCAACGAAGACACGGCGGTGGCGATCAGCGTCCTGACCAACGACAGCTTTGAGAATGCCGGACGGGCGATCACGGCGGTGAATGGCTTGGCGATTACCGCAGGGGGTGCCTCGGTCGCGGTGACCAACGGCAGCGTCAGTCTCAATGGTGCCGGCACGCAACTGACCTTCACGCCGACGGCGAACTACAACGGCGCGGCCAGCTTCACCTATACGGTGACCAGTGGTGGCGTGACTGAAACCGCGACGGCCAACATTACCGTCACGGCGGTCAATGATGCACCGGTCAATACCGTCCCTGGCGCGCAAGTTGGTGCTGAGGACACGGCGTTGGTGTTTAGCAGTGGTAACGGTAATCTGATCACCGTTGCGGATGTGGATGGTGGCAGCTTGACCACCACGGTGAGCATCGCCAACGGCACCTTGACGGCGACCACGTTTGCCGGCGCCACGATTACCAACAATGGGACGGGTACCGTCACCATTGCTGGCACGGCGGCGGCGATCAATGGGGCGTTGGCGGGCTTGAGCTACACCCCGACGGCGGACTACAACGGTGCGGCGACCCTGACCGTGGTGACCACGGACGGCACGCTGACGGACACCGACACGGTAGGGATCACCTTGAATGCGGTGGCGGACATTGCCAACGACAGCGTGACCACCAACGAAGACACGGCGGTGGCGATCAGCGTCCTGACCAACGACAGCTTTGAGAATGCCGGACGGGCGATCACGGCGGTGAATGGCTTGGCGATTACCGCAGGGGGTGCCTCGGTCGCGGTGACCAACGGCAGCGTCAGTCTCAATGGTGCCGGCACGCAACTGACCTTCACGCCGACGGCGAACTACAACGGCGCGGCCAGCTTCACCTATACGGTGACCAGTGGTGGCGTGACTGAAACCGCGACGGCCAACATTACCGTCACGGCGGTCAATGATGCACCGGTCAATACCGTCCCTGGCGCGCAAGTTGGTGCTGAGGACACGGCGTTGGTGTTTAACAGCGGCAACGGCAATCTGATCACCGTTGCGGATGTGGATGGTGGCAGCTTGACCACCACGGTGAGCATCGCCAACGGCACCTTGACGGCGACCACGTTTGCCGGCGCCACGATTACCAACAATGGGACGGGTACCGTCACCATTGCTGGCACGGCGGCGGCGATCAATGGGGCGTTGGCGGGCTTGAGCTACACCCCGACGGCGGACTACAACGGTGCGGCGACCCTGACCGTGGTGACCACGGACGGCACGCTGACGGACACCGACACGGTAGGGATCACCTTGAATGCGGTGGCGGACATTGCCAACGACAGCGTGACCACCAACGAAGACACGGCGGTGGCGATCAGCGTCCTGACCAACGACAGCTTTGAGAATGCCGGACGGGCGATCACGGCGGTGAATGGCTTGGCGATTACCGCAGTGGTGCCTCGGTCGCGGTGACCAACGGCAGCGTCAGTCTCAATGGTGCCGGCACGCAACTGACCTTCACGCCGACGGCGAACTACAACGGCGCGGCCAGCTTCACCTATACGGTGACCAGTGGTGGCGTGACTGAAACCGCGACGGCCAACATTACCGTCACGGCGGTCAATGATGCACCGGTCAATACCGTCCCTGGCGCGCAAGTTGGTGCTGAGGACACGGCGTTGGTGTTTAACAGCGGCAACGGCAATCTGATCACCGTTGCGGATGTGGATGGTGGCAGCTTGACCACCACGGTGAGCATCGCCAACGGCACCTTGACGGCGACCACGTTTGCCGGCGCCACGATTACCAACAATGGGACGGGTACCGTCACCATTGCTGGCACGGCGGCGCAGATTAACGCGGCGTTGGCGGGCTTGAGCTACACCCCGACGGCGGACTACAACGGTGCGGCGACCCTGACCGTGGTGACCACGGACGGCACGCTGACGGACACCGACACGGTAGGGATCACCTTGAATGCGGTGGCGGACATTGCCAACGACAGCGTGACCACCAACGAAGACACGGCGGTGGCGATCAGCGTCCTGACCAACGACAGCTTTGAGAATGCCGGACGGGCGATCACGGCGGTGAATGGCTTGGCGATTACCGCAGGGGTGCCTCGGTCGCGGTGACCAACGGCAGCGTCAGTCTCAATGGTGCCGGCACGCAACTGACCTTCACGCCGACGGCGAACTACAACGGCGCGGCCAGCTTCACCTATACGGTGACCAGTGGTGGCGTGACTGAAACCGCGACGGCCAACATTACCGTCACGGCGGTCAATGATGCACCGGTCAATACCGTCCCTGGCGCGCAAGTTGGTGCTGAGGACACGGCGTTGGTGTTTAGCAGTGGTAACGGTAATCTGATCACCGTTGCGGATGTGGATGGTGGCAGCTTGACCACCACGGTGAGCATCGCCAACGGCACCTTGACGGCGACCACGTTTGCCGGCGCCACGATTACCAACAATGGGACGGGTACCGTCACCATTGCTGGCACGGCGGCGGCGATCAATGGGGCGTTGGCGGGCTTGAGCTACACCCCGACGGCGGACTACAACGGTGCGGCGACCCTGACCGTGGTGACCACGGACGGCACGCTGACGGACACCGACACGGTAGGGATCACCTTGAATGCGGTGGCGGACATTGCCAACGACAGCGTGACCACCAACGAAGACACGGCGGTGGCGATCAGCGTCCTGACCAACGACAGCTTTGAGAATGCCGGACGGGCGATCACGGCGGTGAATGGCTTGGCGATTACCGCAGGGGGTGCCTCGGTCGCGGTGACCAACGGCAGCGTCAGTCTCAATGGTGCCGGCACGCAACTGACCTTCACGCCGACGGCGAACTACAACGGCGCGGCCAGCTTCACCTATACGGTGACCAGTGGTGGCGTGACTGAAACCGCGACGGCCAACATTACCGTCACGGCGGTCAATGATGCACCGGTCAATACCGTCCCTGGCGCGCAAGTTGGTGCTGAGGACACGGCGTTGGTGTTTAGCAGTGGTAACGGTAATCTGATCACCGTTGCGGATGTGGATGGTGGCAGCTTGACCACCACGGTGAGCATCGCCAACGGCACCTTGACGGCGACCACGTTTGCCGGCGCCACGATTACCAACAATGGGACGGGTACCGTCACCATTGCTGGCACGGCGGCGGCGATCAATGGGGCGTTGGCGGGCTTGAGCTACACCCCGACGGCGGACTACAACGGTGCGGCGACCCTGACCGTGGTGACCACGGACGGCACGCTGACGGACACCGACACGGTAGGGATCACCTTGAATGCGGTGGCGGACATTGCCAACGACAGCGTGACCACCAACGAAGACACGGCGGTGGCGATCAGCGTCCTGACCAACGACAGCTTTGAGAATGCCGGACGGGCGATCACGGCGGTGAATGGCTTGGCGATTACCGCAGGGGTGCCTCGGTCGCGGTGACCAACGGCAGCGTCAGTCTCAATGGTGCCGGCACGCAACTGACCTTCACGCCGACGGCGAACTACAACGGCGCGGCCAGCTTCACCTATACGGTGACCAGTGGTGGCGTGACTGAAACCGCGACGGCCAACATTACCGTCACGGCGGTCAATGATGCACCGGTCAATACCGTCCCTGGCGCGCAAGTTGGTGCTGAGGACACGGCGTTGGTGTTTAGCAGTGGTAACGGTAATCTGATCACCGTTGCGGATGTGGATGGTGGCAGCTTGACCACCACGGTGAGCATCGCCAACGGCACCTTGACGGCGACCACGTTTGCCGGCGCCACGATTACCAACAATGGGACGGGTACCGTCACCATTGCTGGCACGGCGGCGGCGATCAATGGGGCGTTGGCGGGCTTGAGCTACACCCCGACGGCGGACTACAACGGTGCGGCGACCCTGACCGTGGTGACCACGGACGGCACGCTGACGGACACCGACACGGTAGGGATCACCTTGAATGCGGTGGCGGACATTGCCAACGACAGCGTGACC
The DNA here is from genome assembly GCA_016718525.1 of Rhodocyclaceae bacterium. Lineage (GTDB taxonomy): Bacteria > Pseudomonadota > Gammaproteobacteria > Burkholderiales > Rhodocyclaceae > JADKHX01. The sequence goes on from JADKDD010000002.1 coordinate 1,335,491, forward strand.
ACCAACGAAGACACGGCGGTGGCGATCAGCGTCCTGACCAACGACAGCTTTGAGAATGCCGGACGGGCGATCACGGCGGTGAATGGCTTGGCGATTACCGCAGGGGTGCCTCGGTCGCGGTGACCAACGGCAGCGTCAGTCTCAATGGTGCCGGCACGCAACTGACCTTCACGCCGACGGCGAACTACAACGGCGCGGCCAGCTTCACCTATACGGTGACCAGTGGTGGCGTGACTGAAACCGCGACGGCCAACATTACCATCACGGCGGTCAATGATGCACCGGTCAATACCGTCCCTGGCGCGCAAGTTGGTGCTGAGGACACGGCGTTGGTGTTTAGCAGTGGTAACGGTAATCTGATCACCGTTGCGGATGTGGATGGTGGCAGCTTGACCACCACGGTGAGCATCGCCAACGGCACCTTGACGGCGACCACGTTTGCCGGCGCCACGATTACCAACAATGGGACGGGTACCGTCACCATTGCTGGCACGGCGGCGGCGATCAATGGGGCGTTGGCGGGCTTGAGCTACACCCCGACGGCGGACTACAACGGTGCGGCGACCCTGACCGTGGTGACCACGGACGGCACGCTGACGGACACCGACACGGTAGGGATCACCTTGAATGCGGTGGCGGACATTGCCAACGACAGCGTGACCACCAACGAAGACACGGCGGTGGCGATCAGCGTCCTGACCAACGACAGCTTTGAGAATGCCGGACGGGCGATCACGGCGGTGAATGGCTTGGCGATTACCGCAGGGGGTGCCTCGGTCGCGGTGACCAACGGCAGCGTCAGTCTCAATGGTGCCGGCACGCAACTGACCTTCACGCCGACGGCGAACTACAACGGCGCGGCCAGCTTCACCTATACGGTGACCAGTGGTGGCGTGACTGAAACCGCGACGGCCAACATTACCGTCACGGCGGTCAATGATGCACCGGTCAATACCGTCCCTGGCGCGCAAGTTGGTGCTGAGGACACGGCGTTGGTGTTTAGCAGTGGTAACGGTAATCTGATCACCGTTGCGGATGTGGATGGTGGCAGCTTGACCACCACGGTGAGCATCGCCAACGGCACCTTGACGGCGACCACGTTTGCCGGCGCCACGATTACCAACAATGGGACGGGTACCGTCACCATTGCTGGCACGGCGGCGGCGATCAATGGGGCGTTGGCGGGCTTGAGCTACACCCCGACGGCGGACTACAACGGTGCGGCGACCCTGACCGTGGTGACCACGGACGGCACGCTGACGGACACCGACACGGTAGGGATCACCTTGAATGCGGTGGCGGACATTGCCAACGACAGCGTGACCACCAACGAAGACACGGCGGTGGCGATCAGCGTCCTGACCAACGACAGCTTTGAGAATGCCGGACGGGCGATCACGGCGGTGAATGGCTTGGCGATTACCGCAGGGGGTGCCTCGGTCGCGGTGACCAACGGCAGCGTCAGTCTCAATGGTGCCGGCACGCAACCGACCTTCACGCCGACGGCGAACTACAACGGCGCGGCCAGCTTCACCTATACGGTGACCAGTGGTGGCGTGACTGAAACCGCGACGGCCAACATTACCGTCACGGCGGTCAATGATGCACCGGTCAATACCGTCCCTGGCGCGCAAGTTGGTGCTGAGGACACGGCGTTGGTGTTTAGCAGTGGTAACGGTAATCTGATCACCGTTGCGGATGTGGATGGTGGCAGCTTGACCACCACGGTGAGCATCGCCAACGGCACCTTGACGGCGACCACGTTTGCCGGCGCCACGATTACCAACAATGGGACGGGTACCGTCACCATTGCTGGCACGGCGGCGGCGATCAATGGGGCGTTGGCGGGCTTGAGCTACACCCCGACGGCGGACTACAACGGTGCGGCGACCCTGACCGTGGTGACCACGGACGGCACGCTGACGGACACCGACACGGTAGGGATCACCTTGAATGCGGTGGCGGACATTGCCAACGACAGCGTGACCACCAACGAAGACACGGCGGTGGCGATCAGCGTCCTGACCAACGACAGCTTTGAGAATGCCGGACGGGCGATCACGGCGGTGAATGGCTTGGCGATTACCGCAGGGGTGCCTCGGTCGCGGTGACCAACGGCAGCGTCAGTCTCAATGGTGCCGGCACGCAACTGACCTTCACGCCGACGGCGAACTACAACGGCGCGGCCAGCTTCACCTATACGGTGACCAGTGGTGGCGTGACTGAAACCGCGACGGCCAACATTACCGTCACGGCGGTCAATGATGCACCGGTCAATACCGTCCCTGGCGCGCAAGTTGGTGCTGAGGACACGGCGTTGGTGTTTAGCAGTGGTAACGGTAATCTGATCACCGTTGCGGATGTGGATGGTGGCAGCTTGACCACCACGGTGAGCATCGCCAACGGCACCTTGACGGCGACCACGTTTGCCGGCGCCACGATTACCAACAATGGGACGGGTACCGTCACCATTGCTGGCACGGCGGCGGCGATCAATGGGGCGTTGGCGGGCTTGAGCTACACCCCGACGGCGGACTACAACGGTGCGGCGACCCTGACCGTGGTGACCACGGACGGCACGCTGACGGACACCGACACGGTAGGGATCACCTTGAATGCGGTGGCGGACATTGCCAACGACAGCGTGACCACCAACGAAGACACGGCGGTGGCGATCAGCGTCCTGACCAACGACAGCTTTGAGAATGCCGGACGGGCGATCACGGCGGTGAATGGCTTGGCGATTACCGCAGGGGGTGCCTCGGTCGCGGTGACCAACGGCAGCGTCAGTCTCAATGGTGCCGGCACGCAACTGACCTTCACGCCGACGGCGAACTACAACGGCGCGGCCAGCTTCACCTATACGGTGACCAGTGGTGGCGTGACTGAAACCGCGACGGCCAACATTACCGTCACGGCGGTCAATGATGCACCGGTCAATACCGTCCCTGGCGCGCAAGTTGGTGCTGAGGACACGGCGTTGGTGTTTAGCAGTGGTAACGGTAATCTGATCACCGTTGCGGATGTGGATGGTGGCAGCTTGACCACCACGGTGAGCATCGCCAACGGCACCTTGACGGCGACCACGTTTGCCGGCGCCACGATTACCAACAATGGGACGGGTACCGTCACCATTGCTGGCACGGCGGCGGCGATCAATGGGGCGTTGGCGGGCTTGAGCTACACCCCGACGGCGGACTACAACGGTGCGGCGACCCTGACCGTGGTGACCACGGACGGCACGCTGACGGACACCGACACGGTAGGGATCACCTTGAATGCGGTGGCGGACATTGCCAACGACAGCGTGACCACCAACGAAGACACGGCGGTGGCGATCAGCGTCCTGACCAACGACAGCTTTGAGAATGCCGGACGGGCGATCACGGCGGTGAATGGCTTGGCGATTACCGCAGGGGTGCCTCGGTCGCGGTGACCAACGGCAGCGTCAGTCTCAATGGTGCCGGCACGCAACTGACCTTCACGCCGACGGCGAACTACAACGGCGCGGCCAGCTTCACCTATACGGTGACCAGTGGTGGCGTGACTGAAACCGCGACGGCCAACATTACCGTCACGGCGGTCAATGATGCACCGGTCAATACCGTCCCTGGCGCGCAAGTTGGTGCTGAGGACACGGCGTTGGTGTTTAACAGCGGCAACGGCAATCTGATCACCGTTGCGGATGTGGATGGTGGCAGCTTGACCACCACGGTGAGCATCGCCAACGGCACCTTGACGGCGACCACGTTTGCCGGCGCCACGATTACCAACAATGGGACGGGTACCGTCACCATTGCTGGCACGGCGGCGCAGATTAACGGGGCGTTGGCGGGCTTGAGCTACACCCCGACGGCGGACTACAACGGTGCGGCGACCCTGACCGTGGTGACCACGGACGGCACGCTGACGGACACCGACACGGTAGGGATCACCTTGAATGCGGTGGCGGACATTGCCAACGACAGCGTGACCACCAACGAAGACACGGCGGTGGCGATCAGCGTCCTGACCAACGACAGCTTTGAGAATGCCGGACGGGCGATCACGGCGGTGAATGGCTTGGCGATTACCGCAGGGGGTGCCTCGGTCGCGGTGACCAACGGCAGCGTCAGTCTCAATGGTGCCGGCACGCAACTGACCTTCACGCCGACGGCGAACTACAACGGCGCGGCCAGCTTCACCTATACGGTGACCAGTGGTGGCGTGACTGAAACCGCGACGGCCAACATTACCGTCACGGCGGTCAATGATGCACCGGTCAATACCGTCCCTGGCGCGCAAGTTGGTGCTGAGGACACGGCGTTGGTGTTTAGCAGTGGTAACGGTAATCTGATCACCGTTGCGGATGTGGATGGTGGCAGCTTGACCACCACGGTGAGCATCGCCAACGGCACCTTGACGGCGACCACGTTTGCCGGCGCCACGATTACCAACAATGGGACGGGTACCGTCACCATTGCTGGCACGGCGGCGGCGATCAATGGGGCGTTGGCGGGCTTGAGCTACACCCCGACGGCGGACTACAACGGTGCGGCGACCCTGACCGTGGTGACCACGGACGGCACGCTGACGGACACCGACACGGTAGGGATCACCTTGAATGCGGTGGCGGACATTGCCAACGACAGCGTGACCACCAACGAAGACACGGCGGTGGCGATCAGCGTCCTGACCAACGACAGCTTTGAGAATGCCGGACGGGCGATCACGGCGGTGAATGGCTTGGCGATTACCGCAGGGGTGCCTCGGTCGCGGTGACCAACGGCAGCGTCAGTCTCAATGGTGCCGGCACGCAACTGACCTTCACGCCGACGGCGAACTACAACGGCGCGGCCAGCTTCACCTATACGGTGACCAGTGGTGGCGTGACTGAAACCGCGACGGCCAACATTACCGTCACGGCGGTCAATGATGCACCGGTCAATACCGTCCCTGGCGCGCAAGTTGGTGCTGAGGACACGGCGTTGGTGTTTAGCAGTGGTAACGGTAATCTGATCACCGTTGCGGATGTGGATGGTGGCAGCTTGACCACCACGGTGAGCATCGCCAACGGCACCTTGACGGCGACCACGTTTGCCGGCGCCACGATTACCAACAATGGGACGGGTACCGTCACCATTGCTGGCACGGCGGCGGCGATCAATGGGGCGTTGGCGGGCTTGAGCTACACCCCGACGGCGGACTACAACGGTGCGGCGACCCTGACCGTGGTGACCACGGACGGCACGCTGACGGACACCGACACGGTAGGGATCACCTTGAATGCGGTGGCGGACATTGCCAACGACAGCGTGACCACCAACGAAGACACGGCGGTGGCGATCAGCGTCCTGACCAACGACAGCTTTGAGAATGCCGGACGGGCGATCACGGCGGTGAATGGCTTGGCGATTACCGCAGGGGTGCCTCGGTCGCGGTGACCAACGGCAGCGTCAGTCTCAATGGTGCCGGCACGCAACTGACCTTCACGCCGACGGCGAACTACAACGGCGCGGCCAGCTTCACCTATACGGTGACCAGTGGTGGCGTGACTGAAACCGCGACGGCCAACATTACCGTCACGGCGGTCAATGATGCACCGGTCAATACCGTCCCTGGCGCGCAAGTTGGTGCTGAGGACACGGCGTTGGTGTTTAGCAGTGGTAACGGTAATCTGATCACCGTTGCGGATGTGGATGGTGGCAGCTTGACCACCACGGTGAGCATCGCCAACGGCACCTTGACGGCGACCACGTTTGCCGGCGCCACGATTACCAACAATGGGACGGGTACCGTCACCATTGCTGGCACGGCGGCGGCGATCAATGGGGCGTTGGCGGGCTTGAGCTACACCCCGACGGCGGACTACAACGGTGCGGCGACCCTGACCGTGGTGACCACGGACGGCACGCTGACGGACACCGACACGGTAGGGATCACCTTGAATGCGGTGGCGGACATTGCCAACGACAGCGTGACCACCAACGAAGACACGGCGGTGGCGATCAGCGTCCTGACCAACGACAGCTTTGAGAATGCCGGACGGGCGATCACGGCGGTGAATGGCTTGGCGATTACCGCAGGGGGTGCCTCGGTCGCGGTGACCAACGGCAGCGTCAGTCTCAATGGTGCCGGCACGCAACTGACCTTCACGCCGACGGCGAACTACAACGGCGCGGCCAGCTTCACCTATACGGTGACCAGTGGTGGCGTGACTGAAACCGCGACGGCCAACATTACCGTCACGGCGGTCAATGATGCACCGGTCAATACCGTCCCTGGCGCGCAAGTTGGTGCTGAGGACACGGCGTTGGTGTTTAACAGCGGCAACGGCAATCTGATCACCGTTGCGGATGTGGATGGTGGCAGCTTGACCACCACGGTGAGCATCGCCAACGGCACCTTGACGGCGACCACGTTTGCCGGCGCCACGATTACCAACAATGGGACGGGTACCGTCACCATTGCTGGCACGGCGGCGGCGATCAATGGGGCGTTGGCGGGCTTGAGCTACACCCCGACGGCGGACTACAACGGTGCGGCGACCCTGACCGTGGTGACCACGGACGGCACGCTGACGGACACCGACACGGTAGGGATCACCTTGAATGCGGTGGCGGACATTGCCAACGACAGCGTGACCACCAACGAAGACACGGCGGTGGCGATCAGCGTCCTGACCAACGACAGCTTTGAGAATGCCGGACGGGCGATCACGGCGGTGAATGGCTTGGCGATTACCGCAGGGGGTGCCTCGGTCGCGGTGACCAACGGCAGCGTCAGTCTCAATGGTGCCGGCACGCAACTGACCTTCACGCCGACGGCGAACTACAACGGCGCGGCCAGCTTCACCTATACGGTGACCAGTGGTGGCGTGACTGAAACCGCGACGGCCAACATTACCGTCACGGCGGTCAATGATGCACCGGTCAATACCGTCCCTGGCGCGCAAGTTGGTGCTGAGGACACGGCGTTGGTGTTTAGCAGTGGTAACGGTAATCTGATCACCGTTGCGGATGTGGATGGTGGCAGCTTGACCACCACGGTGAGCATCGCCAACGGCACCTTGACGGCGACCACGTTTGCCGGCGCCACGATTACCAACAATGGGACGGGTACCGTCACCATTGCTGGCACGGCGGCGGCGATCAATGGGGCGTTGGCGGGCTTGAGCTACACCCCGACGGCGGACTACAACGGTGCGGCGACCCTGACCGTGGTGACCACGGACGGCACGCTGACGGACACCGACACGGTAGGGATCACCTTGAATGCGGTGGCGGACATTGCCAACGACAGCGTGACCACCAACGAAGACACGGCGGTGGCGATCAGCGTCCTGACCAACGACAGCTTTGAGAATGCCGGACGGGCGATCACGGCGGTGAATGGCTTGGCGATTACCGCAGGGGGTGCCTCGGTCGCGGTGACCAACGGCAGCGTCAGTCTCAATGGTGCCGGCACGCAACTGACCTTCACGCCGACGGCGAACTACAACGGCGCGGCCAGCTTCACCTATACGGTGACCAGTGGTGGCGTGACTGAAACCGCGACGGCCAACATTACCGTCACGGCGGTCAATGATGCACCGGTCAATACCGTCCCTGGCGCGCAAGTTGGTGCTGAGGACACGGCGTTGGTGTTTAGCAGTGGTAACGGTAATCTGATCACCGTTGCGGATGTGGATGGTGGCAGCTTGACCACCACGGTGAGCATCGCCAACGGCACCTTGACGGCGACCACGTTTGCCGGCGCCACGATTACCAACAATGGGACGGGTACCGTCACCATTGCTGGCACGGCGGCGGCGATCAATGGGGCGTTGGCGGGCTTGAGCTACACCCCGACGGCGGACTACAACGGTGCGGCGACCCTGACCGTGGTGACCACGGACGGCACGCTGACGGACACCGACACGGTAGGGATCACCTTGAATGCGGTGGCGGACATTGCCAACGACAGCGTGACCACCAACGAAGACACGGCGGTGGCGATCAGCGTCCTGACCAACGACAGCTTTGAGAATGCCGGACGGGCGATCACGGCGGTGAATGGCTTGGCGATTACCGCAGGGGTGCCTCGGTCGCGGTGACCAACGGCAGCGTCAGTCTCAATGGTGCCGGCACGCAACTGACCTTCACGCCGACGGCGAACTACAACGGCGCGGCCAGCTTCACCTATACGGTGACCAGTGGTGGCGTGACTGGAAACCGGGACGGCCAACATTACCGTCACGGCGGTCAATGATGCACCGGTCAATACCGTCCCTGGCGCGCAAGTTGGTGCTGAGGACACGGCGTTGGTGTTTAGCAGTGGTAACGGTAATCTGATCACCGTTGCGGATGTGGATGGTGGCAGCTTGACCACCACGGTGAGCATCGCCAACGGCACCTTGACGGCGACCACGTTTGCCGGCGCCACGATTACCAACAATGGGACGGGTACCGTCACCATTGCTGGCACGGCGGCGGCGATCAATGGGGCGTTGGCGGGCTTGAGCTACACCCCGACGGCGGACTACAACGGTGCGGCGACCCTGACCGTGGTGACCACGGACGGCACGCTGACGGACACCGACACGGTAGGGATCACCTTGAATGCGGTGGCGGACATTGCCAACGACAGCGTGACCACCAACGAAGACACGGCGGTGGCGATCAGCGTCCTGACCAACGACAGCTTTGAGAATGCCGGACGGGCGATCACGGCGGTGAATGGCTTGGCGATTACCGCAGGGGTGCCTCGGTCGCGGTGACCAACGGCAGCGTCAGTCTCAATGGTGCCGGCACGCAACTGACCTTCACGCCGACGGCGAACTACAACGGCGCGGCCAGCTTCACCTATACGGTGACCAGTGGTGGCGTGACTGAAACCGCGACGGCCAACATTACCGTCACGGCGGTCAATGATGCACCGGTCAATACCGTCCCTGGCGCGCAAGTTGGTGCTGAGGACACGGCGTTGGTGTTTAGCAGTGGTAACGGTAATCTGATCACCGTTGCGGATGTGGATGGTGGCAGCTTGACCACCACGGTGAGCATCGCCAACGGCACCTTGACGGCGACCACGTTTGCCGGCGCCACGATTACCAACAATGGGACGGGTACCGTCACCATTGCTGGCACGGCGGCGGCGATCAATGGGGCGTTGGCGGGCTTGAGCTACACCCCGACGGCGGACTACAACGGTGCGGCGACCCTGACCGTGGTGACCACGGACGGCACGCTGACGGACACCGACACGGTAGGGATCACCTTGAATGCGGTGGCGGACATTGCCAACGACAGCGTGACCACCAACGAAGACACGGCGGTGGCGATCAGCGTCCTGACCAACGACAGCTTTGAGAATGCCGGACGGGCGATCACGGCGGTGAATGGCTTGGCGATTACCGCAGGGGTGCCTCGGTCGCGGTGACCAACGGCAGCGTCAGTCTCAATGGTGCCGGCACGCAACTGACCTTCACGCCGACGGCGAACTACAACGGCGCGGCCAGCTTCACCTATACGGTGACCAGTGGTGGCGTGACTGAAACCGCGACGGCCAACATTACCGTCACGGCGGTCAATGATGCACCGGTCAATACCGTCCCTGGCGCGCAAGTTGGTGCTGAGGACACGGCGTTGGTGTTTAGCAGTGGTAACGGTAATCTGATCACCGTTGCGGATGTGGATGGTGGCAGCTTGACCACCACGGTGAGCATCGCCAACGGCACCTTGACGGCGACCACGTTTGCCGGCGCCACGATTACCAACAATGGGACGGGTACCGTCACCATTGCTGGCACGGCGGCGGCGATCAATGGGGCGTTGGCGGGCTTGAGCTACACCCCGACGGCGGACTACAACGGTGCGGCGACCCTGACCGTGGTGACCACGGACGGCACGCTGACGGACACCGACACGGTAGGGATCACCTTGAATGCGGTGGCGGACATTGCCAACGACAGCGTGACCACCAACGAAGACACGGCGGTGGCGATCAGCGTCCTGACCAACGACAGCTTTGAGAATGCCGGACGGGCGATCACGGCGGTGAATGGCTTGGCGATTACCGCAGGGGGTGCCTCGGTCGCGGTGACCAACGGCAGCGTCAGTCTCAATGGTGCCGGCACGCAACTGACCTTCACGCCGACGGCGAACTACAACGGCGCGGCCAGCTTCACCTATACGGTGACCAGTGGTGGCGTGACTGAAACCGCGACGGCCAACATTACCGTCACGGCGGTCAATGATGCACCGGTCAATACCGTCCCTGGCGCGCAAGTTGGTGCTGAGGACACGGCGTTGGTGTTTAGCAGCGGCAACGGCAATCTGATCACCGTTGCGGATGTGGATGGTGGCAGCTTGACCACCACGGTGAGCATCGCCAACGGCACCTTGACGGCGACCACGTTTGCCGGCGCCACGATTACCAACAATGGGACGGGTACCGTCACCATTGCTGGCACGGCGGCGGCGATCAATGGGGCGTTGGCGGGCTTGAGCTACACCCCGACGGCGGACTACAACGGTGCGGCGACCCTGACCGTGGTGACCACGGACGGCACGCTGACGGACACCGACACGGTAGGGATCACCTTGAATGCGGTGGCGGACATTGCCAACGACAGCGTGACCACCAACGAAGACACGGCGGTGGCGATCAGCGTCCTGACCAACGACAGCTTTGAGAATGCCGGACGGGCGATCACGGCGGTGAATGGCTTGGCGATTACCGCAGGGGGTGCCTCGGTCGCGGTGACCAACGGCAGCGTCAGTCTCAATGGTGCCGGCACGCAACTGACCTTCACGCCGACGGCGAACTACAACGGCGCGGCCAGCTTCACCTATACGGTGACCAGTGGTGGCGTGACTGAAACCGCGACGGCCAACATTACCATCACGGCGGTCAATGATGCACCGGTCAATACCGTCCCTGGCGCGCAAGTTGGTGCTGAGGACACGGCGTTGGTGTTTAGCAGTGGTAACGGTAATCTGATCACCGTTGCGGATGTGGATGGTGGCAGCTTGACCACCACGGTGAGCATCGCCAACGGCACCTTGACGGCGACCACGTTTGCCGGCGCCACGATTACCAACAATGGGACGGGTACCGTCACCATTGCTGGCACGGCGGCGGCGATCAATGGGGCGTTGGCGGGCTTGAGCTACACCCCGACGGCGGACTACAACGGTGCGGCGACCCTGACCGTGGTGACCACGGACGGCACGCTGACGGACACCGACACGGTAGGGATCACCTTGAATGCGGTGGCGGACATTGCCAACGACAGCGTGACCACCAACGAAGACACGGCGGTGGCGATCAGCGTCCTGACCAACGACAGCTTTGAGAATGCCGGACGGGCGATCACGGCGGTGAATGGCTTGGCGATTACCGCAGGGGTGCCTCGGTCGCGGTGACCAACGGCAGCGTCAGTCTCAATGGTGCCGGCACGCACCGACCTTCACGCCGACGGCGAACTACAACGGCGCGGCCAGCTTCACCTATACGGTGACCAGTGGTGGCGTGACTGAAACCGCGACGGCCAACATTACCGTCACGGCGGTCAATGATGCACCGGTCAATACCGTCCCTGGCGCGCAAGTTGGTGCTGAGGACACGGCGTTGGTGTTTAGCAGCGGCAACGGTAATCTGATCACCGTTGCGGATGTGGATGGTGGCAGCTTGACCACCACGGTGAGCATCGCCAACGGCACCTTGACGGCGACCACGTTTGCCGGCGCCACGATTACCAACAATGGGACGGGTACCGTCACCATTGCTGGCACGGCGGCGGCGATCAATGGGGCGTTGGCGGGCTTGAGCTACACCCCGACGGCGGACTACAACGGTGCGGCGACCCTGACCGTGGTGACCACGGACGGCACGCTGACGGACACCGACACGGTAGGGATCACCTTGAATGCGGTGGCGGACATTGCCAACGACAGCGTGACCACCAACGAAGACACGGCGGTGGCGATCAGCGTCCTGACCAACGACAGCTTTGAGAATGCCGGACGGGCGATCACGGCGGTGAATGGCTTGGCGATTACCGCAGGGGTGCCTCGGTCGCGGTGACCAACGGCAGCGTCAGTCTCAATGGTGCCGGCACGCAACTGACCTTCACGCCGACGGCGAACTACAACGGCGCGGCCAGCTTCACCTATACGGTGACCAGTGGTGGCGTGACTGAAACCGCGACGGCCAACATTACCGTCACGGCGGTCAATGATGCACCGGTCAATACCGTCCCTGGCGCGCAAGTTGGTGCTGAGGACACGGCGTTGGTGTTTAGCAGTGGTAACGGTAATCTGATCACCGTTGCGGATGTGGATGGTGGCAGCTTGACCACCACGGTGAGCATCGCCAACGGCACCTTGACGGCGACCACGTTTGCCGGCGCCACGATTACCAACAATGGGACGGGTACCGTCACCATTGCTGGCACGGCGGCGGCGATCAATGGGGCGTTGGCGGGCTTGAGCTACACCCCGACGGCGGACTACAACGGTGCGGCGACCCTGACCGTGGTGACCACGGACGGCACGCTGACGGACACCGACACGGTAGGGATCACCTTGAATGCGGTGGCGGACATTGCCAACGACAGCGTGACCACCAACGAAGACACGGCGGTGGCGATCAGCGTCCTGACCAACGACAGCTTTGAGAATGCCGGACGGGCGATCACGGCGGTGAATGGCTTGGCGATTACCGCAGGGGGTGCCTCGGTCGCGGTGACCAACGGCAGCGTCAGTCTCAATGGTGCCGGCACGCAACTGACCTTCACGCCGACGGCGAACTACAACGGCGCGGCCAGCTTCACCTATACGGTGACCAGTGGTGGCGTGACTGAAACCGCGACGGCCAACATTACCGTCACGGCGGTCAATGATGCACCGGTCAATACCGTCCCTGGCGCGCAAGTTGGTGCTGAGGACACGGCGTTGGTGTTTAGCAGTGGTAACGGTAATCTGATCACCGTTGCGGATGTGGATGGTGGCAGCTTGACCACCACGGTGAGCATCGCCAACGGCACCTTGACGGCGACCACGTTTGCCGGCGCCACGATTACCAACAATGGGACGGGTACCGTCACCATTGCTGGCACGGCGGCGGCGATCAATGGGGCGTTGGCGGGCTTGAGCTACACCCCGACGGCGGACTACAACGGTGCGGCGACCCTGACCGTGGTGACCACGGACGGCACGCTGACGGACACCGACACGGTAGGGATCACCTTGAATGCGGTGGCGGACATTGCCAACGACAGCGTGACCACCAACGAAGACACGGCGGTGGCGATCAGCGTCCTGACCAACGACAGCTTTGAGAATGCCGGACGGGCGATCACGGCGGTGAATGGCTTGGCGATTACCGCAGGGGGTGCCTCGGTCGCGGTGACCAACGGCAGCGTCAGTCTCAATGGTGCCGGCACGCAACTGACCTTCACGCCGACGGCGAACTACAACGGCGCGGCCAGCTTCACCTATACGGTGACCAGTGGTGGCGTGACTGAAACCGCGACGGCCAACATTACCGTCACGGCGGTCAATGATGCACCGGTCAATACCGTCCCTGGCGCGCAAGTTGGTGCTGAGGACACGGCGTTGGTGTTTAGCAGTGGTAACGGTAATCTGATCACCGTTGCGGATGTGGATGGTGGCAGCTTGACCACCACGGTGAGCATCGCCAACGGCACCTTGACGGCGACCACGTTTGCCGGCGCCACGATTACCAACAATGGGACGGGTACCGTCACCATTGCTGGCACGGCGGCGGCGATCAATGGGGCGTTGGCGGGCTTGAGCTACACCCCGACGGCGGACTACAACGGTGCGGCGACCCTGACCGTGGTGACCACGGACGGCACGCTGACGGACACCGACACGGTAGGGATCACCTTGAATGCGGTGGCGGACATTGCCAACGACAGCGTGACCACCAACGAAGACACGGCGGTGGCGATCAGCGTCCTGACCAACGACAGCTTTGAGAATGCCGGACGGGCGATCACGGCGGTGAATGGCTTGGCGATTACCGCAGGGGTGCCTCGGTCGCGGTGACCAACGGCAGCGTCAGTCTCAATGGTGCCGGCACGCAACTGACCTTCACGCCGACGGCGAACTACAACGGCGCGGCCAGCTTCACCTATACGGTGACCAGTGGTGGCGTGACTGAAACCGCGACGGCCAACATTACCGTCACGGCGGTCAATGATGCACCGGTCAATACCGTCCCTGGCGCGCAAGTTGGTGCTGAGGACACGGCGTTGGTGTTTAGCAGTGGCAACGGTAATCTGATCACCGTTGCGGATGTGGATGGTGGCAGCTTGACCACCACGGTGAGCATCGCCAACGGCACCTTGACGGCGACCACGTTTGCCGGCGCCACGATTACCAACAATGGGACGGGTACCGTCACCATTGCTGGCACGGCGGCGGCGATCAATGGGGCGTTGGCGGGCTTGAGCTACACCCCGACGGCGGACTACAACGGTGCTGCGACCCTGACCGTGGTGACCACGGACGGCACGCTGACGGACACCGACACGGTAGGGATCACCTTGAATGCGGTGGCGGACATTGCCAACGACAGCGTGACCACCAACGAAGACACGGCGGTGGCGATCAGCGTCCTGACCAACGACAGCTTTGAGAATGCCGGACGGGCGATCACGGCGGTGAATGGCTTGGCGATTACCGCAGGGGTGCCTCGGTCGCGGTGACCAACGGCAGCGTCAGTCTCAATGGTGCCGGCACGCAACTGACCTTCACGCCGACGGCGAACTACAACGGCGCGGCCAGCTTCACCTATACGGTGACCAGTGGTGGCGTGACTGAAACCGCGACGGCCAACATTACCGTCACGGCGGTCAATGATGCACCGGTCAATACCGTCCCTGGCGCGCAAGTTGGTGCTGGGGACACGGCGTTGGTGTTTTAGCAGTGGTAACGGTAATCTGATCACCGTTGCGGATGTGGATGGTGGCAGCTTGACCACCACGGTGAGCATCGCCAACGGCACCTTGACGGCGACCACGTTTGCCGGCGCCACGATTACCAACAATGGGACGGGTACCGTCACCATTGCTGGCACGGCGGCGGCGATCAATGGGGCGTTGGCGGGCTTGAGCTACACCCCGACGGCGGACTACAACGGTGCGGCGACCCTGACCGTGGTGACCACGGACGGCACGCTGACGGACACCGACACGGTAGGGATCACCTTGAATGCGGTGGCGGACATTGCCAACGACAGCGTGACCACCAACGAAGACACGGCGGTGGCGATCAGCGTCCTGACCAACGACAGCTTTGAGAATGCCGGACGGGCGATCACGGCGGTGAATGGCTTGGCGATTACCGCAGGGGTGCCTCGGTCGCGGTGACCAACGGCAGCGTCAGTCTCAATGGTGCCGGCACGCAACTGACCTTCACGCCGACGGCGAACTACAACGGCGCGGCCAGCTTCACCTATACGGTGACCAGTGGTGGCGTGACTGAAACCGCGACGGCCAACATTACCGTCACGGCGGTCAATGATGCACCGGTCAATACCGTCCCTGGCGCGCAAGTTGGTGCTGAGGACACGGCGTTGGTGTTTAGCAGTGGTAACGGTAATCTGATCACCGTTGCGGATGTGGATGGTGGCAGCTTGACCACCACGGTGAGCATCGCCAACGGCACCTTGACGGCGACCACGTTTGCCGGCGCCACGATTACCAACAATGGGACGGGTACCGTCACCATTGCTGGCACGGCGGCGGCGATCAATGGGGCGTTGGCGGGCTTGAGCTACACCCCGACGGCGGACTACAACGGTGCGGCGACCCTGACCGTGGTGACCACGGACGGCACGCTGACGGACACCGACACGGTAGGGATCACCTTGAATGCGGTGGCGGACATTGCCAACGACAGCGTGACCACCAACGAAGACACGGCGGTGGCGATCAGCGTCCTGACCAACGACAGCTTTGAGAATGCCGGACGGGCGATCACGGCGGTGAATGGCTTGGCGATTACCGCAGGGGTGCCTCGGTCGCGGTGACCAACGGCAGCGTCAGTCTCAATGGTGCCGGCACGCAACTGACCTTCACGCCGACGGCGAACTACAACGGCGCGGCCAGCTTCACCTATACGGTGACCAGTGGTGGCGTGACTGAAACCGCGACGGCCAACATTACCGTCACGGCGGTCAATGATGCACCGGTCAATACCGTCCCTGGCGCGCAAGTTGGTGCTGAGGACACGGCGTTGGTGTTTAGCAGTGGTAACGGTAATCTGATCACCGTTGCGGATGTGGATGGTGGCAGCTTGACCACCACGGTGAGCATCGCCAACGGCACCTTGACGGCGACCACGTTTGCCGGCGCCACGATTACCAACAATGGGACGGGTACCGTCACCATTGCTGGCACGGCGGCGGCGATCAATGGGGCGTTGGCGGGCTTGAGCTACACCCCGACGGCGGACTACAACGGTGCGGCGACCCTGACCGTGGTGACCACGGACGGCACGCTGACGGACACCGACACGGTAGGGATCACCTTGAATGCGGTGGCGGACATTGCCAACGACAGCGTGACCACCAACGAAGACACGGCGGTGGCGATCAGCGTCCTGACCAACGACAGCTTTGAGAATGCCGGACGGGCGATCACGGCGGTGAATGGCTTGGCGATTACCGCAGGGGGTGCCTCGGTCGCGGTGACCAACGGCAGCGTCAGTCTCAATGGTGCCGGCACGCAACTGACCTTCACGCCGACGGCGAACTACAACGGCGCGGCCAGCTTCACCTATACGGTGACCAGTGGTGGCGTGACTGAAACCGCGACGGCCAACATTACCGTCACGGCGGTCAATGATGCACCGGTCAATACCGTCCCTGGCGCGCAAGTTGGTGCTGAGGACACGGCGTTGGTGTTTAGCAGTGGTAACGGTAATCTGATCACCGTTGCGGATGTGGATGGTGGCAGCTTGACCACCACGGTGAGCATCGCCAACGGCACCTTGACGGCGACCACGTTTGCCGGCGCCACGATTACCAACAATGGGACGGGTACCGTCACCATTGCTGGCACGGCGGCGGCGATCAATGGGGCGTTGGCGGGCTTGAGCTACACCCCGACGGCGGACTACAACGGTGCGGCGACCCTGACCGTGGTGACCACGGACGGCACGCTGACGGACACCGACACGGTAGGGATCACCTTGAATGCGGTGGCGGACATTGCCAACGACAGCGTGACCACCAACGAAGACACGGCGGTGGCGATCAGCGTCCTGACCAACGACAGCTTTGAGAATGCCGGACGGGCGATCACGGCGGTGAATGGCTTGGCGATTACCGCAGGGGGTGCCTCGGTCGCGGTGACCAACGGCAGCGTCAGTCTCAATGGTGCCGGCACGCAACTGACCTTCACGCCGACGGCGAACTACAACGGCGCGGCCAGCTTCACCTATACGGTGACCAGTGGTGGCGTGACTGAAACCGCGACGGCCAACATTACCGTCACGGCGGTCAATGATGCACCGGTCAATACCGTCCCTGGCGCGCAAGTTGGTGCTGAGGACACGGCGTTGGTGTTTAGCAGTGGTAACGGTAATCTGATCACCGTTGCGGATGTGGATGGTGGCAGCTTGACCACCACGGTGAGCATCGCCAACGGCACCTTGACGGCGACCACGTTTGCCGGCGCCACGATTACCAACAATGGGACGGGTACCGTCACCATTGCTGGCACGGCGGCGGCGATCAATGGGGCGTTGGCGGGCTTGAGCTACACCCCGACGGCGGACTACAACGGTGCTGCGACCCTGACCGTGGTGACCACGGACGGCACGCTGACGGACACCGACACGGTAGGGATCACCTTGAATGCGGTGGCGGACATTGCCAACGACAGCGTGACCACCAACGAAGACACGGCGGTGGCGATCAGCGTCCTGACCAACGACAGCTTTGAGAATGCCGGACGGGCGATCACGGCGGTGAATGGCTTGGCGATTACCGCAGGGGTGCCTCGGTCGCGGTGACCAACGGCAGCGTCAGTCTCAATGGTGCCGGCACGCAACTGACCTTCACGCCGACGGCGAACTACAACGGCGCGGCCAGCTTCACCTATACGGTGACCAGTGGTGGCGTGACTGAAACCGCGACGGCCAACATTACCGTCACGGCGGTCAATGATGCACCGGTCAATACCGTCCCTGGCGCGCAAGTTGGTGCTGAGGACACGGCGTTGGTGTTTAGCAGTGGTAACGGTAATCTGATCACCGTTGCGGATGTGGATGGTGGCAGCTTGACCACCACGGTGAGCATCGCCAACGGCACCTTGACGGCGACCACGTTTGCCGGCGCCACGATTACCAACAATGGGACGGGTACCGTCACCATTGCTGGCACGGCGGCGGCGATCAATGGGGCGTTGGCGGGCTTGAGCTACACCCCGACGGCGGACTACAACGGTGCGGCGACCCTGACCGTGGTGACCACGGACGGCACGCTGACGGACACCGACACGGTAGGGATCACCTTGAATGCGGTGGCGGACATTGCCAACGACAGCGTGACCACCAACGAAGACACGGCGGTGGCGATCAGCGTCCTGACCAACGACAGCTTTGAGAATGCCGGACGGGCGATCACGGCGGTGAATGGCTTGGCGATTACCGCAGGGGGTGCCTCGGTCGCGGTGACCAACGGCAGCGTCAGTCTCAATGGTGCCGGCACGCAACTGACCTTCACGCCGACGGCGAACTACAACGGCGCGGCCAGCTTCACCTATACGGTGACCAGTGGTGGCGTGACTGAAACCGCGACGGCCAACATTACCGTCACGGCGGTCAATGATGCACCGGTCAATACCGTCCCTGGCGCGCAAGTTGGTGCTGAGGACACGGCGTTGGTGTTTAGCAGTGGTAACGGTAATCTGATCACCGTTGCGGATGTGGATGGTGGCAGCTTGACCACCACGGTGAGCATCGCCAACGGCACCTTGACGGCGACCACGTTTGCCGGCGCCACGATTACCAACAATGGGACGGGTACCGTCACCATTGCTGGCACGGCGGCGGCGATCAATGGGGCGTTGGCGGGCTTGAGCTACACCCCGACGGCGGACTACAACGGTGCGGCGACCCTGACCGTGGTGACCACGGACGGCACGCTGACGGACACCGACACGGTAGGGATCACCTTGAATGCGGTGGCGGACATTGCCAACGACAGCGTGACCACCAACGAAGACACGGCGGTGGCGATCAGCGTCCTGACCAACGACAGCTTTGAGAATGCCGGACGGGCGATCACGGCGGTGAATGGCTTGGCGATTACCGCAGGGGGTGCCTCGGTCGCGGTGACCAACGGCAGCGTCAGTCTCAATGGTGCCGGCACGCAACGACCTTCACGCCGACGGCGAACTACAACGGCGCGGCCAGCTTCACCTATACGGTGACCAGTGGTGGCGTGACTGAAACCGCGACGGCCAACATTACCGTCACGGCGGTCAATGATGCACCGGTCAATACCTTGCCGGCGAGCTACACCACCAACGAAGACACCTCACTGACCTTAAGCGGCCTGTCGGTCGCTGACGTGGATGCGGCAGCGGGGACCATCACCGTCACTCTGGCGGTAGCGAGCGGGACCATCACCGCAGCGACAGCGGGCAGTGTCACGGTAGGTGGATCGGGCACGGGTACAGTCACCCTGACCGGCACCCTGGCCAACATCAACACCTATTTGGGCACACCGGCCAACCAGCCGGTCTATGTCCCGGTGGGCAATGCCAGCGGCACGGTTGCACTGACCATGACCACCAATGATGGTGGCAACACCGGCACAGGCGGCACGCTCACCGATGCCGACAGCATCAACATCACCATCACGGCGGTCAATGATGCGCCGGTCAATACTGTACCTGGCGCACAAGCGGCCACGGAAGACACCACCAAGGCGATCACCGGGCTGTCGATCGCGGACGTCGATGCGGCCAGTGGCAGCATGACAGTGACCTTGGCGGTGACCAATGGCACGATGACCGTGTCTGGCGGAACGGCGACCATCAGTGGCAGCGGCACCAGCACGGTGACCTTGACCGGTACCGTGGCGCAGATCAACGCGACGTTGGCCGCGACAGTCAACTACGTACCGACGGCCGACTTCTATGGTACGGGTGGGGGTGCGGCGACCTTGACCATGTCCACTGTGGACAATGGCAATACGGGGTCTGGCGGCACGCAGACGGACGTCGATACTGTAACCATCGACGTTGCCGGTGTTGTCGACATTGCTGCAAACACGACCTCAACGCTTGAGGATACCGCGGTAACAATTAACGTTCTGACCAATGACACTTTTGAGAATGCAGGCCGAACTATCACTGCAGTTGATGGCATAGCGATCACCGCCGGAGGCCCGGCAGTAACCTTGCTCAACGGCACAGGAACGGTTGCACTCAACGCCAGTGGGCAACTGATCTTCACGCCAACGCAGAATTACAGCAGTGCCTCGGCGACTACCTTTAGCTACACGGTCACGTCAGGCGGCGCGACCGAAACAGCCAACGTCACTGTAACCGCTATTACGGCGGTTGACGATGCACCGGCCAATGCGTACACGTTGCCGATTTACGTCACTGAAGATCTGGCCACGGCGATTACCGGAATAAGTGTGACTGATGTTGACAGTCTTGCGTCAGTTGCAACCACGGTGACCTTGAGTGTCCCCGCCGGTACATTTACAGCGACTTCTGGCGGTAGTGTCACGGTAACCGGTTCCGGTAGCGGCACGTTAGTGCTCTCGGGGACTCAAGCCAACATCAATTCATTCATCGCGGCTTCTGGAGTCACCTATACCACCGCAGGAAACGCTAACGGTACGGTTGTGATGACGATGACGACTACGAACAGTAGTCTCACCGATACCGACAACATCACTTTGAACATTACCCCGGTCAATGATGTGCCGGTCAATACGGTTCCTGTGGCGCAAACCACCAACGAGGACACCAACAAACTCATTACCGGTTTGTCGATTACCGATGCGGCCGACGGCAACAGCGGCTCGATGACCGTTACTTTAGCTGTGACCAACGGGACATTGTTGGTCACGGGCGGAAGTGCGACGATATCCAACAGTGGAACGAATACTGTCACCTTGACCGGCACCGTGGCACAGGTCAATGCGACCCTAGCATCCAACGTCACCTATGTGCCGACCGCCAACTACAACGGCGCGGCGACATTGACGATGACCACCAATGACAACGGCAATGTCGGTGGCGGAGCATTGACCGACGTGGATACCGTGGGCATTACGGTCACCGCGGTCAATGACGCGCCGATCTCGGTGATCACGCCGACGACTTACAGTGCAACTGAACAGACCAGTTTGGTGCTCAAAAATACCGGACTTTCGGTCAGCGATGTTGATGCGGCAAGTGGATCGATGACGGTTACGCTTTCTGTTGCTCAAGGAACCTTGACGGTGACTGCAGGCGGCAGCGGCGCAGTAGTTACCAATAGCGGTACCGCTTCAGTAACAATCACCGGCACGGTGACTCAAATCAACAACTTATTGAGTACCGACGCCACCAGCACGGTGAGTTATATCAATAACTCCAATGACCCAAGCGCCAGTACGACACTGACATTGCTGGTCAGTGACAACGGCAATACCGGCACAGGAGGAACATTAACCGGAACCGACACGGCAACAATCAACATTACCCAGATCAATGATGCGCCGACGCTCACTGCGACTGCATCCAACCCGACTTTCACTGAGGCGGGTACGTCGTCTCAATCACTTCAGGCAGCAGCGGTCACGGTTTTCAGTGGTACGGCGGTCAATGCAGTCGAGGCTGCAGACACGGTCACCGGCTTGACTTTCACCGTTAGCGGTCTGCTCGATGGCACCAACGAAAGTATTGTGGTTGATGGCCGGACCATCACGCTGGGGGCAAATTCATCAGGAACCACAGTCACCAACGGTCTCACCTACAACGTCACCATTGCTTCAGGAACTGCCACAGTGATCTTGAGTGGTGGCACCCTAAGCAATGCTGCAACACAGACGTTGGTGAACGGCATCAGTTATCAGAACACCAATATCGACAATCCGACTGATGGCAACCGGGTGTTCACCTTGACGCAGATTGTCGATAGCGGCGGAACGGCAAATGGCGGCGTAAGCACCACTACGCTGGCGGTTGCATCGACTGTTAATGTGAATCCGGTGAATGATGTACCTACATTGGATCTCGATGGCAGCATCACCGGCACAGGCTATACCACAACGTACTTCCGCAATATCGACACGCCGGTAAGGGTGGCGGATACCGATTTGGTTTTGGCCGATGTTGATAGTGCGCAGCTGAACAGAATCCGAGTGGAAATAACTGGCAACTACAGTAATGGTAATGACTTATTGACCTTCACTGCTAACGTGAATACCGGGAGCGTTTCGGGAGCTTGGGACGCTGCCAACGCCAGAATGACCTTGAGTGGTACCGGTACCGTGGCGCAATATCAGGCCGCCCTTGCAGCCGTCACATTCACGTCGACGACAGGCAATACCAATACCCGAACGATCACAATCACACCGCGCGACACGTCGAATGCTTCTGGCACCGCGGCTACTGCCACGATCGCAGTCTCCAACGCAACAACTAAGCCAGTCGCCGAGGTTGTCACTGCGTCAGGTACGGAAGATCAAGTGGGTGCTATTCCAGTCGTTCTAACGGCGAGTGATCCGAACGGGACGATTAGCACTTTCAGAGTGACAACGCTCCCCACCAATGGCACGCTCTCGTTAACGCCAGGTGGCACTGCCATCACAAACACAACAGATATACCGGCGGGCGGCACGCAGACTGCCAGCGTTACGCTGTATTTCACACCAACCGCAAACTACTCCGGGGCGCCGACATTCCAGTATCGAGCAACCGACAATTCGGGAACGAATAGCAATACCGCAGCTGGAACAATCACGGTAACCGCGGTGAACGATGCACCGGTCAATACCTTGTCAGCAAGCTATACAACAGCGGAAGATACCTCTGTCAAACTTACCGGACTCTCGATTGCTGATGTCGACGCAGCTGGCGGCACAATGACGGTAACCTTGGCGGTGACCAACGGGACGCTGACAGCGACGTCGGCGGGTGGCGTTACGGTGAGCGGTTCTACCACCAGCAGTTTGCAGCTGAGCGGCACGCTGGCCAACATCAATGCCTTCCTGCTCAATGTAACCCGGCAGCCGACGTATGTTCCGACCGGCGACTTCAATGGTGCAGTAACCCTGACGATGACCACCAGCGACGGTGGCAATACCGGAACCGGCGGCACACTCACTGACGTTGATACCAGAACGATTACGGTCAGCGCAGCGACAGATATCGTTGCCGACACGGTGACTACGAACGAAGGCACGGCTATCACCTTCAACGCGATCACGGCGGCAGGTGGCGGCAGTGCGGACAACTTCGAGAATGCTGGTCGGGCGGTAACGGCAGTGACTCAAGGCACCAATGGCACCGTCAGTTTCCTTGCGAATGGCAGTCTGACCTATACGCCGACTGGCGATTTTAGCGGCACCGACAGCTTCACCTATACCGTGACCAGCGGTGGCGTAACAGAAACGGCGACGGTGAATGTCACTGTCACGGCGGTTAACGATGACCCGATCAATACTGTCCCTGGTTCCATCGCGGTGACGGAAGACGTCGTTTCGGTGATTACTGGCATCAGCGTCAGCGATGCAGATGCTGCGGGCAGCACGATCAATGTGACCTTGAGTGTGCCGGCTGGTGCATTAACCGCAACGACCGGCGGCGGCGTTACCGTCACCGGTTCGGGCAGTGGCAGTCTCCAGTTGGCTGGAACGCAAGCCAATATCAACGCGTTCATCGCGGCCTCGAACGTGACCTATCTCACAGCGCAAGATGCCAACGGCACAGTCACCTTGACGGTGACCACGAGTGACCTCGGCAATACGGGTACTGGCGGTATCAAGACCGACGTCGATACAGTGACGCTCAACATCACTGCCGTCAATGACGGGCCGGTCCTCGATCTTGACGGTAGTGCCGGCGGAACGGGCTATGCAACGACATTCAATGAAAATGGCGCTGCGGTGCGGATCGCAGACTCGGATTTGGTGTTGAGCGACGACAGCAGCGTGCTCACCAGTGCGACAGTCACGCTGACTAACTGGAAGGCCGGCGATTCGTTCGCCATCGGTTCCATTCCGGCGGGCATTACCTACAGCTTCTCCGGGCCAAACAACAATATTTTGACTTTGTCCGGTTCTGCATCAACGACGGATTACCGTGTGGCGCTGCGGGCAATCACCTTCTCGAACTCATCTGACAATCCGGACACCACAGCGCGCACGGTGGACATTGTGGTCAATGATGGTTTGCTCACGAGCACAGCAACAGCGACCATTGCGGTTACCGCAGTCAATGACGCACCGGTCTTGGATCTGGACGGCAGTGCAAGCGGGACAGGGTATTCAACAGCGTACTTGACGACGACGGATATCCCGGTGGCAATCGCCGATGTAGATCGGCTAATTACGGATCCGGACTCCACAACGCTGGTGAGTGCTACGGTGCAAATCACCGCAGGGCTGTTGCCAGCCGACTCCCTGGCATTTACCAATGTGCCGGCGACAATGGGCAACATCACTGCTGGAGCCTACAGCTCAGGAACCGGGTTGATCACATTGACCTCGGCGGGAGGAACGGCAACCCTGGCGCAGTGGCAGGCGGCCCTGAGTGCGGTCAATTTTGCGACCACCTCGAACACCGCCGGTTCCCGGACTGTTACCGTGATAGTCAACGACGGCGCACTGTCCAGCACTGCGGCAACCACCACCATCAGCGTCGTGAACTCCGGCAATCCGACCGTTGCGGCGGCCAGTGCTACCGGCCTGGAGGACGCAGTAGCGGGCATACCGATCACGCTGGCTGCGAGCGATCCGGATGGAACGATCAGTAGTTTCACATTGAGCAGTTTGCCCACCGGCGGAACCTTGTACACCGATGCCGCGATGACGCAAGTCGCAGCGATCAGCACGGCTTATGCAGCGAGCGCGAACAGCCTGACCTTGTATTTCAGGCCGACTACCCATTTGCACGGCAGCCCGACCTTCAACTTCATCGCCACCGATAACGCAGCCAACAACAGTGCCAGCGCTGTCGCGACGATCAACGTGACCGCTGTCGCCGACACACCAACGCTGAGCGTCGTCAATTCGCTGACGCAAGTTTTCAGCACCAATTGGGAATCGGTCGGCGCACTGACGCCTACGGCCAACGACACCAACGAAGTCGGGCATGCCAAGGGGGCAGGGCCAATCGAAGGTTGGTCGCTAACGACACCGATACTTGCCGGGGCCGGCGGCGTCGCCGACACCACTGGAACCGATCAGTTCTATTTCAATGGCGACGGTGACCAGATTACTAATTCAAATAACAGCACCTTATACACAGCGGCCGGCATGTTGGGCAGCACCACCGGCGCCGATGGCCAGCGGGTGTTCCTGCATCTCGACAATGCAGCGAACGCCGGGGGTTACGAGACACCTGCGATCACCCGTACCTTTACGGTGACCAGTACCAATCAGGTGTATCAGCTGGCCTTGAACTACGCCCCGGATGCGGCGCCGACAACCAATACCGGATTTGAGGTATTGATAGATGGCGTAGTGGTTGGAACCTATGTATCGACAACCTCCGCTGGCAACTCCAGTCTGGCGTGGCAGTCCGTGCGTGTGGGTTTTGATGGTGCACCTTTTGCCCTTAACAGCACGCATACCATCGCTATTCGCACTACATCGCCACAAACCGGGAACGGCATCGGCGGTTATTTCGACGACCTGCGTCTGATTTCAGCGCAAGGCGCGATGCAAGATAACTACAACAGCCAGACGCCGGCGGTAGTTCCTGTGGGTACCGGCAATACCACCCGCATCGACCTGGCCGGAAAAATTACCTCTGCCCTTGTCGATACGGATGGGTCCGAGACCCTGTCGGTAGTCATTAACAATGTGCCCGGTGGCGCGCGCATTATCAACGGGGGTACGACGTACAACCCGATCAATGGCACGGTGACCGTGCCTTACAGTGCGCTCGCGACGGCGTATATGCTGTTCCCGGAAGACTATTCCGGCCGGGTTGATTTGGGCGTGACGGTCACTGCCACCGAGACGTCGAACAGTTCGCGCGCAAGCAATGCGCAAACGCTCACTTTCCATATCTTCCAGCAGGGCATCGCAGCGGGTGATCCGCCGTTAATTGCCGCCGTCAATGACACGATCATCGTCGAAGGAGATTACGCAGTATTTGATCTGCGCTTGGGCGCGCAGTTGAATAACGATGTGACCGTTGTCCTGGAAACAACCAACGGTACAGCGACAGGTATCGACTACGGCGCGACATTGCAATATTCGGTCAATGGTGGCGCCACGTGGTCCGACTACACCGGTTCGATGGTGATTTCATCGGGCAAAGCCAACATTCTGGTCCGCACCACCACGGCGATAGACGGACTTATCGAGGGTTCCGAAACATTCACGCTAAAGGCGACAGTGTCCTCCGGGCCGACCCAGAACTCAATCACCACCGGAACGGCAACCATTCTTGACTTGGACAGCGCGCCGATTCTGCAAGTGCGTACGGTGGGCCAATGGACCTTCGACGAAGGGTTCGGCGTACCGGCGGTGAATGAATTCCGCGGCATTGTGGGAACCTTGACCGATGCCAATACCACCAACGGCAATGCCAATCCGACCTGGGTGACCGGTCATGCAGGCACCTCGGCCACTGCTTTGCAGTTTGATGGCAAGGGCGCGTCGCTGGCCGTGGATCCGGTGGAGTTGAACCCGATTACGCTCAATGCGACGGTCACCTTCTGGATCAAGACAACCCAAAACGCCACCACGGATGCGCTCCTCCCAGTCGCTGAACAGCAGTTTGGCGGCGGTGACATCGGCTGGAATAGGCCGAGCGTGATCGGATCTGAACAGAATGGCGCAACCAACGATGCGCAGTGGGGCTGGATCAATAACGCAGGCCAAATTGGAATCAATATTGGTGATTCGTATGGTGCGCAGAGTGCGGCGAGCATTTCTGATGGCATATGGCATTTCGTTGCCATTACCCGCAACGCCACCACCGGTCTTACTGAGGTGTATGTGGATGGCCTGGCGGCAACCAGTGCGACGGCAAACACCGGGGCGATCAGCAACGTGTTTGGTATCGGTTACACCAATGGCGTGGCAGCCGACTTTGCGCGGCAAATTACCAATGACAAGTATCTCAACGCGGCAATCGACGATCTACGGATATACAGTAACGTTTTGAGCGCAGAACAAGTGAGGTCGGTCCGGCAAGCGGAACTCAATCACCATGATGTCGGCATCGCCAACGATGGCACCACGTTCCAGTTTGATGTCACTGCACGTGCTTTTGATACGCTGACGGTAAAGGGACTGCTAAGCGGAATGACGATCAATGATGGCGCGGGCGGTCATTCCCAACTTATAACCGGACCTACCCAAGTGGTCGATATCTCGACGTGGAATTTGGATAACCCGCTGACGGTCACGGGTGTTGCCGCGACGGCTTCGGCCCTGATCGATATCACGGCAACCAAAGGCATCCATCAGATTGATCAGGTGCTGAGTCTGGTCAGTATCTCGAACGCCTACGAGGGCACCAGCGGTAACAATAACCCGACGCTAACTGCCAATTCCGACTTTGCCTTTGGCAACGATGGCACTGACACGCTGACAGGCGGCGCAGGTGACGACCGTCTCGACGGCGGCGCAGGTACAGACACCTTGAGCGGTGGCGCTGGTAGCGATCTGCTGGTTGGTGGTCAGGGTGCGGACAGCCTTGATGGTGGCGCAAGTGATTTGGTTACCGATATCTTTGCCTGGCGACTTAACGACGGTGGTACTGCAGGCGCACCGGTAACCGATACCGTGACCAACTTCGGCACCGCGACCCGTGCAGCGGGCGGCGATGTGCTGGACTTGCGCGATCTGTTGGTCGGTGAAACGGTCGGCACCCTGTTGGGGCAGGATAATCTATCCAACTTCCTGCACTTCGAAAAATCCGGTGCCGATACCATCGTGCATATCAGCAGCACGGGCGGGTTTGCCAGCGATGCGCACAACGTAGGCGCACCATCGTCAGTCGTTACAGCGGCGGAAGATCAGCGAATTCTGCTCTCGGGTGTTGATCTGGTTGGCGGCTTCACCACTGATCAACAGGTGATTCAGGACTTGCTGACGAAGGGCAAGCTGAACACTGATTAACCGAGCGACCTGTTGCGCTGAGCAGCACGTCATGCCTGCACTGGTCAATTGTGTATGCCAGTGC
This sequence comes from Rhodocyclaceae bacterium, assembly GCA_016718525.1. GTDB lineage: Bacteria > Pseudomonadota > Gammaproteobacteria > Burkholderiales > Rhodocyclaceae > JADKHX01. The sequence goes on from JADKDD010000002.1 coordinate 1,363,863, forward strand.
AGGGTTTTATCTCACCGACGGCGTGTGGCCAGCACCAACTGACACGGATGCTGGCCCTGTTTGGGCGGTCGGTTGATCAGATCGAGGATTTACAACTTGCCGTGCCCGACATCGCCAGAAGCAGAGGGCGACATGTGGGTGTCAGCGGCGAGGGATTTAATTGATCCCTATATCACTCGGGTTCGCAATGGCTTCCTCGAGCAACGGGCTCATTGGGACGTTCAGTGAGGTGTCGTAAGGCGGTATGGGAGACAAGAACCATTTTTTGTAAATCTCTTTGATCTCGCCACTCTTCATTAAGCCAATGAGCGTATCGTCGACCAGTTTTTTGAACTCGGGGTCGTCTCTACGCAAACCGATGGCATAAGGTTCAAAAGCGAAATTCTGCGACAATAGCTTCAGTTGATCGCCAAACGGTGAGTTGGCGATTTGAGTAGAAATAAGAATGTCATCGTTGATATAGGCATCCGCAGTTTTCTTAACCACCTGATCGAACGAGTCGGTGTGGGAGCGGCCGGTGATGGTACGCATGGTCACCTTTTCTTTTGCCAGCGCTGTTTTGGCCGTTCGCTCGCTGATTGTCCCGGCAGTCGTGATCATCACCTTGCCATCAAGGTCGGACCACTGATTGATTCCCGAATCCACCCGCACCATCGCCTTGACTCCGGTGATATAGGTGGTGACGCTGAAGTCGATGGATTGTTTGCGGCCACTGGTGTTGGTGGTCGAGCCACACTCAAGGTCAATCATCCCGCTCACCAACGCAGTGATACGTCCGTTCGACGACACCGGCACCATCACTTCCTTGATCGACGGATCGTTCAAATGAACTCTGACGGCGTCGACGATTTTGTGACACAGGTCTACCGAATAGCCGATGGCCTCGTCGCCGTTGAAGTATGAAAACGGCGAAGAGGCTTCCCGATGTCCGACGAATATCGCGCCGTATTCACGAACTCTGTCCAGCGTCGGGGTGCGCATGGCTTGTGCGTTGGCCGTGCCGGTGCTGATCGCTGAATCAATCAGGATGGTGAGTAACAGCGCAGTCAACCGAACTCGGTTCGCCAGCTTCATGGTTTGGCCTTTTCTGCAGTGGTGCTTGCTTCTGCCTTGTCGTTCGAAGCACTCGCTGATTCACTGGTGATGAGCCACTTCCCGTCAATATTTGTCCAGCGCAACGTCTTTTGCGTCCGGTCACTGAACTTGTCAGAACGGTAATCCTGAATAAATGTGGTCACCACCAAATTGGTCGATTTTTCGTCAATCTGCACTTTGCTCACGGCGAGATCAATCTTGCCGGGCTGAGCGAGTCGCTGCGTGCGCTTGGTGACCCAATCGGCGCGACTAATTCCACCCTCGGGAACAAAGTTTGGGGCATAAAAATCAAGATATGCCTTGAGGTCCCTGGCTGCCCATGCTGTCGTCCATGCCTTGAACCGCTCGGCGACGGCCGCAGTTTTTGAGGGTGGTGGTGCAGCCCCTGGCAGTGGTGCGACCGATCCCTGCGGATTTGCTACGCTACCGGCGGGTAAAGGCGCACCGGCAGCAATGCTAACCACACCGGTATTGGCCATCGTATCGACGGCAATTTTGGACAGTTGCTCTATGTTCGGGGTGTATCGACTTGGCGCATCAGGAGGGCAAATTTCCGAATCATCAACTTTGGTGAGCTCCTGGCCACCGGGAACATCATCGTCGCCCAGACTTCGTAGTTTAAGAAATTTGAGCAAGCGGCCGATACCGGCATGGGTGCGCAGATAAGCGAGATAAAGGTCAAAATCGGCATGAATGGTCGTGCGGCGGGCATTGAGCAGTTCACTTTCCGTGTCGAGCAGGTCGAGCAGTGAGCGCTGCCCGATATTGAACTGCGCCTTGTACGCATTGCGGGTCTTTTCAACCGCAGCAACCTGCACCCCGAGGTTTGACAACTGATTGCGTAACCGGGAAACGTCGTTGTAGGCAATTGCAAGCGTCTGGCGCGAGTCACGGCAGGCTTTTTCACGCAAGTCCAGCGCTTGATTCCGGCGCTCAATTGCGCCTTCAACACGCGCTTTGTCGGCGCCGCCGTTGAAAAGGTTATACGCAAACAGGACTTCTGCGACGTCATTGCGACGGGTGGTACCGGTACCCTCGTAATTGGTCGTGTACTCCGTGCGCAGCTTTAAATCGACCCGGGGGTAATAGGCCGAGCGGCGCAGCTCCACTTCCGCTTGCGCTGCTTCAACTTGTTCGATGGCCGCCCGCAGGCTGTAATTCAACCGTCGCCCCAGTTCAAGTGCATCCCCTTCGTCGCTGGGGAAGCCGCGATCAACTTTGCCGGGAGGGAACATCACATCCGGAGCAGCGATACCGACGATGCGCATAAAGCGGGCCATCACATCGTGCAAGTTGGCGGCCTCGGTGTTGAGATTGAGCTCCGCAAGCGCCAGCCGGCCAGCCGCGGTTTCAACGTCCACGCGTTTCCCGGCACCCGCTTGGGCACGTAGCAGTAACTGCTCGTAACTTTGGCGGTGTTCGATGTAGTTGTTTTCCGCCAGGTACACCAGCTGACGATAGCGCAATACGTCCAAATACGCCCGCGATGCTTCCAGCGCTGCGGCTTCCGCCGTATCCATCAGCTCGAAATATCGCACCAGCCGTGTCTTGTCCAATCGATCGACATCACTTGACGTTCCAAAGCCGTCAAATAGCACCTGGCTTAACGACAATGTCGATCTGGTGCGAAAGTAATCGACGTCGGCAACCGTATCACGCGTTATCTGCTCCTGCCCCGGTGCGCTGGTGACATCAACGCGAGGATAGTACGCGGCGCGCGAGGCATCGACGTCGGTCTTGGCAGACTTGAAGATGTGCCATTTTGCGAGGACCTCCGGATTGGTCAACACAACCCGTTGCGCCACCTCAGCAAGCGTCAGGTATTTGCCTGGCGGCACGATCGCCGCATCCTCCTGCCTCTCGCCCGTTGTGACCAAATTGTCGGCGTGGACAATCGAGCCTGAAAACAACAGGCACAACATTCCTACTCGAGCAAGTCGTCTCAAGGCACTCATCCGACCCGATTTTAGCTTAAACAAACTTGATGATAAAGAGTAATGAGGACGGCAAAGGCTTTTCACTTTCGGCTGTGTCCTCTATTCCAAATTAATACGGCCGCCAGAATCCGGAATTCCGATCTGTTTGACGTGCTTGACCGAAATTACTTACATTTTTTTTGCCGCCTGGCGAGTTCGGGTAGTGCGGACGCCCTTACCTGAAGTGATCAAAGCCGCGACGCGCCGGGGTAATGTCGAGCCCGTGTTGATCGATGACTTTCAGCTCTCCTGCGTTCCCCGCCAGTACCCTTCCTATCAACTGCAAGGGCAGGTTCAGGGCCGCGCTCACTGCCGAGATTTCACCCCTCCTTGCCGCTGCCGCAGTGAACAGGAGTTCATAGTCGTCGCCGCCAGCGAGGAAGGCATCACGCGACAAACCGGCTTCGGGCAAGGCGGCGAACTGAAGTCTGGCGCAGGTGCCAGAGGCTTTCAGCAGGTGCCCCAAATCAGCCAGTAACCCGTCAGAAATGTCGATCGCCGAGCTGGCGATTTTCCGTAGCGCGAGGCCAAGTTCTATCCGTGGTACCGGTCGATGCAAGGCCTGCAAACACTCCGACAACAAGGTGTCGCGCAATTCTGCTTTACCTTGCAAGTGGGCGAGACCGATTGCCGCACGACCGGGCGCACCGGATACCCAGATATCGTCACCTATTTGCGCGCCGCTGCGCCGCAGGCCTTGATCGTGGGGGAGTTCGCCGACGATGGTCACGCTGAAGGTGGTTGCACCCCTTCGCCCGCGCGTTGTGTCACCACCGATCAGGTCGACCTCATAGCGATCTGCACAGGAAAAAAATCCGCGTGCAAAAAGTTCGAGCCAGGAACTGCTTTCGGATGGAGCGCTGGTGCCGTCGCCAAGACCAGGGCAAAGCACACAACCCAAAGTCGCCCAGCGTGGCGTGGCGCCCATGGCCGCCATATCGGAAAGGTTGACCGCCAATGCCTTCCAGCCCAATGATTCAGGTTCAACGTCGCTGAAAAAATGAACGCCTTCAACCAACAGGTCAGTCGAAATTACCAACTCGTGTCCGGGCGAGGGACGGACGATAGCCGCATCGTCACCGACCCCGAGCTCCGCGCGCCGGGGGCGACGGGTGAAGTACTGCTCGATCAGGTCAAACTCGGAAGCCACTCAGCGCATTTCAGCTTCGCGCAGCACCATGGCAAGCTTGTCCAGCACGCCATTGACAAATTTGTGGCCGTCGACGCCGCCATAAACCTTGGCTAATTCGATGGCCTCATTAATGATGACTTTTGACGGTGTTTCGGGATGAAATTTGAGCTCGCATGCCGCCAGCAAAAGTACGCTGCGCTCGACCGGCGAAACATCCTGCCATGGCCGGTCGATGAAGGCTTGCAGATCATTTTGCAACTCACCGGAGTGCTTCAGAGATTCGGTCAATAAACCGTTGTACAGCGTTTTATCAGCATTGCCAAAGCCGGCGACGGTCTTGGCTTGCAGCTGAATTGCAGCTTCGTCTTGCCCGCCGATCTGCGCCTGATACAAGCCTTGAACCAGAAACTCACGGGCACGACGACGCGGCGACGGCGGCTTGGCACCACGCGGCCGTGGTTCCAGCGGTAGTGCTGCTGGAGAGCTCATTTCAGCGCCTTCAAGAGATTGGCCATCTCGACAGCCGCCTGCGCCGCCTCACCGCCCTTTTGCACCATGCGAACCAAGGCTTGATCGTCGTTTTCGGTGGTCAATACGCCGTTGGCGATCGGCACGCCCGTCGTCAGTTGTACATCGGTAATACCACGAGCCGATTCGTTCGAGACGATTTCAAAGTGATAGGTCTCGCCACGCACCACTGCGCCCAGCGCGACCAGCGCATCAAAGCGATCGCTTTGCGCCATGGCCTGCAAGGCCAGCGGAATTTCCAAAGCACCGGGTACCGTGGTCAAGGTCATGTTGGCAGGTTTCACACCCAGGCGCTGCAATTCTGCACGGCAACCTGACAGCAGGCCCTCGCCAATCTGATGATTGAAGCGTGCCATGACGATACCAATCCGCAACCCGGCTACCGCCAGATTCGGTTCGATTTCAACTTGAGCTTTCAGTGCGCTCATGCGGCGGCGTCGCGAACGGCGTCAAAACGGTGATAACCAGTGATCTCCAGTCCGAATCCGGCCATGCTGGGCATTTTTCGCGGCGAACCCATCAGGCGCATTTTGCCGACGCCGAGATCGCGCAGGATCTGGGCACCGATACCGTATAGACGTGGGTCCCATTTCAGCGGACGGGTCTTTTCTTCTTCACGCAGTCCGGCCAAAAGTTCGCTGCCTGTTTCTTTGCGGTGCAACAGGACAACGACGCCCGGGCCCTGGGTGATGATTGCACGCATCGCCTGTGCCAAAGCAATCGAATGACCGGGTGCCGAGCTGTCAAGGAAGTCGAGCAGACTGACCGAATCGTGTACCCGCACAAGCGTGTCCACCTCAGCCCGAATCTCGCCACTAGAGAGCGCCAAATGCAGCTCGCCGCTGGTTTTGTCGGCAAATGCACGCAAACGGAAGCGGCCGAGCGGACCGGAGATATCACGATCAGCAACGCACTCGACCAATTTTTCGTGCTCGGAACGATAGTGAATCAAATCGCGAATGGTCCCGATCTTCAGGCCATGCAGTGCGGCAAATTCAAGCAAATCGGGCAGGCGCGCCATGTTGCCGTCATCTTTCAGAATCTCGCAAATCACGCTCGCTGGTTCCAATCCGGCCAGTCGCGCCAAATCGCAACCAGCTTCGGTATGGCCGGCACGCACCAATACACCACCATTTTGTGCCATCAACGGGAAAATGTGTCCCGGTTGAACAATGTCGGCGGCGGTGGCGTTCTTGGCCACAGCTGCTTGCACGGTGCGCGAACGGTCATGCGCCGAAATACCGGTAGTGACGCCGGTCGTCGCTTCTATGGATACGGTGAAGGCGGTCCCGTGCTGCGCCTTGTTGTCACGCACCATCAGGGGCAAATCTAGCTGGCGGCAGCGTGCCTCGGAAAGCGTCAGACAAATCAATCCACGGCCATGTTTAGCCATGAAATTAATCGCTTCAGGCGTAACGTGTTCGGCAGCAAGCACCAAGTCACCTTCATTTTCGCGATCTTCCTCGTCGACCAATATCACCATTCGCCCGAGGCGGATGTCGGCAACGATGTCGGATACAGGGCTGATGGTCATGAGCAGCACTCCTTCGTCAAGCAGGTTGGGCTAATATTCTACGCCGACACCGCTGTTTCCCGACTTCCGGCAACAGCACGGCTCATATGGTTTACAATGCAGGCTGTTCCGCCGAGTTAAACAAGACAACTTGCGTGGCGGAGAAGGTTGATGAGTGGATGCGAAAACGCACCCTGCGACTGAAAAACAAATTGCGCTAAAGCGTCGCTTGCTCTCAGCCCCCTGAGCCGGCCTCGCCGGATTCACGGGGCGTTTTTATTTGGAGCTGAACATGTCAAGCGACTTTCTGTTTACCTCGGAATCGGTCTCGGAAGGCCATCCCGACAAGGTTTCCGATCAGATTTCCGATGCGATCCTTGATGCCATCTTCAAGCAGGATCCGCATTCGCGCGTCGCTGCCGAAACCTTGTGCAACACGGGGCTGGTGGTGTTGGCCGGTGAGATCACGACCAATGCGCACGTCGATTACATCCAGGTCGCGCGGGACACCATCAAGCGCATCGGTTACGACAATACCGAGTACGGGATTGACTACAAAGGCTGCGCAGTGCTGGTGGCCTACGACAAACAAAGTAACGACATCGCGCAAGGCGTCGACCACGCCAGCGATGACCACCTGAATACGGGCGCCGGCGATCAAGGGCTGATGTTTGGTTACGCCTGCAACGAAACACCATCGCTGATGCCGGCACCCATCTATTACGCCCACCGCCTGGTTGAACGGCAGGCGATGTTGCGTCGCGATGGTCGCCTGCCATTCTTGCGGCCGGATGCCAAGAGCCAGGTGACCATGCGCTATGTTGATGGCAAGCCGCACAGCATTGATACGGTCGTGCTATCAACCCAGCATAGTCCGGAGCAAAGCGACGGCCTGCACATGAAGGCGTCGTTTGTCGAAGCGGTAATTGAGGAAATCATCAAGCCGGTTTTGCCGAAAGAATGGATACAGAACACCCGATACCTGGTTAACCCGACCGGCCGTTTCGTCATTGGCGGTCCGCAAGGCGATTGTGGTTTGACCGGCCGAAAGATCATCGTCGATACCTACGGCGGCGCGTGCCCTCACGGCGGCGGCGCGTTTTCCGGCAAGGACCCGACCAAGGTCGACCGCTCGGCCGCGTATGCCGCGCGCTATGTAGCGAAGAACATCGTCGCTGCGGGAATCGCCCGTCAATGCCAGATTCAGGTTGCCTATGCGATCGGCGTTGCGAAACCAATGAACATTACCGTGTACACCGAAGGTACTGGGGTGATCCCCGACGAAAAGATCGCCCAGTTGATCGAGCGGCACTTTGACTTGCGCCCCAAAGGCATCATTCAAATGCTGGATCTGCTGCGTCCGATATACGAAAAGACAGCCGCCTACGGGCATTTTGGTCGCGACGAACCGGAATTTACGTGGGAGAACATCGACAAGGCGGCCATCTTGCGTGCGGAAGCCGGGCTATAAGCGCGGATAATCGGGCGCATGGAGTCGAACAATGACTGATCTGGCGAAGAATGTCCTCGGCGGCGTGCTGCAGTCATGCAGCCTGGACCCGATGACGGGCTTTTTGCGCAATGGCTGCTGCCAGGTCACCGAAGAGGACATCGGCAATCACGGTGTCTGCGTGCGCCTGACGGCTGAATTTCTCACCTTCTCAAAATCACGCGGCAACGATTTATCGACGCCGCGACCTGAGTATCACTTCGCTGGACTGAAGCCGGGACAGCAATGGTGCTTGTGTTCGGCGCGCTGGCAGGAAGCCTTTGAGGCGGGTTGTGCCCCCCAGGTCGTATTGGCGGCCACCTCGGCTGCTGCGTTGGAGTTTGTGCGATTGAAGGATCTGGAAAAATACGCGATCGATCATACCGATCATAGTTAGCAGGACGCCAAACGGCGTACCATCAGCACCAACTGGCAAACACCACCGAAAGGGAGACAACATGAGCAGCTTCTATGATCTATCAGCGCAGCGCCTTGACGGCAGCACTCAGCCATTGGCTGACTTGAAAGGCAAGGTGGTTCTGGTGGTAAACGTTGCCAGCAAATGCGGATTCACCCCGCAGTACGCCGGCCTCGAAGCGCTTTGGCGTAAGTATCATGAGCGTGGCCTGGTGATTTTGGGCTTTCCCTGCAACCAGTTCGGTCATCAGGAGCCGGGCGACGCCGAAGATATCGGCAAGTTTTGCAGCCTGACCTACGACGTGACTTTCCCGATGTTCGCCAAGGTCGATGTCAATGGCTCCGGAACTCACCCGGTCTACCAACACCTCAAAGCAGAAGCCCCCGGACTTTTAGGTACCGAGGGCATCAAGTGGAACTTCACGAAGTTCCTGATCGACAAGCACGGCAAGGTCGTTCAGCGCTTTGCGCCAACCGACAAACCGGAAGATTTGGCTAAAGATATCGAACGGCTGTTGTAAGCATTCACTCCGGCAACTGGTGCCGGAGCGTGATGTGAGCTTAGCTTGAAGCGCCTGGCTTGCGACCTGGGCTTGTCGGTGGGATCAGACCTGCGACGCGGCACAAGATGCCTTCGAATTTTTCGTCGCCATTGAAACGCGTCACCGAACATTTGGTGACTTCGCCGCGTGCCGACATATCGGTAATCGAACGGCGGACCTTGGTCAATGGGATACCGGTTGCCTCGGCGATTTCCGAATCAAGCCGTTGTCCGTATTTTTTGAGATATTGCATAATTTCTTGCATCAGATTACCCCGCTGGTATGGATCGAGAAGCAACTACGCTTACCGGTCTTGCCTGAAGCAACAAGGGCCCGGCTCATGGAATCGTAGCCAAGCCCTTGTTTTGTTGGTTGCGGGGACAGGATTTGAACCTGTGACCTTCGGGTTATGAGCCCGACGAGCTGCCAGACTGCTCCACCCCGCGTCAGAGAGGGGCAATTATCCATCATTTGTTGCGCTGCCGTCAAGGCTTTTGGGGGACGGAGGCCCAATTGAAGGGAAATTTCATCGATCGCTGCCCCAATTAGGTGCGACGAGCATACCTTTAACGCAAGTAGACGGCCTCAAATCGCGCCAGCACCTGATCACCCGCGAGCAAACTCAGACGCTCGCCGTCAATTCGGTAGGCGCCGCTGGCACCCAAGGATTTCAGAAATTTTGCTTCAAGCTCCATCGAGGGTGGGGTACAAGCCATCATCGTGCCGGCCAACTGTGAAAAACGCAGCGACGCACCCTCGAGTTCATAACTACCTGAAAACTGATTACAGCCGGAAAAGCCAAACGCACGATTGCCGCCACTCGCCAATGTCAGACGCACCTCACGCTGTTGACCCGGGGCAATAGTCATGACTTTGTTGTCGAACTCTGTCAGTTTCCAATAGGTGTCTGTGAGCGAAGCCGCAGCTGCGGTGGTTGGTTGGAGGGGAGTTGCACAGGTGCCACCGGGATGTGCGCTTTCCAAACGGTCGATCACCATGTGTTCGCGCGGCGGACCTTCCATTGCCGCAACTACTTCCAAATGCCCGTCAAAGCTTACCAACAATGCGGCTCCAGGTTTCGTGCGTAGTTGCGAATAGCGCCGTTCGCTCGACAAATAGTCACCGGTCATTGCTACCGGCCAATGTAATCCGCTGGCACAGTCAGTAAAGTTTGCCGCGTCAGCCATGTACACAAACTCACCGCGCCAGCGCATTGATTCGGTAACGGGATCGACTTTCGCCAAACGGCGTAAGTCGAGATTGGCTCTGCTCAGGATCGGTTGACCGTGGCGGTCGAGTTGACGAAGTGTCTGGGCATCAACTAATGCAAAGCGTTGTCCGCCCTCGCCACGACCAAGCACTATCTGACTGCCATTTTCAGTTGTGGTCCAAGGGCCGACTTCGGCCACCGGTTCGCCGGGTTTGCCGATGTATGTGCGTCGCAACCGGTACAAGCGATCAGCGCGCAAGGTCAAGGTCTGTGCAATTCCTTGACAATCGGCGCATGGAAGTACGCCCGAGAAACTTGCCGGGAGATCGAATTTCAGTTTTGGTTCGACTGCTGCCGCTGCGGCAATGGTCGCAGCGGCAGCCGCGACTTCCACGAGCTCCAAATTGAACTTTTCGGCCGCTCCAGTAATGGACACAGGGTAGTGCTTGTCCGTGGTAAAGCGCAGTCGCCCGTCTACCGTAACGGTTGCGCGAAGTGAGTAACGTTGGCGAGCGTCGATGGTGGTACGTGGTAACGTCAGAGAAAAAGGGATCGGGACCTGGCGAGCGCCGAAAACCTCACTCACCTCTGCCAGCACAACGGCCTTCGCATCGGCACGCGAGACATCTTCGATGCGCACATTAAGCACGGCACCGGGAGGCATCGCGATCCGTTGTCGATAAGTGGCGGCGCCGGTGATTGTGACTAACTCCGGCCCGGGTTGCGCCCCCGCCACCACCGATGAGAAAGTCATGAAGGCAGCAATTAGCAGTGAGATTTGACAAAGGCCGGCTTGGCAGACTGTTGCTGTGTTCAAGTGAACTGATTGATACCAGCGTCGTGGATTCAGTTCGATCTGGCGATTTCTTGGATTCACTACTGCCCCTTTGCGGTCAAATTCATGGCATTACGATGATTGAGATGCGATCGTAGTAGTCACCGGAACTGATTGACTGGCCGGCGGCGATGCTTCCGTAGTACACGGTGGTTTGATCCGATGCCGGTACCACCCGCCGGATCGGCTGACCGCCGTTGATCCCATCGCCCCAAATTGTCACGCGTGAAGACTCTGTAAAGAGTTGATAGCGCAGCTGATCTGTTCCGTTTTTTAAGCGAAGCGTGCGATTGGTAATGCTGCCGGTGTGCAGGCTTGGACCCGCAAACAAAATCATCGCGACGTTGCCGCGATCGCAGCGGGTAACGACCGAACCGGTACCGTTCAGGGTGGTCGTTTGACCCGGTACATAATCGCCAAAGTCCATAGTAAACGCACTCTTGATTTCGCACTCGCCGCGATCATCGTCGCGTACTGAAGGCGAACGTGGAACAGGAGGTGCTGTTCCGGGTCCGCCAGCACTGCCGGAGGTCGTGCTGGTAATCACTGGCCGACGCAGGACACCCTGAGCAAGCACTTCATTGGCAAAAAAGGTAAGGGTCAAGATGGCGGCAAATAGTGTTTTACGACCCTGGTTCGATTTCACAGGTAATCTCCCCAAGATCGAAAGCCGGCCCCTCGTGTTCCGCTAATACTATCTGTACGCTGCATTGTCCCTCCGGTAGTTTTACAGCAATCACATAAGCACCTTGAATCATATCTTCAAGGTAGAAAAGCCCGTCCTGGCCGATTGGCATGTCGCGCGGGCGACTCATATCGCTCGTCCAGATTGCTGCTTGTCGGTTGGCGACTGCTACCCGCGTTTCACCCATATTGGCAAACAATTTTCCAGTTAGCGCATGAATTCGCTTGAGGCCGAAGTTCACCAGAATTCCGGCGTTCTGCGGTGGCAATATTTGCCGTGTTGTTGCCCCCAGTGCGTACTCCATCGGGATATCACCGTCACGCAAGCCAAAGGTCATCGGGTTTAGTGAATTCACGTCCGGTGCAATCAGCACGCCGTCCGCGTTGGTGCGACCCAAAACCTGGCTTCCCTGCAGCACAGCCACATCAGCAAGCTGTCCGACCTTGACGATCGCGAAGCTTTGCTCGATCGGTCTCGTTACAAAAAAACCAGCGCCGCTGGCAAAAGCAATACTGCTACCGGCACCAACTCGCCATGAGGTCGTCGGATTGAAACCGTTTTGATCGTCGCGACGAACCGAGGCACCCAACTGGGCATGCGACAAGTTCACTCCAGCCGTCGCCTCCATGGTGTTGAGGGTCGGCGCCCGCGTGGAAGTGACCGATGCACCCCAACCTTCGCCAGGCGGTTGCGGCGTGCTTATTCGCATCTGGCTGGTGTAATCGCCGCTGGAGTTCCGTTGCCGCGTTGCGGTTGCACTGACGCGGTCGGAAAACGAATAAGCCAGCGTGATGGCGGCTTCCGTTCCTGTCCGCCCTCCGGTCAGGTGAGAGACTGTTGCAGAGATACTAAGACGGCCCAAGACCGACATTGAATAACCCAAGGTTGTGCGCCGTTCGTCTGGCGCTCCCCAATAAGAGATCGTATCGCCTGAAATTGAAAATGTGCCGGCGCCATAGACAGACAAATTTGCCCCGCCCGCAAGCGCGCGTTTGATCGGTGTAATTTGAAATGCACTGAGGGCCGCGTCGAATGCGTAGTATTCGCTGTAACGACGTTGTTGGACATTGGCACTGAAGTTACCTTCACTCCAGTTCCATCCCAATGTTGACGCATCCCCTGTTTTCGGTGCGTCCGAGCCACCCGATTTTGACCAAGCTGCCGAGACTACGCCACCGCGTGGTATGCGTACTGCAATATTGGGGCCGGCACTCCATAATCCTTGCACTCCGTCAGCACGGGCACCGATGGTAATCCGGTCGGTAACACCATATCGATGAAAAGCGGAAAATGCTGTGCGGTCATAGTCGTCACGCGTGCTATCGGGACGCAGAAAACCTACGGTATAGGAAAAATCCTGCAGACCTGCATCGAGCACGTCACTGGTGAAGTAAAACGGCAGTGAAATGACGCTGCGATTGCCGAAATCGTCGCGGATGACCACTTCGGTGTTGCGCAGTCCTGTGAAATAACGCAGATTCGAGAAATCTACCGTGCCCGGGTTGAGGTTGACTGTCCGGACCATTGAGCCGTCGACATAGATCTCGGCAACCGATGGTCTCGAAATGGTGGTCGCGAGGTTCGCGGCTGGCGACGTCTCGAAGCCCGGGCGAAGCTCGAAGGCTCTGGCGAAGGTGACTCCTGCCATTGAGCGGGAACGCCCCAGGTCGCCCGAATACGCCTGCGCGTCGCCCAGAGTGAGTCGCAGCGCAGGCTCGGGCCAATCACGCGTCAACGCAGTGCCATAGCGTATGTGAGTCTGGTCGCGACCCTCCAGCCAATCGTGGTCGCTACGCAACAGCCAGCCGGCGGCTCTGAGGTTGAGTGCCGCAGTTGCACCTGTGGCGTTGTATCCGGGTGCTTGCTGGCGGTCGACCGACCAGTTGAGGTATCCATTTATCGCGGGTTCCGGCGTCAGCGGTTCTTGCGGCTCGGACGAAAGATCGATTACCTGATTCCCGAGCAAATCCGGATCGATATCTAACGTAAGATGCTGTTCTTCTTCGTCGAAGTTTACTTTGGCGTTGGCTAAGGTGTAGGCGCGAATGAGCGACTCACCAGCCCAAAAGCGGGTCCTACCCTCAAGAATATTCAGTCCTGCCTGCTTTAAATCCTCGGTCTTGACCCAAAGACCGTCGGCATCGATGACCGCAAAAATGGTGCCCTTTTCTTGGCCATTCAAGGTCAGCGTAATGAAAAGTTCTTCTCCGGACCCGTCGTCAAGTCCGCGCGGAATTGGAGTCGATAGTGCCGCGGAACCAAAAACGGTGGTCGTCAGCAGCAGCGCGATTAAACGCAGACAGCGAAGCACGCTACCCTGTGCACTGGGCGGCGCTGACTTGGGTCTCGCGCTTGGCCGGCGCCGCACCTCTGAGGCGAACGATCACCTCCAGCTTACCTGTAGCACAGGCCTCCGGCGGGACCTTTGCCGTGTAAGTACGGGTACCACCCGGCAATAAATACCAGGAGTTGAAGTCGTCGGACGTCACCCCTTCGCTACTAAATTCAAGGTTATCCACCAACAGCGTTTGATTACCGCTGTTGCGCAAGCGTATCGTCGCTTTGCCGCCGGCAATATCAAAGGCTTCAATTTCACCCATTGGCGCCGGTCGCGATGGTCTGACAAAGACCGGCACGGCGAACGTCACGAGTACTGCCACCTTGGAATCTTCCTCCGCTCCAGGAGCTGTGATTGGTGGGAGTTCTTCCAAAAAAATGCGATAGGCCGTTTCAGCCTCGGCTGCGGGCTTGTTGGTGCCAACGCGCACCACACGGCGAGCGCCAGGCGCTATGTCGAATCGTTTCGGGAATGAGACCAGATCATTGCTGTCTTCAAAGACATCTACTCCTTCGGCATTTTGCGTCCAGCGACGCACCACCACCTGCATACCGAAAGTTTCGCGCCCCGTATTGGCGACCGTAATAGAGGCACTCTTATCCGCCGGACTCAGGTCAGCGCGCAATGGCGAGACCGTGAACTCTGCAGCAGTTGCAGAGAGGAGTGTCATGGACGCCGCGAAGGCAATCGCCGACGCGACATTCATGAGTTGTGACACAGTGTTTAGTTTGAAACTGTAGCGGTCAGAGTGTCTTTGTAAGCACCAACCGCGGCGTTACGATAGTCGGCAGCCTTCACGGTTGCAGGAATCTGGACAGTGATCGGGGTCGATGGCCCGGTGCCTTTGCCGCTCAGCGCAGTCACCGTCAAGTCATACGCAATGAAATCGGTCGTCGCGGTAACTCCCTTCATGCGACGTTTGCCAGCGGAAAAATTCAAACCATTGTTGAAGCTGATTGTGTAGTTCTGGTCCTTGGTACACCAGAAGGTCATCGAACCACTGGCTGGCTTGTCGGTCGTGTCTGCGGGATCAAGATTATTGAAATTGATTTCAGCTGCGCTGACGATTTGGCAAGCGCCTTTAACATCAGCCTTAACATCAATGGTGGTGGTCGGGTTCTGCGCCAGGACCGAGCTCGCAGCAAGAAGAAAGATTGAGGGTATTACGAAACGAATGCGATTCATAGCATCTCCTGTTGGTCAATAGGTGTCACGACAATTTCGCTCCAGATTGTATCAAACGCAGATGCTAAGCGCTTGATGATACAGTCTAATTTTGTACGGTGACGGTCAGCGTGTCCTTGTAGGCGCCTACCGCCGCATTTCGGTAATCGGCGGCCTTCACCACAGCGGGGATCGCTATGGTAACCGGTGCTGCGGGCCCCGCCCCGATCCCCGTGACCTCCTCGCTGGTCAGTGAGTAAGCGATGAAGTCGGTAGTCGCCGTAACGCCTTTCATACGTCGTTTGCCGGCCAAAAAATTCTGGCCACTATTGAATGACAGGCTGAATCTTTGGCCTTTAGTGCACCACATGGTCAGCGTGCCCGAGGCGGACTTGTCGGTGGTATCGGTTGGATTGAGATTATTGAAATTGATCTCCGCTGCGCTGACAATTTGGCAAGCGCCTTTGACATCGGCCTTGACGTCAATGTTGGTGGACGGGTTTTGGGCAAATGCTGAGGTAGCTACGAGAATGAATAGCGAAGGCACTACAAAAGCAAAGCGGTTCATGAGAACTCCTGATGGTTGTTAACGAAACGTCAATTGACAAGCTTGCTGAAATGGCGGGTGACGGAGCCGTTTAGTTTTGCAGTGTAACGGTTAGTGTGTCCTTATAAGCGCCGAGCGCGGCGTTGCGATAATCATTCGCTTTGACGGTGGCGGGAATCTGAACAGTAACTGGCGTTGCCGGCCCTTTCCCGATTCCTGTAATGGTTGTCGAGTTCAGATCATAAGGAATGTAAGCAGTGGTTGTGATTACCCCCCGCATCCGGCGTTTGCCGCCGCTTAAATTCTGTCCATCATTGAAACTGATGGTGTAAGGCTGGTCCTTGGTGCACCAAAAGGTGAGCGAGCCGGAGGCTGTTTTGTCAGAGGTATCTGTTGGAGTGAGGTTGTTGAAGTTAATCTCGGCCGCGCTTGAAATTTGGCAAGCGCCCTTGACCGTTGCCTTGATGTCGATGGTGGTCGAACGGTCGTCGGCAATGCTTGTCGACGCTACAACGAGGAGCAAAGATGGTAGCAAAAGGCGTAAGTAATTCATCGGTCTCCTGACAACAAAGGGAAGGCAGTCGGAAGCTGCCGACGATCCGATTTTCCCACATTTGCCGAATTGGCTATAATGGCACTTGCTCGAGGGGCGCTGCAAGGTAGGCCTTGGAAACAATTACAAGACCTCCCCAGGCTCGAGCTCATTTGGAACGGCGCTCACCAACCTGAACCGGGTGCGGTGAGTTTGCACGGTGCAACACACATCGCCCTCGGTCACAGTTCTAGGAGCACCAAATGAACGCCGTGACTGATATTGTTACCAAACCCCACGACTATGCAATTGCCGACATCAGCTTGGCTGCCTGGGGCCGCAAAGAAATTCGTATTGCCGAAACCGAAATGCCCGGCCTGATGGCCATTCGCGAGGAATTTGCCGCTGCCCAGTCGCTGAAGGGTGCGCGAATTACCGGTTCCTTGCACATGACGATCCAAACCGCCGTGTTGATCGAAACCTTGCAAGCCTTGGGGGCCGAAGTTCGCTGGGCTTCCTGCAATATTTTCTCTACGCAAGATCACGCTGCAGCAGCCATTGCTGCGTCCGGCACTGCTGTGTTTGCAGTCAAGGGTGAGTCTTTGGAGGACTATTGGGATTACACCCATCGCATTTTCGAATGGAGTGACGGCGGCTATTCCAACATGATTCTGGATGACGGTGGTGATGCAACGCTACTGCTGCATCTGGGTGCCAAGGCGGAAAAGGACCTTAACGCGCTTGGTGTTGCCAGTTCGGAAGAAGAGCGCATTTTATTCGCCGCGATCAAAGCCAAAATTGCCGTCGACCCGACCTGGTATTCGACGCGTCTGGCGCAAATCAAGGGCGTCACCGAAGAGACCACCACCGGTGTGCATCGTCTGTACAAAATGCATGAGCGTGGCGAGTTGAAGTTCCCGGCCATCAACGTCAATGACTCGGTCACCAAATCCAAGTTCGACAATCTGTATGGCTGCCGTGAGTCACTGGTTGATGCCATCAAGCGCGCAACCGACGTAATGATTGCGGGCAAAGTTGCCTTGATTGCTGGTTACGGTGATGTGGGTAAAGGTTCTGCGCAGGCCATGCGTGCGTTATCCGCGCAAGTCTGGGTGACCGAGATTGATCCGATCTGCGCCTTGCAGGCGGCGATGGAAGGATTCCGGGTTGTCACGATGGAATACGCGGCCGACAAAGCTGATATTTTTGTGACCTGTACCGGCAATTACCATGTCATCACCCACGATCACATGGCGAAAATGAAGGATCAGGCCATCGTTTGCAACATCGGCCATTTCGACAATGAAATTGATGTTGCCTCGATTGAGAAATACGAGTGGGACGAAATCAAACCGCAAGTCGATCACGTGATTTTTCCCGATGGGAAGCGAATTATCTTGTTGGCCAAGGGGCGTTTGGTGAATCTGGGTTGCGGTACGGGCCATCCGAGTTACGTGATGAGCTCAAGCTTTGCCAATCAGACCATTGCTCAGATCGAGTTGTTCAACCGCACGGCAGATTATCCTGTTGGCGTTTACGTGTTGCCGAAGCATTTGGATGAGAAGGTCGCACGATTGCAGTTGAAGAAACTCAATGCCCAATTGTCGGAGCTTACGGAAGAGCAAGCCAACTACATTGGTGTAGCGAAAACCGGGCCGTACAAGGCCAATCAGTACCGTTATTGATTTTGCTCGGCAAATCACCAGCGCCAAACTGCTGTCAGTTGGTGCTGGTGGGACGCCGTTGAATCGCGCCGCCGAACCTCCCGGATCCTCTCATGAGCATTGAACTCTCCATTGAATTTTTCCCTCCGCAGACCGACGAGGGGATGGCCAAATTGTGCGCAACGCGCGATGAACTGGCGGTCCTCAAGCCGAGCTTTTTTTCGGTAACTTATGGCGCCGGGGGCTCCACTCGAGAACGTACCTATGCGGCGGTGATGGAAATTCACAACGCGGGCTTGCCTGTCGCACCGCATCTTTCGTGCATCGGCTCAACGCGCGAAGGAATCCGCTCCTTGCTCGACCTTTACAGCGAGCGCAACATCAAGCGCCTTGTGGCATTGCGTGGGGATTTACCCTCAGGGATGGCCGATGCAGGCGAATTCCGTTATGCCAACGAACTGGTCGAATTCATCCGCGCAGAAACTGGCGACCGCTTTCACATTGATGTTGCCGCCTATCCTGAATGGCATCCGCAATCGCGTTCGCCACAACACGATCTGGAAAATTTCAAACGCAAGATCGATGCTGGCGCCGATGGGGCAATTACCCAGTATTTTTACTCGCCGGAAGCCTACCAAAACTTCGTCAATGCGGTTCGCACCATGGGTGTGACGGTGCCGATAGTGCCTGGCATCATGCCGATTGTGGGGTTTAGCAAACTGGCACGATTCTCCGATGCCTGCGGGGCCGAAATTCCGCGCTGGATGCGTCGCAAACTCGAAAGTTACGGTGACGACACGGCCTCAATTCGCGCGTTCGGTCTCGATGTAGTTACCGATTTGTGTGCCCGTTTGCTTGAAAACGGGGCACCGGGACTGCATTTTTACTCCATGAATCAGGCGGCACTGACACTTGAAATTTGTCGCCGTCTGGCAATCGACGGCCGCTAAACAAGTGGATTGACGGGCGCGAACAAGCGTGGCGACTCGGTGATAATTGCCGTTTACGGCAAATTCGCACCAACATGATCATTCTTTTTCGCCTGCTCTCGATTTTCCCTCTATCGGTCTTGCAAGCGCTCGGTAGCGTTTGCGGTTGGCTGGTATGGCTGGGCTCAAAGCGCTATCGCCAGAATTTCAATCGCCATCTTGACCAGGCCGGTCTGCAATCGGCCCGATGGCAGGCGATTGCCGAAACCGGCAAGACGATTTTTGAGTTGCCGAAAATCTGGCTGCGACCAAATGCTGATGTCGTGCGCCGGGTCACTCAGGTCTCGGGGTGGGAGTTGGTCGAGGCTGGTGTTGCGGCCGGGCGCGGCATAGTGTTGCTTACCCCGCATTTGGGTTGCTTTGAAATCACTGCGCAGTACTGCGCGGCGCACCGCCCGATCACGGTGCTTTATCGACGCTCCAAACAATCATGGCTGGCGCCCCTAGTAGAAGCGGGTCGTGGCGCAAATCTCAAACTGGCACCAGCCGACCTAAGCGGCGTGCGGCGCTTGCTGAAAGCACTCAAAAATGGCGAGACCATCGGTCTGCTGCCGGACCAGGCACCGGGCACCGGCGAGGGGATCTGGGCGCCATTTTTTGGCAGACCTGCCTACACGATGACGCTTGCTGCGCGTCTTGCGGACACTGGCGCGACGATTTTGATGATTTACGCCGAACGCCTGAGCTGGGGTCGAGGCTATCACGTTCACGTGCGGTCTTTGTCAGCACCTCTGACTGGCGATCTTGCGGCAAAGACCGCACAAATCAATTTTGAAATCGAGGAATTGATACGGCGTTGCCCGGGGCAATATTTGTGGGCATATAACCGTTACAAAACTCCTGCAGGTGCTGAGCCACCGCCTGACGCCGCTGCCACCCCGCGAAGCGGCGTCCAAGGCATGCAGAGCCCACCAGCGCCAACTGGAGTTTCCCCTTAGCGTCATGTTGGTACGTTTCTTTTTACTCGTCATGTGGCTGCTGCAATGCCTACCGATAGCGATTCTTGCGCCGCTCGGGAAGGGTCTGGGTGCCTTGCTTTATTTACTTGCGCGGGAACGTCGTCATATCACGCTGACGAATCTTGGCTTATGTTTTCCGCACATGACCGAGGCTGAGCGAGTCACGGTCGCAAAGCAGCATTTCGCCGCATTCGGTCGGAGTTTCCTCGAACGACCATTAACCTGGTGGGCATCAGCCGAGCGATACAAGCGTCTTGTTCGTGTTGAAGGTCTGGAGCACTGGATCGCCCGGAAAGGTGCGCCAACCATCTTGTTCGTCCCGCACTTTGCCGGTTTGGATATGGGTGGAACACGCCTCGCCATGGAGATCGATGGCGTCAGTGTGTACTCAAAACAGAAATCTGCAACCGTCGACAAAATGCTGCTAAGAGGTCGCTCGCGTTTTGGTGATCAGCGCCTGTATTCCCGGCAGGATGGTCTGCGACCAGTGTTACGCGGGATCAAAGACGGCTATTGCCTGTATTACCTGCCCGATATGGACTATGGCCCGCGCGATGCCATATTCGTTCCCTTTTTTGCGTTCCCAGCCGCGACCATCACCGGGCTGTCGCGAGTCGCGACACTTAGCGGTGCGAAGGTCTTGACGGTAGTCACCCGTATGGAGAAAGACGGCTGGAAGGTTCGTCTTGGCCCACCATGGCAAAACTTTCCCACAGGCGATTTGGCAGTGGATACCCGGCGAATGAACGCTGAACTGGAGGCTGAAATACTTCAGGACCCGCAACTCCTGCCCCAGTATCTTTGGATGCATAAGCGATTCAAAACCCGCCCCGAAGGCGAAAAGCGGGTGTATTAGGCAATGACTCGGAGTATTACCCCCTGTGCCAGGCGCTAACATGTGTTTATGAAGATCCGTTTCACCAAGATGCAAGGCCTGGGCAACGATTTTGTGGTGCTCGACACCATCCGGCAGAATTTCGTGCCGAATGAGGCGCAAGCAAAATTTCTTGCCGACCGCCACTTTGGTGTCGGCTGCGATCAAATTCTGTTGGTCGAGGCGTCGACCAAAGCGGACGTTGATTTTCGTTATCGAATTTTCAACGCCGATGGTGGTGAAGTCGAGCAATGTGGCAACGGCGCTCGCTGCTTTGTGCGTTATGTGCATGAACAAGGCCTGACTGAAAAAAACGAAATCCGGGTTGAAATATCGACCGGCATCATCGTTTTGAAACTGAACACAGACGGAACGGTTACCGTCGATATGGGTGAGCCAAAGCTCAAATCCGTCGAAGTTCCATTCATCAGCGACAGTGACGCCGTGCTGCAGCCACTGCTGGTCGATGGCGAGCAGCTGTCAGTCACTGTGGTCTCGATGGGGAATCCGCATGCGGTACAGGTCGTGACGGATGTTGAGATCGCCGCAGTAACCAAGCTCGGGCCGTTGATCGAAAATCATCCGCGTTTTCCGCGGCGGGTCAATGCCGGTTTCATGCAAATTGTGTCCCGCCGGCAGATTCGCTTGCGTGTGCATGAACGTGGCGCGGGCGAGACCATCGCTTGCGGTACCGGCGCCTGTGCGGCGGTCGTTGCCGGCATCTTGCGCGGGTTGCTTGATTCGCCGGTAGAGGTGATCACCCGTGGCGGCACCATGCATATCGCGTGGGCGCCCGGGCAATCAGTAATGATGACCGGCCCGGCAGTCACCGTGTTTGCCTCCGAAATTGAAGTCCCGGATTGAACGAAACTCCCAATGCTGAAAAAGGATTGAATATGACATCGGAACAAGTGGCGCGCTACCTGCAAGATCACCCTGAATTTTTCGATCAGTATGCCGACTTGCTGGCGCTGGTAACCATACCCGATCCGCACAGCGGACGAGCGATTTCGATCTCGGAACGGCAGCTGATATCGTTGCGGGACAAGGTTCGTTCACTCGAAACCAAGATGTCGGAGCTGATCTCGTTTGGCGAAGAGAACGATGCAATTTCGGACAAGGTGCACGTGCTTAGCTTGGCCTTGATCTCGGCCCTGAGTGTCTCCGCCGTGACCCGCGCAGTGTATTCGCATCTTGGCGGGGCCTTCGCCGTGCCACACGTCGCGCTTCGTGTCTGGGGTGTTGGTGATGGTGCCGACGCTAACGGCGTCGAGTTTGACTCGGTCACCGATGCGGTGCAGGCCTTCGCTTCCGGACTGCCACGACCCAGCTGCGGCCTGACCGGAACGCATGAAGCGCTGGCTTGGTTTGGCAGCGCCGCGACGGGTTTGCGCTCGATCGCACAAGTGCCGCTACGTCACCCGAATGGCAATTGCTTCGGGTTATTGGTCATGGCCAGCGAGGACCAGCACCGGTTCTACCCGGAACTTGGTACGCTGTACATCGAGCGAATTGGTGAGATGGTTTCGACCGCGCTGTTGCGCGTGATGCTTTAGCCATATGCAGGCATGGACAGCATCAGCCAATTCCTTGCTGAGTGTGCTGTTCAACGTCGGGCCAGCACGCATACGATCTCGGCTTACCGGCGCGACCTTGGGCTCCTGACGAAACTTGGCGAAGACAGCAACCCGGAAGCACTGACTCCGGCACAATTGCAACGGGCGCTGATGCAAATGCACAGCAAAAATCTCGCCCCTCGCTCGATTGCTCGCACACTTTCTGCGTGGCGCAGTTTTTACGGCTGGCTGGCAAGGAAAGAGCGCATCTCGACGAACCCGGCACTGACTTTGCGTGCGCCACGCCGCCCGCACTTGTTGCCGAAAGCGCTGGGTGTCGACCAAACCGCAGCCTTGCTCGACGCACCGCAAGGAATGCGCACCAATGACCCATTGGAATTACGCGACACCGCGATGTTCGAATTGTTTTATTCGTCCGGTTTGCGCCTGGCCGAATTGGTGAGCCTGAATTGGCCAGGCGGTCTCGATCTTGAAACCGGTGAGGTGACCGTGACCGGCAAGCGCAACAAGACTCGCATTGTGCCCGTTGGAGAGCGTGCGCTCGCGGCGCTCGGCGAATGGATCGCGGTGCGTTCGGCGATGGTAAAGCCAGACGAGAATGCCTTGTTTATCAGCCATCGCGGCACACGTCTCACACCGCGTCAAGTGCAAACCCGGCTCGCGCAATGGGCGCAAAAATCGGGCCTTGGCATGCACGTGCACCCGCACATGTTGCGCCATTCATTCGCCTCACATGTGCTGCAATCCTCAGGTGATCTGCGCGCGGTGCAAGACATGCTGGGCCACGCAAGCATCGCTGCGACTCAGGTTTACACGCATTTGGATTTTCAGCACCTGGCGAAAATTTACGACTCGGCGCACCCGAGGGCAAAGAAGTTGTGAATGGTTTGCACACTTTCCTTGCCAGTTGGTGCTGGTGATACGCCGTCCTTAGTATGACCGCCACGCTCAAGCTCCTCCCCGGCAAAGACAAATCAATCAAGGCACGCCATCCGTGGATTTTCGCGGGTGCTATCGCCGAGTTGTCCGGCCGTGCAAAGCCTGGCGATACAGTTGATGTGGTTGCTGCGAACGGCCGCCCGCTCGCCCGCGCGGCGTTCAGCCCTGAATCGCAAATTCGCGCCCGGGTGTGGACTTTTGATCCGAACGAGACCATCGATCACGCCTTTTTCAAACGCCGCATCGCTGCCGTCATTGCACGACGCGAAGCCTTGCCGGAACTGCGCGGGCAACAAGGCTTGCGATTGATTCATGCCGAGTCCGATGGTTTGTCAGGGATCACCGCCGATCGCTATGGCGATACCATCGTCATCGCGCTGACCAGCGCGGGTGCGGAAAAATGGTGCGATGCGATTGTCGATGCGATACACAAAACCACCGGATGTGCGTGCATTTACGAGCGCTCGGATGCCAGCGCGCGCAGTCGTGAGGGTTTGGCGGCAGCGACCGGTTGGCGCATAGGTGAAGCGCCGACTGATGAAATTGTTATAGAAGAGAACGGCGTAACAATGCGCGTCGATATCGTTGCCGGACACAAGACCGGTTTTTATCTTGACCAGCGTGACAATCGTCGACGCGTCGCTGAACTCTCTGCCAACAAACGCATACTCAATTGCTTTTGCTACACCGGTGGATTCTCGTTACAGGCCTTGAAGGGTGGGGCGAGCGAAGTGATTTCTGTCGATAGTTCGGGCCCGGCCTTGGTCACCGCGCAGCAAAACTTGGGGCTGAATCCGCAGCTTGATGCAAGTCGCGCCATCTGGCACGAGGCGGACGTATTCACCGACCTGCGCGCACGTCACAGCGCCAATGAAAAATTTGACTTGATCATCCTCGACCCGCCAAAATTTGCGCCTTCCGCCGCCCATGCCGAACGCGCCGCGCGCGCCTACAAAGACATCAATTTGCAGGCGTTGAAATGCCTAAGTCGAGGTGGCATGCTGATGACTTACTCATGTTCCGGTGGCATCACGCCGGCGATGTTTCAACAGATCATCGCCGATGCAGCCATCGACGCTGAGTGCACCGTGCGCATCGTTCAACGCCTGCAAGGCGCCGCCGATCATCCGGTGGATTTGGCCTTTCATGAAGGCGAGTATCTCAAGGGCTTGCTGTTGCAGGTCGATTAAAGCGACGAGCTTTAATCGAAGCATCAAACATGGTGTGCTGCCTAGCCCAGCATGCACATCCGCAGCCGTTGGATCACTACTTCGCTCAGACCCAAGCCGACCTGAAAATAGCCCTGCATGGAACCAAACTTCAGCTCGACTTGTCGCATTGAGGCGGCCAAGTAAGCGGGTTCCACGCTGAACACTGGTTTGAGCAGTTCCTGGTTGCCACCCCCGGCAGCGAATCGGTCCAAATACGGCTGAAACCATGCCACCACCGGTTCCGCGCTGAGCAAATAATCCTCGAGCACGACCTGTTGCGGTACTCCGAGCAAGGTGAGTAGTGCTGCAGCCGCCCAACCTGTGCGGTCTTTTCCCGCTGTGCAGTGAAACAACGCCGGCCCATTCAGCTCGGCGATTTGCGTAAACATTTGGCGGTAGGCCGCGCATGCAGCAGCAGAACCAACCAGATGTGTGTAGGTGTCTAGATAATGCTGCTGAATCGTGCCGCTGCGTAGCAATTCATTGGCGGCAACCGGATCCTTGTACAAGTCGACAAGATGGGCCGCCAGGCTTGTTTTGTGATCAGCCAACACATCTAGGTGATGTTGATTGACGCCAGCGGGCACGCAATCCGGTCGCGATCGACGTTCATCCGCGCTGCGGAGGTCAAAAACCGTAGTCACGCCAAGTGACGCAAACGCCGCTCGTCCTGCCGCATCTTCAAAATTGAGTTGCCCCGAGCGATAAAGACGGCCCTTTGCAACATGGCCGCCTTCCGCCGTGGGATAGCCACCAACGTCGCGCAGGTTGATGATGCCCGGAATGAAGGGAGTTGAAGAAACTGTCATCCTCGAGTCATGGGAATCATTAGAGTTGATTGAATACTTGATTGCGCCAAGTGAGTATCACTGACCACCAGCCGCCGGTCAAGATTGGTTTTGAGGCATTTTAAGGCGATGTGGATTTCCTGATTTCGATGCGAATTTGTCGTCCATAACGAATCAGATTTCTGACTGAAAGGGGCTTCTTTTGGCACCGCAAAATTGGGTCAACTTTCGGCGCCTGTGTGCCGCCGAACATCCGATGGATATGTCATTTCCGGAAGGTGTAAATCTCAATGGGTGACTACATCAGTTGGATTCGACCCCACCCCTGTCGTGCTGTTTGTACACCGCTTCAAGTCCTTTCGCCAGCGCATCAAAGACCACTCGAATCCGTGCACTCTGGCGCAACTCTCGATGCGCTGTTAGCCACACCGGCAGCGGAGGTACCATGTTTGGCGGCAGTACGGCGCGCATTTGCGGGTATTGCGAGCCGACAATTTCGGCGGTAATGCCTATTCCCAGTCCAGCCAGTGTCATGTGCCAATCCGTAATCAAGTTGTCGCAGCGGATGGCAAAAAAGTCCCGCTCGACCGTTATCCCCATGGCACGAAAACCTTTGATCAACAAGTCGACGGTGTCGTAACCAATCCAGTCGTACTGCGTTGCATTCCGTATGTCGATGCTGCCACCGACCCGTTCCAGATAATCGACATGGGCGTACCCATTAAGTGCCATCACGCCCAAACTTTTGGCGATCAGACCGGCCTGGTTGGGGCGCATATGGCGAACGGCAATATCGGCATGACGCTCAAGCAAGTTTTCGATGCGATTGGAAACCAGTAACTCAATTTGGATTTCCGGGTGGGCGCGGCGCAGGGCGAGCAGAATTGATGGCAATTGATAGGTAGCGGTCATTTCGCTGGCGGTAATGCGCACCGTGCCGGCCAGTTCCTGCGATTGCCCCAGCACCTTCATCGACATCACTTGTGCGGCTACCTGCATCTGGCGCGCCGCAGGCACCAGTGTTTCACCCGCCGCAGTGAGGCGAAGGCCGCGTGCAATCCGCTCAAAAAGATTCACCCCAATTGATCGTTCCAGTTCGGCGATTTGGCGCGACAGAGTCGGCTGACTGGTCGCCAGCACGCGCGTCGCACCGCTCAGCGACCCGGCATCGACCACTGCGAGAAAGGCGCGCACCAAATTCCAGTCCAGTGCCGATGGGGCATTGGGGGCGGTCTGGCTAGTTGCAATGGCAATATATGTATTCATAATCAAATACCTTAGATTCAGATATGCGTATTGTGCCATCAAGCGCAATCGAGAAGAATCCTCCCATCGAATTTCAACTGCAGGGGGCAACACCATGAACCAAACAATGTCTGCCAAACCCACCGTCTTGGTATTGGGTGCCAAAGGGCGCTTCGGCGCGGCTGCGGTCAATGCCTTCGCCGCAGCCGGGTGGCAAGTGCGCGCCCAATCGCGCCGTGACGATGCAACCTATCCGGCAGGCGTGACGGCAATAAGCGCCGATGCTATGGACAGCGCCGCACTGTGCGCAGCGGCAGAGGGTGCTGATGTGGTGATCAACGGGCTAAACCCTATCTATACCGAGTGGGAAGAACTGGCGCGTGACCTAGCCGACCACGCACTTAAAGCCGCCAAATCCAGCGGCGCACTCTTGATGTTGCCGGGCAACGTCTACAACTACGGCCGTCAAATCCCGAGCGAACTGGATCTCGATACCCCGCAGGTTGGCGACCATGCCAAAGCTCGTATTCGTATCGAGATTGAACAGCAAATGTGCGATGCGGCGCAAGATGGCGTTAGCAGTCTGGTGGTTCGCGCCGGTGATTTCTTCGGCGGCAAGGTTGGCGGTTCGTGGTTCGATCTGGTCATCGCCAAGTCGTTGAAGCAAGAGAAGTTGGTCTACCCCGGTGCGCCCGACGTGCCGCATTCGTGGTCCTATCTGCCGGACCTGGCGCAAACTTTTGTCCATCTTGCCGAGCAGCGCAGCCAGTTTGTCGGCGCCCACACCGTCCATTTCAACGGCCACACGGTAACTGGCGAAGAGCTTCACACTGAGGTCGAAGCCGTGGTCGGTCGTCCGCTCAAGCGCGCCACCATGCCATGGGGATTGGTCCGCCTCGCCGCCTGGTTCTCGCCCATGCTCGCTGCCACACTCGACATGCGCTACCTATGGCAACGCGCCCACCGCCTCAACGACCGCAGCCTGCGCCAACACTTGAACATTGTTCCTCATACCACGCTCGCGCAAGCACTTGCAATGTCGTTGAATGATCTGGGTTTGTTGCCTGCGCGGAAGGATGGTGGAACTGGTTTGGGCTCCGCTTAAAGCGAGTGCGATAACAAGCGAGCGACAATCAGTCGTCGCAGATATGTCGAACACTGTTCACTTTCAGGAGATGCGCAGATACTCGGACGTGCCTTTGCGGCAAGGGACGGACAGCTCGCTTACCGGTTGCATAGCCACTTTTTGATGCCGCTCCGCGCAATGGCGTCCGAGTGCGCTACCATGCGGATCAGTAAACGCCAATATTTCAACCGGGAGAGCGCAATGAAGAAAATCGTACTCGGATTAGCTACCAGTGCAATTGTGACAACACTGGCAATGCCGGCAAGTGCTCAAGTGTACGTGGGTGCCGGATTAGGCTCATCGAGCAATCAGAACGCCAATGGCACCATCGTGACTGGTGGCGGCCCGGTGATATTTTCAATGGACACTTCCAAGACCTCATGGAAACTCCTCGCAGGTATTCAGGTGGCACCAAATTTCGGCTTTGAGGTCCAATACACCGACCTTGGCAAGCGCGACATTACTTTGCAGCAAGGTGCGCTGGGCGCACAGGGTAGCGTTTCTGCCGAACAATACAGTTTTGCCGGCACTGGAATGTTTATGTTTTCACCTGGCTGGTTTGTTCACGGCAAGCTTGGCACCAGCACTAATTATTTGAACGGCGGGCGTTGGTGCGTCAGCGCAACTGCCTGCGTGTCTTCGGGCAAGGAAAACAACACCAGTTTGTTGTGGGGCGTTGGCCTGGGTCACCAATTCACCAAAAATTGGTCGGTCAAAGGCGGCTATGAAAACTTCGGCAAACTGATGAACGATCTCAATGGAAATTCAGTCACCGCCAGCAACGTGGGTGTCAATGTGATTTATTCATTCTGATTGATCCGGGATCATAGACCGTTGCGCAGTTTTGACCGTTGAAGGTGGCAACTTCAATCGATACGGTTCCTGGTAGGTGCAGACACAAGCTGCCAAGATCGTTTTTGATTTCGTGTGGTGGCGCGAACTTGTCAGGATCTAGTACACGCCTCTGGCATTGAGAAACTCACCATAGGGCAAGTCCTGTTGGTGGATGTGCTGCACCAGCCATGCGTCGAAGAATTGAACGAACGCGGCTTTCTTTGGCGCTTTTTCCGCGAGCACTTTTTTTGAATAGGCCGAAAGCTGGGTGACCATTTCCGCATGCTGTTGGCAATGACCGTCTGCCTCTGCATAGTTGTATAAGGCCATCAACTTTTCTTCGGCTTCAAAGTGATATCGGGTGTAGGCGATCAGCGCATCGAACGCATGAGTCAGCGCGCGACGATCAGCATCCTGATAAAGATTTTGTGCGACAACGTTGGCAATTTCGAGAATGCGCTTATGGTGCAAATCCATATGTGCAACTCGAATTGTCAGTTCGTCCCGCCAAGGCAAACCGGACGACTGATCCAGTCCGCAGGCGATGCGTGCAGCACGTTGCTGGCAGTTTTCAAATAATTTCCAGCGCAGAATAGGCACATTCTGGAGAAACTCGCCAGGGATCTGAACAATGGTTGTCTCGTCGACTGCTCGAATGCGGAAAAGACATGGCCCCTTGAATACCGCCGCCTCTTCACCAAAGAAATCGCGTTCCCGCAGGATATCGACGACTTCGCGGCCGAGCAATCGTTCTGCTCGACCGGAGCGGATAATGCTAAACAACGAAATATCTTTGCCCTCGATAATCTCGCCAGCGGAAAATCGGCGCTCGGTGGCGTTGTCGATAATGTGTCCCAGTGCCGCGACTTGCAGACCATCGCCAAACAGATTGGTATTGTCCAGAAAGGAACCGAGATCTGCAGCCCGATGCATCCTGTCCAGCAAGCCGTTGCGTTCGACCACTGTGGAGAAAAGATTGGCCGGCAAACGCATGACCCGTAAAAAGGACGATGCGCGATAGGTGTGACGGGATGGTCGCTTGTCAAGTAGCGCACTACCTCCGATGAGCGAACCAACCGACAGGCGGCCATGCAATTGGTCGCGGGTGCGAAGTTTCTCAAGATGTCCGCTGACCAGCAACATTACATCCGGCGGCACTTCACCTTCCTTCAGGATAATGGCACCCGGGTTGATCTCAATCACCGGATGGTTGAGCAGCATCCGCAAATCGTGCAGCGGCACGCCGGGCAAATGTGCTTCCAGATAACCATAGGCAAGGTGGCGCAGCCCATCGGACTGGCCAGGGATCAAAACATTGACGCTACCGAACGCCGCACTCGAACCAATCTCCTTTTCTTCCAAGGTCAGCTCGCTGGCGCGATGGGCCAGCAGAATTTGTGTGGATTTTTCTGTGCGAAAGTCAATCGCCGCGCCATGGATCATGCCTCCGCCGATATCGATTTTCTTCAGATCGGCGGCCACCATATAGTCTTCACGGACTTTCTCAAACGCATCGGTACTGAGCCCGGGCGCGGCGGCATCTTCAGTAACCATGCCTCTCAATATGTTGAGCGATACGATATCGGCGAAATGTGCATAGCTGCGGTAACCGTCAGCCCACAAGGTCCGAAATATCATCACATTCGACTCAACCGGATGCGGCGAGAACTTTGGCATCACTTCGAGACCTTCCACATCGTTCCACGCGTCGACGGTCAGATCGTGCACTTCGAAATAGTCTCCAAAACGCTCTTCCTCGACGCCCAACAAAGCAGCCAGTTTCTTTGCAGTGGAATCGCGCACCAGCGGCGACGCGAAATACCGGATCCGCCGACCAGCGCGCATCAGGGCAGTTAAGCCGGCAAAGTGATCGTCGTGGGCATGAGTATGAAAAATCCCGTCAACCTGGTCAATGCTGATGCCCAGCGCCGACATGGTGTCGGATAGCCGGGGACCGGCATCGATAAGGTAGATCCGGCCCTGGTGTGTGACGATGCTCGACATGCATGGTCGATTAATGTCCCAGCCGTCACCTTCGCCCGAGTGAATGACGGAAAAATATTCCGGATTGAAGCGGTGATAACCCAATGGGTAAGCGCACTGGTAATGCTCGTTGGGATGAAGATTGATATCGACAGTGACCTTCTCACCGCGAAAAGTGAACTCGAACACGTTTGGCTGAAGACGCTGCAAGCCAACACCGTTTCCAAGCTCAATTGGCGCGTCACCCAAATACCGGGTATCAAGGAAGTCTCCGGTCGGGCGGATACGGCCAAACGCGAAGCGCAGCTTGAGGCGCATCATCATGTTCGCCTCGTCGCTGCTTGCACCGGCGTGCATCATCTCCTCGCGAGAAACCAAGCCGTAGTTGCCGCGGTAGATGTAACGCATCTGCGAATCAACTTGCTCAGGCGAGCCAATCAGGATTGGTTTGCTGCCAGTATTGTTCGGGTGTCCGGGTACGATCAAGCCCTGTTTGTATAGCATCTGCAAAACAGGGAATTCGGCCAGATTGGCAAACTCGCCGTTCTGCAAAGCATGGTCTGACAAGAGGACTGCGTTGGGACCAGTCTCGCAGGCAACGCCATTGATCTCGGAGGGAATAATCAATCCACGCTTTGCCAGGTGCTTGACCGCATCAGCCGGGCAACCGCAAAGAACGCGCAACCCCGCCGCCGGAATTTCTATCCAGTGAATCCCGACCGCAACAGTTGATTTGTGAATTTCTTGCATTGCCGCAAACAGAGAAAATGGCAGACCATTCTGCTACGAAAATCAGGCTAATGGTTAACGTCATTCATAAGACATGAATGTACTCATTTTGCCGCCCAACTTCGCGCCATCGTCGCATTGAGAACAGTGCTGCGTAATCGCATCCTCACCCAAGGTATTCCGGTGAGTAGCTGGAAAGCGACCGAACAGTCTATTTCCCTTCAGGCAACTTGTAAGCCTCTACCTTGTCGACCGCCAAGCGATAACCGGAAGTTCCCCACGGCGACTCGGCGCGATTGAGTCCCATCGTGCCGGAAACTGTCACCGCATCCATCGTGCGCATGTTGTCCACCGGCTTCTTTGAGACAACATGAATAATTTGATTCGCCGGTGGCGGTGGAGTGTGAATGCACGCGCCGAAGTAGGGTACCAGCAAAAACTCAGTCACCTTGTCGCCTTTCATTTCGAGCGGAATGGCGAAGCCCGAGATTTTGATTTTTGCGCCATCGAGTGAGCGTTCCGTCGGCGCATTACCCCAGGTATCTTTCATCCGTGACAGCGCTTCGGTTGCTCGTGGGTCGGAGTCTTGCAGGCTGCCCAGATTCAACGATTTGAATTCCTTTGCCGGATCCCAGTCCTTTGGTACCAGCGATTCCCAAGTTGCGGTCTTATAAGGTTCAGCGGCTATGGCAGACGGACCGATCAAAGTGACGAAAATGAAAATAATCGATAGTAATAAACGCATTTGAGGGCCTTTTGAAAGTGTTGCTAATGCTGATGGAATGGCCTGTTCGCCGGCTATACGCCGCACTCTACCCATAGTTCAGGTGCGTGGCGTCAAGCCATCGGCTAACGACATCCGCCAAGCGCGCCATCCGGGAACCAAACTAGCCAGCATGCCGGTAATTATGACGCCCCCAAACAAGTAAAGCTCCGATAGCGAAAGCAATCGTGGCGTCAGCAGGACACCCAGATGTTCGAGCAGCCACGGTGCGAAGATTGTGCTGACGATGGCCAGCATCGCTGCGCCGAGAACTGCACCAAGCGTCGTGACCAGCAAGCCTTCAGCGGCCAACATGATAAAAATGTCCCCCGGCCCGGCACCGAGTGCCCGCAATATCGCCAGTTCGCGCCGGCGTTCATTGAGGCTGGCCAGCATGGTTGCCACCAGTCCGGCAAGGCCAACAATGATGACCAGCACTGACACTGCGAAGAGCGTGCGTTCAACCAAACCGATGGTTTGCCAAAGTTCGTCGAGCGCCACACCGGGCATCACGGCAAGCAGTGGTTCGCCACGAAATTCATTAACGAAACGCTGCATGCGGAACACATCTGATCGACGTTTCAGGCCAATCAGAGCGGCCGTGATTTCTTTTGGCTTCAAATCAAATTTGCTGACGAAATCCTGCGGAATCGAGAGGCCTTTGACCGGTGCACCCGCTACCCAATCGAGATGCAGCGCAGTGATCGCTTCCAGACCAACATGAATCGTGCGATCAACGGGCGTTCCAGTGACCTCCAAAATTCCGACTACCTGAAAGGGTTTGTCGCCATGCTCGAGCAAATTCGCGCTGCCCATACCGTGACTGAGGGTGATTGCATCGCCTACTTTGTAACCGAGTTTTGCGGCTACTTCGCTACCAACCACCGCGTCAAACACCTTCGCGAACGACTCGCCGGAGCGGAACTTCAAGGATTGATGTTCGCCATAGCTGAAGCGCTCGAAGTAGGCCGGCGTGGTGCCCAGCACCGCAAAACCGCGATGTGAATCGCCCAAAGAAAGCGGCAACGCCCACTCCACCGCGGGATGTGCGGAAAGGATTTCAAAACTCTTCCAATCCACGTTATTGGTTGCCGCGCCGGCGTGAAAGACTGCGTAGAGCATAAGTTGAACGCTGCCTGTGCGGGCGCCGACGACGAGGTCGACACCGGACACGGATTGCGTAAAACTTTGCCGCGCGTCGGCGCGCACGCGCTCGACACATAACAGTAGTGCCGTGCTAAGCATGATCGCCACCAGAGTGACACCCAGCGTCAAGCGCCGAGCCCAAGCACTGCGGGCAGCGAGCCGGAGCAGCGGTATCGGACTCATGCAGGTTCCGTAGCAGCGTCAGCTTGCACTGCGAGATTGATTGTGCGCAGGTCAATGGTGCGATCGAAGTGCGATGCAAGACGCTGGTCATGGCTGACAAAAACCAACGCCGTCCTGGCGCTCCGTAAAGCGGAGATCTCGCCATGCAAAGCAACATCACCAACGGAAGATCGTTGGCCAACTTCTCTCAACAACAAGTCAATGAATATCTGCTGACGCTCTGCATCGAGTGCCGACGTCGGCTCATCGGCGATCACCAGTTCGGGTCGTCCGATCAAGGCACGCGCCGCGGCGACACGCTGCTGTTGGCCGACGCTCAATTCAGCGGCAGGTTTCAACCAATGAGACATAGTCAGATCAAGTTGAGTCAGCAAGCGCTCGGCTTCGTCGCGCAGGCTGTGTCTGCGGCTTGCGCGGGCTTTCCGTTCGACTGAGAACGTACATGGCAGGAGGACATTGTCGATCGCCGATAGCCATGGTAAAAGGTTGAACTGTTGAAACAAAAAGCCAATATGGGCTGCACGCAAGCGGTCGCGTGCGCGAGAACTCATCGCAGTCAGTTCATTTCCCAGCACGTTCACTCGTCCTGCCTGCGGCACCGCGACACCTCCCAGGATTCCGAGCAAGGTGCTCTTGCCGCTGCCGCTCGGTCCATGCAGAAACACAGCCTCGCCCGCGGCAATTTCGAGCCGTGGAATGTCGAGGCAAAGCGCGGACTGTCCCGGCCAGCGAAACTGCAGACCGTCAAGCACAATGGCTGGAGACACGCTCATTGTTGCGGTCGGTCCATCAGTTGGTGCTGACGAGGGACTGGCCCGTTCATCGGCCACACGCTGTCTTTACCACGCTGCCGAAGCTTGGCCTGGAGTCATGGTCATTTTGCCTTGCCCGCTTGGCGTGGCGCGTTGCACATCAATTTTCTGCAGGCGTTTGAACTGTTTGAACAGCGTGGTCTCGAATCCCTTGAGCGCCGCGGGATTGGCGCAAATTAGTAGATATTCAGCGTCAATATCGGCGTGTCCATCGGGTTTTGGCTTACCGCCCGGGAAAGGGTCGCTAACTTGAAAGGATTCAACTCGACAGTTGGCGGCTGCAGTCGGGGTGAATAGTCCGGCAGGATTCTTGAGCGCAGCCATCATGCTTGCATACGCCAACTTTTCTTTGTCAGTACGTGCTGGACGTTCAGAGCCAATGGTGCTGTCCAGCGGCATTTCCAATCCGATAGTGAATTTGTTGCCTTCAACTGAAATATCGATTTTGGCGGACCCGTGTTGATGGGCGGGTGCAGCTATTGCTGGCAACGTAATCACCAGGACGGACAAAACCATTGCTCGAACAATTTTCACCTGAGCCTCCTCGATCAGTGAGTGTGTGCGTGCCCGCTACTGAGCACCACAAAGGCCACGCCGGCGGCGATTAGCACGATGTGGATAGGAATTCCTGCCTGCTCACCGCGCAAACGCGGCAATAAATCGGCGACGGCGATATAGATGAATCCGGCGGCAGCCAAAGTCAGAGCAACGGGGACCAGATTCTGTGCATAGGCCAATAAATAGTAGCCAAGAACGCCGCCTCCAATATTGGCCATGCTCGACATGCCGTTCCAAAACAAGGCGCGTCGGCGGCCCCAGCCCGAAGCCAGCAATAAGGCAAAATCGCCGGCCTCTTGCGGCACCTCGTGAGCCACAATGGCAATTGTTGTGGCCCAACCCAACGCCGGATCTGCCAGAAAAGCGGCGGCGATCAATACGCCGTCTGTGAAATTGTGGAATGCATCACCGATCAAGATCATCGGCGCGCGCTTGACTTGCTCAGCCGCATGTGGACAGTCATCGTGATGGTGCGCGTGGCGCCAAAAGGTGAAGCGTTCCAATACGAAGAAACCGAGAATGCCGCCAAGTAGCAGCGGAAACACATCCTTTGGCATCATCCCGGCGTTTAAACCCGAGTGCATTGCCGTCTCGAGTGCTTCCGGCAATAGATTCAGCAGTGCTGTGGTAAGTAGCGTTCCTGCGGCAAAGCTGACAGCCATGGGTAAGAACCGGCGTGGCAGGCCGGTCATGACAGCGGCGGCAGCGATTACGCTAAGCAATCCACCGGCGAGACAGGCAAGGATGATTTGTGAAAGTAGCGGCAGTGTCATGGGGAATTTGGCGGATGGGGCAGCACTAAATGCTCCTCCGCGGCATTTGAACACAAGCGAGATTCAAATGCAACTAAGTTGCATTTGAATCTCCCCTGTGGTTTCATAGCACCTATGCCCACCGCGAAATCAACGCTCTCGACATCCGACTTGATCCGAGCAACTGGTGTCAAGGTTACTCCTGCCCGCATGCGGGTATTGGAGTTACTCAATGGTGCCGGACGCCCGTTGAGTCACTCGGATATAGAAAGTGCCCTGGTCGCCAGGCCAATTGACCGCGTGACGCTATACCGTGTGCTTGATTCTCTCGTCGCCAGCGCTCTAGCCCTCAAGGCGGTCGATACCCGAGGTGTTTATCACTACTCCGCTGCCGCTGCGCATCACCGGCACAGCAACCACGTGCACTTTCATTGCACCGGATGCGGTGGAAGTTTTTGTCTTGACGCCAAGCCGCCTTCAGCACCAAAGTTGCCGCGCGGCTTTCAGTTGAGCGCAATCGCCTTTGAGTTACGTGGCAAGTGTAAATCGTGTATCTCAGGATAGTCCGGCGCTGCTTAGGCGCGATCTTGCTTGCCATGACGACCATTTCGGTCGTGTGGGCCGAGGGCACACCTGAACAGCAAGCCTGCAGTGACCTGGCCAAACGCGAACCGGATGGATCGGCAAGCGATCGATTCATGCGTGAATGGTGTCAGCGCAATGCATCTGGCAAGTCCGCTGCCGCGGAAAAGCCGGACGCAGGGCCAGTGACCCCGTCGCGCACTGACATGCCGATTTATCGGGCGGACGATACTGCGGAGCAGCTCAATTCATCCCGTTTGCCACCCGGATATCACTGTCACATGATGAAATTTGGCGAGCGAATTTGCCATGGGGGTCTGGATTAGGTGAGTTTGCCGGCACCGGCGGTTGTCAGGAAGCCGCTGTACGGCTAATGCTCCAACTCCTAAGTGCGATGCGGAAGACTCGTCAGCCAAATGGGTCAATCAGGCTGATATCCATGACGAGGCGATATATACTGCGCGCTCTGTAATTACTTAGACGCTCCGCGAATTGTCTGTGAGTGACGACGACGACGATTTAGGTTCCCTCGACTTTACGCTGCCGGATTCAATCCCCGAAGCCGCAGCCCCGCCGGAACCATCGAAAACCTCGGGTTTAGCGCTTGCCTTAGAGCCGCTGCCTGAGCGCCCGTCTGCGCCTGCGGCCGATGCAGTTGCGGCGGCACCCGCACTCGTCGCGCAAGCAGCCAAAGGGGCAGCCCGGCGCAAACTGGTTGTTCCGGCCTCGTTAAGCGAAGCGGCGGAACTGCACTCCAATGGCGACGATCTGGCGGCCTGCAAGACGCTTGAATTGGCCATCAGAAACGCAGGGAGCCTGGGCGAGTTTGTGGCCGCTGCATGGTTATGCTTGTTTGAGCTCCTGACCTTGCTTGGTCGCCGGACTGCGTTTGATCAGCTGGCACTGGCCTATGCCAAGCGATTCGAGGAGTCGCCGCCAACCTGGACTGAAGCAGCCTTGCAGGCAAGCGAAATGGACATGACGACCGGAGGTCATGCGCAGATTGCGCTGACCGGAAAGCTGACGGCGGCCGTTGGCGATACCTTGAAAAAGGTCATGCAACTGGCGCAAGGCAATTCCGTCGTGCGGCTGGAGTTGAGCAAGCTTACCGATGCCGACAATGATGGATGCACATTGGTGCGACGCGCTTTGATTGCACTGAAGAAAGCTGGACGAGAGTGTTTATTGGGCAACCCGAAAGCACTTGCTGATATTTTGCAAGGAAAGGTTGTCATGGGTCGTCGCAAAGACGAATCGATGTGGTTGCTGCTGTTGGATGTCTATCAGTTGATGGGCGACCAGAATGCATTTGAAGAGACTGCCGTCAATTATGCGGTTACTTTTGAGGTGTCGCCGCCATCATGGGACGCCAAGGCGATACCGAGCAGCACTGAATCAGAGCCCGAAACATCGATGGACCTTAACGCTGGCGGTGGGAGCAACTTTGCACTACGCGGGCAACTGGTTGGCGCAAGTGCAGCCGACTTCGCCGGAGTCGACGCCTTGGCAGCAGCAGAAGGACCGATAGAGATTGACGCCAGCGCACTGGTGCGAATTGATAAGGCAAGTGCCGACGAACTGCGCACCAAGCTGGAAGCTCTGAAACAGTCTGGCCGGACAATTGAATTGAAAAACCTGAGCCCGCTCACCCGCATCTTCCTGATCGTGCACGATTTTGCTGCTGTCGCCAAACTGGTCGCGCGCAAGGCTTGAAATAAACCGTTCGAGCCGCATATCGGAGTGAGTCTGAGTAGACTTATATAACGCGCTAGCCGGGCCGATTGGCGTCATCCCATTGCGTTATCCGATCCATACAATGCAGACTGTTTGATTGAGGGAACCCAATATGGAGCAATACCACGGCACCACCATTCTGTCAGTCCGTCGCGGTAATCGAGTGGCACTGGGAGGCGACGGCCAAGTCACGCTGGGCAATATTGTGATCAAGGCCACCGCGCGCAAGATCCGGCGCATCTACAACGACAAGATCCTCGCCGGATTTGCCGGGGGTACTGCCGATGCGTTTACCTTGTTTGAGCGTTTTGAATCGAAGCTCGAACAACATCAGGGTAACTTGTTGCGCTCAGCAGTGGAGCTTGCCAAGGATTGGCGCACCGACCGTATGCTGCGGCGACTGGAAGCCATGTTGGCGATCGCTGACCGCGAACATTCA
Organism: Rhodocyclaceae bacterium; assembly: GCA_016718525.1. Lineage (GTDB taxonomy): Bacteria > Pseudomonadota > Gammaproteobacteria > Burkholderiales > Rhodocyclaceae > JADKHX01. The sequence continues at coordinate 1,401,753 of JADKDD010000002.1, forward strand.
CTCATCATCACCGGCAACGGCGATGTGCTCGAGCCGGAAATGGGCATTGTTGCCATTGGCAGTGGCGGCCCGTATGCGCAGTCTGCAGCACGCGCTTTGTTGGAGAACACCGAATTATCTCCAGCTGAAATCATTGCCAGGTCGCTGCAAATTGCCGGCGATCTCTGCATTTACACCAATCAAAATCATTTGATTGAATCTCTCGACTAAGAACGAAAGATCACCAATGTCATCCATGACCCCAGCCGAGATTGTTTCGGAACTCGACAAACACATCGTCGGGCAAGATCGCGCAAAACGGTCAGTGGCAATTGCCCTGCGCAATCGTTGGCGGCGAGCGCAAGTTGCCGAGCCGTTGCGGACCGAGATCACACCAAAGAATATTTTGATGATCGGGCCAACCGGAGTGGGCAAAACCGAAATTGCACGACGCCTCGCGCGCTTGGCCAATGCGCCGTTCATCAAGATTGAAGCAACCAAATTCACCGAGGTCGGCTATGTCGGCCGTGATGTCGACACGATTATTCGTGATCTCGCCGAGACCGCGATCAAGACCGGCCGTGAACAGGCCATGCGGCGCGTGGAAGCGCGGGCAGCAGACGCAGCCGAAGATCGCATTCTGGATATTTTGTTGCCGACTGCACGGGGTGAATCGCCAGTTGGTGCTGACGAGACGCCGCCAAAGACCGGAGAGGAAAGTTCGACAAGGCAAAAGTTTCGCAAACGCCTGCGCGAAGGGAACCTGAATGACAAGGAAATTGAGGTCGAGGTTGCGTCAACCCATGCCAGCATGGAAATTTTTGCGCCACCCGGAATGGAAGACCTGACCCAACAAATCCAGGGAATGTTTCAGAACATGGGAAGCGGCAAGCGCCAGCAACGCAAGATGAAAATCGTCGACGCGCTGAAAGTCTTGACCGACGAGGAAGCTGGCCGACTGATCAATGACGAGGAAGTCAAAGCGGAAGCGCTTCGCAATGTCGAGCAAAATGGCATTGTCTTTCTGGATGAGATCGACAAGATTGCCACCCGCTCCGAAGTTGGTGGCGCCGATGTGTCGCGTCAAGGTGTTCAACGTGATCTCCTACCGCTGGTTGAAGGAACCACTGTCTCGACCAAGTACGGCATGATCAAGACCGACCACATACTCTTCATTGCCAGCGGGGCATTTCACTTTGCCAAGCCGTCCGATTTGATTCCCGAACTGCAAGGTCGGTTTCCGATTCGTGTTGAGCTTGATTCACTCTCGGTACAAGATTTTCAGTGCATCCTGACGCAGACCGATGCCTGTCTGACCCGGCAGTATCAGGCATTGCTCGAAACCGAAGCGGTGCAGGTCGAATTCGCCGACTCCGGAATAAAGCGTCTCGCCGAGATCGCCTTTCAGGTAAACGAGAAAACCGAAAACATCGGTGCTCGCAGACTACACACGGTGATGGAAAAGCTGCTTGAAGAGATCTCTTTCGGTGCGGGAAAGCATGGACCCGAGAAACACACTATTGACGGCGCTTATGTAGATCTACGCTTAGGCGAATTGGCCAAGAGCGAAGATCTGGCAAGGTATGTGTTGTGATTATCTAGACTGCCACATGGAACTCATATACAGACCGGTCGGACGGCAGGCGCGTCAAACGGTTTGCGAGCCCGAGAATCAAGGGTCGTAACATGAAGCCACCAGTCCGCATTCATCCAGGGACCCAGACGTTTCGCAACGATCCATCGCATGCAGGGGTTGTGGAGAAATTCAGGCAGGGCCTCGCGGCGCATCAAAAAGGACAGATGGATACAGCCGCGGCGTTATATCTGCAAGTCCTCAAGCTAAACCCCATTCATTTTGATGCGCTTCATTTACTGGGCGTTGTTGAGCTGACAAGAGGCAACTATCAAACCTCGCTGACGTTGATCTGTAAGGCGCTTAATGTCAATAATAGGGATGCCAATGCCCACTACAATCACGGCCTTGCACTCCAGGCGGTTGGACGACATGGCGATGCGATAGAGAGCTATGACAAGGCGGTAGCACTAAAACCGGACTATTCCAGTGCCTGGTTTAATCGTGGCAATTCACTGATGCAGGTGAATTCATTGTCGGAGGCGTTGCAGAGCTTTGACATGGCTATTCGGTGCTCGCCGAATCATGCGGTCGCGCATATGAATCGCGGTCTTGTGCTCGAGCAACTCGGCCGCAATCTTGACGCGCTTGCAAGTTATGACGAATCATTGCGGATACGATCAGATGATCCAGGCGCGCTGGTCAATCGAGGGAATGTACTCAAGGCAATGGAACGTCTTGATGAGGCGATCGACAGCTATGGTCGCGCGCTGAAGGTTGGATCAGTACCAGATTTTGCGTTCGGAATTTGGCTTCAGTTAAAAATGCAAATTTGTGATTGGGGGGACCTCAAGCGTCAGTTCGTTGAAATGAGTCAACGTATCTTGCGCGATGAGAAGATCGTCCAGCCATTCACTGTTCTGGCATCGACTGACTCGTTGCATCTGCAGCGCAAAGCGGCGGAGATTTGGATTAATGCTCGCTACCCTGGAAATGATGCACTCCCGGCGATAGGTAAATACTCCAGCCATCCGAAAATCCGGATTGGCTACTTCTCTGCTGATTTTCATAATCACCCTATTGCGTATTTGCTTGCAGACCTAATCGAGTCGCACGACCGGGAACGCTTCGAGGTTCTGGCATTCTCCATCGGGGCCGATAAAGACGACCAAATGCGCCGACGTTTGCGCGCCGCTTTTGACCAATTCATTGAAGTGCGCGACCTGTCTGACATGGATGTCGTGAAACGAGCACGGCAGTTCGAGATCGACATTGCAATCGACCTTACCGGCCTAACCAGCGATGCACGACCTGGCATATTTGCAATGAGGGCAGCCCCAGTGCAGGTGAGCTATCTGGGTTATTTGGGGACCATGGGAGCCGAGTACATTGACTACCTGATAGCAGACCATGTAATTGTTCCGCCGGAATCCCGAAACAATTATGCGGAAAAGATCGCCTACCTTCCCAGCTATCAGGCGAATGACGCCAAGCGACAGATCGCGGATCGGATGTTCACGCGAGCAGAGTTGGGTTTGCCAAATGACGGCTTCGTGTTCAGCTGCTTTAACAACAACTACAAAATTACATCGGACACTTTTGACGGGTGGATGCGGATTCTGAAACGTGTTGATGGAAGCGTACTTTTCCTCTACGCTGAAAATCAATTTGCGGCGATCAATCTGAGGAATGAAGCTGGTATGAGAGGAGTTGATCCGAATCGACTAGTTTTTGCACAACGTTTACCGATGCCGGAATATTTGGCCAGATATCGCGTTGCAGACTTGTTCCTTGACACTGCGCCATATAACGCAGGCGCTACGGCTAGCGACGCCTTGTGGGCCGGCTTGCCGGTATTGACTTGTGCCGGTGAAGCATTTGCCAGTCGAGTTGCGGCGAGCCTGCTCATGGCGATCGGGCTTCCGGAACTGGTTACAACTACTCAAGAACAGTACGAATCCACGGCGGTTGAACTCGCTACCAATCGTGAACGACTATTAATGGTCAAGCAGAAGCTCGAGAATAATCGCCTGTGTACAGCTTTGTTTGATACCGCACGATTTACCAAGGCGATTGAGTTCGCCTTCACCAAAATGTATGAGCGTTGTCAAGACGGTTCGCCGCCCCGGGAAATTGAGGTAGAGGATCAGGAATGCTCAAAGCAACTCTTCTGATTTGATGGGATGGTGGGTTGTGACAGATTCGAACTGTCGACCTACGGATTAAGAGTCCGTGAAAGTACAAAATTGATGGGTGTTGATCGGTATTCAAAAATCTGCCAAAACCCAGTGATAGAGAGGCTTTTGCCGTGTAATCATTTATCCGCGTGTTGATTTGTGTTGATTGATATGCTATAAAACTGCTTACATAGCGCTTACATGGAATGATTCTCGGACATCCTGAGAATCGTTCACTCGATGTAAGCAAGGGGCAGAAGTGGCGAGAATCAGGCTCACTGCGGGACGCATAAGAGACTTCGCATGCAACGACGGCGAGGGACAATCGTTCCTGTGGGACACCGATGCACCTGGCCTAGGCATTCGTGCCACTGCTAACGGCGCTAAGTCCTACATCTTCCAAGCACGACAGGCAGGTAAGTCGATTCGCATAACGATAGGCGATGTGAAATCATGGGCTATTGAATCTGGCGATGCGGCAAACCCAGGAGCCCGTGAGCGCGCTCGGCAACTGCAAACAATGATCGATCAGGGCATTGATCCTCGCCAAGCGCATGCGGAGCAAATCGCCCAAGTAGAAGTCAAGCGTGTCGAAGCTCAGCGCCGCGATGTAACGGTCGGTGAAGCGTGGCCTATCTACATTGAAGCACGACGGCAAAAGTGGGGTACCCGTAGCTTGCTCGATCACCAGAACATTGCTGACGCGGGCGGGTACGCGGTCAAACGCGGCGCGAAGGGACAACGGAAGGAACCTGGCGCACTGGCTTCAATGCTGCCGGTGCTGCTATCCGATGTCACTAAAGGACGTGTCAAGGCATGGCTACGCATTGAGACAGCCCGACGCCCGACACAGGCCGCCCTAGCCTTCCGTTTGCTACGTGCCTTCTTGAACTGGTGCAACGACACACCCGTCTACGCCGGTCTCGCAGCGGAAGACGCATGTTCCGCACGCATGGCGAAAGAGAATCTGACGAAGCAGATTGCCAAGAAGGATTGCTTGCAACGCGAGCAGCTTTCCGCGTGGTTTGCCGCCGTGCGCAAGATCAAGAACCCGGTCATCGCCATCTATTTACAAACCCTGCTACTGACTGGACCGCGACGTGAGGAGCTGGCCGGCTTGAAATGGACAGAAGTCGACTTTCAGTGGAGCAGTCTGACGATCCGAGACAAAGTCGACGGCGAGCGAGTTATCCCGTTGCCGCCATACGTTCACTCGCTTTTGTCTGAATTGAAGCGAATCAACAACACGCCGCCGAAGGTTAAAAAGCTACGCGGAAAGGAATTACCGGCGCCGAAATGGAAGCCTTCGCCGTGGGTGTTCAGTAGTGGTGCTGCGGCTTCTGGCCGACTGCAAGAGCCGAGTATTCAGCATCGCAAAGCTTGTGCCATCGCCGGGATCGAAGGCATGACGCTTCACGGTCTGCGCCGTTCATTCGGCACGCTGGCGGAATGGGTTGAAGCACCAGACGGTGTAGTCAAACAAATACAGGGACACAAGCCCAGCGGTACGGCAGAAAAGCATTACCGGCAACGACCGCTGGACTTGCTGCGCATGTGGCACACCAAGATTGAGAGTTGGATGCTCAGTGAAGCAGGTATCGAATTCAAATCGACTCACAACGACGGCAGAGTAGCCAAGAGAATTAGTTAAACGAATCCAGTTGACTAAAATTAGTAATAAGACTAAGTTTAGCCAATCAACTAACTAGGGCTAACTTTAGAATGACTCCCACCCCATCTCCTGCTGTAAAGACAATCGAGAACCCGTACCGACCAGGTGCAGGGCACAAACCTCCATTCTTGGCCGGACGTACCCAAGAAAGCGCTGATGTTGAACGCTATTTTGATCAAGAGCAGATTCTGTCAAACATCGTCTTGACCGGGTTGCGTGGTGTTGGCAAGACCGTTCTCTTAGAAGAATTGCGTAAGCCGGCTGTTGCACGTAAGTGGTTCTGGGTTGGTACCGATTTATCAGAGTCGGCTTCAGTATCTGAAGAAAATATGGCAATTCGACTGATAACCGACCTCGCTGTCGTGACATCTGGGTTTGAATTCAAAACTTCCCTCCCGCCAAAAGCAGGATTTACATCGGAGCCAGAGCTAAAGGCAACCCGGCTTGATTTTCATTTCTTGAGAGAGCGTTTTCAGGAAGCACCTGGGCTAGTCGCGGACAAGCTTAAGTATGTGCTTGAGTTGTGCTGGGAAGCAACGCGCAATTCAGGTTGCCGTGGAATTATCTTCGCCTACGACGAATCTCAGAATTTGGCTGATCAAACGGCGAAGGAGCAGTATCCGCTTTCGATGTTATTGGAAGTCTTCCAGTCAATACAACGCAAAGGGATCCCATTCATGCTGCTTCTGACGGGGTTGCCGACACTCTTTCAAAAATTAGTGGAAGCGCGAACATATGCAGAGCGAATGTTTCATGTGATTACGCTTGACAGGCTTAAACCTGTTGACAGCGAGGCTGCGATTACTGTGCCTATTAGGGAGTTGTCGTTCAAGTTCACGCCACATGGTATCGAACGAATCATTGAATTATCAGGCGGATACCCGTACTTCATTCAGTTCATTTGTCGCGAATCGTATGACCTTGTTATGCGGGGTGAAAACCTAGACGAATCTCGACTGCTCTCCATAATTGCAAAATTAGACAGTGACTTCTTTGCAGGTCGGTGGGCTCGAGCAACAGACAGGCAAAGAGACCTACTGAACCTCATCGCCGAATTGGACACAGCCGACAACGAATTCTCTGTACAAGAGATTGTCGAGGTATCAAAGCGAGCTGGTCGTAAGCCGTTTTCTGGAAGCCACGTAAATCAAATGCTCAGCTCATTGTCCGGATCAGGACTGATATTCAAAAACAGGCATGGGAAGTATGCGTTTGCAGTACCTCTGTTGTCACGTTTCATCAAGCGACAGGCCGAATAATTACCGTCGCCTGACGGCCTCAGGCAAAGCGGCGCGCAAGGTGTAACGAGCACCAAGCGCGCCTAACCACGAAGCACCTAATCAGGAGATGCAAACATGGCTCAAGTAACTATAAACGCAATACCAGAGATTCCACATGAAGCACTGTGGCGCGAAGGCGACGATTTAGCAAACCGGGCAACTGTTCAAGTCTTGTCGCCAACGGCCTTGAAGGAATTGGTATCGACGCTACCCAAAACCGACTGGAATGGGTGTGCAGCATGAGCAAGAAACCAGACTTGACCGATCCAGCCAACGCACACATTCTGTATTGCGGAGCGCTGAGAGACTCTTTTACTGTGCTAGTTGAACGCATGACTCAAATTAAACATATGACAGGCTGTATGCTTGCGGGTGAAGCGCAGGACAAAGCCATAAAGGCGATTGATGAGCTGAGCGACATATTTTCCAATGGCCGATGCATATCCATTGCGCCAAAATATCGTACCGAGGGCAACGTGATAAGAGCTTCCTTTCCTTCAAAAAAACGCGCAACCGCGTGACGATTTTGCTGCGCCTAGGCTGATCCCCGAATACCCACTTACCCTGGTGGGCTGGCGCGGATCCTTCCCAAGGGATGCGGAGGGTGCGCGATGGCAATACAGTGCAAAAAAGGAGACCATAGTGTCGACCGCGAAACCTCGTTATGACGGTGACGGAAGCTGGAAGAATCGGAAGTTTACCGAAACCGAGTGGGATCGCCTTGGTGGCCAAATTCGCAAGCAACTCAGGCCCTACTATCCTGACAAGAAGGCCAAGTCCAACCATCCTTTTGGTCATCCTGCAGACGGATTTGCAAATGCGATGTTGGCCGAAGCTAACACCGCGGTCTCAATAATGCTGTGGCTTGGCAGGCGCCTTACGAAGGAAGAGCTACATGCCGAACAATTGGACGCAATGAAGGTACTAAAGAGAGCCGAGTATTGTCTTGACAATCTGTCTCATGACTTCGACATCATGCTTGGCGTAGATGCAGACATATTGGGTTGTCGAGACCAAATACGTGCGCTCATTCCGCGCATCGAGGCTGCAAAGGCCACAATCTCCAAGCTACCTCGAGCAAAGAAGCTGTCGCAAGCCCAAGCTGACGCATCGGTGGAAATGGCGATCCGTGTCTTACGCGTGTGGAAGGGTTACGGTGGCTCGGTAACCGCGACTGCGGATATGGCAGCGAACGCGGGCCGAGGCCAGGTATCTGACTCCGTAAAGATTTTGAAAATTCTCGGCGACGCGCTCGGACTATGTCTCGCAGAAAAAACGTGGGTGGCTAGCATCGCCAAAGCTAGGCGAAAGGTAAGTGACTTGTAGAAGTCTGACGAAGCACCCGCATTCTCGGGCGCATGTCGCGCCCTGTTTTTTGAGCCACCAAAACGAGACTGCATTCCATGCCGCGCAAGCGGATTCATTGGAAGGCAGAAAATGGAAAAGATTACAACTGAAGCACTCGCAAACCGACTCGGGTTGAAGCCGCATTCACTTAGAGCCGCGTACTGCAGAACCGGTAGCTATTTCGGTCTTAAACCAGTGAAGTGTCCGAACGGACGGTTACTGTGGCCTGACGACTCAGTAGAGCGACTTACATCGGCACGAGAGAAGGTGGCAGCGTGATGCCCGGCGCTCAGGGATTGCCTCCCACAAATGAAACGCCCGGCGGCAACCGGGCGGGGCAAAACAAAAAAACCACACGCGAACTTTACTTTCCAAAGCCGCCCGTCGTCAAGGCAATGGTTCTGGCAGACCTTCTCAACGGACGAAAAATCACACACCTTCATTGCTGGCGTGAGCACGGGAGCAGTCGACTCTCGCATCACATCATGATGCTTAGAAGGGCTGGTTGGAATGTCGTTACGGTCGAAGTAGACGCACCTACGAGTGACGGCCGCATTGCCCAGATCGGGCTCTACCACCTACCTGTAGAAACGATTGAGCTTGCCGGGGAACGTGGTCAGCGGTTCGTTGCGGAGTGCGCCCGGGTTGCTGCTGAAAGGCGGGCAGCATGAATGGGCTATCCAAAAAAGCACGGCGTAGCGGTATCGGGGCCATGGCTTCCAATACCATTGGAGTTCCTTCGATCAAGGGCATGTGCGGAACTGTCACCACTGGCAGCGAAGTTACTGTTCGACGTACTGGCAACGCTTGGGCCGAACGCGACCAGCAACGGCGATATTTCACTGGCGCCCAAGTTGATGGCAGTCAGAGGATGGACCAGTCGAAGCAGTCTCGCTGCAGCCGCACACGAGCTCAAGGAACAAGGATTACTTGTTCAAACTCGGCAAGGCTCCCGACTCGATTGCAGCCTGTTCGCTTGCACTCTCTACCCACTCAATTGCGATCGGAAAAAAATCGATGTGGGTCCAGGCAGTTTTCGCACTACGGACTTCATGGGGTCAGGCGCGAATCTCGGACAGCCCCCGACCGAAATCAAACCGGCCAGTTGGCGACGCGCAAGGAAAGCAGGAGTTCGTCCCGTCACGGTACAAACGGTATCCCCGCCACGGGACGAAGTAGACCTAAAACGTCCCGCCACGGGACAAAGTCCAAAGCCGCAAACATCGAAATAGCCGACTTTGTCCCGCCACGGTACAAAACCCCCTGTTTTTGGGGTCGGCATCGTCCCGCCACGGGTCACCTTTATAGATTAACCATCTGTAGCGAAATTTCAGGAGTTCACCAATGACCGAAAAAATGTACGACTTAAGCTGGAAAATCGACGGCGACAACATTCGCTTGAAACAAGACGCGGGGATCGACGAGGTCCATGTGATTGACCTTCATCCTGCACAACTCAAACTGCTTGCCGAGCAAGCCGGCCTGCTGAACCTTGCTACTGGTAGCCAATCCACCAGCAGCGCCTTCGTTACTTTGGAACGCCGCTTTCGGATAGTCACTGAAAAGTTGAAGGACGTCGTGGAGAACGTCGGGTATCGCCAAGAGATTTTTGAACAGTGCGGTTCCGGAATGGAATATCTCACCATCCTCGATAGCGTCGTGACCTTGGCCGACGAGTTCCTCAAAGACGTTGGCAACGCTGGACCACCGACCATGCCCGCGCAGAGCTTCCCGTCCGATGCTGGCGACGACCTGATGTTTCATCTCGAAGTTGTCTGCGACGAAGGCGACGCCACGATCAACCTCTATCAAACCCAGGTGCAGGGATCTGGCGGCAGTGATGAGCACATTGTTCTCCATCCGCTGCAAGCTGCTTGGCTGGGGCGGCGCCTGTTGGCAATGACTCGTAACGAAAACACCGAAGCAATTACCGTTACGCCACCAGCGACAGCAGAGACACCAAAACTTGGCAGGCCGCCCACCGGCGAAGCGCAAAGCAACGCGGAACGTCAGCAAGCCTATCGAGACAGGAAGGCCAACGAAAAGCAAGCCGGCGCAACGGAATCCGCACCGTTCGCTTTAGCGTAAGCAGCGCGACGTTACCGTCATGAGCAATCTCGTACAAGTGGATCGCCTCCACATTCAATTGCTCCAGCAACAGTTGGCGTTCCTGCGTGCGGCGTTGCGTGGAACGTGGCACATGCTTGAGGTGGAGTCACCGCCATGGCTGGTGATGGCGGAAGGACTGGCTCGCGTTAGCGAAATGAGCAGCATGGTCGAGAATCTTCTTGCGCCGACAAGACCACAACCCACAGAGTCGAGTGATGGTGAAGTCGTCCATTAGCGCGCTGCCTGTCGGAATCTGGCCGCCGTCGCCACAGCTGGGCAAGGTTGAGGCGCGGATACCTCCGACATCAAAAAAACGCGCCAAAGGGCCGGAAAAGCTGTTTTGCCGCTTGGCGACGAATGAGGATGTTTTCGAGGCCATTGATTGGCGACTTGAGGACTGGACGGACCAAGCGCTTGAATCGGCCCTGTTTCACGTCGGCAAACTGCTTGATCGAGGCAATCCACTCGATGAAGCGAGACCAGATGTGCAGGCGCTGATGGCGAAGCTTCCGACGGAAAAGCGCCTCACACCATGGTCAGCAGTGTGCGCACTGGTTGCTCATGTGGCAGATGTGCGAGGTGATGAACGGCTGTTTCTTCTGGCCGGACTGGAAGTTTTGAAGTGTTATCAGCAGTCGCGGCGGCGCAAAGGACAAAAAAATGTTGCCGATGCACTAACGATCCAGATTCATGGCTATGTTGAGGAAATGCCAAGTATTACGCCAGAGGTCTTACGAAAGGATTTCGCCAATCAGGCTGCCGAGAATTGGAGAGGTGTGGTAACTGATTCCGATGGAACCACTCTGAGTTTTGAACCTCGTGCCGGCGCGAAAATTAAGGAAATCAAGAAGGAAGCATTTCGCAAGAGAGTCCAGCGGGCAAAAAAATTAAGTGCGCCTGCACCTGACTGACGATGCGCTGGTTAAGTAGATCAATCGGGATGCGTTTTGCAAGCGCTGCCGACGAATCCGCCGACAACTACGGCACCGTCAGGATGACTGAGAAGCGCGATGGAGCCTCAAAGCTACTACGTCAGTTGGCTCTGATGCAGAATTGATATTGATACATAATGAGTTACGACAGTCCTTTTGTGGGAGTGTAATCGTGGCCCAGTCTTCGAGAATTCGAGGCATCATCGTTGCATTGCTTTTGGCGCTTCCGACAATTTTTTCCGTTGTAGGGTGTACTCAAAGCGTCAGATCCGAGTCGGCTATGTCTGTAGCTGACGGGCAACTGTCAATTCTGAGAATGGGCTATTCAAGTAGAGCCAGGATTGTCAACGTGACCGACGAATATGGTCGCGACGCCTTCAAGAGAAGCGGATGGCAAGTACCGGGTTTCCCCGACGAATACTGGGAGGTACGGTTACTCCCAGGGAAATACAAGGTGCTGTTTGCTTATCAAACACAAGATCCAGGGTCGTACAACGGCATGCCGCTTTTTTCAACAGAACACTTTGCAGAACAAGTGGTGGTCAAGGCGGGTATGACATATTTTTTTACTGCGCGCTACAAAGAAAATCGCTGGATTAATGCAATTTCAACGCTTGAAATTCCGACAATAGATGACACTACTCAAGGTCTCTCGGAAAAAGACGGTCGCATCGCGTTCGAAAGACTCAGAGTTCAGGATTATCTGCGACGACAGGTCTCATTGCCACTTGATAGACCACTAACCTTCGTTTCTGGAAAGCCGCTGGATTTTGACGAAGCAAGATCAATATTGAGGCGCGCGAAGTCTGGTGGAGTTGTCAGAGTGCGCTTTCATGTGCGACCCGACGGCGGAGTTGATGGCTTAAGTGTATTGAGCGCGTCACCGCTTGAGGTAAACGAACTATTTCTTGGGACAGTCGTCACTTGGAAGTTTCTGCCAATCAACCGGGGCGGCAAACCAGCGGAGTTACAGCTTGAGTACTCAGCGAACTTTGGGCAATGACAATTACTAGAAGTTTCAACCGCTGCCGCACGACCCCAATCGCTTCGACTGGCGGCACGCGCTTTCAGGCGAAAGTCCGCACGCGTGTAACTTACATTGGCAAGGCTGAACTGCGAACCTTGCCGCGAACCACCTCACTGCGAACCAATCCCCCTTGAGGTGCGGACTAGCTGCGGACTCGTTCAGGTGCGTACCTCGCTGCGTACTGTGGCGGTGCGCAGCAGCCCCTCGCGCGTAGCTTCCGGTTCTCGCCTCGCGCGCGCGCGCGGAACGTTTGGGTCAATCGCAATAACCTTTGCAATTCGCGTTGCCGGAAACGCGGCGCAGGATGTAGACATCTGTGGACATTTTGCGACTTTAAGCCTTCGCCAAACCTTAACATCTTTCAACAACAACGGACTGCGCATTCTGCTGCAATAGCCACATCTGACAACAACGGACTGCGCTCTTTGCGCAATTCTGCTGACAACTTCATCATCTTTCATCATGCGAGCACCTTTGATTCTTTGACTTTTTATCAAGGCTCGACCTTTAAACGATGGCCGTAGAATGTTAATGTCTTTCAATGCCGGCGAACCCTGACCGCTTCCGGTCACGCGGCAACTACACACCATTGGCCTTGGCAAACGCCTCGATGGCCTGTTGGACCAAATGCCAGCGCGGTTCTTTCTTGAGGCTTGCTAGAGCGTCCAATTTTTGGACGACATCCGTCCCGATGGTCACTTCCAAACGGCTGCAATTTGAGTCGATGATGTTGAGCCGGTGTTTACGCGTCCTTGCTGTGGATGTCATTTTCTGAGTGTTGCCGGAAACGGTTAAATTGTTCATCTTGGACCTCCTGATTGAGCCTTTAAAAAACCTTAACCACGCCTGAACGCTCTCACGCGTGCACGCGCGGAACGTTCGGGAATGGTGGGGAATGTTGGGGCTTGCCGCCTCGCGCGCACGCGCGTACTGTTCCGGATTGTTGATCACTGAACTTCCTTTTCATGTTGCTTTTGCTCCGTATGCGCATCTTCAACAGTTTCCTTGAGCAGCGCATTGCGCTCCACCATCAGCGCATCGAGTCGCTGTCGCTTTTCATCCGGACTGATGTCCAGACGTCGAACTTGCCGCATTTCCTGATTGATGCCTTGAAGGTTTTTGGCGGCACGTTCAAGCGGTTTGGCTTCACTGGCCAACGGATTCCTTTCTTTCTCGTCCGCAATTTCCGTTTGACCAATCTTGTCGAGCTCGTGCAGCGTGCCATGTAGTCGCTTGGCTTCGCCCAGCATGTCGTAGAACTCTTGTTCGTACTTGGTGTGCTGCGCGGGCTCCTGCGTGTAGAAGCGACGTACCACCGGCATTTCATCGAGTCGCTTGGTTGGTCCTTTGGCATCGAAGAAGGCTTTATCTGCGAGTGCCAGACCATACAGCGCCCAGGTGTTGAAGTAACCACGAAGCAGAGCTTCTGTCCGCACCGGATTGACCTGAAAAGTTTCCTCGGTGATACCCATCTTACGTGCCGAGTGTTTCAGGCCATCGGGAATCACATCACGGGTTGCCATACCCAGCGCCTTCAATGTCTCACTCGTTCCCGGCTTCGCTCTGAGGAAGGGTTGCAGGTTCTCCATGCCTTCCGTCTCGATCGGTGCTTTGGTGAATGCGTTCTTGTTGGCGTACTGCTCAGCCAGTGGTGCGGCAATCTGCGGCATGAAGTTGATGCCGAAAGTCTGCCCAACGATGCGGGCGAAATCCTTGCCGAGTCCTTCCGGATCATGGGCCAGCAGCTTTTCCGTGCTGCGCTCGGCGACAGAAGCAATGGCACCGATTTCCCAAATCTTCGGCCACATGAAATGCTCTTCCTTGCCGTCCGGTCCGGGAATGTAGAAATGCCAGTGCGCATCCTTCTTCCAATCCTCCATGTCCCGGTAGTGCGGGTTATCCCGATTCAACAAGTAGAGGCCCGACGACATCAGCGCCAGCATGCCGGTCTTGATGGCAATAGCGCCTTTGTTCGGATCGTGAGCGACACCCCGGTAAAGTCTGTCCAGTGACAGCACAGCAGGGCGCAAGAACATCACTGTGTTGTACATGAAGCTCAGCGCTTTGTTGTCGCCGGTCATCGCGAAGTCCGTTGATACCTCGCGCCCCAGGTAAGCCGCATGCCGTGGGTTCTCGCCTTTGTCCGTTGCGCGCTTGAATTCACCGAGTCGGCTACTGGCTTCAAAGGCATCACCCAGCGTCTCGATGAAGCCCAACATCTTGTCCGGTGTGTCGAGCACAGTACGGTAGTCAACGCCTTGCTTGTTGTAGAAGCGTTCCAGCTTGGTACGGAACTTCCCTTCATCAAGATAGATGCTGCTCAGCCCGCCACCATTGGCGATGTAGTCCCGATACACCGGGTCGCTAGCGACTCGACTACGCATTCCCTTCAAGCTGTCGATGATCGGCATAAAGCCTGCGCGACTCATCACGCTAGCCATGATGGTGTCCCTGGCGACGTTGGCGACCATGAAGTCAGGCGTCAGGGTAATAGTTGCCTGTCCGACGCGCTTCGGTAGTCCCAGCCATTTCACAATCCACGGCATGTCCGGTCGATCGATAGCGGCCAGCGCACGGTAGAGGATCGGGTCCGCCACTTCGTACCAGGTCGGCTTGCCTTCATGTAGCACCGCCACAACATTGCCACCGGCCGGCGGTTGATTGCCGACGTAGAACTCCATCATTCCCGGCGAGTTGGCTAAATCATCTTCCAGCGCCTTGATCATCTTGCGCACATGCGCCGGCAGTTTTTCTCCGCGCCGCTCGTACTGAGCCCGGTCAATGCCCAAGGTTTGCAGCAAGCCATCGAGCACCGCTTTCTTGTCGACTTTGACTGGCCGGGACTCAGCATCGATCTTCACCATGAAGCGCCCGCCACCGCGTTCGGTAGCCAGTTCGGCAATCTTCTGCCGGGCTTCGTTCTTCACCGCCTTGTCGATCAGCTGCGCGGCGTTGGCGGTCATGTTGCCGAGAATGTCTCTCAGATTGTCCGTGCCACCGGTGAGTGCCTTGATACCGGACCAGTCACCCGGCTTGCCCTTGAATCCATCCGGCGTACCGACACGATGGAAGGGTAGGTAGGCTTGACGCTGCCACATCGCCCGCGCTGCCGGGTTGATCACACCGTTGGCCTCGGCGAAGTCGAGAATGCCCTGATTCCACGCCTGATAGTCCTTGAACGCTGCCTCTCGCTCCGGCGTCTTGAGCTTCAGCATGGCGCTGACTTCACCGGGCGAGAACAGGTGCTCGCGTCCTTGCTGCATGAGTTCCGCTGAGCTTTTGCCGACGAAATACAGCAGGGCGTCTTCAAGGCTAGATGACACCGGCTTCAAGATTTCTTCCAGTCCCTTGCCCTTCCAGGTGTTCGAGCCGTCCGCTTTGCGCACTGGCGCACCGTAACGTAAGGCACCATCCGCAATGCTGGCCGATGCCCGCGACAATCGAGCCGACTCATAGGCACCGTTGGGCTTGAGCGTTCCGGTCAGATCCCGCTCCATGCGATACACACCATGCAGGTCATCGGATACCGACTGGCGGAATTTGTCCCACAGTCCATCAAACGCGGCGTTGAGTTCAATCGGCTTGCCAATCTTGCTGCGCGCCCGATTGATACCGTCCTGGGCGAACCATGCCGTCATCCCTTCCTGAGCTTTCAGCAGGGCAGGGCCGTACTCGTGATTCTTGGTGAAGTCTTCCAACCAAGCATGGACCTTGGGCGCGCGTGCTTGCAGGACTTCCGGTTGCGTCAGGAACAGGCGCATGCTCTCGGCAAATCCTTCATTGACCTTGGTATGGTCATACGAAACGGAGCGCAATTCGGCATTAAGTTCCTTGTCCCGCTTCCATGCCGCGCTGATTTCCGGGACTCGATCATCAATCAGGTGCGCGATTTCATGTGCCGCAGTTTCAATGTCACCCGAACGCTTGATTCGGACTTCCTCCAGTTTTGGCCGGTAATGTCCCAGCTTCCGCTCACCCTTGATGCGGCCTTGATAGATCGTGGCATCGAGAGATTCCAGCAGGGGCGACAGGATCGACTCTCGTGTGATTGGTTCTGTCCGTGGACCATCCGCTGTCACCGCTGCACGAGCATCGCCGACGAAGGGCGCGTAATTGGCTCCCGGCGCCATTGCATGAAGTTCAGGCGCTGCCACTGAATCATTTTGTGCGTACGTTATCCCGTCATAACGTGGGGATGTTTCCGGCAACGCCTGCGTCTTCTTGGTGTGCCATTGCTCAAATACGCTCGGGGGCAGGAATCGGCTTCTGACGTTGTCGATCGCTTGCCTAAGTGCTGGTTCGTCGATTCGCCGCGACACGACCAGGCTCATGCTGCTGTCAGGGTTCGATCTGCGCAGAAGTGACGTATCAGGCAGCTCGCGTCTGAGTTCCGGCAACAATGCTTGTATGTCATCAATGCGACCGCCAATCTCCAAGATGCCGAACTTATTGCGCTGTATTGTCCAAGGACTTGCCTCGCGCGCGGGCGCGGAACGTTGGGAAACTGTGCTCGGCTCAACAACCGGAATCACTTCAGTTTCTACCGAGGCCACGTCTTGCGTTTCCGGCAACTTAGGGGGATTGCGTCTTTCATCGATTGCGCGTATTGCATTGGCGACGGCTTGCGGATCGGTTCGCCGCGCCAGCATGACGCCAACTGATCCGTCCGGTGCGCGTGCCGGAATCATCGACAGACCGGGTATCTCCTTGCGCAACTCGGGTATCAATGCCCGAACGTCGTTACCGGAAATGATGATGTTGCCATTCGGACTGCGCTGCACCGACCATTGCGACGGACTCTCTGCATTGATATTTTCTGATATTTTTTCAATCGGTAAGGTTTCAGCGGCCATGGTATCAGGCAAGGTATCAGCCGAAACCATTGATACCGGTTCATCTGGAACGGCCGTTGCCTGTTGTCGCCGAGCAACCTCGGCTTCGATCAATGCACGCGTTTCCGGTTTCGCTCCAAGCGCCAATTTTTCCAACATTGGTAATGTGTAGCCCCTGGCGCTAAACGGTGGCGGCTTGTTGGAAGCTATCGGTTTGTTCAGCGAACCTTGCGCCTTTGCAATCGCTTCATCCACGCTGCCCGCATTCAGGATTTCGGCAGTAGGGTCAGGAGTCGGCATCGGCTCTGGCGGTGCGCGCTCTGTCCTTCCCCCGGCGTTTGCGGGAGTTTCCTCGTGCGGTACGAATCCACGTTCCGCTTCCGGCAACGGTTTGGCTCGACCACGAATCCCCAGCGCCATCGGCAAGGCATTGACTGCCGTATCTACCGCCGTCGCTGCTACCGGGCTACCGGTCGCGTCGAGCGTTGCATCGCCCGCCATTTGCCCACCTTCGGCCAGCTTCTCGAAGGGATAGGTAACGATGCCAGTCAGTCCCTTGCCCATCTCACCGCGTGGCTGATAGGTGAGTGCGTTGCCCACCGAATGCACCACGTCAGCAGGATCCTTGTCGGTAAGGCCCATTGCGTTACCGGCAGCGGTTGCGATTCCCGCCAAGCCTGCCGTTGGAATTGAAAACACCTGACTGCCAAGATTCAGTGCCGTCTCGCCGATTGCCGTTGCCGGATTGTTCAGCGCCACATTTTTTAATGTGGTTGCCCGGTCATCGGTTGCGGCGGACTGATCCAGTGGGACGAACCCATGCTGCGCCTCGGGCTTGGTAACGGATTCGCCTTCATCAAGCGGAACGAAACCCTCGCGCGCGGGCGCGGAACGGGCAGAATCAGTGGCTAGAGCAACGAACGGCATGGCGATTATTGATAGTGTCCGATGAGCTTTCCGCTGGAATCGAATACTTCAACGCCATTCGGTCCCGAGCGTCCGGGTCGCATCCCCTTCATGGCCGGATCGCTGGTGAATCGCTCCACCACCGTGCCACTCGAATCGGCGTTTCCGGTAGCGGGTGATTCGTCCTGTCCGCCAAAGATGGAATCAAAGTAAGGATCATCACCCATTTTCCGGAGACTGGCGATACGCACTCGACGTTCTAGCTGTGGATCGTAGTCTTTGTTCTCTCGACCCGAATCAGTAAATTTCTGTGTCCGTTTCTTGATGTCGTCCTGGCTCAGTCCTTCGATGCGTTTTCTGGCGGCGTCGATTTCCATGTTTTTGAGCTTCTGCGTTGACGTCAACACCGGATTGTTCTTTACTTCCTGGCGCATCCCGCCCAACTTGAGCGCGACGTCACCTTTGGCCTTCGCAATCTCGGTTGCCGTGTCAAGCTTGCCTTCGGCGATGGTGAGCCGAGTGTCCAGTGCTGCTTGTTTCAGGTTGGTCTTGGCTTCGTTTTCGCGTCCGTAGATTCCCGCCGCCGCCGTTGCAGAACTGGTGTCACCAGAGTTGAGCAAGGCCGTTGTCTGATCTTTCAACACATCATCGAAGGGTCGCTTCTTATCGGGCACACGCTGCACGCTCTTGCCGTAGTTGTCGTCTGTTTCCACCACGTCTTTGTCCATCGTCCCAGGCACCGTGGTTGGCACCGACTTCATCACGCCGGCAATGCGGTCGCGATCCTTGGCCTTGGCGCTTTCCTCACCCGCTGCCTTCATGTCCAGCAGCGCTTGTGCCTTGGCAATCTGAATTTCGTCGTTGATGTTTTGAACATTGCCCTCGGCCATGCCTTGACCGAATCCGAATGCCGCAGTTCCAAGCGAAGAAATAAGTCCCATATTGTTCCCCTTAGTAGAGCCTTTGATGGGTTTAACTTTATTTGCCGAATGCGACTGCATCCGGTTGTTGTCGCAGTAACAGGGCAACAAATTTTGGGTGATTTATACTGATCGAATGGCAACGAAGCCTCCACACATCCTGATTCTTGGCTGGTCGATATTTGGATGGATCGCCGCATTGATATTGTCGGTGTCTGCGAAGCGCAAGGATGTTGAATGAAGACAGTATCTTCGAAGGTGCGCGATTCAAGCGCTAGCCAATGACTGACAGATCGTCAGTGGAAAGCACTAAGCTTTCCGTTAGCACGTCTGTTGGGATCATTGCTTCAGTGCTTTGGGTTGCTGCTTTCATTGCCTTGCTTTACCTTAAAAGTGACACACTCGATTCACTCAAAGTTAACGAGTGGGGTGACTTCTTTGCCGGCGCGGTTGCCCCATTGGCTTTTCTTTGGCTTGTTCTTGGATACATTCAACAAGGTGAAGAGCTGAGGTTGAATACGGAGGCATTGCGTACACAGCAGCAGGAGCTGGCAAACCAGGTTCGCGAGACCGCGTTGCTTGTCGATGGCACGACGAGGCATGCGGCCGCCGTGGAACTTGAGGCGTATCGCAATGCGCGCAAAGCGGTCGACGACCACCAACCTCTAATTCACCTTTTAATAATGCGCAGAGTTTCCAGTGAAAAGGGTCTTCGTTTTGGTTTGACCTGTGTAAATAAGGGTGCTCACATGAGCGTCCTAAGAATCACAAGCCCAACTGCACGCTGGACGCAAACTTCCCATGTGAGGCAAATATTCGACCCCGATCAAGAATTTACTATCCTGCTTTCGTGCACTGACGAGGCCACTACGGAACTTACGAGCATTAGGGAACTTACGATTGACTATCAGGACGGTCTATCAGTCACACGCAGCCAAACGTATGCCATCTCTGGTAACAATCGCATGGTCTTGACTAGGCCGCATGAGTACCTGCCCGGTGAACTTCCGTTTGCTGGTCGCTTCTTTGACGCGGCAAAGATTGAAGTGGGTAGCAAAGTGGGTAAGTAATACACGACTAAACGAAGACGACAAGCAGTAGCAGTCGTTTCCGGACACACTTGGAATTCGGGTGTGAACATTTCATCAAAAACCAACACAGCGGCAATCCCATCTCTTTTGATTTGGATGAAGCTCACCCAAAACATTTAGAATGGCACCCATGAAGCGATCTGATCCGCGTGAAGCACCAAATTACACGATACCCGAGGCTGCTGGTTTCCTTGGAATGCGGACTGCTACGCTTCGCTATTGGGTAACTGGCCGTGCAAATTTGCCGGGTGTAATCATCGCTGCTGATCAAAAGAATAGCCGCCTCTCGTTCTTTAACTTGGTTGAGGCTCACGTTCTCGGATCGTTGCGACGTGACCATAGAATCACATTCCCCAGGATTCGCCGGGCAATCGATTTCACAGCGAAGCGGATGGGGGTAAAACGGCCATTGCTACAGCAAACCTTTGAAACTGACGGCATGGATATTTTCGTGAGGGAGCTTGAGCGCCTAATTAATGCCTCTCGTGATGGCCAGCTTGCTATTCGCGAAGTCATTGGCTTATATCTGCGCAGGGTTGATCGTGACCCGGCCGGCGTGCCTATCAAACTGCACCCTGTAATTAGTTCTCAAGTGGTCATCGATCCCCAAATCTCCTTTGGTCGCCCTACACTTTTAGGAACTGGCGTTCCAATCGAAGAGATTTCAGATCGCTTCCGCGCTGGTGATGCTGCGCAAGACATTGCAGAGGATTATGGCCTCCAAGTCGAACAAGTCGACGAAGCAATCCGCTGCCAACTCTTGGCCGCCTGATCTCGTTCTGCTGTTAGATCGTTGTATTGGCGCCAAGGTGGTGCCAGATGCGCTACGCTTGGCTGGCGCCAAAGTAATTTGTCATCAAGACCAGTTTGCTCCTAGCGCTCCTGACGATGAATGGCTCAATGTTGCAGGTCGTAACGGATGGGTAGTAATCACCAAAGACAAACGCATTCGTTCAAGGGAGTCGGAGAAAGCTGCGATTGTCGAGTCTGGCGTACTTGCCTTCATGGTTATTTCGGCCAACGTCGGCGGTAATACGCTTGCGGAAATACTACTTAAATCGCTACCAGCTATTCGCCAGTTAGCTCTCGACGGCAAGAAAGGGCAGATGTACCAAATTGGGCGCAACTCTAAGCCAGTTAGAGTGCGGTAAGCACAAGTGTGAGATCAAACTAACCGGACGCATGACTTAGCGCCGTGATTGATCAAATTTGCTTACACAGTGCTTACATGACGTGGAAATGATCTGTGCCTCGCAATCAACAAATTGCCGGAGACCGCATGAATGTTGGTGGGTTGTGACAGATTCGAACTGTCGACCTACGGATTAAGAGTCCGCTGCTCTACCAACTGAGCTAACAACCCGATGATTAATCGTTTCGCTGGCCGCCAACATCCGGGAGCCATGGCCTGCGAAGGAGGGGTGGTGGGTCGGGCGAGATTCGAACTCGCGACCAACGGATTAAAAGTCCGCTGCTCTACCGGCTGAGCTACCGACCCGGTACTGCGTGAAGGCCGCGAATGTTACTCACTCACCCCAGTTGTGTCAAACAAAAATGCCCGAAACCACAAGCTTTGCGTCGCAATCGTTAGTCTCAGCGAATACGATCATCGACGACGGCGTCCGGCCAGCACCAACTGACGTATTGACGCTAGTAGCGATAAAACCCGCGCCCGCTTTTGCGACCAAGGTAACCTGCGGCAACCATTTCTTTTAGCAGTGGAGCAGGGCGGTATTTCGGGTCGTTGAAACCGGTATAAAACACATTCATCACAGAAAGCATCGTATCGAGGCCAATCAAGTCGGCCAGCGCCAACGGACCAATCGGCATATTGCAGCCAAGCTTCATGCCGGCGTCGATTTCTTCTGCACTGGCAAGACCTTCACCGAAAACGAAGATTGCTTCATTGATCATTGGACACAAAATCCGGTTAACGACAAAGCCCGGGCTGTTTCTGACGGTAATCGGTGTTTTGCCCAGCGTCTTGGAGAGTGTTTCGACCGCCGAATGGGTCTCATCCGAGGTTTGCAAGCCACGAATCAACTCAACCAGTGCCATCATCGGCACCGGATTAAAAAAGTGCATGCCAATGAAACGGTCGGGGCGGGATGTGCCGGCGGCCATCTGAGTAATCGAAATCGAAGAGGTGTTGCTGGCGATAATGGTGTCTTGGCGAATCACCGTCTCGACATCCTTGAGAATCTTGAGCTTCAGTCCTTCGTTCTCGGTCGCGGCTTCAATCACGATATCCGCTGCAGCCATATCCGCCATGGAAGAGCTTGTTCTGATTCGCGATAGCGCCGCATCTTTTTGCTCGGCGGTGAGTTTTTCTTTCTTGATCAGTCGCTCGAAGCTGGATGAAATCGTTGCCAAGCTCTTTTGCACGGCGGTTTCGTTGATATCCAGCATGATGGTATTGATTCCGGCGGCAGCGCAGGTTTGCGCAATGCCATTGCCCATGAGTCCGGCGCCGATGATGCCCACTGTCTTGATCGTCATTTGAAGTCTCGCGAAATATTTGAGTAAACACGCATTTTATTGCCTCACATGCTGCGCCGGTATTGTCCGCCAACTTCGTACAGCGCCGTCGATATCTGGCCTAACGAGCAGCAGCGTACCGCCTCCATGAGCACATCAAACACATTCTGGTTGGCAATCACGGCGGCTTGCAGGCGCGCCAGCATTGCAGGAGATTCAGCAGCATGCCGTGACTGAAAGTCGGCCAGGCGTTTGAGTTGCGATTGCTTCTCTTCATCGGTTGATCGCTGCAATTCAATTTCCGTGGCGACGCCGGAGTTCTTCGGGTTGAGGAAGGTATTGACGCCAATCAGCGGGTACGAGCCGTCGTGTTTCTTGTGCTCATAGAACATTGACTCTTCCTGAATCTTGCCGCGCTGATAGCCGGTTTCCATCGCGCCCAAGACGCCGCCGCGTGAGGCGATGGCTTCGAACTCTTTAAGCACCGCTTCTTCGACCAGGTCGGTCAGTTCATCAATGATGAAGGCACCCTGATTCGGATTCTCATTCTTGGCCAAACCCCACTCTTTGTTGATGATCATTTGTATTGCCATTGCGCGACGCACGCTCTCGTCGGTTGGTGTGGTAATCGCTTCGTCGTAGGCGTTGGTGTGCAGGCTGTTACAGTTGTCGTAAATCGCGATCAACGCCTGCAAGGTGGTGCGAATGTCGTTGAAATCCATTTCCTGGGCGTGCAGCGAGCGTCCTGAAGTTTGGATGTGGTATTTCAGCTTTTGCGAGCGCTCGTTGGCGCTGTAACGATTCTTCATCGCCACCGCCCAGATGCGCCGCGCAACCCGGCCCATCACGGTGTATTCGGTGTCCATGCCGTTGCTGAAGAAGAAGCTCAAATTCGGCGCGAAATCGTCGACGTGCATACCGCGGGCTAGATAGGCCTCGACAAAAGTAAAGCCGTTGGACAGCGTGAAGGCCAATTGCGAAATCGGATTCGCGCCGGCCTCGGCGATGTGATAGCCGGAAATCGATACCGAGTAGAAATTACGGATCTGATGGTGGACGAAATACTCCTGGATATCGCCCATCATCTTGAGCGCAAATTCGGTAGAAAAGATACAGGTGTTCTGGCCCTGATCTTCTTTAAGGATGTCGGCTTGAACGGTGCCGCGCACAGTGGCGAGGGCCCACTCGCGAACCTTGGCGGCCTCGGTGTCGGATGGCTCACGCTGGTTTTGCTGGCGGAACTTTTCAATTTGCTGGTCAATCGCGGCGTTGAGGAACATCGCCAGTATCATCGGTGCCGGGCCGTTGATGGTCATTGAAACAGAGGTTGCCGGGTCACACAAATCAAAACCCGAGTACAAGACCTTGAGATCATCCAGGGTCGCAATCGACACACCCGAGTTGCCGACCTTGCCGTAAATATCGGGGCGCAAATCGGGGTCGCAGCCGTACAAGGTGACCGAATCAAATGCCGTCGACAAGCGCTTGGCCGGCAAACCTTCGGAGACTTTGAGGAAGCGCTTGTTGGTGCGGAACGCATCACCTTCGCCGGCAAACATCCGTGTCGGGTCTTCGTTCTCGCGTTTGAAGGCAAACACGCCTGCGGTGTACGGGAATGAACCGGGAACATTTTCCAGCATCAAAAACTTGAGTAACTCACCTTCATCTTCAAAGCGCGGCAGTGAGACTTTGCGAATCCTGGTACCTGACAAGGTTTCGTGTATCAGGCCGGTGCGAATTTCCTTGTCGCGGATCTTGACCACATATTCATCTCCGGCGTAAGCGGTTTTGAGTGCGGGCCATTGGGCGAGCAATTTCTTTGCGTCAGGCGTCAGTTGGCCATCCTTCCAATCGATCAACTCAGGGAAATCGCTCACGTTCTTCTTGCATGCGGCAAACAACTGTTGAGCGGTGATCAATGCCTGTCGCTCGCGGGCGATGGCGGATTGCTCGGTCGTGTGGCGATGGTAGCCGCGCACGGCATCTGCAATATCGGCCAGATAGCGCGAACGTTCGGCTGGCACAATGGCTCGTCCGGCGGAGGAATGTTTCACGCTGACGACGGGGAGTTTGCGGGTGCCGACCTTGAGCCCCCTGGCAACCAATGCCGGAACCAAGGCCTGGTACAAAGCCGTCACACCGTCGTCATTGAAACGCGCTGCCATGGTACCGAAGACTGGCATGTCCTCGGTCTTTTGGTTAAATCGTTCGCGATTGCGTTGTACCTGTTTGCGCACATCGCGCAGCGCATCTTCGGCGCCTTTACGGTCAAACTTGTTGATGGCGACAAAGTCGGCGAAATCGAGCATGTCGATCTTTTCAAGTTGCGATGCGGCACCGAATTCAGGCGTCATCACGTACAAGGACAGATCGACCATCGGCACAATCGCCGCGTCGCCCTGACCGATGCCCGAAGTCTCCACAATGATCAAATCAAATCCGGCGACTTTGCAGGCCGCCAGCACATCGGGCAAAGCTTCCGAGATCTCCTTGCCGGTGTCGCGAGTGGCGAGCGAACGCATGTAGATGTTCGCCGGCCGTCCGGGCGAATGAATCGCGTTCATGCGGATGCGGTCGCCCAGCAGTGCGCCGCCGGTGCGTTTGCGTGAGGGGTCAATGGAGATGACGGCGATCTTCAGTGCGTCTACAAGGTCAAGCCGGATGCGACGAATGATTTCATCAGTGAGTGATGACTTGCCAGCGCCGCCGGTACCGGTGATGCCGAGGCTGACGCAGCGATGCGTTTCGTCAGTTGGTGCTGGCGAGGCGCCGTTGATACTGAGCAATGCCGCGCGCGATGCCTCAGGCCAGGCTTTGTTCTCTAGCGCCGTAATGATCTGCGAAAGATTGCGCTGGCGTGTTCGCGTGTCGGCGACGCGCAATGCTGAAACATCCGGCGTCGCGACATGGCTCAAATCCACATCGCAACGCATCACCATGTCGTTGATCATGCCTTGCAAGCCAAGTTTTTGTCCGTCTTGCACTGAGTAAATGTGGGCTACCCCGTAATCGTGAAGCTCGGCAATTTCCGCTGGCACGATCACGCCGCCGCCACCACCGAATACCTTGATGTTGGCGCCGCCACGCTCACGCAACAAGTCGACCATGTATTTGAAATACTCGACATGGCCGCCTTGATAGGAAGACAGCGCAATGCCTTGGACATCTTCTTGCAAGGCCGCAGTGACGATCTCATCGACCGAACGGTTATGGCCAAGATGGATGACTTCGACGCCGGTGGCCTGCAAGATGCGCCGCATGATGTTGATCGATGCGTCGTGTCCGTCAAACAAGGAAGCGGCGGTGATAAAGCGCACCTTGTTGATCGGCTTGTATGGCTGTAATTTGTTGGCAATGCTGAGATTGGTCATGGCGTGCTCCGAATCGGGTTCGATGACAGCAAGGTAAGGCGGCGCTGCACCTCGGGTCACTATGGTAGGCCTGTGCGTGGCGATGTGTCATGCGCATGTTTGCCTAAAACTATGCATAATTTGCCAATGCGCTCGGCCATGACACCATGATCAGCAAAATACCCGACAACGGATCTACCGTAGCCATTGGCTTTGTCAGTGGCATGTTGATCGGCCCGCAACGCGCTGGGCAGGATATCTCGGTATTGTTGAAACATGCGCAAATTGCCACTACGGTGTTGCTGGATCCGCAGGCGCGTATTCCGGTGAGCAACTACGCGGCTTTGTACCGGCGGGCAATTACCGAGTTGAATGATGAGGCCTTCGCGCTGTTTTCCCACCCAATGCGACTTGGTAGTTTCGAGCTGCTTTGCCGCGCCATGCTTTCAGCCGACCGCCTCGGTGACGTATTGGAACGCTTGCCGCGATTCCTCGCAGTGGTGCTCGATGACATGGAATTGAAAGTGTGTCGCCGTGCCGGTGTTGTGGCCTTGGCAGTGCGCCAAACGCAAGAAATGCGCTTACCCACCGCAGGTCGTGTGTTTGCTTACGAATGGCTGTTGCGGATGATTCACGGCTTGCTGGCGTGGCTGGTGGCGCACCCGCTACCGTTGAACGAAGTGGCATTCCCCTATCCGCCGCCGCCGCACGCGGCCGATTACGAGCATGTATTTGCACCGCGATTCAGTTTCAATGCCGACAAACTCGAAGCGCGCTTCCCGGCGCAGTTTTTGAGTTTGCCGGTACGCCGAGATGAAGCGGCACTTCGGCTCTTCCTCGCCAACGCGCCGCAGAGCATCACCACGCTTTACCGGCGCGACCGTGCGGTCATGTTGCGCGTGCGCGAGCACTTGCGCGCGGCTTTGCCGCATCCGCTGTCACTACCCGAGGTCGCCCAAAGACTCGGCGTTTCACAACGCACGCTGCATCGGCAATTACTCGAAGAACAGACCAGTTTTCGAGGTATCCGCGAAACGCTTCGTCGAGACTTGGCGCTCGACTGGCTGGCAAAGTCTGGTCGACCGTTGAGCCAGATCGGGGCAGACCTTGGTTTTGCCGATGCGGCATCTTTCTATCGTGCGTTCGTCGCCTGGCGCGGCATCGGGCCGCGCGAATATCGCAAACGACTGCGCGAGACCTGAAACTGCGCTGTGAAGATTTTCCGGTTAATGCTCGCTCTTGGGTCGCTTAGCCTCGGTTGGTGCAACTTCAGTTGGATAGCGGATTACCGTAATTTGTTCGTCAGCTTCCAGCCAAAACTCACCATGCGGGCCTTTGATATTGCCGGTGATTAACAAGATCAGACCGTCCTCGGCGTGCGCCTCAGTGACAGTTTCCCATGCGAATGTCGGATACGCATTGGTGCCCGTTCCGTTGTATATGTGGTCGTTAACACAAACTTCCGATGCCGCGATGGTCAATTTGTTGGTCATCAATACTCCTCTCGTCGTTAACGCGCCGCAGCTCTTCAAGTTCCGTCCGGTGCGAGGGTACACAGTACGTCACATCCGCTCGCATATCCGGAACCCCACAAATTAGTCGTCATGAGGTAGCCTACGTGGTGGTCACGGACAATCGTCGAACTCGTCGGCAATTGCCGGAAATCGCCAACAAGAAATTTCCATATCAGCGAGGTGCATGATGGAACAACAAGGACTACTACACCGCTTGGCAGCGTCATTCACTTTGGCGATTGGCATGATCGGCATTGCGATAGCAGCTGATCCGGCAACTCCCGCTGCTGCACCGGTGACCGCGACAGCGCTCGCGCCGATGGTCAAGATTGACGACAGTACGTTTCGTTGCATCCGCAAAATGACTCCGGTGCGCCAGTTCTACGTTGACAACGTACTGGGCAACACTGCGGGTACTCTGGCCGCAGCCAACGCCCCCAATGGAGCGATTTATCCAGTAGGCTCGGTGGTGCAATTGGTGCCGACCGAAGTGATGGTCAAGCGTGAGGCGGGCTTTAGTCCGGCAACAGGTGACTGGGAGTTCTTTGAGCTTGAAGTCAGTGACAAGGGAACAAAGATTGGCAAGCGCGGATTTGCTGAAGTAAATAATCGCTTTGGCAAGAATTGTTTTGCCTGCCACGTGCCGGCCCGCGAGCCGTGGGACTTTGTCTGTGAGACCAACCATGGCTGCGAACCGATACCGATCGATCACAAGATGACTGGCGCATTGCAGCGCTCTGACCCGCGTTGTGGGCCGGCGGAACTCCAGGACGGCGATAGCATGGCGCTGATGAAACTCAAGGGTATGGTGCTCCTCGGGCAGACGATTGCTTGGGTGAAGGGCTTGTTTTGACCGTGTACCCTGCGCGGTGAAGTCAGACAACGGCGCCGATGCGCTTCGCCCCGGACATTCCATTTCGCCTAGCGCCGTAGCACTAACGAACGAGCTTACGCTTGCTTGGTTTGAAGGCGGGACAGAGCATCACGCACACTGGCGCTCTGAAAGCGGTGTTGTTAAACCGGCGCATATTGTCATCGCAGACGACTCGATCACCGCCGATGCTGCCTTCCGGTTGGTTTGCGAAGGAACGGCCCTATTGTGGCGCGGAGACTTCCAGAATGCGCGTCAATTGATGCGCGCGATGGCGCGACGGATTGACAAACACGCGGCAAAAAAAGCAAGCGATCCAGGTGCGCTGACCATGAAAGGGTCGTTTTATCACCAACGCCAGCAACAAGCTCGTCGAGCGCGCCTGTTAGGAATGTTGCTGTTGCAATTTGATGCCGGACATCGTTTGTCGCTACGCCGTGCGCCGAATGTGGCAACCGCATGCGATCAGGCATTTGGATCAGCCGACGCACCTTACGTGATGTCGCTGCGTGATTTGCTGGGCGCGATTGGCGCATACGAATGGCGAAAAAATGGCTTGATGCTTGAACAGCTGGGCACCAAAATTCATCCGCACTATGGGGTGTTTGCGCCGATCCGCAACGAATATTTGGATTTGGTTGCTGAGGCACCCCTGCCATCGACGAAGCTGGCATTCGATATTGGCACCGGAACGGGAGTCCTCGCGGCACTCTTGGTGCGACGTGGTATGGCGAAAGTGGTCGCTACCGACACGGATGCCCGAGCGATTGCTTGTGCCACCGATAACGTTGACCGCCTTGGTTTGGCGAAACAGGTCAGCGTGATACAAACGGATTTGTTCCCGCCGGGCCGTGCTCCGTTAATTGCCTGCAACCCGCCGTGGATTCCAGCCCAGCCGAGTTCGCGCCTGGAGCACGCGGTGTATGACACTGACAGTCGCATGCTGTGCGGATTCCTCAACGGCGTTGGCGCACATCTTGAGGCGGGTGGCGAGGCATGGTTGGTGTTGTCTGATATCGCCGAACATTTGGGCTTGCGTTCGCGCGACGAGTTGTTGGCGTGGATTTCGCATGGTGGCTTGCGTGTGCTTGGCCGCCTGGATGTTGCGGCAAAACACCCCCGTACCCGTGATGCGGACGATCTGCTCCATCGCGCGCGCGCGGCGGAAATTACATCACTGTGGCGACTGGGGCTGGCAACTGCCTAAGGCAGTACACCGCAACTGACGCGGATAATTCCGGCGATGTCTTTGTGCTGCGTGATTGTTGCGAAGCCCGCTGTGATCAGTAGTTCGCGAACTGCGACGGCCTGATCATAGCCGTGCTCAAGTGCCAATAACCCTTTTGAAAGCAAATGGGTTGGTGCTTCTGAAATGATCTTTCTCAGCGCGGTCAGTCCATCATTGCCGCTTGACAGTGCTTGAGTTGGCTCAAAACGCAAATCGCCTTGCTCAAGATGCGTGTCTCCCTCGGCGACATAGGGCGGGTTACTGACGATGATGTCAAAGCGTCGGTCATCAAGTGCAGTGAACCAGTCACTTTGGATCAACTCAACAGATGCATTGAGCTTCCGTTGATTGGTTGTCGCGACATCGAGTGCGTCAAGTGACAGATCCACTGCCGTGACCTTCACTCTCGGGCATTCAAGCGCAATACTGATCGCTATGCAGCCACTGCCTGTGCCTAAATCAAGAGTTGACGGCGTGCTGGCGCTCCGCGAAGCGGACATCTCGCCATGCAGAGCCCCAGCACCAACTGACGCCTTCACGATATCAACCACCAATTCAGTTTCCGGACGCGGAATCAATACTGCTGGTGAGACAGTAAATTTGCGGCCATAAAACTCGCGATAGCCCAACAGGTAGGCCATTGGTTCGCCGCCTAGCCGACGATTGACCAATTCATCAAGTTTCAAGCATTGCTCGATGCTGACCATCGCTTCGCCGTGCGTGAGGAGCCAAACAGTCGGTTGCCCAAGCACCTCGCCGAGCAGCAAGCGCAATTCACTGACCGGCATGCCGCGAGGCACGTTCGCCAGGATGGTACTAACGGTACTCAGCACTACCTCATTCCGCCAGTGCGGCCAACAGTTCCGCTTGGTGCTCGGCCGATAGGGCATTGACAACATCGTTGAGGTCGCCATCCATGATTGCATCAATTTTGTACAAGGTGAGATTGATGCGGTGATCAGTGACCCGACCCTGGGGAAAGTTGTAGGTCCGTATGCGCTCGGAGCGATCGCCGCTGCCAATGAGTGACTTTCGCGTTGAGGCAATTTCCAATTGTTGCTCACGCTGCTTTACATCGTTGATCCGTGCGGCCAACACCGACAGCGCTTGCGCCTTATTGCGATGCTGCGAGCGATCGTCCTGGCATTCGACGACGATTCCAGTCGGCAGGTGGGTGATGCGCACTGCCGAGTCAGTCTTGTTGATGTGCTGCCCGCCAGCACCTGAGGCGCGAAAAGTGTCGATCCGCAGCTCGGATGGATTGATCACGATATCGACCAGTTCATCTGCTTCGGGCATGACGGCGACAGTGCAAGCGGAAGTATGAATGCGACCCTGCGCCTCTGTGGTGGGGACGCGTTGCACGCGGTGCCCTCCCGATTCAAATTTCAGTTTTGAATAGGCACCCTGGCCCTCGATGCGGGCAATGATTTCACGAAAACCGCCGAGATCGGAATCGCTCTTGGAGACAATTTCGACTTTCCAGCGCTGCCGTTCGGCATAGCGCGAATACATGCGGAAAAGATCGCCGGCGAACAATGCCGATTCATCGCCTCCCGTGCCCGCACGAATCTCCAGAAAGAGATTCTTATCGTCACTCGGGTCCTTGGGCAACAAGGCGGTTTGCAGATCAAGATCAAGCTGCGCCATGGTTGCTTGAGCGCTAGACTGTTCTTCCTGCGCCATTTCCTTCATCTCGGGATCGCTCAGCAAATCGGTCGCATGGGCATAGTCTTTTTCGGCTTGCCGATAGGCGTGAAATAAGCCGACGACCGGCGTGATCTCAGCATGCTCCCGGGTCAGTTTGCGGTAGGTGTCCATGTCCTGATGAACTTCGGGACGACCAAGCAAGCCGTCGATTTCGGCAAGGCGTTCGGCAAGGCGGTCTAGTTTTTCAAGAATAGCTGGGGTCATTGGGTAATCGAGGACGGCGGTGGTGTGACGGCAGTTATGTCAGTTGGAGGATCGGTGATGGTGCCTTCTGGAGGTACATCCGCTGGTGGTTCAATGCGCGTCATTCGCTCGATACTATGACGGACATCAGCCGCCAGCAGTAACTGTGCGTGCGCAGCAGGGACGCTGATTCGCTCATCAAAATGCAAATAGCCTTCGCTATCAGCATGCAGAAGTTCGGCATTAATGAGATTGCGCACTACGTTCGCAAAAAGAGATTTTTCCGAAAATTCCGGACTATTGAACTCATACAACATCGACAGTCGTTGGGCCAGCAAGTGCCCGGACTCCTCGAGCAAGGAGCGCGTAATCTTTCCACTCCCGTGATGTTGAAGGAGTGCAAGCGTGAGGAACTGCCGCTCAAGTGTCGGTCGAATGATTTCGCCAAGCTGATGCAATTCGGCGCTGACCTCTTCTCCAGGACTAGGTGCGCGCAGGATCTTAGGGCTTTCATCGCGACACAGAATCAGCTTTCGGTTCATCAGTGCAGCTTCCGTCTGCTCGATCACCTGATCAAGCTGATCGGGCTCCCACGGAAGATACAGTTCAGCGCGGAGCAGGTTGTAGATTCCCTTAATGGCCTTTTTGGCCACTGACCTGCTCAATATTCGGTTATGACTGACCAGGCACGCAAATAGCGCGGGCAGAGCAAAAAGGTGGATGACGTTGTTGCGAAAGTATGCCAGCAAACTCGACTGTGCTTGAGACGCTTGCACCATGTCACCTAACGCATGCGTTCGCACACTGATCAGTTCAAGACGCAGACACTCCTCAATGATAGTGGCCGGCAGCGTTTGCGAGACCACCACGGATGCCGGTAGCGAGGTATTTGCGGCTAAAAACTGGAGATGCTCAATTTGACGATGTATAGCGCGAAGATCGGCAGTGTGCTTGGGCGTCGACAATAGTGACAACGCCATCAAATTGACCGGATTGATCACGGCAGCCGCGTTGATCCGTCGAGCGAGTTCCGTTGCAGTAGCTTCGACGGCTTTACGTAGCCAGGGTGCACGTGGATCATCGAACGCGCAGTCCCGCCAGTCTGCACACTGCCCGTCGAGGAACTGTGAGAGTAGTAACGGTTCGCCAAAATTTACGTGTACTGCGCCGAAACGCCGCTTGAGCAGACGGATCGCACCCAGCAAATCGAGGAGGGATTCGTTCTTCTTTTGCTTGCCGCCAAGCTCGGCAAGATAAGAACTTCCTTCCATCAATTTTTCGTAACCTACATACACCGGAACAAAGTACAACGGACGTGCGCGGGTGCGCAAATAACTCTGGACGGTCATGCCAAGCATTCCCGTGCGTGGAGTCAGTGTGCGACCGCTACGGCTTCGCCCGCCTTCGATGTAGTACTCGATGGGGAATCCGCGTTCGATCATCATATGCAGATATTCCAGGAAAACTGCTGAATAAAGTGCAGCCCCCTTTAACTTGCGGCGCAGGAAGAACGCCCCGCCTCCACGGAGAATCGGCCCGACCACAGGCATATTCAGGTTTGATCCGGCAGCAATGTGCGGAGGAGTCAATCCACGCATGAACAACAGGTATGACATCAGCAAGTAATCGATGTGACTACGGTGGCACGGCACGTATACCAAGCTGTTGCCGGCGGCAATCCTGGAAACTTGCTCAAAGTTATGTACCTCAATTCGGTCGTAAATTCGAGTCCAAACCCAATCGAGGAAAATAATCAGCGCTTGAACGACGGTGTTCGAATAGTCTGATGCGATTTCCAATGCATATCGTCGCGCGTTGCCTTCGGCCTTGACGAGCGAAATAGACTTTTCGGCGGCTTCCGCAGAAACGGCTTTGCGCACCGCCGGTGTTGCCAGCAAGGCCCTGAGTTGAGTGTGTCGATGAGAAAGATCCGGACCAATTGCCAGGGTTCGTTGTCGCTTGAAATGTACTCGAAAAATCCGTGACAGCCTGCGTGTGGCATGCGCAGGATTGGGATCGTTTCTGAGCAAGAAGCGCAGGGACACCGGTTCATTGAACCGAACCACGGTTTGCCGGCCGTGGATCAGTATCGCCAGCAATTGACGCAATGAACTGGTGGCCTCCCACGTTTCGGCCAAGAGCGCTTTGAGAATCGAATCCTGAGTTCCGGGTGCGCGGCCCCAAAGAATCGTGACTGGTACGAGTTGCACATCAAAATGCGGATTGTCGATTGCAGATGCAACGAGGGAGGACAGCAGGCTGGATTCGTTGCGCGGCGGGTTGTCGGTGACTTTGCCTGGACGTTGCGCCAAAAAGAAGAATGAGCGTCGCGACCGCATTTGGCGCGTGACCATGGGGCCGAGCGCGGGCGGCAAGCCAAATTGTCTGCATTCGTGATCTAGCACCAGGAGGTTTGAAATGTGGCGATGCTGCAGGATGTAGCAAACGGGGAGATCCGGCTGAAGTTTGAGCTCCAACGCTGTCTCGGGGAAGACCTGCGTTCGCGTCCAAACATATAGCAAGCGTCGCAATACCTGCAGAATCGCGCCAACAAAATCAAATGAGGGTAAGAAATTCATAGGCTTCGAAGTCTAAGCGGGGCGGGGGCATCTGTCGACGGCACCTAGCACCAATAGCGCATTGTCTTTGCGCCCATCCAGCATGATTGTGTGACTTGCCGCAGCTTCGCGATACACAGTGAGACCCACCGAGCCGCCAATATTTCGGCTCTAATCGCTCTGATTTAAGCGATAAATTTTAGAAATAAATTCTGAAATATTCGCGCGTTCCGGGCCGCTGGCCGCGTTAAGTGCGTGCGTTGGTCCGTGCATCAATTTGTTGGTGAGTCCTTGTGAAAGCGCTTCGAGTACTTTGGCCGGATCATCACCGCGTGCCAGTTGTCTGAGCGCAGTTTCGAGTTCGTTAACGCGGGTACGCTCAGCACGATCGCGCAAGCTACGAATGGTCGGCACGTTATCCCGTGCTTCAAGCCAATGTTCAAAGCCGCTGACACCTTCAGTGATTATGTTCTCGGCATCAATTACCGCCTCATGCCGCGCCTCCAGCCCCGACTCAACGATTTGACCAAGGTCATCGAGCGTGTACAAAAATATATCGTCAAGTTCGCCAACGTCTGCTTCAATGTCGCGCGGCACCGCCAGATCAACCATCACCATTGGTCGATGGCGACGGACTTTGAGGGCACGTTCAACCATGCCCAATCCAATAATCGGCAATGGACTGGAGGTACAAGAGACAATGATGTCGTATTCCGCCAACCGGGTGTCGATTTCGTTTAACGCCATGGTGTCGACTTTGTTTTCCGCAAACCGTGCTGCCAGCGCGGTCGCACGGGAATTGGTGCGATTTGCAATTGTGATTCGGCTGGGACCGCGCGCGGCAAAGTGGGTAAGACACAACTCAATCATCTCGCCGGCGCCGACAAACAAAATGTTGCGATTGGAATTTTGATCAAAAATTCGGCCGGATAAATGGACGGCTGCTGCCGCCATCGAGACAATGTTGGCGCCGATTGCCGTGGTCGACCGGACTTCTTTGGCAACCGCGAAGGTACGCTGAAATAGTTTGCCCAGAAATGTTCCAAGGGTACCCGCTTCACTGGCGAGGCGCGCCGCCTGCTTCATTTGTCCCAGGATCTGCGGTTCGCCTAACACCATCGAGTCAAGGCCACTGGCAACACGAAACATGTGTCGGATTGCGGCCTGTTGTGGATGGTGATACAGGTGCCCGTGCAACTTTTCGGGTGGCAATCGTTGATAGCGCAATAACCACTCGGTCAAATTAACGCCTGCTGCATGTTCGTCGCTCGAACCGCTAGTGATTGAACAGTAGAGTTCAGTGCGGTTGCACGTCGAAAGGATTGCTGCTTCATTCACCATGGGCAGGGTGAGCAGATCATGCAAAGCGCGCCCGACTTCGGTCGGTGGAAAGACCAACTGCTCACGCAACGCAAGCGGCGCCGTGCGGTGATTAATGCCTAGCGCGAGTAATTGCATTTGAGTCGTTGAATCCGGATACTCATCGACCCGTCAAATTCGCCTCAAGACGTGGCTGCCGATGGAATATCCCGCGCCGAAAGAACATATGAGTCCGGTCGTGCCAGGGGGCAAATCAGCCTGATTTTGATGAAAAGCAATGATGGACCCCGCAGAGGCGGTGTTCGCGTACTTATCGAGGACTACTGGTGCCTCATCAAGTGTTGCGTCTCGATCCAGCAGGCGCCGGGTAATGAACTGGTTCATCGACAAATTCGCTTGATGTAGCCAAAAACGGCGCACATCGGCCGGCTTCAAGCCATGATCCGCAAGGTGAGAAGTTATGTGTTCGGCGGCCATCGGACAAACCTCTTTGAATACTTTGCGGCCCTCTTGCATGAAAAGTTTGTCGCGCTTGTCTGTGCGGCCGCCAACTTCACAGCGATCAAGAAAACCGCTGTTATTTCGAATATTGTTTGAAAACGATGTGGTGGCGCGAGAACCGAGAATTTCCCAGAGACACTTTTGTCTCCCGGACGGCTCAGCTTCGACCACAACGGCAGTTGCAACATCACCGAAAATGAAATGGCAATCGCGATCCCGCCACTCCAAATGCCCCGAGGTGATTTCCGGTCCTAGCACCAGTGCACAGCGAGATTGTCCAGAGCGGATAGCATTTGCGGCCTGCTCAATACCAAATGTGCCTGCCGAACAAGCAACATTCATGTCATAACCGTATCCGCCACATCCCAAGACGTGTTGGACTTCAATCGCCAGCGCCGGATAGGGGCGCTGAAAATTGGCACACGCAACGATGACCAGATCTACTTCGGCAGCCTGACGTCCGGCGGCTTCCAGCGCCATCCTGCCGGCGTTCGCCGCAATTTCAGCCATGATGGAAACTTCGCTGTTGGGGCGTGCAGGGATATTCGGAAACATCCGGTCAGGATCCAGGACGCCTTCCTTGTCGATCACATATCGCTGTTTTATGCCCGAACCCTTTTCAATGAATTCAACGCTTGAAGGCTGTAGCGCAACGACTTCACCGGCAACAATGGCGGCGCTATTCCGTTCATTGAACCGACGCACGTATTCGTTGAAGGACGCAACCAATTCCTCATTTGTAATTACGTTGGGTGGCGTCCAAACGCCGGTACCGGTTATGTATGTCTTTTGCATTTGCGTTCCTCTTTAAGTCGGGTCTGCCTCGTCAATTATAGTGACCCATGCGCCGCATCGTTTGTTGCCTTAGCTGATCTTGAGCAACCCTTTGAGGATATCCCGCTGAGCTTTATACGTTGCAATCGAGCGAAGTTTTACGTGCCCAAAGCCGCGCACCGCAGCCGGTAGCTCGGCCAATTTAGTGGCTGTCGGCAACGTTTCCGAAGTCAACTTTGAAGCCAGATTAACCAAGCTAGTCTCGTAATCTAACAATAATTCCCGCTCAAGCCGTCGCTCTTCTGTGCGTCCGAAAACATCCCACGTCCCGCCGCGCAACGCGCGGCCTTTGGCCAACAAGCGGAACGCGGACATCATCCATGGTCCGAATTCCATCTTCTTAATGTTTCCAGTATGTGGATCAGGCTTAGCCAGGAGGGGTGGTGCCATATGGAAGCGGATACGGTAGTCGCCTTCAAATTCGTGGGCGACGCGCTCCATAAAGTCCGACTCGGCATAGAGGCGGGCAACTTCGTACTCATCCTTGATTGCCATAAGCTTGAAAAGGTTGCGGGCGACACTGCTCGTCAAGTCGCGACTGCCCCCAAGCGAGGCTTCTGCCGCCTCTATCTTTTCGACTTGTACTCGATAGCGTTCGGCATAGGCAGCATCCTGATAGTCAGCGAGGAATTTGCAGCGAATCGCGATCATCTGGGCAACAGTTGGTGCTGGTGTCACGCCGTTACCCAGGTTCGCTGCCGGTACAACAAGTCCCCAGACACCGGGGAAGTCATGGGCGGCACAACGACCCCAGTTGAAGGCGGCTATGTTCATTTTTATGGCTGTGCCGTTAAGCTCAATTGCACCCAGCAAAGCGGCGGCAGATACCGGAACAAGTCCTTTTTGCCATGCATAACCCAGCATAAAGAGATTGGTCGCCATAGCGTCACCGATCAAGGATGTCGCCATCTTTTGTGCGTCGATGAAATTGGTAGCGGCAGCGCCAATGGCATCACTGATCGAATTTTGCATTTTGTCGCGCGGAAACAACCAATCGGGATTGCGCGCGAATTCAGAAGTAGGCGACAAGGCTGAATTGATAATTGCCTTCGTCTTTCCCGAAGCCATTTTGGCGAGTGCCTCATCGGACGCGGAGACCACCAAATCAGCGCCGATCAATGCGTCGGCTTCCCCTGCGGCAATGCGCACCGCATGCAATTCATCAGGGTGGTGAGCGATCCTCACGTGCGAATATACCGAACCACCCTTTTGTGCCAGACCGGCCATATCAAGCACTGTCACACCTAAACCGTCGATGTGTGCGGCCATGCCGATCAGCGCCCCGACCGTAATAACGCCGGTTCCGCCAACTCCTGTGATCAAGATGCCGTACGGACTGCTGAGGTTGGGGAGGATCGGATCCGGTAGGGCTTCGACGCGCGCGCTGAGCGTCGCGCCAATCGCCTCAGATTTTTTCCTAAGCTTGCCACCGACTACAGAAACGAAACTTGGGCAAAACCCCTTGGTACAAGAATAGTCTTTGTTGCAGGCATTCTGGTCAATGGCGCGCTTGCGACCAAACTCCGTTTCGACCGGGATAATGGCGGTACAGTTCGATTGCACACCACAGTCGCCACAACCTTCACAAACAGACTCATTGATAAACATTCGTCGCTGAGGGTCAGGATACGTCCCTCGTTTGCGCCGACGACGTTTTTCTGCGGCACATGTTTGGTCAAAAATAATCGCCGAGGTGCCAGGCAGTTCACGAAATTCGCGTTGAATCGCATCGAAATCATCGCGATGACGAATAGGTGTTCCGTGCGGAAGATCTGCCGGCCCGTATGCGCGCTCCGTCCCATCGGTAACGACCACCATATTGTGAATACCTTCGGCCGCCAGTTGAGCGGCCAAAATCGGGACCGTCAGTGTGCCATCGACGTTCTGCCCACCGGTCATAGCAACTGCATCGTTGTAAAGCAACTTGTAGGTGATGTTGACCTTGGCCGCTACCGATTGCCGGATCGCGAGCAACCCGGAGTGAAAGTAAGTGCCATCGCCAAGGTTGGCAAAAATGTGTGCGGTCTCGGTGAATGGTGACTGGCCGACCCAAGCCACACCCTCGCCACCCATGTGTGAAAAAGTCGCGGTTCCGCGTTCCGGCATCCAGGTCACCATGTAATGACAGCCGATTCCAGCCACGGCCCGAGAACCCTCTGGTAAATTGGTGGATGTGTTGTGCGGACACCCCGGGCAAAATGTTGGCACGCGATCAATTGCAAATGTCTTGCTTGCCAGTGCCTTTTCCTTGCCTTCCAAAAATTCGAGCCTCGCCGTTATGGTTTCGGACGTGTGAAAGCGGGCAATTCTGCTGGCGATAGCCCGGGCAATCATGGCCGGCGTCAATTCACCGGCGGCGGGTAGCAACCACTTACCATGATCCACTCGACCACCACTCTCGACCAGAGACCATTCACCCTTTTCATCAAACTTGCCGACCACGCGAGGGCGAACATCGATCCGCCAGTTGTAGAGTTCTTCCTTGAGCTGGTACTCAAGCAACTGGCGTTTTTCTTCGACGACCAGAATTTCCTCCAGGCCTTCGGCGAAATGCCGCACGCCTTCGGCTTCGAGGGGCCAAACCATACCGATTTTGTATAAGCGGATACCAATTTGGGCAGCACGCTGCTCGTCAATTCCCAAGTCATCGAGGGCCTGCCGAACATCCAAATAAGACTTGCCGGAGGTGATGATTCCCAATCTTGGATTGGGTGTGTCGATGACGATGCGATTGAGCTGGTTTGCGCGGCAGTACGCAAGCGCAGCATAGAGTTTGTAATGCAGTAGTCGCTTCTCTTGAACCAAAGGCGGATCGGGCCAGCGGATGTTGAGTCCGTCAGGCGGCACTTCAAAGTCAACCGGAATCCTCACATTGACGCGCTCTGGACCGACGTCGACTGACGCAGACGTTTCTACCGTATCGGCCAGCGCTTTGAACGCAACCCAACATCCGGAGTATCTCGACAATGCCCAGCCGTGAACCCCGTAATCCAGATACTCCTGCACACCGGAAGGCGCAAGCACTGGCATCATCATTGATTTGAAAAAGTGATCTGTCTGATGCGGAAGCGTGGATGATTTTGCCGCGTGGTCGTCGCCAGCGATAACCAATACACCGCCGTATTTGCTGCTTCCGGCGGCGTTTGCATGCCTAAATACATCGCCGGAACGGTCAACTCCCGGCCCCTTGCCATACCACATGGCGTAAACACCGTCGACTGTCGCCCCTGGGTGAAGGTTGACTTGTTGCGTACCCCAAACGGCGGTTGCAGCAAGGTCTTCGTTGATGCCGGGTTGAAAGACCACACCATTCTTGGTCAAGTGAGGCTTGGCGCTAAACAGCGCCTGGTCTACCGACCCCAAAGGCGACCCCCGGTAACCGGAAACGAAACCGCCTGTCTTGAGGCCAGCCAAGACATCCCGCTGATGTTGAAGCAAAAGCAGGCGAACCAGGGCTTGTGTTCCGGTCAGGTAGACCCGCCCGGAACTCAGAGCGTACTTATCGTTAAGGCTTACGTGGCGTAAGGGGGCATTCATCGGCGTTCTCCTCCAACTTCGGGTTCGCGGCAGTTCTATTTGCTGCCTAGCTTCAGCGAGAGCAGGATACTACTTGTTCCGGTAGAGCGTGATTTACCGGAAATGTGAGTGGTTACTGATGCGAAATACGCATGTGCGCTTAATTTTCCCGTCAGAGAATCCTGAATGCTGAAGCAGCGCGGCCTAGGTGCCGAGGGATCTTGACACTACCGACAATTTAGTTGACTTTTTCCTTGACGTCGATTCGTGGAATGAGGATAATTGACGGTTCCGTTGGAGGGGTTCCCGAGCGGTCAAAGGGAACAGACTGTAAATCTGTCGGCTCTGCCTTCGAAGGTTCGAATCCTTCCCCCTCCACCAGCAAGTTGGCTTGCGTTTTGATTTTTGGTTTTGATTGGCGGCGGTAGTTAAATGGTAGAACCTCAGCCTTCCAAGCTGATGACGCGGGTTCGATTCCCGCTCGCCGCTCCAGTAGCTGTTGGTGTTGTTTTGGCGTAGTTCAAACAGGTTTCGCCCTTGTAGCTCAGTGGCAGAGCACTCCCTTGGTAAGGGAGAGGTCGCGTGTTCGATCCACGCCAAGGGCACCATTTTTAATCTGCATTCAAGTTAGGAAATTAACCATGGCAAAAGGCAAATTTGAGCGAACGAAGCCGCACGTTAACGTGGGGACGATTGGGCACGTGGATCACGGCAAGACGACATTGACGGCGGCGATGACGACGATTTTGGCGGCGAAATTTGGTGGTGAGGCGCGAGCCTATGATCAGATTGATGCGGCGCCAGAAGAGAAGGCGCGCGGGATCACGATTAATACGGCGCACGTTGAGTACGAGACAAAGAATCGGCATTACGCGCACGTGGATTGCCCTGGGCACGCGGACTACGTCAAGAACATGATTACCGGTGCGGCGCAGATGGATGGTGCGATTTTGGTGTGTTCAGCCGCTGACGGCCCGATGCCGCAAACCCGTGAGCACATTTTGTTGGCCCGTCAGGTTGGCGTGCCATACGTGATCGTGTTTATGAACAAATGCGACATGGTGGATGATGCTGAGTTGCTTGAGTTGGTTGAAATGGAACTGCGCGAGTTGCTCAGCAAATACGATTTCCCTGGGGATGACACCCCAATCGTTCATGGCTCGGCACTCAAAGCACTGCAGGGTGACAAAGGTCCGCTGGGTGAAGAGGCCATCATGAAACTGGCTGATGCCTTGGATAGTTATATTCCTACTCCTGAGCGTGCAGTCGACAAGCCGTTCTTGATGCCGATCGAAGACGTGTTCTCGATCTCGGGTCGTGGCACCGTGGTGACTGGCCGAATTGAGCGCGGTATTGTCAAGGTTGGCGAAGAAATTGAAATTATCGGCATCAAACCGACACTTAAAACCATTTGTACCGGTGTGGAAATGTTCCGTAAGCTGCTTGATCAAGGGCAGGCTGGCGATAATGTGGGCGTCTTGTTGCGCGGCACCAAGCGCGAAGAGGTTGAGCGTGGTCAGGTGTTAGCGAAGCCGGGCTCGATCACTCCGCATACCCACTTCACCTCGGAGGTTTACATTCTGAGTAAAGATGAAGGTGGTCGGCACACGCCGTTCTTCAATGGTTACCGTCCGCAGTTCTACTTCCGGACTACTGACGTAACGGGCAGCATTGAGTTGCCGGCGGGCACAGAGATGGTGATGCCGGGCGACAACATTGCGATGACGGTGAAGCTGATTGCGCCGATTGCTATGGAAGAGGGCCTGCGCTTCGCCATT
This sequence comes from Rhodocyclaceae bacterium, assembly GCA_016718525.1. GTDB lineage: Bacteria > Pseudomonadota > Gammaproteobacteria > Burkholderiales > Rhodocyclaceae > JADKHX01. The sequence goes on from JADKDD010000002.1 coordinate 1,443,439, forward strand.
CGTGAGGGCGGTCGTACTGTCGGCGCCGGTGTCGTGGCTAAAGTTATCGAATAAGACACGCAACCGCAGATGCAGCGGAGCAACGGAAACGAGGCTCCGCTTTGCAGTTTTTGCCGTAGGGGAATAGCTCAATTGGCAGAGCGACGGTCTCCAAAACCGTAGGTTGGGGGTTCGATTCCCTCTTCCCCTGCCACTAGCTAAACGTGAATAAGAGCCAATGACTGAAACGATGGGCGATAATATTAAATTCGGATTTGCGCTGCTTTTGTTAGCGGCCGGCGTTGTGGGCTTTTACATGCTTTCCGAGCAGGCGATGATTGTGCGCGTCTTGTGCATTTTCGCTGGCATTGGTGTCAGTGCTGCCGTGGCTAGATTGACCGCCCCGGGGCAGCAGTTTATTGACTTTGCGCGGGATTCAATTACCGAAACCAGAAAGGTTGTTTGGCCAACGCGAAAAGAGACGATTCAGACGACGGGTGTTGTGTTTTTGTTTGTCTTGTTGATGGCGATCATGCTTTGGGTTACCGATAAGAGTCTCGAATGGCTCCTTTATGACGTGGTGCTGGGATGGAAGAGATGACAACAAAACGCTGGTACGTCGTTCATGCCTATTCGGGCTACGAGAAATCGGTGCAGCGCGCACTTTTGGAGCGCATTACGCGTGCCGGCATGCAGGACAAGTTCGCACAAATCCTGGTGCCTGTCGAAGAGGTCGTTGAAATGAAAAACGGGCAGAAAAGTATTTCTGAGCGCAAGTTTTTCCCTGGTTACGTGTTGGTCGAAATGGACATGGACGACGATTCGTGGCACTTGGTTAAGAGTACGCCAAAGGTGACTGGATTTATTGGCGGGACAGCCAACAAACCAACACCAATATCGTCCAAAGAAGTCGCGAAAATCATGCAACAAGTTCAAGACGGGGTCGAGAAACCGCGTCCGAAAGTATTGTTCGAAATTGGCGAAATGGTCAGGGTCAAAGAAGGCCCGTTCACTGATTTCAATGGCAATGTTGAAGAAGTTAATTACGAGAAAAGCCGTATCCGCGTTTCAGTGACGATTTTTGGTCGCGCCACTCCAGTGGAGTTGGAGTTTGCGCAGATCGAAAAGGCATAGTTTTACCCTGCCGCAGGGGCTGTTTGCGGCAATTCCGAGGAGCGCAAGTAAGAAATTGAACGCGCGTTAATACTCATCACTTAGGAGTCATCATGGCGAAGAAGATTGTAGGTTATGTGAAGTTGCAAGTTCCAGCGGGGAAAGCAAATCCCTCGCCCCCAATTGGTCCCGCACTAGGTCAGCGTGGCTTGAATATCATGGAGTTCTGCAAAGCGTTCAACGCGCAGACTCAGGGCCTCGAGCCTGGCTTGCCAATCCCGGTGGTAATCACAGCGTACGCTGACAAGAGTTTTACCTTCATCATGAAGACCCCGCCGGCAACGATTTTGATCAAGAAAGCGGCTGGAATTCAAAAGGGTTCCCCGAAACCGCACACAGATAAGGTCGGCAAAATCACTCGCGCGCAGGCTGAAGATATTGCCAAAACAAAAATGAAGGACCTGACTGCTGCTGATCTTGATGCCGCTGTACGCACAGTGGCTGGCTCCGCCCGCAGTATGGGCATCGTTGTCGAGGGAATCTGATCATGGCTAAACTTTCAAAACGTATTCAAGCTGTAGCTGCTAAGGTGGATCGTTCTAAGGCGTACCCTCTTGGTGATGCAATTGGTTTGGTCAAGGAGTGCGCAACTGCGAAGTTCGATGAGTCGATTGATGTTTCTGTCAACCTCGGGGTCGATGCGAAAAAATCGGATCAAACCGTGCGCGGTTCGGTTGTGCTACCGTCCGGTACTGGCAAGACTGTGCGCGTCGCTGTTTTTGCCCAAGGCGAAAAGGCAGAAGTCGCCAAGGCCGCCGGTGCCGATATTGTCGGTTTCGAAGATCTTGCCGCAGAGGTCAAGGCTGGCAACATGAATTTTGACATCGTCATTGCCACACCTGACGCAATGAAGATCGTCGGGCAACTCGGTCAAGTACTCGGGCCACGCGGTCTGATGCCAAATCCGAAAGTTGGCACGGTGACAATGGATGTCGCGACGGCGGTGAAAAATGCCAAGGCTGGACAAGTGCAATATCGCACTGACAAGGCTGGAATTGTCCACTGCACGATCGGGCGCGCATCCTTCAGCGTGGAAGCTTTGCAGATCAACTTTTCCGCCTTATTGGACGCGTTACAAAAGGCCAAACCGGCTTCGTCCAAGGGCCAATATTTGAGAAAGGTTTCCCTGTCCAGCACCATGGGTGCTGGAGTTCGTGTTGATCAGGCTAGTTTGTCGGTTCAATCACATTAAAGACTTTGGGTCGCAACTGGCGTCTTGACGCCGGTTGCGTACCGTCAAAGACCGCAGGTGTTAGCAGGGTATCGCTAACTTAAGTGCGCAAGTGGCCTGCGTAGATGGTGAGCCCAGAACAGAATTTTGCAGGAGTTCGATGCCGGCATATTTCTGATCCAGGTCGCCTTGGTTGCGGTAGATGTTCAGTTGTAATTCTGCCGTTTGTTGACTTGAAAGGAGTTAAGACCCATGGGTCTGAATCTAGAAGGAAAGAAAGCCGTAGTAGCCGAAGTATCGGCGCAGGTGGCCGGTGCTCAAACCATCGTCATGGCTGAGTACAGAGGCATCGAAGTTGCCGACTTGACGAAATTGCGGTCAAGCGCACGGCAATCAGGCGTTTACTTGCGAGTATTGCGTAACACGTTGGCACGCCGTGCTGTCACTGGGACCGACTTTGCTGCATTGTCTGAGCAAATGACGGGGCCTTTGATTTATAGCATGTCAGCCGACCCGGTCGCCGCAGCAAAAGTGCTCAATGATTTTGCCAAAGGCAACGACAAGTTGATTCTGAGGGCTGGAGTTTATGGCGGCAAGTTGCTTGATAAGGCAGGAATTCAGGCCTTAGCGTCAATACCAAGTCGAGATGAACTGTTGTCGAAATTGCTGGGCGTGATGAAAGCCCCGGTGGCTGGATTTGCAGTTGCACTTGGAGCACTGGCAAAGCAACGTGAGACGGTAGCAGCCTGAACAAACAGGCCTTTAACTAATTAATTGAAACTGGAGTAAATAAACATGGCAATCAGTAAAGATGACATTCTTGAAGCAGTTGGAAACATGACGGTTATGGACTTGAATGACCTTGTCAAAGCTTTTGAAGTTAAGTTTGGAGTATCGGCTGCAGCAATGTCGGTCGCAGGACCTGCTGCTGCCGCGGCCGCAGTTGAAGAGCAGACCGAGTTCACGGTAATGCTACTTGCCGCGGGCGAAAAGAAGGTCGAAGCGATTAAGGTTGTGCGCGCAGCAACTGGCTTGGGTCTTAAAGAAGCCAAAGATCTCGTCGACGGTGCCCCCAAGGCTGTCAAAGAAGGAGTATCAAAGGCGGACGCTGAGGCACTGCGCAAGCTTCTCGAAGATGCAGGTGCAAAAGTCGAAGTTAAGTAATAACTATGTTTGCGCACGACACCAAGGCTTGGTGTCGTGCGCACGTGTTTACAAGCGCCGGATGTGCCGGCGGTTAAACGAGAAGGCTGTACTGAAAATGTCCAGTCTTGTCTTCTAACCATCGAAGTCTGATATCGAACGGAGCCAAAATGGCGTATTCCTACACTGAGAAAAAACGTATTCGTAAAAGTTTCGCTAAGCGCGCAAATGTGCTAGACGTGCCTTTTCTGTTGGCGACTCAAATTGAGTCCTACACGCATTTTCTTCAAGCTGAAGTGCCGTCGGCGAAACGACGCAACCACGGGTTACAAGCTGCGTTCACGTCGATCTTCCCGATCGTTTCACATTCAGGGAATGCGCGCCTCGAATTTATTGATTTCATGCTTGGCGAACCGACCTTTGATGTCAAAGAATGCCAACAGCGCGGACTAACATTTGCCAGTCCATTGCGTGCTCGTGTGCGGCTTGTTCTCATGGATCGTGAAACGGGCGCGATTAAGGAGGTCAAGGAAGACCAGCCGTTATATATGGGTGAAATCCCGCTGATGACTACTACGGGTTCTTTTGTTATCAACGGAACGGAACGGGTTATCGTTTCGCAATTGCACCGCTCACCGGGTGTGTTTTTTGAGCATGACAAAGGTAAAACGCATAGCTCGGGAAAACTTCTGTTTTCAGCAAGAATTATTCCCTATCGTGGGTCGTGGCTCGATTTCGAATTTGATCCAAAGGATGCACTCTATTTCCGGGTGGATCGCCGACGCAAGATGCCCGTGACGATTCTGCTAAAGGCAATAGGACTTACTTCAGAACAAATACTCGCCACTTTCTTCGAATTCGACACTTTTCATTTTGGTAAGAAAGGGATCGATTTCACGGTTGTTCCGGATCGTCTTCGAGGCGAGGTTGCGAAATTCGATATAGTCGATTCAGCCGGGAAATTGGTAGTTGCTAAGGATAAACGGATAACCGCGCGACATATCCGTGATATGGCGGAAGCTGGAATCAAAAAGGTAACGGTCCCCGAAGAATACCTGGTTGATCGGGTAGTTGCGCGCACTATCGTCAATCCGGAAACCGGTGAAATTCTTGCCAACGCAAATGACGAAATAACCGAGACGCTATTGGCCAAATTGATGACGGGGGGAATCACTCAGCTTCAGACCCTGTTCATTAGCGACCTCGATCGGGGGCCTTATATTTCATCGACACTCCGGATGGATGAGACCGCCGATCAATGGGCAGCCAGAGTTGCCATTTACCGGATGATGCGTCCTGGGGAACCTCCAACAGAGGATGCTGTCGAGACCTTGTTTTATGGCCTCTTCTATTCTGAAGATCGCTATGACTTGTCGGCTGTTGGTCGGATGAAGTTCAATCGGCGTGTTGGTCGAGAGGAGATTGAAGGCTCCGGTGTTTTGTCGAATCAGGACATACTCGACGTAGTCCGAATCCTAGTTGAGCTTCGAAACGGACGGGGCGAAGTCGATGATATCGATCACCTTGGAAATCGCCGCGTGCGATCCGTCGGAGAACTCGCAGAAAATCAGTTTCGTGCGGGGTTGGTTCGTGTTGAAAGAGCCGTAAAGGAACGCTTGAATCAAGCTGAGAGCGACAACCTTATGCCGCATGATCTAATCAACGCCAAGCCAATATCCGCAGCGATTAAGGAGTTTTTCGGTTCAAGCCAGTTGTCGCAGTTTATGGATCAAACCAATCCACTCTCCGAAATCACTCACAAGCGGCGTGTTTCTGCCCTTGGACCGGGTGGTTTAACCAGAGAAAGAGCGGGATTTGAAGTTCGGGACGTACATCCAACACATTACGGGCGAGTGTGTCCGATAGAAACGCCTGAAGGCCCGAATATTGGATTGATCAACTCGCTTGCGCTGTATGCACGGACCAACGAGTACGGGTTCATGGAAACTCCGTACCGTAAGGTCGATGCAAGTCGAGTAACGGATGAGATCGTATATCTTTCGGCAATTGAAGAGGGAAAATACGTAATAGCGCAGGCGAACGCGCAACTGGATAAAAGCGGAAAACTCGTTGACGCCTTGGTTTCTTGCCGATTAAAAGGTGAGTTTGAACTGAAGGAACCAACCGAAGTTCAGTACATGGACGTTGCACCGAGCCAAATTGTGTCGGTTGCGGCATCGCTTATCCCGTTCCTTGAGCATGACGATGCAAATCGCGCGTTGATGGGCGCAAACATGCAACGACAGGCGGTTCCCTGTCTGCGTCCGGAAAAGGCGCTCGTGGGTACGGGTATTGAGCGAACCGTCGCGGTAGATTCAGGGACGGCGGTACAAGCATTGCGTGGTGGTGTCGTTGATTATGTCGATGCAGACCGAATCGTTGTCCGGGTTAATGATCGGGAAACAGTTCCCGGTGAAGTCGGCGTGGATATTTATAACCTGATCAAGTACACCCGATCTAACCAAAACACGAACATAAATCAGCGCCCGATCGTTAAGATCGGCGACCAAATTTCCAAGGGAGATGTTGTGGCTGACGGTGCCTCAACTGATTTGGGCGAACTTGCACTCGGTCAAAACATGCTGGTTGCGTTTATGCCTTGGAACGGATACAACTTCGAAGACTCCATCCTGATTTCGGAACGTGTTGTCGCTGATGATCGATTTACCTCAATTCATATTGAGGAGCTAACGGTCGTTGCGCGCGATACCAAGCTTGGTGCTGAAGAAATCTCTCCCGATATCGCAACATTAGGTGAGTCGCAGTTGGGTCGCCTAGACGAGTCGGGCATTATTCATATCGGCGCTGAAGTCGACGCGGGTGACGTGCTGGTCGGAAAAGTGACCCCAAAAGGAGAGACTCAGCTTACCCCGGAAGAAAAACTTTTGCGTGCGATATTCGGCGAGAAAGCGTCTGATGTGAAAGACACATCCTTGCGCGTACCTTCTGGAATGTCCGGCACGGTCATTGATGTTCATGTATTCACGCGTGAAGGAATTGAGCGTGATAAGCGAGCACAGGCGATCATTGACGATATGTTGAAAAGCTACAAGCAAGACCTTGCTGATCAGCTGAGAATTGTGGAACGAGATACTTTCGCTCGTATCGAAAAATTACTGCTTAACAAGATTGCGGCAAAGGGACCTAAGAAGCTCATAAAAGGCACGAAAATTACAAAGGCTTACCTTGAGTCGGTGGAGCACTACCATTGGTTTGACATTTCACTGACTGATGAGAATGTTCAGCAGCAACTTGAGAGCCTGAGAGATAGTTTGGACCACACGCGCAAGGACTTCGACATTGCCTTCGATGCAAAGAAGAAGAAATTGACGCAAGGTGACGAACTTCCGCCAGGTGTGCAAAAAATGGTCAAGGTGTACCTTGCCGTCAAACGCAGACTGCAGCCGGGCGATAAGATGGCCGGGCGCCATGGAAACAAGGGGGTTGTTTCCAAAATTGTGCCGATCGAAGATATGCCTCATATGGCGGACGGTACACCAGTTGATATCGTCTTGAATCCGCTTGGCGTTCCCTCACGGATGAACATCGGACAAATTCTCGAGACACATCTTGGATGGGCGGCAAAGGGGCTTGGTCATCGAATAGGTGAGATGTTGCGCAAGCAAGCTAGCGCTGCGGAGATGCGCAAGCTGTTGAACAAAATTTACAACACTTCGGGCCGTGCGGCCGATATTGATGGCTTGGTCGACAGTGAAGTCAATGAACTCGCTGAGAATTTAACCGGCGGCGTTCCGTTTGCCACCCCTGTTTTCGATGGTGCCAATGAGGCCGAAATTAAGGCAATGCTCGCTCTTGCGGGTCTGCCAACCGGTGGGCAAGTTGCGCTTTACGATGGGCGTACTGGCGAAGCGTTTGAGCGACCAGTCACCGTAGGCTACATGCATGTCTTGAAGCTTCATCACTTGGTTGACGACAAAATGCATGCCCGTTCGACTGGCCCATATAGTCTTGTTACTCAGCAACCGCTTGGCGGCAAGGCCCAGTTTGGTGGGCAGCGGTTTGGCGAAATGGAAGTATGGGCTCTCGAAGCTTACGGCGCCTCCTATGTGCTGCAGGAAATGCTTACCGTTAAGTCTGATGATGTTAACGGTCGTACCAAGGTATATGAAAGCATTGTCAAGGGCGAGCACAAGATTGATGCCGGGATGCCGGAGTCATTCAACGTGCTTGTCAAGGAAATACGTTCGCTGGCGATCGACATCGATCTCGAGCGTTACTGATAGTTTGCTGCTTAAGGAGTTACCGTCATGAAGAGCCTTTTCGCTGATCTTTTCAAGCAGAACGTTGCTGTCGAGCAAGAGTTCGATGCCATAACAATTGGACTTGCCTCGCCGGAGAAAATTCGCTCGTGGTCTTATGGTGAAGTTAAAAAGCCCGAGACAATCAATTACCGGACGTTTAAACCGGAACGGGATGGGCTATTCTGCGCAAAAATATTCGGACCCGTCAAAGATTATGAGTGTGTCTGTGGTAAGTACAAGCGCCTGAAACATCGAGGGGTCATTTGCGAGAAGTGCGGTGTTGAGGTTACTCAGTCCAAAGTTCGTCGCGAGCGCATGGGTCATATTGAACTGGCATCTGTTGTTGCGCACATTTGGTTCTTGAAAAGTCTGCCGAGCCGTTTAGGGATGGTCTTGGATATGACGCTGCGTGATATTGAGCGAGTGTTGTACTTTGAAGCATATGTAGTTGTTGATCCAGGCATGACCCCATTAAATCGGGCGCAACTTCTGACTGAAGACGACTACCTCGTCAAAGTTGAGGAATATGGCGATGACTTTACGGCGGTCATGGGGGCCGAAGGCGTCCGCGAGTTGTTGCGTACCCTAGACCTTCCGCGTGAAGTCGAAACTTTACGCAGCGAGTTAGAAACGACAGGTTCTGAAGCCAAGATGAAGAAGCTGTCGAAAAGGCTAAAGGTGATCGAAGGATTCCTTAAGTCGGGAATAAAGCCGGAATGGATGGTCTTGGAGGTCCTGCCCGTGCTGCCGCCGGACTTGCGCCCACTCGTTCCCTTGGATGGGGGACGTTTTGCCACCTCCGATTTAAACGATTTATATCGTCGAGTTATTAACCGTAATAACCGGCTCAAGCGACTCTTGGAGCTGAAGGCACCGGAGATTATTGTTCGCAACGAAAAACGCATGCTGCAGGAATCCGTCGATTCATTGCTTGATAACGGTCGCCGAGGCAAGGCAATGACAGGAGCAAATAAGCGTCCGTTAAAGTCGCTTGCAGACATGATCAAGGGGAAGGGTGGGCGATTCCGTCAAAACTTGTTAGGGAAGCGCGTGGATTACTCCGGGCGTTCAGTCATTGTGGTTGGCCCTCAACTAAAGCTTCATCAATGCGGACTACCCAAAAAAATGGCGTTGGAGTTGTTCAAGCCATACATTTTCGAGCGACTCGAAAAAATGGGTATCGCGAGCACAATTAAGGCCGCCAAGAAGGAAGTTGAGGCTGAAACTGCGGTCGTCTGGGATATTCTCGAGGAGGTGATTCGCGAACATCCGGTACTGTTGAATCGTGCGCCTACGCTGCATCGTCTTGGCATTCAGGCATTTGAGCCAGTGCTGATTGAAGGCAAAGCCATTCAGTTGCATCCATTGGTTTGCGTTGCTTTTAATGCCGACTTTGACGGCGATCAGATGGCAGTTCATGTACCGCTATCCCTAGAGGCGCAAATGGAAGCGCGCACGCTTATGCTCGCTTCAAATAATGTGTTGTCACCCGCAAATGGCGCCCCGATCATTGTTCCATCCCAAGACGTCGTGCTTGGCTTGTACTATGCAACGCGGGAAAGTGTAGCGGCTCGTGGAACGGGCATGATTTTTTCTGACGTTCCTGAACTGGTCCGGGCCGTGGATACTCGTCAAGTCGACTTGCACGCCAGAATCACAATTCGCTTGCGCGAATTTGAAAAGACCGATGCCGGAATGTGGGAGGAAAAAGTTACGCGATACTCGACCACAGCCGGTCGGGCGTTGCTTTCTGAAATTTTGCCGAGAGGCCTGCCATTTAAGGCGATTGACAAGCCGCTGAAGAAAAAAGAAATTTCTAAGCTCATCGACGAAAGCTTCCGTAGATGCGGACTGAAGGATACCGTCGTTTTTGCGGACCACTTGATGCAACAAGGATTTAAGCTGGCTACTCGCGCTGGTATATCAATTTGTGTTGATGACATGCTGGTCCCCGAAAAGAAGCACGAATTGATCGACGACGCTGAAAGAGAAGTCAAGGAAATTGAAAAGCAATATACGTCTGGCTTGGTAACGGGTGGTGAGCGTTACAACAAGGTAGTGGATATCTGGGGTCGGACGGGCGATCAGGTAGCCAAGGCGATGATGGACCAACTCGCACACGAACAGGTTACGAGCATTGATGGAAAGCGCGTTAGCCAAGAGTCGTTTAACTCGATTTACATGATGGCCGACTCAGGCGCTCGCGGTTCCGCGGCACAGATCCGCCAGTTGGCAGGTATGCGCGGTCTGATGGCCAAACCTGATGGTTCGATCATTGAAACACCGATTACCTCAAATTTCCGTGAAGGTCTCAATGTTTTGCAATACTTCATTTCGACACACGGAGCGCGGAAGGGATTGGCCGATACCGCCCTGAAAACCGCCAACTCGGGATACCTGACGCGGAGACTTGTTGATGTAACACAAGACCTTGTAGTGACAGAAGATGACTGCGGGACACAAAATGGGTTCAGCTTAAAAGCGCTCATTGAAGGTGGGGAAGTGATCGAAGCGCTTCGGGAACGCGTACTGGGCAGAGTGGTTGCCGCTGACGTCATCAACCCGGACACGCAAGACGTTATGTTTGCCAACGGCACCTTGCTGGACGAAGATGCGGTGGACCTAATCGAGAGCGTCGGAATTGACGAAGTTCGTGTTCGCACACCTTTGACTTGCGAAACACGCTACGGTTTGTGCGCCAAGTGTTACGGAAGGGATCTTGGTCGTGGCAACTTGGTCAATGTTGGCGAGGCGGTTGGTGTGATTGCAGCTCAGTCAATTGGAGAGCCTGGAACGCAATTGACCATGCGGACCTTTCACGTTGGTGGCGCCGCTTCGCGGGCGGCTGCACAGAGCACGATTGAGGCAAAGAGCTCCGGAGTCATTCGTATTTCCAGCTCAATGCGGGTGGTGACAAATCCAAAAGGCGAGAAAGTGGTTATCTCCCGCTCCGGCGAAATTATTGTTACCGAGGATAGTGGCCGTGAGCGCGAACGACATAAAGTACCCTATGGCGCTACTTTATTGGCGACAGACGGGAAGCAGATTAAGGCGGGGGTTCAACTCGCAACATGGGACCCACACACTCGCCCCATTGTGACTGAGTATGCTGGTACGGTCAGATTCGAGAATGTTACCGAAGGGGTAACAGTTGCTAAACAGCTAGACGAAGTTACAGGCCTTTCAACACTGGTCGTGATTGACGCGCAACGCGGAAGCAAATCGGCAACAAAAGGCCAGCGCCCGCAAGTCAAATTGATTGATGCAAATGGCGAAGACGTCAAAATTCACGGAACCGATCACGTTGTCACTCTGACTTTCCAGGTCGGATCACTGATAACGGTAAAGGATGGTCAGATGGTGTCTGTGGGAGACATTCTTGCGCGCATTCCTCAAGAGTCATCAAAGACGAGGGACATTACGGGAGGGTTGCCGCGGGTGGCTGAATTGTTCGAAGCTCGATCACCCAAGGACGCTGGAATGTTGGCTGAGGTTACAGGGACGGTTTCGTTTGGTAAGGATACTAAAGGTAAGCAGCGACTTGTAATTACCGAACCTGATGGTACCGCACATGAATACCTTATCTCAAAAGATAAGCATGTCATGGCTCATGATGGACAAGTTGTCAATAAAGGGGAGATCATCGTTGATGGCCCCGCAGATTCTCATGACATATTGCGCCTAAAAGGCGTCGAAGCACTGGTTCGATACATCATTGACGAAGTTCAAGACGTTTATCGACTGCAAGGTGTCAAGATTAATGATAAGCATATTGAAGTGATTGTCCGTCAGATGCTGCGCCGAGTTGTCGTCACTGAGACTGGTGGTTCCAGCTTTATTAAGGAAGAGCAAGTTGAACGTGCTGCAGTGTTTGACGAAAATGATCGACTTATCGCTGCGGGCAAGGCGCCTGCTGCATTTGAGAATGTGCTGCTTGGCATAACGAAAGCAAGTCTATCTACAGACTCATTCATCTCAGCTGCTTCTTTCCAAGAAACAACGAGAGTGCTGACCGAGGCAGCAATTATGGGCAAACGTGACGAATTGCGCGGCTTGAAGGAAAACGTGATAGTTGGGCGACTCATCCCGGCGGGCACTGGGTTAGCCTATCATCGCACCCGCCGCATGCAGTCCTCGGGAGGAGACGCTGCCAGAGAGCTTTTCGATCTACCCGCGCCCAGTGAAACCGATGGGGCCGCAGCAACGATAAGTTGACGCACTACTGCTAGCGTCATATAATCTCACCCCTTTGCCTGTTACCAACTTCATTTGCAAGCGCGACTTAGGAATTCAATAAATGCCGACAACAAATCAACTAATACGCAAGCCGCGTCAAGCTCCGGTCACCAAAAGCAAGGTCCCGGCACTGGAAAACTGCCCAGCCAAACGAGGGGTGTGCACGCGCGTCTACACAACGACACCAAAAAAGCCGAACTCGGCGCTGCGAAAAGTCGCGAAGGTAAGATTAACTAATGGTTTCGAGGTGATTTCGTACATTGGTGGGGAGGGACATAACCTTCAAGAGCACTCGGTAGTGTTGATTCGTGGCGGCCGCGTAAAAGATCTTCCTGGTGTGCGTTATCACATCGTCCGCGGAAGTTTGGACACACAGGGCGTGAAGGACAGAAAGCAAAGCAGATCCAAGTACGGCGCAAAACGCCCGAAGGCTGCTTAACCGAACATTAGGAGAAAAAAATGCCTCGTCGTCGCGAAGTACCAAAACGTGACATTCTGCCGGACCCAAAATTCGGTAGTGTCGATTTGTCAAAATTTGTGAACGTGTTAATGACTAGCGGTAAAAAATCTGTAGCGGAACGCATAATTTATGGTGCGTTCGAGCAGATCCGCACCAAGAGTGGGAAAGACCCGCTTGAGATTTTTGCATTGGCAGTAAACAACGTAAAGCCAGTTGTTGAGGTTAAGAGTCGCCGAGTTGGAGGCGCGAATTATCAGGTGCCGGTAGAGGTTCGTCCGTCACGCAGAATGGCGCTTTCCATGCGCTGGATTCGTGAAGCTGCAAGAAAGCGCTCTGAGAAGTCTATGGGGCAGCGGTTGGCATCCGAATTGATAGAAGCGTCGGAGGGCCGTGGTGCAGCGATGAAAAAACGAGAGGAAATTCATCGCATGGCTGAGGCAAATAAGGCATTTTCTCATTTTAGATTCTGATAATTGTTGTTGTTGAGCGACGCAAGACGTTGCGCAACGTTTGTCGATTATGACTAAGAGAGTCGGTCTCAGAGACAGGACTCTCAATTGATACAGGTTAGGTAGGTAATTAAAGTGGCCCGAAAAACTCCCATTGAGCGTTATCGAAATATCGGCATTTCCGCGCACATTGATGCAGGGAAAACGACGACTACCGAGCGCATACTTTTCTACACCGGTGTGAACCACAAAATCGGTGAGGTGCACGACGGTGCCGCCACCATGGACTGGATGGAACAGGAGCAAGAGCGCGGAATTACGATTACCTCGGCTGCGACGACATGCTTCTGGAAGGGTATGGCCCAGAACTTTGCGGAACATAGAATTAACATCATCGACACTCCGGGACACGTCGACTTTACGATCGAAGTTGAACGATCGATGCGAGTGCTGGACGGCGCTTGCATGGTGTATTGCGCTGTGGGCGGCGTTCAGCCTCAATCAGAAACTGTTTGGCGTCAAGCGACCAAATATAAGGTGCCCCGGCTAGCTTTCGTCAATAAAATGGACCGCCAAGGCGCAGACTTTTTCAAAGTTCACGATCAAATGCGGCAGCGTCTAAAAGCCAACCCGATCCCACTTCAGATTCCAATCGGCGCTGAGGAGCGCTTTGAAGGATTGGTTGATCTTGTCAAGATGAAGTCCGTCATTTGGGACGAAGAAAATCAGGGTACCAAATTCACCTATGGTGATATTCCAAGTGAGCTGCAGGAAACAGCGAATGAGTGGCGCAATAAAATGGTTGAGGCTGCCGCTGAAGCATCTGAAGACTTGATGAACAAGTACTTGGAAGATGGTGATTTATCCGAGGCAGATCTCAAGGCAGGTATTCGGGCGAGAACCATTAATGCTGAAATTGTCCCGATGTTGTGCGGCTCGGCTTTCAAGAACAAAGGGCGTTCAGGCGATGCTTGATGCGGTTATTGAGTATCTGCCGGCGCCGACCGACATTCCTCCTGTCACTGGTTTGCTCGAGGACGAGTCAATTGGTGAGCGCCGAGCGGCTGATGACGAACCGTTTTCCGCACTTGCGTTCAAGATCATGACCGACCCATATGTTGGGCAATTGACGTTTTTCCGGGTCTACTCGGGAATGGTCAAGACGGGCGACACCATATTCAATCCGATCAAGGGACGTAAAGAACGAATTGGCCGCATCTTGCAAATGCACGCGAATCAGCGCGAAGAAATCAAAGAGGTTTTCGCCGGTGATATCGCAGCGGCCGTCGGCCTTAAGGAGGCAACAACTGGCGAAACGCTGTGCGATCCTGCAAAGGTGATCACCCTGGAGCGAATGATTTTCCCAGAGCCCGTCATTCACGTCGCTGTCGAACCGAAGACAAAAGTCGACCAAGAGAAGATGGGTATTGCCTTAAACCGCCTTGCGCAAGAAGACCCGTCATTCAGAGTTCGAACTGACGAAGAATCCGGTCAGACAATTATTTCTGGAATGGGCGAATTGCACCTTGAGATACTTGTTGATCGAATGAAGCGCGAGTTTGGTGTCGAAGCAAACGTCGGCGCACCCCAAGTTGCATATCGCGAAGCGGTCAGAAAGTCCGTCGAGCAAGAAGGCAAGTTTGTTAAGCAGTCTGGTGGCCGAGGGCAGTATGGTCACGTTTGGATCAAGCTTGAACCTCACGAAGCAGGTAAAGGCTTTGAATTCGTCGATGCAGTCAAGGGTGGTGCGGTTCCAAGGGAATTTATTCCTGCAGTCGAAAAAGGTCTGCGCGAAACTTTACCAAACGGGGTTCTGGCTGGGTTTCCAGTTGTCGATGTCAAGGTCACTCTATTCGACGGTTCGTCCCATGATGTTGATTCAAATGAGAATGCATTCAAGATGGCTGCCTCGATGGCATTTAAGGATGCAATGAGAAAAGCAAGCCCGGTGTTGCTAGAGCCGATGATGGCTGTTGAGGTTGAGACGCCGGAAGACTACATGGGCAATGTGATGGGTGATCTATCAAGTCGGCGCGGCATCGTCCATGGAATGGAAGATCAAGTTGGTGGAATTAAGTTGATAAAAGCCGAAGTACCTCTAGCTGAAATGTTTGGCTACTCAACACAGCTACGGTCTCTTTCGCAAGGTCGTGCAACGTACTCTATGGAATTCAAGCATTACACTGAAGCCCCTAAAAATGTTGCGGAAGCTGTAATCAACAAAAAATAAATTACTTTCGATACTGGAAATTAACCATGGCAAAAGGCAAATTTGAGCGAACGAAGCCGCACGTTAACGTGGGGACGATTGGGCACGTGGATCACGGCAAGACGACATTGACGGCGGCGATGACGACGATTTTGGCGGCGAAATTTGGTGGTGAGGCGCGAGCCTATGATCAGATTGATGCGGCGCCAGAAGAGAAGGCGCGCGGGATCACGATTAATACGGCGCACGTTGAGTACGAGACAAAGAATCGGCATTACGCGCACGTGGATTGCCCTGGGCACGCGGACTACGTCAAGAACATGATTACCGGTGCGGCGCAGATGGATGGTGCGATTTTGGTGTGTTCAGCCGCTGACGGCCCGATGCCGCAAACCCGTGAGCACATTTTGTTGGCCCGTCAGGTTGGCGTGCCATACGTGATCGTGTTTATGAACAAATGCGACATGGTGGATGATGCTGAGTTGCTTGAGTTGGTTGAAATGGAACTGCGCGAGTTGCTCAGCAAATACGATTTCCCTGGGGATGACACCCCAATCGTTCATGGCTCGGCACTCAAAGCACTGCAGGGTGACAAAGGTCCGCTGGGTGAAGAGGCCATCATGAAACTGGCTGATGCCTTGGATAGTTATATTCCTACTCCTGAGCGTGCAGTCGACAAGCCGTTCTTGATGCCGATCGAAGACGTGTTCTCGATCTCGGGTCGTGGCACCGTGGTGACTGGCCGAATTGAGCGCGGTATTGTCAAGGTTGGCGAAGAAATTGAAATTATCGGCATCAAACCGACACTTAAAACCATTTGTACCGGTGTGGAAATGTTCCGTAAGCTGCTTGATCAAGGGCAGGCTGGCGATAATGTGGGCGTCTTGTTGCGCGGCACCAAGCGCGAAGAGGTTGAGCGTGGTCAGGTGTTAGCGAAGCCGGGCTCGATCACTCCGCATACCCACTTCACCTCGGAGGTTTACATTCTGAGTAAAGATGAAGGTGGTCGGCACACGCCGTTCTTCAATGGTTACCGTCCGCAGTTCTACTTCCGGACTACTGACGTAACGGGCAGCATTGAGTTGCCGGCGGGCACAGAGATGGTGATGCCGGGCGACAACATTGCGATGACGGTGAAGCTGATTGCGCCGATTGCTATGGAAGAGGGCCTGCGCTTCGCCATTCGTGAGGGCGGTCGTACTGTCGGCGCCGGTGTCGTGGCTAAAGTTATCGAATAAGACTTGTGTAAGTAGGAAAAGCGCGATAAAATCGCGCCCTTTCGCGCTCAGCGAGTTGTTCTTTAGGAAATCAAATGGAAAGCCAGAAAATACGTATTCGCCTCAAGGCATTTGACTATCGCTTGATTGATCAATCGGCGCTAGAGATAGTTGATACAGCCAAGCGCACCGGAGCTGTGGTTCGTGGACCGGTCCCACTGCCAACACGAATCGAGCGGTTTGATGTCCTCCGATCACCGCACGTCAACAAAACGTCGCGGGATCAATTTGAGATTCGTACTCATCTTCGTTTAATGGACATCATTGATCCAACTGATAAGACGGTTGATGCATTGATGAAATTGGATTTGCCCGCTGGAGTAGATGTCGAAATTAAGTTGAAGTAACGGCGAGCGAGAAGTTGTTTTAAGCGTTGCAAATATAGAAGCCCTGCCAATCGTAGCGGGGAGTTTGGAGAAGAAAATGAGTTTAGGCCTAGTTGGATGTAAGGTCGGCATGACGCGCGTGTTTTCGGATGATGGTTCGTCCGTTCCAGTCACCGTGATAGACGTGTCGAATAATCGGATCACCCAAGTAAAAACTAAGGAAGTTGACGGCTATGTATCGGTGCAAGTCGCATTTGGTGCGCGTCGGCCGTCGAGAGTCAATAAAGCCCAGATTGGTCATCTTGCGAAAGCCGGAGTGACGGCCGGTCAACTTTACAAAGAATTTCAAGTAGACGAACCTCAGCTGGTTGACCTAAAGCTTGGCTCAGTAGTAAGTGCGCAAGTTTTCTCGGTTGGCCAAATGGTCGATGTATCGGGTACATCAATCGGAAAGGGATTTGCAGGAGCAATCAAGCGCCACAATTTCTCGTCCAATCGCGCATCTCATGGAAATTCCGTTTCCCACAATGCACCAGGTTCGATAGGAATGGCGCAAGATCCGGGCCGCGTTTTTCCAGGGAAACGGATGGCGGGACATCTGGGCGACGTGACCTGTACGACCCAGAACCTCGAGGTAATCCGAATTGACGCTGAACGCCAATTGTTGCTGGTAAAGGGCGCGGTTCCAGGTGCCAAAGGTGGGCATTTGATTGTTACCCCAGCGGTTAAAACCTCTAAGTAACCGGAGCCGACCATGGAACTTACTCTAGTAGATGATAAGGGCGTAGCGGCGTCTGTAGTTACAGCCTCCGATTCATTGTTCGGGCGCGATTACAACGAAGCGTTGGTGCATCAATTGGTTGTAGCGTACCAAGCAAATGCGAGGTCCGGAAATCGTGCTCAAAAGGATCGCGAACAGGTCAAGCACAGCACAAAGAAGCCCTTTCGCCAGAAAGGTACTGGTCGCGCTCGCGCAGGTATGACGTCCTCACCGCTGTGGCGCGGAGGCGGACGAATTTTCCCCAACTCACCGGATGAGAATTTCTCTCAGAAAATCAACAGAAAAATGTACCGTGCTGGATACGCGGCAATACTCTCCCAGCTTGCTCGTGAAAAACGACTGGTTGTCGTCGATAGCTTTTCTGTTGACGCTCCAAAGACTCGCTTGGTCATTGCAAAACTCAAAGCACTCGGGCTTAGCTCTGTCTTGATCGTAACGGATTCGGTTGATGAAAATTTAATGCTCGCATCACGTAATTTGATCGATGTGATGGTGGTTGATGTTCAGCGGGCAGATCCGGTATCTCTTGTTAGGTTTCCGACGGTTGTCATGACTCGAGGCGCTGTTGCCAAAATTGAGGAGTTGCTCGTATGAAGAAGGCATTTAACCAAGAGCGCCTGCTGACAATACTTGTGGCGCCACAAATTTCCGAGAAGGCAACCTACGTTGCAGACAAGCATGATCAAGTGATTTTTATAGTCACTCCCACTGCTACAAAACCGGAAGTCAAGGCGGCGGTGGAATTGCTTTTCAAAGTTCAAGTTGACTCCGTTCAAATTTCAAACTTGAAAGGAAAAAATAAGCGATTTGGGCGTGGCATCGGTCGGCGCAGTGATGTGAGGAAAGCCTTCGTCTGTCTCAAGCCGGGTCAAGAGATCAATTTTGCCGAAGGAGTGAGCGTCTAATGGCACTGGTAAAAGTCAAACCAACCTCGCCTGGGCGCAGGGGTGTGGTGAAAGTAGTAAATGCCCATTTGCACAAGGGTAAGCCTCACGCGGCTTTGATCGAAAGAAAGACCAAGACTGCCGGCCGCAATGTACATGGGCACATCACCACGCGCCATATGGGCGGCGGGCATAAGCAGCATTATCGGGTGGTGGATTTTTTGCGCAACAAAGATGGAATTGCTGGGCGCGTCGAGAGGATCGAGTACGACCCGAATCGCACCGCGACAATTGCTCTGGTCCTCTATGCGGACGGCGAGCGACGGTACATTATTGCGACCAAGGGAATGTCTGTTGGTCAGTCCCTACTGAGTGGGTCGGATGCACCTATCAAACCCGGTAACTCACTTCCGATTAGGAATATCCCTGTCGGAACTACGATTCACTGTGTGGAACTGACGCCGGGTAAAGGCGCACAAATTGCAAGATCGGCTGGTTGCTCCGTTCAACTTTTGGCGCGAGAGGGAACGTACGCGCAAATCCGTTTGCGTTCTGGTGAGATTCGACGCATACACGTTGAGTGCCGCGCTACGATAGGTGAAGTGGGTAACGAAGAAAATAGTCTCCGTAAGATTGGTAAGGCAGGTGCGCAGCGGTGGCGCGGCATCCGCCCAACTGTGCGAGGGACGGCGATGAATCCAATCGATCACCCGCATGGTGGTGGCGAGGGTCGAACAGGCGAGGGACGTGTTCCTGTCAGTCCATGGGGGACCCCAACAAAGGGCTACCGTACACGAAACAACAAACGCACTGACGTGATGATTGTCCAGCGTCGGCACAAGCGCTAAGAGGTAAAACATGGCACGTTCAATTAAAAAAGGCCCGTTCGTCGACGCACATTTGATTCGTAAAATCGAGACAGCCAGAGCATCAAGCGATAAACGGCCGATTAAGACTTGGTCGCGACGTTCGACAGTACTCCCGGACTTCGTCGGACTTACGATCGCGGTCCACAATGGCAAGCAGCACGTTCCAGTGTACGTTTCGGAAAATATGGTCGGCCACAAGTTAGGAGAGTTTTCTTTGACTCGGACATTTAAGGGCCACACTGGCGGCAAAAAAGCCGTAGCGAAGAGGTAATGACTATGGAAACTAATGCAACTTTGCGCGGGGTTCGCCTATCAGCACAGAAGGGCCGGCTTGTCGCGGATTTGGTACGAGGAAAGACTGTTGACCAAGCCTTGAGTATTCTTACGTTTTCACCAAAAAAGGGTGCAGGAATTTTGAAAAAGGTTCTAGAGTCGGCAATCGCAAATGCTGAGCATAACGATGGCGCCGATATTGATGCCCTGAAAGTGACCAAGCTTTATGTTGAAAAGGGGGCAGTGCTAAAGCGGTTTACAGCGCGAGCAAAGGGACGCGGAAATCGCATCGTAAAACCAACATGCCACATTTACCTGACTGTCGGAGCCTAAACACATGGGACAGAAGATTCATCCAATTGGTTTCCGCCTCGCAGTAACGAGAAACTGGACGTCGCGGTGGTACGCTGGCACCAAGACATTTGCGAAGATGTTGCAAGAAGATATTGAGGTGCGTGATTTTCTGAAAAAGAAGCTTGCGCATGCGTCGGTAGGGCGGGTTGTGATTGAGCGTCCGGCCAAGAATGCAAGAGTTACCGTTTATAGTGCGCGCCCCGGTGTAGTTATCGGGAAGAAGGGCGAGGATATTGAGAGTCTCAAATTGGCGCTGCAAACACGCATGGGTGTACCAGTACACGTAAATATTGAAGAAATCAGAAAGCCCGAGGTAGATGCGCAGCTGATTGCAGACTCAATCGCTCAGCAACTTGAAAAGCGCATCATGTTTCGCCGCGCAATGAAGCGTGCGATGCAAAACGCTATGCGCCTAGGGGCGCAAGGCATCAAGATAATGAGTTCAGGTCGCCTGAATGGTGCCGAGATCGCGCGTCGCGAGTGGTACCGTGAAGGAAGGGTTCCGCTGCACACTTTGCGTGCTGATATTGATTACGGAACATCTGAGGCTAAAACTACATACGGAATTATTGGTATCAAAGTGTGGGTGTTTAAGGGTGAGATGGCTGCCAAAGCTGACGCTGTCATTGCTCTACCAGAAGCAGCCATTGACGAGCCGAAGAAGCCCCGCAAGGTGAATCGGGACGAGAAACCTGTTGATTCAGATACAAAGCCGGCTCGACGTAGTGTCGCAAAAAAGGCTGATTCAGCAAATGCGGGCGCACCTGTGGCAGCCCCCGAAAAAGCCGCCGTTAAACGCGTACGCAAGCCGATCGTTCCAGCGGGTGATGCCGCAGTGAAGCCGGACGTCAAGGAGTAAAAGATGCTACAACCAGCCAGAAGAAAGTATCGCAAGGAGCAGAAAGGTAGAAACACCGGTCTAGCAACTCGCGGGGCAAAAGTTAGTTTCGGAGAGTATGGTCTGAAGGCAATTGGTCGGGGCCGGCTGACTGCGAGACAAATTGAAGCAGCTCGTCGTGCAATGACCAGGCATATTAAGCGCGGCGGTCGTATTTGGATTCGAATCTTCCCGGATAAGCCCATTTCAAAGAAGCCTGCAGAGGTTCGCATGGGTAATGGTAAAGGCTCGCCAGAGTATTGGGTTGCTGAAATTCAACCTGGAAAAGTGTTGTATGAAATGGACGGCGTTGATGAGACGCTTGCGCGAGAAGCATTTCGATTGGCGGCAGCCAAGCTCCCTCTCGAAACAACGTTTGTAACCCGACAATTGGGGTAAGGAATGAAAGCTAAGGAACTTCGCAGTAAGACAACGGAAGAGTTATCCAAGGAGCTCTTGGACTTGCGGCGAGCACAATTTGGTTTGCGTATGCAAGCCGCTACGCAGCAATTGACCAACACGAGCCAGATTGACAAGCTACGGAAGACTATCGCTCGCGTTAAGACAATTCAAACAGAAAAGGGCGCTACAAAATGACCCAAGACGTCAGAGAATCATCGGCGAAGCGACGAACCTTAACAGGCCGAGTAGTGTCCGACAAAATGCAGAAGACCGTTACGGTCTTGGTTGAACGCAAGGTCAAGCACCCGGTAATCGGCAAGATCATGAGTCGATCAAAAAAATATCACGCAGATAATTCAAGCGTCCCAACGACCTCTGGCGATTTAGTTGTCATTGAAGAGTGCGCACCAATATCCAAAACAAAGGCGTGGCGCGTCATCAATGTTCTTGAGCGCGCACGAATCGGCTAGAAAAGGTTGACTCGGTTTGATTTTCGAAGCATAATATCGGTCTTTGCATCCGCGGCTGTTGTTTTAGCTAGTGCGTAGATGCTGTTTAGTCCCTTGCTGGGATCCAAGACTGACCGCGTACGTTTAATCGTGCGGCTTAAGTTGGAGAAATAAATGATACAAATGCAGACAGTTCTTGATGTTGCTGACAATACTGGCGCACGCTCAGTTATGTGCATCAAGGTTCTTGGCGGTTCCAAGCGACGTTACGCGGGAATTGGTGACGTAATCAAGGTGAGTATCCGTGATGCTGCACCGCGAGGTCGCGTCAAAAAGGGCGAAGTCTATAGCGCAGTAGTGGTTCGTACTGCAAAAGGCGTCCGCCGAGCTGATGGCTCGCTAATCAAGTTTGATGGAAACGCCGCGGTATTGCTCAATAATAAGCTTGAGCCGATTGGAACCCGCATCTTCGGGCCTGTTACCCGCGAACTCAGATCGGAGCGTTTCATGAAGATAGTGTCTTTGGCGCCGGAAGTTCTGTAAACGCTTGGAGAGGTCATATGAATAAAATTCGCAAAGGCGACAACGTCATTGTTATCGCAGGAAAAGACAAGGGAAAGCGCGGCGTGGTGCTTCAGCGTGTCAGCGCAGCTTCCATTCTCGTCGAAGGAATCAATCGGGTTAAAAAACATACCAAGCCGAACCCGGCAAAGGGGCAGGCCGGTGGGATTGTAGAAAAAGAGATGCCGATAAACGTGTCCAACCTTGCTCTTTTCAATACTCAGGCGAATAAGGCGGACCGCGTTGGAATTAAACGTTTGGATGACGGTAGAAACGTACGTATCTACAAGTCCAATGGCGAAACAGTCGAGGCTTAAGGACTAGATAATGGCACGCTTACAAGACTTTTATAAGACTACTATCGTCCCGGAATTGCAAAAGCAATTCAGTTACAAATCCGTTATGGAAGTACCGAGGATTACCAAAATCACCTTGAATATGGGTGTTGGTGAGGCGGTCGGCGACAAGAAAATTCTTGACAATGCTGTTGGGGACATGGTCAAGATTGCAGGTCAGAAGCCGGTGGTAACGAAGGCGCGAAAGGCAATAGCCGGATTCAAGATTCGTGAGGGATATCCGATTGGCTGCATGGTGACGTTGCGTGGAGAGCGAATGTTTGAATTTCTCGATCGCCTGGTAACGGTGGCTTTGCCTCGCGTTCGCGATTTTCGCGGCATTTCAGGGCGTGGGTTTGATGGTCGCGGCAACTATAACGTCGGCGTCAAGGAGCAAATCATCTTCCCTGAAATTGAGTATGACAAGATTGATGCACTGCGAGGCATGAATATCAGTATTACTACGAGTGCCAAGACAGATGCCGAAGCGAAGGCGCTACTTAGTGCTTTCAAATTTCCATTTAAGAGCTGAGGGTTGTATGGCGAAACTTGCACTTATCAATCGTGAGCTGAAACGCACGAAGACGGTGGCTAAATTTGCTGCTAAACGAGCAGAGCTGCTTACGATAATCAATAGCACGAAATCGTCGGATGAGCAGCGTGCTATAGCGCGCTCGGCTTTTCAGGCATTGCCGCGAAATGCTAGTCCTTCACGGCAAAGAAACCGGTGCGCATTGACGGGGCGCCCACGTGGCGTGTTCAGTAAATTTGGGCTTTGTCGTATGAAGTTGCGAGAGATCGCAATGCGTGGCGAAGTGCCAGGCATGACGAAGGCTAGTTGGTGAGGAAACTTATATGAGCATGACTGATCCGGTTGCCGATATGCTGACGCGCATTCGCAATGCGCAGATGGCTGAAAAGGTGTCTGTAGCAATGCCTTCGTCAAAAATCAAGGTGGCAATAGCAAGCGTGTTGAAGGAAGAAGGTTACATCGATGATTTTGCGGTTCGCGATTCTGACGGCAAACCTCAGCTTGATTTGGCTCTGAAATACTACGCTGGAAATCCTGTCATTGGGCGGATTGAGCGCGTGTCACGCCCAGGCCTCCGTGTTTACAAGGGTAAGGACGAGTTGCCTCGTGTTTTGGACGGATTGGGAGTGGCAATCGTCTCGACACCTAAGGGTGTAATGACGGACAGAAAAGCGCGCGCCAGCAATGTGGGTGGCGAAGTGCTCTGTATCGTTGCTTAAGGAGAAAGACAGAATGTCTCGCGTAGCTAAATATCCGGTCGATTTGCCGGTAGGTGTCGAATTTGTTGTTAACGAGTCTCTTGTCAGCGTAAAGGGTCCGCTTGGGACTTTGACGCAGAGTTTGTTGCCGTCAGTACAGGTAGTCCGGGACGGTGCTTCCGTGGTTTGCAAAGCTGTTGAAGGCGCGCCGAACGGGGGCGCAATGTCAGGAACTATGCGGGCATTGGTCAACAATATGGTCAATGGCGTCACCAAGGGTTTTCAAAAGAAATTGACGTTGGTTGGGGTTGGGTATCGCGCGCAGGCTCAAGGGGACAAGCTCAATTTGTCGCTTGGATTTTCACATCCGGTGGTGCATTCAATGCCAACCGGAATCAAAGTGGAAACGCCGACGCAGACAGAGATAGTCATTAAGGGTATTGACAGGCAGGTGGTAGGGCAAGTTGCCGCTCAAGTGCGCGCGTACCGTCCGCCGGAGCCTTACAAAGGTAAGGGTGTCCGCTATTCGGACGAAGTCGTTGTTATCAAAGAAACCAAGAAAAAGTAACTCGAGAATAGGCACTGAATAATGGACAAGAAAAATGCTCGATTGCGCCGGGCCAGAAAGACCCGAGCCAAGATCGCGGAGTTGAAAGTGGTGCGCTTGGCCGTTCATCGGACCAATAGTCATATTTACGCGCAAATTTTCTCAGGCTGTGGAACGCGGGTGTTGGCAGCCGCATCAACGGTTGAGGCTGATGTTCGGTCGCAAATTCCAAATGGTGGTGCGACGGCTGCAGCGACTTTCGTTGGCACATTGATCGCGACTCGTGCCAAGGCGGCCGGCGTTGAACAGGTGTCGTTTGATCGATCAGGTTTTCATTATCACGGCCGCGTGAAAGCGCTGGCTGAAGCCGCCCGCAGTGGCGGGTTGAAGTTTTAAGCGAGATTACGATGGCCAAACCGCAAAGCAGGAAATCAAATCAACAAGAAGAGCGCGATGATGGAATGCGCGAAAAAATGGTCGCGATCAATCGCGTTACCAAGGTCGTTAAAGGTGGCCGTATTCTCGGTTTCGCCGCGTTAACGGTTGTTGGCGATGGCGATGGCGGCGTTGGAATGGGTAAGGGGAAGTCTCGTGAGGTGCCCGTGGCAGTGCAGAAGGCCATGGAAGAGGCTCGACGCAGGCAAAATAAAATCAAACTTAAGAACGGGTCGCTCCACCATACAGTCACTGGTCGCCATGGTGCAACGACAGTGTTAATGTCGCCTGGCGTTGCTGGCACAGGCGTAATTGCCGGTGGCCCGATGCGTGCAGTGTTTGAGGTGATGGGCGTAACTGATGTCGTCGCAAAAATCATTGGCTCAACAAATCCTTACAACGTCGTGCGCGCAACGCTCAATGGCTTGTTAGCAATGAGCACCGCTTCGGAAATTGCTGCAAAGCGCGGCAAGTCAGTTGCAGAGATCACGGAGTAATACATGTCAGATAAGAAGATCAAAGTAACGTTGGTAAAGAGCGTTATCGGCACCAAGCAAGATCATCGCGCGACTGTGCGCGGTCTGGGTTTGCGCCGGATTAACAGTAGTGCTTTGCTTGAGGACACGCCAGCTGTGCGTGGGATGATTCGCAAGGTAGCGTATTTAGTAAAGGCTGGAGATTAAATTGGAACTAAATGACCTAAAGCCTGGCGAAGGCTCGAAACGCCCTCGACGAAGGGTTGGCCGTGGTATTGGCAGCGGATTGGGAAAGACTGCAGGACGTGGCCACAAGGGCCAAAAGTCACGTGCGGGCGGGTTTCACAAGGTCGGTTTTGAAGGTGGGCAGATGCCGCTTCAACGCAGACTGCCAAAGCGCGGATTTGTCTCCCTGACTGCCAGTCGAAATGTAGAGGTCCGCCTCTCTGAACTTGAAAGGTTGCCAGTATCCGAAATTGACTTGCTAGTCTTAAAACAGGCTGGCGTTGTTGCTGCTGAGGCATTGTCAGCAAAAGTCATATTGTCGGGCAAACTTACTAAGAAAGTTACTTTAAGTGGCGTTGGTGCAACCAAAGGTGCTCGCTCGGCAATAGAGGCCTTGGGTGGAACTGTTGCGGATATCGCACCCGCAAAGTAACCCACATTAGAGAATCAGAATCACGTGGCAACCACTTCCTCACAAGTTCCGGGCACGACAGGCAAATTCGGCGACCTGTGGCGTCGTTTGTGGTTTTTGCTTGGGGCGCTTGTCGTCTACCGGATTGGTGCGCATATTCCAGTTCCAGGGATTGACCCGCTCAAATTGGCGGAGCTGTTTCAGTCGCAACAAGGCGGGATTCTTGGCATCTTCAACCTATTTTCTGGCGGTGCGCTGTCGCGATTTACGATTTTTGCGCTCGGCATCATGCCTTATATCTCCGCATCGATCATTATGCAGTTGATGACGATTGCTGTTCCGACTCTTGAGGCGCTGAAAAAAGAAGGTGAAGCCGGGAGAAGGAAGATCACCCAATATACGCGTTACGGTACGCTGGTGTTGGCCTTGGTGCAGGGTTTGGGAATCGCGATTGCGTTGGAATCCCAGCGCGAGTTGGTACTTGACCCTGGTTTACTTTTCCGTATAACTACAGTGATGACGCTGGTTACCGGCACGATGTTCTTGATGTGGTTGGGCGAGCAGATTACTGAACGTGGCTTGGGCAACGGCATATCAATCATCATCTTTGCAGGAATAGCAGCTGGTCTGCCGACCTCTTTGGGTGGTTTGTTTGAGCTTGTGAGGACCGGAGCAATGCACCCGGTTTCGGCGTTGTTCATTTGCGCACTAGTGGTCGTCGTGACAGCATTTGTGGTGTTCGTTGAACGAGGCCAGCGGAAAATACTTGTGAATTATGCGAAGCGGCAGGTTGGTAATAAGGTTTATGGCGGTCAGAGTTCGCACTTGCCGCTGAAGCTCAATATGTCCGGTGTGATTCCACCAATCTTTGCTTCGTCCATTATTCTGTTTCCGGCGACAATAGCCGGGTGGTTCGGAGCCGGAGACGGCATGGTTTGGCTGAAAGACTTTGCAGCAACGTTAGCTCCAGGACAACCGATCTATGTAATGTTGTATGCCGCTGCTATCGTATTTTTCTGTTTTTTCTACACGGCTTTGGTTTTCAATTCACGCGAAACAGCAGACAACCTTAAGAAAAGCGGCGCATTTGTGCCCGGTATCCGACCGGGTGACCAAACGGCGCGGTATATCGACAAAATATTGATGCGCCTTACGCTTGCTGGCGCTGTGTATGTCACATTGGTCTGCCTGTTACCTGAGTTCCTTATTCTTAAGTACAGCGTGCCATTTTATTTCGGTGGTACTAGCTTGTTGATCATCGTCGTAGTCACAATGGATTTCATGTCACAGGTTCAAGCCTACATCATGTCTCACCAATATGAAGGTCTCCTGAAAAAGGCTAACTTCAAAGGTGGCGGCTTGCCTGCACGCTAAAAAGATGTCAAAAGAAGATGTGATTGAAATGCAGGGTGAGGTCGTCGAAAACCTGCCAAATGCAACGTTTAGAGTAAAGCTCGAAAATAACCATGTGGTTTTAGGCCATATTTCCGGAAAAATGCGTATGCATTACATTCGAATTCTTCCGGGCGACAAGGTTACGGTTCAACTAACACCGTACGATTTGACCAAGGGTCGTATTGTGTTTCGTGCTAAGTAGTTTTAGAAATTTCCGGAGAACAAAATGAAAGTTCTAGCATCGGTTAAGTGCATTTGCCGCAAATGTAAGGTGGTTCGCCGTCATGGTGTGGTTCGGGTGATTTGCACAGACCCACGCCACAAACAACGGCAAGGTTGATTTAGTCCGGTATTTGGACTACAATCGTCGGTTCACTTTTTAATAGCGCTGTCGGTGTCCGACGGGGCGAAATACAGGTAATCACATGGCTCGTATAGCAGGCGTAAATATTCCCAATCACCAACACGCAGAAATTGCTCTGACGGCGATCTACGGCATTGGTCGGACCCGCGCAAAGAAGATTTGCGAGGCGGTCGGTATCAAAGGGTCGACCAAGGTCAAGGAATTGACCGATGGCGAAATGGATCGCCTTCGCGAACAGGTCGGTAAATTCGCTGTTGAGGGTGACCTCCGCCGCGAGGTCACGATGAACATCAAGCGTCTGATGGATCTTGGTTGTTATCGTGGCTTGCGTCATCGCCGCGGACTGCCTGTTCGCGGGCAGCGGACACGAACGAATGCGCGTACTCGCAAGGGTCCTCGTAAGGCAATTGCGGCAGCGAAGAAGTAAACAAGGGAAAACCTAATATGGCAAAGACAGCAACAAAGGTACGAAAAAAGGTTAAGAAGAATGTGGCCGAGGGCATTGCTCATGTGCACGCATCATTCAACAACACAATCATCACGATTACGGACCGTCAAGGTAACGCTCTGTCGTGGGCGACTTCCGGCGGTGCTGGATTTAAGGGTTCGCGAAAGTCCACTCCTTTTGCCGCTCAGGTGGCCGCAGAAGCTGCTGGCAAGGCTGCGCAAGAGTGTGGCGTCAAGAATGTCGAGGTGCGGATCAAGGGGCCAGGTCCTGGTCGCGAATCTGCAGTCCGTGCGCTGAACGCGTTAGGCATGAAAGTCACAAGCATCACAGATATCACCCCCATTCCACATAACGGATGCCGGCCGCCCAAGCGCCGTCGCATCTAACGTCAAGGAGACGACACCATGGCCCGTAACCTAGACGCCAAGTGCCGCAAGTGCCGCCGCGAGGGAGAAAAATTATTCCTCAAAGGTGAGAAGTGCTTTACCGATAAATGCTCAGTAGAGCGTCGTGCGTATGCCCCAGGGCAGCATGGCCAGAAGTCCGGTCAGCGCCTGTCAGGATATGGCCAGCAGTTGCGTGAAAAGCAGAAAATTCGTCGTATCTATGGAGTTCTTGAGCGACAGTTCCGCCGGACATTTGCTGAAGCAGGCCAGCGCAAAGGTCAAACAGGGGAAAACCTGTTGCAGTTGCTCGAAGGTCGATTGGATTCTGTTGCCTACCGTATGGGCTTCGGCATTTCCCGCGCAGAGTCGCGTCAAATTGTGCGGCACAATGGCGTGCTGGTCAACAGCAAGCGCGTGAATATTCCATCGTACCTTGTCCGACCGGGCGATGTGGTCGAGCTTACGGAAGCGGCTCGTGGCCACCTGCGCACGAAAGCGGCGCTCGCTGCAGCTGAGTCGCGTGGTTTCCCCGAGTGGCTTGAGGTCGATGCAAAGGCTGCAAAGGGGATATTCAAGGCCTATCCAGGCCGAGAAGAACTCCCACCAACAATCAATGAAGGCTTGGTGGTTGAGCTTTATTCACGCTAATAGTTGATTTGTATCCATCGTCCGTTGTGGGCGATGGGCGCATATATATGAAGGAACGCCGTGCAAACACTTTTGAAACCCCGCAGTATTGACGTTCAACAGCTTTCTCCTCTACACGCACGCGTGGTGATGGAGCCTTTCGAGCGTGGTTATGGTCACACGCTGGGCAATGCATTGCGTCGCATTCTCTTGTCATCGATGGAAGGTGCCGCACCGACGGAAGTTTCGATCGAAGGTGTTCTTCACGAGTATTCGACGTTGGAAGGCGTGCGAGAAGACGTAGTCGACATCCTGCTCAATTTGAAAGGCGTTGTTCTTAAGCTGCATAACCGCCGCGAAGCAGTCCTAAATTTGACGAAGAGCGGTGAAGGACTTGTAACGGCAGCAGATATTGAGGCTTCGCACGACGTTGAAATTGTGAATCCGGATCATGTTATTGCTCACCTCTCAACGGGCGGCAAGTTGAGCATGCAAATTCGCGTTGAGTCTGGACGGGGATATGTACCTGCCAACCAGCGGGAGATCGCGAAGGAAAATCGCGTAATCGGACAAATTATGTTGGATGCTTCTTTCAGCCCCGTGCGCCGAGTCAGTTACCATGTTGAAAGTGCGCGGGTTGAACAGCGAACTGATCTCGACAAACTGATTTTGGATATTGAAACCAATGGCGCCATTGACAACCCAGAGGAGGCCGTTAGACGTGCAGCACGGATCCTCATGGAGCAGCTCACTGCGTTTGCGGATCTCGAGGGCACGCCATTAAGCTCAAGCGGCGATGCCAAAGGACCGACACCGGTTGATCCAATTCTAGTTAGACCAGTAGATGACCTAGAACTCACCGTCCGCTCGGCAAATTGTTTGAAAGCCGAAAACATTTACTACATCGGTGATTTGATACAACGTACTGAAACCGAGTTGTTGAAGACTCCGAATTTAGGTCGTAAATCGCTGAACGAAATCAAGGAAGTGCTTGCATCACGCGGTTTGACTTTGGGAATGAAGCTTGAAAGTTGGCCGCCTGCCGGCCTTGAGAAGCTGGGCCAGTAAGGTTTTGCAATACTCGCTCGAACTCGTATAACCATTAACCGGCCGTTTGCATTGCGCGGCGGCCGCACAAAACGAGGATAGTAAAAATGCGTCACGGAAACGGATTACGGAAGTTAAATCGCACCTCATCTCATCGCCTGGCGATGTTGCGCAACATGGCGGTGTCGTTGTTGAAGCACGAAGCAATCAAGACTACACTCCCAAAGGCTAAAGAGCTACGTCGCGTGGTCGAGCCATTAATTACTATTGGCAAGACGCCCACATTGGCCAATCGTCGTTTGGCTTTTGATCGCCTGCGCGATCGCGAAGTTGCAGGAAAACTTTTTGAAGTGCTTGGTCCCCGCTTTGCCACTCGCAACGGGGGCTACTTGCGTATCTTGAAAATGGGATTCCGCGATGGCGACAATGCGCCGATGGCCTACGTCGAACTGTTGGACCGTCCGGATAGCGAAACTGCCGAAGCCAGCGCCTAAGTTTTGCTGAGGAGGTGACAAAAAAGCCAGACCTAGTCTGGCTTTTTTATTGAGATCTTCAAAAGCCCTTCGTTCAAACGATCATCCCGGCGGCAACCGTATTGTTTGTTGTCTCATCGACCAAGATGAAATTCCCCGTCGCCCGGTTGCTTGCATAGCTGTCAACACAGAGCGGTTGAGCGAAGCGTAACGTCACCTTCGCGATATCGTTCATCGAAAGACCATCCACAGGGTGTTCTTCCAGACTATTGATGTCCACTCTATACGCAATTGCCTCGATCATTGACCGGGCTTCTCGGGTCGTATGACGAATGACATATTTACGGCGAGGATCCAAGGGTGTTTCCGAGAACCAGCAAAGCATTGCGTCAATACGGCGTGTCACCAGCGCCAACTCATCAGGCTTGACGATCAAATCGCCACGCGAAATATCTATCTCGTCTTCCAGCAAAAGAGTTACGGACTGCTCTGCGCCAGCCGATTCAAAGTTCATTTCCCCCAACTGAATACTGCGAACTCTAGATCGACGCTCTGACGGCAAGACAATGACCTCATCGCCGACGCTAATTCTTCCGGATTCGATCCGGCCCATGAAACCACGATAATCGTGCAAGTCTGGGCGGTCCGCTCGCAATGGCCGACACACATATTGCACCGGAAACCTGAATCGCTCGTCCCTTTCAGAGTGCGCAGACGGCGTGGCCTCCAGCACGTCGAGAAGAGTTGGTCCAACATACCAATTCAGTTTGTCACCACGATCAACCAGCATGTCGCCAGTTAGTGCGGACATTGGAATGAAGCGAACATCATGCAAGCCAATCTTTGAAGCAAAACCGACATAGTCCGAACAAATCCGGTCAAACGTAGCTTGGTCGTATCCCACCAAGTCCATTTTGTTAACTGCCACGACAATGTTCGGCACACCTAATAATTTGGTAAGGAAACTATGGCGCCGCGTTTGTGTAAGCACCCCTTTGCGCGCATCAATCAGAATGACAGCAAGGTTCGCCGTCGACGCAGCAGTGACCATATTCCGTGTGTATTGCTCGTGGCCCGGTGAATCACCGATGATGTATTTCCGTCGACCAGTAGAAAAGTAGCGATATGCAACGTCGATGGTTATTCCCTGCTCACGCTCAGCCTGCAAACCATCCGTCAGCAACGAAAGGTCAATTTCCGCATTGCCACGCTTCAACGAAGTCTTTTCGATTGCATGCAGGGTGTCGGCCAGGATTGCACGGGTATCCCACAGAAGGCGCCCGATTAGCGTACTCTTCCCATCATCAACGCTCCCGCAGGTAATGAATCGCAACAGGCCGTTGTCGATCTCAGGAATCTGTTCGAGCGCGCTCACTAAAAGTACCCTTCTTTCTTACGTTGTTCCATCGATGCTTCGGAGGTCTGGTCATCCAACCGGGTTGCGCCACGTTCAGTGACCGTCGCCGTGGCGGTTTCGTCGATGATCATTGTCAGGGTCGTGGCCTCGGATTCGACTGGTGCGGTACAAGTAATGTCACCAACCGTTCGATAGCGCACCATCAAATCTTCCACAATGTCGCCAGGCTGTGCTGGGGTCAAAGGCGTCACTGGCTGCAACAGTCCGCCTTTGCGTATTACCGGTCGAGTGTGCGCGAAATAGATGGCAGGCAAGGCAAGTTGCTCACGCTGAATATATTGCCAGACATCAAGTTCTGTCCAGTTTGAAATCGGAAACGCTCTGATGTTTTCGCCCTTATGAACACGCGCGTTATATATATCCCAAACTTCCGGACGCTGATCCTTGGGGTTCCATTGCCCAAAGTCATCACGAAACGAGAAAATTCTTTCTTTCGCACGGGCTTTCTCTTCGTCCCGGCGGGCGCCGCCAATGCAACAGTCAAAACCAAACTCCTCAATAGCTTCAAGCAACGTGATTGACTGGTATTTGTTACGGGATTCGTCTGCCGTCTTCAATACGACCGTACCTCGTTTCATTGAGTCTTCGACGTTACGCACGATCAAGCGTTCGCCCAACTCAGCCGCCCGGTAATCCCGAAAATCGGTCACTTCGCGGTAGTTATGCCCGGTGTCAACATGTAATAGTGGGAAAGGAAACTTGCCTGGACGAAACGCTTTTTCGGCCAGCCTAAGCAGGCAAATTGAGTCTTTCCCGCCAGAAAACAATAAAGCCGGATTGGCGCATTGACCAGCGACTTCACGCAAGATGTGAATCGACTCGGATTCCAACCAGTCCAGATGGGACAAAGTTCGCCGCCCGCGCAGACTTTTTTCTACCACACTCATTACGTTGTTCCTGTCTTAATACGTTGCAAACGTCCATCAACCATGTGTAATCCACACTCTTTGGTTTCCGGATTTTCCCACCACCAGCGACCAGCACGGATATCTTCGCCAGGTTGAACCGCTCTGGTGCATGGCGCGCAACCGATACTGGGAAAGCCTTGGTCGTGAAGCGCGTTGTACGGCACATCGTTGGCGCGCAGATATTGCCAAACCTCGACCTCGCTCCATTGTGCCAAAGGGTTAATTTTCTGCAAACCGTTGTTTTCATCGAAGGCGCTGGCTGATACGGCTTCACGAGTACTCGATTGAGTCGACCGCAGGCCCGTCACCCAAGCCCGTTTTCCCGTAAGAGCGCGCCGCAACGGTTCTACTTTGCGGGCGTGACAGCAGGCTTTACGTGCGTCGATCGAATCAAAAAAGCCATTAATACCATACGTCTGAATGAACCCCTCGACCGATACTGCCTGCGGCACGTAGATCTTCGCAGGCTTGCCGTAGTGCTTGTCAGCCGCAGCCATCAGCGCATAGGTTTGCTGCGGCAAACGTCCCGTATCGATGGAAAAAATTTCAATGTCCAGATTATTCCTGTATATCAGATCGGTGAGCACCATATCTTCCGCACCCATGCTACTGGCAAACGTTACAGGCGCAAAACGACTGACCGCCTCACGCAGATCAGCCAACGCTGCTACGATCTTCTTCTCAAGGTCGTCGGCAACTGATGTCATGCAAGGGCCTGACTATCCCGACGCCGGAACAGGGGAATCGCTTGGTCGACGGCCGTTTGATAGCTTTCAGGAAAGTCGTCGAGTGACTTCAACGCGGCAGCGGCATCTCGCCCCTCAGATATGAGAAAGGAGTCAAAACCGACACGCGCGAGGTAGAACAGTTGATCCCGACCAACATCCCCAAAGGCGCGAAGCTCGCCACGGTATCCAAATCTCTGTCGCAATAATGTCGCGGTCGAATAGCCGCGTCCGTCTACAAATTTCGGAAAATGCACGGCAATCAGGTCGAGCAAGGCGAGGTCATGTTCAAGCAACGCAGGGTCGTCGGTTGGCGCGAGCCAAACGCCTAACGGACTTCCCGCCGACTGCTTCATGGCAATTAACGATTGCCGTTGCTCCAGCCAGCCTGACAAAGGCAGAAGGAAGAATTTGCCGTTTGCATCAGTTGGTGCTGGCGACACGCCGTTCGCCACATTCCCGGTTGAATCAGCAAGTTCTGGGACTACAACCCAATCGTCTGCTGCCAGCTTTCGTCCACGAATCAGATGGAAGTGCTCTGCTTTAAACATTTTCCATCTCCGGCGTATGCTTAGGTGCGGCTTTTTCGTAGGCGCGGTCACGGAATGGCTGCAAGCCGATACGATCTACTGTCTCGACAAACATCTCGCCCTCCAAACGCTGCGATAGGTATGTCTCAATGAGATTTTCAATCACATCAGGGACGTCCTTGGCAGCAAATGATCTGCCAATCACATCGCCGATTTGTGCGGCATTTCCCTGGCGCCCGCCAATGGTAATTTGGTACCACTCGGCACCGTTCTTGTCGACGCCGAGAATTCCGATTCCGGCAAGATGATGGTGGCCACAGGAATTCATGCAGCCAGAGATGTTGAGACTTAGATCACCGATGTCATGAAGGTAGTCGAGTTCGTTAAAGCGGTCTTGTATGGCGGCCGCGATCGGCAGTGATTTTGCATTGGCAAGTGAGCAAAAATCACCGCCCGGACAAACAATCATGTCGGTCAATAATCCTATCGTCGGACTGGCCAAGCCGAGCGTCCGTGCAGCTTGCCACACGTCAAAAAGATCTGCTTGCCGGACATCGGCCAGCACCAGATTTTGTTCATGCGACACCCGGATCTCGCCAAAGCTGTATGCATCCGCAAGCCCGGCAACGCCATCCATTTGCACATCGGTGGCATCACCTGGAGCGAGTCCGGGGGACTTAAGGGACAAGCTGACCGCTGCATAACCGGCAACTCGATGTGTATGCACATTACGCTCTACCCAACGAGCGAACGCGCGGTCTTCGATCAATTTGGTTTGGTGCGATATGTCGACGATGGGAAGTGCGGCGTATGCAGGTGCAGAGAACTGAGAAGCGACGCGGGTTACTTCGGCTTCAGTCAATGTCGCCGGACTGTCTTTCAGGTGTGCCCATTCACTTTCGACCTGGCGCGCAAACTCGTCAGTGCCAAGGGCTTTGACTAAAATTTTAATTCGCGCCTTATACATATTGTCACGGCGCCCAAACCGGTTATAGACGCGCAAAATCGCTTCGCAATAAGTCAGAACGTGTTTCCACGGCAAAAAGTCGCGAATCTTCTTGCCGATCAATGGGGTTCGCCCCAAACCTCCTCCAACATAGACGGAAAATCCAGTTCCGCCAGTGGCGTCGACCACCAGTTGCAGTCCAATGTCATGCACCAGTATTGCGGCACGATCCTGTGTCGTTCCACTAACGGCGATCTTGAATTTGCGTGGCAGGTATGCGAATTCCGGGTGAAAGGTTGACCATTGGCGCAGTATCTCTGCCCACGGACGAGGATCGACAACTTCGTCGGCTGCAACACCAGCGAAATGATCGGTGGTGATATTGCGGATGCAGTTGCCGGACGTCTGGATGGCATGCATTTCGACTTCAGCTAATTCAGCCAGAATATCAGGTGCCGCCTCCAGCTTGGGCCAGTTAAGCTGCAGATTTTGACGAGTGGTGAAGTGACCGTAGCCTCTGTCGTAAGTCCGCACAATCCGCGCTAGGCGTCGCAGTTGGGCGCTTGAGAGCATGCCGTATGGAATTGCGACGCGCAGCATGGGTGCATGGCGCTGAACGTATAAGCC
This sequence comes from Rhodocyclaceae bacterium, assembly GCA_016718525.1. Classification (GTDB taxonomy): domain Bacteria; phylum Pseudomonadota; class Gammaproteobacteria; order Burkholderiales; family Rhodocyclaceae; genus JADKHX01. The sequence goes on from JADKDD010000002.1 coordinate 1,479,127, forward strand.
GTTCTGCAAACGCAGAGGACGAAATTCATCGTCACTCAACTCTCCACGTTGATATCTTTCCGTCTGGTCGCGAAACTGGGCCACCCGTGCTTTGACGATGGCGTGATCGTGATGGTCGTAGATATACATTTGTCAGATTCCGATATGAATCAGGCAAAAATTAGTTTGCCACCGACCACAACCAAAACAGTGGCGAGCAATGAGCGAAGACCGCGCTCAGGAACACGCGAGGTGAAATAACTGCCCAGGACAATGCCCGGTAAAGAACCAATCAGCAGATTTAAAAGCAGTGGCATATCAACTGTCCCCAGCCACCAGTGACCTACCCCTGCCAAAAGCGTCAGCGGAACGGCGTGGGCAATGTCCGACCCGATGATCTGACGCATCGGTAGATGGGGATAAAGAAAAACCAGGACAGTTACGCCAAGCGCTCCAGCACCGACTGAAGTGATCGACACCATTGCACCGAGGATTGCACCAAACACCACAGTAGTAAATGCAGTTCGTTCAGCGGAACGCCGCAAGCTCACGTGTTGCTTCGCGAACATCAGGAGTCGTTGCCGGAATACGATCGAACCGGCAGTAAGAATTAATGCAACTCCAAGTGCCCCCGTGATCAGATGCGAAGTGTCGTGCTTGTCAATTCCAAGCAATGACAGAATATAGATCGTCAATGCGGTTGCCGGGAGACTGCCCAGAGCTAACCAACCGACGATGCGCCAATCAATATTGTCGTGTTGGTGGTGGACTAATGTTCCGCTGCCCTTGGTTGCTGCTGCAAATAGCAAATCCGTCCCTACCGCTGTTGCCGGCGCGTAACCAAACAACATGACCAATAGTGGGGTCATAAGCGATCCACCACCGACACCGGTGAGGCCAACCAAAACGCCGACCAGAAAGCCGGAAAAAGACAAAGCGGGGACAAAGCTGAATTCCATAGTGGATGGCATATTACTTGGTCGTGATAGGTCAAAAAAATACTTTTATAGTATTTATATAGAACTAAATCGTCTATCATTTGTTGATGAAGTTACAACAACTCAAATTTCTTGTTGAGGTCGATGCTCGATCGCTAAACGTCTCTGACGCAGCGAAGGCTCTTTTCACTTCTCAACCCGGAGTGTCGAAACAGATCCGCCTGATTGAGGATGAACTCGGTCTGACTGTCTTTGAACGACACGGGAAACGGCTAACTGCGGTGACTCCGGCTGGTCGCTTGGTTCTCGACAGCGCACGGAGAATATTGCGCGAGGTTGATAATCTTAAGCGTATAGGCAACGACTATGCGAGTGAGTCGGATGGCTTGCTGACGATTGCAACGACGCATACCCAGGCCCGCTATGCACTACCGCTTGCAGTACAGGGCTTCATGAAACAGCGACCCGGCATCCGCTTGCATGTACAGCAAGGCAGTCCGACTCAGGTAGTCGAGTGGTTGCTGGACGGAACCGCAGATATTGGAATTGCGACCGAAGCAATTGCTTCACATGCTGAACTAATCGCTTTACCGTGTTATCAGTGGTCGCATTTAATCGTGGTACCAAACTCGCACCCTCTGCTTTGCAAAGGACCGCTAACGCTTCAGAGCTTAGCCACCTATCCTCTGGTGACTTATGACGCGACTATCGCGGGCCGATCACACATTGATCGGGCGTTTGCTCGTCATGACCTTACACCAAACGTTGTGCTTACAGCGATTGATTCCGACGTCATCAAGACCTACGTCGGGCTCGGACTGGGTGTTGGAATCATTGCTGAAATGGCATACGATCCGGCCCGCGATACCGAACTCAAGCCGTTGGCTGCAAAGCACTTGTTTGAAGTCAACACGACACGCGTTGGATTTCGGCGCGATTTGTGGCTCCGTGGCTTTGATTATGATTTCCTCCAATTACTGGCGCCGAGCCTTACCCGCAACGTGATCGATGCGACGTTGCGGGGCATGGGCGACGATCCGAACCTATAGCCCCGAAATAGGGTCTCTGGTCAGCGATTCCTTGTTCAGCATCCAGGTAACCCGTTATTGCCCGACATTTTCCCAAGTTTTCGAGCGCGCGCTCGGTAGATTAGAGGAAACCACCTAAGCAAACGCCCCAAGTCTTACTAGACTTGGGGCGTTGTCTCCTCCTCTGATCTTCAATGATCAGATTTACCCAGCACTGCGGTGCTGGGTTTTTTTTGTCTATCGCAATGCCCAGCCCTAGTGAGAAAGGATCTTTGACAAAAACTGCTGAGCACGTTCGGAGCGAGGCGTACCAAAAAAGTCAGCCTTGGTCGCATCCTCAACGATCCGTCCCTGATCCATAAAGATCACCCTATCTGCTACTTTGCGGGCAAATCCCATTTCATGGGTGACACACATCATTGTCATGCCTTCGTGCGCCAGTTCGACCATCACATCAAGTACTTCATTGACCATCTCCGGATCAAGTGCGGAAGTTGGTTCGTCAAACAACATGCATATAGGGTTCATCGACAATGCACGGGCGATCGCGACACGTTGCTGCTGCCCCCCCGACAGTTGTCCCGGAAACTTACCTGCTTGAGCCTTCAGCCCGACCCGGTCGAGCAATTTGAGGCCAATTTCAGTTGCCTCTTCGGCCGAGCGTTTGAGCACCTTGATTTGACCGATGGTCAGATTCTCAGTAATGCTCATGTGCGGGAACAGCTCGAAATTCTGAAACACCATGCCGACGCGGGCTCGCAGTTTCGGCAGATCGGTTTCCGGCGCACCAACGGAAACGCCGTCAACCGTGATTTTTCCGGATTGAAAAGGTTCCAGACCATTGACGCACTTGATCAAGGTTGATTTGCCCGATCCGGAAGGTCCGCAAACAACGATAACCTCTCCTTTGGATACTGTTGTACTGCAGTCAGTCAGCACCTGAAACTGACCGTAGTGCTTACTTACATTGGACATTTCAATCATGGCGGAAACCTTAGTGATCAAACGTAGGTAAAGATTAGCGAACTATCGCGACACGCTTCTGCAATTGTTTGACGACCAGCGACAACGAAATGCAGAGTACAAAGTAACAAAGGGCCACAAAAATATACATCTCGATCGGCCGGTTGTAATTCTTTCCTGCTATCTCGGCCGCCTTCAGCAGGTCTTTGGCGCCAATGATGTAGACCAGGGACGTATCCTGGAACAAAATTATGGTTTGGGTTAACAGCACCGGAATCATGTTGCGAAATGCTTGCGGCAGCACGATGTAACTCATCGTCTGCCGGTAGGTTAGCCCTAGCGCATCGCCTGCTGCTACCTGCCCGCGAGACACGCTTTGGATACCAGCCCGCATGATCTCGCTGTAATAGGCCGCCTCAAACGCAGTAAATGTGAGCATCGCAGATGTTTCCGCCCCGACCGGGTTACCCGTCATCAATGGAATCAACAGGAAAAACCAGAGGATGACCATGACCAGCGGAATTGATCGCATCAAGTCCACATAGGCCGTTGCAGCACCAGCCAGCACGCGGCTCGACGATAACCGGCAAAGCGCCAAAAAGGTTCCCAAAATGATGCCGCCGGTCATTGCGACCAAGGTGAGTTTGAGGCTGTACTGCAAACCCGTCCACAGGAACGGCAAGCTGGGCGCGATGACGCTGAGGTCGAGAGTAGAAAACATGACTAGTGCTTTCCGGTAACGTAGCCGGGAACGCGCGTACGCTGTTCAATCTGACCCATCACGCGGTTGGCAATGAATGCGCAGACGAAATACAAAATAGTCACCGCAACATAGGTCTCGATGCCTTGTTCCGAGTCTTCCTGCATCTGTCGCGATTGAAATGTGAGCTCAAGCACGCTGATCGCAAACGCCACAGACGAATTTTTGAATACACTCATGAATTCAGAGGTTAGCGGCGGCACGATGATACGAAACGCCATCGGCAGCAGTACATAGCGATAAGTCTGCGGCAAGGTAAAGCCCATTGCCATGCCCGCATAAAGCTGTCCGCGGGGTAAGCTTTGGATGCCTGCGCGAACCTGCTCCGCTATTCGTGCCGAAGTGAACAGGCCGAGACATACGCTGGCGGTAATGAATTCTTTGGCGGGCATATCCTGCTTGACCCACATGGATAGGTCCTTTGGCAGTAGCTCAGGAACCACAAAAAACCAGAGCAACATTTGCACCAGCAAGGGAATATTACGAAAGAACTCCACCCACGCATTGCCAAGCGCGACTACCCAACCACGCGGCGTTGTTCGCAGTGTTCCAATCACCGAACCCAACGTCAAAGCGATAATCCAAGCCGTCAGCGAAACGGCAATGGTCCACCCAAAGCCGGTTATCAGCCAGTCAAGATAGGTCTCGTCGCCGTTCTTGACCTGCTCAAAGAAGATGCCCCAGTTCCAATGGTAGTTCATGGTCTAACCTTGATGAACGGCGTGTTTTCGCTGAAACCCCCTGGATGAGGTTAATAAGGACCTCGATGTCTGGGTTGGTGCGGCAACATGCAACAGCGTGTCACCAGCACCAACTGACAAACAAAGGAGACCAATTACTTCTTGACGTTGTACTGCTCAGCCGGGTTATCGTTAGGCGACTTGAGCGCTTCCTTCAGCTTCTCGCTCATCGGGAAATTCAGGTTCTCACCCTTGGGCGGAATTGGGCTCATGAACCATTTTTTGTAGAGTTTATCGACCTCACCGGACTTGATCATATCTCGCACCGCAGCATTGACCAAACCCTGAAACTGCGGATCGTCCTTGCGTAACATGATCGCGATTGGCTCGACGTTCAACACCTCACCAACAATTTCATACTCTCCAGGATTCTTCGAGCCAACAATTAGACCCGCCAGCAAATTGTCGTCCATTACGAATGCGACTGCCCGATCGGTTTCCAGCATCAAGAACGCGTCCGCGTGATCTTTACCGTATACCTCCTTGAAATCGAGCCCCTGGCCTTTTTCGTGAGCGCGCATCAGTTGCACCGAGGTAGTGCCGGTCGTGGTCGCAACCGGCTTGCCGCTAAGTTGAGACAGGCCCTTGATGCCCGATGACTTCTTGACCGCCATGCGTACGTTCGAGACGAAAGTCGTCGGTGCAAATGCCACCTGGTTTTGACGAGCAGCGTTGTTGGTGGTTGAACCGCACTCTATATCCACCGTGCCATTGGTAACCAGCGGGATGCGATTCTGCGAGGTCACCGGTTGATGCACTACCTTGAGTGTTTTAAGTTTGAGTTTGACCTTAACTGCTTCTACGATACCGTTACAAATATCAATGTGATAGCCGATGGGCTTTTGATCACCGTCGAGATAAGACAAAGGTTTTGAGGACTCACGGATACCCATCGTGATGCTGCCACTTTCCTGAACCTTTTCTAGCGTACCGGCAGTGGCAGATTGTGCAAAGCCGATAGCAGCGATACTAGCGACGAGAACTAATGCGTTACGCTTCATTGAAATTTCTCCTTGGAGTGACACAAAAAATTCGGGATGTTGCGGCGGCTAATGCAAATTGCGATGATCCAATTTAGCCTGTAAGCGGGGTTGCCGTCAATATATTTAGGGCCGCAAACGAGGACCCGAACTTACGTCGCCTCACCGTCTCCGGATTCTTGATCTCCGGATTCATGACTTTGCTGCAGCGCCCACATTTGCGAATACAAGCCGTCGCTTGCCAAAAGCTCGGAGTGCGTGCCGCGTTCGACAATCCGGCCATGGTCCATCACCACAATCTGATCGGCGGTCATCACCGTTGATAGCCTGTGGGCGATGATCAGGGTAGTTCTGCCTTGTGCAGCCATTTCAAGCTCGGCCTGAATGGCCTGTTCGGTCTTGGAGTCCAGTGCAGAAGTCGCCTCATCAAAAATCAGGATCGGCGGATCCTTGAGCAGGGCGCGCGCAATCGCAACACGTTGCTTTTCTCCACCCGAAAGTTTCAGGCCGCGCTCGCCCACCCTCGTCAGATATCCCTGAGGCAGACTTTCGATGAAGCCATGGATGTGTGCAGCCTTTGCTGCAGCAACCACCTCATCATGCGAAGCTGCTGGTCTTCCATAATTGATGTTGTAGTAAATGCTGTCGTTAAACAACACGGTGTCCTGAGGGACAATGCCGATCGCCGCGCGCACACTGTTCTGTGTCAGCGCGCGAATGTCGGAGCCGTTGAGCCGAACACTACCGTTGGTTGCGTCGTAAAAGCGAAACAACAGTCGCGCCAAAGTTGATTTTCCGGAACCGCTGTGCCCAACCACTGCCGCAGTTTTGCCTGCTGCAATGGTCAAATTCAGATCGAACAGAATCTGCCGATCCTTTTCATAAGCAAAATTTACCCCTGCGAACTCGATTCCACAGGGCCCTGATGTCAATGTTCGTGCGTCCGGGGCGTCTTCAACCTCCCGGTTCTGAGACAACAGGGAAAACATCCGCTCAATATCGGTAAGTGACTGGCGAATCTCCCGGTAGAGCACTCCCAAGTGATTGAGAGGCATATATAACTGAATCAGAAATGCATTCACCAACACGATATCGCCGACGGTCATCTGTCCCGAAACGACACCCTCGGTCGCTCGCCACATCATGAGTGATACACCCGTTGCAATGATGATCGACTGACCCAGATTCAAATATGACAGCGAATACTGATTCTTGATTTGCGCAACTTCCCACTTTTGCATCTGCTCGTCATACCGAGACTTCTCCCACGCCTCGTTACTGAAATACTTCACCGTTTCATAGTTGATCAGGCTATCAACCGCACGTACGTTGGCGGCGGAATCCAATTCATTCACGGTCCGACGCAGATGCGTGCGCCAGTTGGTGATTAGCACGGTGTAGACGACATACACCGTCAAAGTGCCAAGCGTAATCAAAGTGAATGCAATGGCATAGCGATGGGCCAGTATTCCCAAGACCAGCGCTATTTCTACAAGCGTCGGCAGAATTGAGTACAAGGTGTAGCTGATCAGAGAGCTAATCGAGCGGGTGCCGCGCTCAATATCTCGCGTCAATCCCCCTGTTTGGCGTTCAAGGTGAAAGCGGAGTGACAATGCATGCAGATGCTCGAAAACTTGAAGAGCAATTGTCCGCACTGCGCGTTGGGTGACCTTGGCGAACAATATTTCGCGTAACTCTGTAAACATCGAAGTGGAAAAGCGCAAGGCGCCATAACTGGCCAGCAGACCGACAGGCACCAATAGCATCGCGTGCTCTTTGGGTACCGTAAGTGCGTCAATAATATTTTTGAAAACGAGCGGCACACCGACATTGGCGAGTTTTGCAATCAGCAAAAAACTGAGTGCCAGAACGACCCGACCTTTCCAGGCCCACAGATAAGGCAGGAGTGTCTTGATCGTGGCCCAGTCGTGCCGGTGTCCGGCGGCGTGGCCATGAGCTACAAGTTCCGGTGACCGCTGGGTAGATGCTGAACGCATGTAGCGATGATAACAGTCAGTCCATGCCGGCCGCATCAGCGCCGGTGCGGAATTTGGTTTCCACCGTATACTGGTAAATATTGATCACTGTTGGCGAAAATTCATCCATGAATATCTTGCAGCAACTGCCGGATCAACAACCTGTTCTGCGTGTCGTGCCGATGCCATGTGACGTTAATTCAAGTGGCGACATTTTTGGAGGCTGGGTCATGGCGCAAGTCGATATTGCCGGATCAATTCCGGCGACTCGTCGTGCGCGCGGCCGGGTTGCGACCGTTGCGGTAAATGCCTTCTATTTCAAGCAACCAATAACGGTGGGTGACATTGTAAGTTTTTATGCGCAGGTCACCCGAGTAGGAACCACATCAATCACGGTTGACGTTCAGGTTTTCGCAACACGCAACCCTGCCGCGCCGATGGTCGTTAAAGTGACAGAGGCTACGCTGACTTACGTCGGACTCAATACAGACGGTAGTAAACGTCCGATTCCACCCGAACCGGGCATTCCAGCGTAGTTTTGTTAACCATACCCATGCAAGTCACCACTGCAATTCGTGTTGGTCACCAATGTCAGGTGAGTTGAAAACACATGGTAACCAAGCGTAAGTTAAGTAGTCTTGAGCTTCGGCGCTTGGTTGAGCGGTTAACACCGTTGGTGAAACGTATCGCCAGACGATTGATGAGAACGCTACCGACCAGTGTGGAAGCCGATGATCTGGTACAAGACGGGATGGTCGGCCTGATGGGTGCGTTGCTGCGCTCCACCCGGGAAACGACGGGGCAGCAATTTGACAGTTACGTCTCGCAGTGCGTTCGTGGTGCAATGCTGGATGGTCTGCGCGCCAACGATCAAGCGAGTCGTCGTGTCAGACATGACATGCGGCAAGTGGAAATCGTCATGCAACGGCTCGGGCATCAGTTGGGACGTCAACCAACTGAAGGAGAGGTTTCTGCCGCACTAGGTATCAGTATCGCCGAGTATCAAAGCCTGCTTCAGGAGGTTTATGGTTACTCCTTGGTTTCCCTGGAGGATCTCGTTGAACAAGGAGACGGTGACGAGTATCTCGCGTATTGCGCAGATAACAATCTCAGTCCAGTAGGAGCGTTGGAGCGATCAGGATTTCAGCAGGTCCTGATTGCGGCGATTCGCGCCTTGCCAAAGCAGGAGAAGCAAGTCATGACCCATTATTACGAGGCTGAACGAAATATGAGCGAAATTGCTTCGCGGCTTGGCCTGACTGAAGGGCGAATCAGCCAGATCCATGCTCAAGCCATTGCTCGTCTTCGGGCGGCTGTGTTGGGTGGTGATCAACGGACTACATTATTGGCTCCGCGCAGAAAGAAGCGCGAGCCGGTCTAAAATCGTCAGTGACGTATAGGTTGGCGGATCCGAGTTCGGTGGCCCAATTTTGATTTGCGCAGTTTGAAAGGCTTCCATTTTTATGGTGATCAGGATCGGTTTTCTTTTTGCGCTAGCTGGTCTGGTGGCGGCATGCAATAACAGCAACTCCCCAGCATCACCTGTAGTTACCGCAACCGAGGTTGGCGTTATCGTTGCGGAGCCCGGCAAGGCAATCATCAGTCAGGATCTACCGGGCCGCCTCTCCGCTGTCCGTTCAGCACAGGTTCGTGCACGCGTTGAAGGCGTCATTGAAAAGCAGCTGTTTAGTGAAGGTAGCGATGTCGTTGCAGGAACGCCGCTGTATCGAATTGATCCACGCACGTTTCAAGCCAACGCTGCGGCAGCTGAAGCGGCAGTCGCCAGCGCACGGGCAGTGGTGGACCGCTATGCACCGTTGTTATCAATAAAGGCCGTCAGCCAGCAAGAGTTTGATACGGCAACAGCGCAGCTGAGACAAAGTGAGGCAGCACAAGCCCGAGCGCGACTGGATCTCGAAAATGCAACACCCAGAGCGCCGATCTCCGGTCGGATTGGCCGTTCCAATGTGACTGAAGGCTCGTTGACTAGCAAGGATGCCGGCACGCATTTGGTTACGATCGAACAATTGGATCCGATTCGAGTCGATTTTGTTCGCTACTACTCTGATGTCCTGCGCCTGCAGCAGGCAGTGAAGTCGGGCAAGCAAAAACGCGCCGACGCTGCCGTGGTTGAGTTGGTCCAGGAAGATGGTTCGGTCTACCCGGAAAAAGGCGCGGTCCGCTTTTCAGATATGGCAGTTGATCCTTCTTCCGGTTCAATTCTTCTGCGCGCCGAATTTCCAAATCCGCGGCGCGAGTTGCTGCCAGGTACATTTGTCGCCATCCGCTTCCCGCAAGTATTGCTCGACAACGCAATTCGCCTCCCGCAACGCGCTGTCACGGTTGGTGCGCAAGGTCAGACAGTCATGGTCGTTGATGCTGACAATAAGGCACAAGTCAGAGTCGTCAAGACCAGCGGGATGTCAGGCTCCGAGTTTATTGTTTTTGAAGGCCTCAAAGCCGGCGAAAAGGTGATCGTTGATGGGTTGCAAAAAGTCCGGCCTGGCGCCGCTGTTAGTGCGATCCCTTGGCAACCTGACCAACCAATATTGCCAGATTCAGGCAGGTCGGCAGCGAACGCTGGCAGCGCGACGCATTAGGCGGCGCGAAGCTCAACTCCATGTTTGCACGTTTCTTCATTGATCGACCGATATTTGCATGGGTTATTGCCCTCATCATTTTGCTTGCCGGCGGGTTGGCATTGCGGCAATTGCCGATTGCCAGCTACCCCGCAGTTGCACCGCCGGCCTTGGCCATCAGCGTAAGCTATCCGGGGGCGTCAGCACAGGTCATTGAGGAATCTGTTGTCACTCTGATCGAACAGGAAATGGCGGGCCTTGAGCACTTGCTCTATGTCGACGCCACGGCCGAACTGGGTACCGGCACAATTACCTTGACGTTCAACGCCGGCACCAACCTTGATATTGCTGCGGTGGAAACTCAGAACCGGGTAAAGCGCGTTGAAGCCCGATTACCTGAAGAAGTCAGGCGTCTTGGTATCAACGTCACGAAATCGGCACGCAACTACTTGATGTTTGTTTCCCTGTATTCACCCGATAACAGCCGTGACTACGTTGCGCTTGGAAGTTACGTCGCAGCCAACGTACTAGATAGCATCAGGCGGGTGCCCGGAGTTGGTGAAGGTGTTTTGTTTGGTACCGAATACTCGATGCGGATCTGGTTACGACAAGATCGCCTGACCGCTTTCGGCATCTCGGCGGGTGACGTAGCCAAAGCCGTCCGTTCGCAAAACGTTCAACTGGCAACCGGTGAAGTCGGACAATTGCCGGCGGCACCCGGACAACAAATCAACGCAGTTATCGTTACCCGATCCCGCCTGGCTACGGTTGAAGAGTTCGGTGACGTAATCGTTCGGTCGAGAGCTGACGGAGCCGTGGTGAGGGTAAAGGATATTGCTCGAGTTGAGCTCGGTGCCCAGGATTACAGCGTTGCCGCGCGCCTCGACGGACAACAAGCCGCTTCGGTCGCTATTCGGTTGGCGCCAGGTGCCAATGCGCTGGATACCGCTCGTGCGGTCAAGGCGAAAATGGCGGAGCTTGAACGATATTTTCCTCCCGGGATCAAGTGGGTAGTGCCTTACGACACCTCAACCTTCGTTGAGATTTCATTGCATGAAGTGGTGATCACTTTGATCGAGGCGATGGTTCTGGTTGTCCTCGTGATGTACCTCTTCATGGGAAACCTGCGTGCCACTTTTATTCCGGCGATTGTGGTGCCGGTCGCTCTAGTTGGGGCAACTGTCGGCCTTTACTTTGCCGGGTTCTCAATCAACGTACTGACCTTGTTCGCCTTGGTGCTGGCGATCGGTCTGGTCGTCGATGATGCCATTGTGGTCGTTGAAAACGTCGAGCGCATCATGAGCGAAGAGGGGCTTCCGCCCAGAGAAGCGACTCGAAAGGCGATGGATCAAATCGTCGGCGCAATCATCGCGATAACGCTGGTGCTGACGGCTGTCTTTATTCCCATGGCCTTTTTTGGCGGTACGGTCGGTGCCATCTACCGGCAGTTCGCGGTGACGCTTATTCTAGCGATGGGTTTTTCTGCGTTGATGGCTTTGACCCTAACACCGGCTCTCTGCGCGACGCTTTTAAAGCACACGCCCGGCGAAAGCGTTATGCCGACGTCAGGTCCACTCGGCGCTTTTAATCGGTTTTTTACCCGGACGACGACCCGTTATCACGCTGGAGTCGCGCGGGTGCTCGGACGCACGGGCCGTTTCTTGGTGATCTATCTGGTCTTGCTCATCGCTACCGGCTGGGTCTTTTCACGTCTGCCTGGTAGTTTTCTGCCTGAGGAAGACCAAGGATATTTTATTGCGGTCATTCAACTGCCACCTGGAGCCACGCGCGAGCGCACACTTGAAGTGATGGCCGCAGTAGAGCAGCATTACCTAAAACAGCCTGAGGTTGAACATGTGGTGGGCGTTGCCGGATTTTCCTTTTTTGGACGCGGGCAATCAGGGGCAATCACCTTTGTTCGACTGAAGCCATGGGACCAAAGGGAGGCCAAGGAGAGTATCGCCAGCAGTGTTGTCGGTCGCATGAATTCCTCCTTTTACCGTATCAAACAGGCAATGGTGTTTGCGGTGAACCCGCCAGCAATCCCTGAACTGGCCGCGCTAGGCGGATTTGATTTCCGTCTTCAGGATCGCGCCGGGCTTGGCCGAGAACGACTTTTAGATGCCCGCAACCTGCTGCTTGATCTTGCTTCCAAGCATCCTGCCTTGTCTGGTGTCCGTCCGGAGGGACAGGAAGCCGCGCCGCAGGTCATGCTCGACGTCAATCGACAAAAAACGCGCGCACAGGCAATTGACATGGCAGACCTCAATGAAACCTTGCAGTCTGTTCTCGGCAGTGCCTACATCAACGATTTCGTTCGCGAGGGCAGGATTTTGCGGGTTCAAATGCAAGCCGAACCACGAAGCCGTGTGTCAGCGGAAAGCATCCTTGCCTTACCCGTGCGTAACGTTCGTGGCGAGTTGAGTTCGCTTACCAGTCTGGCATCTGTTAGTTGGATCGCTGCACCGCCAAAACTGGATCGCTATAACGGTTCGCCAGCCATGAAGATTTCCGGCGGTCCGGCTCCTGGTCGATCTACCGGAGAAGCCATGGCCGCAATGGAGGAAATCGCTCTGCAATTGCCGGTCGGTATCGGTTTTGAATGGTCAGGCACATCCTATGAAGAGCGACTATCGGGCAGTCAGGCTCCCTTCCTGTTTGCAATTTCGTTGATTGTGGTCTTCCTTTGCCTTGCCGCACTTTACGAAAGTTGGTCGGTCCCATTTGCCGTCATGCTGGTAGTCCCGCTCGGTATTTTTGGTGCGGTGATGGCTGTAAGTTTGCGAGGTCTGCCTAATGACGTGTACTTCAAGGTCGGTCTCATCGCGATCATTGGTCTGTCGGCAAAAAATGCGATTCTGATCATTGAGTTTGCACGCGACTTGCAGGAGCAGGGCAGGGATCTGGTGGAGGCCACACTTGAAGCTTGCCGGCTACGCTTCCGGCCAATTTTGATGACGTCAATCGCTTTTATGTGCGGCGTTTTGCCGCTGGCCTTTTCCAGCGGTGCCGGCGCCGCCAGTCGTCATGCTATTGGGACTGGTGTGCTGGGTGGCATGTTTGCAGCGACTGTCTTGGCGGTCTATCTGGTACCGGTGTTTTTTGTTGTCGTCAGACGAATTTTTCCGGGACACGCCAGACATCGTCAGGAGCTAAACGATGGTTAGGATGTGGTTCATTGTTGTCCCTCTGGTGGCAATTGCGGCGTGCTCACAGGCGCCGGAGTATGTCCGACCAGCGCTACCGGTTGCCAACCAGTGGCCTGATTCACCGGTTAGTCGTGGCGAGATATCAGTGCCAGCCGGTACTGCTAACGGCAACGCGCCAGCGTCAAGTCAGAAAATCGATATTTCCCAGATGCGGCTGAAACTAGACAAACAGGTCGCTTGGCGTGCCGTCTTCCCGGATGACTATCTGCAGAGCTTAATTGACCAGGCCCTGGCGCACAACCGTGATCTGGCGATTGCGGTGTTCCGCGTTGACGAGGCTCGCGCGCTGGCAGGGATTGCTGGCGCAGCTCGCCTGCCCTCCCTGGATTTTGCAGCTTTTCATGAGGCAAGAGGGTATTCCACCAACTCTGCACGAACCAGTTCACAGACCACCAGCCAACGCTACGACATCAATATCGCTGTGCCGGCTTTTGAGCTGGATTTTTGGGGGCGTGTAGAAAATCTTGACGATGCGGCGCGGGCAAATTTTCTTGCCAGTGAATATGCGCGTGAGGCGTTTCGATTGATACTGATACGGGATGTTGCACAAGCCTGGTTCAGTGTCATTGAGCTAAAACAACGATGGATTCTGGCGGAGCAGACAGTTAGCAGTCGCGAAGAGGCGCTAATTCTTGTCATGCGAAGACGAGACGCAGGGTTGGTCGATGATATTGATTTTCATCAGGCCACTGGCGCACTCGCCAACGCGCGGGCGGAGGTCGCAATATTGGCTCGGCAATACGCTGCGGCCGAAAGTGGTCTCCAATTGTTGCTTGGCGCGGAGGTGCCAAAACAGGTAATTCTGCAGAACGGAATGTCGTTAACGCTGTTGCAGTCGACGACAGGGAACGGTGTTGTGCAGGTACGAGATGTGACCGTAGGGTTACCCTCGGAGGTACTGTTGAATCGCCCCGACATCCTCGCAGCTGAACAAAAACTGATCGCGGCAAACGCGAATGTCGGCGCTGCGCGGGCAGCGTTTTTTCCCAGGATAACGTTGACCACCACCGCCGGCAGTGCCAGCAGCGCGCTATCGGATTTGTTTACTGCAGGTAGCGGTGTTTGGAGTTTCGTCCCGGCAATCGCTGTTCCATTGTTCGACGGAGGACGAAATCAAGACAACCTCGATATTGCTGAAGCACGAAAGAATATCGCCATCGCCGAATATGAAAAGGCAATTCAGACCGCGTTTCGCGAGATTGCCAGTCTGCTAGCGGCGCGAACACATTACGTTAATCAAATTCAGTCACTTCAAATTGGTAGCGATGCACAGTTGGAACGCCTGCGTCTGGTTGATGCCCGTTATGCCGCAGGCGTTACCAATCACCTTCAGTTGTTGGAGGCGCAGCGGGACAGTTTTGTTACCCAGCAGGTATTGCTGATCGCCAAACAACAGGCGTTGTCGACGAGCGCCGCTTTGTACGCAGCGCTAGGTAATTTCTAAAGGAACAAAAAGCGACGCGCATGAAACACGCATTTGGGTTGATTTTGGCGGAGGAGTTGTTTCGCCCTAATCTCCACTATCATCATTAAAGTGCCACGGAAGTCGGCAAAAAACTGCGGAGGTGCGGGCAAGAAGTGCTTGCTCGGTGAACTGCCCGCCGTTGTAATTGGCGTAATGGTGTTGCATTTCGCCATCCTGCCTCCCGACCCGCCGGAGATTCCACGTGGCTCCGACTACATCAATGGCCGGGGTCGGGCCGATTCCAGCGGCTGAGTTCAAATATTGGTCGTCAAACAATCAATTCAACAATTTACCGAGGAGACAAAGAGATGATCGACGTTACTTGGCTCTTATTTGTCCTTGCCTCACTTTTGCTCATCATGACACCCGGCCAGGACATGATTCTTGTCATGTCACGCTCCATTGCGCAGGGCCCCGCCGCAGGCGTTGCCACGGCCACTGGCGTGAGCGTTGGCCTGGTTGGTCATACCGTCCTGGCTACGCTGGGGCTGGGCGCAATCCTGCGCACCTCCGAATGGCTCTTTCTGGTACTCAAGCTTATTGGTGCCGCCTATCTAGTGTACCTTGGAGTACAACTGCTGCGGGCCAAGCAGCATGAGTTAGCAATCGCGAGTGGTGCAACGCGTTCGCTGTGGCGGCTGTTCCTCGACGGAGCAATTTCAAACGTGACCAACCCTAAGATTGCCATTTTTTACTTCGCCTTTCTGCCGCAGTTCGTCCTGCCCGGCGCTGCACATCCTACATTGGCAGTCTTTGTCCTCGGCTTGGTGTTCGCCGGGCTGACTTTTCTGGTCAAAGGTTCGGTAGGCCTCGGCGCTGGACTGCTCTCCGGGTGGTTGCGCGAACATCCGAAAGCGCTGACTTGGATCTATCGCAGCAGTGGCGCCGTGCTGGTTTGCCTTGGAATCAAGCTGGCCTTTGAACGGCGGCCTTGAGGTAGACTTTCTCAATGGGCAACACAACCGAGTTCACTGGCCGGAGATTCTGCAAATGAAACATCTGGTCTCGGCAATGTTGGTCGTCGTTGCCATCATTCACTTATTGCCGCTTTCCGGTGTCGTCAGTAGCGATCGCTTGACCGCACTTTATGGTTTGAATTTCAGCGAGCCAAACCTGGCGATTCTGATGCGCCATCGCGCCGTGCTATTCGGTATTCTTGGCGTGTTCTTGCTTTTCGCTGCATTTCATCCACCACTGCAATTGGCTGCATTCATCGTCGGTTTTGTCAGCGTGATTTCTTTTCTTTGGTTGGCTTGGTCTGTCGGCGATTACAACGGTCAAGTTGCTCGAGTGTTTGCGGCGGATATTGTGGCGCTGTTGTGTTTGATCGCCGGAGCGGTTGCGCATGTCGCCATGGATCGGGTGAGTTAGCTTTAGGTGCGCAAACAAATGTAGTCAGCGGTCAGGCGAAAACTCGGCTGATAACCCGCCAGTTGGTGCTGGTGATACGCCGTTGAATCGCTGTCCATGCGCGGACCGAGGCATCTAGCTTTCTTAGTCGTTCGTTTCCTCGTCAGCACCGCCTGCCGATTCCTGCGCCTGGATTCTTCCCGAATCTACCAACTCCCGCAATTCCCGAAATAACTCTCGAAACGACTTCGGTGGCTTTTTCTGTTCGGCTTCCTTGATCGCATTACGTCGCAACTGGCGCAGGCGTTGGATGTCGGCTTCGGGATAGGCTTCTGCGAGTTGCTTGAAGCCGGATTCGTCGGCCATGAGTTTGGTGCGCAGGGCTTCCAACCGGTGTTGGCGGGCGGTGCTGGCAGCGGAAGCGCCTTTGACCTCATCCACAGCTGCTTGCAGGGGTTCCGGATCGGTTGAGCGCATCAATTTGCCGATGAACTGCATTTGACGGCGGCGGCCTTCATGGGCGGTGATACGTTGGGCTTCCAAAATCGCGTCTTTGAGACGTTCCGGCATGTCGATTTTGGCCAATCGTTCCTTCGAGAGGGCAACTAATTCCTCACCCAGGTGCTGCAATGCGGTGCTTTCCCGCTTTCTTTGCGATTTGCTGGGGCCATCCCACTCCAATTCGCCCTCGTTTGGGGCATCAGCGGTTAATATCGTGGTCTTCTTCATCGTAAGGATTGTCGCATGATGCAGGGCGCGACTCAAAATTTTGGTCATTCGCAGGACGAACTCCGCGAACTTGCCGGTGTGGTGCTTGATCACGCTCGCGCTGAGGGTGCGTCGGCCTGTGAGGTGGATGTGTCCGAGGGTTTCGGTCAGTCGGTGAGCGTGCGGCGGCAGGAAGTCGAGACGCTGGAATACAACCGCGACAAGGGAATGGGGGTGACGGTGTACCTTGGTCAGCGGCGCGGGCACGCCAGTAGCTCGGATTTTTCGCTGACCGCGATTCATGCCACCGTCGATGCTGCGCTGGCAATTGCACGGTTTACGGCCGAGGACAATTGTGCCGGGCTGCCTGACCCTAAGCTATTTGCCAAAAAGCCGATGGAACTTGAGTTGTTTCATCCGTGGAATATTTCAATTGCCGACTCAATCGCTCTGGCGAAGCGTTGCGAGCAGGCAGCGTTTGATGTCAGTCCGCTAATCAAGAACTCCGAAGGCGCCAACGTCTCGGCACAGCAGTCACATTTTGTCTCCGCCAATAGTTTGGGGTTCATGGCCGGGTTTGCAACCTCTCGGCATTCCGTTTCCTGCTCGGTTATCGCCGGCAACGGTCAGGACATGCAGCGTGACGATTGGTATGTGACGCAGCGCAACGCCGCGAATTTCCCGGCAGTCGAAAAGGTCGGTGACTACGCAGCGCGGCGAGCACTCTCCCGGCTTAAGCCGCGTCGCCTGAAGACGCGCAAGTGTCCGGTAGTGTTCGAAGCCTCCCTCGCTGTTGGTCTGATCGGTAGTTTCGTGCACGCGGTTTCCGGCGGTGCGCTGTATCGCAAAACCAGTTTTCTTTTGGGGTCACTGGGCAAACCAATTTTCCCCGACTTTGTTCAAATTAGCGAGCGACCGCATCTCAAGGGCGCGTTTTCATCGTCGCCATTTGATGATGACGGCGTTGCCACCAAGGATAGAGAAGTGGTCAAGAGTGGCGTGGTTGCCGGATATTTCTTATCCACCTATTCGGCGCGCAAGTTGGGTATGCGTACGACAGCCAACGCCGGCGGCGCGCATAACCTGATCGTTCGCTCCGGCGATTGCGACTTGCCCGGATTGTTGCGCAAGATGGGCACCGGTTTGCTGGTAACCGAATTGATGGGGCAGGGTGTGAACTACGTCACTGGTGATTACTCGCGCGGGGCAGCGGGGTATTGGGTCGAGAACGGAGAAATCGCCTACCCGGTGCACGAAATCACCATTGCAGGAAACCTCCGGACCATGTTCAAGGGCATTGCTGCTATCGGTAAGGACATCGAGACGCGTGGCTCGAAGCAGGTCGGCTCGATTCTGATCGACCAGATGACTATTGCCGGGAACTAGTCGCCAGCGTGGAACTGGAACGTCTGCTGCGCTCACAAGGATTTGGTAGCCGACCAGATTGCCGTGCGTTAGTCCGTCAAGGACGAATCAGCATCGGCGGTGAGGTATGCGAGGATCCGTATGCCGAATTTGATCCGGCTGGGCTTGAATTCATTGTCGATGGTGTCAGTTGGCTGTATCGCGACAAGGTTTATTTGGCGCTGCACAAGCCTGGGGGTTACGAATGCTCGCACCAGGTCCGTCATCACCCGAGCGTCTACGAATTACTCCCCAAACCTTTGCTTACGCGCGATGTTCAATCGGTCGGACGCCTGGACGAAGACACCACTGGCTTGTTGCTGTTCAGTGATGATGGCCAGTTCATCCATACCTATACCTCACCGAAGAAACATGTGACCAAGTTGTACCGCGTCACTACCAAGCATCGTGTCGATGCGCGGCAAATCGCCGAACTGCTTGCTGGCGTCCAACTGCATGACGAACCGGCACCGATCGCAGCCGCCGCGTGTGCGCAAACCGGCGAATACGAACTCGCACTTACGGTCACCGAAGGCAAATACCATTTGGTGAAACGCATGATTGCGGCTGTCAGCAACCGGGTTGAAGCCTTGCACAGAAGCGCTATTGGCGGCCTGACCTTGCCTGCCGACCTCCTCATTGGTCAGTGGCGATTCTTAGACGCCGGTCAGATTTCCGCCTTGGCTGGTCGTGGCTGATTCACATAATTCGTTGATCACGTTGAAGTCAGCCTCACGTCAGCGTTGAGTGCTAAGATTTAGCTGCCGCTTTTAGTTCAGTAGCCATTTGCGAACCTGTAGCGATATGTCGCGGTCCGCCCAAAACAAAATTAGAACTTTCCATGACGCGCTCCTCCAACGACGACTACATACTGACAACGGCGGGACTGACCAAAGAGTTCAAAGGTTTTGTCGCCGTCAATAATGTCGAGTTGAACGTTCGACGCGGCGAGATTCACGCATTGATCGGCCCGAATGGTGCGGGGAAAACCACCTGTTTTAATTTGCTCACCAAGTTTCTCGAACCGACCCGCGGCACGATACATTTCAATGGTATTGATATTACCGGCGAAAAATCCGCGCAGATTGCCCGCCGTGGCGTGGTTCGTTCATTCCAGATATCTGCGGTGTTTCCCCATCTTTCGGTGCTGGAAAATGTCCGTATTGCCTTGCAGCGTAACCTCGGCACCTCATTTCACTTTTGGCGCTCGGAGCGTTCGCTCGATGTGCTGAACGAGCGCGCAATGGCATTGCTGACCGAAGTGGGTTTGCAGGAATACGCACAAATGATCACCGTTGAAATGCCTTACGGACGCAAACGTGCACTTGAAATTGCGACCACATTGGCGCTTGAACCGGAGCTCATGTTGCTCGACGAACCGACTCAGGGCATGGGACACGAGGATGTAGAACGGGTGATGCAGCTGATTAAAAAAGTATCAGCCAACCGGACCATTTTGATGGTCGAGCACAACATGAAAGTGGTGGCGGGAATCTCTGACACGATTACGGTGTTGGCGCGCGGTGCCGTGTTGGCCGAAGGCGACTACGCCAGCGTTTCCGCCGACAGCCAGGTGATCGAAGCATATATGGGAACCGAATACACCGAAGCAGCGGTGGCGCATTGATGAGCACGCCCGTCGAATATTTGAAGGTGAGCGGGCTACACGCGTTCTATGGCGAATCACACGTTTTGCACGGCATGAATCTGGTCGTCAATCGAGGTGAATGCGTCTCTTTACTCGGACGGAATGGTGCCGGCCGTACCACCACTTTGCGGGCGATTCTTGGCCTGACCGGGCGCCGTACCGGTTCGATTATGGTCAATGGCGAGGAAGTGATCGCTATGGCGACCCACCGCATTGCGCGACTCGGCATCGGCTATTGTCCGGAAGAGCGCGGCATTTATTCCAGTTTGAGCTGCGAAGAAAACCTGCTCTTGCCACCCCAGGTTGGTAGCGTCGGCATGAGTCTGGACGAGATTTATCAAATGTTTCCTAACCTTGCCGAGCGTAGGCACAGTCAAGGCACGCGACTCTCGGGCGGTGAGCAACAGATGTTGGCGATGGCACGGGTGCTGCGCACTGGCGCGCAGTTGCTTTTGCTCGATGAAATTTCAGAAGGGTTGGCGCCGGTTATTGTGCAGCGTCTGGCGCAAATCATTCACCAATTGAAAGAAAAAGGATTCACGATCTTGTTAGTTGAGCAAAATTTCCGCTTTGCCGCGCCGCTGGCAGATCGCATGTATGTGGTCGAGCATGGGCAGGTGGCTGCCGAAATACAGCAGCACGAGCTTGAACAGAAACGTGAGTTTTTGCAGGAGTTTCTTGGAGTTTAGTTGGATCGTTGGTTTTAGTTCACTGATAGAGGAGATAAGCAATGAATAACAGCAAGAAAAACCATATCGCTTTGGCCGTTGCTGCCGCATTTGGACTGGCTGGTGGTCTCGCACAAGCTCAAGTCTCGGATAACGTCGTGCGTATTGGCGTGCTTACCGATATGTCCGGTGCCTATTCTGATTTGGCCGGAGGTGGCAGCGTGCTTGCAACGCAGATGGCGGTTGACGATTTCAAGGCCAAAAACAAAGTCCCGTTTGCGATTGAGGTGGTTTCCGCCGACCATCAAAACAAAGGTGATATTTCGTCAAACAAAGCCCGCGAATGGTTTGATCGCGAGAAAGTCGACGTGGTGACCGACTTGGTCACAACCTCGACGGCGCTCGCTGTGATGAAGGTCGCAAAAGAGAAGAACAAGATTGCGCTGATTTCTGGCGCCGCCTCAACGCGTATCACTAATGAGGACTGCAATGACGTCACCGTGCATTGGACTTATGACACCTATGCTGTCGCCAATGGCACGGCGAAGGCGGTGGTCAAACAAGGTGGCAAGACATGGTTCTTCCTGACAGCTGACTATGCTTTTGGTCAATCCCTCGAGAAGGACGCAACCGATGTGGTCAATGCTAACGGCGGCAAAGTATTAGGCGCCGTCCGTCACCCATTCCCGGGCAGCGATTTCTCTTCATTCCTGCTCAAAGCTCAGAGCTCTGGCGCGCAAGTCATTGGCTTAGCCAACGCCGGGACCGACACGACCAACTCGATCAAGCAGGCTGCCGAATTCGGCATCACGCCAAAACAGTCGCTGGCCGGATTGTTGATGTTTATCACCGACATCCACAGTCTGGGTCTGGCCACTACCCAAACCATGTATCTGACCGAAGCGTTTTATTGGGATAGAAACGACGAGACGCGTGCCTGGTCGAAGCGTTTCTTTGACAAGCAACGCAAGATGCCAACGATGGTTCAAGCAGGATTGTATTCGGCCACCATGCATTATCTGAATGCCGTCAAAGCAGCAAATTCAGACGATACGCAAAAGGTCATGGTGGCGATGAAGAAGACTCCGGTCAATGATTTCTTTGCCAAGAATGGTGTGATTCGGGAAGATGGACGGATGGTGCACGACATGTACCTGATGCAGGTGAAAAAGCCTGATGAGTCCAAGTATCCATGGGATTACTACAACGTGCGTCAGACCATCCCCGCGGCAGAGGCGTTCCAACCGCTTTCTGCTTCGAAGTGTTCGTTGGTCAAGAAGTAATCGTGTGTAACGGAGCTCGACATTTACGCTTGATGTCGGCTCCGTCAACCTTAATCTGAAACGTTAAACCCATGGAAATATTCGGCATACCGTTGCAAGCCTTTATGAGCCAGTTGATGCTCGGCCTTGTCAATGGCTGTTTCTATGCGGTACTGAGCCTCGGGCTGGCGGTCATATTCGGCATGCTCAACATCATCAATTTTGCCCACGGCGCGATGTATATGGCAGGCGCATTCTTCGCATGGATGGGGTTAACCTATTGGGGCATCGGTTATTGGTGGTCACTATTGCTGGTACCGCTGGCGGTTGGACTGGTCGGTGTGATTATCGAGCGCACGATGTTGCAATGGTTATATCAGCTCGATCACCTTTACGGCTTGCTGCTGACGTTTGGGCTTGCCTTGATGATTGAGGGAGCATTCCGCTATTTTTATGGCGCATCGGGCCTGCCCTACTCGATTCCCGAGGAACTTGGCGGTGCTATCAATTTGGGTTTCATGTTCTTGCCAAAGTACCGCGCATGGGTGGTGGCGGTGTCGTTGGTGGTGTGCCTCGCGACTTGGTTTGTCATTGAGAAAACCCGGCTCGGCGCGTATTTGCGGGCGGCAACCGAAAACCCGCGTCTGACGCAAGCGTTTGGGATCAACGTTCCGCTGATGGTGATGCTGACGTATGGATTTGGTGTTGCACTGGCGGGACTCGCCGGCGTGCTCGCGGCACCAGCCTACGCGGTTAGCCCGCTGATGGGGTCCAATCTCATCATTGTGGTGTTCGCCGTGGTAGTAATCGGCGGCATGGGTTCGATCATGGGTTCAATTATTACCGGCCTAAGCTTGGGCGTGATTGAAGGTCTGACTAAAGTTTTTTACGCTGAGGCGTCCTCCACTGTCGTATTTGTGATTATGGTCATCGTCTTGATGATTCGACCCGCAGGCCTGTTTGGCAAGGAAAAGTGATGACGCGCAAATTTCATCTCGGATATTTGCTGTTACTCGCCGCGCTGCTGGCCGCACCGCTGTTTGTCTACCCGGTGTTGGTGATGAAGGTGATGTGTTTTGCGTTGTATGCCTGCGCTTTCAACCTTTTGCTGGGCTATACCGGCTTGCTTTCTTTTGGTCACGCTGCGTTTCTCGCAACCGGCGCCTACGTTACCGGTCATGCCCTAAAAGAATGGGGCATGCCGACGGAACTGGGTTTACTCACTGGCACGCTAGCCGCTGCAACGCTAGGTTGGTTGATCGGAAGTTTGGCTATTCGTCGTCAAGGGATCTATTTCGCAATGGTGACCTTGGCCCTCGCACAAATGGTCTACTTTATATTTGTGCAGTCCTCTTTCACGGGAGGAGAGGACGGCCTTCAGGGTATTCCTCGTGGTTATCTATTGGGCGTCATCGATCTAAGCAATGATCAATCCTTGTACTACCTCGTGCTGGCGATTTGTGTCAGTGCTTTTTGGTTGATTTATCGCGCCATTCACTCTCCGTTTGGGCAGATTCTCAAGGCTGTGCGCGAGAACGAGGCCCGGGTCGTATCTTTGGGCTATGACGTTGCCAAGTACAAGCTGGTGGCGTTCGTACTCTCAGCCGCGTTGGCGGGACTCGCTGGTGCAACGAAGGTGTTGGTGTTCAAGTTTGCGACGTTAACTGACGCGCATTGGCACGCCTCTGGCGAGGTCGTGCTAATGACACTGCTGGGCGGCATGGGAACTACTTTCGGCCCGGTGGTGGGCGCCACGGTGATCATCAGTTTGCAAAGCGAACTCGCTGACAAGGTTGGCTCGATGGTGACTGTCATCATGGGCGGAATTTTCGTGATCTGTGTGCTCGCATTCCGGCGCGGGATAGTTGGCGAAGCAACGGCCTTGTATCAGCGCATTACCGGTAGCAAGAGCTCGACGTAACGGCGGCAGAGGTTTCGCAAAGACCGATTTGCGCCTGTAGAGCGGGTCGTCTGTACAAAGCCGGCACTCCTTATCAGCACCAACTGACAAGGTAGTAATTTGTTGGCCAGGAAGTCCAGTGTGTTCGCAGTAATGGCAACCAAGGCGGCCTTGATCGGTGTAACTACAAATCGCCCGATTGACTCCAGGCTGGATACACGACCAACAAGCACTTGGCTCATGCTGCCCAACTTATTCTCCGGTTGCGATATAGGCACTTTAACGGCGCGAGTTTCGAGTTGCCAATACTTTTCGACGAATCGGTCTGTGCTCTCTTTGCACTGCTGTGGACGGGCTTAGACGCGCGCATTCGTGGCCGATGGTGAAAGCAACACTCGGCTAAGACGTGGCCTAAGGCGCTGGACTCACGGTCGCTTGTAAAGCCTTTGAGTTACACTTTTGTCGGGATCAAGGACCGA
The DNA here is from genome assembly GCA_016718525.1 of Rhodocyclaceae bacterium. GTDB lineage: Bacteria > Pseudomonadota > Gammaproteobacteria > Burkholderiales > Rhodocyclaceae > JADKHX01. The sequence continues at coordinate 1,503,163 of JADKDD010000002.1, forward strand.
TAAGGATTTTTATGAACACGCCATTTCACATGGGTCGCGCTCGCATTGAGACTTTGGTCGACGGCATTTTTGCTATTGCGATGACGATACTGGTGTTGGAAGTCAAAGTGCCGGAGCTCGCCGACAAGCGTTCGGTCGATGAATTGATTCAAGCGCTGGGGCATCACGGCTATGTGATCGGGGCATACTTTTTCAGTTTTCTGATGCTGGCAGTGTTTTGGACGTGGCATCACCGCATGGCGGAAAAAGTGCGTGTGTTCGACAAGGCACTGCTAATGTGCACAGTTGTTTTTCTGTCACTGATTTGTTTTTTTCCTTTTGCTGCGGCGCTGTTTGGACGTTATCCAACCAATGGTGTGGCGCTTTTTGTCTATGTGATGGTGACTGGGTTCATCATTGCTAGTCAAACGCTGTACTTCAAGACTGCGATGATGCGTGGTTTGCTTCTCGAATCACTTTCTCGCACCCACGCAATCCAGGGTCATGCGCGCAACCTGCGCGGATGTGCAATTTTTATGGTCGCCAGTGTCCCGGCTTCATTGAGGCTAAACGAATGGGTGGCGATTGGCGCCTTAGCTTTAGGAGTGATTATTTTTTGGCACTCCAAACGGATCATGGCGGTCGCTGCTGTTCAAGCCAATGAGGCACCGTGAGCTTCCCGCCGACTATTTTTTTCGTTCAGCTCGCACTGTCGCGGCGGCGAAGGTATCAAACCGCGATTCGCACAAGCTGAACCACTCAACCTGTTCATCACGAAACTTTTTCCACGGCGCATAAATCTTGGCAAACTTCGGATTCTTGGCCGCTGTTTCGGCGTACAACTCTAACGAAGCCTTGTAGCACGCGGCAAGTATTTCATTGGAAAACGGACGTAATTGCGTACCGCCGGCGACCAGCCGCTTGAGTGCTGCCGGATTCTTGGCATCGTATTTGGCTTGCATGTCGATGTTGGCCTCGGCACAGGCCGCTTCGAGAATTGATTGATATTCTTTCGGCAGTTTCGCCCACTCGGTTAGGTTAATGTAAGCCGACAATTGCGGTCCGCCTTCCCACCATCCCGGATAGTAATAAAACTTGGCAACCTTGTTGAAGCCGAGCTTCTCGTCGTCATACGGGCCGACCCATTCAGCCGCGTCGATGGTGCCTTTTTCCAATGCCGGATAGACATCGCCACCAGGAATCTGTTGCGGCACGACACCCAGTTTTTGTAGGACCTGACCGCCAAAACCGCCAATTCTGAATTTCAATCCCTTCAGGTCTGCCACTGTTTTGATTTCTTTCCGGTACCAACCGCCCATCTGCGCGCCTGTGTTGCCGGCAGGGATTTGGTAGATGTTGTAGTCCTTGAAGAATTCGCGCATTAGCGGCAGGCCACCGCCTTCATACATCCAGGCATTTTGCTGGCGGCCGTTGAGCCCAAACGGCATCGCCGTATCAAAAGCAAAAGTGGGATCCTTGCCAACATAGTAGTAACTTGCCGTGTGGCCCATTTGCACTGTGCCGTCCTTGACGGCATCGAGCACGCCGGTGCCCGGAACAATCTCATTGGCGGCAAAGACTTGAATCTGAAATTTCCCGCCGGTCGCCGCAGCAACGCGCCTGGCGATCAATTCAGCACCACCGAAAATGGTGTCGAGGCTCTTGGGAAAACTCGAGGTCATGCGCCACTTAATTTCTGCTGCTGGTGGACTCTGTGCCGCTGCGCTGCCACCTAGTCCAACTACACTGCCGCCAATCAGACCAGTACCAGCTGAGGTCAGGAATTTGCGTCGTTGCATTGCTGTCTCCTCGTTGAATATGCGCCAGTTTACTTCTTGAATTCACGCTCCAGTGCCGCCGCAGCATCTGCATCAGGGTTGCTGCTGCTCTCTGGTGGTGCCATGATTTGGACTTCATCGACATTGATGTTGGTGGCGTCGTGTTTCCCCCCAGAGACCATATCCGGGAGCGCAATGACCAGCCCAACCATAATGATCTGAATGATCACAAATGGCACGGCGCCCCAGTAAATATCCCGGGTCAGTACCGTTGGCGGAGCCACTGAGCGCAAATAGAACAGCGCGAAGCCAAACGGCGGATGCATGAAGGAAGTCTGCATATTGATGGCGAGTAAGACCCCAAACCAGATCAGATCGATTCCCAGGGCATTGGCTACCGGCGCGAGTAGCGGAACGACAATAAAGGAGAGTTCAAAGAAGTCGAGGAAGAATGCAAGGACAAAGATCAACACATTCACCGCAATCAAGAAACCAAGCTGACCTCCCGGTAGACTCAGCAGCATGTGTTCCACCCACAGGTGTCCATTCACCCCATAAAACGTGAGTGAGAAAATACGTGCGCCGATCAGGATAAAGACCACAAATGCGGTCAGGCTGGCCGTCGTTTCCATCGCCTGTTTGAGTAGCGGAACACTCAGGCGCCGGCGAACCAGTGCCATCATCAGTGCGCCTGTTGCCCCCATGGCACCGCCCTCTGTCGGAGTCGCAATGCCAAGAAAAATCGTCCCCAGCACGAGAAAAATCAGGCCCAGCGGAGGAATCAGAACAAAGGTGATGCGCTCGGCAAGCGTTGAGAGCAGTTTCAAATTCAAAAATTTGTTCAGTAGCGCCAACGAAAAGGCAAGACCACCGCCCAGCATCATCGAGAGAATAATCAGTTCATCGAGAGGTGTTTCGTCCGGCTGTGTCATAACGAAGGCACTGACGACGATACCGCACACGAAGGCAAGTACGCCCAGCGAAATCAGACCGCTGGAACCGTCGCGTTCGGCCGTTGCACGTGCTTCCGGTGGAATTGCCGGTACCCATGCAGGTTTGATCAGCGCGACAAGACCGATGTATGCAACATACAGGCTGGTAAGCACCAGACCGGGAATGAAGGCGCCTTTATACATATCACCGACTGAGCGCCCAAGCTGGTCGGCCATGATGATTAGCACCAACGAAGGTGGAATGATTTGCGCCAAGGTCCCCGATGCGGCAATGACGCCGCTGGCAAGCCGATTGTCGTAGCCATAACGCAACATGATCGGCAGTGAAATCAAGCCCATCGAGATGACCGATGCTGCGACGACACCAGTGGTCGCCGCCAGCATGGCACCGACCAGAATGACTGCAAATGCCAAGCCGCCGCGTACCGGGCCAAATAATTGTCCGATGGTTTCGAGCAAATCCTCGGCCATCCCGGAGCGCTCAAGAATCAGTCCCATGAACGTGAAGAACGGAATGGCAAGCAGCGTTTCATTACTCATGACACCCCAAATTCGATCAGGCATTGCCTGGAACAGTGATGACTCCAACATTCCCAGGGAGATGCCGACAAGACCGAAAATAATGCCGCAGGCTGCAAGCGAAAAGGCTACCGGATAGCCGATCAACAAAAATACGATCATCGACCCAAACATGATTGGTGCCATGTTGTTGCGGATGATTTCGAGGAGTTCGGGCACGCTGGTTTCGGGGTCAGAGTGCTTTAGTCGCGGCGTTATCGCGATGCTGCAAAATCGCGTCAGCCAGTGCAATTTCGGGTGCAATGGCTTGCGTAGAAACGGTTGGGTCTGCGCCTTGACCCTTGAGAAAACGCAGGCATTTGATTGCTTGCGAAATACCTTGCAGTGAGAGCAGGGAGAACCCCAACGGCACCAGCAATCGGGCCGGCCATAACAGCAGGCCGCCCGCGTTAGAGGACGCTTCACCACTTTGGAAAGCGCTGACAAATACCGGCCAGGACAGCACTGCCAGCAAAATGGTCATGGGCAACAAAAACAAAAGCGTCCCGAATAGTTCTATCCATACCCGGGCCCGCGCGGACAGGCGGTTGGTCAATATGTCAATCCGCACATGTGTATTGGTTTGCAGCGCGTACGGCGCACTGAGAAGAAAGATCGCGGCAAAGAGCACCCACTGGAGTTCAAGCAAGGCGTTCGAGCTGAGATTGAAAAACTTGCGGGTCACTGCGTTTGCCGCGCTGATCAACACGGCGATCAGCACCAGCCAAATGACATGTCTGCCAATCTGTCGATTGAGCAAATCAATCTTGGCAGCTAGGGAATACAGGTGTTTCATGTTGGCGAGTTTATCTATGTTTGGCCTGCCGTTATCATGGTATCCATTCAGTTCAATAATTCGCCGATGACAACCCGTTTTTGTATTGTTCGCCATGGCGAAACCGCCTGGAATGCCGAAATGCGCGTCCAAGGTCAGTTGGATATTCCGCTCAATGCAGTTGGCCGGTGGCAGGCACAACAAGTGGCGGGAGCGTTGACAGGCATCCATTTTGATGCGGTGGTGAGTAGTGACCTGCTCAGGGCGTTTGAAACGGCTCAACTGGCGACCTCAAATTACGATGGTGAAATCAGCCGCAATATTGACTTGCGCGAGCGTCACTACGGCAAATTTCAAGGACTGAAGTATGTTGAGGCTCAGCAACAGTTTCCGGAGGATTTTGCAGCGCATTCCAATCGTCACCTCGAGTTTGCTTATGGCAATGGCGAGTCGCTGAACGCTTTTGCGATACGTGTCAGTGACGTGATGTCTGCGCTCGCCCGGAAATACAGCGGAAAAACCACTTTGGTCGTTACTCACGGCGGTGTGCTGGATGTGCTGTACCGCTTGGCAAGCGGTTTGTACTTGCAGGCGCCGCGGAACTTCCCCATTCCAAACGCAGTGATCAATTGGCTTGAGTATGACGATCAGCAATGGTCAATTACCGACTGGGCAAACGGTGCTCACTTGGAGCAAGCTCGCGACGAACTCGCCCCGTAATTCAACCCGGCGAAGCTCCGTCGGGTACTCGCGGATGCGGTGGCAGGTCGGGTAAAATGGTCCGATTCATTGACAACTGCGGGAACTGAAATGTTTTCTAAGCAAAATACTCTTGCCGACACGGATCCCGAAATCTGGGGCGCGACCAAGAAGGAAGATCAACGTCAAGAAGATCATATTGAGCTAATCGCATCAGAAAACTATGTTTCTCATGCGGTGATGGAGGCTCAGGGCTCACAGCTGACCAACAAGTATGCTGAAGGTTACCCCGGCAAGCGTTATTACGGCGGCTGTGAATTTGTCGATGAAGTTGAAACCATTGCTATCGAACGCGCGAAGAAGCTTTTTGGTGCCGATTGCGCCAACGTGCAGCCGAATTCGGGTTCGCAAGCCAACCAAGCCGTCTTCCTCGCTTTCCTCAAGCCCGGCGATACGATATTAGGCATGAGCCTTGCTGAAGGCGGCCATTTGACGCACGGCATGGCGCTGAACATGAGTGGTAAGTGGTTCAATGTGGTGTCTTACGGCCTTACCGACATAGAAGAAATCGATTATGACGCGATGGAGCAGCTGGCGCGCGAGCACAAACCCAAGTTGATTATCGCCGGCGCGTCTGCGTATTCCTTGAGAATTGATTTTGAGCGCTTCGCCAAGGTTGCCAAAGAAGTCGGCGCTATATTGATGGTTGATATGGCGCACTACGCAGGCCTCGTTGCTGCTGGCTATTACCCTAATCCGGTGCCGCATGCCGATGTTGTCACCACCACCACCCACAAAACCTTGCGTGGTCCTCGGGGCGGCCTGATCCTGATGAAGGCTGAGCACGAAAAGACCATCAATTCGGCGATTTTCCCGGGGCTGCAGGGCGGCCCGCTGATGCACGTTATTGCCGCCAAGGCGGTTGCACTCAAAGAAGCCACGACCTTGGGATTCAAGAAGTATCAGGCGCAGGTTGTCGCCAATGCTCAGGTAATGGCCAAGGTGCTTAAGTCACGTGGCTTGCGCATCGTATCGGGACGTACTGAGTCGCACGTGTTTCTGGTGGATCTGCAGAGCAAGAATATCACCGGCAAAGAAGCCGAGGCAGTGCTTGGCAGCGCTCACATTACAGTCAACAAAAACTCGATTCCGAATGACCCGCAGAAGCCTTTTGTCACTAGTGGGATTCGTATCGGCACGCCAGCCATGACGACCCGTGGTTTTACCGAAATCGAAGCTGAAAAAATCGCCAATCTGATTGCTGATGTACTTGATGCACCGAAAGATGAAACGGTACTTGCCGAAGTGCGCGCAGCGGTCGGAGTTTTGTGCAGCAAGTTTCCCGTTTACGGCGACTGAACGTGCCTGTGTGTCTTCCGTCTTCCCGCAGAGCAGGAAACCAGAATGGTCGTTTCCGCCAGAGGGAGGAGCGGGAGATCATGGCGATTGGGACCATAACCCGATACGAGGCAGGAGCATCTCATTTTGCTCGAGACGAAAAATGAAATGCCCTTACTGTAGCGACGAAAACACACAAGTCGTTGATACACGCGAAAACGAAGAAGCCGATACGGTTCGCCGCCGCCGGCGCTGCATAAACTGCGACAAGCGGTTTACAACCTACGAACGCGTGGAACTTCAGCTTCCGTTGATCGTAAAAAAGAACGGCAGTCGCACGGACTATGCGCGCGACAAGCTCAAAGCCAGCATGATGTTGTCTCTGCGCAAACGTCCGGTAGCGACTGAAGGAATCGAGGCTGCGCTGGATCGTATTGAAGAGAAGCTGGTCCAGTTGGCCGAACGTGAAGTGGCTTCTGACCGCATCGGTGAACTGGTGATGCGCGAGCTCAAAAAGCTCGACAAGGTTGCCTATATCCGCTTTGCGTCCGTGTATCGCAACTTTGAAGACGTAGATGAGTTCTCTGATGCGATTCGGGAGATTAAAAAACCCCGTGTCGCTCGCAAAGTGACGAAGTAGCCGCCTGCAAAATAATGGCTGGAAAATTCAGCAATAGCGACACCGTCTTCATGGATCGCGCTTTGCAGCTGGCGGAGCGCGGTATGTATACCACTACACCAAACCCCCGTGTCGGTTGCGTGATTGTCAAAGATGGGCGAATAATCGGGGAAGGTTGGCACGAAAAAGCCGGCGAACCGCACGCCGAGGTGATGGCCCTGCGCTCGTCAGTTGGTGCTGGTAGTACGCCGTCAAATGCCACAGCGTATGTCACCTTAGAGCCATGTAGCCACTTCGGCCGTACTCCACCTTGCGCTGATGCCTTGATTGCTGGCGCTGTGTCACGAGTAGTGGTTGCGATGAAAGATCCCAACCCGCTCGTCGCCGGAAGTGGCATCGAAAAGTTACGCGCTGCTGGTATCGAGGTTGACTGCGGACTGCGCGCCGAACAAGCGACTGAACTCAACATCGGATTTGTTACGCGCATGCGTTGCGGCAGACCTTGGATCCGGACCAAGATTGCCTGCAGTCTGGATGGCAAAACGGCGCTTGCAAACGGTCAATCCCAATGGATTACTGGTGCGCAGGCGCGAGCGGATGGCCACCGGTGGCGGGCGAGCTCATGTGCGGTGCTTACCGGGATTGGCACGGTCTTCGATGACAATCCACGCTTAACCGTACGCGATGCCCCATATATTCAGACACCGTTACGTCAACCGCTGCGGGTGATTGTCGATAGCGATTTGCGTATGCCGTTTGACGCGGCTGCGCTTGCCAGCCGAGCGCTGATCGCGTGCGCCAGGATTGATTCGGGGCGTAAGGCTGCACTTGAAAGTGCGGGAGCAGAAGTCGTCGCGCTACCAAACGCAGAGGGTAAAGTTGATCTTGAAAGGCTGCTGCAAGCACTTGCCGCAAGAGGGATCAATGAGGTCTTGGTGGAAGCAGGGGCACGCTTGAATGGCGCATTGCTTGCGGCTGGACTGGTGGATGAATTGTTGCTCTACCAAGCCCCTGTGATTCTTGGTACGGATGCACGTGGAATGTTTGCTGGTGCTGCGTTGACGGTGCTCAACAATGCCAGTCAGTGGCGCATTGTCGAGCGGCGGATCCTTGGTACCGATAGTTTTTTTCGCACACGCCGCGCCGACGAATCAGCTAGGCGAGCCTAATCTCGATCATGTGATTGTTGAAATGCATCGCATGGGCCAATTCATATTGCGCTTTGGTTAATCTCCCATACGCGAAATGGGGATGCAGCACCCCGGAAAAACCTTGGAAGCGCGAAATCGAGTCAATCAAGCGCGCAATTGCTGCCTCGGTTTTGTCATCATTCGGGATTTCCGGCGCACCGGGAATCGCTTCGGCCAGGCCGTGATGCATCGCGCGTTTGGCAGTAAAAACGGCGAAGGCATTAGCGCCGATCATCGTTTGAAAAAATGCACTCTTGGCTTGCGGAAAACCTGCCATCGAAAAGTCGATACTCTGCGCGTTGTGGTTGAACACATGCGCGGGCGTCCACGATCCTTCACTAAGTAGCGTTTTTCCTGACATTGCACGCAATTGACCGAGCGTCTCGTCGAGCGACAACACGGCATCCGTCGACGGACTGTTTAACCAGGCGGCGCCAGCAACGGCGAGACCTGCCGCACTGACAGCGGATGTGGTGATGAATTGGCGACGATTCATATATATCGGGCTAAAAAACTATGCTTGAGATAATCCACCGTCGACGACCAGCGTATGCCCGACGACGTAACTCGATGCATCGGAACACAGCCAGACGATCGCATTGGCGATTTCCTCGGGCGTTGCAAAGCGCTGCAGTGGAACCAGTGCTTCAACCTCAGCTTTCATTTTGGCAGGAGATTCAGCTGCTGCCAGCCGCGATTCCCAGCTTGGTGTCAGTGTTACGCCTGGGGCAACCGAATTGATGCGTATTCCCTGCGAAATGTATTCCAAAGCCAAAGATTTACTGATGCCCTCGATACCGTGTTTTGCGGCGCTATAAATAGCTGCCCCGGGTGTTGCGCGCAAGCCATTAACTGAGGACACATTGACAATCACGCCGCCGGATTTATTGGTTAGCATCAAGGCAATTTCCTCTTGCAGGCAGGCGATTGGTGCACGCAAGGCGGCGTGTAAGGCCGTAGTGAGTTCATCTTCAGCGAGATTCGCAAAGCTACCGACCCCACGGTTGCCGGTGGCGAAGTTGTTGACGGCAATGTCGAGTCTGCCATAACGCTGCCGAATATCGGCAAACCAATTCTTTAACGAGGAAGGCTGCGTCAAATCGACGGCCCAAAAATCAACACCATCGAGCGCCGGAAATCGAGCCAGCACGTCCGCCCATTTGCCACTTGATCGACCGCAAGTGATTACCTTTGCGCCGCTAGCCACGAGTTGGTACACCGTAGCCAATCCGATGCCTTGACTGCCGCCGGTGACTAGCGCTACCTTCCCGGTCAAATTGCTCATTGGGCACATACCTTGCACTGCGGGTCGCGACGGATCCTGATTTCGCGCCATGTCATGCTTGTGCCGTCGAGTAACTCCAATCGTCCAGTCAATGGGACACCGCAACCGACAATCAATTTGAGCGCTTCGGCCGCTTGCATGGCACCGATGATCCCAGTGATGGGTGCAAATACCCCCATTGTCGCGCAGCGCACATCCTCGACATTCTCCCCTTCCGGAAATAGACACTCATAGCATGGTGCATCCGTTTGCCGAGAATCAAAGACGCTGATCTGCCCGTCGAATCGGATCGCTGCGCCGGACACAAGCGGTTTGCGCTTCGCAACACAGGCGCGATTGACTGCATGACGGGTCGCAAAATTGTCGGAGCAGTCGAGTACCACATCGGCAAGTGCTATTTGAGCTGTCAACGCTTCGCCTTCTAGTCTTTCGGCAATCGCAATTACATTGCAAGTCGGATTGATTTCACAAATGGTACGGCGACCCGATTCGACCTTGGCAAGCCCGACGGAGTCAGTGCGATGAAGTATTTGACGTTGCAGGTTGGTCAGGTCAACCGTATCACCGTCGGCAAGAACGATAGTGCCAATCCCGGCTGAGGCCAAATAGAGTGCGGCCGGAGAACCGAGGCCACCTATACCAATGATCAAGACGCGTGCACCACGAATTGCATCCTGTCCCGCGATATCGATCTCCGGCAAAAGAATGTGCCGGCTATAGCGTAAAAGTTCGTCGTCAGTCATGAATGCAAGAAATTGTTAGCGCACGTACGGAATTCGCGTTACCGCAGCAAGATTGCCGGTCAGAGGGAGTCAACTAACGATCCTGCCGCAAGTCTCGTGGTGTGTTGTCGTGGTCACCATGCATATGTTTGTCCCACGCCTTGGAATAGACCTGCTGTGACTTTTTGATGAGGCGTTCCGGTACGCGCATGTTGCGCAACTGGGTCTCTTCGGAGAAGTGAATAAGCGCCCTTTGAATGCGCCGAACTATTGACGAATCGAAGTGAAATCCTTGTGCAACGAGCGCTGCCTCGAGGCCTTCGAAGGTGTAGTCACCTAGCTCGTAGCTGACAGACAAACTGTTGGCAGTCTCGCCTGGCGCCACCAGCATGCCGGGAAGTCCGCTCAGTAAATTGACTGCTCTCCCGATTTCACCGGCATGACCGGGCTCGAATCTTAATTCGCGCGTTTTATGGGTGTCGGGTTGCGGTAGAAATGGTCTCGGGTGCGGACGAGTGTGCCCATCACGCAGTTCCCGAGCCTTTTCCGGATTCATTGCTTGCGCCCCGATTAACGCTTGATAATCTGCAAGGCTTTGAGCAGATTCATCGCCTGAGCAAATTGGTAGTCGTTCTTGCCGGCGTATTCAATCGGGCCTGCCCTAACGTCATCATCATCGCTGGTTTTCTTGTTCCGGGATGCTGGCTTTGCGGTTTTGTCAGCATCTTTCACCAGCTTTTCTGCATCTTTCGCGTCTTTGGGTTCGTCGCCAGAACCAACCTCCAAATGGCGCTCCAAATCCGCTTCGCGTAATCGCTCACGACTTGGTCCGGTCGCAGACTCTTCGACAATCACATCCGGGGTGATTCCTTTGGCTTGAATCGAACGTCCTGATGGCGTGAAATATCGCGCCGTCGTCAACTTGATTGCACTGGTGTTTGATAGCGGCACGATGGTTTGCACTGATCCTTTGCCAAAAGTCTGGGTCCCCATGACGACTGCTCGCTTATGGTCTTGTAAGGCACCGGCAACAATCTCTGAAGCAGATGCAGAGCCGCTGTTGACCAAGACAATCAGTGGCACAGTTTTTACTGCCGGTGGCAAATGTTTCAACGCGTCTTCACCCCGTCTTGTGTAGTCGGCCACGGTAGCTGTGAATCGGCGTTTGGCGTCTTCAGTTCGGCCATCAGTGCTGACGACCAAAGTGTCCGCGGGTAAAAAGGCAGCACTTACACCAATTGCGGAATTAAGCAGACCACCTGGGTCATTGCGCAGATCAAGAATCAAACCCTTGAGGTCGTCTGGCTTGCCTGCCTTGGATTCTTTAATATCCTTTGTATCTTTCGGATCCTTAGCGCCTTTGTATAACTTTTCCAAATGTTTGGCGAGATCGGCCGTGCTCTCCTCCTGGAATTGGATTATGCGGACGTAACCGTAACCACCATCCAGCATTTTCGAGCGCACACTTTCGACCTTGATTTTGTCGCGCACGACGATGATTTCCAAAGGTTTGCTTTCGCCTTTGCGGATAATGGTCAACTTGATTGATGTCTTTGGTTTGCCGCGCATTTTCTTGACTGCGTCATTAAGTGTCAGGCCTTTAACCAGGGTCTCGTCAAGTTTGATAATTACGTCGCCTGCCAAGACACCGGCTTTCCACGCTGGAGTGTCGTCAATGGGTGAAATCACCTTGACGAATCCGTCTTCCATGCCAACCTCGAGACCTAAACCACCGAATTCGCCTTGCGTGCTGATTTGCAGGTCTTTAAACGCGTCGCCGTCAAGGTAACTCGAATGTGGATCAAGATTGGCGAGCATGCCACTGATTGCGTAGGTGATCAATTTCTTGTCGTCGATTGATTCGACATAGCCTTGCTTTATCGCCGCGAAGGCGTCTGCAAAGCTTCGCAATTCTTCAATCGGCAGCGCCGTCGGAGCGTTTTTGGCAGCGACCACGGAGATGCTGACGCTGAGAAATATTCCCGTGATGAGTCCAAAAATGACCAACCCGATTTTTTGCAGCTTGCTGCGCATATTTGCTCCGTCGATGTAAGTCGGCTACTTGCCTGTGCGCGCCATCCACTTTAGCGGATCAAACGGTTGGCCTTTGTGCCTGAGTTCAAAGTATAAGCCGGGTTCAGCAATGCCGCCGCTGGCGCCAACAGTGCTCACAGTGGTGCCGGCAGACACCTGCTGCCCAACACCTGCAAGCAGCGTTTGGTTGTTGCCATACACTGAGAAAAAGTCGTCGTCGTGATCAATGACGAGCAAGTTTCCGAATCCGCGCATCCATTCGCTAAACACTACTGTTCCACCAGCGACAGCGCGCACCTCAACCCCTTCATCGGCACGGATAAAAATACCCTTCCAGGTTGTGCCGCCTTCTTCTCGCGATACGCCAAAACGACCTTGAATAGTTCCTGTAACCGGCAAATGCAGTTTGCCACGCAGCTGTCCGAATGCGCCTGTCAGCGTTCCTGGATCCGCATCAATGATGCGCTTTTGCTGCACGACAGCTTTCGCCGGTTTCGACGGCGTCTTGTCGGCACCAACTGATGGTTTGGGGCGAGGGCGGGCGGCAACAATTTTTCCGAGTTCTTCAATAAGCCGGGTAAGCCGCTGTTCGTCGCGTTTCAGACTACCGATTTCTCTGCGCTGTGCGCTAATTTTTGAGGCAAGTGCCGCCAATGTTGCTTGCCGTTTTTTTTGCACGGCCAGCAACTCCTCACGGCTCGCGCGCTCGTTTTTTTCAATGGCTGAGATTCGGGTTTGATGCTCCGCCACCTTGTCTGCAATCTGTCGCTTTTCAAGGGCAATGGCTTGCAGTTCCCGAACCATAGTGGCCTTGGCTTGTGACAACCGCATCAGAAAAAACTCGTCGCGGGCGGCTTGATTGGGGTCTCGCCCTGCTAACAAAAGCTGCAACGCGTCGGTGTCGCCATGAGTAAACTTGGACCTCAAGATGATTGCCAGCTGCGCTTGCTGATTGACCGACTGCTTATCGAGATTGTCTATCTGGCTTTGCAGTTCATTGAGCTCAGCTTGCACCGCCAGGCGCTCGTCGGCCAACTCCCGCAAATGTCTCGTGGAGACAGAAATGCTGGTCTCGGCGGCTCGCAGTTGATCGCTGGCATCGCTATGCTTTTCCTCGCTCTTCGCCAGTTCGCGGGAAAGCGATTGGATGCGGGATTGAATTTCCTTCAGTTCGCCGCTGGTCTTGCGACTAGAGTCCGCTGCGTTGGTATTGCCAGCAAATACAGTAAAGGCGACAAGGTAGGCAATCGCGTGAACCATGTGTCGGCGAGCGCCACCGACAGCGCTTAACCCATCTGGTGCAACTATGTTTTCAGATTTCGAACAAACCCCCGCGCGTCGAATCGGGGCAATCCTCACGCCGATGCTTTCCCCTGATTTGCGACCGCTTTCATCGCAGCCTCAATTGCCTCAGCATCGCCGAGGTAGTAGCTTCGGAGTGGTTTGAGATCTGCATCAAGCTCATATACTAGGGGTTGCGCGGTAGGGATGTTGAGGTTAACAATTTCCTCGTCGCTGACATTATCCAGGTACTTAATCAACGCCCGAAGACTGTTGCCATGGGCGGCAATAATTACTTTTTTCCCTGATCTAACGCTGGGGGCAATGCATTGCTCCCAATAAGGTAGAAACCGCGCAACGGTGTCTTTGAGGCATTCTGTTCTCGGGAATTCGGCGGAAGTCAAATCTGCGTAGCGCGGATCGTTCAGAACCAACCGCGGATCACCTTCTTCAAGCGCAGGTGGTGCGGTCGCGTAGGCGCGACGCCAAATCAAAACCTGTTCGTCGCCAAATTTTGCGGCTGTTTCCGACTTGTTAAGCCCTTGCAGCGATCCATAATGGCGCTCGTTCAGGCGCCAAGAGTGCTGAATTGGAATCCACATCCGGTCCATCTGCTCAAGCACCGTCCACAATGTTTTAATCGCGCGCTGCAACATTGAGGTATACGCTATATCGAAAGCAAAACCTTGCGACTTCAATAACTGACCAGCCGCGATGGCTTCGCGCATGCCCTTTTCACTCAGTTCGACATCTGTCCAGCCGGTGAAACGATTTTCCTTGTTCCAGACTGATTCGCCGTGGCGCAAAAGCACGATTTTGTACATGGGTTGCTCGCAAAAAATGAAGTAGGCCGAGGGTTGATAGTGTCAGATTTCGTCGCGGTTTGACGTAGTGCTGTTCGCGCGTTCGTCCAAGGCTGCATTCTATAATATGCGCTGTCCCTTACTCTCGGCTGCTTCGTCAGTAGCTATCGTTACCTTATGGCAATCGAATTTATTCAACAAAACATGATGTGGGTTGGTTTGGCTTTGGTTTCCGGAATGATGCTGATTTGGCCAATGCTGACCGGTGGAAGCAAAGACGAGTTGTCGCCAGCCGCAACGACCATGAAGATGAATCGTGAAGAAGCGGTCGTCCTCGATGTGCGTGATACGAAAGACTTCGACCTCGGTCATATTCAGGGCGCGCGCCATATTGCGTTGGAGCAACTGAGCAAACATTTGTCGGAAATCGAGAAGTTCAAGACCAAACCGGTGATTGTCTGTTGCGCCAACGGCATGCGCTCCGGCTCGGCGGTCAGTTCATTGAGGAAAGCCGGTTTCGAGCAAGTCTTTATGCTCAGTGGCGGTATTTCGGCATGGAATGAGGCGAATCTGCCGCTGACTCGTAAGAGCTGATTTGACGAGTAGAGTCTGAGCGATGACGAAAATAGTGATGTATGCAACCGGAAGCTGCCCCTATTGTGTTCGTGCCGAGCAGTTGCTGGTTCGCAAGGGTGTTGGTGTCATTGAAAAAATCCGAGTAGACCTTGACCCGACGCAGCGTGAACTAATGATGCGGCGCACTGGTCGGCGGACAGTTCCGCAGATCTATATCGGCGAGACCCATGTCGGTGGCTGCGATGAATTGTATGCGCTCGAACGAGCCGGACAGCTTGACCCCCTTTTGTTGCGCTAAGGTTAAAATTATCTTTTATCCCTAAAACTATTGGCATCTACCATGAGCGATCAGCAACCCATCTTCAGTATCGAAAAACTTTATGTAAAAGACATCTCGCTGGAAGTGCCGGGCGCGCCTGCTGTCTATCTTGAGCGCGAAGCACCCGAAGTCGAGATTCAATTGCAAACCGCGGCGGCCAAGATTGATGAAGCAATGTATGAGGCGACCTTGACCGTCACGATTACGGCAAAACGCGGGGAAACCACTTATTTTCTGATTGAAGCGGCACAAGCGGGAATTTTTCAGTTGCGCAATATTCCGGAAGCCGATATTGGTCCGATTCTCGGCGTTGGTTGCCCGAACATTCTGTTTCCGTACGCACGTGAGGTCATTTCAGACATAGCGACACGAGCCGGATTCCCCCCTGTATTGCTGGCACCCGTCAATTTTGAAGCATTGTTCCAGCAGCGAATGCAGGAGCAAATGGCGGCCGGTCAGGTACAAGGGGACGCGCCTGCACAGGTCTCAGTCGCGACACCCGAGACAACTTTGCAATAAGGTGAATGATAAAAGCGGGTGGGGACTACAGTGACCATGCCGACGAATAGTCAGCCCTCCGCTTTCTGGATTCGCTCGATTTGCCTTGGCGTCTTAGTGTTGGCCTTCTCGGCACCGGTCAACGCGGTTGATTATTTGTCAGTAGCGACTGCCGCCACGCTTTATGACGCGCCATCAGCAAAGGCTAAACCACTGTATGTCATTGCACGTGATACCCCAGTCGAGCAGGTGGTCGTCGTTGGCGCATGGGTAAAGATCCGTGACAGCGCTGGAGACTTGTTGTGGATAGAGAAACAGCAGCTTTCCGCAAAGCGAACAGTGATTGTTCGCATTGATCGGGCAAAAGTGCGTCAGGAACCTGATGAACAGGCTGCGCTAAGCTTTGAAGCTGAGCGCGATGTGGTGCTCGAACTGGCGGATATTGCCTCGCCAGCGCCGCTCGGTTGGGTAAAGGTTAAACACCGCAGCGGGCAAACCGGTTATACAAAAACAAAAGAAGTTTGGGGTCTTTAACCATTCGTAGCCGACTGAAGGAGGCACGATGCGAATAGCCGTACTCGGGGCGGGTGCATGGGGTACTGCCTTGGCAATTGCGTTTGCCCGGCGTCACCAGGTCACTTTGTGGGCGCGCAACCGCGATCAGGTTGAGGCAATGGCCGCCAAGCGCGAAAACACGCGTTATCTTAAAGACTGCCCGTTTCCTGATGAGTTGAGACTGCAAGTCGATTACCGGCAAGCCATTTCAGACGCGGACTTGTTGATCATTGCATCGCCGCTATCCGGACTTCGAGACTCCTTGGTCCAACTGCGTGATGTACAGCAGGTGACGCCCTTTTTATGGGTGTGCAAGGGACTGGAAGCCACAACTGGACTGCTGCCTCATCAGGTCGTGGCAGAAGTTCTCGGCGATAAGGTCAGTTGTGGTGTCCTCACGGGACCGAGTTTCGCGTTGGAATTGGCGCGAGGATTGCCAACGGTTGTCACGCTAGCGTCGACCGATGAGACCTTTGCCTTGGCAACAGCTAAACAACTCCATGGCGGGAAGCTGCGTGTCTATGCCACCGATGATGTCATTGGTGCTGAAATCGGAGGGGCTGTAAAGAACGTGATGGCGATCGCAACCGGCATCTCTGACGGAATGAATTTGGGCGCCAACTGCCGAGCCGCTTTGCTTACCCGAGGTCTAGCGGAAATCACCCGCTTCGGCGTTGCGCTGGGAGGCAAAGCGGAGACATTTACCGGGCTTTCAGGCATGGGCGACCTCTTTCTCACATGCACCGGCGACCTGTCGCGGAATCGTCGTGTCGGCTTGTTGCTGGCCTCCGGAATGGGAATTCAGGACATAAAAATGCAACTCGGACATGTCGCTGAAGGGGTGCCCGCTGCCCGCGAGGTGGCCCGGCGCGCAGACGAATTGGGTGTGTATATGCCAATTACCCAGGTGGTCTGCGCAATTGTGGAAGGTCGTATGACGGCCGAGCATGGTTTGCAGTTCATGATGGCATCTGAAGCAGGCGTGGAAAACGATACATCCACTTTGTTGCCTGCATCATAGAATTCAGCGACCAGTTAGGGCGGTCTAAGCCGCAATGCACCCGTTTGGCGAAACAGCTGAAACTGCTGTCAAGGCGACTTGATTGAATGGGTATAATTGCGCGCCCTTGTTGCCATTTGGTTTTTTGGCAACCAATATTTGCAATTACCAGGAGTAATTCGTGTTCATTTCTAGTGCTTTTGCTCAATCTGCTGGTGCAGCTGCTGATCCGATGGGTGGCTTGAGCGGCCTGTTGCCTATCATCGTAATGTTTGTGGTGTTGTGGTTTGTGATGATCCGACCACAAATGAAAAAAGCGAAGGAGCACCAAAAGATGGTTTCCGAGCTCGCCAAAGGTGACGAAGTCGTGACGCAGGGTGGCGTATTGGGCCGTATCGTCAAAGTAGGTGATAACTTCGTCACGCTGGAGGTCTCAGCCGGAAAAGACAGCAAAGAAGGCGGTGCCGAACTACATATTCAGAAACACGCTATCGGAGCCCAGGTTCCAAAAGGAACCTTGAAATCGCTGTAAGTTCTTCCGTCGTGTTGCTTGATATCCGCCGTACCCAGTACAAACTCAGCTTCGGCAAACAGCCGACAGACAAGCCATGAATCGCTATCCTCTTTGGAAAAATGCCACGGTGATTATTGCCCTGGTACTTGGAATTCTCTATACCTTGCCGAATTTTTTTGGTGAGGCCCCTGCCGTACAGGTTGCCAGCGTCAAGGCAACGACAAAAGTCGATCCAGCGCTGCTGGCAACGGTCGAGTCAGCACTTAAGTCGGCGTCAATAAATCCGAAAAGCATCGTGCTTGATGCAAACAGTGTTCGCGTCAGACTTGCAGATACGGACACTCAACTTAAAGCCAGAGATGTGCTGGACAAACTCCTCAATCCTGATGCCACCAACGGCCGGTATAGCGTTGCCCTGAATCTGGTTTCGAACACACCAGACTGGCTTTCAAGTTTGCATGCAGCGCCGATGTATCTTGGCCTGGATTTGCGCGGTGGCGTGCACTTCCTGTTGCAGGTTGACATGGATGTCGCACTGACGAAGCGCTTGGATTCGATGGGGGCCGATTTGCGCACATCAATGCGCGAAAAAGGCCTCCGCCATGCCGGTGTTGGTCGTGATGGCAAGACATTGGTGGTGCGGTTCCGTGATGCCGAAACCCGCGATAAGGCTCGTGCGGTGATCTCGGCGAATCAGGCGGATATGATTTTGACAGACACTCAAGACGGAGCCGAGTTCAGATTGCTTGCCACACTCAAGGTACAAGCCGAGCGCCAGATTCAAGAATTTGCCATAAAGCAAAATATCACAACCCTGCACAAACGAATAAACGAGTTGGGTGTAGCCGAACCGGTCATTCAACAGCAGGGCGCGGACCGCATCGTGGTGCAACTTCCCGGTGTGCAAGACGTCGCCCGGGCGCGCGATTTGATCGGTCGTACCGCGTCACTTGAAGTTCGAATGGTTGAGCAAGAGGCGGGATCGGGCACGATGCCGCTTGGAACTGAGTTGGTACCCGAAACCAAACGGGATGGCAGCGTTACGCAAGTGGCAGTGAAGAAACTTGTGGTACTTACCGGAGAACGTTTTGCCGATGCCCAGTCGACGTTCGACAACAACCAGCAGCCGGCGGTGTCGATTAAGCTGGATGCAGCAGGTGGTCGAATAATGCGGGATTTGACGCGCGAAAACATCGGCAAGTTGATGGCCATCCTGTTGATCGAAAAGGGCCACCCGGAGGCGATCTCGGTTGCAAGAATTCAAGGTGAATTTGGCAATAGCTTTCAAATCACCGGGAGTTTCACACCTGAAGAAACCAATACGCTTGCAATCTTGATTCGCTCGGGCGCGATTGCTGCGCCAATGACTTTTATCGAGGAGCGGGTGATTGGGCCGAGTCTGGGTGCCGACAACATCACCAAAGGTATAAATTCCACAATGTGGGGCTTTATCGCCATCGCAGTGTTCATGGTTAGTTATTACTTGTTGTTTGGATTTGTTTCAGTTCTCGCTTTGTCAGCAAACCTTGCCCTGCTCGTTGCCTTGTTGTCAATGCTGCAAGCAACGCTGACTCTCCCAGGCATCGCTGCCGTGGCATTGACGCTCGGTATGGCGATCGACTCGAATGTGCTAATCAATGAACGCATCCGTGAAGAGCTTCGCGGCGGCAATTCCCCACAGGCTTCGATTACTGCAGGTTACGAGCGTGCCTGGGCCACGATTCTGGACTCGAATGTGACGACCCTGATCGTTGGAGTTGCTTTGCTGATTTTTGGATCCGGCCCGGTGCGCGGCTTTGCGGTAGTCCACTGCCTCGGCATTCTGACATCGATGTTCAGTTCAGTCGTAATTTCACGGTCACTTGTCAATTGGTTTTATGGCGGTCGCAAGAAGTTGGTGTCTATTAGTATCGGCCAGATATGGAAGCCGGGCATAAAGTAGAAATCAGGCAGTCATCACAATAGGCAAAAAGGTACAGCATCATGGAATTTTTCCGCATCAAGAGTGATATTCCCTTCATGCGCCACGCGCTGGTATTCAACATTATTTCGTTGGTTACCTTTTTGCTGGCCGTGTTTTTTTTGGCAAGTCGTGGGCTGCATTATTCGGTTGAGTTTACGGGCGGCACCTTGGTCGAAGCAAGCTATGCCGAGGCACCCAACCTGGAAAGCATCCGCAAGCAACTTGAGTCAGGCGGGTTCAACGATATCCAGGTGCAAAACTTCGGTTCCTCGCGTGATGTCTTGATCCGCGTACCGTTGACCAAAGACACCGAGACCTCAAAAGTTGGTGAGCGCGTCTTGGCGGCGATAACACCAGTTGGTGCCGGCAGTACGCCGTCAAGCGCTGCGCCAACGCTAAAACGAGTCGAATTTGTTGGTCCGCAAGTTGGTCGGGAGCTCGCCGAAGACGGTGCCTTGGCATTGCTCCTGGTTATTTTCGGTATTGTCGTTTATCTGGCAATTCGATTCGAATGGCGCTTCGCGGTTTCCGCGATCATTGCCAATTTGCACGACGTCGTCATTATCCTTGGCTTTTTTGCCCTGTTCCAGTGGGAGTTTTCGCTGCCAGTTTTGGCGGCAATCCTGGCTGTGCTTGGCTATTCAGTGAATGAGTCAGTGGTAGTGTTTGACCGGGTGCGAGAGACATTCAAGAAGAAGCGCGGCCTCACTACTCCTCAAGTACTAGACCATGCGATTACGAGCACCATATCGCGAACGATCATTACCCACGGGTCCACCCAAATGATGGTCACTTCAATGTTGATCTTTGGTGGGCCGACCTTGCACTATTTTGCCTTGGCATTAACGATCGGGATCCTGTTCGGTATCTATTCGTCAGTCTTGGTCGCTAGCCCGCTTGTCATGTGGCTAGGTGTATCGCGTGAGCAGTTCGTTCAGGTTAAGGTGGAGAAGCAAGAAGCGGTAGTCTGACGCTGCTGCGAATCGCTGACCAATCTAATCAGAGATAGCGGCGGAATTTAACGGATCATCGGCAGCTGTGGCAACCGGTGTATCGTCATGCGTAATTGCGAATTGATGGCGAACACGCAGCATCCCATGGTTTTCACTGACCATCGCCAATAACCGATCAATATTGGGGTGTTTGCCTGGATTTGCCCTTGCATCGTCAGCATGCTCGGCAAATAGTTCCAGACCTTTTCTTGCAGCATCAACCGTGATAGCGCCAAAAATCTGACCAAGGTGGTTGTAGACGGCAAGTGAGCCGGATTGCCCGGGTCGGTTCTCAATTCTCGCCATCGTGGAACCGTCAGTGGCGATAAGTTCCAATCCTGCCAGGTGAGAAATTCGCGGCATTTGTTTGAGGTTGGTTGCAAAACTCGACATTAAATTCTCCGTGCAAGTTCAGTAGCAAGTCCGATGTACGTGGCCGGTGTCATCGCGAGTAGCCGTTGTTTCGCTTCGTCGGGAATTGCCAACGAACGAATGAAATCGCGCAATGCCGCCGGCTCAATGCCTTTGCCGCGGGTGAGTTCCTTGAGCTGTTCATAAGGATTTTCTACTCCGTAACGCCTCATCACCGTTTGTACCGGTTCGGCAAGAAGCTCCCATGCATTATCCAAATCAGCGCTCAGCCTCTGCGGATTGGCCTCCAGCTTGTTCAGTCCCCGTAGCGTTGAATCGAGTGCCAACAGTGTATAGCCGAATGCGACGCCTAAATTGCGCAGCACAGTCGAGTCTGACAAGTCACGCTGTAAGCGCGAAATTGGCAGCTTCTCTGCAAGATGGCGCAATAAGGAATTGGCAAGGCCGAGATTTCCCTCGGAATTTTCGAAATCAATCGGGTTAACTTTGTGTGGCATGGTTGATGACCCTACCTCACCATCCTTAAGCCGTTGTTTGAAATAACCTAAAGAAATGTATTGCCAAATATCTCTGTCTGCATCGATCAGAATTGTGTTGAAGCGCGCGACTGCATCGAACAACTCCGCCATTGCATCGTGTGGTTCGATTTGTATGGTGTAAGGATTGAATTCCAATCCGAAACTTTCAATGAATCGGCGGTTAAGTTCCTCCCAATCCAGTTCCGGATATGCAGCAATGTGAGCGTTGTAGTTGCCGACGGCGCCATTAAACTTTGCAGTCAGTGATACCGATGCCACCTTACTGCGCGCGCGTAGCAAGCGCGCGGCAATATTGGCCATTTCCTTGCCCAATGTGGTTGGCGTTGCGCTCTGCCCGTGTGTGTGTGCCATCATCGGTATCGAGGCATGCTGGTGGGCCAGCTCCCGAAATCGCTCAATGGTTCGATCGCAGGCGGGCAACAAAACGGCCTTGATTGCATCCTTTAACATCAGCGCATGGGCGACATTATTAATGTCTTCGGACGTACATCCGAAATGAATGAATTCACGAACAGCCACCGCTTCGTGGCTTGAAGCCATTCGTTCCTTTAGCCAATATTCCATGGCCTTGACGTCATGGTTGGTACGCGCTTCAATCATTTTGATCGCGTCAGCATCGGACTCTGAGAAATCAGCGACAACCGAATCAAGTTCTTGAATGGTCGATGCCGAAAAGCTCGGGCACTCACGGATGTCGGGTGAGTTGGCCAGGGCTTTCAGCCACTCAATCTCCACTCGGACGCGGTTCCTGATGAGCCCGTATTCCGAGAGAAATTGGCGTAGTTCGCCCACTTTGGTTGAGTATCGGCCGTCAAGTGGCGAGAGCGCTGTGAGAGTTGAAATAGACATAAATTACATGAGCTTAAGGAGGCGGCTGAAAAACGCCATGGGCTGCAAGTTTAACCTGCCCGAAACTGGTTGGTACGGTCGCGCATGATATAGTCTTCGTTCCTAATTGTAGATATAAGTTCACGCCGAAATCCAATGAAACTGATCGGATCGCTTACCAGCCCGTATGTCCGCAAGGTGAGGATCGTACTCGCCGAAAAAAAGCTCGAGTGCGCGTTTGAATTGAAATCCCCATGGGAACCAGAATCGGAAATCACAAGCATGAATCCTTTGGGCAAAGTTCCGGTATTGATGCTGGATGACTCTACGCCGCTGTATGACTCGCGCGTCATTGTGGAATACCTTGATTCGACAACCGCGAACAACCGGTTGATTCCTGCCAACGGGCGTGAACGTTTGATGGTGCGTCGTTGGGAAGCGTTGGCAGATGGAATAAATGACGCCGCCGTTAGTGTCTTTCTCGAAAACAAACGCCCGGCTGCGCAACAAAGTTCCGACTGGATTACACGCCAACAATTAAAAGTATCTCTCGGTATCAAGGCGATGTCTGATGACCTCGGTGCGCATGCATGGTGTCACGCCAAGGGATTTAGTCTGGCCGACATTGCCGTCGGCGTTACGCTTGGATACCTTGAATTTCGCCTTCCCGAGAACCGATGGCGAGGACAGTACCCAAATCTGGCGAAGCTGTACAACAAGCTAATGTTGCGATCGGCATTCGCCGAAACCATACCGGTCGCGTGAAACTCGGTGCCTGCCGGGCAAGCAATGGTTAGCGTTGCTTTCTAGCGTCGAGTTCCTTGGTGACGTATTCCAATAAATTTTGTTTTGCGCTGGCAGTCAATGCTGCGCCGAGTTTTTCATTGAACTCACCAACCAAGGCATTGATGGTCGCCGTAAGCTCTGATTCGACCCACTTGTCAATTGCAGATGCGACTACTTGAGGTTCATGATCATCAACCCTCGAACGACCTGCCACTGAAACTCCCGAAGCCAAATTCGATGTTTCGACAACTTCGGTCAACAACGGCAGGTCATCCGTCGGCGCATCCGCATCCCCTGATTCAGTCGTCTGCACGGGTCGATCAGCGCCAGCGACGAACACTCGATGCCGCCGCATCAGCGCATCTGCCTGACTAAGAAGCGCCTGTGTTTCGTCCGTGACTGGGCTTGCGAGGGCGCGCGGATGGGTCGTACGGTTAGACGAAGTTGGCGATAAGGCTGAAAGCGAATCGTCAGATGGAAATTGATCAGAACTCACGCTAGCGGATCCTGTTCTATGTTACGGGTTTCGATTTCAAATCCTGCTGCCTGATAGGCGCGAAAACGACTGCGCCCTTCTGTCCTCGCGGCATGATCTTGACCTACGATCTCGACAAGATGTTCGATTTCCTCAACTTGAGGTGGAACTACAGCCGACAAGTTCAGCAAAATCGACTTCGGCCACCGGGCGGGTGGACTTTTGAACAGGACAATGGGCGTTTCGCTACTCAAAATGTTGTTACTCTCACAATGTGCGGTAAAGCCAACTGGCGCCTGCTCCCACAGCAGGCGATCAAGACGAGTAGCATCCTCTAAATCGGGCACAAACACAGCGATTCCGCGGGCCTTTTGCTGCAAGCTTAACCAAATTGCCGCGGCGCGGATACGGTCAGTCGCATCATGAAAAAACATGACTCGACTCATACTGTGGTCACTAGGATCGCTTGCGGGAAATGTTCTTTTCCATCCCTGCACGCGCTATTAGAAAATGTGTCAACAGCGGGACAGGGCGACCCGTTGCACCCTTTTCCTTACCGGATTTCCAGGCGGTACCAGCAATGTCCAAGTGAGCCCAGGTATATTTTTCAGTGAAACTGGAAAGGAAACGGGCTGCCGTTATTGAGCCGCCGGCACGTCCGGCAATATTTGCCAAATCAGCAAAATTGCTCTTCAAGCCTTCGTGATACTCAACCCATAAGGGCATCTGCCATGCTCTATCTCCGGATATTTGACCCGCGTCGAGCAACTCTGCCGCAAAAGCATCGTCATTGGAATACAGGCCGCTGGCGACATGTCCCAAAGCAATGACACAAGCACCAGTAAGGGTGGCAATATCAACAACGCATGCTGGATCAAATCGTTCAGCATAGGTCAGGGCGTCACACAGAACCAATCGACCTTCTGCGTCGGTATTCAAAATTTCGATGGTCAGTCCGGCGAGTGAAGTGACGATATCTCCTGGCTTCGTTGCTTTGCTTCCAGGCATATTCTCCGCTGCCGCAATGATGCCTATAAGGTTGATTGGCAGTTTTAGCAGTGCGGCTGCTTTCATCGTGCCAAGCACACTGCCAGCGCCGCACATGTCGTATTTCATTTCGTCCATTTCCGGACCAGGTTTCAAGGAAATCCCGCCGGTATCGAACGTGATGCCTTTGCCGACAAGAACCACCGGCTTCTCGTTCTTCTTGCCAAGCATATGATGAAGAACGATGAGTTTTGGGGGTTCATGCGAGCCGCGCGCAACTGACAGCAGCGTGTTCATTCCAAGTGCCGCCATTTCATCGCGGTCAAGTACCTGAACGTCCAACTTAAATTCCTTAGCCAGCGCCATCGCCTGCTCAGCGAGGTAGCTTGGCGTACACATGTTCCCCGGAAGATTTCCCAGGTCTTTAGTGAAGTTCGATCCGATTGCCATAGCCTCACCCTGTGCCAAACCATGGTTTGCCAGTTTCACATCGTTCGAACGACTAAAAATGAAGTCCACCTTCTTTAGCGACTGCTTAGCTGGACTGGGCTTGGACTTCAGGCTGTCAAATCGATAACAAGCCTCGTGTGTGACCAGAGTCGCCTGTCGCGCGCGCCACGCAGCGTCATGTTTTCTGACCTTCAAATCGGTAAGAAAAATCGCTGCGTCTTCGCCGCCTAGGGAATTCAACAGTTTGATCGCCGCAGAAATTGCCGTGCGGAATGCGGATTCCGTGAACGACTTTTCGTTGCCCAAACCAACCAACAGCACTCGCGACGATTCAATGCCGGCAACCCCATGGAGTAATAAGGTAGTTCCAAGTTTGCCGTCCATGTCCCCTTGATGAAGCAACTTGGTCAGAAATTTTTTCGAAACATCATCAATGCGTGCAGCTGCATCTGAGAGCTTGCTGTTTGCATAGACTCCGACAACCACGCACGCGCTGCGCAGTTTTTCTGGGTTACCACTCTTTATGCTAAATTTCACCGCTAGCTCCCGTTTGGTTGATGAAACTATGTGTCAGTCCGTTAAAGTTCTTACACCAATCCGTCTGATTATCGTCGGAAGTTTTCAATCAAGTCAAAAAACTCTGTCTTGATGAAGATTTACGAGCGCGCCGCAAGACGCGAATTCATCTCCAACGCAACAGCGATTTTCGTAGTCCTGTTTGCAGTCATGCTGTCTACCCAACTGATTCGACTGCTTTCTCGGGCGGCAGGTGGGAAAATTGCCCCAGAGTCGGTTATCGCGTTGTTAGGTTTTGGTTCAATTGGTTACATGGCGATTTTGCTGTCGCTAACGCTGTTCATCGCAGTTTTGATGACCATCTCAAGGTGGTATCAAGACTCCGAGATGGTGATCTGGTTGTCGGCAGGCATTCCCTTAACAACTTGGGTGCGCCCCGTATTGGTTTTCGCGGCACCGATTCTGGTCTTGATCACTGTTTTGTCATTGTTCCTGGCGCCGTGGGCAGCTGAACGAAGCGAGCTGTATCGACAACGAATGGATCATCGAGATGACGTGAGTCGTTTGGCACCTGGCACATTCAATGAGTCGAGCTCGACGGATCGCGTGTTTTTTGTCGAGGAAGCACCCGGAACCCAAGATTTGGTGAAGAACGTTTTCGTAAGTTCGGTGCAACACCAACGCCTTGGAGTAATTGCGACAGCACGTGGACGAACCGAGACGGCGGCAAATGGCGATCGGTTTCTTGTGCTCGAAAATGGCCGTCGCTACGAAGGCGAGCCAGGCAGCCCGGAATACCGAGTGATGGAATTTGACCGTTATGCATTTCGGATCGAAACCAAGGACCTCGCTGAGCAGGATGTTTCCCCACGTGGGCGCCCGATGTGGGACTTGATAACTGACCCCAAGAACTCTCATCTTGCCGAGTTGCTTTGGCGGATCGGGTTGCCAGTTACCGCACTTATTCTTGCGCTCCTGGCAATACCTTTGGCTTATGTGAATCCGCGAGCTGGTCGCGCCACCAATTTAATCATTGCCATACTAGCTTACATGATTTACAACAATTTCTTGTCGGTCAGCCAAGCATGGGTCGGGCAAGGGAAAATGCCGTTCTGGCTTGGTGTCAGCGCAGTTCACGTATTGATGTTGTTGGTATTGATTGTCCTCTTTGTTGCGCGGCAAAATCCCTTGCTGCTTGCCCGGCGCGCTTGGTCGTGAGAGTGTTCGAACGACATCTGGCGCGCGAAATATACCTCGCCACTGCGTTGGTCACCCTTGCGTTTCTGACCCTGTTTGGATTCTTTGACTTAATCGCGGAACTTACTTTTTTAGGGAAGGGCGGCTATCGACTTCTCGACGCCATGGGTTTTGTCGTGATGACATTGCCCGGTCGCGCCTACGAGATTCTCCCGATTAGCGTTCTTATCGGGAGTTTGTACGCACTGACTCGGTTAGCGCGCGACTCAGAGATCACGGTGATGCGCGCATCGGGCCTTTCAACAACCGAATTCTTGACAGGTCTTATACGCATAGCCGCCGCGTTTGTATTGCTGACGCTGGCACTTGGAGAACTTGTGGTTCCATACGCTGAAAAAACTGCACAAAGTATGCGACTACAAGCAATGGGTTCGCTGGTCGGGCAGAGTTTTCGTTCCGGTCTTTGGGTTAAAGATGAGCTTTCGTTCGTCAATGTTCGTGAAGTTTCTCCAACCGCTGGGTTGAAGGGGATCAGGATTTACCAGTTTGATACCGAATTTCGTTTGCAGTCGATTACCGAGGCAGAAAGTGGAACCTATTTAGGTGATCAAAGATGGCGGCTTGCAAAGCTGGTGCGCACTGAATTTCACGCCGACCGCGCCCAGGTTGACCGACTGGAAGAGCTTACATGGAGTTCGGCTCTAAATCCGGAACTGGTTTCAGTCCTTTTGGTCAATCCGGATCGCATGTCGTTGCCAACGCTTTACCGTTACGTGACATTTCTTGATAACAACCAACAAAAGTCTACGCAATACGAAATTGCTTTGTGGAAGAAACTGATCTATCCCTTGGCCAGTATGGTCATGATGATGCTGGCCCTGCCATTTGCTTACATGCAGGATCGAATGGGTAGCGTCAGTGTGAGAGTCTTCTCAGGCATCATGCTTGGAATCGGGTTTCACTTGCTTAATGGCCTGTTTGCTAGCCTCGGTGTCATTAACAACTGGACACCGTTTTACTCGGCGATAACCCCAAGTATTATTTTTCTGCTGGCAGGGGCATCGATGTTGTGGTGGGTAGAACGCCGGTAGTCAATACGATTTGTGTGCCCGCCAGTCGGTCATGTAAAAACTGACGATCGCGGTCAACGAGTGCCCATAGAATCCCGCCACCAAAAACCAGGAGGCTGGGCCAAGCAAGTAAATAGCGCAAGGTTGCCGACGCATATGAAGGTGGTTGGCCACGCATATCTGTGAGCTTGATCTTCCACGTCTGCATTGCCAGGGTTCGACCACCGTGGCGCCAGTACCAAATGAAGTAGATGCCGATCAAAACAAATACGTGCAACCACAACCACGCCCCTGACACCATTAATCCGGTGATAAAGCCGAACAAGATGTGAGGAACAACGACCCCAACGATGAGTACGCCGAGCAACAGCAGGCTGTCGTAAAGCATGCTACCAAGCCGGCGCCGAACCGTCGGTACGTCGTTGCGAGCACCCATCAATCAGGGTTTTTCTGCGGTGTTTTGTTTAACGGCGGGTGGCATGGGCGACAAAACGCCAGTTGGTGCCGGTACCACGCCGCCGTCTGAATTGGGTCTTGGTGAAGCACTTAATGGAACAAGTGGAGCCACCGCCGTGGATTGTTGCAGAGGCCGCACAGGTTGCACTAACGGCGGTGCTTTGGTGGGTGGTTTGCGCGCAGCCTCAGCCTTGTGCTGTTCGCGTTCTTCTGCGGGGAGTTGTGAATACTCTTCCCACTTTCGTTTGACGTCCTCCTTTTGTTCAGGCGGCACCTGTTTCAGTGATTTATAGTTGGCGCGAGCTTGCTGGCGCTGCTCGGGGGTAAGTTTGGCCCATTCCCGCATCCGTTGATCGACGCGCACTTTTTCATCAGGGGACATCGTCGAATAGCGTTGTGCAATTCCCAGCCATTTTTTGCGCCTGTAACTCTCCATGGCGGGCCATTCGCCAGCCAAGGGTTGCAGTATGGAGCGCTGCTCAGGCGTTAGTTGTTCCCAGGCGGGTTGATTCAAGGCGGGGACTTCGGCCAGACAGCTGTCAGCCACGCCGAGGCTCAGCGCTAAGGCAGTGAGGATGATCTTGAGCGTTCGAGCCACGAGTGAAATCCGGAATCGGTAAAAATTTCAGTCGGAAGTTCGTCCGACAACAACGCACTGTCGATTTCTTCGTTTTCTGCCGCTTGTTGGAACTGATTCCAATAATACGTCCCGGCGGCACCTAAACTGAGTGCCACTGTTATCGCCAATATCCGCACCGGGTATCCGGACACTGCTAATACCTGTGCAATGCCACGCATCTTTTGACCTTCGATACGGTTTCGGTAGTTGTCCAATGCCATTAATCGGCTTTGCCTAAGCCCGAATACCACGTCATTGGGTAATTTATCCAATGATTCGTTCAGCCCTTGCCGAAGCAGATTGGCAACTTGATGCTCTTCTGTGTCGTTCATAACGTGATTCCTTTCGCCAGCAATGCAGAACGAAGTGCATGGGCGGCACGAGAACAGTGTGTCTTCACACTGCCCTCGGAGCATCCCATCACTAATGCGGTCTCCGCTGTGTCCATGTCTTCCCAATAACGTAAAAGGAAGGCTTCGCGTTGACGTGCCGGCAACTTCGAGACCTCATCTTCAATAAGATTAAGGACTTGGCTGCGCTGCAACTGGGCGAACGGTTCGCCTATACCTTCCTGATTCGGATCGGGAGGCAAGTAGTCTAGCGGATCATTCTCATCGTTTTCAACCGGACCAAACGCCGAAAACAGGGATGTCCACAGAGACCGGACCTTATTCTTACGAAAATGGTCTCGAATCAGGTTTTGCAAGATTCGATGGAACAACATTGGCCATTCAGTTTCCGGGCGATCGGAATACTTGTCGACCAATCGAAGCATTGCATCCTGAACGATGTCTAGCGCGGCATCACGATCACGTGTCGCAAAATTCGCATGCTTAAAGGCCCGACGTTCGACATCGGCAAGAAATTTCGACAGGGCAATTTGGGTCGGCAGAATGACTCTTTCAATCGAGGCCTAAGGGAGTTGCGTTTTTCCAGATTTGAGGGTCTTTGCTGGATTTTGAGCCACTAACCTAGAAATGGATAGGCTCAGCAGCAAAAAAACAAAGATAATCCAACGGTTACCGGCTCGCCGGCCTTGACCAACAGCCGACTACCAAGTATCGTTGCGAGTTTTCTCAAAAAACCAGCCTACAAGGATCACCATGCAACTTACCGGCGCAGAAATCGTCATCCGATGCCTGCAAGAAGAAAATGTGGATTACGTGTTTGGTTATCCAGGCGGATCAGTACTTTACATTTACGACGAACTCTTCAAGCAGGACAAAATTAAACACGTCCTGGTTAGGCACGAGCAGGCTGCTGTGCATGCGGCAGATGCCTATTCGCGATCCTCAAACAAGATGGGCGTATGTATGGTCACCTCCGGTCCGGGCGTCACTAACGCGGTAACAGGCATTGCTACTGCCTACATGGACTCGATCCCGATGGTTGTTTTGACCGGGCAGGTCCCGACCCACTATATCGGCGAAGATGCGTTCCAGGAGTGCGACACGGTCGGCATTACGCGCCCATGCGTCAAACACAACTTTTTGGTCAAGGACGTTCGTGATTTGGCCGTGACCCTAAAAAAGGCCTTTTATCTCGCCAAAACCGGCCGGCCGGGGCCCGTTTTGGTGGATATCCCAAAAGACATCACGACTCACAAGTGCGCTTTTGAATATCCAAAATCGATCGAAATGCGCTCATACAACCCGGTCGTCAAGGGCCATCCCGGTCAGATCAAGAAGGCCGTCCAGCTGATTTTGGATGCCAAGCGACCCCTGATTTACGCCGGTGGCGGGGTAATTCTCTCAAACTCCTCGTCCGGGTTGATCAAGCTCGCTCATTTGCTGGGTTTCCCGGTTACGAATACGCTGATGGGATTGGGCGGATACCCGTCAACGGACGGACAGTTCCTCGGGATGTTGGGTATGCATGGAACGTACGAAGCCAATATGGCGATGCAGACGGCCGATCTAATCGTCGCTGTCGGTGCTCGCTTTGACGATCGCGTCATCGGCAATCAAGTGCATTTCGCTTCTGTTCCACGCAAAATTATTCACATCGATATCGACCCTTCGTCAATTTCCAAGCGGGTCAAGGTGGAAGTGCCGATTGTCGGCGATGTCGGCGAAGTGCTTGAAGAGCTTTGCAAGCAACTGTCTGCGCACAAGGACAAGCCTGAACCCAAAGCCCTGGCCGCCTGGTGGAAGGATATTGATGCGTGGCGGAGCAAGAAATCGCTCAAATACAAGCAGGGCAAAGAAATCATCATGCCCCAGTATGTGGTTGAGAAATTGTATGAAATTACCGGTGGTGACGCCTTCATTACTTCCGATGTTGGCCAGCACCAAATGTGGGCGGCACAGTATTACAAGTTTGACAAGCCTCGTCGCTGGATCAATTCCGGCGGTCTTGGCACCATGGGCGTTGGCCTGCCCTATGCCATGGGCGTCAAGCTGGCTAATCCTAAAGCGACCGTGGCCTGTATCACGGGCGAAGGTTCGATTCAGATGAACATTCAGGAGTTGTCGACGGCCAAACAGTTCCGTCTGCCCATCAAGATCATCAACTTGAACAATCGATATCTGGGGATGGTCCGGCAGTGGCAGGAGATGTTTCACGGCAACCGGTACGCTGAATCCTACGTGGATGCCTTACCGGACTTCGTCAAGCTAGCAGAGGCGTATGGCCATGTCGGTATGAAAATTGAGCGCCCGGCAGATGTTGAACCAGCCTTACGCGAAGCATTCACCAAGCACAAAAACGATTTGGTATTTATGGATTTCATGACCGACCAAACGGCCAATGTGTACCCGATGGTAGCGGCAGGCAAGGGCTTGTCGGAAATGATTTTGGCTGAGGACTTGTAAGCATGCGTCACATAATTTCGATACTCCTGGAAAACGAAGCCGGGGCGCTGTCGCGAGTTTGCGGACTGTTTTCAGCGCGTGGCTACAACATTGAGTCGCTAACGGTTGCCCCAACCGAAGACCCGTCGTTGTCGCGTATGACGATAGTTACCACCGGATCGGATGCGATCATCGAACAAATCACCAAACAATTGAATAAGCTGATTGAGGTGGTGAAGGTGGTTGACCTGTCTGAGGCGCCGCATATCGAGCGGGAACTGATGCTGGTCAAGGTGCGAGCCGTTGGCAAGGATCGCGAAGAGATGAAGCGCATTGCCGACATTTTCCGTGGCCGCATCATCGATGTAACTGAGACTGCTTATGTCATCGAATTGACCGGTAACGGCAGCAAACTCGATGCGTTTATTGAAGCCACTGATCGTTCCTTGATTTTGGAAACCGTGCGCACCGGGGTTAGCGGTATCGGGCGCGGTGATCGAATCCTCAAAGTGTGAACTATTTAAATTCAAGTAAATTTCTAAGGAAAATCAAATGAAAGTGTATTACGACAAAGACGCCGATCTCTCGCTGATAAAGGGCAAAAAGGTTGCTATCGTCGGCTATGGTTCACAGGGCCATGCGCACGCCAATAACCTGAAAGATTCCGGCGTCAATGTGGTCGTCGGACTGCGCAAGGGCGGTGCATCCTGGAGCAAGGCTGAGAAGGCCGGGCTAAGGGTTGAAGAAGTTGGCAAGGCCGTCAAAGATGCCGACGTAGTGATGATGCTGACACCTGACGAACATATCGCCGCTATTTACCATGCGGAAGTTGAGCCGAATCTTAAGGCAGGTGCAGCACTGGCTTTTGCTCATGGATTCAACGTGCATTACGCGCAAGTTGTGCCACGCAGTGATGTGGATGTCATCATGATTGCGCCGAAAGGCCCTGGCCATTTGGTTCGTTCAACCTATGTTCAGGGCGGTGGCGTACCATCGCTGATCGCGGTCCATCAAGATACCAGTGGGCGGGCTAAAGACATTGCCCTGTCATACGCCGCTGCTAACGGCGGAACGCGTGGTGGCGTGATCGAGACCAGTTTCCGCGAAGAAACCGAGACCGACCTGTTCGGCGAGCAGGTCGTGCTTTGCGGTGGAACAGTTGAACTGATCAAAGCAGGTTACGAGACTCTGGTTGAGGCTGGTTATGCTCCGGAAATGGCCTATTTTGAGTGCCTGCACGAACTCAAGCTGATCGTGGATTTGATCTATGAAGGCGGCTTAGCGAATATGCATTATTCGATTTCCAATAATGCCGAGTTTGGCGATATCACCCGCGGCCCGCGCATCATCACCGAGGAATCCAAGCGGGAGATGAAGAAGATTCTCGGAGAAATTCAAAGCGGACAGTACGCCCGTGAATTCATTCTCGAAAACCGCGCCGGGGCGCCGATGTTGCACGCCCAGCGGCGCAATCTAGCCAATCATCCGATCGAAAAGGTTGGTGCTCAGTTGCGCTCAATGATGCCTTGGATTCAAAAGAACAAGTTGGTCGATCAAAGCAAGAATTGATTTGCCGAAACATTAAGAAAAAGCACAGCGTAGCTGTGCTTTTTTTTGCCTGTACAGATCCTCACTAACCGAGTGGCAATCACCAGTTGGTGCTGGTCAGACGCCGTGAAAGATCCTTCGACGTTTCGCGCCATCGCCAATGTTGCCTGCCAGGGGCTAGAATCAATCTCGAAACATAGGTTCCGAAAAGGTAAACCGCAATGCAGTTTCCAAAAAATAGCAAAGGCTTGATGAATCCGGAATTGCGCCGCCGAGGCATTTTTCTGCTGCCCAATGCGCTAACCACAGCCGCACTCTTCGCCGGTTTTTACGCAATTGTCCAGGCAATGAACGGCCGCTTTGAAATTTCGGCAGTGGCAATCTTTGCCGCGATGGTGCTCGATGGCCTAGATGGTCGTGTTGCGCGACTGACGCGAACACAAAGTGCGTTTGGCGCGGAATATGATTCATTGTCCGACATGGTGTCGTTTGGCGCCGCGCCTGCGCTGGTAATCTACGAGTACGTGTTGAAGGGGTTGGGTAATTTTGGATGGGCAGCAGCGTTCATTTATTGTGCTTGTGCAGCATTGAGGCTAGCGCGGTTCAATACAAATATTGGTATCGTAGACAAGCGCTATTTTCAGGGCATGCCAAGTCCAGCGGCGGCGGCTTTGGTTGCCGGTCTGGTTTGGCTGATTCACGACCTCAATATCTCCGTCGAGCAAATACGAATTCCGGCGGCCATGCTCACCATATTCGCCGGCGTGACCATGGTTAGTAACATCCGCTTTTACTCGGGCAAGGAAATCAATCCGCGCCGCAGTGTCCCGTTCTTTATGGTCGCGGCGATCGCGCTGGGATTTGCGCTGGTGTCGTTTTATCCGCCGGGGGTATTGTTCGCTGTGTTCCTGATCTATGCGATGTCCGGCTATGTGCTGACCTACATTCAGTGGCGGGCACAGCGCAAGGCAAGTTCGGAACCTATTGCATGAGCGTAATAAACTCGATATAGTCAGTCCATGCTTGTATTCGTTCTCTCCGCTGTTTTGTTGTCTGTTGTTACCGGTGCGCTTGTTGCACGCCGGTCGCAGCGTGCTCTGCTGTTAGTTCAGCTGCGCCCGCTGCTGCGCCCCCAGCGCTAATAATCCTACCCCCACAATTTGTGTACCTCCCGCCAGATTCCAGGATCTGGACCTCACGACGTTCGTTTACATTCGCTTAAGGATTCAATCATGGCAAAGCAAAAGTTAATCATTTTCGACACCACCATGCGTGACGGCGAGCAAAGCCCTGGCGCGGCGATGACCCGCGATGACAAACTGCGGATAGCCCGTCAGCTGGAACGGATGCGTGTCGATGTGATTGAAGCCGGATTTCCTGCAGCCTCGCCGGGTGACTTTGAATCAGTCAAGGCGGTTGCTGAAATTATCAAGGATGCCACCGTCTGCGGCCTTGCCCGCGCCAACGAAGCCGACATCCGACGCGCTGGCGAAGCGATCCGACCAGCCAACTCGGGTCGTATCCACACCTTCATTGCTACTAGCCCGATTCACATGGAAATGAAGCTGCGGATGTCGCCGGAACAGGTGCTTGAACAAGCGATCAAGGCCGTGAAGTGGGCGCGGGAATACACCGACGATGTTGAGTTTTCCGCCGAGGATGCAGTCCGCTCAGACAACGATTTCCTTTGCCGCGTGTTTGATGCAGTGATCAAAGCCGGGGCGACAACGATTAATGTTCCGGACACCGTTGGCTACAGCATTCCGACAGTCTGGGGTGAGCAAATTCGCAGTCTGATTGAACGGGTGCCGAATTCTGACAAAGTCATTTGGTCAACCCATTGCCACAACGATTTGGGCCTTGCAGTGGCAAACTCGCTCGCCGCAGTGCTCAATGGGGCACGACAGGTTGAGTGTACGGTCAATGGCTTGGGCGAGCGTGCAGGCAACGCCTCGATGGAGGAAGTAGTGATGGCAATTCGTACCCGCAGCGATTTGTTTGGCTGCGAAACCGGGATCGACATTAGTCAGATCGTCCCCGCTTCCAAACTTGTCAGCCAAATTACCGGTTATCCGGTTCAGCCTAACAAGGCGGTTGTTGGTGCCAATGCTTTTGCCCACGAATCCGGCATTCATCAGGACGGTGTGCTCAAGCATCGCGAGACCTACGAAATTATGCGGGCCGAAGATGTGGGCTGGACTACCAACCGCCTGACGTTGGGCAAGCTGTCAGGACGCAATGCGTTTAAAGCTCGCTTAGGCGAGTTAGGCATCGAGTTGGCGAGTGAAGATGCGATGAACCGGATGTTCGGCCGATTCAAAGAGCTCGCGGACAAGAAGCGCGAGATATTCGATGAAGATATCCATGCCTTGGTGTCAGACGACGTGGTCGATCCCGCCGAAGATCACTACAAATTGGTTGCCTATAGCTTCCGTTCGGAAACCGGCGAGGCACCGCAAGCCAAGTTGACTGTCTCGTCGGGCGGACATGAGCAACTTGAAGAGTCAACCGGCAGCGGCCCGGTGGATGCGACCTTTAAGGCGATTGAGCGCGTTGCCAAGAGTGGTTCGGAACTGTTGCTGTACTCGGTAAATGCCATTACAACGGGGACCGATGCCCAGGGCGAAGTGACTGTACGCCTCATGCGTGACGGACGAATCGTCAATGGCCAGGGTGCTGATACGGACATCGTGGCGGCATCGGCCAAGGCATACCTGAATGCGTTGAATAAACTACATTCCGGCAAAGAAAAGCTCAACCCGCAACTCTAGTTACCGACCTAATTAATCAATTGCGTTAAGCGGACGGTGTGTCACCAGCACCAACTGGTGGCTTGCCAGTTTCCCGCGCATAAAAGATGCAACTGAGGAAGAAAACTAGGGCGAGGACCAGCTCCGCAACCGCAAGCCAGCGGCTCGTGCCAACATCGGATGTGGCGCGAACGACTCCCTCGGTGATGTAGGCCAACGCAAGGAATGATGCCCATTGATGTGTATATCGGCGTCCGTGCAGGATTCCAAAAAGTGGCAGTAATAGTGGCAACGCTTTGAGCCCCAGTGCTGACCCGCCAGAGCGCACTGGGGCAAGCCAGAACTCCCACGCGAGACACAGAAATATCAGCGAAATGAGACTAATGATGGCACAAAGGTTCAGTTGCTTGGTCATGCAGCTAGCTTCATGGCAACAATTGCCAGCCGCTTCCCAAGGGCCTGGGCCAGGACTATTTCATCCGGAGTGCACAATGTACTGCCATCAGGACCGGTAACATGGCTCGCGCCGTATGGTGTTCCGCCTGATTTGGTCAGTCCGAGTTCGGTTTCTGTGTAGGGAATTCCGACCAGCACCATGCCGTGATGCAGGAAAGGCAACGCCATTGATAACAGTGAGGACTCTTGCCCGCCGTGCATGCTTGACGACGATGTAAAGACAGCAACGGGCTTGCCCGCCAGTGTGCCCGCAAGCCATTGCGGTGCGGTTGAGTCAATGAAGTACTTAAGTGATGCTGCCATGTTGCCAAACCGAACGGGGCTACCAAAAGCAATACCAGCACAATCTTCCAAATCGGAAAGTTCAACGTAAGGTGGTCCTGAATCCGGGATGTCGGCTGACACGCTCTCACAAACACTGGACACTTTGGGGACAGTTCGCAGGCGGGCGGTCACCCCAGGCACCAGCTCTACACCTTTGGCAATCCAGCGCGCCAGTTCTCTAACTGAGCCATGCTGACTGTAATAAAGAACCAAAACCTCGCACGACATCTCGATTAACAGCCTGTCTTATACAATTCGAAGATTATATGTGGCTTCTTTCCCCCTTTCGCTTAGTCCATCGAACCGCAAAGCGCTTTCATACCGAGAGGTTTGTGCAAACGGCGGCAGCCCTTTCGTTTACCACGCTATTGGCGCTGGTACCCATGATTGCAGTCGCCTTCGCGCTGATTTCGCAGTTTTCGTTCGCCAGCGATTTGGGCTTGGCGCTGGAGAAGTTTCTTTTGGCGACTTTGCTTCCAGAAAAGGCTGGTACCTTGATCGCCAAATACCTTGGGCAGTTCGCGCACCGAAGCGAACAGGTAACTGTTATCGGTATGACAGCGCTTGCGATAGTCGCATTGATGCAAATGCTGACGATTGAACATGCTTTCAATGCCATTTGGCGCATCGATCAAAGACGACCTTTCGTCCGTCGAGTGACCATGCATACCGTCGCCTTGTTGCTTGGCCCGATTATCTTTGGCGCTGCGTTGGTTGCGCTCACGTTCATAGCAAGCGCATCGCTGGGTTTGGCCGACGAACCCCAATGGGTACATGCGTCGGTCAACAAAGGATTGTCGTTTGCAGTTCTCATGGCATTGTTTGCTTTGCTCTACTGGCGCGTGCCGAATACCGAGGTGCCGCCGTTACACGCTTTGTTTGGCGGTCTGGTTGCAGCCGGAGGATTTACGGCGCTGCAAAAACTATTCACGCTGTACATAATAAAATTACCTTCTTATACAATAATTTACGGCGCATTCTCGGCTGTACCAGTATTTTTGAGTTGGATTTACGGTTCTTGGACGGTCATCCTCATCGGTGCGTTGCTTGTTGCCGAAATGTCGCCCGCGCCGAACCCGCCAAATCGGCGCGGATTAAGACGAAAGTCCTTGCTGTAGATTGCAAATTTCGCTAGAATTATCGGCTTTTCACAGAATACGAGAGAACGATATGGTGGTTATCCGTCTCGCGCGTAGTGGCGCCAAGAAGCGTCCCTTTTTCAACATGGTAGTTACCGATTCGCGCAACCGTCGCGATGGTCGCTTTGTTGAGCGCATTGGTTTTTACAATCCAAAAGCCGCTCAATCCGAGCCGGGCTTGGTGATCGATATGGTCCGCCTTGAGTTTTGGCAAGGCCATGGCGCACAGTTATCTTCAACCGCGGCGCGCCTTGTAAAGCAGGTGGCGGCAAAGAAGGCGGCGTAAAAGCCGCTTAGCCTGATGATAGTTTTGGGGCGGATTGTTGCCCCATATGGTGTCCAGGGTTGGTTACGCCTTCATGCGTTTGGGGACGAGCCCTTGGCATGGGGGCAGATGCAAAATCTTTGGTTTAGTGCCGACGAAAATGCCCAGGCAGAACATTGGCGAGCCATTGACCTGGAGCAGGTCAAAAATCACGGCGACAAGGTTGTAATCAAGTTCAAGGATATTTCGGACCGCGATTCAGCTGAACGTTTCGCACCGTGCTTTGTTGGCGCGCCACGGGAGGCATTGCCAAAAACATCGGCGGACGAATACTACTGGTCTGATTTGATCGGGTTGACGGTAGTGAATTTGTCGGATGCCAACCTCGGTAAGGTAAAAACACTGCTTGAGTCAGGTGCCAACGAGGTGTTGGTTGTAGAAGGCCCGGATCGGCAACGGTTGTTGCCTTTTGTGGCGCAGATTGTCAAATCTGTCGATTTGAAAAGGAAGTTGGTGGTTGTTGATTGGGAAGCAGACTGGTGAGTCGATCGGTGGTGATGCAATGACACTACGGTTCGATGTCGTGACGCTTTTTCCGGAAATGTTTTCTGCCGTTACAGAGTCGGGAATTACGCGACGGGCACTTGAAAATGGTTTGTGGGAACTGGCAACATGGAATCCGCGGGATTGCACTACGGATGCACGTCGAACCGTCGATGATCGTCCATATGGTGGTGGTCCTGGAATGGTGATGATGGCCGACCCGCTGGAGCAAACCGTAGCGCTTGCGAAGTCTGCATCCAAAAAGAATGCGACGGTTATTTATCTGTCGCCGCAAGGAATGCCGCTGACACAAAAGTTTGCGTCGGATTTGGCAGAAACTAGCGGAGCAATATTGTTGTGCGGTCGTTACGAAGGTGTCGATGAACGGGTAATTGAACGGTGCGTTGATATTGAACTCTCGCTCGGTGATTTTGTGTTGTCGGGCGGAGAGCTGGCTGCGATGGCGTTGATTGATGCGTGCGTCAGGCAGCTTCCCGGAGCCTTAAACGATGTTAGTTCGGCAGCTGAAGACTCGTTTGCCGATGGATTGTTGGATTGTCCGCACTACACGCGGCCTGAGAATTATGAGAATTGTGTCGTTCCAGATGTTTTGTTGTCTGGAGATCATGCGAAAATACGACGTTGGCGGTTGAAGCAAGCGTTGGGAAGGACCTCGATGAGACGCCCGGATCTTTTAAAGAATCGGGTGTTGAGTCAGGAAGAAGCAGAACTGTTGGCGGAATTTTGCCGCGACTGCAATTAAAAACTGCATCTAACAGACCTTAAACCAGTCTGCTCTGGATGTAAGGCCACTGGCCATTGGAAATTGGAGAAGTTATGAACTTGATAGATCAGTTGGAACAGGAAGAAATAGCGCGTTTAGGGAAAGTCATTCCCGAGTTCTCACCAGGAGACACATTAATCGTCAGCGTCAACGTTGTCGAGGGTGAACGCAAACGGGTTCAGGCATTTGAGGGTGTTGTGATTGCGAAACGCAATCGCGGTTTGAATTCAAGCTTTATCGTCCGAAAAGTATCGTCGGGTGAAGGCGTTGGTTTTGCGAACTTACAAACATGCTTAGTGTTTTCGTTTGTCGCGTTCAATTAATGCATATGCTGAATGGTTATGGATGGATTCAAAATTTTCACTTTCGACGACATAGGCGTCGACGCGGGCATCAGCGTTAAGAATACCGGCGACATCACGCACCAGATCTTCAACAAACTTCGGATTATCGTAGGCGCGTTCGGTTACGTACTTCTCGTCCGGACGCTTGAGCAGACCGTAGAGCTCGCATGACGCTTGCTGTTCGGCAACCTGAACCAATTCTTCTATCCATACGAATCGGTTTGTGGTCGCAGTAATGGTCACATGTGATCGCTGGTTGTGAGCGCCACGTTCGGAAATTTTCTTCGAGCATGGACAAAGGCTGGTAACAGGAACAACAACCTTCATCGTCTGGGTATAGTTTCCGCCCTCTTTAACCTCGCCGGTAAAAGTTACGTCGTAATCCATCAAGCTTTTCACGCGTGAAATTGGCGCGGTCTTGTTGATGAAATAAGGAAAGCTCATTTCGATCAATCCAGTTTCAGCTTCGAGTCGTACGACCATTTCCCTGAGCATCGTCTCGAAACTCTCGACAGAAATTTCGCGCTCATGGGCATTGAGGATTTCCACGAATCGCGACATGTGGGTACCCTTGAAGTTGTGTGGTAGTCCAACATACATATTGAAGGTCGCAATGGTGTGCTGAACCCCGGCACCCTTATCAAGCACTTTCACCGGATGTCTGATTGCCTTGATTCCAACCTTATTGATTGGCAATTGGCGAGAGTCAGCACTATTTTGTACATCCGGAATCGAATCGGGGTGCCTGCTATTCATGATTTGCTTGCTCGCCAGTTTGCCAATGTTGGTGCGGGGAAGGACTATATCAATTCCGACAAAAATACTCAAGTATTGTCCGTCGTGGGCGATCGGGATTGTGCCGCAAGGAATGCACGGATCTTTTCGATCAGGCCATCAGCATCCAAGCCTATTGACTTTAGGAGCAGCGACGCGTCGCCGTGATCCACAAATTGGTCGGGTAAGCCGATGCGTAAAAGCGAACAAGAGGCTCCAATTTCCTCGATCGCGCGGGCAATTTCACTTCCAGCTCCACCGATAATTGCGTTTTCCTCGACAGTTACTATTAGTCGATGGCCGGCGGCAATATTCTGGACAAGCTCGGTATCAAGTGGTTTGACGAAACGCATATTTGCAACGGTCGCGCCAAGGATTTCGCCAGCGACCAGAGCAGGTGGCACCATGGAACCAAATGCCAACAACGCAATATCAGTCCCTGACCGGCAAATGATGCCCTTTCCGAGTTCGATTTCGTCCAGCGCGCTGTCGGGCAATCGCCCGGTTCCGCTCCCTCGCGGATAGCGCACGGCCGCCGGTCCCGGATAGTTGTAGGCCGTTGTCAACATCTGTCGGCATTCAGCTTCATCACTTGCCGCCATGACAATCATGTTCGGAATGCAAGTCATATATGAAAGATCAAATGCACCGTTGTGCGTACCGCCATCGGCACCAACCAACCCACCGCGATCAATTGCAAACGTGACATCCAGATTTTGCAGGGCGATATCGTGAATTAACTGGTCATATGCGCGTTGAAGGAAGGTCGAATAAATAGCAACAACCGGCTTAAGGCCCTCACATGCCAAGCCAGCAGCATAGGTCAGCGCGTGTTGCTCGGCGATGCCGACGTCAAAGTATCTTCCAGGATACTGTTCGGCGAATTGGACCATACCTGATCCTTCACGCATCGCGGGCGTAATGCCGATCAATCGGTCATCAGCCTTTGCCATATCGCACAACCATGATCCGAATACTTGGGTATAGGTCAGTTTTCCAGCTGGCTTCCCAGTGTCAATGCCGTTGTTTGTGTCAAATTTCGACACACCGTGATATAGCACTGGATCCGCCTCTGCCAGTTTGTAGCCTTGTCCTTTACGGGTGATGATGTGCAAGAACTGCGGACCCGTGAGTTCTTTCAGGTTAATCAGCGTTGGTATCAGCACGTCCAGATCATGCCCGTCAATCGGACCGATGTAGTTGAACCCCAGTTCCTCGAAAAGAGTTCCAGGTGTAATCATGCCCTTGACATGCTCCTCGACACGGCTCGCAAAACTAAGCATGCTCGGCATGGTGGCGAAAACCTTTTCACCGGCACGTCTGGCCGCGTTAAACGTCCGGCCTGAAAGTAGTCGAGCCAAATAATTGTTTAGCGCCCCCACCGCTGGAGAAATCGACATATCGTTGTCATTGAGGATCACCAACAAGTTTGCATCAATAACGCCAGCATTGTTCATTGCCTCAAACGCTTGCCCTGCCGACATTGCACCGTCGCCAATAATCGCAACCACGCGACGATCCTCGTTCTTGTGTTTAACTGCAACTGCCATGCCAAGTGCAGCTGAAATAGACGTTGACGAATGTCCGACCCCAAATGTATCGAAGTGACTCTCGCAACGGCGCGGAAATCCTGATACACCGTCAATCATGCGCAGCCGAGCCATGCCCTCCCTGCGGCCGGTCAGAATCTTGTGCACGTAAGTCTGGTGACCGACGTCCCAAACCAGGCGATCGTACGGAGTATTGAAAACATAGTGCAGGGCGACCGTGAGTTCGACCGTGCCCAGGTTCGACGAAAGATGACCCCCCGTCTTCGATACCGACTCCAACAAAAACGTCCGCAGTTCGGCAACCAATTCAGGAAGCTGTTCAAGACTTACCCGCCGCAGATCATCCGGGTAGGAAATCGAGTCAAGTATTGGGTAGCTCATTAATTTTTTCGGACAACGATGTAGTCAGTAAGTTGGTGGAGACGCAACGCATTGTCGCCGAAACTTGACAGGGCCTCATGCGCCTCCATACAAAGCCGGTCAGCAAATGCACGGGCTGGCTTTGAGCCGAGTAACGTCAGGTAGGTTGCCTTGTTCGCTGCCGCGTCTTTCCCCGCAGTTTTTCCGAGCGCATCAGTACTTGCTTCCGCATCAAGAATATCATCGATAACTTGAAACAATAAGCCGATCCTGTTGGCGAAACGGCCCAGATTGTGAAGTTCATCAGGATGTGCGCCGCCGACATGGGCGCCGAGTAGCGTCGCTGCTTGTATCAATTGACCGGTCTTTTGAACGTGCATGAATTCCAGTTCGACAATTTCCAGTGATTGCCCAGTGGCCGCCAGATCAATCGCCTGGCCGCCAGCCATTCCACGCGAACCCGCCGCATTAGCCAACAGCGCGAGCATGTCCAACTGCCGTTCCGCTGTTACGTTTGGGATGGATTGCGCTGCGATATGAAATGCCAAAGACTGCAGAGCGTCGCCAACCAAAAGGGCGGTTGCCTCATCGAATTGAACATGACAGGTCGGTTTTCCACGACGCAAAACGTCATTGTCCATCGCGGGCAAGTCATCATGCACCAATGAATAAACGTGAATCATCTCTACTGCGGACGCAATTTGATCCAGAGCGGCAAGTGGAGCACCGAAGATTTCGCCAGCTGCATGGCAAAGCAATGGACGCACACGTTTGCCTCCGCCAAGGGTTACGTAGCGCATTGCCTGGTGCAGGCGAA
The DNA here is from genome assembly GCA_016718525.1 of Rhodocyclaceae bacterium. Classification (GTDB taxonomy): domain Bacteria; phylum Pseudomonadota; class Gammaproteobacteria; order Burkholderiales; family Rhodocyclaceae; genus JADKHX01. The sequence goes on from JADKDD010000002.1 coordinate 1,546,335, forward strand.
CTGGCGGACTGTCTGCAGCGGGAAGGTAACTCCCCAGCGCCTGCTCAATCCTCTCCTGAATCAACTGTTGCCAGATAGGGAATCCAGCAACCGTCACAAACCACCTCCACCGGAAATGTCGGGTGGCGCATCAAATTCCCGAAGTAAATCTTGTTCAAGCACTTGAATACGGCCTTCGGCTTCCGCTAAGGTGTCCTGACACTGTCGAATCAGCCGAGCGCCGCGCTGGTAAGCCTCGAGAGCATCACCAAGCGGAATGTTGCCTGCCTCAAGGGAGGCTACGATCGCTTCGAGTTCGAGCAGTGAAGACTCAAAGCTGTTTGGCGCAGGTGTATTCATGATTCAGTATTAGTAGGACGATCCAAATATTGGCAATCCGCCAGTTGGTGCTGAGCGCACGCCGTCAGATTTTCTCAGCGCAGACGTATGACCTGCCGAGGGTACGGTTTGCCAGCGAGTAGTGGTTTTGGTAACCCGCGCAGGGCAGCATTTGCTGCTTCACGTGATTCAAAGTCACCAGAGATGATACCAATCCGGGTGCCTCCCGGCAAATCCGACAGGTAAGCACGCAGATCGTCAATATCACCGGCTTTGCGTACCTTCTTCAGATAGCTCTCTATGGCATCGGCACGCGTCTCATCGGTTGCCAACAGCTGAATAAACCAGTGATTGTCATTGGCCGTTTGCAACCAGGTGCGTCCAGCCTCCACTCGTTCCTGCGTGAGTTCTCCAAGCTTGATTTCCGTTGGCTTTGCGCTTGCTTTGCTTTGTACCGCCGGCGCAATGGGAGCTGAGGTCGTTACTGCGCCATCACTTTTTTTTTGCTCTGAAACGTTAGCGCGTTCACCTGAAAGCGGGCCGTTGGCAGGACTATCGTTTTTCAAATTCGAAGGGCCAGTAGTGGCGTCAGACGGCACAGATATTGCGGGCGCGATTGATGTCGGTTTGCTTTCAGCGATGGTTGCAGGCTGGGTAACGGGAGGAGCATCGGCTCGCGTGGGCGCCACGTTACTTAACCGACTATTCGTTTGCTCAGAGCCCCCGACCAAGGAATTAAAGTGGCCACCCAAGATAAACCCGATGAACAAGGTCGTCACGATTATCAAAGCCAAAATCAGTGGAAGTCGCGATCTGGGTTTGGTGAAACTCGTCGTACTGAAATCACAATCTTTGATGGCAGCGGTTACCTCGGCCTGTCCAATCTGGTGGCCGCCGCTCGAGAACGCAGCCAACAACGCCTTGTCGGCGATGATGTTGATGCGACGGGTCAAGCCCAGCGATGCTTTAGCAATAAGTTTGATCGCATCAGGAACAAATAAATTGGGTCCTTTGTAGCCGGCAGCACGCATCCGGAACTCAATGTAGCCGGCAACATCATCGTGAATTAGAGGCTCAAGAACGAAGTTGTGGGTAATTCGTTCTTTCAGTTGTCGCATGTCGGGACGACTCAGTACGTCATTCAGCTCAGGTTGTCCGAATAAAACCAACTGTAGCAATTTATGCTTGTTCGACTCAAGGTTCGACAATAGACGAATTTCCTCCAGCGTCTCCATTGGCATGGCATGGGCTTCATCAATCAACACGACAACTTGCTTGCCGTCACTGAATGATTGAATGAGGTGAGTATGCAATGCACGCAAGACGGTTGCGGTCCGCGCATTCTCGGGGACAACCAAAGTGAGCTCATCTGCAATCGCGTACAGAATATCGTCGCGAGATAGCGACGGATTTGCCAAATATATGGTAGTCACCCGCTCGGGTAACCGCTCCATTAACACCCGACACAGCATGGTCTTGCCGCTCCCAACTTCGCCGCTAACTTTTACGATGCCCTCGTCATGAGTGATGGCGTAGACGAGCGCATCCAAGGTGGCGCCACGATTCGCACCGGCAAAGAAGAAATCAGTGTGCGGCGTTATGCGAAAAGGAGCTTCGTTAAGGCCGAAATGTTCAAGGTACATAGTTCAACGCGTTCTAGTCGTTCAATTATTCAGGCTGCTGCGGAGGTTTTTCATTAATTTGATTTTTCCTGCCGGCGATGCGGGCAAGCGTATCGATACGATTGTATAAGGTCGTCCTGTTGATTCCGAGCAATCGCGCGGCTTTACTCAAATTGCCGCCGCTAATGCGTTGTGCGGCCTCAATATAAGCTGCTTCACGTTGGCGAAGGCGGTCGTCGAGATTGAATGAACTGCTATTTTCAAGTTCTGCGCGGGCGACATTGATCCAATCTTCAGGGGTACGCTGACGCTTCGGTTCGCCCGTCACTGCGACTACGCTGGCGGTCGGTTGAGTGTCCGGAACCGGGTTGTCGATGTCCAACTCAGATTCGAGCTCGTGACGCTCAATTTGGCGGCCGCCAAATTTTGCCGTCAAACGAATCGCGATGTTTCTCAGCTCGCGGACGTTGCCCGGGAACGGGTAATCGTTGAAACAGCGCTGTGCCTCACCGGACAGCCAAATTGGCGCACTTCCAGCTTGTGTGGCATACAAATTTTGAAAATGTTCCAGTAAGAGTAGCCGATCGGAGCCAAGTTCACGTAGCCGTGGCACGGAGATTGAAAGTACTGACAGCCGATGGTATAGATCAGCGCGGAAAGTGTTGTCGCGGGATTCTCGTCTTAAATCTCTATTGGTTGCCGCGAGAACCCGTGCCGAAGACTGGCGGGTTTGTGTCTCACCAACGCGCTGGAACTCACCGTTTTCAAGCACCCGCAGGAGTTTTGGCTGCAACTCCATTGGCAGTTCGCCGATCTCGTCCAAAAACAGCGTACCACCAGCTGCGTCTTCAAAATAGCCGGACCGGGCTGTGGTTGCGCCGGTAAAAGCGCCCTTGCCGTGACCAAACAGCGTTGCCTCGACCAGGCTTGGGGCGATTGAAGCGCAGTTAAGGGCTAAATACGGTTTGTCACTCCGTTCGGAGAGTTGGTGCAGCGCAGCCGCGACCAATTCCTTGCCGGATCCAGATTCGCCCTCTATCAAGACAGGAAACTGTGAATTTGCAAACTGACGAATTTGCGTTCGAAGTTGCTGCATCGGCGGACTCTTGCCGATTAAGCCACCATCATCAACCGTAACCTGGTCTTTGAAGCTCAGAACCCTCAGGAGCAGGTTGCGCAGAAACTCCGGGTTCGCTGGTTTAGCAATAAATTCGGTCGCTCCCAGTGCCCGCGCATGTCTGGCATTGGCTTCGTCCGCTTGTCCGGACAACACAATGATCCGTGTGCCGGGAGAGTGGGCAAGAATGTCGCGGATCAGCGCAAAACCTTCGTCAGGACGGTGCGGCGTGGGGGGCAGGCCGAGGTCAATTATGGCGCCATTCACGTGCTTCCCCTGCCTAAGAATGCGGATGGCCTGGTGTCGTGAGTCAGCAACAACAACCTCAAAATCTGTGCCCAAAAAATAAGACATGGCGTCGACAATGAGCTCATCGTCATCGACGATCAAGAGCAGTGGTTTCTCGGGCACGGCTTGCATCAGCGAATAATATCGGAAACACGCCAGATTGACCGCTTACCGTTGATCAGTCATTGATTGAGCATTTGACTCTGGTAGACTACTCCCACGCTTTCCATTCGGCAGTTCATGCATCCGTGAATCAAGAGCCCCTCGTTCAAATCCGGGACCTGAGTTTTTCTTACGATAATCGCAAAATCCTGAGCGGCGTCAACCTCACGATCCCGCGGGGGAAAGTTGTCGCCATTATGGGTAGCTCAGGTTGTGGCAAGACAACGACCTTGCGTCTGATTGGTGGGCAGCTTAAGCCAACGTCTGGCGAAGTTCGCGTCAATGGACAGGTCGTCCACGAGCTTGATTCAGAGGGGCTTTATGCAATGCGCCGACGGACCGGTATGCTTTTTCAGTTTGGAGCGCTTTTTACAGATATGTCGGTGTATGACAATGTTGCGTTTCAAATGCGAGAACACACTGATTTGCCTGAAGCTCTGATTCATGATCTGGTGCTGATGAAACTGCATGCAGTCGGACTACGTGGAGCACATAAACTCATGCCCTCTGAGCTGTCTGGCGGGATGGCGAGGCGGGTAGCGCTGGCACGGTCAATAGCGCTTGACCCGATGCTGATGATGTACGACGAGCCGTTTGCCGGACTTGATCCCATTTCGCTGTCCATCGTCGGTGTACTGATACGCAAACTTAATGATGCGCTTGGTGCGAGTTCCATCATTGTGACCCATGACGTGCAGGAGTCGCTAAAAATTGTCGACTACATCTATTTTGTTTCCGAAGGCAGGATAGTGGCGGAAGGAACTGCAGAGGAAATCAGGAATTCGAAAACCCCTTACGTACATCAATTCGTCTGGGGAGAGGCAGATGGCCCTGTGCCATTCCAGTACCCAACGCACAATGCGTATGGCGACGAACTGTTGCAGAAGGCGGCTTGAGGTGAGCGACAACCGTGCGGTACAGTTGCTGATCAAGCTGGGACACCAAGTGACCAGTCGCTTGTGGCGACTGGGTTTTGCAAGCCGTTTTTTCCTTGCAATTTTCCTTCATTCCGGCACTTCGTTTAGGAGAATGCATCTCACATTCCGTGAAATATATTTCACCGGGGTGATGTCTCTGATCATCATTCTGGTTTCCGGGCTATTTGTTGGAATGGTGCTCGGCTTGCAGGGGTATGACACTTTGCAGCGATATGGATCGGCAGAGGCATTGGGTATACTTGTTGCGCTCTCACTGGTCAGGGAATTGGGACCTGTGGTGGCTGCACTGCTTTTTGCCAGTCGCGCAGGCTCGGCAATCACGGCGGAAATTGGCTTAATGAAAGCCACCGAACAGCTGTCGGCAATGGAAATGATGGCGGTTAATCCTATCGCCCGTGTGGTTGCACCGCGTTTTTGGGGCGGAGTCATTTCTATGCCACTGCTGGCGGCACTTTTTTCCGCCATGGGTGTTTTCGGCGGTTACCTTGTCGGCGTGGTCTTGATTGGTGTTGATTCCGGTTCGTTTTGGTCGCAAATGCAGGCAACGGTCGATTTTCGTGAGGATGTCGTCAACGGAATCATCAAGAGTTTCGTTTTCGGTGTAATCGTCAGTTGGGTTGCCGTGTTCGAGGGCTATGACTGTGAACCAACGGCGGAAGGTGTCTCGGGTGCAACAACTCGCACTGTGGTGACATCGTCATTGGCAATCCTGGCGGCGGACTTTGTGTTAACTGCCTTAATGTTTCGAGGGGTTTGAAATGAGTCGTTCTGCACTGGATCTTTGGGTCGGATTTTTCGTTGCATTAGGTTTGGCGGCGATACTGTTTCTGGCGCTTAAAGTGGGCAATTTGAGTTCAGCGAATGCCGGCGAAACCTATGCCCTTCAAGCGAAGTTTGATAACATCGGTGGACTAAAGGTTCGTTCCGCTGTCAAGAGCGCAGGTGTCGTGGTGGGACGGGTTACCAAAATTGACTTTGACTCATCGGCGTACGTGGCAGTTGTCAGCATGCAAATGGACGCCCGTTACAAGTTTCCGCGCGATACTTTTGCAACCATTAACACTTCGGGCCTGTTAGGCGATCAGTTCATTGGCTTCGACGTAGGCGGTGACACAGAAATGCTTAGCCCGGGTGATGTAATCAAGAAAACGCAGTCTGCGGTGGTGTTGGAAAAATTGATTAGCCAGTTCATGTTTAATCAGGCTTCAGACACGAAGGATAAGGACAAAAAGTGAAACAATTGCTAACCGGACATGCGGTAACAGGACGTGGCAGACGTTACTTGTCTGCGCTTGGGCTGGCGCTGGCGTTGACCGGCTGTGCGACCAGCGGTAACCCAAAAGACCCCATCGAAGGCTATAACCGCGCGATGTTCGCGATCAACGACGGCATAGATCAGGCTGTCGTGCGACCAGTCGCAGTGGGTTATGACGCTGTCCTGCCAAGCCCGATACGCAAAGGAGTTACCAATTTCTTCGGCAATATCGCAGACGTATTTACTGGTGTAAATAATATCTTGCAAGGCAAGATTGCCAGTGGGGTGAGTGATTTTGGGCGTGTGGTGGTGAATACGACGATTGGCATTTTGGGGTTATTCGACGTTGCTTCCGAAGTCGGGATGGAGAAGCACGATGAGGACTTCGGTCAGACTTTCGGCAGTTGGGGCATCCCAAGCGGCGCCTATGTGGTGCTACCTTTGCTTGGGCCGAGTACGGTGCGAGACACCTTCGGCAAGGTTCTGGATATGGAAACCAATCCGGTTGCCAATATCAATGATGTTGCAACGCGAAACTCGCTGCTGCTACTAAGTGTTGTTGATCTTCGCGCCAGCCTTTTACCCGCCGACAAGCTGGTCGACGCAGCTGCTTTGGACAAGTATTCCTATGTTCGCGATGCTTATCTGCAGCACCGAGTCAGCGTGATTTACGACGGTGAACCGCCGATATCACGTGCTTTCGACGACGACACAACCGGAATCATCGATGCGGAACTTGAGAGTGGTGTAACAGTCGCGGATCATTCCACCACCAATGCTGTGGGCGACGCCACGGTTGCAAGCGAGGCTTCGGCAACCGTAATCAAATAGACTCGAGTCACGACAAAGTAGTTGGGGTTTTTGTGAAGCGCAGTATTGACCCGTATTTCGACACTAATGTTTAGGGAACCTAAATAATGAAGTTGCTCAGTTATTTTCTTGCGATTGCCAGCCTGCTTACACTCCCGGTCGCTGGGGTTGCGCAAGACGTCGCGCCTGATGTCTTGATTCGAAACGCTTCAAACGACGTGCTGGAAATTGTCCGCAAGGACAAGGATATACAGTCCGGCAACTTGACCAAGGCCATCGAACTGGTGGAGGTTAAGGTTCTACCGCATTTTAATTTCATGCGGATGACTCAACTAGCGGTCGGCAAAGACTGGCGTCAAGCGACACCGGAACAACAGCAAACACTTGCGAATGAGTTTCGAACGTTGCTGGTGCGCACGTATTCCAAAGCGTTATCGGAGTATCGCAATCAGGTCATTACATTCAAGCCGTTTGTCTTAAAGCCTGAAGACAAGGAAGTCCGCGTGAGGACCGAGGTCAGTCAAGCAAGCGGCGGAAAGCCTATCGGGATTGACTACTATCTGGAAAAATCGACCAACGCGTGGAAGGTTTACGATATTGAAATTGCTGGCGTGAGTTTGGTAACCAATTATCGAGAATCATTTGGCAACGAAATTCGCAGCAACGGAATTGATGGATTGATCAAATCCCTGCAGGCGAAAAACAAGGCAAATGAAGGTGTCGCGGCAAAAAAATGATACAAGTCGACGGTGCGATAGCCCGCGTTTCCGGTGAAATGACCATTAGTGCGGCGAGTCAATTACTGGTTTCGGGTACGGAGGCGATTGATGCCGCAGTCACTAGCTTTGATCTCTCCGGCGTTACTGATGTTGATTCGGCAGGTCTGGCGGTAATGTTTGCATGGTTGCGAACCGCGAAGACCCACAATATCGAACTGACGTTTTCCGGTATGCCCAAAAGCCTAGGCTCACTCGCTATAGTTTATGACGTAGCAGATTTGCTGCCACAGCGTTAAGCTCGCCAGTCTCTTCTATGGCTGTGCCGGACGCGATTCATATTGAGCAGGTTTCGAAGCAATTTGGTGCGCTGAAGGCCTTAGATCAAATCACACTGAAGATCGCTCAAGGTGAAGTTTTTGGCCTGCTCGGGCCAAACGGGGCTGGAAAAACTACACTCATTTCCACGCTGGCGGGTTTGGCGCGACCTTCGTCTGGACGTGTCAGTGTGATGGGATTTGACGTCCAGACGGATTACCGTCAGGCGCGCCGGCAGTTGGGCGTCGTGCCGCAGGAGCTGGTGTTCGACCCGTTTTTTACCGTGCGCGAAACGCTGAGAATTCAGTCTGGGTATTTCGGCGTCAAAAATAACAACAAGTGGATTGACGAAATCCTTGAGAACCTGGATCTCACCAGCAAAGCCAACGCTAACATGCGCACGTTATCCGGCGGCATGAAACGACGGGTGCTGGTCGCGCAGGCACTTGTCCATCGGCCACCGGTGATCGTGCTCGACGAGCCAACCGCCGGCGTCGATGTTGAGTTGCGACAAACGCTTTGGCGTTTTATTCGTCGACTCAACGCCGATGGCCACACGATTGTATTGACCACGCATTATCTGGAAGAGGCAGAGAACTTTTGCCAGCGCGTCGCGATGCTTAAGGCCGGCCGGATAGTTTTGTTGGACACCATGCAAAACGTCTTGCGACAAGTATCGGCGCACACGCTCAGAGTCAAGTTTGACGGGTCGCCGCCCGCGTCGCTGACTTTTACGGCCGATGCAGGAGATGGTTGGTACGCAATGCCATTTGAACAATTTGATCAGGTGGAGCCGATACTCTTGAGCCTTCGCCAAAGCGGCTGCATCGTGCGTGATGTGGAAATCGGCAAACCGGAACTGGAAGATGTGTTCATTCGCGTCATGCAGGCCGGCAACGAAGCATCCCAAGCTGTATGAGTGGAGAATTCTCCACCTTGTTCTACAAGGAGACGCTGCGCTTCTGGAAGGTTGGCTTCCAGACCGTGGCTGCACCTGTGTTGACGGCGGTGCTGTACCTGCTGATTTTTTCTCACGTGCTTGACAATCACGTGCGCATCCATGATGTGCAGTACACAGCCTTCCTGATTCCCGGGTTGGTCATGATGTCGGTCCTGCAAAACGCCTTCGCCAACTCGTCGTCGTCGCTGATCCAGTCGAAGGTGACCGGGAACATTGTGTTTGTCTTGCTGGCGCCGGTGTCTTACCAGAATTTTTTCCTGGCCTATGTGCTGGCGGCGGTATTGCGCGGCATCCTGGTTGGATTCTTCGTGCTCGTCGTCACCATGTGGTTCGCGCCGCTGAGCTTCGTTGCGCCGTGGTGGATTCTGGTTTTTGCACTGCTCGGTGGTGCAGTGCTCGGCAGCCTGGGTGTGGTGGCCGGAATCTGGGCGGACAAGTTCGATCAACTGGCCGCCTTTCAGAATTTTCTGATCATGCCTTTGACGTTTTTGTCAGGTGTGTTTTATTCGATTCATTCGTTGCCGAGTTTTTGGCAAGGTCTGTCACATTGGAATCCGATTTTCTACATGATTGACGGGTTCCGCTACGGATTCTTCGGCGTGTCTGACGTTTCGCCGTGGCAAAGCCTGGCGGTCGGCGGCGGTGCCTTGCTTGTCCTGTCCGCGTTTACGCTGACAATGCTCGAGCGCGGCTACAAACTAAGAGCCTGACCGAGTAGCGGCGCCGGTATCATTCGTAGTATCTCTAATTGGAGTCACCATGCTTGCACCGCAGTTGTTGGAAGATTGGATCCGGGCCGAACTCGATTGCGAACACATTGCGGTCGAAGGCGATGGACATCACTTTTCCGCGCTGATCGTCAGCGCAGAATTTGCCGAACTGAACCGGGTCAAGCGGCAGCAGCGGATCAATGCGATCCTCAAGGCGCGCTTCGATAGCGGAGAGCTGCACGCGCTGTCGATGAAAACCTTGACTCCTGAAGAGTGGCGTGCCAATGGATAAGTTGCTGATCACCGGTGGGCGCGCCCTCAATGGCGAGATCGCGATTTCCGGTGCCAAGAATGCCGCCTTGCCCTTGCTGTGCGCGGCACTATTGACCCCGGAAACCCTGACGCTGACCAATGTCCCGCATCTCAACGACATTGGAACCATGCTCAGGTTGTTGGAACAAATGGGCGTCAAGGTGAGCCGTGAAGCTTCGTCAGTTGGTGCTGGCGACACGCTGTCATTGGATGCTTCCGGCCTTAATAATGCGGTAGCGCCGTATGAAATGGTGAAAACCATGCGCGCATCGATACTGGTGCTGGGCCCCTTGGTTGCCCGCGCTGGAGAAGCCCGGGTGAGCCTGCCAGGTGGCTGTGCGATCGGTGCCCGCCCGGTTGATCAACACATCAAGGGCCTTGCGGCGATGGGCGCAAGCGTTAGTGTTGAACACGGCTATGTCCATGCGCAAGCCACAAAACTCAAAGGTGCGCGACTGTTTACCGACATGGTGACGGTGACCGGAACCGAGAATTTGATGATGGCGGCGTGTCTGGCCGAGGGCGAGACAGTCATAGAAAATGCGGCGCGCGAACCGGAAGTGGTCGATTTGGCGAATTGTCTGGTCAGCATGGGCGCGCGGATTTCCGGCGCCGGTTCAGACGTGATCCGCATCCATGGCGTTGATTCGCTGCATGGCGCCACGCACCGGGTCATGCCGGACCGGATCGAAACCGGCACTTACCTTTGCGCGGCGGCCGCAACCGGCGGCACAGTACGACTGAATCACACTTCGGCTTCTTACTTGGACGCGGTGATTGACAAGCTGATGGATGCCGGATGCGAGATCACCACCGAGCGTGAGGCGATCAATCTACAAGCGCCCAAACGTTTGACGGCGGTAAGTTTGCGGACGTCGCCCTACCCGGCGTTCCCGACGGACATGCAGGCGCAGTTCATGGCCCTGAATGCCGTTGCTGATGGCACCTCAGTAATACGCGAAACGATTTTTGAGAATCGCTTCATGCATGCGGTAGAGCTGATTCGATTGGGCGCGTCGATTCGTATCGACGGTAACACGGCGGTGGTCACCGGCAAAGAGTTTCTCGAAGGCTGCACGGTCATGGCCACCGACCTGCGTGCCTCAGCCAGTTTGGTGATCGCCGGTCTGGTTGCTCGCGGCGAGACTGTGATCGAACGGATTTACCATCTCGACCGCGGCTACGAGGCCCTCGACACAAAGCTTGCGGCACTCGGTGCGACCGTGCGCCGAATAAAATAAATTTCAATCAGACTCGATCATGAATGATTTTTCCGGAATCACGATTGCTTTATCGAAGGGGCGGATCTTTGAGGAGACCTTGCCCCTGCTCGCCGTGGCAGGAATTACGCCTGCTGAAAATCCCGAGCAGTCGCGCAAGCTGATTATCGGCACCAACCGTGCTGATGTGCGTGTCGTTATCGTGCGTGCCTCCGACGTGCCGACTTATGTGCAATACGGGGCGGCCGATCTTGGGATTGCGGGCAAAGACGTCTTGCTTGAGCATGACGGTGTTGGCATTTATCAGCCACTTGATTTAAAAATTGCACGTTGCCGAATGTGCGTTGCGGTCGCGGAAGGATTTGATTATCAGGCCCACGTCCAACGTGGTGCGCGACTGCGCGTGGCGACCAAATACATCAAGACGGCGCGCGAACATTTTGCTGCCAAGGGCGTACATGTTGACTTGATCAAGCTCTATGGCTCAATGGAACTTGCCCCTTTGGCCGGGCTAGCTGATGCCATTGTTGATGTCGTTTCCAGCGGCAACACGCTCAAGGCCAACAAACTGGTTGCGGTTGAAGACATTTGCCTGATCTCCTCGCGTCTGATTGTCAATCAAGCCGCATTGAAGCTCAAGCGCGAAATGCTGCAGCCTGTTATCGAGGCGTTTGTGAGGGCGGTCGCGTGATACGGCAGTTGTCGACCGCCGAAGCGGATTTTGAGGCGAGCCTCAGATCTTTGCTTCATGCCGACGTTGCAGGCGATCTGGAAATTGAAAGGACGGTAGCGGAAATCCTGACCCGGATTCGGACCGAGGGTGATGCGGCGGTACTCGAATACACCAATCGCTTTGATCGTCTGGATGTCAGCCGCGTAGCGGATCTGGAAATTTCTCAAGCGGATTTGCGCGTCGCGTTTGCCGGCATTACTGGACCTCAGCGTCATGCCTTGGAGTCGGCAGCACAACGTATCACGGCGTATCACCGGCACCAACTGGCAGAATCTTGGAGCATCGTCGAACCCGATGGAACGCGCCTCGGGCAAAAAGTGACGCCGTTGGATCGGGTCGGGCTCTACGTTCCTGGCGGCAAGGCGGCTTATCCGAGCTCGGTGTTAATGAATGCCATACCCGCCAAGGTTGCCGGTGTCGGTGAATTGATTATGGTGGTTCCAACGCCTTATGGCGAGCGCAATTCACTCGTGCTAGCAGCTGCCTGTCTTGCCGGCGTTGACCGGGTGTTCGCCATTGGCGGTGCCCAGGCGGTCGGTGCCCTGGCATACGGTACAGCCACGATCCCGCAGGTCGATAAAATTGTCGGGCCCGGCAATGCCTATGTTGCAGCTGCAAAGCGTCGCGTTTTTGGCACGGTTGGCATCGATATGGTGGCGGGCCCCTCGGAAGTTCTGGTGATCGCCGATGCCAGTGCCAACCCGGATTGGGTGGCAATGGACTTATTCGCCCAGGCCGAGCATGACGAGATGGCGCAGTCGATCCTGTTGTCGCCGGATGCCACATTCATAGCGCGTGTCAGCGAGAGTATTGCACGGATGTTGCCGGAGCAGCCGCGCAGAGATGTCATTGCAATATCGCTGGAGAATCGCGGCGCCCTGATTCATGTGCGCGACTTGAACGAAGCCTGCGCCATCGCCAATCGGATCGCGCCCGAGCATTTGGAGTTGGCCGTTGCCGAACCTGCGCCGCTGGTTGAAATGATTCGTCATGCCGGTGCGGTTTTTGTTGGTCATTATTCCTCAGAATCTTTGGGTGATTACTGCGCCGGCCCGAACCATGTGTTGCCGACATCGGGCAGTGCGCGATTTTCTTCGCCTTTGGGTGTTTACGATTTTCAAAAGCGCTCAAGCATCATTGAGATTTCACCTGCTGCTGCGCGAACGCTGGGACCGATTGCCAGTACGTTGGCGCGGGGAGAGGGATTGGTTGCGCATGCGCGTGCCGCTGAACTACGTTACGAAAGCTGATGGACGCTGCACTCGTCGTCACAACTGTATCCTTACCGAAAGTTAGTCGATGTTAGTCTTTGAGTTGGTGTTGTTGCTCTTGCTTTGCTCAGTCGCACTGGGTTGGGTTGCGCGACGGCTTAAATTTCCTTACCCGATCGCGCTGGTTGCCGGAGGCACCGCGGTGGGTTTCATTCCCAATTTGCCGCAGTTTCCGTTTGACCCGAATGCAATCCTGATTCTTGTTTTGCCGCCGATTCTGTATCAGGCTGCCTTGCTGACTTCGTGGAGCGACTTCAAGACCAATATCCGCCCGATCAGCATGTTGGCATTTGGCCTGGTGCTGGCGACGACACTGGTGGTCGGCGCTGCGCTGAAATTGGTGGTTCCTGATGTGCCGTGGGCGGTGGCCTTTATTTTTGGCGCTATTGTCTCACCGCCGGATGCGGTTGCCGCAACGGCAATTTTGTCGCGCCTGAACATCCCGCGCCGGATCGTTACCGTGCTCGAAGGCGAGAGTCTGGTCAATGACGCTTCCGGCTTGGTGATCTACAAGTTTGCCGTTGCTGCTGCACTCACCGGGGTGTTTTCCGTCGTCGATGCGGGTGAGCAACTTGCCCGCGTATCGCTCGGCGGCGTCGCGGTGGGCGTGGCGCTGGCACATGTTTTCATTGCCGTGCATCGCCGTTTGGGTGATCCCTTCATCGAAGTGCTGACCTCACTGACCGTACCTTACTTTGCCTACATCACAGCCGAGTTTTTGGGCGTTTCCGGTGTCCTGGCGGTCGTTGCCGCCGGCTTGGTGCGCGGGCGATACGCGCCGGAAATTGTCTCCGCCGAGATGCGAATTCTGGCGCGCTCGGTGTGGAACATTCTGGTCTTCATGCTGAACAGCTTGATCTTTATGTTGATCGGCATACAGATGTCGGACATCGGCGAAAAGCTGGCGAACTACTCCTTCACGCAATTGCTTGGCTTGGGACTGTTTGTCAGCGCTGTTGCCATCATCGTGCGTTTTGCCTGGGTATTTCCGGTGGCCTACCTGCCGCGTTGGTTGGGCAGCGGTTCTCATTCCAACGAGCCGCGTCAAGGCAATAATGAGCTGGCCATTATCAGTTGGTGCGGCATGCGCGGCATTGTCTCGCTCGCTGCAGCACTGGCCTTGCCGAATACGCTGCCCGACGGCTCGCCGTTTCCTTACCGCGATCTGATTATCTTCCTGACGTTTTTTGTGATCGCCGTAACGTTGATTGGTCAGGGTTTGAGTTTGCCAAGTCTGATCCGAGCGCTCAAGGTCGGTACCGACTGGAGCATCAAGACTGAGCAACAGCAGGTCCGTGCCGCAATGAGCACGGCGGCGCTAGCGGCAATCGATGAAATCATTGCTGCGGAAGGTGCGCCAAGCGCGTGGGCCGATCAGTTGCGCGCCGAGATCACTGCGCGAATCGTTTTGGCGGCACCGGACGGTATCGATGCAACACCGCGCAGTGAGCTAAATGACCGACTGCGCCGTGCGGCGATTCTGGCCGAACGCAAAGAGCTCATCCGTCTGTGGCGCGAAAACATTATTAGCGACGAGGTGATGCATCACCTTGAGGAAATTCTGGACTATCAAGAGGCACATCTGTGATTCTTGAACTATTCGATTTCACCTAACGCCTTGAGCAAGGCATCGCACTCGAGATCGGTGCCGACGGTAATCCGCAAATACTGCTCGATACGCGGCAGGCGGAAGTGACGCACCAGAATATTTTGACGGCGTAGCGCCAGCACCAACTGGCCGGCATTGTGTGCTGGGTGACGGGCAAACACAAAGTTGGCTGCCGACGGGATCACTTCGAAACCGAGCGCCGTCAGGCCGGTCGTTAAGCGCTCGCGACTGGCAATGACGGCGTTGCGGGTTTTTTCAAAATACGCCACATCGCCGTAAGCGGCGACCGCACCGGCTATTGCCAGACGATCCAACGGGTAGGAATTGAAACTGTCCTTGACCCGCACCAGCGCTTGTATCAAATCAGCGTTGCCGGCGGCGAAGCCAACCCGCAGCCCGGCCAGCGAGCGGGCTTTGGACAGTGTTTGCGTTATCAGCAAATTTGGATAGTGCGCAATCAATGGAATCGCCGATTCGCCGCCGAAGTCCACATAGGCTTCATCAATCACCACGACCGACTCGGTGTTCGCTTGCAATAGTCGCTCGATATCGGCAAGGCCGAGGATGCGTCCGGTCGGTGCGTTGGGGTTCGGGAAAATGATGCCGCCGTTAGGCACGCAGTAATCATCAACCTGAAGGCGGAAACCGTCATGCAAAGACACGAGTTCAAACGGTATTTGGTAAAGACGGCAATAGACCGGATAGAAACTGTAGGTAATGTCAGGAAACAAAACCGGCAGCGAATGTTTGAGCAAGCCTAGAAAGACGTGGGCCAGCACTTCGTCCGAACCATTGCCGATGAAAATCTGATTCGTCTCAATGCGATGGAATCGTGCAACTGCGGCCTTGACGCCTTCGCTGTTGGGATCGGGATAGCGGCGCAGGCTGCTGCCGGCTTCGCCCAACTCATCCTGAATCGCCTGCAAGACGCGTGGTGACGGTGGATACGGGTTCTCGTTGGTGTTGAGTTTAATCAGGTCAAGCACCTTGGGCTGCTCGCCGGGCACATAGGGCGTCAAACCGGTTGCAACATCACTCCAATAACGGCTCATAGCAAAAAAATTGGTCCGACAATGCTCGGCGGACGCAGTAATCATCAGGGAAGCCGATGGTATCATGCGGCCATCACACCACAGGCGTCATTACCTAAAATGCGGCAAGCAGAAGTTTCGCGCAATACACTGGAAACCAAAATCCGCGTCGCGCTCAACCTCGACGGCAGCGGCACCTCCAAGGTCAATACCGGTGTCGGATTTTTTGATCACATGCTCGATCAGATCGCCCGGCACGGATTAATTGAT
Source organism: Rhodocyclaceae bacterium (assembly GCA_016718525.1). Classification (GTDB taxonomy): domain Bacteria; phylum Pseudomonadota; class Gammaproteobacteria; order Burkholderiales; family Rhodocyclaceae; genus JADKHX01. The sequence continues at coordinate 1,561,996 of JADKDD010000002.1, forward strand.
CTTGAGATTTCGGCAGTGGGAGATTTGCATATAGACGCTCATCACACCGTCGAGGATGTCGGCATAGCGCTCGGCCAGGCACTGGCAAAGGCTTGGGGAGACAAAAAGGGCTTGCGTCGTTATGGCCACGCCTATGTGCCACTCGATGAAGCCTTGTCACGGGTGGTGATTGACCTGTCCGGGCGTCCCGGCCTGGTGTTCAACGTCCCCTTTACGCGAGCGATGATTGGCGACTTTGACGTCGACTTGATTCATGAGTTCTTTCAAGGCCTGGTCAATCACGCCGGCATCACGGTACACATCGATGCGCTGACCGGTAACAATTCACACCATCAGGCCGAGACGGTGTTCAAAGCCTTTGCGCGGGCGCTGCGGACGGCCTGCGAGGTCGATCCGCGAGCATCAAGCAGCATTCCCTCGACCAAAGGCGCACTCTGATTCCATCATGATCAGCGTTGCAGTAGTGGATTACGGCATGGGCAATTTGCGCTCGGTCGCCAAGGCGTTGGAGCATGTTGCGCCGCAGGCGCGCGTCACTGTGACCGACTCCGCCGGTGAAATTGCCGCAGCTGACCGGGTGGTGGTGCCGGGACAGGGAGCGATGCCGGATTGCATGCGCGAGCTGGATGCCCGCGGCCTGCGCGAGTCTGTGGTCAGGGCGGCAGCAACCAAGCCATTTCTGGGGATTTGCATCGGTCTGCAAATGTTATTTGGTGAATCCGAAGAAGGTGACGCCAGCGAGAACGTCCGAGGACTGGATATTCTTCCCGGTCGGGTACCCCGTTTTCCGGTCGCAGCCATGCAGATTGACGGAGGCACCAAGCTCAAGGTGCCGCACATGGGTTGGAACAATGTCAGTCAATCCGATCGCAATCACCCGTTATGGCAGGGGATCGCGGATACTTCGCGGTTCTATTTTGTTCATAGTTTTTATGTTGACCCGGCAACGCCCGCACTGACGGCTTCGACTACCGAGTACGGGATTCACTTTACCAGCGCCGTTAGTCGGGATAATATTTTCGCTGTTCAGTTTCATCCCGAAAAGAGTGCTCAAGCAGGATTGCAGCTACTGAGCAATTTCATGAGTTGGAAGCCAAGTTAATTTTCTGCCGAATCTCACTTAAGCATAACAAAACATCATGCTGCTGATACCCGCGATTGATCTCAAAGACGGCCATTGTGTTCGCCTGAAGCAAGGTGAAATGGAAGGCGCCACAGTATTTTCCGAGGATCCTGCCGCAATGGCGCGACATTGGGTCAGTCTCGGCGCCCGGCGTCTGCATCTGGTCGATTTGAATGGCGCATTCGCCGGCAAACCAAAAAACGAATCAGCGATCAAGGCCATCCTCAAAGAAGTTGGCGACGAAATTCCAGTTCAACTGGGCGGGGGTATTCGCGATCTGGATACCATCGAGCGCTGCCTCGACGATGGACTCACCTACGTCATTATCGGTACCGCGGCGGTAAAAAATCCGGGTTTTCTCCACGATGCCTGCGGAGCGTTTCCCGGTCACGTGATCGTCGGCCTCGATGCCAAAGACGGGAAGGTAGCGGTAGATGGATGGTCAAAAATGACCGGACATGATGTGATTGACCTCGCCAAAAAGTTTGAGGACTACGGTGTTGAGGGCATCATTTATACGGATATCGGCCGCGATGGCATGCTTAACGGTGTCAACATCGAAGCCACTGTGAAGCTCGCTCAGGCTCTACGCATCCCCGTGATTGCCAGCGGCGGCATTGCCAATCTGAAAGATATCAAGGCGCTCTGTGCAGTCCAGTCCGAAGGCATCATGGGGGCGATCACCGGCCGTGCGATTTACGAAGGTAAGCTGGACTTCAAAAAGGCGCAAGCGGAAGCGGACAAGCTTTCAGGAAAGTAAGCAACACCTCCCACGGCGTAAGGTTTGCCAGTACTTGATGCGGTGGCGGAGGGGGGGGGGCGCGGGGGGGGGAAAGCGGAAAGAGGGGGGTCCGCGGCGCCGCCGCCCGGGGCGGGCCCAGGCCCCGGGGGGGCGGGGGGGGGGGGGGGGGGGGCGGGGGGCCTTCGCGATCTGAAATTGCGCCACTGAAGGGATTTTTGTGAAAATGCGCGAACCGAAGGTCGAGAACCGCTTTTCGCCCGACGGCAGGGTCAGCAGTTCCGTTTGACGGCCAAATATGCGCCGCAGTACGGGAAGGCCTCGCCCGCAATCGCAGGGCGGACCAACTTCGGCATAGTCACCCAGATCGTAGCGGAACAGTGGCATCACGTTGGCAAACAAAGGCGTAACGACAATGCGACCTGTCTGTCCGGGCTGACAGGGGCGTCCATCGTCCCCCAGAACCTCGACCAGATTGAGTTCGCTCTGAACATGATAGTGATCGTATTTGGGGCATTGGAAGGCAATGTAGCCGGCTTCAGTTGCGCCATAGACATCCACCAAAGGCACCCCCAACACTTCTCGACATTCGGTGCGAAGATCGGGATCTAGTTGGCCCGCCTGAGTGCGCACCAGCCTCAATGATGGTATGCGACGACCAGAGCGGCGTAGTTCACGCAACAGCAATCGCAGATTTGACGGCTGCGTCAGCAGATACTGCGGTGCTTCCCGCACAAGCAATTCCAATTGCCATTCAATCGCGGTAAAGATGCTAACCCGCAAGTACGGACCGCTATCGAAGATAGCGTTAAAGGGCGATTCGCCTGCCGGCAGTCTGCGCACGGGGTCCGCTCGGGGAGCGCCACGCGGTGGCAGAATCTCGATTGTTTTGTGCCGTAGATCGACGCTATGCCAGGTCAACAGGCGCAGTTTCGTGGCGTAAAAGTTGTCCCAGAATTCCGCGGTCTGAACCAACTCAAGTGGCACACCGGTCGAGCCGCTGGTTTTGGTTGCGAACAGACGTGTATCCGACGGCAGATTTTGGCTCCTGAGCCTCGCGCCATCCGAGCGGATCTGCGCTTTAGTAAGCAATGGCAGGGTGGCCCAAGCGGCAGGAATGACACTGCCATCAATGGCGTCAATCAGCCCTTCAAGTTTTCCCGCATAGAACGGTACATGCCGTTGGGCGAGTCCGATCAAACGTGTGAGCCGCAGGTTCTGCAGCTGGCGCAAACGATCTGCCGACCACCACTGTGTCGCGGCGAGCGAATGGTGGATGTGGGCAATCTGAGTCTCTCTGGAATCAGGGGAAACGTGCCTCAATCGTTCATACGCAGCCGGGTTCCGGGCAAACGTCATGGTCCTGCAATCAGACAAATATGGTGGCAGGCAAGTTGCTTTTCAGACATACAAGCAGTATCCCGAACCGTTACTCCTTGGTCAAATGAGATTCGCGTTTCGCGCCAGTGATTACCGGATTTAACATAACTGAATGATGTGAAGTGCTACATTCATTCAGCTGGCACGACTACCGTTAATTCGCAGCGAAGGCGATAAACTGCATTCGCGGGCCTATGCCGCAATCATTTGGGAATTGAACATGCTCGCCAAACGCATCATCCCCTGTCTCGACGTTAACGCCGGCCGTGTGGTCAAGGGGGTTAATTTTCTTGAGTTGCGCGATGCCGGTGATCCGGTCGAGATTGCACAGCGATACGATGAACAGGGTGCGGACGAGCTGACCTTCCTCGACATCACTGCCTCGTCAGATGATCGCGATATCATTTTGCATATCGTTGAAGCATGCGCCGAGAAGGTTTTCATTCCACTCACAGTAGGTGGCGGAGTGCGCAAGGTGGAAGATGTGCGGCGACTGCTGAATGCGGGAGCCGACAAAGTCAGTATGAACACGGCGGCGGTGAACAACCCCCAGTTGGTGGCCGACGCCTCGGCTAAAGTCGGCGCGCAGTGCATTGTGGTGGCGATTGACGCGAAGCAAACTTCGCCGGGACGCTGGGAAGTGTTTACCCATGGCGGGCGCAACAATACCGGAATGGACACAATCGAGTGGGCGCGTAAAGTTGCCGCCTTGGGCGCGGGTGAAATTCTGCTGACCAGCATGGATAGAGACGGTACCAAAGCCGGGTTCGACCTCGCGCTGACGCGAGCAGTCGCTGATGCGGTATCGATTCCAGTGATCGCCAGCGGTGGTGTCGGCAATCTGCAGCATCTTGCTGACGGAGTGACCGAAGGGCGAGCCGATGCGGTATTGGCGGCAAGTATTTTTCACTATAGTGAATTCACTGTGCGGCAGGCCAAGGAGTTCATGCAACAGCGCGGAATCGAGGTGCGACTGTGAATCGTGCGGCGCTTGATGAACTGGTGTGGGATCAGAACGGCTTGATTCCCGTAGTCGCGCAGGATGCGGTAAGCGGCGAAGTCCTGATGGTGGCATGGATGAATCGGGAGGCATTGAGGCAGACGATTACCAGCGGTAAAGCCGTATATTGGTCGCGCTCGCGTGGGCGTTTGTGGCACAAAGGAGAGGAGTCGGGACATACTCAGCGAGTGCTCGAGGTTGGTACCGACTGCGACAATGACGTGATCTTGCTCAAAGTTGAGCAAACTGGCGGCATCGCCTGTCACACCGGCCGAAGGTCGTGCTTTTTCCGCCGCTTGACCGATGCCGGTTGGCAAGACGTCGAACCGGTGCTGCGAGACCCCAAGGAGATTTACAAATGATCGATGCTGAAATTCTTCACCGTGTGCAAAGAACCCTGATTGAGCGTAAAGGTGCAGCGCCGGAATCCTCGTATGTTGCCGGGCTTTATGCGAAGGGGACCGATACCATTTGCAAAAAAGTCGCGGAAGAAGCAGCCGAAACGATTATGGCGGCCAAGGACGGCGACCGCTTGCATCTGGTGCGCGAAACCTGCGACTTATGGTTTCATTCGCTGGTGCTGCTGACACACTTTGGAATCGGTGTCGATGACGTTCTGGCGGAGTTTCACCGGCGCGAGGGAATTTCGGGAATTGATGAAAAAAACAGCCGTGGAGGATGACATGAGTAGTGGAGAGAACTGTCTGTTTTGCCGTATCGTGAAGGGTGAAATCCCCTCTCGCAAGGTCTATGAGGATGAGGAAATTTTCGCCTTTCATGACATTAATCCGGTGGCGCCGGTGCATTTCATGATCATCCCGAAACAGCACATTGCCTCGCTGATGGAGGCTGATATGCGCCATCAAATGGTCCTAGGCCATATCCTGGCCAAAGCGAACGAACTGGCGCTAAGTCAAGGACTCAATGAAGGCTTTCGCACGGTCATCAACAGCGGCAGAATCGGCATGCAGGAGGTGTATCATCTTCACGTACACATTCTCGGCGGCACGGAACCGCTCGGGGCCATGCTTAAACGGAGCTTGCGGCCGGCTTAAGGCTGTTTTCCAACTGGAGAATTGAAATGGGAAGTTTCAGTATTTGGCATTGGATGATCGTTTTGGTGGTTGTTCTGGTGGTCTTTGGCACCAAGAAGTTACGAAATATCGGTGGCGATGTCGCTGGCGCCGTCAAAGGGTTCAAGGACGGAATGAAAGACACGAGTTCGGATACACCAAAAGCGTCGACCTCGACGGAAACTGCCCAGGTGTCCGGCCATACGATTGATGTTGAGTCCCATCGGGAAAAGACCAGGTCTTAATTGTTATGGCGGAGGCGTTCCGCACCGATCGGTTACGCCGAGATATCGCCCGCGGTCCCCGCAATTTTTGCGCCACGTACCGCCCCTTGAACATTCTTTTGGTGTTGTTCCATGTTTGATGTAAGCCTGAGCGAATTGATGGTCATCGGCGTAGTTGCGCTGGTGGTCATCGGTCCGGAGCGCCTGCCGCGGGTGGCAAGGACGCTCGGACATTTGTTGGGGAAGTTACAGCGTTATGTCGGCCAAGTTAAGGCTGACATCAACCGCGAAATGCAACTCGACGACCTCAAGAAATTTCAGGAGCAGATGGCTGACGAGGCCAACAAGATCAAGTCGTCGTTTACCAGTGTTGGCGATGAGCTGCGTAGCGTGGAGACCAGCCTGCGGGAATCTGTCGCCGACGGCGTCCCGTCAGCACCAACTGGCGAGGAGGTGCTGCCTACACGTTATGCTGAGTCCGGTGCCGAGGAAATTGTGGCGATGGCATCAGCGCCGTCGGCAGAACCCCAGTTGGATGCGGACGACTGGAAGTTACCGCAGCCTCTCCCTGAAATGAGTGATTCGGCAATCGGATCTCCGGCAAAAACGGAGAAGTCGTGATGGCAGATGCAGAGGAGAGTTTTCTCACCCATCTGATTGAGCTACGCACCCGACTGATTCGAGCGCTGACAGCGATTTTGATCGTTTTTATTCCCATGGCTTTTTATGCCCGTGAGTTATATGCGCTGCTTGCCGCCCCTTTGTTGGCCTCGCTTCCCGTCGGAGGACAGATGATTGCGACCGACGTGGTGGGCGTGTTTCTGGTGCCGATGAAAGTGGCGCTGATGGTCTCTTTCCTTGTTGCTCTACCGGTCGTCTTGTATCAAGTATGGGCCTTCGTTGCTCCGGGTTTATATGCTCACGAAAAGAAACTCGCCATGCCGCTGGTTGCCGCTTCAGTAGGCCTCTTTTTTGTTGGCATGGCGTTCGCTTATTTTGCCTTCTTCCCGATGGTGTTCGGGTTCATGTCGAAGTTCGCACCGGACGGCGTGGCATGGATGACCGATATAGAAAAGTATTTGTCCTTTGTGATGACCATGTTTCTGGCCTTTGGCGTCACTTTTGAAGTCCCGGTGGTGGTGATTGTGCTGACTAAGCTTGGAATCGTTACAGTTGCGCAATTGCGGGAATGGCGCTCTTATGTCGTGGTCGGTGCGTTTGTGGTGGCGGCCGTCATGACGCCGCCAGATGTGATCTCGCAATTGATGATGGCGATTCCGCTGTGTTTGCTGTATGAATTGGGCATCGTTATGGCCGCCTGGCTGGTCAAGGTGCCGCTTACTCACGACGTCGTCACGCCGGATACGGATTTGCCGAAAGCCTAAAACATCCAGATTACTAAGATTTCGGTGTCGGTCGTTTTCCGACGGTGACGCTGACAGCTTTGTTTTGACCGTTGCGACGCAAGTCAAATGTGGTTGCAGAACCTGGGGTGAGGGCGGCGATCATATCCAGCATCGCCTGAGAATCGGGAACTTGCTTTCCTGCAATGCGGATCAGAATGTCACCCGGCTTGATTCCGGCTTTGTCCGCCGGGCTGTTGCGCATCACGCCGGAAACCAAGGCGCCATGTGTGTCCTGTGTATTGAATGATGCGGCGAGGTCGGCCGTAAGTTCCTGCACTTCGATACCAACCCAGCCGCGCACCACCGACCCGTTGCGAATGATTTGCTCCATCACGCCTTTGGCGAGCGACACCGGAATTGCGAATCCGATTCCCATGGATCCACCGCTCTGTGAATAGATGGCGGTGTTTATGCCGATCAGGTTACCGGCTGAATCGATCAGGGCGCCGCCAGAGTTGCCGGGATTGATCGCGGCATCGGTTTGAATGAAGTTTTCAAATGTATTGATTCCAAGGTGGGATCGTCCTAAAGCGGAAACGATGCCGGAAGTCACCGTTTGTCCAACGCCAAACGGGTTGCCTATGGCCAGCACGATGTCGCCTACTTGCAGTTTCTCACTATTGCCAAAATTGATTACCGGCAAGGCTTGGTCGCTTTGTATCCGCAGCACAGCCAGATCAGACTCGGGATCGGTACCGATGATTCTGGCCTTGTACTTGCGCTCGTCATTGCCGGCGATTTCAATTTCGTCCGCACCTTCCACCACATGGTAGTTGGTCAGCACGTATCCATCGGCTGAAACAATGACGCCACTTCCCAGTCCCGAGCGACGCTGTGCATCCTCCGGAAATCGGTCGCCGAAGAAATGCCGGAACATTGGATCACTGAGCAAGGGATGGCGAGATGCTTTGACCTGTTGGCTGGTATAAATGTGCACTACTGCCGGAAGTGCTCGCTTCGCGGCCTCGGCGTGTGAGCGAATTGGCAATACCGTTTGTGCGGAAGGAGCAGGGTAGCCGGACAACCCTGATTGCGCTGGCGAAATCCCCACAGCCGGAATCGAGGAAACAGGTGCATCAGGTGCCCCCGTATCTTTGTCCAACCACCCAGGCTTCAAAGTTGTGACAACGAACACTATCGCGACACATACGGTGACAGTCTGTGCAAAGATCAACCAGAGGCGGCGCATAATTTGTTCGCTTGCGTAGATTCGGATACATAAATTCTATACGCCCACGACATATTGAACAGGACGAGCATCCATGTCACTTCAGTCACAGTCTGTACCGCGCACGACGATCGTCAATTATCTGGACAACTTATTGCAGCCCACACGTTTCCGCGATTACTGCCCAAATGGTTTGCAGGTGGAGGGACGCAACGAGATTTCCAGAATCGTTTCCGGTGTGACAGCGTCCCAGGCGCTGCTCGACATTGCGATCGCCAAGCAGGCTGATGCAATCCTGGTCCACCACGGTTGGTTTTGGAAATCCGAAGACGGCCGGGTAACGGGATACCGCAAACAGAGGATGGCTAGTCTGCTGGCGCACGAATTAAATTTGCTTGCCTATCATTTACCTCTTGATGCTCATCCGGAGCTAGGCAATAACGCTCAGCTTGCCGCGCGGCTGGGATGGCAAATCGACGGGCGGTTTGGTGAGCAAGAGATTGGTTTTCACGGCGTATTGCCAGCACCAACTAGTGCCGGCGAGGTTGCGCGGAGTATTTCGACCGTCTTGGGTCGCGAGCCTCAATTGATTGGCGATGCAGTGAAGCCGGTCAAACGAATTGCCTGGTGTACAGGCGGTGCACAAAGTTACTTTGAGGCGGCATTCGCGACCGGTGCCGACATGTTTGTTTCGGGGGAGATTTCCGAGCAAACCGTACATCTCGCCCGCGAAACTGGAATGCCCTATCTTGCCGCGGGCCACCATGCAACCGAACGCTATGGTGTGCAAGCAGTGGGCGCGCTCCTCGCGCAAGTGTTTGGCATTGCGGTTGAATTCGTCGACATAGACAATCCGGTCTGAGCAGAGCGCACCGCTTACTCACCAGCGCATTGAATTTGCAAGCAGTTTAGCTTTCCATCTGGCCGCTGTTTTCCTTCTGTATTTCGATCAGCAGCAGAATTTCCTCAGCAACTTCCTGGGGAAATCCAACGCGCTGTCCGTCGCGATTGTCCAAGAGCATTCCGGAAAGAAAAGCGATACATTCGTCGGGCCGCGTCCATAGCTCCTCAATCTTGGAAAAGATTCGGTCAAACTTCTCCAATCGCGGCCGGTCAGCAGTGCCGCGCATCCAATCGCTTGCGCGAATATTGAATTCCTTTTGAAGTTGCTTTGCCGCTTGCTCAAAGTTTGAGCGCTGTCCGTTTTCCCGGTAAATCTCCAGCAGTTTGAGCCAATGGGCAAGTGCTTTCTTGGGATTTGCACGAATGTGGTCAACCAGCTTTTGTGCGGCACCTGTGGCCAGACCCATAGACAGCATCATCTCCGCCAGTTCGAGAATCGACTCTTCGCTTTGCGTCACGACTTCAAGCGTCTTGGTGTCGTGTTTGGCTGGAATTGCGGGGAGCGCTGCCGGAATATCGGGAACATATTCCAACTCTGCTGCGAGTGTCATGACCGGTTGATCGGATTTGGATGAACTCGCCACCGAAGGCACATCAACACTCACCGCATCGACCTGAGGGGCAGGCGTCGTCGCAAACCCAATGTCAGCAACGGCCGCTTCGAATGTCGGAAGTGCCCCATCTAAGGCTTTGTCGGGAAGGGTGAAAATCACGGTTTTGGCGTGGTCATCAGCACTCTCGGCGGGCGAAGCGGGAGGCGGAATGGCGGCATTATCCGTTTTCGCCGGTTCGGCAGCAGTTTTGCTTGCAACTGCCGGTGCCACGGTGATTTGGTGCCTTGAAATTTCAGGATTTGGTAGCGCGGGCGGCAACGGCATTTCGGGCCTTGGTCCTATGGATTCTCCGCTCTGAGTTACGCGATTTGGAGTTTCGCGCCGACGTAACCACCACAGCACGACGAAGGCGACTGCCACCAAACCTACGCCGGAAAGCTCCAGCAAACTAGGTACTCTGAACGTGAATGACGATTGTTGCGCTGGTTCCACGACCTGCAGGGGCGCTTTAGGTTTGGCAACGTTTGGCACGACCGACGGTTGGGACGGCGCTGTGGCGTTCTGAGTTGCCGGCAAAGTCGATGGCGCGGGAGATGGCGGTTCCGTCCTTTTGGATTCTGCCGACGCTGAAGATGCCGCATTAGCCGGACTTGGTGATGCACTTTTAGGCGCACCAGTCAGGGGAGGGATGACTGCCGAGGGCCCCAAGCCGCTTGGGCTGTTAAGTGCTGCTGACTTTTCACTCACTGTTGGTATTGCATTCATCAATACGCGAATTTCATTGGTTGTGCGCTGCAGTCGCTCAATGCGTTCATACATCTCGTTGAGCAGGCGGCTCTCTTCAGCACGCGCAAGCCCGGCGCGCCACTCAATCCGCAACACAGCGCGTTCAGCCTCAGATACGGAGTTCAGTCGGGCAACATCGATGCATTCTTCCGCACGCGGCATCGTGCGAATTGGTTCAGCGGCAGGCGCGGCCAACGATATTGCGATGGCTGCGAAGAAGACCCCCGCTCTGCCAAAATTGCCTGTCAGGCGCATATTTCAGTCGAGGACAAATCTATCCGACACGGGATTGAAGTCAACTTGAGCTACAAGCCGGCAGCGACAGTGCATCACCACTCATGTCGTTTGAGTTGGAAATCCCAGCCAAACTGTACGTAAGACCTAGGCACATATGTCGTTACCGGAAACAGCTGTCTTTCGCATCATATTGTGGCCAAGCCTCTGTATCAAGCACTTATGATCAGGAGTGCCTTCCGACGCTTGTTCAAAATCAAACGAAAGGACTTGAACTAGCGCTTTAAGCGGGTCGCGAAAACCTTTCTTAGTTTCGCAACCTTCGGTTCGACCACGGCCTGACAGTAAGGTTGTCGCGGGTTGTTGGCGAAGTAATCCTGATGCTCGTATTCGGCCGGCCAGAACTCCGGCGCCGGCAATACTTCGGTAACAATCGGCCGCGGCCAGATATTTTGCTGATCGAGTTCATTGATCAGTGTTCTCGCTGTAGCCATCTGCAAGGCATCGTGGGTAAATATCACGGAGCGATATTGACTACCGATATCGTTTCCCTGGGCGTTGAGGGTCGTTGGATCGTGAATGGTAAAAAATGCCGTCAGTAGTGTCCGATAGGGGATAGTCGCTGGATCAAATTGAACTTCGACTACTTCTGCGTGTCCGGTTGCGCCAGAACAGACGCTGCGGTAATCGGGATTTTTCATGCCACCACCCGCGTAACCGGAAACCACTGAGGCAACACCATCAAGTTGAGTCAAGGCAGCTTCGAGACACCAAAAGCAGCCACCACCCAATGTCGCCTTCGCGTGAATTTCTTTGTTTGTCTCGTCGGTCATAATTTTTTCTTCCCGCAACGTATTGCCAGTGGCCAGCGAATCGTCTTGACCATGTTCGGATTACCCCAGACTGACTCAAGTTGTTTGCGCAATGCCAGCATGGCATCACGACCGGTTTGACTACGGTAACGCTGGACTGCAGACCAAGTATTGACGTAATCGAGCAAATGTTCGAGAGTCCATTCACGGGCCATGATGAACAACGGCGCGGGGAATTCCTCAAACGGGAAAGGCATTCCCACATAATTCAGATCGACCCATTTTCGCTCCGGCGGCCACCACGGCCCGACGGTGTGATCGTGAAATTGTTTGATTACCCTATTTATACTCGGTTCTGCGTCGAGCAGCGTGTATGTCCATGCTGCGATTACACCACCTGGTTTTAACACACGGTCGACCTCGGAATAGAACTGGTGATCGCAAAACCAATGCAGCGCTTGTGCTACGGTAACGAGGTCACAACTTTCATTTTCCAAACCACTGACCTGGGCCGGGGCACACAAAAAATGCACTCGCGGGTTCGGTGTCGTTTGCGCTATTTGCTGCGGCGACAGATCGGTTGCATGCACCATGTCAAAATGGATCGCCAACTCATGCGCTGCCTGGCCGTTTCCAGTGCCGCAATCCCACGCCAGTTTGTTTTGGCCGCACTGTCCCGCCAGCCAGGAAAACAATTCCGACGGATAACTTGGACGCGACTTTGCATAGGCAGCGGCGAAGGTTGAAAAGTGATCTGTATTTGACATGGTGGTTCAATCGATATGGGACTGCGCTACGACGGCGTGCGGTCAGCACCTACTGACGTGATGTTGGTTTGCCCGCTGTTGCATAAACTCGCTCATGTTCCCGTGAACTTGGCAGGTCTCTTTTGCAGAAATGCTGATGCACCTTCCAGCAGGTCGTTGGATTTTCCGAGCTTGTCCTGATATTTGGCTTCAAGCGCAATTTGCGCGGCCAAAGTATTGTTGGCGGCGGCGTAAATGGCGTGTTTGGTAAACGCCATTGCCCGTGTCGGTGCTTTGCTCAAGTGCAAGGTCAATGCGTTGATTTCAGCTGCAAAGGAATCGTCATCGACGCAGCGCCAGATTAACCCCCAGTCCGCCGCATCACTGGCCGACAGGCGCTCTCCCAGCATGGCCAGGCCCATCGCTCGTGCGTTCCCGACGAGGCGTGGCAAGAACCATGTTCCACCAGCGTCAGGGATCAAACCGATTTTGCAGAACGCCTGAAGAAAGTAGGCCGAACGCGTTGCAACTACCAAATCGCACGCCAGTGCAAGGCTGGCACCGGCACCGGCCGCCATACCGTTAACTGCGGCAACTACCGGGATGTCCAGTGCGTGTATATCAGCTATCAGCGGCGCATAGAGTTCATCAATGAGCTGCCCAAAGTTGAGATTGTCCGGGCCATGCGAGAAGTCATGTTCACTTAAATCCTGGCCGGCACAAAACCCGCGGCCGCTACCTTGAATCAGCAAAACGCGTGCGCCATCCTTTTTGCTTTGCGCTAACGAATCGCGCAACTCGAGAAGCATCGGCCGGGTCAGGCTATTCAGCTTTTCCGGGCGATTGAGTTGGACCGTCGAAATGCTATCGTTGAAACTGTAAACAATTGATGAATAATTCATGTTGCTCCCATCTGGAGGTTAGCTACAAAGTCGTTCAACCCGCCGGCGAATGCGCGATTAACTTCATTTATTGCGGGCTATCCGGTGCGGGCTGAGGCAAAATAGGTTCTTGCAATCGAAACAAGTGTAAATCGAACCGGGCCGGCAGTCGGAGTAAATTGTACGATTGACAACTTGGCCTTGAATCAGGATTTTCGGGAGAGTGTATAGATGTCGCATCCGATGTTTGAACGGCACCGAGAATTGCTAAGTAAAGCCGTGTCGGCGATTGACGCACGCAGTTACTGGAGTGCCTATCCTGATAGTTATAAAGCCTATGGCGACAATGCGATAGATGCCGGTCGCGAGGCATTTGAAGCCTACCGTGGCGCGCAGTTTTATCTTGATCAGCCGGGAGTGATTGGTCGTGGCGGCGACGAAATATCGCCTTATGGCCTTCCCCTCAACATTTCCTACCCAAGGTGTAGTGACGACGCTTTGATCGCCGCAGCCAAGACCGCAATGCTCGGCTGGTCCAAGGCGTCTTCGGATACTCGGGCCGGTGTATTGATAGAAGCGCTTCATCGCCTCAACCTGGCCAGCCCGGAGATGGCGCAGGCGGCGATGCACACCACCGGGCAAGCCTTCACCCTGGCTTTTCAAATGGCGGGACCCCACGCACAAGAACGTGGATTGGAAGCGATTGCTACCGCGTGGAGGGAGATGAAGCACATACCATCAGCGGTGCGGTGGGAGAGAGTCAACACAACACATCCGAACACCGCACCGCAGAGCGTCATTGAAAAGAAATTCAGCATCGCGCCGCGCGGCGTTGCGTTGGTCATTGGATGCTCGACCTTGCCCAATTGGAGTGCTTACCCCGGACTTTTCGCCAGCCTGGTGACGGGCAACGGCGTGATCGTGAAGCCGCACCAGAATGCGATATTGCCTTTGGCAATTACGGTTGCGGCCATTCGTCAAACACTCAAAGAAGGCGGGTTTGACCCGAACCTTGTCAGCCTTCTTGTTGATGGTGCTACATTGGCCGTAACGCGCGACTTGGCGACGAAATCGGACATCCGGATTATTGATTACACGGGCAATGCGGATTTCGGCATGTGGCTGGAATCAAATGCCCGTCAGGCTGTGGTGTTTACGCAGAAGAGCAGCGTCAATTGTGTGGTGGTGGAGTCCACCAACGACTACAAGGGTATGTTGCGCAACCTGGCCTTCGGTGCGTCTGTATTTTCGGGGCAATTGGCAACCCGTAGCCAGACAATTCTGGTAGCCAACGAAGGTGTGCGCACTCCGGAAGGCGTGGTGTCGCCCGAGCAACTCGGTCGTGATCTGAGTTTTGCGATTGGCCGTTTGTTGGACGATTCAGCACGGGCGGCAGAAGTTTTGGGTGCGATTCAGCTGCCGGCGACGATCGTTGCCCTCGAAACGCTACAGGAGGCCGCAGTGGTAGCCGGGAATATTTTGCGGCCATCGGTGACTGCACATCATCCTCAGTGGCCGGCTGCAAATTTGCGAACGCCATTACTGTTAAAGGCAACGGTGAAGGATGGAGACGTCTTCGGTGTGGAGCATATCGGCCCGATCAGTTTTTTGGTTCAATCGCCCACAGTGTCGGCCAGCTTTGCAATTACTGAGAGGATTGCCCGGGATACAGGGTCCCTAAATCTTTCCTTGTATTCAATAAATCCGGTGGTGCAGACGCTTGCTGAGGAGGTTGCGTTGCGCAGCGGCATGATGCTGTCAGTAAACCTCACCGGTACCTTGCTGTTTAATCCCCTTGCTGCTTTCTCCGATTTTCACGCGACCGGGGCCAACCCGGCAGCTAATGCATGTCAGATCGACTCGCATTTCGTGAGTGCGCGGTTTACGATCGGTGAGACTCGAACCCAGTTATGACAATGCGACGCCCAATGACCTTCTGCTATCATCAAACACTGCCCGTTACCTCCTTTGCTCCAAGGCGTCATGCCTGTAACTAAGACTCAACTTTCATGCCATTACCCTCACCCCGACTGCCTCGCAAGCGATTGCACCAACGAAAAGTTTCTTTTGAAGGCTGGCAGCGCGACGATGGTCTGATTGATATCGAAGCACACATTACAGATTTACGCGACGAGGATTCGCAGCTGGGCTCAGGTTTAAGACGTAGCGGTGAGCCAATCCACGATATGTGGATTCGGGTGACGATCGACCAGCGGTTTTTCATCAGTGAAATTGCGGTGAGTTCGGATGCCGTTCCATATCCCGGTGGCTGCGAGGCCATTACCCCGGCGTATCAACAACTGGTGGGCCTGAATTTGGTCAAAGGATTTCGACGGGAAGTAACTCAGCGCCTGGGATCAATCCACGGCTGTTCTCATATTACTGAACTGGCATTTGGGTTGCCCACGGCGGCCATTCAAACGTTTGCCGGGATTAAAAACAGGCTTAACCTCGATCCTGACCGTAAGCCGTTTCAACTTGACTCTTGCCATGCACTGGAAACCACCACTGAAACCGTGCGTCGCTACTATCCACGATGGTATCGCGGAGGCGAGGCTACTAAAAATTTAATTTCAACCACGGCTGTGTCAGATGCCCAGTGACGAACTGCACACACCGACCACCCATTCCAACCAGTAAGGAAATCATATGAAGATCCATGAATATCAGGGCAAAGAACTTCTGAAGAAGTTCGGCGTTGCCGTTCCGCGCGGAATTGCCTGCTTTTCAGTAGATGAAGCGATCAAGGCAGCTGAATCGCTTGGAGGCAAGGTATGGGTGGTAAAGGCCCAGATACATGCCGGCGGCCGCGGCAAAGGCGGTGGTGTAAAGGTCGCCAAATCCATTGACGAAGTGCGTACATATGCCAGTCAAATTCTTGGCATGCAGCTGGTTACCCACCAAACCGGGTCGATCGGGCAAAAGGTTCGGCGCTTGCTGATTGAGGAAGGTGCAGATATCAAGCATGAATATTATGTTGCTGCACTCACTGACCGCGCGACACAAAAAGTCGCGATGATGGGTTCTTCCGAAGGCGGTATGGATATTGAAACCGTCGCACATAACACACCGGAAAAGATCATCAAGGTGTTTGTCGATCCTGCAGTCGGGTTGACAGATACCCAAGCCACGCAACTTGCAACCGGCATTGGTGTACCGACCGGATCAGTAGCGCAGGCAGTCGATACGCTAAAGAAACTCTACACCTGCTATATGGAAACCGATGCTTCGCTAGCGGAAATCAATCCGCTTATTCTTGAAGGAAACGGCGGCATTCGCGCGCTGGACGCGAAGTTTAATTTTGATTCAAATGCCTTGTTCCGGCACCCCGAAATTGTTGCGTACCGCGATCTCGAGGAAGAAGATCCGGACGAGCTTGAAGCCTCAAAGTATGACCTTGCCTACATTTCTCTGGACGGCAACATAGGTTGTCTGGTCAATGGCGCGGGACTCGCGATGGCGACCATGGACACGATCAAACTGTTTGGCGCAGAACCGGCCAATTTCCTTGACGTAGGCGGGGGCGCAACCACGGAGAAGGTGACTGAAGCTTTCAAAATCATGCTTAAAAACCCCAAGGTCAAGGGTATTCTGGTCAACATATTCGGCGGCATCATGAAATGTGACACTATCGCCGAAGGTGTTGTCGCCGCAGCCAAGGTGACCAAGTTGAGTGTGCCACTGGTTGTCCGCATGAAAGGCACCAATGAGGACCTAGGCAAGAAAATCCTGCGTGATTCCGGGTTGCCGATTATCGCTGCCGACAGCATGGCCGACGCTGCAACAAAAATCGTCGCTGCACTCAAATAAGTAAGTATCTAAATTAGGAGCGACTATGTCCATTCTCATCAATAAGAATAGCAGGGTTATCACCCAAGGTATTACCGGCAAGACCGGTCAGTTTCATACTGAGAAGTGTCAGGAGTATGCCAATGGCAAAGAGTGTTTCGTTGCCGGCGTCAATCCCAAAAAGGCAGGTGAAAGTATTTTCGGTATCCCGATTTATGCGTCGGTAAAGGAAGCCAAGGCCGAGACAGGCGCCATGGTTTCGGTGATTTACGTTCCGCCTGCCGGAGCCGCTGAAGCGATCTGGGAAGCCTGCGAAGCCGACCTCGATTTAGCGATTTGCATCACTGAAGGCATTCCCGTTCGTGACATGCTGATTGTGCGCAATAAGATGAAAGCGAAGGAAGCGGCAGGCGGCAAGAAAACCTTGCTGCTTGGTCCCAATTGTCCCGGACTCATTACACCGGAAGAAATCAAGATTGGCATCATGCCGGGCCATATCCATCGCAAAGGACGCATTGGTGTAGTTTCGCGGTCCGGCACGCTCACCTATGAGGCAGTGGGGCAATTGACCGAAATTGGTTTGGGGCAGTCAACTGCGGTCGGGATTGGCGGCGACCCGATAAATGGTCTTAAGCATATCGACATCATGAAGGCCTTCAACGACGATCCGGATACAGACGCAGTGATCATGATCGGTGAAATCGGCGGTTCAGACGAGGCGGAAGCAGCGATGTGGTGCAAGGACAACATGAAAAAGCCCATCGTCGGATTTATCGCTGGCGTGACCGCGCCGGCCGGCAAACGCATGGGTCATGCCGGCGCATTGATATCCGGAGGCGCCGATACAGCAGACGCCAAATTGGAAATTATGGAAGCGTGCGGATTCACCGTAACGCGCAATCCATCGGAGATGGCCAAGTTACTTAAAGGATTGTTGTAAAGGTTTGCCTTGCCGGAAGTGCCGATGACAAAATTGTGGCGTCATCGGCAGATCCCTGCATGCCATACCTTGTCATTTCTACATCGCTTAAAGCTGCCGGGTTGCCTTGCGAGCGTTGCTGTATTTGAATGAAGGAGCACTTTCTTCTGCATATTCACCGGCTTGACGCCCTGTGAAAGTTATTGACGTACTTGCGCCATGAAGTAACAATGAGCAATAAGGGATTGTTTTTTTGGATCGTTCGAACGATTAGCCGGAGCACCCGCCATGCGCAAAGTTGGATTCTGGAAGAGTGATTGGTTTTTCAGCCTGGTCGTTAGTCTCGTCATACTTGTCCTTGGCGGGGGCGAACTGCTGCAAAGCCTGGAGCGAAAAGCATACGACATCGGCGTAGCCGCTACGACGCGAGTGCCATCGGACAAGATCGCGATCATTGCGATCGATAAACAGAGTTTGGACAACATTGGTCGCTGGCCATGGTCGCGCGAAATCATGGCGGACATGGTGGAAAAACTGGCGGCTGCCAAGGCCAAAGTCATCGCGACCACCATATTCTTTTCAGAGCCGCAGTTGGATCCTGGTCTGGCGTACGTCAATCAGATGATAACTGCTTGCAACGTCACGTTGCCGGTGTCGCAGCCGGTTGCTGCTCCGGCTGGTACTCCTGCCACCGGGGCTCCTGCAGACTCACCGGTTGCCATACTTGCACCCGAAGGTCTGCCGACCCAGTCGCCTTCGTTGTGCCCGCAGATCGAAGCAACACTGATTGACGCTGAAAAGAAGCTCAATACCGACCGTCGTTTAGCCCAGGCGTTCGCCGGCGCGGGAAACGTCGCTTTGCCAATGCTGTTTGTCGTCGGCGAGCCGCATGGTCGTCCGGACAAGGATTTACCGGATTTCGTGCTGAAGAATTCGTTACCGCTTCCAGCCGCTGAAGGGGGCTTTGCCGTCCCGACACAAGCAGTAGACGCTGGTGTTATTCCGCCACTTGGGGCAGTTGCAGCCACGATCGGGCATTTAAACGTAACCCCGGATGTGGACGGAGCCATCCGTACCGAACCGTTGATCGTGTCGTACTTCGACAAGGCAATACCGTCCCTGTCGCTAGCTGTTGCGAGCAAGAGCTTGAACTTGACACCAGTGGATCTGAAAGTTCGTCCAGGCGAGTCTGTCCAACTGGGTAAGCGTACGATTGCGACCGATGAAGCCACCCGTATGCTGACTTTTTATTACAAGGACAATGCAAATGGGCAACCTGCGTTCCCGGTCGACTCGTTCTTCGACGTCAAAAGCGGAAAGATCCCGCTGGAAAAATACCGCGACAAGATTGTCCTGATCGGACCGACGTCTGCCGGTATCGGCAGTGTCTTTGTAACCCCGATAAATGCCAGTATGCCTGCCGTGCTGATGCAGGCGCACGCAACCGCCAGTTTGCTTTCCGAACACTTTTTCGTCGCCCCGTCATGGGGACGCTTAGTCGAACTGGCTGTGTATCTGGTCATCGCCTTGTATTTGATCCTTGCGATGCCCAGACTTAAAGCCGGTATTGCAGCGGGCGTCACTTTCGGCCTGCTGGTGTTGTTGCTTGGTACCCACTTTATTTTGATGACAACCCAACTCATTTGGATTCAGTTGATGGTACCTGCAACCTTGTTGTTGGTCGGACACCTATTGCTGACTACCAAGCGGTTCCTGGTAACAGAAGAGGGTAAGGAAAAGTCAGACGCGGAGTCTGCCGAATCAAACCGCATGCTTGGCCTTGCATTTCAAGGTCAGGGTCAGCTGGATATGGCCTTCGACAAGTTCCGCAAGTGCCCGATGGATCAGCAGTTGATGGAGAACATGTACAACCTGGCGTTGGATTTTGAGCGTAAGCGTCAGTTCAACAAGGCCGAGTCTGTGTTCCGTTTCATGTTTGATTTTGATCCGAAATTCAGGGATCTGGAATCCCGACTCAACCGGGCAAAGCAAATGTCCGAAACAGTGATTCTCGGTGGCGGTGGAGGGGGCGGTACCAATGCCAGTTTGATCGATGCCGCAGGTAACGTTGAAAAGCCTATGTTAGGACGCTACCAGATCGAAAAGGAGCTGGGCAAAGGGGCGATGGGCGTGGTCTATCTGGGTCGCGATCCGAAGATCAATCGTGTCGTCGCGATCAAAACGATGGCCTTGTCTCAAGAGTTCGAGGCAGATGAACTGGTGGAAGTAAAGGAGCGCTTCTTCCGTGAGGCTGAAACTGCTGGCC
This sequence comes from Rhodocyclaceae bacterium, assembly GCA_016718525.1. Taxonomy (GTDB): domain Bacteria; phylum Pseudomonadota; class Gammaproteobacteria; order Burkholderiales; family Rhodocyclaceae; genus JADKHX01. The sequence continues at coordinate 1,581,999 of JADKDD010000002.1, forward strand.
GATTGAACCATCCGAATATCGTGACTATGTATGACGCGGGTGAGGAGCATGACCTTGCCTACATTTCCATGGAGTTTTTGAAGGGTAAGGACTTGGTCGCCTATGCCAAGGCCGGCAACCAAATGCCGTTGCCACGGGTGTTGTCAATCGTGGCCAGGGTTGCCGAGGCGCTCTCATATGCGCATGAAAATAATGTCGTGCACCGAGACATCAAACCTGCCAACATCATGTACGAGCCAGAGTCAGATCAGGTGAAAGTCACCGATTTTGGTATCGCCCGGATAACTGATTCGTCGAAAACCAAAACCGGCATGGTTTTGGGCACGCCCAGTTTTATGTCGCCTGAGCAACTCGCCGGTGCAAAAATCGATGGCCGCTCTGACCTCTTTTCGTTGGGGGTGATGTTGTACCAGATGTCGTGCGGCAAATTACCCTTTGAAGGTGACTCCATGGCACAGCTGATGTTCCGAATTGCCAATGAGCCTCACCCTGATATCCGGAAGTTCAATCCCGCGTTGCCTGACACCTTGGTTGCAGTGATCGACAAGGCGCTGACAAAAGATCCAGCCATGCGCTATCAGACCGGAGCGGAAATGGCAAAAGATGTCCGGGCCTGCCTTGCTTCCTTAGGCGGCGATGACGCTGCAAAATCTGCATAAAGGGACGATATGGACATTGCCAATGCACTTGAGATCGCGACTCAAACGAGTCCCGGGATGGTTCGCAGTCATAATGAGGATGCCGTGCTGACCCTCCCGGCGTATGGATTTGTCGTTCTCGCCGACGGGATGGGTGGGTACAACGCCGGAGAAGTTGCGAGCGGGATGGCAACAGCAGTCCTCGGCAGTGAGCTTGAAAAAGCTTTTGCGACAAAAAGTCCGCAGACACTTGATGGAAATCGTACTTGGGCACAAGTACAACTGGAAGCGGAAATCAAACGGACCAATACATCGATTTATCAGGCGGCGCAAAGTCAACCTCAGTACGCAGGGATGGGGACCACCCTTGTCTGCGCTGTGTTTTACGATAACAAGGTGACCGTTGCACATATCGGCGACTCACGAATGTATCGGCATCGGGGAGGTGAACTGGCGTGTATTACGCGCGACCATTCTTTGCTCGAAGAACAAATCTCTGCAGGTATCATTACCCGCGAGCAGGCTCGACATTCTCAGAACAAGAACTTGGTTACCCGTGCATTGGGGGTTGATCCAACAGTAGAGCCGGAACTTCATGACCATGATGTGTTGCCCGGGGACGTTTATCTGCTTTGCTCTGATGGACTCAACGACATGGTTGAGGATGAGGAGATTTCGATGACTCTGGGCGCGCTATCGGCTAATCTGCCTGTGTGCGCCGATCAGTTGATTGGTCAAGCCAATGACAATGGGGGCCGCGATAACGTTTCGGTTATCTTGATTAAAGTGAAGAATGCATTTCCAGCCGCCCGCAATGGGGGGAGTTGGTGGTCCCGATTCTGGGCGTGGCTGACAAAGTAACTAACGCGTACTAAGGGAAATCGACATGGCGAAGCTCATTCTTAGCATGGACAACTTGGTGCTCAAGGACATTGGCCTTGACAAAGAGCGAACGACCATTGGTCGTAAGCCGCACAACGACATTCAGATTGACAATCTGGCCATCTCGGGTGAACACGCGGTTGTAATCACCATTCTCAATGACTCATTTCTTGAGGACTTGGGAAGTACCAACGGGACTTTTGTAAACGGTCAAGCAGTCAAGAAGCACTTTTTGCAAAATGGCGACACGATCGAGCTGGGAAAATATCGATTGAAGTATGTCAACGATGCGCCTGCGGCTGCGTCTGCTCCCGACTTTGAGCGCACGATGATCTTGCGGCCCGGGCAGACAGTAAAACCTGCTGCTCCGGTAAGTGACGAGCCGCCGCGGGCGCAAACCCCCCCTCCTGCTCCACCCCCTCCTGCGCCACCATCGACTGCAGCGAGCCCGGTCGGTGCGATCAAAGTACTTACCGGGGGAAATGCAGGTAAAGAGCTGGAGCTTACAAAGAGCTTGACGACCCTTGGAAAGCCCGGGGTGCAGGTCGCGGTTATCGCCCGTCGGCCGTTAGGCTACTTCATTACTCACGTAGAAGGTGCCAGTTTCCCTATCGTTAATGGGCAAGCACTGGATGCACAACCGCGCAAGTTGATCGATCATGACATTGTCGAACTCGCCGGAACCAAGATGGAATTTTTCATCAAGAGCTAAGACTGGTCGCTGGACACCAAACTTGCTCAACGGGATAAAGCTTGAAGAAAATTAGTGCGCCGATTTTGCTGGGTCTGATCCTCGTCCTGATTCTGATAGGTCATGCTGCAAACGTCTATCAAATAGGAGTGGTAAGCCATCTTGACGCAATCATTTACGACACAAAACTGCGGCTGACCATGCCGAAGACGGTTGACGACCGTCTGGTGATTCTCGATATCGACGAGAAATCACTCAGTGAGCAGGGTCACTGGCCTTGGGGTCGCGACAAGATGGCACTGCTCATGGACAGACTTTTCGATCACTATGGCGTGCGTATTTTAGGTTTCGACGTAGTGTTTGCCGAAAAGGACGACAGCTCCGGCTTGTCGCACCTTGAGAAACTCGCCAACAAAGACCTGCGGGACGATCCCAAGTTCCAGTCGTCATTTCGCGAACTGCGACCACAACTTGATTTTGACCGTCGGTTCGCAGCAGCGATAAAAAATCGCCCGATTGTTTTGGGTTACTATTTTTCCGGGGATCTCGGCGGACGCAATTCGGGAGTATTGCCAAAACCCACCTTTGATAGTGGGACGTTTGACGGTCGTTATACTCAGATCACAAATTGGGCGACCTACGGTGCAAATATTCCTCAACTTCAGGAAGCCGCAGCCGACGCCGGGCATTTCAATCCTATCGTTGATTTTGACGGCCTTGCGAGAAGAGCCCCGATGATCGTCGCTTTCGAGGGTAAGTACTATTCCTCACTGTCGCTGGCGGTGGTTCGCAATCTTTTGGGCGAGCACACACTTGTACCCGAATTCTCAAGTCAGTCAAAGGACGGAACCAGTCAATTGGAATCGCTGAACTTGAAATTGGCAAGAGGCGGTGTCTTAAGCATTCCCGTTGACATCAATGCGGCGTCATTGGTTCCGTTTCGAGGCTACGAACGAAGTTTCCCGTACATCTCAATCACAGACGTTTTGAATCAGCGAGTTCCGAAAGAGAGCCTGGCCGGGAAATTGGCGCTTATCGGAACCACAGCCGGGGGGCTTAAGGACCTGCGGGCGACTCCCGTGGGGACAACCTACGCCGGTGTCGAAATGCACGCCAATTTGATAATGGGGATGATCGACGGTACGATCAAGTACAAACCCCCGTATGTTCTGGCAATTGATGTTTTGCTGGTCTTGCTGTCCGGAGTCGCGATGACCTTCCTGCTACCGCGACTCTCTCCCATGCGTGCATCCTTTGTCGGACTGTTTGTGCTGCTGTTGTTGCTAACCATCAATGTATTGTTCTGGTACTCGGCGAATTTCGTCGTACCTATGGCGGCCAGCTTAATTTTGGTAGTTACGCTCTATGCCTTGAATATGTCATGGGGCTACTTTGTCGAATCACGCATCAAGCGGCAACTCACAGGCCTGTTTGGCCAGTATGTGCCGCCCGAGCTGGTTGAGCAGATGAGCCTGGATCCGGAAAACTACAGCATGGCAGGGCGCAAGGCTGAATTGACCGTGTTGTTTTCTGACGTTCGTGGCTTCACCACGATTTCCGAAGGCCTTGAGCCGGATCAGCTTGCAACCTTAATGAATGAATATCTGGGTGCAATGACAGTTGTCGTGCGCAAATATCGAGGTACGCTGGATAAATACATCGGCGATGCAATTATGGCGTTTTGGGGGGCGCCTGTTGACGATCCTCAGCATGCCAAACACGCACTATTGACGGGTTTGGAAATGCACGTTGCTCTCGAAGAGTTGAACAAGAGTCTCGTGGCGCGTGGCTGGCCGCATATGAAAATTGGTGTCGGAATTAATAGCGGCACGATGACCGTTGGTGACATGGGATCACCTGTCAGGCAGTCGTATACCGTGATGGGTGACGCGGTCAATTTGGGCTCGCGCCTGGAAGGCATCACCAAACAGTACGGCGTCGGATTCATTGCAGGCGAGTCGAGTTATGAATTAACCAAGAATGAATTCGTGTTCCGGGAACTGGACCGGGTACGCGTCAAAGGTAAAGATGAGCCGGTCAGTATTTATGAACCGATCGGTGCAGTTGGTCAGGTGGCTCCGGAAGTATTGAAAGAACTGAAATTGTGGAATCAGGCACTGATCGCCTACCGCAACCAGAACTGGGATCAGGCAGACGTGCATTTCCTGAACCTGTCAAGAATGAATCCACACTATCTGTACGAGTTGTATTCCAAACGAGTGGGTTTGTATCGCCAAAATCCTCCGGGCGACGGATGGGATGGGGTTACGACGTTCGAGACCAAGTAAATTGAGTATGTCAATGAAATCAACCCTCCCTTTCTGTCATCGCACCTGCGGACAGCAATCATGAAAATCCGCATTTTGGGCTGTAGCGGAGGCATTGGAGGCAGGCACCTCAGAACAACGTCCCTGCTCGTCGACAATGATATTTTGATTGATGCTGGAACCGGAGTTGGCGATTTGGCGATTGCGGAATTAGCGCAAATTGACCATGTGTTTATCACGCACTCACACCTTGATCACACCTGTTGCCTGGCCTTTCTGGTTGATACAGTTGGCGAGATGCGTAATCGTCCGCTGACAGTCTACGCGACAGGGGCCACCCTGGAGATTCTGCGCGCACATTTGTTTAACTGGGCAACTTGGCCTGATTTCAGCGAGATTCCAGATCCGGAAAAACCGTTTATGAGGTTCTGCGAAATCCGTCTTGGAGAGTCAGTCATGGTCGACGGTCGACGGGTAGTCCCGCTGCCGGCTAACCATACGGTACCTGCGGTTGGCTATCACCTTGATGCAGGCTCAGGAAGCCTGGTTTTTTCCGGCGATACAGGACCGTGCCCCGCGCTTTGGACCGAGATCAATCGCATTGAGAACCTCAAATACTTAATCATAGAGTGTGCATTTTCTGATCGTGAAAGACGCTTGGCAGAATTGTCGAAGCACTTGTGCCCGTTAATGCTTAAAGAGGAGTTGGCGCAACTTCAGCGCGATGCAGAGATCTTCATTACGCATCTAAAGCCCGGCCAGATCGAATTGACAATGCAGGAAATCGAGGATTGCGTTGGCGAATTCCGACCGCGCATGCTTCAGAACAACCAATTGTTCGAAATATAAGATGAACGCAATGTCTGCCAATCTGGAAATGTTGTCGCGCTTGCAGCCATTAGCTCAACTCGATGAGAAAAATTTGAGCGGCCTTTTGCCACTTTGCCGGCATCAAACGTTCGCACGCAATTTGGACCCGCTCCGCGAATTCAATTGGGCTGGTCGCTTGATGTACCTTACCAAAGGTCAGTTGCGCGTCGATTCCGCGACAGGTGGAATGGATATTCTGGTTGGTGGCTATGAAAAGGCGCTGTACCCTATTGTTGCTGAAGGACACCGGCCTGCAGCAACGCGAGCGATCACCGATATTGAGGTGATCAGTTTGGACGAAGAACCTCTCGACATCCTGGTGACTTGGGATCAAGTGGCACAAAAGTCTGCATATGCCCATGCCGTCAATACATCAACTACCGAATGGCGGCGCATGTCAGGCTTGTTCACGATGGAGAATCTCACGCTTGGCGCGCTTTCCGAACTACCTGCCGCAAATATCGACAATCTTCTACAACAGTTCGAATCGATCCCGGTTCATCGCGGCGATGTTATCGTCAAGCAAGGTGATGTCGGTGACTATTACTACCTGATCGAGCGCGGGCGCTGCAAAGTTACCAGGCAAATCGCCGGAACCGCAGTGGAATTGGCCGAACTTAAGGAAGGTGATGTGTTTGGTGAGGAGGCGCTGCTCGCAGACAGCGTGCGGAACGCAACGGTAACGATGAAGACGGATGGCGCGCTACTGCGTCTGGCCAAAGCGGCCTTTCTCAAAATGTTGCGTGAGCCGTTGATGAAACGCGTTGATTTTGCGCAGGCGCAAAAAAAGGTCGCTGGGGGAGCGATCTGGATTGATGTTCGTTTCCCCGCAGAGTTTCAAACCAACGGCTTGCCCAATGCGATCAACATTCCGTTGAATGATATTCGCCAAGCTACCGCAGGATTGGATCACAAACAACAGTATGTCGTCTATTGCCAAACCGGCCGTCGGAGTGCCGCAGCGGCGTTTTTGCTCGCACAGCGGGGAATAAACGCGCTGCTACTGGAAGGTGGATTGAAAGCTATGTCGGACAAGAGGGAGTTAGAAACATGAATGCTGCACCCGCAACAGCCAGTGCAGATCCGAGCATGTCGGACGTTGGTAGCCGCTTGGCGTTTTTTAAGAGCCTCCAAACCGTTACCAACAAAATTCATGCTACCGCAAACATTGATGAAATTATGCTGGAACTGTCGGCGGAAATATGCAGCTTATTCAATGCTGATCGGCTGACGATCTATTCTGTTGGCGAAGACAAGGCCTCTATCGTTTCAAAGGTCAAAACCGGACTGAACTCGTTCAAAGACCTGCGTCTGCCGATTGCCGATCAAAGTATTGCCGGACATGTTGCACTGGCAAAGAAGACAGTGAATATCCGCGATGTATATGACGAAGCAGAGCTGAAAGCCATCAATCCCTCGCTGAGATTTCTTCAGGAAGTCGATAAACGCACGGGTTACCGGACCAAGCAGATGTTGGTTGCACCGGTAATTGATGAACCAACCGGCGAGTTGATGGGTGTTGTACAGATAATTAATAACAAGGCCGGAGTCCCGTTCGCCACGGTTGCTGAAGAAGGCGTCAAGGGTTTGGGCGAGACTCTGGCGATCGCTTTCTCGCAGCGAAACAAACCCGTTCACCAAATCAAAACCAAGTACGACCACTTGGTTTCAGATGCGGTTATTTCGGCGCAAGAAATGGAACTCGCGACCCGCACAGCGCGTCGCAAAAGTCTGGATATTGAAGAAGTGCTGATCAACGAATTTCAAGTCAAACAGCCAATACTTGGCGCATCACTCGGCAAGTTCTTCAGCGTACCTTATGAGCCCTTTAAAGCTGACCGTGTCAAACCTGCCGATCTTTTAAAGAATCTAAAGCGGGACTATCTCGAGCAGTATCTGTGGGTGGCAGTAGATGAGACATCGGAAGGAGTGGTGGTTGTTTGCCTGGATCCGGAGCAGGTCAAGGGCTCCCGCGTGGTCAACAACATTTTTCCGCGCAGCAAATTGCTCTATCGCGTTACAACCAATCGAGAATTCAAGCAGACATTGGACGCGTTTTTCGGCGGTGGCGGCGGCGAGGCGGGATACAGCGACGACAGCAATGTTGCGGATATGCTCTCGACTTTGGACCAGGACGACGGCGAAGGCGAAGGCAGCGGTAACGATGATGTATCAGCGGCGGCTGACAACGAACTGGTCAAGTTGGTTAATAAGGTCATCGTTGATGCGTATCAACAGGGCGTGTCGGATATTCACATTGAACCCGGGCTTGGTAAGGACAAAGTGTTGATCCGGTTCCGCAAAGATGGCTCATTGATGAAATATATCGAAGTACCGGCAAGTTATCGCAACGCCATGGTCGCTCGCCTGAAGATCATGTGCGACCTTGACATTGCCGAGCGCCGCAAACCACAAGACGGAAAGATAAAATTCAAAAAATTCGGCCCGCTAGATATCGAATTGCGGGTTGCAACGTTGCCGACAACCGGTGGTGTCGAAGACGTTGTGATGCGGATATTGGCCGCTGGCGAACCAATCCCGCTGGATAACCTTGGAGTATTGCCGACTAACCTTGCCAAATTGAAGGACGCGATTTCCAAGCCGTATGGTCTGTTCTTTGTCTGCGGACCGACAGGCTCAGGCAAGACCACCACCTTGCACTCGGTGTTGAAATACCTGAATACCGTTGATACCAAGATTTGGACCGCCGAAGACCCGGTTGAGATTACCCAAAAGGGCCTGCGCCAATGCCAGGTGAACAAGAAGGTCATCGATTTCCCTACCATCATGAAGGCCTTTCTGCGTGCCGACCCCGACATCATCATGGTCGGCGAAATGCGCGATGCAGAGACGACCGGTATTGGTATTGAGGCATCACTCACCGGACACTTGGTGTTCGCGACATTGCATACCAACAGCGCGCCTGAGTCGATTATCCGTTTGCTGGACATGGGCATGGATCCGTTCAACTTTTCCGACGCCTTGCTTGGAATTCTTGCTCAGCGTCTTGCCAAACGCTTATGTAAATGCAAAGAAGCCTATACACCTGATGAAGCTGAAATCGGGCTATTCATGAAGGAGTACTGTAGCGAGTTAATCAATACCGAGACCTTCAAGGCTGATCAGGAAAAAGCATTTGCTGCCACCCGAGCAAGGTTGCTCAAGGATTATGGTAAAGACGGCAAGTTTGTGTTCTACCGCGCCAAGGGTTGTGACGCCTGCGGCAACAGCGGTTACAAAGGTCGTTGTGGTCTGCACGAGTTGATGATTGGCACCGAGCCGACGAAGAAGCTGATTCAGGATCATGCGCGTGTTGTCCAACTCGTTGCCCAAGCGTTGGAAGATGGGATGCTGACCTTGAAAATGGACGGTTTGGAGAAATCCTTGCAGGGCGTAACCGACCTCAAGCAAGTCCGAGCCGTCTGTATTAAATAGACTATTGGATTCCGTTGTCATGCCAGTTGGTGCTGGTGACACGCCGCCATCCGGGATCAATTGATTGGAAATGCACAATGACGACCAACGATGACCTCTTTAGCCGCCTCGAGCAACTCAACGAGATCGGCGCGGCGCTTTCAAAAGTTCGTGACATCGAGCGCTTGTTAGAGCACATTTTGATTGCCGCGAAGACTATTACCCACGCTGATGGCGGAACGTTATACCGCGTGATTGAAGGTGGTAAAGCCCTGCGGTTCGAGATTATCCGGACCGATTCATTGAATATTGCAATGGGTGGAACAACCGGCAACCCGATCAACTTTCCCAATATTCGTCTCTATGACGATGCCGGAAAACGCAATGATGCGATGGTCGCCGCGTACGCCGCGATTCACGACAAGACTGTCAACATTAACGATGCCTACGCTGCGGAAGGGTTCGACTTTTCCGGAACGCGAACATTTGATCAGCGCACGGGTTATCGCTCGACCTCATTTCTTACTGTACCGATGAAAAATCACGAAGATGAAATCATCGGGGTCCTGCAACTTATCAATGCCAAGAATCCGATGACCGATGAGGTTGTGCCGTTTGCAGCTGCCGATCAAAGCCTCGCTGAATCACTCGCCTCACAAGCTGCGATTGCGCTCACCAATCGTTTGTTGATAACACAACTGGAAGAGTTGTTCGAGTCATTCATCAATCTGATCAATTTGGCAATCGACGAAAAGTCTCCTTATACGGGCGGGCATTGCCAACGCGTTCCTGCGCTGACGATGATGCTTGCTGAGGCCGTGAACCAAACCACCAGCGGCCCGCTAGCCAGTTTTTCAATGACTGACAAGGATAGGTACGAACTCAAGATTGCCGGGCTTTTGCATGATTGCGGGAAGGTAACTACGCCAGTGCATGTTGTTGACAAAGCAACCAAGTTACACACGCTGTACGACAAAATCGGTCTGGTGGATACGCGCTTCGAAGTACTCAAACGTGACGCCAAGATCGCCGCGCTTGAAGCGCAACTCGCGTTGCGGGATAAACGTGATGCCGATGCTGAAGGAAAAATAGCTGCAGCGCTGGTTGAGCAAGTCAATGCATTGGATGACGAACGCAAATTCTTGCGCGCTTGCAACGTGGGCGGTGAAGCAATGAAAGAGCCTGATCAACAGCGCGTTCGTGACATTGGGCGAAATCAGCGTTGGATCAATGCCGATGGCAATGAAGTTAACTTCCTCAGCGATGATGAAATTGAAAATCTCACCATTCGCGCAGGTACGCTGACTCAGGCTGAACGCGAGATCATTAATTATCATATTGTTGCGACCATAAAGATGCTTGAACATCTGCCATGGCCAACGCATTTAAAAAATGTACCCGAATACGCTGGCGGTCACCATGAACGTATGGATGGCAAGGGCTATCCCAAAGGACTCACACGCGAACAAATGTCATTGCAAGCCCGGATGATGGGCATCGCCGATATCTTTGAGGCGCTGACCGCCCGTGATCGGCCGTACAAACCAGGGATGAAACTTTCGCAAGCCATGGGCATCATGGAGAACTTTAAGAAGAACGGCCACATTGACCCAGAGTTATTTGATGTGTTCGTCGCTCAGAAAGTGTATTTGAGATACGCGGAACAGTTTTTGGATCCGGCACAGATAGATGAACTCGCGTAGGGCCGTAGGTAAGTTGGCAGCCATCGCGAAGACCTTGCGGTAATATTCACCCGCGTGTCGCCAGCGCCAACTGGCGTGCCTGATTCATTTGGTCGCAACGACATTCAAGCTAATTGCGCGCCCGAAAGGTGCGTAAGTGCTGGTGTCGTCAAATAGGTCAAACCCGTCAACTTGCTCCGCGCCTGAGAATCCAGCCGCCAACAGGTACTCAGCAAGGAATTCAGCCGTTAGGCCAATTTGGTGAAAGTCATAGGCGTCCATTTGTCCGCCGAACATCATTCTCATGACATGAAATCGTTGCTGACCAGATAGTTCCGGATCGAGAAAGTGTTCACACAGCACTGCCAAATCGGGTACGGAAATCATCAACCTTCCGCCGCTCACCAGCAGTCGGTGCAGTTCTCTAAGCGTGGGCACGATGTCGTTCTGCGAAATGTGCTCGAGGATATGAGAACAATAGATCTCGGCGCAACTTTGATCAGAAAATGCAGATAGGTCTCGCACATCACCGACGAAATCGACGTCAGGTCCAGGCAAGGCGTTCAAGATCTTCCAACCGTTCTTGGCTTGGATGCCACCAACATGAAGACGAAGTTGCTTACCTTCTTCGCGCGCCGCACTCTGAGATCCCCGGCCCATTTCACTGACGAGCCTGGCGGCTGCTGTCGATTGCGCTTCACGATCATGGGTGACCAGCGGTAACGCTTCCCAGGCAACTTCGCCGCGAAGATTCAACCAGCTGCCTGCCGTCGCAATGCCTCTCCAGATTGAAGGGTTCAAATTGTCTGTCGCGAGTGCAAATATTTTCGCGTCCGCAGCGATGGTGAGCGGTGTTCCAGCACGTGCGTGGCACAACACAGCAGTGCGTTCCAAGCGAGCGCTGTGCTCAGGGTTGGCCAAACTTGCGGAGAAATCAGGCATCGCATTTGGCGTAAAGAAGCTTGAGTGGTGGCGATTGTCCAGCGCGAATTCCACGATGCTCTGATACAAGAAGTTGCCTAGGGATTTAACAGGTGTTCGTTGATCGAAAGCCGTATGACTTGGCGGCAGAGGGCGATCCAGCGGAAAATCATCTGCTGACGACATTTGCTCGAGAAATGCACCAGAAATCTCGAGCGCTTGCGCTCGCAAACCGATATCTGCACATAGGCGCAATCCGATCGCAGCCACCGCTGGATGGCTATCTCCAGCGGCCACTGCTGACTGCACCAAATTGAGGCCTGTATACAAAAGCTGCAATCGCAAATCTGCCGATAGATCCAGACGCTGACTACCACACCAAGCAAAAACCGCCCTCATATAAGCTGAATCTGGGTCGGTGTCACTCCAAGTCTCGCGCGAGGTCGTTGAGTACGCTGGAAGCGAGAGCAATACATCAATCCACTTCGGATCTACGGCCACGGCTTGTGTCGATGGTGTGGAAACAATCAATCCAGCGGTCGCCAACTCAGCAGCCTTTTCAGCTGGGCAGGCAAACAGATTTAGCGTGAACGGGTCTAGTGCGCCTTCCTGTTCAGGTGACACGTTTACCAAAACATTCAGCACTGCAACCAATCGGTAAATTCCGAAGTCCATCGCCCGAAACTTTGAAATCAACTTAGCTCTGAAATCTATGCGTCCATTTCCACAGTTGAACAAGACGAGTGGTGAGTTCTTGCGGAAGAAATCAACACCCCCGTCGAGAATTGCAAGCTCGTCGCCATCCGCGTCGAGTTTGATGAAGTCCATTCCTGTCTCAGTCTGGAAGCTCGATTTAGCAACTTCGTCAAGCGTCGTGACATGAAGCTTTTGCCCTCCCGCGTTTTTTGAGATTGTGGCAGACCTATCGGACAACGCCAACGGAAGTAACTCGATTTGTGAGCCGAAGCCGTTCGCCTCAACGCTTCGCCGCAGCATTTCCATCGGCTCAGGCGCAGCATCAACAGCCCAAATTTTCCTAACCCCGCATCGTGCCAGTGCGAGTGAATACAAGCCATAACTGGAGCCGATATCCAAGACATTCCAGCTGGGGGTGCAAATTTGTCGGAGGAACCGCAATTCACCCTCAAACCAATCTTCTTGTTCGAGTAAAACCCAGGATGTCAAACTATGAAATGGGTCGGCCTCAACAAACACCTTATGCCCACCCAAAACCACTAATTGAAAGTCGGGGGAAGACGCAGAAGCTGTCTCCGGTCTTGCCCCAATTGGCTGCTCACAATACGCAATCCACATGTCGCGCATCGCTTGGCTCAACGCCATCGCACTTGAGCGGGCATCCATGAGTGGAGAATTTCGCATTCGTTCGCGCAGCGATGCACGTAGTTGAAATCGATGCTCATTGTCGTTCGCTAGCTCAATGGCAATTCGCACAAACTCATCACTTGAAGTAGCGACCAACTCGGAAAGCCCTGCATTCGTCAGCAAAGACGCGCCAACCCTTGCCGCGTGGCGATCACCAGCCAGCGTGACCACCGGGACACCCATCCACAGTGCTTCGCAGGTGGTGGTGGTTCCGTTATAGGGCGTGGTATCGAGGCAAACATCGATTTCAGCGTAGGCAGACAGGTGTTCTTCGAGCGTTGGCGCACGGGGCAACAGAGTGATTCTGGCCGGATCAATTCCGGCTCGCTGAGCCTGTGCAATCATCCCGCTTCGACCGCCTTCATCACCCATACCCGCAACGGATTTGACCACCAATCGCGCTGTCGGCAATGAATCCAAAACCCGAGCCCAAAGTCTCAGCGTCTGGTCGCTAATCTTCACGCGCGCGTTGAATGAGCCAAATGTGATTTGACCATTGGCTGAGGCGGCCGGGACGATCAAATCGGGTGCTTCGACAGGAGGTGCGTAGCACAAGAATGATGATGGAAATCGCACCAATTTCTCGCAATAGAAACTGTCTGCTTCACCCAATGGGTCAGCAATTTCATCGGTGATGCGATAGTCCATCGCGCTAAGGCCCGTGGTATTCGGGTAGCCAATCCACGATACTTGGATTGGCGCTGCTTTGCTGGCAAATACGTCCAGACGGTTGTGTCCGGTGTGCCCCGAAAGGTCAAACAAGATATCAATTTGATCGCGGCGAATCAGCTGCGTCAGTTTCTTGGTGTCTATGCCGAATACGTTGCGCCAGGTCGAGAAAATCGCCATCAACTGGTCTGCTCGATAGTCGGTCTTTGAATAGGTGTTATAGGCAAACAGCTCAAACTGCTCAGTCTCCAAATTGGACAAAGGACCCTCAATGAAATAAGAGACAGAATGACGTCTGATATCTCCTGATACAAAGCCAATTCTTAACTTCCGGTTTGCGTCGCGTGAATTCTTGAAAGCCACTGCAACATTTGACCCAAGGGTTTTTGTTAGATGCTCGCCGAACGCTAGATGATTTTTGTACGCTTCGGTTTTGTCGTGCCCCAGCCAGTTGTAGGACAGAAGTAGATTGTGCCAAGGGGCACGGTCGGTGTCTCCACACGCAATGGCTTTTCGGCAACAATTTTGCGCTGCCTCAAGTTCGCCGAAGGCCACATAACAGCGACCGAGATTTACCCAAGCATCAAATAGCGTAATGTCTATAGCGACAGCCTCTTGCAGCAATTTTTTTGCCTCGCTGGTTTCGCCTACCGCAATCAGCATATCGCCCAGTCGCTCAAGCGCTCTTGCCGAGCCCGGGTCTAATGCGATGGCTCGTTTGTAGAAGTAGACTGCTTCGGTAGCGCGCGACAGATCACGCAACAGGTTGCCCAAATTCAGATGCGCTTCGAAGTGATTGACGTCACTCGCAAGCACATCTCTGAAATAGACTTCCGCCTGTGCCGCATCTCCTTGATTCATCCTCAAAATGCCAAGGTTATTTTTTGCGCTAGGGAAGTCAGGCTTTAGCCGCAGTGCATGGCGGAAGCAGGCTTCCGCCTCGACGGATTTTGTCATCCGCATGTATGCTGTACCCAGCTTGTAGTGGGCCATTGCCAGTGTTGGGTGTTCTGAAATGATTGATCGATACTGTGCAATGGCGTCAGCAAAGTCGCCAGCATCACGCAAGGCATCTGCGGCGGCTATGGCCTCAGACCACGATTCTTCAATTGAGGACTGCTGTTTCACGGGTGTTTACCGTCCGTAGGTGACGTTAATTGTCAGTTGGTGACGAAGTTTGTTGGCGCCAAATCGTCTGCCAACCAATCCTTGCAACAATCGCCCAACAATTCAAGGGCGTTCGGCTTTTTCAGTCGCGGCATGGAATTTGCTTGATATGTTTTAGGCGGAACCCCGCCGATCTTAAAGGAGATTCCAATGCGTAAGCAGATTAACAAAGGTTTCACGTTGATCGAGTTGATGATCGTCGTCGCGATTATCGGTATCCTGGCAGCAATTGCTATCCCTCAGTTTTCTGACTATCAGAAAAAATCGCGCGATGCATCCGCTCAGGCTGATGTGAAAAATGCGCTTACCGTCATGATGGCTAGCAAGGTCTAATAGGAGAAACACCATGAAAAAAGTTCTCATTGCAGCCTCACTACTGGCTATCGGCGGCGCAGCAAATGCATCAACTATCACTTCAGGCGCCGACATCACGTCCACCGATTGCGCTTTGCTGGCCTCGACGGTGAAAATCACGATGTCAACTGGCAATGTCGGTTCATATGACTGCAGCGCTACTACCGCCAACATCGGCGTTGCCATCGGCAACACCTCAGGTAAGTTCAAAGTGTTTTCAATTGGTTCGAATGGTGGTTCGTTGACCACCGACACCTTTACCCAAACTGTGAGCACCACTGAAACACAAGCTGCCGCAGCTGCTCGATCCGCAGCTTCGTCATAATCGCACAGATCTTTTGTGTGTAAAAAAGCCGCGAGATTGTTCGCGGCTTTTTTTTGACTAGAATTTATTGAAACGCGTTTTTTGCGCCCCCATTATTCGGACCATGAGCCATATCGACGTGCTAACACCCGACATTCGCCTCGCCTTGCGCTTAGTCATTCGATCACGGATCGTTTTGATTGTCGTGATCGTTGGTTTGATCCTTTGTGGAGTTGCTTGGCTGGCTGGGCAATTCAGTCCGCGTCAACCAGCGACTGTTGCACTTGACGTTGGCCTGTCATTCATTCGGGTGGCGCTTCCGATCCTTGCTCTTCTACAAATTCAAGACTTGGTCGCCCGCGAGGTTGATCGACGCCTCGTCCTGACGAGCTTGACCTATCCACATTCAAGATCTGAATTCGTGATTGCCCGCTTTGGCGCGGTGTTACTCCTTGCCGCCGTCACCTGCCTATTTTATTCAGCGCTTTTGGCTGGTGTCGTGACCTGGGTTGCAAGTGTATATCCGCAAACCACGAACGTGTCGTTAGGGGCGCCATTTTTGATTACCAGTGCCTTGGTCTGGTTCGACACGGCGGTCGTGGTCGCATTTGGTTTGGTGCTTGCAACCATTGCCACTGCGCCGCATCTGGTATTCATTGGTGGCATGGGTTTTATGGTGATCGCTCGTTCTGCTTCTACGATCATTCAACTGCTGGAGGCGGATCGCGACATTGTGCGCGGTGCGGATTGGTACCACCAAGGCTTGCAATGGGTTCAATGGATTGTACCGGATCTTGCCAGTCTTGATATTCAGAGGCAACGCTCTACAACAAGATGGAGTTCATAAGCGCATCGCCGTGGGCATTGGTGCTGATGCCGACTAGCTATGTAGTGGTCTTGTTGGTGATTGCATGCGCTAGTTTCTCACGTCGGCGATTTGACTGATATGAGCGCAAAAATTTTTGCCAGCAAAGATGCTCGACTTCGGCTGATATGGTCAGGCGTTGCGCTACTCGCTATTTTGGCTTTGCTTTTAGCGCCACAAACTTGGCGTCGACGCAAAGAAAGGCTACGCTCTTGGCCGATTCCGTAGTGCTTCCGGCAACCTTTCAGGCAGTGATGTATTTGGGTGATCGCTTCCTCGCGGCAAATATTGAAACGACCCGCGTGCTGATGGCCGGCGAAGCGATAGTGAGCGGGTCCGACCAAGACTATTTGTACCGAATCCATTCGGTAGTTGCCGATCTCAACAAATGCCATGAGGACAACTATTACGTTGCGAACGCTTTGCTTAGTTGGGGCGGCAATGTCGATGCGGCGCTGGACATCTTGCGGATCGCAACGAAATGCCGATTTTGGGATGAGGTCCCACCGTTCTTTCTGGGCTACAACCTTTATTTTTTCAAATACCAGCACCAACAGGCGAGAGATGCGCTGTTTGTCGCCGCCGAACGTTCCGCGGAGAATGCGGTTGCGTTTCGAAAATTTGCCGTAATGCTCGAAGTGGAGAATATTCCAGATGCGCGGCAGGCGAGGGACTACCTCACCGTCCAGCGTGAGCAATCACGTGACAAAACATTTAAGGACATGCTGGGCTTGCGGATCGCCCGACTCGATGGGCTGATCATCTTGCGCGATGCGCAAACCAAATACGAAAGGCGTTCGGGACGGCGACTCACCGATCCCCAGGAATTACTCACCAGCGGGGTGCTTCGCGAGTTTCCCAACGACCCGATGCAACTGGGGTACAGCTTTTCTGATGGCCTTTTTGCATTGAGAGAAGTTGGTGTCCGTGGCGTGAAAAGGCCGATAAAATGAAAGCAATTGAACTCACCGACGTTCGTAAAACTTTCAAGCAAAAGCGTGTCGTGATTGAAGCGCTCAAGGGCATCTCGCTGTCAATTGAGCAAGGCGAGGTGTTCGGCTTTGTTGGCCCGAACGGCGCGGGCAAGTCCACGACGATCAAGCTGATCCTGAACATCATTAGCGATTATCAAGGTGAAGCCAAGCTGTTCGGTCACGATACGCGCGATGCCTTGGCGAGGCATCGCGTCGGCTATGTGCCAGAAGTGGTGGCGCTCTACGAGCAACTCAGCCCGCTGGAAATCTTGCGCACCGGGCTTGATATGCATGACCTGCGGCCAGCAAACGCTAACGACATATGCATGAAATGGCTAGAGCGATTCTCCGTAGGACATGTGGCGCGCCGGCCTATCCGGAATCTTTCAAAAGGTACCGCGCAGCGTGTTGCACTGGCGCATGCGCTCGTCGTATCGCCCCGCCTGCTGATTCTGGATGAACCGCTTTCCGGCCTTGATCCAATCGGGCGCAAGGATGTCGTGGATATCCTGGCAGAGTATCAAGGTGGTGGCGGGACAGTGTTCCTGACCTCGCATGTGCTCCACGATGTTGAGCGTTTAGCCAACCGTTTTGGCCTGATACATCGCGGCGAACTTAAGACGATTCAATCGCCGAATGAGTTGGTCGGTGATGACGAACTGGTGACAGTGAGATCCAGTGGCACCAAACCGGTGCCGGGGATGACGGGACAAAATGGGGGGCGCTGGTTTGCTGAAGTGCGTCGTTCTGTGCTGTGGCAGTTGTTGCGTGACCTCGAAAACGCCGGGCACGTATTGATAGAAATTAAGCCCTCCCTGACGCTGGAGAGTGCCTTCTTACGCTACCTGGATCGTGTTGCGGAGCCGGTCAGTGCGAAGCGCTGAGCTGGGATCATGCTGGCGTCCAGATTAGTTGGTGCTGACGACACGGCGTTGCTTCAAACGCGCTTTACTTTATCGAAGGCGCCCACGTTAAATGAACGTTTTGAACCACCCAAAAACGCGGTCGGAAAACCGGACCTGTAAGCTCCAGATGAAAGCCCCATCCATTTTGTTGCGAAGCAATCCCGCTAGAATCGGTGCGCCTGAAATACCCACCCCTCTGCATCTCTCACCCACCTCAATGCCAATTAACCGATATCCCAATTGGGTCTCGCAGTTTCTGAGCTACGTTGGCGTAGGCGGTCTAAGCTTTCTAGTCGATATCAGCTGTCTGTATTTGCTCACTGAACGACTCGGCGTGTATTACCTTGTATCGGCTGCGTTCGCTTTTTGTGCGGGACTGGTCGTCAACTACTTACTTTGCCTGCTTTGGGTGTTCGACTTCCGGCGGATGGAAAATCGGCTGCACGAGTTTCTTGTTTTTGGTGCCATCGGTATCGCCGGATTGTTGCTCAATACGCTACTGCTGTGGCTACTGACTGATGTAGTCGGTCATGATTATCTGGTCTCAAAAGTAATTGCTGCGGCAATCATTCTGATATTCAATTTTTCACTGCGCCGCTGGATGCTATTTTCGCCAGCCTCAACACCATCTCCTGAACAGGGAACCACACAATGACTCGCACTGTGCTCATTATCGGCGGCGGCCCCGCAGGGCTTACCGCCGCGTTGGAACTTGCCCGAAATTCGGATATTCATCCCGTCGTACTAGAGGCTTTGGACGATGTGGGCGGTATCTCGAGGACAATCGAATACAAAGGCAATCGGATGGATATTGGCGGTCATCGTTTCTTTTCCAAGTCCGATTGGGTCATGGACTGGTGGCGGCAAATGATGCCTCCGGCGCCAGACAAAGACGCTGACGGCTTTTCAGTGATGCCAAAAAATGATCGGCATTTGTTGATCCGGCCGCGGCTGTCGCGGATTTATTTTCTGCGCAGGTTTTTCGATTATCCGATTTCGCTTTCAGGAAAAACCATCGCCAATCTTGGTCCCATTCGTATTGTGCGAATTGGTATTTCCTACGTCTGGGCTAATTTATTTCAGCGCCGGCCGGAAAAGAATCTCGAGGACTTTTTCTACAATCGATTTGGTGGAGAGCTCTACCGCACCTTTTTCAAGGACTATACCGAGAAGGTCTGGGGCGTTGCCTGTCATGCGATTAGTCCGCAATGGGGGGCTCAGCGTATCAAAGGTTTGTCGATCACCAAAGCCATCATTCATGCCGCCAAGAAGATTTTTTTCGGCGGCGGTAACACCAGCGTCGAACAAAAAGGCACCGAGACCAGCCTGATTGAGCGCTTTCTTTACCCGAAATTCGGCCCCGGGCAAATGTGGCGCTTGGCCGCTGAGGAACTGCGCACGCGTGGTGGCGAGATTCATTTTGGTGTGAAGGTCGTGACACTCAAACAGGAAAACGGCCGCATTACCGCCGTTGAAACTGAGTCTGCTGACCATACCAGACGCTGGTGGGACGGCGACTGGGTGATTTCAACCATGCCGCTGCGCGATATGGTTCAGGCACTGCAACCTCCTGCGCCTGATGCTGTGCGCGCTGTCGCCGACGGATTGATGTACCGCGACTTCATCACCATGGGATTGCTGCTGAAGAAACTCAAACCGCGTCCTGAGGGAAAGCCGCCGCTCAATCTGCTACCCGACACATGGATATACATTCAGGAACCGGATGTAATGATCGGTCGCCTGCAAATCTTTAACAACTGGAGTCCCGCGCTAGTCAAGGACGCCGACACGATCTGGATGGGACTGGAGTATTTCTGTCAGGAAAGTGATGAGCTGTGGTCAATGGGCGACGCGGAGTTTTCACGCTTTGCCATTGCCGAACTGGCGAAAATCGATTTGATCGACCCGACCGATGCACTCGACTGGCATGTTGCGCGTGTGCCTAAGGCTTATCCGGCTTATTTTGGAACCTATGACCGTTTCGATACACTGCGCGAGTATGCCGACGGCATCGGCAACCTGTTTTTGGTGGGACGTAACGGCATGCACCGTTACAACAATCAAGATCATTCAATGGTCACCGCCAAACTCGCCGCTGAGGCAATAATGTCGGGCTCGAGCGATAAGTCGGCAATCTGGACCGTCAACGTTGAAGAAGAATATCACGAGGAAAAGGCGAGCAACGCGGCCTAAATTCTGTGAGGCGCAACATACGGTTTGCTTAGCGGGCTTACCTGCCACGTAGCACGGTAGTTCCTTAAGTGCCAGTGCAAAAAAACTGCTGTTACCAGCAAAACGATAATGGCCAAGCTTGGCAAATGAATCCGTCCGGCGTTGTCCGCGCTGTTGACTACGTCAGAGACTTTCGGCGAACCGATAAGTGCGAATGCGATCCCGGCAAAGAACAAGTACTGTAAATGATACAGTCCAGCGTCTAACAACCCAATGACCAAGAGAAATGCCAACAGGGCGAAACCGAGCAATACACTGCCGTCCATTTTGCGTTTCCAACCCGAGCGTCCTGACATTCCATGTATTGCCAGCAGGATTACTAGCAGCAGGCCGCCAACCCCCCAGTCCTGGAGTATCTGCAAAATAATATTGTGCGGCTGGAAACTTTGAAAATCCCACATCAGGTGCAAGCGCACGAACCCGTTTCCGCCGGCACCCAACAGCAAGGTCAGTGGGTCGCGCAGTGCGTCTATCGATTTTGACCACAATGTCAATCTGAAAGACGATAGTTGGTCAAGGGTAGCGGTTGACATACCGGCGAGCGCGCCAGGTGTCCATTGCCGAACAAAGGCATTCACAAAACCCATGGACGGATTCCCGACGTCAAAAATTATCGCCAGTGCAACGGCCGCAATGATCTCGACGCACCGGTATCGCCATTGCGAACGCTGATCCGAGCCCAACATTAACAAGCAAAAAGCAATTCCCCATGCCAACATGGATGCCCTGCTACCTGACCAAAACAGGAGCCCGAGACCAATGATTCGCGCCAGCATGAGTAAGCGTTTTTCCGATCGAGGGTAACCGGCATCATGGTAGAGAAACACAGTCATCAACCCTACTGTCATGCCAAGGTGACGGACATTGCCGAAGATGGGCAACAGAACCCAACTCCAGACGAGGTCGACACCGTCAATCAAACGAAAGCAAATAACAATCAAGCTAACTGCAACAGCCATTTGAAGTACTTTGAAAGACTCAGCATTTCTGACAAAAAGCTGAGCGTAAAGAACCGCGACGAGCGGCACAATCAACCAATGAGCATCACGCGCCAAGGCCGGCAGAAACTCGCCACTAAGTGCATCTGAAAGCAAAACCCAAGCCGCAAAGGCAAGGTAAAACAGTAGGCCCTTTCGGGTAACGGGCACATGAACAACCGATACCATTGCCAAACACAATAGGGCGATAGCTACAAACAATATCGAATCGAGCAGAAAGTAACTGCCACGGATATCCCACCAACCGAGAAAAATCACGGCAATTCCGATCAGGTTGATCAGAGTAAAGGCAGGGGTGGCAGTTGTCTTAGACATTGAGCGAGACTATTCAGATGGAAAGCAGGGCGGATTGTCGGATGGCGTTGGTTCAACGCGCTCGACAAGAATATAGCGCCCAAGTATCAGCGACGGCTACTGCTGAATCGTCCGAATCGGTGCGAGAGACGATTACCCAATCAAGTGCCGGATCGGCACACAATGATCGTCGCAGAGGTGTTTGCTTCACCAATTCACCGCGTCGACGCCACTCAGCAAACTTTTGCTCTGTAAATACAGAGCCAACACCTTGCAAACTTCCCCAATAGTTTGGAGTGTGCAGATCGAGCCATACTGACAGGGCCTGCTCGGGCCAAGCGACGGTTTCGCCGGCGCGAACATATTGTGTAAAAGGATGTGGCGGTACGGCCGGATTCAGCCACGTCGATTCCTCCCGTTGTTGAAAACCTTCGCGTCGGTCCCAGTGCGTGATGGTAATCAGAACCAAAACAGACAGTACTAAGAACAGCGTTAATGCGACCGGTTTGGTTTTGGGGACAAAGTCCAAGCCTATCGCTAACAATAGCGGAAATAGCCACAACTCGCCGGCGATCAAGCCGTGCAGAACAACCACACCCTGCCACCAGGGAGTGATGAAGCGAGTACCACCCATTTCAAGATCTATCCAAAAACCCGGTAATGCCAAGAGCCAAAGCACGATCGCAGTTGCCCAGGCACATTGCGCCATTCGTGCACCGCGTGAGCTGCCGCAATAAACCAAATCGTTGGCAGAAAACTGATTGCGAAAACCAACGCACCCAATCCAACCAGAGCCCACGGCGTCGCGACCACACCGAGTGTCGTCAGCGCAAGTAGCACTGCGCAAAGCCAGGGCACGGCAATTCGCACTGGTGATTTGTGATGAAGTGTTTGCAAAATGTCAAGTACCGCCAATGCGGAGACCGGGTAGGTCAACCATGTAACGCGCCATGGTTGCCCCTGAACCACGATTTCCACCGGATACTGGTAACTCACAATCAACGCAAGCATCAACGCACCGCCAGCGATGAGTACCAACCGCTTATACATTGGGTGAAGGGAGGGTGATCCAATTCGACTGGCCAACAGCAGAATTAGCAGCGGCAAGATGTGCAAAGGCAGGCGCGATCCCTCTGGTTTAAAGAGAATGTCATTTGCGTTCTTGACGTAGGTCAGCAGGGCACCGCTAATCAAATGAAGTCTGGGGAAATCCAATCCTCCCTGGCTGCCAATCAACAGGACTGCTAGCGTTGGTAGTATTACCAATGGGAGTAATCGAGAAAGCGGGATGCGATCCGCAACAATTAAAACCAACGGCCAGATCCCAAGTAGTGGGTGAAGCAGAAAGGAAAGTAGCGCAAGCCCTGTTGCCGTCAACCGTCTGCCATAGAGCAGCAACGCCACAGCCATTAACCCCAATGGCATCGCCCACGAGCGCGCAGTTGCAAAATTTTCGTTAAGGACAAAAATTCCTTTGTTAGGAGAGTAACTAAAGCTGAGTACTACTCCAAACAGCAAGGCAAATCGCATTGCTATCGTATCGCCTGATGCATTGCTGAGCATTGCGCGGGCGAGCAAAAATAGCCCTGTCGTCCACAGCGCACCGCCGGAGAGTACAACCAACTGAGCTGCGTTGTTCAGACCGAGTGCGCGCACCAACTCGCCATAAATTGGTGTGAATATCGTCAGACTTCCTTGCGAGCCAAAACGAAAGAACAGGTCACTCGCCAGCGCATCAGGATAGATCCATTGCGCGGAGATTACGCCATATACATAGGCATCGTGCCATAGCCCATGATACGGGCGATTCAGCAGCCAGAGCAGGAATGCGACCAGAAAAAGGATCGCCCCTGCCCAAGGATTGTGACGCATCAGCCGCGCCGGAATGTCAGAACTGTCAATTGATATGCGCGACATGCTTCAGTGCAATTTGAGTTGAGTGAAACACAAGGTTGGGCGGAACAGGAAAGTGTTTGACCGTTAGGCCGGTAGGCTTCGCGGCACCGACTGCACCGCCCGCGCGGCCAGGACGCCAGATCGAACTGCACCTTCAATCGTGGCCGGATAGTCGCCAGCGACGTAATCGCCGGCCAGCACCAAACCGGGAAGGTTGGTCTGTGTTGGTGGGCGTTTCAAGTTTGGGACGCAGGAAAACGTGGCGCGTTTCTCGGTGATCGTTTGCACTTTGATCGGGTCTGGAAGATCCGGAATCAGCGTCGCAATTTCAAGATGAATACGCGCTTCGAGCTCTGCCAGTGGAATATCCAGATGGCGTCCTCGTGCACTGATGACTGCCGCAATCAAGCCGCGTTGCCCGTACAACGCACCGCGATCAAACAACCATTGTGCGTGACCATCGCTGACGCCGAGCATCGGATTGGGGAGTTGGACATCTTCGGGATACGTTAGGTAGGTGGTCACAATCGGTTCCCACGCAAAATGATCGACCGAATCGCTGAGGCTGGAAACCAGCGTGCCAAGATGGTACGGAGCAACCGCCAAAATGACGTGATCGTAGGGCAATCCGTCGCCAAGCCGCCAGGCATTTTGTTCGCGTCTTAATGCTGTTACACGATGTTGGCGATAAATTCTGCCTCCGCGCGATTCAATGAAACGCGCTGCTGGTTCGGGGAACAAGTTGGACAGATCAACCTGTGGCAAGAGGAAATCACTTGCAGCGCGGTTACTGGCCAGGCTATCACGCAGGACATTGGCAAGCACCTGCGCCGAGGCGTCATTGACTGGGGTGTTCAGCGCGGCGATGCAAAGCGGCTCCCACATGAAGCGCCTCAGTTGGTGCTGGCGAGACGCTGTCGGATGTGCGGCCAACCAGGCGTCCACCGAAACATCGGGTTGTATACGGAATTTGTCGTGCTGCAAGCCTTGCATCAAGCGTATCGCCGCCCACTTTTCAGACCAACTGATGCCGCGCGCCATCAGCAATCCAAGCGCGAGGTGGAGAGGTGCCGGCAGGCGCGGCGCAGCCAGTAAAAACTCACCGGGGAACTCGAGGCGCAGAGGGATCCGTTTCAGCAATCTGTCCGGATCAGCACCAACCAGACGCATTAGCCGCAAAGTTTCGGTGTAGGCGCCGATAAGAATATGCTGGCCGTTGTCGAGGGTTTGATCGCCAAACTGCACGGCGCGTGCGCGGCCGCCAAGCGTACGCGATGATTCATAGACATCGACCGCAATGCCATGGGTAGCCAATTCAACAGCCGCCGCCATCCCGGCGTACCCGGCACCGATAACGGCCACCCGTGTTGCGTTGGTCATCGATTCGCCAACCAGGTGCGCCCGGCAATCCAAAGCTTGCGTAGCGGCGTCAGGGCAATCCGTTGATGTAGCACGCGATAGCCATCGCGCTCAATCTCATCCAGCGTCGATTGATAGATTGCAGCCATGACCAAGCCGGCACGCTGTGATCGTCGGTCAGCCGCGGGCAGGTGCGCGAACGCTTGCGCGTACATGGCACGAGCCCGTTCAATTTGAAATCGCATCAGTGCGGAAAATTTTTCAGAGTAACGCGATTCGATCAAATCCGACTCAGTAACGTCAAACCGTTGCAATTCGTCTAATGGCAAATAAATGCGGCCACGGCGGGCATCTTCACCGACGTCGCGGACAATGTTGGTGAGTTGAAACGCAAGACCAAGGTCGTGTGCGTACTTGAGTGTACGGCGGTCGCTATAACCAAAAATTTCAGCCGCCAACAAGCCAACAACGCTGGCAACCCGGTAGCAGTAAAGATGCAAAGATTTGAAATCGACATACCGCGCCTGATGCAAATCCATTTCCATTCCATCAATGATTTCCGTCAGCTGTTCATGCGGTAGTGAAAATGATTGCATGGCTTCCTGTAAAGCCAGAGTTACCGGATGAGTGGGAGATCCAGCGTAGAGCTGAGCAAGTTCGCCCCGCCACCAAACCAATTTCGTTTGCGCCAGGGCTGGGTCAGGGCACTCATCGACGACATCGTCGACTTCACGGCAAAAGGCATAAAGCGCCGTAATGGCTTGTCGTCTTACCGGCTCAAGGAACAGGAAGCTGTAATAAAACGATGAACCGCTTGCGGCTGCCTTTTCCTGGCAGTAAGCGTTCGCGGCGGTGGCGGGGCGGCTCATAGCGGACGCACCAGCGTCGCCCAGAAAATCCCGGGCCAGTCCCACGCCTTGAGCACCGGCCGGCGGTTAAAAACATCATAACTGCGGCTCTCAATCTTGTTGGCGATACACAGGCCGCCAGCAACGATGGCACGAATCTCGAATCCGAATCGACCAGGCAATGACCAGCCCAATGGCGCGCCGGACAACATCAGATCGCGCGCCCGGTCGACTTGAAACTTCATCAATGCACGCCAGTTGGTGCTGGTAACACGCCGTCTGACGTCACTCTCAGCAACGCCGAAGCGCTGCATTTCGTCCTGGGGCAGGTAAATTCGTCCGTTATCACCTTTGTCTGCATCTATACCTACGTCCTGCCAATGATTGATCAGTTGCAATGCCGTGCAGATGGCGTCCGATTGCTCCAGTTGCAATGGCGTCCCTTCACCGAACAAACGGAGCATCAGGCGCCCGATCGGGTTGGCCGAGCGGGCGCAGTAATCACTTAGTTCTTCAAAATCACGGTAACGATGCTTGATCACGTCCTGCGAGAACGCGTCGAGCAAATCATAGAACAACTGAACCGGAAGGCCATATTTACTTATAACCAAACCCAAGGCCAAAAAAATTGGGTTTTCCGTCGACAAACCGTTGGCAATTGCGTCGAGTTCACCCCGGAAGGCGCTGAGTTGTGCCAGCCGCAACTCGGGCTGCACGTCGCCTTCATCGGCAAAATCATCGGCGCTACGCGCAAAGTGGTAAATCGCCGCCACCGGCTGACGTAATTCGGGCGGCAACAATATGGATGCGACGGGGAAGTTTTCGTAATGTTCGACGGGCATAAGGGCTCAAAGTATAGGGGCGGAAGATGCCCGTTGTCGCTGGACGCCGAGCGAGGACGAATAAGGTTAAAATTCGACCCTCGTTTCCCGTTGAAGTCGAGTTTTGACAATTTGCGGGTTACGTGCCCAGGTGGCGGAATTGGTAGACGCACCAGATTTAGGTTCTGGCGCCGCGAGGCGTGGGGGTTCGAGTCCCTTTCTGGGCACCAAGCATTGATAGGCCACACAATCAGGAACGATTTGCTCCACCCCACAAACACATATTTTTGACGGAATAAATGATGACGGACAATGCATTAGTGAGCGCGCCAAACGAGGCAACCGCAACCAATCCAGTACCTGCGGCCAGCAGCAAATTGGAAAGACGCATCGAAATGACGGTGGCACGGGCGGATATCGACCGCGATGTGGACCAGCGCCTGAAGCGCCTTTCGCGAACCGTCAAAATTGCCGGCTTTCGACCGGGCAAGGTTCCGCTGAAGATGGTTGCTCAGCAGTATGGCTATCAAACTCATTCAGAAGCGCTGGGTGATGCCGTGCAGCGGGTTTTTGGCGAGCAGGTGCGTGCGAATAACCTTCGTGTTGCCGGTTACCCGAAAATTGAACCGAAGCAAGCGAGCAATGAAGATCAATTGGAATTTTCGGCAGTGTTCGAGGTGTATCCGGATATCGTCCCGGGTGATATCACCTCGTCGGCCATAGAAAAGCCGGTCTTGGTGGTCAGTGAAGCTGAAGTCGACAAGACGCTCGAGGTGCTACGCAAGCAACGCACGGCCTATGTTGCAACAGACCATGCTGCCCAGACGGATGACCGTGTGGTAATAGATTTCACTGGCCGTAAAGATGGCGAGATTTTTAAAGGCGGCGAAGCGCGCGACCACGTCACGGTCGTTGGTGGTGGCCAGATGTTGCCTGAATTTGATGCGCAACTGCTTGGCGTAACGACCGGGCAAACCAAGACTTTTGATTTGACCTTCCCGGCTGATTACCAAGCGACCGAGTTGGCAGGACAAACGGTTCAATTTGAAGTCACGGTGAAAAAGGTCGAGGCTGCAGCTGTGCCCGAAATCGACGTTGAATTTGCCAAAACACTGGGCATCAACGATGGCGATCTCACCAGAATGCGCAGTGAGGTCAGAAGCAATCTTGAGCGTGAAGTAAAGAAGCGCTTGCAGTCGCGAATCAAGAACCAAGTGATGGATTTGTTGTTGTCGGTCAACTCTGTCGATGTGCCTAGAGCGTTGGTGGAAGCTGAAGCGCAGCAGATGGCGGAAAACACCCGCCGGGAAATGGAATCCCGTGGGATGGCTATGAAAAATGTGCCTCTGGACACTTCCTGGTTTGGCGAACAAGCAACGCGACGCGTCCGCCTAGGGCTACTTTTGGCGGAACTGGTTCGATCAAAAGAGTTGCACGCTAAACCAGAGCAGGTGCGGGCAATTGTCGATGATTTCGCCGAGACGTTCGAGGATCCCAAGGAAGTAGTGCGTTGGTATTATTCCCAACCACAACGACTGGCTGAGGCCGAGTCGCTGGCACTCGAAAACAACGTAGTTGACTGGGTGTTGGCAAACGCTAAAGTGACTGAAGTCGCTGTCGCATTTGATGACCTGATGGCCAATGCGGCATGAGCCATTTCTTAACTACACCGGGCGCAAATATGAACTCACAGTTTGAATTGCAGGCTGGCGACACCCCCCAAAACCTCGGTTTGGTGCCAATGGTGATTGAAACCAGTGGTCGCGGTGAGCGTGCTTACGACATTTATTCACGGCTATTGCGTGAGCGCGTGATCTTTTTGGTCGGCGAAGTGAATGATGCAACAGCGAGCGTGGTAGTGGCGCAGTTGCTTTTTCTTGAGTCGGAAAACCCCGATAAGGATATTTTCTTCTATATCAACTCGCCGGGCGGCTCGGTAACTGCCGGTATGGCCATCTATGACACGATGCAGTTCGTGAAACCGGCTGTATCAACCTTATGCATCGGCCAAGCGGCCAGTATGGGTGCCTTCTTGCTTGCCGCAGGAGAAAAAGGCAAACGCTTTGCATTGCCAAATTCGCGCGTTATGATTCATCAACCGCTTGGCGGCTTTCGCGGACAGGCTTCGGATATCGAAATCCACGCCAAGGAAATTTTGTACTTGAAAGAGCGATTGAATACCTTGCTGGCGCACCATACCGGACAATCACTGGAAAAACTTCAGCGCGACACTGATCGCGACAATTTTTTGTCCGCCGATGCAGCAGTCGAGTATGGCTTGGTGGACAAGGTCATCAGCAATCGGGCGGAAGCGGCACTTAGCTGATCGTGATTCATGGCGATTCGTGAAGATTTGCTTGTTACCAAATAAGCGGCAAAACTTGTTGTGCAGAATTAGACGGAGAGACAAATGGCGGAAAAAAAGGGCGGCGGCGAAAAATTGCTTTACTGCTCCTTCTGCGGCAAAAGCCAGCACGAAGTTAAGAAACTTATTGCTGGCCCCTCCGTTTTTATTTGTGATGAATGCATAGACCTGTGCAACGATATCGTCCGCGACGAGACTGCAAGTACACCAAGCGCTAAATCCGGTAAGGAGTTACCGGCCCCCACAGAGATTCGTGAGTTGCTCGACAACTACGTTATCGGCCAGGAACCGGCAAAAAAAATACTTTCTGTAGCGGTATACAACCATTACAAGCGGATTCAGCATCGCGAATCCAAAGCTGATGAAGTCGAACTCACCAAGAGCAATATTTTGCTGATTGGACCAACCGGGTCAGGCAAGACATTGCTTGCTCAGACCTTGGCACGCACCTTGAACGTTCCATTTGTAATGGCCGACGCGACCACGCTGACAGAGGCTGGTTATGTGGGCGAGGATGTCGAAAACATCATCCAAAAGCTTTTGCAGAAGTGTGATCACGATGTAGAGCAGGCGCAACGAGGGATTGTCTATATTGATGAAATTGACAAGATTTCCCGCAAATCCGACAACCCGTCGATCACCCGCGATGTTTCCGGAGAAGGAGTTCAGCAGGCACTGCTCAAGCTGATTGAAGGCACGGTGGCCAGCATTCCCCCGCAGGGTGGGCGCAAACACCCGAATCAGGATTTTATTCAGGTCGACACGACCAATATCCTCTTTATTTGTGGCGGCGCCTTCGATGGCCTTGAAAAGGTCATTCTTAGCCGCTCTGAAAAAGGAGGAATCGGCTTTGGCGCGGAAGTCAGCAGTCGTGATGCCAAGAATGTTAGCGAAACCTTGATGCAGGTCGAGCCCGAAGATTTGATCAAGTTCGGCTTGATACCGGAATTGATCGGACGCTTGCCGGTGGTCGCGACCCTGCGCGAGTTGGACGAAGCTGCGCTGGTGGATATCCTGATTGCACCCAAAAACGCGCTGGTGAAACAGTACCAGAAGTTGTTTTCGATGGAAGGCGTTGAACTCGAAGTTCGACCCTCGGCGCTACAGGCCATCGCGCGCAAAGCCATCAAACGGAAAACAGGTGCCCGCGGATTGCGCTCCATTCTTGAAAATGTTTTGCTGGATACTATGTACGAATTGCCGACCGCCACGGGTGTCAGCAAAGTGGTTATCGATGAAAGTACGATTGAGTGCGGAACTGAACCACTCACTATTTACATTGACCAACCAAAGGTTTCTGGGTCAAATTAATCATCGTCGCGTAAATGTTTTAATCGGCCTGCTGTAACAGGCAATGAATGCCATTTTCAGGCTTGAATATTGTTACTCCGCCCCCACCTTGGCGCTGAGGCCATCCGAGGACGCAAAAAATGTCTGAATCTACAATTTCCGCACTAGAGAAAAAAGTCGCATCACCTTTGCCGCTGCTGCCACTGCGTGATGTTGTGGTGTTCCCGCACATGGTGATCCCGTTGTTCGTCGGGCGACCGAAGTCGATCAAGGCCTTGGAAACCGCGATGGAAACAGGCAAGAGCATTTTGCTGGTCGCACAAAAATCGGCCGCCAAGGATGAGCCTTCCGCCGATGACATGTATGCCATCGGCTGTGTCGCGAATATTTTGCAAATGCTCAAGCTTCCCGACGGTACCGTGAAGGTGCTGGTCGAGGGTGTTCAACGTGCCTACGTAGACAACATTGAAGACCGCGGCGCCTTGTTCGTGGCCGGAGTTCGTTTGGTCGAAGAAGAAGATCGATCGGACAATGAGGGCGAAGCAATGAGGCGAACTGTGTTGGCACAGTTTGACCAATACGTAAAACTCAATAAAAAAATCCCGCCTGAAGTTTTGACGTCGCTTGGTGGAATTGAAGATGCCGGCCGTCTGGCCGACACAATTGCGGCACATTTGCCGTTGAAGCTTGAGCAAAAGCAAGAAGTACTTGAAGTGTTTTCGGTGACTCACCGCCTGGAGAAATTGCTCAGCCAGCTCGAAGCGGAGCTGGATATCCTTCAGGTTGAAAAGCGGATCCGTGGCCGGGTTAAGCGGCAAATGGAGAAAAGTCAGCGCGAGTATTACCTGAACGAACAAGTCAAGGCCATTCAAAAGGAACTTGGCGAAGGTGAAGAGGGTGCCGATCTTGAAGAAATGGAAAAGAAGATCAAGACCGGTGGTTTAAGTAAGGAAGCGCTGACCAAGGCGACTTCAGAATTCAAAAAACTCAAGCTGATGTCACCGATGTCGGCCGAGGCGACTGTTGTGCGCAATTACATCGAGACTTTGGTTGGGTTGCCATGGCGGAAGAAGTCGCGAATCAGCAAAGATTTGGCGACCGCCGAAAAAGTATTGGACAAAGACCACTACGGCCTTGAGAAGGTCAAAGAACGGATTGTCGAGTACCTAGCCGTGCAGCAGCGCGTTGAAAAGGTAAAGGCGCCGATCCTTTGTTTGGTTGGCCCTCCGGGTGTCGGCAAAACGTCGCTTGGTCAATCGATAGCCAAAGCGACCAATCGCAAGTTCATTCGGATGGCACTCGGTGGTGTACGCGATGAAGCCGAAATTCGCGGACATCGCCGCACTTATATCGGCTCTATGCCTGGCAAGATATTGCAGAACATGGCCAAGGTGGGAGTCAAAAACCCGTTATTCCTGCTCGATGAGGTAGACAAGCTAGGCCAGGATTTTCGTGGCGACCCTTCATCTGCCCTGCTCGAAGTCCTTGATCCGGAACAAAACCATACCTTTCAGGATCACTACATCGAAGTAGATTTCGATTTGTCGGATGTCATGTTTGTGGCCACCGCCAATAGCATGAACATTCCGCCAGCGTTGCTGGATCGTCTTGAGGTGATTCGCCTGTCCGGTTATACGGAGGACGAAAAAGTTAACATTGCGGTGCGCTATTTGTTGCCCAAGCAACTCAAAGCCAATGGCATCAAAAAGGACGAAGTCACTGTCACCGAAGAGGCCTTACGCGACATCGTACGTTACTTCACCCGTGAAGCGGGCGTGCGCGCACTGGAGCGGGAGATTTCCAAGATCTGCCGTAAGGCGGTGAAGGCGTTGGTGATGAAACCACGCAAGAACAAGATCGTGGTGAATTCCAAGGGCCTGGAAAAATTTCTGGGCGTCCGGCGCTTCAGTTTCGGCATGGCCGAAAAGGAAAATCAGGTTGGCCAGGTTACTGGCTTGGCCTGGACCGAAGTGGGTGGTGAATTGCTGACGATAGAAACCGTTGCCCTGCCTGGCAAAGGCAAGACCATGACTACCGGGAAACTCGGCGACGTGATGACTGAGTCGATTCAGGCTGCGCTTTCTGTCGTTCGTAAGCGAAGCCGTTCACTTGGCATCGCCGAAGATTTTTATCAAAAGAGTGACATCCATATCCACTTGCCTGAAGGTGCGACACCGAAGGATGGTCCCAGTGCCGGTATTGCAATATGCACGGCCCTGGTTTCTGTACTAACCGGAATACCGGTGCGCGCTGACGTTGCGATGACAGGTGAAATCACCTTACGCGGTGAGGTGTTGCCAATCGGCGGGTTGAAGGAAAAACTGCTTGCGGCGGTGCGTGGTGGAATCCGTCTGGCACTGATTCCGGAAGAAAACGTCAAGGATCTGGCGGAAATTTCCGACACTATCAAGAATCGGATAGAAATTCAGCCGGTTCGCTGGATCGACCAGGTACTCGAGTTCGCTCTCGAGCGCAAGCCGGAGCCGCTGGTGGATGCCGCAGCCCAAACGGATGTCAAGGTGATTGCTGCAGTCACGGTGGCGGCTGAAGATCCGGCTCTGGGTGGCGCACTGACACACTGATCTGTGTCCAAACTGTTAGAATTCGAGTCGCGCTGAATCGAAAGCGTTGCACAGATTCAGTGGGTCGTTAGCTCAGTTGGTAGAGCGTCTGCCTTACACGCAGAATGTCGGCGGTTCGAGCCCGTCACGACCCACCAAGTACCGATTTCAGTAAGCCAGTGAGAATTAAACGAACCGCATAGCCGTTGGCTTTGCGGTTTTTTTCTTTGCAAACGCGGGCTCAGTTGTGGCACGAACCTTAGCCCATAAAGGCGATATTTCCAGACGTTCGGCAGTTGACTTGGGTCAAACAAAACAATTTTCTTCACAAGAAACCAGCATTTGTAGTCAAATAACCGCTAGATTGGTCAAGAAGCTGTTTCTACAAAACAATAACTCGGAGATAAATGCCATGAAATTACGTTCAGTATTGCTTGGAGTTGCGGCAATTGCGATTTCCAGCCTCGCCTACGCCCAACAACCGATCGTCATCAAGTTCAGCCATGTTGTGGCGATCGACACACCGAAAGGCAAAGCGGCCGACTTCTTTGCGCTGAAGGCAGCCGAACTAACCAAGGGTCGCGTAAAAGTCGAGGTCTACCCAAATAGCCAGTTGTACAAAGACAAGGAAGAGATGGAGGCATTGCAAATTGGCTCTGTGCAGATGCTGGCGCCATCATTGGCCAAATTTGGGCCGATCGGCGTCAAGGAATTCGAAGTTTTTGACCTGCCGTTTCTGTTTGACGGTATCGACCAGCTACGCAAAGTAACCCTGGGGCCGGTAGGCGCACAACTACTGGCAAAACTTGAGCCGAAGGGGATCAAAGGGCTGGCTTACTGGGACAACGGTTTCAAGTCGTTCTCAGCCAACACGCCGATCAAAGTGCCTGCCGACATGAAAGGCAAAAAGTTCAGGATTCAATCCTCGAAAGTCCTGGAGGAAGAGATTCGTGCCTTGGGCGGATTGCCCCAGGTGATGGCTTTTTCCGAGGTGTATCAAGCGCTCCAGACCGGGGTTGTCGATGGCACGGAAAATCCAATTTCAAATCTTTATACGCAGAAAATGTATGAGGTTCAAAAACATTTGACTCTGACCGAGCACGGCTATCTTGGTTATGCCGTCATTGTGAACAAGAAATTTTGGGATGGACTGCCGCCGGATATTCAGAAGCAACTGGTTGATGCAATGGATCAGGCCACGCGTTATGCCAATCAAATTGCCAAAGTGGAAAACGATACGGCTTTGGAGGGCGTGAAGAAGAGCGGCAAGACGCAGGTGTATGTTCCGACCAAAGACGAACGCTTGGCATTTAAGCGAGCGCTGGTCCCGGTGCATCAGGCGATGGAGTCACGGATTGGCAAAGACCTGATTCAGACGGTCTACAAGGAAATCAAATTTAATCCGTCATCACTGTAAGCACTTCGGCAAGACGCCACTGCCTCGCAGTGGCGTCTACTCAGCACTGACAAGCACCCGGGAGGCCCTAGTGAAAATACTCGATCACTTGGAGGAATGGTTAATCGCCACACTGATGGGCACCGCGACGCTCATCATCTTTTTTTCGGTTGTCCACCGATACGCAGCCGGAGTGAGTATCCCTGTCGTGCAGGACTGGTTAATCCGCTTGAATTTCAGTTGGGCTCAAGAGCTATGCATCATCCTGTTCGTCTGGATGGCGAAATTCGGGGCAGCTTATGGCGTCCGCACGGGTATCCATGTCGGTGTTGATGTATTGATTAACCGAATGGACGAGAAGTTGCGCGGCAAGTTTATTATCTTCGGCTTGCTCGCCGGTGCGACGTTCACCGCAATTGTTGCCACGCTTGGTGCAGGCTTTGTTTGGGAAAACGGCATGCACTATCAGGTGTTCCATTGGTTTGGTCTGGATACCGGAGAGCTTCCTGAGGGTCCGACCACGCCAGACCTGGAATGGCCGACGTGGATGGTCTACTCGGCGGTCCCGTTGGGTTCCTCATTAATGTGTTTTCGGTTCCTGCAGGTGATGGTTGGATTTTGGCGAACCGGTGAATTGCCGCACCATGATCACGGTCACGTCGATGGCATGGAAGAAGAATTGGCTGCATTGCAGGCCAGCCCCCTCGTTGCGCACGATGCACCGGTTGGTGCTGATACGACGCCGTCACGTGAAGGGGCTCCAAAATGAACGCTGCGATCATCTTCGGTCTCTTGGTAATCCTCATGCTGACCGGCATGCCGATTTCCATTTCTCTCGGTCTCACGGTGTTGACGTTCTTATTCGCCATGACAAATGTGCCACTGGAATCAGTTGCACTGAAGCTTTTCACCGGTATTGAAAAGTTTGAAATCATGGCGATTCCATTTTTCATCCTTGCCGGCAATTTCCTTACCCATGGCGGTGTTGCCAGGCGAATGATTAATTTCGCCACATCGATGGTGGGTCATTGGTATGGCGGGCTTGGCCTCGCCGGTGTGTTGGCCTGCGCGCTGTTCGCTGCAGTTTCCGGATCCAGTCCTGCGACAGTCGTAGCAATCGGATCGATACTTCTCCCGGCAATGGTCAGAGCCGGGTTCCCGAAACAGTTTGGCGCGGGCGTCATCACCACATCTGGTGCACTAGGGATCCTGATCCCACCGTCGATCGTCATGGTCATGTACTCCGTAGCAACCAATACCTCGGTCGGCGCCTTGTTCATGGCTGGCGTGATTCCGGGTATCGGTTTGGCGTTGGTACTTGGGGGCGTCGCCTGGTATCGGGCGAAGAAATTTAATTACCCGCGTCAGCCGAAGGCTTCCCTGAGCGAGCGTTTTCGCACTTTCCGCGAATCTGTCTGGGGACTTTTGCTGATCATTGTTGTGATGGGCGGGATTTACACCGGTCTATTCACGCCGACGGAGGCGGCGGCGATGAGTGCGGTATATGCGTTCTTCGTTGCAGTGTTCGTCTACAAGGACATGAGTTTGAAGGATGTGCCCAAGGTCTTGCTGAGTTCCGCCAACATGTCCGCGATGTTGCTTTACATCATCACCAATGCAGTGATGTTCTCCTTCATTATGGCCAACGAAAATATTCCTCAGTCGCTTGCGGCGTGGATGTTGGCGCAGGGCTTGGGGGTCGTGGTGTTCCTGTTTGCGGTCAATATATTGCTCTTGGCCGCAGGGAACTTTATGGAGCCATCCTCGATCGTGCTTATTTTTGCGCCTCTGTTGTTCCCGGTCGCGATGAAGCTCGGCATCGATCCGGTGCATTTCGGCATCATGATGGTGGTTAACATGGAAATCGGGATGTGTCATCCGCCGGTTGGCCTGAATCTGTATGTAGCGTCCGGGATAACCAAAATGGGTATTACCGAACTTACCGTTGCGGTCTGGCCGTGGTTGCTCGGGATGTTGGGTTATTTAGTCCTCGTGACTTATTGGCCACCACTTTCAATCTGGTTGCCACAACGTCTGGGTCTGATGTAAGCGGTCGAGATATTCGAGTCAAAAGCCCGGCAATGCCGGGCTTTTTTCTGGAGCGACGTAAGGGTCACTGCTCAAACTGCGATAAAATCGCCAATTACCTGTTTTACTTGGATTTAACTTAGCTTTTATTGGAGAGAAGTAATGACCGTTGAACGTACGCTTTCGATTATCAAACCCGATGCCGTGGCCAAGAATGTCATTGGCAAGATTTATTCCCGCTTTGAGTCAAACGGCTTGAAGATTGTTGCCTCGCGCATGATTCAGCTGTCCCGTAAAGACGCTGAAGGGTTTTATGCAGTGCATAAGGATCGGCCATTCTTTAAAGATTTGGTCGAGTTCATGATTTCCGGCCCGGTCATGATTCAGGCTTTGGAAGGCGAAGGGGCAATTGCCAAAAATCGCGAACTGATGGGCGCGACTGACCCAAAGAAAGCGGCACCAGGCACCATCCGCGCCGACTTTGCCGACAGTATTGATGCCAATGCAGTGCACGGCTCGGATGCGCCGGAAACCGCTGCTGTTGAAATTGCCTACTTCTTCCCGGCACTTAACGTCTATTCGCGCTAAGCGTCCATGGCAGTAAATCTCCTCGATTTCGATGCACAAGGCTTGACCAACTGGTGTGAGCAGCAGGGTGAGAAGCCCTTCCGCGCGCGCCAGTTGTTGCGCTGGATACATCAACGCGGGGAGAACGATTTCGATGCGATGACGGATATTGCCAAGAGCTTTCGTGAGAAGCTGAAGCTGCTTGGCGGCGTGTCGCCAGCACCAACCATCAGCGACAAACTTTCCGACGACGGCACGCGCAAGTTTTTGTTTGATGTCGGTACCGGGAACGCGATTGAAACGGTTTTTATTCCGGAGGCCGACCGAGGAACCTTGTGTGTCTCGTCACAAGCCGGTTGTGCGCTCGAGTGCGTGTTTTGCTCGACCGGTCGCCAAGGATTCAACCGGAACCTGACTACTGCCGAAATTATCGGTCAGCTCTGGCAGGCTAATCGATTGTTGATGCAAGGTACTCAAACCGGTCAATCCAGTGACCGCGTGATCAGCAACGTGGTGATGATGGGTATGGGCGAACCGCTGACGAATTTCGACAATTTGATTCCAGCCCTGAAATTGATGCTTGACGACAACGCCTATGGCTTGTCGCGGCGGCGGGTTACCGTGTCCACCTCAGGTATCGTTCCGGCCATGGATAAACTGGCGGCGGCCTGTCCCGTTGCGCTGGCAGTTTCCCTGCATGCGCCGACAGATACACTACGGGACCGACTGGTGCCGATTAACCGCAAGTACCCGTTAGCGCAGCTGATGGCGGCATGTCAGCGCTATTTGGAGCATGCGCCACGTGACTTTGTGACGTTTGAATACGTGATGCTTGACGGCGTCAATGACAGTGACGAGTACGCGCACAGGTTGCTTGATCTGGTGCAAGATGTTCCGTGCAAGTTGAACCTGATTCCATTCAATCCGTTCCCGAATTCAGGATTCAAGCGGTCATCGCGGGAGCGCATCCGGTGTTTTAGTGAAATTCTGCAGCATGCCGGGATCGTGACCACCACCCGCAAGACCCGTGGCGACGATATCGATGCGGCGTGTGGCCAACTTGCCGGACAAGTGAGAGACAAAACCAAGCGCCAGTTGCGCAATATCCCTGTGGCAATTGAACGGACAGCTGGTAAAGCTGGTGAAATCAGAGTGGAGGCACATTCATGAAACAACAAAATATGCGTACCGTAATCGCAACGGGGCTGTGTTTTTTGATGTTTGGTTGTGCCACTACTGATGGGGGCGGACCGGGACCTTCAGGAGACAGAGCGCGTCAGCCGATGTCGGCCAGACCGGCAGTAGGTGTCCCGCAACAAAGCGCCAAAGTGCACACGGAGTTGGCCGCACTGTACATGCTCGAAGGTCGATATGCCGTCGCTCTTGAGGAAACTCAGACTGCAATCGAGGCTGATTCGACATACGCCCCTGCCTACAATGTGTTGGCTTTGGTACATATGCAGTTGGGAGAAAACCGGTTGGCGGAAGAGAATTTTTCCAAGGCACTGCGTTATTCACCGGGAGACCCTGAAATATTCAACAACTACGGTTGGTTTCTTTGTCAGGAAGGACGTGAAAAGCAGGGCATTGAATACTTGATGGCGGCAGCTAAAAATCCGCTTTACCAGTCGCCTACGAAACCCTATACCAATGCCGGCATGTGCGCGATTGGCGTCAAAGACTACAAGCTTGCGGAAAGTTATCTGTCGACAGCGATGAAGCTCGATGGTGCAAATACGTTGGCGCTATTCTGGCTTGCCGATGCAATCTACAAGCAAGGGCGTCCGGTGGAAGCCCGCCAATTTATTGCCCAGTTGGAAAAAGGTATGGAGCTTCCCGCAGAGGCGACCTGGTTAGCGCTCCGCATTGAACGAAAACTTGGCAATCGCGAAGGCGAAGCACGTTATACGGCGCGGTTGAAACGCGTTTTCCCAACATCGCCTGAGACCCTGAAGATGCTTAAAGGGGACTACGAGTGAGTGGTGCAAGCACTGCACGCGATAGCGATCTGGATCGGATGACTGCTGACGATACCAACAGCGGATTGAGCGACGATCAGGAGGCAATCGCGACTGATTCTGCTCTTGCTGAAATCGAGACGCCTTCGGTTGCTCAAGCGTCGCCTAACACGGCCGGGGGACGTTTGCGCGCGGCACGAGAGGCCGCAGGAATGACCATTGCCGACGTTGCCGAGGTCTTACGTTTTAGCGCGCATCAAATTGAAGCACTGGAACGTGACGATCACGCACATTTGGCTGGTAGCACGCTGGTGCGCGGCATGATCCGTGGCTACGCCAAATTGCTGAAAATCGAATCGGAATCCCTGCTTGTCGGTTTGGGTGGGATAGTTCCAGTTTCCATGCCCGACGTTAGAGCGCCGACCAATATCGGGCTGGCAGAAAAAACCACAACCGTCGCTCGCGTTTCACGTGGGGTGGTTGTGGCGTTGGTGTTAGTCGCAGTGCTGTTTGCTGCGCTGACAGGTTACGTCTACCTGATGTCCGACGTTCCTCCTTCGACGCCAACCGCCAGTACGGTCCAAAGCCAACCATCGGTAGCGCCGGTAGCATTGGCGACAAACACCCCACCACAGACCGTGGTGACGGACGCGAATAGTGCGCCAGCGCCGGCGCCGGTGCCGGATGTGGCCACTAATTTACCGGCTAAGCCGAATGCCTTGACAATTGACTTCGATGATCTGTCCTGGATAGAAATCACCGATGCCTCGCAATCGATAGTTTTTCGCGGTGAGCAACCGAAAGGTACCCATCAAGTGATAGAGGGCAAGGCGCCATTTCAGCTTTGGATAGGACGTGCTTCTGCAGTGCGCGTGACCTACGGCGACCGGGCAATCGATCTTAAACCGTATAGT
Source organism: Rhodocyclaceae bacterium (assembly GCA_016718525.1). Taxonomy (GTDB): domain Bacteria; phylum Pseudomonadota; class Gammaproteobacteria; order Burkholderiales; family Rhodocyclaceae; genus JADKHX01. The sequence goes on from JADKDD010000002.1 coordinate 1,621,512, forward strand.
CGCGAAAACATTGCGCGGCTGACAGTGGAGTAAGGGCACATTTCGCCCGCGCCACATGACCATCGAGACTGCAATGACTGATGCTGCCGCTGTTACGGATAACCGGGTCAATCCGGCACCTCGCCGTGCAAGCATAGAGGCGTCAGTGGGCAAGGTTCGGCTTGGCGGAACCGCACCGATCGTCGTTCAGTCGATGACCAACACCGATACCGAAGATGTCTTTTCCACCGCAAAGCAAGTGGTTGAGCTGGCACGCGCCGGCTCCGAGCTGGTACGAATAACCGTCAATACGCGCGAGGCAGCGGCGGCGGTGCCAAAGATTCGCGAACGCATGGCTCAGCTCAATTGTGATGTGCCGCTGATTGGAGATTTCCACTTCAACGGCCACAAGTTGCTGACTGAGCATCCGGAATGTGCGGAAGCCCTGGCCAAGTTGAGGATAAATCCGGGCAACGTCGGCAAGGGTTCGAAGCGCGATGAGCAGTTTGCGCAGTTGATCGAAATAGCGTGTCGCCATGACAAGCCGGTTCGTATCGGTGTCAATTGGGGCAGTCTCGATCAGGCATTGCTGGCGCGCATCATGGATGAAAACGCCAAACGACCGGTGCCGAAAGATGCGGGTGCCATTATGCGTGAAGCGATGGTGACATCAGCGCTTGAGTCGGCCGAGCAGGCACTCGCGGTGGGTCTGCCGGCGAATCGCATCATTTTGTCGTGCAAGGTTTCCGGTGTGCAGGATTTGATCGCGGTATATCGCGAGCTTGGTGCACGTTGTAATTACCCGCTGCATTTGGGTCTGACCGAAGCAGGGATGGGCAGCAAGGGCATCGTGGCTTCCAGTGCCGCCATGGCGGTATTGCTGCAAGAAGGCATTGGCGATACCTTGCGCGTCTCACTGACCCCTGAACCCGGCGGTGATCGCACTCGCGAGGTCATCGTTGCGCAGGAGATTTTACAGACCATGGGGTTGCGGGCGTTTACCCCGCTGGTCGCCGCATGTCCAGGTTGTGGCCGTACCACCAGCACCACTTTTCAAGAGTTGGCGCAGGACATCCAAACATATGTCCGGGAACAAATGCCACATTGGCGCCAAACCCGTTTGGGGGTTGAGAACATGACGCTGGCGGTGATGGGTTGCGTGGTCAACGGACCGGGCGAAAGCAAGCATGCCAATATTGGTATCTCCTTGCCGGGAACCGGTGAAGCGCCGGTTGCACCTGTCTATATCGATGGTGAGCGTGCGGTCACGCTACGCGGAGATAACATCCTGGCCGAATTCCGCGGGCTGATTGATCAGTACGTTGCGCGTAGTTACCCGCCGCTAGGCTGAACCAGAAACAATATGAGCACCTCCATTCAAGCCATTCGCGGCATGCACGACATCCTGCCGGCCGAAGCCGACCTTTGGGAACAGTTCGAATCAACTGTGCGCGATTGGCTTCGAACCTACGCTTATTTGCCGATTCGTACGCCGATGGTTGAGCCGACGCCCTTGTTCTCCCGCGCGATTGGCGAAGTCACCGACATCGTCGAGAAGGAAATGTATTCATTCCTTGATCGCGAAGGTGGCGAACACCTGACCTTGCGCCCCGAAGGTACTGCATCGTGCTTGCGTGCGGTGCTTCAACACAACCTGCTTTATGACGGGCCCAAGCGACTGTGGTACATGGGGCCGATGTTCCGCCACGAGCGGCCACAGAAAGGTCGCACGCGACAGTTTCACCAAGTTGGCGTTGAGGCGCTTGGGTTCGCCGGCCCCGATGTTGATGCGGAACAAATCGCGATGTGCGCGCGACTGTGGGATGATCTCGGATTGACCGGAATTCGTCTGGAGATCAATACGCTTGGGCAGGTGGAGGAGCGCGCGAAACATCGTGCGGCATTGATTGCCTACTTCGAAAAAAATCACGGTGAACTTGATGCGGAAGCTCAGCGCCGCCTGCATACCAATCCGCTGCGCATACTGGACACAAAAAACCCGGCCATGCAGGCGCTGGTCGAGGGGGCACCGACGTTGATCGAGTTTCTCGGTGCAGAATCGCTGAAACACTTTGAAGATTTGCAGCAACTGCTCAAAGACGCAATCATTCCTTACCGGATCAATCCGCGCCTGGTGCGTGGTCTTGACTATTACAACCTGACGGTGTTCGAGTGGGTAAGTGACGAACTTGGTGCGCAAGGAACAGTGTGCGCTGGTGGTCGTTACGATGGACTGATCGCGCAGCTGGGCGGCAAACCCGCGCCGGGTTGCGGTTTCGCCATGGGAATCGAGCGGCTGTTGATGTTGTGGCAAGCGCAAGGCAATACCAACCAACCGGAAGCACCTGACGCCTACGTAGTTCACCAAGGCGACGAGGCGGCGCGCTTTGCGTTCAGGATTGCAGAGCGCATGCGTGACGCCGGGTTCGCGATTCAGTTGCACTGCGGTGGTGGCAGCTTTAAGTCACAAATGAAAAGGGCTGACGCTTCCGGCGCGGCCGTAGCCTTGTTAGTTGGTGCTGACGAGACGGTGTCCAACGAAGTCAGCGTCAAACCTCTGCGTGCCACCGACGGCGAGATAGCCGCTCAAACCCGTGTCAATTTCGACCAACTCGCCGAACACCTCGGCGAGCTATTTTTTCCTATGGATGATGATGATGGCAGTTTATGACCTAGAAGAACAAGAGCAACTCGCGGAACTGAAGACCTGGTGGAACCAGTACGGAAATTTGGTGACCAGTATCATCCTCGCGGTGGCGTTAGCCGTCGCGGCCTGGCAGGGATGGAATTGGTGGCAGCGAGATCAAGCAGCGCAGGCATCAGTCGTGTATGGTGGCCTGCAACAGGCAGCGCTGCAACATGATGCAAAAAGGGTGCGCGAACTTGCAGGTGATTTGATAGACAAGTTTCCGCGAACTGCCTACGCAGTCATGGGCGCTCTGGTCTCTGCCCGGGTACAACAGGAAGTTGGCGAAACCAAAACTGCGCAAGTCCAGTTGCAATGGGTGGCTGACAATGCTTCCGATGACGCGATGCGCGCGCTGGCCAACTTGCGACTGGCGGGCGTCTTGCTGGATGAGAAAAATTATGATGCCGCGCTGACAAGGTTGGCGAGCGTCCCGGCGGCACCTTTTCTAGCCCGTCATAGCGAAATCAAAGGTGATGTTTTTGCCGCACAGGGGAAATTTGCCGAAGCGCGCATCGCGTATGAAGAAGCGATTGCAGCAATTGAAGAAAAGCAGAAGCGCGCAGATGCCGATGGTAACGAAAGAGGCAGACATCTGGCCTATCAGGAAGTATTGCGAGCCAAGCTCGATGGGTTGGCAAGCAGCGGAGTCAAACCATGAAGCGAATTCGTGTGGCGCATTTATATGCGGCTGCCACTTGCCTTGGCTTGATCCTGAGCGGTTGCTCGAGTACACCGACGACAGGAAAGGAGCCGGCTGAACTTGAACCGATCGAGGTGACCAGCACGGCGGCAATTGCATGGGAATCAAGTATTGGTGATGCACAAGGATTTACCTTTACGCCAAGCTTTACTGGCGATGCAATTTTTGTCGCCGAACGTGGAGGTGACGTTGCGCGACTTGACAAAGACGGGAAGCGCGTGTGGAAAATTTCCGTGGACACAGACTTGTCCGGAGGCGTCGGTAGCGATGGGCAGCGCGTAGTTGTCGGAACAACCAAGGGTGAAATTGTTGTCCTGAATGCCGCCGACGGTGAGCAGCTGTGGCGCGGTCAGTTAAGCGCGGAAGTATTGGCGATGCCCGCTGTTTCTGGTGGCTTGGTGGTCGCCCGATCAAGTGATTCAAGAATCGGAGCGTTCGATGCAACGACCGGTATCCGCCGCTGGTGGTATCAGCGAACGACACCCCCGTTGGTTTTGCGCTCCGATGTTGGTGTGACAATTGACGGCAACGCGACGCTGGTTGGATTTCCGGGAGGCAAGCTGGTGGCGATCAGTAATCAGAATGGGTCCTTGCTCTGGGAGGGAACCGTATCGACGCCAAAAGGTGCAACCGATCTTGAACGGATTACCGACATCACCAGTCGCCCGGCAGTTGGTGGCGGAATCGTTTGTTCGGCGACTTACAAGGGGCGCGTGGCGTGTTTTGATCGGGTGAATGGAAACCAACTTTGGGTCAGGGAAATCTCATCGTTTTCTGGTATGGATATAGGGCCGAAGTATGTGTACGTCTCCGATACCAATGGAACCGTCCATGCGCTTGACCGAAGTACGGGAGCCAGCCTGTGGTCGCAAAACAAGCTGGCATACCGGCAATTGTCTCGCCCGTTACTGATCGGGAGCGAGTTGTTTGTGGCTGATTTCGAAGGATACGTGCACATTTTGCGCATTAGCGACGGTGCATTTGTCGGACGATTGAAGACCGACGGAAGTGCGGTGCGCGCTGAAATTGTCCGCACGCCTGCCGGTGCCTTGGTCCAGACCAGTGACGGTGGGTTGTTTGCCATCACTGCAAAATGAAACCCACGCTGGTGATTGTCGGCCGACCGAACGTCGGCAAGTCGACGTTGTTCAACCGGATGACGCGATCACGTGATGCATTGGTGGCTGATCAACCGGGTTTGACCCGTGATCGTCACTATGGGCATGGCCGGCTATCAAGCAAACCACATCTGGTTGTAGACACTGGCGGCTTCGAGCCGCAAGCGAAAGAAGGCATCGTGCATGAGATGGCGCGGCAGGCAGAGGCGGCAATCGCCGAAGCGGACGTACTGCTGTTTGTGGTCGATGTGCGTACCGGTTTGACCCCGCAAGATAAGGTGATTGCCGATTTGTTGCGGCGAAGTGGCCGGCCGGTATTGCTCGCGGCGAATAAGGGTGAAGGCATGAATCGCGATGTGGTCGCGGCAGAGTTTTTTGAGCTGGGTTGCGGAGAACCATATGTTATTTCCTCCTCGCATGGTGAAGGTGTGCGCGAGTTGGTTGACTTGGCATTGGCGCGGTTTCCGGAGAAAAGCGAAGGGGAAGAGGAGCAACTTGGCCCGCGTGTCGCTATTGTCGGTCGACCCAATGTCGGCAAAAGCACTTTTATCAACACATTGCTGGGTGAAGATCGCGTAATTGCATTCGACATGCCGGGCACCACACGTGATGCAATAGAGGTCCCTTTCGAGAAAAACGGCAGACACTACACCTTGATAGATACTGCAGGCTTGCGTCGCCGGGGAAAGGTGTTCGAAACCATTGAGAAGTTTTCAGTGATCAAGACTTTGCAGGCAGTCGAAGAATCCAATGTAGTGGTGCTGATGGTTGACGCCAGTCAGGACATTTCTGATCAGGATGCGCACATCGCCGGTTTTATTATTGACGCCGGACGCGCCCTGGTTGTGGCAGTGAACAAATGGGATGCGATCGACGACTATCGGCGTGAACGCATCAAGATTGAAATTGCGCGTAAATTGAATTTTCTCGGTTTCGCCCGTGTGCACCACGTTTCGGCGCTAAAGGGCATGGGGATCGGTTCCATCCTGGGATCCGTGAACAAGGCCTATGCTGCGGCAATGGCGAAATTGTCGACACCCAAGCTGACGCGCGCTTTGATCTCCGCTGTCGAAAAACAGACGCCGCCGCGTCACGGCTTGTTCCGGCCGAAATTGCGCTATGCGCATCAGGGCGGCAGCAACCCGCCAATTATTGTTATTCATGGCAACGCGCTTGACCATATTCCCGCTTCCTATACGCGCTTTCTGGAGCATCACTTTATGGAAGTGTTCAAGCTCACAGGTACGCCGCTGCGGATTCAATATAAGAGCACGCAAAATCCATTTGCCACAAATGAATAGGTCATACACTGAGCGTATTCGGTTCGGCAATCCGTCTGTTCGGTTACCACGAAGCAAATCGACAAAACAGGTGCTTTATGCGGCAGCGCATGGCGACCAGTCGCCATTTCGTATACATTAGCAACATTAGTTGAACCAAGATCAATCTACTGAAGAGGCTTCTCATGAGCAATAAAGGGCAATCCCTACAAGACCCGTTCTTGAACACTTTGCGTCGCGAGCACGTTCCGGTGTCGATCTACCTCGTCAACGGTATCAAGCTGCAGGGGCAGGTTGAGTCCTTCGATCAATACGTTGTATTGCTCAAGAATACGGTGACACAGATGGTGTACAAGCACGCGATTTCGACAATTGTGCCGGCGCGCGCAGTCAATTTTGCGCAAGAGGGCGACAGTGACGTGTAGATGCAGTGCTCCAGCGACGTCCAGCCTCATACCGTTAGATGTTTGACCGTCCTGCCAATGGCGAGAAAGCCGTTCTGGTGCAACTTGATTTCCACGAAGGTGATTTCGACGAGCGACTTGCCGAGTTTCAGCTGTTGATCAACAGCGCGGCTGCAACTTCGGTCGGCGTCGTTACCGGACGTCGCGCGGCGCCCGATGCATCATTGTTTGCGGGCAAAGGCAAGGTCGCCGAAATTGCCGAGTTTGCGCGTGAGCGGGAGGCGGATCTGGTGGTGTTCAACCATCCCTTGAGTCCCGGTCAGCAAAGAAATCTTGAACGCGAACTGAAAATGCGGGTGGTTGACCGCAACTCATTGATTCTTGACATTTTCGCGCTGCGGGCAAAAAGCCACGAGGGCAAACTGCAAGTTGAATTGGCGCAGTTGCAGCATATGGCAACCCGTCTGGTTCGTGGCTGGACGCACTTGGACCGCGAAAAGGGTGGCGTAGGAATGCGCGGGCCGGGTGAGAAGCAGCTGGAAACTGATCGTCGGCTGCTAGGCAAACGCGTCGCTTTGCTCAAAGACCGCTTGAAAGTTCTGGAGCGCCAACGTAGCGTGCGGCGTAAAGCCCGTGACCGGGGTGATGTGTTATCCGTGTCTTTGGTAGGGTATACCAACGCGGGAAAGAGCACGCTCTTCAATGCACTGACCAAGGCTGGCAGTTTTGCGGCAGATCAGTTGTTTGCGACCCTCGACACCACCTCGCGGCGTTTGTATATTGAAGGTGCCGGGCAAATCGTGCTCTCCGATACCGTTGGCTTCATTCGCGAGCTCCCGCACTCTTTGGTAGCGGCCTTTCATGCGACACTTGAAGAGACCGCCCAAGCTGATTTGCTGCTGCACGTCGTTGATGCGGCAAGTCCGGCGCGAGAACAGCAAGTCGACTCGGTGAATAAAGTCCTTGATGAAATTGGCGCCGCATCTGTACCCCAGATCATGGTGTGGAACAAAATCGACAGCACGGCAATCGCTCCCGGGATTGATTGTGAAGAGGCGGGATTCGACTTCGATAATTTGGAAAGTTGTCACTATGGTAAGATTCGACGCGTTCGCTTAAGTGCCAAAAGTGGTGAGGGTTTGAGTCTGTTGCGTGAGGCTTTGGCAGACGTCGCCACCAGTCAAATTCGATCGATCGCCAGCTTCGAAACAACTCACCAATCCGAATGCGAAACCTTGCCGAATCTGCTTGCGTCGTCGTAACGATCAAGTAGGCGGCTATTCATCGCGCACCAACCTTTCTTATTTTTAGACTGAATATCGTGATAGCAGGAATACTGATGGCCATGAACGACAACGGCTGGGGGAATAATCCCGGGGGTGGCAATAAAGGCGGTAACCAGGGTCCACCCGATCTCGAAGAGATTTGGCGGGATTTCAATCGTCGCTTGACCGGAATGTTTGGCAACAAGCGGGGCGGCGGCACGGGCGGTAACGGTGGTGGCATGCCGACCATCAGTCCGCGTCAGTTCGGCGGCGGACTTGGCGTTGTCCTGGGTCTGATTCTGTTGCTTTGGTCTGCCAGCGGTTTCTACATTGTTGACGCGAGTCAGCGCGGCGTAGTTTTGCAGTTCGGCCGGTTCAAGGAAATTACCGAGCCAGGCCTTCGATGGCGACTGCCGTGGCCGGTTCAGACGCATGAGACGGTGAATCTAAGTGGGGTCAGAACGATAGAAATCGGCTACCGCTCCACAGAGAAAAATCGCGTCCCGAAAGAAGCTTTGATGCTGACTGACGACGAAAATATTGTCAGCGTCCAGTTTGCCGTCCAGTATTTGCTCAAAGACCCTCAGGCATACCTGTTCAACAATCGGCATGCCGACGACTCGGTGATGCAAGCTGCTGAAACTGCGATTCGTGAAGTGGTCGGCAAGAGCAAGATGGATTTCGTGCTCTACGAAGGGCGCGACGCGATCGCTACCAACACGCAAAAGTTGATTCAGGAAATTCTGGATCGATATCAGACCGGCATCCAGGTACGCTCGGTCAGCATGCAGAGCACGCAGCCGCCGGAGCAGGTTCAAGCTGCGTTTGATGATGCTGTCAAGGCGGGACAGGACCGCGTACGACAAAAGAATGAGGGTCAAGCCTATGCCAATGATGTTGTGCCAAAAGCACGCGGCACGGCATCGCGGTTGTTTGAGGAAGCGAGCGGCTACAAACAGCGGATTGTCGCGATGGCTGAAGGTGACGCTTCCCGCTTTAAGCAAATTTTGACCGAGTACCAAAAAGCTCCGGAAGTTACTCGCCAACGTCTGTATCTGGAAACCATGCAACAGGTTTACTCGAACACCAGCAAAGTCATGGTCGACGCCAAAGGGCAAGGGAATTTGCTCTACCTGCCGCTGGATAAACTGATGCAGGCGACGGCTGGCGCGACGGCTGCAAATGCAGCTTATGCTGCAGATGCGATTCAGTTGGCAGCGCCGGCCGGAAGCAACGCCGTGTCGTCAGCACCAACTGCCCACACAGAGTCACCGCCTCAAACCGAGAAGGCTCCGGCGGTCGAACGCGGTTCCGATGGACGTTCGCGCGATGGCTTGCGCTCGCGTGATCGAGGAGAAAGATAATGCAGCGCGGATTGCCTTTTGTTGTCTCGAGCGTGCTGGCAGGTATCGTCCTGTTGGGCATGACCATGTTCACTGTTGATCAGCGCCAGTACGCAATTATTTTTCAGCTAGGCGAGATCAAGGAAGTGATCACCGAACCGGGCCTTGCCTTCAAGTGGCCGCTGATACAAAACGTGAAGCTGTTCGAGAAGCGTATCCTGACCATGGATTCACCTGACCCAGAACGGTTTTTGACTGCGGAGAAGAAGCCGGTATTGGTGGACTCGTTCATAAAATGGCGAATTGCCGACGTCAAGACTTACTACATTTCTGTCGCCGGCGATGAGCAGATCGCGCGTACTCGCTTGACGCAAACGGTAAATGCTGGCCTGCGCGAAGAGTTTGGTAAGCGGACGGTTCACGATGTGGTTTCCGGAGCGCGCGACAAAATCACCTCTGATGTGCAAAAGAAGGCCGATGCCGATATGCGTGCCATTGGAGTAGAAATTGTCGACGTCCGCTTGAAGCGTGTTGACTTGCCACCCGAAGTGTCGGAATCGGTATATCGCCGGATGGAAACCGAACGCAAGCGCGTAGCCAATGAATTGCGTTCTGAGGGTGCTGCCGAGGCCGAAAAGATTCGGGCCGATGCGGATCGCCAGCGTGAGGTCATCGTAGCGGAAGCCTATCGTGACGCACAAAAAGTCAAGGGTGAGGGTGATGCCAAGGCCGCGTCGATTTACGGAAAGGCGTTTAGTGAAAACGCAGAGTTCTACGCGTTCTATCGAAGCCTGGAAGCCTATCGAGGCAGCTTTAGAAACAAGAGTGATTTGTTGGTCATCGAACCAAACTCGGATTTCTTCAAGTACCTGAAGAACAGCGGTCGCGGCAAGTAAATTTCCGGACGGCTTGAATCATGGAAAAGACGTTGTTGCTCGCTTTCGCCCTGATGCTGGTGATTGAGGGGTTTCTGCCTTTTGTCGCGCCAAAAGTTTGGCGCGAAACGTTTCGGCGGGTAACCGAATTGACTGACGGACAAATCCGGTTTTTAGGCTTGTCATCGCTGCTGCTAGGCGTCATCATATTTACGGTACTGCGCTGAAATGTCCACCCTGCACTGGTTGCTGCCGGAAGCCATTGAAGATGTGTTGCCTCATGAGGCTAAGCAGCTGGAGCTTTTGCGGCGCCGGGTGTTGGATTCCTTCGCCGCGCACGGCTACGATTTCGTCATTCCTCCCTTACTGGAATATGTCGAGTCGCTGCTCACCGGTAGCGGGCGAGACGTGGATTTGCAAACTTTCAAACTGGTAGACCAATTGTCTGGTCGCACGATGGGTTTGCGCGCGGACATCACCCCGCAGGTGGCACGGATAGATGCGCACCTGATCGGACACGAAGGGGTAACGCGCCTTTGCTATTGCGGTAGCGTCGTTCACACCTTGCCGGCGGGTTTTCAGGCAACGCGCGAACCGATGCAGATTGGTGCGGAAATTTACGGTCACGCCGGACTGGAAGCGGATATCGAAATTATTCGGCTGCTGGCTGACACGCTTGCCAAGTGCAAAGTGACTGCCAGCCGTTTTGATCTTGGTCACGTACAGATATTCCGTGCATTGGTTCGGCATGCCGGATTGACGTCTGCCCAGGAACTGGAAATTTTTTCGGCACTGCAGGGCAAAGATTTACCGACATTGAGTGAACTCCTGGTTGGAGTGGCCGAGCCTTATCGCAAGGGATTGCTGGCGTTGCCGGAGCTTTATGGCGGAAGGGAAGTGCTCGGGCGGGCCGCCAGGATCTTGCCGCAGGATCCGCAAATCACTTTGGCGCTCGACGAACTCAACCGCCTGGCCGATGCGTTGCGGGATTCAGTGAGTGTCTCAGCGCTAAATTTTGATCTCGCCGATTTGCGTGGCTATCACTATCACAGTGGCGTAGCCTTTGCAGCGTATAGCGTCGGCAGTGCATTTGCCGTTGCCCGCGGCGGACGTTATGACGAAGTCGGTTTGGCCTATGGCCGCGCACGTCCGGCGACCGGCTTTTCGATGGATCTGCGCGAGCTGATGCGTGTCGCTGGAAAGAGTGAAATCAAGGGGGCGATTTTGGTTCGCTGGCCAGAAGACGACGCTTTGCATGCTGAGGCTGAACGTCTGCGCGACCTTGGCGAGCGCATCGTTCTTGCGTTGCCCGGCCACGACGGTACGTGGGCAGCGGCTGGCTGTGACCGCCAATTGGTATGGCGCAATGGTGCATGGATAATTGAATCGCTTGGGGAAGTCTGAAATGACTAACAAAACTGCACGCAACGTGGTAGTCATCGGTACCCAGTGGGGTGACGAGGGCAAAGGCAAAATTGTTGATTGGCTGACGGATCACGCGCAGGGAGTCGTCCGCTTTCAAGGCGGCCACAACGCCGGTCATACTTTGGTCATAGGTGGCAAGAAAACTGCACTGCAATTGATTCCGTCCGGCATCATGCGCCCGGGCGTGGCTTGTTACATTGGTAACGGCGTAGTGGTTTCGGTACCCGATGTCATGCGCGAGATCGACAAGCTGCAGGCAGTAGGGGTGGAAGTTGTGTCGCGCTTAAAAATTTCCGAAGCCTGTCCGGTGATTCTGCCTTATCACGTGGCTATCGATCTGGCACGGGAAGTCGCTCGCGGAGCAGCCAAAATCGGCACCACGGGAAAAGGTATCGGACCGGCTTATGAGGACAAGGTGGCGCGTCGTGCGATTCGCATCGCGGACTTGCTTAGCGAAAGCCGGTTCGCCGAGAAACTTGAAGCGAATCTCGATTACCACAACTTTGTCTTGAGCAATTATTTGAACGCCGAAAAGGTCGAGTTTCAAAAAACCTTTGACGACGCAATGGCCTTGGTGCCGCGGCTCAAGCCGATGGTCGGCGACGTCTCGTCGGCGCTTTACGCCACCTGTCAGGCAGGGGGCAACCTTCTTTTTGAGGGCGCACAGGGCAGTCTGCTCGATGTTGATCACGGCACCTACCCATTCGTTACTTCGAGCAATTGTGTGGCAGGTAATGCGGCTGCCGGTTCAGGCGTTGGCCCGAACATGCTGCACTACATTCTGGGCATCACCAAGGCATATACAACACGTGTTGGCTCCGGTCCGTTTCCCTCAGAACTCTCGACCGATGCGGGAGTTGGACATCACTTGTCGTCGGTCGGCTGCGAGTTCGGCACCGTTACCGGACGCGCGCGCCGATGTGGTTGGTTCGACGCGGCGCTGCTGCGCCGCTCCGTTCAAATCAATGGTGTCTCCGGCATGTGCCTGACCAAGCTAGACGTGCTCGATGGTCTTGAATCACTCAAAATTTGTACCGGATACGAACTGGATGGTCGCGTCGTGGATATCTTCCCGGTCGGTGCCGAGGACGCGAGTCGCTGCCAGCCGGTTTACGAAGAGATCGCCGGTTGGAAGGAAAGTACCGTTGGTGCCCGCGCGCTTGATGAACTTCCGTCCGCCGCCCTGGCTTATATTCAGCGAATCCAGGCCTTGGTCGGCGTGCCGGTTGACATGGTATCTACCGGCCCTGATCGTGAAGAAACGATCGTTTTACGACATCCCTTTAATTTGCAATAGTCGCTCAGCATTATTCGAATCACGGCGTGTCCCCGATGAACGGGCCATTCCATCGCCAACATCAACCGGCGATTTCGGCTATGTCTTAATTGTTCTCACCACAGCAAGGGTGTCAGATGAGCGATGTGATACTTGGCGTTAACCGTGTGAGCAAATCGTTTGGCGACCGCTGTGCAGTTGACGCGGTGTCGTTTCAGATCAAGCGCGGACAGACACTGGGCTTGATCGGCCCTAATGGCGCCGGAAAGTCGACCACGGTCAGCATGATTTGTGGATTGCTGAGGCCGGATCATGGGGAGATCTCGATCAACGGACAACCCGTGGTTGGGGGCGATAACACGGTTAAAAAAATGATTGGTCTGGTGCCACAGGATTTGGCCATATATGACGAGCTTTCCGCAAGGGAAAACCTCAAGCTCTTCGGTGCCTTATACGGCCTTAAAGGCGCGGTTCTAAAGACCCGCTGCGATGCTGTGCTGGTCTTGGTGAATCTGGAAGATCGTGCCGCGGACAAGCCCTCAGGCTTCTCCGGCGGCATGAAACGTCGCCTGAATATTGCAGCGGCCTTGTTGCACGAACCGCAGTTGCTGATTCTTGACGAGCCGACCGTCGGGGTTGACCCGCAAAGTCGCAATGCGATTTTCGATAGCCTGGAGATACTTAAAGATCGCGGTTGTTCCTTGATCTACACCAGCCACTATATGGAGGAAGTGGAACGACTTGCCGACCAGATCGTGGTGATCGATCACGGCAGGGTCGTTGCCGATGAGTCCCCCGCGATGCTCTACCAGCGCCTGCCGGCGCAAGCAGCGTTGACGGTTGATTTCTCGGTTGCACCGGGCGCCGATATAGTGGCTGCTATGGGCCTGCAGCCTGGCGTCAAATGTGTTCAGATGCAAGATCATCAATTGAAGATCGCGCTTGCCCATGCTGACCATGGTCTGGGAGTTCTACAGTGGTTGGTTGCACAAGGCTTGCCGCCGGTGCACTACGCAACAGCAAAGGCTAATCTGGAAGACATCTTTCTCACGCTCACCGGTCGTTCGCTGCGCGACTAGGAGTACATCATGACTGCACTACTGGCACTGATTCGCAAGGACATCCTGTTGTTTTTTGGAGATCGCCGGGCGCTGATTCTGACCATTCTGATGCCGATCGTTTTGGGTGCATTTTTCGGTTACATATTTGGCGGCTCGCCGAAAGAAGATGCCGGAAAAATCGATGTTGCCTTGGTGATGCAAGATGACAGCACAATTGCAAGAAATATCGGTGCTGCGCTGAAGAACGATGCGTCACTGAATGTGATTGAGCTAAATGTCGATGATGCCAGGCAAAAGGTCCTAAAAGGCAAACTGAGTGCGGCGATTGTGATACCAACAGGATTCGGCGATGCCTCGATAAAGGGCCTGTTCGGTGCGGGAGCCAAACCGGAGATCGCGCTGTATTACGACCCTTCCCAGACGGCAGTATTGCAAATGACCAAGGGCTTGCTCACACAACATGCCATGCAAGTCGTTACTGCCGAGTTGGCGGGTGGCGAAACCGGCAAGAAGTTTGTTGCGGACAGCCTTGCTGAGTTGGAAGCCAAGGTTGCCAGCCATTCCGAAAATAAAGCATTGAGAAACGTTCTGAGCAGTGTGAAGGAATTGCAAATCGAGAACAGCAAGCCGGCATTGTCCGCCTCCGCTCCGGCAGCTAGCGGACTAACGCTCCCCTTCGTTACCAGGGACGAAGCAATGATCTCGGGGCCGGCCAGGTACAACGGTTATGCGCACTCGTTCGCCGGTATGAGTGTCCAGTTCATTTTGTTTATGGGTATCGATGCCGGCATCAGCCTGCTCCTGGCACGCCGATTAGGCTTGTGGAATCGCCTGTTGGCAGCGCCGGTATCACTTTCCAGCATTCTCGCGGCACGGGCGGCATCTTGTACCCTGATCGCGTTCGCGCTGTTGTGCATTATTTTTATTGTTGCCGGCCTTGTATTCGAGGTCCGGATCACGGGAGATCTGCTGGGCTTTCTTGGGGTTGGCTTGTGCTTTGCCATCATGACCGCCACCTTTGGTTTATTGATTGCCGCATTTGGCAAGACACCGGAGGCTGCGCGAAGCATGGCAATCTTTGCGACCCTGATCATGGTGATGCTCGGCGGCGCATGGGTACCGTCGTTCATTTTTCCGCAATGGATGCAAACGGCAACCTTGTTCGTGCCGACACGGTGGGCTGTCGATGGTTTTGATGCGATGACTTGGCGCGGCCTGGGCATTGATGTTGCCTTGGAGTCCATGATCGTTCAAATTGCCTTTGCGCTGCTTTTCGGCAGCCTCGCCATCTGGAAGTTCCGTCGTGAGGCCGAGCGCATTTGATGGATTTGACCGCGCATTCGCGGCGACAAAATGCGCCCCGATTTATTCCGGCCGGTAGCGCGTCAACCTAAATGAATTGGTCGCCGAGGCTTGAATCTGTTGTTTTGCGCGCGCGTCGCTATGCCCCATATTTACTTGGCGTAGAAATTTTCGTCACGCTGGTTTTCGCGCTGGTTCCCGTAGATTCTGTTCTCTTGAGCGTGCATATCTGGGACAAGGCGCAACATTTTTCCGTTTTCGCAGTATTGACGTTGACGGCTTCCTTTGCCTACCCAAACAATCGTCCCGTTGTCTGCGTGAGTCTGCTGGCTTTTGGATTGCTGATTGAAATCCTGCAAGCAAGTATGACTATTAGCAGATCTGGCGAGGTGCTCGACGTGATCGCCGATGGAATCGGCATCGTGATTGGGGGTCTTCTGTATGGTTTGATGCAACGCGTTTTATTACCCGCAATCCCTGACCACAGGCTACCGCCGTCAAAACCGTAATGTCGGAAAGCCCTGCACGATATCACTTTGACAGGACGCTTAGATCTTGAGAATGCCGCGTCGAGGGCTGCCTACGCCAAGCGTTTCCGGATGAATCGGCGCACCGGCAGCAATCAATACTTCGCGCTGACCTGCCGGGGGGACACGGAATATCAGATCTTCGAATGCGTGAAGCCTGACAAAGCTCCAGTGCGCCAATACTCGCGCAACGAACGCCGCAGTAAGTGGCCACTTTTGTGCATCGATCTTGAATCGAGCAAATTCTGCGTTGCGAAAGAATGTGGCAATTGAAATGTCTGCGATCCCAAAATCCGGGAAGATCCACCCGTCTTTGGGTACCTGCTGTTCCAGATAGTCGAGTACATGAGGAATGTCTTGTTCATGAATCTTCTTCAACAAGTCCGCGTCCGGTGCTTCGTTCCAGACCGCGCGCCGAATCGCCACCTGGTTGTAAAGACCCCAGATCAGTACTTCACCCAACCTCGAATCGGCATACTCCTCAAGCCAGCGTGCACGGGCGCGGTCGGCAGCGGCTTGCGGTAGCAATGCAGGCAGCGGAAATTGCTGCTCCAGATATTCGCAGATGACCGTTGAATCCGAAATAGTGACATCCTCGGTGATTAATACTGGAATACGTCTTAGCGGACTGATGCGGGAGAATTCGTCGTTGCCATAGAAGGGAACGATGGGATCCAACTGGTAAGCCAAACCCTTGAGTTCCAGGCAGACCAAAACCTTGCGAACGTAAGGTGACAAGTAGGAACCGATGATCCGGATAGATTCCATCAGTAAAAGTCCTTGAAGTTGCTGCGTTGTGAAATTTCTTGTTAGTCTAGCCTCGGCCGGAACATGAAGGCTGGGCAAGCTGCCGAGGTGGGCGAACGTGTAGGTCCTTGCAGTCCTTGCTGCCATCAAACGGCAACCGCAGCGGGAATCTATTTGGCCCTCAAGCAAAGCCGAAAACAAATGGCGCTGTGGTATCCTCCCTGCCCCTACGCGCCGCATAGCCGCGCCATTCAGCCAGTCTTCTATTGAGCCAACTCCATGTTTGAATCCGTTCGCAATAACCCCAGAATTACCCAGGGATTTCTTGCTTTAATTACCTTGCCCTTTGCATTTTGGGGATTGGAATCCTATGTGCGTGGTGCCGGTAGCACAGCCAACTTCGCGACCGTCGGCAAGAGTACCGTCAGCACGCAGGAGTTCCAGGACGCTTTGCGAGAGCAGCAGGCACGGGTCCGCGCCGAACTGGGCGAGCGGGCCGACGCGGCGCTGCTTAACTCATTGCCGGTGCGTCGTGCGGCACTTGAAGGCCTGATCTCCCGGCGGTTGTTGAACCTGCAGGCAGATGCCGGACATCTGCGGGTAAGTGACGCGGAACTCGCCGCCTATATTGCAGCGGTGCCGGCTCTGCAAGAGAACGGAAAGTTTTCACCTGAACGATATGCGCTGATGGTCGCCAATCAACGCATGAGCAAAGAAGAGTTCGAGTCGCGGGTGCGACAGGATATGGGGCTGCAGCAATTATTGTTGCCCATCGGGGATGCAGCGATGCACTCAAAGACCGGCGCCGACTTGTGGGCCGCCGCCGAGCTTGAGCAACGGGAAGTGGAGGAAGCTGTCTTCCTGCCGGCAACCTTTGTAAGCAATGTGAAACTCGCCGACGATGCGGTTCAAAAATTCTACGAAACGAACGCCAAGAAGTTTGAAGTGCCGGAACTGGTGCGGGTCGAGTATCTGATGTTGAGTCGCGATGGCTTGCTGGGGCAAGTGAGTGTTTCCGAAGACGAAATTAAAGCCCGTTACGCCAGTCAGGAAGGGAAGTATCGGGAGGCGGAAACCCGCCGCGCCAGCCATATTCTGATCAACGTTGCCAAGGACGCAAGTGACGCGGAGGTCAAGGCAGCGCAAGCAAAAGCGGAAGCGATATTGGCGAAGGTAAGCAAAAAACCAAGTGACTTTTCGATCATTGCCAAAGAGCAGTCTCAAGATACCGGAACCGCTGAACGAGGCGGGGACCTTGATTGGTTCGGGCGCAACATGATGGTCAAGCCGTTTGAAGATGCGGCATTCAGCTTGAAGGAAAATGAGATTTCAGGTTTGGTCCGTTCAGATTTCGGCTTTCATATCATCATGTTGACCGGGTTGAGAGCGGCACACATCAAGCCCTTGGATGAAGTCAAGGCACAAATTTCCGCAGAGTTGAAGGCCGAAGCGGCAGCAAAGAAGTTTGCCGAAGTGTCGGAAGGATTCGGCAACATGGTGTTTGAAGAAGAGCCCGACAGCCTCAAACCCGCTGCTGAAAAGTGGAAGCTGACGATTCAGCAGAGCCCGCTACTGCCAAAGGCCGTAGACGGCGTCCCTCAGCAGCCTTTGCCACCTCCGTTCGATTCGCCACGACTGGTGGCGGCGATTTTCAGTGCCGATGCGGTCGAGAAAAAGCGCAATACCGAGGCCATTGAAATTACCTCGGGGCCGCTGAAAGGAGCGCTGGTCTCCGCCCGCGTCATTGAGCATAAGCCAGCCACCGTACAGCCGCTTGAACAAGTCAAAGAGGCCATCGCACGCCGGTTAACGTTGGAAGAGGCCGCAAAACTCGCTGTGCGGGATGGCGAAGCCAAGCTGGACAAATTGAACAAGGGTGAAACGCAGGCGATCAGCTGGAGTGCGCCAAGAACCATCGTCCGGGCTGTTCCCGGTGGCATGCCGCCAGATGCGGTGCGTGCAATCTTCAAAGTTGGCGGCTTCAAACTGCCGGGTTATGCGGGTGCAAGCTTACCGCAGGGCGGTTACGCACTCTATCGCGTCAGCTCGATCAAGCCTGCGGCAACGGATGACACTCGCCGGGCGACATTGACGCAACAGTACGCTCGTGTCGTTGCAGAGCAGGAATTCAGCGCGTGGATGGAAGCCATGCGCCTGCGTTACCCGGTAGTCATCAGCAAGAACGCACTAGACGCCAAAGAGTAGGAGCTGCAGAGTTCGGCGGCGGGATTGATGATCATCAATCCGGTTTTGCTCGTAAGCCGTACACTGTGACAAGGACGTTGCGCGAACTGCCTGGCGCAATTCAAGGCTCAAGGAAGCGGGTCGGAATTCCCAAGTGCCGTGGTGTTAAATCCACCGTCGACATACATTATTTCGCCGGTTATCCCGCTGGCCCAGTCCGACAACAGGAACACGGCAGCGTTGCCGACCTCGTCAATGGTGACGTTACGACGCAAGGGTGCGTGGTGTGAGTTGTAGGCAAGCAACTTGCCGAAATTGCCGACGCCGGCAGCGGCCAGGGTTTTGATCGGACCAGCGGAAATTGCATTGGCACGCATGCCATCCGGTCCTAGTGCCACCGCCATATAGCGCACGGCTGCCTCCAGACTGGCCTTCGCCAACCCCATCAGGTTGTAGTTCGGCATGGTTCTGACAGCACCGAGATAGCTCATTGCCAACACCGAGCCTTGACGGGCCTTGAGCAAGGGCCGGGCGGCTTTGGTCATTGCCGGAAAGCTGTAGGACGAAACATCGTGAGCAATGCGAAATGCATCGCGGCTGATGCCATCAAGAAAATCGCCTTCGAGCGCTTCCCCGGGAGCGAAAGCAATCGAGTGAACCAGTCCATCAAGTCCATCCCAACGCTGCGCCAAATTCGCGAAAAGTGCGTCAATCTGCGCGTCTTCGGCGACGTCACATGCATACAAATCGGAATGGCCGAAGTCGCCGATGAGCTTGGCGACACGATCCTTAATACGGTCGTTCTGATACGTGAAGGCCAACTCGGCGCCTTCGCGATGACAGGCCTTTGCAATCCCATAGGCGATCGAGCGGTTGGACAACAAGCCCGTAATCAGTATGCGTTTCCCGCTAAGCAATCCCATTTCCTGTCCTTTTTTCAGCCACTTTAACGCAGTTTAATGCGCATGCCAGCCACGCGGGATGGAGCCCAACAACTTTTTAGTGTAGGCATGTTGCGGATTGCGGTAAATTTCATCGGAGTCGGCGATCTCGACGACTTCACCCTGATTCATCACAATGACCTCGTCTGATATGTATTTCACCACCGCGAGGTCGTGAGAAATAAAGATGTAGGACATCTGAAATTCCTCCTGCAGGTCCTGCAGCATATTCAGCACTTGCGCCTGTACCGAGACATCCAGCGCCGAAACAGACTCGTCGCAAATCAACACATCCGGTTTCATCGACAGCGCACGGGCAACCGCAACACGCTGTCGCTGGCCGCCGGAAAATTCATGTGGATACTTTCCGAACGAGGTCGCCGGCATACCAACACGCTCGAGTAATTGGCGAGCAAGCTTCTCGCGCTCGGCATCATTGGCACCGATGCCGTGAATGCGCATCGGCTCCATCAGAATATCGCCGACAACAAAACGCGGATTGAGCGATGCGTAGGGATTCTGGAAAATAATCTGGATGCGGCGCTTGAACGGCATCTGCTCTTTCTTGCTCATTTTCAGCAAGTCCTGACCCATGAACAGGACTTCGCCACTGGACGCTTCGTGCAGGCGCATGATGGTCAATCCAACCGTCGTCTTGCCTGACCCTGATTCACCGACCAGACCAACGGTTTTGCCACGCGGAAGGGTGAACGAGACATCCTTGACGGCGCGCAGCACGCGTTTGCCGAAGAGGCCCTCGCGTGAAACAAATTCCTTGTTCAAACCCTTTACTTCGAGAACGATTTCATCGTTTGGCGAAAGGCCGCGAACGGCTTCCTCCTTCGAACTGTCCATGATCGTGCCATCGGCCATAAAGTCGTCGATTACCGCCAGTCTTAAAGGCCGGTGATCGAGCGGAGGACGGCACTGAATCAGCGCTTGGGTATAGCGATCCTTGGCCGATTCAAAAATCTGCCGTGTTGTTCCCTCTTCACGTATTTCGCCATGTCGCATAACAATCACGCGATCGGCAATTTCACCCACCACTGCCAGATCATGACTGATCCAGAGAACGGCCATCCCGTGTTTTCTGCGCAAGGCGTCGACAAGTTCAATGATTTGCTTTTGTATCGTCACGTCCAGCGCAGTGGTCGGTTCATCGGCGATCAACAGCTTCGGTTCGCAGGCCATGGCCATGGCAATCATTACCCGCTGTTGCTGACCTCCAGAAAGTTCAAACGGGTAACGGTTGATGCGTCGCGAAGGTTCCGGCAAACCGACTTCTTCGAGCAGGGCGATGCTGCGCTCCTGTGCCTGCCGGGCGCTCAAGCCCATATGCAGCATCAAAATTTCATTGAGTTGATTGCCGATTGACAACACCGGATTCAGCGAACTCATCGGATCCTGAAAGATCATCGAAATTTCTTTGCCGCGCAGTTGCCGCATTTCATCGCCGGAAAGCCGCAACAAATCGCGCCCACCGTAGAGCACTTGACTCCTGGGATCGACGGTCGCATTTTCTTTAGGCAGCAGACCCATGATGGCGAGCGAGCTGACCGATTTACCTGAGCCGGATTCGCCGACGAGTGCCACCGTCTGTTCGCGAGGAATGTCAAACGACACACCTTTCAACGCTTCAAAGTTGGTGTGCTTGTCCATGCGGAAATTGACCCGCAGGTCGCGGACAGACAACAGAGGGGTTGAATTCATTGCGGCACTCGCTGGATTTTGGGATGTGGTTGTCATTTGATCTTGGGATCAAGCGCATCCCGTAACGCATCGGTAAACATGGAAAATGCAGTCACCAGAATTGCCATCGCGATGGTTGCCGCGGCAAGCTGCCACCAGTAACCAAGGATCAGCTCATTTTGCGCTTCGCCCAGCATCGAACCCCACGACACCTTGTCCACCGGAACACCAAATCCGAGGAACGACAAGATAACCTCCGATTTGATGAAGCCGACCGTATGTACCGACAGTTGAACCAGCGATATGTGGCTGACGTTCGGAAAAATATGGACAAACATCCGGCGCGCGTTCGATGCACCAATCGCATCGGCTGCCTGCACGTATTCCCGCGTGCTGTGCTTGATGTATTCCGCCCGCACCAGCCGGTAGATGCCGGTCCAGCCGGTTAATCCCAGGATCAGGACAATCGTCATGACGCCTTTTTGGTTCAGTACGGCAGCGATTGCGAGTATCAGCAGCAGATAGGGGATGGCAGTGAAGATGCTGTAGAACCAGTTCAGCAGGTCGTCAATCCAGCCGCCGTAGTAACCGGAAACCGCACCCAGCAGCGTGCCAATCAGCGTTGCTACCAGCGCTGCCGCAAAACCGACAAAAATTGACGTCTCCGAGCCTTTGATAACCTTCTTGATGACATCGTGGCCCCATTTGTCGGCACCAAACAATAGTGATTCAGCACGCGACTGTTCAGTGCTCATGCGGGTCGTGGCAAGAATTTCGGCCATTTCCGGACCAATCGGATCAACGACCTTGAGGCCGTCGCCGAGATCGATGTCATCCTTTGTATCCAAAGCAGTGTTGGCGCTCGGCGATGCCGACGTCCCGCCACCCAACGTAGCTTTGAGTTCGGCGATATCTTCCGCGAGAGGGTCTTTCACCGTGCCCGGGTACGCATTCACAGCTGCACCGTCATCGTGCTTGGACATCTTGGTGCGGCCGGAAATATCAGGCTTGCCGAAAATCGACGGTGGTGCATAACCAACGGCAATTTCATCATTCCAATTTTCGGCGATCAAACCGGTACCGGATGCCAGCGTTAACAGCAGGAATGCGCCGACCACCGCCATCGAAACCATTGCGACACGGTCGGCAATCAGGCGCCGCCACGCCAGCGTCCATAAACCAGGTGACGCTTGATACACCGGGGATGCGTTTGATGCTGCATTCATGGTTGTGGCGCTCATTTGAGTTTCACCCTTGGATCAACCGCCTTGTAGAGCAAATCGGCAAGCAAGTTGGAAATCATGGTTGCCGCCGCCACATAGACGGTAATGGCCTTGATCACCGGAAAATCGCTACGTTCGACGGCAAGAATGACCTCGCGCCCAATCCCCGGAATGGAGAAAAACCGTTCGATCAAGAAGTGCCCGATCAACAGGCTCGGCAGATAGATCATCAGGTTGGTAATAATCGGGATCAAGGCATTTCTGAGCACGTGCTTCAGCATGACCTTGTGTTCCGACAAGCCTTTGGCACGTGCAGTGCGAACGTAGTCCTGATTGATTTCATCGAGGATGAAAGTCCGGTAAAGCCGGGTATTGGGCGCAAGACCGACAGCCACACCCAGCAAAATCGGTAACGCCGAATACTTGAACAGATTCTCGGCAAAACTATCACCCCAGCCCTGCACCGGGAACCAGCTGAACTTGTACGCCAATACGTACTGTCCGACGATGATGTAGACCAGCAAGGACACCGACATCGCCATCGTGCACACCACCATGATCGCGCGATCGGTGAGGGAGCCTCGCACGTAGGCGACGGCCAAAGCAATCAATACGGCGACGATGGTTTCGATAATCAGTATCGGCACCAGGACTGTGAGTGACGGCCCGATACGTGTGGCGATGATGTGCGAGACGGGTTCGTTGGTTGCCCACGAAACACCAAAGTCACCGGTCAGAATTTGCTTGATGAATATCCATAGCTGTATGTAATAGGGTTGATTTATACCCAACTGAGTGCGGATGTTTTCAATCTGTTCCTTATTTGAAATCTTGCCGGCCAACAGATAAGCCGGATCACCGCCGACAAAATTGAACAGAAAGAAAACCAGCAATACCACTCCCAACATGGTCGGGATCATCTGCCATAAACGGCGAAGAATAAAAGCGCTCATTTGTTCACCTCACCATTTCTCGAGGCCTGCTGAGTTTGCTGGCGCAACAATGCGACTGGCGATGACGGCGTGCCCTCTTCGGGGCACCCCCGGCCTATCGGCCTCCCGGTCCGATCAGCACCAACTGGCGAGTTCACGGTGAGGTTCATTTCGTCCCGCCTTTCGGTTTGTCCATATCGATGTAAATCCAATCCGCCAAAAGGATAGGGTGCTTTTTGTAACCTTGTACGTAGGGCTTCATCACCATATTGCGGGCGCGCGCCATGCTGAAATGGACAGCACCTGAATACTCGAGCAGGCGCGCCATATCGACGTACAGGGCGTCGCGTTCCGGGCCTGCCTGCATCCTTGCTGATTTTTCATACATCTCGTCGTAACCAGGTACATCGGCACAGGAGTAGTTGCTCTGACCAATGTTCTTGCTATAAAAAAGTTGAAAGAAATTGTCGCCGTCCGGATAGTCGGCAATCCAGCGATTGGTCCGCATTTGCAATTGGCAGGCCTTTTCCGCTTTCAAGATTTCCGGGAATTTCTTCTTGTCGCTTTCCATCCGAATCTTGATGCTGTTGAAGGTCTTCTGCCACATCTCCTCCTGCTGCCGCCCGAGTGAATCCGGGCGACTGGTGTAGGTAATTGCCAGGCGTTTGCCATCAGGCCACTGACGGAAGCCATCCGCGCCGACCTTGTAGCCGAATTTATCCAGCAAGGCATTGGCCAGCTTCACGTTGTGTTTGTCGGCTGAGCGAAAGTTCGGCAGATAGCCGACGACTCCCGGGGGTACCGGATAGTGCATCTTTTCCGCCTGCCCGTTGTGCACCACACGAATCTCTTCGGCGTCGTCATACGCCATGCCCATGGCGCGGCGCAAGGCAATCTTTTCCTTGCTCATGCCGCCGGTCACCGGGTGTCGCATGCTGAAATAGGGGTACTGGATTTCCGGATCAATGATGCGCGAAAGTTTGGCGCCAGCTGCAACAAACTCGGCGTTGAGCTCACTGCCGTTCATGACCTTCGGCGCCAAAATCCCTTCCAGGTGAAACAAGTCCAGTTCGCCACCCTGAAAAGCCAATAGCCGCGCCTGATCCTCTTCCATGATGGCAATTTCAATCTTGCCGATGGTAGGCAGAACTTTGCCTTGCATGGCTTTGACCAGCTCCTCGTCACCGGGCTCTTGTGCCTTGTAGTCCCAGACATGACCGCGGTAAACCGGATTGGCAGTCAGCGTAATCAGCGACGAGCGCGCCCATTTGTCGAGGCGATACGGGCCGGTGCCGACCGGATGCGCCATGATGTCGAGCGGGCCGTAGTGTTCGGCAACCTCCCGCGCAACTGCCGCCGTGGTGGGCATGGCCAGGATATACGGGTAGTTGAAGTCAGGGCCCTCGAGCGTGATCTTCAAGGTATGGCGATCAACCGCTTCAAGCCCGGCGATCTTGCTGTCATAGTCGAATTTCCCTGACTTTTCCGCTGCCTTGATCAGCGCATTCATGCCAAGAATTTTGCCTTCAACCAAATATCGCCACGGTGAGTGAAGCTTGGGATCGGCCAGGCGCTTGAGTGAATAGATGTAATCCTCAGCGACCAATTCTCTCGGCTTGCCCTTGAAGGCAATGTCATCGGTAAACAAAATGCCCTGCTTGAGTTTGAAGGTATAGACCTTGCCCCCCTCAGACATGACCGGCAATTCAGCGGCGCGCGGCGCCAATTTTGACGGTCGCGCCAGATAGTCGTAAGTCAGCAACGACTCAAACATCGCCTCAACGACCGTGTTTGAATACAGATCACTGACTTGCGCCGGATCAAAGCCGGTCTCGGCAACCGGGAACTGGTAGCGAAAAACCTTGTTCGGATCGGGTTGCGGGCCTGCTGCAAAACTGGTAACGGAGATCAGTAGCGCCGTGGCCATGCCGGCAATACGCCCGAAGGTGCGATGACTCATCATGGCTTCCCTTTGCCGCTGTAGGCTGCGTTTCGTTTGTCCAGATCAATATCCATGTACATGAATTCGGCGTGCAGCATGGGATGTTTCTTGTAGCCCTGAACGCCTGCCTGAGTCAAAGTTGATCTCACTCGCGAAATACCGATTTTCCAGGCGCCATCGTATTCCATCTGGCGACTCATCATTTGGTAGAGTTTGTCGCGTTTCGGCGAGTGCGGCATCCTCAGTGACATTTCATACATCCGATTGAACACGGGCGAGTTATAGCAGCCATTATTGGACTGGCCCGAATTCGGACCATACAGAAGCTGGAGGAAATTTTCACCATCGGGATAATCCGCACTCCAGGCCGAACCCCACATCTGAAGCTGGCAATCCTTGGCGGCTTTCAGATTGTCGGCAAAGTTTCCTTTTTTAACCTTGAGTTTGAGGCCGATTCGTTCAAGCGAGGCGTTCCACAGTTTGTCGTACTCGCCGCTAACTTGAGTGGCTTCCGAGGTCAGCGTAATTTCCAGTGGTGAGCCATCCGGATTGTTGCGCCAGCCTTCGGCATTCTTCTTGAAGCCAAACTTGTCCAGCAACTTGTTGGCCGCATCGGGGTTGTAGTGGTTAACCCCACGGTAATTCGGGTCGTAACCAACCACCCCGCGCGGAATCGGCATCAGGTTGGGAATTGCCTGACCCTTGCGCACGACCCGTGCTTCCTTTTCCATGTCGTAACTCATGATCATCGCGCGGCGCAACGCGATGCGGTCCTTTGACGAACCGCCGGTTACCTTATCCTTAAAGTTGATCAAGTAATAGGTGGTCTCGGCATCCACGGTGTCGTGACGTTTCATGCCCAGTGCCTTCAGTTCCGGCTTCAGACCCTTACCGTCCTGCCACGACTCCGCGATGTTGCCGATGCGCGTAATCATGTCTGTCTCGCCTTTGGCGTAGGACAAAAATTTGCTGTGCTCTTCCTCGACCACCGTAATCTCGACGCGCCCGATGCGCGGCATCATTTTGCCTTGCATTTCGGCAACGATTTCCGCATCGGCAGGGTCATCGCCTGCTTTGAAATCCCACTTGAAGCCGCGATAATTCGGGTTGGCCACCAGGACGATTTTGTGTCCCCGGACATACTCTTTCAGCATGTAGGCGTTGGTCCCCACCAGATGGCCGCCAAGGTCGTCCTTGTACGCCTCGACCACTTCCCGCGCGGTGCCAATACAAGAGGCCATCGCCATGATGTACAGAAAATTGTAGTCAGTGGCATTGAGCCGAATCTTGAGCGTGTAGCGATCGACCGCCTGCAAGCCTTCGACTTTGGCGTCGTAATCAAAGCGCCCCGATTTCTCGGCCGCTTTGGACAGTGCGTCCAGTCCGACGATCTTGCCTTCAAACAGGAATCGCCATTGGGAACGAACCTTGGGATCCATAAAGCGCTTGAAGCTGAATACATAGTCATCTGCGGTCAGCTCGCGCTTCTTTCCCTTGAACACCGGATCCGGCGCGAAATAGATTCCCTTGCGCAGCTTGAAGGTATAGGTCCGGCCGTCGTCTTCCACCAGTGGCATGGCCTCGGCAGCGAGGGGAATCAGTTTCGACGGACGCGCCACGTAATCGTAGGTGAGCAAGCTTTCGCCAACGGTTTCCATGATCTTGCCGGAATAATAGTTGGCGGTTATTGCCGGGTCGAAGCCTGCGTCCTGTGCTTCTATGGTGGTTCGCAAGACCTTGGCGGGATCGGCTGCTGCCAATAAGCCAGTAGAAATCAAACTGCAAAAAATTGCCGCAAGGGCAGGTAATCCGGTAAATCCGGTGCGTAGCAAAGCCCTGATTGCCATCGTAAATTTCCGGTAAAGCCCCTCGACACGTCAATTCCAGCCCAACGCCCTCGGTGTAGCGAGTTGGTGCCGGCGACACGCCGTTACGGTGAAGCGGCGGATTCTAATCCCGGCCAAAGTCAGACTCAACGGGAAAAAATGGTGCACTGCGGTTGCTGTCGAAAGCGCTTCAACGTTGATGAGTGAATGCGCAGCGTTCGAAAAATGTAACGTTCAGCCTGAATATTGTGAGTCCGAGACAAGTGTGTGAATTTCGCAACACACTTTCCAGAAGTTGCGTTTCAAGCTTACGAAAGGTTACACGCCGATGACGATGCTGTTACAGTCGTGCCACATTTCGCACTGCAGTTTGGTGCGAAACATCTCGACTGCGCCGCTAGTACCGTGGCGCAATCTATTTTTGACGTTGGAATCAGATTTAGGAGAAAACATGATTCTCAAAAAGAAACAAATCGCAGTTGTGGTTGGTCAGGCCGTCAGCCTGATGGTTTTGGTGGGTAGTACCGCAGCATTGGCACAAACCGCCAACCCGATTCAACGGGTTGAGGTAACGGGTTCCAACATTACCCGTGCCGAGCAGGAAACTGCCTCGCCGATTCAATACGTCACCCGTGACGACATCGAAAAATCAGGCAAATCCACCGTTGCCGAGCTGCTGCAAACCCTGGCGATTGACAACCAGGGTTCGGTTCCGACCACCTTCGGTAACGGCTTCGCCTCTGGCGCGTCCGGCATGTCCTTGCGTGGCTTGGGTGCTGCTTCGACCCTCGTGCTGATCAACGGTCGCCGCGTTGCACCTTACGGTCTGGCTGACGACGGTCAGAAAGTATTTACCGACATCAACATGATTCCTTCGGAAATGGTTGAGCGGATCGAAATCGTGAAAGACGGCGCCTCAGCCATCTACGGTTCCGACGCTATCGCCGGCGTGGTTAACGTGATCATGCGTAAGGACTATCAAGGCAAAGCCATCAAAGTCAAAGGTGGCACGTCGAATGACGGTGACGGTAACGAATACACCGTGGCGGCAATTGCCGGTTTTGGTGACTACGCCAAAGACAAATACAACGCAATCTTCAACTTTGAATACATCAAGAAAGAAGAGATCTGGAATCGCGATCGTGCCGGTCGTGGCAGCTACATCGGCCGTTCCGATTTGCGCCCGCTTGGCTGGACCGCCAATGAGGGCTTCGGCGGTACCGGTATCCTCTTGTGGGGCAATGCGACCGGCACGGCAAATCCGGGTGACGGGGCAGGCGCTGGTAGTGCTATCAATGGTAACGTACGCCTACCACCGACACCGACTAGACCCAACGATTACTATAATCGGGGCAATCCGACAGCCAACGGAGCCGGCTTCACCAACATACAACCTGGCGCTGCCTGTGCCAATTTGACCAGCCATCCACAGGGTGACCCGGGTGGTGGTTGCCTGATCGACGCCGCCCAGCAGTATTCTCAAATCCAACCTGCATCTGAGTCATACAATGTGTTTGGCCGCTTTACCAAAGAAATCAACGCCAATATGCAGGGGTATGCCGAGGCACAGTTCTACGAAAATAAATCAACATCATCCGGCACGCCATCCGGTGTTAGCGCAAACGTAGGTTACCCGGGTGGTGCGGTCAGCAATGCGGCGATCGCTTTGGGTGCTGCACATCCGGACAACCCCTATTTGGGGTCGCCGGGTCGCTTGCGTTATCTGGCCGATGATGTCGGTCCTCGCGTCGGCAATGTCGATAACAAGTTTTATCGATTTGTTGCGGGCCTGAAAGGCGTGATGTACGAGTGGGATTACGACACGGCTGTGTTGTACTCGAAGGACAAAGTCTCAAACAGCCGTACCGGATTCCTGCAGCGCAATGTCACTTTTGCATTGCTCAACCCGACGGGCAACAATCCTAATCCGACCCTTCCTGGTGATGCGGCTTTCGCCAACAACGCTGCTCGTGCAGCGGCACAAAGTGCCGCCTATGCCGCTTTGCCGGCTGGAACTTTATGGCGTATTGCTGAGAATGCCGGCCTGAATTCCGCCGCGATGTATGCCGCCTTGTCGCCAACGATCAGCAACGATGCCCAGTCTGAAGTCGCCCAAATCGACTTCAAGATTTCGCGTGAAATGGGTCAGTTGCCGGGTGGTCCGATCGGTATCGCTTTCGGTACCGAGTATCGCTACGAATCTTTGAGCCTGGACCCGACGTCGGGCACCGACACCGGCAATATTATTGGCCTCGGTTATTCTGCTTATAGTGGTTCCCGTAACGTGCTTGCAGCGTTCACCGAAGTGATTCTGCCGATCGCCAAGACGGTCGAAGTGTCGACAGCAATTCGTTACGACCACTATACCAACGTCGAACATTCCATCACGCCACGGATTGCCGGTAAATGGTATGCGATGCCTAACCTGTTGGTCCGCAGTTCCTACGGCCAGGGCTTCCGTGCTCCTAGCCCGGCTGAAAACGGCGCAGGTGGATTGTCGGCATTCTCTACCGGCGTTGATACGACACGTTGTGCACTTGGTGTTGCTGGAACCTGTACCGCAGGTACGGTTAACATCATTACCAGCCCCAACCCGGACCTCAAGCCGGAAACCTCTGATACCTTCAGTATCGGTATGGTGTGGGATCCATTGCCAAAAACCAGCGTAGGGTTTGACTGGTGGCAGATCAAGCGCAAAAATGAAATCAATCAGACGCAGACTCAAACGTCTATTGATGTTGGTAATGTTTCGCGCGACCCGTCAACCGCTACGGCGGTTCCAGGTGATCCGGGCGGAATCGTCTCAGTGTTCGCTCAATACGAGAACTCAAACTCCTCCACCGTTAACGGCATCGACATTACGTTTAGTCGCGACTGGGGATTGCCGGCTGGGTATGGCAAGCTGGTTAATACCGTGACTTGGACCCACCTGTACAAGTGGGAGCGTCAGGAATCAGCAGCCAATGGCGGTGGCAAGTTTGATTACGCCGGTTACCATGGCAACTGCGACGTGACCAACTGTATCGGCACGCCGGATGACCGTCTCAATGCCAGTCTTGAGTGGTCATACAACCAGTGGATCGTCGCTACCAACCTGAACTATCGTGGAGAGATCAAAAACACCGACTATAAAGGCGCATATGCAGTCAGTGGTTGTAATGAGGTATTGCCGAGCGGGGTGGATGCACCGAAGGGTTGTAAAGTTGCTTCCTTCAAAACGGTGGATCTGAATGTTCGCTACAACATGAACAAGAACCTTCAGATCTTCGGCAATGTGCGTAACCTGTTTAACGAAAAGGCGCCGATGGATCTCTACACCTACGGCGCAACTTCGTACAACCCGCTTGACGCAAGTGGTGCTATCGGCACTTTCTTCAGCGGCGGTGTGAAGTACTCGTTCTAAGCTGTAGCAATAATCGAAACCACAGGGGACTGACCACGTTTAACCGGAACGTCCTCTGGCGCCAGATTTAACCGGCGCACAGCATTACCTGAAACCCCATTCCGTGAAAGCGGAATGGGGTTTCAGCTTTTTGGTTTAAATAACGCTGCGAACGGTGAGTGTGAACATCCGTGATGTGCCCAAAATTCGTTGGTGCTGCGGTACGAATTTCCCGCGCAACATAGCGTGATTCGGTATCATCCACGGCCATGCTGCAGATGACCGATTACTTTAAGAATGATGTGCTTAACAAACGGACTTATATTCGTTTGGAGTGGTGTGCTGAAGCGCTCGCCAACCCGCTGCGGCGCGTGGTGTAACCCGAAGATGGTCGTATCCGGCATTGGCTTTGGGTAGAGGAACTAGCCCGCTTCGTGCGTGTGGTTACAGTTCCCGACGGTGTTACCGTCCATAATGCTTTTCCTGACAGGAGATTTAAGCCATGAGACTGAACTACGATGCAGCGACCGATTCGCTTTACATTCATCTGGCCGAGCGCGCGTCCGTGGATTCTGACGAGGTGGTAGACGGCGTCGTGTTGGATTACGATGCGACCGGCGCATTGGTCGGTATCGATGTGCAACATGCCAGCACCAAGGCAGACATTCACCACTTGGCCTTGAGTCACCTGCCGCTGACACAATTGGAAGCCGCTTAAGCAGAAAACCACGGTCGCACCAGCACCGCAAAAATCAGGCTCTCACCGCGCTAGTGGCGGAATGGGACTTGATTTTTGGCAGAGTGGTTCGTTCGCTGGATAAACGATGCGCTGACAAGCGACTAGGTACGCGCTATCCTGCACTTATGAGATCAATCGCTGACATCGATGTGAAAACCGCCAACGCTACTCGCACCTTCATCGAAAAGGTGGCGAATGACTATCACTTGGTTGGTGCAATCCTCTTTGGCAGTCGCGCACGAAAGTCTTATAGGCCTGATAGTGATGCGGATGTGGCCGTGCTGCTTAAAGGTCGCTCTGGCAAGTTTGTTGCAACAAAATTGGCAATGGCGGATATTGCCTATGACGTGCTGCTCGAAATGGGTATCCGTATTCAGCCGCTTCCAATCTGGGAAGATGAGTGGGAACATCCGGAAACCTATTCAAACCCTCGTTTGTTGCGCAACATCGAGCGTGACGGGATTCGCCTTTGAGCCCTCAATTTCTGCACGCGAAAGCGGTTCGAGCTGCACAATCTGCCAAAGTGCTGCTTTACAATGGCGATAGTGACGGAGCTTGCAATCGATCTTACTACGCCATGTTTGATGCGGCACGAGCAGCCTTGCTTGCATCCGGTTCACCGGTCGAACCCGAAGTCGCCCGGACACACAGCGGCCTGATCTCAGCTTTCAGTCTCCATCTGGTCAAAACGGGTCGGGTTCCGGTTGAGCTTGGCAAAGCGTTAAATAAAGTCGAAGAGCTGCGCTTGATTGCCGATTACAAGGGCGATCCGGTTGAGCTCGCTGACGCTGCTTGGGCGGTACTTCAGGCGGAGGCATTTGTCGAGGCAATGAAGAATCTGTTTCTGTCGAATCTGGAATAAGCTGTTATGCCGAAGAATTGGCAAAAATAAAGAGAATGCGATAAACCGGAGGTTCCCCTGACTCTCAGTTCATCGAGAGCGCAGCAACACATCAGAACTTCATCCCGCTAGCAGCGGATGGAGCGTTGTCTTTTCGGCATTGCTGCCACGAATTTCCCGCGCAACATAGCGTGATTCGGTATCATCCACGGCCATGCTGCGCTTTCTGTTCACCCGCCTTTCACTGATCATTCCTACCTTCATCGGCATGACGCTGGTGGCGTTTTTCCTGATCCGGTTGGTGCCTGGCGACCCGATTGAAGCCTTGGCTGGCGAACGCGGTATCGATGCAGCACGGCACGCCGCTTTGCTCACCGAATATGGCTTGGACAAACCGCTGTGGACGCAATACGGCTTGTATATCGGGCGTGTGATGTCCGGTGATTTGGGGCGATCCATCGTTACCCACGAGTCGGTACTCAGCGAATTTTTGGCGCTGTTTCCAGCGACGATTGAGTTGGCGCTCTGCGCGACGCTGTTTTCACTGTTGATTGGAATCCCTGCCGGGGTCATTGCTGCGGTGAATCGCAACTCGGTCTTTGATCATGGTGTTATGGGCATTTCACTTACCGGTTATTCGATGCCGATCTTCTGGTGGGGCTTGTTGTTGATCCTGCTGTTCTCGGTGCAATTGGGCTGGACGCCAGTGTCGGGAAGAATCGCGGTGACACACTTCATCGAGCCGACCACCGGTTTTCTGCTGATCGACACTTTGCTCGAAGGCAATAAGGCCGCATTTTGGTCGGCGGTATCACACCTGATTTTGCCGACCATCGTGCTTGGCACCAATCCCCTGGCCACGATCGCGCGGATGACACGCTCGGCGATGCTGGAGGTGTTGGGTGAAGATTACATTCGTACAGCGCGTGCCAAAGGCTTGTCCCGCTTCCGGGTGGTGGCGCTGCATGCCTTTCGCAATGCGCTGATCCCGGTGGTGACGGTGGTCGGGCTGCAGGTCGGTGTGTTGTTTACCGGCGCCATTTTGACCGAGACCATATTCTCCTGGCCGGGCGTTGGCAAATGGTTGATCGAAGCCATTCACCGGCGTGATTACCCGGTGTTGCAAGGCGGCATGCTGCTGCTGGGAGTAATCGTGATGTCGGTCAATCTGCTGGTCGATTTGACTTACGGCATCATCAATCCGCGGATACGGCACACCCAATGAGTGCGCCCGGCATTGCTCCGACCGCGGGTCAACCCATACAGTCGCCGCCGCATCCGCTGCGCGAATTCTGGGGCTATTTCAGCAGCAACCATGGCGCCGTGGCCGGCCTCGTCATCATTGTGCTGGTATTACTGATGGCGATCTTTGCCGACCTCATTGCCCCTCACGCACCGTTCGAGACCAATACGCTGGTCGCCTTGACGCCGCCGTTTTGGCAGGATGGCGGCTCGACCACCTACCTGCTTGGCACCGATGCAATTGGTCGCGATATTTTGTCACGCTTGATTTACGGCTCACGCTTGTCGTTGTCGATCGGCGTTGTGGTGGTTACCTTATCGGTCATCACCGGCGTGGTGCTGGGTTTGCTGGCAGGATATTTCCGTGGTGTGCTGGAGATTGCGATCATGCGCGTGATGGACATCATGCTGACCATCCCCAGCCTGCTGCTGGCCATCGTGATTGTTGCCATCCTCGGGCCGGGGCTGATCAACGCGATGATCGCCGTTGCGCTGGTGGTGCTGCCGCATTACGTGCGCATCACTCGCGCCACGGTGATTGCGGAAATGTCCAAGGACTATGTGACTGCCGCAGTGGTCAGCGGCGCCGGAAGAATCCGCATCATGTTCAGTGAAGTCCTGCCGAACTGCACGCCGCTATTGATTGTGCAGGCGTCGCTCGGTATTTCGGCCGCGATCCTGGATGCCGCAGCGCTGGGTTTTCTGGGTCTTGGCGCGCAGCCGCCTTCGCCCGAGTGGGGCACGATGCTTGCCGATTCACGTGAATTTGTGCTCCGTGCCTGGTGGGTGGTGACCTTTCCGGGATTGATGATTTTGATCACCGTGCTGGCGTTCAATTTACTGGGCGACGGCTTGCGCGATGCGCTTGATCCAAAGTTGAAGCGATGACCATGCCGCTGCTCGAAATCGAAAATCTCAGCGTACGTTTCCCCTCGCACAATGCAGTAATGCATGCGGTGGAAGGTGTGAGCCTCACGCTGGATGAAGGCGAGGTATTGGGCATCGTCGGCGAGTCGGGTTCCGGCAAGACCGTGACCATGCTGGCCCTGATGGGCTTGGTCGCCTATCCCGGACAGATCACGGCGGACAAGCTGAATTTTCAGGGACAGAATTTGCTCAAGTTGCCGGATGACCAGCGCCGCGCCTTGATTGGCAAGGATTTGGCGATGATTTTTCAGGAGCCGACGACCAGCTTGAATCCGTGTTTCACCATTGGCTATCAGTTGGCGGAGACCTTGCGCCTGCATTTGAACATGGACAAAAAATCCGCCCGCAAGCGCGCGATTGAACTGCTCGAACAAGTCGGTATTTCTTCGCCGGAAAGCCGCCTTAAAGCTTATCCGCATCAACTCTCCGGCGGCATGAATCAACGGGTGATGATTGCGATGGCGATCGCCTGCAACCCCAAAATGCTGATTGCTGATGAGCCGACCACGGCGCTCGACGTTACCATCCAGGCGCAGATTCTTGACCTGCTGCGCCGCTTGCAAAGCGAGCGCGGCATGGCGCTGGTGTTGATTACGCACAACATGGGCGTGGTTGCCGAAATGGCGCAGCGCGTTGCCGTGATGTATGCCGGCCAGGTGATGGAACAAAACAGCGCCTCCGCACTTTTTGCTTCGCCCCAGCATCCCTACACCGCGGCACTGCTGAGCGCCTTGCCAGAACGAAACACGGAAAGTGCACGCCTGACGACGATTCCGGGCATGGTGCCAGGGTTGTTTGATCGTCCGCGCGGCTGCTTGTTTGAACCACGCTGCGCCTATGCCAGCGAGCGCGCCAGAATCGAGCGCCCATTGCTGCGCGACTGGCATGGTGGACAAGTGCGCTGCCATCAACCGATGAGCGATCCTTCGCGCATTGACGCAGTGCAAAGCACTGAGCGGATCGTTGAAGGTGGTCCGGTATGAACGCACCAGTTGGTGCTGATGGTACGGTGTCGGTGCCCCCTCCCCTTGAAGTGGGAGGGACTAATCCAC
Source organism: Rhodocyclaceae bacterium (assembly GCA_016718525.1). GTDB lineage: Bacteria > Pseudomonadota > Gammaproteobacteria > Burkholderiales > Rhodocyclaceae > JADKHX01. Next base: position 1,656,423 of record JADKDD010000002.1, read on the forward strand.
CGGTTGTCGACGCAAAAAACTTGCAGCGCACTTACCAGATCAAACGCGGAATGTTCGCTGCGCCGGATCAGTTGCGTGCGGTCGGCGGCGTCTCGTTTACAGTCGCAAGCGGAAAAACGCTGGCGGTAGTCGGAGAATCGGGTTGCGGAAAATCGACGCTCGCGCGTATGGTTGCACTGATCGAAAAACCAACCGCCGGCGAACTGCGCTTGGGCGGGATGGATGCTGTGAATGCGCCGGATGAGGCGCGAAACCAACTCCGCCAGTCGGTGCAAATGGTCTTTCAAAACCCCTACGGTTCGCTCAATCCGCGCAAAAAAATCGGCAACATTCTGGAAGCGCCACTGGCGATCAACACCACGTTGAGCGTAGCGCAGCGGAGCGAACAAGGCCGCGCGATGATGGCTCGCGTTGGTTTGCGGCCCGAACATTACCAGCGCTATCCGCATATGTTTTCCGGCGGTCAACGGCAACGGATTGCCATTGCCCGGGCGTTGATGCTGCAACCCAGGCTGCTGGTGGCCGACGAACCGGTTTCGGCACTCGACGTATCGATTCAGGCGCAAGTGCTCAATCTTCTGCTCGACCTGCAGGAGGAGATGGGGCTGGCATATTTGTTCATCTCGCACGATCTCGGGGTGGTGCGACACATTGCGCATGATGTGCTGGTAATGTATCTCGGCCATGCCATCGAGCAGGGTGAGAAGAACAAGATTTTCTCCAGCCCGCGACATCCCTATACGCAAGCCTTGCTGGGCTCAACGCCGGGTTTGGTCGGCACAGCACCGGGCATCAAACGGATTGTCTTGAAAGGTGAGTTGCCTTCGCCATTAAATCCTCCGGCCGGATGTGTATTTTCCACGCGATGCCCGCATGTGACCGAGCGCTGTCGCGTTGAGCGACCGGTAATGCGCGAGGTCGATGGCCGCCAGGTGGCCTGCCACGAAGCAGAAAAACTGATTAGCGCATAAGATTCACAGCCACAACACCATTCGTACTTCGTGGCGATGGTGATCAATAACTTCACGGCGTCTTGCCAGCACCAACTGGCAAATCCAAAACATCACAAAGGAGTTTTTGCAATGCGTGCCCCCACCGTCAAAATTAGAGTTGCGCTGCTTTGCGCGATGAGCATTCCAGCAATCTTGGTCGCGGCACCGGTTGCCGCCAAGACATTGGTCTTTTGCTCGGAAGGCAGTCCGGAGAACTTCTATCCCGCCATCAATACCACGGGAACATCGTTTGATGCGAACAGTCAGATCTATAGCCGCATCGTTGAGTTTGAACGCGGCGGCACAAAGGTCGGCCCGGGGCTCGCCGAGCGCTGGACGATTTCCAAGGACGGTAAGGAATACACTTTTTTCCTGCGCAAGGGAGTGAAGTGGCATTCCAACAAATCCTACAAACCGACACGTGACTTCAACGCGGACGATGTGATCTTTGCATTTGAGCGGCAGTGGAAAGAGAGCAATCCGTATTTCAAGGTCACCAGTTCCAACCACACGTTTTTCAATGATATGGGTATGCCAGCCCTGCTCAAGTCGGTCGAAAAAGTGGACGACTACACGATCAAGATCACCATCAATCAACCTACGGCACCTTTCCTTGCCAATCTGGCGATGGAGTATGCGGGAGTGCAGTCCAAGGAGTACGCTGACGCGATGCAGAAGGCGGGTACGCCGGAGAAGGTCGATCAGGAGCCAATCGGAACCGGACCGTTTTCCCTGGTTCAATATCAGAAAGACGCGATTATTCGTTACAAGGCTTTTGCCCAGTTTTATGGCGGCAAAGCCCCGATCGATGACTTGATCTTTGCCATTACCCCGGATTCATCAGTGCGCTGGGCGAAGCTGCAAAAAGGTGAGTGTCATGTCATGCCGTATCCCAATCCGGCCGACTTGGATGCCATGCGCAAAGAAGCCAATACCAAACTCATGGAGCAACCTGGCCTGAACGTGGGTTATCTGGCCTACAACGTGCAGAAGAAACCGTTTGACGATGTTCGGGTGCGTAAAGCCATGAACATGGCGATCAACAAGAAAGCCATTATTGATGCCGTGTATCTGTCCAGCGGCACAGCGGCCAAGAACCCGATTCCGCCAACGCAGTGGTCGTACAACAATGCGATCAAGGATGACGTATACGATCCGGAAGGTGCCAGGAAGTTACTGGCCGCTGCTGGCTATCCGAAGGGGTTCAGCACTGATATGTGGGCAATGCCAGTGCAGCGACCCTACAACCCGAACGCCCGGCGCATTGCGGAACTGATGCAGGCCGATCTGGCGAAAGTTGGCGTGACGGTTGAGATCAAGAGTTATGAATGGGGCGAATATCGCAAGCGCATGCAAAACGGCGAGCATCAGACCGGTATGCTCGGCTGGACTGGCGACAACGGTGATCCGGACAACTTTCTCACCAATCTTTTGAGTTGCGATGCGGCCAAGCCCGGTGGAGCGAACGTTGCCAAGTGGTGCAATCAGGCGTTTCAGGAGCTAATCAGCAAGGCGGTCACGCTGACCGATCAGGCCGAGCGCACCAAACTTTACGAAAAGGCGCAGGTGGTGTTTAAAGAGCAAGCGCCGTGGTTGCCCATTGCCCACGCGGTGCAGCTGACGCCGGTACGTAAAGAAGTCATCGACTTCAAACAAAGCCCGTTCGGCCGCCACACTTTCTACGGCGTGGACATCAAAGAATAGCTGGTCGGGCAGAGCGTTGTTAACAGCTCGCTCTGCCGCTTCAGCAAGCCGGCAACCGTCCGGGACTACATCTGTTTGAAGCGGTGTGAGTAACTACGGCTCACTTCGACCCGCTCGTCAATGCCTTTGAGGCGAATCATCAGATGCCCGCGAATGTCCCGCGTCACATCCTGGATGGCTTTGACATTGACCAGACTCGAGCGATGAATTTGCCAGAACTGCTCCGGGTCCAATTCGCCAACCAGTTCGTAAATCGGCTTGCGGATTAGTGCTTCACCGCTGGCACGAACCACTCGAGTGTATTTGTCGGCGGCCTGAAAAAACAATACTTCGCTGGTGGCGATGAACTCCAGGCGTTCACCGATCGATGCTTGTATCCACTGCAAGTAACCACTGGCCGGTGGCTTGGCGTTTTCACGTAGTTTTTCCAGCAACGTGGCCCAGACTTCGCCTTCGCGCGGTGTCGGACTGCTGCGCTCCAGCGCGGTTTTCAGGCGGCTGACGGTGCGTGCAAGGCGCTCCGGGTCGACGGGTTTGAGCAGATAGTCGATTGCCCCTCGATCAAAGGCATCGATCGCGTATTCGTCGTAGGCAGTGACAAATACAACGTGTATGTTGTCGTCCAATTGCGCGGCGACTTCAATCCCAGAGATCCCAGGCATGCGAATGTCGAGGAAGGCGATTTGCGGCGACTTCTCATCGGCAAGTTTCACTGCCTCTTTTCCGTTGGTTGCCAGCGCGACGATTTCAAGTTCAGGCCAGACCTGCGCGAGCCGACCAGCCAGCTGCTCGCGCATCAGGCGTTCGTCGTCGGCAATGAGCGCTGTAACCATTATGCGTTTCTCGAGACAGGCAGGTCGCTGACTGAATAAGGTAGTTCGATTCTAACTTGCGTCCCGCAAGGTGCGTTTGGGGTAATGATGAGTTGTCCGCGTTTATCAAACATGGCGGCCAGACGTTCGCGAATGTTGCTGATGCCAACACCACCGCCGGAGGTTGCAGATTTTGGTGAAAAACCAATCCCGGTATCCGCAACTATGATGACCAGATGCCCGTCGCTGATTTCCGCCTTGATTTTGATTTGCCCGCCTTCCGCTTTGGGTTCCAGACCATGCTGAATTGCATTCTCGACCAGCGACTGCAGGATCAGCGGCGGCAAGCTGGCGGATTCCAGGCCGGGAGGGACGTCGATTACGATATCGAGCCGGTCTTCCATGCGCACTTTGAGAATTTCCAGGTAGTGCCGGCAGATATCCACTTCGCGGCCGACGGTGGAGTCGGGTTTGCGCAAGTTAGGCATCACCGAGCGCAAATAACCGATCAGATTGCCCTGCATCTTGGCGGCGCGCGGCGGGTCGGTTTCAATCAGATGTTCGACCGCTGCCAAAGTATTGAACAAAAAATGTGGCTCGACCTGAGCTTGCAAGGCTTGCAGGCGGGCCTCCGCCAATTGCTGCTTGAGCGTTGCATGATCGGCAGCCTCAATCGCCACAGCAGCTTTGGCTTCAGCACGTAGTTTCGAGTTGGCGACAAAACGGATGATGAACATCACCAAAATCAGCAGCAAGACGATCTGCGGCAGGCTTACCCGCGAAGCCGGCGGTGCGATTTCGATCGTCTCGTCCTCGTCGTCGACCGGATGGCCGGCATTTATTCGCCGCTGCTCGGCTTTGTTGATTTCCTGCTCGATTTTGTTGCCAAGACGTTCAAGGTCGGCTGATCCCTTGATCACCACGCCATCCTGTCCGATCTTGATTTCGACATCACGCGGTTTGGCCTTGCTATCCGATTCCTTGGTGGTTTGGTCCTTTGACGGCGTGTTGTCAGCACCAACTGGTGGAACGATGGAGGGTGCAGCCGACTCCAGTGGCTGGGGAGGTTCGGGAGGCGGCGGGGGCGTTTTCTTGAGGACTTTGACCACTGGATGCTGGGGTTTGCTCTTTTCAAACAGGTTGCCGACCATGTTGGCGGCTATCAAAAGCAAAATGCAAAGGCCAACGAACCGCCAGAACGACAGGCGGGCGAGAAAATCGGTCGCTTGAGAGAAACCGCTTTGCAAGCCTTGACGAATTTCTTGATACACAGAGGTAGTCATCGGTTCAGACTTTATTCAGCGTTGTGGTGTTGCTGTTGGTTGGAAGTCTTCTTTACCGGGGTGACCGGACGCGCGGTCGACGGGGTGACGATAAAGCGTCCGATCGTCGGGATTGCGTTCGCCGTCTCAGCCTTTAAATCGGCGGGTTGGCTGCGCGGCATCAGCGCCGGAGAACTGGTCGCTACACACATCAGGAAGACGAAAATGCCGGTGGTGAGATACAAGGTGTTTTCGTACAGGGCTTGTTTGGACTGATCCATGGTTTGCTCCACTTGCCGATTATCGGTGTCGCCAGCCTAAACAACGGCGACCCGCGGAGCGAGTAGAAAGCGACCAACTGCACAAATAACGGAGCAGGCGGTTCTATGGAGTCACTGAATTGGCGTGGTTGCATCGATCTTTGTATCAATGGGGAAGGACCGGGCTTTCCGCAAAGGCTGCATGATGCTAAAAGCAAACTAGCCAACAGCAACAGCTTTCCGCCAAACGCCGCTCACCGCGTTACACGACGGCCCGGTGGCATACCAACAAAATCTTTGCCTTTGCCGGTGCTGGGGTCGGTTGCGGCCGTTTTTGCGCTGGATTGCTGCGTTTCTTCATCCGGGACCAGACGCTGCCAGGTTCCGCTTCGTAACGACTCGATCGGGCGGAAATTGATCTTATAAGCCATTTTGCGACTGCGACGGATCCAATAACCCAGATAGAGGTGAGGCAGACCGAGTTGCCGGCATTGCT
>JADKDD010000003.1 GCA_016718525.1 Rhodocyclaceae bacterium
GGTGTTTGAAACCCGAGCTATTACAACAATTTGAATATCGTCCATCGCTTCTTCAACGACCCGACAGAAGATGTCGAATATGTCGAACTGAAAAAGGCCAATCGAGGCACGCTGAAAACCTCCGGACTGGACCTCGTCGTCAACTGGCGTAGTGATCCAACCAGCGCCGGACGTTTTGGCGTGCGATTAAACGGCACCTACGTTCTTGAGTACAAAAATCAGTCCGAGGCCTCTGCGCCATTAATCAGCCGGCTTGGCAATTTCAGCAATGACAAGGCGGTGCAACGTTGGCGCAGCGTCACCTCACTCGACTGGGACTATGAAGCCTACAGCCTGACCTTAACCAATATCTATCTTTCGGGCTATACCGACCAAAATGTCCCCGGACTATCGATTGATCCAAATCATGATGTCAAGGCTTATTCACTCTGGGATTTGACCGGCTTCTATAAGATCAGCAAGACCATGAAAATCAGCGGTGGAGTCATCAATCTGTTCGATACCGATCCCCATTCACCAATCAGTCGAAGTACTTCCAGACCTCCTGGGACCCGACCTACGGCGATCCGCGGCCGTTCATACTACGTGAGTCTGCCGTACAAGTTCATGTAAGCGTACATCAGGTTCGACAAAAAATGCCCCGCCATTGCGGGGCATTTTTTCTGGGACGGAGATTGCCGGCGACTGGTTTCCATGGTCAAACTGCGGGAAAGTTTCAAATGTTTGCCGCACACTGCCCGCATGCCACCACCAGGGTGACTAAATCTTGGGCAAGGTCACACCAGTCTGACCTTGGTACTTACCGCCGCGGTCCTTGTAGGACGTCTCGCAAATTTCATCAGCCTCAAAAAAACAGTACCTGCGCGCAGCCTTCGCCAGCGTAGATTTTCGCCGGTAACGGTGTGGTGTTGGAAAACTCCAGTGTCACATAACCTTCCCACTCCGGCTCAAACGGTGTGATGACGTTGACGATGATGCCGCAGCGTGCGTAAGTACTTTTGCCCAGGCAGACCGTAAGCACTGAGCGGGGAATGCGGAAATACTCCACTGTACGCGCCAGAGCAAAGGAATTCGGCGGGATGATGCAGGAATCACCATCCCATCTCGACAAAGGACTTGGAGTCAAAATTTTCGGGTCCACAACACTGGAATAGATGTTGGTGAACACTCGAAACTCGCGCGAGCAACGAACATCGTAACCATAGCTTGAGGTGCCATAGGAAACAATTTTGTTGCCATCAACTTCGCGCACCATGTTGGGCTCAAAAGGTTCGATCATGCCGTGTTGTTCGGCCATGCGGCGGATCCACTTGGCGGGTGTGATACTCATGTTGTCGGCACTTTTTACAAGGGTTGGTCGGGGTGGCGGGCAGTATAGACCGGCCTGCTTTCCAGGTGCATGGCGACTTGCGCGATACCAGGCGCCGGATTATCGCGCTCAATTGCGATAATCCGGTGGCCACCTGCGTGGCGAATCAGGCTGGCCATCGTGCTGCTCAGCGGGACAGCAGACAACAACGATTCGTTGACCACAATGGCGTCGACACGAACGCCCGCCTGGGTCAACGAATTGAGTGCAGTCAATGTATGACTCAGACTACCCAGATAGCTCCCGGTCACCAGCACACAAGGTAATTCGCAATCGGTGATCCAGTCGCGCACCGTGTGGAGATCATCCAGCGGAACCATGACGCCACCGACGCCTTCGACCAATATGTTTTCTGTTTGCCAGTTGGTGCTGGTGACACGCCGCACATATGCAACGAGTTCCGCGAAGTCGATACCGCGCCCCTCAAGCGCCGCTGCCATGTCCGGCGAAAGCGGTGCAGAGTAACGCCAAGGCGAAATTCGCTCCAGTTCAGTTCGAAAATTGACATGGTCGATCGTGAACCCTTGTGCCTGCAGCAACGCACCAGCATCGCTTAGTGCTGCGTCGGCGTCGATGAATCCCGACAAGACTGGCTTGTAAGCCCGCGTCGCGACCCCGTTCGCGCGCCAGTACTTGAGTAATGCGCAACTCAACCAGGTCTTGCCGATATCCGTGCCGGTGCCGGTGATAAAGTAAGGGTTCAAATTCTTAGACCTGTCTGTGCCTGGCGACAATTTTAACCAGCGCGGACGCACCAAACATGTCAACTCCAAATTCTGCATGGCTCGCCGACGGGATGTCCCATATCTGGCTGCCCTACACCCAAATGGCCACGGCGACGGCTGCCTTGCCGGTGGTATCCACTGATGGCGTAAGGATCCGTCTCACAGACGGGCGCGAGTTGATCGATGGCATTTCGTCATGGTGGACTGCCTGCCACGGTTACAACCATCCACATATCCGTGCGGCTGTCGAGGCCCAACTCGTTGCGATGCCGCATGTAATGTTCGCCGGACTGGTCCACGAACCGGCGCTTCGTTTGGCGGCAAGACTGGCCGCGCTGTTGCCCGGTGACCTGGAGCGGGTTTTCTTCACTGAATCAGGTTCGGTGTCGGTTGAAGTGGCGCTGAAAATGGCGGTGCAGTACTGGCTCAACAAGGGGCATGTCAATCGCGACCGCTTCGTTTGTTTTCGTCATGGTTATCACGGTGATACCTTTGCAACCATGGCCTTGTGTGACCCAGATGAGGGCATGCACCGTTGTTTGGTGGCGTGTTCCCGCCACAGATGATGGCAGAATTGCCGACTGACGAATCATTGCAAATCGGTTTCGACCGCTTGCTGTCCACCCATCGCGAGCGGATTGCGGCAGTGATTCTGGAGCCCTTGGTGCAAGGTGCCGGCGGCATGAAGATGCACGATGCGGACAGCTTGCGATTCATCGCCGCAACGTGTGAGCGCCACGACGTTTTGTTGATTCTCGACGAAATCATGACCGGATTTGGTCGTAGCGGCAGGATGTTTGCTTGCGAGGAAGCTGAGGTGGTACCCGACATCATCTGCCTCTCCAAAGCACTCACCGGAGGGACGTTGCCGCTGGCCGCAACCGTAGCCCGGCGCCATGTGTTCGAGGCATTCTGGTCAGAGGACAACGGCGCGGCGCTGATGCACGGCCCCACCTATATGGCTAATCCGCTGGCCTGCGCCGCGGCTAACGCGTCGTTGGATTTGTTTGCAACTGAACCTAGATTGGCGCAGGTTGCTCTCATCGAAACTCAACTGCGCGAGGAACTGGCGGCGTGTAAAGGACTGCGCGGTGTTGCTGATGTGCGAGTGAAGGGTGCGATCGGTGCGGTAGAACTTTCCGGCGAAATCGACCTAGAACGGTTGCGCCGGCGTTTTGCCGAGTGTGGGGTGTGGATCCGTCCATTCAGCAACGTGGTGTATTTGATGCCACCGTATGTGATTAGCGCCGGCGACCTGTCCGTTCTGACCTCGGCAATTCATCAAGTGTTACTGGAACGCACGATTAACCTTTAGAGACAGTTTTGGACAATTCACTCGATAGAGATTTACTTGCGCAGTTGGATATGTTGGATGCCCACAATCGCCGGCGGCGATTAAGGGTGCTCGCAACCGACCACGGCCGTCTGGTTGGCATCGATGGCCGGCGCTTGATTGATGTTTCGTCAAACGACTATCTGGGTTTGTCGCAACATCCGCTGACCAAATCCCGCGCGGCAGATTGGTCCGAACGCTTTGGCGCCGGAGCGCCGTCGTCACGATTGGTGACCGGTACACGCGGCATTGCCGTAGCGCTAGAGGAAAGACTGGCGGCTTTCAAGGGTTGCGAAGCCGCATTGTTGATTGGTAGTGGGTTTCAGGCCAACGCCACGGTAATTCCCGCGCTGGCAAGTTTGGGCGACACGCTGATTTTTTCCGACTCGCTGAATCATTCGAGCATCGTGCATGGTTGCCGTCTTGCCAAAGCGCAGACCCTCATTTTTCGGCACAATGATCTTGATCATCTGGACCAGCTCTTGCGGGCGAATGCGGCGTATCACGGCCGTCGCCTGATTGTGACTGAATCGGTGTTCAGCATGGACGGCGACCGCAGCGACTTGGCCGCCCTGGTTGCAATTGCCGAGCGGTACGGCGCCGCATTGTATGTCGATGAAGCGCATGCGGTGGGCGTGATGGGCCCCGAAGGACGTGGACTGGTTGCCGCGTTGCCGCCAACCAGCGGCAAAGTTGATATCGTGATGGGCACACTGGGCAAGGCGTTTGGTGCGTATGGCGCTTACATCGCCGGCTCGCGGGCACTGATCGACTTCCTGATCAATCGCTGCGCCGGATTTATTTACGCCACTGCGCTGCCGCCGGCGGTGCTGGGGGCGGTTGATGCCGCACTCGATCTGATTCCAAAAATGGATACTGAGCGCGTCCGCCTCGCTGCCAGCGCAACACGGCTGCGTTATGCATTGAATGGCGCAGGTTTCGACACCCTGCAATCTTCTACCCAAATCGTTCCCGCCATCATTGGCACCGAAGCGGCGGCTTTGGCTGCCGCATCAACGCTCAATGCAGCAGGGATTCTTGCGGTGGCGATCCGCCCGCCAACCGTACCGGATGGCACCAGCCGACTGCGCTTTAGTCTGAACAGCGCATTGAGTGATGCCGACGTGGACGTACTGCTCGCGGCAATCATGAGTTTGTCGAACTAGCGCCGCGCAGAGCAGTTGCTAGGCGGCGTCGACGGCTCGGCTATGAACTAAATGGATGGCGGTGATGGTGCATCCCCCGTGGATGGGGAATGCGACGGCCAGAAACAGGGCTATTCCATCACCAACCACAACTGATGGAATCTAGGTCGAATGTAGCGGTGCCAGCATTTCAAAGCGCGCATGTGGCCAAGCTTCGATCACCGCAGATTCACCCGCAGGGAGTTCGAATTCCTCGTTGCGTGCCAACCATTCGTCACTGCTGGCAACCGGACTAGTCAAGGTCACCCACAGCTTGCCTTCAATCACGCGCAGACGGCGGGCACTGGATGCGGCGGGAAGCGTTACCGCCGCGCCGTGCACCAAATCCTGCGCCCAAGCTGATCTGACTGTTGATTGTTGTGATCTAATCATGATTAACTCCTTAAAAACTGACCTGTTTGGCTACCTAATGCCAGCATCTTATTGATATGATCACTCATCGTCCAATGAGACTTTTACGTCGTATTAATGCGTTTTTGGAATGAGTCAACAGCACCTCCGCCCGCTCGCCGTCGGCTCACTGCGAACCTTTGAGTCGCTGGCCCGGCACTTGAACTTCCGGGCGTGTGGCGAAGAATTGCACGTCACGCAATCGGCGGTCAGCCGCCAGATTAGGGCCTTGGAAGGCGAAGTCGGCACACCCTTGTTCGTTCGCGGTACACGCCATGTGGCGATGACCGAGGCCGGAACACAGCTATTGCGCGCAGTGTTGCCGCTGCTTGAGCGCCTTGATGCTAGCGTGAGACAAATCCGCTATACCGGTGGACGCAAAAGCGTCAGCGTGACCACCTTTGCCTCATTTGCCACACTGTGGCTGATACCACGCCTGGATGGATTTCAAAAGCTCTACCCCGATATTGACATTCGCATCTCGGCCGTCGATACCATCGCCCACCCTGACGATTCAAGTATCGACTTGGCGCTACGACATTGCCTCCCGGCAGATGCACCCGCCGGCGCGCAACGATTATTTGGTGAAGTCCTGACGCCCATGGTTGGCGCCAGTCTGGCTGCCAGAGCGGCGACCAAACAAGGGCCGCGACTGCGCTCGCCAAATGATCTAACGGCACATACCCTGCTTGAAGAAATCAACTCACATAAGACCAGTGGTGAGTTCAGTTGGCGAAAGTGGTTGCAGTGGTGCGGACAGCAGACACTGGAACCACAGCGCTGGGTCACCATGAACTTTACTCATCAACAAATTCAAGCCGCACTGTCCGGGCAGGGCGTGGCGCTGGCGCGGCTGGCGCTGGTCACCGAACCGCTGGCGAATGGAGAATTGGTTGAGCCTTTTGGCACTGCCTCGCGCCTGCGCTCACCGTACTGCTATTGGTTGGTGGCGTGGCCGGGCGTCGAACAGCGTGAAGAAGTGCAGGCATTTATTGCGTGGGTATTGCGGGAGGCGAAAAAAACCAGTTTAAGTATTGGTGACGCCGACCATAAACCTAACGCGACTGAATAAAGATGCTGCAAGCAACCTGAAACTTATCAGGTACTTTGTATCTTGATAGTTGGAAACTTCGAGCTGTGGTCCTTCGCCTGCTCGGCCAACTTCACGGCAACGCGACGGGCAATGGATTTGTAAATCTCGGCGACGCGCCCATCCGGATTCGCCACCACGGTTGGACAGCCGCCATCGACTTGCTGGCGGATTGCCATGTCGAGAGGCAATTGTCCAAGCAGTTCGACCGAATAGTCGCTGGCCATTCGTGCACCGCCGCCGCTGCCGAAAATCTCTTCGGCATGACCGCAGTTCGAGCAAATATGCATGCTCATGTTTTCGACGATTCCCAAAATCGGCACGCCGACTTTCTCAAACATTTTGAGACCCTTGCGCGCGTCGAGCAAAGCTATGTCTTGCGGCGTGGTGACAATCACCGCGCCGGTTACCGGCACTTGTTGTGCCAAAGTGAGTTGAATATCGCCGGTGCCCGGCGGCATATCAACAATCAGATAGTCAAGATCCTGCCAGCGTGTGTCGTTAAGCAACTGCTGCAATGCCTGAGTGACCATTGGTCCACGCCACACCATCGGGGTCTCCTGATCGACCAGAAATCCGATTGACATGGCCTGCAAGCCGTGCGCGCGCATCGGCTCCAGACTTTTATTGTCTTTTGTCTCGGGGCGTCCGGTGATGCCAAGCATTTGCGGCTGCGAGGGACCATAGATATCGGCATCCAGCAAACCCACCGTCGCACCTTCGGCCGCTAATGCCAAAGCCAGATTCACCGCCGTGGTCGACTTGCCGACACCGCCTTTGCCGCTCGCCACGGCAATGATGTTCTTGACGCCGGCAACCAGCTTGATGCCTCTTTGTACCGCGTGCGGCACGACTTTCGAGACCACGTTGACGCTGACCTTGCCCGCGCCCGGCTGAGCTGCCAGCGCGTCATGCACCAGCTTCCCAAGCTGAGCAAACTGACTTTTGGCCGGATAGCCGAGTTCAAGATCGAGCGAAATGTCGCCGCCGTCGATCTTGATGTTTTTAACGCTGCGAGTGGCGACAAAATCCTTGCCGGTATTGGGATCAACCAGCGTTGCAAGAATCGTGGAAATGCTTTGTTCAGTAAGTGACATGATGGTCCGGACAGCTAAGGTGGATGTTTCAGGGCGCTTCGTCGCAATTAGCGCCAACGAATGAAATGCCGCCTCATTTTAACGCGCTGCCATTGCATGGACAAAACACCCGAATCAGCCTAATGTCCCTTTCCCGTTGTCTAAAGGAACCGAAATGAACTCAACCAGCATATTGGTGCCGGTAGCAGCACTGGCATTGTGGACCTTGGCTGTCCTTGCGTTGATTCCGTACCAGCGATTTTCTGCCGCTGCTCAGGGCTTGGTGACTGACGAGGATTTCAAATACGGCGAATCCGCGCGTGTCCCACCGCATGTGAGTATCCCTAACCGGCACATCATGAATCTCCTGGAGATTCCGCTACTGTTTTATGTCGCGTGCCTGACGCTGGTGGTGATTCAAAAAGTCGATCCTTTGTTCGTCAGTCTGGCATGGGCGTATTTCGCCTTTCGCGTTGGTCATAGCTTTGTGCATCTAACGTATAACCGCGTAATGCATCGGGTGTTTTTTTATGCAATCAGCAACCTGATCGTCACCATTATCTGGATACGTATCATGCTGGCCTTGGGCACATGAAATGATCCGATTGCTCGCTTGAATAACCTTAGGGACTTGACGAATGAATAAGGAATTTGACATTGTGGTACACGGCGCGACCGGGTTTACCGGTCGGTTGGTCGTCGAATATTTGATGGCGCGCTATCCTCAAGGCGCCGGCGCCACAGTGCGTTGGGCGATGGGCGGGCGCAGTGCCGCCAAGCTCGCTACTGTGCGAGATGAAATCGGTGCGCCGACGGACACACCGCTGGTCGTCACCGATGGCACCGATGCAGCCAGCTTGAAGGCGCTGACGGATCGCACCCGGTTGGTACTGACCACCGTCGGTCCGTACCAGTTGTATGGCAATGAGTTGGTCGCCGCCTGCGCCGCATCCGGCACTGACTATGTCGACCTGTGCGGTGAGCCTGTCTGGATGCGCGACATGATTGACGCGCACGAAGCACAGGCCAAGGCCAGCGGCGCCCGGATCGTGTTTTCTTGCGGATTCGATTCGATTCCGTTTGACCTGGGCGTACTGATGCTGCAAACCGAGATGAAGACACATTTCGGCCAAGCAGCCAATCGCGTTCGCGGTCGCGTGCGCAAAATGAAGGGGACCTTTTCCGGCGGCACAGCAGCCAGCTTGAAGGCGACCATGGCAGCCGCAGCAGCGGATCCGCGGGTACTTGGCCTGTTGCGTGATCCTTTCTCACTCACCCCCGGCTTCACCGGCCCGGCTCAGCCGCACGGCGCCAAGCCAATGCTCGATGATGCGGTGGGTGCCTGGGTCGCGCCATTCGTGATGGCGGCGATCAATACGCGCAATGTCCATCGCTCCAACTTTCTGATGAAACATGCTTACGGTAGCGATTTCGTGTACGACGAAATGTTCATCACCGGCGTCGGCGAAAATGGTGAGGCGATCGCCAACGCGATGGCCGCTGACAAATCGCTTGGTGGTGAGGGAGGCCCGCAACCCGGCGAAGGTCCGTCCAAGCAGGAATGCGAAACCGGCTATTACGATGTGATCTTCCTTGGTCAGAATGCCCGGGGAGAAATACTAAAGGTGGGTGTCACCGGTGACCGTGACCCGGGTTACGGGTCAACATCAAAAATGATTGTGGAAGCCGCGATCTGTCTGTTGAATGAAGCGGCAGCGACGAAAGGTGGTATCTGGACACCCGCTGCTGCGATGGGTAGGCCGCTTATCAAGCGCTTGGTAGACAACGCCGGGCTGACATTCGCGGTAGAACCAGGCTAATCTTTCGGCTCACGTGATGCCTGAACCTTTTCTCCGGTTCATTCCGTTACGGTAAATGTTCCTGCCGGACCGGCGTCTGTTCAACTATTTTGGTTTGGCAGGCCCGGCCACCGGGTATTTGGCAAATGCCGCAGCCACAGCTTCGTCAAGCACGGCTTGCGGGTTGTTGATATCCTTCTGCGTAATGACATCCGTCACGATGCTCTCCCAGACCAGTTGCTTGCGTGCTGCATCAACCACATCAATATTCAGCGTGCCCTCGGTATATTGGCTGACCACGGTGTTGTCCTGATACATCGGATAGGCCGCGTACATTCCGGTGCGGTAACCGTAATAGCCACCGCCCATAACGCCTATCGACATGGATGGCACAGTGGTGATTTGCACCTTGTCGCTGCGCGCCCCTTTAAAATTCACCAGCAGTTGCGGTGCCTTCGTGTCCAGGCGCATTCCGCGCGCCACCAATTCGCGCTCCGTTGCGGCTTTCAAATGTTGAGACACGATAGTTTGGTAGCCGTCTCGGTCGGTACCAAGCGGACTGAAAAATCCAAACGTCTTGTACTGCGCAAAGTCAGCGCCGCTATCAACGTTGACGCGAACGTCCGGACCGCTGGCACAGGCGCACAGAATCAAACAGGCGGAAATAGCTATCGCCCGCTGGAATTTCGAAGTGATTTGGTCGCTCATTGATAATCTCCTGGATGACGCGTTCGATACATATCGCGTGAAAGTGTAGTCGAAACCCACAGCACCGCTGGTCGCTATTTCTTGGTAAGCAGCGCTTTCAGATCGGAGAAAGGTGAATGCGTTGCACCGGGACTCAGTGAATTCGAACCGCCGGCGCCTGCTGCGGCTTCCAGCTGACGCTGGTGTTCGTTGTCATGGCAATACAAACAAAGTAACTCCCAGTTGCTGCCGTTTTCCGGATTATTGTGATGGTTGTGGTCGCGATGATGCACCGTGAGTTCACGCAGATTGGCGCGGGTAAACGTTTGCGCGCACCGACCACAAACCCATGGATAGATTTTCAAGGCCTGCTCGCGGTAGGTCTCGCCGCGTTCGTCGGCGGCGCGACGGGCATCGGCAACAATACGGTCAAGCTTGGCAGATTTTTCCTGACTCATGGCGTAATCTTAGCGTGCCACGGTCCTAAAACTCATTCCACGGACACCGATTGATAACTGCTGCCCGTTGCTCAGGGAATCAGCGAACAAGGACTTCTGACAGTTGGTGCCGGTGGTACGCCGTACCAGTGTCGGCATTGCACAGCCGACCCGCTACTCAGGCGCAAAGCAGTGCTTTGCGAATTCCCTGCTTCGCCGCCGTCAGTGACAGCCAAATGACGTCGCCCGCCATTAGAATGTCGGTACCGTTAGACGCAAGCGCTGCGTCGCCGCAAAATCCAGGAAAGTCCGCCTCATGAGCCGCAAGATCCTTGTTACAGCCGCCCTCCCCTATGCCAATGGTGGAATTCATCTGGGCCATATGCTGGAGCATGTTCAAACCGATATCTGGGTACGCTTCCAGAAGTCGCGTGGGCATGAGTGCTGGTTTGTTTGTGCCGACGACACTCACGGTGCACCGATCATGTTGAGCGCCGAAAAGGAAGGCATCTCGCCGGAGCAATTGATTGCCCGCGTGTATGACGAACACACGCGTGATTTCGCTGATTTCCATATTGCCTTTGACAACTTTCACACGACCCATTCGGACGAAACCCGGCACTACTCGGAGTCGATTTACCGCGCACTCAGGACTGCTGATTTAATTGCCGTGCGCGCGATCGAGCAGTACTACGATCCCATCAAGCAGATGTTTTTGCCGGATCGCTTTATCAAAGGCGAGTGCCCCAAGTGCGGCGCCAAGGACCAATACGGCGATTCCTGCGAGGTGTGCGGCGCCGCTTACACGCCGACGGATTTGAAGAACGCCTACTCGGCGGTGTCCGGTGCCAAACCCGAGTTACGCGTTTCCGATCACTATTTTTTCAAGCTGTCCGACCCGCGCTGCCAGGCGTTTCTGAAACAATGGACGCGGGAAGCCGGTCGCCTGCAAGCGGAAGCCTCGAACAAGATGCAGGAATGGCTCGGCGAGGGTGATGACAACAAGCTGAGCGACTGGGATATCTCGCGTGATGCACCCTACTTCGGCTTTCAAATTCCCGATGCGCCAGGTAAATATTTTTACGTCTGGCTCGACGCACCGATCGGCTACATGGGTTCATTCAAGAATCTCTGCGACAAACGTGGTTTGGACTTTGACGAGTATTGGAAGAAGGATTCGGCTACTGAGCTTTATCACTTCATCGGCAAGGACATTCTCTATTTCCATGCCTTGTTCTGGCCGGCAACGCTGGAGTACGCCGGCTTTCGCACACCAACCAAAGTGTTCGACCACGGATTCCTGACTGTCGATGGTGCCAAGATGTCAAAGTCGCGCGGAACTTTCATCACCGCAGAATCCTATATCGCCACTGGCCTCAATCCGGAATGGTTGCGCTACTACTTCGCCGCCAAATTAAACGGCTCGATGGAAGACATTGATCTCAACCTGGAAGACTTTGCGCAACGCGTCAATTCCGATTTGATCGGCAAGTACGTCAACATCGCCAGTCGCGCCGCCGGATTTATCACCAAACGCTTCGGCGGGCAGTTGCTGCATTCACATTACATCGACCGCTTCCGCACGGACCTGCCGGGCATCGTCGAAGCGGCTGAGGAAATCGCCGGCTACTACGAAGCACGCGACACCGCCCGTGCCGTGCGCAAGATCATGGCGCTGGCCGATCAGATCAATCAATATGTGGACAAGCATCAGCCGTGGCAACTGGCCAAAAACCACGAACATGAAGAGTTGCTGCATTACGTGTGCACGGTATTGATCAACGCGTTCCGGCTGCTGACCATTTATTTGAAACCGGTATTGCCCAAGTTAGCGCAACGAGCGGAAGAATTTCTCAATATTGCGCCACTGCACTGGGCCGATGTGGGTCATTTATTGCCGCCGGCGCACCTGATTAATACGTACGAGCATTTGATGCAGCGGATCGATCCGAAGCAGATCGAGGCACTGATTGCGGCAAATCGGCAGTCTTTGGAGGCGGTTGCCGAAGTTGCTCACGCGGTCGCACCGGCGAGTACTACCGCCACGCCGCCCGTCGCCTCTCCTATCGCTTCCGCAAACCCAAGTGGTGCGGCCGGCGGAGAAATCGCACCGCAAATTACTGTGGACGATTTCAGCAAAATTGATCTGCGGATAGCCAGAATCTCGGATGCCAAACACGTCGTTGGTGCAGACAAGCTGATTCAGCTCACTCTGGATATCGGTAACGGTGAAACGCGCAATGTGTTTGCCGGCATCAAGTCTGCTTATGACCCGGCACAACTCGTTGACCGACTAACTGTGATGGTGGCGAACTTGGCACCACGCAAGATGAAATTCGGTTTGTCCGAGGGCATGGTGCTTGCCGCATCAGATAGCGCCGGCAATACCAGCGGCCTCTACCTGCTGTCTCCTGATTCAGGCGCAACCCCCGGCATGCGCGTGAAGTGAGCGCAGCACTAAACGCAACATCGACCCGTGAGGCTCGTCATCTGCTGATTACCGGCAAGGTGCAAGGTGTCGGTTACCGCTGGAATATGCTGCATCAGGCCACGCAGCTAGGCATTACCGGGTGGGTGCGCAACCGGCATGAAGGCAGTGTCGAAGCACTGGTTTGCGGAGGCGATGAACCCATCGCTGCGCTCATTGCGTGGGCACGACAGGGACCTCCTGGCGCGCAGGTTTCGCACGTTCATGTCGAGCGCGCGATGGTAACTGACGATATTGGCGAACGCTTCATACAGCAACCCACCGTCTAGCAGCCGGGAACGGCGTACCCTCTTCGGGGCACCTCCGGCCTATCGGCCTCCCCGTGTCACCACACGCAACGGCGCAGAGCGCGTCTTTTGCGCGACCGCCTTGTTGCATGGTAGTTTCTGATTTTGCATTTGTTTCATCAGCACCAACTGATTCGGATGCGTGGCGGAGCTACACCCAGACTACCTCCCAACTTCGCCAGGCGCCGACTGCCACCATGTCGCACCCTATCCCTTTTTTTATCGCCTCGTCGCGAAATAACTGGTTGGGGAACGGTTGGAGCAAGGTGATGCGCGTACTACATTTTTCCGTAGCCGAAGCCCGTTGTTTCCTCAGATACCTTTCTTGATCATCGCGACAAGCTGCTCAAGAGCGGCGCCCCAACCACCCTCAAAACCCATTGCCGCATGCTTCTGACACCCGGCCTCTTCGGCGTGAATCACCGTCGCCGTGTAGCGGGTGCCGCCTGGATGATCGGCTAATTCGATCATTGCTGTAAACATAAAGTTCACATCATCGCTGCCGCAGGTCGGGCTGGGTAAGCTCGGTCGAAAGCCCGGTAGCAAAGCATTAGTCCATACCAGTTTGGTCTCTGTGACGATTTCGAGGTAGCAACCAAGATTGGGATATTCCTGGCCGTCTGGCGATTGCATGGTGGTACGGAAAATACCCCCCGGTCGCAGATCTATCTCGCAATCGATGGTATTCCATGGCACCGGGCAAAACCACGGCATAAGCAGATCCGGCTCTGTCCAGGCGCGCCAAACCAAAGACCGCGGGACATCGACGACACGTTCAAAACTAAGGTCCAACTTGGTATCGGGTTGATATATGGATCTCATTTCTTTGCTCCCTTTTTGGAATTTGTATGCAAGGTGTGTAAGTAGCTGTCCAGACGATCCAGGCGCGATTCCCAAACCTTGCGCTGATCCTCAATCCAGTCCGATGCTGACTTCAACGGCGCCTGCTCCAATCGACAAGGCCGCCACTGCGCGTTCTTGCTCCGACTGATAAGTTTGGCGCGCTCGAGCACTTTCAAGTGCTTGGTAACGGCCGGTAGCGACATCTCAAGGGGTTGCGCCAACTCGCCCACCGTGGCTTCACCTTTGCTCAGTCGCACCACCATTGCTCGCCGAGCCGGATGACCGAGCGCCATGAAGATTGCATCCAATTCAGCTTCGTAATTAACCATACGGTTAAATTAAAGTGCGAGCTTCGTTCTGTCAATAGACTGAATGGAAGTCACGACTACTTTTTTAGGGGGCGCAACACTTGCGGTGCCGACGCGTTGATATCGGCACCGCAAATGACACTTATTTCGCTTTGACAATGCCCGGCGGTTGCCACGTGCCTGCACCGGGCGGCAAAATTGACGGCGCTTCGGTTTTGGGCCAGTAAAGGCGCATCACCAGGTAAACCGGACCGTTCGGCGCTGGCAGCCAGTTGGCTTCCTTCTCTTTGCCCGGCGAATCCTTTTGAATATAGATGGTGAGTGAGCCATCGGCGTTCTTCTTCATCCCCGACAGCATCGGTGAATTAATCAAATAGCGATTGATCGGATTCTCAATCAATAGTTGGGTCTTGCCATCGTACATGGTCACCGACCAGAACGCATTCACCGGTGGCAATTGCCCTTTCGGGAAGGTGAGGGTGTAATTGTGCTTGCTGGCATCCAGTGTCTCACCAGTCGCATCCACCCGTGCCATCGCGTACATGGCTTCAATTGCATTGTTGCCATAGATGCCACCTTTGGCAGCAGCTGCACGTTTAAGCCAGTCACCGTTATAAAAAGATTGGTCTCCAAACAGCGAACCTACCTTCCAGCCGTTGATGTCCTTCATGCCATTGGCCAAATAGTTGTCAACTTTGTCTGAACCTTCCTTCATTGCGAGCAAGATCGCGGCTTTGTGCTCCATCGACAGATCCTTGAACTCGAAGGATTTCCCAGGACCAATGCCGATGCTGGCAAGTCTGGCGCGCAGGTCCTTGGTGTCCGGCGTTTCCGGTACGAATTGAAGCGCGGCATCCAGATACTGATAGAAATTTGCCTTGATGCCAACAGTAGTAGCCGGAAGGAAATTGATCGTCGGCGCCGCCGGCGGCGCAGGTTGTTTCAAAAATGCCGATAGCGGCTGGGCTTTGTAACCTGCCTGCACCTTGACCACATTTGGCATGTCTTCGGGATTGAACAGCTGAGTGCGGTAGGCCGATAGTGCAAACGGCGTTGTTGCTTGGAAAACCTGCTTGATTCCTGCAGGCTTTTCACCCTTCCAATCAGGACCGGCGACCAGATAATCGCCGGCTTCACTACCCGTTGCCCGGCTTCCAACATAACCGAAGTTGTACGTATTGCCATCGACCAACATGACTGAGTAATAGCGCGACTTTTCCACCGCCGGCACCGAGATAACCATTGGCTCGGCGCGCAGATCCAGCCAAAGCAGTGAGTAAGGTGTGTCGCTGTTGGGCGTAACAATCGCGGTGTCTTTGTAAGTGAACACGCGAGCTTCATTGAAGATTGAATTGAAAGGTGCCTTGTATTGCCCTGAATTCTTGTCGATTACATATTCGTGCATCACCGCGTAGTTCATTACGATAGGCAAGCCATAGATAAACGCCTCTTCGGCAATGGCTTTGGTCTCGGCGATGCCCGGTGCAGCAACGCCGGCTTTCTTGTCGGCCTGGACGGCAGCGACCACGGGATCGGCCTTTTTGTCGCAGCCGGTGGTTAGCGCGACGATGGCAAGACCGCAAAGTGCGGCAGTACGAAGAGTGTGTTTAGGCATTTTTAGGTCCTCAAGGAGAGCATCAATTGTGAATCAATATCGACTTTGTGAAAGTTGGCGCCGCATACCCGCAGTGTCAGAACAGCGGGCAAAAATTTACACCGAATCCTATCACGCGACGTCGCATCGAGAAAAATTCATTATAGAGAAGCGTTACTAACGCCGTATGGCCGGTGATCGGGCCCTTCCACCACCTTCACCAACTGGCAAACTTGACCCTGGCTAGCTAGCGATAAACGATCTTGAAGTTTTCCGGGGTCAGCCAACTTCCCAAGTCGGTGACGAGGCCATCGTCCAAGCGAACATTCCATTGCGCGGGCAGATCAATTTCCGTAGTCGCTTCGGCATTGCTGTAACACACACGCACCGGGCATGGGCCGTTACTAAATGGTTTGAGCAGGCTTTGCAAGCGCTTGGCATCGGATCCGCCGTTCATCGTCAGCACCAATTTGCGGGCGTAGCGATTGCGTGCTTCGGCCAGCGTCATTAACTTCTCCGCAGATACCCGTAATCCGCCGGCGTATTCATCTTTGGTTACTTTGCCTTCGACGACCAGAATTTCGTCCTCACGAATTTTGGCGCGCTGCGCCTCCCAAAGTTCGTTGAACACCGTGATTTCCAATTGCGTCGTGGCATCGTCGAGCATCACTACGGCCATTTTTCCGCGCCTCGTCATCTGCGTGCGCGTCGACACCACTATGCCCGCCATCGATACCAAATCGCGGCTGGCGGAAAGTTGGCCCAGTCGATACTTGACGAAGGATTTCAGCTCGTTTTCGAATTCGTGATACGGATGACCAGACAGGAAAAATCCCAGGACCGGCTTTTCGTTCATCAAACGCTCACGTTCGGTCCATGGCGCGACATTGGCGTAACTCGGCGCTTCGTGCGAACCGCTTGGCGAGTCGAACAAGCCGCCTTGCAGCGCATTGCGCTCGGCCTGTTCGGCGGAATCGGTCGCTAGCGCAACAGACGCCAACAACTTGGCGCGATTGGCATCGATGCTGTCGAACGCACCGGCACGAATCAAGGCTTCGATCACCCGTCGGTTGACCAAACGACGGTCAACACGATGGCAGAAATCAAACAGATCGATGAAATTTCCACCGCTTTCGCGTGCGCGCAAGATTGCCGAGAGCGCCGCCTCACCGGTGCCTTTGAGGGCGCCGAGTCCATAGCGGATGGCTTTGGCGTCAACCGGCTGGAAACGGATGCCGCTGACGTTGATGTCGGGCGGCAGAAAAGTCAGCCCGTTGTCGATACCATCTTTGAAGAAGAAATGTACCTTATCGGTCGTTGCCATTTCCGACGAGAGCGTCGCGGCCATAAATGCCGCCGGATGATGGCGCTTCAGCCAGCCGGTGTGGTATGCCACCAGTGAATAGGCCGCTGCGTGAGACTTGTTGAAGCCATAACCGGCAAACTTGGCCATGATGTCAAAAATCTCATTGGCTTGTTCCGGCCCGATGGAATTCTTGCCGGCGCCTTCGACAAACACGACGCGCTGCTTGTCCATTTTGACAATGTCTTTTTACCCATCGCCCGCCGCAATTCATCGGCCCCACCCAAACTGTAGCCCGCGATGACCTGCGCCGTCTGCATCACCTGCTCCTGGTAAATCATGATGCCGTAGGTGGTACTGAGCACTTTTTCGAGACTCGGATGCGGATAGCGGACGATTTCTTTGCCGTGCTTGCGATTGATGAAGTTGGGGATGAACTCCATCGGCCCGGGGCGAAACAGCGCATTGAGCGCGATCAAATCATCAAGCCGGTCAGGTCGCGCCTGGACCAGCGTCTCTTTCATACCGGTTGATTCAAACTGGAAGACCGCAGTGGTATTGGCGGTTTTGAAAATCGTGTCATAGGTGCTGCGATCATCCAGCGGCAAGGTCTCCAGATCGACTTCCACGCCCTCAACCTCGCGCACGAGGCGAACCGCTTCTTCAAGGATGGTCAGCGTGCGCAGTCCGAGAAAGTCGAACTTGACCAGACCGGCTTTTTCGACATCGTCCTTGTCAAACTGCGACACCGCAGAGCTTGCGCCATCGGGGGTGTACAGCGGGCAAAAATCCGTCAAGCTGCCTGGCGCAATCAGCACACCTCCGGCATGCATCCCGACATTTCTGGTCAACCCTTCCAGCTTTTCGGCAAGTTCCCAGAGCGCGGCAATTTCTTCTTCATTCTTGATGCGCTGATCAATCGCCGGCTCCTTCTCCCGGGCGGCAGCAAGGGTAATTCCAAGTTCATTGGGAATCAGTTTGGCGAACTGGTCGACGGTGTTGTAACCCAATGCAAGCACGCGACCGACATCGCGGATCACTGCTTTGGTGGCCATCGTGCCGAAGGTAACGATTTGCGAGACGGCATGGGCACCATACTTTTTCTTCACATAATCGATGACACGGTCGCGTCCTTCCTGGCAGAAATCGATATCAAAGTCCGGCATCGAGACGCGCTCAGGATTAAGGAAGCGTTCGAAAAGCAAGCCATAGGCGAGGGGATCGAGATCAGTAATGCCAAGACTATAAGCAACCAAAGAACCGGCGCCGGAACCGCGGCCCGGCCCCACCGGAACACCATTGTTGCGCGCCCAGGCAATGAAGTCGGCGACGATCAGGAAGTAGCCCGGAAAGCCCATCGCCGCAATGGTTGCGATTTCAAAGTCGAGCCGTGCAACATATGCCGCGCGTCGTGCGTCACGTATAGCGGCATCGGGAAAAAGTACAAGCAAGCGCCTTTCGAGTCCGGCATGCGACTCGGTGCCGAGAAACGCTTCCAGCGATACGCCTTCCGGTGTCGGGAACGCGGGTAGCTGACTCTTGCCCAGCACGATGCTCAAATTGCAGCGACGCGCAATTTCAACCGAGTTTTCAATCGCTTCCGGAAGATCAGAAAACAACTCCAACATCTCCGTTTGCGTCTTGAAATATTGCTGATCGCTAAACACGCGTGGTCGCCGTTTGTCGCTCAATACATAACCTTCGGCGATGCACACTCTGGCGTCATGCGCTTTAGCGTCATCCGCAGCAATAAACTGAATCGGATGAGTCGCCACGATTGGTAAGCCAAGTGCCACGGCAAGCTTGACGCTGGCAGCAACCAAAGTTTCTTCTGTCACGTTGCCGGGTTGGCCGGCGACGCGCGATGGCCGCTGCACTTCAATGTAAAACGCATCCGGAAACAGTGCTGCCCAGCTCCTCGCCCGAAGCTCAGCCAACGCCGCCTTGCCGGCAAGCAATAGTTGGCCGACATCCCCGAATGCCGCGCCCGAAAGGGCAATCAGGCCACTGTTATCACCGCTCGCCAGCGCTGCCCGCGAAATCTCGGCGCGACCGTGATGCCGCGGGGCCAAGTAGGCCTGTGTCACCAACTGACACAGCCGCAAGTACCCCTCACGGTTGCGGCACAACAACAAAACCCTTACTGAGCCAGCGTTGCCATCGGGTTTGTGCTGCGGCGTTTCGTCGTCGCCGATCCAGACATCGCAGCCAATGATCGGTTTGACTCCCTTGGCACGCGCAGCGGTATAAAACTTGATCATGCCAAATAAATTGGCCAAATCGGTCAGCGCCAGCGCCGCTTGCCCGTCTGTCACAGCAGCAGCTACGGCGCTATCGATTCTGGTCAACCCGTCAGTGATCGAGTATTCACTGTGAAGGCGAAGATGGACAAAATTGGGGGCTGACATGGAGCGAAAATTCTACTCCGCGTGATGAAGTCACTGTGATGAATAATTGAATTTGCAACACCGAACTAAGTGACGACCACAAAATTCTCGGCGCGCCCCATCAGGTCCGGGTGCCCAACTGCAACAGCCAAATTTACTGTTTGGTGACGGGCTTTTTAGCTTTCGTCGTGGTCGGTTTTTTCTTGACTTGAGGTTTGGCAATGACCTTGGAATGCCGGGCATTCACCACCACAGCCGGCTTTTTAGCTGCAGGCGTCTTGGCTTTCGGTGCGGGAATGCGGCTCACCCTGTTTGTTGCAGCACCCTGAACACCGACGGCAATCGCGGCGCGCACAAGCTCGTCAAAACTTTCGTTGAGGCACTGCGCAAAAAAGCTTGGGTCCGGCATCATTTTGCGGCAGGAAATGAAGCACACCCACAAGGTTCCGTTGTAACTGAACGCGGTGACATTCAGCCCCATATCATTGGAGATCGCCGACACCGGCAGGAACAAGACCAGTTGCGCTCCGGCCATGTATAGCGGCACGTCCGGACCGCGAACATTGGATACCGTCATATTGGCCAGCGCCATCATTCCTTTGGTCAGCAGCAGTTCGGTGATTCCGGCTGGCAAAACTTGAATGAGTTGCGCCGGCAAATCCTTGCCGATTGCAGCGTTCATCGCCTTGTTCTTGCCGGAGCCACGCTTCACGGCATTCAATCGCTCAAGCGGGTCTGCGATGTCGCTGCGCAGTGGCATCACCGTCATCCCAATCTGATTGCCTTCATCGCCACCTTTATGTTCGCCGCGAATAGTCATCGGCACCATCGCGTTGAGCCCTTTGTCCGGCAACTCACCTTTTGCTTCAAGGTATTTCCGCACAGCACCACTGGTCGCCGCCATAAAAATGTCATTGATCGTGGTTTTTTCAACGTGTTGCCGGATCTTCTGGCAATCGGTCATCGAGAAGCCCACCGCATCGACCACCCGATTGGCAGAAATCGGCGCGTCAAAACGCGTTTGCGGCTTACGCCCCGGGGTGTCCGGATTCGGTTCACGCGGTGCCAGCTTGCCACCATGGGCAACCAGTTCTTTCCCTAACTCCAATGCGCGGCCGCTGACGATCATTTGGCGCCCTGCGTCAGCCACGCGGCTGCCGATCTTGGCAACCAACTTGGAGGCATCAAACACCTGTTGGGCACGATTCGCGAGCGCACGTGCGTATAGCTCGACGGGAGTCGGGTCGCGATCGGCGATCATTGTCCTGGCCTCGTCCTGGGATTCCACATCTGGCTCAGGCGTCAGCGCGTGTATGGCGGTCAGCATCGCTGCACCGGCCTCACCATCAATCGCCGAATGGTGCATTTTCATATACATCGCAAAACTGCCTGAAGGGATGCCGGGAATATTATCCAGGCCCTCGATAATGTAGGCTTCCCACAGCGGTTTGGTCATGTCCAGCGGACGCGAATGCAGGCGCGCCACTTGTATCATCAGCTGCCGCCAGTCGCCAGGATGCGGCAGAGCAATGTGTCTGACGTGATATTCAATGTCTATTTCAGCATCGTCGACCCAGTACGGCCGATCCAGCCCGTAACGCGCGGCCACCAAACGACGGCGAAAGACCTTGGATACATTCAATCGACTGGAGAAGTGGCTCAAAATCGCCTTGAAGCGAACTTTTCCCGCTGGAGCCGTTGACGGATCGTAAACACCCAGACTGGCCACGTGCAAATGCTGATTACCTTTGTCCATGGCAAGGAATAGATTATCCATCCCCGATAGGTGTTTCATTTGCCGTTCCCCTTGTCTTTATGTGTGACTAGCATTGCATGGCTATTGATTGCCTTGGCAGGCGCTATTTTGCGCTCGTTTCGACACGGGTCAACTCCCGGCGAAATGTACGGTTTTTTGGCGACTCGTCAAGTCTGCCGCATAAGCACAAAAAGCCAGGTCAGCTAAACCGACCTGGCTAAATCGTGATGGATGTACTAAGAAGGGATTAGTACAGCTTCGGCGGCAGCGTCTGGCTGCGGATGCGCTTGTGATGGCGCTTCACTGCAGCAGCGGCTTTGCGCTTGCGTTCTGTGGTGGGCTTCTCGTAGAACTCACGGGCGCGCAACTCGGTCAACAGACCGGTTTTTTCAATTGCACGCTTGAAACGACGAACGGCTACCTCGAACGGCTCATTTTCTTTGACACGAATACCGGGCATATTTTTTGTCCAAACAAGTACGACAGTGGGTGATAAATCAAACAAACATCAACAAACAAACTGGTGGCCAGGGGCGGAATCGAACTGCCGACACACGGATTTTCAGTCCGTTGCTCTACCGACTGAGCTACCTGGCCAGAAGGGCGCGGATTATAGCGGGGAAATCCCATCCGTCAAAGGCGTTTCCCGCTGTTCTTCAAATGCTTCGGCGGGATTGCTCCCGAATGGAAGCACACAGGCGAAAATACGCAACACAAAATTTGAAATTTGCCTCACTGACCGGTGCGCATGACGCCGTGTTGCGGGCACCAACTGACGAGCACTGACCACTTGGAAGCACACTAATGCCCTCCCCTGGATCCTCGCCAAACACAGTGTCCCGTACTGTCGCAGTTATCGGCGGTGGGCCTGCCGGGCTGATGGCGGCCGAGATATTGAGTCAGGCGGGTTGCGACGTCCATCTATTCGATACCATGCCGTCGCTCGGGCGCAAGTTCTTGCTGGCCGGACGTGGCGGATTGAACCTGACCCATAGCGAGCCAGCCAGCCGCTTCGCAGAACGGTATCGGATGCCCGAGGAGCATACCAAGCGCTGGCTCACAGAGTTTGGTGCTCGAGAACTGCGCGACTGGGCCGCCGAACTGGGTATTGAGACCTTCATTGGCAGCTCGGGGCGAGTGTTTCCAGTTGGCATGAAAACATCGCCATTGCTACGGGCATGGCTCAAACGGTTGGTAGCGAGCGGCGTCCAATTTTGTCTGCGGCATCGTTGGCAGGGATGGAATCAAGTTGGCGAATTGGTATTCGACACACCTCATGGCATACGCACCTTTCGGCCCGACGCAACAATCCTGTCGCTTGGTGGCGGCAGTTGGCCACGCTTGGGCTCTGACGGTGCATGGGTACCGTTGCTGACCGACCGTGGTATCGCGGTGAGACCCCTGCAACCCGCCAATTGCGGCTTCGAGGTTGCCTGGAGTAGCCACATTCGCGAAGTGTTTGCAGGCCAACCGGTCAAGTCTGTGGTCGCCTCGGTCACGCTTGCCGATGGCAGCACCATCGAACGCCCTGGTGAATTTATTGTTAGCCGCCACGGCGTCGAAGGGAGTTTGATTTATGCCCTTTCAGCACCACTGCGTGAGCTTGTCGTCGCAACGGGAGAAGCCATGCTCAGGCTCGATCTGGCACCTGCTCACACGCTAGCAGGTTTGACAGCCGCGCTTTCCCGCCCGCGCGGACGCGACACGCTGGCGAATCACCTGCGCCGTTATGCCGGCATAAAGGGCGTCAAGGCCGCATTGCTGCGCGAAAATTGCGATCCAGCCACCCTGGTGGATCCGGCTCAGCTAGCCAAGCGCATCAAGGATTTTCCGCTACGTCTAACCACCACCCGGCCAATCGATGAAGCCATCAGCAGCGCAGGCGGCGTGCGCTTTGACGCGGTTGAGGATCATCTCATGTTCAGGCAACTACCGGGCGTTTTCTGCGCTGGCGAGATGCTGGATTGGGAAGCGCCGACCGGCGGATATTTGTTGACCGCCTGTTTCGCCAGCGGCCGCGTTGCAGCCCGGGGTGTGCTGGCGTACCTGACAGATGCCGGCACACGGTAGCGCAGTTCGGTGAAAAACTTGTTCCATTGATAATGCGCCTTCTGCAATCTGCATAGCGGAAAGCGGATTCAAACGGAATACTGGAACCTACCAACGTATCGGAGATTATTTGTGGAATTCACGGAACTCATCAAAACCCGCAAGAGCATTCGCGGATATCAGCAAAGACCTGTGTCGCGCGAAGTCATCGAAGAAATCATCGAAGTCGCCAAATGGGCGCCCTCATCAATGAACACTCAACCGTGGTACGTCCACGTGATCACCGGGGAGCCGCTCGACCGTATACGGAAAGGCAACACGGAAAACATGATGGGCGGCATACCGCCCAAACGCGATTTTCCGATGAAGGAAGAGTATGAGGGCATCCACCGAAAGCGCCAGATCGATATTGCGATTCAATTGTTTGAAGCCATGGGAATCGCCCGTGACGACAAAGTGCGCCGCACCGACTGGGTCATGCGCGGTTTTCGCCAGTTCGATGCCCCGGTATCGCTCGTACTGACATACGACAAGTATCTTGAGCCTGCAGCAATCAGCCAATTTGATCTGGGCGCCATTTCTCATGCCATCGTGCTCGCCGCATGGGAACGTGGTTTGGGCTGTGTGATCAATGGTCAAGGGATCATGCAGTCGAGTGTGGTGCGCGAACATGCGGGCATCCCCGACGACCAAAACATCATGATCTGTATTGCCATGGGATACCCGGACAACAGTTTTGTCGCCAATAGCGTGAAGTCTGTTCGAGAAGATAACCAGTCCTTTGTCCGCTATGTCGGTTTCGACACGACCGCTGCTGAGGCTTAACACAAGCGTCTGCCCGGATTCCATGCCGGGAAGCGCGAACCGGTTCACCCTTGGGATTACCCAAGGGCAAGCTTTCACTTGTAAGCCACGGTCCAGAACGGACTAAAGAATTGCCGGATTTCAAGGTTGCTGTGTCCCTATCCGAACTAGAATTTGACCAGCACACCATGATTAAAAAATTCACTCTACTTGTCCTCTTGCTGGTATCAGCATGGTTCACTGCGTGGGTAACGGTAGACCGATCGTTGCCGTCACCGGTCCACGAGCGAGCAAGAAAAAACCAGGCGACACCGGATCTGTTGGCGCGGGTCGATATTGCACCGCGTGGTGAAGCCCTGACTTTTGCGCGATTCAAACAAAACGGTCAGCCACGCCTGATCTTGGTCACCGACTTTGTCAAGGGCCAGGTCAGCGGGATCGATATCCAAAGTCAACTTCCCGATGGTGCCGCTGATCCAATAGCGTTATTCAACCTGATGGGTTATGCCGCCCTGGAGGCGCTTGAAGGCCCACCGGTCAAGGTTGCAGCCGACGATCTGATATTGCCGTTTCCAGGAACCGATAATCAGATTGCCGTCGGGATCAACTATCCGGCACATTCGGATGAAACCGCGATCACCCAATCTTTCGTATTCCCCAAACGCACCGCCGCGACGGACCATCGTGCCAAGGTGCCCGCACGCGACTATTTGCTCGACTATGAAATAGAACTCGGTTTTGTCTTACTCAACGATCTTTCGCGTGATGCTCTACCGAAGTATGTGGGATTGGTATTGAGTAGTGACTATACCGACCGGGCTGCACTCATGCGCCATGTCAATTTGCGCGATGTCAGCTCGGGCGAAGGGTTTACGCAAGGGAAGAGCGAGCGAGGATTCATGCCGGTGGGCAACCTGTTCGTTATTCCGAAAGACTTTCAGCGCTTTTACAAGAGCTTGAAACTTGAACTGTGGTGCAACGGCGAAAAACGTCAGGAAGCTAAGCCCGCAAACTTGATCTGGGATGTTCAGCGGATACTTTTTGAGGCACTCGCGCGCGAATCACTGCGCTGGAAATGGAACAACGAGGTCGTCTCTCTGCCGATAAAGGATCGCCGGATTCCTGCAAGAACCATGATTCTTTCCGGAACGCCGGGCGGGGTCATCTACCGACAACCAACAGCGCGAGATATTTTTCTCGGTGTGTCAGAAACATTTTTCATGTTGCGCTGGTTCCAGCCGCAAACCGTCGTTGAACCATTCCTGCGCAATGAACATTTCTCCCGACGCTATCTCAAGCCGGGCGACATTGTGCAAATGAAGGCCAACCGCCTGGGGACGATCAGCAATCAGATCGTGGCCGAATAGACAGCAGTAACAAACAACCGGGGCACGCGCCCGGTTTACGGCATCGTCTCGTCTGACGTTCTGCTGGTTTGACCGTTACCCACAATCCGACTAGATTGAGCAGATGCTACTCAGCCGCTACCATCCGGCATTGCTTGCCGTATTGGTGTCGGTGGCATGGGGTATCGACTTTCTTCGGATGGAACAGCAGTTGGTGGCACGCTTCGGTTCAGAACGAATATCGCTTTTTCGCGATTGGCAAACCGCAAGCGCTGGCACGTCATCCGTAACCGAAATTGATAAGTTGAAGCGGATTAACGATTTCATCAATCGGCGCATTCAATACGGAACCGATGAAGACATATGGGACCTTAGTGATTATTGGGCAACGCCGATGGAAACCATTGGCCGCGGGCGCGGTGACTGCGAAGACTTTGCCATCATCAAGTTTTTCTCGGGTATCGGGGCCGGCATTCCGGGAAGCAAGATGCGTCTGGTTTATGTCAAGGCGACGCGCATAGGACCAAGTGGCACCTACAACCAAGCCCACATGGTCTTGGCGTATTACCCGACACCCGAAGCGGAACCATTGATCCTCGATAATCTTTTCGCCGAGATCAAGCCGGCGTCACGTCGCCCGGACCTGCATCCGGTGTTCAGCTTCAATAGCGAGGCACTGTTCACCGTCACAGGCAAGTCTTCGGGGGTTCGCGGTACGACGCAATTATCGCGGTGGCACGATTTGTTGCAACGCGCACGAAACGAGGGTGTCGAATAGTGGCGATGTTCCCGCGAGCGACCACCGGTTGTGCCGCCACGGCGGTGAGCGCAATGATGCACTGTTCGACATAAACATTTAGGATAGGACTCGATATGTCAATGTACCGCCAACTGTGGCTTTCCCTCATCGCTAGCATGGTGTTCGCGTGGATAGGTACCTCGCTGTTGTCGGTACATGTGGCGCGAACATTTATTGAGCAACACCTGAACACCGAAAATCGCCACCTGGCCAATTCGCTGGCGTTGTTTACGAGTCAGCAAAATCCGGATGCCACCACCATCGAACTGGCTGTCAGTGCATTGTTTGACGGCGGACAATACGAATCAATCGTCGTTCGCGACCCGAACGGAAAAACGATGGTGGAAAAATTTACCGCGCCGCGCGAACGAGACGTGCCGCAATGGTTCGTGCGAATGGTCGACATTCAACCTGCGTCAGGCGTCGCCCAAATCAACAGCGGCTGGATACAGCTGGGCGTAGTGACAGTGGTCGGCACCACCGAAGGTGTCTATGAACTGCTGTGGAGCAATACCAAAAAAGTTTTTGGCACCATGTTTGCGGCCTGCTTTTTTGCCGGTTTCCTGGTCAGCCTGGTGATGCGGCGCCTGCGGCGGCCATTGCAGGCAGTGGTCGAGCAAGCCAGTGCGATTGCCGATCGCCGTTTTGTAACGATTCCATTGCCCGGAGTGCCTGAATTGCGCCAACTGGCGATCGCCATGAACTTCGCCGTTTCGCGCCTGCAGGCAATATTTGAGGAAGAGGCAGCACGACTGGAAGACCTGCGTCATGTGGCACGCTGTGATGCACTGACCGGATTGGCCAATCGTGATTTTTTCATGAGCGAACTTGGGATCGCACTCGAAGAACAAGGACGAACCGCTGGCATTGTGATGCTGGTGCGCGTGCCCGATCTGCTGGCGATCAATCGCAGCCTGGGGCGCTATGTCACCGACGACCTGCTGTGTCGCTTTGGCAGGGCACTGACGGAGGAACTGGCGAAGCACGATCAAGGGATGGCAGCGCGCCTCAACGGTGCTGATTTTGCAATGCTGCTACCCCTCGAGACAGATGCCAGCGCAGTGGCGATCTCACTCCATGAAACGATTGCCCAGGTGACAAGGGCCTTTTTTACCGATCAAGCAGCGGCGTATATCGCATTTGCCCGTTTGCCGGTCGGCCTGGACGCTCCTGAAGTGATGATGCAACTGGCCTCGGCAATGGTGCTGGCTGAAACCGCCGGGGGTGACAATCTGCGCGAAGCCACATTGGGTGCAAACCTCCCGCTGCCGGCAAACGTTCAGGAATGGGCCGAGCAGATGCGCCTCGCATTGGCTGAAAAATGGACAAAATTGGAATTATTCCCTGTAGCGAATTTCACCGGTCAGGTCCTGCACTGCGATTCACCCTTGCGCCTGAAATTCAAAGAATTTGGCGAATGGGTACAAGCCGGACATTTCATCGCCATCGCCGAGCGCTTGAATCTGACTCAAGATCTCGACCGGGTTGCCATTGCACTCGGGCTCAACGCACTGAAAAAGGACCAGCAACTAGTCGGACTGGCAGTCAACCTGTCGGCGGCTTCAATTTCAGTTCCACAATTCAGGCAGTCCTTGATTGCGCAACTAAGGCAACATCCCGCCGAAGCCAAACGGCTCTGGCTGGAAGTGCCGGAAGCCGGTGCGCTGAAGCACCCTGACGAGCTTCGCCGACTATGTCAGGAACTCGAAGCAACGCATTGCAAAGTTGGTCTTGAACATTTCGGGCGACAACTCAATCAGATCGGACACATCCATGACATCGGGCTGGACTACATCAAGGTCGACTCCAGCGCAATCCGCGGTATTGACAGCAACGCCGACAACCAGTCCTTCCTGAAGGGTGTCTGTTCGATCGGACGCAATATCGGTCTGATGATCATCGCCGAAGGCGTGCGTACCAAGGCGGAGTTCGATACGCTAAAGGACCTGGGGTTTGATGGTGCCACCGGTCCATGGATAAAGTTCCCCGAACCGCCTCAGCCAACCGAATAATCAAAACATTCACTGTCGCGCCAGTTAAATTAAACCCTCGCATCTGACATTGAGCATTGCAGGGAGCGTATATATCAGGGCTACTTGCCGAACAAATCAAGTCACTACCGAACTATTCATTACCCGTCCCTCACGTATCGGCAGATTGGCAATGGCTGCCAGCACGGCAAGCGCAATGTCGGCGTACCACATCCAGGTGAAATCGCCGAATGTCGCGATGGCCAGCCCGCCAAGATAGGCACCGAGGAAACCGCCGACCTGATGGCTGAACAAAGTCAGCCCGAACAAGGTGCCGAGGTAGCGGACACCGAACAATTTGCCCACAATGGCGGCAGTCGGCGGCACCGTCGCCAGCCAGGTAAAGCCCAGACCGGCAGCGAAAATATAGAACGTCCAGTCGGTCTTTGGTGCCAGCAGGTAGCCGGCAATCAGGACCGCCCGCGATGCGTACATGACCGCCAGCACGTATTTGCTGCGGTAACGCGCGACACAACTCCCGGCGTAAAGACTGCCGAAAATATTGGCCAGACCGATGATGGCCAGCGACCAGCTGGCAACCGATGGAGGCAGACCGCAGAGGTCAATCTCGCCGGGCAGATGTGTCACCAGGAAGGCAATATGAAAACCGCAGGTGAAAAAACCGGCATGCAGCAGCAAATAGCTCGAGTCGCGCATGGCGTGACGAGTGGCTTGCCAGGCACCGTGGTCCTTGTCGCTATGCTCCACCGGTATCGGCCGGACAGAGGTCAGTTTCGCGACCAGCGGCAGCGCCAGCAGGGTCATCGCGGCCATGGACCACATGGCTCCCATCCAGCCGGTCAGCTGAATCAGTTTTTGCAGCACCGGCGCGAACACAAACTGGCCGAATGAGCCGCCGGCATTGATCACCCCGGAAGCGGTTCCTCGTGACTCCAACGGCAGACGCTGCGACGCGGCACCGATCAGCACGGAAAAGCTCCCCGCCCCGGCACCAATCGCCGTCAGCAAACCCAACGAAAATATCAGACCGATGCCGCTGCTCATGAACGGCGTGAGCGCGCAACCGAGAATCAGCAACCAGAGTCCGCCGATCAATACCACGCGCGGGCCGTAGCGATCCGCCGCCGCTCCCGCCAGCGGCTGGATGGCGCCCCAGCTGAACTGCCCGACAGCCAGCGCAAGACTGATGGTGGTGATGCCCAGCCCGGTTGATGTATTGAGCGGACCGACGAACAAGCCAAGCGACTGGCGTGCACCCATGGTGATGGCCAGGATGCCTGCTGCGGCCAGCGTGACGATCAGTACTTCAGGTTTGCGCAGCGATTGGAACATGGCGACCCTGTGTGAGGTTGTTCAGCGCATTTTAAGGCGAGCGCCGCGCAAGTCGCATTGCACATCGCCCGCCGGCGAATGACGGCGTTGGCGCTCCGCCAAGCGGACATCCCGCCATGCAGAACACGCCAGCACCAACTGGCATGTCAGGCAACCTTCGAGCTTTCCTGCCGTGACCAAGAGGTCTTCAATCGACGTTGCTTGCAATACTGATCTCGCAAGCAACCATGCGCCGGTGCAGGCTGGCTCGTGATCAATTCCGCTGCATGCCGGGCAGAAATACGCGATGCGTTTGTCGGCCCGGGAAACTCGTGATCGCTTTACAAGACCGCGCCGGATTGTTCTCCACGCTCATACACGATGTGCGCCCTGCCAACCAACAGCGAGTCAAGTGCACCGATTTGCTTCAGGTCTTTGTTGGTGTAGGGCAGTTTGTGCAGGATGTAACGCAGCGCATTCAACCGCGCGCGCTTCTTGCAATCGGACTTGATGACGGTCCATGGCGCATCTGCCGTGTCGGTATGAAAAAACATGGCCTCTTTGGCCTTGGTGTAGTCATCCCATTTGTCGAGTGAGGCCAAGTCAATCGGTGACAATTTCCACTGTTTGAGTGGATGAGTCTCGCGCTCCTTGAACCGTCTGCGCTGTTCTTCTCTCGATACCGAAAACCAGAACTTGATCAGGTGTACCCCGCTTCTGACCAGTGTTCGTTCAAACTCCGGCGTCTGGCGCATGAATTCCTCATACTGACTGTCATTGCAAAATCCCATCACCCGTTCGACCCCGGCGCGGTTATACCACGAGCGATCAAACAGGGCGATTTCGCCAGCAGTCGGCAGATGCTGCACGTAGCGCTGGAAGTACCATTGTCCGCGCTCAGTGTCGGAGGGTTTTTCCAGCGCCACCACGTGCGCGCCGCGCGGGTTGAGATGTTCCATGAAGCGTTTGATCGTACCACCCTTGCCCGCCGCATCGCGACCCTCAAACAGGATCACTACTTTTTGCCCGGTTTCCTTCACCCAGGCCTGCAGCTTGAGCAACTCAACCTGCAAGTGATATTTCTGCCTCTCGTAGTTCTTCCGCGTCATGAGATGTCGATAAGGATAGCCGCCGTTGCGCCAACCTGCGGCAAGCTCCTCATCGGGATGCTGGCTTGCCTCAACTTCTCGTTGCAACAGCGCATCTTTGAGCGCCTCAACGTCGTCCGGCGAAGCGCCGGCGACAACGGCTTGCAGAGCCTGCGCCAACGACGCACCCTCGCCAGGCTTAGCATGCGCGATGATGTCGCGAATAGCTTCACTTTTCGAATCACGCGCAGCTGCAGAACGATCCTCGACGACGAAGCGTTGAATTCCCGAGGCCGTGCCCGATGGCGCAACGTCGCCGGAAACCGGTCGTCGGAGCGGCTTCGCTTTGGCGATGTTGTCGCCCGCCATCTTGTCAGGCAACCTGGGTTTGCTTGCGCTTTGTTTGCGCGAAATTTTGGGCGGCAGTGTTTTCGATACCACGTCTACTCCTCCGAACCATGAAGCGATCTATTGGACCTGAAATAACGACATTGCGCTACCGCTTAATCTTGCGCCAAATCCTCACAGCGCAAGTCGAAATCCGCGACGAAAACCAGACTGTATCGACATCTGTTGACATAGATCAAATCGACTTTATTTCGGGCTTGAAAGATTGTCGTGCGCCCTGCATATCGCGCCATGGCGACGCCGTGGTGGTGCCGCCGCAATCAAACACAAAGGAGCATTACCATGAACTCATTGATACGCCGCGGCAGCCTTTTTGATGATTTCTTGCGAGACGTTGCGCCTGGCTACTTCGTTGCACCGTTGCACGGCGACCCTTTGCCGGCACCATCAAGTATCAAGATTGACGTCAAGGAAAATGATAGCGCCTATACGGTGCAGGCCGAGG
The DNA here is from genome assembly GCA_016718525.1 of Rhodocyclaceae bacterium. Classification (GTDB taxonomy): domain Bacteria; phylum Pseudomonadota; class Gammaproteobacteria; order Burkholderiales; family Rhodocyclaceae; genus JADKHX01. The sequence goes on from JADKDD010000003.1 coordinate 31,319, forward strand.
TTCCGGGCGTCAGCAAGGACGACATCCATATTTCACTTGACGGCAACATCGTCACCGTGAGCGCGGAAGTCAAACAGCAAGACAGTCAAGTCAAAAATGAAAAAACTTTACGCACCGAACGTTATTACGGTGCGGTGTCGCGCAGCTTCCAACTGCCCCAGGATTTTGATCAGGGCAGCTCTCGGGCGAAATACGACAACGGTGTGCTGACCCTGACACTGGCCAAGAAAGGTGGCGGAACTCCCAAGCGCCTGACGATTGATTGATCGCTGCTGCGAAAGCTGATGCCAATGGAAACTCGGTGGATGATGTGTCGAACATATCATCCACCGGATCGGGCATGCTTCTGAGTGGTGGTCAGGCAATGGCTAACATCGCGCCAATTGCGCCGCACACCACAAGCACCCAAATGACGTTGATCTGACAACGGATCAGCGCGACAGTTGCGCCGGTTGCAATGATCACGCTAATCCAATGAACACCTCCGGCAAACAATGACGCAGAGTCCCCGTTTGGCCAAAACACGTGCCAGGCAAAAAACAGCGCGAGATTGGCGATCACACCAACGACTGCTGCCGTGATTGCGGTCAGTGGTGCGGTGAACTTGAAGTCGTCACGCGTCGATTCCACCACCGGCCCGCCGGCCAGAATGAAAATGAACGAGGGAAGAAAGGTAAAAAAGGTCACCACGCAAGCCGCAATGGTGCCCGACATAAATGCAGATCCAGCCACCACGGCTTTGGTCACGCCGCCGACGTAGCCGACGAAGGCGACAATCATGATCAGCGGTCCCGGCGTTGACTCGCCGAGCGCCAGTCCGTCAATCATCTGTGATGCCGTCAGCCATTGGAACTGCTCGACCGCACCCTGATACACATATGGCAAAACCGCGTAAGCGCCACCAAAGGTGAGCAGCGCCGCCTTGGTGAAGAACCATCCCATATCAGCCAACGCACTGCCGACACCAGTAATGGAGATCAGCGCAGCCATGGCAACACACCACAAGCCGATACCAACACCGCCGGTGAGGATCACTCGCGACCAACGCAAGGTGGCGTGCGCTGGTGTCGGTGTCGTATCGTCAATGATGGCGGCGATGCCACCATGATGCTTTGCGCCGTGCCCCGTTTGCGCGTGAAACGCCGCCGGCATCCAGCGCCCCAGCAGCATGCCGATCAAGGCTGCGCTGATAATGATCAACGGAAAATAGACGTTGAATACAAACAGCGCCAGAAAGGCGGTGGCGGCCACGGCGATCAGCGCCGGATGACGCAAGGTCCTCGTGCCGATTCGCCAGGCGGCAAAGAGCACGACGGCCACCACTGCCGGCTTGATGCCGGAAAAGATTCCGGCGATCAACGGCACATCACCGAAGGTCAGGTAGGCATAGGACAATCCAATCAGCAACACCAGCGAGGGCAGCACGAAGAGCGCGCCGGCGAGGATACCGCCCCATACACCGTGCATTAGCCAGCCTAAATACGTGGTCAGTTGCTGCGCCTCGGGACCCGGCAAAACCATGCAGTAATTCAAGGCATGCAAAAACCGCCGCTCCGAAATCCAGTGTCTGGTTTCCACCAGTTCGCGATGCATGATGGCGATCTGACCGGCCGGTCCGCCAAAGGAAATGAAACCAAGCTTGAGCCAGAATTTCATGGCGGCGGCAAAGGTGATTGCTGGTTTCACGGCAGTCATTGACTTAGCGCTTCATCGTTAACGAATCGTTGCTACCGGGCAACGTTTGGGGGTGGGGCAGCGTGTCAAATTGCCGGGGTTTGCCTTGCATTCGCCGACGCGTTTAAACAGCAACCACCATCGCCTGCAATGGCTCGCGTTTGCCTTTGGCGATGATCTCGCGTTGCATGACACCCGGAAGTCCGGCGGCCCTGCACGCCTCCCGCGAAATCAGTAACTCTCCTGCCTTCGCGGCATCACAAAGGCGTTTCGCAGTGTTTACGGTGTCGCCAATGAAATCGTAGGCTTTCACGCCGACACCGCCGAGCACGCCTTCAACCACCGGTCCGTGGTGCAATCCGGCACCCGCCGCCAGGTTCGATTCGGCCAGCATGCGCTGGGCGGCGGCGAGCATGCGCGACCCGTCGGTCGCTGCCATCGCAGTCTCGGCGAAAACCGCCATCACTTCATCGGCGGTGTATTTGATTTTGATGGTGCGACCTTCGCCCAGCGTTTCCTCGGCGACGCGGTAGTATTGGTTGAGCAAGCCGACCACCGCCTCGGGTGCTTGCTGTTCGCTCCACGCAGTAAACCCGCGGATGTCCATAAACAAGACTGCGCGGTTAACGCGCTGCATCGCCAATGTGCTTTCGTCGGCAATTGCACGGTCGAGAATGCCGCGCCCGAGCGACCACTCCGAATACTGCCGGAGCCGCGCGGTCAGCGCCCTGACGGTGGCCATCGAGCGGCGCAAATTGATGTCGGCAAATCCGAGCAGTACGCCCAACAAGAGCAGCACAATGGCCAAAAAGCCGTGGGCCGAGTCCTCGAAAAAAACACTGACGGACAGCGGAGTCCCGCTTGAACGTGCCTCAAACAACGCATACATGACGACCGGAACGGCAGAACGCAGGACATTCTCCGCCATTACAAAAATCCCTGACAACGCACCTTTCTGTGTCTGCATCGCCTGAAGCAAACCAAAGGCCAGTGCAAATCCCCAATACGCCTGATGGTGCGATTGCTCGAAAAATCCGACACCTTCAATCCCTGCCTCCAGCATTGAATAAAACAGTGGTCCGGAAAGATTGCCCAGAATCACCCGTATCCGGCTGCGCCCGCCCAGCCATGCCATCAAAAAGGCCTGCGAAACGCCGGCTACCAGCAGCAGGTAAGGATCGATGCTGAGGAAATAATTCGGTTTTGCCAGAAGCGCTTCGAGGATCACTAACACCAACGGGACATGTCCGCTGTGCGTAAAAAAATCGCGAGTGGCGCGAGCGAACAGGGTTTCGGTGGGGAGTGCAGTCTGGTTCATTGACATAGTATGCCGCAGACAGAACCGTCGCGCCCCGCCGCGCGGCCGGACAACGATGCCCGCCTCACCTCGCGGCTAAGGGTCAAACGACGAGCATTCGACTTCTGATCATGCGCTTGCCGCGCTCAACCTATATACACGGTCGTGTATATTTGGTTTCATGGACGCAAAATCGATATTTGACCTGCTTGCCGACACCACCCGGCGCCGCATGCTCGCCCTGCTCTTTCATCGCGGCGAGCTTTGCGTGTGCGAGCTGATGGCAGCACTGGATGACATTCAACCGAAAATTTCCCGTCATCTTGCCTTGATGAAAGATGCCGGCCTTGTCGTCGCAAGGCGCGAAGGTACCTGGATGCATTACCGGCTGGCGGAAAAACTGCCTGCATGGACAACAGACTTGCTCACCACACTGACCAGCGGGGCCGTACCGGAACTGAAAGCCGATCTGAAACGTCTGGCGGCCATGCGTGACCGTCCCGAGCGTTGCGCTTCATGAGTAAAGCGCATCCCGGTTTTCAGTAAACCTGCTCGTCTTCTCACGAAGGCATCTATAGGACATCCGTTCAATTGAATAAGACTTTTAATGTGCTTGTACTGTGCACCGGAAACTCGGCGCGCAGCATTCTGGGCGAGATGTTGTTCAAGCATCTTGGCCGGGGCCGCATCAATGCCTATTCGGCAGGCAGTCAACCCGGTGGGCAGGTGAACCCGGTCGCACTGGAAACGCTGACCAGACACGGTGTGCCATGTGATGGCGCACGCAGTAAATCGTGGAGCGAATTTAATGCTGATGCATCGCCACCGGCACCGGAACTGGATTTCATTTTCACTGTCTGCGGCAATGCCGCTGCAGAAGTTTGCCCGGTGTGGCCAGGCCACCCGGCGACTTCGCATTGGGGAATTCCTGACCCGGCGCATGTCGAACCTATGGCGGCACGCCGCGCGGCCTTTGAAGATGCTTATCAGGCATTGAAACAACGCATTGAAGCGTTTCTTGCGCTGCCGCTGGAAACCATGACGACCGAGGAAGTTACCAACGCAGCACGACGAATTCACACGGGAGCTTGAAATGTCTTTGCCACCAGATAAACCAGTCAATGATGTCCCGATGAGCGCCTTTGAGCGCTACCTCACGGTATGGGTATTTCTGTGCATCGTGCTTGGCATCGGCCTGGGACAAATGCTTCCCGGTGTCTTTCAGGTCGTCGGACGAATGGAAATTGCCAAGGTCAATTTGCCCGTCGGGCTATTGATTTGGATCATGATCATTCCGATGCTGGTCAAGGTCGATTTTGGCGCGCTGCACGAAGTTCGCAAGCACTTCAAAGGCATAGTCGTAACCCTGTTCATCAACTGGATGGTCAAACCGTTTTCCATGGCTTTTTTTGGCTGGGTTTTTGTCCGCCATCTGTTCGCTCCTTACCTGCCGGCCGACCAGCTTGATAGCTATATCGCCGGTTTGATCTTGCTTGCCGCAGCCCCCTGCACGGCGATGGTTTTTGTCTGGAGCAGGCTGACCAAGGGTGATCCACTATTTACGCTGTCTCAAGTTGCGCTTAACGACAGCATCATGATCGTCGCGTTCGCTCCCCTGGTTGCATTCCTGCTCGGCATGTCGGCGATCACCGTGCCTTGGGATACGCTATTTACCTCAGTGTTGCTCTACATCGTGATTCCGGTGATCCTTGCGCAGTGCTGGCGCAAATCGCTCCTGACCAAAGGACAGGCGCATTTCGATGCAACAATGAACCGGATCGGGCCTTGGTCAGTTGCCGCGCTGTTGTCGACGCTGGTGCTGTTATTTGCCTTTCAGGGAAAGGCGATCATCGACAAACCGTTGATCATTGCGCTGCTTGCCGTGCCGATTCTGATTCAGGTGTTTTTCAACTCGGCGCTGGCCTACTGGTTGAATCGATTGGTCGGCGAAAAGCACAGCGTCGCCTGCCCTTCAGCGCTGATCGGCGCCAGCAATTTTTTTGAACTCGCCGTTGCTGCTGCAATCTCATTGTTCGGTTTTGAATCGGGCGCGGCTTTGGCCACGGTGGTTGGGGTGCTGATTGAGGTTCCGGTGATGCTGCTGGTGGTCAGGATCGTCAATTCCACCAAGCCTTGGTATGAGCGCGGCCGATGACGCGCTTTATCTGGCTTGGTATTGATGGCGATTGTCTGTTGGGTTGTTCGGGGTCCGTTGTCACATTGCCGTAATCTTGCTCTCACATAGTTGGTGGTCTCAACTGATTTTTGTGATGACCTCTGATGCAGCGCAAACCGACGACGTTTTACGGCAAGTATCGATTTCTCATTTTTGCAATTGCCATTTTCTTCATCTTGAGTGTCGGCATTTTCGGCCTCAACTTTTTTCTGTCCTCCAAACTGTCGGAAGATGGCTCAAAAATCAATGACAGCGGCAAACTGCGTGGCTTGACTCAGCAAAATGCCAAATCCATCCTCTCGCTGGCACAGGAAACCGCCGCCGGCGAGCCGATACAAACCAGTCAGGCAGAAATTTCCGAGAGTCTTCTGGGCCTGAATGAAACACTCGAACGGGCCAGAGTACGAGCGGTCGCCGCCGCTGATCAAACAGAAATTGACCTGATTGCCAAGTTTGACAAGACCTGGCAGCCACTGGCGTTGCTCAGTTCGGATCTGGTGAAGAGTGAAAAGCCCGATGACTTTATTGTCGATGCCGCACGGAAACGTTCCGGGGCGACCAATGTTCGGTTGCTTCAAATTGCAGATGATTTGACCGGACATTTGGAAAGCGTTGCTGCGAAGCGTGCGAACGAACTGAAGCTGGTGCAAGCCGCAGCGATTTTGCTCGCCTCAATCAATTTTCTGATCATCGTCGTGTATGCATTTCGCAGTTTGAAACGCAGTGACCAGATTGCCGATGCTGCAAAGCGGGAGACTGAACAGATCCTCGGCACGGTACGTGAAGGTCTGTTTCTGATTGACGGGTCCGGTACCGTTGGAAGTCAGCGCTCGGCACAACTCGATACGGTCTTTCCCCGTCCGCTGACGCCGGGTGCAAATCTGCTGAACGAGCTTGAGCCGTTGGTGACGGCTGAAACGCTGGTCGCGGTCCGCGACTACCTCAAACTCCTGTTCAACAAGCGTGTCAAGGCAAGTCTGGTCAAGTCGCTCAATCCGCTCAATCGTGTTGAAATTTTCAGCCATTCGAACGCGGCGACGAGAAAGTTTTCGACGTTCCTGAACTTTGAATTCTCGCCAGTCACCAACGATGGCGACAGCACGGTGACCTCACTGCTGGTCAGCATTGTTGACGTCAGCCAGGAAGTCTATCTTGAGCGTGAGCTGGAAAGCGCAGAACAGCGGGCGAACAGCGAGATGGCCATGCTTCTCGGCGTGCTGGAAAACGACCCCGCTGTAGTCGCCGAGTTCTTGTTTGGGGCAACCAAACAACTCAATGATACGAATGCAATGTTGCGAGTATTGGACCCCAAAGTGACACCCTACCGGGAAGTCATCGACAAAGTCTTCCGCACGGTACATGCAATCAAGGGAGAGGCTGCCGCGATGGCGCTCGGTCCGGTCAGCCAGGCGGCGCACAGTTTTGAAGATGTTCTGGTACCGCTGCGGCAGAAGCAAATCGCCGGCGAGGACTTGATACCGGTTGCCACCGGAGTTGCCGGCTTGCAACTCGCCATAGAAAAGATCAGGCGCATCACGGATCGTCTGGCAAGCTATGCCGGGAATAGTGATGCAGCACAACTGACTGCCGACGAGGATGTTCATCAAACCGTACAGCGGGTGCAGCGTCTGGCACTTGCCGTAGCAGCCGATCTATCCAAGCGAATCCGGGTTGAGGTATCGCTCGCCCATCTGGACGAAATTCCTGAATCGGTGCAGCGGCTGCTGCACGAAGGCCTGCCGCAACTGGTGCGCAATGCCGTGGTGCACGGCATTGAGACCGAGGAAGAGCGAATCGCCGGCGGGAAATCGTCCGAGGGACTGGTGCGAATTGAAATGAAACGATCGTCCGACGGGCAACTGGAATTGGTCGTATTCGATGACGGACGGGGCATAGACGTGACGCGACTGCGGAGCAAACTGGTGCTCAATCACCAGAAGTCCGCCCAGGAAGTTGCCGCCATGTCGGACCGTCAGGTGGTCGGCCTGATTTTTGAGCCCGGTGTGTCGACATCCGATGAGGTGACGGAACACGCCGGACGCGGTGTGGGGTTGGACGTACTGCTGGCACTTGCCAGGGAAACCGGGGCAAAGATGCGCGTTGCCTCAACACCCAACCGCAACACGCGATTCACCTTGCAATGGAGCGCCACCGCATGAAGCAGAAACTGTTGATCGTTGACGATTCATCAGTGATCCGGAATCACATCAGCCGGCTGATGATAGATCCAAGATTGTCCAATCTCACCATCGTTGGCGTCGCCAGTGATGGTGAAAAAGCACTGGTGGCGGCAAAGGCCTTCCGTCCGGACGTCATCACCATGGATTTAACAATGCCGAACATGGACGGCGAAGCCTGCATCGAGCAGATCAGCCAGTTTTTACCTGACGCGAGGATACTGGTGATCTCCGCGCTGTCAGACAAGGCTACCGCCATCCGTGCACTCACCAAGGGCGCGCACGGGTTTTTGCAAAAACCTTTCAGTGATGAATCCCTGGTTGAATCACTTGTGGAAATACTGTCATGAATTTTCGACCCCTGACCAACGAAGACATCGAAGTCTTTTCAGAAACCATCTCAACCTTTTTTAAGTTGATGACGCGGCGCCCCGCCGAGGTCAGAACCGCCTACGTGCTGGACGGCCCGGTGCCGATCATCTGGAATGACTTCAACGGCATCATTGATGCCTCGAGCGGATTTCGCGGCACGATTTCATTTTCGGCGCCACGCGGTTTGTTGATTGAAGTGCTGCGGGCGATGGGGGAGTCACAGCACTCCACTGAAAATTTTCTTGATGTGGTCGGCGAGATCGCTAACCAGATGTCCGGACGTGCACGCAAACATTTTGGCGAATCACTGGATATTGCACCGCCTCGCGCGTTTGAGCGCACCAATCTGCCGCTGCAAGCTTCAGCGACAGGCCCGGCGTATGCGATCCCGCTCACGTGGGGTATGTTTGAAGCCAATCTGGTGGTTCATCTGGATGTGCTCGCCCGCCCGTAGCAGTTCCGGAAGCTAAAGCAGCGCAAACACCTGAACAGATAAAAAGCTTACTGCTGCGATTGCGCCGCCTGCTCCGCGGGCGATGCTTCGCTCGCTACGCCCGCAACGCCTTCCATCCAAGCTTCCGGCGCGCGGCGCAGATCGAGTGTCAGCGGGTAATCCGGATTGCGTCCTTCACGACGCACATGCATTTGTCCGGGCGTATGTCCGTGATTCCAGAAGCGCGACACACGGCGCGATTCGGCTTCATTGGCATTGATCGGGAAGCGCTCGGAGTTGAGCCCGCCTGGATGCGAGACGTGATACGTGCAACCCCCGACTGACCGACCGCTCCAGGTATCCACAAGATCAAACACCAACGGCGTATGCACTTCGATCGTCGGGTGCAGACCGGACGGCGGCCGCCATGCCCGATAACGCAGCCCGGCAACGTACTCTCCACGTACTCCGGTGGGACTGAGCGGCAGCGGGCGACCGTTGCAGGTCAACACATGGCGCGTGTCGTTCATGTGCCGCAACTTGACCTGCATGCGCTCAACAGACGAATCGACATAGCGCGCTGTACCTCCGGCTCCGACTTCTTCACCCAGCACATGCCACGGCTCTATGGCCTGACGCAATTCGATCTCGATGCCGTTGTAGACCACGCTGCCGTAGCGCGGAAAGCGGAACTCAAAGAAGGCGGCGAACCAATCGAATTCGAAGGCATACCCGGCGCGTTGCAGGTCAAGCACCACATCGCGCATGTCCTGCGCCACATAGTGCGGCAGCATATAGCGGTCATGCAGTTCGGTGCCCCACCTTTTCAAATTCGACTGGTAGGGCTGCTTCCAGAAACGCGCGATCAACGCCCGGATCAGCAGCATCTGCAGCAAACTCATTTGCGCATGTGGCGGCATTTCAAAGCCGCGGAACTCGAGCAAGCCGAGGCGCCCGGTCGTGCTGTCCGGGGAATACAACTTGTCGATGCAAAACTCGGCACGATGCGTACTGCCGGAAAGATCAATCAGCAGGTTGCGCAATAAGCGATCAACCAGCCACGGCGCCAGCGTTTCTTCGCCGGGTTTCAGCCGCTCGGCCATTTGCTGAAACGCGATTTCAAGCTCGGATAGTCCTTCGTGCCGCGCCTCATCAACACGTGGTGCCTGACTGGTCGGGCCGATGAACATCCCGGAAAACAGATACGAAAGCGCCGGATGATTTTGCCAATAGGTGATCAGACTCATCAGCAAGTCAGGGCGCCGCAGGCAGGGTGAATCCGCCGGGGTGGCGGCACCCAATACGATGTGATTGCCGCCGCCGGTACCGGTGTGACGGCCATCGAGCATGAATTTTTCTGCGCCGAGTCGCGTCAAGCGCGCTTCCTCGTATAGCGTCCAGGTGTTCTCAACCAGCTGCGGCCAGGAAGCGGCAGGGTGAATGTTGACTTCAATCACACCCGGATCGGGCGTGATTTTGAAGTCCTTGAGTCGCGGATCGGATGGTGGCGTATAGCCTTCGAGACGAATCTTGAGTTTCAACTTTGACGCAGTGGTTTCGATTGCGGCGATCAGGTCGACGAAGTCTTCGAGCAATGCCACCGGTGGCAGAAAGACATGCAGCAGCCCGGAGCGCACTTCCACACAAAGTGCGGTGTGGACCACTTCGCGCGGGTCGTAGTCCTTGCTCAGCGGCTTCGCCGATTTTTTTGTCTTTCGCGTACCGGAACTTTTACCGGCCGGCAAATCATTCCGGGATTCGAATGGATCGCGCGCGTGCTCGTCCTCCGCATCTTCGCGGGCAACCCACGGCCACCAAGCCAAAGGCAGTCGCAAGCCGAGCGGAGAGTCGCCACCGATCAGATAAAGACGTTTGCGTCTCAGCGGCCAGATGCTGGAGCGGAAATTTGCAATGCCGGAATCCTGCGAGTTGGTGCTGACATTACGGCGTCCGGCCGGTATCCGCGCTAACGGCTTTATCGGCAAGACATAACCCGCGGCATCACCCAGCCCGTTTTCAATCAACCCGGCAAAGGCGTTTACGCTCATCGCTGTCTTTGAGCTTCATTGCGTGCACGTCGAAATTTTCCGGCCAGCGCTGCTCCTGATCAATGATCTGCGTCACATCCTCGAACGCTGGAATGACATAACGTTCATCAAGGTCAAGCTCGTGCGCAAGGTGATTGATAAATTTCAGCGCGTCGGCCGTCGTGGATTTGCCGGCAGCGTCATCGGTTGCCAGCAACCCCAGATCCTTCCACAAGGGCTTGCCGTCAGTCCGCCAATAACAGCCCAGCGCCCAACGCGGCAACGGTTCCCCGGGATACCATTTACCTTGACCGAAATGCAGCAAAGCACCGGGCGAAAACCGCTTCTGCAAGCGCTGGAAGCAATTCCCGGCGAGTGCGCGCTTTTTCGGCGAGAGCGCAGTGATATTCCACTCGGCGCCTTCCATGTCGTCTATCGAGACAAAGGTTGGCTCACCGCCCGTGGTCAGCCGGACATCACCGCTGACCAGATCGTCATCCACCCGATGACCGAGGTCAATGATCGCCTGCCATTGTGCATCGGTATAGGGCTGGGGTGACGCGGGGATCTTCATGGATCCGCGTGACCTGCATCAGCACTTCCATCTCCGACTCACAGACTTCCGTTGCACCGATCACCGGCGCCGCCGATGACGGCAGTGCTGTGCATGCCAATGGAATGTGACCCTCACCGGCGAGCAAGCCCGAGGTCGGATCAAGCCCGATCCAGCGGCACCGGGAATAAAGACTTCAGTCCAGGCATGTAAATCGGTGAAGTCCTTTAGGGTGCCGGACGGTCCATCCAGTGCTTCGACATCGGCTTTAAGCTGAATCAGATAGCCTGACGCGAAGCGCGCCGCAAGTCCGAGGTGACGAAGAATTTGTACCAACAGCCAGGCCGAATCACGGCAGGAACCAAGTTTCAGCTCCAGCGTCTGCTCCGGTGTTTGCACGCCGGCTTCCATCCGCACCACGTAATTGATGTCTTGCTGCACCAAGCGATTGACACCCACCAGCATGTCGATGGTACGGAGCTTTGCGTTGAGAAACTCATTTCGTACGCGAGTCAGCCAAGCTGCAAGCAAAGGGGTTGCCGGCTCGGCCTCAAGATAAATCGCCAGTTCGCGCTTCAAGCCCTCGGGATAAACAAATGATAGTCCTGCGCGAACTCTTCGATAAAGAAGTCGAAGGGGATTGATGACCGTCATGTCGGCGATCAGATCCACGGTTTACTTCCAGCCAATCAGCCTTATCCGGGAATACCAGGCGCGCGACCCAGTTGCCAAACGGATCCTGCTGCCAATTCAGAAAGTGATTGCCCTTGCCCGAAGGAGTAACCTTCAGCGAATAGCTCAGTATCGGCGTACGGCTGTGGGCTGCCGGACGGAGCCGGATTTCGTGCGGCCAGAGCTTGACATGACGATCGAAGCGGTACCTCGTGCGATGAGTCAGGGCAACGCTAATCGTCATTGGATACCAATCAAAAAATTGCTAAAAACACCTTAGTGCCATTCGACATTCGGTAGTTGGCCAAAAGCGCGCCTCACACCTTCGCCCCAACTTTGGCTCAATCGCTTCATGTAGGGATCCTGTTCATCAAAGCGGTGGGTTCGACCAATGCGCATGGTGTCACGGTCGTAGCAGGCCAGGTCAATCGGGAAACCGACCGAAAGATTTTGAACGCATGGTCGAATCAAACGAAACAAGCATGCACTTGACCGTGTCGTCCATGCAAGTATTGCCAGTCACCACGCGGTCGATTATCGGTTTGCCATATTTGGTTTCGCCAATTTGAAAATACGGTGTCTCCGGCGTGGCCTCGATGAAATTGCCTTCGGCATAAACCATAAAAAGCCGTGGCTGTTCGCCAGCGATCTGCCCACCAACAATAAAGTTCGCGCTGCTGTCGACATTGTTTTCCATCAAATATGGTCCGTCCCGATGACGTACTTCACGCAACGCGGCGCCGACCAATTCAGCAACGTCCTACATGGATCTGACACTCATCAAGTTGGGTTCAATATTTCGCCGTACAGATTGATCAAGCTGATTGATGGTTGCTTGCGTCACTGCCAGATTTCCGGAGTTCACAAAAAGCAAAGCGCGCTCACCCGGGTTCTCGAATGTTCGCATTTTGCGGAAAGTGGAGACGTTATCGACACCCGCATTGGTTCTTGAGTCCGACGCAAAACAATACCGGCATCAATCATGATGGCAACGCAATAAGTCATGCTCTAGCTTTCGTGTGGAAGACAGGTACCACGCTACCGCAAGCAGGGCGCTGTGGCAACCGCAGCAACAGGGACAAAACACCTCATTCATCAACCGACCAAAAATACGTGGTATTGACTAGATCACCCAACTCATAGATTCGCTCAAGGAAACTTGACAGATATTCATGCAAACCGAAATCAAAAATATCTTTGATCGTGCCGTAGCGCAATTCGCTGTGCAACATTCCGCTACGACGCAAGAGTTCTGCCGAACGCGGACCGTTCAGCTCAACAATCAGGCGGTCAACTTCGCTCATGCAAGCCATCAGTGAACGCGGCATATCGCCGCGCAAGATCAGCAACTCGGCGACGCGTTGCGGCGTGATCTGATCCTGACCTTGCGGTAGGACTCAAAGGAAGATACCGAGCGGAGCAATGCACTCCACTGGTAGTAGTCAGCGGCGCCGCCGACTTCCGATGGGCTGGGCAGGAGGATGTGGTACTTCATCGAGAATCCGCGCCGTATTGTCGGCCCGTTCGATGAAGCTTCCCAGGCGCAGGAAGCGGAACGCATCATCGCGCAGCAATGTGCCGTGAGTGATGCCACGCGACAGATGAGACCCGCTCTTTGACCCACTCAAAGAAGCGCGACATACCGTCCTCGGGGATCGTTTCTTCCTGAATCCGGCGCATCTCAACCACGTTTGATTGAGCGTTTCCCACATCTCCGAGGTGATCGTTCGCCGCACCGCCCGCGCGTTCTCGCGCGCCTTGAAAATGCTCTGATAGATGCTGCCAGGATTCTGTGCGTCGAGCGCCGCGAAATACAGCATTTTCCGCGCTCGGTTCGGGATAGCGGGTTTCAAAATCAACATGCAGGCCGCTGATCGACAGCATCGCGCGCCATTCGTTAAAGGGATCGACGCCAGTGCGCTGCAGCAGCGACATGTTGTAGGTCACGTCGACATACGCGCTGCATTCTCGGCACGCTCGATGCTGCGGGCCATCCAATAGAGGTGATCGGCGGTGGAGGGAAAGCATGCTCGTTCTGTCTCGCTTTTAGTGCTCACACCCAGGTGTCTTTAGTGCGCGCCGCCACGCGACGAATCTACCCACCAGCGAACCTTCTTTGAGCGCCACCCGTGTCAGCCACCGGGAACCATGGTGACATCCTTTCCAGACCACATAGGGGCCGGAGGTCTATGGCGCGCGCAACACCAGTTTCCCTAAGTCGGACTGGTTCGATAATGCAAGCGTAGGCTGTGCGACATAACGGGCTGGTTCGGCAATGATCTTTTCGCGGAAGACTCACCAACTCCTCCTTGCTTGAGGTTGGCCCGACCAACATGCCATAGCCACCCGAACCATGCACTTCGCCGGCTACCACTTCCGCCAGGTGGTCGAGCACATAACGATAATCGTCCGGCTTACTCAATTCCCAAGTCGGGACGTTCGGCGGGATCGGTTCCTCGCCGCAATAGAATCGGATCATTTCCGGCACGTGAATGTACATCGCCTTGTCGTCGGCGATACCGGTGCCCAACCGCATTCGCCAGCGTCACCCGCCCGGCGCAATACGCGGCAAGACCGGAAGGCACACCAGGGCGGAATCCTTGCGGAACGCCAGCGGATCAAGGTAGTCATCGTCAATGCGGCGGTAGATCCCGTCGACCTGAAGCGCAAGCCATCCGTGGTGCGCCATATATACAGTGGTCGCGCACCACCAGATCGATACCTTCGACCAACTCCG